>NZ_CP061170.1:0-2400000 GCF_011751745.2 Paramicrobacterium fandaimingii
GACACACCGAGTCGACCCAACCGGAATCTCGCGGAATTTTGCCTCGGCCTCTTCCTCAGACTAGCGTGATGTGATCTAGTTATCCACAGCCCTACGATCGCCCGCGTGCGTTCACGGGCTCACGGGGGTTAAATCGGTGGATAACGCTGTGGATAAGTACGGGGGAATAGATGTCTGACGAGCAACAGGACGTTGCCGGAACCTGGCAGATTGTGCTGGATGCACTCGCCGACGATAAACGCATCACCCCTCCATTGCAGGGGTTTCTGAGCCTCGTCGTTCCCAAGGGAATCATGGGAGGAACGTTCTACCTCGAGGTGCCGAACGAGTTTACGGCGGGGCAGCTCAACGCTCGAATGCGGGCGTCGATTCTTGAGGCCTTCGCTCACACGATCGAAGAGTCTCACGGAGCATCCACGTTCGCCGTCGTCGTCAACCCCGAGATCATCGAGCGAGAATACGACCTCGCTGCAGAGCCCCGTCAAGCGCCAGGTCGCCCTGCCCAGCAGGAAGAGAAGCCGTCGTACTCGATGCCGGACTCCGTGCTTCCCGCACGGCAGAACGACACACGCCTGAACCCCAAGTATTCATTCGACAATTTCGTCATCGGACAATCGAACAGATTCGCGCACGCCGCGGCCGTCGCGGTCTCTGAGGCACCGGCGAAGGCCTACAACCCTCTCTTCATCTATGGCGACTCGGGTCTCGGAAAAACGCACCTTCTGCACGCCATCGGCCATTACGCGATGAACCTCTATCCCGGCATTCGTGTGCGATATGTCTCGAGCGAAGAATTCACGAACGACTTCATCAACTCGATCGCGAACAACCGAGGACCAGAGTTTCAGGCTCGCTATCGCAACATCGACATTCTGCTGATCGACGACATTCAGTTTCTGCAGAACAAGGCAGAGACCCAGGAAGCCTTCTTTCATACGTTCAACACTCTTCATGACCACAACAAGCAGGTGGTCATCACAAGCGACCTTCCGCCCAAACACCTCACCGGCTTCGAAGATCGGATGCGTTCACGCTTCGAGTGGGGCCTCATCACCGATGTTCAGGTTCCTGACCTCGAAACCCGCATTGCCATTCTGCGCAAGAAAGCGCAAAGCGAGAGGCTGCAGATTCCCGACGAAGTGCTTGAGTTCATCGCGTCAAAGGTCTCGAGCAACATCCGCGAACTCGAGGGGACGCTCATTCGTGTCACCGCATTCGCCAGCCTCAACCACACGGCCGTCGACATGTCTCTCGTGCAGACGGTGCTGAAAGACATCATCACCCTCGACGAAGACAACGTGATCTCGCCCGTCGACATCATCAATACGACAGCCGCGTACTTCAAGCTCACCGTCGACGACCTCTATGGGTCAAGTCGCTCGCAGGCCGTCGCGACATCGCGCCAGATCGCCATGTACCTCTGCCGCGAGCTCACCAACCTCTCGCTGCCGAAGATCGGCCAGCTTTTCGGCAATCGCGACCACACAACGGTGATGTACGCAAATAAGAAAATCGGCGACCTCATGCAAGAGCGCCGGTCAATTTACAACCAGGTGACCGAGCTCACAAGCCGTATCAAGCAGGGAAACCGCTGATCCACCGGGCCTTTTGTTATGGCCTGTGGATAACTTGTGGAGAAGATCCGGAAAACTCACCTTCATATGGGGACAAGATCGCTGAGCCTGTGAATTTAGCCACCTCGACGGCCAGGGCCCACACCCGTGTAATTCCGCGGATCCCACACCGCGTGAACAACTCACACGCGTGTAGTTCCCATATATCTCCAGGCGTGTCGGAACTTATCCACAGTTTCCACAACGGTTAAGCCCGTTAAGAGAATTACTTAAACAGTATTTATGCGGGAACCTTGACCGCTAAAGCCCCAATCTTGGAATGACAGGTTCTCCATGTGCGTTGTGGGGCTAGCATGGTGTGCGACTTGTCCGTCGAGTTCGACAGGGGTACCACGTGCGTTTCAGCGTCAACCGCGATGTCTTGAGCGAAGCCGTCTCATTTGCCGTCAAACTGCTCCCGCAGCGAACAACGCTGCCCATTCTCAGCGGTGTGCTGATTGAGACGACGGAGTCGGGGCTGCGGCTGTCGAGCTTCGATTACGAAGTGTCGTCGCAGACTGAGATTGACGCCTCAGTCGAGGAGGAGGGGACGATTCTCGTTTCCGGTCGCCTACTCGCCGATATCGCGAGTCGCCTGCCGAACGCACCCGTCAACTTCGCCACAGACGATAATAAGATTCTTGTCACGTGCGGCTCCGCAAACTTCACGCTCCTTTCGATGCCCGTCGAGGAGTACCCAACTGTTCCCCAGGTCGAAGGTCAGACAGGGCTCGTTCCGGGGGAGGAGTTCGCTACGTCCGTGGCACAGGTCGCGGTTGCGGCATCCCGAGACGATGTGACTCCGGTCATCACCGGCGTGCAGCTCGAAGTGAACGACAACAGCCTTGGCATGGTCGCAACCGATCGATACCGCGTTGCCGTTCGCGCGATCGATTGGGATGGAAGCGACATCACCGGTGACGAAGCGCTCACGGCGCTGGTTCCCGCACGAACGCTGCAGGAAGTCGGCAAGACGTTCGGGCACAGCGGAAACATCTCGATTTCATTCGCGAACAAGGACGATCGCGAGCTTGTCTCGTTCTCCGTCGATCGCAAGACTGTGACGTCGCTGCTGATCAAGGGGTCGTTCCCACCCGTTCGACGCCTTTTCCCCGAGAACGTCGATAACTACGCTGTGATCAACACATCGGAACTCATTGAGGCCGTGCGTCGCGTTTCGCTCGTGCTCGAGCGTGAAGCCGCACTTCGCTTCTCGTTCAGCATCGACGGACTCACGATGGAAGCCATTGGATCTGAGCAGGCACAGGCTTCTGAGTCGGTGGATGCGCTGTTGACGGGAGACGACATCGTGCTTTCGCTCAAACCGTCGTTCCTGATCGACGGATTGAACGCCGTGCGCAGCGAGTTTGTTCGCTTCTCGTTCACGAAATCCGAGAACACGAACAAGCCGGGACCCATGCTCATCACGAGCCAGTCATCAAAGGATCAACCGGGTGCAGACAGCTACAAGTACCTGCTGCAGCCGAACCTCCTGCTGCGCTGATCGCAGCTCAATCGGCTGACGAAAGGTGACTGTCATGCACATCGGATTAGTTGGACTCGGTCGTATGGGATCAAACATGCGCACGCGCCTGCGCGCAGCGGGCGTCGAAGTCACCGGATACGACCCGAATCCCGATGTGAGCGATGTGAAAAGTCTCGATGAGATGGTCGCCGCACTCCCAACGCCTCGCACCGTCTGGGTGATGGTTCCGGCGGGCACGATCACGGATTCTGTCGTCACCGATCTCGAGCTGCGACTTGACGCGGGCGACCTGGTGATCGACGGCGGCAACAGCAAGTTCACCGATGACTTTCGTCACAATGAGATGCTCGAAAAGAAGGGCATTGACTACATCGATGCCGGTGTCTCCGGCGGTGTCTGGGGACTCGACAACGGTTACGGCCTGATGGTCGGCGGGCCTGAAGAGCAGGTTCAGCGCGTCATGCCTGTTTTCGACGCACTGCGCCCTGAGGGACCGCGCGACGAGGGATTCGTTCATGCGGGAGAGGTCGGCGCCGGCCACTACGCGAAGATGGTGCACAACGGCATTGAGTATGCGCTCATGCAGGCGTATGCCGAAGGTTTTGAGCTGCTCGAGAAGCGCAGCGATCTGCTGAAGGACGTTCCCGGCACCTTCAAGGCATGGCAGCGCGGAACTGTCGTGCGCTCGTGGCTGCTCGAGCTGCTCGTTCGCGCGTTGGACGAAGACGACGATCTCTCGGAAATTGAGGGATACGTCGAAGATTCCGGAGAAGGACGGTGGACGATCGAAGAGGCCATCGTCAACGCCGTGCCCGTTCCGACGATCTCGGCGTCGATTTTCGCTCGGTTCGTCTCACGGCAGGAGGATTCTCCCGCCATGAAGGCCGTCGCGGCACTGCGGCATCAGTTCGGCGGGCATGACGTGAAGAAGTCCGACGACTGACAGCATCCGGAATCGGCGGCAACGTGAACAACGTCACGCGCACCGCCTACGATGGAACGCGTGATCGTCACGCACCTCAACCTCAGCGATTTTCGCAACTACGCGACAGCTGACGTGACGCTTCAGGCTGGCGCAAATCTGTTTATCGGCCGCAACGGGCAGGGCAAGACGAACCTCGTCGAGTCGCTCGCGTATCTCTCGACGCTCGGTTCTCACCGGGTATCAACCGACAAGGCGCTCATTCGAGCCGGTGAAGATGCTGCTGTCGTGCGCGCGAAACTGCACCACGCCGGCAGAGACATGCTTGTCGAGGTGCAGATCAACATGTCTGGTCCGAATAAGGCCCAGGTGAATCGCGGCGTCATCAAACCCCGAGAATTGCCCCGGTACTTCTCGAGCGTGCTTTTCGCGCCCGAGGATCTCGGCATTGTGCGGGGCGACCCCGGCGCCCGCCGCCGCTTTCTCGACGAGCTTCTCGTGCTGAGAACACCGCGCCTCGCTGGCGTGCTTGTGGACTACGAACGAACGCTCAAGCAGCGCAACACCTTGATGAAGTCTGCTCGGGCGTCGGGATTGCGCGGGGCACAGCTGAGCACCCTCGAGGTGTGGGATGACAAGCTCATTGCCTTAGGCAGCGAGATCATCGACGAGCGTGTTGCCCTCGTCGATGCGCTCCGCCAACCCCTCGCCACTGCGTATGCGCAGGTCGTCGACGACGACCATAGCCCGGGGCTCGAACCGCTTCTTTCTCTTGCGGGGAGGGATGCCGAAGACGACGACGGTCAGAATCAGGCGGATGCTGCCACAGCATCCGGAAGCCTGACGACGCCGGAGCGGTTTCGCACGGCCCTCGAAGCGCGCCGTACCCAGGAGCTCGAACGCGGACTCACGCTGGTCGGACCGCATCGGGATGACGTGCTGTTCTCCCTGAACAACCTTCCAGTGAAGGGGTACGCGAGTCACGGAGAGTCGTGGTCGTTCGCGCTCGCGCTCAAGCTCGCGTCGGCGCAGCTTCTGAGGCGCGACTCTTATTCGGGCGATCCCGTGCTGATGCTCGATGACGTTTTCGCCGAGCTTGATAAGGGGCGACGCGCACGATTGGCCGAGGCCGTGGCCGATTTTGAGCAGGTGTTGATCACCGCAGCGGTAATCGAAGACATTCCGGAGCAGCTCACCGCCCACACCGTTCACATCACTGCGGGAACGATCGTCGATGGCTGAGAAAGAAACGGAATCGACGCGTGTCTACCTGCGTTTCAAAGAGACCTTCGGCGGACGCAAGAGGAGTCGCGGCCGCGGGAAGCGCTCTGATGAAGACGGAGCATCGAGCAGGCCGTTTGGTTCAGGCAGGGACCCCAAGGGCATCGGCGACGTCATGAATACGCTGACGAACCGCCTCGGTTGGGACTCGACCCTCTCGCAGGCCGAGCTCATCAACCGCTGGGCCGAGGTCGCCGGCGACAGCACGGCGGCCCATTCGGAACCCGTCGGAATCGAAGGCGGATTGCTCACCGTAAAGTGCGACTCAACAGCGTGGGCAACGCAGCTCAGGCTGATGCGCGTGGAGATTCTGGGGCGCATCGCAACCCGGTTTCCGGAAGCGGGCATTGAGAGCATCCGTTTTCAAGGCCCCAACGTCCCGTCATTCAAACGTGGCCCCAGATCGGTTCAGGGCCGTGGTGTGCGCGATACCTACGGTTAAGGTGACAAATCTGGTGGATCTCGGCAAGAAAGGCGCTCAAACGGGCGTTGAGCGCCTTTTTCCCAGTCTCATTTGGTAGACTGAAATGTCGAATTCGCGACGGTTTGGAGCCAACTTTTTATGTCATCAGAACCGAAGAGCGGCGAGAGCACAAACGATTACGGCGCTGACGATATTCAGGTTCTTGAGGGGCTCGAGGCAGTTCGCAAAAGGCCGGGTATGTATATCGGCTCCACGGGACCGCGCGGCCTTCATCACCTGGTTCAGGAGATCGTCGACAACTCTGTCGATGAGGCGCTTGCCGGGTACTGCGACGCCATCGACGTCACGATCCTCGAAGACGGCGGCGTCCGCTGTGTCGACAACGGTCGCGGCATCCCCGTCGATATTCACGAGCGCGAGGGCATCTCGACAGTTCAGCTCGTTCTGACGGTCTTGCACGCGGGCGGTAAGTTCGGCGGCGGAGGCTATGCGGTATCAGGTGGCCTTCATGGCGTCGGCAGCTCGGTTGTGAACGCCCTGTCAACACGGCTCGACGTCGCGGTCAGCAGACAGGGAAATGTCTATCGTCAGCGCTACCACGACGGTGCCCCCGATGCTCCCCTCGAGAAGGGTGAAGCGACAGACGTCACGGGCACCTCGATCACGTTCTGGCCAAGTGACGAAATCTTTGAGACTACTGAGTTCGACTACGACACGCTGCGCACCCGGTTTCAGCAGATGGCGTTCTTGAACAAGGGCCTGCGCATCAGCCTGCGCGATGAGCGCCCAAGCAGGGAGCTCGACGATCCCCACCTCGACACGGGCGTTTTCAATATTGCGGACGACGAGGTCGAGGGAATCGACCCCGAGGCCGAGACGACGGCCGAGCGCAAGGTTCCGCACGAGGTTTTCTACTACGAGCGTGGACTCGTGGACTACGTTGAATTTCTCAATCGCAGCAAGCGCGGAGACCTCGTCAACGACGAGATCATTTCGTTTGAGACCGAAGACACGGAGCGCAAGATCGCGCTCGAGGTCGCGATGCAGTGGACGACCGCGTACACCGAGAGCGTGCACACGTACGCGAACACGATCAACACGCACGAGGGCGGAACGCACGAAGAGGGATTCCGTGCGGCACTCACCACGCTCGTCAACCGGTACGCGCGCGACAAGAGCATCCTGAAAGAGAAAGACGACAACCTTTCGGGCGATGACGTTCGCGAGGGTCTCACCGCCGTGATCTCTGTGAAGCTTGCCGAACCGCAGTTTGAGGGTCAGACCAAGACCAAGCTCGGCAACACCGAGGCGAAGGCGTTCGTGCAGAAGGTGGTCTGGGACGAGCTCGGCGATTGGTTCGACCGCAACCCGCTCTCTGCGAAAGAGATCATCCGCAAGGCGATTCAGGCCTCAACCGCCCGCATGGCGGCGCGAAAGGCCCGCGAGACGGCGCGCCGCAAGGGGCTGCTCGAGGGTGGCGGAATGCCGGGCAAGCTCAAGGACTGCCAGTCGAAAGACCCGACGGTCAGCGAGATCTTCCTCGTCGAGGGAGACTCGGCTGGTGGTTCCGCGACGCAGGGGCGCAATCCTGAAACGCAGGCGATTCTCGCTCTGCGGGGCAAGGTGCTCAATGTGGAGAAGGCACGACTCGATCGCGCGCTCGGCAACACGGAAATTCAGGCGATGATCACGGCGTTCGGGACGGGAATCGGCGAGGACTTCGATGACTCTAAAGCCCGGTACCACAAGATCGTGCTCATGGCGGATGCCGATGTGGACGGCCAGCACATCACGACGCTCTTGCTCACGCTGCTGTTCCGCTACATGCGTCCGCTCATCGAGATGGGGTACGTCTACCTCGCGCAGCCGCCGCTTTTCAGGCTGAAGTGGTCGAATGCGCCGCACGACTACGTGTACTCCGATGAGGAGCGCGACGCTCTTCTCGTGCACGGGCAGGCGAACGGCAAGCGCATCCCGAAAGACAACGGCATTCAGCGCTACAAGGGCCTCGGCGAGATGGACTACAAGGAACTGTGGGACACCACAATGAACCCCGAGTCGCGAACGCTGCGCCAGGTGACGCTTGACGATGCAGCATCCGCCGACGAAATTTTCTCCATTCTGATGGGCGAGGACGTCGAATCCCGCCGCAATTTCATCCAGAAGAACGCGAAGGACGTGCGCTTCCTTGACATCTAACGACGACGTGACTCCAGAGAACGAATCGGGCGAGGGAGAATCCTTCGGCATCCACGGTCGCATCGACCAGGTGGACCTGCAGCTCGAGATGCAGAGGTCATACCTCGACTACGCAATGAGCGTGATTGTCGGGCGCGCCCTCCCCGAGGTGCGCGACGGCATGAAGCCCGTTCACCGCCGCGTCATCTACGCCATGTTCGATGGTGGATACCGGCCAGACAAGGCGTTCTCAAAGTGCGCCCGCGTCGTCGGTGACGTCATGGGAAACTTCCACCCGCACGGCGACTCGGCGATCTACGATGCTCTCGTTCGCCTCGTTCAGCCGTGGAGCCTTCGCTACCCGCTCGCACTCGGCCAGGGAAACTTCGGTTCACCGGGCAACGATGGTGCGGCTGCTCCGCGATACACCGAGACGAAGATGGCTCCGCTCGCGCTCGAGATGGTGCGCGACATCGATGAAGACACCGTCGACTTTCAAGACAACTACGACGGTCGCACGCGTGAGCCGGCGATTCTGCCGTCGCGCTTCCCGAACCTGCTCGTCAACGGTTCCGTCGGCATCGCCGTTGGAATGGCGACGAATATTCCTCCGCACAACCTCCGTGAGGTCGCGGCGGGAGCGTTGTGGCACCTCGAGCACCCGGAGGCTCCGCGCGAAGAGCTGCTTGAGGCTCTGATGCAGCGCATCAAGGGGCCCGATTTCCCAACCGGCGCCCAGATACTGGGTGTCAAGGGAATTCACGACGCGTACCGTACGGGCCGTGGCTCCGTCACCATGCGTGCCGTTGTCAACGTTGAGGAGATTCAGGGTCGCACCTGCCTTGTCGTCACGGAGCTGCCGTACCAGGTGAACCCCGACAACCTCGCGATCAAGATCGCGGAAATGATCAAGGAAGGTCGGCTGAGCGGAATCGCCGACCTGCGCGATGAGACGTCAGGACGCACGGGTCAGCGACTCGTCATTGTGCTCAAGCGGGATGCTGTCGCCAAGGTTGTTCTGAACAACCTGTACAAGCACACGCAGCTGCAGGAGAACTTCGGCGCGAACATGCTGGCGATCGTCGACGGGGTGCCGCGCACTCTTGCGCTCGACGGGTTCATCACAGCATGGGTTGCACACCAGATCGAAGTGATCGTGCGTCGCACCCAGTATCGCCTCAGGAAGGCCGAAGCCGACGCGCACATCCAGCGTGGTTACGTGAAGGCACTTGATGCGCTCGATGAGGTTATCGCGCTCATTCGTCGGTCGCCGACCGTCGATGAAGCACGCGAGGGGCTGATTGCGCTTCTCGAGATCGATCAGCTGCAGGCAGATGCCATCTTGGCGATGCAGCTGCGTCGCCTTGCCGCACTTGAGCGTCAGAAGATCATCGACCGGCTCGCCGAAATCGAAAAGGACATCGCCGAGTACAAGTCGATCCTTGCCGATGAAGTACGTCAGCGCACCATCGTCTCTGAGGAGCTCACCGAGATCGTCGACCGCTTCGGCGACGATCGCCGCAGCGAGATTCTCTTCGGCTACGACGGCGACATGTCGATCGAAGACCTCATTCCTGAAGAGGAGATGGTGGTCTCCGTGACGCGCGGCGGCTACGTCAAGCGCACGCGCAGCGACAACTACCGCTCGCAGCACCGCGGCGGGAAGGGTGTTCGCGGGGCGCAGTTGCGTGCGGACGACGTCGTCGAGCACTTCTTTGTGACGACGACGCACCACTGGCTGCTGTTCTTCACCAACAAGGGTCGTGTGTATCGCGCGAAGACCTATGAGCTGCAAGAGGCAAGTCGTGATGCGAAGGGCCAGCACGTGGCGAACTTCCTCGCGCTCCAGCCTGACGAGGAGATCGCTCAGATCCTCGACATCCGCGACTATGAGGCTGCCGAGTACCTTGCTCTCGCCACGCGTTCCGGTTTGGTGAAGAAGACACGACTCACCGACTACGACACAAATCGCACCGGTGGCATCATCGCGATCAACTTGCGCGAGGGTGACGAGCTCGTCTCTGCCCTTCTGGTGAATTCAGACACAGACATCATGCTCGTTTCACGTCACGGAATGTCGCTGCGCTTCACCGCGACAGACGAAGCGTTGCGTCCCATGGGCCGTTCGACGTCTGGTGTGAAGGGCATGTCATTCCGTGAGGGCGATGAGCTTCTCTCGGCATCCTGGGTTCCCGATGACGGTGGCTGGTACATGTTTGTCACAACCGAAGGCGGTTACGCCAAGCGCACCCATGTCGATCAGTATCGACTGCAGAACCGAGGCGGACTCGGCATCAAGGTGGCGAAACTTCACGAAGATCGAGGCAACCTCGCGGGCGCCTTGATCGTCGGAGAAGACGACGAAGTCTTGGTGGTTCTTGCCAGCGGCAAGGTGGTACGCTCTGCCGTGGCCGAGGTTCCTGCAAAGGGACGCGACACAATGGGTGTGGTCTTTGCGCGCTTCGCGGAGAACGATCGCATTCTTGCGTTGGCTAAGAACAGCGATAGACAGCTTGAGAATGAGGAGTCGGAAGACGACGCGGAAGCCGTGCACGCGGAAGCCGCCTCGTCGGAGGGGGCTGAGGCTCCCGAAACTCCGAAACAGGAAGAGTAAGAATGACAAGCGTTGCCGACAAACTGGCTAAGAAGTCAGCGCGAAAGCCGTCGAGTAAGCAGGTGCGCCTGAAGCTCGTGTATGTCGACTTCTGGTCGGCACTGAAGCTGTCGTTCCTGATAGCGATCGCTGTGGCGATAATCACTGTCGTGTTCTTCTTTCTGGTGTTCACCGTTCTCGATGCGACCGGTGTCTTCGATCAGGTGTCCAGCCTCTACAAAGAGGTAACCGGTTCGAAGGACGGCCTTGAGACGATCATCGGTCTTGGTCGGGTGATGGGCTTTGCTCTTGTCGTGGCGATTCTGAACCTGGTGATCGTGACTGTTCTCGGTGCTCTTGCGGCCGCGCTGTACAACCTGGCGGTCAAGATCACGGGTGGACTGCTCGTCGGTTTCACCAACAACTGATCTCGACACTCCCGGCGTGCCGGAGAGCGGTTTTCGATTGGGAAATCGTGACTATTTCGGGTAATCTCGAATCTGGTCAAAAACGGGGCTATAGCTCAGGCGGTTAGAGCGCTTCGCTGATAACGAAGAGGTCCCAGGTTCAAGTCCTGGTAGCCCCACTTTGGGAGTCACGTTTTCTTGATCTCTCATTTTCGGGGGCCTTAGCTCAATTGGTAGAGCGCCTGCTTTGCAAGCAGGAGGTCAGGGGTTCGATTCCCCTAGGCTCCACCCAAAGTGTCTTACGGGAACACGCCACATCGGACATGTGGAGTGTTCCCGTTTGGCTTTCTTGCCTTCGTCCGCCTCGTGGATGATGGTCGCGAAGGGTTCCGCGAGGTACGGGCGTAGTTGCTCGTCATCGGTGATCTCAAGCCGGGCGTACAATGCCTGGTTCGCCAGCCTCCTGCTCCCGTCGTCGGAGTGCGTATAGGCGTTGTGCGCGCCGGTGAGTAGCCGCAGGGAGTCGTGTAGGAACGCCCGACCTCCGGCGTGTTGTTGGTCGTGCTGGGCGAGGCGGTGCTCGATGTCAGCCAGGCCGGCACGGATGCGGTCTTGGTGTCTCTTGAGCGTGGAGAGGTCGATGGCGTCGGCGAAGTGCGCGGCGAGCAGCTTGTCGCTCTCGGCTTCAAGCTTCGCCCGGCTCGCCATGAGGTCGCCGATCTTTTGGTCCCGGCCGGCCATGCGCGTGTCGAACGCCGCATCGACCTGTGCGGCGAGGTGACGGTAGGCGGTGTCACTAGATCGTGATCGAGGCGTAGTAGTCCGCGACGAGGCATTCCGCGACCGCGACCGGCACCGCCCGCCGGGTGCAGCCGGTCTTCTTCGCGGCCCGGCCAGAGCAGACGAAGTAGGCGTAGGTCGTGCCGCGCGGGTTGGTGGCGAAGTCGAGCAGCATCCTCGATCTGCAGCTGCCGCAGTGCAGCAACCCTTTGAGGTGGTGGGCGTGCTGGACATGACGGGTCATCTTCGCCGTCTGCGCCCGCAACAGTGACTGCACCTTGTCGAACAGTGCCGGTTCCGCGCTGGGATCGTGCACACCAGGATGCAGGGCACCCTTGTAGCGGGTCACCGCGGCGTAGCGCTCCCAACACTCAACACCATGCTACTCGCGAAACTTGCCGCGGTAGATGAGGACGAGTCCGACCAAGAAGTACGCGCGATACAGAAGCGACTCCTCATTCTGGTGAGCGAGGTCAACGCTGACGAGGCACGGCGTCGGCGAAAGCGTAAGCGGGCCCAGCAGTGGCGACGCGACAGCACAATCGCGTCGAGCGCACAGCCGAACTGCCGAACAAGTGTGCGCGATGCGGTGTGGGGTTCAAAGATTTGAAGACTACGGGCAGGCCTTCAGTGACATACTATGTATGAAAATGAGCTTCGGGAGGGGGAACGTCGTGGGTCGTCCGCCTAAGCCACCCCAGACCTACATCGCAGACTGCCTCGATTGCGGGCACCACTGGGTGTCGCGCGCAGGTTTCGGTGTACCGGGCCAGTGCCCAAAGTGCCGAAGCCGACGGATCACGAGCAAGCCGACCGGATCGTCGAGATGACGCCCCCACTGTCGATGAGAACCATGCAACCCGTGTGGTTTTGCAGTGGTTCAGGATCGCTGCTCACAAGACCAGGTCTGAGTTGCGATGGCCTCCGCGGCAGTGCAGATGGGACGGAAAGATAGTGGCAGCAAAGTACAACTTGCAACCGAACGAAGTGGTGCTACTCAAGGATGAGAGCGTCATGCACGGCGGCTTCTGGTCGGCGTACACGGATGAGCTAATGCTCACCAACCTAAACCTGGTGCTGCTCAAGAAGGGCATGTTCGGCAATTCGAAGGGTGTCCTGACGTTCCCCGTGAACCAGATCAAGGTGTACGGCCAGCAGGCGCAGGCCGTGATCGGCAAGGCCTCGAACGGTACGGACCTCTTGGAGGTCTACTTCCTGAACGGGCAAGAGAAGTTTGCCTTCCAAACGGGTGGCAAGAAGAAGCTCAACGAGTGGATCGCCAAGATCAACCAGGTCGTCACCGGCGAGGAAGCGCCTGTGCAGCAAAGTTCAGGCATGGCTCTCCCCGGTGCAGAGATGGTGGCCGGCGTCCTGAAGGACACGCTCGGCGTCTTCAAGTCCAAGCTCGGCTCCAAGTCGGAGGCTCCCGTGAAGGTCGCCGAAAAGTGCCGTGGCTGCGGCGCTCCAGTGGCTGGCTTCCAAGGCCAGGCGACCACCTGCGAATACTGCGGCTCTGCTCAGCAACTGTGAACACCGGATAGAAGGAATAACCAGTGGGAATCATTCAGGCATTCACCGGCGCTCTCGGTGGGACTTTCGCGGATCAGTGGAAGGACATCATCACAGCCGGACACTTCACCGAGTACACGGTGGTCGCCCCGGGCGTTTATCAGCAGACCAACAACGGGCGCGGGACGAACTTTAAAGGTTCTGCTGACGTCATCTCCAACGGCTCGAAGATCTTTGTCCCCGAGAACACCGCTGCTTTCATCTTCAGCCGGGCGGGTATCGAGGAGGTTGTCACCCAAGCGGGCGGGTACGAGTATTGGGCGGGACAGCCGAGCGTCTTCAGCGGTGATGGTTTCACCTCCTCGATTGTGCAGCAGACCGTCGACCGCTTCGGCTACGGCGGGCAGACCTCGGATCAGAAGTACCTCGCCTTTGTTAACCTGCGCGAGATTCGCGGGCTCAAGTTTGGTACGCGCGGACCTATGGTCTACCACGACAGGTTCTATGGAGCCGACCTGGAGCTCCTGGCATTCGGTACATTCTCCCTACGCGTCGTCGATGCCGTCGCTTTCGTTCGGAACTTCCTACCTGCGAACGCACGCTATTACGCATTCGACAGTGCCGAGGCTCGCCAGCAAATCTCCTCCGAATTCATGCAGGCGTTCCTCGTCGTGGTCAACTCGCTTTCGGCGACGCATCGCATCTCCGAACTGCCCTCGCAGGCGGGGGCCATCGCCGAACTGATTGCCGACGACGACTCTGCGCTTGGCTCCTGGATAACACGGTACGGACTCGACGTAGTTCAGGTCGGTATCGAGAGCATCGAGTTCTCACCCGAGTCGCGGGAGCTTGTCAAGCAGTATTCCGCGAACAAGATGAACCTCTCGGCGTTCGAAGGCATATCACAGCAGGGATCGAACGTCGCCGCGCAGCAGAAGGTTGCGCAGGGAGTTCAGGATCACGGACTCGGCGATGGCGGCGGGATGCTGTTTGGCATGAACCTCGCCCAGGCGATCAACCCGCTGACGGCTGCACCGGCAGCGCCGGTTGTTGCTCCCGGCGCCCCTGCGCCGAGTCTGTCCCTCGATGAGCAGATCGAGGCCGTCAGGAAGCTGAAGGATTTGGTCGACGCGGGGATTCTGTCTCTGGACGAGTTCGACGTGAAGAAGAAGGAAGTCATGGGTCTTTGAGGCCTCTCGGAAGGCGTATGCGCGAAGCTATCTGCGAAACTCGTAGGCACTGGGCGGTGCTGCAGTAGACGGCCTCCCTCACCGAGTCAACGTCCGATGTTGGCTTCTAATTGAGGGGAATACGGCCGGAACTCACCGAAGCGTCGCTCGCGTATGAATTCACTTCGTCTTCGCCCACACCGTGCTGCGGTGGACCCCGAACTGGTGGGAGAGCGCGGTCACTCTGAGACCGTTCGCGCGGGCTGTTCGCATGGCGTCCACTTCCTCGTCCGTGAGTCGTGTTCGAGTTCGTTTCTTTGGGTGCGCCGACGCCGCGATCAGCGGGTCATCAGCCTCACCGTCGAGACTGGCATCGTCGTGCGCGCCTTGTTTCCGCGCTGAAACAAGTCTCTCGACGCGTGGTCGTCTGTTCCCGCAGCGCTCCATTGCGTCCACAGTTTGATCTGAATGTCGGGTGGCCCGGTCACTCAACATCCGCGAGCACATCGCCGCATATACGTCAGTTTCCTTCGCACTCTCCCGCATCCTGAATCATGGTTCGTCGTAGCCAATGGACGCCAAGTGCGATTGACAGCAACTGGCACCCGTGCGGCAGGATGTGGAATATGACCACAACAACTGCCATCGGCTACGAGAAGAACTTGCCGATTACTGACCCGAGCGCACTCATCGAGAAGGACGTTGAGATACCCGAACTCGGCCCACACGACCTGCTTGTCGAAGTCAACGCTGTTTCGGTCAACCCCGTGGATGTCAAACTGCGAGCTGGCGCATCCGCCAACGGCTTTCGAATCCTCGGTTTCGATGCTGCGGGCATTGTGCGCGATATCGGATCTGAGGTGACGCTCTTCATCCCGGGTGATGAGGTGTTCTATGCAGGGACTAACGATCGCGCTGGCTCGAACCAGCGACTGCATGCCGTGGACGAGCGAAGCACCGGACGAAAGCCAGCTACGTTGTCGTTCGCTGACGCGGCCTCCCTTCCGCTGACCTCGATCACCGCGTGGGAAAGCCTGTTCGACCGGCTCCAGCTCACCGAGCAGTCGTTCGGAACGCTGCTGATCGTCGGAGCGACAGGCGGAGTCGGGTCGATCATGATCCAGCTCGTCGAAGCGCTGCTGCCGAACGTCACGGTAATTGCGACGGCTTCGAGCGCTGATCGCGCCGCTTGGGTGCGACAGCTCGGTGCTGAGCATGCGGTGAACCACAGGGAGAACATGACAGCTGAGGTTTCGGCCATCGCCCCGGACGGCGTGGACTGGCTCTTCACTGCCCACTCGGAAGCGCAGATCGAAACCTATGCCGAGATCGTGCGGCCATTCGGGCACATTGTTGCGATCGACGATGGCCCGCGTGATGTTTCGCCGTTGAAGGGCAAGAGCATCGCGTGGCACTGGGAACTCATGTTCACGAAGCCGCAATACAAGACTCACGACATGATCGGACAGCACCAGCTTCTGAACGAGGTGGCAAGGCTGGTGCATCAAGGTCGCGTTCGCGCCACCACGACGCGCGCTCTTTCTCCCATCACGGCAGCCACGCTTCGCGAGGCGCACGAGCTTGTCGAGAGCGGTCGGGTCGCGGGCAAGATCGTCCTTCACGACTGGGCGTAGGAGTTTGTTCGGCCTTCCCTGAGGCGTTGTTCACACGACCGAGATCACCGGTTGAAGCGGTCGGGGCGGTAATTGAGGAACCGTGCCTCGCCCATGTCGAGTGCCTCTGCAGCTGCGTTCAGATGGTGAACCGCAGTGGAGCCGCCCCAGTGTCCCGTGTCGAGGCGGTCGAGGAGCACGTTCGCTGCGGTGACCACCTCGGCGTCACTGAATGCACAGTGGCCGGCGGAACCGACGTAGGTCTGGCGAAGGAGCGGTGCGTTGCCGGCCCGATTCACGCGCTGTTCGTATGCGGATTGCTGGGCGACCGTTGAGATCTGATCGCCCACGGCGTTCAGCGTGAGGGTGGGAACAGAGATGTCGCCCGTGAACTCATAGCTTGCGGCGAAGCGCTCCACCGCATCGGGGTCGGCCTCGATTCGCTCTGCACCATTGACTGTCGCGAGGTCGTCCTTGAGGGAGAGCCCCGCCTCGTCGTACAGCGCCTTCACGACGCGGCGCGACTCGGCCGACGCCTTGCGCAGCTGCTCTGCGTAGTCAATGCCGACATTCCACGAGGGGAGTCCGCCGAACACCTCGGTGCTCGTCTTGCGACTGCTCATCGCCTGACCGATGTATGGCAGCGGGTCACCGGAGAGGGAGCCGTACCAGCCTGCCTCGTACTGGCGCGGATCCTTCGGATCGGGATCTTCAACGCTTTGCGACCAGGCGGGCAACTGGCCGATGGCGGAAGCGAGCGCAATGCGCGCGCGGCCCTCTGGCGACTGCTGCGCTTCGGCGAGGGCACCTTGCCACAGGGCACGGGCTGCTTCGATGTCGTCGGGGATGTCGACGACGGGGAGGGTCGGATCGATGAGCTGCCCGAGAGTGAACACCGTGTCGAGCTTCTGGTTCCACTGCGAAACGGTGCCCGAGAGGCCGCCGCATCCAGCGACGACGCCGTCGATGCGATCGGGATGCAGCTCGCCTGTCGTCGCGGCGATCATGCCGCCCATCGACTGCCCCATCGCAATCGCCCTCGACGGCACGCCGGCTGTGGCGGCAAACGCATCCAAGGCCTCGATCTGGTTGTCGACCGCACCCCGCAGATTCCAGCCGGTCACGTCGCGTGTCGTTCCGCCGTAGGCTGCGCCGTCGTCGATGAGCGCCTGCTGCGATTCGGACGGGCCTCCTGACGCGAAGTCGAGGTCGACGAACACTGTGCCGTTCCAGTCCTCCGGAACGACGAAGCGGTACGGGGTGGAATCAGCGAGAAACCCCTCGATCGTCTTGTCTGTCTCGTCGGCCGCTGCCGGCGTGACCGTCGTGACAGCGAGCGTTCCCACTGCCAGTGCAGCGGCGGCATGCGTCCATCTGTGCGTCATAAGCGTCATCGCCTTCCCCTTTACCAACGCCATCGTCGTCAGGATCCCGCCGAAACGCGGGTCGGTACGAGAATGGCACTACCTTCGGGGAATATCAACCCGATTGATATATCAAATTCCGCCACGACAGGCGATGCCCCGTGACACTTGACAAACTTTCGTCCGGTCGGCACCCTAGCTGTAATGCTAATGGGGGCAGAACGATCCGGAGGTGCGCGTGGAAGACGACTTCGACCTGACGGCGGATGACAATCCGGTGGCGGCCCACGCGATGTATGCGCAGTTGCGCGAGGAGTGCCCCGTCGCGTACTCATCGGCATACGGTGGCTTCTACGCTCTCACCCGCTACGACGACGTGAAAGCGGCAGCCATGGATCCGGTCACCTTCATCTCGTCTGTGCGCGCTGTGGTTCCGAGCGACCCGCGGGGTCTGAGGCGCCCGCCGCTGAACTTCGATGCCCCGGCTCACACTCCGTTTCGCCGCGCACTCGAGCGCACACTGCAGCGATCGCGCCTCGAACGTCTCGAGCCCGCTCTCAGCGAACATGCGCGGCGGGCGTTGCGCCCGCTCCTCGAGACGGGTGAGGGCGACATCGCCACCGGCTTCGGCGTGCAGTTTCCGGCCTGGGTCACCACCGAGTGGCTCAACTTGGAACCACACATCGCGCCACATCTCGCCGATACCTCGTTTGCCTGGATCACCGCCTGGCGCGAGCAGGATGGCGAGACCACGACGGCGATGAGCGAGAGGATGTACGACATCGCACGCGATCTCGTGCGTCGCAGACGCGAAGAGCCGCTCCCCGTCGAGGAGGATCCTGCGAGCTCGCTGCTTGCCGAGCGCATTGACGGCGAACCGCTGACAGACGAGCATCTCGTCGGATGCCTGCGCCAGAGCCTCGTCGTCGGAATGGTTGCACCGCCCATCCTGCTCGGTTCGACACTGCGCCATCTCTCGGAGGACACCGACCTGCAGGATCGGCTGCGAAGAGATCCCGCGCTGATCCCGGCCGCAATCGAGGAGTTTCTGCGACTGTACGCGCCGTATCGCGGGTTCGCGCGCACCGCGTCGAAGCCGACCGACGTCCGCGGCAGAACGATCCCCGTTGGCGTTCCCGTGACTCTCCCCTACGCGGCGGCGAATCGGGATCCGCGCGTGTTCGCAGACCCCGATACCTTCATCCTCGGGCGTGAGAACGTCGCCAAACACCTCGGATTCGGTCGCGGACCGCACCGATGCGTCGGCATGCCGCTCGCCCGCATGGCGATCCGCGTTGCGCTTGAGGAACTGCTTGCCGCTACCGATGTCTTCTCCACCCACGGGCCCTACACCTATGCGCGGATGCCCGAGGTCGGTCTCACGTCGGTGCCGGTAACGGTGCGCGCAAGCGGGTCTATCCACGGGGCCTCGCGCGCCCCAGACTTCCCGCTCGAGGACGTCAGCAGATGAGGACGCCGTCGCCTCCGAGGGCCACTCGCGACAACGATTCGACGATGCCGGTCGGCACCGTTCCGACCCGGCCCGCACGCCGGGCCCCCCGCCCGTTCCTCATCGTCTCAATCGCGCTCGCCGTCGCCGCCGGCCTGCTCGGCGTCGTGCCACTGGCCGCCGTCGGAATCGGCGCATTCGCGGAGGGGTCGGCGATGCTCGACGCGCTCGCCGAGGAAGACGTCGTCGGTCTGCTGCGGAACACCCTGATCGTTGTGAGCGTCAGCACGGTCTTCGCCCTACTCATCGGCGCCGGACTTGCCTGGGTGAACGAACGCACCGACGCGGGAATGGGAATTGTCACGGAGGCGATGCCGCTGCTGCCGTTCATGCTTCCGCCGATCGCGGGATCAATCGGCTGGGTGCTGCTCCTGGCCCCGACGGCCGGCTTCTTCAACGGCATCTTGCGCGGCGCACTTGAATTTCTCGGCATCCATCTTGATCAGGGTCCCTTCAACATCTATAGCTGGTACGGGCTCATCATCGTGTACACGATCTATGCCGTGCCCTACGCATTCATGCTGTGCACGACAGGTCTGCGCAATATGGACCCCGCGCTCGAGGAGCAGAGCCGGGTCAGCGGATCGTCTCTCGGTCGTACCCTGCGCACCGTGACGCTTCCCGCGATGCTGCCGAGCATTCTCGGTTCGACCATGTTGATTCTGATGAGCAGCTTCGGCCTGTTCTCGATTCCGAGCGTGATCGGGCGCGGCGCGGAGATTCCGATCCTGTCGACACGGATCGTGCACCTTCTCAATTTCACCTACCCGGCAGAGACGGGTGCCGCCATCGGCCTCAGCCTCATTCTCGTTGCGTTCGTTGCGGTGATCTGGTGGCTGCAGGCCGCCACGCTCAAGAAGGGGCGCTTTGCGACGATCGGCGGCAAGGGCCAGCGTGCGTCGAAGATCCGACTCAGGAAGGCTCGTCCGTGGGTGCGGGGCTTCGTGATCGCCTACATCTTCTTCACGACCGTGGCGCCGCTGCTCGCGCTCCTCATCGTGTCGCTGAACGGCTTCTGGACGCTCAACATCGACTGGTCCGCCCTCAGTTTGGATGCGTTCTTCAGCGCACTCATCGAGGATCGCTCAACGCGGAGTGCGCTGATCAACAGCCTGACGTACGGCGCAATCGGATCCGTCATCGGCATCATCGTCGTCGCCGTGGCGTCGCTGTGGATCGTGCGTTCGAACGGCCGGTTCGCGCGCATTGTGGACGGTGCGATCAAGTTCCCCGCGATGCTTTCGCACCTCATCATCGCCGTGGGCGTTGTGCTCGCTTTCGCTGGCCCGCCGTTCAACCTCGGTGGTACGGCGATCATTATGATCGGTGCCTATATCGCCCTCTATCTTCCCCAAGCATCGATCACGACAGATACGGCTGTCGCACAGATCGGCAAGGAGCTCCCGGAGGCGTCGCGCGTCGCCGGAGCTGGAGAAGCGAAGACCATCAGTCGAATCTTCTTCCCCCTGATGGCCCCGGCGCTCATCATCGGCTGGTCGATGCTGTTCGTGCGAATGGTCGGTGATCTGACGGCATCGTCGATCCTCGCGGGCACCCGCAATAACGTCATCGGATTTCGCATCCTCGAGATCTATCAGAACGGGTCATACGCCGAGCTCGCAGCGATCTCGACGTTCCTCACCCTCGTCAGCGCCGTCATCGTGATCGGCGTCCTTATCATTGCGCGGCGCCTATCGCGCTGGAACAACACCTCTGGAGACACGTGACATGACGCAGATGACAAAGCAGAATTCCGACGTGCCGGCCACAGACTCGGTGGGCGAGCAGGCGCAGCCCGTCGTGCAGCTGCGCAATGTCGTCAAGCGGTTCCGACGCGCAGACGGATCTGTCGCCAATGCGATCGACGGCGTCTCGATCGACGTGATGCCTGGCGAGTTTCTCGTATTGCTCGGCCCGTCTGGGTGCGGGAAGACGACGCTGCTGCGCACCATCGCCGGGCTGGAGCTGGCGGACGAGGGTGAGATTGATGTGCACGGTACGACGGTGCTCTCGGTGCCGCGCAAAATCGAGCTGCCACCCGAAAAGCGCCACCTCAGCATGATCTTTCAGTCTTACGCTCTGTGGCCGCACCTGACCGTTTTCGACAACGTCGCATACCCGCTGCGCAGCCGCGGCAGACGGCTGCCGAAGAGCGAGATCGCGGCGAAGGTCAATCGCGTCCTCGGTCTCGTGGGCGTGGAGAATCTCGGAGGTCAGTACCCCGGCCAGATGTCGGGCGGGCAGCAACAGCGTGTCGCACTCGCTCGCGCCCTCGTCGACGGAGGAAACCTCGTGCTCTTCGACGAGCCACTGTCGAATGTCGACGCAAAGGTTCGCGAGACGCTGCGACGCGAACTGCTCGAGATGCAGCGCACGCTCGGCTTCGCTGCCGTCTACGTGACGCACGACCAGAACGAAGCAATGGAATTGGCCCACCGCGTGGCAGTGATGGGGGGAGGGAAAGTGCGCCAGCTTGGGCCGCCCGCTGACATCTATTCGCACCCCGTCGATAGATACGTTGCGAACTTCATCGGCACCACCAACGAGATTCCGGCGACCGTACGAGCGATCGACGGCAACCGTGTTGGGATCGATACCCCCGCCGGCCAAGCACTGGGCGTGGCCGCCGATACCCATCTCACGCCAGGGGACGCCGTGATTGCCTGCTTCCGTCCCGAATACGGTCAGGTTCAGAACGCGGAGAAGGCGGCCAACAATGTGTGGTCGGGAATCGTCGAACGGGTGCTGTTCCTCGGGCAGACGAGCGAGACCATCATGCGTCTCGGCGGTACGGACCAATACCTGAGATTGACGAGCCTCGGCGAGCCCGAGCACGGCGAAGGAGACGACATCACGATCACAATCCCCGAGCATCGGCTGCGCATCATGCGCGCCGAGGGAGAGAAGGCGCAATGACGACGATCGACGCGAACCGCCGAGACGACCGCCGATTCGACAACGACTTCGATCCGGTACGAGACGGCGAGACCTTCACGAGCGCCCACGAGGAGTTCCGCGCGCTGCGTGAGCGGCACGGCGGCCTCACGCGCTCTCAGGAGTACGACGGGTTCTGGGCGGCTGTCGGATACGACGAAGTGCTGAGCGTTATCAGCGACATCGAGCGCTTCACAACGCGCAAGCAGAACGCGATCCCGAAGTTCGCCTTCACGGGCGTGCGCCCGCCCCTCCACCTCGATCCTCCCGAGCATACGGAGTATCGACGGGTGATCAACCGCTTCTTCACACCACCTCGCATGCGGGCGCTCGAGCCGGCTGTGCGGAAGGCCGCCACGACTCTCTTCGATCCGCTGCTCTCAGAGCGGTGGGTCGACGTGTGCAAGCAGTACGCGCACCGGTTTCCCGCATACGTCTTCGCCGAGTTCTTCAACCTCGACGTCGCCACGAGCGAAGAGATCAAGAATGTCAGCGGCACCTACGTCGATGCGATCCAGATGCTCGACCACGACACCGTCAAATCGCTCAGCGGGCGCCTCTATGACATTGCGCAGGGAATCATCGACGAGCGAAAGTTTGGCGACTACAACCCCGATGATGATCTCACCGCGGGACTGCTTGCGGCTGAGCACAAAGGGGAGCCGCTGCCGGACGCCATGATCCTCGGCTGCGTCCGCCAGCTGATCGTGACGGGAATGGTCGCGCCGAGCGTATTCACGGGCAACATGTTCGTACACTTGGCGCGCGATCCGGAGTTGCAGAGCCAGCTCCGCGAGAAGCCATCGTTGATTCCGGATGCGGTTGAGGAGATGTTGCGTCTGTACTCTCCGTACCGCGGCATGGCGCGTACGGCACGCGTCGATACCGAGCTCGCGGGGGTCGCTCTCAAGAAGGACGACCCGATCGCCCTGGTCTACACCTCGGCAAACCGTGACGAGAGCGTCTTCCCCGACGGCGAACGCTTCATACTGAACCGCCCGAACATCACGAAGCACATTGCGTTCGGCCGCGGAACGCACAGCTGCCCTGGTGCGCCGCTGGCGCGCATGATGATGCGTGTCACGCTTGAGGAGGCGCTCGCGCGAACGTCGGGGTGGAGCCTCACAGTCGAGCCGGAGATGGCGATCTGGGCGGAGTGGGGCACGCGCTCGGTGCCGCTCGATTTCGTTAGGGCCTGAGCGCCCGCGAAAAACAGGCGGTTCCCGCACGCTGGGTGCGGCAACCGCCTGTTGTCTGTTTCGTCAGATGCCGAACGCGTCGAGGATCGCCTGCTCGTTCTCGAGTGCCTTGTCGCGGTCGATTCGCACGTAGTCGGCGGGCATCTCGTCGTAGTCGTACGCCGAGATGTTGCCGGGCGCGCCGTTGATGATCTCCTGTGCCTCCTCAGACAGCACGAAGTGTGCGAACAGGCGCGCGGCGTTCGGGCTCTGTGCATCCGTCGAGATCGCCATGACGATCTCCGGCCCGGTCGTGAGGCTGGGGACAGCTACCTCCACGGGCGCTCCGGCTTCGGCCGCACCCGTGACCACCTGCCCGACGTTGGGTCCCGTCACGGAGCCTTCTCCTGCTCCGAGTGCCTCGGTCATCGGCACGACCGAGTTGTAGAGTCGCACAGCATTGTCGGCGATCGCCTCGACGGTCTCCATGCCGTACTCGTCGGCGACCATCGTCCAGAACTGCAGGTACGCCTGCGACGATGACGGATCCGTGAGGAGAAGCTCTCCCTTGTACTGGGGATCGGCGAGGTCGGCGAACGTTTCGGGGGCCGGAAGGTCGCCCAACGCCTCGGTGTTCCACGACAGGGCGCTCGGGGCAAACTGCACGACGGCAGTGCGGCCTCCGTCGATCTTGCCCTCTTCTGGAAAGTCCTTGTATTCCGGGATGTCTGCCTCATCGAGGCCCGTGAGCCATCCCTCGTCGATTCCAATGTCGACGAACTCGCCGTAGCTCGGAATCACGAGGTCGGCGGCGGGCGCCCCCGCATCGACCTCCGCGCTGTACCGGGACGCGAGCTCGCCGCCGGTCATGCGGACAAACTGCGCGTCGATCCCGTACTTCTCGGCGAAGAGATCTGCGAGCTCTTGTCCCGTCTGCTCGGGGGGCGTCAAGTAGAAGACAAGAGAGCCTTCCTCCTGAGCCGCGGTGATGAGCTCGTCGAGCGCCGCGTTTCCCGTGGATACGTCTTCATTTCCGGCCTGATCGCCGGAACAGCCGACGAGTGTAAGTGCGGCGACGGTGATGATTGCCGCCGCGGATGCTAATCGCCTCATAGTGTGACTCCGTTGTCGTGACGAGGTGGTGCTGTCGAATATGGATGACATCTAGTGTTCCGGGCGTCACACCAAACGTCAAGTAAATAATGCGACTGCACAGATCGAGTGCAGGCCGACGAACGGGCGTCAGCTGATCTCGCGGCGCCTGTCGGCCGTCACGGCGCGGGTCATCTCGGGAGTGACCTGCTCGGCGGAGCGCGGTGCAACCTGGTAGCTCACGATGTGCGACAGCGTTTCGTCGTGGTGCGCGATCACGTGCCGCACGTGCGCGGCTGCGGCCGGTCCGAGGCTCTCGTACAGGTCAAGGAATACCGCTCGAGCGCGCGGCCGCGACCAGTCGCTCGGCAGCATCGCCACGGGAAGCTCCGGGTCCGTGAGGCGAAAGGCAAGCCAGTCGTTCGTCAGCTTCGTGCGCAAGCGAAGCGCCTCCGCGGGAGGCACCGGTTCGCTCGCCTGCGCGAGAAGCGCACCGTATTCAGTGACGAAGGCCTCGTACGCCTCGCCGAGCGCCGTGAGATCGAACGCGTCAGCGATCGCCGCCCGATCCCCGTCGCGCAGCGACCAGGTTGCGCGCATGACATGGCCAGCCTCGACGCCGAGATCGTCAAGCAGCTCCACTGCCTCTTCGCGACGGTCGTGCGGCGTGATCCACATTCCGTCCTGCAGATCTCCGAACGCCATGGTCCGCAATCCGTTGCGGAGCAGGCGGCGTACGTCGCGCTCGGTCTCGGGAATCGAGTATGACACTACGGTCCAGTGCTGGTCCCAATCGGCGAAATCGGCCCCGAAGGTCAGGGCGCGCGCAGGTCGCAGCCGTTGGCTCGCGACGATGTCGGCAGGGATTCCGTACGAGGTCGTGCGGCCCTCCCGCCGCTGTGTGAGGGCCCCGTGTTGGGTGAGACGGCGCATCGCCTGTCGCGTCGCGTTCTCTTGAGACCCGAACTCGGCGAGAAGATCGACGAGCGCCGCCGACGGAAGGAGCTCGTCTCTCGCGAACCAATAGTCACCGAGCAGGGTGATGAGCAGGTGCCGCGTTCCGCGACTCGAGTGCGGACGGCGCCCTCGATAGTGAGGCTGGTGGGGATCTGAAAAATCGACGTCCGCGTTTGCGGGCCTTCCGATGGTCACGAGGCGGCACTCCGTGCGGGAAGCGCGATCTGGATCGGCGCGAACGGTTCCCCCGCCTCATACACGTCGCCGAACAGCGAGGATCCCGCGGCGGTGAGCGTGGTCATCAGGGGTGGGAAAACGCGCCAGCCGCCCTCGAGCTCGACAGGCTCGGCCGGAGTGACGTCGAGAATCCGGAGCTCGGAGCTGCCGTGCGTGACGACGAGCGAGCCCACCTCGTCGCCGAGCGTGATCTCGGGCGAGCCGAGCATGACATCGAGCATTCCGCCGTGCGCGATGAAGCGAACGATCCCCTCGAAGCGGAGGTGCAAGCGACCCTTGGCGTGCGTCTCGGACGCGAGTGGGAAGCGAAAGGTTCCCTCGCCGTCGGTCTCGACGCCACCGTCGCCGAACACCTGGCCATCGGGGCTCCCCGCGACGTACCCGACGAAGCTCTCGCGCACCGCCCAATAGAGACCCGTGACGACCCCAGGCGGGCGCATCTCCGCGTCAACTCCGGTGTCGCCCATGACATTGATCATGACGAACGGATCGAGCTCGGTCAAATGTGAAGGCGCGTCACTCTCGTCAGCCCGCGCAACCGGCGATAGAGTCTCATTGTGGATGACATCACTCGAGATCCGCGCGGGGAACCGGCGATTGCCCGCCTTGGCTACAGCTCCTATCGGCTCGCCCGCGCGTTCACGCGCTTCACGGAGAACGTCGCTCTCGCGGAGGGCATCACGCTGTCGCAGTTCGTTGTGATCCAGGTGCTCGGCGAGGGTCTTCCCCTGTCGAACGCGAGTCTGGCGCGCCGCACGTTCGTCAGCGCGCAGGCGGCACACACCGTCTCGAACGAGCTCATCGAGCAAGGGCTCGTCATGCGAGGAGACCACCCGCATAACCGGCGGATTCGACTGGTGCAGCTGACGGAAGAGGGCTGGGCAGCGCTCGAGCGCTGCACAGCGGCGCTGCGCGCGCACGAGGATCACCTCATCGAGGCCATGGGCGGCAAGCCAGATGGCACACTCCGGGACATTCTCCAGGGTGCGGCAGAAGTGCTCGCGGGCGGATACTTCGACGATGACGAGGCTGAGGCCGAGGCGATTTCTCGTCGCACGTCGAGCGTGCGTCCGCGTCACATCCCCTCTCGACTCGCAGCCGCGCGACTGAGGTCGGCTGGGCGCGAGGACGACAGAAAGACGCACTGACTCCCCGCTGAGCCCGCGGAGCATTGACCGTGACGTACGATCCGGATAATATCAATCTGACTGATATCGAAGGAGGGTCATCACGATGCGAATCACGGCCGTCGGGGACATCGTCCTGCAACTCGACGATCACGACGAACGTTTCGTCCCCAGCGCCCCGGTGTTCCGGTCGTCGGACGTCGCGATCGGACAGATCGAGGTTCCGCACACGACAGAGACGGATGTCGTCGGTATCACGGTCCCCTCACCCCCGGCAGATCCTGATGCCCTCGGAGCGATGGCACGTGCCGGATTCACCGTCGGCACGGTCGCCGGAAATCACTCGTACGACCTCGGAACGCGTGGTGTGATCGATACCCTTCGCAACGCCGGGAGATTCGGCATCCAAACCACAGGCACCGGCGCGACAATCACGGATGCGATGAAGCCAGCCATCACCGGCACGCACGATCGGTCGGTCGGCGTTCTGAGTTTCAACTGCGTGGGGCCGCGCGAATCGTGGGCGACGAGCAAAAAGGCTGGATCTGCATACGTCAAGGTGCTCACCCATTACGATCTCGATGACCTGAACCCAGGCAACCCCCCGCAGGTGTACACGTTCTGTGATCGAAAGTCGCTCGACCAGATGACGGCCGCGGTTTCGGCAGCGCGAGACACGGTTGATGTCGTCGTCATCGCGCTTCACAAGGGCTACGGGCACACGCCCGCACGGATCGAGGATTACGAGTACGACGTCGCTCACGCCGCGATCGACGCGGGCGCGGACCTCGTGGTTGCGCACCACTCGCACATCATGCGCGGAATCGAGATGTACAAAGGTCGCGCAATCTTTCACGGTCTCGGCAACTTCGTCACCGTCACCACGGCGCTGACCCCCGACCCCGAGAGCGACTCCGAAGAATTGAAGGCGTGGGCGAAACGGCGCGAAGAGCTGTACGGCTTCTCGCCCGACCCGAATGTGCGCGGCTACCCGTTCCACCCTGAAAGTCGCAATACTGCCATCGCGGTTCTCGACATCGATGAGGCGGGCAAACCTTCTTTTGGGTTCATCCCGTGCTGGATCGACGACTATGCGCGCCCCGTGCCACTCGATCACGGTTCGGATGGCGACCGCGTCGCCGAGTACATCAGCGGGATCACGCGGACAGCGGGGCTCGACACGCGCTTCAGCTGGGATCGCGACGTCGTGCGCGTGGAGTGACAGCGCCCGCATTAGATATCCCCAGGCGGTACGATCGACAGAGAGTCTGTCTCATGTATTCGATCGCGCCGAAGGGGCATCTCGGGTATGGCCGCACAACGCACCGTCGTCACCTCCCTTCCGTCGAGCGCGCAATCGGTGCCGTTCGGGCACGACGACCTCGGCGTCTCTGAGCTCCCCTCGGCGGGTTACGCGCAGACGGAGGTGCTTCTCTCGGGCGTGGCGGCGGGCGAGGCCTACACAACCCGCGCGTTGCTGCGCCATCCGGCAGACCGCGCATGCTTCAGCGGCGTCGTGCTCGTCGAGCCGATGCACTGGGCAGGGGTTCGCTCGGTGTGGCGCGCAATCAGGCGCGTCCTTGTCGCCGGCGGGCACGCTTGGGCTGAGATCGCTTCGCAGTCGACGTCTCCGCAGCGCCTGAAGAGCTTCGATCCCGTCAGGTACGCAGACGTCACGCTCGCCGACGTCGCAGATGACGCAGGCCCGGCCGAGGCGAGCATCGGAGCGGATGCTGCGGCAGGGCGCACGTTCGAGAGCGTTCGACTCGAATCGGATGCCTTTCAGGCGCGATGGCACCGCTCCAATGTGCAGTCCGCAGAGATCATCGCTCATTTCGCCGACGCGCTGCGAGAAGGTGCAACGCCTCTCACCGGTGTGACGCACGTGTTTCTCGGCGGTCTGTCGCAGTCCGGGGGAGTGACGCGCGCGTTTGCCACCGATCACCACCGACACGTCAGCCGAGAGCATCCGATCTTCGACGGCTACCTCCCGATGGCCTCGGGAGGCGAGGCGCTGACCGATCTCGATGTCCCTGTGGTCGAGCTGCTGGGGGAGTCCGAGCTCGAGGAGCTCCGCGCCCGATACCTGCTTCCGGGGCAAGTGCGTGGCTTCTCCCATCGTCGTGCCGACTCGCCGCGCTACCGGCTGTACGAAGTCGCAGGTATGGGGCACACCGACAGCAGGGACGACCCGCCGCCACGCTCGCAGACAGCCCTTCCCAGTGGGCGCCGCTGGAGCCGTTTTCCGAACGCACACGCCGTGCACTTCGCGTGGAATGCGCTCCTTCGCTGGGTCCGTGACGGCACGGAACCCCCTCACGGGTGCGTCATCGACACCGATCAGTGTGGGCGCATTTTGCGAGACGAACACGGGCACGCGCTCGGCGGGCTCCGCAGCCCGTACCTTGACGTCCCCGTCGTGCAGGTTTCGGCAATCGCCGGTGCCGGTGCCGAGTGGTCGTGTGGATCTGAGCTGGTATTCGACGAGGCGCGGCTTCTGAGTCTCTACGGCTCCGAGAGCGCATACCGGAGCAGGGTGGGCGCCTGCCTCGACGAGCTCGTCGCTGAGGGATACTACCTAACAGATGACGCCGTGGACTATCTGTCGCGCGCCACCTGGACAAAGTGAGGAATGGACACGACGATGACGACGACAGAGGAACTGGCCCAGCTCGCGATTTCGGTGCCGGAGACCGTGAGCTCTCAGAACATGCTCGTCACGCTGCTGGCGGATTTCGACTTCGCGCACGCGGGCCCCGTCCCGTCTGCCGCTGTCGTCGACGTGCTCGGCGACTTCGGGATCACATCTGCGGGCGCGCGAATCGCGCTGAGTCGAGTGGCGCGCACCGGCAGGCTCGAGCAAGTGCGAAACGGGCGCCAGACCTCGTACACGTTCGGCTCGTCTGGCCTCGACGAGCGCGAGCAGCGATTGCGCACGTACGTCAATTTTGGCGCGAAACGTCCGGCCTGGGACGGGCTCTGGACTGTCGTGACGTTCTCGATTCCCGAGGAGGTGCGCGGGTTGCGCCCGAAGCTGCGCCGCGAGCTCGAACGCCTCCTTTTCGCTCCCCTCACCGATGCCGTGTGGGTGCAGCCCGCAGACCACGCTTCCCGTGCCATCGCTATCGGCGAGGAGCTCGGCGTCAATCTGGCAGCAATGCGCGCCACATTCGACTCGCCCGAACGTGGTGGCCTCGACCCCGTCGCAGCGTTCCCTCTTGCCGACGTGCGCACCCTCTACGACCACTACCGCAAGACGTTCGACCCGTGGCTCCCGCTCGTTCGAGACAACAAGGTCGACGCGCATATCGCGCTCGTTCTACGCGCCAATGTGCTGGCCTCGTGGCGAAACATCGCGCGCACTGATCCCGACCTGCCTCGCGAGCTGCTGCCTGACGACTGGCCCCAGGACGCGGTCAGGGAGCTTTTCATCGAGCTGTGGGAGGGGCTCGGCCCGATCGCCCTGCAGCGCATGCGAGAACTCATCAGTCCGCACGATGCCGAGCTGGCGTCACGCCTGCGCGTACGCCGCTCGTGAGGCCGCGCCGCATCGCGCACTGACGATCTCGCCCAGGTCGATCCTCAGCCCAGTGGAGCTGCGCAACGTGAGGATCCGATTCGCCATCCGCTCCGCATCACCGCGGCTCATGCCCTGAGGGGCCTGCGCCGCGCAATCGACGAACTTGTTTCGAAGTCGTTCCGTTCCCAGTGGCGAAGCCGGGTTGCCAAGCGGCGTCGGAACGTCCTCGTGGAGCCGCCGTCCATCCGTGAGGACGATGACGATCTCGCCGTGCGTCATCGACTCCGGGTTGTCTTTTGACGGGTCGGCGACGAAATCGATGCGATCGGCGAGCGTCAGCACACGCTCATCGCGCATCGCGGGCTCGGTGAAGGAGGCGAGTGAGAGCTCGCCGTGCACGAGCGCGCTGGCCACGGTGAACGGCAGACTGAACTTGGCGTTGATGGCTCGCGTCGGGCGCCGTTTCGACTCCAGCGGCTCGGCAAGCATCGCATTCACCGGCGCCCCCCACAGTTCGACCCGCTCAATCGCGTCGATGCGAATGCCGCCGCGCAGTCGCAGTGCACCCTCAACGAATGAGTGCGTGCCGCGGCAACTCGGCCACGGCTTGTAGCTGACCTGTGTTCCCCAGAACCGCGTGCCCAGACCGTCGAGAATCGGAGCGGGGTCGTACGCGCCGCCCGCGTACGTCGAAAAGAACCCGTACCGACCTTCCAGCGGCCTCTCGAAGCCGGTGATGCCAAGCGCAGCAAGATCGGTTGAGCGCACCGCGGCCTGCGCGGCGAACGCGTCGCGAACACCGCGCACGTCCGAGTGCGGGCTGAACTTCACCTCGCCGCTCGCCGTGGCCTGCGAGATCACGAGTGAGAGGGCATCGAGCGTCTGCGCCGAATCGAGGCCGACCAGATGCGCCGACGCGACGGCTGCGCCGAGAGCCCCGAGTATCGGGGGCGGGTACCAGCCGCGTCGCCCCATCTCGTCGCCGGCGGCCGCCGCCATGCGGGCCGTCACGTCACAGCCGATCGCGATTGCCGTGATCAGGCGATCGCCCGACACGTTCTCTCGTTCGGCGAGTGCGAGCACAGCGGGCACGGTCTGCGCGTGCGGATGAACAGGCAGACCGTCAATCGAGTCCTCGTAGTCGAGGGCGTGCGCCATCGCGCCATTCGCGAACGCTGCCGCGGCGGCCGGCACGCGCTGCTGCGACCCGAACACTGTCGCGTCGGCCCGTCCTCCCTCCGCGAGGGCGATCTGCGCGAAGGCGGCGGAGCCGGCATCCTTCCCCGCCGCGGCAAACGAGACGCCGATCGCATCGAGAAGCGACTGTTCCGCGGCACGGATCGCCGCCTCAGGCAGGTCGTCGATTCGCAGCCGAGCGGTGACATCGACAAGGGCCCTCGAGAGACCGTCCATACTTTTTCCTCTCGCACCCACAATAGATACCGTCTATTGTATCGATAGTTATCAATCATGATAACTATCGATCGAGTGGGAGGATTGCACGAGCACGGCGCAACTCCGATCTCCGGAAGGAGCATCATGACCGACCCTGTCGTCGAGACGACCGCCGGACGAGTTCGCGGTCGGCACGTCTCGCGCGGTGTGCTGCGATTCGCCGGTGTGCCGTACGCAGACCCCACGGGCGGAGAGAACCGCTTTCGCCCCGCCAGGCCGCGCACCCCCTGGCTGGGAATTCAGGATGCTTCAGACTTCGCCGCCGTCGCCCCCCAGCACGTCCCGCTCGCCGACGCCTGGCAGCGAGGCGACGCGATGTCGGAAGACTGTCTCACGGTAAACGTGTGGACGTCTTCTCTCGAGGGCCGACGCCCCGTCATCGTCTGGTTTCACGGCGGCGGCTTCGCCGCGGGTGCCGCCCACGATGCACACAGCGACGGCATAGCACTCGCACGCACGGGTGATGTCGTGATCGTGAGCGTCACCCACCGGCTCGGGCTTCTTGGCTTTCTCAACCTCGAGGGCGTCAGCAGTGACGAGTTCGTCGGGTCGGCAAATGTCGGCGTGCTCGACCTCGTCGCGGCGCTGACGTGGATTCGCGACAATATCTCGTCGTTTGGCGGCGACCCAGACGCCGTGACGATTCACGGTCACTCCGGCGGGGGAGGCAAGGTCGCCGCCCTGTGCGCGATTCCCTCCGCGCGGGGGCTCTTTCGGCGGGCAGCGATTCACGGCGGCCCGCCGTTCGGCTTCAAGCACAATGCCACCGCGCACGACACCGCGCAGCGAGCCCTCACGCTTCTGGGCATTCCGACTGCTCAACCGGAGCGCCTCCGCGACGTTTCGGTGGAGCAGCTGCTGGCTGCGCAGTGGGACCTGGGCGTGCGCGGTCATCCGGGACCAGACGGAATGCGGTTCGCGCCGACATTCGCCACAAGCGCGATGCCCGAGGATCCCTACACCTCGTTCGCAGCCGGTGCGGGCAGCGACATTGACCTGATGATCGGCACGGCGCTCGACGAATCGCGGGTCGCGGCATTCGCCCAGCCCGCGTACCTGTCGGGAGCTGAGATCAGCGACGACGACCTCATCAGACGGCTGCAGCCGGGATTCGATGATCCAGCCGACGCCGAGCGCATCGTCACGGCCTATCGCACGTTCGCTCCCGACCTCGGCAACGTCGACCTCTTCTTTGCTGTCACGAGCGATCAGTTTCGCGTGCGCTCTCTCCGCCTCGCCGACGCGAAGCACCGGGGCGACGGGCGGCCATCTTGGGTGTACGTATGCGCCGCCAATCAAGACAAACCGCATCGCGCATTCCACGGCATCGAGATGCCCCTCTTCTTCAACAACACAACCGGGTCAACGCCCGCGCGTACGGTCGCGACGGCGCTCAGCGCTGAGCTCGTCGGCTTCGCTTACGGCGAGCTGGCCGCATCCGCCACGTGGGGTGAGTACACGCCGTCGTGTCCTGACCAACTCGTCATCGACGACCGGAGCCTCGCAACGGTGCGTGCGCCGTGGTCCGAACGGGTGGGCCTCTGGGACGACACACCCGTTACGGCACGTACCGACCCCTGGACGACACTGTGGCGAGCTCCCGAGTAAGTATCATTGCGCTTGACATTATGCGGCGCATCGCCGTAATGTGTCGGTCAGCACATCGATCGTCTCTAATGCTGTTATTAATCGTTCGAATGTCACAACGCACCTGCCATCGAAGGGGATCGCTATGCGGCGTGAAAGCACAAAGGTCACGCGCGGACTCGCGCTCATCATCGCCGTGGCGACAGCCATTGGTCTGAGTGGATGCGGCAGCGACAGCGATGCGGCTGCGCCCGGCACGGCCGGCATCACCTTTCAGTTCGCGGGGCCGCCGCTGTCGGGTTTGAACCCCGCGGCGACCGGGGGCACAACTTCCGCCTACGCATACGCAGTGCCCGCGTACAGCACGATTCTCTCCCAACGCGTCACGGGCGAGATCGTTGGTGACCTTGCGACAGACTGGGGTTACCCGGAGGGCGATAATCTGCGCTTCGACATCACTCTGCGCGATGACGCCGCCTTCACAGACGACACGTCCGTCGACGCGGAGGCGGTGAAGAAGTCACTTGAATACGTCAGGGACGGCAACTTCTACCTGAGCTCGCGCTTTGCCGCGTTCGAGAACATCGAGGTCACGGGGGACTACTCGCTGTCGATCCACCTCTCGGAACCCGTCGCGAACCTGCCCTTTGTTCTCACAGCCTCGGGCGGTGCCGGCTTCATCATCGACCCAGACGCCATCGACGATCCCGACTCGCTCGAGAACGCGACGGCAGGTTCCGGTCCATACGTGTACTCCGCCGAGAAGAGCGTCATCGACACAACGTACGTCTACGAGAAGAACCCCGACTATTATAATCCGGATGCTGTCAAGGCCGAGAGCCTGACCGTGCAGGTGATGAACGAATCGAGCACGGTGCTGGCTGCGCTGCAGACAGGGCAGATCGACGTCGCGCAGGGGAGTGCCCTCACCGCCGACGCAGCGACAAGCTCGGGGTTCGACGTCTATCAGGTCGGCGGCTCCGTGCAGGGAGTGGGCCTGATCGACCGCGATGGCGAAGTCGTGCCCGCGCTCGGCAATGTGAAGGTGCGCCAAGCCATCAACATGGCACTGGACCGCGAGGCGATCACGGAATCAATGCTCCCCGGCGGGTTCGGCGTGCCGACAGAACAGATTCTTGCTGAGGGGCAGCCGGGATACGACCCGTCGCTTGTCGGCTTTTACGACTATGACGTCGATGCCGCTCGGGATCTGCTCGAGGAGGCCGGTTACGGAGACGGGTTCGAAATGACGCTCATCTGCGCCAAGACGGTCGGCACGTGTAAGTCGGCCGAGGCCGTTGCCGGCGATCTCTCGGAGATCGGGATCACCGTGCACCTGGAGACGGTCGCCGTGAGCACCGCCGCGTTCGATGAGAAGGTGGCGAGCAAGGAATACCCGGCGGCGATGCAGCGCATGCGCACCGTCGCCTCTGAATTCGAACCGTTGATCATTCCCGATGTCGGGGGCTCCGCGAACCCCTTCCAGTCGTCAGACGACGAGATCTCGCGACTGTGGCAGGAGGCGACGGAAGAAATCGATCCCGAAGCTCAGGCCGCAATCTACCGTGACCTTTCCGCGCTCGTCGTCGAGGAGGCTTGGTTCGCCCCACTGTACGTGCAATCCAACATCTACTACGCGAGCCCCGACATCTCGGGGTTCAACGTCACAGACGAGAACGCGCTCTACAGCCCCATCGACGTGGAAGGCGAATACACGTGGTCGAAGTGAGCGCGACCGAAGCCGGTGTCGTGCGCTTTTGCGCCGTCGGCGACGTCGGGCCCGAGCGTCGCGACGTCGACGCGCTCTTCGACAAGACGTCAGCGCTCATTCAATCGGCAGACCTCGCGTTCATGCAGCTGGAGATGACGCTCACCGAGCGCGGCGCGCGCGTGCCGCAGACGAAGCACACGTCGCGCACTCACCCAGACGCGGCGGGCGCCTTTGCGCGTGCCGGGTTCGACGTCGTGTCGTGGGCGTCCAACCACTCTCTTGACTGGGGAACCGAGGGGTTTCTCGATACCGTCGACGCCATCGAAGCGGCGGGCCTGATCCCCCTGGGAACGGGGCAAAACATCGCCGAAGCGCGCCGGCCCCGAATCGTGGAGAGAAACGGCGTTCGCGTGGCGTTCCTCGCGTATTGCAGCATCCTTCCTGACAGCTATTGGGCGACGAGCGAGCGGGCGGGAATCGCGCCGCTGCGGGCCTTCACCGTTCATGAGCCGATCGAGCCTGATCAGCCGGGAACAGCGCAACGCATGTACACAGTGCCTCACCCCGGCGATGCAGCCGCGATGGCCGCCGATGTCGCAGCCGCACGCGAGCTCGCCGACGTGGTGCTCGTCTCGTGCCACTGGGGAATTCACTTCACGCGCGCGGAACTTGCGGATTACCAGCGCATTCTCGGCCGCGCGGCGATCGATGCGGGCGCAGACATGGTGATCGGTCACCACGCGCACATTCTGAAGGGGATCGAGTTTCATCGCGGCAAGCCCATCGTCCACAGCCTTGGCAACTTCGCCATCGAGCTGCCGATGGACGCCGAACACGCGTCACGCCCGTCGTTTCGCCACCTACTGAGCCTGCACCCGGGATGGGAGCCGGATATCGGGGGCATGTTCAACTTTCCGCCCGATTCGCGCAAGTCGATGATGCTTCACTGCGACATCCGTGCAGACGGTGTTTCGCGCGTTCGCTTTCGCCCAGTGATGATCGATCGCATGGCGGTGCCGGAACCGCTGACGTCCGGCGACCCGCGATTCGAGCAGGTGGTCCGCTACATGCGAGACATCAGCCGAGAAGCGGGGCTCGACACCGAGTTCACTGTCGACGGCGACGAGGTTCTTGTCGCGCCCGGTGCCGCTCGGCGCTGACGGACCGAGCTGCGCAACGTGCAGCGCCGATCGCACAGCGGCGGGGAACGGCAATCGCCGTTCCCCGCCGCTTCGTTTAGATCGTCAGCGTGTCGGCTGCCAGTTGTACTCGGGCTGCGGCCCGACCGGCAGCATCACCGGATTGGCTGGCGATGCCTTCACGTTCGTGACATCTTGTCCAACATAGTTGACGTAGTGCTGAGTCAGCACAGGGATGCTGTACGCCAGCTCCTGCCAGCGCTCGCTCATCTTCTGGTAGATGGCCTCGCGGTCATCGCCGATTGCGGCAAGGCTCTCGGCATACATCGACTCCATCTCGTCGTCGACGAACCCGAAGGGGTTCGTCATGGTGCCCGTCGAACGGAATCCGCGATACGTGTTGCCGACGTCGCCGTTTGACGCCCAGATCGTCGCCTCGTACTTCTTCGTCTCAGCCTTCTCGATGAATGACGGAATGCTCACGGTGTCGACCTCGAGCGTGACATCGATGTTCACCTTCTTGAGGTTGCTCGCGATGGCCTGCGCGATCTGCGAATCGGCATCTTGCAGTCCGCTGTCGAGCACCGTCATCGAGAACCCGTCCTCGTAGCCGGCATCGGCGAGGAGCTCGCGAGCTCGATCGAGATCGTAATCCCACCCGATGTCCGAGCTGTATCCCTCATTGCCCTCGACGACCATCTGGTCGCTGACGGCCATGTAGCCGCCGCCCAGCGCATCGACGATCGCGGAGCGATCAATGGCGAGGCCGATTGCCTCTCGCACGCGCGGGTCTCCGAGAGCGGGGTTGATCTCGCCCTCGGTGTCGGCAAGTCGCAGCTCCCAGTTGTAGAAGGGCACGGCAGCCACGTCCAATCCGGCATCGGCGGCCGCGTCCGCGAAGAGTGCCGATCCCAGACCGAAGTCGATCTGTCCTGTGCTCGCGGCGCTCAGCACCGCGTTCGGGTCAGCCATGATCTGCACGGTCACTCGCTCCCACATCTGAGCGTCCGGGTTCCAGAAATCCGGATTGCGCTCGTACACGTACTCCGAGCCCGGAACAGATTCCTCTGCGTTATACGTGTACTGGCCCGCACCGTCCATCGTGGTGAGCAGGCTCTCCGGGTCCGCGAGAGCGTCGGGCCCGATGATGTTTCCCATCATTGCCGTCTGCGTCAGCGACATCGGCGCACTGGAGAACGGTTTCGAGTAGTGGATCACGACCGTCGTGTCGTCGACCGCCTCCACTGAGTCGATCGGTCCGACGCTTGACAAGTTGGGCCCGCTTTTTTCGAGGAAGTACTCCATCGAGGCCTTGACCGCCTCGGCGTCGAGCGCCTTGCCGTCCGTGAACTGAACGCCCTCGCGCAGCGAGATCTCGAACGCTGTCATCTCGTCGCTCGTGAACTCCCACGATGTCGCGAGCGAGGGCTGCAGACTGCCGTCCGGAGCTTGATAGATGAGGGGAGCATACGCCAGCACCGTGAAGATCGAGCCGCTGGCCGTGCCTTGAAGGGCAGGGTCGAGGCTCATGGGGCTGCCTCGGAACTGCAGCGTGAGCTCGTCGCCGCGCTCGGTCGCGGCGCTGGCGTTCGAGCCGTCACCGCTCGCAGCGGGGGTGCATCCGGCGAGGGCCGTCACCAGCGCGGTCGCCGCGGCAATGCCTGCCATTGTGCGTGAGACCGCTCCTCGTCGAGTCAGTCGATCGCGTTTCATATCGTATCCACCTTCGTTCGGTCCCTGCTGGGACGTGGGAGCGGCTCCGCCGTCCCGTTTATCTCATTGATGAACAACGTGACCTCTCGGATCAGCCGTTCGGGAATCTCCTGGGTCATGAAGTGTCCCTCGCTCTCGAAGAAGACCGCCTTCGCATCGCGCACGCTCATCGCCGCCCGCAGCGACGCCTGCGGCGAGACGATGCCGTCGCGCATTCCCGCGAGCATGAGGGTGGGCACACGCACGTCTCGCAGCACGTCGGCGACCTCGTCGTTCGTCGTCGCCTCGGGAAAGGGCATGCCCTGATTGATCTGTGACTCGTCGTCGTCACGCGTCATCGTGGCCGCGACCGCGCCGTCGAGAAGAGCGTCTCGCTGCGCGCGGCGCTTGGTCTCGTCGTCATGAAGCCAGCCGCCCAGTGTTTCGAGCTGGCTGCGAACCGCACCGGTGTCGCCGTTCAGCCGTGCCTCGATGACCTTTCGTCTTCCCTCGGACGAGTCAGTCACGCCGTACCGATCGTGTGGGGCGCCGACCACCGAGACGAACGCCTTCAAGCGCTCGGGCCTCCTCATGGCGATGTACCAGCCGATGCCCGCGCCGTGCGATGCTCCGGTGTAGATGAACCTGTCGATGCCTCGCGCGTCGGCGAAGGCGATGACGTCGTCTGCCCATTGCCCGAGCCATCCCTGCCTCGGCGGCTCCTGCGGCCGCGTTGAGCGTCCGAATCCGCGCGCCTGCACGGTGTACACCTTGTAATTCGCCGGGCCATCCGCGAGTCGTTCGGGGTACCCCTCACCCGCGAATCCCATTGCCGACGAGATGATGACCTCGGGCGCGTCATCGTCGCCGTACTCGTCGTACCAGAGCTCCGCGTCTGCGATTGGTTGTCTGGGCACAGGTCTGCCTTTCTGTTGTGCGTGTGGATGCTCCGCGCGTGCGCCGAACTATGGTGCCGTCGGCACCGCAGCTGATCGCTCGTCGGACGGTGTGCCAAGGCGCTCGTCGTTGCGGCGCGCCTGCTCATCTGGGTCGGGCACCGGCGCCGCGGCGATCAGCCGCCGTGTGTAGTCGTCTTGCGGTGCCCTGTAGACCTCCGTCGCCTCACCCTGCTCGACAACCGCGCCGTTCTTCAGCACGACGAGGCGATCGGAAATGTGATGCACGACAGAGAGGTCGTGGGAGATGAAGAGAAAGCTCGCTCCGGTCTCCTTCTGCAGGCTCGCTATGAGGTTGATGACCTCCGCCTGAATCGAGAGGTCAAGCGCGCTCACGGGCTCATCGCACACAACAAGCTTGGGCGAGAGAATCAAGGCACGGGCAACGGCGATGCGCTGCCTCTGACCACCGGAGAACTGCGCCGGGTATCGCCTCGCCGCGTCTTCGCCGAGGCCGACGCGGCGCAGCATGGCGACCACGCGCTCGGTCACTACGCCGCGCGGGGCGGGGTCATGCACCTGAATCGGCTCCGCGAGCGTGTAGCCGATCGGCTTGGTCGGATCGAGCGAGCTATACGGATCCTGGTAGACGACCTGCACATTCTTGGTGAGCGTGTTGCGTGCAGACCGCGAGAGATTCGTGATGTCCCGCCCCGCGAACTCGATCGTGCCGCGGTGAGCGGGCACGAGACCGAGGATCGCCTTTCCGATCGTCGACTTTCCCGACCCTGATTCTCCGACAAGGCCGACCGTCTCTCCCTCGCCGATGGTGAAGGAGACGTCCTTCACCGCCATGTTGCGCTGCCGGCCGCGGCGGTACTCGACCGAGAGGTTCTCTACCTCGAGGAGTGGCGTCGTCATCGTGTCATCACCGCTTCGTGTCGGTCGTGCTCTCGCGTGGGCGAGATGCGGATGCAGCGGCCGGTTCGCCCGTCTTCGAACAGGCGCTCGTCGACGCGCTCTTCACTGCACGCGGCGGTCGCGATCGGGCAGCGCGGCGCGAAGTGGCACCCACGGGGCCACTCTGTCGGCGGGGGAACCATGCCGCCGATGGCCGGCATCGGCTCTCCGCGGCGCGCGTGATGCGGGCTCGCAGAGCGCAGGCCCTTCGTGTACGGATGAAGGGGGTCCGCGAACAGCTCGCGCACCGTCGCCCGTTCAACGACCTGCCCGGCATACATGACGACAGCGCGGTCGCAGATGTCGGCGACGACGCCCCAATCGTGGGTGACGAACATGATCGACATCTCCGCGTCACGCTGCAGCTGCCGCAGCAGGTCGAGAATCTCGGCCTGCACCGTCACATCAAGCGCGGTCGTCGGCTCGTCCGCGACGAGGAGTCGAGGCCGTCCGGCCAGGGCGATCGCGATGGCGACGCGCTGGGCCATGCCTCCGGAGAGCTGATGCGGATAGAGCGAGGCAACCGCGCGCGGATCCGGAAGGCGCACCGCGTCGAGAAGCTCGATGGCTCGCGCCCTCGCGGCCCGCTGGCTGCAGCGTTCGTGAGATCTCACTGCCTCGGTCACCTGGTAGCCGACCCGGAAGGCGGGATCAAGGGCGACCATCGGCTCTTGCGAGATCAAGGCGATCTCCTTGCCGCGCAGCCGCCGGTACTGGGCCCGGGAATACCCCGAGATGTCTTCGCCGTCGAACCAGATCGACCCCGAGACGATTCGCCCGCCCGATGCGAGCAGCCCCAGCACAGCAAGGGCGGTGACCGTCTTACCCGAGCCTGATTCGCCGACGAGCCCAACCGTCTCGCCTGGCCGAACATCGAAGTCAACGCCGTCGAGCACGATCGTCTCGGTCGACCCTGTGCCGAAGGCGACAGTGAGGGCACGCACCGAGAGCAGGGCAGTCTTGTCTCGTTTGCCGACGGGCGCGCTCGCCAGCTCACTGGTTCGTCTGGTGCTGCTGCTGGCGTGTGCGCCCGCGAATCGCTCAGCGTTCGCGTCACGCACGGCGTCGCCGAGAAGACCGAAGGCGAGGGTCGTGATCGTGATCACTCCAGCCGTCGGAAAGATCATCCACAGGTTCAGCTGGAGCATCGATGACGCTTCGCCGACCATTCCGCCCCACGTCGGTGCGGGGGGCGGCGGACCAAAGCCGAGAAAGGCGAGGCCGGTCTGCACGCCGAGGGCGATTGCGGCGAGCAGCGCTGTCTGCACGATGATGACGCCGAGGGTGCGGGGCAAGACGTGCCGCACAAGGATCTGGCGATCGGTGAGGCCGATCGTGCGAGCGGCATCCATGTAGAGCTCTTCGCGCACGCCGAGCACAGAACTTCGGATCACGCGGATCACGACGCCGCTGACGAGAGCACCGAATGTCACCATCGCGGCCGTCATGCTGTTGCTGAAGATGGCGAGGACCGCGAGGGTCACGATGATGCCGGGGATCGCCATAGTGACGTCGACGATTCGCATGACCAGACGGTCAACCCAGCCGCCCAGGTATCCTGCCGCGATTCCGAGCGGGATTGCGAGAGCCAGCGCGACGATGAGCGCCTGCGCGACGCCGATCAAGGTCTCTTGCCCGCCGTACAGCAGACGGCTGAGGATGTCTCGCCCGAGGGCATCCGTTCCCAGCAGGAACTCCGCCGACGGCCCAAGGCGCGCGCTCTCGAGCCGCTGTTCGAGTGGATCGTACGGCGCAATCCACGGTGCAGCCGCCGTCGCGACAACGACGAGCGCCAGGTACAGCAAGGAGGCGGCGCCAAGCGGCTTCCGGATCGTGGCCGCGAAGAGATTGCGCCCCGTTCCGGTGAATACGCGGGGCGACCCCTGTCGACGAGACGTCATGAAATCCTCACCTTCGGGTTGAGTACGCCGTACATCACGTCGACGACCAGGTTGATCAGAATGACCATCATCGTGAAGAAGACGCCGAGGCCGAGCAGAACGGGCAGATCGTGGTTAAGCGTCGACTGCGTCGCGAGTGTGCCGAGCCCCGGCAGCACGAAGACGTTCTCGACGAACACCGTCGATGTCAGCGACGCGACAGCGCCGACGCCCACGATCGTGATCGACGGAATCGAGGCGTTCTTCAGAACGTGGCGGAAGATGATCGATCGCTCAGGGATGCCGTTGGCGCGCATCATTCGCACGTAGTCGCGACTGAGCGCGTCGAGAACCGAATCTCGCATCTGCTTCGCCACGAGCGTGACGCCGCCGAGGCTCAGTGCAATCACCGGCAGTATCAGCGCCCACAGCCAGCCCGCAGGGTTATCCGAGAACGGAACGTATCCGGTGGCCGGAAAGATTCTCACCGAGACGGCGAACACCGAGACAAGAAGAATCGCGATGGCGAAGCTCGGAACGGCGAGCCCGACGAGCGATGCGGCGTCGAGCACGCGCCCGATCCATCCGCCGCGAAGGGCACTGAGCATGCCGAGGATGCCCCCGAGGACGGCGATCAGGATCGTCGCGAGCAGCATGAGCGACCCGGTCACGGGGAATCGCGCCCCGACGATCGTGAGAACGGACTGGCCGCTGTAGATCGACGCACCGAAATCGCCCCGAAGCGCGCCCCACGCCCAATTGAGGTACTGCTGAGAGAGCGGCAGGTTGAGCCCGAGCTGTTCGCGTAACGCAGCCACCGCTTGCGGGGTGGCGTTCTCTCCGAGGATCGTCCGCGCCTGATCGCCAGGAACGATCGAAGCGAGAACGAACATGACGACAGAGACGATCACCAGGATCGGAATCGCCATAAGGACGCGCCTCGCGAGTACTGCGACCATCGGCTCAGCTCCCTTGCTAAACACATGCGGGTACTATCGTAACTTCTGATGAAGAATATCATTGGAGATGATATTCCTCAAGGTCGAAGTCGCAAGATTTCGACGTGGTGCCCTATGCAGATGGATGCCACGCGTACTGTGGGTCTGGCGCGACAGCGATTGGGATCGGGTTGAGGTTCGTGACCTTCACGCCTGCCAATTCGGGCCCGATGTAGTGAATGTCGTTCGCCGTGAAGATCGGGATGTTCCAAGCGTTCGCGAAGGCGAGTTCGCTCATCTGCTCGTAGACGGGCACGCTCTTCTCTGCGGCAAGGGCGCGGGACGAGGAGAAGAGCGATTCCATCTCGCTGTCGAGAACGGCGGACGGGTTGCGGGGTCCAGAGCGCAATGTCGGGTACAGCAGACCCATCGTCGTGCCACTCATCGGGAAGATCGTCGCACTGTACTTTCCCGTTTGGGACTCCTCGACGAAACCGGACACACCGGTTGCATCCGCGGTCAGGTCGACGTCGATCCCGATGGCCTCGAGATAACTCACGATCGCCTGGGCACGGATTGCGTTCTGGTCGAGGGAGTTGGTGGAGAGGATGCTCATCGAGAATCCGTCGGGGTATCCCGCATCCGCAAGCAGTTGCTGAGCGCGCTCTGGGTCGTAGTCGAACTCGAGTCCCGGAACGAACCCGACGGCCCCCTCGTTTAACAGCTGGCTGCTCGGCTGTGCGGTGTCGGGCGAGACGGCGTCGACGATCGCCTGCCGGTCTATCGAGATCGCGATCGCCTCCCTGACGCGGGGATCCTCGAGAGCGGGAGTGAGTTCTCCGGTGCGGTCAGCGATGTGGATCGCCCAATTGAAGAACGGCACCTGAAGCACCTCCAGCCCCGCGTCTTCGGCGGCATCCAGTGTGGAGGGCGCCCCAAGCGTGTAGTCGACCTGGCCGGTCTGAATCGCCGAGAGGGCCGCGTTCTCATCGGAGATCGCACGTACCGTGACCCGCTCGTACATCTGCGCGTCTGCATTCCAGTAGTCGGGGTTTCGGTCGAAGACGTAGCTTGCGTTCGCCACCGATTCCGCCGCGTTGTAGACGTACTGTCCCGTCCCGTCCATCTCTGTCGAGAGCGCCTCAGGATCAGCGAGCCCATCGGGGCCGATGATGCTGCCGAACTTGATGTACTGCGACAGCGTCCACTCCGCATCGGGGAACGGCTCGGTGTAGGTGATGCGCACCGTCGCCTCGTCGACGGCCTCGATGGAGTCGATGTCACCGACCTGAGAGGCGGTGCCGCCCCCGGAGTCAAGGAAGTACTCCATTGAGGCGACGGCGGCGTCGGCGTCAAGCTCGGCGCCGCTGGAGAACGTCACCCCGTCGCGGAGGGTGAATTCAAACTCGGTGTTTTCGTCGTCGGTGTAGCCCCAGTCGGTGGCTAAGTCGGGGATGTACTCGCCGTCGGGTGTCATGTAGATGAGAGGATCGTAGGCCAGGGCGATGATGTTGGCGCTTGGCCCCTGCCCCGAGAGCGCTGGGTCGAGCGTCACGACCGAGCCGAAGTACTGGATGTCGAGTTGGGCGTCGCTCGACGCGGGCGTGTCGTCTGCGGCGCACCCACTGAGCACGAGCCCTGCGGTGACGAGCGCCGCGATGGCCGCGCCCCTCGTTTTCTGGCGTTTCAGCATTCTGACTTCCTTTCAACGGGTGGAGAAGACCGCGCGCATGCCATCCCATTGGATGTCTGCGACAAGCCCGGCCTCGGCGGTGATGTCTCTGACGTACTGAACGATCTGTTCGCCGCGGCGGCCGTGGGCGCGTGTTGTGTGACCGTGCTCGTCGATCCAGCACGGGAAGAATCCCGCGCGCAGGACGCCGCGCTCGTCAGCGTCGATGAACGCGATCATCGTCTGGCGGGCGTCGCGCGAGAACGGGAAGTTCTCGACCTCGTGGTCTGGGGTCACGAGCGAGAGGATGGGCGACCGCGTCGGGCGCGTGCGCGCTCCGGACGCCGCCGAGTGCGGGTTTGCCGCCGCAGGGTAGGCCGTCACGAAATGGTTGACGCCGTGGAAGATCGGCCGTGACTTGTAGGTCTCGACGCCGCGAAGGATGTGTGCGTGGTGCCCGATGATGACATCGGCACCGGCATCGATGGCCGCATAGGCGAGGGGCTGCTCGTACTGCGCGAGCCGGGCGCGCTCGAAGACGAGGCCCTTGTGCAGCGACACCGACACGACATCGACGCGTTCTTTGAGCTCGCGAATGTCGGTGCACATCGCGCTGAGGGTTTCGGCGTCAAGCGCGGTGTATTCGGTCGGCGGGCTGCCGGGCGACGCCATCTCGATGTCGTAGTGGGCGTGGATCCGTACGTATGCCGCGCCGCCCTTCGACGTGGTCGCCCACGATTCTCGCGGGCCGACGGCGTTGTAGCTGAGAAAGCCGAGGCGGACGCCCGCGTGCTCGACAATCGCCGGTTCACGTGCGGTGCTGATGCTCAGCCCGGCCCCCGTCGTCGCGAGGCCCTCGGCACGCAGTGTGTCGACGGTGTCTTCAACGCCGTTCTGCCCCTGATCGAAGATGTGATTCCCCGCGAGGGTCGCCACGGCGAACCCCGCGTCGCGAACGGCGGCGAGATTGCCTGGCGGAGCCGCTGGTGCCGGCAGATCTGCAGACGAGACCTGACCGCGCCGAGTGTGCGGCCACTCGACGTGCCCCACAGCGACATCGGCGTTGCGCAACACGGTGGCGGTATCGCCGAAGTGCGAGCGCACGTCATCCGCGCCCAGAATGAGATCTCCGACGAACATCAGCCGGGCGGCATCCGTGCGTGAATCGATCATGCGAACAGCCGTGCCCACGGATCGACGCGCGATGTCACGGCGACATCGCGCCAGCGCTCGTGGCGATGCCGATACGGATCATTCACGAGCGCGCTTCCCGATTCGCCGAACACGTACTGTGCTTTCGACTCGCGATCGTAGGCTCGCCACGGCGTGCCGTTCAGCGTCGGTCGGCCGTGCCTGGCGAACTCGGCCTGCGCGTGGCGTGCCTCCGCGGCGTGCGCGAGGTTCTCTCGTGTCGCGGCGATGGGCATGCTTCGCGATGCCTCGGTCACGGTGTCGAAGAAGAAGGGTATCTGCACGCCATGGAACGACCCGATCTTCTGCCCATGGTTGACATCGCACACGTAGAGGTACGTGCGCCCGCCGTCGCCGTCGAGCTTCGCTTCTACGAGGCGTCGCGTGCGAACGAGGAACTGATCGCTCATGATCTCGCAGAGCAGATCGATGTTTCGCGCGTTGCGGTGCGATCGATATCTTTCGACGAGAGCACCGGCACCGCTCGCATCGTCGATCGAACTCGCGACGCGACCGACGAGGTCGTCTGCGCCGATGTCGAAATCGTCGTGCAGCCAGTGCGGGCGGGCGAAGAGCGCGTAGTCGGCTTCGTCGAGGGCGGTTCCGGCCATGACATCGATGTCGGCCGCGGCGCCGGATGCCAGCGCATCCTCGGGGCGTTCCGGAAAGTGGCCCGACCCGACGACGGGCGCGAACAGCATCCCATTCACGCCGGGAAGAGCGCCGACCCCCAGCTCCGCCTGCGCATCGCAGAGGCGCTCGACCGGGATCTCGGCGATGGCCTGAGGCGCGTGGCGCACTCCCAGCACATGAAGAAGCCGGTCGGCTGTGTCGGCTGCGGTGTCAACATCGCTATAGCCGAAGGGCGGCCCACCGTGCATGACCGCCCTGTGGAAGAGCTCTCGCGCCCGCGGCATGGCCAGGAGGGTTGCGACCTTCCCCGCCCCGCCGGAGTGCCCGAAGATCGTGACATTGCCGGGGTCGCCGCCGAAGCCGGCAATGTTGTCGCGCACCCATTCCAATGCGCGCTCGAGATCGAGCATGCCCGCGATGCCCGATCCCGCGAAGCGCTCGCCAGCCGCGTGCTCGAGGTCGAGGTAGCCGAACATGCCGAGCCGATGGTTGACGCTGACGACAACGACGTCCTCCTCGAACGCGAGCCGTGTTCCGTCGGTGACGTCTGTGTGGCCGACGCCCTGGCCGAATCCGCCCCCGTGAATCCAGAACAGCACCGGACGCGAGTCGGTGAGCCCCGGCGTCCAGACATTGACGACGAGACTGTCTTCCCCCGTGCGGCCGATCTCCTGCTCGCGCCCGCTGCGGACGATCTGGAGCGCTGCGGGCCCGAAGTCCACCGCGTCGCGCACCCCCGACCACGGTGTGAGGGGCTGCGGCGGTCGAAACCGGTTCACCCCAGCGGTGGGCGCAGCGTAAGGAATGCCCGCGAAGCGGATCACGGTTTCGAGCCGTAGCCCTCGCACCTGACCGGAGTCGGTTGTCGCCACTGGATCTGCCACGCTGTCTCCTCATCGACATTGACGAGCGGTATTAGAAAACACCGATCAGCGCGATCGTAACCTACGGTGATATCTTTTGGGAAGAGCTCGCAGCCTCACGTGCGCGGAGCGCGTATCGCGACGAAGGCGGCGCACGCCACAGCGACGATTCCCCCGATGAGCAGAGACACGCGGCCCGAGGACGCATCGATCACCCAGCCCATGAACAGCGCGCCGAACGGCGTCATCCCGTAGTTGCCGATGGTCACGAGCGACATCAGCCTGCCGATCGCCTCGGGCGGCGCAGACGACTGCGCGGCAGCGTTGAGCACGCCTTGGTAGCAGCCGATTCCGAAGCCCAGCAGGGGCGAAACGAGAAGAAAGACGCCGAGCGTCGGAGCGGCGGCGTTCACCATGAGCGCGACGCCGAACACAGACAGAGCCACGATGAGCGAGCGCACGCCGATCGCCGGCCGTGATGCCGCGAGGATGCCGCCGCCGATCGCGCCGACGGCGTTCAGCGCATGCACGAAGCCGACGCTCGTGGCATCGCCGCCGAATGACAGATCGACGGTCGAGGTCAGCACGAGCCCGAAGTTCAGCGCGAACAGCGCGATGACCACGTTCACGATCAGCAGCGTCGCAATCGACCTGTCGCGCACGAAGCGGCGCAGAGTCAGTTTGGGGCCGGATGCCGCGGGCGCGCGTGCATGCAGCGAGCGCTGCCTGATCGCGAAGAGCATCAGCCCGGCAAAGAGATAACCTGCCGCGTTCAGCAGCATGCAGGTGGATGCTCCGAACGAATGGAACGCCAGACCGGCGAGTCCCGGCCCGACCGAGCGCGCGGAGGCAATTGCGACGGTGCTGATCGACACAGCCTTCGAGAGCCGCTGGGGGCCGACGAGTTCGAAGATGAGGGTCTGCGACGCGACACGCTCAAATGCTTGCACGGTGCCGAAGGCGGCAACGAGGGCGTAAATGTGCATCAGGTCGGGGTCATCGCCCGTGACAACGAGCCCGATGCACGCCGCAACGCATGCGGCGAGAACCGAGGTGGCGAGGAGGATGCTGCGCGGCCGAATGCGGTCGGCCAGGCGCCCGGCCGGAACAGCGAGCACGATGATCGGCAAGAACTGGGCAATGGTGACGCCGCTCAGCGCCTGCGCGCTCCCGGTTGTGCCCAGCACAACGAGCTGCAGCGCCAGGTTCTGAAACCACAGGCCGACGTTCGACGTGACCTGTCCCGCAAAAAACAGCGCGAAGCTGCGCTCGCGGAATGGGCCGAATACCCCCACTCGTCAGCCGCGTGCGGACACGCGAGTCCGCAGAAAGTCCGTGATCCGTTCCGGAATACGGGCGGCCGAGCTTGAACGCTGGTCTGCGTTGTTTGCCCGAATCTCGAGCACCGGAATCCCCTCCTTCTCCAACGCCTCGCTGATGAGACCCGCGCCTGGTGTGTCGTCGGCGACGAGGTGCACGACGCCGTCGATGCCGTGCGCGAGCGCCTCCTTGACATACCACTCGTTTGACCATGGGGGCACGTAGAGCTGATCGGTGATGCCGACGAAGCGCGCCGCGAGGGTGCGCATCGGATCGTCGCCGTAACGGGCGTAGCCGTCGGCGGCAATGGCGAGGTACATCGACCAGACGAACACTGCCCCGAACTCGTCTTGGAACCTTCGGTACATGTCGAGGTCAGACCAGAGCCCGCGGCCAACCCACATGAGGCGCAGCTTCTCGTCGCGACAGACGGCGTCGCCACGCTCGACCCGTTCGGCCACGTTCTCATAGAGCGAGCGCGCGGCGCCGACAGCCCATTCGCTGCCGCGATGCCACTGCGGAACCATCACGGCCGGCATGGTGTCGTTGACGGTCACCGGGGTGGGGCGCGCTTCGGCGATCAGGTCCCGCGTCCGGCGATTCCACTCTGCCTGTTCATTCCCAAGATCGAGGATCCGCGCGAGGCGACCGCGATCGAGCACGCGCCCTGTGCGTTCTTCGAGCCACGCGGTGAGCTCGCCGATCTCGTTCTCGAGAAGATCGATGCGCGCCGAGCCGAAGGCTTCTTCCCAGCGGCGCGGCACAAGTTCCCACCAGCGTGGGGGAGCCGGGTCAGCGCCGGTGCGCGAGAGCAAAAACGTCTCTGTTCCGTCGCGCTCGCCCCACTGCTCGAAGATCTTCTGAGTCACGTCGCCGCTGCGCTCGGCGATGGCGAAGGTCGGCTGCGGCAAACCTCCCCACGGCCGGTCGTCCGCGGGGAGATCCTGCTCGCCAAGAGGAATGGCGTCGTACTGCACGCTGAAATCCGGGAGTCCGGCCGCGGCGACTCGCTCCAGAGCCGCGGGACTCATGCGCTTCGCCGCGATGATCGACGACCACCACTGCGTCACGACATACGGGATGTCGAGAGCGCGCAGAATCTCGTGAGGTGCATCCGCATTGACGAACGCAATCGGCTCACCCTCACGCGCACGGCGGGCGACGTCGAGAAACCACTTCTTCTGGTAACGCGTCGCCTCGGTGGCGGCGCGAAGACGGTCGACGCTCATAATGACTCCTTCACGATTCGGTCGCGGAGCGTCTTGGCTGCGTCGGCTGCGGTGTTCAGCGCGCCGCCCTGTGAGATCCGGACGCGCTCTTCAAGGGGTACTCCGGCGGATCGCATCGCCATACGCTGAACGGCGAGGTCCCACGCCGGCGCATCGTCCAGTTCGCGCACGAGGGCGAGCACGCCGCGCGATTGCACGCGGGTGACGATGGCAGACAACGACGCTGCGCGAGCTCGCGACCGGGAGCGGGGAGCAAGCGGTGGGCGCTGCGTGTGCATCCGGGCGAGCGCCGCATACACCTCCGCTGCCGTCGATCCGTCGGCCGCCTCACCCAACCAGGCGGCATCCCCGGCATCGTGATCCTCGGCAAACACAACAAGGCCGGCCTCCTCGACGACGTCATAGAGAGAACCGTCCGGGTGCGACGAGCCGGTCACAACGATCGGCAGCGCGCTCGCCGCAACAGTATCGCTCGCTGCGTCGACCGACGAGATCGCGGCCTCGGGCATGTCTGTGGCGGCGGCTCGGTATGCGGCGAGTGCGGCCGATCCGCTGCACTCGCGCGCGGCACGTCGCTCGCGCATCTTGTGCAGGGCGCGTCCGACGTGGCGTTCGCGCGTCGCTGCCGTCGCAAGCGTCTCAGCGTCGACCTCCACGTCCGTCAGCTCCGAGCAGAACGCGGCGAGCTTTTCGTATTGGCGTGCCACGAATCGCTCGCGGGCGTCGCCCGGGTCGTTCGGCGCATCGAGAAGGATGATCGGAAACGACAGCATCCCGCGCTGAAAAAGCACGCGAAGCACGTAGAACAGTCTCAGATTCGCGGCGGTGTCATTGCAGATGACGATGCCGCTGAGCTCGTCGTATCTGCCGGCGAGGATCTCGTCGAGCAGACGCAATGCGACCACGTCGGTCGCCCCGAGCAATTCGACGGCCTTTTGAGTCGGCTCGCCTACCCACGCGCTGAACAGGCGAACCGGCTGAGCTCCAGCCGCGAGCACGATCTGGCGGGGCACATCCGCTCCGATGATGCCGATGTGGCAGGGACGCGTGTCGTTCATCGCACTTTTTCTCCCTGGAACTGCGAGATACGCTCGTCGTCGTATCCGAGTTCGCGCAGAATCATCTCGGTGTGCTCACCGAGTTTCGGCGCGGCGCCAGAGATGTCAGAGGACTCGCCAGAGAAGACAACGGGCAGCCCCGACCCATATAGCCCGTCGAAATGACCGAACTTCGGGTGCACGAGGGGAACGACCTCGCCACGCTTTTGCACGTCGGGGTCGCGCACGGCCTCGGCAGTTGAGCGGACAGGGGCTGCGGGCGCGCCGCTCGCGTTGAGTGCCTCCATCGCCTGGCTCAGGGTTCGCTCGGCTGCCCAGCCGGCGATGATGCCGTGCAGGCGATCAGCGTTCGCGACGCGAGCGTCACGAGTTCCGAACTCGTCTCCGCTCAGCAGGTCTGTGCGATTGATCGCCGTCAGGACAGCTGCCGAGAACTGGTCTGTCGGCGCGGTGACGGCGAACCAGCCATCGCTCGCGCGGAACGTGCCGAATGGCGCGAGGCGCGGAACGTATGCGCCCGTCCGCAGCGGGAAGCCGACGGACTCCAGTGCGTCGAACGGTTCGCAGGCTACGAGAGAGGTCAGTGCGCCGAGCATCGACACATCGACGTGCTGACCTGTGCCGGTGTGCTCGGCCTCCAGCACGGCAGACAGCGTGCCGATGACGGCGAACAGCGGAGCGACCAGGTCGCCGACGGGTAGGCCGAAGCGTGTGGGCGGATCCCCGGGCTCACCGGCGGTCATCATCACGCCGCTGAGTGCCTGCACGATCGTGTCCATCGCCTTGCGGTCGCCATGATCGCCCGTCGCGCCGAAACCACTGATCGATGTATAGACGATCTTCGGGTTGAGTGGCTTGACCGTCTCGTAATCGATGCCGAGACGCTTGGTCACCCCCGCGCTGTAATTGTCAACGACAATGTCGGCGGTGCGCATGAGATCGAGCAGCACGTTGCGGTGCTCCGGATCCTTCAGATCGAGCGCGATAGACTGCTTCCCGCGACCGCGCAGCATCATCGATACCGACATGTCGTCGTCTGATGTTCGGCGCAGACTCAGGCCGTCCTCTGTGACGTATGGGGAGTTGTTGCGCGAGGTGTCGCCCCCGCGGGTGGGGTTTTCGACCTTGATCACCCGGGCGCCGAGGCCTGCAAGCAGGAGGGTCGCGTATGGCCCCGCGAGAGCGGTGGTGAGGTCAATGACCGTTTTTCCTTCGAGCGGCCTCGTGGTCATGTCGTCTCCTTCGCAATGGTGATGTGCAGTTCGTCGCCGCGCCAGCGGAACCCGGTGTCGAGTCCCGCGTCGCGCGTAATTGATTGGATGTAGGCGCCCACCGCCTCCCCGCCGTCGGTGCGCGCGAGCGGAACCGGGCGAGAGTGTTGGTCGATCCGGCACGGAATCAGGTGAGCGGAGACCGCGTCGTCGTCAATCGCGATCGCAGCGATCGCGGTGTTACGGCTGTCGGGGTGGAAAGGATAATCGGGGGTCGCCGGGTCGGGAGTGAACCCGAACACCCGCACGCGCTCGCGCGCCCAGGCCCGGCGCTCAGGAGTATCGTCTGCTGCACCTCCGAGCGCACGCGTCACCGTGGCGAAGTTGCCAAGTCCGTGAAAGATCGGGCGATTGCGGTACACCTCGATGCCCTTCATGATGTGGGCGTGGTGCGCGATGACTGCGATTGCGCCGGCGTCAATCGCCGCACGGGCGATCTCGTACTCGTAGTCGCCGATATCGACCGGCTGGTGAACGAGCCCTTTGTGCAGCGCAACGATCACGTCAGCATCCGTCGCCGCAGCGGCGACGCGCGCCGCGAACTCGTCTCGCCCGCGCGGGTCCGCGAAGGTGAAGACGCGCGGCGGGCCGCCCGGGTTCGCACCGCGTGGCTCGTAGTGTGTCACGACGTCAACGTACGCGCATCCGGGCTTCTCAGATCCTGCTCGAGACTCGCGCGGACCAACGCAGTTGACGCTGAGAACCGCGAGTCGGCGGCCGTTTCGCTCGACGACGGCCGGTTGCCACGCCTCCTCCAGGTTGGCACCCGCGCCCGTCGTTGCGATTCCGCGGGACGCACAGTGTCGGCGCGTGTCCGCAATGCCTTCGCCGCCGAAGTCGAACGCGTGATTGCCCGCAAGAGTCAGCACGTCGAAGCCGGCATCAATCACGCCATCGAGCGCCTCGGGCGGGCCCGGGATCGCCGGAACATCTGCCGACATCTGCACGGTGGCCGTCGTGTGCGGAACCTCGAGTTGCCCGATCACGACATCGGCGGCCGAAAGCGTCGGGCCTGCGGCCGACAGCAGCTCTCGGGAGTCCGTCGTTTCGAGCACGAGGTCGCCCGTTGCGTGCACCGTCAGCATCAGGTGTCCCGACTCTTGTGACGCGCCGATCGGGCGAGAAAAGTGCGAAGCCGCTCGGAGCGCGGATCTTCGAAGAAGGCGTCCGCTGGGCGATCCTCGATGACGCGGCCGTCGGCCATGAAGACGCAGCGATCCGCGACGTCCCGCGCAAACTCGAGTTCGTGGGTCACGACAATCATCGTCCGGCCGGTCTCCGCGAGCCGTTTCATCGTCAGCAGCACCTCGCCGACAAGCTCGGGGTCGAGCGCGCTCGTCGGCTCATCGAACAGCAGAATGCGCGGATCGACGGCGACCGCGCGAATGATCGCGACGCGCTGCTGCTGGCCGCCCGACAGGTGGCGCGGGTAGGCATCGGCCTTGTCCTCGAGCCCAACGCGCTCGAGGAGTTCAAGCGCCTGGCTGCGCGCGTCGGCCGGCCGTATGCCGTGCACGTGAACGGGCGCTTCAGTGATGTTCCTCAGCACCGTCCAGTGGGGAAAGAGATTGAACTGCTGGAACACCATGCTCATGCGGCGCCGCTGGCGCTGCCGTCCGGCGTCAGTCATGGGGCGCAGGTGATTGCCGATCGGTTCAAACCCGAGCAGTTCGCCATCGAGGTGCATCGACCCGCCGTCAATCGTTTCGAGCTGATCGATGCAGCGCACGAGTGTGGACTTGCCCGACCCGGATGGGCCGAGCACCGCCACGACCTCACCTTCGTTCACGCTCATGGTGATGCCGTCGAGCGCGGGGAGATTTCCGAAGCGCTTTCGCACGTCGGATACTTCGATGACGGGAACGTCGCCTCGTGCTTCCGGCAACTGGATGAGACCAGATGAGTCTGTAGACATTACGACGCCTCCTTCGATCGAGACTTTTGCGGTTTAGCGGGGGTGCGTGTCGCACCGCGGCCGAAGTGCTCCTCAACCCGCCGCTGCACGAGCGTGAGCAGCGTGACGACGACGAGATACCACACGACCGCCACCATGAGCATGGGAACCACTTCGTATGTGCGGTTGTAGATCACCTGAACGGAATGAAGAAGGTCGCCCATCGCGATCACGCTGACAAGCGACGTGCCCTTCATCAGCGCGATGACCTGCGATCCGGCGGGCGGCAGGATCACGCGCATGGCCTGCGGCAGCACCACGCGAGTGAAGGTGCGCCAGCGACCGAATCCCATCGCGGCGGCCGCATCGCGCTGTCCCTGGTCAACAGACAGGATTCCGCCGCGAATGATCTCCGCCATGTATGCGGATTCGTGAAGCGACAGTCCAATGACCGCAGCGGTCAACGGCGTAATGATGTCGTTCGTCGACCAGCTGAACAGTTCAGGGCCGAACGGCACGCCGATCACGATGCGCGGGATCAGATACGCGAGGTTGTACCAGAAGATGAGCTGCACCAGCGGTGGGACACCTCGAAAGAAGCCGACGAACGTGATGCACGCCAGACGGAGTGGGGCGAAGTCACTGAGCTGGCCCGCAGCAAGAAACGTTCCGAGGAGAGATCCGAGGATCATGCCGACGATGGTAAGTGCGATGCTCATGCCCAACCCAACGAGCACGCTTGGGTGGAAGAGGTACTGACCGACGACGTTCCATTCGAAACGATCGTTGCTGACGAGGAACCACACGATGCTCACGGCGATTAACGCGAGAATGAGCGCGCCGATGATCCGTCCAGGGCGGACCCGTGCGCGCGCCTCCGCGATGTCGACCGCGCGACGCTCGCGCAGAGCCGGTTCGGGGCGTGGCATCACAGGCATCACTCGCTCGTCAAGGGGTTCAACATTGGCTTGTCGACCGCGACGTCAGAGATGTTCCACTCCGACAAGATCCGCTCGTACTCGCCGTTGTCGAACAGCGCCTGGAACGCTTCGAACATCGGCTCGACGAGACCGGAGTCCTTCGGCAGGAACATTGCGAGCAGATCGACGCCCGCGCCCTGCTCGTCCGACTGGACGAGATAGCCATACTTGGCGGGCTTGGCGGTCATGAGGTCGATCGCGCCGCCCTGCGTGGTTGCCGCAAAGTCGGCACGATCGGAGTTGACAGCAAGGAACGTGGCATTGGAGTCGGCAAGCCCGACGAATGTCGGCGCGTCAAGGCCCTGATCCACACACCATTCGGTGTAGTGCCCGAGCTGGGTCTCCGTTACAGACCCGGTCACGCCCGCCACGCGCGCTCCGCACACGGCCTCGGGTTTCGAGAGTTCGTCTTCCCTGTCGGCGAGATAAACGTAGGAGGTGCGCGTCGTCATCCACACGATCGAGTCGAACTGCTGTTCGCGCTCTTCCGTCGAACGGACGGGCCCGTTGAATGCGTCGTAACGACCGGAGAGCATGCCCGTGAGCATGGAGTCGAGGCCGGAGGCCTCCTCGATCACGAAGGGCACTCCGAGTTCCTTGGAAAGTGCGGCCTGGAGGTCGGGGTCGATCCCCGTGAAACTGCCGTCGGCTTCGATCGTGCGATACGGCGGGTGTGTGTCGCCAGCCATGGTGATCTGGCCGGCTTCCTTAATCTCGTCTGGCAGCTGAGCGTACAGCGGGGCGTCCTTGTTGACGCCGCTGCTGCCGTTGTCCGTGTCGCCGTTGCCAGCATCGGCGGCGCACGAGGCGAGCATGAGTGCTGCCAGCGTGGCGAGCGCTGCGGGCGCGAGTCTACTGAGCTTCATCGGGGGTCCTCTCCACATCGTTGTGATCGGGTAGCGCTCCGTAAAAGTATCATACAGATTGATATTCGGGAAGTGCCGGCCCTCTGTGCGTTCCGCCAGCAGAACTCCGGGCCGACTGGCAGAATTGCATTTCGCGAAACGTGCAGGAGGCTTCCCAATGGCGGGGTCGGGCGTGTCTCACCGAAATGACTCGAGGCAGTTCCGCACGGTTGCGAGCACGCGGGCGCAGTGGCGGCGAGCGCCGAGGTATCTCGCGTCGTCGCCCAAGAATTCTCATTCGTCATTGGCGCAGGGGGAGGCATCAGCGTCGTGGAGCCCGATAACTGGGTTGTGGACTGGTAAGCCCGATACTCGGCAAACCCTGGCAACATACCGTTTGGCGCCGGTATGTACTCGCTCAACTTGGACGGCAATAGTGCGCACCTCGGAGTCTTGGGTGACCAGTCAAACGTCGGCTGCGACAACTGGATAAGTGAGTCCGTTGAGGTTTAGTGGTCGTAGGCGATGAGGGATCGTTTGCCGGGCACTCCGATGAGCCAGTTGTGCCAGATGCCTGCGGCGAGGGCGAGGAGCCTTGCGGCGACGCGGGAGTAGACGCCCGGGCTGGAGGAGATGCCGGTCGTGGCGGAGAATCGCTTCTGCGGCTTCTCGCTCGCCGATCTTCGGGTTCGCCAGCCCCCAGATGACGGCATACCCTCGGGCGTGCAGATCAGATAGAGACGGAATTGGAAAGTGCAGTAGCCGTAACCAGCATGACTGGCGAGGTCGGAGCGTTTCACCGTCTCTCGGGACTTTCCACCCGGCAGCGGTCTCGAATCGATCAGACTCGTGACCTCGCCCCAGGTCGGGGTATCGCGGGCAAGCTCCGTGATCACCGCGGAGATCAGCCCCGTTGCTTGACGCACGCGTTTTCCCCACCCCGATTGCTGCGGCAGATTCGGGAACATCCCGGTTAAATGTTTGTGGGCATAGCGGATCCACTTGCGGTCCGACGCGGTGCCGAGCAGGTGCTGCGCCACGAGCAGACACAGTAGCTCGACATCGGTCAACGCGGGCTTACGCCCGGGATGCCGATCACGAGAAAAGCCGAGCGTGGGCATGACCCGGTCATCAAGATGCACGTAAAGTGTGGTCAGGAGGGTGTTCAAATCTGTCTTCACAAACAGGGTTTAACTCCCTCCGCCTACGATTAACAGCCTCCACGCGGTCAAGCGCTAATAGGACTCATTCATCTAGGCTCCACAGTTTCAGACGTACTCGTGGCAGAGACGAGGGTGACACCTGCTGCACCGGGATCGTGGGCCCACCCGCCCGGTCCTTGGTTCGTGAAGCAACATGGCTCCTCCCGGATGACTCGGTGAGGCCGGCAGATGCACAGCGCACTCGACAACATGTCGAAACGTCTAGCGGAGGACCCGGTAACGGTGGTGGGATTCGCTTGCGAAGGCCGAGGTCTCGATGCGTTCGAGCTCGATGCGCTGGCCAAGCCCGGCGAATAGTGAGATACCGTCGCCCAACAGGACCGGCGCGATATCGAGGTGGAGCTCATCGACGAGCCCGAGCCGGAGACATTGCCGAGAGATGCTTCCCCCAAGGATGCTGACCCACTTGTCGCCGGCTGCCTGCTTCGCCAACTCGACCGCATGTGCGATGTCTTCGACGACGAAGGTGTAAGTGATGCCGTCTCGTTCGATTGGTTCGTGGGCACTGTGGGTCATGAGATAGACCGGTGCCATGATGGTGCCGCCGTAGGGTATCTCGCCGTCGTCAATGGTCTGCGTCTTGTTCGCTCCACCGACCACAGCGCCGATGCGTTCGAGGACCTTCGCGACGACTGCGTCGTCGTCGGGGCTGGAAGACCGGCCGAACATCCAGTCAACTCCGCCGTCAGGGTCGGCGAGGAAGCCGTCAACGGTCACCGTCGCGTGCACGATCACCTGTGTCATCGTCATCTTCTCCTTTTAAGCATGTAGGTGGTGGGTGCGCCTCTTCACTCTCGCTCGCCCACAAGTGATCCCAAACTGCAAGCAGTCAGATGAGTATAGGTCAAGCAGTGGTAGAGTGCAATCACTTGTAGGAGGTTCGATGCCAAGTGCACCACGGTCGGGCTGTGCGATTAACGCCGCGGTTGAAGTCTTGGGTGATCCCTGGGCAGTATTGGTGCTCAGGGATGTCATGTTCGGCAACAGGCGCCACTTTCGCGAGTTGCTTGCTGGGTCTGAAGAGGGAATAGCCAGCAACATCCTGAGTAGCAGGCTCAAACGTTTGACGGATCAGGGCCTGCTCAGCCGGGCGACGGCGCGACGCGGTCAACGTGCCCTGTACTCGCTGACGGAGGCCGGAATCCAGGTTCTTCCGATCATGGTCGCGCTCGGAAACTGGGGCCTAGATCATCGGGACGGTGACAAGCGTCTGCGCGTTCGTGCCGAACTTCTCCGCGACGGCGGTCCGGCACTTGTTGAGGCGATGATGCATGAGCTCCGGGAGAGTCATCTGGGCATCCCACGACCTGACCCGGATGCTCCGCGTCCGAGCGAGCAGCTTCAGACAGCGTACGCCGCAGCCGTCAGCGAATAGCGTCTGGTGCTCAGAGGTGCGAAGTGAATTGGCCGTTTAGGGGCGCGTCTCGTCATGCCGTCGACTGCGCGGGCCGATAGCGCATGGCAACCACTCCTGATCGGAAGTCGCGGCGATTCACAAGCTCAAGTCGGACCCGCTCACGCATGCCCGCGAGCAGCGTCGGTCCGTGTCCGGCGAGAATCGGGTGCACAACGAACTCGTACTCGTCGATCAGCCCCTGATCTGCCAGGGCAAGTGGGAGTGTTACGCCGCCGACCGACAGGCCCTCGCCTGGCTCCTGCTTGAGCTGCTGAACCGCCTGCCGCAGATCGCCCCGCAGCAGCTCTGCGTTCCAGTCGGTCTCGTCCAAAGTGCTGGATACGACGTACTTCTTCGCCCGGTCGATGGCCTCGGCGAAGGGGATCTCCCAATCACTCATCCAGTCCGGCCACGCGCCCGTGGCCGGCTTTCGCCACGCCGACTCCATCATCAGATAGGTCACCCGGCCGTAGAGCTGGGCATCGGCTCGTTCCATCTGTGCGGTCCAGTACTGCATCAATTCCTCATCCGGTGCGACGCCTGCTTCGTGATGGCAGCAGCCGTCGAGGGTGACGTTGATCGAGTATCGAAGTGGTCTCATTGTGATGCCTTCCGTGTGGCTTCGTGTGTGGCGTCAGTAGTCGCGCTCAGCGTGCCGTTCGATACGTGACGTTTGTTCCGCGCGTTGTACGGCGTATCTGAGCAGCACGCCTCCGGTGTCGATCGCACGCGCCTCGACGAGCTTGAGGGGGAGTGGGGAGGAAGCCGGCTTGAACAACGGCGTGCCCTCGCCGAGGATCACGGGCGCAATACCGATGAGAAGCTCGTCGACGAGGCCAGCTTGGAGGAGAGAGTCGGTGAGCAGAGCACTGCCGAAGACATAGATCGGCCGTTCGTCCACCCGCTTGCGTCGAGAGAGCTCGCCGACGATATCAGCAGCGATTTCAGTGTTGTGCCATGTTGCCGTGGTGAGTGTTCGTGAGGCGACCAGCTTCGGCGCGGCATTCATGTACTCGGCGATCTCGGATTCGTCATCGGCGTCCGGCCAGTGGGCGGCCATTCCCTCGTAGGTGACGCGACCGAACACCAGTAGACCGAGTTCTTCACCGAAGCTCAGGCTGAGTCGCCTGAGATCTTCGCCCCAGATGTGCTCGTGGAGACGAAGATCCCACTGTTGCATGCCCTCGAAGTAGCCATCAACTGACGCGATGTTCCAGACAATCAGGCTTCCCATGATCAGCTCCTTCTGATTGCAATCTGCAACCTGTCTCACGAAGTAGAGTAGAGCATCGAGTTGCGACTTGCAATCACTTGAGGGCGAGCGCGCAGACCGTTCAGGGTGACGTCGAGCAGGCGTTCTGCCTGTTGTCGCTGGTCGCCGCTCACATCACCGGTCTACTGAACGGCATCGGCGCGGTGCTCCCCGGAACACGGGGAGCACCGTGGCAAGATTGCAATGTCGCGAACTGTCCCAGATCAATTCCTTTCAGGGGCGGTTCAGCGGGCGCGTTTGAGCGAAGTGAGAATCACCCCTCCTCCGATGGCCGCGACCGCGCCCACCAAGAGTGATGCCGTCACGTATACCCCGTCGACGAGCACTCCGCCTGCCACAGCACCGACGGCGATTGCGAGGTTGCACACCGTGACGATGGCCCCGCTGACCTGTTCGATCCGCATAGGCTCAGACCTGGCGCCCCAGCTGAGTACCGTTGTGGGAACACCGCCGAAGCCGAAACCCCAGAGCGCAGCGGCGAGGAAAAGCATCGCGATCGATGCTCCGCCTGCGAACATGACGAGCATTCCTGTCCCGAGCACGACCGGAAACAGGAAAAGTCCAGTGCGGGGGAATCGATCTGCCAATGGTCCGGCCGACAAGGTGCCGAAGAAATTCAGAACGCCGAACACGAGCAACAGCGCGGTAAAGGAGCTGGCGTCCATGCCCGCCGAGTCCTCGGTAGCGGGCCGAATGTAGGTAAAGCCGCTGAAGTGTCCGCTGAAGACGAGCAGGATCCCCAGCAGCCCAGCAATTACGAACGGCGACCGCAGCACCGCACCGAGTGCCCGCAAGCTACCAGCCTTTGCTGGCGCGACGCGAGGCAGCGTCAATGCCTGGGCGGCCAGAGCAAGTGCCCCGACGCCGGCGGCAATGAGAAAAACGGTTCGCCAGCCCCAGAAATCTCCGAGCACGGCGCCGAGCGGCACAGCTCCGACGGTGGCGAGAGCCACTCCCGAGTTGATAACGGTCAGAGCGCGGCCGAGGTGTTCCGGTCGCACAAGGTGTGCGGCGACGGCTGTAGCCATCGCCCAAAATCCGCCAAGCGCAATACCGAGCAGTACGCGAGCGAGAAGCAGGATTACGAGGTTCGGCGCGATCGTGACGATGAGATTTGAGGCGATCGAGAGCACAATCAGGCCCAGCAAGACGCGACGGCGGTCGGCACGGGGCAGCACGACTGAAATAAGCAGCGCCGACGCGGCTGCCGCGAATGCCGTCACGCTGACCGCTTGACCTGCTGCGCCGGTCGATACATCGAGTCCGTGAGCGATACGCGGCAGCAAGCTTGCTGGGAGAAACTCCGACATGATCAAAGTGAAGATGCCGAGGCCGAGGGTGACGACCCCTGCCCAGGACTCGGGTCCCGGGCGGGACGTCACGGGCTGCGTCACGAGATGGTTGGTCATGGTGTGTCCTTGTTGAGTTTCGTGTACGACGAAGGGGAGGGGTATGTCGTCTCGGTTGGTGCCGGGACATTGTGAGGCTCGAGCGCGTTGAGGCTCGCTGAGAGCCGGAGCCGATGCCCCGTGGCAGCAGACTCTGATATCGCGTCGAGGAGGCGGTGGCGTTTCACGGCGTGAGCGAAATCCGGCACAGTGCTGGCACCGCCGCGCAAAGAGTGGCGAATGCCTGCATACGCGTGCGCGAGCGTGTGGATCGCGGTCCCTGCGAGGCTGGGGTACGCGTCGTACGCTGCAGGCGGCTGCAGCGTCGCCATCGGCTCGTTGCCGCGTTTACCACGGATGGTCACCGGCGCGATATGGGGGTGATTGGTAGCGGATGCTTCGAGCGTGCCCGCGGTGCCGTCGACGATCATCGAGAATCCGGGACCAGAAGATGTGCCACCCCGTTGATGAGCCGAGAGGACACCTCCGCTCGGAAGCGAGCCGGAAATCGCGATCTGGTCGTCCGCTGTCATCGGCACGAGCCGCCCCGTGCGTCCCAGGGAGACGTAGGGGTGGCGGAGGGCGGTGGTGGCCACGACGTCGCGCAGTTCGCCGGTGACCATGAGCACCGGGTCGATGGCATGGCCAAACCCGATGCCCAGCATTGTCGCTCCCTGATCTCGGTCGAGCGTGTACTGGGCGTCAGGGAGGATTGGAGAGCCCCATTCCGAGACGGCTGAGAGCACGGATGCAGAAAGCACCTCACCGACGTAACCATCCGATACCAGGTCGGCGATCCAGCGGAAGGCAGGTGATGACCTGCCCTGCAGGCCTACGAAGCTCGGAAGACCTGTTGCTGAGTCCGCCATCTCAACCGCTTCTCGGAGACTGACGGCGAACGGCCATTCACAGAAAACCGACTTACCGGCAGCGGTTGCGGCGAGGACGAGCTCACGGTGGCGAGGCGTCTTCACGGTGACCACAACAAGGTCGATATCCTCGGCATCCGCTAATTGCGTGACCGAACTGTACGACCGGGCGCCGTACCGTTCGCTCGCCGCTCGGCCAGCGTCGACTGAACTTGCCACGAGTCCACGGAGCTCGAATCCGCCAACCGCGCCCATCGCGGGGAGATGGGCACTGGCTCCCCAACCACCACGTGCACTCAGTCCGACGATTCCGACGCCGATAGGATCGCTCATGCCGCTGCCTGATTGCTCTGGTCGATACCCATCGCTAAATCTGTCCCAATCCGCCGTCGACGTAAAGATTGGTGCCGTAGACGAAGCTGCTCTGGGAGGAGGCGAGGAACATGACGGCGGCCGCTACTTCGTCCGGGTCCCCGGCGCGTCGCGCGGGAATGCCGGCCGCGACTCCCGTGATCATTTCGTCGGAGCGCTCGCCGAAGGCCGCTTCCCAGAACGGAGTATCCACGGGTCCGGGGGAGACGACGTTCACTCTGATTCCACGGTGGCCGAGTTCGCTGGTCCACGCCCGTGCGTAGGCACGCACCGCCGCCTTCGACGCACCGTAGGCGCTCATGCCTGCGGCCCCGCCGTCGCCGGCTGTTGAACCTGTGAGAATCACCGATGCACCGTCCGTGAGTAGAGGCAGAGCCTTCTGGACCGTGAAGAATGTGCCCTTGACGTTGATATCGAAGATGGAATCGTGGACTTCTTCGGTCGTTTCCTCCAAGCCCACGATCGCGTTGATGCCAGCGTTGGCGAACAGTACGTCGAGGCCCCGCCCTCGCTCCTGCACCCGCTCGTAGAGACGATCCACATCACTCGCAATGCTGACGTCTCCGGGCACCGCAGTTGCGTTGCCGATTTCGGCGACAGCCTTGTTCAGCTCGGTCTCGCGTCTGCCCGTGATGAACACGTGTGCGCCTTCAGTAGCAAGTCGCTTTGCCGTTGCCAGGCCAATTCCCGCATTGCCGCCGGTCACTACTGCCGTCTTACCGTCCAACTGACCCATCGTGTTCTACTCCCGTTCTTGAGGATGTGATCTGCAACCACAAATTATTTAAGTACTGATCGATACAGAATAGGACATTATCATGTTCTGTATCGAATGGTACGAAATTGATACGATGGGGTCATGACTCAGGTAAAGGCGCAACCAGGCCGACCTCGCGGATTTGACGCGGAGGCAGTGCTCGAACGTGCGATGCGCGTCTTCTGGGAGCAGGGGTATGAAGGAGCGAGTCTCAGTGATCTCACGGCGGCGATGGGTATCACTCGAACGAGCATGTACGCGGCGTTCGGCAACAAGGAGGAGCTTTTCCTCAAGGCCCTTCAGCGCTACACCGATGGGCCCGCGTCGTACGCCGTCCGAGCGCTCAACGAACTGACTGCGCGCGAAGTCGCTGCAGCATTCCTCGCCGGGGCGGTCGAGGCGACAACGCATCCCGGAGACCCGTCAGGCTGCCTCGGCGTGCAGGCCGGTCTGGCGGTGGGACCGGCATCTCGACGAACCCAGGAGAGGCTCGCGGCTTGGCGAAACGACGCGGCTGCGCTTCTCGCAGAACGATTTCGCCGCGCACTGAACGAGGGCGATCTCCCGCACGGGGCCGATCCCGGTCTCCTGGGTCGCTATCTCGTGACGGTGGGGAACGGCATTGCGGTTCAGGCAGCGAGCGGCGTAGAGCGCGAGACTCTTGAGTACGTCGCGGATCTTGCGCTGCAGTCGTGGCCAGGGAGCACGAGGTGACTTGCCGGCAATCATCATGGCCCGGAAATGCCGGAGGCGAACCGGGCGCTCTGCCGTATCGCTCGCCGAGATCGCGTACACGGAATGCGGCGGTGACGGAAAACGCCTAGTTCCTTGTTAGTCAGCCGTTCGGATTCGTCGCCGCGCCGTCGAGCCAGAGGGTGTCGCTGGCATCGGTGTGCGAGCCGGATGTCCCGACGTGTTTGCTGCTTATCTGCGGCCCCTTGGTGATGACGTGCACGAGCGCCATTCCGTGCCCGCGCCCGAGGTCGTAGTCATCTCTCAGCCATTCGAGAATGGGGCCCGCTTTCGTTCCTGGGCCGAAGCTGCGCTCGGCGGCGCGATCGATGAGCTGACGCGGGGTGAGCCCCGTTTTCGCTTCGATGTTGTCGAGGTACTTCTGGAATGACATGCGGTTCTCCTCTGAGCTGAATCGCGTCGATGCCCTCAATGAGCATGATCCTACGGCGTCGAGCGGCGACGAGCCCAGAGCAGCACGGGAATCAGAACGAGAGACAGGATGCCGCCGCCGAGCGCGAGCACCTGGTAGCTTGCCCCGGCCATCACAACGCCAGACATCGCTCCGCCGCCGGCACCCGACAGCGCGATGAGCACGTCTATCGTGCCTTGCGTTCGAGCTCGATTCGCGGGAACCGTCGCGTCGACGACGAGAGCCGTTCCTGAGATCAGTCCGAAGTTCCAGCCAATTCCGAGCAGCACGAGGGCGAGAATCAGCATCCCGAGCGAATCTCCGGGTGCGGTCGCCGCGACGACGCCGGCCGTCAGGAGCGTCACTCCAGACGCCACGACGAGGGGCGTGCGCCCAAGCTTGTCGACGAGCACCCCTGTGATCAACGAGGGCAGCCACATAGCGCCGATATGAAAGCCGATCACCAGCCCGACAGCTGCAATGCCGTGGTGGTGAGCGCGCATATGAATCGGCGTCATCGTCATGATCGCGACCATCACGATCTGTGTCAGCACCATTACCGTCGCACCGACGTAGGCAGAGATCCCGACGCGCGGGATCGTCAAACGGGACGTGTGCGCGGTTGACGGGTCATTGTCAGCGGAGGCCGCGGCAAGCCGCTTCGCAAGCAGATACGGGTCGGGGCGAAGAAAGATGAACAGCACGATCCCGGCTGCACCGTAGGCGACGGCGGCGAGCATGAAGGGCCCTGCAAGCACCGGAACTCCGACGGCGGCGGCCAACTCGCCGAGCGGTTCGATGAGGTTCGGTCCGACGACGGCGCCCAGGGTGGTGGCGACCATCGCCATGCTCGTTCCGAAGCCGCGTCTGTGCGGAAGCGCGAGGTCGCTGCCCGCGTATCGTGCCTGCAGGTTCGTTGCCGTGCCCGCTCCATAGATCAGCAAAGAGAGAAAGAGCAGAGGGATGCTGTCGATGACCGCCGCGACAACGACACCGAGCGCGCCAAGGCCACCGGCGATGAACCCGAAGGCAAGCCCGACGCGGCGGCCGAAGCGCTGCGTCGAACGGCCGATGAGGTACGCGGCGAGTGCTGAGCCCAGGGTGAAGAGACCGGTTGGAAGCCCAGCGAGACCTTCAGACCCCAACATGTCTTCGGCGAGCAGTGCTCCGACAGAGACCCCCGCTGCCAGACCAGTGCCGCCGAGAATTTGGCTCACGATCACGACAGTGAGTGTGCGCTTGTGAACGCGGCCGCGTTCCGACGCAAGGGTCACGAACGATTCCGAACCGTTGCCCTTTCGCACTCCCATGGAAAAGAACTTTAGTCGAGGACGGGTTTTGTGGTGCAGGTGGGCGAGCCACCTCGCGTGAGTCATCCATCGAAGTGAGGCCGATGCCTCATGCGTGAGCTGCTCACCGCGCTCAGCATGGGGGTATGAACGCACAAACGCCGAGAGAATCGGTAGAGAAGCTACAGGCGAATCGCCGCGTGCTCGATGGCGACGATGAGCGATTCACCGGCTACGGCATTATGGGAATGCCGTTCGCATCTGGGCACTACCTCACCTATCGAGACATGGTGACGAGCTCGGTTGGGCCACCGTATCGGGCAATCTGGCACCGGGATCCAAACGGCAGCTGGACGATCAGCACATCCCAGGCACCCGAGGTCTCATGCCCGCGCTACTTCGGCTCGGCGGCCCGCGTGGAACGGGTGCCGGCAATCGACGTGAGCTGGGTCACGGATCATGATTTTCAGGTGAACCTCGGCGACGAGCTCTCCTGGCAGATCGCTCTCGCAGCGACGCCTGCGACCCGCGCGATGACGGCAATGGGGAGCACAATGCCCACCGCAGCATGGACGAGCCCTTCGGTGCTCCGGTCGATGGGACCCATGGCGCGCGCCGTGCTCCGGTCGGGACGTGTTCGCCTCTATGGAGTCACACCGAATGGCCCGCGGTTCAAGGCCGCCCCGCTTCAGATCTGGCGCGTCGTGGGTACGCGCGCGATGTGGCGGGGGCTCGAACTGGGGGCGCATGCGCCGTTGAGTAATCAGACTCGACTTGCTGATTTCTGGCTCCCTCAGCGCGGGCTCTTCTTCATCGGTGACGCTCGATTCAGCGCGGCCCACACGACAACAACGAGCAGTCACGAATCGCGGATCGCATCATGAGAGCTCCGACACGGCGATTACGATTCGACACGACGGGTCGGGTGCTGGGCCTCGTATACGGAATAGTCGTCTATACGGCATTCATCGCTGTCTTCGCCTACAGCATTGCATTCATCGAGAATGCCTCGATTGAGGTAGCAGGCATCCAGGTCGTCCCGCGTACCGTCGATGACGGCGGGCCCATGACACCAGGTGTCCTGTCTGTCGTGATCGACGCGCTTTTACTTTCGCTCTTTGCCATCCAGCACTCGGTTATGGCGCGCTCGACGTTCAAAGTCTGGTGGACGAGATTCGTGCCTGCACCCCTCGAACGCAGCACGTACGTTCTTCTTGCCACCGCCTGCCTGGCGGCACTGATGTGGTGGTGGCACCCGATCCGCGTCGTCGTGTGGGACGTCAACAATGATATTGCACACTCCGTGCTCATCCTTGTGTCTCTGTGCGGATGGTTGATTGTGCTCTTGAGCACCTTTCTCATTGACCATTTCGACCTCTTCGGTCTGAGACAGGTTGTTGCGAATGCGCGGAGACAATCTCAGACGTCCCCGCAGTTTGTCATTCCGTTTTGGTACCGCCTCGTGCGTCACCCGATCTACGTTGGCTTCCTGATCGCCTTCTGGGCAGCGCCAGTGATGACGACGGGGCACCTGCTGTTCGCAGGCGCAAGCACTGTATACATCGTGATCGGAATCCAGCTGGAGGAGCGCGACTTGGTGGCTGCCTTCGGCGACGACTATGTGTCGTATCGCAACCGTGTGCCGATGCTGATACCGGGACGTCGGCGTCGCAGGGGCGACAGAACCAACACGGCGGAGCTACGCGGTGGCACAATCAAAAGATGAACGGGTCCTCGATCGAGGCGCGAAGGGCCGATGTCCTTGCCGGGCTGTCGGTAGCGATCGATCTCGGCCTCGGCCAGCCCGCCGAGCACATGCTGCGTTCTGCAATCATCGCGTGTCGTCTTGCCGACCGGCTCGGCCTCGGGCGACGTGAACGAGCGACAACCTACTATGTGTCGCTGTTGATGTGGATCGGCTGCCACGCTGATTCCTCGGAGTACGCTCGCTGGTTCGGCGACGACATTGCGGTTCGCCGCGATTCGTACCTTGTCGATTGGTCGGGGCTTCCCTATCTTCGATTTCTCATGGGCAACGTCGCTCGAGGAGAATCGATGCAGCGCCGGGTCCACGTCATGGCAACCCTCATTCGGGATGCTCGTGGGCAACTCTCTGCGCTCATTCACTCCCACTGCAGCTCCGCCAGTGCGCTCGCTCGGCACATCGGAACCAGTGACGACGTCGCGAGTGCGCTGGAGTACACGTTTGAACGGTTCGACGGCACCGGACTGCCCGCGGCCGTCGCTGGTGATGAGATTCCCGTCGAGATGCGCGTTGCCCAGGTGGCAGACAACGCAGAGGTGCATCATCGAATGTACGGTGTCGCCGGTGCCGTCGCCATGGTGAATGGGCGCCGTGGGGGCCATTTTGATCCGGCGATTGTCGACGCCTTCGACAGCGACCCTGACGGGCTCTTCCCCGCTCCTGGCGAAGACTCGTGGAGTTCAGCGCTCGCGTTGGCACCAGACGCCGATCGACCTCTCGACGATTCAGAACTCGACACCATGCTGCGGGCGATCGGTGACTTCGCCGACCTGAAGTGCCCGTTCGCGTTGGGGCACTCGCGCGCTGTTGCCGAGCTCGCAGCCCACGCAGCCGCGATACTCGGACTCGATGACTCTGACATCACAACGATCCGGCGTGCTGCGTACGTGCATGACGCAGGCAGGCTCGGCGTGAGCAACCAGATCTGGTCGAAGTCCGGTGACCTGACAAAGGCGGAGTGGGAGCGCGTCAGAATGTACCCTTACCTCACTGACCGCGTGCTGTCGCGAATCCCGGGGTTTGGTCGCGTGGCAGTGATTGCGCGGTGCCATCACGAGCACGTGGACGGCAGCGGCTATTCGCTCGGCCTCGCGGGGGCCGCCCTTGGGCGTGCCGAGCGACTCCTCGCCGCGGCCGATGCCTATCAATCGTCCCGTGAGCCGCGCCCGTACCGTGCGGCGCTGGCTCCACACGCGGGTGCCGAACGCCTGCTGACCCGTGTTCGAGCGGGAGCCCTCGACGATGAATGCGTCACCGCCGTTCTCGCCGCAGCGGGGCACGGTGGAACGGTGAGACATGATGATGCATTGACGCGCAGGGAGACCGAGATTCTTGGGCTCGTGGCGCGAGGCTTGTCGAATCGCGAGATCGCAACACGGCTGGTGATCAGCGAGAAGACGGTTCGCAATCACGTTGAGCGCACGTACATGAAGATCGGTGCGACGAATCGCGTCGGTGCGAGCCTATACGCGCTGCAACACGGGCTCGTGTCTCCCGGGTACCGGTCATGATGACCCGGCATCGGGATGCGTTTCGATCGCCGGATTGACTTGGAGCTGTTCCACAGATCTGATGTTCGGCTATGCATCGCGGATCAGTTCAGACATGATTGGAGGTACTGCATCAACAGCTGGGAGGCTTCATGGAATACGCCATAGCGGGCGGCGCACTCGTGCTGGTCGGGATCATCGCGGCGATTGTCGTTGTCGTTCTGATCATCGCCCTGATTATCGCGAAGATGTGGATCAAGGTTGCACGATCAGATGAGGCGCTCGTCGTCTCGGGCAAGTCGAAGAAGAGCAAAGATGAGTCGTCACTCGCCGTCATCGTCAATGGCAAGGCTCTCGTCAACCCGCTGACACAGCGTCACGAGATCATCTCCCTGCGATCGCGTCAGGTGTCAATGCAGGCGGAAGCACAGTCGTACGACGGCGTCACCCTCGAGGTCGAGGCTGTCGCCATGGTGAAGATCGGCTCGACCAAGCAACTCGTGCAGCGAGCAGCCGAGCGCTTCGCGTCGCAGGACAAGGCGATCGAGCAGTTCACGACCGAGCAGCTGGAAGGCGCCCTGCGCGGCATCGTCGCGACTCTCGCCGTCGTCAGCCTCATGCGCGACAGAAAGAAATTCTCAGACCAGATCGCTGCGGATGTCTCGGGCGAGCTCGCGGATCAGGGTCTGATTCTCGATTCGTTCCAGATCAAGGGCATCACCGACGATCTCGGTTACATCGCCTCGCTTGGTGCACCGGAAGTGCAGTCCAAGCGTCAGGCGGCGGAGATCGCCGCGACGAACGCCGAGCGCGCGATTCGTAAGCAGCAGATCACCAACGACGAGGCGAACCTCGTCGAGCAGACGGCGTATGACACGAACGAGGCGGACTCGAAGGCCGAGGTTGGGCAGGCGAACGCACGCGCCGAGCAGGCCGAGGCGCTTGCCCGTGTGGAGGCCCGCCAGGACGTTCTGCAACAGGAGGCCGAGAACAAGCAGGCGCAGCTCGACGCCGACGTCAAGCGTGTCGCCGATGCAGCTCAGTACGAGAAGGAGCGGGAAGCCGACGCGAAGGCGTACACGCAGGTCAAGGCCGCAGAAGCCGAAGTGAAGATCGCCGAGAGCGAGGCTGAAGCGATCAGAGAGCGCGCCAAAGCCGATGCTGAATCCGTGCAGCTCGCGGGTGAGGCGAAAGGCGCGGCAATTCGAGCTGAGGCAGAAGCGCTGCAGGAGAACCTCGAAGGAATCATCGCCCAGCGCGCCATCGAAATTCTGCCTGATCTCATGGAGCGCTTCGCTCAGGGTTACTCGCGAATCGGAACGATCAGCGTCATCGGTTCCGGTTCCGGTTCCGGTTCTGACTCGTCTCCAGCGGGAAGCCAGTTCTCTGGTGAATCCGCGTCGGCAATGCGCGGGGTCTTCGAATCCGTCAAAGAAGCAACAGGAGTCGATCTTGCCAGCGTCATTCAGGGTCGCGTGACGGGCAGCGCCATCGGCGAAGGAATGCGTGAGCCGTCACCGCCGTCACCCGAGTCAGAACGTCCGCGCCACGCGCCGTCGACCGATGCAACACCGGATGCTGCCGACGCCGCCGATGCGGCAACGGACAGCCAACCGGGCTCCGGCGACGACACGTCGGTTACCGACAGCTGATTTCGCGGCAGAGCACTGTGGGCGAGCGCAACGCGCTCGCCCACAGTGCTCTGCCCCCATGGTGCTCTGTCATGGCTTTCTGGTCGGCGTCTGGAGAATCTGCTGCTCGAGCGTTTCGGAGAGCCATGACACGTACGTCGCCGTGCTCCATCCGCATTCCTGCACAGCATTCAGGTACATTTCGATGCCCGTCAGCATCCATGCCCTGTCTACCGCCTCGGCCCGCGCCAGGTCGTGCCTGAGTGCGCCGTGCTCCGCGAGCCGGTCGACGAGCGAGGAGAGCGCTGCGCGGCGCCGGGCATTTCCCTCGGCAGCCATGTCGGAGGCTTCGCCAGTGAGCTCACTGGCGAGCGACAGTGTCGGCATGCTTGCGCTGAAGAAGGCGGCCGTCCATTCGGCGAAGGCACCAAGTATTGCGGTCGGGCGCCGCTCTGAAGCAATGCGCTCACGCCAGATGGAGGCGGCGGATGACTCTTCCATCTGCTCGACGATGGCGCGAGCCACGTTCGCCTTCGAGCCGAACGTTGCGTAGATGGTCGGTGCCGAGACATCGGCACGTGCGGCGATCGACGCGATGGTGGTCGCCGAGAACCCGCCCGATTCGAACAGTTCGCTCGCGGCATCCAGAATCGCTCTGCGTGTGTGCGCGGCACGGGACTCACGCACGCCTGAACGATACCGCCGGGTGGCGACTCCCTGCTTCTTCATGGCGGATTCTCCCTCTGCGCTTGCGCTAAACATATTCGATATAGCAGACTATAGCGAATTGGTCACAGGCGACAGGGGGTCCACAATGACGAGCTCGGCAGAATCGACGACGCAGGCCGCTCCGGTGCAGGGACGCGACATCGGGTCGCAGATCAGCGGTGTGTTCGGAACCGTGTTCGTGTGGGTGAACTCGGGAGGTTTGCCGACCGCTGTGCGCATAGCATGTGTGCTTGCCGCGTGTGCTGCTTTCGTTGTGATCCTTGTGCTGAGCCTTCGCAGCTACAGGGCTCAGCGCCTGGACGCTTCCCCCGCGGCCGAAGCGGGGGCTGGCGCACGGAGCAAGGGCGAAAGGCAGGCCGGCCCATTCACCCGCGCGTATTGGATCATCGTGTTCATCGAGATGATCGCACTTTTCGGCGGCGGCCGACTCATCACGAGAGTGTGGGGGCATTCGGAGCTCGGCGTCGCCTGGGTCGCGTTCGTTGTAGGCACGCACTTCTTCGCCCTCGCGCATATCTTTCGACTCGCGCGTTTTCACCTTTTAGGTGCGATCGTTACCGTGCTCGGGCTGGCCGGCTTTGCTCTCTGGCTCGCTGATGCTCTCGGTGCCATCGCGATCGTCAGCGGCGTAGCATCCGGATTCGCTCTGCTTGCCTTCGGATTGTGGGCGTACGCGCCAAAGCGAACGCAGCCTTCCGCCTGACGGCAGAAGGCTGCGATTCGACGCGGCTTCAGAACCCGGCGACGCCGGCCTCGGCAACCGTCTGGTCTTGATCTCCAGAGCCGCCACTGACGCCCACGGCACCGACAACGGCACCATCGCGCGTCAGCGGAATGCCACCGGCGAAGATCGCCACCTTTCCGTTGTTCGTTGCATGGATGCCGAAGAACTGCTGCGTTGGCTGGGAGTTCTCGCCGAGATCTTTCGTGGCGATGTCAAACGCTCTCGACGTCCAGGCCTTGCTGATCGAGATATCGACGCTGCCGATCCACGCTCCGTCTTGGCGCACGTGGGCGACGAGGTTTCCCCCGGCATCGACGACCGCGATGTTCATCGGCTGGCCGATTTCGTCTGCGCTCCGCTCGGCGGCGGCGATGACACGACGAGCATCTTCGAGAGTGACTGTCATGGGCATTCTCCGTTCTGTTGTTGGTTGAAGACGGGTCAGGATGTCTTGATGTACCCGTTGGGGTTGAGCACGTACTTCTGTGCTGCCCCCTGGTCGAACTCGGCGTAGCCGCGAGGTGCGTCTTCGAGCGAGATCGGGGTTGCCTTCACTGCCTTGGCGATCTGCACCTTGTCGTGAAGGATCGCCATCATCAGCTGCCTGTTGTATTTCATCACCGGGCACTGACCCGTTGTGAACGACAGCGACTTCGCCCAACCGAGGCCGAGCCGCAACGACAGCGAGCCCTGCTGAGCTGCCTCGTCAACGCCGCCCGGGTCGCCCGTGACATAGAGCCCTGGGATGCCGAGGGCACCACCGGCCGCCGTCACGTCGAACAGCGAGTTGAGCACCGTCGCCGGAGCTTCATGCTCCGAATCGGCACCATGCCCGCGTGCTTCAAAGCCCACGGCGTCGACGGCGGCATCCACCTCGGGGAACCCGAGAATCTGCTCGATCTGGTCTTTCGGGTCACCCTTCGAAATGTCAACGGTCTCGCATCCGAACGACCGCGCCTGCGCAAGCCTGTCGGCATTGAGATCTCCGACAATCACGGCTGCGGCACCGAGAAGCTGGGCGCCGACGGCGGCCGCAAGTCCCACGGGTCCCGCACCGGCGATGTACACAGTCGACCCCGGCCCAACCCCGGCCGTGTAGGCACCGTGGAATCCCGTTGGAAAGATGTCAGACAGCATCGTCAGGTCGAGAATCTTCTCGAGAGCCTGGTCGCGGTCGGGAAACTTCAGCAGGTTCCAATCGGCGTAGGGCACGAGCACGAATTCGGCTTGCCCACCGACCCATCCGCCCATATCGACGTAGCCGTACGCGCTACCAGGCCGGTCGGGATTGACGTTGAGGCAGATTCCGGTCTTGCCCTCCTTGCAGTTGCGGCACCGTCCGCACGCGATGTTGAAGGGGACAGACACGATGTCACCGACCTTGATGAACTCGACGCCCGGGCCGACTTCAACCACCTCTCCGGTGATCTCGTGCCCGAGAATGAGCCCTTCGGGCGCTGTTGTGCGCCCTCGGACCATGTGCTGGTCAGACCCGCAGATATTTGTGGCCACCGTGCGAAGAATGGCACCGTGGGGAACCTTGCGTCCCACATTCGCGGGATTGACGCCCGGGCCGTCCTTCAGCTCGAACGTGGGGTAGGGAGTGTCGACGACCTCGACGGTTCCCTTTCCTTTGTACGCTACCGCGCGATTTTCAGTCATCATTGACTCCTTGGCATTGCACTGGATCGAGGTGGCGATTGCCACTTACTTGAGCATCTCCCGCGCTTTCGTATAGGTCAATGACCCCATCGGGCGAGACGACCTACCTGTTCGAGTAGCGCTTGCTACGCTCGGCACTATGGCAATGGTGCAGCCGAACGGCTCGTTCCTTCGGGGACTGGTTGGTCTGATGAGTGTTCCCGCGCGCGACATTCCGCGCGAGCTGTCAACGCTGCTGGCACCACATCTCGCGCATTCGGCGCTGATCATACTGACGGCAGACGCGGCAGGCGGTCAGCGGCAGGAGGTCGGCGATGCGGCTTTCGTCGAGGGGGTCACCGCTCTTGACCTCGACCAGATTCGTCGCGACGCCCCAAAAGTGGAGGCCGTTCAGAGGACGGCATTGCACATCGGCGACGGCCTGAGGCCCACCCTTCACGCGCACGCCCGCAATGGTGCTCTTCTTCTGCTCGCCGATCCGGGCCCCCAAGACGTCGATGACCTTGTGCTGTCGACGTGGAACATTGTTGCGCTCTACCTGCAGAAGCGTGCAGACGAAGGGTCACCGCGATACCTGCAGCACGCCCGCGCGGCGGCGGGCATGAGGATGGATGCGCTCACGGAACTCGCTGACGAATACTCGACGACGCTGGAGTCGGTGTTGGCGACGCTGCGCTCCTCCCGTCTTGACGACACGACTGCTCGCACGCGGGCAATCACCCTCGCGTCGGGAGGGCTTGTGCACCTTCGAACGGCGACAGACAGGGCTCGCACGTTCACCGAAGAGCCCGTCACGACGGCGTTTGCTCGTTTGCAAGACGACCTGAGGCCGATTACGCGCTACCGCGACACCGACGTGCAGTTCATCGAGCCGCCGGTCGACGGGCGACCTTTGCCCGGAGAGGTCGCTCATGGTGCGCGCGCCGTCGTGCGCGGCACGATCCTTGCGCTGACCGATCTTCCTGACGTCTCAAAGGTGCGCGTGCAGTGGGATTGCGATGGCGCGAACCTCCTCATGAACGTGCGCGACGACGGGAAAGGCGATCACTCTGAGTCGAGCGTCTTGCTGCGCTTCGTGCGTGAACGCGTGCGCGCTCTCGATGGACACATCGCCGTTGACGCGACGCCGGGGTGGGGAACCGAGATGGCCATCGTCATTCCGCTCGACCCTCCGAGTTCGGTCATCGTCACTTCTGCAATGGCGAATCTGAGTCCGCGAGAGATTCAGGTGATTGAGCTGCTTGCTTCCGGTTACCGCAATCGCCTGATCGCGGAGCGACTGGGCATCAGTGAGAACACGGTGAAATTTCACGTCTCGCGAATTCTTCGCAAGCTGGGAGCGGCATCGCGTTCTGAGGCGATCTCAATCCTTTACGCCGATCACCGAGGGTGATCGTGTGCTCTGCGGTGGCGATCATTCGGGCGCCGGTGCCTCAGTCTCGGGCAAGAGCGAGAAGAAGGCGCGGCTCAACCGCCGTTCGGGCCCGGCCTCGTTGCGCCACCCCGTTCTGAGAAGTTCAAGCTCTGCGCGCTGCAGTGCTCGCGCATAGACCGCCGCTTCGTCGTCGGTGAGCCAGAGCGTCGCCTCGCTGATGCCCACGTAGCTCGTGGTGTCCGCGACTTCTTTCGAACGGATCGCCTGGAGGCGTGCGCGCAGCTCTGAGACGGCAATGCTCGTGAGAGCATCCTGTGCCTCCCACACGCCTTCGGCCTCGCTGCCGTGAATGAAGATCGTCGTGCCCGACGCGCGCCACGGTCGGGTCCGCGAGTCGCCCTCGGTCGGCTCGGCGCGCTGCACCAGCCCTGCCTTCTGCAGGGCCCGCAGGTGGTAGCTCATCGCACTGGGTGTGAGCCCGGTCAGCTCGGAGAGCTCCGTTGAGGTGTGCGTCTGCTGATCGGCGAAGAGCAGATTAACGACGCGTTGGCGTGCCGGGTGGGCCAACGCGCGAATCGCTTCGGCGTCGCGCAGGTGGATCGGGACACTCGGGACGCCGGTCTCGGCGGCGAGCTCGGCTTCGATGTCGTTCCGGGTCATAGGCAGAGTCTACGCGAGATATGAAAATATCCCTTGACATCTCAATTGTGAAGCGTATGCTTCAGATATCTGAAGCAACCCTTTCACAATCGAGCAGGTGGGATTCATGGATCAGTTCAGCCTTTACGCCATCGAGCGTCACGGGGCATCGGCACTCCCGGGTTTCACCGAACACAGCATGCCCGGAACGCGTCGCTATGAGGAATGGGCACGAGTAGACCGGATGCTGCGCGTCGCACGTGAGCACTCAACGGCCCGGCGCCTTGAGCGCAGACGGCGTCGGCTGCAGCGTCGGCTCGCCTCGGTGAACGAGCGGATCGAGGCGCATTCGTGCACGGCTCCCGCCGTTGCGGGTAGTTGACCTGAGAGCGCTGTGTTTATGCGCTCAGTGCTGCTGCAGCATCCGGATCGAACGTGCGGCGCACGGCTCGGGCGCTCCACCGCCCGTCATTCTTGCCCACGCGGATCGGGTGCGCGAATGCGTGCGAGATCGTCTCTGATGTGATGACGTCGTCGGCGAGCCCCGACGCGACACTGGCTCCCTCGGCAATGACGAGAGCATGTGTCGTCGATACGGGAAGCTCCTCGAGGTGGTGGGTGACGAGAACCGTCGCGACGTTTGGGGCAGAGACAGCGAAATCGTCGATGGTCTCGAGAAGCTGCTCGCGCGCAGCCACGTCGAGTCCTGTTGTCGGCTCGTCGAGAAGAAGCAGCTTCGGCTGTGCGACCAAGGCGCGAGCAATGAGCGCGCGGCCACGTTCCCCCTGAGAGAGCGTTGGCCACAGTGCGTCGGAGCGTGACGAGAGGCCGACCTGGTCGATGAGTGCCCGAGCACGTGCTGTCTCATCCGCGGTGGGCTCCCACGCATCGGCAGCTCGATGGTACCGGTGAGGCCGGTGAGCACGACGTCAACGACAGAGAGCGGAGAGCGAACCGGATGCCGCGGGTCGACGTGCCCGATGCCACGTCGCAGCTCCTGCATGTCGACCCGGCCCAGACGTTCGCCAAGAATCTCGACGACACCGGCGGTGGGGTGCGTTCGAGCGCCGCAGAACCCGAGCATCGTCGACTTGCCCGCTCCATTGGGTCCGAGCAGCGCCCAGTGCTCGCCTGCTTGCACGGTAAACGAAATATCGGAGAGAATACGATTGCCATTGCGTGAGAACGAGACGTTGCTCAGGTCGATGACGGCGCTGGTCATTCGAAACGCTCCTTCATGACGGGCTGATGGGTTCGCGTGAGGCGGGCAGCACCGTTGCCGTCGCGGGTGGCGATAGCCTCCACCATAGCGCTGTCGCTCTCTGCGCGAGAACGTACGCTGCAGCGCTCACGCCAGTGCCGCGTCGATGAGCGTTTCTGCCGCTTGGCGCGCCTGCCGCGCGGCGGAGGGATCTGCAGAGATCGCCGCCGTGCTCTGGGCTCCTTCGGCGAGGATCGACAGTTGTGCCGCGAGATTGTCGGTCGCGCCGGCGTCGCGTGTGAGCGTCGACACGTAGCGCTGAAACGAGGCCTTCTGCTCGCGCACGAGCGTCGCCACCTCGGGGTTCGTCCCTCCGAGCTCCCCGAATGCATTGATGAAGGCACACCCGCGAAAGCTGTCTGTCGAGAACCAGTCTTCGAGGTACGTATAGATCGCGAGCAGCCTGCCTCGAGCATCCTCTGGTGCCGTCGCCACCCATCCGGTCAGCCCCGACTCCCACTCGTCTCGCTTGCGAGCGAGAACCGCGGTGATGATGTCGTTCTTGGACGGAAAGAGCGCGTAGAGGCGGCGCAGCGAGACGCCGGCGTACGCCCGGAGCTCGTCCATGCCCACGGCCGAGTACCCCTTCTGGTAATACAACTCTTCCGCTGCAGCAAGTATGCGTTCACGTGCCTCTTCTACGTTCATACTGACAGTGTACTTGACATGAGAACGATCGTTCTCTACTGTGGTGAGCACACAGCGAGAACGATCGTTCTCACACGCATCGAAAGGAAGAGAATCATGGGTTACATCACCGTCGGCGACGAAAATAGCACACCGATCGACCTGTACTACGAAGACCAGGGAACCGGTCAGCCGGTCGTTCTGATCCATGGCTACCCGCTCAACGGACACAGCTGGGAGCGTCAGACGCGCGAGCTCCTTTCTGCCGGCTACCGCGTGATCACCTATGACCGTCGCGGTTTCGGGCAGTCGAGCAAGGTCGGTACCGGTTACGACTACGACACGTTCGCCGCCGACCTCAAGACGGTTCTCGAGGCTCTCGACCTGCGCGACGCGATCCTCGTCGGATTCTCCATGGGCACCGGCGAGCTTGCCCGCTATGTCTCACGCTACGGCCACGAGCGGGTGGCGAAGCTCGCGTTCCTCGCGTCACTCGAGCCGTTCCTCGTCGCCCGTGACGACAACCCGGACGGCGTCCCTCAGGACGTGTTCAACGGCATCGCCGCGCAGGCCAAGGGCGACAGGTACGCCTGGTACACAGCGTTCTTCTCCGACTTCTACAACCTCGACGAGAACCTCGGCTCGCGCATCAGCCAGGAAGCGGTGACGGGAAGCTGGAACACAGCCGTTGCCAGTGCTCCTGTCGCCGCTTACGCCGTGGTTCCCGCGTGGATCGAGGACTTCCGCGCAGACATCGAGGCGGTGAAAGCGAGCGGAAAGCCGGCGCTCATCCTGCACGGCACCGCCGACAACATCCTTCCGATTGACGCCACTGCACGTCGATTCCGGAACGCGCTGCCTGACGCCGACTACGTGGAGATCGAGGGCGCCCCGCACGGGCTGCTCTGGACCCACGCAGACGAGGTCAACGCATCGCTTCTGGCTTTTGTCGGCAAGTGAGCGGATGCTGTCACGCAGCGCCACACATCATGCAGCGCCCCGGAGACTGATGTCGCCGGGGCGCTGTTCGTGCGGCGTACCTATCGCGCGGAAACAGCGAGCACCTGCTTGCCGCGGACGCCGCCTGCCGCGAGTGCGCGGTGCGCATCTGCAATGTCCTCGAGCGAACGCACCGTATCGACAACGGGACGCACCGCCCCTGCATCGACAAGCTCTGCGAGGAGGCGAAGGTTCGCGGCGCTCGGCTTTCCCCGGAAGAAGCGGATGCGTCGAGGACCGTGCACCGTCGACAGCGCAACGTATCCGATGCTCCGGAACAGGTGGGTGAAGTCGAGTGCCACGGCGATCATGCGGCCGCGACGAGCAAGCAGCCGACGTGAGCGGTGCAGATCCCTTCCGACCGTATCGACGATGACGTCGAAGCGCCCGTCGGGCAGCGAACCGTCGCGAGAATAGTCGTGCACGTGCTCCGCACCGAGTTCTGCGACGAACTCACGAGTGCGTGGGCCCGTGACGCCGGTCACCTGGGCACCCAGATGTCGTCCGATCTGCACGGCTACACTCCCCACGCCACCGTTCGCTCCACGCACGAGCAGGCTCTCACCCGTGGCCAGCTCGGCTTTCTCGCGGAGCGCGATGAGTGCGGTAAGGCCACCGGTCAGCATGCTTACCGCCTCCGTTGACGACACCGATTCAGGGGCGTGCGCGATCGCACGTGCGGGGGCGGCGACGTATTCGGCGGCCGCTCCGAGGGTGTCGTCGGGGAGCACTCCCCAGACACGGTCGCCGACCGCGTACGTGTCGACGCCCGTTCCGACCTGGGCGACTTCCCCCGTGAAGTCGATGCCCATGCGCTGAGGAAACTTCTTGCCTGTGATGAGGGACGTTCGGCCTTCGCGTGTGAACAGTTCGCCGCCGTTGACCGTTGTCGCGGCGACCCGTACGAGAACCTCGCCGTCGGACACCGTGGGGTGGGGAACGTCGATGACCTTCAGCATCTCGGGTGAGCCGAAAGCGGTCAGCACAGCGGCGCGCATCGTCCCTGTAGGCATGTCATACTCCGATCGTCAGTGCGACGTGTTTCGCCGCTGTCGAGCACAACCGGCGAAACGGAGGAGCGATTCCGCTTTGGCGTAAAGTGAGAGCCATGTCGGCATCCCGCTCTCACAACACAGCATCCGGTCGCCTCGACGACGGCGCGGACCAGGCGGATAACCGGATGCTGCGCGCCGACGCCGAGCGCAATAAAGTACGCATTCTCGCCGCAGCTCGCGAGCTGTTCGCGCGCGACGGCATCGACGTTCCTCTCGCTTCGATCGCCCAGCAGGCGGGCGTGGGCGTCGCCACTCTGTACCGCCGCTTTCCGACGCGAAACGACCTGATCTCTGCGGCGTTCGTTGAGGAAAGCAAACGGTGTGTCGACGTCGTGCAGCGGAGCCTCGATGATTCCGATCCGTGGCATGGCATCTGCGTTCTTGTCTCAACGGTGTGCAGCATGCAGGCGGTGGATCAGGGGTTCAACCGTGTTCTTGCGTCGCACTTGCCCGGCCTCACCGACGACGAGCAGAGCGACTACCTCTTCGCCCTGGAGTCCCTCGATCGGCTTGTCAAGGCCGCGCACGCGGAGAGGCAGCTGCGCCCCGGCATCACGGGCACCGACATTCTGCTCATCGTGTTGGCAAACAGCGGTGTTGTGAGCCGAGATCCGCGTCGCTCGCTCGCCGCATCCCGTCGTCTCGTTGCCCACCTTCTGACGGCGATCGGGGCCGCTGACGTCGCCCTGCCCCATGCTGTCGGGGAGACAGGTCTTGATGAACTCCTTCGTGAACGACTCGGATGAGGTGGTTGCACTCCCGGGGCGCTTTTCTGCCGCATCCTGCGCACGGGTATCAGCCAGGCAGCATCGGTCGGGCGACACCAGCCGAGGCGCATAGGCTGTGCCCATGACCTCTGAGCGGGCTTCCGCGCCGCGGCGCATCACACTCACCCTCCGCCGCCCCTGGCCGGGATGGCACCCACGACCCACTGTCGTCTTCGCCGGGCGCGGCCAGCCGGCGCAGTGGGGCACCGGCACATGGCAGCTGCCTGACGGCGATGCGACGATCAGCGTCTTTCTGTACAACCGGCTGTGGCGATACGGAGAGGCCGCGCTCGAGCTCAACGCTGACGCGCACGTGGATGCTGTGGAGTACAGCGCTCCGGTGCTGCCGTTTCTGCCGGGCAGGCTTCGTGCGGTGACGCCCGCCTGAGTAGCGCTGCCCGAAAACCCCTCCTCAGCGTGGAACCTTCGCCGACACCGGGCCGCTGCTGGGCAGCATCCAGCTTGTTAGGGTTTCGACATGGGCATGGACATGCGCGTCGCCGCGTACGGAGTCATCATCGATGACGGGCGGATGCTGCTGTCGCACTGGAACGAGGGCGGCCGCCAGGCGTGGACGCTGCCCGGGGGTGGGTTGGAGCCAGGCGAAGATCCCGCGGAGGCCGCGGTGCGCGAGATTCGTGAGGAGACCGGTTACGACGCTGAACTCGACGAGACTCTCGGAGTTGACTCGATTGTGATTCCGACGGTTGCGCGCTTCGCATCAGGCTCGCGCCGACCGCTGCAGGCGCTGCGCATCGTGTACCGCGCCCACATCACCGGCGGGACGCTGGAGTACGAGGTCGACGGCTCAACGGACTACGCCGAGTGGCACAATCTCGACGACGTGGAGTCGCTGCACCGGGTCGACTTGGTGAATGTCGCACTGAGGATGCTGCGCTGACGCGGACTGCGTTCACATGTCAAAAATTGCTCCCCACGGACACGTAGGGAGCAATCTTTGCCACATGAATCTCAGAGCTAGGTCAGCTCAGTTGCTCGGCAGCGAATCGTCGTCGTCGGCGACCCACAGCTCGTCATCGGCGCGGAACGTCTGCCACACGGCATACGCAACGCCCGCAGCGGCAACGAAGCCTGCGGTCAGCGCGATCGCACGCCCTGCCCCGGACTTCTTCTTGGGCTCCGGTGCGGCGACCTTGCCGAACGCCGCCTTGACGCGGCCGTCGCGGGCAGCGTCTCCGAGCGCCATGACGGTGCCGAGGGCGCCGCCCATCGCGGGCAGCACCTTCTTGTCGAAGTTGTGCTTGGCGACCTGGCGAGCGTCGTACGTCGCGGCATCCACGCGGTGAACGACCGGCTGCAGCCTGTCTTCATACGCACGTGCGAGGCGCGGGGCGATCTCGTCGCGGCTGTACGCAGACAGCTGGCGGCTCGCATCACGAGCGACGGAGTTCGCCTGATCCAGCAATTCTTGCTGCGCGGCCCATAGGGCGTTTGCGTCACCCTTGAGGCGTTTCAGCTGCTTCTTGCGCTTGCGTGTCATGCTCACTGGGGGACCTCCATTGATCTCGTGACAAACGATTCACCCTATCTTGTCACGAGAGGCTGGGAGCGTCACAAGAGGCAGGGCATTCATTATGCAAGAATTGACATATGTCTATTCACACCGCTGTCGCCACGATCCACACAAACTACGGCGACATCAAGGTAAATCTCTTCGGCGATCATGCCCCCAAGACCGTCGAGAACTTTGTTGGGCTCGCTACCGGTTCGAAGGACTGGACCGACGAAACCACGGGCGAGACCAAGACGAACACTCCGCTCTATAACGGCGTTGTCTTCCACCGCATCATTCCCGGATTCATGATTCAGGGCGGCGACCCGCTCGGAAACGGAACGGGTGGCCCCGGCTACAAGTTCAACGACGAGATCCACCCGGAACTGGGCTTCGCGCAGCCATACATGTTTGCCATGGCCAACGCCGGCACGATCGCAGGTGAGGGAACGAACGGCTCGCAGTTCTTCATCACTGTCGGTGCGACACCGTGGCTGCAGGGAAAGCACACCATTTTCGGTGAGGTTGCCGACGACGCAGGTCGCAAGATCGTTGACAAGCTCGCCACCGTGCCGACCGACGCACGCGACCGCCCTCTCGACGACGTGGTCATCGAGAGCGTCGATGTCGAGAACGTCTAGCCTGAGGCTCAGTGAGCACCTTCCCGACGGGACGCGAGAACTTCTGCTACCGGCATCCTGATCGTCAGAGCTTTGTGCTCTGCCAGCGATGCGGTCGCACTATTTGCGCTGAATGCCAAACGCAGGCGCCCGTCGGGGTGGTGTGCCCCGAGTGCATGCGTGAGCAGCGTGCCTCGGCACCCAAGGTCAAATCGGCTGCGGCCACCCGCTTTTCGAGCGTCATGCGCCGGGGCTCGGGTCACCCCGCCGTCACCTACGTGATCATCGCGCTGACGCTTTTCGTCTTCGTGCTGCAGCTGCTTCCGCTGGGAGTCACCGACGCCTTGCTGTACGCCGGTGCGTACAGCATCCCCGAGTTCGGCTCTTTCGAACCGTGGCGGATGCTGACCGTCGCACTCGTGCACTCGAAATCGTTCATTCTGCACGTCGCTCTCAATATGTACACGCTGTGGATCTTCGGCAGAATGCTCGAGCCGATGATCGGGCGCTGGCGATTCGCGACGCTCTACGTCATCACCGCCTTCGGCTCGTCCGTGGGCGTTCTGCTGCTCGACAACCCACTGCAGCCGGTGGTCGGCGCATCGGGCGCGATCTTCGGCCTGATGGGGGCGACTCTCGTGATCGTGCACAAGCTGGGCGGAAACATGACGGGCCTTCTGGTGCTCGTCGGCATCAACCTCGTCATCGGCTTCATTCCGGGCACGAACATTGCATGGCAGGCACACTTGGGCGGCCTCATCACGGGCGCGCTCCTTGGCCTTGTGTTTGTGAGCACACGTAAGCGCCGGCAACAGACGCTGCAGAAGCTCGGGGTCGCGGGGGTCGCGGTGCTGCTGCTCGTGCTGACAGTCGTTGGCGCCGTGGTCCGTGTGTAAGCGGCGGCTCGATTCCGCGCGCAGTCTGGTGTGATGAGCCTGGCTGTGCATTAATGAGATATGCTCAGTGCCGATTCCGGAGCCCACGTCACGGCGGAGGAGTACGGGGTCGGCAGGGTTGAGGCATTGTCTGACGGCGTCATCGCGGTTGCCATCACGCTCCTTGTGCTCGATCTGCGTGTTCCCGAGCCGAAAGCTGGCGTGAGCCTGGCTGATCAGCTTGGCGACATGTGGCCCAATTACCTGGCCTATGTCATCTCGTTTTTGGCCATCGGCATCATGTGGATCAGCCACCACGCCACGCTGCGCCGGTTGAGGGCTGCAGATCACGTGGTGCTCGTCATAAATCTGCTGCTGTTGCTGTGCATCGTGGCGTTGCCGTTCAGCACATCTCTCTTTGCGACCTATCTGAACGCGAGCGAAGGGGCGCATGTTGCCGCTGTCATCTATGCGTGCTCGTTCCTTGTCACAGCGCTGATGTTCGTTTCTCTGCAGTACCTCATCGTTGTGCGCCGACCGCACCTGCTGCGCGAGCCGATCACGCCAGTGCAGCAGCGTGCGCTTCTGCGTCGCGGCGCTCTCTCTGCCCCCGTCTACCTCGTTGCCGCGCTGGCTGGCCTTGTGACCCCGTACGCCACCCTGGGCATCTGCGTGGCTTTGGGCCTCTTCTATCTTTTGCGAATCAGGGCGTGACGCGGCTGCGTTCGCATAAGCGAGGCACCCAGCGTGAGTCATTTCACGGCGTCCGTCCACACGTTCTCCACACGTTAACGGGCATTTCTCACACGTCGCCCACAAGCCGTCCCCAGAGTTATCCACAGCCTTGTCCACAGTGTGGAGAATTACAGACGTGTAACTCGACACCGGTCGGGAAAGTTACTCACAGGAGTTATCAACAGCTGGGGAGAACTACACGGGTGTAATTCGCCGTCGGCTGGTCGCCTCGCTCGTGGCGATCACCGGTTCCGTCGCGCGTAGGCTGGAGGGAGGTCGAAGAGAGGATGCTTGAATGGTGACACGTGAGCGCATACGGCATGAACCCGAGGTTCGGCGCACGACGGTTGAGCGCGTCGATTGGCTGCACGAAACGATGGTCCGCATTACCGTCACGGGCGAGAATCTGAGGGGCTTCAAGGCTCCGGGACCAAACGATCACGTGAAGGTCTTCTTTCCTGACCCCGCCACCGAGAAGCTCACGACGCCGCAGATGACGGCTGACGGCCTCAAGCGCCCGACAGATGGTCTGATCCTCTCGCGGGATCTCACCCCTCTTGTGTTCCGCGAGAACAACTCGGCCGGCGTACCCGAGCTCGACATCGACATCGTCGTTCACGGCGACGACGCTCCCGCAACAGCGTTTGCCGCGCATGCCCACCCCGGCCAGCCGGTGGGCATCGCGGGGCCACGCGGATCAAAACTCGTCCCCGTCGGCATCCGTCGAGCGGTGCTGATCGCTGACGAGACGGCGCTGCCCGCATTCACCCGCTGGCTCCGGATGCTGCCGCCTGACGTCACGGTCACCTCCATCGTTCAGGTGAACACCGAAGAGGCAGATCAGTACCTCACACAGCAGCATCGCGACAGGTCGAACATTGAGCTGCTGTATCGCGAAGATGGCCCGGGGCAGCTGATCGAGGCCGTGCGTTCGCTCGGCTCCATCGGTGATGACACGTACGTGTGGGCTGCGGGCGAGGCAAACGAGCTCGTCGAGGTGCGCCGTCACCTTCGCCGTGACCTCGGCCTTCCTGCCGAGCAAGTGGAGGTCGAGGGCTACTGGAAGCGCGGAATCGTCAACCTCGATCACCACGCCCCACTCGACCCAAGCGACCCTGATTGATGGGCCACGAGATCGTCGACGTCGACGCATCTGCGCCGGGTCGCACGGTGCGAGAGCGATACCGGATGCTCTCGGGCCGTGCCGCGAAGGGTGTCGCCGTCGTGACGGCCGTCGCCGCGCGATACGACCACGCAACGACGGTCACCGACTACCTGTCGGTGTCATACGACCCGCCGACGATGCTCGTGAGCCTCTATGGGCTGTCGCGCACGGTCGAGGCTGTCGAGGAGTCTGGCCGGTGGGCTCTGAGTCTGCTCGCGAGCGATCAGCGCACGATCGCCCAGGAGCTCGGCGAACTCGGAGCGCCGCTGCGGGGCTTGCTTGCGCGAACGCCGCATTGGCGACGTGAGCCAGGAGCGCCCGCCATCATCGAGGGCAGCGTTGCCTGGTTCGAGTGCCGCACGACGGCCGTGCACACGGCGGCGACGCACCAGCTTGTCGTCGGAGAAGTGGTGGCAATGGGGCGCAGTGACGACCACGGTGCACAACCGCTCGTCTACTACCGTTCCGAATTCGGCACGACAACATAGCAAGGGCCCCCGTCGAAACGGAGGCCCTGTGCGAGAAGTCTGTGCGTCGCTATCTCCAGCGTGTGGTCATGAGAAAGCCGATGAAGGCGATGCCGAAGCCGACCAAAATGTTCCACGAGCCGAGAGCGGCAACGGGCAGGAGACCCTGCGAGAGGTAGAACACAATGATCCAGGCGAGCCCGATCAGCATGAACCCGAACATCACCGGCTTGAACCACACCGGGTTCGGTGCGTCGTCACCGCTGCGCTGAGCCTGCTGCTGCTGTGCGCGAGCCGCTGTAGCCTTGTTCTTCGTGCGTGCCATGCCAGCCATTCTATCTATACATGATCGATCAGTAGAATCAGCCCCATGGTACATGGTGACCCGGCGAATGCGGTCGGCGAAGGCCGAGCGAGCAGACGTCGTTCTGCCAGGCAGCGCTCCGCGGGGTCGCGCCCCCGTGTGACGGTGATCGGGGTGCTGGGCGAGCTGCTCATCACCGCTGGCGTGCTCATTCTGCTGTTTCTCTTCTGGCAGCTGTGGCTCAACGACATCATTGTCCGGGCTGAGCAAGACGATGTTGCGCACGATCGAGCACAGAGCTGGCTCTCCGATGCACCAGAGGCTCCCGCCCCGATCGTGACCGACGACGGCACCGAGGTGTATGAGCCGATCATTCCCGAGCCGGCTGCCGACACAGAGATCTTCGCAGTGATGTCTATTCCGCGCTTCGGAGCCGACTATGCCGCCGATGTGGCGGGAGGCGTCACGCGGTCGGGAACGCTTGACCCGATCGGGCTCGGCCATTACCTGAATACGCAGTCACCGGGGGAGCCGGGCAACTTCGCTGTTGCGGGGCACCGCACAACGTATGGCAAGCCCCTCAACCAGATCGCTGAGCTGCGGGTCGGCGACGCGATCGTGCTGCAGACCAAAGACGGCTGGTACACGTATCGGTTTCGCACTCTCGAGTACGTGACGCCGCAGTCGGTTGACGTGCTCAATCCCATTCCGCAGCGTGACGAGGCTGAGGTGACAGACAGCTTCATCACGCTCACGGCGTGCAGCCCGATGTATTCGGCCGCTGAGCGCATCATCGCGTATGGCACGTTCGAGTCGTTCACTCCAGCGGCGGTCGGCCCGCCGGCATCCCTCACCGAAAGTCTGGAGGACTGACCGTGTATGCAGCACTGTGGCGTGCTCTGCCTGGCCCTGTTGTCGTCAAGCTCATCATTCTGCTTGCGCTCATCGCGGCTGTGCTCTACCTGCTCTTCGCCTTCGTCTTTCCGTGGGTGCAGACGCTCATTCCCGTGCCCGACGCCACGCTCAACGAATAGAATTGCCGCATGACTCGTGTTCTCGTCGTCGACAATTACGACAGCTTCGTCTATACCCTCGACGGCTACCTGCAGCAGATCGGTGCGGAGACCGAGGTCGTGCGCAATGATGCTTTCGGCGAGGCGGATGCCGCGGCGTACGCCTCGACGTTCGATGCCGTGCTGCTGTCGCCTGGCCCGGGAAAGCCGGCGGATGCTGGAGTCTCGATCTCTCTCGTGCATGCGGCCATTGCCTCGGGGCAGCCGCTGCTGGGGGTCTGCCTTGGCCATCAGGCGATCGCCGAGGCGTTCGGAGGCGTCGTGACGAACGCTGTGGAGCTGATGCACGGAAAGACGTCGCAGGTGACGCATGATGAGAGCCCGTTCTATGCGGGGGTTCCGCAGCCGTTCACGGCGACGCGCTACCACTCGCTGGCCGTTGTCGACGGCACGGTGCCCGACGATCTCGTTGTCAACAGTCGCACGGACGGCGGCGTCATCATGGGTCTGCATCACCGCCGTCGGCCTGTCTTCGGAGTGCAGTTCCACCCGGAAAGCGTCCTGACGGAGGGCGGCTATCGTATGCTCGGAAACTGGCTCGAGACGGCGGGGCTTCAGAATGCCGCTCATATTGCGTCGGAGCTTCATCCGCTGATGGCGACGGATGCTGCGCCTGCGGTGGCTCAGCCGACGCCGTCAGCCTGACGCACCCTCGCCTCGGCGAACGACGTGCATAGCTGCGGACATGGTGCAGCGGTGTGCTCAGGCACTATGTCCGCAACGATGCACGTTCCGCGGCGTCAGCCGTCCTCGCGAATGGCGACGCCCTGCGTGTTCGGTGCGCTCTGGCCGCCTTCGTTGCCCTTGCCCTTGCCGTTGTTGCCGTTGTCGCCACCGCCGCCATCGCCGCCGCCGTCGTCAGCCGCGCCCGTGCAGTAGGTCAGCTCGATCGTCGAGTGCTGCGGAACCTCGCCGGGGCCAATCGATTGGGAGGTGACGGGGCTGCCGCCCGCGGCCACGCAGGAGTCATCGCCAACCTCAATCACAGTGAGTGCGTATTTCTCACCCTCAAGCTCCTGCCGTGCGGTTTCGAGAGCCTTCCCTGTCATATCAGGAACCGTCACCATGCCGTCTGAGATCACGATGTCGATCGTGCTGCCCTCTGCGACTTCTTCGCCGACGCCAGGCGACGTCGACAAGACGGTGTCTGCCGGGACAGACGGCGAGTTCTCAGAGCTGATCGAGCCCACCTCAAGCCCGGCATCCTCGATCGCGGCTTCAGCTTCGTCGAGCGGCATGTTCGCGACGTCGGGGATCGCGTTGAGATCGGCTCCGGTGGAAATGTACACCTTCACCTGCGTGTTGGGGGCCACTCGAGTGCCGGCCTCGGGGTCGAGAGAGATCACCTCCCCCGCGGGAACATCGGTGCTGGCTTCCTCGTACTTGGTCGGAAGCAGGTCGAGATCGGTGAGCGTCTTCTCCGCGCTGTCCCACGTTGTTCCGGCAAGGCTGGGAATCGTGCGCGATGCCGAGGGCACCTGCGCGGCCTGAGGCAGCGTCATCACCCACCAGAGCACGGCAAGCATGATCACGGCGACAACGGTCACGCCAGCCCAGATCCAGACGACAGGTGGGCGACGCTGCGTGCGCGTCACTGTATCGTCGTTCGTGAGCTGCCGAAGCGCCTGCTCTGTGTCGTTCACCGGCGGAGGTGCGGCGCCGAAGAGCTCGGTCGCCACGTCGTCAACGTGCCCCATCGCCACGGTGTCGAGCGGAAGGTGTCCGTCGGCCGCCATGCTGAGTGCTTCGCTGAAGTCGTTCGCCGTCTGGTACCGCTGGTAGCGGTCTTTGGCGAGCCCGGTGAGCACCACCTTGTCGATGGCGGGAGTCACTGCGCTGTTCAGCGTCGACGGCTTGACCGGGGTTTCGCTCACGTGCTGGTAGGCGACAGAAACGGCAGTGTCACCGACGAAGGGGGCTCGCCCCGTGAGCATCTCAAAGAGCACGACGGATGCTGAGTAGATGTCGGTGCGAGCGTCGACGGTCTCGCCCTTCGCCTGCTCAGGCGAGAAGTATGAGGCGGTGCCGAGAATCTGCGTCGTCTGCGCAACGGTCGACGACGTGTCGCTGACCGCGCGAGCGATACCGAAGTCCATCACCTTGACGGTGCCTTCGGGGGTGATCATGATGTTGCCCGGCTTGATGTCGCGGTGCACGACGCCGGCACGGTGCGAGTACTCGATTGCGGTGAGAATGTCTTGTGTAATGCTCAGTGCCTCGTCCACGTCGAGTGGACCCCGCGCAATCAGGTCTTTGAGCTGGTGCCCCTGCACGTATTCCATGACGATGAAGGGCTCTCGCTCCACCTCGCCGTTGTCGCGCCGCACCGACTCTTCGCCTGCGTCGAAGACGCGAACGATGCCCGAGTGAGACATGCGCGATGCAGATTGTGCTTCTTGGCGAAAGCGGGTGCGGAATGCGGGGTCGCGGGCGAGCTCAGACTTGAGAATCTTGACGGCGACGTTGCGGCCCAGCTTGGTGTCGCGCCCTTTATAGACGACAGCCATGCCTCCTCGTCCGATGACGGAACCGATGCGGTACCGCCCAGCGAGGATCCGCTCTTCGTCAACCACCCCATGAACTCCGAATCGTCGGACATCGCCCCGGTCGGGGCCTTTAACGCGTATAGCCTATCGGGCGGATGCTGGACAGTCGCCGGAATTGCGACTCATTGCCGTGCATTGCGCCGAGCCGCTAGCCGCGAGCACCTACTTCTTCGCGTGCAGGCACCGACGAGGCACCGGGTTCGTCGCCAGCCGAGCCCTCGGTTCCCTCGCCGGAATTGCCACCGCCGGTGTCGCCGCCGCCCTGGTCTTCCCAGGTGATCGAGGTCACCGTGTTCGGTGACGGCTGCGATTCGGCCTCGCCGCACAGCACGCTCCACGACACCGTCAGCTGGCTTGCGTTCTCGTCGATGGTGACGGTTACTGCCTGGTTTCCGCCTGGCTTGATGTCGCTGCTCTGCACCGTTCCGCCGCTTACCTGAATGCGGTAGCCGGTGACGCTCGTTCCGGCCGGGCAGCTCGTGTATGTGTTCCATGTTGCGGTCACTGTGTTGTTCTCGGCGCTGGCCATGAACTCGCAGCCGGAGCCCGTGCAGTTGTTGACGGACGGTGCTTCTGTCGGAGCATCCGGGGAGGCAAGCCCGCCGTACACCGTGAGCGTGATGGTGTCGCCCGGGTTGACCTTGCCGTATGGGTTGACGTCGGTCACCTTGTCGACCTGGTCGCTCGAGGTCGCCGCGTCGCCGGTCTGCTTCTCTGGGTTGAGGCCGAGCGCACTGAGCTTGTCTGCAGCTGCCTGGTAGGTCAGGCCGACGTAGTCGCTCTTGTCGATCGTGACCCGGGTGTTCTCTGGCGTCGGCTCGCTTGTTTCCTCTGTCGGTGTCGACGACGTCGTCGTCGGAGGCGCGGTGGTCGCGTCGGCATCCGTGTCGCTGTTCATGTTGACGAGCGCAAAGATCGTGCCGGCCAGCACGAGCACAAGCACGGCGATCAGAACGATGAGCGGCCACGTCCAGGGGCTGCGTTTCTTCTTCTCGCCCTCTTCGCCCTCACCGGCGACGGGCAGCGATGCTGTTCCCGTGTCTTCGTGTTCGCTGATCAGCTGAGTGGAGTCAGCGTCAGACCCGGCGATGATGCTCGTTCCACCGGTTCCCTCGCCGACGGCGGGTACGGCGGCGGTTGCGGCGGCGACATCGCCGCGACGCAGCGCGTTCGCGGCACGCACGACGTGGGCCGTCGTCGCCGGTCGGTCGTCTGGGTTCTTCGCGATCATCGAGAACACGAGGTTGCGCACGGGCTCTGCCACCGTGGCGGGCAGCTCTGGCGGCGCCTCGTTGATCTGCGCCATCGCGATCGCCACCTGCGATTCGCCGGTGAACGGGCGCTTGCCCGCGAGAGCCTCGTAGGCGACGATGCCGAGCGAGTAGATGTCGGTTGAGGGGGATGCCGGGTGCCCAGACGCCTGCTCGGGCGAGAGGTACTGCACGGTGCCCATCACCTGGCCGGTCGCTGTGAGCGGCACCTGGTCGGCGATTCGGGCAATGCCGAAGTCGGTGATCTTCACGCGGCGGTCGGGCGTGATCAACAGGTTTCCCGGCTTGATGTCGCGGTGAACGAGCCCCGCCGTGTGGGCTGCCTGCAGGGCGGCGGCCGTCTGGGCGACGATGTCGAGCGTCGCATCTGTCGACAGCACATGCTCGCGTTCGAGCGTTGACGAAAGGGCCTCGCCTGGCACGAGTTCCATGACGAGGAACGCCGAACCGTTTTCTTCGCCGTAGTCGAAGACATTGGCGATACCTTCGTGGTTGACGAGGGCAGCGTGCCTGGCCTCGGCGCGGAACCGCTCGAGGAAGCCGGGGTCGCCCATGTACTCGTCTTTGAGAATCTTGATGGCGACCGTGCGTCCGATGACGTTGTCTGTCGCTTTCCAGACTTCGCCCATACCTCCGATGGCGATGCGAGACTCCAACTCGTATCGCCCGCCGAAGGTCACCCCTGCCATGGGTCTCATTCGTTCAGCACCGCCTCAATAACCTTTTTGGCGACCGGCGCGGCAATCTGATTACCGCTGCCGGACTGGCCTTTTCCGCCACCATCTTCAATTACGACTGCTACTGCAACCTGGGGGTTGTCCGCGGGGGCGAAGCCGGTGAACCACAGGGAGTATGGCTCGTCGGGCCCGTTTTCGGCCGTGCCCGTCTTTCCCGCCACACTGACTCCGTCTATTGTGGCATTACTCGCGGCCCCGCTTCGGACGCTGAGCTGCATGGCGCCAGACACGTCCGCCGCCACATCCGGTGTCGTCGCTTCGTTGTACACCGACGGGGTGAAGCTCTGCAGCACTTCGAGATTGCGCCCCGTCACACGGTCAACGAGTGTTGGCTGCATGACGGTTCCCTCGTTTGCTATGCCAGACGAGACCATCGCCATCTGCAATGGCGTCGACCTCACGTCACCCTGACCGAACGCGCTCAGCGCCGTCTGTGCGTCGTCGAGGCCCACCTGGGGGTAGTTGCTGGTGCCACACTGCAATGGAATCGTGATGTTCTCATCATTGAACCCAAAGGCTTCGGCCGTATCGAGAATTGCCTCATCACCCAGTTTCACGCCGAGCTCGGCCATGGGAATGTTGCAGCTGAGGCGAATCGCGTCGGCGATCGTCACCTCATCCCCTGGCCCGCAGGTACCGCGGGTGGCGTTGTAGATTTTCGACGACGTTCCGGGCGGCGTGTACGACGCGGGATTCGGAAGCTTTGAATCGGGTGTGTAATCGCCTGACGCAAATGCCGCTGCGGCGACGACGACCTTGAACGTTGACCCAGGTGGGTTCTGGTCGCCGCTGATCGCACGGTTGTACAGCGGCTTGCTCGGCTCGTCGAGCAGACTGTTGTAGCGCTCGAGCACCGTCGCGCTGTTGTGTTCGGCGAGCGCATTCGGGTCGTACGTCGGGGTCGTGACCATGGCGAGAATGCGCCCGGTCTTCGGCTCCATGGCGACGAGCCCGCCCGTGTAGCCCTTCATGGCGTTCCACGCGGCCTCCTGCACCGCAGGGTTGATCGTCACTTCAACCGCTGCGCCCTTGGGGTCTTGGCCGGCGATGATCTGATTGAGGGTGTCGAGGAACTGCGAGTTCGAGGTGCCCGAGAGGTACTGATTCATTGAATGCTCAAGGCCGGAAGACCCTTGCGTCGGGTTGAAGTAGCCCGTGACCGCGGCATACATCTCGCCCTGCGGGTACTCGCGCTGGTACACGAACTGGTCGCCCGTCGGCTTCGACGAGGCGAGAACCGTGTCTCCGGCGAGAATCGCGCCGCGCTCTGTCTGATAACTGTCGTACAGCGTGCGCGTATTGCGCGAATCGGCGGCCAGAGAGTCTGCCTGGATGCCTTGAATGATCGTCGTCGAGACGAAGAGGGTGAGAAACATCGCCACCATCACGATGCTGACGCGCCTGAACTCTCTGTTCACGAGCTCACCTCCGCGGGTTTGCGCCTGACGCTGTCGCTGACGCGAAGCAGAATCGCGACGATCATCCAGTTGGCGACGAGCGACGAGCCACCTGCGGCGAGGAACGGCGCGGTCAGACCGGTGAGGGGAATAACGCGTGTGACGCCGCCGACCATGATGAACACCTGCAGGGCAATGGTGAACGAGAGGCCGAGCGCCAGCAGCTTGCTGAAGTCGTCTTGGCCGACGAAACCGATGCGAAAGCCTCGCGAGACGAGCACGAGGTAGAGCACCAGAATGGCGAACATGCCGGCGAGACCGAGCTCTTCGCCGAGGCTCGCGATGATGTAGTCGCTTTCAGCGAGGGGCGTGAGATGCGGGCGGCCCTGGCCGAGTCCCGTTCCGATGAGGCCGCCGTGCGCAAGCCCGAAGATGCCCTGCACAAGCTGATAGCTGTTGCCGCCGTCGCCACCGTTGTACACGCTGTCGCTGAACGCGTTGATCCAGTTGTTGAAGCGGTTCTGCACATAGGTGAGCGACTGGCTTGCGACAAACGCGCCCGCTCCGAACAGTGCTCCTCCGATGAGCACCCAGCTGAGGCGGGCCGTGGCGACGTAGAGCATCACCGTGAACATGCCGAAGTAGAGCAGCGCCGTTCCGAGGTCGCGCTCGAAGATGATGATGAGCATCGCGAACACCCACACCACGAGAATGGGGGCGAGGTCGCGCAGGCGGGGGAACCGCACACCGAGCACCTTCTTGCCCACCATCGACAGGCTGTCTCGTGTGCGCACGAGGTACCCGGCGAAGAAGATGGCGAGGGCGATCTTGGCAATCTCGCCCGGTTGGAACGACAGCAGGTCGCCGATGCCGATCCACACCTTCGCACCGCCGACGCTGCGGCCGAGCCCAGGTACGAGCGGCAGAAGCAGCAGCACGAACGCGCCGAGTCCGAAGATGTAGGTGTAGCGGAACAGCACTCGGTGGTTCTTGAGTATGAGGATCACGGCGATTGCGGCGATGATCGCGATCGCGCTCCACGCAATCTGACGAGTGGATGCCGCGGCCCAGCCGACGTTGCCCTCGGCGATGTCGATGCGGTAGATCTCGGCGATTCCGAGCCCGTTGAGCACCGTGGCGATGGGAAGCAGAAGCGGGTCGGATTGCGCGGCGACGTAGCGCAGGCAGATGTGCAGCCCGAACACGAGCACAGAGAGCGCTGCGCCGAAGTAGATCAGCGAGTAGTCGAGTTCGCCGAGCGCACCCAACTGCACGAGCATGATGGCGCTGGTGTTCACAAGGCAGGCGAACACAAGAAGCATCAATTCGCGGTTGCGCAGCTTCTGCGGCACATGGAGTTTGCGCATGATGCGGATCACCGCGGTGTCGGTGGTGGCACCGCCGACGGCGCCTGCGCTCTTCACGTCGGTCATCCGTCCCCCTCCGCCGTCGCGGTGGGGGTGGGCGTCGGCGTCTCGCTCGGCGTGCCCGTGTCGGCATCCTGCTCGTCTTCGTGATTGACCCGAAGGCGCGACACGATATCTCGGGCATCCTCGAGGCTCGCCGCGCTGATCGTGCGCTCGACCTCTTGCCGGTCGTAGAACGACAGCCCGTCGAGCAGAATTCCGGTGTCGTTGTACTCGTGCGACAGCGAAAGCGGGCCGACATTCTGCTGGATGCCCTGGAAGATCACGACGCTGTCGCCGTCTGCGCCGACGTAGTAGCGCGTCTGCGTCCACGAATACGCGGCGAGAAGGCTCAGCGCGAGAGCCAGAACCAGCACGAAGATGCCGAGGGTCCAGGTGAGGCGCCTGCGGCGCACGCGCCGGGCATCCTCTTCGATCAGCTCTTCAAGGTAGTCGTCTGACGCCGGTTCAAAGTGCGAGGGGTCGAGGGGCGCAACGCGGCCGGTGTGCAGCCGGAGTGCGGGAATGAGGCCCGTGCGCCGCGATGGCCTCACCTCGAAGGCAAGGGGGCGGGATGCCGAGCCGACGACGACGGGCCCGTCTGTGGTGCTCTTCGCCCCAACGTCGAGCACGACGACGGTGACGTTGTCTGGTGCGCCGTTGTCGAGTGTCTTCTTGACGAGTCGGTCGGCAGTCTTCTGCGCGTTTTGCCCCGCAGCGGCGATGCGCAGGGTGTCCCGGTCGTCAACGTAGTCGCTCAATCCGTCTGAGCAGATGATCCAGCGGTCGCCGTCGTGCACCGTCATCGACAGCGTGTCGACCTCGGGCGACGTGTCGACGTCGCCGAGAACGCGCATGAGCACGGAGCGCCGCGGATGAACACGCGCCTCTGCCTGGGTGATGCGCCCGGAGTCCACGAGCTTCTGCACGAACGTGTGGTCTGTGGTGATCTGCGTCAGCTCGCCGTCGCGGTACAAGTAGATGCGGGAGTCACCGATGTGCGCGATCGCCACCTCGTCGCCCACAACCATGAGGGCGTCGACTGTTGTGCCCATTCCGGTGAGCTCCGGGTGCTCGAACACCGTCTCACTGAGCTGGTCGTTCGCCGCCATGATGGCGTCTTGCATCGCGAACTGCGCGTCTTCGACCGTGGCATACGGGGCATCCGCCTCAATGATGCGGTTGGCGGCGATTGCCGATGCGACGTCACCGCCCGCGTGGCCGCCCATGCCATCGGCGATCATAAACAGGTACTCGCCGGCGTACCCGGAGTCCTGGTTGTTCGAGCGGATCTTGCCGACGTCGGTCGCCGCCGCCGCGTTTGCCGAAAGGGGCATGGTCAGCCTCGCAGCTCAAACGTCGTCTGGCCGACCTTGATGGGGGCGCCGAGCTTGATCTGGGTCGGCGCGCCAACGCGCTTGCCTGCGAGGTAGGTTCCGTTCGTCGAGTCGAGGTCTTGCAGCATCCAATCGTCGTTCCACAGCAGCAGTCGGGCGTGGTGTGTCGAGGTGTAGTCGTCGCGCAGCACAAGGGTGGAGTCGGCAGCGCGACCGATGGTGATGGGGCCTTTGCCCAGGGGAATCTCGCTGCCCTGCTTGGTTCCCGAGGTGATCACGATGCGCGTTGCATTGTGCACAGTCGCTGTGCCGCTGCGTGCCGAGCTGGGCGCGGCTGCCGGGGTCGACATCGGTTTCGCCTGTGGGGGAGCGGATGCCCCTTTGGCAGCCGGCTGCTTGGCTGCGTCGACCTTGCGGCCCTGCCCGAACAGGTCTGAGCGCAGGGCATAGACCACCCCGAGCACGAAGAACCAGAGGAGAATGAGGAAGCCGAAGCGCAAGACGAGAAGGGTGAGCTCACTCACGAGTTAGGCCCCCAGAATCCGCCCATGTCGGTGCGTCGCGTGGCGACATCCGCCCCCGATGCGGGCTGGCGCGATTGCGCGAGCACGCGGAAGGTGATGCGGGTGCGACCGATTTGAATCACTGAGTCGGGCGCCAGTGCTGCCTGGGAGATCTTGGCGCCGTTGAGCGTCGACCCGTTTGTCGAGCCGAGGTCGCGCACCTGTGCGCGCTCGCCGTCCCAGAGAATCTCCACGTGTTTGCGGCTGGTCCCCGTGTCGTTCACCGTGATGTCTGCGTCGCTGCCGCGGCCGATGACGGTGCGGGACTGCCTGAGGGGGTGGCGTTTGCCGTCGATGTCGACGACGGGCTGCCAGGTGACATCGCCCTTCACGTTCTCGGAGTCCACCTGGAGCATCCCATCGCTGAGATTGGGGTCGGCGGTGAGAGCGATGTCGATTCCTCCGGCGAACTGGTAGCCCTGCTGCTTTGCGTGCTTTTGCACGACGCTCGTGAGCTCGTCGATGAGGGTGGGCCCGATGCGGTCCATGCGCTCATGATCGTCGACAGACAGAGATACGGAAAATCGGTTGGGAACGAGAATGCGGTCGCGTGTGACGACGGCTGCCGTTGTGTCGAGTTCGCGTTTGAGCGCACTGGAGATCTCTACGGGCTGCACGCCCGCGCGGAAGGTCTTGGCGAACGCGCCGTTGACGGCACGCTCCAGTCCCTTCTCAAAGTTATCGAGAATCCCCACAGCTCTCCCGTTTCGTTCAGTGGCTACGCACATGCTAGTAGGAAGCGCTGGGAGAGGCATCCTGTGAGGTGGTCTCTAAGGCAATGCGATGCCGTCTCCCGGAAGCTTCCCGGAATAGGAAGCATGCGTCTTTTCATGCTAATCTCGCTGAGTTGACACAGTGTTGTCAGCACTCGCGCGAGTGGCGGAATTGGTAGACGCGCTGGCTTCAGGTGCCAGTGTTCGCAAGAACGTGGGGGTTCAAGTCCCCCCTCGCGCACAGTAGGACGATTTCGCTAAGTCGTTGCATCCGGCTCCTCAAGCGGGCGCAGGGAGGGGCGGGTTTATCAATACCCCACAGTGGGATGGAACCGCCTTATTGGCTGTTCAGTGGTGAACGCCGCGATGCACTCGGCACTGCACGCAGCTGCGGTGGTCACCCACTGCTCCACTACTCTTGCAGCATGGGCAAAATCTTCGATTCGATCGATGACACCATGAAGGCTTGGATTGAGACTCAGCCGTTGTGGTTCGTCGCGACGGCGCCGCTCAGCACGGAAGGTCACGTCAATGTGTCGCCGCGCGGACACGATTCGCTCTCTGTGCTCAACGAGCATCGTGTCGCATGGGTCGATTTCACGGGCAGCGGCGTTGAGACTATCGCCCACCTGCGTGAGAACGGGCGGGTCTGCTTGATGTTCGCCTCGTTCGAACGTCGGCCGAGAATCGTGCGCCTGCATGGCCGCGGAACTGTCGCGTTGCCCGGTGACGCGGAATTCGATGAGGTTGTCGCCCTTCACCCAGAGCACCCGAGCACCCGGGCGGTCATCACCGTTGACGTCACGCGGGTCAGTGACTCGTGCGGCTGGGGTGTGCCTGTCATGGAGATGACGGGGGAGCGGGATCTGCTGCGGCTTCACGCAGAGAAGAAGGGAGCCGACGGCATGGCGGCATATCGTGTCGAGAAGAACTCGCTGAGCGTCGACGGGCTTCCCGGATTCCCTGCCTGAACCCTGGCCGTCATCGCAGCGTCACCGGGAAAGTCGCTCTTCTAGAGCACAGTGTCGAGCACGGCCAGCTGCGCGGTGTCTGCGAAAACATCGAGTTGCGCGATGCGGTCGGACTCGAACGTAACCAGGTAGACGGCGTGCGCTGCGCCACCTGAGACGTAGGCGGCTGCGGGCACTCCGTTGCAGAGCACCAGACGCGTCAATTCGGCGCGGCCGGCGAAGACCCGCGCGACCGCGTCGGCGCCGCGGATGCCGCTGGCGAGCAGTGGTGCCCCGTGGTCGGCTCCTTCGGCGGCAAGGTGAACCGCGGCGGTGTCGCTGCGCAACTCAATCTCGGGGTCGAGCAGTTGCAGAAGCTTTCCGAAGTCTCCATTGCGTGCCGCGTCGAGAAACGCGACAATCGCGGCTTCGTGACGCTCGCGGACCGCCCCGACGTCAACCGTGCGAAGACGGGATCTGGCGCGGGAGGCAAGTTTTCGGGCGGCAGCTGGCGTGCGCTCGACAATCGGCGCAATGTCGTCGAACGAGAGTGCAAAGACGTCGTGGAGCACGAGAGCGAGTCGCTCCAAGGGGCCGAGCCCGTCGAGCACAACTTGCAGCGCCAGCGCCAGGTCGTCGGAGAGCATCGCGATCTCTGACGGATCATCGTCTTTGTCTGCAACGGCGGGCTCCGTGCTCGCGTCGCGACCCAGCTCTTCGCGCCTGCTGACTTGGTGGCGGATCATGTCGATGCAGACTCGAGAGATGACGGCGGTGAGCCAGGCTTCGAGATTGTCGATCGCCGCGATGTCGGTGCGCTGCAGACGAATCCACACCTCCTGCACAGCGTCGTCAGCGCTCCACGCGGAGCCCAACGTGCGGTGCGCGATCGCAAAGAGCTTGGGTCTGAAGGTCGTGAATTGGCTGACCACGTCGTTACGCGTCTGCGCAGGGGATCCGGGTGCCATCTCTCTCCTTTGCGCCAGCTCGTCACGTTTTGCCCTTCTCGCCCGACTCATATGTAAAGGCGACAGTTCTCGTTCGCCTTTTATCCGGTATCGAAAACGTAAGGATTCCTCATGACCATTGTCTCTCAAACGATCCTCAGCCAGCTTCGCGTCGCAATGCGTGGACACGTCTGGCTTCCCGACGATGCCGGTTTCGACACGGCGCGTCGACCGTGGAACCTCGCGGTAGAGCAGATGCCCTGTGCCGTTGTGGACGCAGCAGACGCTAACGACATCGCGCAGCTTCTGCGCTTCGCCTCCGCCAACGGGATCTCCGTCGCGACGCAGCCCAGCGGTCACGGTGCGACGGGGCGAGCGGACGGAGCCATTCTGCTGCGGACGGCGCGCCTCGACTCCATCGATGTTGACCTGGCCTCGATGACTGCCCGCATCGGTGCCGGGGTTCGCTCAGGCGATCTGCAGCGAGCGACAGCGGCACGCGGTCTGACCGCGCTGCCGGGGAGTTCCCCCGTCGTCTCGGTGACAGGCGCGGCACTCGGGGGCGGGTTGAGCTGGTTCAGTCGCGCATTCGGATGGATTGCCGACAGCATCCATGCCGCCGACATCGTGCTGGCCGATGGAACACAGCGGCACGTCACGGTGACCGACGCGGACACGGAACTCCTGTGGGCGCTGAGGGGCGGGGGCGGAGAACTCGCCATCGTCACGGCCCTCGAGCTGCGGCTGCGTCCCGCCCCCTCGGTGTTCGGAGGGCGTCAGCTGTGGTCAGCGGCCCACGCACGCTCGGTCGCGGAAGCCTATCGGTCAATGACCGAGACCGCTCCGCGAGAGCTGACGCTGTGGCTCGAACTGCTCCACTTTCCCGGTGCCGACCCGATGATCGCGATTGATTCCACCTTCCTCGGCACCGAAGGAGCCGCCCGCGACCTCATGCACGAGACCAAAAATCTGCACGCACCGCTCACGGACACGCGCGCAGTGATGAGCGTGGCAGACCTCGGGCAGATCACCGCGGAACCCGCGGAGCCTGGCCCGGGGCAGTCCCGCGGCGAGCTCCTCACCCATCTTGACGACGCCGCTCTCGATGCGCTCCTCCAGCCGATCGCGCCGCTCATGACGGCCCAGGTTCGCCATCTCGGAGGCGCGCTCGCACAGCCGAGTGAGAGTCCGCACGGAGCCCTCAGCGAGCCGTACGCTCTCTACATGTTCGGGGTTCCGAACTCCACCGCGGGTTCAGAAGCCATCAGTAACAAGCAGCGTGAGCTCGCTGCCGCACTTCCCACAAGCGGCCGCAAGCCGATCACGTTCCTCAACCCAGCAGAACGGCTCTCTGATGCACTGCCCTCCGAGTCTCTGGAGCGTCTTCGCGAACTCAAGGCAACCCGCGACCCACACGGGGTCATTCAGGGCAACTTTCCCTTACACGGCTGAACGAGGGGCGAAGGTGGCACCTCCCGTTCATGACCGAGCGCCGACTAGCGTGCGGCGGGCTCGCGGCGCGGAAGCACCCAGCCTTCGCGTGGGAAGTGGCAGGTGTAGCCGTTGGGGTACTTCTCGAGGTAGTCCTGGTGCTCAGGCTCGGCCTCCCAGAACGCTCCGAGAGGCTCGATCGTCGTCACGGCCTTTCCTGGCCAGAGACCGGAGGCGTCGACATCCGCGATCGTTTCGCGAGCGACTGACTCTTGTTTGGGCGTGACGGGGAAGATCGCCGATCGATAGCTCGTTCCCCGGTCGTTTCCCTGTTGGTTGAGCGTCGACGGGTCGTGGATCTGGAAGAAGAACGCGAGAATGTCGCGATACGTCGTCTGTGCCGGGTCGAAGACGATCTCCAGAGCCTCAGCGTGGCCGGGGTGGCTGCGATATGTCGCGTGGTCGTTCTCGCCACCCGTGTACCCGACGCGTGTACCGAGCACTCCCGGCTGACGGCGGACAAGGTCTTCCATTCCCCAGAAGCATCCGCCCGCCAGAATGGCCGTCTCGGCGCCGTCGCGGCGGGTGATCTCCCCGGAATCCTGCTTTCCGCTCGTCATGATGCGTGCTCCTTCTCTTGATGGCATCGGGCAACCCGACCACGTCTCGTCTTTACCGTAACCCCATGACCCACAGGAGCGGGCTGGATAACGGTCTCGCCGCCGGGCTCTACAGGGTTCAACACCGGAGCACACCGTTTTGATTCCAGCCACGCGCGCCCGCGACAGCATCCTGGATCGACCCTCGGCTTGCAAGGCGTGGGTGGGGAGGGAAGATCGCGCCGCACCAGGGCGTTGCACCAAGCATGGCCACCACTTTGCGCACCGCGACTGTCGTCGTGATCGGTGCCGGGCAGGCGGGACTCTCGGCCGCCTTTCACCTGCAGCGTCTCGGGTATGACAGCGCCCTCGACGACGATGCCGAAGACCCAACGTTCGTCGTGCTCGACGCTAACCCGGCGCCGGGCGGGGCATGGCAGCATCGTTGGGAATCTCTCACGATGAACACCGTGAACGGCATCTTCGACCTGCCGGGCATGGAGAAGCCACCCATCGACGACTCCGAACCGAGCAGGATGGCCGTGCCGCACTATTTCGCCGACTACGAGAGCACGTTCGACCTGCCGATCATGAGACCCGTGCGCGTGATGTCTGTTGAACGGGCGGATGCTTCGCCCGACGGCGATCTCGTCGTCGAGACGAGCGACGGCCCGTGGCGCACACGGGCGATCATCAATGCCACCGGCACGTGGGATAACCCGCGCCGTCCCGCTTTCCCGGGAGCCGAGACGTTTCAGGGCCGCCAGCTGCACACGCGTGACTACGTCTCGCTCAATGAGTTCGCGGACCAGCGCGTGGCGGTCGTCGGCGGAGGAATCTCGGCGATTCAGCACATCGAAGAGATCTCGCGCGTCGCAACGACCCTCTGGTACACCCGACGCGAACCGGTCTGGCTCGACGGGTCATTCAGACCGGAGACCGAGGGGCGTGCGACGATTTCTGCGGTGAAAGCCGACGTCGAGGCTGGCCGCCCGTCGGGCAGCATCGTGTCGTACACGGGACTGCCCTGGACGTCGTACGCGCTCGACGCGAAGGCGCGCGGAGCGCTCGATCGCCGACCGATGTTCACCGCACTTGAACCGCACGGCGTTCGCGAGGCGGACGGCTCCCTCACGACGGTCGACACCATTCTCTGGGCGACGGGATTCGCGGCATCCCTCGCGCATCTGGACCCGCTGCGGCTTCGGCACGCACTCGGCGGCATCGTGACGCGCAACACGCGGGTCGTGGACGAACCACGTGTGCATCTCGTCGGCTTCGGCCCATCACAGTCGACACTCGGGGCCAACCGCGACGGCAGGCACGCGGCGACAGAGATCGATCGGATGCTGGGGCGCGACGGCCGCCCGGCACGCGCGCGTGATGGCGCAGCATCCGGAGCTGTTGCCTGAGCCGCGGCAATTGTCGTCCACAGGCCCACGCTGGCGAGCGGTTATCCACATGCGCGGGTTATGCCCCGTCGTAGTGGGCGGCCCGGCGTAGACTGCACACCAACGGCCGACTCCATGGAGGTGCGTGATGGCAACCAAGACTCCCGTTTCTGAAGGCTACGTGCAGCGCGTGCTCGCCGAGGTCGAGGCTGGGCAGCGCACTGCCGGTGAAGAGATGACGCCGGAAGGCCGTGAACTCGCTCGACGACAGCTATTGGGCGAGATCACGGTGGACGAAGCTATTGAGGTAATCGAGGCGCGTACACGTACTCGCCTCGAACAGCGCAAGGCGTAATTGCCAACGGGCGCTTCGATGGCTGATCGCTACACGTACCCTGACAGCGATGTCCTGGTCAACAAGTATGGGATCGCCAACCACGACGATTGGAAAGAAGCCGAAAGCGACTTCATCGGACTTCGACTGCACGAATTGCATGAGAACCCGATCCAGGGCGTCTTTGACTTGGAGCACCTGAAATCGATTCACGCACACTTGGCACAAGACCTTTACACGTGGGGCGGCGAGATTCGGGATACGGATACGCACCCCGGTGGCACAGGCATTGCGCACTGTCGGCCGCCGTTCATCGTTGCTGAAGCAGAGCGGGTCTTCGGAACCCTGGCCGACGAGGAGTACCTGCGTGGGCTCGATGCCGATACGTTTTCTGACCGTTTGGCGTGGGTGTGGGGCGAAGTGACCTCGATTCATCCGTTTCGAGACATCAATACTCGCAGCCAGCACGTGTTCTTCAACCAGCTCGCGCGTGAGGCCGGCTGGGTGATCGACTGGGCGCAGATTCCTGGCGAGCTGATGGCCCATGCGCGAACTCTCGCGATCATCGAGGACCACACGGGCATCGACGCGCTCATTCGCCCGAACCTTCTGACGGTGGCCGAGGCGCAGCATCGAGACAGCGTTGCTGTGTCCGCGGGGACGCACGCAGGCCGAGCGTTAGCGCGCATGACTCGGCGGGACCCCGAGGCCCTTGATCGCGAGCTTGATGCGGTGCGCGAACGGCGCAACGGCTTGCGTCCCGGAGAATCATCGCCCACGTGATGGATCGCGGATGGTGATCGCGCGGATCGGTGGCGGAGTTTCGGTCTATGACGCGTCGGTTACGCGATAAAGGCGGCGTGCGTTCTCGGTAAGCACTGCGCGGGCGCGGTCATCACCCACCGCCGCGCGCACGCGGTCGAGATCGGAATCCGCGAAAGGCACCCTCGCGCGGGTTGATGGCAGATCGCTGCCGAAGATGAGCGCATGCGGGTTCGCCCTGTCGATCGTCGCCATGAGGGCATCCGGATCGCTCACCGACATGCGGCCGAATCCCGTCGCCTTCACGACAAGACCGGCTTCGACCAGCGAGAGCAGCGTGCCCGTCGTGTCGTCGCTCATGCCAAGGTGGTCGACGGACGCCTGCGGGAGCCGGCGGAGCGTGCTTTCAAGCTCGGGAAGATCGGCGGCATCCACGTAGAGTTCGCTGTGCCACCCGGCCACATCGTGCACTCGGCGTGCGAACTGCTCCATGTCTGACAGGTCGATCGTCGCGCCACGGTAGAGGTTGAAGCGCACGGCGCGGACGCCAGCGGCATCCAGTCTGGTGATCTCGTCGTCAGTGACGTCGGTGGTCAGCTGCGTGACGCCGACGAAGCCGGCGCCAAGGCGCTCAAGTGCGGCCGTGAGGTAACTCTGGTCGGTGCCCTGGAACGAACCACTCACGACAGTGCCACCCGTGATGCGGAGGCGACGGGTTCGCTGCAGGTAGTCGTCTGCCGTGAAGGCGTCGGGCAGGTACCCGTTGTTGGGAATGAGCGGAAACGCGGGGTCGACGATGTGGAAGTGTGCGTCGAAGACTGCGGCGTCGTCAGGTAATCGCATATTGGAACTTTACGTACAGATGCACCGATGTGAAGGCGCACACGTTACACGGCGAGCATTCCACGCCAGATCAGATCGAACGCCGCTGCGATTCGCGTGCGCGATGCGTCGTCGGTCATGCGATCGCCACGAACGACAAGTTGGTAGTACACGGTGCCAGCAATCGCGTCAAAGCAGGCCTCAACGTTGAGGTCTCTGCGAAGGATGCCGCTGTCAATTCCCGCGTGAAGAGCCTGCTCCATCGGAACGCGACGGCGAGCGACGTGCGAGTGCCAGTACGCCTTCTGGAGCTCGCGGTCCGCCATGACGAGCCGGATCCGTTGGCGGAACCGTTCCTCAGAATAGCCAAACTCGGTGACAGACGACGAGTCGCCGAGGAGCATGCCCAGAATCGCCTGGCGCAGATCGCCGTTCGAAGAAATCGGCGACGGCACGGTGCGACCGACATCGAGCGCGTCAGTGATGAGCGTGGTCAGCGACGGCCACCGGCGATAGAGCGCGGCGCGACTGACGCCGCTGCGAGAGACGACGCGCGACACGGTCACCTCCTCTTCGGCGTCGATGATGTCGAGCGTTGCGCTGATGATCTGGTCATCAAGGCCGTCGTCGCGCGGACGGCCGGGGCCGCGGCGCACCGCGGCCCCGGCATCCGGTCTCAGTATTGCGGTCACGCGACTCGCGCCCGCTCTCGCAGCCGCGCGATTGTGTCATCGCTCAAACCCGCAGTCCGAAGCGGCGCGAGTGCGTCGCCGTGGCGCTCACGAAGCTGGGCCAGAAGGATGCGCGCAGAGACGTGCATCTGCCCGTCGAGCAAGGCACGCGTATCGTCGAGACTGCGCTCGCTGCCGAGCGCCTCCCACATCGCCCCCATGACAGGGCGGCTTCGGGTGAAGATCGCCTCCATATTTTCACCTGTGCGCGCGTAGTCTGCGACGATCTCGTCGTCGTCGGCGCCGAGCGTGAGCAGAAGCATCGCAGCAAGCACGCCCGTGCGGTCTCGACCCGCGGCGCAATGGAACGCCGTCGCGCCTCGCGTGTGGGCGATGACGTTGAGCGCGGTCACGAGCTGAGGTGCCGCGCTTTCCACCATGGACACGTACATCGCACCCATGGACTCGTGCGTGAACGACGGTGCGCCCTCAGACATCGTTTCGGACACGTCGGCGATGAGCGGAAGGTGATGATACGTCACGGGGCGCGAGGCGAGAGGTCCGCGCCCTGTGGTGGCAACCTCGAGGGGAGATCGAAGGTCGATAAGTGCGGTCAAGCCGTCGGCGACGAGCTTGTCGGCGACCTCCTCGGTGACGTATGCGAGGTCATCGGTGCGAATGGCCAGCCCTTGCCGGAGCGTTCCGCCCTCGATGGGGATGCCCCCGAGATCGCGCAGATTGACCGGTGCACTGAGTTCAATGTCGATGAGTGTCATGTGAGTCTCTTTCTGATGAGGGCGCTGCCCTGATCGATTGCCGTGACAAGCACGATGATGCAGATGATGATGGCGCTGAGATGCCCATAGTCGTACATGCGCATCGCCGTGGTGAGTTCGAGCCCGATGCCCCCGGCTCCCACCAGCCCGAGGATCGTGGCGCCACGTACGTTGCCCTCGAAGAGCAGCAGCGTGTACGAGACGAGAAGCGGGGCAGCCTGCGGAAGCACCCCATAGACGATGACCTGTCGTTTTGACGCGCCAACCGCCTGCATCGCGGTGGTTGGTCCGACGTCGACCGATTCCATGGCCTCGGCGAAGATTTTTCCGATCGAGCCGATGGAGCCAAGCGTCATAGCGAGGATGCCGGCGAATGGCCCGAGCCCCACAGCGGAGACGAACATGAGAGCAAACACTAGGTCGGGAACCGAACGAATGACGTTCATCACCCAGCGCGAGGGATAGTAGAGCCAGCGAGGAGCAATGGTTGATGCCGCGGCGAAGGCCATGAGCAGCGACAGAACAACTCCGAGAACTGTTCCGACAATTGCCATCTGAAACGTCTCGATGAGCAGCTCCACGATGATGCCGAACTTTGAGAAGTCCGGTGGAAACAGCCGAGAGAGGAACTCGCCCATGTTCACGGTGCCCTCGCCGAGCTTTGCGAAGTTGAACTCGGCCCCATCGAATGACCACACAAGTACAAGCAGTGCAATCGGGATGCCGACGAGGAAGCGAGCACGGGGAATCGAGAACGCCCGCTCGAGCCGCGTGCGGTCGCCATCCGTAAGCCCACTTGCGGTGCCGCGGGAACGCGACTCACGCGTTGTGGTTGTCATCATCCGCTCCGTCCTCCTCATACAGCACCGAGAGTTGCTCGGCGTCGAGGTCGGCCGTGCGACCCGAGATGAGAGTGTGACCGTGGCTCAGCCCGACGACGCGGTCGCTGTGGGCAAGGGCGAGCGGCAGCACGTGCAGGCTCACGAGAACCGGGATGCCGTCGTCGGCGGCGATCTCTCGCAGCAACTCGAGCACCGAGTGCGCGAGTTTCGGGTCGAGCGAGGCGACGGGTTCGTCGGCGAGAATCACGCGTGGGCGCTGCATGAGCGCACGCGCAATGGCTACGCGCTGCTGTTGCCCGCCCGACAGCGTGCGTGCGGCATCCTTCGCTTTGTGAGAGATGCCGACACGGTCGAGGAGGTGCATCGCACGCTGACGATCGGCGCTCGAGAAGGCCCCGACCAGGTTGAGCGAGCGAGCGTTGTGCAGGGCGCCGGTCAGCACGTTCGTCAGCACGCTGAGCCGCGGAATCAGGTTGAACTGCTGAAATACCTGCCCCACCTCTGACCGCAGAGCGCGCAGCTCGCCCCGACGAAGGTTTGTGACACCATGCCCGGCGACGCGCACTGAGCCTGACGCGATCGGAGCGAACCCGGTGAGGCTCTTCATGAGCGTGGATTTGCCCGAACCGGATGCCCCGAGGAGCGCGACTATCTCGCCGGGGAGCAGATCAAGATCGACTCCGCTGAGAACGGTCTGCTCGTCGTAGGCAACGCGCAGATCGCGCACCGTCACGAGCGGGAGGATCCTGCGCAGCTCGGCCGTCATGGTGTCAGAGGACGCCTCGGTCGATGTGGGAACTCTCATTTGAGATCCTCGAGCTTCACGCCGGCTACCGCGGCAATTTCGGTGAACGCGTCGAAGAGGCTCGGCTCGGGGGCGATGATGACATCCAGGCCGACGAACGAGCTGTAGGCACCGAGGGTTTCCTTGTTCTTTTCGGAGAAGACCTTCGGCAGCGCCTCCTCGAGCAGTGTGCGCGTTTCATCGTCGAGGGACTGACGTGCGAGCACCGTGCCCATGACATCCATCGACGGGCTTTCGCCCACACCGCGCCACTCGCCGTCGGCGAAGGGAAACATGGGGGCGCCCAACTCAGTGAGCATGATCGCCGTGCACGCGGCATCCACCTGACCTTGTTCGAGAGCCGCAAAGCTGCCCTCATGGCCACCGGCAAAGATCGCTTCGTAATCTGTGCCCTGCTCGAGCCCAGCCTGGTGGAGCATGTACACCGGCATGAAGTACCCAGAACTGGATGCCGGGTCGGCGAAGGCGACGGTCTTGCCTTTGAGGTCTTCGAGCTTCTGAATGGGTGAGCCGTCGAGCACGACGCAGGTCGAGACGGCTTCGTCGTTGCCCTCCCACGCAAGGAGCGCGTCGACCTCGCCTGTGTTCACGGCCAAGGCAGACGGGAAGCCGCTCATAATGCCGATATCGACGTGGTCGGCGCGTATCGCCTCGACCACACTGAGATAGTCGGGCACATCGGTAACTTCGACCTCTCGCCCGGTATCTTCTTCAAGCAGCTCGACGAGAGCGTCGACCGGGTTTTCTTGCGTGGGGTCGTCGGAGATGGGGAGGGTGGCGATGGTGATGGGTGCATCGGAGCTGGCGGCTCCAGCTTCAGACGCTGAACAGCCGGCGAGAGCGAGAGCGGAGATGCTGAGCACGCCCAGTGCGGGGAGGGTATAGCGGCGCATTGTGCCCTTTCGAGGTGGGAGGCACTCGCGAGGAATTGCGAGACCACCAGTATTCGAACTCCCGAAGGTTGCCAGGAATTACGAGACCGGTGTACATCGAATGGAACACCAGATGAACATTCGAGTGAGGACCTGGCGCTCTGCCGACCGGATGCGAGGGGTGAAAAGGCGAGCTACCGTCAGTACGTCGACGAGCGAGAGCAGTTGAAGAATGCGGGCGCTTACCAGCCGCGGGCGCGCCAGTCGGGGAGCGAAGGGCGTTCGGCACCAAGCGTCGTCGGGTCGCCATGGCCCGGGAACACCCGCGTGCTGTCGGGGAACCGCTCGAAGAGACGTGACGAGACATCGGTGAAGAGCTGATCGAACCGCACGGGATCGTCGCCCGTGTTTCCGACGCCACCGGGAAAGAGACTGTCCCCAGTGAACAGCAGTGTCGGCTTCCCAGACACTGCGAGTGCGACCGAGCCCGGCGTGTGGCCCCGAAGCGCGATGACCTCGAGCGTGATGCCATCGATGCTCACACGGTCGCCATGGTCGAGCAGCACGTCGGCTTCGACGCCGCGCTCGGCGGTGAGCTGCGCAGCATCCGCTCGCCCGATCGCCACGCGCGCGCCCGTCTGATTCGCGATCTCTGCCGTGGCACGTGTGTGATCCCAGTGGGCGTGCGTCGTCACGATGGTGACCAGGCGCGTCGCGCCTTCGGCATCCTGCTCGCCATCGTGGAACAGGGTAGAAATGGATGCTGTATCAGCCGCCGCATCGATGAGCACCTGTTCACCTGACTTCCGGGCCGTGACGAGATAGACGGCGTTGTTCATCGACGAGACGAAGGTGCGGCGCACGGTGAATTCTGGCCGATCGACGACGATCTCGGAGACCACGGCAACTCCATTCGAGCGAGGCTGGTCACTCCACTCTGCCACGAGACGGTGCCACGAGGAGCCATGGATGACTATCAGTAATGCGTAGCCACGTAGTTCTCGTGCGGGCGAACGTACAATGATGCGATGAAGGCGCTCCTCGTGACGACGGGCAGTCGCGGCGACGTCGAGCCGTTCGTGGCGCTGGCGCGCGGGCTTGCAGACGCTGGGCACCGCCCAACGCTCGCCGCTCCCGCACGGTTCCGTGCGCTCACCGAGGCGCATGGCATCGCGTTCATCGCGCTGGACGACAGCCTGTTCGAGCTGCAAGACGCACTGGCGCACAAGGGCACATTCGCGGCCGTGACGGGGGCCGCGCGGGCGAAATCGGCGTTGACGCTCTTTCTGAACGACGTCGCCGATCTCGCCGAAATTTCTACAGACGTCGTCGTCTACCACCCGAAGACGCTTGCCGCTCCTCTTGTCGCGGAGCGCCTTGGCGTTCCGTCGATCGCGGCGCAGCTGATCCCGCTCTACCAGCCCACGTCGGCGTTCCCCTCGCCGCTGCTGGGCATCCCCGTTCCGCGGGCGTTGAACCGCACGAGCTGGCGTCTGAGTTCAGCAATCGAGGCACCGTGGCGCGGCATGCTCCGCTCGCTGCACCGAGATCGACTGCGACTGTCGACGCCGCTCATCGGCATTGCCGACCGCATCGCGGCCGAAGGTGCCCTCAATCCCTGGAGTCCGCACCTGCTGCCGGCTCCCGACGACTGGCCCACGATCGCCGAGCCGCTCGGGTTCTGGCGGCTACCCGCCGTTTCGGAAGAGCCCTCGCCGGAGCTCGTCGAGTTTCTCAATGACGGCGAGCCGCCCGTGTATGTCGGTTTCGGCAGCATGGTCTCGAAGCATCCGGATGCTGTGGGTGAGGCCGTTCGCGATGCGTTGCGCCGCGTCGGACGCCGAGGGATCGTCGTGACCGGGGCTGGGGCAGTGGAGCTCGAAGGCGACGACAGCATCCTCGTTCTCGACCACGTTTCACATGACTGGCTGCTGCCCCGCACGGCCGTCGCTGTGCACCATGGCGGCGTGGGGACGGTCGGCGCGGCATTGTCGGCCGGTGTTCCGCAGGTGATCCGCCCGTTCCTCGGCGACCAGCGGTTCTGGGCGAGGCGCGTGTCCGAGATTGGCGCGGGCGTCAGGCTGCGGCAGCTCACGGCGGAGGCGCTTGCGGAGGCGATCGTCGCGGCGCAATCATGTGCGCCTCGAGCGCGGGCGCTCGCCGACAGCATCCGGGCAAGCGATGACGGTGTGACGAAGGCAGTGTGTCGAATCGAGACTCTGGTCGCCGCCTAGCCTCACCGTTGGGGCGCGTGAGATGCCATGCTGCCGTGACGTCACAGTGTCGCGTTGGCGCTCGCAGTGAAAGAATGGTCGTGGCGAGCGGGAGGAGCAGTGATGATCGAAATCACCTGGCTGCCCGACACGCTTCTCACCGAGCTGATCCTGCTGTGCATCGCGTTCGCGCTTTCGGCGATTGTCGGGTTCGAACGCCAGCGTCAGCTGAAATCGGCCGGCATGCGCACGCATGCCGTCGTTGGGCTCGGTGCTGCGCTTTTCACGCTGGTCTCGGCGTATGGCTTCCAGAACGTGCTCGGGGCCGATATCGTGCTCGACCCGTCGCGCATCGCAGCGCAGATCGTCTCGGGGATCGGCTTTCTCGGTGCCGGTGTCATCTTCGTGCGTCAGAACATCGTCAACGGGCTCACCACTGCCGCGTCCATCTGGGTGACCGCCGCCATCGGCATGGCCTGCGGTGCCGGGATGCCCGTCGTTGCCGCAGCGACAACGGTGCTGTACCTGATCGCGGTCATGGCGCTGAGCGCCATCTCACTGCGCATCCCGTCTGCGGATCGCAGCGTGAGGTTTTCTGTGACCTATCGCAATCACAAGGGTGCGCTGCGGCGAATTCTCGCGTGTGCGACGGAACTCGGGTACCAGACCGCTCTCACCAGCACTCGGAAGGTCGAAGAGACTGATACCGACATGATCGAGGTGAGCATGCGCTTCACGCGGCCTAAGGCCGGACCGACTGACGACCTAGTCGAGGCGCTGTCCGAAGTTGAGGACGTGCTGTCCGTCTCACCGCCAGACAATGATGACTGAAGCGAGCGAGGAACTTCTGTGACCGATGATCGAGAGCGGAGGTCGCGATGCTGAATCGAGTCACCGTCTTCACCGGGTCTGCCGCCGGACATGACCCTCTGTACGCGACAGCGGTGACGGAGTTCGCACACGCCCTCGCCGATGCGGGGATCGGTGCCGTGTACGGTGGCGGACACGTGGGGCTGATGGGTGCTTTCGCCGACGCGCTCGTGGAGCGTGGCGGCGAGGTGCGCGGCGTTATGCCGCAGGCGCTCGTCGATCGTGAGATTGCGCACACGAGGCTCACACACCTTGAGGTCGTCGCGAACATGCATCAGCGCAAAGAGCGCATGGCTGAACTGGGTGACGGGTTCGTCGCCCTGCCGGGCGGCGCGGGCACCCTCGAGGAGCTCTTCGAAGCGTGGACGTGGCAGCAGCTCGGCATCCACGCGAAGCCTGTTGCGCTATTCGACGTCGATGGGTTTTGGCAGCCGCTTGTGCAGATGATCGCGTCGATGACCGAGAAGGGGTTCATCGCGTCGGCGTTCAGTGATGCCTTGATTGTCGAGGAGGACCCGCGGGCGCTGTTGAAGGCGATGATGGCGTGGTCGCCGCTCGCGCCGAAATGGGAGCGGTGACAAGCCGCTACGAGTTCGGTGCGTGAATTGCGACGCGCACTCCCAGCGCCGCGGCGGCGCTGGCGAGCCTCTGATCGAACGTCGCGAGACTCGAACCCGTTTCGATAGCAGCGTCGAGAACGCAGCAGTCAGGAAGCTTCAGCGATGCTTCCGCGCGCAGTGTGGCCAAGCGGGCTGCGCCGCCAGCGCCCGGTGCCCACTCTGAGATTCCGAGGCCGTCAAGTGCCCGGAGCGCGACGGTCTCGCGGCGGGCGCGTATGGGACCAACGAGAATTTCGGCGAGCGTCAGTGAGTGTGCGAGATAGCCGTCGCTGAACGTGGAGCGAAAAAAGAATTCGGCCCGATCGTGGTGGTCGTCCTCACGTGAAAGAATCGCGAAAACGACGCTTGCGTCGAGAACAATCATTCAGGCCAGTCCTGGCGAAGGCTCTGGAGGTGATCGCGTTCGTACGCGACATCGAGAAGCCCAGACGCGAAGTCAATCGCTTCGTGACGGCGCTCGAGTTGGGAGTCAGTCTCGTCGGCAATGGCCGCTGCTCCTGTTGCGAAGAGCCGAGTCACCAGTTCGCTTCGCGTTGCCTCGGGCCAGCGCTCCTGGGCAATCTCCAATGCCCGCCTGACATCGTCAGTCTGGGTCACCTGGAATCGAGGCAACATGGTGGGCATAGTGTTCAGTGTACCACTCGGCAGTTCGGTGGTACACCGACCCGTTAAGTCACGTTCATGCCCGAACCTAGTGGATTACTCCACCTGTCAATGCTCGATTACTCCAGTGATACCTGGTTATTCTCGGGTTCAGTTGCCCGTCGGTGGATACGTGACTGAATCATCCGGATGGGTGACGGCTCCGGACGTCAGACTGGCGGCATCCGCTTTCGCCGCACTCATGATGTGACGCACGTCCTCGCCGTGGGTCAGCAGGTGGTCCGCGATAATCCTCCGGTGGCACCGCCACCACACTGCCTCGGAGCACATGATCGCCACCGGTGCCGCTTCCTGCTCCTGTCGTAACCGGTCAAGACCGTGTCGAAAGCTCTCGCTCAGCGCGTAGTCAGCGTAGTTGTGGAAGCTGCGGTTCTTCCAGAATGCGTTCACCCCGAACGCGACCTCTTTCGAGACCGGTCGACGACCTGCGAGTTCCTCGATGCGCTGGTAGCCGACGCCGACGGCGGACAATGAGGCGGCGAGGGCATCATCGTTGAACTGAGGGTGGGCGCGCGAGCCCGGGAGCTTGCGCACGTCGACGATCCGCTCGACGCCGTGCTCTCGCAGCATCCCAATGAATTCGTCGATCGAGCGGTCAGAGTGCCCGATCGTGAAAATCGGCGGGCGGGTTGCTGATTCAGGCACGGATGCTACTTCGGCACGTGCGTCAGAGCAGAACCCTTGTGCGCCGCGATGTGGTCCGTCTTGTCGCTCGCGATCTCATATTGCGGGTCGTCGTCAGACGCGTGCCGCGTATGACCCTTGTAGGTGAAGTCTGCCGTGTGCACCTTCGTGATGGTTCCGGAGACATTACCAGCCTCGGAATTCCAGCTCACGTGGTCGCCAACGCTGAACTCTGGCATCGCTACCGCCTTTCTTGTGACCTCCCGCCATCGTACGACTGATGGTGGCCGAGGCGCGCGGGGCGGCTCTCTCAGAGATACGACACAAGCAGCACGACCGTCGACAGAGCCAGCATTCCGAGGCAGTTGAGCCAGAACTCGCTGCCCGTGAACCGTGCGCGAATGTGCGAGTAGGCAGCCGCTACGAAATAGCAGACGATGCCGACGTTCGCCGCGAAGGCGATGCCGGGTACCCAGAGGCCCACGGCGAGCCCGGCCACAGCCAACAGTTTGATCACGAGCAGTGTCCACCACCACTCCCGCGGAAACCCGACGCCGTTGAGGCAGTCGCGAATGAATTTCGGCGGTCTGATCGACATTGCGGCATCGCTCAGAACGACTATGGCGAGAAGCGCGGTGAGCCACCACGGTTCGGGAAGCAGAATCATCGGTTCTCCAGGTGATCGGTCATGACGAGTGAGACAACGTTTTGCAGCTCAGCGAGTGCCGTGGATACGTCGGAATCGCCGCCCGCCCAGGCGAACAAAACGCCGAGGTACGCGAAGTACACAGCCCGGGATGCTGTGCGGGCACGGTCGTGGGACATGCCCGATGCCTCGAATTCGATGGCGATAGCAGCCCGGAGGGTGTCAGCAAGTTCGGCGAAGATCGCCGATTGATGGGCACCGCGAACGAGGACGGCGGCGTATTCGCGCGAGAGCTCCTGGTCGCGGCTGAAGAGTTCAAGAAAGGGGCGAAGGTGCGCAGTGATCCGCTCGGGTGCGAGCGGGGCATCCTGCTCACCGCGTGATGTGTGCTGGGATACCTGAGCGTTCTGCCTCTGCGCGATTGACGCCTCGAACACGGCTGCGAGCAGCGCGCTCTTGTCGCCGACGGACATGACTGTGCCCGTGCTCACTCGCGCCTCGAGCGCGATCTGGCGGATGGACGTCGCAGCGAAACCCTGCTGTCGAAACAGGCGATCAGCAATGCTGATGACGTGGCGTCGCGTGGTGGCGCGCTGTTCTGCGCGTGACTGAACCTGTTCACTGAACATGTTCAGTCACGCTACTCCGATTCTTCACAACGCGCAAGCGCTGGCATTGTCGAGGGCTCCGCGTAGCATGGCCAGACGGCAACCGTCGGAAAGGAGAACTGATGTTCGCGAAGAAGCTCCTGGGGACGAGCGTGCTGGTGACAGCCACCGCACTCACGGGCGCTGCGGCGACGCAAGACGTCAACAGCCACTGGTACACGAAGCTGCGCAAGCCTGATTTTCAGCCACCGGCCGCGACATTTCCCCTTGTTTGGCCGGCCCTTTACGCAAGCATCGCCCTGGCCTCGGCGGCCGTGCTCGTGCCGCAAGCGAAGAAGCGGGCCACGCAGAAGCGCCGTGAAAGCCTCGGCGTGCAGGTGACGAGACCGGATGCTGATCCAGCATCCGACCCGGCTCGCGGATACCGCCGCGCACTCCTGCTCAACCTGGCGCTCAACGCCGGGTGGTCGTGGACCTTCTTCCGCCAGCACGACCTCGATCTGGCGCTCGGCACCGCGACGGGCCTTGCGGTCAGCAGTACCGACCTCGCCCGCCGGGCGGGGCGCGTGCACCGCGGTCTCGGCTGGGCACTTGTGCCGTACGCCGCGTGGTGTTGGTTTGCGACGGCGCTCACCGCGCGCATTCGCACGCTGAACAGCTGAGTGCCGGGATCCCTGCGCGGGCGCTTGCCTAGTTTGCAGAAGAGTCGCTGCTCGTTGACTCCGGCGTGACCAGCCCAGCCTTCGAGCCGCGCGGCGAAGAGTGTCGAGTACGCGGCCAAGGTGCGTCCGGGCCCCGAACCAGGTGAGCGCCTGATTCAATGGAGGCGAGGCAGCATCTCGCACTCCGCTGCCTCCGGAGACCCAGAGGGAGCATCACATGCAGACACCGATCGTCACGCGCAGCCTGTTCGGTCCGGGGCCGACGAACCCGTACAACGAAGCGACTGTGGCGCTCGGCTACCCGCTGCTCGGGCACCTCGACCCCCTCTTCATCGAGCGGATCGACCGCACCTGCGATGGCCTGCGTGAGGTGTGGGGAACGCAGAACGCCCGCACGCTGCCGCTCAGCGCCACCGGTTCCGCTGGCATGGAAGCCGCGTTCGTCAACATGGTCGAACCGGGGGATGCCGTGGTCATCGCCGTGAACGGACTCTTCGGCGAACGCATGTGCGACGTCGCCGCCCGCTGCGGGGCCGAGGTTGTGCGCGTCGATCACGACTACGGCCAGCCGATCGACCCGCAGCGCGTCGCCGACGCGCATCCGAACCCCAAAATCATCGCCGCCGTGCATGCCGAGACCTCGACGGGCGTGCTCTCTGACATTGCGGCGCTGGGGGCGTTGAAGGGCGATGCGCTGCTTCTCGTCGACGCCGTCACGTCGATCGGCGGCGTCGAGCTGCGCGCTGACGACTGGGGCATCGACATCGGCTACGCGGGCACGCAGAAATGCCTCGGTGTCGCGCCCGGCCTTGCTCCGTTCACGGTATCCGACCGTGCGTTTGAGCGCCGGGTCGAGAATCCGCGTTCGTGGTACCTCGATCTCGGGATGTTGGGCGGCTACGTCGGTGCGGCATCCGGAGCCAAGCGCACGTACCACCACACGGCGCCCGTCGCCATGATCGCGAGCCTCGAGGCGGCGCTCGACCGCATCCTGGGCGAAGGCCTCGAGAACGTATGGGCCCGTCACAGCGCGGCGGGCTCGGCGTTGCGCGACGGCTTGCAGGACCATGGTTTCGAGCTGTTTGCCGCTGAGGGGTACCGACTGCCGTCGCTCACGACAGTTCGGGTGCCCGATGGTGTGAATTCGGCAGCGGTGCGCGCGTATCTGCTCGAGACGTACAGCATGGAGATCGGTGCGGGCGTCGGTGCCTATGCAGATTCAGTGTGGCGCATCGGCCTGATGGGGCCGAACGCGACGGTCGGAACGGCCGAGGTCATTCTGTCGGCGCTTCAGGATGCTGTGACTGCGACGCGCTCGTAAGGGCAGCCGCGCCGAATCAAGGGCCTGCGCGGATCAGACCGATCCGCGCAGCACGGTCGGAAGCGTTTGCAGAAACCGTTTCTCGTCGAACCCATCGACAAGAGACAGCTGCGTCACGAATCCTGGGATCAGGGCGAGCAGAACGGGTGCGGCCCGCTCGGCCCACCCCGAAGCATCCTCTGCGAGTGATGGCTGCGTCAGCGCCCACCTCGCAAGCTGTTCTGTGATCGTTGCTCGGGCACTTTCCAGTACCTCGTTGAGCAGTGTGCGCAACTGTGGGTCGACCGAAGCCTCCCCCCATACCTGAAGAAGCATGTGCACGGGTGCATTCTCCCGGAGGCCGTCAATAAGCACGGTCACGATCTCAGCGGGTTCAAGCACGTGGTCGACGCTGGCCGCGAGAACCTCGTCTTGTCGGCCTGAAACCACAGACGTTGCGACAGCGAGGATTAACTCCTGTTTGCTGCTGAAGTAGCCATAGATCGCTCCGGCCGAGAGCCCGGACTCGGCAATGATATCGGCCATCGATGTGCCCTGATACCCCGTGTTACTCAATCGGCGCAGTGCCGCGGCGATGATCTGAGAGCGACGCTCTTCGCGACGCTCATCGCTGATCTTTGGCATACGTCCTCCTGGTATTGACAACACTACTCACGATGCCATAATAAAGAACGAACATTCGTTTTATAAGGAGTAAGAATGAGCACCCGTACTGAAGCCACCACGCCGTGGCCAAAGCTCGTCGTCATCGCGTGTGCTCTGTCGATCGTCGTCGGGGTTGTTCTTCTTGCGTTTTCGTGGCCCGCAGTGACGGCCAGTGCGCACGATGTCCCCGTCGGCATTGTCGGAGCGGACGACCAGGTCGACCAGGTGAAAGATCGGGTCGAGGATGCGTCCGATGGTGCCATCGCTCTGACGCGATTCGACGACCGGAAAGACGCGGTTGCGGCGATTGAGCAACGCGACGCATTCGGCGCGATCGTTCTTGGCTCGTCACCGACCGACGCGCCTGAGGTTCTCCAAGCCACGGCGGCTAGTTCCCAGATCGCACAGATGATGACCGGGATCGCTCAGCAACTGCAACAGCAGATTGACGCCCAGATCACGGCGACAGTCGAGAAGCAGGTAAACGCGACGCTGTCGGGTCAGGCGCCACCTCCTGCGGCGGGCGAGACACCGCAACCGTTTGAGGTTCCGGAGGTAACTGTCACGACGACGGACGTGGTTTCCCTGAGCGACGACGATCCCAACGGGACAGGCCTCACAGCGTCAATGTTCCCACTCGTCATCGGGGGAATGCTCGGTGGAATTGTGATCTCGATGGTGTTGAAGGGGTCTGGACTCAAGCGCGTCGTTGCTCTCGTGATCTACGCCGCGGGAGCAGGTCTTGTGCTGACCGGGGTATTGCAGGGTATTTACGGTGCACTGCAGGGGGACTATTTGCTGAACGCGGCGGCGATGGCACTGTCAATCGCGGCGATCTCATCAACGATCACCGGGCTCGCGGGGCTGTTGGGCGCGGTCGGGGCGGGTCTTGGAGCCGCTTTCACCATTCTCCTCGCGAACCCCATCTCCGGGGCGATGGCACCGGTCGCGTTCATCGTGCAACCCTGGGGTGCCGTCGGGCAATGGCTTCCGCCCGGAGCTGCAGGGACGCTGATTCGCAACCTGTCGTACTTTCCCGATGCCAGCACGGTGTTTCCGTGGATGCTGTTGGCGATCTGGGCGTGCGTCGGAGCGGTGTTCACGGTGATCAACCTGCCCGGGCGCCGATCCCCGAAGTTGTCTGAGCATTCACAGCTCGGCGCGGGTGAGCGAGCTTCTGCAACAGCACACGCCGCCGTCTGACGTCGGCCCCATGCTGGCGGATGGCGCAGCTATTTCCTCGAGTCGTGCAGGTACGTCAGCACCGCTTTGACGCGGCGGTTCTCTTCGACGGGCCCGAGGCCGAGCTTCGCAAAGATGTTGCCAACGTGCTTGCGCACAGACGCGTCGCTCACCACGAGGGCCGCGGCGATCTCTGAGTTCGACCTGCCATCGGCCATGAGCCCGAGCACGTCGCGTTCGCGCGGAGTGAGTGTGGCGAGCGGCCCGCGATCGCGCGGCCGAAGCAGATGCTGCACAACGTCGGGGTCGATGACGGTGCCGCCCTCCTGCACGGTCACGAGGGACCGAGCGAAATCGTTGACGCGGCTGATGCGGTCTTTGAGCAGGTAGCCGATCGCGCCGTTGGGAAGCGTCAGAAGGTCGCGAGCATACCGGTCGGCGATGTACTGCGAGAGCACGAGAACGGGCTGAGTCGGAGACTGGCGACGGATGCTGAGGGCCGCGGCCAAGCCATCGTCGCGGTTCTCCGGTGGCATCCTCACATCGGTGACGATGAGATCCGGCTGGTCACCGGCAGCATCCATTCGCCCATAGACGCGACGAAGCTCATCTGCGTCGTGCGCTGTCGCGATGACGGCATGACCGAGTCGCTCGACGAGGGCGGTGAGCGCCTCGCGCAGAAGCGTCGAATCTTCAGCCAGCAGAATCCGCACGAGCCGGCTCCTGTTCTGTGAGAGGCAGATCTGTGAGGGGCAGCTGCAGACGAAGCGTCGTCGGTCCGCCGACGGGACTGTCGATCGTGAAAACACCGCCGAGTGTCTCCGCGCGTTCGGCAAGCCCGCGCAGCCCGGTGCCCGCGTCAGGGTCCGCGCCGCCATTGCCGTTGTCGGAGATCATCATGTCGAAGCCATCCTCGCCCGATCGCGCTCGAACCGTCAGTCGTGTCGACGTCGTGTGCTTCGCGGCATTCGTGATCGCTTCGGTCACAACGTAGTAGGCGGCGGTCTCGATACTGGTGAGCATGCGGTCGCCGACATCGACGTCGAGCCTCAGCTCGACCGGCGCGCGTTCGGCAAGCTCATCGAGCGCTGCAGCGAGCCCGTGGTCGGTGAGCACAGCCGGGTGAATGCCGCGCACGGTGTTCCGCAGCGTTGCCATGGCATGCTCAGCTTGGTCCTGGGCCGCGGCGAGGGCAGCCCTCGCGGCATCCGTCTCTGCTCCCTTCGCGGTGAGCTGGTCGAGATCGAGGCTCACCATGCCCAGTCGTGCGGCGAGCGTGACGAGCTCTTGCTGCACGCCATCGTGAAGGTCGCGCTCGATGCGCCGCCGCTCGGCCTCGAAGCCCGCGACAAGCGCGGCGCGGGATCGCGAGAGCCTCTCGACGTTGCGTTCCAACTCCTCCTGCCGCGGTCCGCAGAGCAGCCGAAGCAGGTACGCGTGGCCCGAGGCGATCACGACGTTCAAATATGCGAACAGCGCGAGCAGCACAGCGGCGACGGGCACGGCCGGCCACCAGTTGCCCGGCGTCACTGTGACGTAGACGTCGCCGAACAGATTGAGCTCGCGTGGTCCCTGGATCGCGGCGATGACGATCGCGACGGGGATGGCCAGCGCCGCGAATTCGACGAAGAGTACGGCGAGCGACAGCATCCCGAGCACGATGTCGACAAAAAGTGCCGCCGTTTCGCGCCACGTCGCCGTTTCGACGAGCCGGATGCTCAGCCAGTGTTGGCGTTGGTCGCGGCCGAGCCGCACGTGTCCCGTCGGCACTCGGGCGAAGCCGAGAAGCCGTGTGCGCCGCCGCTCGAGTGCGCCGAGCGCGATGCCCCACAGCGGCAGCAGCACGAGGGTGAGAACGGTAACGGCGAGCAGCAGCACGCCGAGCACGGCACTGGTCAGCAGAAAGAGCAGCGCCCGCCACGGCCACCAGCTTCTGAGAAACGACACAGGCGGTCGCCGTAGCGCAGCCCACACCGTGTTCGTCATGGTTCTACAGTACGGATGCCGCGGGTCGAGGTGCCGTGCGACAGCGAAAGGTAGCGTCAGGTCTACCTCCTATGTGGCGCTCTGCCGCTCGTGTGCGTTGTCGAGACACGATGGACTATCTCCGTGAACACCCCATTAGTCAGCGCACAGAATCTTCAGAAATCGTTCAGCGCGGGTCGCAGACAGCCTTCGATCCCCGTGCTTCGCGGCATCTCGCTTGAGGTGCATGCCGGGGAGATGGTCAGTGTTGTCGGGCCGAGCGGCTCGGGAAAGTCGACGCTGCTGTATTGCCTCTCGGGGCTCGAGCCCTACGACGCGGGCAGTGTGGAGCTTCTCGGGCGCGAGCTCAGTGGACTGAGCCGCGGCGGGCTCGCCGAACTGCGGCGCGATCATGTGGGCTTCGTATTTCAGTCGTACAACCTGATCCCCTCGCTCAGCGCCCGTGAGAACGTCGCTTTGCCCGCTCGGCTCGCTCGGCGTCGCACGGCGAAGCGAGATGTCGACGGGGCGCTCGCTGCCGTCGGGCTTACCGATCGCGCGCGGCACCGGCCGAGTGCTCTCTCTGGCGGTCAGCAGCAGCGGGTCGCAATTGCCCGCGTGCTGGCGATGTATCCCGACATCGTATTCGCGGACGAACCCACGGGGTCGCTCGACACCGCAACGGGTGCGTCAGTGCTCGGGCTTCTGCGCGACGCAGCATCCGGACCCCGTTCCGTCGTGCTGGTGACGCACGATCTCGAGGCAGCGGCGCGCGCCGACCGCGTGCTTGTGCTGCGTGACGGGCTGATTCACGCAGAACTGCAGTCGCCGGCGCCCGAGCAGGTGTTCGACGCGGTCAGCCTCGCTGGTGCCGTCGCGTGATCCGCCTCATCGCGCGCGAGCTCATCCACAACGCCCGCATCTGGGTTGGCACCTTCGCCGTCTCGCTCGTCGCGGGTTTCGTCGGCGCGTTCGCGGCGAGTCTCATCGATACGAGCTTGCGATACGACGGCGAGGTGCGGCAGTTTCTTGCGGGCGGCAGCATGGCGATGCTGATCTTCACGTCGATCACGGCGGTGATCGTGCTGAGCTCGATCTCCAACCTGACGGTGGCACTGCAGCGGCGCAGCTACGCGCTGTGGCAGCTTGTCGGCGTGCCGCCTTCTCGAGTCGGCAGTACCGTCGTGGCGCAGCTTCTCATCGTGACCGCACTTGGCAGCGCGAGCGGCGTCCTTCTCGCGCGCTCCGTGCTGAACCCGGCGTTCACGCTCATCTTCAGCAGCTGGTCAGCGATCACCCGCGTGAACTTTACGCTCTCGCTCATCGCCGCGTCATACGTCGTCGCCGGTGTGGTCGCCGTCATGCTGCTGGGCGGGCTTCGCGGCGCTCGGCGGGCGAGCCGGATCGCTCCGATCGTCGCGCTGCGGGAGCCAGACGCCGTCGCCATGAAGGTGAGATGGTTTCGGATGCTGCTGGCCGCTGCCGTCCTCGGTGGACTCTGCTGGGCGGCCGCGTCGTTGTACGGCGCCGAGTTCACCGTGATTCTCAACACGTCGATCGTCATCACACCGCTGATCGTCGCTCTGATCGCCGTACTAGGGCCGCTCGTGCTCCCCGCGGTGCAGCGTGCGTGGACCTTTCTCGTACCACGTCGCGCCTCGGCATCCTGGTTTCTCGCCCGGCACTCGGCCGGCTACCGACTGAGTCAGAGCGCTGCGGCGATCAGCCCTCTCATGGTGGCGATTGGCCTGACGGGCGGGCTCTACACGACGTCGGCGCTGCTGCGGCAGTCGCTTATTGAGCGCACGGGTGACGACAACGGGTGGAGCTTGCCGCTCGAAAGCGTCGTCGTCATGCTGGGCGGGCCGCTGCTGCTCTCGGCCGTCGCGGCAGCTGCGACTGTCTACATGACGAGCCACGCACGCGAGCATGAGTTTGCCCTTGCGCTTGCCGCTGGCGCCACTCAGCGCACTGTCATAGCGATGGCCGTCTGGGAGGCCGTGATCTATGCATCGAGCGCGTTCCTTCTGGGGCTGGCCGCGATTGTGGGAGGCGGAATCATCGTGGCGACCGCGCTCGAGCTGCGCTCGATGCCGCTTTCCTGGGCGAGCGCTGCAATCATCGCGGGAGGCGGCCTTGTGCTGCTGCTCGCGGCCACGGTTGTGCCGACGATCGCCTCGCTCCGGCATAGCGTCGCGCGCACTCTCGCGGCAGAGTGAGTGCGCGCCACCGACGCTCAGCCCTGCACGCGCGGCTCCGGCAGCGGTGGCGCCGTAGCAGCCGGCGCCTCCTCGAGCCGGGCAAGCGCCTCATCGATCGCGCGATCCAGCTGCGGATCATTCACTTCGAACAGCTGAGAGGGCGTGTGCACCACCTCGATGTCGGGGTCGACGCCATGGTTCTCGACGTCCCAGCCCTTGCCCTCAAGCCAGGTCGCGTAGCGCGGCTGCGTGACGCCGGTGCCATCGACGAGCTCGAAGCGACCGTCGATTCCGACGACGCCGCCCCACGTGCGCACGCCGACGACCGGGCCGATGCCAAGCGCCTGCGCTCGCGCGTTGACGATGTCGCCGTCAGAGCCCGAGTTCTCGTTTGCCACGAGCACGACGGAGCCACGTGGCGCGCGATCCGGATCGGGAACCGGCTGCGCATACTGTCTCGCCCACGCCCATCCGATGACGCGGGAAGCAAGCCTTTCAATCACGAGCTGACTCGTGTGGCCGCCACGGTTGTACCGGACGTCGGCAATCACGCCTTCCGCCTCGGTGGCGACACGCAAGTCGCGGTGAAGCTGCGCCCAGCCGGTGCTCATCATGTCGGGCACGTGCAGGTAGCCGAGCCGTCCGCCGCTGCGTTCGGTGACATATGCGTGCCGCGAGCGCACCCACGCCTGGTATCGCAGCACCTCTTCGGATTCGAGCGGCACGACGGCGACGCGGCGGTCGTGCCCGTCACGGCGCAACACCAGCTCGACGGGCTTCCCTGCGGCACCGACGAGGTGCTTCGCCGGCCCAGCAACGGGGTCAACCGGAACACCATCGACGGCGGCGATCACGTCGCCGTCACGCGCTCCGACTCCGGCCTGGCGCAGCGGCGATCGGGCATCGGGTTCGCTTGATTCACCGGGGAGGATGCTGTCGATGCGCCAGCCGTCCGCGGCAGGCGAGAGGTCGGCGCCAAGGAAACCCAGCTTGCGCGACGCGTCGCCGAGCGGGCTGCGCGGTTGAATGTACGCATGCGACGTATTGAGCTCGCCCACGGTCTCCCACAGCACGTCGACGAGATCATCGTGCGTGCGAACAGCAGCCACCACCGTGCGCCACCGTGTTGTCACGGCATCCCAGTCCACGCCGTTCATATCTTCGCGCCAGTAGTGGTCACGCATGAGGCGCGCGTTCTCATCGAACATCTGGTGCCACTCGGCCGCGCAATCGAGTTGAAAGCGCAGACGACTCATGTCAACGGTGATGCGCGCGCTGTCGTCTTCTTCGGCTTTGCGGGTTGAGGGCAGCACGGTCACGTCGTCGCCGTGGCGCACGACGATGCGCTCGCCGTCGCCCGAGACCGCAACGTGATCGACCTTCTCGACGATCGTTGTGAGCTTGCGATCAGGGAAGCTCCAACGCTCAAGGCTGTCTGCGGTCTTCTCGCCCGCAACTCCGGCACGACGTGACCCGAGTTCGCCTTGCTGTTCCGAAGCCACGCGCACCCACAGCACGCCGTCTTTCGCCGCTACAAGATCGCGGTAGTCCGCACTGGGCACGGGGAACGGCGTAATGCGCTCTTCCGCCCCGTCGGCGTCGAGATCGGGGCATGCCACGGTGTCGGCGCCCTTTGGGGCATCGGATGCCGCTGAGACACGCCACCCGTCGGCACTCGGCCCGAACGGTGCCGGCTCGGTCGCTGACAGGGGAATGAGCCACGGCCGCGTCGCTCCGCTGAACGCGAGATCGAACGCGTGCTGGTTGTAGTGCGGGTCGAACGTGCGGTCGGAGAGAAACACGATGTGCTTGCCGTCGAACGTGAACGCAGGGGAATGGTCGTGGTACCTGCCCGTGGTCAGAGGGACGGATGCCGCGTCTGACGTGGTGTCGAACACGCGGATCTGGTGCAGCTCCGACTCGCCTGCCGTGGGCTGCGACCAGGCAAGGTAGCGCCCGTCTGGCGAGAACGTCGGGGTGAGGGCCTCGCCCGCGTGGGAGCTGCCCACGGTGCGCGCGGTTCCGCCTGCAACATCGATGAGTCGAATCGCGCCGTCGTGCGAAATCGCCCCGAGGTGCGTGCCCGCCGGGTTCGACGCGAGGTGCAGCACGCGGCCGAGTGCGCCGACGAGGATGCGCCGCGGCTCTCCCGTGCCATCGGAATGACGGATCTCGACAGCATCCTCGCCCTCGGCATCTGTGGCATAGGCGACGGTGCCTGTCTGCCCCAGAACGACGGGTTCGCGGGTGCGGATGCCGGAATCGGCGGCAAGGGCGCGCGCCGGCCCTTCGCGATGCGACAGCCAGAACGCGTTGCCGCGCCACGAGATGAGGCTGGCGTCGCCGCCGTGATCGGCGACGAGGGCCGAGACGTTCTTCGCCGCATCGAGACTCACGGGCGCGACATCGACGCCGGGAAGCACGATGTCGAGCGTGCGCGGCTCGGAGTCGATGCCATCGAGCATCCGAATCTGTCCTCGACTGTGCCAGATGACGCGCGTGCCATCCGTTGAGGCGTCGCGCACGTAGCCGTCGTCTTCGCTCTGGAAGGTGAGCTGACGAGGTTCGCCCTCGCCCGGCGCATCCCAGAGCCAGAGGTTCGCCTGCTCATGTGCGCGGTCTGGGAACCGCGCGGCGCGATCAGAGACAAAGAGCAGCTTCTCGCCCAGCCACATCGGGTCGACGAGGCCTGCGTCGTCGTCACGCAGAAGCTGATTCCACGACCCGGTTCCGTCGTCGAGCCACAGGCGAGGAGCCGTGCCGCCGCGGTAGCGCTTCCACCACGCGGGCGGGCGGCTTCCGGGGGTGCTGAGAGCGACAGCCCCGTCACCGCGCACGGCGAGACCGGATGCCATGCCATGACGCAGGCGCTCCGAGCGGCCGTCGAGAGAAACCGACTTCACGACGGCGTGCCGCATGTTTGCCTCGCCCGCGTTTGAGGCGACGAGGATGCTGTCGTTCGACGCCCAGCCGAGCATCGTTGTTGTGCTGCCGCCCCACCAGGTGAGGCGGCGTGTGGCACCGGTTTCGACGTCCGCGAGCATGAGCTCGGGGTGCCCATCGCGGTGCGAGATGAACGCCACGCGAGCGGCATCCGGTGAAAGGCGTGGCTGGCGTACCGGTGCGTGGTCGGCGGTCAGCCGCCATGCTCTGCCACCGTCAGATCCGACGAGCCAGATGTCGTCGTCGGCGACGAAGGTGATGAGATCGTGTGAAATGTGCGGGTAGCGAAGGTACGTCGTTGTGCTCACTCGGCACATGCTACGTGGCCGAGCCGACATCGGGAAGAGGCTGTGTTGGTACGTTGTGACCATGACGAACAGCGTGCAGGCGCCCGGAGGCGGCAGGGCCATCACCGAGCAGGACCGCGAGCGGTTGCGCCGGTGCATCGAGCTGGCGCGCGAGGCGCTTGAGGCCGGCGATGAGCCTTTCGGATCGATACTGGTGGATGCTGCAGGAGAAGTCCGCTTCGAAGACCGCAATCGCGTTGTCGAGACCGGCGATCATACGCGGCATCCGGAATTCGCCATTGCGCGATGGGCATCCGAGCATCTGACCCCTGAGGAGCGGAAGGATGCTGTCGTCTACACCTCAGGTGAGCACTGTCCCATGTGCAGTGCCGCCCACGCCTGGGTCGGACTCGGGCGCATTGTGTATGCGTCGAGCTCGGCGCAGCTTGTGTCGTGGCTCGCCGAGTGGGGTGTGCCGGGCGGTCCCGTCGCCCCGCACCCGATCACCGACATCGCACCGTTCCTGCCTGTGGCGGGCCCCGTCGATGACCTTGCCGATGAGGTGCGCGAGCTGCAGGCGCTCTCACATGGTGTTCAGTGACGCCATGACGTGGAGGCCCCCGCGCGGTGAGTACCGCTCATAGACTCGAAAGATGACAGTCACAACGCGCCGCATGCAGGATCTCACCATTCACGAGCACACCATCACTGTTCCGCTGGTGTGGGGAGACGACGCAGATTCGCGCACGATCGACGTGTTCGCCGCCGTCGTCACCCGCGAGGGCGGAGAGCATCTGCCGTACCTCGTGTTCTTGCAGGGTGGGCCGGGCAGCGAAGCGCCGCGCCCGTTCCATAATCCGACCGGTCCGTCGTGGTTGGACGCCGCCCTCGAGCACTACCGCGTGGTGATGTTCGACCAGCGTGGAACGGGGCGCTCGACCCCCGTCGGCGATCGCGATTTGGCTCGCGGCGCAGCATCCGTCGCCGAATACCTCACACATCTGCGCGCCGACTCGATTGTGCGCGACGGCGAGGCCATGCGTGAGCACCTCGGCGCCGAGACCTGGAGCGTACTCGGGCAGTCATTCGGCGGGTTCACGACTCTCGCCTACCTCTCGACGCACGCGTCATCGCTGCAGCACGTGTACTTCACCGGCGGCCTGAGCGCCGTCGGGCGGCATCCTGACGACGTCTACGCGCTCGCCTACGACAAGATGCGCGACGCCTCGCTGCGGTACTACCGGCGCTTTCCCGAGCATCGCGATGCTCTGCGTCGGCTGGCCGATCGGGCGGATGCCGGTGAGATCATGCTGCCTGACGGTGAGGTTCTGTCGGTGTCGCGCCTGCGCTCGCTCGGGATGCTGTTGGGAACGAACGACGGCTGGCAGACGCTGTGGAGCCTGCTCGAGCGCGAACCGGGCACGAACGCGTTCCGCTACGACCTGGCGGCTGCGTTGCCGTTCTCGCCGCGCAATCCCCTGTATTACGTGTTCCACGAGTCGAGCTACGCCGACGGGCACGCCACGAACTGGTCGGCGGAGCGCACGCTGCCCGACGACTTCCGCGACGATGTGACACTGCTCACCGGTGAGCACGTGCGCCGCGAGTGGGCAGACACGGTTCCCGGATTCCAGCCGTGGCGCGAGGTTGTCGACGAGCTCGCCTCGTTCGAGTGGCCGCGCGTGTACGACGAGGCTGCGCTGCTGGGCTCCGGCGCTGTGGGGGCGGCTGCCGTGTACGTCAACGACGTGTATGTGCCGATGGAGTTCTCACTCGAGACGGCACGGATGCTGCCGGGCGTCGTTCCGTGGGTGACGAGCGAGCACGAGCACAACGGCCTGCGTGCGGGCGATGTGCTGCCGCACCTCATCGACCTCGTGCATAGTCGCCGCGTACGCTAGCGTCCAGGAAATAAAAAAGGATGACAACATGCGCGCAGTGATGATGTATGGGCCAGGCGACGTTCGCGTCGACGAGCGCGAGAAGCCGACGCTCGTCGAACCCACCGATGCGGTCATTAGGGTGACGGCGACCTGCGTCTGCGGGTCGGACCTCTGGCCGTATCGCGGCATCGACAAGCAAAACGGTCCAACGCCGATGGGGCACGAATACGTCGGCGTCGTCGAGACCATCGGGGACGCTGTCACGACGGTGAAGCCGGGCGACTTCGTCGTCGGTGCGTTCATGGCCTCAGACAACACGTGCGAGATCTGCGCCGCCGGCTACCAGAGTCGCTGCGTGCACGTCGTGCCGATGGGCTCGATCGGAACGCAGGCGGAGTATGCGCGCATTCCGCTGGCAGACGGCACGCTCGTCGCGACGTCGCGCCAGCCGACGGCCGCCGAGATTCCCGCGCTGCTCGCGGCATCCGATGTTCTGGGCACCGGCTGGTTCGGCGCTGTGGCCGCTGAGGCTGGCCCGGGCAAGACCGTCGCGGTCGTGGGCGACGGGGCGGTCGGGCTGCTCGCCGTGTTCGCGGCGCGACGGCTCGGCAGCGAGCGCGTCATCGCGATGAGCAGGCACGCCGATCGACAAGAGCTCGCGCGGCGATTCGGCGCAACCGACATCATCGAAGAGCGCGGAGATGCCGGCGCTCGCCGCGTCCGCGAGCTGACGCACGGCCTCGGTGCGCACTCGACGGTCGAGGCCGTGGGCACGCAGGAATCCATGATGCAGGCGATCCGGTCAACGCGCGCTGGCGGACACGTTGGCTACCTCGGTGTCTCGCACGATGTCGAGCTGCCGGGGAACAAGCTGTTCTTCTCCGCCGTGCACCTGCACGGCGGGCCCGCGCCAGTGCGGGAATACCTGCCCGAGCTGATCGACCTGATCATGGGCGGCACCGTTACCCCTGGCGATGTGTTCGACATGACGCTTCCGCTTGAGCGTGCGGCCGAGGGGTATGCGGCGATGGACGAGCGGCGTGCGACGAAGGTGCTGCTCACGGTGTGAGGTTGTCATCTGCAAGCTTCGCCGCTTCGGCATGAAACTGTTCGAGCCAGCGTTCCTGATCGAGTGATTCGCAAGACCCTCTCTCCTACTCGTCGAAGATCTTGCCGACGGGCTCGCGCTTCTCTGCCTGGAAGCCGTCTTCGGCGCGGCCAAGTGCCCAGTACGCCGAGAGCGACAGCGCACGGCGATCGATGCCCCACTCGGTGTGCAGCAGCCGGCGCAACTGCTTCATGGCAGCGCGCTCGCCGTGGGCGAAGACCTCGATGGCGGCATCCGGATTATCGGTCGACTTTGGCTTGGGCAGCGCCCGAGCAGCCTCGACGAGTGGGATGCCGTGTTCGGCACCAGCGCGGTGAAGCCACGTCACCTCGACCCCTGCCGGATGCATGAGCGTGATCTCGTCGTTCGCGTCGCCGACCTCGATGATCGCGCGCCCGACGGCATCCTCCGGCATGGCCTCGAGTGCGGCGGCAATCGCGGGGATCGCCGAGTCGTCGCCCAGAATGAGGCGCTGCACTGACGCATCCTGGCTCGGCGTGAACTGCCCGCCCGGGCTCGACAGCGACACGATGTCGCCCGGCTGTGCGGCTGCGGCCCAGGGGCCGGCGATGCCGTCGCTGCCGTGCACGACGAAGTCGATGGCAATTGTCTTCTCGGCCTCGTTGATCGACCGGATCGTGTAGGTGCGGCGTACGGGCAGGTCTTCGAAGGGAAGCGTCTCGCGCAGCTTCTCGAGATCGTACGGCGGCGTCAGACCGAGCTCGAGCTTGGCAAAGAGCAGCTTCGAGTAGGTGTCGGTTGCGTCGAGTCGTGCGGTGTCAGCATCGGCGATGTAGGCATCGAACCCGTCGCCGCCCAGGTGCACGCGCACGAGGTGCGGGGTGAGCTGCTCAGTGCGAACGACGGTGAGTGCGTGTTGAATTCCCCGACGGCGCGCTGTGGGAGCCGCATCCGTGGCTGGGTTGGGAGGAGTCGTCATAGCTTCATCCTTGTCGATGGTGGTCAGTGCGCACTGAACGGTTGTGTTCACATCTCTGATATGGCCTCCGCGAGGCGTGCCCCCGTGGCGTTAGCATGATCGCATGCGAGTGATGCGGCGATATTGGGCCATCATGGTCATCGCGTTGCCGTTGGGCGCAGTACTCGGTGTGTTCACCTACCTTGCACTCTTTGCGTCGATCGGGGTGGAACTGTTCGGAACTGTTATGTACGGGACGATCGGTGTGGTTGTCGCACTTTCGGCGGTGCTCGGAGCGCTGCTGGCAGGCTTCGCGTTAGAGCGGCATATGAAAAAGTCGGAGGCTGCACGGGTCGGCGTGGGCGCGCTGGGTGCAGCTGCAGGCGTCTTCGTCTTGGGGATCATCGTGACAATCGTCGAGAAGCTCACGGCGCCCGCGACCAACAACGGAGAAGCTTTCATATTCATCGGCGCCGCGATGGCGATTCCAGCTGGCATTGCGGCTGCCATCATGATCAGCTGTGTTGAAGCGAGACTGCGGTCGCGGTCGGAGAAGGCCACTGCCCTGAGCTGGCAGGAGCTCAATGGGCTGTGAGGCGGCGGGCGACCGACAGCATCCGGTCGGCGAAGTCTGAGGCCGAGCCGCGATTGACGGCGGGATAGGCCTCGGGGTTTGCGCTCGCGAGGTAGAGACCGTCGCTCATGAAGATCAGGGCGGATGCCGCGTCAGCGTCGTTCACCTCGGGCATGAGTGCGGCGTGCCAGCGTGCCCGAGTGTCGGCGATCGCCGCAGTCGCCGACGTGTCGCCGCTCTGGGCCAGTGCCACCGTGGCGTTGTACGCCGCATCGAACGCCGTCCCCGTCTCGGTTGACGTGCGAATGAAGAAGGCGACGGGGCCCTCGGGGTCGGCGGCCATGGCCGCGACGTCCTCGTCGACAAGCGTAGCGAGGCGGTCGATGACCCCCTGCGCGAGGGCGTCTTTCGACCCAAAATGGTAGAGCAGTCCTCCCTTTGAGACGCCCGCGCGTGCCGCGACAGCATCCAGTGTCGCCGCCCTTTCGCCGCCGTCGATGAGCAGTCCCGAATAGGCGTCGAGCAGTCGGTCGGCTGTGTGAGCGCTGTCAGTTGGGGAAGCCATATTGTCACTGTACCGTCCAGACGGTACAGTTGTCGATCGGAGGATGACCATGATGACTGCAGAGGTGAACATCGAGCCACGGGCCGGAGCTCGCGAGTGGCTCGGTCTTGCCGTGCTTATGCTGCCCGTGCTGCTCATCTCTGTCGACAACACGATCCTCAACTTTGCGCTCCCGCAGATTTCTGAGGCGCTATTGCCAACCGGCACGCAGTTGCTGTGGATCATCGATGTCTATCCGCTGGTTCTCGCCGGGCTGCTGGTCTCGATGGGCAGCCTCGGCGACCGCGTCGGGCGTCGCAAGCTGCTGCTCATCGGCGCTGCCGGATTCGGCGTCGTGTCGATTTTCGCCGCGTACTCGCCCTCGGCCGAAGCTCTGATCGCCGCACGGGCCGCCCTCGGCCTGTTCGGCGCAACGCTTATGCCATCGACGCTCTCGCTGCTGCGCAACCTCTTCGTCAACCGCGAACAGCGGCGTCTCGCTGTGGCGATCTGGGGAAGCGCGTTCGCGGGTGGCGGCGCCCTCGGCCCGATTGCCGGAGGCTTTCTGCTCGAGCACTTCTGGTGGGGCTCGATCTTTCTGCTCTCGGTTCCGGTGCTGCTCCCGTTATTCATTCTTCTTCCCATCGTGGTGCGCGAATCGAAGGATCCCGTTGACTCACCCATCGATCTGCTGAGCGCCCTGCTCGTGCTGCTCGCGATGGTGCCGTTCGTGTGGTCGATCAAGCACGCGGCGGATGCTGGAATCGATGCGCTCGCAATCGGCGTGTTCGTCGGAGCGATCGTGTTCGGAGCGCTTTTCGTGCGCCGACAGCTGCGACTGCAGCATCCGATGCTCGATGTCTCGCTGTTTCGAATCCCGGCGTTCAGCGGGGCAATCGTCATCAACCTGCTCAGTATCATCGCGTTCGTCGGCGGGCTGTTTTTCATCACCCAGCATCTGCAGCTCGTGCTGGGCATGTCGCCGATGAACGCGGGACTCGTGCTCGTGCCCGGGCTTGCCGTCATGATCACGGCCGGGCTCCTCGTGGTGCCGATCGCCCGTCGCGTGCGCCCGAGCATCGTCATCGCGTGCGCACTCGTCTTCTCCGTGCTCTGCTATGGCAGCATCGCCGTTCAGGGCGGCAGCGTAAGTGCACTGGGCATCGCGCTCGCCGTGGTCGCCCTCGGCATCGGCGTCGGTGCGGCCGAAACCGTGTCAAACGACCTCATTCTCGCCAATGCGCCCGCGTCGAAGGCTGGCGCGGCATCCGGGCTGTCCGAGACGGCGTACGAGCTCGGCTCCGTGTTGGGCGTTGCGACGCTCGGCACGGTTCTCACGGCGTCGTACAGCAACCACATCGTCATTCCGGCCGGGGTCTCAGGGGCGGATGCCGCGGCAGCGGCCGAGACCCTCGGTGGAGCCATGAAGGTGGCCGAACAGCTGCCGGCGAAACTGGGCGATGCCCTGAGCCAGGCCGCGATCACGGCGTTCAGCAGTGGTGCGTCGATCACGGCGTGGCTCGGTGCGGGGCTCGTTGTCGTCGCAATCATCGTTTCACTGACGACCCTGCGCAACGCAAAATAGCCCGTCGCGAACGCACCTGCCTCGTGGGGCGCCTCCGGTTACGCGGTCGGATCATCCCTCGTCATGCTGTCGAGGATCGAATTCTCGGTTCCGAGCAGTCGCACAAGAGCGCTCTGCAGGTCGGCGACGCGGTCGCGGCCGACGAGCGCTTCCCACTCGGCCCGGAGCTCGTCGAATACCGCCTCACCCTCGCTCATGAGCGAATTCCCGCGATCGGTCACGGTCAATCGCGCGCGTCGGCGGTCGTGGGGGTCAGCTGTGCGACGGACGTAGCCGCTCTCTTCGAGAAACGCCAGGGTCTTCGCCGCGGCCTGTTTGGAAACCGATGTGCGCCTCCCCACCTCCGAGATGGTCCCGGCTCCCGCAGCAATGGCGCGCAAGGCGAAATCATGCGCGGGCCTCACGCCGACGTGCCCTCGCTCGGCAAGGCGATCCGTTGCCGTGTCTGCCATAAACCGAAAACCGCCGAGCAGTAGAAGAGCGAGATCAGCACCACCTCGAGACATGCCTCCATCGTAGCGAGAGGAAATAAATCGACAACCTCGTTGTTTACTTTCAGCGAAGATGACAACCTAGTTGTCTTACTGATCTCGCTCTCGACGGAGAAAATCATGAATTCTGACCAGGCAACAATCGCCGGTGTTCGACACGAAACGGCAGCCGTGAACGGCACGCATCTGCACTACGTCACGGCCGGTGACGAGGGCACCCCCGTGCTTCTCGTTCACGGATTCCCCGAAACGTGGTGGGCATTTCGCGCGCTCATCCCGCTTCTCGCGGCCACACACCGTGTTTACGCAGTGGATCTACGAGGCTTCGGCGACTCAGATGTCGCAAGCGACAGCTATTCGAGCGCGGTCGCGGCTGCGGATCTTCAAGCCCTGATCGAGCATCTGTTTGTCGGTCCGATGCATGTCGTCGGGCAAGACCTCAGTGGCAGTGCGGTGTTCCGGCTCGCCGCAACTCACCCCGAGAACGTCTTGAGTCTTACAGCAATCGAGGCGGGGCTTGCCGGCTTCGGCGCTGAGGGACTGGCAGACGTCACACACGGGGGTGTCTGGTATATCGGTGCCCTTGCGGCTCCCGGTATTGCCAGTCTGCTCTTTGAGCAGCACGCCGAAGCCTTTATCGGGGAGCATCTCTACCCTTTCTATGGAGTTGCCGAAGCGGCAGTGACCTCCAAAGACGCCACAGAGTATGCCCGCAGTTATGGACGCCCTGGCGGGTTTTCTGGCGCGGTGGGCTTGTACCGCGGAATGCTCGCCGAGGGGGAGCAGCTGCACTTACTCGCGCAGAACGCCCCGTTGACGATGCCCGTGACAGCCATCGGCTCCGCAGGCGGTGCGTTTACGCACCGAACATTCGACAGCGTCACGAAAGGAGACGTTGCCTCCGTTCAGCTTGATGGCGTCGGCCACTATGTGGCGCAGGAAGCCCCGCGGCTGCTCGCCGATGCCCTGATCAAGGCATTTGCTGCGAGCGCCCCGTGACGAGTGGCGTTATCGCCAGCCGCCAGCCGTCACGGGCGACGCGCTCGCTCAACTGCCGTCGCGCACCGACCTGATGAACCGCGTGACGTTGACGCGCATGGCCGCAATGCGCTGCTGCCGCGCGGCCTCGACGTCGAACCCGACGTACGCTGTGCGCGGCAGTCGGCGCGCATTGACGTTGCACTCGAAGTTTGCGCACGCCAGGGTTCCGACGGTGTCGCCCTTGCGCCCAGCGTCACCGGCGCGCTTCGCGACGAAGAACACAACCTCGTTGGGAAGGTGAACGTCTTCGCACCAGGAGCACTGCGGCCGCGTGCGGGTGGCGCCGTCGGCCAGCCGCAGCGCAACGCCGACGAGCTCGTCATCGACGAGGGCGATGACGTACCCCTGCTTGGGAAACTTCGTGTCACGCCACCCGAGAAAATCAAGAGCATCCCAGTCGAGGGAGTCGACATTCTCGGGCAGCGTCAGTGCCGAGCGCTCGCGTTTTGACGCGTTGATGAACGATGAACGAATCTGCTTTTCGGAGATCGGGTGCATAAAAAGCCCTTGTGTGTGTTGACGGCGCCGTGAGGCGCTCGTCTGCTTACCTGTCAATGGAATACCCAGGATGCTGCGGCTTTCAGCCGCGCCGGGGGCGCTGTGCGTCGACGGGCACAGTCGTGCCTCGACGCGAGGGAAGCACTATCTCGATCCGGCGGTCGAAGCGCCGGCAGCCTCCAGACGCCCAGCGGGCAGAGCGATCGAGTCGGTAAACATGCGCATGAGTATACGCCTCACACGCGGCAAAATTCTTCTCGCGCCGGCGAGGAGATTAGGTTAGGCTCAGCTAACGTGGAAGCGATTGAACTTGCGGCCGAGCATCTCGAGCTGAGCTACGAGCGTGAGGCCGTTGTGCACGACGTGTCTCTGGAAATCACGCCAGGTGCCGTCACGGCACTCATCGGCCCGAACGGCAGTGGCAAGTCCACGGTGCTGCGCTCGATGGCCCGGCTTCATCCCGTGACGTCCGGCTCCATTCAGCTGCGCGTCGGTGGCGACACGAGCGAGGTCCGCGCCGTGAGCGCACGAGATTTCGCCCGCCGTGTCACGCTTCTGTCACAGTCGCGGCCCAACCCCTCGGGGCTCAGCGTGCGCGACGTTGTCGCCTACGGCCGGCATCCTCATCGGCGGCGCTTCTCGGCACTGACCGACGCTGATCTTGCTTCGATCGACAAGGCACTGCGATTGACAGGCACAGAGCTCATGGCCGACCGCGCCGTCGACCAGCTCTCTGGGGGCGAACTTCAGCGCGTCTGGCTCGCCACGTGCCTCGCGCAAGACACCGGTGTGCTGCTGCTCGACGAACCCACCAACCACCTCGACCTTCGCTACCAGGTCGAGATTCTCGACCTCATGCGCGAGCTCGCCGACGATCACGGCACGGCCGTCGGTGTGGTGCTGCACGATCTCAACCACGCGGCAGCGGTCGCCGACCACGTCGTGCTGCTGAGCGGCGGACGCGTGCGGGCCGAGGGAACGCCGCCCGAGGTGTTCTCGGCGGGCGTCCTCTCGGAGGTCTACGGCATTCCGATCGTCTCGCGCGTCGACGACGATTCGGGCCTCGTCCGCGTCGAATCGCTGCCGCGGCGCTGTCTGGCCCGCGCCGTCTAAGTCACGCTGCAGCCGCAGCATCCGATCCGTGTTTCCCCTCACGAAAGTAGAGCTATGTCACGACGCACCACTACAGCCACCGCCGTCACATTCGCGGCCCTGACCGCCCTTGTGTTGACGGGGTGCGGAACCACATCGGTCGAAGCTTCGGGCGACGACACGTCGAACGAAGCCGTCTCTCAGTCGTGCGAGAACGACGAGACGACAACATCGACGGATCCTGTCTCGCTCACGGACGATCTCGACCGCACGGTGACGCTCGACAAGCCGGCCGAGCGCGTCGCCGTTCTCGAGTGGCAGCAGACCGAAGACCTTCTCTCACTATGCGTGACGCCCGTGGCCGTCGCCGATGCCGAGGGCTACTCCACGTGGGACACCGCCGAAGCCTTGCCTGAGGGTGTGGCCGACGTCGGCACGCGGCAAGAGCCCAACCTCGACGCCATCTTCGGCGCCGACCCCGACCTGGTGATCGTCGAGGTGTCCTCGCCCGATGACGAGATCGTTTCGCAGCTTGAGGCATACGACGTTCCGGTGCTCGCGACTGTGGGGGCGGATGCTGCTGATCCCATCCAGCACATGAAAGACACCTTCTCACTGATCGCGGATGCGACGGGACGAAGTGAGCGCGCCGACGTGGTGCTCGACGGCTTCGACACGGCGCTCGCCGACGCGAAGGCCGCGGTCGGCGATGCCGACCTGGCGACGACGGACTTCGTCTACTTCGACGGCTGGGTTCAGGGCGGCAATGTCGCCATCAGGCCGTTCGGCCAGGGCTCGCTCTTCGGTGAACTGGGTGAAGAGCTCGGACTCACAAACGTCTGGGAGGGCGAGGTCGATCCGACGTATGGCCTCGGCCAGACCGACGTCGAGGGTCTCGTCGAGGTGGGCGACGCCATGATGTTCTACACCGGAACCGACGACCCCGAGTCAGACAGCATCGTCGACCTGCTCGCCGACAATGAGATCTGGACGTCACTTCCCGCCGTCGAGAACGGCGAGACCTACGCGTTCCCCACGGGGATCTGGACGTTTGGCGGCCCGCGCTCTGCCGAGCAGGCGATTGACGCCTACGTCGAACTGCTCACCGCGTAAGCGCAGCCGAATGCCGCGCACCGCGACCACTCCTTCCGCCGCACCGACGGCGGGAGGGCGGTCGCGCGCGCCGAAACTCACAACGAGTCTCGGCGCCGCGGGCGCGCTCGTCGGGCTCGCCCTTCTCGTGGTGATCGCCGCCGCGTGGCACATGACGCAGGGAACGTCGAGCACGGGCATCGGCGAGTTGATCGGGATGCTGTCGGGCAACGGGCCCGCCGACGCCGAGGGCGTGACGACACGCGACGTGCTGCTGGGTTCGCGCCTGCCGCGCGCCGCTGCGGGCATCCTCGTGGGCATCGCCCTCGGTGTTGCCGGTGCGCTCTTCCAGTCGCTCGCCCGCAACGCGCTCGCATCGCCTGACACGCTCGCGGTCACTGCCGGCTCGTACTTCGCCGTCACTGCCGTCGCCGCGTTCGGCCTCGCCATTCCGCTGTGGGCGTCGGGCGGCGTAGCCTTCGTCGGCGGACTGCTCGCTGCGGCACTCGTGCTCGGCATCGCCGGCGGCGCTGGGGCATCGACGACGCGGCTGATCCTCGCCGGAACGGCGACCGCCCTTGCGCTGCAGGCCGGCACGTCGACGCTGCTCATTCTCTTCGCCGAAGAGACGACGAGCCTGTTCGCCTGGGGCAGTGGGTCCCTCAGCCAGCTGGGCCTCGAGAACGCCCAGCGCTGCGCCCCCGTTGTCGTCGTTGCGACAGTGCTGGCAATTCTGTTGTCGCGCCGCCTCGACCTGCTCGGTCTCGGCGATGACGCTGCGGCAGTGCTTGGCGTGCCGATTCGCGCGACGCGGGCAAGCGGCATCCTGATCGCCGTCGTGCTCACCGCGACGGCCGTGACGCTTGCCGGACCAATTGGGTTTGTTGGGCTGTGCGCACCGGTGATCACCCGCCTCACCGCGCGTGTCGTCCCTGTTCTGCACAAGCACGTCGTGATGATTCCCGCCGCAGGTCTCGTCGGCGCTCTCGTCGTGATCGTGGCTGACGCGGTGCTGCGCGCGATTATCGGGGCGGATGCTGCCATTGCGGTGCCCACCGGAGTGACGACGACGCTGCTTGGCGCGGTCGTGCTGGTGCTGCTTGCGCGCCGCATCCGCGACTCCGGACCGACGCGCCAGCCGCGCGCCGCGCGCACCAGCATCCATGGAATCCGACGGACGGTGATCGCCACCGTTGTTCTTGCGGTGCTCGTTGTCGGCAGCGCCCTTGTGGGGCTGCTTGCCGGTGAGCGATGGCTGCTCACGGGTGACATCGCGCTGTGGCTGCAGAACAACGCGGCTCCCGTGATCGCCCATGCGCTCGACGGCCGCGCGCCGCGCGTGGCTGCCGCCCTTCTTGCGGGCGCAGCACTCGCGCTCGCCGGAACGTTCGTGCAGGCCAGCGCTCGCAACCCGCTCGCCGAACCGGGCATTCTGGGCATCACGGGCGGCGCGGGGCTGGGCGCCGTCATCATCGTGACGCTTGTGTCGGGCGGTGGCGTTGTCGCGATGACCGCTGCGGCGATCGGCGGAGCGCTTATCGCGTTCGCCCTCGTCTACACGCTCTCGTGGCGTGGCGGTATGAACACCGATCGCCTTGTGCTCATCGGCATCGGCCTCTGGTACGGGTTCACCGCATTGACGACGTTCATCCTTGTGCGCGCGAACCCGTGGGATACGCCGGCGATCTTCACCTGGCTGTCTGGGTCGACGTATGGCCGCGGCTGGGCGGAGGTGCTCCCCGTGGGCATTGCTCTTGTCGCCGCAATTCCGCTCGCGGTCGTGTGGCGGCGCGAACTCGACCTGCTCTCGCTCGATGACGACACCCCGCGCCTTGTCGGCGTCGCGCGCGAGCGTGTGCGTTTCGCTGTGCTGATCACCGCAGCTGTGCTTGCCGCGCTCAGCGTCTCTGCGGTCGGCGTTGTCGGTTTCGTCGGGCTTGTCGCACCGCATGCCGCGCGGGCGCTGGTGGGCGGACGCCATGCTCGTGTTGCTCCCGTGGCGATGATGCTTGGCGCACTGCTGCTCGTTGTCGCCGATACGCTCGGTCGCACGATCATCGCGCCGGCGCAGATCCCCGCGGGCCTCATCGTGGCGATCATCGGAGCGCCGTACTTCGTGTACCTCCTCGCCCGCTCGCGTGCGTGAGCGCTTTGCCCGTGCCGCCTGACCCACTGGAAATCGGGGACCAACTTTGCTCATCAAAAGCGCTGCATGGCATGGCAAAAGTTGGTCCCCGATTTAACTCAAACGAATCGCCACGGGTGCAGGGCTGCCTGACAACGGTCATCCCCATCTAACGGACGTCTTCCTCGGTCAAGAGCGCGAACTGAAGTGGCTCCCACAGTGTTGTCAGTCGCTCTACCCACGGGTCTGCGAATTGACCTGACTTCACCCGCATTTCGATATCAGGTAATGAGACCCATGCCGCATTCGCGATTTCGACTGGATCGAGCCTGAGCTGTGTCGTGGCGACGTGCGCAAGGTAAAGGTCGACAAGCGCGGAGTCCTCAACGTGTCGCCCGACGTGACTGAACGCATCGAATGCTGGCGTGAGCCCAGTTTCTTCGAGGAGCTCTCGCGCTGCAGCATCCCTGCTGGATTCCCCCTCGAGCGCGCTGCCACCCGGGAATTCCCAGGCGAGACCGAACTCTTTCGCTGCGTGACGCTGTGTGATCAGAATCTTGCCGTCATCGCGAACAACACACGTCGCCGCGACGATGTGGTAATCCCCTTGGGTCCAATCGGCATCGCCACGATAGTGAGTTCTCCCGGTGGGGAAGCCGTTGATATCGGTGACGTCCCACCGTTCAGCGTCCATCATTCGGCCTCTTCTCTAGATGTAATGGTTCACCGCAGTCCGCGGTGGATCCGATGTGATCGATCCTTGCTTCCGGGAGGAGGCCGCGGAATCGTGCCTTCGTCTGCTCAAACCGGGCGCGCCGTTCCTCGTCTCGCGGATCAACGATCTCCACTTTCTACTCGTTCATGCCGACCTTCGCAGTGCTCTGAGAGGGCGCGGAACTTCGCCGACGTACATCGAGCGACGAGCGCTCATGACCGGAAAGCGCGGGTTTCACCAGCGGCACTTACCGCGATCGTCTGTGGTCTCGCCCACCAGCGACGTCAGATCGCTTCGGAGACCGGGATCAGCCTGGTGACGGCTCAGTCGTCGAATGAGCTCCTCCCGAGGGATCGGCGTGCGGCGCTTTGCGCGCATAGGCTTCAACTCTGCGACTGGGCGGCCGAGCGAGGTAATCGTCAGAGGCTCGCCTGCTTCCACTCTCCGGAGCACACTTGCCATATTGTGGCGGAGCTCGCGAGCTGTGACTTCGGCCATGCTGTCAGTGTGGCACGCAGGGAACGGTGACTGTTGGGTGAGCTGGCAATAAAGATACAGTCCTGCTTCAGGATACCGGTGAAAAAACGTCGCTTTACTTCACACTTGGGCGGGGTGAGACTGGCAGTCTGACGTCCGTACCCCCGCGAGCATTGCCGCTCGCACGCTCGTGAAAGGCACATCGTGAGCACATCGCAGACCTCGGCATCGAATGCCACCCAGCCGCAGACTCGCCCCCAGGATCTCGCCGACGACGCCATTGCGCTCGCGAAGCGATGGTTGAGCGAGGCAGCGGACATTCCCGCTGACGCCTCGGGGGAGCGACTCGCTGGTGTTTTGAGCGACCCGAACGGTCTGGCGTTCACCGTCGGGTTCGTCGACGGCGTCGTGCGCCCCGAAGACCTGCATGCTGCGGCGAAGAAGCTGAAAGAGCTCACTCCGCTCACCCCGCAGTTCCTCCCAGCGGCGCTGCGCGGCGCGATCGGGCTCGGCGGTGCGTTCGCGAAGCCACTGCCGCAGATCGTCGTGCCGATTGCACGCCGAGTGCTGCGTGAGATGGTCAGCCACCTCATCATCGATGCGAGCGATGCAAAGCTCGGACCCGCCATCGCGAAGATCAAGAAAGACGACGTCGGCCTCAACATCAACCTGCTCGGCGAGGCGATCCTCGGTGAGCATGAAGCCGAGCGCCGCATCGCCGGAACGAAGGCGCTCCTTGCGCGCAAAGACGTCGACTATGTGTCGATCAAGGTGTCGTCAACCGTCGCCCCGCACAACCACTGGGCATTCAACGAGGCTGTCGAGCGCATCCAGAATCACCTCGCTCCGCTTCTCGAACAGGCAAAGAACGCCAGCCCGCAGAAGTTCATCAACCTCGACATGGAGGAGTACAAAGACCTCGACCTGACACTCGCCGTTTTCACCGGCATCCTGGATCGACCCGAGTTCAAGCAGCTCGAGGCCGGCATCGTTCTGCAGGCTTACCTTCCGGATGCTCTCGGCGCGATGATGCATCTGCAGGAGTGGGCTGCGCAGCGCGTCGCCGACGGCGGAGCGCCCATCAAGGTGCGCCTTGTGAAGGGCGCGAACCTGCCGATGGAGCACGTAGACGCCGCGATTCACGGCTGGCCCGCGGCGACGTGGGACACGAAGCAGGGTTCAGACACAAGCTACAAGGCAGTGCTCGACTATGCGCTGCACCCCGAGCGCATTCGGAACCTGCGCGTCGGCGTCGCCGGCCACAACCTGTTCGACGTCGCGCTGGCCTGGCTGCTCGCGAAGGCCCGCGGCGCGCAAGACGGCGTTGACTTCGAGATGCTCCTCGGCATGGCCACGGGACAGGCCGAGGTTGTGAAGCGCGATGTCGGGTCGCTGCTGCTCTACACGCCCGTCGTGCATCCGCAGGAGTTCGACGTCGCGATCGCCTACCTGATTCGTCGCCTCGAAGAGGGCGCGAGCCACGAGAACTTCATGTCTGCCGTCTTCGAGCTCAACGAGAGCGAGACCCTGTTCGAGCGTGAGAAGCAGCGCTTTCTCGCCTCTCTCGCCGATCTTGAGGCGATCACGGGCGACGGCGACGTTGAGTCGTTCGACGTGCCGAAGCCCAGCAGGCAGCAGGACCGCCGTGACTACGACGAGGCAGGCGCCGAGGCGCGCATCGAGACGCGTATCGCAGCCGGGAGAAACGGCGAGTTTGAGAACACGCCAGACACCGATCCAGATCTTGATGGCAACCGCGAGTGGGGTCGCGCGATCGCGAATCGCATGGCCGAGTCAGCGCTCGGCGTCGCACAGGTTGAAGCTGCGCACATCAGCGATGAAGCCTCGCTGAACGACGCAATCGAGCGTGGAATCTCGGCGGCCGACGCCTGGCAGGCGCTCGGCGCAGACGAGCGTGCGCGCATTCTCTACCGCGCAGGAGAGAAGCTGGAAGAACGCCGCGCTGATCTTCTGGAAGTGGCAGGCTCCGAGGCGGGCAAGACCCTCGACCAGGGCGACCCCGAAGTTTCTGAGGCCATTGACTTCGCGAACTACTACGCGATGCTCGGTCAGCAGCTCGAGCAGGTTGACGGCGCGAGCCACACATCGAAGAAGCTCGTCGCCGTCATTCCGCCGTGGAACTTCCCCATCGCGATCCCCGCGGGAGGAACCCTCGCCGGGCTCGCGTCTGGTGCGTCGGTGATCATCAAGCCCGCATCAAACTCTGCCCGCACCGGTGCGGTCATGGTGGAGGCACTCTGGGACGCTGGCGTTCCCCGCGACGTGCTGCAGCTTGCGCAATTCAGTGATCGCGAGCTCGCCTCGAAGCTCGTCTCTGACGAGCGCGTCGACAGACTGATACTGACCGGCTCGTACGAGACGGCATCGACATTCCGCGAGCTGCGTCAGGATCTGCCGATTCTCGCCGAGACCAGTGGCAAGAACGCGATAATCGTCACCCCGAACGCAGACCTCGACCTTGCGGCGAAGGACGTCGCGCAGTCGGCCTTCGGTCATGCGGGGCAGAAGTGCTCTGCAGCATCCCTCGTGATTCTTGTCGGCTCTGTCGCTAAGTCCAAACGATTCCGCAGCCAGCTTCTCGACGCCGTGCAGTCTCTCAAGGTCGGCACTCCCGAGCACCTCAGCACGCAGATGGGCCCCGTCATTACAGCGCCGTCGGGCAAGCTGTTGCGCGGACTCACGACACTCGGCCCTGGTGAGAGCTGGGCGATCAAACCTGAGCCGCTCGCAAGCGACAGCCCCCTCGCGCTCGACAAGAACGGCGAGAACAAGCTGTGGAGTCCCGGCGTGCGTGACGGTGTGCAGCGTGGATCCGAGTATCACCTCGTCGAGTACTTTGGTCCGATCCTCGGCATCATGACGGCTGACACGCTCGACGAGGCGATCGACATGGTCAACGACATTGAGTACGGACTCACGACCGGTCTGCACTCGCTCGACAGCGACGAGCTCGCTACCTGGCTCGACCGCGTTCAGGCCGGAAACCTCTATGCGAACCGAGGGATCACGGGCGCGATCGTGCGCCGCCAGTCGTTCGGCGGCTGGAAGAAGTCTGCGATCGGCGCCGGCACCAAGGCGGGTGGCCCGAACTATCTGCACGGCCTCGTTGACTGGTCGGATGCAGCGCCCGCAGGCTCTTCGCGTTCGCCCCGTGTGCCAGCAGCCGCCCTGCTGGGGGCAGCGGAACGTTCCGGAGTGACCGGAGACGAGCTCGACTGGCTGGCGTCAGCGCTCGGCACCGACGCGACAGCGTGGGCCGACGAGTTCGGTATTGCGCGCGATGCCTCACAACTCGGGGTTGAGCGCAACATGCTGCGATACTGTCCCGTCAACGTGACGATCCGTGTCGCGGCAGACGCCCCGCTACATCACGTCGTGCGTGCGGTGGCGGCGGGACTCGCTGCTGAGTCGACTCCGACGGTGAGCACTCCGATCGCTCTCCCCGAGCGGATCATGAATGCGATGCGCGCCAGCGGCGTGGCCATCCACTTCGAAGACAACGCGGCGTGGATGAAGCGCGTCGCCGATCTCGCTGCGAAGCAGGGCCCGGAGGCGAGTGAGCGCATTCGCATTGTGGCCGGGGCATCTCGTGAGGCAGAGGTGGCGACCGTCTATGCAGCGTCGAAGGGCAAGCCCGACGTCGCTGTCTACGGCGGTGAGGTCGTGTCGGCCGGTCGCGTCGAGATGCTTCCGCATCTGCATGAGCAGGCCGTGTCGATCACGGCGCACCGCTTCGGAACGCCGAGCACGCTGTCGGACGGTGTCATTTAGTACCCGTTCAAGGCCGATCCGCTCACGGTTCCACCTGGGCTCTGATGTATACCCACACAGTGCCCTGGTCGTCATGACCGAAACTGACAGTCGTGCCTGAGCTCTGGCCGTCTTTGTCGGTGAAGCTGCGGTCCCGGGTGAGGTCGCGTGATTCAAAAAACTCCCGTTCATCATCCGACAGGCAGGTCGTCGAGGGGTACAGACACTGTGTGTATCCAGAACCCAGCTCGACCTCGGCGTTAGACGGGAGCCTGACGAGCGCAGACATGCCGCTGCTGAAGAAGTTCTCCGAAGAGCCGGATTCCACAATCCTCGACCCCGGAGGTAGCTGCACGTCGGCCTTGTCCTCAATCCACGCCTCGGATCGCGATACGCACCACGTCGGCCAGAGGACGAAGCAGCGCCCCGATTCGAATGGCGGGAAGGTCACGAACCGAAAGACGAAGCCGCCGCCCCAAACGAGAACGACGACGGCAAGCACAGCACCTCCTATGAGAGCCAGGCGAGCGCGAAGCGAATGCCGCTTTGCGTGGCGCTCTTCGGGCGCGGGCAGCCCCAGTTCAGCTGCGCTGACTATTTCAAAACGCCGTCGTGTCATCGAAGACCACCTCAGCCTCTCTGCGCGCGATGTGGTCACACTCGTCGGATATTGGCGTGAGCAATGAGAATAGCGTTCTCACATACTAGGTACGCCACACTCACCTCACGTCCGTTCGGTGGCTGGGGATGTGCCACGCTCGGTTGTCTGGGTATGCCTAGTTTCTGTGGCCAGCGTCGCCGTTAGCCTGAGCCGATGTCAGGCCAATCGCTCGTGAGGTATGCCTCGACGGCCCGGTGACGGAAGGTGTATGGTTTTCCGCGCTGGATGATGCCGCGCGTCGAGTCCGGGCGCTGCGATGTGGGGCCGGCGCAACAGGCTTGCTCTCTCGTCGACGAGAGTTGCAGTTTTGATAAATTTATCAGCGGAGTTTTCCGCTGATAAATTTATCAACGCACTGTGGAGTAGCGTCAGCCTGGCTGATTGATCCGGACGCAGTTGCTGCATGAGCAGGCCGTGTCGATTACGGCGCACCGCTTCGGAACGCCGAGCACGCTCTCAGACGGCGTGATCTAGAACCTCGCCCGGAGCTCTGCCAGCCTGCGAAGCGCTGCGATCTGCGTGGCAAGTCGGGCAGGGCTCTCTGCGCGTTCATTCGGCGAAGTTTGCTCTAAGAGCGCAGTTTTAGAGCAAACTTCGCCCTCTGAACGACGAGTGTTGGCGTTCTGGCCCGTGAGCGTCGCCTCACGTTTGCGCCTGGCAGACGCTATGCGCTTTTGCGCGCAGCACTGCGGCTTCGCGAGCGTTGCCCGTCAGCGCTGCGGCGGACTCGAACTCCGCTCGCGCTTCGTCGCGCTTGCCCAGCTGAGCGAGCAGCTCACCGCGCACGCTCGGCAGCAGATGTGATTGCGCCAGCGATCCCTTCGCCACCAGGGCGTCGACAATGCGCAATGCGGCGGCAGGCCCGATCGCCTTCGAGACCGCGACAGCGCGATTGAGATCGACGATCGGGTTGGGCGCGAGACGCCCGAGAGCCTCGTAGAGCACGACGATGCGCTCCCAATCGGTCTCGCCGATGCTCGGTGCATGGGAATGGCACTCGGCGATTGCCGCCTGCAGCGCGTAGGAGCCGCGCCCTCGACCGAGCGCATCGGCACGTGCAAGCACATCGCTGCCACGGCGAATCTGCGCGTGATCCCACCGCGCCCGATCCTGGTCGGCAAGCAAGATCGGCTGCCCTGCAGCATCCGTTCTGCTGGCGAATCGCGAGGACTGAAACTCCATGAGTGCAACGAGAGCAAGCGCTTCGGATTCGCGGGGAACAAGACCCGTCAGGATGCGGCCGAGCCGCAGAGCCTCGCGGGCGAGGTCCCGGCGCATCCACGTGTCGCCGGTTGTTGCGGCGTAGCCCTCGGTGAAGATCAGGTAGACGACACTCAGCACTCCACCGAGCCGCTTCTTCAGATCGGCGGGCTCAGGCGTCTCAAATGGAACGCGGGCCTCCGCGAGCGTGCGTTTCGCCCGAGTAATGCGTGCTTGCACCGTTGCGACGGGGGCGAGCAGCATCCGCCCAATCTCTGTCGTTGTGAGCCCTCCCACGACGCGCAGCGTGAGCGCCACCTGCGATTCGCGCGACAGCACGGGGTGGCAGGCGATGAACACGAGGCGCAGAACATCGTCGTCGATCGGCTCCCATTCGTCGGCAACATCGTGCGGCGCTCCGTCGTCGAGATCGTGAGCCAGTGCCTTGTAGCGCTCGTCGAGCCGCTTGTCGCGCCGCCAGGAGTCGATGGCGCGGCGTTTGGCGACAGCGGTCAGCCATGCCGCCGGATTGCGTGGCACACCAGCATCCGGCCAAGTCGAGAGTGCCTCGACGCTCGCTTCGCTTGCGAGATCTTCGGCAAGGCCGACGTCGCCGGTGAATCGAGAGAGCGCTGCGACGATGCGCGCTCCCTCGATCCGCCACGTGACGTCGAGCGTGCTCTGGATGCTGGTCATAGCATGCTGGCTGCCGTGCGCTGGTCACCGGATGCTGGTCGCTGCAGCACTACTGCTTGGCGCTCTTCGCCTGCTCCTCGCGCCAGCCCTTCTCCTTCTGGATGTACTCGTTGTCTGTGTAGTCGGCGAAGTCGGTTTCGTCGGTGACTCGGCGCACCTCGAGCTTGCTTCCCTTGCCGAGCGGGGCGCGGCTGGCCCACTCAATGGCTTCGTCTTTGCTTGACACGTCGAGAATCCAGAAGCCGTTGAACAGCTCGTGGGTCTCTCCATAGGGGCCATCGGTAATGATCGGCGTCTCTGAATCGAAGTCGACGACGAAGCCCTCTGACGCGTCGCTGAGTCCTTCGCCTGCGAGTAGCACTCCTGCCTTCATCATTGACTCGTTGAAGCGGCCCATAGCGTTGATGACCTCTTCGAAGTTTGTCTCCTCGTACTCGTGGATCGCTGCATCGCTCGTATTGCGCATGATGAGCATGTACTTCATTGTTTTCTCCTTGCGTGGAGGGCGCCAAATGCGTCCTACTACTATGACGTCGAATGGCGAACGCGTAAATCGACATCGCTCGAAAAGAACGTGAGTGTTGCGGACATTGTGCACCGGCATACCTTTGCACAATGTCCGCAGCTCTCTACCTTGTCGAGCCGTGAGCGTGGCTCTGCCGACATGGCATGGTCGGTGAGGGCGGGCCGAGCTGAAATGCTACTCGCCGGTCTCGCCGTCGATTGACTCACGCAGCAGGTCCGCGTGGCCGTTGTGGCGGGCGTACTCCTCGATCATGTGCACGAGCATCCACCGCAGTGACACGTGAGTGCCGTCGCTCAGCGCCCTGACGGCGAGGGCGTCGAGACCGTCGCCTTCGAGAGCCTTCGCCACGCACGCACGCGAGTGCGTGACAGCATCCGCCCATAGTTGGCGCAGCTGCTCGGGGCTGTCGTCTACGGCGGAGTGCCAGTCCCAGTCGATATCGAGGTCCCAGTCGACCTCAGCCCAGATCGGCGCCGGGTCGTTGCCGAGCAATCGCTCAGAGAACCAGGAGTCCTCGACGAGGGCGAGGTGCTTCATCATGCCGCCGAGGGTCATCTCGGATGCCGCTGTCGTGGCGTTCAGCCCCGCGGAATCGAGCCGGGCGCACTTCCACTCGAACGTGGCGCGATGGTATTCGAGAAAGCCGACGAGCGTGTCGAGCTCGGGCGCGGCGACGGGAGGTTCGGGGCGGCCCTGGTCATCGATGACGGTCATGCGCCGAGTGTACGTGGATGAAACGCGCCCCATCTATGCGTATCAGAAGTGATACGCTATTCATATGCGCGTAGACGATGATCTCCCCGAAGGGCTTCAGGTCGTCCTCGAATCTGCGGCCAGACTGCAGACACTTGTACCTGACGCTGTGCTTGTTGGCGGTACAGCCGCTGCGTACTACGCGCGGCATCGAATGTCGTCGGATCATGATCATGTACTGATCGACCTTCGCGACCGATTTGATGCCGTTCTCGATGCGCTTGAGCGAGACGGCGACTTTGTGCTCAATCGCGCCACCCCAGGCAAGATCATTCTGGGTGAACTTGGCGGGATCGAGGCCGGAGTTCGACAGCTTATTCGGAAGCGTCCCCTCGAGGTGCAGCGGGTGACATTGATGACGGGAGCCAAAATCACTGTTCCCACTCTGGACGAGACCGCCCGAATAAAGGCGTATCTGATCGTCAAACGAAACCAGATGCGCGACTATCTCGATGTCGCTGCGCTCTCGGGGCGGTTCGGTGCTCGGGAGATGGGTGCGGCACTGTCGGTCATCGATGACTACTACAGCGATGACTCACATCCGAATGACCATCCTGTGCAGTCGCAGCTTGCGCGTCAACTGGCCAGCCCTGAGCCGAAAGATCGTAGCAGAATCGCGGGTCTCGCGAGTTACAAGCACCTAGACCGTCGGTGGCACGACTGGGATGCTGTCGTTGCAGAGTGCCGGCGTCTTGCCGCACATGTGGTGTAACGAGAGGAGCGCACGGTGCCATTGAGCTTTCGCAACATCGATGCCACTCCCGACGATCCTGTGGAGAAGTGGGGGTTCGAAGGAATGCTTGCCGCAATCGATCGCGGGTACGCGCGCGACTGGCGCAAGCTCGTGGACGCCGTGGTCGCGAACCCCCAACTGACAGACGAGTTTCACGAAGCTCGCGAAGCCGCTGAGTCACACGCGACGGTTGCGCTGCTCGACGCCATGCTGGTTGAGGCACGACGAACGGCATCCGAGCGGGCTCTCGATCGGCTACGCGACGCTTACTACGGAACCCGTATGACGCAGGTCGAACTGGCGTCGGTGATCGGCACGTCTCGCACGCGATTCAACTCGTACCTGACGGGGAAGGTGACACCGTCGATGGATGTGCTCGTTGCCGTCGAGGAGATCGCTCTGCGTTACCGCGCTCCATCGCGGGCGCCCGAACTGGTGCTCAACTGACGCGACTCGCGGGGCGTCGCGCCGTTCAGACCGGGCGTGGTGCTTACTCAGCTCAGCGCACACTGCGGATGCGGTAGACCACAATGCCGCCCGCGATGATGATGGCCGCCGTCACCGCGTAGAGCTCCGAGTACCCCGCGAAGCCGAGCACGAGCCAGCCCACGAGCGGCGCGATGGGCAGGTACTGCGCCGAGTTGATGATGCCGAGGTCGCGGGCACGGGACTCCGGCCGCGGCAGCACGTCGGTGATCAGCGCTTGGTCGACGGCGAGGAATGTGCCGAAGCCGAAGCCCAGCAGCACGCCGGCGACCATGGCGCTCTCCCACGTGGGAACGAACGCGAGGCACAGCGCTGCAGCGGCCTGCAGCACGGCGGACGCCGCAACGAAGTGCCGGCGAATCTGCCACCGATCAGACAGGATGCCGCTCAGCCACGACGCGGCAGCGCACGCGCCGAGGTACACGAAGATCAGCGTGGTCAGCGCTTCGTCTGGGTCGGGCACGTGCAGAACGTCTGCGAGAAAGTACAGCAGGTACGTCGTGCCCGTGAGGTTTCCCGCGTTGATCAGCACTCGCGAAAGCATCGCCCACGAGAAGTCGCGGTAACCGTGCAGATCGCTGCGGCGCGGCATCCGGAGTCTGGCTCGCGATCGAAGCGGTCCTGGCTCGGTGTCGCGCAGAATGACCAGGAACGGGATGCTTGATGCGAGCGCGAGGGCGGCGATGACAAACCAACTCTGCGCCACGTCGGTGACGAGCATCGTGACGACGACCATGCCGCCGGCCAGCGCGATCACCTGGGGAACGCCCATAGCGGCGGAGGCACGCCCGCGTTGCTCCCGCGGAACCTGGTCGGCGATCACCGCAGAGAGCGCAACGAGCACGGCGGCCTGCCCGAGCGAGACGATGCCGAGCAGCAGGGCGGCGAGGGGCCAGGATGCTTGTGCGCCGACGAACGCGAAGGGCACAGTCGCGGTGATGAAGCCGCCGAGAATCCACGTGCGCCGTCGCCCGAAGCGCGTACGAGTGCGGTCGCACGCGACGCCGATGAACGGCACAGACACCACGATCACCACAGACATCTCGGCGATCATGAAGGAGCTTGACGCGACTTTGCCCAGGGGGTCGAGAACGCTCGCGAGCTTGAGCACCATGAACTGGCCCGGCAGCACAATGAGCAGCCAGAAGCCGAACCAGGCGAGGGCGAACGCGAGAAGCCACCCGATGCCGACGCGCTTCGTCGGCTCGGCATACGGCTGCGTGACAGCATCCGGAATCATGCTCTACCTCTGCCGGGCGGCGAGCACCTGGCGCAGCCACTCGAACGAGGCCTTGGGTGTGCGCTCGAGTGTGTCGAAATCGACGTGCACAAGGCCGAAGCGCTGCGTGAACCCGGCCGCCCATTCCCAGTTGTCGAGCAGCGACCAGGCGAAGTATCCGCGCAGGTCGACGCCATCGGCTGCCCCGCCCGGCGCGACGGCGTCGAGCGCAGCACGCAGGTGAGCGTCGAGGTAGGCGATGCGCTCGGGGTCATTGATCGTGCCATTCGGCGCGACCTCGTCGGCGAAGCTCGCGCCGTTCTCGGTAATGTACACGGGCGGCAGCGCTGCCCCATAGCGGTCGCGCATCTCGGCAAGCGCGGTGCCCAGATGCTTGGGGGCGATGGGCCAGCCGAAGCCCGTGCGCGGGTATTCGTCGATGTCGACGAGGTGAAATGGCAGGCCGGTCATGGCCTCGGCTGTGCCGTCTGGGCTCGCACCGGTGCCCGCGCCTGCCGCGACGCGCGTGGGCATGTAGTAGTTGAGCCCGTAGAAGTCGAGAGGCTGGCAGATGGTATCGAGGTCACGTGAATCCGCGCCGCCCAGCGCGCCGAAGAGGGGTGCGAGCTCGTCGGGAACGTCGGGGTAGCTGCCGAGCAGCACAGGATCGGCGAACACTCGGTTGTGTACGATGTCGAAGAGCTGCGCCATCGCGGCATCCTCGGGTGAGTCCGTCGCGGCATGCACGGGAGAGTGCACGTTCGTGATGCCGATGCGACCGGGAACCGATGCTGCGCGCAGCGCCTGCGCGGCAAGGCCATGCCCGAGCAGCTGATGATGCACGGTGGGCAGGGCATCGAACAGCAGCGTCTCGCCCGGCGCGTGGATGCCGAGGGCGTAGCCGTTGAGAGTGACGGTTGCCGGTTCGTTGAGGGTGATCCAGGCATCGACGCGGTCGGCAAAGCGTTCGCCGACAAGACCGGCGAACTCGCCGAATCTCAGTGCCGTGTCACGGTCGAGCCAGCCCACCTCGAGTTCGGCCGGGGTGTCCCAGTGATACAGCGTGGCGAATGGCGAGATTGCGTGCTCGGCGAGCTCATCGAGCATCCGGTCATAGAAATCGATGCCCGCTGGGTCAAGCGCTCCCGACCCGCCCGGCTGCAAGCGTGGCCACGCGAACGAGAAGCGGTAGGCGTCGGCGCCGAGCGTGCTCATGAGGGCGACGTCTTCGGCGTAGCGGCTGTAGTGATCGCACGTGACGGAGGTGTCGCTGCCGTCGATGATGCGGCCGGGCTGCGCGCTGAGGTCGTCCCACACGCTGCGGCCAGCCGCGGTGCTTGCGCCCTCGATCTGCGCGGCTGCTGTTGCTGTGCCGATCACAAAACCGGGTGGGATGCTGTGCGCGAGGGAGTTCGGGTCGGGCTTTTTCGGTGAGGGCACAGTGTCGGGAGACATGGGGATGGGGCTCCTGGGCTGACGTCGTTGTCTGCGAAGTCTCACGGCGAGGCCCCGCACCACTGACTCCAGTATCTGCCTTCGAGCTCAGGCCGCTCTGCCGACTCGCCCACGTGAACCGTGCGGTAGTTCTGCAATATCTGCAAAGGGCGCCCTGCTGGGCCATCCGTCGCAGATCGTCGACGTTCAGCGTGCGGGGGAGTCGCGCGTGCTGCGCGCGAAGAACCACATCATGAGCCGATGTTTTTTGGTGTTCTGAAATGCCTCGCAGAGCCAGCGCCCGTCGTTCTGCCGACGGAATACGAATGACTGCACCTTGTCGAGAGGGATCCGTTTTCCGGTCCCGACGCCACCCTCCGTCAACACAAGCGCAACATCGTCGCCAATCGAGCGGACGCTCGATATCGACATGCGCATACGGCTGCCTTTCTGAAATCGCGAGAGCACGGGCTCGTGGTCGCGGCGAATCGCCTCACGGCCGATGCTGGTGGACCCCGCGAAGATCACGTAGGTGGCGTCCTCGGCAAAAAGGCTGGCGTAAGCGCGCGCGTCACCGGCGTTCCATGCCTCGACCATCTGGTCGAGGGCATGCTCTATACTTGATTGCATGGGAGCAATAGTTGCATGAGTGCAAGTAAAAAGCAAGAGCCTGTGGATGCCGCTGCCTACCGTCGCTATCTCGCGGCGCTCACGCTGTTTCACCAGGCTGCGGCGGACTCTGTCGGCCTGACCGGCGCCGACTACCAAGCGAGCAACCTTCTCGATCTCGACGGGCCGATGCCGAGCAGCGAACTCGCGCGTCGTCTCGGTCTCTCGCTCGCCGCGACGACTCGTCTGGTAGATCGCCTCATTGAAAAGGGAATCGCCAGACGCGCGGAGGATCCGAGTGATCGACGACGGGCCGTCATCGCACACACCGGCCACCTGCCTGGCAACCTCGCTGCCATTCTCGATCGCGTTCGCATGCCGATAGGGGCAGCGCTCGAGTCGATGACGCCCGAGCAGCGCTCAGGTGTTGCCGCGTATCTTGCGGCGGCAGGTCAGGCATACTCGGATTCTGCCCGCGCGCTACGCGTCGAGGAGTAGCAGGGCAGCGCGAGCGCACCCCGCCCGCAGCGTTTCAGATCATGGAGCGGCGGGCGCGGGCAGCGCGCAGGGCATCCGTCGAGACGCTCAACACGAGCGCGATGGCGAAGATCACGAGCGCCGCGATGGGCAGCGCTGTGAGATCGAAGCCGTCGAGAATGAGACTGCCGAGCAGTGCGCCGCCGCCAATTCCGATATTGAATGCGGTGGTCTGCAGCGCTGCAGCGAGGTCGCGCAGGCGGAACGACGCCGTGTGCAGCATCCGGGTCTGCAGCATTGCAGGGATGCCGCCGAACGACACACCCCACACCACGAATGCAACAGTGACGATCACCTGGTTGCCCGTGAGTACGGCAAGCACGGTGATGGCCGTCATGAGCGCGAGCACGGCGATGGCGAAGCCGCGCTTGGGAAAGCGATCGGTGGCGAACCCGGCGATCACGAGGCCGACCGCTCCGGCGCCGCCGAAGAGGAACAGCAGAAAGGCGACGTTGTCCGGAGGGAAGCCGCCCTCGGACACAAGCCACGGTGTGATGTATGTGTAGAAGGTGTTGTGGGCGGTGAGCACGAGCAGAATGACCGTGCACACGATGATGACGCCGGGCAGGCTTCTGTCGCGTCTGGCGGGGATGGGAATTTCGCCCGTGCGCAGCGGCACCTTGTGCTGCACAGCAGGGAGGTACTTGACGACAACGATGGCGAGCACCACCACGATGCCGCCGATGATGAGGAACGCTGCGCGCCAGCCGAGGACGTGACCGAGTGCTGTGCCGACCGGAACACCGAGAACGAATGCCGCCGAACCACCGCCCGAGGTGATGGCCACGGCCCTTCCGAGCTGATGCGGGGGAACGAGGTGCGCGGAATAGGCGGCGACGACCGCCCAGAAGAGGCCGTGGGCGAGCCCACCGAGAATGCGGGCTCCCACGAGCAGCTCGTAGCTGGGTGCGATGGCGGCGAGCACGTTCGCCAGGGCAATCACCATCAGCACGGCAACGACAAGTGCCTTGCGCGAGACGTTTCGAGTGATTGCCGCGAGCGGGGTGGTGGCGACAACGACGGTGCCGGCGAACACGGTGACAAGCAGGCCGGCCGTCGACAGGCTGACGTCGAGATCGCGGGCCATGTCGGGCAGAAGGCCGGTGGGCAGAAACTCGCTCGTTACCGAGACGAAGATCGCGCCGGCCAGGGTAAGCAGACCGACCCAGGGGAAGCGTTTTTCGTCTGGCACCCAGACAACACTAGAGCACCCGTGCCTATCCTGAGCCCATGAGTCGAGCTCTCGAACGCGACCCCTGGCTGCGCACGGGTGTGTCGATCGGGATCATTCCTCTTTACCTGCTGCTCACTCACGTTCTGGCCGGTGTCGTCTACCGTGCGCTGTCTGTCGACCTTGCGCTCGGTGACCGCGTTGCGTCCGTCATTGTCTGGGCGGTGGCTGGCGCCGTTATCGTCGGCGGGTTTGCCTGGCTTGTCACGTGGCGAACCGGCGAGGGTCGGCCGACGTTGCACTGGTGGATCGCCCCGATCGTCGGAGCCGTCACTGTCGTCGAGTTCGTTGTCGTCGTGCTGGCTCTGGTGATTCCGCAGGGAGAGCCGGATGCCGCGTGGGGAGCTGCGCTTCTCGAGCAGATCGCGTCCCCCCGGTTCTGGGCGGTCTCGCTCTGGCTTCCGCTCACCGTGTGGATCTGCATAGCGGCAACCGTGCGCACCCGGTGGTATCGGCCGCGACGGATGGTGCTGATCGGGATCGTGCCGTACGTGATCGCCGGCACCGTCTTTGTGGGCCTGCTGAACGGCGGCGTGTACGACGGTGCGTAAGTGTGACAGACGAAGCCTGACGTTGCCGACACGATGTGTCTCGTTTTGATTACGATTGCATTATCAGCTGGACACGTTCTGAATTCGGCGGTTTCCGAGGGTCTGGATCCCTGAGATGCCAACGATTTTGCGGCCTTATCACGGGGGTTGGGGCTTATCTGTGGGCTCTCCGGGTATTGCCAAAACGGGTTGAACGAGCTTCGGAGCCTCGGTAACCTCGGAAGCCATATGTCTGCGACTCAAGCCATTACGAATGTCCAAGTCGAGAGTGACTCCACGGAACGCATTGTCGCTCCCGGGCCCGAACACGCTGCCGAGATGTGGCGCATTGCGCGCGACTCGGTCACGCTCGATCTCAATCCCTCCTACGCATACCTCGTGTACTGCCGCGATTTCAGCAACACCAGCCGTGTTGCCGTCGTCGACGGCAAAGTCGTGGGGTACATCATGGGTCATCTGAGACCCGAGAAGCCGCACCACCTCTTCGTCTGGCAGGTTGCTGTCGACGAGAGCTACCGCGGGCGAGGGCTCGCCGGCAGGATGCTGGATGAGCTGTTCGGTGGTGTTGCGGCATCCGATGATGTGCACACCGTCGAAACGACGATCACCGATGACAACGAGGCGTCTCAGAAGCTGTTCGCCTCGTTTGCCCGGCGCTGGCAGAAGGCGCCGATGACCGTTGACCCGCTGTTCGACGAGAAGCACTTTCCCGACGGCCACGATGCCGAGAAGCTCTATGAGATCGGCCCGATCTTCTTTCTCGACGACGAGCTTCTCGCCGAGGTCGAGGAAAAGCGCGAACGCGCAGAATCCCTCGGCTAAACCACAATCGACGAGGGCGACCACCGTTGCCCTCCGCCGCGTGCAGGATCACCCGTGACGCCTGCGTTCGATGTCAATACAAAGATTCACGGCATCCTCATGAAGGAAGGAATCGTGATGTCCCCCATTTCAGACGCCACAATCGCACTCGAGTCAGAGGTCCGCAGCTATTCACGCTCATGGCCCGCTGAGTTCGACCGCGCCGTCGGCAGCCACATGTACGACGTTGACGGTCGTGAGTACATCGACTTCTTCGCCGGTGCCGGTGCGCTCAACTACGGTCACAACAACCCGGTGCTCAAGAAGGTGCTGATCGACTACATCAGCGACGACCGCGTGATGCATTCGCTCGACATGTTCACAAAGTCGCGCCAGGAATTCATCGAGACGTTCAACGACGTGATTTTGAAGCCTCGCGGGTACGACTACAAGCTCGCGTTCCCCGGCCCCGGCGGAACGCAGGCGACCGAGGCGGCGCTCAAGCTCGCCCGCAAGTACACCGGCCGCGAGTCGGTCATCAGCTTCACCAACGGCTTCCACGGCATGACGCTCGGTGCGCTCTCCGTGACCGGAAACTCGCTCAAGCGCGGCGGCGCTGGCATTCCGCTCGTTCACGCCACCCCGATGCCGTATGACGACTACTTCGACGGTGACTACCCCGACTTCTTCTACCTCGAGCGCCTGCTCACCGACAGCGGCAGCGGGTTGAACAAGCCCGGCGCCGTGATCGTCGAGACGGTGCAGGGTGAGGGTGGCATCAACCCGGCCCGCTACGAGTGGCTGCAGAATCTCTCGAAGCTCTGCAAGAAGCACGACATTCTGCTGATCATCGACGACGTTCAGATGGGCTGCGGCCGCACCGGCACCTTCTTCAGCTTTGAAGAGGCCGGCATCGAGCCCGACATGGTCTGCCTGTCGAAGTCGATCTCCGGCTACGGCATCCCCATGGCACTCACGCTGCTCAAGCCAGAGCTTGATGTGTGGGAGCCAGGCGAGCACAACGGCACGTTCCGCGGAATCAGCGCCGGATTCGCCACGGCGACCGCGGCGATTCGCGAGTACTGGTCTGACGACTCGTTCACGACGTCGATCAAGAACAAGGGCGAGAAGGTTGCCAAGCGCTTCCAGTCGATCGTCGACGTGACGCCGGGCATCACCGTCACGGCGAAGGGCCGTGGGCTTGCTCGCGGAATCGAGATGGCAAACGGCGAGCTCGCCGATGCCGTGTGCGAGGAAGCGTTCAAGAACGGACTTCTCGTTGAGACTGCCGGCCCGAGCGGAGAGGTCGTCAAGTTGCTTGCTGCGCTCACCATTCCCGATGATGTTCTTGACGCCGGTCTCGACATTCTGGAGAGCGCAGTGGCAACTGTTGCCTCCGGAGAGCTGGCTGAATCAGCATCCACCATTTCGAACACCGAGGAGAGCTACGCATGATCGTTCGCAGTGTAGAAGACGTCGAGGGCACAGACTCCGACATCAAGACCGAGAACTGGCGCAGCAAGCGCATCATTCTCGCCAAGGAGGGCGTGGGCTTCTCCGTTCACGAGACCACGCTGTACGCCGGAACCGAGAGCGAGTTCTGGTACGCCAACCACATTGAAGCCGTGTTCATCACGCAGGGTGAGGGCACCGTCACCGACAAGGCGACGGGCGAGACCCACGAGCTGAAGCCAGGAACTGTGTACTTGCTGAACGACCATGACAAGCACATTGTGCGCCCGCGCACCGAGATCAAGTGCGTGTGCGTGTTCAACCCGCCGGTGACCGGCCGCGAGGTGCACGACGAGAACGGTGTGTACCCGCTCGTTCTCGAAGAGCCAGCGGGCGCGTAAAGCTCCCATACACAGCAGCCGAGTCAGCGAAAGCTGACCCGGCTGCTGTCGTTTTGGGTGACAGAGATGCAAGAACGAACAAAACCGTCAAAGGAGGAGTACGTGACTGCAACGCAGACAGTCCAGACCGATGTATACCCCACGCGCACAGGTGGCGTCGAGAGGGTGATCGATCGCGAGGATCCCACGCTGTATGGAACGGCCGACGATGGCCCCATGGATGCTGAGACGCTCAGCGGCTACGACCGCAATGGGTATCTGGCCATCGACGAGCTGATTAGCGCAGACGACGTCACCGAGCTGAAGGCCGAACTGCGGCGCCTGTCGGAAGACGAGACTGTGCGCCGCGACGAGCGCACGATCGTCGAGGCATCGAGCGACGAGGTGCGTTCGATCTTCGAGATTCACAAGGTGAGCGACGTCTTCGCGAAGATCGCGAACGACCCGCGGGTCGTCGGCCGCGCGAAGCAGCTGCTCGGTTCCGATGTGTACATTCACCAGTCCCGTGTGAACTTCAAGCCTGGCTTCGAGGGCAAGGAGTTCATGTGGCATTCGGATTTCGAGACGTGGCACGCCGAAGACGGCCTGCCGAATATGCGCACGGTGAGCATCTCGATCTCGCTGACCGACAACTATTCGTACAACGGCCCGCTCATGATCATGCCCGGCTCGCACAAAAAGTTCGTGTCGTGCGCACAGGAGACCCCGGAAGACAACTACCGGAAGTCGCTGATCATGCAGGGCGCGGGAACGCCCGAGAAAGCGACACTCTCGGAGTTCGGCGATACCTACGGCATCGATGTGCTCGACGGCGAAGCTGGCGGGGCGATTATGTTCGACTGCAATTGCATGCACGCATCGAACGGCAACGTGACCCCGTACCCGCGCTCGAACGTCTTTCTCGTCTTCAACAGCGTCGAGAACACCCCGGTCGAACCGTTCGCGGCACCGAGCCCGCGCCCGGAGTTCGCCGGGGCTCGCGACTTCACGCCCGCGGGCTGATCTCGCGTTCACACATTCGGAACAAGCTGGCGGCGCGCCGTTCTGGGCGCGCCGCCAGCGGCGTGTCGGGGAGAACTTCCGAATGGTTGAGCACCGCAGCCGCCTGGCTCGGCTCAGCTCTCGTCGTCATCGTCGTCGCGCACCCGAATGATTGCCAGAGCGTAGCCGATGCATGCGCCTGCGCAGATGAGCGCGAGTCCGCCCAGCACTCCAAGGCCGATCTTCGCGAGCATCGGAAAATCGACGACGACAACGATAACGGCGACGACGATCGTGACGAGTGCTAACGCGATGCCCGCCAGAGCGGGGCTCGTTGCAGAACGACTCGACTGTGTCATTACGCACTCACACTACGTCCTTTGCAACCGAGACCGTATATCCCACCCGTCGTCACGCGTCGTGTGCAGCAGCGAGCCTGGCGGCCGATGCATGCGTTCCCGGTTAACTGACAGTTCCATCAGCGATCTGCGTCAACCGATCGCGGTCGAGGATCGCTGTCCAGCGTCGACCCGAATCGATGATTCCGCTTCTGCGCCACTCGCTCATTGTGCGCGACACGGATTCCGGCGTCGAGTTCGCCAGCGCGGCGATGTCGGCCCGGGTCAGCGGAAGCTGCAAGAGCGTTCCGTTGTCGTCGGTCGCCTGCCCGACGGTGTCAGCGAGGGTGAGCAGTGCGGCCGCCGTGCGTTGGGGAACGGTATTGGCGAGGCGACGGCTCATGCCGCTCTTCGTGCGGGCGAGCCGCGCGGCCACGTCGTCGAGAACACGAAGCGCCACCGTTGGATGCTGCGTGAGAATGTCGCGAAACGACTGCTGATCGATGCGCAAGGCACAGGTGGTCACGAGGGCGGTCGCCGTGTCGGTATGCACTGGTTCGCCAAGAGTCATCATGGTGCCGAAGAGCTGACCGGGGGAGAGGATGTCGGTGATCGACTCGTCGCCGGCCGCGGTTGTGCCACCCACTTTGACGTGACCTGACGCAAGTACGTAGAGATGCTCTGCGCGATCGCCCATCTGGTAGAGCGGATCGCCTTCTGCCCATGACAGGGCCGTCATGCGGTTGTCGACCTGCGTGAGGTCTTCTGGCGGGAGAGACGCGAAGTACGGCACATGGCTGAGCACCGCCATGCGCACCGAGGGTGGGCAGGTGTGCGGCGCCGCACAGGTGCTGCGCAGAGGAACGCGCCGTCGAGTCACAGCCGATCTCGTCGTCATGTGCACTCCGTTCTCGCTGCAGCTGCGTTCAGCGCAACATCCGTCGACTCATGAAGGCCAACCGCAAAGCGTCGTGGTTTATTCCGTGTGAACGGGTATTTCAGTGATTCTACCGTTGATTGATGTGCGTCATGGTGCGGTTGCTGCCCGACCCATAACTTTGAGACAGAAGCCCCGATCGGGGCGAACACTCATCGCAGAAAGGATGATCATCATGACCAACTCGACGTCAGCAACAGTGCATACGGTTCTTCGCGCGGAGGGGTTCTCATGCCCGTCGTGCGTCGGCAAGATCGAGAAGCAGGTCAGCCGCCTCGAGGGAGTCAGCGCGGTGTCCGTTCGATTCGCATCCGCACGCATCGAGGTCGACCATGACCCAGCCGTTGCCAGTGTGGACGACATCGTGGCGGCCGTCGGGCGCGCTGGGTACACCGCGGCTCCGGCCCCGTTTTGACGACGACGAACGACGGACGAGGAGTAGGAAAATGCGTAACGTACGCGCGATGGTGAATCGACGCTGGGCACGACCGGCCGCATCGGGGATGCTGATCGTCGCGTCGCTGATCGTGGGCGCACTTGTCGGCGGCGGCCCCGTGGCCGACGGTTTGATGATCGGCGCGGCCATCGTCGCCGGAAGCCCGATCGTCGTCAGCGCCGCACGCGCGCTGGGGGTGAAGGTTGTCGGCATCGACCTGCTTGTTTCGGTCGCCGCCATCGGTGCAGTCATCGTCGGCAACTATTGGGAAGCCGCCGCTGTCACGTTTCTCTTTGCAATCGGTCACGCTCTCGAGTCGGCGACGTTGAACAAGACCCGTTCGGCACTCGCTGAGCTGGTGGCGGTAGCCCCCGACGTCGCCATCGCCCTTCGCGACGGCGTGCAGGTCGAGGTGCCGGCCGCCTCGGTCGCTCCGGGCGAAACCGTGCTTGTGAAGAACGGCGCCCAGGTGCCCGTCGATGGTGTTGTCATCGGTGGAACCGGAGCGATAGACGAGGCGACGATCACGGGCGAGTCGATCCCCGCCGGAAAGGGTGCGGGAGATACCGTCTATGCCGGAACGGTGTCGGCAGGCGGCTTCATTCAGGTGCGGGCAACGGGGGTCGGTTCTGACACGACTCTCGCGCGCATCATCCACCGGGTGGAAGAGGCGCAGGACGCCAAGGCCGCGACGCAGGCGTTCATGGACAGATTCTCTGCCTGGTACACGCCGGCCATCATCGTGCTCGCGGTTCTCGTCGGCATTCTGACCGGCGATGTCGTGCTCGCGTTGACACTTCTTGTCATCGGCTGCCCCGGGGCGCTCGTCATCTCGATTCCCGTGTCGATCGTCGCCGGCATCGGGCGCGGCGCGAAAGACGGTGTGCTTGTCAAAGGCGGCGAGTACCTTGAGACGTCGGCAAAGATCTCTGCTGTCACTCTCGATAAGACGGGCACGCTCACCGAAGGTCGCCCGCGCCTCACCGACGTCATCGTGCTCGACTCGCACGTGCAGCGCTCGGAGCTTCTGCGCCTCGCCGCCCGGGCAGAGGCGGGGTCGGAGCATCCGCTTGCTCGTCCCATCGTCGATGCGGCGGTGGCGGAGAATCTCGGGCCGATCGTCGTTCCCCACGAGGTCGTCCCCGTCGTGGGCAAGGGAATCACCGCGGTTGTCGAGGGCCGCCGCCTGGTAATCGGAAACCTCAGTCTGCTCGCAGGTGAGGGCGTCGGCGAGCTCGAACGGGCGGCATTGACCGCAGATCGGCTCGGTCGCGCGGGCAAGACGCCCATGCTCGTTGCCGTTGACGGACGTGTCGCCGGGGTGATTGCCGTTGCCGATCGCATTCGCGAGGATGCCGCGCAGATGGTGGCGGGCCTTCATGACGCCGGTGTTTCTACGGTGATAATGCTCACGGGAGATCAGCCCGCTGTCGCCTCGGCTGTCGCTGACGCGGTCGGTGTCGATCTTGTTCGTGCGGGACTTCTGCCCGAAGACAAGGTGGATGTTGTTGCGCAGCTGCAGGCGGACGGGCACATCGTGGCGATGGTCGGCGATGGCGTGAACGATGCGCCGGCCCTGGCAACCGCTGACATCGGTGTGGCCATGGGCGCCGCTGGCTCCGCGGTTGCCATTGAGACGGCAGATATCGCGCTCATGGGCGACAGTCTGCGCAAGCTGCCCGAGGCCATTTCGCTCGCGCGGCGCACCGTGAGAACGATGCGACAGAACATTGTGATCGCACTGCTGACCGTGGCGCTGCTGCTGGCCGGCGTGCTCTTCGGCGGTGTGACGATGGCGATCGGGATGCTGGTGCACGAAGCATCCGTTCTTGTGGTGATCGGCAATGCCATGCGGCTGCTGCGCCGAAAGCGGCGCGTCGTTGAAAGTTCCACGTCGGCACTCCTTCCGCAGCCGGTAAACTGACGGCACGCCCGTTTTTCCACGCCCATTCGGCGTGCTCAAAAATCATGACAACGCCGTCTGCTCACGAGGCTGAGCGGCAGAAGGAGCGCGAGCGCACGTGAACAGCACTGCAGAGGCCCACCGCACACACTGGATCGCCAGGGAGGAGCAGGCCGAGCGACTGATTCCGCTCGTGGGCGGACTGTATCGCAATCACGGCGTTGTCACGTCGATCCATGGCCGTCGGCTGATTGGACTGTCGACGATCGAGCTGATCAAGGCGCACAAGTTCGCACGGCAGGCCGGAGCCCAGACGATGTCGATGGATGCCTCGACAGCTGTGCTCGAGGCGCTCACGACACTCAAGCCCGGGCCAGCATCTCTCGACATCGCGCGCCTGCACGCTGCCCACCGCGACCGCGGGGCCGACCTGAGCCTTCGGGACTTTCTGCGGCGGGAGCTTGCCGACATCGTCGCCGAAGACGTCACCAAGGCTGAGCCAAGGGACGTCGTGCTGTACGGCTTCGGCCGCATCGGCCGACTCGTTGCTCGATTGTTGATCGCTCATTCGGGCGGGGGCTCCGGGCTGAGGCTGCGCGCCATCGTCGTTCGCAAGGGCAGCGATGACGACATCATCAAGCGGGCGAGCCTTCTGCGCCGTGACTCCGTGCACGGGCCGTTCGCCGGAACGCTCACCGTCGACAAGGAGAACAACACGATCCTCGCCAACGGCACGCTCATTCAGGTGATCTACTCAAACGATCCGGCGACGATCGACTACACCGAGTACGGCATCGACGACGCCCTTGTCGTCGACAACACCGGGCGGTGGCGCGACCGCGACGGGCTCGAGCTGCACCTTCGAGCAACAGGAGCATCCCGCGTTCTGCTCACGGCTCCCGGCAAGGGCGACCTGAAGAACATCGTGTACGGCATCAATCACGACGACATCGCGGCGGACGACAGCATCCTCTCTGCCGCGTCGTGCACAACGAACGCCATCACTCCCGTACTCGCCGCGATCGATGAGGCCTACGGCATTGTTCGGGGACACGTCGAGACCGTTCACTCGTACACCAACGACCAGAATCTGATCGACAACTTTCACAAGGGCGAGCGCCGTGGACGGTCGGCCGCCCTCAACATGGTGATCACCGAGACGGGCGCGGCAAAGGCTGTTGCAAAAGCGCTGCCCGAGCTCGCGGGTAAGCTCACGGGAAGCTCCATTCGGGTGCCGACGCCCGATGTGTCGCTCGCGATTCTCAATCTCACGCTGAAGAACCACGCTGGTCGCGACGAACTCAACACGTACTTGCGCGCCGTGTCGCTGCACTCGAAGCTGCGTCAGCAGGTTGACTACATTGAATCGGCAGAGATCGTGTCGACGGACTTCGTCGGTTCCCACCGTGCCGGAATCGTCGACGGGCTTGCGACGATCGCTGACGCCGAGAACGTTGTTGTGTACGTCTGGTACGACAACGAGTTCGGGTACAGCTGCCAGGTGCTGCGTGTCATCGAAGAGATGGCGGGCACGCACCCGGCCGTTGTTCCGCCGCGCGAGGTCGTCACACTCGAGACGCTGGGCGAGCTGGAATCTTCAGTGCGCTGATCGCGTAGGGTGAGCAACGACAGAGGGAGCGCAGCAGTGAGCATTCGGTTCGACGAACTCGACTGGCAACACACTCCGATGGGAGACCTCACCCTGCGGCGACGCACCGAACCGGTCTCGGGGCAGGAGATCTATGAGGTCAAGCTTGGCGAGGAGTACCTCATGTCGAGTCTCTTCACTGTTGCCGAAGAAGAGCTCGCGAGACTCGGCCTTGCTGTCGTGGAAGGTGACGAGCTGACCGTGCTGGTCGGTGGGCTCGGCCTCGGGTACACCGCCGTCACCGCATTGCGTGACGAGCGCGTGCGCACCCTTACCGTCGTCGACCGGCTGCCCGCGGTGATCGGGTGGCACGAGCGCAAGCTGCTGCCCGTATCAGCGACGCTCGTCGACGACACGCGCACGAGTCTCGTTGACGCTGACTTCTTCGCGCTGATGCGCTCCGCGCCCGGTGCAGACGACAGCGGCTACTCGGCCATTCTGCTTGACGTCGACCACTCGCCACGTCATCAGCTTGACCCGACGCACGCCGACCTCTATACAGCAGACGGGCTGCGTGCGCTCGACAGCCATCTTGCTCCGCGCGGGGTCTTTGCCCTGTGGTCTGACGACCCGCCAGACGACGACTTCATGAACACGCTGGCCGCCGTGTTCGCCGATGCGACTGCGCACGTCGTTGAGTTCGACAACCCCGTGACTGGCGGGGTGTCGTCGAATACCGTGTACATCGCGCGCAGCCGCACCTGAAGAGAGCATTCTCAGAGAGCGACGACGATCTTGCCGTGAGTGTGGCGGCCCGCCTGCAGCTGCACGGCGTCGCGGACCTGCTCGAGCGAGAACGTGGCGGCGATGGGCACGATGATGTCTCCAGCGCTGACGGCGCGGATGATCTTCTCGAGCGCACCCGGGGCCGCCTCGGAGCCGGTGGACCAGCGGATGCCGTCAGGAACGGTCACGCCCGCGGCGATCCACGTGATGCGCTGTTTCGGTACTCCGAGCTCAAGTGCGGCCTCGACGGTTTCTGCGCCGAACAGGTCGGCTGCCGCCGTCACCCCCTCTGGGGCGAGGGCTCGAACGCGATCGGCCAGGCCGGGGCCATAGGTAACGGGCTCGGCCCCGATCGAGCGCAGAAAATCGAATGTGCTCGCGGAACCTGTGCCGATCACGCGCGCTCCGGCGAGCCTGGCCAGCTGAACGGTGAGCACCCCCACGCCGCCCGCCGCTCCGCCGACGAGCACGGTGTCGCTCGGGCCCACGCCGATCGTGTCGAGGGTGGCGGCAGCTGTCAGCCCGGGCGTCGCCAGTGCGGCGCCGATCTCATCGCTGATGCCGTCGGGAAGACGGTGAAGCTCATAGAGTGCAGAGGGACCGGTCTCGATGATGGCGTAGTCAGCTGCCGACTTGGCGATTGCTCCACCGAAGACCCGGTCGCCGCGAGAAAACTGCTCGCTTCCCTCTCCGACTTCGTCGACGACTCCGGCAAAGTCCGAGCCGAAGCCGGCCGGGAGGCTGACGCCCCACACTTCTGCCGCCTCGGGCTGTGCCGCGATGATCCAGTCCATCGGGTTGAGGCCTGCCGCTGTGACGCGGACGCGGACCTCGCCTGGGCCCGCATGCGGTTCGGGGACGTCCGTGACGGTGAGGACGTCCGGCCCGCCAAATTCTTTGTAGATGACAGCACGACTCATAACAACCTCCAAATTTTAACGATGGGACTCAGTCGCATCAGCATACACCCCGATGGGACTTGGTCGCATCATTCTCGATTGACGAGACTCAGTCTTGTAAGATGGCCGCTATGCCCCGCTGGAAGCCCGATGCACGGGCGCGATTGATCGTCGCTGCGGTTGAGCTGTTCGCTGAGAACGGATACGAGAACACGACGGTGGTCGAGATTGCCGAGCGTGCCGCGCTGACAAAGAGCACGTTCTTTCGGCACTTTCCCGATAAACGAGAAGTCCTCTTCGGGGGAGATGCCGTATCGACGGTGCTGGCAGACGCAATTGAGGCGATGCCTGCAGGATACTCGGCGCGCGACGTTATCGCTGCCGCGCTCGACGCGGTGGGGAGGGAGACGTTCACGCCCGAAACCCGGGAGTTCTCCGCGCGACGCCGCGCCGTCATCGCCGCGAGTACTGAGCTGCGCGAGCGTGAAGCGTTGAAAGGGCTCTCGCTCACGGCCGCGATGTCTGATGGCCTCACGCGGCGAGGAGTTCCCAGGCTGGCGGCGCGGATTTCCGCGGAGTTTGGTGCCCTCGCCCTTGACCTGGCGTATGAACGATGGTCGGCTCCCGAGTGTGAGGAGGTTTTCGCGATTGTCGCCAGGCGTGCACTCGACGAGGTTTACGCGGCACGTGCGGAGTGCTGACGGCGACCAGCGCTGCTATGCCTCAAGGCGGTCGATGAGTTTCAGACCTCGCCGTGCCCACGCGATCTCGCTGCGAGCTCGATCGACGAGACCCTCGTAAGCGAAATACTTGAATGCGACGGTGCGTTCCCTGTCTTCTGCCGGTGTGGCCTCGAGGCGACGTACGAGCATCGGGCTCGTGATGGCTTCGATGCGGCGCAGCTCGCTCTCCCACTGGTCAAACTCGCCCTGCCACTGCTCGATGTGATTCTCGAGGAAGGAACGCGCGGCTTCGGGTGTCGTCGCTTCAAGGTATGCGGCGCGCACGTGCGCGGGGTCGCGTACTCGGTGGTAGACCATGGGCGAGGCCATCCACTCGAGGAATGCGCGGTCGCCGGCCTCGGTCACGTGGTAATTGCGACGCGTCCGTCGGGCCCCGCGCTCTTCCACCTCGCCCTCAATGAGCCCCTCGGTCTCCATCTTGCGCAGCTCAGGGTAAATCTGGGAGTCAGGCGCGTGCCAGACGTGACCGACGGATTGCGAGAACTGTTTGGCGAGGTCGTAACCCGAAAGTGGGCCGACGCGAAGGATCGCGAGCAATGCATACCTGAGGCTCACGGGATGCTCCGTTCGATGAGGTAGCGCGAGGAGGCTCGGCCGGATCGACCGAGCCTCCTCATGCCGCGAGGCGAATGTCGCTACTGCTGGTATCCGGTGCGCCATCCACCCTGGTAGGTCTGGCGGGCGACAGTCGAGTATGGCACGGGGCTGACGACAGCGCGGACGTTTGTCTGCTCGTGCGGCTCGACGGATGCCTTCTTCGTGCCGCCGTGCGGCTCGCCCCAGACAACGCTGAGCTCGGTGCCCTCGGGAACGTCGTGATCGACCGTTGCAAGCGAGAGCCCGCGCCGCTCATTCGCGCTGTAGCCGGTGAACATCGAGAAGCCAACGACGGTGCCGTCTGCATCCACAACCGAGTCATAGTTCGCCGATCCGTAGTTGGCGAGCGGAAGGTCGAAGAACTTGTAGTTCGGCCCGTCGACGTTCAGCGGCGACGTCAGGATCTTGCCAAGATCGTCTCCATCCCACGCGAGGGTGACCTTCTTGCGCTGTGTCGAGGGGTCGATCTTCTCGAGAGCATCCCGGCCGATGAAGTCATGGTCGAACTTGACGAAGTTGCCATAGCCGAGCTCCCACGGCGAGAGGTAGTAGTCGGCGATGTCGTCGGAGACGAACGAACCGGCGAGGGTTCCTGTCGCCTCGTAGCCGTCGGCCGGAAGCCACTCGCGGTAGGAACGCTCGGCCTCACCCGTGTAGATCGCGGGAAGCGGGGAGGGAATCCAGCCCGACTCGAGGGTGTTCGACGGGTACGCGCGGGAGCCGACGGGAACGAGGCCGAACTCGGCACCCGCCTCGACGATCGCCGTCCACATGCGGTCGTGGTCCGCGTACGGTCCCCAAATCTCGAGCCCCGGGGCTCCGGCCATGCCGTGGCGAAGCGTGCGAACAGTCGTGCCGTCGATCGTCATCGTCGACATATTGAAGAACTTCAGCTGCTCGAGCGGGCCGCCGTTGAGCTTCTCGATCACCTGCCACGCGTTCGGTCCCTGAATCTGAAAGCGATAGTATTTTCGCTCTACGGAGTGGCCGTATGGCCGCGAGGGTGAGCGACGGTCGACCGTGATGTCGAGGTTCGGGTAACCGCCGGTCGCACCGTGGAACATCAGCCAGTTGGCTGCGGGTGAGCGACCGACGTAGGTGTATTCCTCTTCGGCCTCGCGAAAGAGGATGCCGTCGCCGATCACGTGGCCGCCTTCGGTGGTTGGCACATACTGCTTCGCCTTGTTGACGGCGAAGTTTGCCACCGAGTTGATCGCGGTGTCGGAGATGAGCCGAATGGCGTCGGAGCCCTTCAGCAGGATGTTGTCCATGTGGTGCGACTGGTCGTAGAGCACGGCAGTATCACGCCATGCTTTCTGCTCCTTGATCCAGTTTTGGAAGTCGGCAGGCACGACGGGGTAGATGTATGAGCCGATCTGGGAGTTGCGCAGAAGATCGACGGCGTTGCCCGCCTGATCAAGCACGTCCTGAAGATTCTTCGCTGCCATGAGATGAACCAATCTGTAGGTGGGAGTCGCCGGTGGTTCCGGCGCCTGGGTTGTGGGTCAGAAAACGATTGTGTGGTTGCCCTGTCTGATCACTCGGTCCTGTGCGTGCCATTGCACTGCGCGACTCAGAACGGCGCGTTCGACGTATGCGCCGCGCGCTTGGAGGTCAGCGGCAGACATCGAGTGGTCGACGCGGGCGACATCCTGTTCGATGATCGGGCCCTCGTCGAGATCCTTCGTGACGTAGTGGCTCGTGGCGCCGATCAGCTTCACGCCGCGCTCCTTTGCCTTGCGGTAGGGGGCTGCGCCGATGAAGGCGGGGAGAAACGAGTGATGGATGTTGATGATGGGAACGTCGACCTTCTCGAGGAAGTCATCGGAGAGCACCTGCATGTAGCGGGCGAGAACGACGACGTCGACATTGTCGGCGAGGAGCCCCGCGATTTCGGCTTCGGCCGCGCTCTTGTCAGGGCCCGTTGACGGAACGTGAAAGAACGGAACGCCGAAGGTGCGGACGTCGCTCGCGGTGTTCGTGTGGTTGGAGATCACCATGGGGATGGTGACGGGAAGCTCGCCTCGTCTGTGACGCCAGAGGAGTTCGAGCAGGCAGTGATCGCTTGTCGATACGAGAATCGCCATGCGTTTCGGTATGGACTGGTCTGTCAGCTTCCAGGTCATTCCGTAGGGAGTGAGCGTCTTGTCGAGATCGGCCTCGATGTCGGTGAACGCGGCGGTGAGATCGCTGCGGTGAAAGACGACGCGCTGAAAGAAGGCGCCGCCCTGTGGGTCATCCGAGTACTGATCGAGGGACACAATGTTTCCCTGATTGCGGGTGATCAGTGCAGAGACCGCGGAGACGACGCCTGGCTGGTCTGGACCGTGCATCACCAAGCAGGCGTGATTCTTGAGCGCGTCATTGGGCCGGGACATGGATGCCTCCTCACGACCTATCGGTTGTGTACTCATTGGCCCAATCTGCGGTGGCCTTCAGCCCGCCGAACGTATAGAAGTGCAGGCTCACCTCTCCCGCCGTCGGCTCCTGCGAGAGGAGGCTCGCGAGGTCGGAGACGAAGGTATCGGGGCCGGCTGTTCCCATCAGGTTCGTCAGGGAGAAGCCGTACTTTTTGACGATCATTGCATTTGCGCCAATGCCGAAGCGACGTGCGAACCCGAGTAGTCGCTTGACCCCTGCGGGCCCGGGTGTTCCGACGCGGATCTGCGTATCGATGCCTCGGGCGCGGACGTTCTTGATCCACGTCATCACAGGTTCGGTATCGAACCCGAACTGCGTGAGGATCACTGCCTGCAGACCCTGCTCTTTCAGCGCGGCGGATTTGTCGTCGAGGTGCCGCCACAGCACGTCGTCGTCGATGTCGGGGTGTCCTTCCGGGTACCCCGCGATCGATACCTCGCGCACCCCGTATTGCGACAGCAGCCCGCTGCGGATCACCGACAGCGAATCGGGGTAGGGCCCTTCTGGTTCGGCAGGATCGCCTCCGACGGCGAAGACGTGCTCAGAAGCGCCGACGTCGTGAAGGCGGCCGAGAAAGTCCTCGAGCTGGCTCTGGGACGAGAGGCGACGTGCTGAGATGTGCGGTACAGGTATGAACCCCATCTCGCGCACCGCTTTGGCCGCAGATATGCGCATCTCCAGGTCTTCATTTCCGAGGAACGTGACATTGATCTTCGTTCCCGCGGGGATGGCATTCCGGGCTTCTTCCAAGCCGGGAACATCTTTTCCCGTCATCTCCAGGGAAAAACCATTCACGAGCGTGAGAGCAGCATCTGGATTACGTGCTGGCTTCGAGTGTGACACCGATCGAGGTCCCTTCGCATTCAGCGCGAGCGCTGCACTGCGCTCGTCCTGCGACAATACCTATGGAGATAGTGAATGTCTAGAGGCAACTTCTCGCGAAGCGAGCTCAGCGCACGCGATACGCGTCGTAGACGACGTCGTCGGCGCCGCGCGCAGCCGCGCCGACCAGCAGTGAATTCTGCAGATAGGCGAGCGTCGGGGCCGCCGTCTCGATCGTGACGACGAGGCGAAAATAGTAGTCACTCGCTGGCACCGACTCACCGGCGAGGAGTGCCTCGAGAACGCCTGGCGATCCCGTGCGCATGCCTCGCGTGCGAACGTGAAGAAGCTCGCCATTGTCGGTGCGGGCCGAATATCTCGTGTCAATCTCGATCGTGCCGTCGGTGTGCACAATCTGCCAGTCAGCGCCCCCGGCGAGCACCTCGGCGTCGATTCCCTGCGACAGGCGTCCGCCGAGAATCGAGACGATCCGGCGGTGCCCCGCGCGTGTCTGCCCATAGTCATCGACCGCCCCCACGGTGACGCGGGCGGTGAAGATCTTGTCGAGAGCTGTTGGTGGGGGCTGCGGGATCATGTCTTCCTTTCATGGGGGGCGATGGGCGTTGTCAATTCATTGTCGATCTCAATGATTGATATAAACACCAATCGTTATTCAACTGTTCTCTGACGAGCGTCACAAAAGGCTTGCATTAAAACGTGGGACGGGAGACGATGACGGTGTCAACACGGGGCTGTGCCGGCGATCGGCACCTCCGTGCGACTTCCCAACCCACCACAGAGAGGCCTATCAATGAAGAAGGCACTTACCGCTGTAGCCCTAGGCGCAGCGGCCGTTCTCGCATTCAGTGGCTGTACCGACTCCGGTGCCAGCTCGGCCACAGCGCCCGCAGACGATTCCTCATCGGATGACATGCGCACAATCCGCATCGCCGCACTCCCCATCGCTGAAACCGGTGCCCTCTGGGGAGCGATGGACGCTGGCATCTTCGCCGAGCACAACCTCGAAGTCGAGGTCGTTCCCGCGCAGGGTGGTGCTCTCGCCATCCCAGCGCTGCTCAGCGGTGACATCGAGATCGCCATCGGGCAGCCGTTCGGTCCGTTCCGTGCCGACCTTCAAGGGCTCGACGTTGTGATGATCGGAGACTACGCGAACAGCCTTCCGGAGGGTGGCGATGTCAATGCCGTTGTCTCGCTTGGCGACTCTGGAATCGAGTCTCCTGCTGACCTCGCAGGGAAGCGTGTCGCAGTAAACAGTCTGGGAGCAGCTGGCGACCTCACGATTATGAAGACCGTTGAGGACGACGGCGGAGACTCGTCAACCATCGAGTTCGTCGAGGTAGCGTTCCCCGACGCGCAAGCACAGCTTGAGGCCGGCAACATCGATGCCGCGTGGGTGCCAGACCCCTTCATGTCACAGATTGAGGGCGCTGGAGGAAACATCGTCGTCTTTCCCTACCAGGCCACAATCCCGGGTCTTTCGCTGCTGACGAGCATCACGACGCAGGATCTCATCGACTCCGACCCCGAACTCATTGCTGACTACTCTGCAGCGATGACGGAAGCTCTGGAGTGGGCCGATGCCAATGAAGACGGCGTCCGCGCCGCCATCGTCGAAAACATGGGCATTCCCGAAGAGGCTGCGGCTGGCATCACGCTGCCGAAGTTCACGTCGGAGCTCAACATCGAGAATCTCCAGAAGCTGGCAGATATGGCTGTCGAGTTCGGTGTGCTTGACGCCGTGCCCGACTTCGAACGACTGATTCAGCAGCAGTAACGAAGCGGATGCCGCGGCGCACCGCCGCGGCATCCGTTCCTTCCCTCCCTCGATGACACCCGGAAGGACATATGTCCACTGTTGAAGCCGCGCCGGGCACCAGCGCTCGCCGCTCCAGACGCTCAGGACGGGGACTCCGAAAGTTCGCGTTGGGCGCAGCCGGAATTGTCGGATTCCTTGGCATCTGGCAATTAGTGCCAGCTCTCGGCCTGATGAATCCGCAGTACTTCCCCTATGCAACAGACGTCATGGGGCAGCTTGGCACCGAATTTCGCGATCTTGAGTTCTGGCGCAACGTCGGTCGCACGATGACCGCGTGGGGCATCGGTCTGATGATCGCCGTTGTGCTCGCGACTGTGCTCGGCACGGTCATCGGCCTCGTGGGGTTTCTGCGTCGCGCGACGCACTCCACTGTCGAATTCCTTCGTCCGATCCCGTCCGTCGCGCTCATTCCACTGGCGATTCTCGTGTACGGCATTCAGCTCCAGGCCGCCCTTGTGATTATCGTGTTCGCCAGTTTCTGGCAGGTGTTCGTTCAGGTGCTCTACGGCGTCGCAGACATTGACGCGGTTGCCCGCGACACCGCTCGCAGCTTCGGTTTGTCGCGCTGGTCGCGCTTTCTCCACCTGATCTTTCCGACCTCGCTCCCGTATCTCATGACGGGAATCCGCCTCGCCGCGACTGTCGCGCTGATCCTCGCCATCACAGCTGAGATGACAATCGGCAACCCCGGGCTCGGCAATAGCATCATCGTTGCCAGGTCGGCGGGCGATTGGGTCAGAGTCTATGCGCTGGTGGTTGTGACGGGGCTTCTGGGCCTCGTCGTCAACCTCATATTTCGCGTGATCGAACGTCGCTCGCTGAGCTGGCATCAGTCGGTGCGAGGAGACGAGGTACTGTGAGCCTGTATACATCCCGCATCGTCATGCCGAAGCGCAGGTCTCGCATTTGGGTGACGTTCAGCAGCAATATCGCGTACGGCCTCGGTCTGCCGATTGTGCTGCTGGTGATCTGGGGCATCTGGTCCACATTTGCATCGGCCGTCTACTTCCCCGATCCGCTGACCATCGGACGGGCCTTCGTGCAGACCTGGATCGGTCCGGCGTTCTTCGAAGACGTGCTTCCCAGCTTCACGCGCCTTGTGTTCGGCACCCTCGCCTCCGTCGTCGTGGGAATCATCGCCGGAACGCTCATCGGGCTCGTGCGGTGGTTGCGAGAGCTTCTCGAGCCCCTGATGGAGTTCTTTCGCGCAATCCCGCCCCCTGTGCTGATTCCGATCATCGCGATCCTTCTGGGACCAACGGACGCGATGAAGATCACGGTTATCGTTCTCGGTGCCGTCTGGCCGATTCTGCTGAACACCATCGATGGTGTGCGTGCAACGGATTCGGTCATGACCGAGACGGCGCGCTCGTACTCTCTCACCAGAGCGCAGCGCGTGCGATATCTCGTGCTTCCGGCGGCAAGTCCTCGCATTATGACGGGCGTGCGTCAGGCGATTGCCATCGCGCTGATTCTGATGGTGATCTCGGAGATGTTCGCGTCGTCGTCTGGACTTGGCTATCGAATCGTCTATTTTCAGAGAAACTATCTGATCGACCAGATGTGGAGCGGAATTCTGCTTCTCGGGCTGATCGGCGTGCTGCTGGCGGCGGTCTTCGGATTCGTCGAGCGGCGAGTTCTACGGTGGTACCACGGAATCAAGGAGGTGGAGAGTGCCTGACACACTGCTTGCCGTCGAGCACCTCAAGAAGGTGTATGAATCATCCACCGGCGACGTTGAGGCGATCGGCGACATCAGCTTCTCAATGGGCGCGGGCGAACTTGTCTGCATCGTTGGTCCATCTGGATGTGGAAAGACGACGCTGCTGAAGTGCATCGCCGGCTTGCTCAGTCCAACGGAGGGAACGGTCACGTTGGGCGGGAGCCGCGTGACGGGGCCACCGCCGAATATGGCTCTGGTGTTCCAGGAGTACGGACGCAGCCTTTATCCGTGGCTGACGGTGCGCGGCAACGTCGAGCTGCCCCTCAAACATCGCAACCTCTCACGCAGCGATCGCGATCAGCTCATTGACGACGCATTGTCGGCAGTCGGACTAGAGCACGCGCACAAGAGCTATCCGTGGCAGCTCTCCGGTGGCATGCAGCAGCGCGTCGCCATCGCGCGAGCTGTGGCGTACCAGCCCGAGGTGCTCATCATGGACGAGCCGTTCGCCGCCGTCGATGCGCAGACTCGCGCTGATCTCGAAGACCTTGTGCGGGGCCTGCATCAGGAGCGCGGCATGTCGATTCTCTTCGTGACGCACGACATCGACGAGTCGGTCTATCTGGGAGAGCGTGTGATCGTGCTCTCGAAATCGCCGACGTGGGTGCAAGAAGATCTCACGATTGACCTCGCCCCAGAGCGTGACCAGATCACCACTCGGGCCCTGCCGCGATTCACTGCGCTGCGCACGCACGTCTATGAGCAGATTCAGCGAGCGAAGCTCGGCGAAGCCACCAGGCAGCAATTATGACGAAGTGCGTGATGATGCGGTGCAAACGGGATGTTGTGTGATGCGCACGCGACCAGCTAAGAGGCTTCTTCTCGCGTTGCTCGGTGAGTTCGTGCTCGACAGGGAGCTCGATCGAGTTCGTGCCGGGGCCCTCTTGCCGATACTCGAGGGCGCAGGCATCGCGGCGCCGACCGCGCGAGCAACGTTGGATCGCATGGCCGTACGCGGCCTGCTCGATCGCAAGCGATCGGGCCGAGAGGTCGAGTTCTCGCTCACAGATGAAGTGCGCGACATTTTGCGCGAGGGTGGTCAACGCGTCAATCGAGACTTTCCCTTCAAGCCACAAGGGGCGGGGTGGACGCTTGTTACCTTCTCTGTCTCCGAGGGGCATCGGACGGTACGCCACCGCCTCCGTGCGGTGCTGACGTGGGAGGGCTTCGCGCCGCTGCGGGATGGACTGTGGATCGCACCGGGAGAGGTGGACATGGCGGCCACCCTCGAACCGCTTCGCGACGATCTTCCGCCGCGTTCCGTTGCTGCTTTCCGTGCCCGAGAGATCGACGATTTCCCCTTGGCTGATGCCGTGCGAGATGCGTGGGATCTCGATGCGATCCGCGCCGAGCACGAGCTGTTCCTCGAGACGTGGGGGCACGCCAACGCCACAGATGGTGCCCAGAGTGCCGTGTCGGCACGGATCATGCTTGTGGCCGACTGGATTGCACTGCTCCGTGCGGATCCGCGTCTTCCGGTCGAATATCTGGGTGCCGATTGGCCTGCGGCGCAGTCGCTCGCCTGTTATCGAGCGCGCCACACAGAACTCGCCTCCCGTGCGGAGTCTGAGTTTGCTCAGCTGGTGCCCGTCGGAGAGCACACGACGGTCGGATGACCGCGGGCCCCGCTATGTCGCGTACTGCGCCCGCAGGTCAGCTTTGCGAACCTTGCCTGAGGCGGTGCGGGGAAGCTCAGTGACGAACACCACGTTCTTCGGCAGCTTGTACCGGGCGAGTTTGCTCTCGAGGTGGCGGCGCACCGAGGCGGTGTCGATGGAGGCGTCCTTTCGCACGGTGAGGATCGCCAAGGGAACCTCGCCCCATTTGTCGTCGGGAACACCGATCACGGCGGCACCCGTGACTCCGTCGATGCTGTACAGGTGATTCTCGATCTCTGCCGGATAGATGTTCTCGCTGCCCGAGATGATCATGTCTTTCAAACGGTCGGCGATATAGAGGTACCCCTCGTCATCGAGGTAACCCAGATCTCCGGAGCGGAACCAGCCATCGGTGGAGAACGCGGCTGCCGTCGCCTCGGGCAGACCGTGGTAGCCGGAGAAGACGTTCGGGCCGGCAATCTCGATCTCGCCGACCGTTCCTTGGCCCACGATCGCCCCACTCGCATCGGCGATCCGCACCTCGGTGAAGAAGTGCGGGAGCCCAACGCTGCCCTGCTTCTCTCGCGTCTTTGCCGGCGACAACGACGTCGCACCCGGCGAGGTCTCAGTCATTCCGTAGCCCTGCGAAAACGACAGGCCGCGCTGCTCAAACGCATCGAGGATGCGGGTCGGCACGGCGGAGCCGCCGCAGGTGAGCTTTGCGAGCGTCGAGATGTCGGTCGAGGCCCAATTCGGGTGGTCTGCCATGAGCTGGTAGGTCGTCGGCACGCCCGAGAGCATCGTAATGCCGTTGCGCTCGATCTGCGCGAGCGCGCGCCCGGGGTCGAAACCCTTCTCGAGCACGAGAGTCGCCCCTTTGAGGATCACCGGAAGGGCACCCATGCCGAGCGAAGCGACGTGGAAGAGAGGCGAGATCATGAGTGCGACATCGCTGGAGACGACGTCGTAGTCGACGATGCAGTTCATGCTCACCCACGTCAGATTGTCGTGGGTGAGCACGGCGCCCTTCGGCTTCCCCGTCGTTCCCGACGTGTAGATGATCGCTGCCGGGTCGTCGACGTCGTTGACGATTCTGACGTCGTCGACCTGAATCTGGGCAAGCACCGCTGCCAGCCCGGGGTGGCTGTGGTCTCCTGCCCCGGTCTGAATGACGTGGTCGATCTGGGTCTCGGCGATCACCGGCACAAGGCGCTCGGCGAAATCGGCGTCATGAATGAGCATCCGGGCGCCGGAATCAGAGAGCACATGAGCGACCTCCGGAGGTGCGAGGCGCGTGTTCACCGGTACGAACACGGCGCCGATCTGCGCCGCTCCGAAGAGCACCGTCAGAAACTCGGGACTGTTCTCACCAAGGTATGCCACGGGATCGCCTTTGCGGATGCCCCGGCGTGACAGCATCGTCGATGCTGCGTCGGCGAGATCGGCAAGCTCACGGTAGGTGAGGCGCTCGCCGTCACCATAGATGAGAGCCGTTTTCTCTGGTGATTTCAGACGCCGCTTGGCCATCCAGGTTCCGAGTCCGTGGTGGTGCATGTTCCTCTCCTTCGAGGTGCTCGCCGCCGTGAGTGATTCAGCGCATTCACGCTCGCTCGGCGGTGAGTGCGAGCGTGAATGCAGTGGCCCGGATCAGGCGTAGAAGCGATAGAGCCCTCGAGCGACGACGGCCGGCTTTTCGCCGCCGTCGATCTCGATTGTCTGGTCGACGGCGAATTGATAGCCGCCGCGCACCTCGGTGACCTCGGCGATCACTGCCGTCATGCGCACACGCGCACCGACTTTCACCGGAGAGACGAAACGAACCTTGTCGAGGCCGTAATTCACCTTCGTCGTGACGTCGGTCAGGTCGAACAGCTCAGACCAGAACCTGACGGTCAGTGACAGCGAAAGAAAGCCGTGGGCGATCGCGCCGCCGAACGGGCCATCCTGTGCGCGGACGGGGTCGACGTGAATCCACTGGTGATCGTCGGTGGAATCGGCGAAGAGATTCACCCGGTCTTGCGTGACCTCGAGCCACTCCGTGTAGCCAAGGTCTGTTCCGGCGAGCCCTGCGGCGTCACCATATGCGGCGATTGTCGTCATGATCGTCTCCTTCTTTGTGGGTCTGAGTGTCAGAGAAATGCGGACGTGCCCGTCAGGGCGCGTCCGACGATGAGGGAATTGATGTCGTGGGTGCCTTCGTAGGAATAGACGGCCTCGGCATCGGCGAAGAACCGCGCGACGTCGTGCTCGAGAAGAATTCCGTTTCCCCCGGCAACCTCGCGTCCGAGCGCGACGGTCTCACGCGCCATCCGGGCGGTGTGCATCTTCGCAAGTGCAGAGTTTTCGTCTGAGAAGTCTCCGGCATCCTGGTGTGCCGAGAGCTGCACGACCATGCCGAGTGAGGCGGTCAGGTTGCCGAGCATGCGAGCCAGCTTCTCTTGCACGAGCTGGAAGCCGCCGATGGGGCGTCCGAATTGCTCGCGCTCGGTGACGTAGCGCACGGCGGCCTCGAGTGCGCCGGCTTGCAATCCCGTGGCGATCCAGGCGACGTCTGAGCGCATCGCTCGCAGAATCCGCGCGACATCGCGCCACGAGTTCACATTGTGCAAGCGATCAGTGTCAGAGACTCGCACGCGCTCGAGCGTGATGACCGAATTCCGCATCGGGCGCAGCGACGCCTTGCCGCGCATCGTGTGCAGCGTAATGCCACTGGCCTCACGGGGAACGAGAAACGCCTTTACGTGCCCGTCATCACTGTCGCGGGCGAAGACGGCGAAGACATCAGCGGTGTCAGCAGCGCCGATCCAGCGCTTTTCGCCATCGAGAATCCAGTCGGCGCCGGCGCGCCGTGCTGTCGTTGCGAGGCCACCGGCAATATCCGATCCGTGCTCCGGCTCGGTCAGCGCGAATGTTCCGGCCGTCTCGAATGAGCGCACGCATGGATCGAGATCTGCCCACTGCGCCGCTGATCCGCCGAGACGGAGCGTCGTGCGAAAAAGGCCGGACTGCGCGTTGTACAGCGTCGCGACCGAGACATCGGTGCAAGCGAGCACATAATTGCGGAAGCCCGAGAACATGCAGCTCGACGCCTCAGCGTCATCGACGCCGTCTGGCTGCATGAGGTTCAGCGGAATGAGGGCCTGCAGAACGCCGGGGGGCATCGTTGCCGACTCCCACGCCTCCGCCATCACGGGGCGAACGTCGCGATCGAGTGTCGTGCGCAGCTCCGAGAGCGCTGCCCGTGCCTTCACGCTGAGGTGCGACGCGGCGAACGCGTACGGGTCGATGCCGATTGTTTCACCCACACCGATCTTCGCCATCGGCGTCAGCCGCCGAGTCCGAGCAGGCGAACGGCGTTGCCCTTGAGAATGTCGGGCATCACCTCGGGCTTGAGTGCCGTCTTCTCGATGTCCCGCAGCCAACGATCGGGCGTGAGGAGGGGGAAGTCTGAGCCGAAGAGCACGCGACGTTTGATGATCGAGCTGGCATAGCGCACAAGCTCCGCTGGGAAATACTTCGGGCTCCAGCCCGACAGGTCGATCCAGGTGTTGTGCTTATGCGTCGCAACAGACAGCGCTTCGTCCTGCCAGGGCACGGACGGGTGGGCCATGATGATCTGCAGATCGGGGAAGTCTGCAGCCACACCGTCGAGCAGCATCGGGTTCGACAGGCCGAGACGGAAACCGTACCCGCCTCGCATGCCCGCGCCGATTCCCGTCTGTCCGGTGTGGAAGAGCGCGGGAACCCCGGCATCCTGGATCGCTTCGTAGAGGGGGTAATGCTGCTCGTCACTCGGGTCGAACCCCTGCACGGTCGGGTGGAACTTGAACCCGCGCACACCGTTCTCGTCGATGAGGCGTCTGGCGCGTTCGATTGCGGCCGTGCCCGTGCGCGGGTCGACCGATCCGAACGGGATGAGCACGTCGTTGTTGCGTGCGGCGCCCTCGGCGATCTCTGCGCTTGAGATCGCAGAGTGGCCGAGCTGCGTTTCGGCATCGACGGTGAAGACGACGGCGGCCATCTTGCGCCCGCGGTAGTAGCTCGCGATGGAATCAAGGTCGGGCCGCGGCGCGTTCGTCGAAAAGTAGTGACTGGCTGCCTCGGCAAGGTCGTCTGGAAGCGACGAGTGGCCGTGAGCATCGACCTCGATATGCACGTGCATATCGATGGCATCGATCGTGTCAACGTCGATTGCTGATTCGTAGCGGATCATGAGGCTCTCTTGTCGTTGAGGAGGTGCCCCGAGAGAACGCGGTTACGCGTCTGCCGTGGGGCGCTGGAGTTCGTCTGGCAGCGGAGGGAAGCTTTCGCCCACTGTCTGCAGGTCACCCACAGCGTCGGTGAAGTTCTCGTCGAGCGCTTCTGCCGACCAGCCGCCATCGTTGTATGCCGTGGTCACCGCATTGGGATGAGACCAGAGCTGAATGCGGTCGCCGCCGATGCCGATGGCTTGGCCCGTGACATCCTGTGCGGCATCTGAGGCCAGATAGGTGATGAGTCCGGCGACGTCTTGCGACGTGCCGAATCCGAGGTCGTGTCTGAAGAACGCGGGCATTGCCTCGCCTTTGTCAGCAGCCTCTACCGCCGCGGCAAAGTACGGCACGGTAGAGGTCATCGCGGTGGCGGCGACGGGGATGACGGCGTTCGCGGTGATCCCCGCGCGCTTCAGCTCCATCGACCAGGTGCGCACCATGCCGACGATGCCGGCCTTGGCCGCACTGTAATTCGTCTGACCGAAGTTTCCGCGCTGTCCGGTAGGGGATCCGATGCAGATGATGCGCCCGGCGATCGTGTTGGCGCGCATGTAGGTTGCCGCCTCCCTCACGCACGTGAAGGTGCCGCGAAGATGCACTCCGATGACGGAATCGAAGTCATCATCTGTCATCTTCCACAGCACGGTGTCTCGCAGAACGCCGGCGTTGGTCACGAGGATATCGAGGCGCCCATACGTGTCAACGGCCGTTTGAACGAGCAGCTTCGCTGTCTCGGTCGGGCCAACGGGGGCGACGACAGCAGTGGCGGTCCCTCCACCGGAGGTGATGGAGGCGACGGCGTCGGCCGCTGTCTGCTCGTCAACGTCGTTGACGACAACGGAGGCGCCCTGGCGGGCAAGCTCCTGGGCGTACGCCAGGCCAAGGCCTCGGCCCGAGCCGGTGACGATTGCGACTTTTCCCTCGAGGTGGCGACGTGCGGTGTCATCTGACATGAAAGCTCCTTTGCGGCGGCCTGCACGGACAGGCATAGCATCCATTGAAGTCAATTTCATTGAGAATGTCAATGATTGAAGAATCATTGTTTTGATAGGCTATGCATCATGGCTAAGCCCGAACCCACAGCAGCCGCCGGTGTCGCTGAGTATCGAGGAGCGTCGGCGCTGACGGATGACCTCAGCTTTCTGCTGGCGCGAGCAAACGCACGGTCGATCGCCGCGGGCAATGCCGCGCTGTCCGAGCATGGCCTGCGCGCGCGCTCCTACTCAGTGCTCGCGCTTGCGGCGAGCGACAGCCGCCCCACGCAGCGTGAACTTGCCGAGTTTCTGTGGCTTGATCCCAGTCAGGTCGTCGCGCTCGTCGACGACCTGGAAAGCCGCGGCCTTGTGCGTCGTGAGCCAGACCCGAACGACAGGCGAGCAAAAGTCGTGCAGGCGACAAAGGAAGGTCGCGTTCGATTCGCGGCGGCACAGGAATCAGCACGCTCGGCCGAGCTGGACCAGCACAGCAAGCTGACGGCAGCGCAGCGCGAGCAGCTCGGGGTGCTGCTGCGGGAGATCGCCTTCTCGGGCTGACAGACTGCGACAGCGATCGGGAACGCGGCTTCTCCCGCAGCGGCGCAGCGGTCAGTGGGCCATGGCGCTGAGTGCCTCGGGATCAATCGTCGCGATTGCGCGCGTGTCTTGGAACGCGCGGACGCCCTCGATGCCCTGCTCGCGCCCGAATCCGGACCGCTTCATTCCACCGAAGGGTGCTCGCAGATCGAGGCGGGTAGCGCCGTGGTCGTTGACCCAGACGTATCCGCAGATGAGCTGTGCACCCACCCGTTGAGCCGACTCCGGGGAGTCGGTCCAGACCGATCCGCACAGGCCGCTCCACGTGTCATTTGCGAGGGCGATGGCCTCTGCTTCATCGTCGAAGGGGATGATCGGAATCACCGGCCCGAACTGCTCCTCCGTGACAACGCGCAACTGGGGATCCGGGTCGACGACGAGGGTCGGGCGCAGGAAGTTGCCTCCCTCGAGCTCTCCGCCGGGGAGTTCGCCGAATTCACGAACGTCGGCGCCAGCAGCCTTCGCCTCGTCGATGAGCTGCGCGACGAAGGTCTTCTGGGCTGCCTGGTGCAGTGGTCCCATTGTCGTGCCCTCATCGAGCCCGTAGCCGACAACGGTCTTCTCGAGCCGTGCGCTGAGGCCCGCAACCAGCTCGTCGAGTCGGGAACGGTGCACGAACACACGCTTTGCGTTCATGCAGATCTGTCCGGTTGAGTCGAAGATCCCCGCGAACAGCCGGTCGAGATGCGTGTCGTCGAGAACAACATCGTCGAGGAAGATCGCCGCGTCGTTGCCGCCGAGCTCGAGGGTCACGCGTGTGAGCGACGTCGATGCCATCTCCATGATGCGCTTGCCGCCGCCCACTGATCCCGTGAAGCACACCTTGTCGACATCGGTGATCAGGCCGCCCATGTTCTTGTCGGCCCCCGTAATCACATTCAGCACCCCGGCCGGGAGCCTCTCGGCGATCCTCTGCACGACGCGTGTTGTTGCGAGCGGAGCCGACGGCGGTGGCTTGACGATCGCGGTGTTGCCGGCGAGAAGCGCGTGGGGGAGCGCTGCGCCGAGAATCGCAATTGGCCAGTTGAAGGGCACGATCACCGTGACGACGCCGAGGGACTGATACGAGATCTTCGTCGAGACGGGAATTGCCCCGGGCACGACGGGCAGCGTGTGACCGGTTGAGACCTCGTCGGCGAGCGTCAGTGCAAGGTTCCAGCGCAGTTCGAACACGAGAGCATCGATCCATGCCTCGAGCCGAATCTTGCCGTTCTCCTGCGACAGGATCGCCGCGTCAGCGTCGCGATCCTCCGCGATCGTCGCGATGGCATCGGCCATCGCCGCCGCACGCTCCTTGGGTGTCAAAGCCGACCACCCAGGGTATGCATCGCGTGCCGCAGCGACGGCATCGGCGACATCCGCGGTCGAGGCATCGGCCGCCTCGCCGACGATGCCCCCGGGCTTACCCGGGTCTTGTATCGAGAGCGTTCCGGGAGTCTGTCGTTCCTCGCCTCCGATGAACAACCCCGTGCGCACTTCTGCATTTGTGCTGAGTGTGTCGGACATTCGACATACCACCTCTCTGTGTCTGCCGGGCCTGCGCGGCCAGGTCGGTCCACCTCCATCCAACCATCTATTCAGGTGAATAGATATGGTGGGTGATCATTGTTCCGCCACCGGCGGTGTGCCATGCGTGTGGAATGTCGAAATCGTCTTCATACCCCATGCCTGGCCCTTCTTGCGTTCCGTTTCGCTCCATTCCACGACGGGCTGATCCGGGTCGAGCAGCAGTCGTGCTCCGGCATTCGCAAACTCGATGCGATTGCCGCCCGGCTCGTAGACGTAGAGAAAGAATGTCTGGTTGATCGCATGCTTGTGCGGGCCCGACTCGATGTGGATGCCGTTTTCGAGAAAGATGTCGGCGGCCTTCAGGATGTCTTCTCGGGTGTCGGCGGCGAAGGCGATGTGGTGCAGACGGTTGCCGTGCTTCGTCCAGTCGTCTGAGTAGACGACGTCGTACGACTTCAGTGAGAAGTGAAACCACCACGCGGCGAACCCGCCAGAGTCGAGTCGGATGCGCTCCGACTCGCGCATCGCGAGCGCCGTCTTCAGAAACTCGCCATTTGCCTCGACATCTTTGCCCAGGTAGTTGATGTGGTCGAGGCGGCGCGCGTTCACCCCGCGACCGGGAAAGGCGGATGCCTGATTTTTCAGTGCCGGTCGGTCGTCATCGCCCGCGACGTAGCGCTCAGACTCGTAGTAGATGCCCATCGAATGGCCGTCGGGGTCGTGAAACATGTATGTCGGGCCAGTACCGATCTCGCCGTCGACCCACCCGTCTCCGAGGCCGAGCTGCTCGATCTCTGCGACACGACGCGCGAGAGCGTCAGCTGACGTTGTCCGGAATGTCGTGCGTCCAACGCCCGATGCCTTCGATGAGGTGAGCTTGATCGTGTAGAGCTCGTACTCGTCCCATGTGCGAAGGAACACGGAATCGCCGCGCTCCTCAATCACGCGCATCGCGAGCAGATCTCGAAAGAACCACAGACTCTTCTCGAAGCTGGGGGTGAGCAGCTCGACGCTGCCAATGTGAGCGACGTCGAAAGACGCGGATGCCGTCATGGTGCTGTCCTCTCTGACAGAGATGTATGGCTGGGGTGACTTATGGGTGGGGGCGCGGAAACACCGTGCCGTCGAAGATCTTGCGAGCGGTGCGCAGCGACATCGACCGGGCGTGCCACGTGCCGAGATCGTCTGTGTTGACGCTCACGCGGGCAGGAAATGTTCCGCTCGGGTGCTCGATGAGAATGGCGTCTGCATCGGAGTGCACAGCGAGGCTCTCGCCGACGGCCCCGGGAATGCTGACACCGGCCGCGACGGATGCTGCCATGAGCACGCCGATTGAGGTATGCACGCGCGTCGGGATGAACGCACGAGTGGCGATTGCCCCGCCGAGTCGCGGGGGCGAGAGAAGAACCACCTTCGGCACTGTCTGCCCTGACACGTCGCCGAGTCCCATCAGCGCACCGGCAAGCACCCTGATCCTTTCGACGGCAGCGGCCAAATCGCTGTGCGACTCGAGATCGGCAGGCGATTCGTCGCCGACGATCCCCAACTCGTCGGCCGCAACGAGCGCCGTCGGCATTCCATTGTCGATCAGTGTTGCACGGTGCCCGCCGACCATATCGCTGACGTTGCCTGTCGGAAGCAGCGGTCGGCTCCCGCCCGTCATTTCGATCTCGATGGCGGCGGCGGAGCCGGGAACCCCGTCGATCGAGGCGTCCCCGTCGTACATGGGAAGCCCGTTCTGCACAGGGAAGACCGCTGTTGCCGTGTCTCCGGTGTTCATGAGTCGAATGCGTACGGCCGCTTCGGATGCTGATGGGGCGACCAAGCCGCGCTCGACGGCGAAAGGCCCGACTCCGGCCAGCAGGTTGCCGCAGGTCTGTGTGGTGCCCACCTGCCGGGAGTCGACGGCGATCTGCAGAAACAGGTAATCGATGTCGATGCCCGGCTCGGTCGAGGGGGAGATGATCGCGACTTTGCTCGTGAGGGGGTGGGCGCCTCCGAGACCGTCGATCTGCGTGGGGTCTGGGCTGCCCATTACTCGCAGCATGAGGTCGGCGCGCTCGTCAGCGTCGTCGGGCAGATCAGCGGCGAGAAAGTATGCGCCCTTAGACGTGCCGCCCCGCATGAGCATGCAGGGAATGCCGCTCGCGGGTCTCATCGTTTACCCTTCGGTGAATTCGCGCTCAGTGACGTAGCGCACGCCGAGGTCGGCGAGCACGGGCCTCAGATTGTTGCGATCGAGACTCAGGCCCCCGGCCTGGTAGTCAGCGCGTGAGGCCGCCTCCGTGGCGACGCGGGCATCGGATGCCGTGAGAACGGCGGCGCACTCCTCCCTCGGCACGCACACGACGCCGTCGTCATCGGCAATGATGACGTCGCCCGCTCTCACCACCGTCTCGCCGACAGTGATGGGCACATTCACCGAGCCCGCAACCGCTTTGACCGTGCCTTGGGCGTTCACTGCTGCAGACCACACGGGAAAGCCCATCTCGCGCAGGTCGCTGACGTCGCGCACCCCGCCGGTTGTCACGAGGCCGCGCACGCCGCGCCGTTTCAGCGCGGTGGCAAAGAGCTCGCCGAACGAGCCGTCGAGAGCGGGAGAGACTGTCGTCGCCACGACGATGTCGCCTTCGCTGCACTGCTCGACCGCCGCATGGAGCATCAGGTTGTTTCCCGGCCAGTTCAGCACGGTGACGGCCGAGCCCGAGACGCGCGTGCCGTCTTGGATCGGCGTCACCGACGCGCCGACGAGCCCGGTGCGGCCCATTGCCTCGTGCACGGTGGCAACGCCGTGGGCGCCGAGTGCGTCGATTGTCGCGGCATCCGCTCGCTCAATGTCGGTGACAACGAAGCCTGTCCGATTCGGGGCAGTCATGCGAGCAGATCCGTTACCTGCGGGTAGTACCGCTCGTATGCTTCGCCCATCGTCTCGACGGGAAGCCCGAGATTCGGCCCGGCATTGCGTTTGACCTGCACGCCCCGCCGCACCGCGAGCGATGTGTAGTACTCCCACATGTGCCTCTGGGCAGGCAGGCATTCCATCGCCTTCTGCTTGAGGGGAAAGGAGCTCGTGATGTCGAGAAGCAGGTTCGGCTTGAAGTCGCACTGCTCGGGTTGGTGCGGCTCGAAGAAGAATACGGGCGGGGCTCCGATGATCTCGTCTCGCGTCGGCGTCGAGCCGTCGGCGTTCGTCACGCCGATTGCTTGGGCCAGCACCCGCGCCTGGAGTGCCATGCGTGCGGCGGCCGGGTGATCGCCGTTGTACGGGTCAAGGAGCGGATGCGTGAGGACAACGCTCGGCTGTACGCGCCGAAAGATGTCGACGAGCTTGGCGACGGTTTCGCCAGACTCGACAAGCGGATAGTCGCCGGCGTCGAGAAACTCGATATCGGCTCCGAGAGCGGATGCGGCGGCCGTTGCCTCCGCTCGGCGGATGTCTTTGATCTCGTCAAGCGACTTGCCCTGAAGCCATTGGCTGGCCGACTCACCGCGCTCGCCGTAGGAGACGCAGACGACGCTCGCGCGCTCGCCGCGCATGGTGGCGGCAGCGATCGCGCCTCCGGCGCGCCACACAAAATCGCCCGCATGAGCGCTGATCACAAGAAGCGACGGGAAATTCTCGGCCATGGACACACGAAACCACATTCGATCAGAATGATCAAGATATTGGCGACAATCTTGGATACGAAAACCTGCCTGAGGCGAGAGAGAACGCCGACGCCCCTATCGACTGGCGCGCACTTTGCATACAATCTTGTTGACGAAGTCACCTCAGCGAGGGGAAAGTCGCCGTCGGCGTCACTGCTCGCCACAGACAAGGAAGTCGAGAACGACATGGCACGCAATCTTCAAGAGGTACTCGACAGCGCGAAGAACACAGTTGCGCACTTGCGCGATTCGCAGTTGGGCACCTACATCTATCCCGTGGTTCCTGCGGAGTTCACAAACTGGCGCCGTGAGCAGATCTCGTGGCGCGAGACCGCTGTGCTTTTCGACCAGACCCACCACATGGTGAACTTCTTCGTCTCGGGGCCCGACGCACTGAAGCTGCTGAGCGATACGGGCATCAACAGCTTCGCAAATTTCCCGGTGGATACCGCGAAGCAGTTCGTGCCGACGGCATCCAATGGAGGAGTGATCGGCGACGGCATCCTCTTTCACCTTGCCGAAGACGACTACGTGTACGTCGGCAGGAATCCGGGCGCGAACTGGCTGCAGTTTCATGCCGAGACTGGCGGGTACAACGTCGAGACGCGCTATGACGATCGATCGCCGTCGCGCCCATACGGAGCTGCGGTGCGGCGCGAGTACTACCGGTTTCAGATTCAGGGCCCGAATGCGTGGCCGATCATCGAGAAGCTCAACGGGCGCGAGCTTGAGAAGGTGCGCTTCTTTCATATGGGCGAGATGGCGATCGCGGGCGAGCATGTGCGCACTCTGCGGCACGGCATGGCCGGCGCTCCCGGCCTCGAACTGTGGGGCCCGTATGAGCAGCATGGCAAGATTCGCGATGCGATTCTCGAGGCCGGTGCCGAGTTCGGCATCGAGCCGTGCGGCTCACGCGCCTACTCCTCGAACACGCTGGAGTCGGGCTGGATCCCTTCGCCTCTGCCCGCGATCTACTCAAGCGAAGCCGAGCGCTCGTATCGCGAATGGCTGCCGGCGACGGGCTACGAGGCGGTCAATGCGCTTGCCGGGTCATTCGTGTCAGAGAACATCGAAGATTACTACCTCAATCCCTGGGAGCTTGGCTATGGATCGTTCGTGAAATTCGACCACGACTTCATCGGACGCGATGCGCTCGAGAAGGTGGATGCCGCGTCGCAGCGGAAGAAGGTGACGCTTGCCTGGAACGATGACGACCTTGCACAGCTGCTTACGACCCCGAATGATCGATCGGGCACCGGGTATCAGGTCTTCGACCTGCCGAACGCGAACTACGGATCGTCGAACTACGACTCCGTGCTCGATGCCGATGGCAACACGATCGGTCTGTCGTTGTTCACGGGCGTCACGGCGAACGAGAAGCGTGGGCTGTCGCTCGCGACGGTCGACGCCGATGTGCCCATCGGTGCGGAGGTTCGCGTGATGTGGGGAGAGCCAGACGGCGGCTCGCAGAAGACAACGGTGCAGCCGCACGAGCAGCTCGCCGTTCGCGCGATTGTGAGCCCTGTGCCGTACGCGGTGACGGCTCGCACCGAGTACCACGGCGGCTGGCGCACGGCGACCTCGTAGCGGTCGGCGCGAGTTCGCGAGTTCAGTCGAGGGAACGCAACGCGGCAATGACGCTCTTCAGGTGCGTCTCGACGGCGTTCCGCGCGGCATCCGGATCGCGCGCGACGATCGCGTCGATGATCGCCGCATGCTCGAGCACCGACACCTTTGCTCGGCGTGGGCGCCCAGACAACTTGAACTGATGGCGAACGCTCTGAGCGTGCAGCCGTTCGATGACGGCGGCGGCTGTGGCGTGTTCGCTAATCTCGCGAACGCGAAGATCAAGCAGCTGGTTCAGGCGCGAGTACTCGACCAGATCGCCCTCGGAGACGGCGGTGATCATTTCCTCCCGCAGCTGCGCAAACTCGTTCTGCTGCGTGTCGGTGATGCGTTCGGCCGCTTTCGCCGCGCACAGGCACTCGACTCCGATGCGCACCTCGAGGATCTCGATGGCCTCCTCAAGTGAGACGGCTCGCACACGGGAGCCGCGGTTGGGGAGGCGCTCGACGAGTCCTTCATTGGCAAGGCGCAGGAGGGCTGTGCGAACTGCGGCGCGACTTGCAGAGAACGTGGCGCTCAGATCGGCCTCGATGAGCCGTTGGTTTGGTGCGTACTCGCCGCGGACGATCACACCACGAATCAGCTCCGTCACGCGCTGCTCGGCGCCGGAGATACCGTCGCGATTCTCGTTGACGACCGTCGACATGGATACACTCCTCCGCTGCAGCTAACGCAACCGATATAGAACCTACGCCATTATTGTCTACAACGCAGACCGGAACTCGTGAGCTGCGTGGCGGGACCGATGACGACGTAAGTCGGGTGGGGAGGAAATCATGCGCATTGCGGTGCTCGGGCTCGGAGAGGCGGGGAGTATCTACGCATCGGATCTTGCGGGCACCGGGGAGGTCGTGACCGCTGTCGATCCCAATGCGGGGGAGATTCCGAGGGGCGTCGTGCGCGCGGCGACCATAGCGGATGCCGTTGACGGAGCCGATCTCGTGCTGAGCCTCGTCGGAGCCGGGGCCGCCGAACACGTGCTCGACGACGCGCTGCCCGCGATGACGACCACGGCGATTTTTGCAGATCTGAATACCGCGGCGCCCGCTGCTGAGCGGGCGTGGGGTGTTCGGGCAGCCGCGAGCGGCGTCGGGTTTGCCGACGTCGGGGTTCTCGCGCCGGTACCGCGGAAACGGCTTGCGACGCCGCTCATCGTGAGTGGCGACAGGGGCGAGAGGCTCGTCGAGATGCTCACTCAGCTGGGCATTCCAGCCACGCTCGTCGGCGGGGAAGCCGGCGACGCAAGCTGCCTGCGGATGGTGCGCAGCGTGTTCATGAAGGGGCTCGCCGCACTGGTATTCGAGACCGCAGAAGCCGCAGAACACGTCGGTGCACGCGAGTGGGCTCTCGAGCAGGTTGCGGCGGAATTGGGAACAGGAGGAGAGGCCCTTGTGGAGCGCATGCTCACCGGAACAGCGAGGCATGCGGTGCGGCGTGAGGCCGAGATGCAGGATGTGCAGAAACTTCTGGAAACCTATGGCGCCCGTCATCCGATGACTGACAGCACGATTGACTGGCTGCAGACCATTGCCAACAGGACACCGCACGAGAGTTCCTGAGCGAATGTCACGATCGGGGAACATCCAAGGGATTCGCCCCAAAATCGTTGACAATTTCGTTTCCTATCCGTAGCGTCCAATTCCAACGGTCACTGATGACCGTTGGAGATCTTGCACCGTGGCAGATGGAGGGCGACCGAGATGGAAGCACGCCTGCGCCTGCGCGACGTCAATCTGAATTTCGGTGGCATCACTGTGCTCGACGACGTCTCGTTCGATGTCGAAGCGAATGCGATCTTCGGTCTGGTCGGACCGAACGGTGCAGGAAAGACCTCGTTGTTCAACTGCATCAGCGGCCACTACAAGCCAAGCAGCGGCTCGATAGCGATTGACGAGAACGAGGTGAGCGGTCTCGCTCCCTCGCGGTTGGCCGCACACGGTCTCGCCCGCACCTTTCAGCATCCGGCTCTGCAGCTCACAGCGACAGTGCTCGAGAACGTTCTCCTCGGGGCTCACACCCGACTGCCAGGCGGCCCGGTTTCGTGGTCGCTGAGATTGCCGTTCACGGCGCGGAGCGAGCATTCTCTCCGCGAGGAGGCACGCGCACTGCTTGAGAGAGTCGGGCTCGGGTCGGCTGCCGATGTGCCAGCTGATGAACTCAGCCATGGTCTGCACAAGGGAATCGAGTTGTGCCGGGCGCTGCTGTCGAAGCCGAAGCTGCTCTTGCTCGACGAACCGGCTGCCGGCCTCTCGCACGGGGAGGTCGAGAGCTTCATCGCCACGGTCAAGGCCCTGCGGGACGAAGGCGACATCACCGTCGTGATCGTCGAGCATCATATGGGACTCATCTCTGCTCTCACCGATCGCGTCGTCGTGCTCGACCACGGCCGCACCCTCTTGGAAGGCACAGCGGCAGAAGCGCAGACGAATGCGCGGGTCATCGAGGCGTATCTCGGTCAGGAGGACGACGATGGCGCTGCTTGAGCTTGCTGACGTGAGAGCTTCCTACGGGCCCGTTCAGGTGCTGGAAAGCGTCTCGCTCTCCGTTCCCGAGGGCGGTGCCGTCGGAATCCTCGGCGCGAACGGTGCGGGAAAGACCACCACGCTGCGTGCGATAAGCGGCACAGTTCGCACACGCGGCACGATCACGTTTGACGGCCGAAGCATCCGTGGATTAGGGCCCGACAGGGTTGCCGCGCTCGGCATCGCGCACGTTCCGGAAGGCCGCGGCACCCTCATGCAGCTCACCGTGCGCGAGAATCTCCGGGTTGGTGCCTACGTACGCAAGGATCGCAAGGGAATCGCGGCCGACATTGACTACTGTCTCGACCTCTTTCCCCAGCTTCACAGTCGAATCTCCTCGAGCGCGGCCGCGCTTTCGGGGGGCGAGCAGCAGATGCTCGCGGTCGGGCGCGCATTCATGGCGCGCCCCCGTCTGCTTCTGCTCGATGAAGCATCGCTTGGCCTCGCGCCCAGCACCGCGAAGTCCGTTTACGACGCAATCGGGCGTCTGCGCAAAGAGTCCGGCATTGCCATGCTGATCGTTGAGCAGAATGCGAACCTGGCCTTTCGGCTCATCGACTCGGCAACCGTGCTCGAAATGGGCCGCAATGCGCTTTCCGGCACCTCCGACGAACTCAAGGGCATGGATGAGATCCGCCGTGCCTATTTGGGCGGGTGACGCATGGGAACCTTCATCCAGCTGATCGTGGACGGGCTGTCCAGCGGATCGATCTACGCAGCGCTGGCGCTCGCGATTGTTCTTGTGAACCAGGCAACAGGGCTCATCAACTTCGCGCAGGGCGGCATGGCCGTGCTGTCGGCGTACATCGCCTACGTCTTTGTGCAGCTTGGGGTTCCGATCATCCTCGCAATCATGATCACGGTTGTCGTCTCCTTCTTTCTCGGCGGGCTGATTGAGCGGCTCTTGGTGCGGCGCTTCGAACGGGGCGACTCCGACACTGCGGTTGTTGTGACCATCGGCATCCTGACTCTGGTGACGGGTATCTGCGCCTGGCTGTGGGGATACAACAACAGAGAGTTTCCGTCGATGTTCCCGCTGTCCAGCGTGAACGTTCTGGGTGCCGTGATCAGCTGGCGCTCGCTGGGAACGATCTTCACGATCGTCGTGATCATGCTTGTGCTGCAGGTGCTGTTTCTGAAGACGAAGCTCGGACTCGCGTTGCGCGCGGTGGCAATCAACCCGGAGTCGTCCGCGTTCTCGGGACTTCCTGTCGGACGGCTGCTCATGGTGGGCTGGGGGCTCGCTGCGGGACTCGGCGCCATCGCGGGGACCCTCGTCGCTCCGCGGCTGACGCTCACGCCGGGGATGCTCGATACCGCACTCGTCTACGCGCTCGCCGCGGTGATCCTCGGCGGTCTGTCTTCACCGCTCGGCGCCGTGGTCGCCGCGTGGTCGATCGGCGTGCTCGAGAACCTGGCGGCCGTCTATGTGCCTCTCGTCGGCTACGACCTCAAGATCGCGGTGCCGTTCGTGCTCATCTTCGTCATACTGATTTTCCGTCCCCAGGGTCTGTTTGGTCGCAGAGTCGTGGAGCGTGTGTGATGACTAAGGCAACGCAGACGAGAGGTGAGATGACGACAGGAGCCCGCGCAGCGTTTTTTCAACGTCCAATGGTTCGGTGGGGCGTCATCATCGTCGTTGCGGCCGTGCTGGTGATCGCTCCGCTCGTTCTCCCGGTCTTCGCGAACCAAACGCTGATTCGCATCGGCGTCTACGCCGTGGCCGTACTCGGCCTCAACATCGTCATGGGCTACGGCGGGCAGGTGAACCTCGGGCAGATCTTCTTTCTCGGCGTGGGAGCCTATGTCACCGCAATCGGCGTGGAGAACGACTGGAACATCGTGTTGGTGTTCATCGCCGCTGTCGCGATTCCCGGTGCGCTCGGACTTCTGATCGCTCTTGCCGCCGCGCGCCTCGGCGGCCTTGCCATCGCCATGGTCACCATCGCCTTGCCCATCGTCGGTGTGCCTTTGGCCAAACGTCTCTCGGGCGTGACGGGCGGGTCGCAGGGCATTTCTGCCCGCTTTTCGGGCGCTCCCGAGTGGTCTGGTCTGTATGACGATCAGTGGCAGTTCTATATCGTGCTGGTGATCGCAGCGGCATCCTTCCTTCTGGCTCGCAACTTTGTGCGAGGCAAGTACGGCCGTGCCCTCGCCGTCGTCAAAGAGAATGCGGCCGTCGCCGGTTCAATGGGCATCTCTCCCTACAACTACAAGGTGCTCTCCTTTACGATTGGTTCGCTGCTTGGGGGAGTGAGCGGCTTCCTCTATCTCGTGGCAGTGCAGTACACCTCGCCGGAGACCCTGAGCTTCGGGCATTCCATCAGCTTGCTCGCGGCGATGGTCATCGGCGGCGCCGGAAGCATCGCCGGTTCGCTGATCGGTGGTGCGTACTACGTCATCGTTCCTCAGGCCACGAACCTCATCGACCCGAACCTCACAACGATCAGCCAGGGAGCCATCCTTCTCGTTGTGCTCTTCCTCTTGCCCGGTGGGCTTGTCAGCCTGCCCCGCTTTTTTCGACGATTCACACGCCGTGCTTCCGGTGGTGCATCGTCCGCTGGGACGAACGCTCCACATAAGACTCCGCAGGCAGATGCCGGCGCGGAGAGAACCGAAGAGACAGAGAGGCAAGGTCCAGCATGAAAATGCGAAGGAATGCAAGAGGGGTCATCAGCATCGTCGCGATGACCTCCGTCGCCGCGCTCGCCCTCACGGGCTGCTCCCGCGACAGTGGTGGTGGCGGAGAGAACGGAGAGTCGGCAAGCCCGGGTATCACCGACACGACAATTACCTTCGGAATCACGAGTCCGCTTACCGGTTCGACGGCAGGCCCCGGCAACTGCACAGTCGATGGTGCGAAGGCATACTTCGGTGTGAAGAACGACGAGGGCGGCATCAAATTCGGCGACGGCAAGACTCGCACTGTCGAGATCAAAGCCTATGACGACGGATACGATCCGCAGAAGGCTCTCGCAAACTTCCAGCAGATGGTCTCGGATGGCGTGTTTGCTGCCGGGCTCGGTCTCGGTACGCCGACCAACCGAGCATGGCGCGAAGCGGCTATCGACGAGAAGGTCCCTCAGGTTCTCGTGCAGACAGGTGATCCGCTGTTCAGCGATCGCGAAAAGAGCCCCGAACAGCTCGGGCTGGTTCCGACCTACCTCGACGAGGGGGCCGCGTTCGGTGATCTGCTGGTGGAGTCAGGCGAGGACCACAAGGTAGCGATCCTCTACCAGAACGATGATTACGGCAAAGGCTACGTTGAGGGCTTCAAGGGTGCGATCGAGGATGCCTCGAACATCACCGTCACAGACGAGCTGACGTACGAAGCAACAGACACGTCAGTCGATGCTCAGATCACCGAGCTTGCTTCAACAGGCGCCGACGTGATCTTCAACGCGATGTCGATCACCCCTCTGACGATCGCAGCGCTGCAGAAGGCGCAGGCGTTGGACTGGCTGCCCAGCTGGTTCCTTCCGTCGAACACGTCGAGCCCCGGGGCGATCCTTGAGCCTGGTGGCGCAGACGCGTTCCCCGGGGTCTACTCGGTGGCATTCTCGCAGTCATCGTCGAGCCCCGCGTTCCAGGAGAGCGACGAAGGAAAGGCGTTCCTTGAGGCAATAGACACGTACACAGATCAAGATGGCGCGCCCGCGTTCCCGCACTGCGTGTGGAGCTGGATTGGTGCCGCGACTCTCGAGCAGGCGTTCACGAACATGAAAGAGCCGACGCGCGAGAGCTTCATGAATGCGCTCTTCGACATCTCGGACTTCTCCGCTCCCTTTATGTTGGAAGGGTCGACCATCGATACGACCACGGACGGCAAGCCGGCAGTGTCGAATGTGCAGGTGCAGAAGTACAACGGCAAGGGGTACGACGTCGCTGACGCGATAGGTTGATCGCTCGCTGAGGCCCCGAGCATCCTGGCTCCGGGGCCTCAGCCCGACCAAGCGTCAGGTCAGCGACTCAAGAGGCCAACCGGTGTATGCCTCAGCGAGATAGCGCCGGCCGGACTCCGACTCAACGACCGAGCGCAGTTCGCCGAGCTGGCGGCGACGGTCGAACTCCGAGGCACCCGGAGCAACGTGGAGCATGCTCGTCATCCACCACGAGAAGTGCTGTGCCTTCCAGATGCGATGCAGTGCTTTCTCTGAGAATGCGTCGAGCAGTCGGGTGTCGTCATCGAGCAGCAGGGCACGCAGAGCCTGATCAAGCAGCACGACATCGGCGATTGCGAGGTTCATTCCCTTTGCACCCGTTGGCGGAACGGTGTGTGCGGCGTCGCCGATCAAGGCAACCCGTCCGTGCAGGAGCTCGTGCGACACGAAGCTGCGGAACCGCAGAACGTCTCGCTGGAAGATCGGCCCCTCATGAAGTGTCGTTCCGGGGACGCGTGACTGGAGCTCTTCCCACAGCTGTTCCTCTGTGTATGCCTGTGCGTCGGTCTCGGGGTCGCACTGGAAGTACATGCGCTGAATCGTCTCGCTGCGCTGGCTGATCAGCGCGAAGCCGTTGGGGGAATTGCTGTAGATGAGCTCTTCTGCACTCGGCGGAGCTTCGCACAGCACTCCGAACCATGCGAACGGATACTCGCGAAAGTACCCGCCGGTGTGCGATCCCGTGACGGCCGCGCGCGACACGCTGTGTGAACCATCCGCTCCCACGACGAAGTCGGCCTCGATTGCGACCTGTGTGCCATCGGATTCTGTCGTGATGACGCGCGGGCGCGCAGTTTCAGCATCCTCGATCCGCTCGGCTGTGACGCCGAAGCGCAGGTCATGGCCCCCGGCGAGGCGCACGGCGATGAGGTCTTTGAGCACTTCGTGTTGGGGGTAGAGAAACACGCCACGCCCAACGAGGGCGTCGAAGTCGATGCGATGACCGTTGCCGGCGAATCGCAGCTCGATGCCGTTGTGGCGCGTGGACTCCGTGCGCACTCGCGTGGACGCGCCAGACGACTCGAGGAGCTCGACCGTTCCCTGCTCGAGGATGCCGGCGCGAATCGTCGTCTCGATTTCATCGCGCGAACGTCGATCGATCACGACCGACTCGATGTCAGCCTTGCTCAGCAGGTGAGCAAGCATCAGGCCCGCGGGGCCAGCGCCGATGATCGCGACGCGGGTGCGAACGGTTTTCATGTCGTCTCCTTCGACGGATGAGTGCGGTGGTTGCCTCGAACCAGTGTGGGCCACATCCGCGGTGCGCGTGCGGCGCATCCCGTTCAATGGGAAGCAGACAATTAGTCGCGTGAGCGATTCAGTGCTTTCTGCACTCGACGAGCGGCTGCCATGAGCGTGGTCAGCGCGTCGATGGTGGGTGCGTCGCGCGGAAGCACGACAGAAAGTGCCGCGATCACCGCACCGTTCTGCCGCACCGGCACCGCGACTCCTGTCGAGACGGTCTCGATAGATCCGGGAGCGACGACATGGCCACGCTGGCGGATGCCTGCGAGCAGGCGACGCAATGAGTCTGGGTCGGTCACGGTGTCTGCCGAGAGGGCACGTAATGGCCTCGCCAGCACCCTCTCGCGCACCTCATTCTCGGCGTACGCGAGAAGAACGAGCCCAGACGACGAGGCGTGCAGCGGCAGGCGCCCGGCGATGCGCGTGATGTTCGCCCCCGCGTCGGGGTGGGAAAGCCGCTCAAGAAAGAGCGCTTCGTCGTGCTCGAGCACGGCGAGCTGCGTGTGCTCTCGCACTCTCGCTTGAACGGTTTCCATGGAGGGCAGCGCGGCTTGACGCAGGCGCAGCGCGTGGGATCCGCGCAGCGCCAGTTCCCACAGCCGCATTCCGAGTCGTATGCGATTTGCGTCGTCTCGCTCGAGGAGGCCGCTGTGGACCAGCCCGTCGACGATGCGGTGCGCTGTCGACGAGGGCAGCCCGGCGCGTCGACCGATCTCGGATGCTGTCTGCACCGTGCGGTCTGCGGTGAACGTGTCGAGCACACGCACGACGCGGTCGACCGCTGAATCTCCGCTGGGCGAGTTCGCCATGTTCCTAGCCTGCCACGGATGGATGCCCCGATCCTCCGCTGTCAGGGATCCGCCGTTACCAGGCGACAGGGCCCTCATCACTTGTGAAGCTGCCCGTACGCCCCGATTCGCGCAGCGCCATTTCGACGACGTGGTGTGCGCCGTCTTCGACGGTCTTTGTTCCCTGGAAGTTGTTCAGTGATGTTGCTGTCATCCCCGGATCGATCGTATACACGTTGATTCCGTCGGGTTCAAGCGCCGTTGCGAACGCAAGCGACACCGCGTGAAGTGCAGATTTCGACGCCGAATAGACTCCGAACATCGAGCGGTGCGGGTTCGACGGGTCGGCGTTGGCCGTGAGCGAACCGCCGCCGCTTCCCACATTGACGATACGAGCGTTGGGAGTCTCGCGCAGGAGCGGGAGCAGCGCCTGAGTGATGGCGATGACGCCGAACACGTTGATCTCGTAAATCTGCCGGGCGATGTCGAGGGGAACCTGGGTGAGAAGACCAGATGATGCCCGCTCCTGGAGCGGCGTTTCCGAGTCTCCGATGAAGGAGACTCCGGCATTGTTGACGAGAACGTCGAGGCGACCGAACTCCCGACGAATGCGTTTGGCGGCGGCATCGACCGACGCGTGGTCCGTGACATCGAGCTGCACGGCGACGGCGTCGCCGGTGATGTCGGCGGCGGCGGCCAACCCGCGATCGAGATCGCGCGAGCCGACGAGCACGGTGAAGCCGTGGGCGGCAAGGTCTTTCGCCGTCTGGTGCCCGATTCCCTTGTTTGCTCCGGTGATGAGTGCGACAGGATTGTTCGTCATGGTGATCTTCTCTTTCCGGGGTCGTAGTCGTGCCCCCACACACCACCTTGCCTCCCTGAAAGCGAACGAGGAATAACGAATCATCCTATTTTTATGTTCTATAATCCGAAGATGCCCGCAGATCGATTGTCAGACGTGCTTGAGTTCATCGACGTTCGCAGCGTGGTCTCGGGCAGCGTGGCGGTGAGTGGGCCGTGGGAGGCGCGGTCGAATGTCGACGAAGAACTAAAGTTCTGCGCGGTCGCTCAGGGCAGCGCGTGGCTCTCGACGGATGGGCTCGACGAGCCGATTCTGCTTGAGAAGGGCGACGTCGCGGTTCTGAACGGACGCTCGTGGCTGGCGCTTCGCGGCGGCACCGGAGACGGGCCGCCCGCAAGCATCCACCCGCCATCTGCGGGCACGCTGACCCGTGTTGACGACATCGATCCCGACGTCGCAGACGTGTTCATCGGGGGACGTGTCGACCTGAGTGCCGTCGGGAAGGAGCTTCTGCTGCAGGCGCTGCCCGCCGTTGCGTGGATCAGCGCATCGTCTGACTCGGCCGCGAACGTGCGCGCACACATCGACCAGATCTTTGCCGAGCTCGTGGCGGATCGCGTGGGTTCTGCGTTTGCGATTCGCCAATACGGGCAGTTGCTCCTCCTCGAGGTGCTCCGCAGCTTCATGAATGACGCGGCAGTTCCGACGGGGTGGCTCAAGGTTCTCGCGGATGAACGGTTGCGACCAGCGCTCACGCTCATTCATGAGCAGCCGTCGAAGGCGTGGCGGTTGGAAGACCTCGCGCACGCGGCGATGATGTCGCGCACGACATTCGCTGAGCGCTTTCGTGAGGTGGCTGGAACGCCGCCGCTGACATACCTGATCCACTGGCGGATGCTGATGGCGCAGCGTGAGCTGCGGTCGCGCGACACGCGAATGCGGCCGCTGGCGCTCAGCCTCGGCTACTCGTCAGAGAGTGCGTTCAGCACGGCGTTCAAGCGTCACGTCGGGGAGTCGCCGCAGGGCTATCGAGCGCGCATGCACGTCGCGTAAGGATCGGCGAGGGTATTGCTGCCTCCGAGAACGGGTGCCACTCTTGGTGTTTTTGTTGCAGCAGATACCCGCAAAAAATGGCCCGCGAGTGAGGCGGCGGTTCAGCCAGGGCAGCTGGCGAGTGAGCCGGGCAAGGGCCTGGCAACTCGGGCTACAGCGCGCACAGGCGGGCGAGGCGCTCCGCAGCATCCGTCTCGGGCATCGGCGTGTACGCGACCACGTGGATCTCGGGATGGTCCGAGAGCGCGAGCTGGTGGTGCTCCAGGTGCAGAAGGCCGACATCAGGATGCTGAAACAGCCGCTCTCGTGAGGCGAAGCGCTGCACGTCGCGGCTCTCCCAGCCTGCGCGAAACGCAGCGCTCGCCGCGCTGAGCCTCTCGACGAGCATGCCGTGCGCCGGATCGCCGAGCCGCGGGCCCGTCTCGGCGCGGAACTCGCTGAGGAAGCGACGACTTGTGCGCTCCCAGTCGGGCAGCAGCGCGCGAACGTACGGGTCGGTGAAGACGAGCCACAGCAGGTTGCGATCGTCGTCTGCGGCCGTCGCGATGCCCGGATACAGCTGTTCGTACGCGTCGTTCCACGCGAGCACCGCCCAGTCAGGCGCCAACGCAAACGCCGGGTCTGCCCACGAGTCGAGCAGGCGCTGCAGGCTCGGCGGAGCATCGTGCGTCGGCGGCACCTGTTGGGGGAGCGGGCTCGAGTAGCCGAGCAGCGCCAAAACGTAAGAGTGCGCGGATGCGTCGAGGCGCAGCGTGCGCGCGACAGCATCCACCACTTGACGTGAGGGATTGATGTCGCGGCCCTGCTCGAGCCAGGTGTACCAGGTGCCGCTCACGCCGGAAAGATAGGAGACCTCTTCGCGGCGCAGGCCGACATCGCCGCCTCGAGTGCGGGGCGGAAGCCCCACTTCGCTGCGCGACAGCTCGTTGCGCCGCGCGCGCAGGAAGCCGCCCAGCTCGGCACGGCGCTGAGCGTCGTCGCTTTCGCGCGGCGTCGTGCCTCGGGCGCGCCCTGCCCTCGCAGCATCCTGAATCATTTTTCAATACTAGTAGTGACAGTACTAGTGCCAGCGGCAACTTCCGCGCGCGGCATCCCTCGGCCAGTCTTGTGTCATGCCACACCTGCGTTCACGAACAGTCACCAACGGACGAAACATGGCCGGAGCCCGCGCGCTGCTGCGCGCCGCCGGCGTGAAGGGAAGCGATTTCGGCAAGCCGATCATCGCCGTCGCAAACAGCTTCACCGAGTTCGTTCCCGGGCACACGCACCTGCAGCCCGTCGGGCGCATTGTCTCCGAGGCGATCAACGCAGCGGGCGGCATCGCGCGCGAGTTCAACAGCATCGCCGTCGACGATGGCATCGCCATGGGGCACTCCGGCATGCTCTACTCTCTGCCGAGCCGCGACCTCATCGCCGACTCCGTCGAGTACATGGTGAACGCGCATTGCGCAGACGCCCTCGTCTGCATCTCGAACTGCGACAAGATCACCCCGGGCATGCTGATGGCCGCGCTGCGCCTCAACATTCCGACTGTCTTCGTCTCGGGCGGCCCCATGGAGTCGGGCCGGGCGACGCTCGTCGACGGCTCGGTGCGCTCGCTCGACCTCGTCGATGCGATTTCGGATGCCGTCAACGAGAACATCTCGGATGCCGACATGCTGCGCATCGAAGAGAGCGCGTGCCCCACGTGCGGCTCATGCTCGGGCATGTTCACGGCGAACTCCATGAATTGCCTCACCGAGGCAATGGGGCTCTCGCTTCCGGGCAACGGCTCGGTGCTCGCGACACACACGGCGCGAAAGGCGCTCTACGAGAACGCCGGGAAGACCGTCGTCGACATCGCAACGCGGTACTACGACGGCGACGATTCATCCGTGCTGCCGCGCGAGATCGCCACACCCGCGGCATTCGAGAACGCCATGTCGCTCGACATCGCGATGGGTGGCTCGACAAACACGATCCTGCACCTGCTCGCGGCGGCGCACGAGGCAGGCGTCGAGTTCGGGCTCGACGAGATCGATGCCGTCTCGCGCCGGGTGCCGTGCCTGGCGAAGGTGGCACCCAACGTGGCGAACGGGCGAACGTACTACATGGAAGACGTGCACCGCGCCGGCGGCATCCCTGCGCTTCTCGGCGAGCTGCGCCGCGGCGGGTTGCTGAACGAGAACGTACACAGCGTGCATTCGCCCTCGCTTGCCGAGTGGCTCGCGAGCTGGGATGTGCGCGGTGGCGCAGCAACCGACGAGGCGACCGACCTCTGGTTCGCTGCGCCAGGGGGCAAGCGCTCGTCGACGGCATTCAGCCAGTCAGAGCGCTGGGCCGATCTCGACATGGATGCTGCCGAGGGCTGCATCCACGACATCGAGCACGCATATTCGGTCGACGGCGGCCTCGCCGTGCTGCGCGGCAACCTCGCCGTCGACGGTGCCGTCGTGAAGACCGCGGGCGTCGACGAGTCGATCTGGACATTCTCCGGCCCGGCCGTCGTGTGTGAGTCGCAAGATGAGGCCGTGCAGAAGATCCTCGCGAAAGAGGTGGGTGAGGGCGACGTCGTCGTCATCCGCTACGAGGGCCCCAAGGGCGGACCCGGCATGCAGGAGATGCTGTACCCCACGTCGTTCCTCAAAGGCCGTGGCCTCGGAAAGAAATGCGCGCTCATCACCGATGGACGCTTCTCGGGCGGAACCTCGGGACTGTCGATTGGGCACGTCTCGCCCGAAGCGGCATCCGGTGGTGATATCGCGCTTGTGGAGGACGGCGACATCATCTCGATCGACATTCCGAGTCGCGCGATGTCGCTCGACGTGCCTGCAGATGTGCTCGCCGAGCGTCGCCGTGCGCTGCTCGCCTCTGGCGGGTTCACGCCGCGCGACCGCGAGCGCGTCGTGTCGCCCGCGCTGCGTGCCTACGCCGCAATGGCACTGTCTGCCGACAAGGGCGCCGTGCGCGACGTCGACAAGGTCGAGCGCGCGCTTCGATTGATGGAAGCACAGGATGCTCTCGGAGCTGAGTCGGCCGTCAGCCAAACCGTTTAGCGGGTCGGCCGCAGATTTCGCATTGCCCAGTCGCCGAGCGAATCGATTGTCGGCACGATTTCGGCGCCCGCCGCTGTGAGCCCGTAGCTGACCGATATGGGTGGCCCATTCGAGACATCGCGGCTTACGAGCCCAGCCTCGACGAGCTCGGTCAGGCGATCCGAAAGCACGGTGTCACTGATGCCGCTGACAGCCTTGCGCAGCCCGACGAACGATGCTTCGCCTTGGCCGAGCACAGCGAGGATCATGCCGTTCCACCGTTTTCCCAACACCGAGAAGGCAAGTGTGATCGCAGCGTCACACATGCGTGTTTCGGACTCGCGATCGACCATGGCATCAATCATACGTGCTACTGTTTTCCGAGTCACTTTGTTTTTCTTAGTCAAATGGATTTGGAGCACGTTAATGTCACTGTTTCGCCTCGACGCCAGCATTATGCCGGCCGCATCCCAGAGCCGCGCCCTGGCCGATTTGGTTGAAGCGGAGTGGTCTGCGGAACACCCCGACTCTGTCGTCACCCGTCGTGATATTGGAAGCAATCCGCTCCCGTCCACGCTCTGGCGTGACGTTGTCACCAGCGGCTTTGTCGCCGAGGGCGAGCGCAGCCCGGCTCAGCTCGACGCTCGGGCACAGGCCACCGAAATCGCCGACGAACTGATCAACGCCGACGCCCTTCTGCTGGCGGTGCCGCTCTACAACTGGGGAGTCGCCGCTCACGTGAAGAGCTGGTACGACGTCGCGTACGCGGACCCACGCATCGCCGAAGGCGCGCTGAAGGGCAAGCCTGCCGTGCTCACGACGGTGCTCGGCGGTAATTACAACCCCGGCACTCCTAAGGAGGGGTGGGACCATTCAACTCCGTGGCTTGAGCGCGTGCTCGGCGAAGTCTGGGGCACCGATCTGCTCGTTGTGCAGCGCCCGTTCACGCTCGTTGGAGTCAATCCTGCGATGGACCAGTTCGCCGAGCAGGCCGCGGAGATCAAGGCCGGCGCCGAGCAGCTCGCAATCGAGTACGGGCGCGCCATTGCCGCGAAGCGGAACGTGCTGGTCGGCTGACACCAAAGACAGACGACCCCGCCTGCCACTCCCGGACGACGTCCGGCCAGCGGCAGGTGGGGTCGTTTTCTGGCTTTCTAGCGGGGCCATCCCAGGGCCGCGAACCGATCGCCGATGAGGCGGTGCGTCGCGGCATCCGGGTGCAGATTATCGGGGAGTGGATGCTCGTCAGAGTCTGACGGCCCGTACAGGTCGAGACCGTCGAGGTACCGCAGATTCGGATCGTCGACCGATCGCTCGGCGACGATCGAGGCGAGCGTTTCGCGCATCACCGTGAGTGTGAGCTTGCCCGCCGCAACCTCTGCCGGATCACCGAAGGCACGAAACTGCATCTCGCCGCGCGCAAGCGCTTCGAGGTCGAAACCGCCCGGGCCGGGCGTGCTCTCGTGAATCGGGGCGAGCACAGGAGACACGACGAGCAGCGGCGTCTCGGGGTGGCCATCGCGAATCGTGTCGAGATACCCGTGCACGGCTGTTCGGAAGGCGCGCAGCCGCATGAGGTCGGCGTTCGCGATGTTGATGCCGAGCTTCACGCTGATGAGGTCTGCGGGAGTGTCCCTGATGACTCGGGCAATGAACGGATCAAGCAGGGCGCTGCCGCCGAGGCCGAGATTCACAAGGTTGAGGTCGAGGGCGTTTGCTGCGATAACCGGCCAGATTCCCGTTGGATGCGTTGCATTCGACCCGTGGCTGATCGAGCTGCCGTGATGCAGCCAGACGAGGCGCTCGTCAGTCACGGCGCGCACGGGCGCGTTCGTGAGCAGGGCGACGAGATCGACCGTCTCGTTGTGCGGAAGCCAGATCTCCACGCGCTTCTCACCTGGCTCAAGGCTCTCGAAGACGATGCGATCTGGCTCCTTCGCGTCAAGGCTGCGCTCGCCCGTCTGCATGTCGATCATGATGAGGGTTGCCGATTCGAGCGAGGCGCTCGCCACGAGGGCGCCGTCGATTGTGAGATCGAAGATGCCGCGTGGGCGCGCGGGTGCGCCACGGTAGCCGAATCTGACGGCGCTGGCTTCGAGTGCGATGCTCGTCGCCGTGGTGTCGAACACCAGCCGCACGCCAGAAGGCTGCGCTTCGACCATGTCGAGCTGGGGGTCTGCTGCTTGACGACGCGCCCACTCGGGGAGGCGGTGCGGTCGCAGCCCGTGTGCGCCCGGCTCGAGCGCGTGTGCGCCGTGCACAAGCGGCGCGGTGATCGGTGTGGTGATCGGTGTGGTGATGATGTCTGCTGTTGTCATGCTGGACTTTCGATGATTGAGGTGTGTGACGGTTCCGGCCAGTGTCGTAGCATGGCGTCGAGCGCGTCGATGGCGCGATGCCAGCTGCTCTCGCTGTCGGGAGAGCTGTGGCTGAACGAGCCGCTCTGCTCAAGCGAGATGAAGCCGTGAAATGTGGCGCCCAGCACGCGGGTGGCGTGCGGCCGCTCGGAGGCGGGTAGGTCGTACTCGCGCAGCACGGCGCTGGCCAGGTCGGTATTTCGTGGCCCTCCGCTTGCCGCCGCTGTCGCGTGATCAAGCGGAATGCGCGTCGCGGCGTAACGGCCCGGATGCGCTCGCGCATAGTCGCGATAGGCGTTGCCGAGTGCCCCGAGCGCGTTCTTTCCCGCGCGTCCGGCCAGCGCTTCTGCGCCGTGGTCGGCCAGTTCATCGAGAGAGCGGAGAGCCATGCGCGTCTTCAGATCGTCGAGGTCGCGAACGTGGGCGTAGAGGCTCGCGGTCTTGACCCCCACGTGCTGCGCGAGGCGCGTCATGGTGACGCCGGTCAGTCCCGCCGCATCCGCCAGTTCGAGGCCAGCGTCGACGACCCTCTCGGGAGTCAGCCCAATGCGCATGACGCAACCTTCTCTCAGTTGGCAATTGCCTAATAGTATTAGGGTAGCACTTAATTACCATGGCGCGGGCCGAAACTGTCAGCCGCTCATCCCATACTTGAAGCATGTGGCGGCCCTGGCGAATAGTGACGATGGTGCTTGGGGCGACAATCGGCGGAGCCGTAGCGGCGGGGCTCTACGTGCTTGTCGGCACGCTCATCGAGAGCGCACTTCTGCACTCGGAGCTTGTGCTGGGCATCGCCGTGATCTACGGAGTGATCGGCTCAGTTGCCGGAGCGGTAATCGGGCTTGTTTCCGGCGTCGCGGCCGCTGTCGTTGTTGCTTCGCTTCGCCGATCGAGTCGCTCGCGGGCGCGAATATGGTGGGCGACGCTCGCCGCCGTTGTTGCGGGCTCGAGCGTTCTCGCGTGGATGTTCGCCGCCCTGAGTTCGATCGAGCACAACCTCGCGCTGATCGGTGCGGGCACGATTCTCATCACTCTGCTCGCGTCGATCGGGCTGACCCTGTGTGAGCGCAGGCAGCGTGCCCGAATCGCGCAGTCCCGTGCGCGCGTCACGCGAGCGCGTGCGCGCCAGAAAGCCGCTCGAGCTGTTCCCACACGCGTGCGCTGAGGTCGCCGTCTGGGCGAGCCGTGCGCGGCAACGGCTCGATGGCGATGGGAAGCCCGCGGAGGCCCTCGCGCGGCCCGTAGTATTCCCCACTCGCCGCAGAGGGGTCGGTGAGCGCGCGCACGGCAGACCACGCCGCTGAATCTTTGCCTTGCGCCCACGGGGTGTAGGGGTTGCGCTGGTAGTGCGTCGTCTCATCTCGGATGCCGGCCCGCCGCGGCGTCTTTGCATCGACGCCGACCCCGGGGTGGGTCACGAGAGACGCGACGGGCAGCTCAGCCGCACGCAGTCGGCGGTCGAGCTCGAACGCGAAGATCTCCGTCACCGTTTTTGCCTGCGTATACGCGGCGATCGATGGCCAGGGCGTGCGCGTGATGTCGTCGACGGCCATGCGAAAGCGACGCACAAACCCAGTGGAGGTGTGCACGATGCGAGTCTCGCTCCCCTCCGATCCGCCGACGAGCGTGGGCAGAAGGTGCGCGACGAGGGAGAAGTTTCCGATGGCGTGGCTTGCCATCATCACCGGAAGCCCATCGACTGTTGTGGCGCCTCGCGTCGCCGTCATCACGCCGGCATTAAGCAGGATGCCGTCGAGGTGAGGCCCCGCGGCGAGTGTTTCGCCTGCGCGCGCGACGGAGTCCAGCGACGTCATGTCGATGACGACCGAGCTCAGCGAGGCTCCGGGCACGTGCGAGCGAAGAGTGGCCTGAGCAACATTGAGCTTGGCTGCGGAACGCGAGGCGAGCACAACCGACGCCCCCGCGCGGGCGAGCTGCTCAGCCGCGAAATAGCCGATGCCGGCTGTCGCGCCGGTGACGGCGATGGTGCGACCGGTCTGGTCGGGAATGCGCTCGGGGTTCCAGATCATGAGGTCTCCTAACGAAGCGGATGAAGTATCCATTTAACGTAGCACGATCCGGATACACTATCCGTTTACGTTATGATTGCGTCATGTCCGCTCTCAGATCCGATGCCGCCCGCAGCAGGTCGCGCATTCTCGAGGCGGCCAGGCATGAAGACCCCGACGATCTGCGCTTCAACCACATTGCGCGAGAAGCGGGTGTCGGGGTCGGCACCGTCTACCGACATTTCCCGAACGCGCACGCTCTCAAAGAGGCGCTCACCGCAGAGACCCTCGCCGAGATGGTGCAGGTCAGCCAGAAGGCGTCAAGCGAACCGGATGCCGCGACGGCGCTGCGAGCGTTCGTAGGCACTGCACTTGCGCTGCAGCTTGAGAACGGCGGCCTGCAGGCGGTGCTGCTCTCGCCAGATGACGAGTCAGAATCGGTGCGCGCGATGAAGAGTGAGATCTTCTCTACATTCACGGAGGTGCTCGAGCGAGCGAGTCAGAGCGGAGCTATTCGGCCCGACGTCACAGTTGAACAGCTGGAGCATCTCATCTGTGGTGTCGAGCATGCGACGCGTCTGGGCTCCCCCGAGCATCGCTACCTCTTTCTCGACGTGCTCATGGCGGGGTTGCGCGCCTAACCTCGAACCCTCCGTCAGGCGCGCCACGATCGCTACGCGATGCGGCTGCCCTTCGCAAGACGCTTCGCCGGAGTGCGCGTGCGCACGCATGCCCACCAGAGAGCGCCGGCAGCGAGCAGAATATGGATGCCGAGGCCGACGAACCAGCTTGGAACAGCGGCGTCGTGCGCCTCTTGCGGTGTCGGCCGGTCGGTGAGGTACGACATTCCCGGCTCACCGCCGTTGCAGTGGTCCACGACGCGCTCGAGTTCCGGAGGCGTTTGCAGCGAGCGAACACCGCTCGACAGCGTGCCGAACAGGTTTGTGGGGTACCCGTGCGAGTCAAAGCCACCTGGCGCGGCATCGGCGATCACCACATACGGGTTCGCGGCGAGAATGCCCCAGTACAGGTCAAAGCGCGGCTGCTGAAACGTGCGCATCTCGGGGTCGAGGCACACGGGGTCGACGGGTTCGCCCGTGGCATCGTCGTACTCGTCGGCCTCGAAGCCGATGTAGGTTTCGGTCACCGTCGACGTCGTCACGCTGCCGAGCAGCCCGAAGGCGATGAGCGTTCCGACGCTGAGCGCGGCGACAACCAGATAGCTCAGCACAATGGAGAACAGCGGCCGCGTCACCAGGGCAGAGAGCGCGACGCCGAATGCGGCGAAGACGCCGAGCTCTGCGGCCAGCACGAGCACCGAACCGGCGATGGTCACCGCGCTGAGGTTGCCGAGCAGCAGCGCAATCAGAATGAAGGGAACGCTCGCCACGAGAAACGCGAGCGAGCTGATCCACGCGGCGACGAACTTGCCGAGCACGATCTGCGGTGTGGTCACGAGGGTGACCTGGGTGGTGGCCAGCGTGCCGGCATCCCTCTCGCCGTTCACGGCATTGCCGCTGAAGGCGGGGGTCGCGAGCGTGCCGAGCAGCAGCACGAAATAGAGAATGAGCGAGAACAGCCACCCGCCCGCGCCGGAGTCACCGGGCGCAGTATCGCCGAAGTCGTTTCCCCACGTGCTTGTTGTGAGCCACAGCAACAGCGTGACGATGGCCACGAGTGCGACAAAGATGCCGACGAGGATGTACCAGGCGACCCCGCGCACGCGCTGGCGCAGTTCGAGACCGATGATCAGGCCGAGCCCGCGGAAGAACGTCATTGTGCTCCTCCGTTCAGAGCGGTTTTCGGATGCTGGTCGGCCGCGGCATTCTGCGTGAGGTCGAGGAACGTATGCTCGAATTCGCCAACGGCGGGCGAGAACGATGTGACGGCGACGCCGGCGGTGACGAGGGCGCCGAGGAGCTGCGCAGCATCGGCTTCGCCCGTGACGCTCACGAGAACCCCGCGGTTGTCTGCGGCGATGTTCTCTGGCGCTACGCCGATTCCGGTCAGCGCACTCCGCAGCGATGCGCCGTCGAGCGAACGAATGCGCCACTGGCGGGTTGACGTCGCCGCGCGAGTGAGCGCGTCGCTCGACGCCGTGACGCCGCCGGACATGTATACCGCGGCATCCGAAATCTCTTCGAGTTCTGCGAGTTCGTGGCTTGAGATGAGCACGGTCGCGCCGTCGTCGGCCAGGTGGCGTAGCAGCGAGCGCAGCTCCGCTCGCGCGGCGGGGTCGAGGCCAGACGCCGGCTCATCGAGCAGCAGCACGCGGGGCTCGTGAATGAGAGCGCGAGCGAGGCTGAGGCGCTGCTTCTGACCGCGTGAGAGCACCCGGGCTGGCTGATCGGCGAGTGGAGTGAGCCCGACGGAATCGAGCAGTTCGGTGGCCCGACTGGCCGCTGCCTGCGCGTCGAGGTTGTACATGCGCCCGATCATCTTCAGTGCGGTGCGCGGGCTCAGCGACGACCACGTGCCGAGGCTGTCGGGCATCCAGCCGATCACGGAGCGAACGGCGGCAGGGTCTGCGCTCGGGTTGATTCCTGCGATCCGGATGCTGCCGGCATCGGGCTGCAGCAGGGTGGCCAGCATGAGCAGCAACGTCGTCTTTCCCGCCCCGTTGGGGCCGACGAGTCCGGTGATGCTGCCCTGCGGCACTGTGAAGCTCGCCTGGCTCACGGCGTGGACGCTGCCGAACGATCGTGCGATGGCATCCACGACGATTCCTGCGTCCGATGCGTCGGTGACGGTGTCTGCCACGGCGCTTCCTTCCCTGGTGCGAAAGGTCAGCGTATCGCGATGTGGACGGTCTTGGCAGCCGACGTACGCCCATTCGGCTTACTCCCAGATGGCCTCATCCGGGTCGATGCCGTTTGCGCGGGCATTGGCGTCGATGACGTCGCGTAGCCACAGAGCCAAACCCGGCGCCACGGTGTCGAAGTGTGCGCGAAAATCGGGGTCGTCCGCGTAACGGCGCCCGATGCAGACGTGCATGGAGACCGTGCAGTCGAAGTAGCGGCTCATCGATTTTCTGTGGGCTTCGGCGAGTTCGTTTGCCTCGATGCTTCCCGGCCGAACTCCGCGTTCGAGAGCGCGAGCCAGCGTGGCCTCAAGGTCGCGAACGTCATCGGCGATCTCTTCCCAGTCGTGCGTGCTGCGCGAGGCGGCTCGCTCGGCATACTGCGCCCATTGAGCGGTGTCGCCCCATTTCTGGCGCGCCTGCGTCGCCCACTCAGGGTTCCACGTGTCTCCGAAGATGCGCATCTGCTCGTCTGCCGAGAGGGTGATCCCCGAGTCGACCGCAGTGATCATGCGCTCGAGCGCTGTGCGCATGCCGTGCAGCTCGCCGATGCGCTCCTCGAGCTTCTTATGCTGAGCCCGCAGCGCGCTCGCCGTCAGCTCGGCGTCTGAGTCGAGCACATCGCGGATGCGCTCAAGCGGGAGTCCCAGTGCACGGTAGATCAACACGCGGTGCACGCGAGCGATGTCACTGGGGGAGTAGAGCCGGTATCCCGCACCGCTGCGCGTGCTCGGTGCCACCAGACCGATGCCGTCCCAGTGGTGCAATGTGCGCACTGTCACGCCCGTTCGGTGTGCGACGGCGCCGACGGTGAGTCCGTCAGGCGAGACGGCCTCACCGTGGGCACCGCCTCCTTCGCGGGTGGCGGCGGCGTGGTCGCGGAAGTGTGAGCTCACGGCATCCAGTCTCACTCCTTATCTGTCGCGTCGGGAACCAGGTATCCCTCGTTCCTGAGAGTGTCGGCCTCGTCGCTTGACGGGTCGACCCCGCGTGCTGCCGAGAAGATCACGCGCGTGTTCTCTGGTGTGCGCACCTCCAGGTCGATCGTGGGCCACGGCATGGCGCGTGGGCCGGTCGTGCAGCCGGGCGAGAGCTTCTCGCATGCCTGTGCGATGCCATCGATCTCGCTCAGCACGCACGAGAAGCTCACGGTCATCGCCTGTGTTTGGGCAGCTGGATCGCCAGCGACGAGGAGGGCGTCTTGGAATGCCCAGCGGCGCATGTGCGAGAGCTGGCCAGGTACGGAGAACAGGTCGATGAACCCGAGTCCCTGGGTCCAGAAATCGACGGATGCCGCCAGGTCGGCGGTCGGAATCGTCACGAACATTGGCATGCCGTAGATGCCGCGGTATACCTCGGGAGGAGTCGCGTTTGGCCCGGGCGGCGGAACGGGGCTCATCTCGAAGGCACTGTAGAACGGAGCAGAACCGGTGCCTGCGTTGTCAATGTCGTTGGTCATGAAGACCATCATGAACCCTGACGCTTCGTGAGGGTCAAGCTGTGCCTTTCGCCATGAGGATTTCTGGCCATTCAACGCACGAAGAATCGGTTGGGTCTACGGAAGCTGCTCGTATAAAGCTTCGTAAGAGTGGGAAGTTATCAGCCGGTGAACTGCCAATCTTTCGAAAGCGGCGGCAGGTTGTTTACGACCAAAAAACGAGAAATATCTTCACAAAAGACTAGAACAAAGTTTCGATACTTGGTATAGTTGGGGCATGGGAAACGAGGATGCCGCACCGGAGGGCCAGCAGCCCGACGACACTCCTCTTTTTCACGCGAGAGGACGCTCAGCGGGGGCTGACCGCATGAGCCTGGCGAGTCTTGCACTCGACGAAGTCGCGCGCATTGATCGCGAGATCGCGCGGGCACAGGAGCGCCGTACGGCAGTGTTGCACGGTGCGCGAAAGCTCGCAGAGTCGGCGGCCGATTTCGTCGTTCTCGACTCGCACGCGACGTCGCCTGCTCGAGTCGACGAGCTCGGCTTCCGCGCTTTCGTCGCCGAGGCAGCGGTCATGCTGCGCATTCCCGAGTCGACAATGCGCACTCAGATCGAAGAGGCGACGACGTTGCAGCGCGACCTTCCGCAAACGCGGGCGGCGCTTGCTTCCGGCGACATCTCGCATCAGCACGTGCGTCGAATCATCGACCAGTCGTGGTCGCTGCCGCGCGACGCGGCAGCGGGTTTCGAAGCAGCAGTTGTGCCTCTGGCGCACACGCAAACACCTGCGCAGTTCTCCCGGACCGCGCGCGTCACGCGCGAGAAAATGCATCCCGAGTCGATTGTGGTTCGCCGTAAGAGGGCAGAAGAGGGTCGGTGCGTCAGCTTTCAGCCGCTGCACGACGGCATGGCGTCGATCGAACTCGTTCACACAGCCGACGTCGCGACGGCCATCTACAACGCCACAATGGAAACGGCGCGAGGGCTTCAGTCGGCCGGCGAAACGCGCTCTTTGCCCCAGATCGCGGCAGATGTGTTCGCCGACGCTACGGTGTCGGGCTACCTCGACCCACGGGAGGGCGCCGATACTCCGCCACTCCCCAGTGCAGTCCGGGACGACGATGTCGATGACCGTGTCGAGTCCAGCACAGCCGCTCGGCACATCGACGTTCGTCGTTCGCGTGACACGTATCACTACGCGCGGCCGCCTCGGCGGCGAAGCGAAATTTCAGCGTGGCTCCGTCAGCACGAGAAGCGCGAACGAAGGCAACGCCGCGCGGAGGGCCTGCCGGTTTCCCGGCTCTTCCCAGATGAGGGTGTAGGTCGGCCGGGAGCGTCGGTCCGCAGATAGACGTCGAGGTCTCCCGACGACGGAGGTTCCTACGCCATCCGTCCGAAAGACCTCGACGTGACCGACGCTACCCCGCCGGCCGGCTTCGGCCGCCCTGACCTGACCGCCTTCGCGTCTCATCCCAGTCGACCCTGATCGAGTCTGCTGACCCCCTCGACGAGAACGCAGCGACATCACAGCCACCCAACCCCGACCGTCCGGGAAGCCGGGACACGTCACATGACCTGTGCTGCGGGCGTGTCGAGTGGGTCGTCCAGGGGCGACGCAGGAGCGTCGACGCGACGTGCTGAGAGGTGGTTCCAGTCGAGCGCTAGGACACCGGCTACAGGCATGGCGATAGGTCAGGAACGGCGTCGCTCCATGCGCAGGAGGGAGCGCAGAGTCTCGGCGTTCGCGTAGCCGACCCGTAGCGCGATCTCGGCGGAGGTGAAGTCCGTGGTTGCTGAGAGGTGCCGAGCTCGTTCGATGCGAAGCCGTTGGACGAAGCCGAGCGGAGTGAGGTTGAGCGCCGCACGGACTCGTCGTTCGAGGGTGCGCCGGCTGGTGCCGAGCGACTGCGCGACGAAGGCGACGTTGAACGGTTCGTCCAGGCGGGCGCGCACGAAGCGTTCGAACTCGACGACGATCGGGTCCTCGTGCCGGAGATGTTCGTAGGCGACGAAGGCCGCCTGCGACGGACGCTCGTCGATGATGAGGAGCTTGGCGACATGTTGGGCCAGGTCGGGGCTGATCGATCGCACGAGTGAGAGCGCGAGGTCGATGTGGGCGAACGCGGCGCCGGCGGTGACGAGGTTCCCGTCGACCACGACCATGGTGTCGAGATCGAGGGCGACGGTCGGATAGCGTTTCCGGAACTCCGGCCCCAGGAACCAGCTGGTCGTCGCCCTCCGATGATGCATCCGTCCGGTCTCGGCGACAGCGAACACGCCGGTGCACGCCGCGGCGATCCGGGTGGTCGCCTCGTCGAGGCGCCCGAGCGAGGCGATGACCGAACGAGCATCTCGGCTCTGGAGGGCGTCGTTGGTAGCGGCGGCCGTAAGGGTTCCAAGCGCAGGGACGACGACCACGTCGAACTCTCCGGACTCCGACAGCGGGTGGTCCACCGACAGGGTCATCGATGCCGTCGTGGTCACTCGCCGTTTCGGTCCGAGGATGGCGAGTTCGATCGGGTCGATCCGCGGGTCGACATCGCCGCGGGCTCCGTCGGCCACCCGCACGATGTCGATGATCGACGCGATAGCCGAACCGAAGCAGCCGTCGATCGCGATCAGTCCGATACGCATGACGTAAACAATAGCAATACTGCCGTATACGCCACTCCCCACCGGCCCTCGCTCGTCATACGCTGAACTCGTCCCACGAAGAACCCCGACGTCAAGGAGAGTCCCTCATGTCCACACCCGCATCACTTCCGTATGCCTTCGTCGCCAAGATCGTCGCGGCCGATGGACAGCACGACGCGGTCGCCGATCTGCTCGCCGGCGCTGTCGCACTCGCCAACGAAGAAGTAGGAACGATTGTCTGGTTCGCGGTCAGGACCCACGCCGACACCTTCTGGATCTTCGATGCATTCCCCGACGAAGCCGCTCGCGACGCCCACGCCAACGGCGCCATCGTCGCAGCCCTGATGGCCAACCAGCACCTCCTCGGCGCAGCACCCGAGATCCTGGCGGCCGACGTCCTCGCGTCCAAGCTCCCGTAGTCCGCCAACGCACGAGACGATCGCGCCCCGCCGAGCCGTCGCCAGGTCGCGACGCAACGCCACGCTGCGTTGCCGAGCGGTGCGAGGCCTATCGGCACACGGACAGGATGCCGGCCGCGAGCGCTCAGCCGGCGAGGGGTCCGTCGCAGAGGAGAGCGACGTCGGTGTCGGGCAGAGCCGTGAGGCCAGCGCATCGCGCGACCACCAGAACGGTTCGCCGGAGCCGCCTGTCGGAATCGAACGGACGACCTAATCGCGTCGGCTTTGCGTCTATCGCTTGATGCGCCCACTGGGCGAACGAGCCGCTGACCTGCGCAAACGCCGAGCGTGGAGGACGCCGCCATCCGGTGGTGACCGACGACGACCGACCAGTACCGACCGTTTCACCGGAGCTTGCGGCGGCGTCGAAGCCGAGCAAGCTCCATTCTTTTAGCTCACCGCGCCCTCCTCCTCGCCGGCCCCGTCGTCGGCGAAGACGTTTCAGGGGTCTTCTCAGATGACGGTGTAGGTCGGCCGGGAGCGTCGGTCCGCAGATAGACGTCGAGGTCTCCCGACGACGGAGGTTCCTACGCCATCCGTCCGAAAGACCTCGACGTGACCGACGCTACCCCGCCGGCCGGCTTCGGCCGCCCTGACCTGACCGCCTTCGCTCGACTCGACGGCCTCGGTCTGAGCGTGACCGGACAACGACTTGAACCGGATCGTGCGGTCCTCGCGTGCCGCGTGGTGGAACCAGATCAGTGGTGCCGACGGTGCGGCAGCGAAGGCGCTGCTCGTGACACCGTGATCCGGCGGTTGGCCCACGAGCCGCTGGGCTGGCGACCGACCGTGCTGGAAGTTGTAGTGCGCCGCTACCGCTGTGCCGACTGCGGACACGTGTGGCGCCAAGACACCAGCGCCGCGGCGGAGCCACGCGCGAAGCTCTCGCGCACCGGGCTGCGGTGGGCGCTGGAAGGGATCGTGGTCGCACACCTCACCGTCGCACGTGTCGCCGAGGGACTCGGGGTCGCGTGGGACACCGCCAACAACGCGGTCCTGGCTGAAGGCAAGCGGCTGCTGATCAACGACCCCACGCGGTTCGAGGGCGTGAAGGTCATTGGCGTCGATGAGCACGTCTGGCGCCACACCAGGCGTGGCGACAAGTACGTCACCGTGATCATCGACCTCACCCCGGTCCGCGATGGCGCCGGCCCAGCAAGGCTGCTGGACATGGTCGAGGGCCGGTCGAAGGCGGCGTTCAAGACCTGGCTCGCCGACCGCGACGACGCCTTCCGTGACGCGGTCGAGGTGGTCGCGATGGACGGCTTCACCGGGTTCAAGACCGCCGCTGCAGAGGAGATCCCGGACGCGGTCACGGTGATGGATCCCTTCCACGTCGTGCGCCTGGCCGGTGACGCCCTCGACAGGTGCCGGCGCCGGGTCCAACTCGCGACCCACGGGCACCGTGGGTTCAGGGACGACCCGCTCTACAAGTCGCGGCGCACGCTGCACACCGGCGCGGACCTGCTCACCGACAAGCAGAGCGACAGGCTACGCGCGCTGTTCGTTGATGACGCTCACGTCGAGGTCGAGGCGACCTGGGGTGTCTACCAGCGCATGATCGCCGCCTATCGCCACGAGGACCGGCAACGTGGCCGCGAGCTCATGGAGAAGCTGATCACCGACCTCAGCGCCGGCGTCCCCAAGGTGCTCACCGAGCTCACCACCCTGGGCCGGACCCTGAAGAAGCGAGCCGCTGACGTGCTCGCCTACTTCGAACGACCCGGCACCAGCAACGGGCCGACCGAGGCGCTCAACGGACGGCTCGAACACCTGCGCGGCTCCGCACTCGGGTTCCGCAACCTGACCAACTACATCGCCCGAAGCCTGCTCGAGACCGGCGGCTTCAGACCCCAACTCCTACACCCCCGATTGGGATGAGCCCGCAAACATCACACGCTCAAACACGAGACGCTGTGGAGTGCCGAGCAAGATGCCGAAGGTCGCGTCACGTGGACCAGCCCGATGGGTCACACCTACGAGACTGAGCCTGATGTTGCGATGTCATCGCGAACTTGTGCTGAAGGCGGCACGATCTTGGCTGCACCGCCGGAAACATACGGTGACGATCCTCCCTTCTGACGGCACGTGTGACGATGGACGAGGCCAGAAGCGTCCGCAACCGCTCGTGAGAGTGAACCGTGAGCGCCAACCATGAGAGTAAGCACAGCCGGGGAGAGAATGCCATGCCGTCAGCCGTCACCCTGATTCACACTGACCGACTCTCATCCACTGCTGAATACGCCTATGCGGCCACAGCGCCGGCCGACGCGCGACTGATCTTTCTCGCCGGGGCTTGCCCGCTGAACCTCGACGGCACCACGGCAGGGATCGGTGACTACGCGGCACAGGCGGCGGTGTGCATCGAGAATCTCGAGATCGCGCTCGCTGAATCCGGCTCGACACTTACCGATGTGATCAGCACGCGCGTGCTCGTCGCCTCGACACAGCAGTCCGACCTCGTCGCCGCGTGGGAGGTCGTACGAGATACGTTCGGGGAACACGCCGTGCCGAGCACGCTCATGGGCGTGACAGTTCTCGGTTACGACGCTCAGCTTGTCGAGATCGAAGCAGTCGCTGCCGTGCGTGACTAACCTACGGGCACCGCTATCAAGCGACAGGCTCCGACTCGGGTGACTCCATTCGGCCACCGAGAATTGCTCAGATATCCCCCTTAAGGCGGATAGAAAATCTCGCGCGACGTGAGTTAGGCTCATACGCTCGCCAAATTTCACCAGGCGAGAATCACGACGTCAGGACGAAACTCTCGTGGCCCTCCTCCGCCTTTCACTTCATTATGCCCGGCCGTATTGGCCGTGGATTGTCGCCGTCGTCATTCTGCAGCTCGCGTCGACGATCGCCACGCTGTTCCTGCCAAGCCTCAACGCTCGCATCATCGATGAGGGCATCGCCAAGGGCGACACCGAGTTCATCTGGAACACCGGAATCGTCATGCTCATCGTCTGCTTCGCGCAGATCATCGCCGCCATCAGCGCGATCTACTGCGGTGCACGCGTGGCCATGGCGGTCGGCCGCGATCTTCGCCGAGCTATCTACAGCAAGGTCGATAAGCTCACAGCCCTCGAGGTCGGACGGTTCGGCACTGCGACATTGATCACCCGCAATACGAACGATGTGCAGCAGGTGCAGATGCTCGTGCTCATGACCCTGAACTTCATGGTGATGACACCCATCATGTGCATCGGCGGCATCGTCATGGCACTGCGCGAAGACGTCGGTCTGTCATGGCTTGTCTGGGTTTCGGTGCCTCTGCTCTTCATCGTCGTCGGCTTCCTCGTGAGGCTGCTTCTGCCTCTCTTCCGAGAGATGCAGGATCGCATCGACACGATCAACGGCGTTCTGCGCGAGCAGATCGTCGGCATCAGAGTCATCCGCGCGTTCGTGCGCGAGCCCCACGAGACGGCGCGCTACCGCTCGGCGAACGAGGCGATCACACGCGTCTCAGTGCGCGTCGGCAACATCTTCGTTCTGATGTTCCCCGTCATCATGATGGTGCTCCACCTGGCAACATCCGCTGTTCTCTGGTTCGGCGGGCACCGAGTGGATGCTGGCGCGATGGAGGTCGGCTCCCTCACCGCATTTCTGCAGTACCTCCTGCAGATTCTCGTCGCCGTCATGATGGGCGTGTTCATGGTAATGATGATTCCGCGGGCAGTCGTGTGCGCTGAGCGCATCGACGACGTGCTCCGTGAGAGCGACCACGTTCCGCCCACGGTCGAGAAGGCACCGACACCCGAGACCGGCACCGTCGTGTTCGATCATGTGACGTTCGGGTACCCCGGCGCCGAGCGGCCCGTACTCGACGACGTCAGCTTCACCGCTGTGCCGGGCCGCACCACGGCGATCGTCGGCTCGACGGGTGCGGGCAAGACGACGTTGGTCAACCTCATTCCCAACCTATACGACGTGCAGTCGGGCAGGGTCACCATCGACGGCTCGTCTGTTGCCGATCTCACACGGGCACAGCGCGCAAGCGTGATCGGCCTGGTACCGCAGAAGCCTTACCTCTTCTCGGGCACGATCGGCTCCAACCTGAGATTCGGCAGACCCGGCGCCACAGATGACGAACTCTGGGATGCATTGCGCATCGCCCAGGCAGACGACTTCGTCGCCGCGAAGCCGAAGGGACTCGACGACCCCGTCTCACAGGGCGGCACGAACGTCTCGGGCGGGCAGCGCCAACGACTCTGCATCGCACGCGCTCTCGTATCTCGGCCCACGGTGTATCTGTTCGACGATTCGTTCTCAGCGCTCGACGTCTCAACCGATGCCCGGCTTCGCGAAGCGCTCGCCGAGTCGATTACGGATGCCGCCGTGATCGTCGTCGCCCAGAGGGTGTCGACGATTCGTGAGGCAGACGAGATCATCGTGCTCGACGCCGGCGTCATCGTCGGCCGGGGCACGCACGACGAGCTTCTCGTCGCAAACGAGACATACCGGGAGATCGTCGAGTCCCAGCTCAGTGTGGAAGGGGTGCGCTGATGGCCCGCCGCGACAAGAAGAACGCCGCCTCCACAGCATCCGGAATTGAACCGACAGGGTCGAGCATTGCCGAGGCGGAAGCAGCGAAAACTGACGATGCATTACTGGAGTACACCCCGACAGAGGCAGACGGCGACATGTTCGGCGACGCCCCTGCCAAGAAGGCGCAGCACTTCTGGCCTTCGGCGAAGCGTCTTGTCGGATTGCTGAAACCCGAGCGGACCGGCATGGTCCTGGTCGTGCTGCTCGTCGTCGGTTCCGTTGTGCTCACGGTGATCGCACCCAAGGTTCTGGGTGCCGCAATGGACGTGATCTTCAACGGCGTCATCGGAGCGCAGCTGCCCGAGGGTGTTCCGCTCGAGACGATTATCGATCAGGCGAAAGCAGCGGGCAATGGCGACTATGCCCAGATGCTCGCGACGGCCGATGTCGTGCCGGGGCAGGGAATCGACTTCGTCGCACTGAGCCGCCTCATCTTCATCGTGCTCGGCATGTACGTCATTGCGTCCATTCTCATGTGGGCGCAGGGCTTCATCTTGAACGCCCTCGTGATGCGCGTTGTGTTCCGAATTCGCGAAGACATCGAGGTGAAGCTCAATCGCCTGCCGCTGAGCTACTTCGACACACGCCAGCGCGGCGACCTCATGTCGCGCGTGACGAACGACGTTGACAACGTTCAGCAGGCACTTCAGCAGGCGTTCTCGCAGCTCGTGCAGTCGCTGCTCACCATCGTGGGCATCGCGGCGATGATGTTCATCGTCTCGTGGCAGCTCGCTCTGCTGGCGCTCATCGCCCTTCCGCTCTCGGCCATCATTGCCGGAGTGATCGGCGTGCGTTCGCAGAAGCTGTTCACCGCGCAGTGGAGAGAGACGGGAACACTCAACGGCCATATCGAAGAGTCGTACTCAGGGCTTGAGCTTGTGCGCGCTTTCGGTCGTGATGAAGAAATGCTGCAGGAGTTCGACGACCGCAACGAGAAGCTCTTCCGGGCATCCTTCGGCGCCCAGTTCGTCTCGGGAATGATCATGCCCGCCATGCAGTTTGTCTCGTACCTCACCTACGTACTGATCGCCGTCGCTGGTGGCCTGCGCGTCGCGTCAGGGCAGATGACGCTCGGCGATGCAACGGCATTTATTCAGTACTCGCGCGAGTTCTCGCAGCCGATCAGCGAAATGGCCGGCGTCGCCAACATGGTGCAGTCGGGCGTTGCCTCGGCCGAGCGCACGTTCGAGCTGCTCGACGCAGACGAGCAGGAGCCTGACGACGTGCGCGCCGAGCTTCCCGAAAAGACAAACGGCCATGTGGAATTCGACGGCGTCTCGTTCAGCTATGTGCCGGAGTCGTCGCTGATCGAAGACGTGTCGTTCGAGGTGCAGCCCGGTGAGACCGTCGCGATTGTCGGGCCGACCGGTGCGGGCAAGACAACGCTTGTCAACCTCGTGATGCGCTTCTATGAGATCACCGGTGGGCGCATCCTGCTCGACGGCATCGACACGCGCGAGCTTTCACGCGCCCAGCTGCGCTCGCAGGTCGGCATGGTGCTGCAGGACACCTGGCTGTTCGAGGGCAGCATCCGCGACAACATCCGGTACGGCCGTCTCGATGCGACAGACGACGAGGTTGTGGATGCCGCGACGGCGACCATGGTCGATCGCTTTGTGCGCCAGCTTCCTGACGGGTACGACACCGTGGTGGATGCCGAGGGCGGCAGCGTCTCGGCCGGCGAGCGTCAGCTGATCACGATCGCCCGCGCGTTCCTTGCCAACCCGTCGCTGCTTATTCTCGATGAGGCGACGAGTTCGGTTGACACGCGAACGGAGTTGCTCGTGCAGAAGGCCATGGCCGCGCTGCGCACCGATCGCACATCGTTCGTCATCGCGCACCGCCTGTCGACGATTCGCGATGCGCACACGATTCTCGTGATGGAGAACGGCGCGATCGTCGAGCATGGCACGCACGACGGTCTGCTGGCCAAGCGTGGGGCATACTTCGATCTCTACATGACGCAGTTCCGCGGTGAAGACCGCGAGGAGCAGTTTGAGACCGAAGAGCATCTCGAGGTGGCAGCCGAGGCACCGCTCACGCAAGAGGTTCCCGCGGTGACGGGAGCAGTGCCGACGGAGAACGACTCAAACGACTAAGGTCGGCTCAACTGGTCTCTGTTCAGTCCAGAGGCAAGACCGAGAAGGGTGGATGCCGCGGTGCTTCAGGCCAGGTGCGTTCCGCCAGCTAGATCAGGCGGCGGCCCTCACGGCGTGCCTCACGCCATTCCCGAAAGAAGGCGCTCGCGATGTAGTACAGCGTTCCGGCCACGATGAGGGGCCAGACCAGAACATAGACGGTGAGCAGAATGACGTTCATGGGTGCTCCTTAGCGTCGCGCCTGGTCGGCGGACTCGTCGTCGGAATCGGTGGTGTTGTCTGCGCTCGAGGTGGGCGTGACGGTGTCGAGAAGCGCGTCTTCCGGGTTCTCTGTGTCGAAGTCGCCTGTGCGCTGCTTGATGAGGTCGAAGTCGAAGTTCATCTTGCTGCGGAACGACAGCGCGGTGCAGACGATCGTGCTCACGGAATACGCCACGAGGGAGCCCGAAAGCACGGCGTAGTCGTGCAAGAACCCGATGGCGAACGGCGCGGATGCCACGATGGCGACGCCCGCGACGATGAGTGCCACCCGCTTGCCGAAGAAGCCGAACGCCATGAGACCGAGCACGATGCCAATGCCGATCACCGAGAGGACGTCGAAGATGATGCCGGTGGCGCCAGCCATCGAGAACCACTCGAAGCGCACGGGAATGAACACGGCGAGTGCGGTGAGCACCGACGCCGAGAACGCGAGGTTCGTCACCTTCTTCCAGTAGAAGCTCGCGATGACAGGGAACACGAGGGCACCCCACAGGGCACCGACAAACACGAGCAGATCGAGAATGTTCATCTGGCCGCTGGCGAAGAACAACGCAGCACCCGTTGCGACGATCATGGTGATGCGGCCAACGAGCAGCATCGTCTGAGGGTTCGCGTTCTTCGTGCCTGCGATGTTCTGGCCATAGACGTCGGCCATCATGATTGACGACAGCGCGGCAAGGTCGGAGTCTGCCGTGGAGGCGAGCGAGCCGATGATCATGATGAAGAAGAGGCAGAGTAGAACCGGCCCGAGGAACGTCGCTGCAATCTGAGGGATCAGGTTGTTGGGGTCGCCGTCGATCGGCTCGATGCCGAGATACAGGGCCATGACGCCCAGCATGCCGATGCCGATGATCGTCGCTCCGTAGCCGACCGTCGCCGTGACGAACGTTCTCTTGATGAGGTCCTCGCGCACGGCGAAGAGACGCTGCGCAATTGTCTGGTTGCCGATCGCATACGCGAGCACAGCAGCGATGTACGGGGCACCCTGATTGAGGAAGGCATCCGACGAGAAGAAATCGCCCTGCTGCGGAGTCAGGTTCTTGGCGCCCTCGACGAACATCGACGGACCGCCGGCGAGAAAGAACACGGCGGGAATGATGATGACGACGGCGCCGAGCATTGCAATCACCTGCGCGAAGTCGGTGAGCACCGACGCGCGGAACCCCGACCACAGGGTGTACAGAAGAACGCCCGCAGCGATGATGAGAATGCCCTGCCCAAAGCTGAAGGGGGAGAGCATCGAGACGAGTGCGCCGCCGGCGATGAAGTTCGACGTGAGGCTGATGAGGCTGCCGAGCACGTTGGAGCCTGCGAGCATCAGCTGGCTCGAGCGGCCGTGCCGCGCGTGCATGACCTCAGCCATGGTGTGGGCCCGGGGCGCGACTTTGCGAATGCGGCGGCCGAACGGGTAGATCAGCAGAATCATCAGGGCTCCCCAAAGCCCATAGTGGATCGGCCCGGAGATTCCGTATGTGTAGCCAGACGTCGCTGAGGCATACATCGATGATGCCCAGATCCAGGTGGCGGTCATCGACGCGGCAGAGATTCCGAAGCCGATCTTGTTTCCCGCTGTCATGTAGCCGTCCGCGTTCTCTTTCTTGCGGCTGATCGCGATCGACATCACGAGAGTGCCGCCAAAGAAGAGGATCAGCAGACCGACGGTGAGCGGTCCCCCCAATTGGCTGAGCTCAGATACGTCCACGGAGAATGTCGTCCTTTCCTCGGCGGCGCCGGACCCGCGTTCATTTCTGCGCATGCCTGTGGGCAGGCAGCATCGTTCATCCGCCGTCGACGGAGTGATTCGCGATCCGGCACCGCGAACAAGCGCAACCTGACACCCGTGGTGAGATCGCACTGCGCGGCTCAGCAGACATGCTCACATCACCGGAGGTGGGAGCACCTGTCGCGAGCGCACGCGCCGTGAGCCACCATAGCAAAGCTGGAAATCGGTTGCGAATTGACAGAGATTTCCATGGATTCTCAGGTTTTCGCTAGGGTTGTGTGGTGCCCGAGAGGCATCGCTGACGCCAAGCAGTCCCCGATGGCGACTCAATTCCGATGCGCTCGAGCATTCACCCCACCAACAACCCCGCGCCGACATCGCGTGGATGACACCCATTTGAGGGCCCGACATTCGGGATTCCTCTGGCATAGTGGAAACATCCTCACATTGGCGTGAGGAGAGAAAAACCCGAGGAGCAGTATGTCGGATCAAGTGTTCCAGACAATCGCCATCGTTCTCTATTTCGCGGGAATGCTAACCATTGGTTGGTTCGCGTATAGAAAAACCAAGAACGACCTCGACGGCTTTATGCTCGCGGGTCGCGGATTGAGCCCCGGAACGGCGGCCCTCAGCGCGGGAGCTTCCGATATGTCCGGCTGGTTGCTGCTGGGTCTTCCCGGTGCCATCTACATATCGGGCCTTGTTGAGGCGTGGATCGCGATCGGTCTCACGATCGGCGCTTGGCTCAACTGGAAGTTCGTCGCGCCGCGGTTGCGTGCGTACACCGAGGTTGCCGGCAACTCGATCACGATTCCGAGCTTTCTCGAGCACCGACTGCGTGACAAGTCGCGTGCGTTGCGCATCGTCTGCGGCATCATCATCCTGGTCTTCTTCACGTTCTACGTGTCGAGCGGCATGGTGGCAGCGGGCAAGTTCTTCGAATCGAGCTTCGGCATCAACTACGTGTGGGGAATGCTCCTCGTCGCCGCGATCACCATGATCTACACCCTCTTTGGCGGATTCCTCGGTGCCACGCTCACCGACGTCGCTCAGGGTCTGCTGATGCTGGCGGCGCTGATCGCCGTTCCGATCGTTGCCGTGGTCAACGCGGGCGGCCCATCGACGGTCGTCACCACGATCAACGACCTCGATCCGAACCTTCTGAACCTCGTTCCGGGTGGAGCTGCGCTGGGGATCATCTCTGCTGCTGCGTGGGGGCTTGGGTACTTCGGGCAACCGCACATCATTGTGCGGTTTATGGCGCTGAAGTCCCCGCAGGACGCCACGGCGGGGCGCCGGATCGGAATCGGCTGGATGATTCTGACCGTGCTCGGATCGATTGCGACGGCGCTGATCGGCATCTCGTACTTCGCAAACACGGGCGGTCAGCCGACCGACGCAGAATCGGGCGAGACAGTGTTCCTCGACCTCGCGCAGATTCTATTCCACCCGTTCATCGCTGGTCTGGTGCTCGCAGCAGTGCTCGCAGCAATCATGTCGACGATTTCGTCTCAGCTTGTCGTCACGTCATCTGCTCTCGTGGAAGACCTCTACAAGATGATTGCAGAGAAGACGGGCGGCGTTGATCGCATCAAAGACAAGACCTATGTGGCATTCGGTCGCGTTGGTGTTCTGATCGTCGCGATCATCGCGGTGATTCTCGCACTCAACCCGTCTCAAAGCATCCTCGACTTGGTCGGGTTTGCCTGGGCAGGCTTCGGTTCCGCATTCGGGCCGATCATTCTGCTTGCTCTCTTCTGGAAGAAGCTCAGTAACTGGGGTGCCCTCTCCGGGCTCATCACCGGTGCCGTCGTCGCCTACGTGTGGGGACAGTTCGGAGCGACGATGTTCGGGGCAGAGTCGTGGGTCGCACAGACCTACGAGATCATTCCGGGATTCATCGCGAACCTCGTTGTGGCCGTCGTCGTCAGCCTGCTCACGTTCAAAGAGAACGACGCGATCACTCAGGAGTTCAGCCGCACCTCAGAGATCGCGCTGCCCGGCTACAAGGCACCGGCCGAGGCATCATCACCCGAAGCCTGATCGGCGTCGAATAAGCAATCTGGATGCTGTGGGGCAGGAGAGTTCTCCTGCCCCACAGCCATGTTTAGGGTAAGGGGCAGGCCGACACTCGTGCGTTGACGCCGAGGTTCTCGTGGCGAGTCGCGGTTCATCGATAGGCTCGCGAGGTGACTTCCTTTCAGAAACCCTCGCGCTCGCACTTCCTCTGGCGCCAGCTTCTGCTCGGCTGTGGCGTCGTTCTCGCACTCATCGCGCTTGTGTCGAGCGCGAGCCCGTGGCCGTCGACAATGCTGATTCGTGGGGTGTTTGAAGACGGGGGCGCCGCGACGGTTGCCGAGATGGAGCGACACCAGCCCAAGCTCGACATCGAATCAGAACGGAACATCCCATACGCCACGGGCAGTGAAGACACGCAACTCGATGTGTTCCGCCCGGCATCGGCTTCTGAGCCGCTCCCCGTCGTTGTCTGGGTGCACGGAGGAGCCTGGGTGTCGGGCAGCAAAGACAATGTCGCACCGTACCTGGAGATGATCGCAAACGAGGGCTATGCGGCAATCGGCATCGGCTACACACTCGGCCCCGAAGCCACGTATCCCACGGCATTTGAGCAGCTCAACACGGCACTCGAGTACATCGATGACCACGCCGATGAACTCGGCATTGACCCAGACCAGATCATCCTTGCCGGAGACTCTGCGGGATCACAGCTTGCCAGCCAGCTCGCTGTTTTGGTCACCAACCCGCACTATGCTCACTTCACCGGTATTGAGTCGGCGCTCTCTCCTGACCAGCTTGATGCCGTGATTCTGTACTGCGGCGTGTATGACCTCGATGCCATGGCTGAGCTCACCGGCATCGAATCGTGGGGGCTGAAGACAGCGCTCTGGGCGTACACCGGCACGAAGGCGTGGTCACAGCTGGCCTCCGGCTCTCTCATGTCGACGCAGAACTGGGTGACGGAAGACTTCCCAGAAACCTTCATCTCGGGTGGAAACGGCGATGCTCTCACCTGGATTCAGTCGCTCCCCATGTCGCAGACGCTGCGCGACGAAGGCGTTGAGGTGACCGAGCTGTTCTACGAAGCAGACCACAAACCGGCGCTTCCCCACGAATACCAGTTTCATCTTGACCTGAAAGATGCCAGAATCGCCTTCGACAAGACCCTCGACTTTCTCGACCGGGTGACGGCAGAGCAGCATTGATGCGCCGTTTCGACACATCATGGCTCAGGTACCGGCCGAGCCGCGCCGAGCTCGGCGCGTTCCGTCGTGAGGCGATCGCCCGCGGTGTGTCCCGCACCGACGCGGCAGCCCCGAGTTTTCGCGGTGGCTGCACCTCGCTGCTGATTGTGCCGTTCACTCTCGCAACTGTGCTGTTCTCGATCGTGGGATTTAGCTTTGACGGGGTGACGGGCGTCACGATCGGCCTTGCCGTCTTCGCACTCTTTATGGCGCTCGGTACTGTGCTCATTGTCGGACGGGTGCGCTTTCCGCGGTGGGGACGACGACTCTGGCGCGAGCGGTTGCTGCTCTCGAGGCTCGCCGATGCAAACGACAGCGCGTACACGGAGATGGCTGACACGCGCCCTGGAGCTGCGGGGCTTCTCCTCGGCATGAGCGATCGCATCTACGATGTGATCGCCACACGTGCCGGGCCTCAGATCGTCATCGGCAATCTGGCCTACAAGCAGGACACGAGTCGCGGTGGTGCGATCGATCACCGCTGGGGCTTCATCTCGGTGCAGCTCGAGCGTCGATTTCCACACACCATCCTCGATTCGCGAACGAACAACGGCCTCAACGGGCAGGTGTTTCCCAACCCCTACAAGAGTGGCGCGATTCAACTCGAGGGCGACTTTCCGAAGCACTTCAGGCTCCTCTGCCCCGTTGGGTACAACGCAGACATCCGCTACCTGCTGACGCCCGATCTCATGGTCGATCTCATCGACTCGGGTTCGGCATTCGATGTGGAGATCATCGACGACCGCATGCTCTTCTACAAGCCGCTCGGTCTCGCCCTTGGCAGCGAGCAGGAGTGGGCAGTGATCAACCGGCTTCTGCAGCGCGTCGCAGCCGACATGGCGCGCCGGGCGGGCCGCTACAGCGATGACCGCACGCTCGATGGCAGCGTCGCCCCGCAGGGCGTGCGCATGCAGAAGGTGAACGTGATGCCGTGGCTGATCGGCACGTTCGTCGTGCTCGTCGGCGGAATGATCATGGGGATGATGCTGCGGTGAGCGACGTCGAGAAGCTCGCGGTGCGTCTGCGAGAGTCGGGAAGCGTCTTTGCCGAGGAAGAGGCAGCGCTGTTTTTCGAGGCAGCACGCGATGCGCGCGATCTGGAGTTGATGGTGCGGCGGCGTCTCGACGGCGAGGCACCCGAGCACATCGTCGGCTGGGCGGAGTTCTGCGGCTTGCGCATCGCTGTGGCGCCCAACGTGTTCATTCCGCGTCAGCGCACCGCAGCGCTCGTCGACCAGGCCGCGCGGCTGTGCGCGCAGGGCAGTATCGTCGTGGACATGTGCTGTGGCTCGGGCGCGCTGGGCAGCGTGATCGCCGAGCGGCATCCGGGAATCGAACTCCACGCCGCAGACAGCGAGCATGTCGCCGTGACCTGCGCTCGCGAGAACCTGGCGGGGTTCGGTGCCGTGCACGAGGGCGACCTCGTCGACGCGTTGCCGGCCGACCTGCGTGGCCGCATCGACGTGATTGTCGCCAACGTGCCGTATGTGCCGAGCGCTGAACTGCGGCTGATGCCCGCCGAGGCGCGCGAGCGCGAACCGGCAGTCACGCACGATGGCGGAGCAGATGGCCTCAACGTCTTTCGTCGCCTTGTCGCTGCGGCGCCCGCTTGGCTCGCAGCGGGCGGCAGCATCCTCAGTGAAATCAGCGACGAGCAGGCGGATGCTGCGCTCGCAGCGCTCGCCGCGGCGAACCTGCGTGGGCGCACCGTGTACGACGACGAGCGCGAAACAACGGTGGTCATCGGCACGCGCACATGACCACTCGCTGTCAGATCACCGGAACCCCGGTCACCAGCGGTTGTGCACGTCTTCGGCCCAGCCCTCGATGCCGGTGAACTCTGTCGCGACGCCATCGGCGTCGCGAAACCAGCCCGAGTAGGCGCCGAAACACTGGTCGGTGTGCGACTGCAGAACGCCGAGGTTGGTGCGCGTCACCTTGTCGTAGAAGGGCTCGAACGTGAGGTCGATGTCGTCGCCCGTGATGCGCCACGGCTCAAGGTAGTTCGCGGTGTCGTACTGCCAGCGCAACTCCTCGCCGATCTTGTGCAGCCGTCCGTCGAGCACGAAGGCGTTCTCTGTCGATCCCGTGCCAACGGTCCATTGCCCGCCGAGCTGAATGCCGATGACGTGGTCACCGCTCGTGCCCGAGCCTGCGCCCCAGTTCCAGCGCACGTTATAGGGCCAGCGTCCGCGGCCATGGTCGAGCACCGCCCACGAGCGGTCTGCAGGAACGGCGTATTCCACGTCGTCAATCCAGAGGGTGCCGGATGCCGGTCTGGCGATGTCTTTCACCGTGTACTGAAAGCGCGACTCGCTCCAGGGCACAACGACGCCGAGGCTCTCGTGCCCAGGAGGAGTCTCGGCGGCGACGTCGAACCGCACGCGCGGTGCCCGGGCGCGCAGCCGTGTGGCGCCAGCATCCACGTCAGCGATCTCGATGCTCATGTCGCGGGTGCTTGCGCTTGCCGGCCCGTCGCCGAGGCTCGCGGGCAACACTGCGCCGCGCGCGAGAGGAACTGTTGCGCCGTGGCCGATTGACTCCTCGGTTTCGCGGTCGAACACCCACACCTCGTGCACGCCGGCGTAGTCGATTGACGACACCGTTGCCGCCATGATGTGCGTCGGCGTCATGACGCACCAGTACTCCCAGCGCTTGTTGCGACCCCAGACACGTCTGCCGTCGATGCCGCTGGTGTCGACAAAGGGCCGGCGCATCCATCCGACGGCGTCGGGGTTGAGACGGCCGCGGGCATCGGTCAGTGCTGTGCGCTGCGTGATCTCGCGTTCGGTGCTCTGGGGTTTGTGGGTCACGAGGTTTCGCCCTTCGTCGCAGTGGAGTTGCCCGCGGTGAGCTGCAGGTTGGCTCGCCGCACGGTGTCGGCCGCGATCTTCACGACGCGGCGGTCGTAGGTCACCATGCCGTTCACCTCGTCTTCGACGTCGCTCAGCTGGGTATACACGGATGCTGCGAGGCCGCGCGCGACGGCGGGGACGATCTGCTCGTCGTGCAACGCCGCGAACGCCGCGTCGAGCTCGGCATCCGTGGTGTATTTTCGGTAGCCGAACTCGCGGTTGGTGACGCAGTGTCCCTCGACGCGATGACTGTACCCGCCGTACTCGGTGAGCGCGAGAACACGGCCGTCGTCGCGCCAGGCGTTCTTCACGCGGAAGGCGCGGAAGTACACGTGAAGGCTCTTGAGGTCTCCGCCGCCCTGGTCGTGCCAGCCGCTCGCATGATCGATCGGTCGCGTGTCGTCGAGCGCGCGCAGCTCCTTCTCGATCTGCAGGGCATCGAACTGCCCCCACGCCTCGTTGAACGGCACCCAGAGCGCAAGGCTCACGACGCTGCGCAGGTGCTCGACGGTGGCGCGAAGCTCGTCACGGTAGCTCGCGCGCCCAGCAGCATCCGCTCGCCCAAATGCTTTGTAACGATGATCGCTGACGGGCCCTGTGCCCACCGCCGGCACGGTGATAATGAGCGGGTTGTACGTTGTGCCGCCGTTCACCATGTCTTGCCACACGAGCATTCCGAGGCGGTCGCAGTGGTAGTACCAGCGCAGCGGCTCGATCTTGATGTGCTTGCGCAGCATGGTGAAGCCGAGGTCTCTGGCCAGCTGCACGTCGTATTCAAGGGCGGCGTCGCTCGGCGCAGTGAGCCAACCGTCAGACCAGTAGCCCTGGTCGAGCAGCCCGGCGTGAAAGTACGGTCTGCCGTTCAGCAGCATCCGCGGTGTGCCGTGGGCGTCTGGCCCCACACCGAAGGAGCGCATTCCCACGTAGCTGGTGACGCGGTCGTCGCCGAGCGTCACCTCCACGTCATAGAGAAACGGGTGCTCGGGCGACCAGGGCTGCACCTCGTGGTCGTCTGCGAACGCGATGCGGGTTGTCTCATTGGGGGTGATGGATGCTGCCGCGACGACGTCGCCGCCTGAACGGACGGTCACGGCGGCGGTGTTCGCGGCCCCGGGCCCGCCCGACTGCGCAACGCCATCGCAGCGGACGCGCACGTCGACAGCGCGTTCGTCGAGGCGAGGCGTCAGTTCGAGGCCGTCGACGGCGAGGTTCGGCAGTGACTCGAGCCACACCGTCTGCCAGATTCCCGACTGGGGCGAATACCAGATGCCACCGCGCTTGCGCGCCTGCTTGCCGCGCGAGAGCCACGATGAATCAGTGACGTCACGCACCGCCACGACGATCTCGTGCTCGACTGCGCTGTCGCCCGCATCCGCCTCGCGGGCAGCCAGCGCCTCGGTGATGTCGAGCGCGAACGGCAGAAATCCGCCCGTGTGCCCGCCGACCCGCACACCGTTCACGGCCACCTCGCACGACTGGTCGACGGCGCCGAAATGCAGCAGCACGCGCTCGCCGACGAAGCCCTTGGGCAGCGTGACGGTGCGGCGATACCAGAGCAGCTCGTCTGGCTGCAGCATCCGCTCGACCCCAGACAGCGGCGTCTCGGGGGAGAACGGCACGATGATCTCGCCGTCCCACGTCGCGGGCGGGTGTGCCGGGTCGGCGACGGTGAGCGGGCCGGTTGCCGCTGCAGCATCCTGACCCGCCGATTGCGTCGTCGTCTGCGCACACGTGAACGCGTGCTGCCACCGGCCGTTGAGATTCACGTAGCTGTTGCGAACCAGCTGCGGCCGCGGGTACTCGGGCAACGGGCTGTCTGCGTCGAGGGCTTCGCCCCAGGGGGTGAGAAGGCTCATGCATCTGCCGTTTCTGAATCGCGGGCATCTGAATTCGGCTCCCGGTGCTTCAGCAGAGCAACCGGAATCACGACGAAGACGGCAACGATAGCCGCGGCGACGAAGATCCACGGCGTCGGCACCTGCTTGACGACGCCGAGGTCGAGGTATGTCTCGTTGGCGCCGGTGATGACGGCGGCGCCGATGAACGGGCCGGCGACCATGGGGATGAGGATCGCCGAGATCATGCGCAGTCCCTGAATCATGCCGACGCGGTCGGCGGGCGTGTGGTCGCGCACCGTCGCCGAAATCGCCGCGACGGTTACCATGAAACCGCCCATCATGAAGGTGCCGAACACGATGATGGGCACCATGTCGCGCACGACGAACATGCCGACGAGCCCCACGATCATGAGTGCCGTGCCCGGAACGATCGCCCGTCGCTTGCCGACGCGGTCGATCACGCGGCCGCCGAGTACGCTGATCACCGCGGCGAGCGTCAGGACGCTGCCGAGAATGAGCGCGTAGCCGTCGATGTGCAGGAAGCGCTGCAGATAGATGATGAGGTACGGAATGAAGACCTGCGTCGACGTGCCGATGATCGCCCACGCGATGAGTGTGAGATAGAGGCCCGGGTTTGCTCGAACGGTGCTGGGGCGCAGCCCGTGCAGCGTCGCGGCGAAATAGCCGTCGGTCGTGGTCTGGATGCTGTCGGAGTCGCGCACGAGAAACCAGGAGACGATGCCGATCGCAGCGGTGAGCAGCCCGATGATGCCGAAGAACAGCTTCCATTCGCCGGCCTGCGTGAGCGGGTCGAGCGCGCCGAAGATTAGCAGCATGGCCATGAGCGGCATGATCGCCAGCACGCCGTCGACGCGGCCCCGGTTCGTGGGAACCGTAGCCTCGGTGACCCACGCGTTGAACGCTGCATCGTTGGCGCCCGAGCCGAAGAAGGACATGATGCAGTCGAGCACAACGATCGCGATGATGGCGAGAACGACCGCGTTCGCCGCGGGCTGGGCGCCCGGCGCGGCATCCGGCTGCACGAATCCGAAGGCCGCTGTCGAGAGTCCCCAGAGCACGTAGCCGAACGCGATGAAGGGGCGCCTGCGGCGGGCGCGATCGGATGCTGCTCCGATGAGCATCGTTGCAAGCGTCGCCGTGATGGCGCTCAACGCCACAAGCATCGCGATGACGAGCGCAAACCACGTGCGGCCGCCGAGCGCGGGAGGCTTCGAACGGGCTGGGGGAGTGCGCGGGGTGGCGCGAGACGGGCTGGGCATCGACATCCTTGACGATTCGGGTACTTCGAATCGTAGCCTGACGCATTGCATCGTGGTAATCGCGCGCCGCCGCTTGCTCCCGTCAGGAACGCCGTCGACTGCCCACGAGATTGGCCGATCTCAGCCGATCGCCGCGCGGCGCACGAGGGTCACGGGTTTCGATGCGACGAGCCAGCTGCCGATCGCAATGAGAAGGGGAATACCAATCACCAGTGCGGCGATGGCGACCCAGGGCGGATCAAACCCGACGTTGCCTGTGGTGTCGGCGAGCGAAATGCCATATGTCGTGATGAGACCCGCTAGGGTGCCTGTGACTGTGCCGAGCCCGACGAGGACGATCGCTTGCCAGAACGCGAACGTGCGACGCAGCGAGCGTGTTGCCCCAACGGCAGCGAGCGTCGCGTCGTCATCACGGCCATCGGCGCGGGAGAGTCCGATTGCCACGGCACTGGCTCCCACGAACAGGACGCCAGCCACGAGCAGCGTGGCGAGAATGACGTAGAGCCAGGTGGGCTCGGGGCCCTGCTCAACACGGGCGCTGCCCATGATGGGCTCGAGTCGTGCGTTCAGCGCGTCGATCTCGCCCTGTGCGAATTGCTCGGCAGGGTTGGCGATGAAATAGCTCGGCTCGACATCGATGCCGAGTTGCTCGGCCGTTGTCCCCGAGATAACCAGGGGAGTGCTCGGCAAATCGACCTCGGGCTCTGCTTTCACTGCGCTGATCGTCTGTGTGGTCACTGGTTCGTCGCCGGAGTCGGGGTTGTCCCAGTCGGAATCTGGCGCCCACCACTGCAACACGGATTGACCGTCATTCACGTAGACGGGCGAGAGAGCAACGGCGGATCCGCTTTCGAAGGAGCTCAGCACATCGCCCGGCGCAGTATGACCGAGCACGAGAGAGAGGCCGGCAGAATCCGTCACGACAACCTTCTGGGCGCTGGTCACGCGAGAGGTCTGTGCCTCGTCGCATCGCCAATCAGTATCGCGCAGCGTGCGAACAGCTTCTTGATATTTAGCTCCTGTGAGGTTGGCGATGCTCTGGTCGTAGTCGGCGGAGGCTGGTAGCAGCGGGCAGAGATTCTCGGGCAACGCCTCTGCGACGACAACGGCGCCGTCTGTTTGAGTGCCCGTCTCGCTGTCCCATCGCGACAGGGGAGCGTAGATGGTTCCCACGGCGACGGTGTCGAGCTCCTCCTCAACGATGCCCGTGATTTCATCGACAGTTGCCGCGGGGGCACCTGCGTCGTCCTTGGGCATCAAGACCTGCGCTTGGCCCGGTGCTGTTTGATACCAGTAATGCTTGTCACTCGCAGCGCTCGACGTTACGGAGACGTTGATGACGATTACCGCGATGAACGCCGTCACCATGATCGCCGCAAAGGCCGGAACAGATCGGGCGCGGTGCGCCGCACTGTCGCGAGCGGCAAGACGCGCCCCCAGCCCGAAGCGAGAGAAGACATGGGCCATAGCGCGCAGTATGACACCGCCACACATAATCATGCCGACCTGAAGGACGATCGGTCCGACGATGAGCGCTGCCACCGCGAGCATCCCCGGAACGCTCTGCTGCCCGGTGTTACTCCAGGCGAGTGCACGCAGCGAGAAGGCGCCGACCAGGGTCAGCGCCGTCCCGACGACGAGATAGCCGATGCCCCACCGAGTTGACCGTGCTGATGGTTCTGCGGGCGCGCGGCTGCCGCGCAGAGCAGCGAGAACATCGAACTTCACTGCGGCCCGCGCCGGGACGACCGCGGAGGCGAGCCCAACGAGCATGGCGATCAGTGCGATGGCCGCGAGCGTGAGCGGCTCGGCATGGAAGCCCCAGTACTGTGTCGCACTTCCATCTGCCGTTGCACGCATGTATATGGCGGCGATGGGGATGCCGATCGCGACACCGACGATTCCGCCAAGGAGCCCTAGAACGAGGCCCTGGCTGGTCACAACGCGGTACAGCATTCGTCGTTCGCCGCCGACACTCGCCAGCGTCGCGAGTGCGCGCTGCTGCTTGCGGGCACCCACCGCGAATGCCGCTCCTGCGAGCAGCACGATCTCGAAGGCCGCAAACGCCGCGGCAAGCATGAGCAGGATGCCGTACGTCGACCAGAATCCGCCGCTCAGTGCCAGGTTGATGACGCTGGCATTCTCGAGTACTGTGCGGGACAGCACAGTGACGCCAGCGTCATTGAGGTCGGCGAACTCGTCGAGGGTGATGACGGTGTCGGGAAGGTAATACGTGCGGTTCCAGACCTGCAGGTCGTCTCCAAACGAGCCTTCGGGGGCGTAGATCCACTCCTCGGAATCCGCGCTCATGGCGTCACTCAGCACTCCCGTGATCGTCAGCGTCGTCGCGGGCTTTGTGACGGTGATGGCGTCGCCGATGCTCGCCCCGAGGCGTTTGAGCGCAGCAGCGCTGACGAGCACGTCGCCCGGCTCGGATGGAGCACTGCCGGCGAGAATGCTCGTGCGACCGGCGAAGTCCTCTCCCCACAGGTTCCCAACAGTTACCTGGAGCTGGCCGATGCCCTCTGCAGTCGTCGTCGTGACGATAGCGGAAGACAGCACTGTCATATCGGCGCCGGGGAAAAGCGCACGAACGCCAGCTTCGTCGAGGCGCTCTCCCCCGTCTGCGGCGGGCGCAGCGTTGTCGGGAGTCTGGAGGTGGGTCGGATCGTAAGGGTCTTGCACCATCCCGGAGTGCGTGCCGATACTCGCGAGGAGCTTCGCTTCGTTCTGGCCGAGCGCGGCCGCGATCTTTTCGTCTGGAGTGGGGAATGTGCTTTGCCCGATGATCGCCGCTGCAGAGAATCCAGCGACCGGCAACAGCACCATGAGCGCGACGATGATGCTCGTGCCCCGCGAGCGCCACACCGAACGGCGGGCGATGCGCAGCGCCAGACGCCATTCGGCCAGCGATCGCCGCCAGCGGGACTCTTCGCGATCGGGCGCACCACGCTGGTAGCGCGGCTTCGTGGTGCCTCCCGCTCGGTTGCCGTGCCGGTTCATCGCTCAGCGGTGCCAGAGAGCAGGGATTCGATGGGCGCGACGCTCGATTCATCCACGACCCGGCCATCACGCAGAAACACGATGCGATCGGCCCACGCGGCGTGGCGAGCATCGTGCGTGACGAGGATGCCGCCGGCTCCCGCGTCAACGCGGTTGCGCAGCATTCGCAGCACCACGTCGCCGGTCTCGGAGTCGAGCGCGCCCGTCGGCTCGTCCGCGAGGATCAGCGAGCGTGGCCCGACGACAGCGCGAGCGATCGCGACGCGCTGCTGCTGGCCGCCCGACAGGTCGTCGGGAAAGTGATCGGCACGGTCGGTCAGCTCGACGCTCGCGAGCGCATCGTTCGCTGCAGCGCGTGCTCTGCGGGTTTTCCACCCGTCGAGTTCGAGCGGCAGCGAGACGTTCTCGCGCGCAGACAGCGTGGGAATGAGATTGAAGTCCTGAAACACGAACCCGAGTGTGCGTCGGCGCAGGCGCGCGACTTCTGTCGGCTTCGCCTCGCTGAGGTAGATCCCCTCGACGATCACCTCGCCACTCGTGGGAGTCGTGAGCCCGCCCGCAGCCGCGAGGAGCGTCGACTTTCCTGAGCCGGAAGCTCCCATGACGGCGACGAGTTCGCCCGCGTGCACGGTGAGGTCGATGCCCGACAGCGCCGTCACTGACGTTGCGCCCTTTCCGTAATGCTGCGAGACACCATCGAGTCGCAGCAGTTCGGCGCTCATCGCGTGGCTCCGTTTGCCAGGGCGGCGTCGACAGCGTCGGTGGATGCTGTCGGCCGACCGCGGCGCGGCAGGTCAGCGGCATCCTGAACCGGCAACACACGATCGCCGAAGCGACGCAGACGTGACTCCACGTGATCGAGCCAGCGCACCTCCGCCTCGGCCTGGAAGATCAGGTTGTCGACGACGAGCTGCCACGCGAGCTCTTCGGGCCCGGACGGGTCGCTGCCCGCGTACTTGGTGCGAGTGAGCGCCTGCAGGTTCGCGAGCGACGCGTGACGCTGCACCTGCACGACCTCGGCGATGTTCACGCCGGGCAGCGTTGCCGCCAGCGCCAGCTTGATGGCGAGCTCGTCGCGCGTGACGCGGCCGCGCTCGACGGGAGAGCTGAGCCACCCCGTGACCTCGGCGTGGCCGGCATCCGTGATCTCGTAGAACTGGTGCCCCTCGGCATCCGTTTCGCCCTTGACCACGAAGCCGTCGCGCTCGAGGCGCTCGAGCGTGGAGTACGTCTGGCCGACGTTGAGCGGCCACGTCGAGCCTGTTCGTCGATCGAACTCGGCCTTCAACTGGTATCCGTAGGCGGGCCCTTGGTCGAGGATGGCCAGCAGGCTGTGCTTCACACTCATGTGATCTCCCGTAATGCGTACTCGGTATGCACGAGTATATACATACTGGGAGACTAATAGCAGGAATATATGCTGACGCCAGAGCGAGACCCGCGTCGCGAGCTCTCAGTCGTCGAGATAGTCGCGCAGGATGCGCGCGTGGTTGATCTTCGGATCTTTCGCCGCATAGACCAATGTCACAGTCGAGTTCTTCGACACGATTTCGCGTAGCTCGTCGATCTCATCGTTGTCGTCGAGCTCGCTGCGGTAGCGCTTCGCGAACTCACCCATGCGCTCCGGGTCGTGATTCCACCACGTGCGCAAGTCGGGGCTCGGCGCGACGTTCTTCAGCCACTCGTCGAGCTCGGCTGCCTCTTTCTTGACGCCGCGGGGCCACAGGCGGTCGACAAGCACGCGAAAACCATCCGCCTTCTCGGCATCGTCGTACACACGCTTGATCCGCACAGCCATAATTCGAGTTTACGCCGCCAAAGCGGAGTCTCCCCGGGTTCGTGACGGGGTGCAGCCTACTTCTCGGTCGAGGGCTCCTCTGTTGCCGGAGCGTCGCCGCCGGAGTCGCTGCCCGTGCCGCTCGCGGCCTGCTGAATCGCCTGTGCCAGCGCGCCGGTGTCGGTGATGCTGCCCTCATAGAGAGCTCCGTTGATGATGACCGTGGGCGTTCCGCTCAACGGTGCAGGCTCGTCGAGATACGGGAGGTTCTCGTCCATGGCACGGTCCGTGACCTCACCGACCCACTTCGAGAATTCCTCGTTGTCCATGGCCTTCTTGACGTTCTCGTCCGTCACGCCGGCCGACTGCAGAGTCGACCAGATCTCGTCATCAGTGAGGCCTTCGGAGTTCTCGGCCGGCTGGTTCGCGAAGAGGGCTGTGTTCGCGTCAAGGAACGCCTCGGGCTGGTAGTTGGCAACGGCCGCCATGGCGTTGGCCGAGCGAGTGGAGTATTCGGTTCCCTGAGATAGGTTGTTGAGGAATGCAATTGGGTGAATTTCGAGCGTGATGTCGCCCGACGCCGTCAGCTGGTTGAGCATCTCCCCGTTAGCCTGTTCGAACTGGCCGCAGTAGGGGCACATGTAGTCGAGGTAGACGACAACGTTCGCGGCATCCGAGTACTGTGAGTAGTCCGTCGGCGTCGGCGAGGCACCTTCCTCCATTGCCGGCGTTTCGACCGGTGTGGGTTGCCCGCCTTCAGAGGTGAACAGGATGCCGTCGCTGATCATGTTCTTCGGCCCTGCCGCCGCCGTTGCCGGTTTCATCGAGGTGACAATGACCACGACGACAATGGCAACAACCGCGAGAATGACGAGGCCGATGCCGCCCTGCCACGCCCAGCGCACACGCCGTTCGCGCTTCTCGTGACGTTCGCGTTCTTGGCGGGCAAGTTCGCGAATGTGCTGCTGGCGCTGCTTCTTCGACGCTCCGGGCGATGGGGCATTGCTGGGCTTTTTGCTCACGGCTCATCCTGGTCGGGGGCGGGGATGTTGTCAGTGCAACAATACGCCAGGTGGGTATGCCTCACATGTGTGGGCGCTGAAAGACGAGACGGATGCCGCGGCTACTTCGCCTTCTCTGTCGAGGTTCCGGATGGCGTCGGAGCCGGCGTCGCCGTCGAATCCTTCGAGTCCTGGGCCTCCTTCTCGGCTGCAGCGAGCACCTGCGAGATAAACGAAAGCAGATCGGTGGACTCGTCAATCTTGCCCGTGAACTTCTCGCCCTGCACCAGCACGAGCGGCGAGTGCGCAACCTTCTTCACGTCGGTTCCCTGCAGCGGTCCGTTCGCAGCGGTCTCGCTCACCGTCGCCACCCAGTTGGCATAGCGATCGTTCTCGATGCACGTCGAGATGTCGGTGTTCTCGCCGCCCAGCGCTGTTGATACAGCCTTCGATACGCCCGCCTTGTCGATGGGAGTGTCGGTGACGTTCGGGTTTGCATCGAGAAGCGCGGTGTTGACGGCGAGGAAGTTCGTCGGCGCGAAGTTTGCGACGCAGGCCGCTGCGTTGGCCGCGAGGGTTGAGTAGTTCTCTGTTGCATTGTCGTACTGATCGAGGGCGATCGGCTTCACCTCAAGCTGCACGAAACCGTAGGTCACCCACTGCTGAATCTGCTCACCGTTCGTCGCGAAGAACGCAGCGGCATCTTTGCTTCCGTAGTCGACGTAAATCGTGATGGGAACGATGCCCTTTTCGGGCGTGGGAGCGGATGCCGCGGGCTCAAGCCACGCGTGCGCTTCGGTCGGAGCGGCGGTAATCGCCTTTCCGTCACCCGTAAACACGATGCCGTCGCTCGCCATATTCTGCGGGCCCTCGTTTGCCAGGCGCAGTTGCGTCCAGACCACAAGCCCGACGGCAGCGATGATCGCGACGACAAGCAGCACGAGGCCTGAGATGCCCAGCGCCTTGCGCCGTTTGCGCCGCTTGCGATCGGCCTCGCGCTTGATGCGGGCCATCTCTCGCTGCAGCTCGCGCCGCTCCTTCTTCGTGAGAGAGGCGAGTTGCTTCTTGTCGATCGTCATGCGGCTGCGTCGTCCTTGTCGTGGCGGAAGTCTCCGCAGGAAGTGTAGCCGGTTGAGGCCCGCAACTCAGATTCGAGCATAAACGTGATGCCTATTCATAGCGTTCGACGAGCTTGCGTCCTAGTTCGGCGAGGGCGCTGTGCACCTCGGGCGGGCCGACTACGTCAATCGCTGCTGACCACCCAGCAAGCTGCTCCGCGAGTGCTTCGGCACTCTGGGCACGTGCTTCGATGCGCATGCGGCCGTCGCCGACAGCATCCTGAATACTCGCCTGCCTGCCGAACCGGCTGACGAACGCCGAGACAGCGTACTTCTCGACGATCACCTCTGCTGCGGTAGAGCCGCGCAGAGACTCGACTTCAGCGACGGCATCGGCCCACGCGCTGCTCAGATCGAAATCCGAGGGCGGTGATGCCTCCTTGTCGAGAATCGACACACCGCGGATGCGGTCGACGCGGTACATGCGCGGACCGTCGCCTGGGTCGGCGAGCAGGTACCAGTGCCCGCCGCGCGCTGCGACGCCCAGCGGCGTCACGGCGATACCAGAGTGCGTTCGGTATGAGAGCTGGATCGCCCTACCGTGCGAGATGGCCTGCTGAAGCGTGTGCAGCTCCCGCGGCGCGGATCGCGGGGCATCGCCCCACGCGGCGCCGTCGGCGAGCGTGGAACCGATTGCTCTCTCGGCGCTGTGTCTGAACGGTGCGGGTAGTGCCGCGAGAAGCTTCTGAACCGCCGATGCCGCCTCGGTCGCTGCGCCACGTGCCCCGCCGAGGAGCGCAAAGAGCGCTGTCGACTCCGGTTCCGTGAGCCCGGTGAGATTTGTGCGGGCGCCCCCGAGCAGCCGCCAGCCTCCACCGCGTCCTGGTTGCGGATAGACGGGAACGCCCGACATCGAGAGCGCCTCGAGGTCACGCCTCGCCGTTGCGACGGAGGTCTCGAGTTCGGCGGCAAGTTGAGCGGCGGTCACCGATTCGCGCGATTGCAGCACGAAGAGAACGCGGATCAGTCTGTCTGCTCTCATGTTCTCAAGAATGACATTTAAAGTGCTCAAAAGGTGAGCACTTTAGCCGAAATGATGGAAACAGATGCCGGGAACGTCGCCGGACAGAAGGGAAATGGATCATGTTTCGAGGAATTGCCAATGTGAACGTCGTCTCCACCGATGTGGCTGGAGCGATCAAGTGGTACTCCGGTGTCTTCGACGAGGCACCGTACTTCGTGCGGCCGGAGACGGGGAAGCCGCAGTACGCCGAATGGCGCTTTGGCGACGACGATGACGAATTCGCCGTCATGGATGCCGTTTTTCGCCCCGTTTCCTCGCAGCCGGGCGGAACGCTCGTCTACCTTCACGTCGACGACGTTCAGGCATCATTCAATGAGCTCATCGCTGTCGGTGCCCGCGAGTTCGACCCCGTCATGCAGAGAAGCGAAGAGTGGTGGACGGCCTCGGTCGTCGACCCGTTCGGCAACCTGATCGGTCTGATTCAGAGCCCGCACTGGGCTGCGGCACATTGAACGAGGATGCGGTCGCTCAGGCGCGCTTCACCGGAGCCGTGCGCGGGCCCGCGTCGTAGTGCGCGAGATCGCCGGCGTCCTGCGCCAAGCGGGCTGCTCGCCTGGCGATGTCGACGGCCTCGACCGGGTCTGCCGCTGCGTCGGCCAGTGCCAGCTGCCGCTCGGCTTCGGCCAGGCGTGTGCGGGCATCGGCACCGACGCGACCGCGATTCGCCGAGATGAACTCGCGCGCCGTGTCGAGGTGGCTGCCTGCCGAGAAGAGAGCCCCGCCCAGGGCCTCGCGCGCGTTGTCGATGCGCTGCTGAGCGCTGCGGGCGGACGCGAGCGCGTCATCGAGGCTCGCCTGCGCCGAGCGAACGGTGTCGATGGTGCGCAGCGGCGCCTGCGGTCCGGTCGCCGCTGCTACGGCATCGAGTACGGCGCGCAGCTCGGTGATACCGGCAGAAATGCGCTCGGCCGCCTCGGGCAAGTCGCTTGCATCGCGCAACTCGGCGGCATGACCCAGCGCACTCTCTGCCTCGGCGATCGCTGATCGCTGCTCCGCATCAGCAGCGGCGAGGCGCTCTTCGGTGCGCGTCAGTGCGTCGAGGGCGGCCGCTGCTTCCGTGCAGGCACTCTCCGCCTTCTCCAGCGACGGTACTGCGGGTTCGGCCGTTCGGGCTGCGGCATCCGCTCGTTCGATCTCGTCGGCCGCGACGGTAAGCTGCGCGCGCACCGTCGAGACGGCATCGCGCTGATCGGCAAATGCCCGCGCGGCGTACAGTTTCGTCAGGCGGGCGAGCCGTGCTTCGGCATCCGGAATTCGCTCGTCGATCTGCGCGCGCATCGTTCGCAGGGCGGCGAGGCGGTCGGGGGCGTTGCGCTCCTGTGAGCGCTTGTTGATGAACGCCGTCGTCTGTTGCTCGAGCTGCGTCTCGATCTCGGTGCACGCCTCAAGGATGCGCTCGGACCACGATCGCCGGTCGGCATCGGTGTCTGGGGTCACGTCGCTCAGCCGCTGCCGCAGCTCGAACGCGTCGCTCAGCCGCGCGCGAGCGCTTTCGAGTGCCGCCGTGAAGGCCGCCGTGGTCGCCGGGCCAAACTGCGCGAGCGCGAACGCGTGCTCTTCGGCACCACGTCTTACCGCCTCGTCCGCCTGCACGAGCGCCTGCCCCGCGCGCACTTCGAGCTGCTCGATCGATTCGGGTCGTGGGTCGGCGATGCGTCCCGATGCGATCGCTGTGCGTCGACGTGCCCTGACGGCCACCACGATGCCAACGACGATCAGCGCCGTCGTGCCGAAAACGACGAGAGACGGCACCCACCAGAGCGAAGACATACTGACGAGTCTAAAAACGGATGCTGTGAGGGCACCCGTCTCGCAGGTGTCGCTCAGCCGAGCACGTGCGACCCGAGCACGTGCGATTCGAGTTCTGTGGCGGAGCCGACGTGTGCGATCGAGCCCTGAGCCTCGGCCTCGGTTCCGTAGCCCCAGTCGACGATGATCACGGGAAGCCCGTGCGCTGTGGCCCCCTCGACGTCGTGGATGCGGTCGCCGACGTAGAGCGTGCGCGACAGGTCGACGCCGCGGTGGTGCAGTCGGCGCAGCGCCTCGGCGATGACGTCGGCCTTCGAACTGACGGTCTCGTCTGCGGAGGCTCCGCAGACGATGTCGAAGTACTGCTTCAGATCGAAGTGCTCGATCACCTGAGCTACCTGGTACTCGGGCTTGCTGCTCGCGACGGCGAGCGGAACGCCCGCCTCCTTAATGCGTGCGAGCAGCTCGGGCAGACCGTCATAGACGCGGGAACCCGTCCACGGACCCTCCGCTTCGGAGATTCCCCGATAGACATCGAGTGCCTCAATTGCCTCGTTTGGTGTGAAGCCGTATTGCTCGAACGACTCGAGCATGGGCGGTCCAACCCAGCTGAACAAGTCGTCCTTATTGGCAATGGGGCGGCCCAGCTGGGCGAGCGCTCTGCCGATGCGGTCGACGATGCCGGGGGCCGAATCGGTGAGCGTGCCATCGAGGTCGAAGAGAATGCACGACCAGGGGCTGGAAGAAGTAGTCATTGTGCCTCTATCGTAGGCGAGGAAGGCCGACAATCCGCTCGATCAGGCGGGAGGCAGGCGCAGCACGTCTGAGTCTCCGTGCAGCTCGTCGCCAGCGATGCGGATGCTACGCGCGAGATCATCGAGCGGCTGCTCCAGCGTGCCGAAGCGCTCGCGGTCGGGGCAGACCGCTGTGAGCGTGATCAGGTGCGTTCCGGTGTCCCACGTGTATGTGGCGAACGGCGACGCCCCGGGGTTCGGCGGCACCGCCATCACGAGTTTCTCGCCAACGCCCAGCGCCGTGGGAAATTCTTTCGTGTCGTCGTATTCCATGGGCATCGAGGCGCGCGCCATGCGCACCTGCGGCGTCAGCTTCTGTGTCGTGGCGATCGCAACGACGAGCTCGGGGTCTGCCTTCCACGTCCACGCGAGCACGCGCCCGTCTGCCTTGCGCATCGCGAAGGGAGCGGCCTGGCTGGCGAGCCACGCGCCGACTCCCGAACCGCGGCGCCCCGTGCCGTCCGGAGCACCGACCGAGCGCGACATCAGCATGCGGATCGCTGCCTTGCGGTGGCGGCGCCCACGCCAGCCCAGTGATCCCGTGATGGGAATCCACAGTTCGGGATCAGCAGACGAGATCAGGCGCATGGTTTAGAACAACCGGCCGTCGGCGATGTCCATGCCCCGCATCGCGTCGTAGTCGAGAACAAGACACCGGATGCCGCGGTCTTCAGCGAGCGTTCGGGCCTGCGGCTTGATCTCCTGTGCCGCAAAGACGCCCGTGACGGGTGCGAGCAACGGGTCGCGGTTCATCAACTCGAGGTAGCGCGTGAGCTGCTCGACGCCGTCGATGTCGCCGCGGCGCTTCAGCTCGACAGCGACGGAGGCTCCGCCGGCATCCCTCGCCAGAATGTCGACGGGACCGATTGCCGTCATGTACTCCCGCCGCACAAGCGAATGGCCGTCGCCCAGCAGGTCGATCTGCTCGGCGAGAAGCTTCTGCAGGTGCGCCTCGACGCCGTCTTTCTGCAGGCCCGGATCGATGCCGAGCTCGTGCTGGCTGTCATGCAGCACCTCGAAGATCGACACGATGATCTGGTCGCTCGTCTTCTTATGCGTCACCTTCCAGAGCTCGACGATGCCCGCTTCGCGTTGCTCGTCGCTCGGGTCTTCGGTCTCGAAGACGCACGGCGGGCTCATCCAGTTGAGCGGCTTGTAGCTGCCGCCGTCTGAGTGCACGAGCAGGCTGCCGTCGCTCTTGAGCATGAGCAGGCGCGTCGCCTCGGGAAGGTGGGAGGTCAGCCGTCCCGCATAGTCAACCGAGCACTTCGCAATCACCAAACGCACCCTGCGAGTGTACACAGCAATTGGGGACCAACTTTGACGATGAGGCAGATCGCTCCATAGCAAAAGGTGATCCCCGATTATGGGTGGTCCCCGATTATGGGCGAGGGGCGGATGCTCTTGCGACAGCGCCGAAGCGCACAGCCGACCGCGACTCCAGCCAGCCGTTGCGCCCCGACGTCAGTCAGTGAGGGTGATGGCGTCAGTCGGCTGGGGTGATACGCACCGAACGCTCGCGCGCGGCCGGTGAGGCCACCCCGGCGAAGACGATGAGGCCGAGCACGACAAACAGCGCATTGAGCAGGCCGATGTGATCGGCGAGAAGGCCGATGAGGGGTGGGCCGACAAGGAACGCGCAGTAGCCGATGATCGCGACGGCGCTCACGCGTGCCGCGGCATCCTTCGGCGAATCGGCTGCCGCAGACATGCCGACGGGAAAGCCGAGCGAGGCGCCGAGGCCCCAGAGGATGGCACCGATCACGAGCAGCGGAAGGCTTGGCGCAACGATGAAGAGTGTGAGTCCGAGAACCGCCGAGACCGAGCATCCGATGAGAACCTTGACGCGCCCGAAGCGATCGAGAATCGGCCCACCGATGATGCGGCCGGCTGTCATCGCGGTGAGGAAGACAGCGAGAATTCCGGCGCCGGCAGATTCGAGCATCCCGTGCCCGTCGACGACGGCAAGCGCGACCCAGTCGTTTGCGCTGCCCTCGGCAAAGGCCATGCCCAGAATGATGACGCCGATCGCGAGAAGCCGCAGGTCTGCCCACACGGCGAGGCTCGCGCGTACCTTCTGCCGCAGCGTCGTGTTCTTGCGCGCGAACTCCTGGGTGTCCGTTGTCACGCGTGACGGCACGAAGCGCACGGCGACGAAAGTGGTGCCCGCAATGAGGATCGCCAGGACCAGCGTGTGGGCGATCATCGAGATGTTCAGCAGCTCCGTGAGGGCAGCGATGCCCGCGCCGATCACGGTGCCGCCGCTGAAGCAGGCGTGCATGAGCGGCATCACCGTGCGCTTCAGGTGCTTTTCAACGTCGGCAGCCTCGACGTTCATGACGACATCGCAGCTGCCGTTGCCGAAGCCGAAGAGACCAAGGCCGACGCCGACAAGGGCAGGCGTGTAGAACACCGAAGCGCCGAGGCCGATGACGATGAGCCCGATGGCGACGAGCAGAAGCGAGATGAGCATGCTTCGGCGGGGGCCGAGACGCGCGAACATCATCGGAGCGACGATGAGGCCGACGACCGAACACGCTGACATGCAGAGAACGAGAAGGCCGATCGAGCCCGTCGTGATGTCGAGGTTCGCCTTGATCGTCGGCACGCGAGCGGCCCACGTCGCCATGCTGAGCCCAGACATCGTGAAGATGACGAAGATGGCGTTGCGCCACGCCACCAGTTCGGTGCGCGAGGTTGTCACAGTCACGATGGTCTCTCGAAACGTCGAAGGAAAGTCTGGGGAGCCTCTCGAATCGATTCGAGTGCGGCACCCGCCTAAGCTAGCCGAGACACGAGTCGGTGGTCAAGCCGCCGATGGGCAGCGGAAAGGAGCGGGAGATGGCGGCAGCCTCACGCGGGGGATCGAACCCGACGCTTGCCGACGTCGCCGCTCGCGCTGGCGTGTCGCCCTCGACAGCATCCATCGCGTTCAGCGGTCAGGGCCCCGTGTCTGAGTCGACGAAGCAGAAGGTGCTTGCCGCGGCATCCGAACTTGGCTACGTCGGCCCCGATCCCCGCGCGGCCGGCCTGAGGCGCGGGCGAAGCGGAATCGTCGGAGCTGTGCTCGCCGCGCGCATCGGAGTGTCGTTTCGCGACCCCGTGCTGATTCAGACACTTGACGGGCTCGCAGACGAGCTCAGCTCGCTTGGCGCCGGGCTTCTGCTCATGAGCGAATCGGCGGACGGCACGAGCCAGGTCACCGTCGCCAACGCACCGGTGGATGCCGTTGTGCTGCTCGGCTGCAACTTCGACCCAGGTCTGTCGCTCGATGTGCTGACGCGCCGCGGCATCCCCATGGTGGCAATTGAGGCGGAGCCAACCGGCACGAGCCCCGTGATCAGCGTGGACAACCGCGGCGGAACGCGCGTGCTTGCCGAGCATCTGCGCGACCTCGGGCACGAGCGCGTGAGTCTCATCACGTTGGGCCTTGAACGACCGACCGAACCTCGGGAGCTGACGCCGGAGTGCGAGCGCGAAAGTGTGCTTCCGGCACGGGAGCGAATGCAGGGAGCGCGCGACGTGTTCCCCAGCATCGGCGGCTGGGTCGCCGGTGCGAGCCGCGTCGAGGCGGGCAGGGTCGCCGCTCGCGCGTTGCTCGACGTCGACCCAGCCACGCGCCCGACCGCGATCATCGCGCAGAGTGATCTGATTGCGGCCGGTGCGATTGCGGCTGCCCGCGAACTCGGACTTGAGGTGCCGCGCGATCTCAGTGTCGTCGGATTCGACGGCATCCGAGTCGACAACCTGGGACTGCAGCTGACGACAGTGCGACAACCGACGCACGAGAAAGGTGCCGCCGCTGGCCGCGCCGTGCTCGCGCTGCTCGAGGGTCGCGAGGCGCAGTCAACGGCGTTCTCTGTCGAGTACGTCGCGGGTGAGACCACCGCCCCTCCGCCACACCCCTGAGCACTTTCGCAGATGCCAACGGCATCCTCCCGGGATACGCTTGAGGTACACGATTTGAAAGGCCACGACGTGACGAAGGTGAGCTCAGACACGCTGCAGGCGGCCGCTGTGGTCGCCGAGCGGCTGCTGCCGGTCTACCGAGACCTGCACCAGCATCCTGAGCTGTCGTTTCAGGAGACCCGCACCGCTGGCATCGTCGCGGAGCGCCTCGCCGAGCTGGGGTTCGATGTGCACGAGGGGATCGGCCGCACCGGAGTCGTCGGAGTTCTGCGGTCGGGGGACGGCCCCGTCGTCATGCTTCGCGCCGATATGGACGGTCTGCCCGTTCTCGAGCAGACCGATCTGCCCTACGCGTCGACGGCGCGTGGAATCGACCCCGACGGCAACGACGTGCCCGTCATGCACGCGTGCGGACACGATGTGCATGTGACCGCGCTGCTCGGGGCCGCCGAGCTTCTCACAACGAGCCACGCTGCCTGGACCGGAACTCTCGTCGCCTGCTTTCAGCCCGCCGAAGAGAATGGCGGCGGCGCAGAGGTGATGGTCGACGACGGCCTTTTCGACATCATTCCCGTTCCCGACATCGTTCTCGGCCAGCACGTAATGCCATACCCGGCGGGCGTCATCGGCGCAGCATCCGGGCCTGCCTTCGCCGCGACAGACGAGCTCGAGGTGCGACTGTTCGGCAAGGGCGGCCACGGCTCGCAGCCCGAGTCGACGATCGACCCTGTTGTGATGGCAGCGGCAACGGTGATGCGGCTGCAGACGATCGTGTCACGCGAAATCGCCGGAGGCGACACCGCCGTGCTCACCGTCGGCACGATGCAGGCGGGCACGAAGAGCAACGTGATTGCAGACGAGGCGCATCTCGGCCTCAACATTCGCAGTTACGACCCGGGCGTGCGCGACCGCCTCATCGAGGCAGCACACCGCATCGTGAACGCCGAAGCCTCGGCATCCGGTGCCACTCGCGCCCCCGAGATCACCGGGCGTGATTCGTTCCCCGTGCTCATGAACGACCCCGCCTCAACAGCGCGCACTCTCGCAGCGATGCGCGAGTCGCTCGCCGGCGTGGACGTGCGCGAGGTGCAGCCGGTCATGGGAAGCGAAGACATCGGCAACCTCGCCGCGCCGGTCGGAGCGCCGATCGTCTACTGGCTGCTTGGCGGCGCCGACCCCGCGCTGTTCCCGCCCGATGAGCACCTCACCTCGCTTCCGGCGAACGTGCCGTCGAACCACTCACCGTTTTTCGCACCGGTGCTCGATCCGACGCTTCGCGTTGGCATCGCGGCACTCACCACCGCCGCGCGCGAATGGCTCGGCGCGGCTGATGCACACAAGGGGGAACGATGATCAAGGTGCTGTACTCCGACGATGGCGTCGTCATGCTGCGACCGTTGACCATGCAGGATGCCGAGGAGCACCACGCAGGGCAAGATGACGAGTACGTCACCTGGCTCGACGATGCCGAAAGCTCAGAAGAGAGCGTGCGCCGTCACATCGCCGACGTGGAGAAGGCGTGGGAGGCCGGCGGGCCGTTCTATTCGTTTGCGATCGTTGTCGATGGCGCGCTCGCCGGAACGATCACCGCAGAGGTGGGGCGCGAGGGTCTCGAGAGCAACCAGGCAGACATCGTCTACGGTCTGTACCCGGCCACACGCGGGCGCGGGATCGCCACGCGGGCCGTCATGCTCGTCGTGTCGTTCCTCGACCAGATTCCCGGCATCTCTGAGGCGATCACGCGCGTGAACCCCGAGAACCCCAAGTCGCGCTCGGTGGCCGAGCGGGCAGGCTTCGAGCCGATGACCACAGCCGAGGCCGAGGCGGACGAGAACGACTGGCTGAGCACCCGCGTCTCGCTCGTGCCAGCCGAGCAGCGATAGGCAGGTCTGCAGCGACCCCGAGTAGTACGCTGCGGACATTGTGCATGCGCATTACCAGGCACAATGTCCGCAACCGTCACGGTTTGCTTCCTCCGCGCTCGATGATGCCGAGGTCGAGCGCCCGCAGCACCGCTTGAGTGCGGTCAGAGACGCCGAGCTTCTCGAACGCGTGCAGCAGGTGCGTCTTCACCGTCGCCTCGCCGATGTAGAGCTCGCGGCCGATCTGCGGGTTGCTCTTGCCCGCGGCGACGAGCCGCAGCACATCTGTCTCGCGCGGGCTCAGCGAGATTGCCGCCGGCTCGCCTGGCTGCCGCATCCGCTTCACCAGCGTCGCCGCAATCGACGGCGCAAGCACGGTGTCGCCCTCGACGACGGCCCGCACGCCCGCGATGATCTCGTCTGATGGGGCGGCTTTGAGCAGATACCCGGATGCTCCGGCCTCGATGGCGCCGAGAATATGGTCATCGCTCTCGTACGTCGTGAGAACCAGCACTCGGGTCTCGGGGAGCTCGGCCGTGATGGCGAGCGTGGCTTCTGTTCCATCGAGACCGGGCATGCGCAGATCCATGAGCACAAGGTCGGGCCGAAGCCCCAGAGCGCGGTCGACGGCCTCGGTACCCGTCGCTGCTTCCCCTACCACCTCGATGCCCTCGGCATCAGTGAGAAGCCCCACGATGCCGGAGCGTACGATCGGGTGGTCGTCTGCGACGAGAACGCGAATCACGAGAGGGACTCCTGTGTGAGCGAGGTTGGGCTCGGCACAGTGACGGCGAGCGTGACGCCGCCGCCAGCGGCATCCGAAATCGACAAGGTTCCTCCAACAAGCGCGACGCGCTCACGCATGCCCGTGAGTCCGAACCCGTGTTCGTCGTCGATCGAAATGCCACAGAGACCGCGCCCGTTGTCTGCGACGGTGAGCGAGACAGCGGCATCGGTGCAGCGCAGCCCAATCGAGACGACCGTCGCGTTGGCATGCTTGCGCACGTTCGCGAGCCCTTCTTGCACGCAGCGAAGCAGCATCACTTCGAGTTCGCGCGGCAGCTGCTGTGACAGCTCGACGCTCGTCGTTACCCGCACACCGGTTTCGCGGGTGAAGCGCGTTCCGAGCCGTGTGAGGCTGGCTTCGAGAGGGGCGGATGCCGCGGCCGAGACCGCGGCGTTCGCGGCGACGAGCCCGCGCGCATCGCTCAGGGCATCGCGCGCCGTATCTTCGACGAGGGCGATCGTTTGCGCGGGATCCGGCTCGCGGGAGGCACGCTGTGCGAGCATGACGATGCTCGTGAGGCTCTGCGCGATGGTGTCGTGAATGTCTCGGGCGATGCGCTCGCGTTCCTCCGCCGCTCCAGATTCCCTGTGGGCAGACTCAAGGGCACTTTGAGCGTGCGTCAACTCGTCCAGCAGACGTGCGCGATCGACTCCCCAGTTGGCGATGCGTGAGATCCACAGACCGAGCGCGATGCTGAACGCCGTAGAAATGCCCGCGATAGCGAACGCTGTGAGGTTGCCGGATTCGGTCCAGCCCTGGTTGAACGCGAAAGCGGCGCCGAGTACCGTGGTTGCCACGATGTTCATCGGGATCGCCTGACGAGTGCCGGGCGAGGTGAGCCAGATCAGAGGCAGCACGATGACCATTGTGTTCATCATGTCGGCGCTGAGAGCCACCGTTGCAGCGGCGAAACCGATCATGGCGAACTGGCCGACGGTCAATAAGGCGACAGGAAGTTCTTCCCGTTCCTGCCCGATCTGCACGTCCATATACCGGCGCAGCACCGCGAAGTACAGCACGCCAAGCCCGAGCAGCAGGCCGACCAGCGCCCAGCGCTCGGCGGTGCTGCTCCCAGCATCCATGACCGAGACGACGCAGAGCGCGACGATCACCAGCCCGACGGCGACGTCCCACCAACGACGTGTGTTCACGGCTCTAGGTTCTCACGAGGTGACCAAGCATCAGCGGTCCTTGTGGATCCACCGGAACGTCAGGCGCGACAGCACAAGCGCCGCGACGATCCACGCAACGAGGTTGAGAGCGACAAGCCACAGATCCCAGCTGCCGTTCGGCTCCTGAGCAGCCCAGGTATCGGGAAGGAATGCCGCGCGCAGACCCTGCGCCATCCAGCGCACGGGGAAGAGCCCCGATGCCGTCTGCAGCCATTCTGGAAGCATGGAGAACTGCAGGTAGACCCCCGAGACGAACTGCAGTACAAGCACGATCGGAATGACAACGGCCGACGCTGTCTTGCCTGAGCGCGGCACGGCCGAGAGAGCGATGCCAGCGAATGCGCACGCGGCGATGCCGAGCACATAGACCCACACGATGATTCCCCACGCTTCAGCCGTTGTGGGCAGCTGCGCTCCGAACGCGAGCACGGCGACCGCAACGAGAAGCCCAATCTGCAGCAGGCTCGTTACGATGACCTGACCGAGTTTTCCGACGAAGTACGAGACGGGAGACAGCGGAGATCCTCCCAGCCGTTTGAGCGTGCCGTCGCTCTTCTCGACAGCGATGTCGGTGGCGAGATTCTGCACACCAGAGAGCAAGATCGCGCCGGCGATCAATCCGGGCAGGTAGTACGTTGCCATAGTCAGTTCGCCTGGCAGATCCTGCTCGCTGAAGACAGTGGCGAACAACGAGTAGATGAGAGTAGGGAAGAGGAAGGTGAAGAACACCTGATCTCCCGCTCGGAAGTACATCTTGAGTTCGAGCGGGATGCGGCGAAGACCGAGGCTGATCGTGCGCAGGGGCGAGAAGCTCGGAAGCGCGCCGACGCGAGTCGAGGCGACTGTTGAGGCCTGTGTGGTGCTCATGCTGCGTTCTCCTGATCTATACCGTCTTCTCTGATGAGCTCGAGATATACGTCTTCCAAGGTTGGGCGCACGATCTCCACGTCGCGTGGCTCTCCCGAGGCTGCGTCGACGAGCGCTGCCACGGCGCGAGCCGGCTCGTGTGTGCGTTCTTCGTGGCGCTGCCCAGCGGCATCCGTCCACCTGACGAGCGGAACGCGAGCCTCGCTTCCGCCAATCTCGTCGATCTCACCGATGTCGACGAGGCGTCCGCCGGCGATCACGGCGGCACGGTCGCCCAGCTGCGCAGCCTCGTCGAGGTAGTGGGTGGTGAGCAGGATGCTGGTTCCCGCTGCTTTCAGCGAGCGGATGAGCCCCCAGAACTGTCGCCGTGCCTCGGGGTCAAAACCCGTTGTCGGCTCGTCGAGGAAGAGCAGCTGCGGGTTGCCGATAATGCCGAGTGCAACGTCGACCCGGCGACGTTGACCGCCAGAGAGCTTACCGATGCGGGTCTTCTGCTTGTCGACGAGGCCGACCGCGGCGAGCACCTCGTCAACATCGCGTGGTGACGGGTAGTAGCCGGCAAATTCGATGAGCTGCTCGCGCACTGTCACATTGCCCGACTCGCCCGTCGACTGCAGCACGATGCCTAGCTGCGACTTCCACGGAAGGCCGCCGCGTTCTGGGTCGCTGCCCAGCACGGCGACCTCGCCCGATGTGCGCCGGCGGTATCCCTCGAGAATCTCGATCGTCGTCGACTTGCCGGCGCCGTTTGGCCCGAGCAAGGCGAACGTCTCGCCTCGATGAATGTCGAAGTTCACGCCGTCGAGCGCCGTGAACGATCCGTATGTCTTGCGCAGATTGCGCACCTCGACGATGTTGTCTGTGGTTGCCATAGCCCAAGACTGGCAGTTCGGGGGGCTGTGCAACAGCATCCGGCTAGCTGATCGTGCCCTCCACCGATCGGTGGATACGGAGGGTGAGTAGCATTGTCGAAAACTCGTAGGGGGCGAAGCTGCGATGGAGCATCAACAGAGCGTCAGACAGTGGGCGAGAACGGTCGAGCTCTCCGAGCCCCTCAAGTGGGGGGAACTCGAAGAGAAAATCTTGGAGTTTCACATCTCTGACGAAGACATCGCAGCGGCTGCGACGGCGCCGCGTGGGCCCGGCGCGGCGGCAGTCGTGCTGGCCTATATTGTGCTGTGGGTGCCGTACCTTCTCGCCCCGATCGTGGGCCTCGTGCTCGTGATTATCGCGCTGGGCACGAACAATCAGGGTGAGCGAGAGAGCCTGATGGGCTTCGTGCAGATCTGCTTCATCATCGGCCTCGTGCTCATCGTCGTGCAGGGTGTGCTGTGGGTAAGCACCCGCGATCGATCGATGATGTCGATCGGCACGACAATCCCGGTGACGATCGTCTCTCTGGCCGCATACCTGCTGGTCCGGCCCGAGCCCGGTGCATCGTGGACGGCGCTGATCGCATTCGTTTCAGCGATTCTCGGTGTTGTCGTATTGGGTGTCACGATCTTCGCTTCGAAGCCCACACCGCGGCTTCGTGAGAAGTGGAGAAATGTGACACCAGAGCACCTCGCTCAAAAGTGGAACCGTGCAGTCGTGCTCGAGGAACTTTTGAAACGCGGCATCATCAGTGACAAGACTGTGGATGTTCCGGGGCTCGTCGAAATGCCCATCGGCACGTGGAATCGAATGGACGAGCGGTTGCGGCGCTGAGCTTTGAGGCTGGCCAACTCATGCGCCCGTGCGCATCCACGCCGTCGACCGCGAACGCAGGCCGAGAGTGAGCGCTCGCGCCGCAATGTAGCCAAAGCTGAACGCGGCAGTCAGCCAGGCAAGCCCGGCGGTTCCTGACGGCGATGCAACGTACACCCAGAGGGCAAGCGGCAGGTAGCAGAGCACGTTCAGGATGCCGGTGAGCGCGAGGTAGCGCGCGTCGCCCGCGCCGATCAGCACGCCGTCGAGAACGAACACGAATCCGCCGAGGGGAACGCTGCAGCCGAGAATGATCATCGCGGGCGTCATCATCTGCGCCAGCTCGGCGTCGCCGGTGAAGGCATAGCCGAGCACGCCGCTCAACCCAGCGACGATGGCGCCGATGACGACGCCAGAGCCGAGCCCCCACACGAGACAGCGGACGAGAACGGCGCGCACCTCGTCGACATTGCCGGCTCCGAGTCCCTTGCCGATGAGCGCCTGGGCGGCGATCGCCAGTGCATCGAGCGCGAACGCCGTCGTGCCGAAGATGGTCATCATGATCTGAAAACCGGCGAGCTCGCTCGTGCCGAGTGATGTGGCGACGAAGATCGACAGCAGCATTGCTGCGCGCAGGCTTGCGGTGCGGATGAACAGCCACCCGCCCGAGAGCGCTGAGCCGCGCAGCCCTGCCCGCGATGGTCTGATTGTCGCGTGCGTCCGTCGTGCGTGGCGCAGAATGACCACGAGGTACGCCGCCACCATGCCCCACTGCGCAATGACCGTGCCCGTGGCCGACCCGGCGATGCCGAAGTCGAGAACGTACATGAATACGTAGTTGAGAATGATGTTCGCGCCGAAACCGGCGACGGCGACAACGAGCGGCGTCTTCGTGTCTTGCAGTCCGCGCAGCAACCCGGTCGCAGCGTAGACGATGAGCATCGCGGGGATGCCGGCCATCGAGATGCCCAGGTAGATGGATGCCTGCTCGGTAACGTCTTCGGTTGCCCCGAACGGCGCAACCATGAGCGGTGTGGCGAACCAGCCCGCAACGGCGAGCACGACACCGAGGCCGAGCGCGAGCCAGATGCCGTCGATGCCGACGGAGACGCCGCCCCGCTCGTCGCCCGCGCCGAGCCGTCGTGCGACGGCTGGTGTCGTCGCGTAGGCGAGAAACACCATGAGACCGATGATCGTCTGCAGCACGGCGCTCGCGATGCCGAGCCCGGCGAGCGGCTCGACGCCCAGGTGTCCGACCATCGCCGAGTCCGCGAGAAGAAACATCGGCTCCGCGATGAGCGCACCGAGAGCGGGTATCGCGAGGCGCATGATCTCGCGGTCGACAGATTTCACGCCATTGACTCTAACGGCGAATCTCACCGAGACGGCGCAGTGCCTCCTCGGTGCGCTGAGCCCGTTTCACGCGATAGATTGCCACGACGAGTCGCTGCAGCTCGCACGAGACGTCAGCGTAGGTGACGAGACCGTTCTCACGCAGCCACAGCATCAGCTTCTCGGCGATGCCGACCTGCACGCGCGCTTGAATTCGATCGTCAGACAGCCACGCCGGTTCGATGAATGTGGCGAGCGTATACAGAAGATCATCTGCGTGCATGCAGCGAATGAACGCGTCGTCTGGGTGGAACTGACGCTCCAGATTCAGGATGCCGAGGCTCCACGTCGTGAGAATGCGATGACCTGCGGTCTGCAGGTACTCGCGCAGGTGCCGCTCGACCTCCTGCACACGTCTCAAGCGCTTGCCTGTCTTGCCAGCCGTCTGTTCGATGAAGAAGGGCACAAGGAGTTCTTCGATCGTCGGGGTGCGTTCATCCTCCATGGCGAAGACTCTGTCACGACCCTCCGACAGCGCTGCGTGCTCAGTGCTGTGGCTCGTAGCGCAGTCCATCGATGAGCAGCCCTGCCATATCGGTGCCCGGTGTCGGGCTCTCGGGGGTGAAGGGTGCCGAGAGGCTGGCAATGGCGTAGAGCAATTCTGTCGCGTTCACCCCGTGCCTGATCGCGCCGGAGGCTTCGGCGGCCGTGAGCAAAGACGTGAGCGCGGGGACGAGGCGTTCGAGAAAGTAGTCGGGGAGTGCGTCGAATGCCGGGTCGCCCGAGTGCAGCGCTTTGGCGATCCCCTTCTTCGTGCCGAGAAAGTCGGTGTACCGCCTGAGCCACTGTACGAGCGCTTCCTCGGGCTCGAACTCCTCGGCCAGCACCGGGGCGGCGTCGGCGCAGGCATCGACTTCGTGGCGAAAGACGGCGGTCACGAGGTCGGAGCGCTGCGGAAAATGCCGGTACAGGGTTCCGACGCCGACGCCGGCGGTCTTGGCGATGGTGCGCGTGGGGGCGTCGACGCCCGACTCGGCGAAGTGCGCCTTCGCCGCCTCGACAAGGGCGTCAAGATTGCGTTTCGCGTCGGCGCGCTGCGGCCGGCGTTCGCTCATGAAAATTCTCCCTTGCATAAACGGAACGATGTTCCGTATAGTAGCGGAATGGTGTTCCGCTTAGACGATCGTACGTCATGTCGACACCTGTCCGCTACACCCAGAAACGAAAGCAGAGATCATGAAATATCGCACACTTGGCCGCACAGGCATCCGTGTCAGTTCATTTGCCCTTGGCACGATGGTGCTCGGCGCCGAAGGACTCGGAAACCCGGATCACGACGATTCTGCACGCATCATCCACAAGGCTCTCGACTCGGGGATCAACCTTGTCGACACCGCAGACGCCTACTCGCTCGGAGACTCTGAGGTCGTCGTCGGAAAGGCACTCAAGGGGCGCCGTGACGACGTCGTGCTCGCGACGAAGTTCGGACTCCCGATGAGTGACGACCAGAACCAGCGGGGCGCCTCACGACGTTGGATCATGACCGCCGTCGAGAACTCGCTGCGCCGACTGCAGACCGACCACATCGACATCTATCAGATGCACCGGCTCGACCCCGACACCGACATCGACGAGACGCTGTCGGCGCTGACCGACCTCGTTCGCAGCGGAAAAGTGCGCACCATCGGCGCGTCGACGGTTCCCGCTTCGCAGATCGTCGAGGCCCAGTGGGCAGCGCAGCGACGAGGACTCGAGCCCTTCCGCACCGAGCAACCGCCGTACTCGATACTCAATCGTGGCATCGAAGCTGAGGTGCTTCCCGTGGCCGAGCGCTACGGCATGGGCGTGCTCACATGGAGCCCCATGGCCAAAGGAATGCTCACGGGGCGCATCCGGCGTGACGGAGCAACGGATCTTCGCCGTGCCGCCGTCTTCTCGAGTTTCAGCGATACCGCACGGCTGGATGCCGTCGAGAAGATTGCTGCGCTCGCCGACGAAGCCGGTCTGCCCATGCCGCACATGGCGATGGCGTTCGCGACGTCGCACCCCGGCGTGAGCTCGGCGCTCATCGGTCCCCGAACGATGGAGCAGCTCGACGATCTGCTGGTCGCGGCCGACGTGACGCTGACCGACGACGTTCTCGATCGCCTCGACGAGATCGTGCCTCCTGGCACCGACGTCGGCGCTCCCGACCAGGCGTCATACGTTCCGCCTGCATTGCAGCAGGCGACACTTCGGCGGCTGCCCGCCGACACGCGAGCCGCGGCGTGACGTGACAGGCGGCCACAAGCAGCACAGGCGAAAGGAAAGAAGCATCATGGCACATCTGCAGCATCCAGTGGAAAGCGGATTTTCCGCATCATCGACGGTCGACGAGGTACTAGAGGGAGTCGATCTCTCCGGCAGAAACGTGGTGATCACAGGCGGGCACTCCGGCCTCGGCCTCGTGATGACGCGAGCACTGTCGGCCGCCGGAGCGTCAGTGACCGTCGGATCGCGAAACACCGAGCGAGCCGAGGCAGCCGTCGCCGGGCTCGAGCGCGTCGAGGTCAGCCAGCTTGACCTGCTCGATCCGGAGTCGATCGAGGCATTCTCGCAGCGCTGGCTCGACTCCGGGCGCCCACTCCACATTCTGATCAATAACGCCGGGTACCCCGCTTCCGCCGAGATCGAGCGAGACGCGCGCGGGTGCGAAGCACAGTTTGCGACGAACCACCTCGGCCACTTTCAGCTGACCAGGAGCCTCTACCCTGCGCTGAAAGCTGCGGGAGGAGCGCGCGTCGTCAGCACAACGTCTGGCGCCCAGAGAATGTCGGACATCCTCTGGGACGACCCGCACTTCCACGAGCGCACCTACGACACGGGCCTCGCATACGCGCAGTCGAAGACGGCAAACGTGCTGTTCGCCGTGGAGCTGGACCGCCGGTCGCGCGACGATGACATTCGCGCCTTCGCTGCGCACCCGGGCGTCATCGCCAGTACGGCGTTCAACGGCGCAGTCGGAACGGATGTGCAGCGCCAGATGGGGCTGATCGACGAAGACGGGAACGCGATCATCGACCCGGAGCACGGTAAGAAAACTCCGGAGCAGGGCGCTGCCACAATCGTGTTCGGCGCCACAAGCCCGATGCTTGAAGGGCTCGGTGGCGTCTACCTCAACAACAGCGACGTGTCGCAGCTGAACGATGATCAGCCACCGGTGACGGCAGACGAGATTCCCGCCGACGTCGTCTCTCACTCCATCGACCCGGAATCCGCCCGGCGACTCTGGAGCATGAGCGAGCAGCTGCTCGCAGACTCGTCTCAGCGAGACTGAAGGGAGCGCACGTCGCGAAGTGCGGCGAAGTGCTGCTCTGTCTGCGTGATCATGTTCTGCCGTTGCTGCGGGGTCTTTTCTGTCACGCTCGCGTAATTGCGCCAGGAGAGGTTCTTGACGCCGATCTTGCCGAACGTTCCCTTGAAGATGATCTTGGTGGCAGGAGAGCCGAACCACCAGCGATAGACAGCGTGCGGGGTGGTCATAATCGTGAGGAGGGTCACGCCACGCAGGCCGGTGAGCTTGTTGCGAAACGGAATGCCTGCGGCATCCGGAATTTCGTCGAAGACGATCCCCTTCGTCAGCACACGGTCAAGAAATCCCTTTGTCGCTGCCGGCATGGCCTCCCACCAGATGGGGAAGGCGAAAACGACATGGTCTGCCTCGCGCAATCGGCGCTGGTAGTCAGCCACGAGGGGATCGACGACCTCGGCCATTCGCCAGGCGACGAGGTCGGCACGCGACATGACGGGACTGAACTCGTCTGCCGTGAGGTCGATGACGTCGGCGTCGTGGCCGGCGCGACGAGCACCGCGAATTGCGGCCGCGGCAACGGCGGCGGTGAAACTGCGGCGATGTGGGACGTTTTCAGCCGAGGCGAGCGTGTAGGGATGGTCGACGACGAACAGGATTCTCATGGGGACTCCAAAGGTTTGATAAGCAACGGTTGCATACGAAACGGTTGCTTGTCAAACGATATGGTATTCTCTCAGCATGAGCGCACAGTGGGACGAGACGGCGAACCTCTGGTATCTGGTGCGACAGGTCGCCGCGCGCTTCGACCGCTCGGGCGATGAGCTCTTTCGCTCGGGTGTCGGCGTCTCGCTCGCGCAGTTTCTCGTGCTGAGCGTCGTTGACGCCCACCCGGGTCAGATCAATCAGCAAGCCGCAGGAGTGCGCCTCGGCCTGACCAAGGGCACAGTGAGCAGACAGATTGACAAAGCAGTTCACGCGGGATTGATGACGGCGACGGAGGCACCGCATTCCCGGCGCGAGAAGGTTCTCGCCCTGACGCCGGAAGGCACGAAGGTGGTGCGGGCGGGTGATGCACTGCTCGATCAGAACCTCGTGGAGCTCATGCCTGATCTTTCGGCTGACGCCCTGAGAACGACGATCGAGACGCTGAGCGCTCTCAACGTTGCGCTTGGAGGCGGTGCACCGCCCGATCCTGGGCAACCCGGGCGGGTCATAGCGTCGCTCGATTAGGCTGAGTGCATGACTGATGGTGTTCTCAACTCCGGTATCGAAATCGACGGGCTCAACCCCGACGTACGCCCCCAAGACGATCTGTTCAAGCACGTCAACGGCAGGTGGCTCGACGCCACAGAGATCCCCGGCGACAAGGCGCGGTGGGGCACTTTCCACCAACTCGCCGAAGCGGCAGAGAAGAACGTTCAGCAGATCATCCTCGACGCGCAGAAGGGCGTCTTCGACGGAACGGATGCCGAGGCGGAAGCCCGCAAGGTCGGCGAGCTGTACGCAAGCTTCATGAACACAGAGCGCATTGCCGCCCTGGGCATCGAGCCGATCGCCGAGCAGCTGCGCGCGGCATCCGCTGTCTCATCGATCGCCGAGCTGCTCGAGACGATCGGCACACTCGAGAACGACGGCCTCGGGGGATTTGTCGGCATGGGCGTCGACAACGACCCGGGCAACCCCGAACGGTATGTCATGTTCATGGTGCAGGGCGGCATCAGCCTGCCAGACGAGAACTACTATCGCGAAGAGACATTTGCCGAGATTCGTGAGGCATACCTCGCCCATGTGCAGCGCATGTTCGAGCTCGGTGGGCTCGACGACGCCGCGGCACGCGCCCGGCGCGTGTTCGACCTCGAGACAGCCATGGCGTCGCACCACTGGGACAACGTCGCCACTCGTGATGCTCAGAAGACCTACAACCTCTACTCGGGCGCCGACGCTCTCGGCCTTGTGGCCGGCGTCGACCTGACGCCGTGGAAGAACGCCCTCGACATGCCCGAGAGCGCGCTTGCCGAGATTGTCGTCATGCAGCCGTCATACCTTGAGGGGCTCGCTGAGCTGCTCGTCGACGAGAAGCTCGACGCGTGGAAGGACTGGCTCGCGTGGAAGGTGCTGCACGGCGCTGCCCCCTACCTCACAGACGAGATCGTCGCCGAGAACTTCGATTTCTACGGGCACACCATCACCGGGACGCCCGAGCAGCGCGAGCGTTGGAAGCGCGGCGTCTCGCTTGTGGAGGGGGCGATGGGCGAGGCAGTTGGTCGCGTCTACGTCGAACGGCACTTCCCGCCCGAGGCGAAGATCGCCATGGATGAACTCGTCGGCAACCTCGTCGAGGCATACAGGCAGTCGATCACGACACTCGACTGGATGAGCCCTGCCACGCGCGAGCGGGCACTCGAGAAACTCGACAAATTCACGCCGAAGATCGGGTTCCCCGTGAAATGGCGCGACTACACGAAGCTCACGATCGACGCAGACGACCTTGTCGGCAATGTGCGTCGGGCAAACCGCTTTGAGCTCTACCGCGAGGTGGAAAAGATCGGCAAGCCCCTCGACCGCGACGAATGGTTCATGACTCCTCAGACCGTCAACGCGTACTACAACCCCGGCTTCAACGAGATTGTGTTTCCCGCGGCGATCCTCCAGTTTCCGTTCTTCGACGCCTCACGCGATGCTGCGGCGAACTACGGGGCGATCGGGGCGGTCATCGGCCACGAGATCGGGCATGGCTTCGACGACCAGGGGTCGCGCTTCGATGGCGACGGACGGCTGATCGACTGGTGGACGGATGCCGACAGGGAGGCGTTCGAGAAGCGCACAAGCTCGCTCATCGAGCAGTACAACGCGCTCGCGCCGGAGCAGGTTCCCGACAATCACGTGAACGGTGCGCTCACGATCGGCGAGAACATCGGAGACCTTGGCGGACTCGGAATCGCCTGGAAGGCCTACCTGCTTTCGCTCGGCGGCGATGAGTCGCCCGAGATCGACGGCCTGAACGGCTCTGAGCGCTTCTTTCTTTCGTGGGCGCAAGCGTGGCGGCAGAAGGGGCGCGATGCCGAGGCGATCCGTCTTCTCGCCATCGACCCGCATTCACCAAACGAATTCCGGTGCAACCAGATTGTGAGGAATCTCGACGAGTTTTACACTACCTTTGGAGTCGAAGACGGTGACGCACTCTGGCTTGACCCGGAAGAGCGCGTCACCATCTGGTAATACCGTCTGTGCCGACGATGCGAGAACGTGGGGGAACGTGCCGTCGGAGTGCCGGGTAAGAAATTCCGGTCCGAAGGAGGACGTAGTCTGTGGCATCCCCCACGCGTGAACCCGGTCGCCGGGTGCGTCAGAGCGCTCGCCGAGCCCGCCATCGCTCAGAGGAGACGGCCGATACGTTCGCGTCTGGCTTTCGAGCGCTCGCGCTTCTTGCCCGCAACGGCGTTCAAGTCTCCGCTCGCGCCATCGATCTTGCGAGCGGTCGGGAGCTGTTCTCGATCGACGACTACATTGTGATGCCCACGGCGGGCATCGGCACAGCCCTGCTGCTCGCCGATGTCGCTGCTCGCCTTGACGATCCCGCGTTCGAATCGCTGATGATTCTTGATCGCGAGTCGCAAGATCAGGCGGCGGATGCTGGCCTGTGGCAGCATCTTCAAGCTCCGTCGTTTCCGATCGCCGACCTCGCCGCGTTCATCGGCTCGTCAAACGACCACCTCGCGATGAACGTGCTGCTGAAGCAGATCGGGCTCGACGCCGTGCGGCTGCGCGCCGAGAACCTCGGGCTCAGGCGAACGGCCCTGCTCGACGTCGCCCGAGATCACCGTGGCCCAGACGACGCACCCCACCTCTCAGTTGGCTCCATGAAGGAGCTCACGTGGCTGTTCGCCGAGTTCGCACGGGGCGAGGCGATGAGCCCAACGGCGAGCCAACGCGTTGTTGACTGGCTCTCTCTCAACATGGATCTGTCGCTCGTCGCGTCGGCCTTCGGTCTCGACCCGCTGTCGCACCGCAGCGGAACGCACGGCCTCACGCTGTTCAACAAGACAGGGTCAGAGCCGGGAGTGCGTGCCGAGGCCGGCGTCTTGCGGGGGCCGCGCGCCGGAGTCGCCTATGCCGTTGCAACATCGTTCGCCGATACCGATCTCGTGACGAGGCTCTCGGTCATCGACGGACTGCGCCGGGTGGGAAGCGACCTGCTCGAATACGTGCACTGAGACTGCACCGAGACAGACTGCACTGACGCTCGCGCCTACCAGCCGCCGCCTCCACCTCCGCCGCCACCGCCGCCAGAGAAGCCGCCACCCATCGAGCCGCCGACTGAGCTCACGCCCGCCCCACCGGCCAACGGAGCACCCGCCGTGGCAGATGCCGCTGCCGCCGTTGCAAACCCGCCCGTCGCGAATGCCGACGAGAGCGCCGACACTCTGACCAGCTCCGATCCGGTGAACCACTGCGGAACGTCGGTTGTGGCGGACTCAGTCTCAAGGGCCGAGATCCACTTCTCTTCGAGGCCCCACACGATGGCGTAGGGCAGCAGCTTCTCGTGCAGTTTCACCACAGCGTGCTCGTCGGTGACGTCGATGCGCTGAGCCGTGTCTGGCGCCTGCAGATACCGGATGCGGTCGGCCTCGGCGAGCCGCATGTACATTCGCAGCCCGTCGAGCTGCTCGCGCACGAGCGCGCCTTCAGGCGTCAGACGGGGACGCGGTTCGGCGAGACGGCGATACACGAAAAAGCTCAGCGCAATCGTCGCCAGCACGGTCAGCACCGTCAGCGTGAGTCCGATCGCGACGGCGGAGAACGGGGTGAGCAGAATGCTGGCGATGCTCGCGACAATGAGGGGAATTCGCGTGACGGTCTGCGGCGTCTGCGGCGCAGCCTCGAACAGGCGCTCCGTCACGAGCGAGCGCTTGGCGTCGCGCCTGCGCAGCGCAAGCCTGTTGCCGATGGTCCTGCTCCTCGTATCAAGAACCACGGTGCGGTCCTTCTCGATGGTTCCGACGATGGCGAGCAGGAGGTTGCGCTCCATGGGCTCGAGCTTCTCGACAGCATCCGGATCGGTGACGGTGAGAGAGTATCGTCTCGTTCGCGGAGCCCCGCGATTCTCGCTCAACGTGGCAACGCCCGACACCGCGAATGCGACGAGCTGAGCGGCAAAGCCTTTCTTGCGGCGCCGCAGAATCTCGGCTGCCTCAAGCGCGCAGATTCCCTCGGGCGGCGTGTACTGCGGCACGATCGTTCCGCGGCCGGGTGCGTCGCGCCACCTCGTGCTTCGCCACCACAGCACCCAGCCCGCGAGCACGACGACGACGCCGAGCAGAATCCACGGCAACGACGCCGTCACGATCTGCAGGAAGGATGGCGTCGCGCCCTCGGGGGCGACGAACGTGCCGTTCTCGAAGCCGACGGCGATTGTGAGGTTCTCTCGGGGGTCGAGATGGCCGGTGCTCGAGCTCACGACCCCGGCTTCTCGGGTGATGCTGCACTCCGAGTCTGTGGATCCCTCGGCGCCCGTGTAGCAGGCGAGGTTGCCCGTGAGCGCGCCTGAAAGCGAGTCGCCGAGCGTCACATCGACGGTTACCGTGTCGAAAGGCAGGCCCCAACGCGTTCCGTTGATGTCGCGATACAGCTCTTGGCTGTCGGTGTTTCCGTAGGCGCGAACGACGTCGCGCTGCAGGTAGGAGATCGTGAATGTCTGCTCGCCGTGCAGATACGTGTTTTCGTCGCCGATGACGAGAAAGAGCCCCTCGCCTTCGTCTGCGGACGTATACGGAACCTCGGATCCCGAGGCATCCGTCACGCTCGTCACATCGGTGTGCAGATCGACGCCGTCGACGGTGAGTGGGATGCTGCGGGTCACGCCGTGATTCTTGTCGGCGTCGGGAAAGTCGGCGACGATCGTCTCGGTCACAGACAGCGTCGAATGCCCGCTGTCATCGCGATCGAGGGTCATGTCGGCGTGAAACGAACGGAGCGAGAGGGAGTCATCGGCGAGTGGCGCCGTGCCCGAGGCGACGGCCGGCGCTGCGACGGCGGGTGCGGCAGCGATGGCGAGTGCCACGCCGAACGCGGCTGCTGATCGACGGAAGCACGTGTGTCGACGATGACGCATGCGTCCACACTAACGCGGGCGCTGCGCCGAGCCGAGGGCGTGAGTTCGCCGCTCTAGACGTTCGCCGCGCAGACGGGGAGAATGGCGGCATGAGGATCTTGGTGGCTGGGGGAACCGGAGTGATCGGGTCGCGGGTGGTTCCGCTCCTGACCGCAGCGGGACACGACGTCATCGCGACGAGTCGCAGCGCAGACAGGCTGCTGCCGGCGCTGGCCGCGGGAGCAGAACGTGCCGTCATGGACGCGCGGGACGCGGCATCCGTCGATTCTGCCGTCGACAGTGCGCGGCCCGATGCCATCATTCACCTGCTCACTGATCTGGCGACCGAGGATTTCGTGGGCAACTCGCACCTGCGCATCGTCGGCACACGCAACCTTGTCGCTGCCGCTGAGCGAGCCGGTGTGACGCGCATGGTGGCCGAGAGTATCGCCTGGGTGGGGGAACCGGATGCTGAGCCGGGCGACGAGAGCGTCACGTTCGCTCGCGACCCCGACACGGACGAAAGCTTGTTTCCCGCTGTCGAGTCGCTCGAGAATGCGGTGCTCAGCCTCGAGAACGGCGTCGTGCTGCGCATGGGGATGCTCTACGGTCGAGGCACCTGGTTCGGGCGCGGCGGCCGCATTCACGATCGAGCCGAGGAGGGAACCGTCGTCGCCACGGTGCGGCACACGTCGTTCGTGCACGTCGACGACGCAGCGCTCGCCGTCGTCAAGGCACTCGACTGGCCATCAGGGATCGTCAATATCGTGGACGACGACCCGGTGGACGCCGAGGAGTGGGCGCCAGAGCTCGTCTGGGCGGCGGGAGGCGACGAGACGCGGCTGGCGGTGCGCGCGACGGGCCGTGCGAGCACGAACGCCCGCGCCGCTGAACTCGGCTGGGTTCCTGAGCATCCCACCTGGCGCGACGGGCCCTTCGACCTCGTGTAACTTTTCGGCCGCGAGTTCATGTGTCGAAATCGGTGATTATTCGGCCTGCATAAGCGCCATCTGTGACTTCTGAACTGCTGTGGTCATCCCGGCGATGCGCGTCGGTGGTCGATGCTGGGCGAGTGCGCGCCATGTGGTTGGCGGAATACACCGTGCCCCGAACTCGTTGCGCTTCATGACGCCGCGATTCGCGGCACCCTCCACCACGCCCGATAATCGGAAGTGCTATGCCCGAACCCCGCCCTGTTTCTGCTCGCGATGACCATGCCGCCTGGCGTGAGGAACGTCGCCGATCCGTCACAGCGCCGACAGGAAACCTCGCCCTCGTCGAGACGCGATGGCTGCCCCACGGCGAGCAGCCTGACGTTGCCGCGGAATACGCCGGCGCCCCGGCATCCGTCACCGTTACCGAGCTGACGCGCAGCGACATCGACACGGGCGAGACGCAGCACGGCCTGCGCTTCTGGGACGCCGACGCACCGGCGGTCCGCGCGTTCGACGAGATCGACACTTTTGAGTACGACCCGGAGTGGGTCATCGAGGCGCAGTTCACGCCGGTCGCGGCCGACCGCACCGTGCCGTTCGAACACATTCGCGACAACGGCGGCACGCGCGACCTCGTTGTTCCGGGCGACATCACATTCTCGCGCGACGGCACGCGCTACACCTTTGCCGCGTTCGACGACGGAGGCAGGCTTCTTCTCGTTTTCGGCGACCCGACGAACGGCCGCGAAGATGAGGCCGGAACATACGGCGCCGGGCGCTTTATGTTTGTGCAGCGCGCCTCGACGAGCCACGGTTTTGGCGACGCCGGGCCTGTGACGCTTGACTTCAATCGCGCGTTCGTGCCGCCGTGCGGCTTTTCTCACGCGTACAACTGCCCGATGCCGCCCCCGCAGAACCGCTTCGCCGTGCCCGTGACCGCGGGCGAAAAGAACATCATCTGGAGAAATTAGTGAAACGTCAGCTTGCCCTCGCCGCAACGATTACCGCAGCGGCTCTCGTGTTGACCGGGTGCTCGGCTGGCGGAACAGATGATGCTGGCGGTGAAGACGCGACGATCAACATCGGTTCGCTGTACGAGCCGCAGAACCTGAGCAACACGGGCGGAGGCGGGCAGGGTGTCACCGAGGCACTCAGCGGCAACGTCTACGAAGGCCTGTACAAGCTCACAGACGACGGCGACGTGGAGCCGCTTCTGGCGGAGAGCGAAGAGGTGAGCGACGACGGCCTGACGTACACGTTCACGTTGCGCGATGGCGTCACGTTCCACTCGGGCGACCCTCTCACCTCGGCTGACGTTAAGTCGAGCGTCGAGGCTGTCACCGCCGAAGACTCGCAATCGGCGCGCAAGTCGAGTTTTGACGTCATCGAGTCGATCGAGACCCCAGACGAGAGCACAGTCGTCTTCACGCTGAGCCAGCGCTCCATCTCGTTCACCTACAACCTCAGCTACGTGTCGATCGTCAATGACGAGGCAACAGACCTCAAGACCAGCGAAGACGGCACAGGACCCTACACGCTCGACGAATGGAAGCGCGGCAGCACGCTGAGCCTGACGCGCTGGGACGACTATTGGGGCGACCCTGCCAAGAACGCCGAGGTTGTTTTCCACTACTACACGGACGCGACGTCGCAGAACAACGCGCTCATCAGCGGGCAGATCGACATCATTACAAGCATGCAGAGCCCCGATGCGCTGAGCCAGTTCGACGACAACGACGACTACGTTGTGAACGACGGCGCGTCGACGACAAAGGAGCTGCTCGCGTTCAACGACCGGGTCGCGCCGTTCGATGACCGTCTCGTGCGCAAGGCCGTGTACTCGGCGATCGACCGCGAGAAGCTGCTGAACTCGATCTGGGGCGGCTACGGTCAGCTCATCGGCTCGATGGTGCCGCCGACCGACCCGTGGTACGAAGACCTCACCGACGTGAACCCGTACGACCCGGACCTGGCGAAGGATTTGCTGGCCCAAGCCGGCTACGCCGACGGCTTCTCGTTCACGCTCGACACTCCCAGCTACGACCCGCATCCGGCCGTCGCCGAGTTTCTCAAGTCAGAGCTGGCGAAGGTGGGCATCACCGTCGAGATCAACACGATCACCGCAGACGAGTGGTACACGAAGGTGTTCCAAGACCGCGACTTCGAGGCGACGCTTCAGGAGCACGTGAATGACCGTGACGTCGTCTGGTACGGCAACCCCGATTTCTACTGGGGCTACGACAATGCCGACGTGCAGAAGTGGGTTGCAGACGCCGAGCAGGCGAAGACCACAGACGAGCAGACCGAGCTGCTGAAGAAGGTGAATGAGAAGATCGCCGAGGATGCCGCAAGCGTGTGGCTGTACCTCTACCCGCAGATCGTCGTGGCGGCAAGCGACGTCACGGGCTACCCCATCAACGGACTCAACTCGCAGTTCTACGCGTACGACATCGTCAAGGAGTAAGTTCGCAGGGAATGCCCTCTTACCTGATCCGTCGGTTCGCGTTCCTTGTGCTGTCGCTCGTCGTCGCCCTGGTCGTGATCTTCGTGCTGCTCAGGCTGCTGCCTGGGGACCCGGCGAATGCGCTGCTCTCGGTGAACGCGACACCCGAGCAGATCGCCGCAGCCCGCGCGCAGGTGGGAAGCGATAGGCCGCTCGCCGAGCAGTTCGCCACGTGGGCGGGGCAGATGCTGCGCTTCGATCTGGGCGAGTCGTACATCAGCGGCCTTCCGGTGCTGCCCGAAGTGACGGCCCGCCTGCAGGTGACGCTGCCGCTCACGCTTCTCGCGTTTGCGCTCGGGCTCGCGATTGCGCTCCTCGCCGGCGTTGGCGCCGCCGTCGGCTCCGACCGCTGGTACGGTACACTGCTGTCGGGCTTCGCGCAGCTCGGCATCGCGATTCCGGTGTTCTGGGTCGGCATCATCCTCGTCTGGATCTTCGCCCTTTCGCTCGGGGTGCTGCCCGCGGGCGGATTTCCCCGCGACGACTGGGAGAACCCCGGCGAGGCGCTCACCTCCCTCGCGCTGCCCATCATCACGATCGCGATCGTGATGAGCGCGTCGCTCACCCGTTATGTGCGAGCGGCAACGCTCGACGTCGTTGGCAGCGGCTACCTGCGCACCGCGCGGGCCGGCGGCGCGAGCATGGCACAGGCGCTGTGGCGGCACGGGCTGCGCAACGGTTCCGTCCCGGTGATCGCCATTCTGGGCATCGAGCTCTCGACAACGCTGCTCGGAGCCGTCGTCATCGAGAGCGTTTTCACCCTGCCCGGGCTCGGCAACATGCTGCTCGACGCCATCGCCCAGCACGACTACCCCAACATTCAGGGCATTCTCGTTGTCAGCACACTCTTCGTGCTGCTCGTCGGCTTCGCCGCCGACATCGCCCAGCGCCTCGTCGATCCGCGTCTGCGCCAGACTGTCTCGGGAAACCGATGAGCGACACAGCGCCCGTGCAGGACACGGAGATTGAGGATGCCGGCGGGCCAGCGCGTCGCCATCGGCATCGCACTCGGGACCGCCGTGGGCACCGCGCCGTGCTCGTGCTCGGCTGCGTGCTGGCAGCATCCATTATTCTTCTTGCTCTTGTCTCGCTGTTCTGGCTGCCGTACCCGCAGGCAGACACGAGCGGCACGCGCCTCGAGTCGCCGAACGGCGCGCACTGGCTTGGCACAGACAAGCTCGGGCGTGACCTCATGACCCAGCTCATGGTGGGCGCGCGCATCGCCCTCGCCGTGGGAGCGGGTTCGGTGGCGATCGCCGCGGTGCTCGGCCTCGTGCTCGGGCTCGTCGCCGCGTTCGCCTGGCCGTGGCTCGACGACACGCTGTCGGCGGCTCTCGACGTTGTGATCGCCTTCCCCGTGCTGCTGCTCGCGATGCTCGTTGTCGCCGTGCAGGGGGCATCGCTGTGGTCGGCGATTCTCGCGATCGGCCTCGCGCAGTCGGCCGTCGTCGCGCGGCTCGTGCGCATTCTCGCGCGGCGTGTGCTTGGCGAGCAGTACATCACCGCGTCGCGCACGAGCGGAACGCGCTGGCCCGGCGTCGTGGGCGCGCACGTTCTGCCCAACATCGCGCCGATGCTGGGCGTCAACCTGGCACTGCAGTTCGGCATTGCCGTGCTAGCCGAAGCAAGCCTGTCGTACCTGGGGCTCGGCGCGCCGCCGCCAAACGCCTCGTGGGGGCGCATGCTTCAGGAGGCGCAGGGAACTGTGCTGACGGCGCCCGTCGGGGCGATTGCGCCCGGTATCGCCCTCGTCATTCTGGTGCTCGGCGTCAACTTCATCGCCGACGGACTGCGCGACGTCGCTGATCCCACGAGGAGGCGACGATGAAGAAAGCGCAGATGAGCTTTCTTGAGGTTTCGCATCTGACCGTGCGTTCGGCCGATGGCGATGCTCTCGTCGACGACGTCTCGTTCTCGGTGGATGCCGGTGAGCGCGTCGGCCTCATCGGGGAGTCGGGTTCGGGCAAATCTGTGACGTCGCTCGCGGTGACCGGACTGCTCGACGCGGGGCTCATCGCCAGCGGATCTGTGCTGCTCGACGGCCAGCAGGTCGTCGGTGCATCAGATCGGATGCTGCGCCCGCTGCGCGGCCCGGCCGCATCCATTGTGTTTCAGGAGCCACTCACGGCGCTTGACCCGCTCATGCGCGTTGGAAAGCAGGTTGCCGAGCCCATTGCCCGGCACCGAAAGCTGCGTGGCGCTGAACTGAGGGGCGCCGTGCACGACGCGCTCGTTGACGTGGCACTGCCAGACGAGCGATTTGCGCGGGCGTTCCCCCACGAACTGTCTGGTGGACAGCGGCAGCGCGTCGCGATCGCGATCGCGCTCGCCGCGCAGCCGCGGCTGCTGATTGCAGACGAGCCGACGACGGCGCTCGACGTGACCGTGCAGAACGAGATTCTCGACCTGCTTGACCGGCTCGTTGCCGAACACGACATGGCACTGCTGTTCATCAGCCACGACCTCGCTGTGGTGTCGCGCATGGTTCAGCGCGTCGTGGTTCTTCAAGACGGCGTCGCCGTGGAGTCGGGCCCCGTGAACGACGTCATCACGGCGCCGCAGCACGAGTACACGCAGAAGCTTGTCGCCAGCGCCCGAGCGCTCGACAGCACGCTCGACGGGGGTGACGCATGAGCCTCCTTGAGCTTCGCGATGCCAGCTTCGCTTACCGGCGTGGCGGCGCAGTGGTTCACGACGTCTCATTCTCGCTCGAGGCGGGCGCGAGCATCGGCCTCGTGGGGGAGTCCGGTGCGGGCAAGTCGACGATCCTGTCGCTGCTGCTCGGGCTCGTCGCGCCGACAAACGGCACTGTGCTGTTTGACGGCGTGCCGCTCGACCGCCGCGATCGCGCGCTCATGCGCCGATTCCGGTCGGCCGTGCAGACTGTCTTTCAAGATCCGTACTCGTCGCTCGACCCGCGGCAGCGCATCGACCGCATCGTGGCCGAGCCGCTGCGCTCGCTTGGCATCGCCTCGGGTGACGATGCCCGTGAGCGCGTCGCTGAGGCTGTGGCATCCGTCGGTCTCGACCGGGATGTGCTGCGGCGCTTCCCGCACGAGTTCTCGGGCGGCCAGCGGCAGCGCATCGCCATCGCGCGGGCGATCGTCTGCCGCCCGAAGGTGTTGCTTGCAGACGAGCCCGTGAGCGCGCTCGATGTGACGACGCGCATTCAGGTGATCGACGTGCTGCGGCGGCTGCGCGACGAAACAGGCCTTGCGCTGCTGATGGTGTCGCACGACCTCACGAGCGTCGCGGCACTGTGCGAGCGCACCATCGTGCTGAAAGACGGCAGTGTCGTCGAAGAAGGCGACACCGGCGGCATCCTCACCTCACCGACAACTGCATACGCACGCCAACTGGTGTCTGCGATCCCTCGCCTTCCCTGACTCCGCTGCGTCACTCGCGATCGACGTGTCGCAGCAGCACGACGGCGGCGGCCGAGCACACCAGAAAGACGAATCCGCCCACGAGCACGGGCAGCGCAATGTGCGTGAGCGCGAGGACTCCGCCGAGGCCGGAGCCGAGAGCGAGACCGGCGAGACTCATGACTCGCGTTGCCGCATTCACGCGGCCACGAAGCTCATCGGGAACCAGACGCTGGCGCAGCGACGTCGCGCAGATTCCCCACACGACTGCATGCAGAATATAGACGGCGAGCAGCACGGCGGCGAGCACGCTGCTCGTGGTGGCCGAGAGTGCGCTCAGTGATGCGGAACCCGTGACGAGACTTGCGACGATAGTCCAGCGGTAACCGAGGCGAGAGCGAATGCGGGGCGTCGCCACGGAGCCGACGAGCCCTCCAAGCGCAGAGACGGCGAGAATCACGCCATAGCCGGCATCGTCGAGGCCGAGTCGCTGCTGCGCAAAGAGCACGAGAATCGAGAACGGCATCATGTAACCGACACTGGTGACGGCACTGATCAGGGCCAGGCTTCCGACCGTGCGGTGCCGGGCAAGCCACCGAATGCCGGCCGCTGCCTCTCGCGACACCGTCGTTAGGTCGCTCGTCGGGTTGCCGTTCTCGCTCTTCCTCGTCGTGCGCATCGGAAGCGCCAGTGCGAGCAGCCCGGCACCCGCCCACAGCCCGCCCATGGCGAAGATGGGCGCTGACGCCGCGAGGGCGAAGAGCACTCCTCCGAGTGGCGGCCCCACGAACTCATCGGCGATGAGCTGCGCAGCCGAGATGCGCCCGTTTGCCCGATCCAGGTCGTGGTCTCGGATGATGCTCGGCACAATCGAGACGGCAGCATTGTCGGCTGCGGTTTCGAGAGTGCCGATCACGGCGATTGCGATGTACAGCAATACCAGCCCACCAACACCGACATGAACGCACAGGGCGAGGGCGAGGACGCTCGCGCCTCGCAGCAGGTTTGCTGTGAGCAGGAGGGTGCGCCGATCGGCGCGGTCAACCAAGACCCCGACGGGCAGTGCGACGAGAAGGCGAACGAGCGCATACACGGTAGCGACCCCGGCAACAAGGCGTGGATCGTCTGTGAGGGATGCCGCGAGGAGTGGCATTGATACGAACGCCAGTCCGTCAGCGAGGTTCGACGCGGCATTCGCACCCCACAGAACGGTGAAGGCGCGACCGAGGGACATCCTTATGAGGATACGGCCGCGAACCGTTCAACCTCGGCGAGCACAGAGTCTTCAGCCTCTTCTGAAGCCAGCGTCAGAAAGTGCCCTGCTCCCAGCATCGGAATGTTGCGCGCACCCTCGAGGGCACTGCCGTCCGGAATGTGAGGGTCGAAAGAGGGTGAGAGTGACGTGATTCGCTCGTTCACTGACGTCTCGCCCGCAAGCGCTGTGATGGTGCCGTTCGCCGGACCGAACTCACGCAGCGTCTTGCCCACGGCGAACGTCGCGAGCTTCGACCCAGCGAACGGCGTGCACAGCGTCACCATTCCCCGCACACCGAGATCCGCCTCGCTCATGAGGTGCTTGCCGATCAGTCCGCCCTTGCTGTGGGCGACGATGATGCGCCCAGCCGACGGAACGTGCACGCGCTCAAGGGCGCGCTGCAGCATCCGTGACGTGTCGACGATGGGTCGGCGATTGTGCTTCATGCCGTACACGACGTTCACACGGTATCCGGCCATCGAGAGTCGGTCGGCGATCGGCGCCATAAACACCCACGTTTCGTAGACGCCGGGCAGCAGCACGATGATGGGCTTGCGACGATCACCCTTGAGGTAGCGCGCTGGCGGCCTGCGCCGCAGAAGCGACAGGGCCTGGCGGGAGCCCGCGTAGAGGTAGTCGGCAGCCCAGATGCGCGCACGCCCAAGCGCCGTCAGCGGGGGAGCGGCGGCAATCTTGTCGTCGTCGGGAAGCTCGGCACCGGCATGCTCCGCGACGAGCTTCGCAACGCGCAGCCCGCCGGTGATCATCGCCTCGTGGCCGTGCCCGTCAAGCTCGATGTAGCGACCGTCTGGCACGAGCCCGGTGACCTCACGTGCCCAGTATTCGGGCACGATGGTGTCGGTGCGGCCGCGCAGCACGAGCACGGGCGCCGTGACCTTCGGCAGTGAATCTTCGACGTGGTGCTCCAGCATCGTGCCGAGCTTCTTGATGTACCACCGCGGCCCGGCCTTGACGTAGTACATGATGCCGAGCACCATCACCTTGGGCTTCGACATCGACACATCCTGCAGCATCCGCACTGCTTGCTTTGCCGCTGTGCGCTCACGCGGGTTGACCGTCGGTGCGATGAGCACGACGCGGTAGGCGCTCTCGGGGTGCCTTGCGGCGGCCTCGACGACGATCTCGGTGCCCATCGAGTGGCCAACGAGCACGGGTTTGCGCAGCCCTTCGCTCTCGACGATCTCGGCGATGAGATCACCGGATGCCGCCATGTCGAGCGGCTCTTCGGGCTCTGGCGCGTCTCCGAACCCGGGCAGGTCGAGGGCGAAAACGCGCCCGGTGCGCCCGAGCGCCTCGGCGAAGTCTGACCAATACCGGTGCCCCATGCCGATGCCGTGAACGAGAACGTAGTCGATTCCGGTGTCGATGCCCGAGACGCTGATGATTGTGGTGCGCCCGGCGCTGACGAACTCGCGTTGCTGGCTCATATGCTCGAGTCTACGAACCGGTGTCTGTGCGCAACCTCGGGCGGGGCGCGCGAGAGTCTGGTTGCGTGCTCGTTTATGTGCCGATGGTAGACTCTACCGTTGATCGGAGGTACCATGGAACCATGGCGTTAAACATTAAGAACGAGCGAGTGCATGCGCTTGCCAGAGAGGCCGCACGGATGACCGGTGGATCGCAGACGAGCGCCATCGAGCAGGCGCTTGAGTTGCTCCTGCGCGAGCACGGTGTTGACGCGACAAGCTTTGAGCGAATAAATCGGTTAGAACGGATGCTCATGATGGGCGATCGCTTTCGACGGGAGGAGCGCCGCTCTGTGCGTGGCGTCTCGAGCGTCGACGAGCTCTACGACGCGACCACAGGGCTGCCGCGGTGATCGTCGACAGCTCGGCGTTGCTCGCCGTGATTCAGGGTGAGCCAGAGGCCCGCGAGTGTGCTGAGCTCATGCTCGCTGAGGCATGCCGCATGTCTGTCGCTAACTGGGTGGAGGCCGGCATCGTCGTTGACAATAGGTCAATCGACACGCAGCGCGAGCTTGACGAGTTGCTGATGCTCACCGAGACCACGATTGAGCCCGTTACTGCGGAACAGGGACGTGTGGCTCGTGATGCCTACCGCCGATATGGACGGGGATCTGGGTATCCCGCTCGGCTGAACTACGGAGACTGCTTCGCGTACGCGTTGGCGGTTACCACGGGCGAGGCTCTTCTTTTCACGGGAGCGGACTTCTCTGAAACTGATGTGCGTTTCGCCCGGCGGATCTGATGCATAGCTCCCTCGGGTGAGCCGGTTAGCCAACGATACAGGCTCGGCTTAATTCAGGAAATGCTGTATTGTTTTGCGTATGGCGACGACGGCGACACTCACTCACACCGCAGCGCTTGCCCGTTTGGGGCACGCGCTGTCCGACACGACTCGTACCGGCATCCTCCTTGCGCTTCGTGAGTCACCTGCGTACCCGTCGGACCTGGCCGACGCGCTGGGTGTCTCGCGCCAAGTCATGTCGAATCAGCTAGCGTGCCTGCGCGGCTGCGGCCTTGTCGAGTCGATTCCCGATGGTCGCCGGGCCTGGTATCGTCTCGCCGACCCACACCTCGCCCCGGCACTCAACGAGCTTCTGCAGGTTGTGCTGTACATCGAGCCGGACTGTTGCGACGGAGACGGATGCGCGTGCTCATGAGCATGTCGACTGCACCAAAATCCCGGCGGCACGTGCTTCATCGTCGAATAAAGCTCATCGTCGCGGCGACGATCGTCTACAACGTCGTCGAAGCCATTGTCGCGATCTCTGCGGGTGCTGTGGCATCGTCAGCAGCGCTTGTCGGGTTCGGGCTCGACTCCTCTATCGAGGTGCTTTCGGCCGGAGCCGTTGCGTGGCAGTTCACCCGTCGCGAACCGGAGCGCTGGGAGAAGCCAACGCTTCGGGTCATCGCTGTCGCATTCTTTGCGCTCGCTGTCTACGTGACTGCTACGTCTGTTCTCGCGCTCGTCGGACGCGTGGAGGTCGAGCACAGCACGGTCGGCATCGTACTCACGGCCGTGAGTGTCATTGTCATGCCGTTCCTGTCGTATGCAGAACGCCGTGCGGGCCGAGAGCTCGGATCTGCGACAGCAGTTGCCGACTCGAAGCAGACGCTCATCTGCGCGTACCTGTCGGCGGCGGTTCTCGCGGGGCTCGTGCTCAACAGCCTGTTCGGTTGGACGTGGGTCGACGCTGTTGCTGGCCTCGTCATTGCCGTCTTCGCGTTCCGTGAGGGAATCGAGGCGTGGAAGGGCGACACTTGTGCCACATCCGTTGGCATGGTCCTCGACGACGGGCACATTGACGCCCAGCAATAGGGTGAAGCCATGTCATTGCCATCAACGCAATCGTCCGTTGTCTTCTGGGATTTCGATGGCACGCTAGCGCAACGGGACGGGCTATGGGCGAGTGCGCTGATTGATGCGCTCGCATCGGTCGATCCCGCTGCCAGCGTCGACAACTCCCGGCTTCGCGCGGGGTTGGCGATGGGATTCCCATGGCACACGCCTGAGACGGCCGTCGGTCCTTTGAGTGCTGACGAGTGGTGGCGATGTTTACGGCCGACATTCGTCAGAGCGTTCACAGCTGCCGGCGTTCATGAGGAACTGGCCAAGGAAGCATCCAACCGAGTGGGAGCAGAGTTCTACCGGGTCAATGCGTGGGAACTGATCGAAGGTGCCATCGATGCACTCACAATGACCCGTGCTGCCGGGTATCGCAATGTGATCGTCAGTAACCACGGTCCAGAACTCCCACGGCTCGTTGACTCGCTCGGGCTTTCCTGCCTCATCGATTTCACCGTCACGAGCGCGAAGATCGGAGCTGAGAAGCCACATCCACTCATCTTTGAAAGCGCGATGTCCCGTGCCGATGTTTCTCCCGCGGACGACGTGTGGATGGTCGGGGACAATCCGATCGCCGATGTGGAGGGCGCGGAACGGTTGGGGATCCGGGCGCTATTGGCAGACGGGATTTACGCGGATGCGGCCGGGCTTACAACACTTGAAGCGGCACACGTGATCGCGGCAAGTACGCACCCCGTACGAGAATAGAGATTCGAATCTATTCCCGCAAACACTAGTAAATATGTTCTATTTACGGTAGTCTTGAGACATGAATTCGCGGGAGTTGTGCTCGATGCTCGGGCGGCCGTTGCCCATGAGCGACGAGAACGCCCGGCTCGCCGATCGGTACTGGATGATCCGCGATATGGTCGAGCTCGACGATGAGTGCGAATCTCCGGTCGCGGGGTACGAAGACATGCTCGGCGCCGACTTCGACGAGCTGGGTCTTGCCTATGAATCGGCACAGCGTGCTCAGGCAAATGTCATCGACAGCCTGCAGCGCGCGCACGACAACTACAGAAGGTCGCGCGACGCGATTGTGGCGCACAGCACCTCGAGTACTCCCTCAGCCCGCATTTCCGATGATGAGGCGATGGAGCGTTCCTTCATCTCTGAGGCAGCTGCTCGCATGGGAATCACCGATCGTGCTGCCGAGGCGATGGTGCACGAGGCAGAGACGCTCGTGAACGACCTTCCGCAGACGATGGACGCCTTGCGGCTCGGGTTCACCTCCTACTTGCACGCGCGTACTGCGGCGCAGCAGGCGTGGTCGGTTCCGCCGAAGGCGCGTGCAGAATTCGACGAGCAGATCGTGGGCATGGCGCGCACCCAGTCACCGACTCGATTCAAGCAGTCTGCTCGCAAGCTTCGCGAGAAGCTGCATCCCGAATCGATCCAAAAGCGCAAAACCACAGCCTTTGAAGACCGCCACGTTGAAGTGGTTCCCGATGAAGACGGCATGGCGTGGATGAACGTCTATCATTCTGCCGATGTTGCGCTCTCCATCAAGAGCGAAGCGCGCGCACACGCTCTGCGTGTGAGGAAGGCGGGCGACGGCCGCACTCTGCAGCAGATTGAGGCAGATTCCGTCGTCGAGACCGTCGCCGCGGGGCTGGCCGGCCACCGAGCCTCGGCCAGTGCGACAGCCGCCACAACAGCGGAAGAAGAATCGGGCGGATCCAGCACAGGCGCTGAGATGGGCGCGAGTACTGAGACAGGCGCAGATTTCGAGGCTGTCACTGACGGCGATGAAGGCACTGGCTGCGATGAAAGCACTGAGGGCGATGTTGGTACCGGCGTAGCTCGTGATTCTGGCACTGATACCGTAACCCTGACGCGGGCACAGCTTGCCGCCCTGCGCCCCGGCGTTGTCGTCACCGTTCCCATCCTGAGCCTTCTGGGGCAGAGCAGCGAGCCGGCTGATCTTGCCGGTTACGGTCCCATCGATCCCGAAACTGCCGCCAACATCATCGGCTCGGCGACAAGCTTCACTCGAGTGCTCACCGACCCGATTACCGGTGCTCAGCGCATCGTTGATCCCGACAAATATCGACTGAGCGAACAGCTGAAGCGAGATATTCGCCTTCGAGACGCGACCTGTGGTTTCGTCAATTGCGATGCGCCGGCCTGGCGTTGCGATATCGACCATATTGTCGCGTGGGATGATGGCGGAAAGTCAACACCAGCCAACCTCAACTCCCTCTGCCGTCGACACCACGTGTTGAAGCACGCGACGAACTGGCAGGTTTCTCGTCTCTCAGATGGGGCTCTTGAATGGATCTCCCCGTCGGGGTCGCGCTACGTCGTTCGCCGAGAGTAGGCACCTGCACGCGGTGAAAGTTGCGCCGCGGGTTCCGGGCGGTGGATGCCCCGTGGCCGATAGCCGAGCGCGGGGGATACGTCGATCAGGTCACCGAGGTACCAGATTGTCGAAAGCCACATCTCCGTCCCCTGCAGGCCTGGGTTCTCGTCGGGCTGTCCATTGCTCGCACCCGGTGCGGCACGGAAGCCGATCCCTGAACCGTCAGTCCACCGCCCCAGTGCGTCGCGGAGCAACCGGGTGGCGAGCTCCCGCACTTCTTCTGACCGATATCCCGTTTTCCTCGTGAGCCACAGTGGATGCGCCACGTCGAGAACATTGCACGCGTTCTGGGCGTCAGAACTGAAGAACCGCGTGTCGCGCGCGTGCCGGAGAACGGTGTCGATCACGGCATCCGGATGCTGGATCGGCACGCCGAACTGAGCGAACGTTCCGCGCGTAGCCCGGTAGAAGCCATTCACCGGCTGAAGCAGCCCCTCAGCGAGAGTCGGCTCGCCCCACATGCCCGTGCGCGAGTCCGCGCGGGTGGTGAGCCACCCGAACAGGGCCTCGACATACCCCTCAGGCACGACATCGCCGCGCTGTCGACTCCAGTGGACTGCCGTGCCGATGGCATCGACGATGTGCCCAGCGCCCCACGCGTTGTGCTGCCACGGCAGATCGTTCAGGCGGCGTGTGAGCTCTTCTGCGGAGCCCCGCGTCACGGGGGTCAGCGGGTGGGGAAACGCAGAACCGAGAAGGTCGAGCGCGTAGCCGACGCACTCGACGTGGTAGGCGGCGTCGTTCTCGAACGGTGCGGGATTCAGCTGGTTGCCCGTGGCGTCGATTGGCGCAATGAGGCCGGTCTGAGGGTCTTGCCAACTGCGCAGCAGTTCCTGCTGCTGGTGTGCGGAGGTCTGCTGCGGTGGCTCGCCCGTGAGCAGCATCGACAGTTCGATCGCGTCGCACTGGGCGCGCACGCTCGCGGGCTCTCCAGGCCGATCCGCGAAAAGCTGCCGAGCGGCATCCCACGACCGCCCGAGCACGTCGTGCACCTGGGAACGGGCGCGGTCGGCGAAAGCCGCTGCCTCGACGGCGAGCGAGTCAGCGAGCGGAGGAGGAGTCTCGTGCGCTGTCGTCGGTGGAATGCGCCAGCGCACGCGGCGGGCCGGATTGCCGACCACGATGGCACCGGCCGCAACGTCTTTCGTCACGACGGCTCCCGCGCCGATGACTGCATTGTCGCCGACGGTGACGCCATCGAGAATGACAACGTGGGAGCCGATCCAGACGTCCCTGCCGATGCTGATGCCGGCCGAGACAAGTGGCTGCCGAAAGACGTCGGTGCCCGGTTCCATCGAATGGTTGAACCCGAGAATCGACGTGTGCGCTCCGATGCGAACCGCGTCACCCATCGAGACGGTGCCGCGCACGACGCAGAATGGGTTGACGGAGCAGTCGGCGCCGATCACGATTCGATCGGTGAGATAGGCGGATGCCGCGATGTAGCTGCGGTCTCCGAGAGCGAGCTCGTCTGCATTCACGGAGGCAAGTTCCGAGACGAAGCACTCGGCGCCGATGCGCCAGGTTGGGTGGGCGCTCGTGAGCTGCGCGACGTGCTCGCGCTGTGCCCGATGCTCGTCTGCGGATCCCTCGGCCCAGAATGACCACGGGGAGTGCTCGAAGCGGCTGATCACGACGCTCGTCCCGGCGCTGCCGTCGACGCCCGCAGGTTGAGGGAAGGGCTGAGAAGCACTCGATGCGCAGCCCTGTCTGGGTCGGCAAGGCGGCCAAGCAGCAGATCGTAGGCGGTGCGGCCGAGCTCAAAACGAGGCGGATGCACCGCTGTGAGCGCAGGGCTTCCGAGCCGAGCAATCTCGTCGTCGTACGCGATCACCGAGAGGTCTCCCGGAACCGACAGACCGCGGGCAAGGGCGAGATCCACGATGGCGAGAGCCACAGCATCCGGGTGAATGAGCACGGCAGTCACGCCCTCATCTTTGAGCTGATCAAGGATGTGCGCCGCCGATTCGCCGAATTCGGGGCTCCGGTGGTCGGCAACGACGTGCTCCGTCGCCGTCACGTTCGCCGACGCGCACCCGGGCCGCCACCCGCTGATCACCTTGCGCGATGTCGGAGAGTCCTGCGTCGTGATGAGGCTGAGATGCCGATGACCAAGCTCCGCCAGGTGGTGCGCGGCCATTGCCGCGCCCAAAGCGTGATCCGTCGTCACAGACTCGGCTGGCGCGCTGTCCCCCGGCATCGTTGCATCGCGCTCGGCAAGCACGAACGGCAGTCCGGTGTTGTGCAGCCACTCAACGACATCCCCCGCGTGCGGCGTGTCGGTGTTCGGCGCGACGATGAACGCATCTGCACCTTCGCGTTCAACCATGCGCTGCAGAACCGGGCGCTCGTCTTGAAGCTCATATGACGTTCCACGCAGCAGAACCCGCGCTCCGTTGTCGTTCGCCCGCTTCTCGATTCCCCGAACGACTCCGGGCCAGTAGTAGCTGAGCGAGGGCACAAGCACTCCGACAGAGTGAATCGTTGTTCGTCGCTCCCCGGAGTCAGCGACGACGCCCCCCTCTGGCGGTACGGCGCCGCCGTGAACGCGAAGCAGTAGGCCCTCTTCTTCCATGAGCTTGAGGTCTCTGCGAAGGGTGACGGCAGTGACCCCGAGCTCGGCGGTGAGCGCAGTGATGCGCACGGAGCCGGCGTTCGCGAGGGCACGCAGAATTGCCTTTCGCCTGGATGCGGCGAGAGGCGCATGTGGCTCATTCATCGTTCTCCTCCTGAGCAATCTTGCCGTATTGTCACGATCAGCTCTGACAGCGCAGACACATCGATGTCGAGTCGCGTGAGCGTCTCGCCCCAGACGTCCGTCAGCAGCGGATCGTCGAGGTGCTGTGTCGTCAACGCTGCCGGTGCAGACGAGTTCCAGGTGACGTCGACAGGCGTTGCGCCGCCGAGCGGAACGACGTGTGCCGCGCCGGGGGCGAGGGCGACTCGACCGGCAAGCAGCACGCGAACCTGACTCGAACCGGCGTGGCGGAGGGTGTCATCGAGCCACGTCCAGCTGTCGTGCACGGTCACGCAGAGCGCGGATCGGTCAAGCCGCGTCGTCCGATTCCATCTCACACGGCCGCCCAGCCCATAGGCAGATGCGAGGTCGAGCGAAAGCGCGTCATTCTCAGCAGACACCGCGTGCGCGGCGAAGTCGGAGCCCGTCGGCTGCGTGTGCCCGGCAATCACCGGGACGTTGTGCCAGGCGCTCTGCATCATCCACAGGGCGTATCGATCATCGCTGAACGTCTGCGCTGTGTATGTCGGACGCCCCGCATCGACGATGACGGGCACCCCGTCGCTTGTGACGATCACCGACCCGACGTCATTGTGATTATGGCTCTCGTCATTGTGGCCACCCTTCGCGGCGACGGCAAGCCCGTGCCGCTCGCCCGCCGCCTCTCTCACGATGAGAAGCTGCGTCGACGGCAGCCATACGCGCTCGGGCAGCGGTGCCCGGCCGCTGTGGTCTGCGTGCTCGTCTGTCAGAGCGAGGGCAAGGCGACCGAGGCCCATCGTCTCGCTTGCGTCGAGAACAGGATGCTGGGAGCGGGCAAAGTCGAGTGCATGACTGTCGCCGACTCTGCGGCCTGCGCGTGCGAGCACATGCCATGGCTGCGGCTCCAGCGCCCGCGCGCGGGCGTCGGAGACAGACACGAACCAGTGGTCACCGAGGTGCATTCGATAGGGAAACGCGATGGTTTCGCGCAGGGTGGAGATATCGCCCAGCGGGTCGATCGCATCGTGCGTGGCGAACCCCAGCAGATCCAGGGCCTCGAGCAGGCGAGCCGCACCGGCCCACCAGTACTGGTAGCCCTCGTCGACGGCCCCATCGTCGGGCAGATCGGCGACGTAGCGGTCGAGGCCGACGATGACGCGGCAGACGATCTGTGCGCGCAGTGCCGCATCGTCCGGAGAATCGAGAAGGCGAAGCGCGGCCGTCAGAACGTTGCCGAGAATCCACGGCGTCCAATTGATCGTCGTGCGTTCGTCGCCCATCCACCACCAATCGTCACGGGTGACGAAGGGGTCGAGCACCCGCGAGCGCACCTCGTGGCGAATGCGCGATTGCACACCCGGATACGTCGCTTCGAGCTCTGCACCGAGAAGGTGATCAAGCCACGCGAGATGCGCAGCGATCTCTCCGGCCCCGAGGTCGAGCACCGGCGCCGCGACATCCGGAAGCACCCACCCACGCTTTGCGTGTGCCTCGTCGTGGGCGGGCCAGCACCAGCTGCTCTGCTCGCACAGCAAGATCACGCCGTCGAGAATCTCAGCACGCCAGATCTCGTCGCCCGTGAGGGCGGCCGCGATGACTGAACGGCTGCTGCGCTGCACGCGCGCGAACGCATTCTGCTCCCACGTATTGCGGTCTCCATCGCTGAAGACTCGCGCGGCGTCGTGCGCAAGCGGTTGAGGCCAGGGCGTGCCCTTGTCGGCAAGCGCATGCCGAATCAGCTCCGGTGCACTGGCGCTCTGCCAGGCATCACGGTCGTGCGCGGGTGGCGCGGGCAATGACGCTTCAGGAGGCAGCAGGTGGGTTTGCAGTGCGGTCGACAGTGTGCTGGCGGTGCACCCCAGCTGAGAAACAACGTGGCTCAGCAGAGGGCCTGGATCCGTTCGGCGCAGCATCATTGCTCCTGTCGTCAGTGTGATTCTCGCAATGAAACGATCATAACCGAACACAGTGATCATAAAAGTATTGAAACCTGTGCATCTGATTGCTAATGTCGCCTGTGTTTGGAAAAGCAACCACTATTCACAGGAGAATTTGTGACCAACGATGGGACGCCACGAAGCAGTGGCGAGTGGACGCGCGACGACTGGGTGTCGTTCGCCGATCGGCTGCTGGCTCCCGTTCGTCGTTATGCGTCGCCGGGCTGCGCGCGTGTGACGTTCCCCGGGCCCGAGGGCGGTTACGGCCGCGCCGTCGATGGGCTCGAAGGCTTTGCCCGCACATTCCTGATCGCGGGATTTCGCATTGCCGGTGCTCGAGGCGTCGGCGTCGACGACCTGATCGAATTCTGTGCACGGGGAATCGCGACGGGCGTTGACCCGGAGGCATCCGATCGCTGGGTTCGCCTCGACGAGCATCCTCAGGCAAAGGTCGAGGCGGCGTCGCTCGCACTTGTTCTCGACCTCACGCGGCCCTGGCTGTGGAACACGCTTGATGCGGTCACTCAGCAGCGCGTCATCGACTACCTGGCCCCCGTTGTCGGCGACGATACGTACCCGCGCAACAACTGGCTGTGGTTTCGCATCGTTGTGCAGACGTTCTTGCGCTCCGTCGGCGGCCCATGGTCGCAGCGCGACGTCGACGACGACCTCGCCCGTCATGACTCATACCGACGGCAGGGAGGCTGGTTCTCTGACGGCGACGGTCGTGCCTTCGACCATTACGCCGGCTGGGCAATGCACCTGTATCCGGTGCTGTGGGCGCGGATGGCTGGCGCGTCGGAGATCGGTGGTGTCGAGGCGGCGACTGACGTGCGCGCGCTCGACGAGTACATCCAGGATGCTCGGCACCTCGTCGGCGCTGACGGTTCTCCGCTGATTCAGGGTCGAAGCCTGATCTACCGCTTCGCCGCGGCCGCGCCGTTCTGGGCGGGCGTCATCGCAGAAGTGCCTTCCACATCGCCAGGTGCCCTGCGGCATGCAGCAGAGAAGATCGTGCGTCACTTCGACGACAGGGGAGCACCGAACAGCGAGGGCGTGCTGACGATGGGCTGGCACAACGAATGGCGCCAGCTCGCGCAGAGCTACTCGGGCCCAGGATCGCCCTACTGGGCGGCAAAGGGGCTCTTGGGAATCTCGCTTCCCGCAGACCACCCGGTGTGGCAGTCCCCGGCCGAGCCTCTGCCGGCCGAGGAGCGAGACTTCACCCGCTTCATCAGCGCTCCACAGTGGGCGGTATCGGGAACGGCAGACGACGGCATCGTGCGCGTTGCTAACCACGGCACGTCGCGCGACGATGACGACGCGCTCGTTGGGGGCTCGCCTCTGTATACGCGGCTCGGCTATTCGACGGCAACGAGCTCGCTTCTCGATGACCGAGCGTGGGAGCAACCGCTCGAGCAATCCCTCTCTCTCGTCGACTCCGACGGGCGAGCTACACATCGTTCGGCACTCGAATCACTCGAGGTGCACACAGACGACGCAACGATCGCCGTCGCCGCGGCATCGCGGTGGCGCGCTCACCTCATGAGCTTCGACGCTCACCAGCAGGGGCACGGCTCGGGAATGACGGGCGAGGCGACGAGCATTGCGACCATCACTGCCGTTTCGGTTTTGCGCGGCGCGTGGGAAGTTCGCCTTGCGCGTGTCGACGACATCGCCGCCGCCGACTCCTGGTCTCTGCGGTGGGGCGGCTGGCCCGTGCCCGCGGACGGAACCCTCGTCAGCAGCATCCACTCGCTCGGGAGGGATGCTGATGCCTCTGCGATCACCCAAACCGACGCGAGCCCTCTTACCGCTGTGACGACGGTGCCAACGCTCACAACGCCTCTCGCCACCGGATCGTGGCAGGCTGCCCTGCTCGCCCTGGCGGGCACAACAGACACAGGCGACGCGAGCATCACGATCGATGCCGACCTCGCGAGCATCTCGTGGCCCGACAACACGTCGACGGTTCTTCGGCTGCCGAGCGCAGCATCCGGCCCCATTCTGTCCGACCCCAACCAGTCCCTTCATTACGGGACACCTCGGTGATCCGCCCCGGAATCACCTTTCCTGCAGCAAAGGAGCAGCACGCATGAAACGCACAACACTTGCCATAGCCGGCGTCGCCGTCGCGGCCCTCGCACTCACCGGGTGCTCGGGCAACAGTGGCACAGCGTCGGGCGGCGACGAAGATACGCTCACGGTCTCGGGCTGGAGTCTCAGCTCGACACCCGAGTTTCAGCTTCTCGCCGATGGGTTTGAAGCTCAGCACGACGGCGTGACCGTCGACCTCGTCGAATATAACCCCGACGACTACAACACGCTCTTGACGGCAGACCTCGCCGCGGGCAAGGGGCCAGACGTCATTACGCAGAAGGAGGTCAAGTACCTCACGACGTTCCAAGAGGGCGGTCAGCTGCTCGATGTCTCTGACGTGAAACTGCCAGACGGCATCAGCGGAGCCGACTCGTACATTATTGACGGCACAGCCTATGCGACGCCGTATCGCCAAGATTCCTGGGTGCTCTATTACAACAAGGCACTGTTCGAGCAGGCGGGCGTCGATGAGCCAGATGGCTCGTGGACGTGGGATGACTACGTCGCCGCCGCCGATGCTCTGAAGGCAGGCTTCGCGGATGCCGGTGTGGACGCCACGCCGATTTATCAGCACAGCTGGCAGTCAACGGTTCAGGGTTTCGCCACTGCACAGACGGGCAGCAGCATCCTGGATGGCGACTTCGGCTACCTCAAGGAGTACTACCAGCGGGTGCTCGACCTGCAGTCGAACGGCGACCAGGTTCCGTTCAACACCGTCACGGCGAACAAGCTCACCTACCAGGGCGAGTTCGGCAAGCAGAGCGCGGCGCTCATGCCCATGGGTACCTGGTTCACGGCAACGCTCGTTGCGCAGCAGGCATCGGGTGAGGCAGACGACTTCGAGTGGGGAATCGCGCCGATTCCTCAGGCAGATTCCTCGACAACGGGAACCGATGCCACACCCGTCACATTCGGCGACCCCACAGGGTTCGGAATCAACGCAAATGTGAGCGACGAGAAGGCAGAGCTGGCCAAGCAGTTCCTCGAGTATGCAGCGAGCGAGGATGCCGCGACGGCGCTCGCCGGCATCGGCATTACGCCGGCGCTGCTGACGGATGCTGTCACCGAGGCGTACTTCGCCGTTGAGGGAACCCCGCAGGATGACCTGTCGAAGTTCGCGTTCTCGACGCACGAGACACTGCCAGAGAACCCGACGAGTCCGGATACCGCGACAATTCAGAACATTCTGAATGATCTGCACACGGCAGTGCTCTCGGGGTCGCAAGACATCGACAGCGCCATCACCGACGCTGAAGACCGCTTCGCCAACGAGATCGGCTGACACTGCTCGGCCACCGGCCGGAGAGGCGAACCTCTCCGGCCGGCACAACACTTCACCCGGGAGCTCACATGACTTCAACAGCCGAGCGGTCGGCATCAGCCGCCTCCGCCCCACCCCGACGACGGCGGTCGCGTCTGCGGCTGCGCAATACCCTGCTCGGGTGGAGCTTCATCTTGCCGAACTTCATTGGGTTCGTGTTGCTGACGCTCATTCCCGTCATCACCGTGTTCTACATGTCGCTGACCGACTGGAATATCTTCGGCTCATCGCAGTTTCTCGGGTTCGACAACTTCATCAAGCTCGCGGGCGACAAGAGCTTTCACACGGCGTTTCTGAACACGCTGTACTTCGCGGTGCTTCACATTCCGCTGACCATCGTCGTCTCACTCGGCCTTGCACTGCTGTTGAATTCAAAGCTGCGCGGCGTCGCGTTCTTTCGCACAGCCGCCTTCTTCCCCTACATCACGTCCATCGTCGCGATCGCGCTTGTCTGGAACCTGCTCTTCAGCCCCGAGTACGGCCCAATCAACCAGGTGCTCGGCTTTCTCGGCATCCAGAACCCTCCTGGCTGGCTGACGAGCTCAGACTGGTCGATGCCCGCCGTTGTCGTCGTTGAGACGTGGCGACGCATGGGCTACTACATGGTGCTCTTCCTCGCCGGCTTGCAGACGGTGCCTCGTGAGCTGCACGAGGCTGCGCGCGTAGACGGCGCGAACGTCGTTCAACGCTTTTTCAATGTGACACTTCCGGCTTTGCGCCCCACGATGTTCTTCGTCACCGTCATGCTCACCATCGAGTCGCTCAAGATTCTCGACCTCATCATCGTGCTCACTGACGGCGGGCCCGGGCAGTCGACGACGGTGATTGCGCAATTCATCTGGACGAAGGGCTTTGAGGAGAACCAGTTCGGGTACGCCTCGGCGGCATCCGTTGTGCTTTTCGCTTTGTGTCTCGTCGTCACAATCATTCAGTTCCTCTGGAACAAGCGGAAGGAGAACTGACCGTGAGCGAGACGAAAGCACTGATCACTCCCCCCGGCGCTGACGAGATTCGGGCACGCAAGCGTCCCCTCGCGCCATCGCGGACGCCCCGTCACCGGATCGGCCGAGCCGTCTTGTACGTCATGCTGATTGCCGCGGCCGTCGCCATGCTCATTCCGTTCTTCTGGATGGTGATGAGCTCGCTGAAGGATGCAAACTCGGTGTTCTCTGTTCCTGTCCGCTGGTGGCCCGACGTGTTCGTCTGGCAGAACTACGTGGAGATCTGGCAGGAATCGGGAATTCTCACGTGGATTAAGAACACGCTCATTCTCTCGGTCGGCGTGACGCTGCTTCAGGTGACCACCGGCTCGTTCGCCGCCTACGGGTTCTCGCGCATCAGGTTCCCCGGCCGCGACGCTCTGTTTCTGCTCTACATCGCGACAATCGCGGTGCCGTGGCAGTCGTACATGATTCCGCAGTTCATCATGCTGTCGAACGCGGGCCTCGCGAACACACTCTGGTCCATTCTGCTGCTGCAGGCGTTCGGTGCCTTCGGCGTCTTCCTCATGAAGCAGTTCTACGAGAGTGTCCCCGAAGAGCTGAGCGAGGCCGCGCGGCTTGACGGCCTCAGCGAGTACGGCATCTGGGCGCGCATCATGCTGCCGCTCTCGGTTCCCGCGATCGCGACGTTGTCTCTGCTCACCTTCGTGAACACCTGGAACGACTTTCTCGGACCACTCATCTATCTGCGGGACCCGAGTCTCTGGACCATGCAGTTGGGACTCAACAACTTTGTGTCGAGCCTCTACGACGTTGACTACGGCGTGCTGTTCGCCGGGCTTGTGATCTCGGTTGTTCCCATCGCGATCGTCTTCCTTCTCGGCCAGCGCTACTTCGTTGAAGGCGTGGCGACAAGTGGATTGAAGGGCTGAACGGATGCTGAAACGGATTCCACACGGTTTCTATGCGACGGTCTTCGGTACCGCGTTTCTTGCGATGGGCGTCAATGTTCTGCTCATCGTCGCGTGCGTGCCGTTTCTCACGCTGCTTATGACGACCGACCCGTCGCTCTCGTGGCCGCTGCTCGCGGTGACGGGTGCCGCGTGCGCGCCGGGCCTCGCGGCATCCTTCTCTGTGTTTCGCCAGCACAAGGCAGGCGAGAACCGAGTGGTGAAGCCCTTCATCGACGCTCTGCGGGCAACATGGAAACCGGCGCTCGCCGTCGGGTTTCTCGTGGCAGCTGCCGTGGTTGTCGCGGTTGTCGACGTGATGATGCTCGCGCCTACCGAGTTTGGAATGCTCGTCGCCCCCGTGCTCGCTGTCGTTGCCGTTGTCGCCCTCGCCACGGGTGCTGTGTCGCTCGTGGCGATCAGTGAGACACCGGATGCTCGTCTGCGCGACGTTGTGCGCGTCGCCGCGGTGGTGAGCGTTCGGCGTTGGTACCTCTCGGTGGCATCCCTCGCCGTGATCGGCTTTCAGGCGGCAATCGTCGTGGCGGCGCCCGCGCTCGGCATCGGCATCACGTCTGCAGCGTGCCTGTACATCGTGTGGGCAGGGTCGCGCTTTGCCCTGCAGCAGGTGACGGCTCCCGCATCACAGGGTGCCGCCGCATGAGCGGGCGGCTTCGCGTGATCAACGCTGTGCTTCCCGGCACCCTGACAGCGTCTTCTGAACAGTACCTCGCTCGCTCGCTCGCCGAGGTCGGCAACGTCGTGACCGATGTCGCCGAGGCGCAGGTCATGGTCACGGGGTGGGGCACGCAGCGCATTGACGCGGCGGTGCTCGATCGTGCGCCCGAGCTGAGCTGCATTCTGCACGTGGGCGGCACTGTGAAAGATCTCTTGGCACCGGAAGTGTGGAGACGGGGAATCGCTGTGTCGTCCGCCGTTGATGCCAATGCGCTGCCCGTCGCCGAATACACGCTCGCCATGATTCTGATGGCGAACAAGCGCATTCTGCCCATCGCCCGTCGATACCGGACCGAACGCACATTCATCGATCAAGCGGAGCTGGGCACCATCGGCAACTACCGCCGACGCGTCGGCATCGTCGGGGCGTCGCGCATCGGCCGTCGCGTCGTTGCGCTTCTCGCCCCCTTCGACCTCGATGTCGTGCTCTACGATCCGACGCTGACGGATGCCCAGATCCGCGCGCTCGGTGCGGCGCCCTCGAGCCTCGAGGCGCTCTGCGCAACGTGCGACGTCGTCTCCGTGCATGCCCCGGCGCTTCCATCGACCGAGGGAATGATCTCGCGCCCTCTCATCGACGCGATGGCGCCAGGCGCAACGCTTATCAACACGGCTCGTGGGTCGGTCATCGATCAGGATGCTCTCGTCGACCGCGTTTTGCGCGGCGATCTGCACGTCGTGCTTGACGTGACGACCCCGTGGGTTCTCGCCTCGGAGCATCCGTTCTACGAGCATCCCAACGTCGTCTTGACTCCGCACATCGCGGGCTCGGTCGGAAGCGAGGTCGACAGGATGATCGACGTGCAGCTTGCCGAGCTGAGGCGTTTCGCCGCGGGGGAGTATCTCGCGCACCCGGTCGCGTTGAGCAGCCTCGGAACGGCCGCCTGACGCCGACGCATCACGAGCCGTGAACGTCAGGTAACTTTGTAGTGGTGCCCGCGCAGACCCCGCAGCGGAACTGTCATCCCAGAGATTGAGGAAGCGTACATCTATGGCGACCATCATCTACACGCACACCGACGAAGCTCCCATGCTCGCGACACATTCCTTCCTGCCCGTCGTGCAGGCGTTCGCGAGCAAGGCAGGCGTTGAGGTTGAGACCCGCGACATCTCGCTCGCGGGGCGCATCATCGCTGCGTTCTCCGACCTTCTGCCCGAGGAGCAGCGCGAGGCAGATGCCCTCGCCGAGCTCGGTGCGCTCGCGCAGACCCCCGAAGCGAACATCATCAAGCTGCCGAACATCTCGGCATCCGTTCCACAGCTGAAGGCGGTCGTCGCCGAGCTTCAGGCGCAGGGCTTTGCGCTTCCGGACTTTCCAGACGAACCGTCAACCGACGACGAGCGCGACGCGCGCGCACGCTACGACACAGTGAAGGGCAGCGCCGTCAACCCTGTGCTGCGCGAGGGCAACTCCGACCGCCGTGCACCCCGCTCGGTCAAAGAGTACGCACGCAAGCACCCGCACTCCATGGGTGCATGGAAGTCAGACAGCAAGACAGACGTCGCCACGATGAGCGCAGGCGATTTCTTTCACAACGAGAAGTCCGTCACGCTGCCCGCAGACGACGTTCTGCAGATTCGCCTCGTCACGAACGAGGGCGTCACCGTGCTGAAAGACAGCCTGCCCGTGCTGGCGGGCGAGATCGTCGATGGAACGTTCATGAGCGCGAAGGCCCTTGATGCTTTCCTCGCCGATCAGGTGGCTCGGGCAAAGCACGAGGGCGTGCTGTTCTCCGCGCATCTGAAGGCGACGATGATGAAGGTCTCTGACCCGATCATCTTCGGCCACGTCGTGCGCGCCGTTCTTCCCGAGGTCTTCTCGACCTACGGTGAGCAGCTCGCTGCGGCCGGACTGACGCCAGACAACGGACTCGGCAGCATCCTCTCGGGCCTCGACACTCTGCCGGCAGATGTTGCCGACGGCGTTCGCGCGGCAGTCATCGCGGGCTTCGAGGCCGCGCCTCAGATCGCCATGGTCGACTCCGACAAGGGAATCACCAACCTGCACGTACCCTCTGACGTGATCGTTGATGCCTCGATGCCGGCGATGATTCGCGGCGGTGGCATCATGTGGGATGCCGAGGGCAATGCGGCTGAGACGCTCGCCGTGATCCCCGACAGCTCATACGCCGGTGTGTACAAGGCAGTCGTTGACGACTGCAAGGTGAACGGCGCCTTCGACCCCACGACGATGGGCTCCGTGCCGAACGTCGGGCTGATGGCGCAGAAGGCCGAGGAGTACGGCAGCCACGACAAGACGTTCGTGATTGCCGCCGCCGGCTCCGTTGAGGTTGTCAACAAGGCAGGCGACGTGCTCATTCAGCACGACGTCGAGCCGGGCGACATCTGGCGCGCTTGCCAGACGAAAGACATTCCGGTGCGCGACTGGGTGCGCCTCGCCGTCGAGCGGGCCCGCCTGTCGAACACTCCTGCCGTCTTCTGGCTCGACGAGGCCCGCGCGCACGACGCTGAGCTCATCGCCACGGTGAACGACGAGCTGCCGAAGCACGACACCGACGGGCTCGACATTCGCATTCTGAGCCCCGTCGATGCGACGAAGGTCTCCATCGACCGCATCCGCGAAGGCCTCGACACCATCTCGGTGACGGGCAACGTGCTGCGCGACTACAACACCGACCTGTTTCCGATTCTCGAGCTCGGCACGAGCGCCAAGATGCTCTCTGTCGTTCCGCTTCTCGCGGGCGGCGGGCTGTTTGAAACTGGCGCAGGCGGCTCTGCCCCGAAGCACGTGCAGCAGCTTGTCGAGCAGAATCACCTGCGGTGGGACTCCCTCGGCGAGTTCATGGCGCTCGCCGAGTCGTTCCGGCACCTGGCGCGCGTCGAAGACAACAAGCGTGCCGCGGTGCTTGGCGAGACTCTGGATGCCGCGACAGCAACGTTCCTTGACGAGAACAAGTCGCCCTCGCGCAAGGCAGGCGAGCGTGACAACCGTGGAAGCCACTACTGGCTCGCGCGCTACTGGGCCGAGGAGCTCGCGGAGCAGAGTGACGACGCCCCGCTCGCGGCCGCGCTGAAGCCGATCGCCGAGAAGTTCGAGGTGCAGTCCGACCAGATCGAGAAGGAGCTTCTCGAGGTGCAGGGCTCACCCGTCGAGCTCGGAGGCTATTACCGGCCAGATGAGGCCAAAGCGGATGCCGTGATGCGCCCGTCTGCGACACTCAACAGCATCCTGAACACCCTGCACGACTGACGCCGTCGAGGCTTCTCGCGGCCCCCGCTCCCGCGCTATGTGTTCGGGTCACCGCCACAGGTTTTTCGTGGCGCAGCGCTCGAAGTGTGGCGCGGAGCGTGGAGGGTGCGTCGCTCGTCGTCTGGGTGATGCTGCTGCGGGGGCCTAGGTCGGCCCAGTATGCGCCAGAGAACGACAATGGCGATGGCGACGACGATGACTCCGACGCCGATGATCGTCGACTTGATCAGCATGTCGATGAAAAAATGCTCGAGCAGGTCGGCGTGAACGATCATCGGGAGCCGTTCTTGTCGTCGGTGTGCCGCGTGTTCGTGCTCTCAAGTGCGGTCGCCAGCGTCGCGAGCCCCGACGACACGAGGTCGCTGCGGCCGCTTCTGCTGCGCGAGCGATACTCGGCGGCCTTGCGTGCCAGCGGGGCGACACGGCGGGAAGCATTGCTCAGCATGCCACGTCTGCGCAGCCACAGGGCGAGCGCAAACAGCGCGATCGCGATCACAACAACGACAGCGGCGATGATTCCGAAGCGGATAAGCAGAATGTTCATGATCGTCTCGATCGTGTGGTGATCGTTTGCTGGCAGCATCATGCTAAATAAAATAGCATGGGTGTGCTAAAAAAGATACATGCCCAAGATCGTGGATGCCGAGGCCCGGCGTGAAGCCATCGCCGATGCTGTGCTCGCGGTCATTGCCCGCGAAGGCCTCCGCGCAGCGACGCTCTCCACGATCGCCGCGGAGTCGGGTCTCGCCGTGGGCTCGGTGCGCCACTACTTCGTCGGGCACAGCGAGCTTCTGACGTTTGCCGCGGAGGCTCTCGTCGATCGAACGACGGCGCGACTCGAGTCGCATCTCGTCGTACTCACCGCAGCGGGGTCGGCAGCCGCACGCCGTCTGTCTGCCGTCGACATGCTCTGCGAAGTTCTGCCGCTCGATGGAGTGCGCGAGGTCGAAGCCGCGGTGTGGCTGGAATTCGCGGTGGCCGCTCGCCTCTCCACCGAGTTCGCGCATCCGATCGGCATGCTTCACGACGGCCTTCGCGCGCTCGTCACGCGCATCATCACTGCCGGTGTGCAGTCGGGGCGCCTTCGCGCGGGGATCGACGCCGATGTCGAGGTTGCCCGGCTGCACGCGCTCGTTGACGGACTGGTTCTCCATGGCGTTCTGGTGCCGGACACCGGCGACGTGAGTCGTCGAGTGCTCGAAACTCACCTGGACTCTCTCAGTCGATGAGCCCGGATGCCGCGAGGCGACGCACCACCTCCGCGCCGGCCGGTGGGCAGCGGTGCAGCTCCGCGGAGCTGATCCAGTGCAGGGCGCTGACCTCCGCGGCTGGCTGAGGCTCAGCATCCGGAATCCCCGTGAACATCGTCATGCGAACCATCCGGCCCTCGGGCTCACCGTGAGCCTGTGTCACGACTGTGAACGCTTCGCGAACGGTGTGCGGCAGAAGGCCGACGGAGATCTCTTCACGGGACTCGCGCTGGGCAGCCTCGACAAGCGATTCGCCGTCGTCGACCTTTCCTCCCGGCATGAACACGACGTCGCGTCCACGCGCCGTCACCATGAGCACGTGGCGGTCGCGAATGATCGCGACGGCGGCAACGACGATGTCTGGATGTGTTTGAGGGGATGCGGCGTCGAGACTCACTCGTCCAGTCTGCACCAGGCCCTGATGTGAACACCCACGTGCCAATCGATAGACTGGCATCTGCCGCGCAATCCGGCAGTTCTCGATTTACAACCCATTCAGGAGCCATCGTGGCCGCTTCCAGCAGACTCGACGCCGTCATCGCCCTCGCCCGCCATCGCGGGTTTGTTTTTCAAGCGGGTGAGATCTACGGCGGATCACGATCTGCCTGGGACTATGGGCCCCTCGGCGTTGAACTGAAAGAGAACATCAAGCGCCAGTGGTGGCAGTACTTCGTTCGCGGCCGCCAAGACATGGTCGGCCTCGACTCATCGGTGATTCTGCCGAAGGCGGTGTGGGAGGCCTCCGGTCACGTTGAGACGTTCACCGATCCGCTCGTCGAATGTCAGCAGTGCCACAAGCGCCACCGCCAAGACCACCTCATCGAGACGTTCGAAGAGAAGAAGGGCCGTGCTCCCAAAGACGGGATGAGCGAGATTCCCTGCCCCGACTGCGGCACAAAGGGTCGCTGGACCGAGCCGCAGATGTTCTCTGGGCTCGTCAAGACCTTTCTCGGGCCCGTCGATTCTGAAGCCGGCCTCACCTACCTGCGTCCGGAGACGGCGCAGGGCATCTTCGTCAACTTCAACAACGTGATCACGGCGGCGCGCAAGAAGCCGCCATTCGGAATCGGGCAGATCGGCAAGGCGTTCCGCAACGAGATCACCCCGGGCAACTTCATTTTTCGCACGCGCGAATTTGAGCAGATGGAGATCGAGTTCTTCACGGCACCGGAAGACGCGGGTGACTGGTACCAGACGTGGATCGATACGTGCTGGAACTGGTTCATCGACCTCGGAATCGACCCAGAGAACATGCGCCAGTTCGACGTGCCCGAAGACGAGCGCGCCCACTACTCGGCGGGCACGATCGACTTCGAATACCGCTTTGGCTTCACGGGCAACGAGTGGGGCGAGCTCATGGGTGTTGCCAACCGCACTGACTTCGACCTGAAGGCGCATTCCGAAGCGTCGGGCACAGAGCTCAGCTACTTCAACCAGGCATCAGGTGAGCGGTTCATCCCCTACGTGATCGAGCCGTCGTTCGGCCTCACCCGGTCGATGATGGCGTTTCTCGTCGATGCTTACACCGAAGACGAGGCTCCCAACACGAAGGGCGGCGTCGACAAGCGCACGGTGCTTAAGCTCGACCCGCGCCTCGCGCCTGTGAAGGCTGCTGTTCTGCCGCTCAGCCGCAACGAGAAGCTCTCTCCGCTGGCCCGTGAGGTGGGCGATTCGCTGCGTCAGCAGTGGAACGTCGACTTCGATGACGCGGGCGCGATCGGTCGCCGGTACCGCAGGCAAGACGAGATCGGAACGCCGTTCTGCATCACCGTCGACTTCGACTCGCTCGATGACAAAGCAGTGACGGTGCGAGACCGCGACACGATGCAGCAGGAGCGTGTTTCGCTTGATCGTCTGTATGGGTACCTCGCAGAACGGCTGAAAGGCGCGTAGTCACAGTTCGACATGGGTAGTTCTCCCTGTTGACGCACACGCGGCCTTTACGCCACGCTTGAACTACAAAACGTGCATGCGTGCGCAACGCCGTCGGCGGTGCAGCAGCATGCGCGCGAGAAAGGAACTCACGAATGTCTCAGACTCCTCCGCCTCCTGCACCGAATCCGTACCAGGGAGCGCCCGCGCCACAAGACAAGTGGAACGTGCTCTCGATCGTGTCGTTCGTCGGTTCGCTGATCGGCTTCTCGATCATCGCCGCGGTACTCGGCTTCGTCTCGCTGTCGCAGATCAAGAAGACGGGCGAGAAGGGTCGCGGTCTGGCGCTCGCCGCAGTGATCATCGGCCTCATCGCTGTCGTGATTCAGATCATCGTCATCATCGTGGCCATCACGGCGATCGGTGCAGCCAGCACGATCGAGTACTCGACGTACTGATACTCAATACCTGCAGTTCGGGCTCCGCTTCGGCGGGGCCCGAACGTGTTAAGGACGGAAGTTCTTAGGCAGAGGTCTGCGCTGCGGGGTCGTCGCCCGCGGCATCCACATCGATGGCGACGTCGAGATCGAAGAGAACGCTGAGCGCATCGAGATAGCGGTCGTGCTCGCCCGTGCTCGCGAACGCGCGTGCACGGGAGGTGGGCTTATGCAGCAGCCGTCCCATCATGTGACGCAACGCCGCGGCGGCAGTTCCGTCGGGATCGCCCGGCTGAACGCGGGCGATCTCCTCGTCGAGGAGCGCGTGAGCCCGGCGCCGTAACGCGACGACAGCGGGCGCGAGTGACTCTTCAGCCCCGGCGCGTGTGAAGTTGCGGGCGGCGGTTCGCACAATGGCACGCGCGGTGTCTGTCGCCTGCAGCTCGTCGAGAGGCGCGTGGATGCGGATGGTCTCGAGGTCAAGCAGCTCGACGCCGTAGACGCCGCCGACGTCGGGGTCGACGTTGCGCGGAAGCCCGAGGTCGATGACGAGCTGGTACGCATCGTGGTTGACAGGGCAGCCGGGCGTCTCGTCGCGGTGGAGCGCCTCGTGAACGTGAGCCTTCGAGTGAGCGAGCGCAAACTCGATGCGGGCGCGCTGCAGCAGCTCGGCGTCGAGAACGTAATCTTCTGAGACGGTGCAGGTGATGATCACATCGCTCGAGGCGATGGCGGTGTGAAGCCCGTCGGGTTCGATATGGGGGATGCCGTGGCTCGCCGCGAACTTGGCGCCTCTGCCCGATGCCGAGTAGACGCTCACATCGGTGACGCCGCGATCGCGAAGCGCGGCAAGGCTCGCACCCGCATACGCTCCCGTGCCGACGAGCAGAACCCGCGCCGTCGACCAGGTGGTGATGCGACTCGCGGCAAGTTCGAGCGCGAGGCGAACGATTGAGCGCCCCGCTTGCCCGAGCGGCGTGCGATTCTTCACTCCGCGCGACGTCTTCGAGGCATGCTGAAAAAGGCGCTCGAGATCTGACGTCGTCGTTCCCGCTCCCCGGGCGCGCTCAAGCGAACGGCGCACCTGCCCCGCGATCTCGCCTTCTCCGACGACGACCGACTCAAGGCCGGATGCGACAGAGAAGAGATGCTCTGCGGTGTCTTGCTCCGTCGTCACGTGCCACGTTGACGAGAGCGACTCGGCTGAAACGTCGCAGTGCTCGGCGATCGCGTCGGTCGCCGAGCCGAGGGCGCGCGCGAGAGCATCCGGATGCTGGTCGTCGACGTCGACATACAGCTCGAAGCGGTTGCAGGTAGAGACGAGAATGCTGCCCTTGACGGCAGGAGTCGCCTCGGTGACGCGTGCGAGCACCGACGTCGCGTCGACCTGCGAAGAGAGCTGCTCCAGCAGATCGAAGGACGCGTTTTTGTGACTCGCCGTCAGACTCATGAGCACGTGTTCCATGGTAGCCCGCGAAAGCTGTGCAATTGTTCTATGCCGTGTAGAAGAGCATGAGTTCCTCAGGCAACTCTGCGCGCCTTTGAGACAATGGGGGCGTGCACCTTGATTCCGGCCACCCCCTCGCGGCGGGCCTCACCCACGATTCCCGACTGATTCGCGCCTACCGCGGCGATCGACCGCAGACGACGCCCGTCTGGTTTATGCGCCAGGCCGGGCGATCGCTTCCCGAGTACCGTGAGCTGCGCGTGGGCACGGCGATGCTCGACGCGTGCCTCACTCCCGCGATGGCGAGCGAGATCACTCTGCAGCCCGTGCGCAGGCACGGCGTCGATGCCGCCGTGTTCTTCTCTGACATCGTCGTTCCGCTGAAGCTCGTCGGCGTCGATGTGGAGATCGTGCCGGGCAAGGGACCCGTCATGGGGTCGCCCGTGCGAACGAATGACGAGCTCGATGCGCTCGTCTCGCTCGACCCCGCGGTGCTCGACGACGCTCTCGCCCCGGTGATCGAGGCTGTGCGCCGCACCGTCGCCGAGCTTGAGAACATTGCCGGAACGCCGGGCCCGACGCCGCTTGTCGGCTTCGCCGGGGCGCCCTTCACTCTTGCCGCCTACCTGATCGAGGGCGGCCCGTCGAAAGACCACATGCGGGCTCGTGCCCTGATGCACAGCGACCCCCTCGCCTGGTCGCGTCTCATGGCGTGGTGCGCCGATGTCACCGGACGTTTTCTTCGGGCGCAGGTTCTTGCCGGGGCATCCGCTGCGCAGCTGTTCGACTCGTGGGCGGGCAGCCTCTCGCTCACCGACTACAGCGAGAGCGTCGCGCCGGCATCCGCTCGAACCCTCGAGTACGTGCACGACCTCGAATACGCGCGCGACGGCGTCACGCACAGCGTGCCGATCGTTCATTTCGGCGTCGGAACGGGGGAGCTGCTGACGGTGATGCACGAGGTGGGCGCAGACACCGTCGGCGTCGACTACCGCACTCCGCTCGATGTCGCGTCTCGGCGGCTCGGAGGCGTGGTTCCTCTGCAGGGCAACGTCGACCCGGCCATGCTCTTCGCCCCGTGGAACGTGCTCGAAGAACACGTGCGCGAGGTGCTTCGCCGCGGTGAATCGGCACCGTCGCACGTGCTCAACCTTGGCCACGGCGTGCCACCGGATGCCGACCCAGAGGTTCTCACCCGGGTCGTCGAGCTGGTGCACGCCCGATGAAAGGCGGCGTGCCGAGCGAGCGCCACGTCATTGTGGTCGGTGGCGGCATCGCGGGTCTCGTCGCGGCATACGAGTGCGCTCGCATCGGCGTGCGCGTGACGGTGCTCGAGGCAGACGACCGCGTCGGAGGCTGCGTGCGCACCGAGCGCATCGCCGGCGTCGACGTCGACACGGGAGCCGAGAGCTTTGCAACGCGCGGCGGCGCCGTGCGCGGGCTCATCGACGAACTCGGCCTCACGGAGAGCGTGGTGGAGCCCTCGACCGCCGGCGCGTGGCTGGCGTTCGACGACACGGCGGCGCCTCTGCCGAAGGCCGGCATACTCGGCATTCCCTCGAACCCTCTCGCCGACGACGTGCGGCGCATCATCGGTTGGAAGGGTGCGATCCGTGCCTATGCCGATCGCGTCAAACCGGTGCTCACCATCGGAACCGAGCGCAATCTCGGTGAGCTCGTCGAGAAGCGCATGGGCGTCGCCGTGCTCGAGAACCTTGTCGCCCCCGTGACGAATGGCGTCTACTCTGCCGACCCCTCTCAGCTCGACGTGTCGCGCGCATCGCCAGGGCTCAACAATGCGCTCACCATCGCCGGTTCCCTCTCGGGCGCCGTCGCCTCTCTGCGAGACACCTCTCCTGCGGGGGCCGCCGTCGGCGGCTTCGCGGGAGGGATGCGGGTGCTCGTCGACGCCCTGCTCGACACCCTCGCCAACTACGAGGTGAGAGTGCTCACCTCGACACCCGTGACGGCAATCGAGAATGTGGGCGACGAACAGTGGCGTGTGCATGCCGAGACGTCTTCACAGGGCGAGAGCGACGTGCCCGAGACGCTGACGTTCGAGTCCGACGCGGTGATCGTCGCGACGCCCGAGAAGGCGGCCGCGCGGCTGCTCGGCGACCTCGTGCCGACAGCATTCGTTGAGGCAGATGTCGAGCCTCCCACCGTCGACATCGTCACGCTCGCCGTCGACAATGCGCTGCTCGACGAGCACCCCCGCGGCACGGGAGTGCTCACCGCTGCATCCGCGCGGCGCACGGCGAAAGCCCTCACGCACAGCAGCGCCAAGTGGCCGTGGGTGGAAGCGGCGCTCGACACGCCTCACCGGCACATCGTGCGGGTGTCGTTCGGGCGTGCTGGAGAGAAGAACCCGCTCGATGGACTCGACGACGCGCAGATCGCGGATCTCGCGCGCACTGAAGGCTCGGCGCTTCTCGGTGTCGACATTGCCCCGGGCGACGTCGTCGAGACCCTGCGCACACGCTGGACGTCGACGCTCCCGCGCGCGTTCGTCGGGCAGACCGAGCGCGCCAGCAGCATCCGCGACACCATGACGAGCCACCCCGGCCTCGACGTCACGGGCGCCTGGCTCAGCGGAACCGGCCTTGCCTCGGTGATTCCGGATGCCGTGGCAGCGGCAGGGCGAGTGCGAAAGCGCATTGTCTCCGAGGTGCTCGGCGGCGAGTGACGGCATCCGTCTATGCCGTTTTCGGAATAAGAATTGACGGTGCACTTCGTGCAACTGCTCCGAGCGCGTTACGCTGGAAACATTCTGACGCGACGACAGGGAGGCGACATGAAGGGGAAAGTGCTGTTTGTAGCCGGTTTGGCTACCGGTTATGTGCTGGGAACCCGAGCCGGACGCAAGCGTTATGAGCAGATCAAATCTGGGTGGGAGGCGATCTGGAACACCGAGCCGGTGCAGAAGCAGGTGGCAAAGGTCGAGGGGTTCGCCAAAGCGCGCATCTCTGAAGTTCCGCAGGTTCTCGCTTCCGGGGCCAAGAAGGTCGTCTCAACTCTCGTGTCCGATGGGACTCCTGGCGAGAAGCTCGATTCGACGATCTCAACGGCGAAGAAGACGGCTGACGATCTCGACGAGGTGAGCGAGCGCGGTGCGGCGGGTTCGTCTCGGTCGTCTGGGTCGAAGAAGCAAAGCAAGTAGACGGGGGTCGACGATGCCTGATCGCAGCAATGAATCTCTCATTTCCCTTGTGCGCTCTCTGCCCGGGCTCATCACCGACCTCATCAAGGCCGAGATTGACCAGGCGAAGACCAAGGCAATTCACATGGGCAAGTACGCCGGAATCGGCGCTGGCCTCTTCGTGGGTGCACTCATCTTCCTCTACTTTGCGATCGGCGTTCTCGTCGCCGTGGGAATCCTCGCGCTCGCGCTCGTGCTCCCTGCCTGGCTCTCTGCGCTGATCGTCTTCGCGGCGTTTCTGCTGATCGCCATCATCCTTGCGCTCATCGGGGTGTCGTTCTTCAAGAAGATCGGTCAAGATCCAGACCCTGTCGAGAGCGTCAAGCAAGACATCGACGCGCTGAAGGGGGTCGGCTCCTATGACCGATGAGAAGCTGCCAACGGCGGCCGAAGCTCGTGCAGAGCTCGCGTCGACCCTCGACGCGCTCGAAGACAAGCTCAATGTGCCTAAACAGGCCAAAGCGGCCTTCACACGGCTGCGCGCACAGAACCCCACAGCGCTCGTCGCGGGCGCGGCCGGAATCGCAGCAGCCCTCGGGCTGGGCGTCTGGGCGGCCGTTCGCGCGGTCGTCAAGTAAGGGTCGTATGGTGTCGTCGTTCGGCGCGATCATCGCGCCCACGACGTTCACCCGTGCCATTGCGCCTGGCGCATGATCGCACACCGTCGTTTTGCTCTCCGCTGTGTCGTGAGAGATTATGGAGAGCATGACTGCACCTGCCTCTGCTGAGGCTCTGTCGAACCCCAACGACGCCTCCCCTTCAGCGCAGGAAGACCTCCCTCTCAGCGGTTTCACCCTCTGGGCCGTCTTCCGCCGAAACCCCGAATCGCCGGTGGTCGCCACCGAACGATCGGGTTCCGAACTCGATGACGCCGTTCTCGCGGCGGCCGAACTCGGGGTCACCATCCGTGGCTTCTACGATGTCTCGGGGTTCAAGGCCGACGCCGACCTCATGGTCTGGCTCCACGGCGATCGCGCCCACGACATTCAGGCGGCGCTGCGCATTCTGCGGCGCACCGGGCTCATCTCCCCGCTGCTGCCCACGTGGAACGCGATGGCCTGCCACCGCGACGCAGAGTTCAATAAACGGCACGTTCCCGGATTCTTGAAGGGCCTCGCCCCCAAGGACTGGATCGTCGTGTATCCGTTCGTGCGCAGCTACGACTGGTACCTGCTGCCAGACGACGAGCGCTCGCGGATGCTCGCCGATCATGGGCGTAAGGGAGCCTCGTTCCGCGGTGCCATCGCCAATACAGTCGCGGCGTTCGCGCTGGGCGATTACGAGTGGGTGCTGCCCATCGAATCAGACGACCTCTACGAGCTCGTCGACATGATGCGCGACCTGCGGTACACCGACGCACGGCTTCACGTGCGCGAAGAGGTGCCTTTCTACACGGGGCGCCGCATTCAGACATCCGAGATCGCGGAGGTTCTTTCGTGAGCTACGACGCCATTCTGCTCGCCAGCTTCGGCGGGCCCGAAGGCCAAGACGACGTCATTCCTTTTCTCAAGAACGTCACGCGCGGCAAAGGCATCCCCGAGGAGCGTCTCGAAGAGGTTGCCGTGCATTATCGCCATCACGGTGGAGTCTCTCCTATCAACGAGCAGAACCGTGAGCTCAAGGTCGCACTCGAGGCGGAGCTTGCGCGGCAGGGCATCGACCTGCCGGTGTACTGGGGAAACCGCAACTGGAACCCGTACTTCACCGACGCGCTGCGCGAGCTGCACGCCGAAGGCAAGCGTGACGTGCTCGCCATCGTGACGAGTGCGTACACCTCGTACTCGGGCGTCGGGCAGTATCGCGAAGATTTTGAGCGCGCGCTTGACGACACCGGGTTGCGTGACGAGGTGCGCATCAGCCGCATCCGTGAATACTTTGATCATCCGGGTTTCGTCACGCCGTTCGTCGAGGGTGTGCGCTCGGCGCTTGACGAGGTGGCGGATGCCGCAAACACGCACGTCATGTTCGTGACGCACTCGATCCCGACGGCGGCCGCAACCGAATCGGGGCCGGAATTCGGCGAGGGCGGCGCCTACGAGGCGCAGCACCGTGCCGTCGCCGGAGCGATCCTCGATGCCGTCGGCACAGACGTGCCGCACAGCCTCGTCTACCAGTCTCGCTCGGGCAGCCCGGCAACACCGTGGCTCGAGCCCGACATCAACGATGCGATCTCCGAGCTCACCGGCGTTGACAGTCTCGTGATCGTGCCGATCGGCTTCGTGAGCGACCATATGGAAGTTCTCTGGGATCTCGACAACGAGGCGATGGAGTCAGCGACGACGAACGGAATGCGTGCCGTGCGCGTGCCGACCCCCGGCATCCATCCGGCCTATGTCTCTGGGCTCGTCGATCTGCTTCTCGAGCGCATCAACGATGTTCCCGCTTCCGAGCGCCCGCACGAGTCGCCGCTCGGCCCGTGGCCCGACCACCCATCGCAGGGGGCCGCGCTCGAGTCGGCAATGACGAAGACACAATGACGGCACTGCTTGTCGGCACTCGCGGAAGCGCGCTGGCGACGGCTCAGGCCGGCGGCGTCGCGCGGCGCCTCGCCGCGGCGATCGACGGCGAAGCGGAGCTCGTGCGCGTGACGACGCACGGCGACGTGTCACGTGCGTCGCTCTCGAGTCTCGGCGGCACGGGTGTGTTCGCCGCCGCGCTGCGTGAATCGCTTCTCGCGGGCGAATGCGACGTCGTCGTGCACTCGATGAAAGACCTCCCGACGCCATCGTTCCCCGGACTCGCGGTCGGCGCGGTTCCCGAACGTGAAGACGCACGCGACGCGTTGTACGCTCGTGACGGGCTCACCCTGGCGCAGCTCCCGGAGGGCGCGCGCGTCGGAACGGGCTCGCCGCGCCGAATGGCGCAGCTGAAGCATCGCCGCCCCGACCTCGACGTCGTCGATATTCGCGGGAACGTGGGAACACGGCTCGGCTTCGTCGACTCAGGAGAGCTCGACGCCGTTGTGCTCGCTGCCGCTGGGCTTGCCAGGCTGGAGCTCAGCGACCGGGTCACGGAGTACTTCGATCTGGCTGACTGGCCGACGGCGCCGGCCCAAGGCGTGCTTGCCGTCGAAGTGCGTTCAGCCGATCTCGATGCTCTCGGTGCCGACGCACCGCTTCGCCGAGCCTTGGCCGCCGTTCACGACGTCGAGGCGTCTGCCGTCGCCAGCGCGGAGCGCGGAATTCTCGCTCGTCTCGAGGCCGGCTGCGCGGCACCCATCGGTGCGCACGCCGAGATCTCGGGCGACACACTCACCGTCACTGCGCGCGTATACGCGCTTGACGGATCCGAAATGCGCACGCACACTGTGAACATCGCAATCGGTGATGTCCGACCGAGTGCGCACACCCCTGGCACAGCCGCTTCCTCTCACGATGATCGTGCGCTCACCGAGCGTGCGATGAGTGCGGGAGCAGACCTGGCTGACGCGCTCCTCTCCGCAGGAGCCGCTGATATTGCACCGTTGAGGGAATCATGATGACTCCACCGAACAAACCACTGAAGGGCTGGCGTGTCCTGGTGCCGCGTGGCGGCCCCTGGGGAGACGACGTCGCAGCGGAACTCCGGGAACGCGGGGCGACGCCGGTCATCGCCCCGATGATCAACTTCGCGGCAACGTCCGACCCCGAAACGCTGAGCACAGCGCTGGAGGATCTTGCCGCCGGGGCGTTCGATTGGCTCACAGTGACGAGCGCGACGGCTGTCGACGTGCTCTACAGCCAACACGTCAAGGTGCCGTCCTCCACAAAGATCGCCGCAGTCGGCGAGACCACGGCCGCGGCGCTGCAGGCCGTCGGCTACCAGGTTGATCTTCTGCCAGAGAAAGACAACTCGGCAAAGGGAATGGTGGCGCAGCTCACCGCTCTCGAACCAGACCCAAAGAAGTTTCTCTCCCTGCGCTCCGAGATCGCTAAGCCCGTGCTCTCGAAAGGCCTCACCGAGGCAGGGCACGATGTGCGATCCGTCATCGCGTATCGCACCGTCGGCGAGCCCGTGACGCCGAAGGTGCTCGACGACGTCGCCACGGGCCGCACAAATGCGATCCTCGTGACGAGCGGCTCCGTTGCCGAGCAGGTCGTCGAGCAGTTCACGACGCTGCCGCCGACGACGCTCATCGCCGCGATCGGGCCGAGAACAGCGAAGGATGCCGAGAAGGCAGGCCTGACTGTGCACATCGTCTCGCCGCGGCAGACGGTCGAGGCGCTTCTCGACACTGTTGTGCGCGTCGTCGTCTCGGGCGGGCTCGACGAGGCTGTCCGCTCCTCGAAGCAGAGCGAAGTGATTACGTCGGCGATTCGCATCGTCGACGAGCGCAACGAGTCTCAGGCGAGCGGGTCACACTGACGCAGTGCTCGTCGGCGACGCGGTGAGTCCAGCGCACAGGAGCGCGGCGATCGATCGCAGCGTCCGAGCCTCGTGCAATGCCCCTGATTCGAGACCCTCGAGTGGGCGCGCTGTGACGATGGCTCCCCAGGCATCGGCTGCCGCGTGCAAGGCCGACGATTCAGCTCCATGAGGGAGACTCGCGACAAGCACGCTCTCGATCGTTGCGTGAAGAGTGCGCCGATACCGTGTGAGTGCTGCATGCACGTCTGGTCGTGTGTGTGATTCGTGCCAGAGAATTTCGCGCAGCACGTCGGATGCCTCGTGATTGCGCAGAATGCGATCGCCGACATTCATCAAGGCGCGCGCGGGGTTGCCCGGCACCGCGAGCGGGATGGGATCGATGTTCGCTGTCCCGAGCCGTTCTGCCAGCACTGCCGAAAGAACATCGGCCTTTGCCGGGAAATAATAGAACAACAGACCCTTCGGCACATCTGCTGTTCGCGCGATGCGTGCAGTAGAAGTGCCGTCGAACCCGTGAGCGGCGAACAGGGAGACGGCGGCATCGACGATGCGTGCCCGAGCCTGCCCGTCGTCACGGTTATTCATTATGCGTGTGCAGCATTCAGCCCACTGTGCGTCATATGGTGCGCTCGCTGCGCGGGTGCCAGTGCCCAGAGACCGGTGATGACACCGATACCGCCGCAGATCCACGACGTCCAGGCGGGGCCTGCCGTGCTCGCGAACATGCCAGCCCACGGCGAAATGAACATCAGCGCACCGAAGATGGCGACGAGCCATTCCATCGTGCGTGACCCCGGAGCGGCCAAGCTCCAGATTCCCGCGGCGATCATCAGTACGCCGAAGATGATCATCAGCGACATGGATGCACCCGTACGCGGTGTCGTCCAGATGCTTGCCAGTGCTGCGTATAGCCCAGCAGCGACTGCTACCCAGTCCTGCCAGCGTGTCCAGCGTGTCATTGAACTCGCCTTCTTCCCTCTGTTTGGTTCGCTCCCTGACGGGGGCAATTTTCATCATACACGGTTGATTGACCGACCGGTCAAGATTTTTCACACACAGCCCGTGTCCGAACCTTCGACGTAGAATAGCCTGCGGACTTGCCCACAACGGTTGGACACTGAAGAAGAATGACACCTCCCAGCATTCGTCCGCGTCGATTGCGCACGACGTCGGCGATGCGGCGGCTTGTTGCCGAGACCCGGCTTCACCCCGCCGACCTCGTTCTGCCCATGTTCGTGCGCGAAGACGCCGCACAGCCCGTGCCCATCAGCTCGATGCCCGGCGTCTCGCAGCACTCGATGGACTCCCTTGCTCGCGCGGCTGAAACCGCGGCCGAAGCCGGCATCGGGGGCGTCATGCTCTTCGGAATCCCCACAGTGCGCGATGCGACGGGAACTCAGGCGACGGCGCCAGACGGCATCCTGAACCGGGCGACCGAGCTTCTCGCTCGGGAGGTCGGCGATGCCCTCGTCGTGCAGACAGATCTGTGCCTCGACGAGTTCACCGACCACGGGCACTGCGGCGTTCTCGACGCGTCTGGCCACGTTGACAACGACGCCACTCTCGAGCGGTATGCCGAGATGGCGCTTGCACAGGCTAACGCCGGCTCGAGCATCCTTGGACTGAGCGGCATGATGGATGGCCAGGTGGCTGTGGTGCGCGACGCTCTCGACGCTGCGGGGTACATCGACACCGCCGTGCTCGCGTACGCCGCAAAGTACTCGTCTGCGTTCTACGGCCCCTTCCGCGAGGCCGTCGACTCCCAGCTGACGGGCGACAGGCGCACCTATCAGCAAGACCCGGCAAACCGCCGCGAGGGGCTGCGTGAGGCGACGCTCGACATCGCCGAGGGAGCCGACATCGTCATGGTGAAGCCGGCGATGAGTTACCTCGACGTGCTGAGCGATGTCGCGGAGATCTCGGACATTCCCGTGTGGGCATACCAGATCTCCGGTGAGTACGCGATGATCGAGGCGGCAGCGGCGCAGGGCTGGATCGACAGAAAAGCGGCAGTGCTCGAGTCGGTGCTCGGCATCCGACGCGCCGGCGCAGATTCAGTGCTCACCTATTGGGCAACCGAGATCGCGGGGTGGATCAAGTGACAGCAACGCAGCATGTGAACGACGAGCTCTTCGCGAAGGCGAAGCAGGCGATCCCCGGCGGCGTGAACTCTCCCGTGCGCGCGTACGGGTCCGTTGGCGGAACCCCGCGCTTTCTCGTGCGCGCCGAGGGTGCGTACGTGTACGACGCCGACGGCACCGAGTACGTCGACCTCGTGGCATCCTGGGGTCCGGCGATTCTCGGCCATGCCGAGCCCACCGTCGTGAAAGCGGTTCAGGATGCCGCGGCACTCGGCCTGTCATTCGGCGCCTCGACTCCTGGCGAAACCGACCTCGCCGAGCTTGTCGAACAGCGTGTCTCGGCCGTCGAAAAGCTGCGACTCGTCTCGACGGGAACCGAGGCAACGATGACCGCGATCCGCCTCGCGCGCGGATTTACCGGCCGAGACCTTCTGATCAAGTTCGCTGGGCACTACCACGGTCACTCAGATGGGCTCCTCGCCGCGGCGGGCTCCGGCGTCGCGACGATGGCGCTTCCTGGCTCCGCCGGGGTGCCGTCGCCGATCGCGGCGCAGACGCTCGTGCTTCCCTACAACGACATCGACGCCGTGCGCGCCGCCTTCGCCGAGCATGGCAATCGCATTGCCGGCATCATCGTCGAGGCAGCGGCGGCGAACATGGGTGTGCTCGCGCCGAAGCCGGGCTACAACGCCGCGCTCGCGAGCATCGCTCATGAGCACGGGGCGCTGCTCATTCTCGACGAGGTGCTCACAGGGTTCCGCGTCTCGTCCGGCGGCTATTGGACGCTCTCGAACAAGCAGGGCCCGGCGTATCAGCCCGACCTCTTCACATTCGGAAAGGTGATCGGCGGAGGCATGCCCGTCGCCGCGCTCGGCGGGCGCGCAGACGTGATGGAGCATCTGGCGCCAACCGGTCCGGTCTACCAGGCAGGAACCCTCTCGGGAAACCCCGTCGCCATGGCCGCGGGAATCGCGACACTTCAGGGCGCGACACCCGCCGTGTATGCGCACCTCGACCGCACGGCAGACGTGCTCGCCGCTGAAGTGTCGAGCTCGCTCGAGCACGAGGGCGTTGCGCACACCGTGCAGCGGGCGGGCAACCTGTTCAGCTTCGCGTTCACCGACGAGGCACCGGTCGACTATGCGGACGTTCAGGCACAGGATGCCTGGCGGTACCCGCCGTTCTTCCACGCGATGCTCGCCGCCGGAGTGGCACTGCCGCCGAGCGTTTTCGAGGCGTGGTTCGTCACCGCGGCACACGACGATGCAGCGGTGAACCGCATCGTCGACGCCCTCCCCGCGGCAGCGCGAGCGGCAGCATCCGCTTCGGCTTCCTGATGAAAGGCACAGTTGTCGCTGTGGGCGGCGGCGGGTTCTCGATGTCAGAGAGCGACGGGTCGTCGTTGATCGACGATCACATTCTCGATCTCACCGGCACGACGAAGCCGCGTGTGTGCTTTGTTCCGACCGCGAGCGGCGATGCCGACGGCTACAGCCAGCGCTTCGAGTCGGCGTTTGCCGGCCGAGCCGAGACGAGCGTGCTGTCGCTGTTCTGCCACGACCCGTGGGGCTACACCGACCCCAGCATGCTTCTCGAGCAGGACGTGGTCTATGTCGGAGGCGGATCAACCGTTAACCTGCTCGCCGTCTGGCGTCTGCACGGTCTTGATGACCTGCTCGGTGAAGCGGCGGCGAACGGCACGGTGCTTGCAGGCATCAGCGCCGGAATGAACTGCTGGTTCGATGCCTCGTCGACGGATTCCTATGGTCCGCTCGCCCCGCTGCGCGACGGACTCGGCTTCGTCACGGGCAGCGCGTGCCCGCACTACCTCGGTGAACTGGGACGGCGTGAGAAGTATCAGCGCTGGGTAGCTTCAGGGGAGCTGCCGGGCGGGTACGCCGTCGATGATTACGCAGCAGTGGTGTTTCGCGATGGCGAGGTCGTCGAGGCGATCAGCGAGAAAACCGAGCACCCCGTCTACCGCGTGATGCGCGTCGGCGACGACGCCGTCGAAGAACCCGTCGCCGTGCGGCTGCTTGCCAGCACCACCTCGTCATCCTGAGACCAAACTGGGTGTTACCTCTTTGTGAGGTTTCACCATCCCGTTACTGGAATATAAGCGGCAGACTAGAAGCATGGCGTCAATTCTTCTGCATACCGATCGACTTGAGATCAAGCTGACCGCCGCAGAGAAGATGCTTGCTCGCCGCAAGGACTCCCTGGTGATCCCGCGTGACAGTATTCGGTCAGTTGCCCTGACAGACGACCCGTGGATCTGGGTTCGCGGCGTGCGCGCGCCAGGCTCGGCGGTTCCGCTGACACTCGCCGTCGGGCAGTGGAAGTTTCATGGGGGCAAAGACTTTCTCGTGCTCAAAGGGTCGCGGCCCGCCGTCGTAATCGACCTTGTCGACGAAGAGTTTCGCCGAGTGCTTGTGACAACGCGCAAGGGCATCGAGCTGATCGCCGCGCTGCGTCTCGAGGAGCGCAAGCCGCATAAGATCCGCGTGCATCACGCCAAGCCGCGCACGAAGGCCGTTGCCAGCATGACGAGCGCAGAGGTCGAGCAGGGCAAGGCCCAGAAGAAGCCGGCCCAGAAGAAGCCAGCACCGAAGAAGCCGTCGCCGAAGAAACCCGCTCAGAAGAAGCCAGCACAGAAAAAACCAGCGCCGAAGAAGCCAGACGTCGACTCCTGACCGTTGATCGCTCAGCCGATAGGCTATTGGGTCACGTCAATGACGGCACGGCCGCGAATGGTGCTGGCGAGCACCTGGTCGGCAACCGAACGCGCATCAGCGAGCGCATAGACCTCGGTCATCTCGTCAAGCAGGTCCGTATCGAGGTTCTGCGCCAGTCGCGTCCAGGCCTCTTCTCGCAGCTCATGCGGGGCATCCACCGAGTTGATCCCGGCGAGGGTGATGCCACGCAGTATGAACGGCACGACGGTGGCGGGCAGATCGGCTCCCTGCGCGAGGCCGCACGCCGTGACGATGCCGCCGTAGCGGGTCTGAGCCAACGCATTCGCGAGAGTGGTGCTGCCGACGGCATCCGCAACGGCCGACCAGCTCTGCGACTGCAGCGGTTTGCCAGCCTGTTCGCTGAGCTCGTGGCGGTCGAGAATGCGCGAGGCGCCGAGGTGACGCAGGTACTCTCCCTCGGTGTCACCTCGACTGGTCGATGCGACAACCTCGTACCCGAGATGCCCCAGCAGTGCGATCGTCACAGACCCAACGCCGCCCGCCGCGCCGGTGACCAGAACCGGACCATCGCTTGGAGTGACGCCATGCTTCTCGATCGCGAGAACGGCGAGCATCGCGGTGAAACCAGCGGTTCCGATTGCCGCGGCCTGTGTTGGAGTGAAGCGTTGAGGAACGCCGACAAGCTGATCGCCGTCGACCCGGGCGACTTCGGCGAGCCCGCCGTGTTTGTTCTCGCCGAGGCCCGCTCCGTTCTGCAGCACGTGATCTCCCGGCATCCACCTGCCCGAGTCTGATGAGCGAACCGTTCCCACGACGTCAATGCCGGGCACGAGCGGCCAGGTGTGCACGATGCCCGAACCGCCGGTCAGAGCGAGCGCGTCTTTGTAGTTGATGCTCGAGGCCGCGACGTTCACCACCGTGTCTCCCTCACCCAGCATGTCGAGCTCGAGGTCGGTCAGCCGAGCGCTCTGCCGAGCGTTTCCCTCGGAATCCTCGGACTTCTCAATCCACCATCCGCGAAATGTCATGGCGTCAGCCTACGGGCGTTTGTCGCGCGGGCATAGGGTGCGCGGGCGCATCGGCGGCACAGCGCTTCTGCCCAATGCTGCTCAGTCGAACATGTCGCCCATGTCGTCGAGCAGGCCGCCGACGACCATTCCACCAAGGATGCCGGTGAGCATTCTGCCCCCGCCCATGCCTCCCATGCCGCCGCCCATCATGCCGCCGCGCCGGTAACCGCCGCGCGCATACCCCTGCTGGGGGCCGTAACCACCGCCGGGCATGCCATACATGCCGCCCTGCTGAATCTCGCTGTGGGCAATGCGTGCGGCCTCCGAAGCGAGGTCTGCCGCACGGCGGGCACTCGCCACTGCTGTGGCATTGTCGTGGTCGGTGCGAGCCGAATCGAGCACGCGCCGAGCCTCGGCAAGACGGGTGCGCGCATCGGGGCCGACGGGCGCCTGGTAATTGTCGACGATGTTCGTCGCCGCGGCAATCTGTCGCTCGGCGTCGTCTATGGCGTGGGGAAGCTGTGCCTTCAGCTTCTCGGCGTCGCGTGTGCGCTGTGTGATGCGGTCCATGATCACGTCGAGAGCGGTGTTCGCCTCGCGCAGTCGTGACAGCGTCTCGAACGGGTCGCGCCTGACCGTCTGCTGCGCGACGGACTCGGTCTCGCTTCGCAGCCGCTCGATTGCGGGACGGAGGTCGCTCGGGGGGTCGGCGACGTCGCGAGCGACGATGATGTCGCCGCGAGAGTCCTCGATCACCGCGGCAAGCGTCGACTCGGCAGACAGCGCCTCCATCTCGAAATCGGTGACGGCCCGCAGCAGACCGCCAGCGCGCGACACGCTCTCTCGCGCCACGGTGAGCGCCTTGCCCGCCGGGATCGCGAGATGCTCTTCATGCTTCTGCTCGGCGATCTGCAGACTGCGCTCGCAGAACTCGAGAAGTCGCTCCGCCTGATCCACGTTGGGAGCGACGGATCGCAGCGCCGATTCCGCATAGCGGTCGGATGCCGAGGCGAGAGCGCGGCGCGCGGGCTCGACGTGCTCGCGCACCGTCGCAATGTCGGCGCGCGCTGCAGCGACAGCATCCGGGAGCCCTCGCATTGTGTCGCGCAGTGTCGACACCGAATCGGCCTGTTCGCCCAGAGTCGACTCGATGTCGGAGCAGTGCTGAATGATGCCCTGCGACATGCTTCGGCGCTCGTCTGGGGTGTCTGGCTTTTCATCGTGCAGCAGCTGATTGAGCCGGAACGCCTCCGTGAGCGACCCCCGAGCATCGGCGATGGCCGCTCTGAACCGAGAGATCACCTCGTCGCCGAACTCTGCAGTGATGAAGCTGAGCTCGTCTGCGGCGAGCCGAATGCGCTCATCGGCACGCACGAGCGCCTGCCCTGCGTTCACCTCGAGCGCGTCGACTTCGGCAAAGGCCTGCTGCTGCGAAGCAACCTCGCGCCTCTTGCGACGGGTCGAGAGTATGACGTACGCGACAGCGCCGCCAATCAGCAGCACAGCGAGTATGACGACGATTTCCATGAGTGAATTCTATGAGTGGTGGACAGGCATCGCCTGAGAGCGGCACCGGGGTTGCGCCACGTCGCTGCTGTGTGCGGCGATCACACGAGATCAGGTGACATCGTGTCGCCAGGTGATGAGCCACCCGAGAACGGTGACGACGAGGGCGATTCCGAGAAGAACCGCACCGCCAGCCCACCACTCCAGCGCCGTGCCGTCCGTTCCCATGACCGCATAGAAGCTCGAGCCCACGAGTGCGTCGCTCGCGGCGCCGGGCAGCCACTTGGTGACCTGGCCGATCCAATCGGCGAGAGCGCCGATCGATCGAAGGATCGGCTCGACGAACTGCGTGAACGCGAGCACGATGACGATCGTTGCAACCTGGTTTGGAATGATCGATCCGAGTCCGACACCGAGAGCGGCCCAGAGGGCCATTGCGAGAACAGACCGAGCGATCATCGCCCAGGTGTCTGACGAGTCGAGTGCGGTGTCGATGTCGAATCCGGCAAGAGCCGCCGACCCGGCACCGACGGCGCAGGCGATGGCGACGACGCCGAACCCAGCGCCGAGGAAGAAGAGAGCGATGGCTTTCGCAGACAGCACGATGCCGCGTTTCGGCGTGGCGAGAAAGGTCGGTGTCAGCGTCTGATGGCGAAATTCGCCCGTCGTTGCAAGAGCGCCGAGCAGGAATGGGAAAACATACCCGATGCTCGTCGCCGTGCTGTAGATCGTTGGCGCGAGCCCGTCTGTCGGCATCTGCTCGGCGCCGGCTGAGGCTCCGAGCAGCCCCTCGGAGGTTGCGCCGAAGATCAGTCCGAGGCCGCCCGAGAGCAGGGCGACGTATGCGGCGAGAATGATGAGCAGAATCCACCAGATGCGCGTTGTGAACACCTTCGCGAATTCGGCACGCGTTGCGGCGATGAGCGTGCTCATGACACATCACCCCCTCCGACGATCGACAGGAATCTGTCTTCGAGGCCCGATGCCTTGCGCTGCAGAGTGTCGAGCTCGACTCCGGAGACGAACGCCGCGTGCCCGACGGCACCCGGCTCGACATCGCTCACGATGAAACCGGAGCGGCTCGTCTCGAAGGCGAAACCCGCCGATTCGAGAGCCGCTCCGAGCGCGGCGCGGTCGGGGGAGTCGACGTGAACGCGAAGTTGGTCGCCCGTGTCGAGGTCGGCGAGGGTTCCCTCGTGCACGATCTGTCCCTTGGAGATGATCACGACGTCGTCGACCGTCTGCTGAACCTCGCTCAGGAGGTGTGACGAGATGAGCACGGTGCGCCCCTCCGACGCGAGATTGCGCAGCAGCTCGCGCATCCACTTGATACCCTCGGGGTCGAGGCCGTTGACAGGTTCGTCGAGCACGAGAACGCGGGGGTCACCGAGCATCGCGTACGCCAGGCCGAGGCGCTGCCGCATTCCCAGCGAATAGCCGCCAACGCGCTTGTCGACGAAGGAGTCGAGGCCAACGAGGGTGAGCACTTCGCGGGCGCGCTTCAGAGGCAGCCCTGCCGCCCGCGCGTAGATCTCAAGATGGTGGCGCGCGGAGCGCCCCGGGTGAAAGCTCGCCGCTTCAAGAGCGGCGCCGACGGTGGTGAGGGGAGATGACAGTTCGCGGTACCGTCTGCCACCAAATGTTGCCGATCCGCTCGTCGGATTAACAAGACCGAGCAGCGTGCGAAGACTCGTGGTCTTTCCTGCGCCGTTTGGGCCGAGAAACCCCGTCACGCGCCCCGGCTTTACGGCGAATGACACGTCGCCCACGGCAGTGAACCCGCCGAAGGTCTTTGTGAGGCCGGCAAACTCGATGGTCACTTCGGCATCGCTCACGCGTTCTCCTTTTCGCTGGACTGCCTTCAGTGTGGCGGATGCTGTACGAGCGCGCATCCTCCGAAGGGCGGAGATTATCGCGCGATGTCGGCGCGAACCGGCATCCGAATTCCCTGATCCCTCGCTGTGAAACCTTGCTGTCTCGATGTCGCAGTCGTACGGTCGAACCACACGAGAGGAGTGGATGATGAGCGACCCAGACTTCACCCCCAACTTTGACGATGAGCCCGCGCTCACTGACGTCGACGCGAATGAGGCAGATGTCATCGAACAAAATCGAGTCGATCTCAGTCAGACGCCCGAAGATGTCGACGACGGCGGAACGCAGCGCGGCTACGGCGACGATGCAGCCACGGAGTTCGACGACGCGAACGACTATGAGTCGGGGAGCGACGCAGATTTCGCCCCGAATGATGGCGAAGACCTGACCGAGAGCGACGACGACGAGTGAAGCGCGTGCACCTCGCACAGGGGGTTTGATGCCGCGTGATCGCGGCACACGACAAGCTGCGTTCTGCACGAAGCATCCGCGCAATTCTGCATGCTGCTCGTTGACGTTCCGCACACGGCGCACGTGCCGATGACGGCAGCATGGTCTGAGAACTCGAGCTTCATGCGCTTGTCAAAGACGTAGAGGGAGCCCTCCCACAGCCCGTCGTCGCCGAACTGCTCGCCGTAGCGAACGATGCCGCCGTCGAGCTGGTAGACCTCGTCGAACCCGCGGGAGCGCATGAGGCTTGAGAGCACTTCGCAGCGAATGCCGCCCGTGCAATACGTGACGACGGGCTTGCCCTTGAGATGGTCGTACGCCCCGGAGTCGAGAACGTCGACGAACTCACGCGTGTTGTCGACGTTGGGAATCACAGCGTCCTTGAACCGCCCGATCTCCGCCTCGAATGCATTGCGTCCGTCAAAGAACACAACGTCGTCGCCGCGCTCGGCGACGAGTTTGTTCACCTGCTCGGGGCTCAGATGCGAGCCGCCGCCGACAACGCCCGATTCGTTCACCTCGAGTTCGTCTGGCGCACCGAACGAGACGATCTCGTCGCGCACTCTGACGCTGAGCTTGGGGAAGTCGAGGCTTGCGCCCGTGTCGTCGAGAGAGGTGCCCTCCGACCACTTGGCGTCCATTGTCGCGAATGCTGGGTACTCACGTGTCTTGCGCAGGTACCGCTTGACGTTGTTCAGCTCGCCGCCGACGGTTCCGTTGATGCCGTCTTTCGAAACGAGGATGCGCCCGCGCAGGTTCAGCGACTCGCAGAGGTCTCGTTGCCACAGCCGGATCGCGTCGGGATCGGCGAGTGGGGTGAAGACGTAATAGAGCAGGATCTTCGGAATGGCCACTGCTTGATTTTACGGTGTGTGGTCAGATCCCCACAGTCACGAGCCACACAGCGGCCGCACCGCACGTGAGCGCGATCACCCCCGTCAGCGTTGCGATGATGACCAGGGGCCTTGATGCCTTCGTGTTTTCGTTCACGATCTCAGTCCATCGTGTCGGCAGCATCCGCACATCACGCCAAAGGATGATTCGACTAGGCCGTGGGTATGAGAGCCGCCGCAATCAGCAACACGAAGCCGGCAATCACGATCACGACGCGCAGGTAATGCCAGCGGTCCCATTTGCCTACCTGCTCGCGCCAATCCTCGGGGTGATCGCCGTGTGACCAGCGGCCGACGCGGTTGTTGATCGGCACGAGCACCGTGACGGCGAGAACGATCGTCGACGCGAAGAGAACGGTTGCGATCGCGGCGAGGGTTCCGGATGCGCTCGCCCACAGCAGCGCGGTGGAGACACCGCCGGTGAGCACGGTGGCGATGTACCAGAACGGCATGATTCTGCCGAGCACCCTCGCCGCGTCGGCGCGTGCCGACAGGCCGCCAACTCCCGGAAGCCTGTCGAGGATGGGGTTGATGAAGACGGCGACGCAGAATTCGATGCCGACGAGACTTCCTGACAGAACGATCGCGGCGCCGAGAGCGTAATCCGACATGAGAACTCCAATCATCTAGCACTGCTAGAAATCAATACGCCACACTCTAGCACTGCTAGAATTCTCGTGTGAAGAGCACAGACCGCGCAGCGCGCCCGGCGCCGGGCGAACGCGAGCGTGTGATTGTCGACCGCGCCCGAACCATCGCCGAAGACGAAGGTTGGAGCGCTGTCACGGTGCGGCGGCTTGCCGCCGCGATCGGCTACAGCCAACCCGTTCTCTACCAGCACTTTCCCGAGGGGCGCAGCGCGATCGTCGCGGCGGTGTCCCGCACCGGGTTCGCCGACCTCCGCGATGCACTCGGTGCGCAGTCTGGGCGCTCGGGGCTGGAAGCGCTGGTCACCGCGGCTCGCACCTACGTCGAGTTCGCCTGCGAGCATCCGGCGCTGTACGAGGCAATGTTCGAGATGCGTTCGCACACGACATTCGCGAGTGACGAGACTCCGCACGAGCTCCAGTTCGCCTTCAACGCGCTCGCGGAGCTTCTGCGCGACAGCAGCGACGCCCGCGTGCGCACCGAGTTGTTCTGGAGTGCGCTGCACGGCATCGCGACGCTCGAGCGCGACGGCCGCCTGCCGGTCGGGCAGCGTGAGGAACGAATTGCCGAGTTGGCGAAACTCTTTCGCTGAGGCACGTCGTTAGGCTGGGGGTGTCCGACAGAACGGAGAGGTTCATGTTTGATTACGATCCCTACGCGCAGCTAGACGAGGTGCCCGAGTTCACCGTCGAAAGCGACGATCTCGACCCCGATCTTCCGCTGAAGGCGCCCCAATACGCCTCGGATGCCGGTGGCTCCGACACGTCGCCGCACCTCTCGTGGTCTGAGTTTCCGCCCGAGACGAAGAGCTTCGCGGTCACGGCATTCGACCCGGATGCCCCGACAGGCTCCGGCTTCTGGCACTGGGCGGTGTTCAACATTCCGGCCGATGTGACGTCCCTGCCTTCTGGGGCAGGTTCGCCTGATTCGAGGATGCTGCCCGCGGGCGCCGTCACGCTGCCGAACGAACTGCGTGAACCGTCGTTCACGGGGGCGGCACCACCCGAGGGCACTGACGTGCACCGCTATTACTTCGTCGTGCACGCTGTCGACGTGCCGTCGCTCGACATCGACGCGCAGTCAACCCCGGCGGTGCTCGGCTTCAACCTGCACTTCCATACGCTTGCACGCGGCATCCTCAAGGGCGTGGGCGAGTTCGGAGGCGCTGCGTAACCCTGACGCCGGCTTTGTGCAGAGCTGCGGACATTGTGCATCCGTGTGCGGCAGCACAATGTCCGCAGGTATGCACGTCGGTGCGCCTGCCCCGTGTCGGGCAGACTGTCGACAGGGGCAACCAGTTTGAGCGGAGGGCAGCTGGGGTGGCCTCGCGAGCTCGGCGGGTTTCGCGAAACTCGTGCAGACGCCGGGCATCGAGACGCTGCCGCTGCGCCCAGAGGCCGATCTCTCGGGGGACGACGGCGACGCCCATCGCCCCGGATTAGAACAGGCCGACGGTCTCGCCGTCGTCGTTGATGTCGATGTGCGCGGCTGCCGGGTCCGACCCGAGTCCGGGCATCGTCTGCATCTGCCCGCAGATGGGATAGATGAAGCCGGCGCCGACCGAGGCGCGTACCTCCCGGACCGGCAGCGTCCATCCGCCGGGCGCGCCACGCAGAGTCGGGTCGGCGGACAGCGACAGGTGAGTCTTCGCCATGCAGATCGGCAGGTTGCCCCACCCATTGCGCTCGTACTGATCCAGGGATCGAGACGCTGCGGGTGAGTACTCAACGCCGTCGGCGCCGTAGATCTGCGTGGCGATGGTCTCGATCTTCTCTCGCAGACCCGCGTCGATCGGGTAGAGATACCGGAACTCGTTCGGCTCCTCTGCCGCTTCGGCGACCGCTTCGGCGAGCTCGACGGCACCGGCGCCGCCGGTGAAGAAGTGCGTAGACACGGCGCATCGCACACCGGCTTCGGCCGCCACCTGCTTGATCGCCTCATGCTCAGACGGGTAGTCGTCGCTGAAGGCATTGATCGCGACAACCGGAGTGACTCCGTGCCGGCGAATATTGGAGATCTGCTTGCGCAGGTTGTCGGCGCCGGCGAGAACATCCTCCGGGTTCTCGGCCAGCATCTCGCGGGGCAGCGGCCTCCCGGCGACAACGGTGTGCCGACCGGAGTGGAGCTTCAGCGCTCGGACTGTGGCAACAACGACCGCGACGTCAGGGGTGAGTCCGGAGACCCGGCACTTGATGTTGAAGAAGCGTTCGGCGCCCATGTCCGCACCGAACCCGGCCTCGGTGACGAGGTAGTCGCCGGAATGGATTCCGATCAGATCGGCGACAACGGAGGAATTGCCGGTTGCGATGTTGCCGAACGGACCCGTGTGGACGAGTGCGGGGGTGTTCTCGATCGTCTGCAGAAGGTTTGGTTTCAGGGCGTCACGCAGAAGCACGGTCATCGCTCCGGCGCCGTGAATGTGCTCAGCGGTCACCGGTTCGCCGGAGCCCCGCGTATAGCCGATCACGATCCTGCCGAGACGCTCGCGCAAGTCGCGCAACGAGGTGGCCATGGCCAGCGTCGCCATCAGCTCAGACGCCGCGGTGATGTCGAAACCTGTCTGCCGGGGCTGGCCGTTCGTGCGCGGTCCGAGTCCGGTGACGATGTCGCGCAGGGCGCGATCGTTGATGTCCACAACGCGCCGCCAGGTCACCGCATCCGGGTCGATGTCGAGCGGGTTCTCACGGAACAGCTCGTTGTCGATCATCGCGGCGAGCTGATTGTGCGCGGCTGTTACCGCATGCAGATCCCCGGTGAGGTGAACATTCAGCCGTTCCATCGGGACCACCTGACTGTAACCCCCACCTGCTGCACCGCCCTTGATTCCCAACGTGGGTCCCATCGAGGCCTGGCGGACCGAGATCGTGGCAGGGCGGCCGATGCGGGTAAGCCCCTGCCCGAGTCCGACCGTGGTTGTCGTCTTTCCCTCGCCCAATGGTGTCGGCGTAACCGCACTGACGACGACGTACTTCGCCGCGGGGCGGCGCGACAGCTCCTCGATCGCTGCGAGGTCGATCTTTGCGACACCGCGACCGTAATGTTCGATCAGATGAGGGCCAAGACCCATTCCGGCGGCGATGTCTTCAATCGGCTTCAGTTCTGCCTCGCGTGCGATCTGCAGGTTTCCCGGTGTCATGTCAGACTAATCCGTGCGCGGATGCCTCGGTCGGCGCGCCTGCCTCGGCGAGTGTATAGACGTTCTGCTTCGGACGCTCCTTTGTCGGATCGATGAATGGCTTGGGCACGACGACGGCATCCGCCACCTCGTTCCCCGTGTCGACCTGGACGTGTGTACCGAGTTCGGTAAGTTCAATCGGGAGCATTGCATAACCGATGTTCTTCTCGAGCCGCGGCGAGTAGCAGGCGGAGGTGACCTCCCCGACTTGCTGGCCGTCGTGGCGGACGCTGAATACGTCGATCATCGAACCATCGTTGAAGCTGCCGAGCGGCGCGCCGCCGATCTCGACGCCAGCCAGCTTGCGCGTGGGGCCCTCAGCGCGGATCCGAGTCAGTGCCTCCTTGCCGATGAAATCGCCTTCCTTGTCCAAGCTGACCATCCAGTCGTACCCCATGCCGACCTCGAATGGATTCGTATCGAAGGTGATGTCGGCGCCATGGGCGAGGATGCCGCCTTCGATCCGGCGGATGTGACACGGCCCGATGACCTGGAGTCCATGCGGCTGTCCCGCCTGCCAGATCAGGTCCCATGCCCGTTCTGCGTTGAGGCTCGCGTCGCGAACATATATCTCATACCCGACCTCGGCCGTGTAGCCGGTGCGGGAGACGATCACGTCGATGCCATCGAGGGAGAACTCGTGCAGGTAGTAGTACCCGATGTCGAGCACGGCGTCGCCGAAGAGCTCTCGCATCACGTCGGCTGAACGCGGCCCCTGCACCTGAACCGGCGCGACGTCCGCTTCGCGGATCTGCACGTCGTATCCGGAACGATAGGCCACGCCGCGGGCCCAGAGCACGATGTCGCTGTCGGCCAGAGAGAGCCAGAAGTGATTCTCGCCCAATCGCAGAAGAACCGGGTCATTCAGGATGCCGCCGGATTCGTCGGTGAGGAATACATACTTGCACTGGCCAACCTTGCAGGTTGAGAGGTCCCTTGTGATCAGCAGATTCGTGAACTCAAAAGCATCCGGGCCGGTGATTTCCACCTGCCGCTCGACACCGACGTCCCACAGGGTGACGCCGTTCAGGAGCGCCCAGTATTCAGCGACCGGGTCGCCGTAATGACGCGGATGGTAGGTGCGATTGTAAACGCTGTACATCGCGACCCCGTGACGCCGTGAGGCGTAAAAGAACGGAGATTTCCGAATGCGCGGGTAAAGGAGCATTTGTGGGTTGGTGTTCACAGACATCTTTGCCTCCGAATTAAGCCACGGCCACCAAGTGGCCTGCGTACTCCAGTGTCGCCCCTGGTCATCGCATTACGCAATACTTGCGTATAGCGCAACAGACAGATCGTCACGGCTGGCAGAGAGAGCGAGGCCCGAGGGATGCGAGATACGGGCTCGGTGCAGTCGGTTGACCGTGCGATTCAGATCTTGGAGATGCTGGCGCGCGATGGTGAGGCTGGAGTTGCCGAGGTCGCGCGCGAGCTCGGTGTGCATAATTCCACGGCGTCCCGGCTGATCACCGCGTTGTCGGGACACGAGCTCGTCGAGAGGCTGGCCGACACCCGGCGCGTCCGGCTCGGCGTCGGCTTGCTCCGTCTTGCCGGGGCGACGGCGTTCCGCCTCGATGTCACCACGCAGGCGCAGCCGGTATGCGACACCCTCTCTGACGAACTTGGCGAGACCGTGAACGTCGCCGTGCTCACAGGGGACGAAGCCATCAATGTCTGCCAGGCGCAGGGGACGAGCGCAGTGGCTACACAAAACTGGGTGGGCCAGCGCACCGTGCTGCACGCGACATCCAGCGGGAAGGTCCTGCTCGCGTACCTCGACGATGACGAGCGTGAGACCCGACTCGCGTTTCCGCTGGATCGCTTCACGGAACGCACCCTCACCTCGGTGACCGATTTGCTCGGGGAATTGGTGACGGTGCGGGAGAACGGGTGGGCGTGCGCCATCGAGGAGTTGGAAACCGGGCTGAATGCCGTCGCTGCTCCGATCAGAAGCCACGACGGTTCTGTGATCGCCGCGATCAGCGTTGCCGGTCCGACGTATCGGCTCAGCCCAGACCGCCTGCCCGACGTCGCCGTCGCCGTGGTGCGCGCGGCGGAGTCCATCTCTCGTCGGATGGGGTACCGAGGACCTGCCGACGAACTGTGAGCACAGCTCCGCCGTGGTGCTGGCCGGGGCTTTTCATGCGTTCTCGCGTGAACCGGTCTCGCCAGCATTGCTCCGAAGGATGCCGTCGATCATCGCTCCGGCGGCGGAAGCCAGGCTCTCGGCCGCAGCAGCGTCGGCGTGAAGTCGCGGGTTGCCGTGTGCAGCGAGCGTGCCGGCCAGGCTCCCGAGGGCGCTGGCCACCGCGGCGATCTTCCGCGGCGTCGCGCTCGGGTCCGCGGGGGCATCCGCGGCCGAGCTGAGCATCGCGCGAACCCCGCGGGCGTCTTCGTCGGCCAGCGCCAGCGCCCGCTCCCTCAGGGCGTCCGCCGTGTCCGCGTGTTCTCCGGCGTCATCGAGCTGCCGACCGGAGAGCCGGGCGCACTTCGCGGCCAGTGCCGCACCCAGCGCGGCGGCGAGGGCCGCGGCGGACCCGCCGGAGGGACCAGGGTCTCCGGAGGCCATCTGCGTCAGCAGCATCCGAATTGAATCGTCCATGTCTCTCACGCTAGGCCTTCACCCGGGTCATCTCGGGATCGAACGGTGCTGTGCGCCCCACGGCCAGCACCGTCACCGGATACCTGTCACGGAGGTATTCCACCAGAAGCTCCTCGCCCTCGATTGCTCGCTCGGGCGGCAGGTATGCGAGCAGAAGATACCTGCCAAGCGAGGGAGCCGGGCCGGCAGAGGTGACGAACGAACGGCGGCCTCTGGCATCGACGATCGGTTCTCCGCTTCGGGTGAGGATGGGCTCGTTCCCGGCCATGAAACGGTCAGCGCCGTCCGCGACCGCCAGCGTGCACAGCGTCGCCGCCGGCTCACCCTCACGAGCCGCGAGGTAGGCCGCCTTGCCAATGAAATCAGGGCTCTTCACGCGCGGCAGCGCCAGGCCGGCTTCCACCGGGTCGTATTCACCGGTCAACTCTGCGCCCATGAGGCGATGCGCTTTCTCGAGCCGTCCTGTGGTTCCGTAAACGCCGATTCCGGCTGCAATCACCCCCAACGGCTCACCCGCTTCCCAGAGCAGATCCCACAGCGGCAATCCGTGCTCGGCCGGGGCATGGATCTCCCAGCCCAGGTCGCCGACATACGAGATGCGGAGCATCTCGACCGGCAGGCCCCCCAGGTTCATCTCTCGTGCTGTGCCGAATGGGAAGGCAGCATCGCTGACATCGTCGTCTGCGAGTGCCGCGATCAGGTCGCGCGCCCGCGGCCCCCAGACCCCTACTGTGCAGAGCGCCGAGGTCATATCGGCGAGGTGCACTGAGCCGTCGGACGGCAGATGTGCCCGGAGCCATGCCCAGTCGCGGCCGCCGTCCGATCCGCCTGTGATCACCCGGAAGTCATCCTCGCCGCGGCGCACGATCGTCAGGTCCGCGCGAAAGCCGCCGTTCGGGTCGAGCAGAGGGGTGTAAATGGTGCGGCCGACGGGGCGATCCAGCTGCGCCATCGCCATCCCTTGAAGGTAGTCGAGCGCACTGGGCCCGGTCACGTCGAAGACGGCGAAGGCGCTCACGTCGATCATGGCCACGCGGTCTCGCATGGCCAGGTGCTCCGCCTCGATGATCGGTGACCACCACCGTGCGTCCCACTCTGCGCTGCGCGGCGGGATTCGTTCCGAATATTCGTCGACCAGGCTGGCGTTCGACTCGTACCACTGTGGGCGCTCCCATCCCGCGGCCTCGAAGTAGACGGCGTCGAGACGGGTGGTGCGGGGATAAAACGGGCTCGTGCGCGCGGGCCGGTTGCTCAGCCATTGCTCCCGCGGGTGGGTAATGCCGTAAATCTTCGGGAATCCCTCCGCGGTGCGTGCTTTCACGTGGGTCTCTGTGCGGGCGTACGGGGAGAACCGGGAGATGTCTGCACTGTGCAGGTCGATCTCGGTCGTGCCGTCTGTGAGCCATTGCGCAATCATGCGACCCACGCTCGGCGCCTCCTTGATCCAGACGGCTGCCGCCGACCACAGCCCGGCAACCTCGGGAGTCTCTCCGAGGAGCGGCCCGCCATCGGGGGTAAGGGAGAGCAGGCCGTTCAGCGCCTTGCGCGGCTTCGGCGTTGGCCCGCCCAGCAGCCCGGGGAAGAGCTCCTGCGCCTGTTGCAGCTGCAGAGCGAAGTCGTCCGATGTGAACGGGAAGCTGGTGGGGCTTTCCTGACCGGGCGCCCCGATCGGAGGGATCTCCGCCGGGCTGTGGAGTATCGGGCGGTGAGCGTAGGAGCCGATCTCCAAGCTCGACCCGCGCTGACGTTCGTACATCATGCAGTCCATGTCCCTGACAAGGGGAAAGCCGATCCAATCCCCGCTCTGCGCCAGCTCTGGGATCGGGCCGACGTCGATCATCTGGTGCACAGCTGGGCTGAGCGGAATGCGCGCACCGGCGAGCGCGGCAACCTTCGGGCTCCACACCCCGCATGCCACGACAACGATCTCGGCTTCAATGCGCCCGTGATCCGTGACAACGCCGTTCACGTGCCCGTCGGAAACGTCGATATCGAGCACTTCGGTTTCAGAGCAGACGGTGAGCGCTCCACGCTGCTCGGCATCGTGGCGCACCAGTGCCCCGGCCCGCACCGGGTCCACGATCGCTCCCGTGGGAGTGTGGAATCCGGAGATCAGCAGGTCGGTATTGCAGTGGGGCACCAGATCACCGATTTGTTCTGGAGTGAGCAGCTCGGCTTCGATGCCCCAGGAGCGGGCCGACGTCATCCGGCGGCGCAGTTCCTGGGCTCGTTCCTCGGTGCGAGCGACCTCGATGCCCCCGCAGCGCGTGAGCACACCGAGCTCGGAGTACTGACGCATGGAGTCCACCGTGAGATCCGTGATCTCCTTTGAATGATCCACAGGGAACACGAAGTTCGAGGCGTGTCCCGTGGACCCACCCGGATCAGGCAACGGCCCCTTATCGACCTGGACGATATTGCGCCAGCCCAGATCGGCGAGGTGGTGGACGACGAAGCTGCCAACCACGCCTGCTCCGATGACGACGACGTCCGCTCGATCTGGCAGCTGTGCCATGGCGTCCTCCTGACCTGCGCCTGATACTCTCAAGATATATCAGTGTGGAGGAATTGGCCATGGTGCGTACGCGATCGAGGGGTGAGACCGCCGGGCAACGGATGGCGGACGCACCCCTTGCCGACCTGACAGTGCTGCCGCCGCCTGACACGCGTACACCATCGCTCTCTGACATCGCCTACTACCGCGTCCGCGACTTGATCGTCACGCTGCAGCTGGAGCCGGGCGCAGCGCTGGACGAACGGGAATTGATGGTACAGCTGGCGCTCGGACGCACCCCTGTGCGAGAGGCCGTCAGGCGCCTCGCCGGCGAAGGGCTTGTTGAGATCTTCGCGAGGCGCGGAACCGTCGTCGCTCCGGTGCAGGTGCGCGACCTGGCTCGCGTTTCAGAAGTGCGCGTCCCGCTCGAAGCGTTGGCGGCGCGGCTGGCCGTAGACCGAGCCGATGCCTCCGACCGTGACGCCATGGTCTCGCTGCTCTCGAGCCTCGAGACGGGCGCCACGAGTCAGCGTGACCTGATCCGGCTTGACCAGCGCGTACATCAGCAGGTGTATCGTGCCACCCACAACCGCTACCTTCAATCGACGCTGGCCGAGTATCTCACCCTGAGCCTTCGGCTCTGGTTCCTGGGACTGGAGCAGGTGCAGCGGCTCGACGACGCCGTCGACGAGCATCGGGAGCTTCTCATTACCGTTCTGGAGGGAAACGCGGACGCGGCGGAGCAGACTGCGCGCGCCCACGTGACGGGCTTCTGGGACGAGATCCGGCAGGTGCTGGCGACCTGACCGCTGTCGCGTCGCGCTCACGCCCATCGGTCAGCGAGCGGCGTCGTGCTCAATCGCCCTGTGTCGGCAGCGACGAGGTGGCGCACGTCGTGCGGAGCAGTTCGACGACCTGCTCTGCCACGTGCTGACCGGTCACCGATTCGGCGAACTCGAGACCCGTGAGCACGGCGGCCAGCTGCCCGTCAGTCAGCGGGAGTGAGTCCGAGCGCGCGCTTCCGAGCCGAGTGATCATGGCGGTGCGCAGCGGGCGCAGCGCTTCGGCGACCTCGGTGTTTCGCTGAGCCTCGAGGAGAAGCTCGAACCAGGCAGCGGAGGTATCGGGTGCGGTGTCGGCGCCGTGTGTCAAGCGGTGATCGGCGATGTGGGCGGCGAGTGCTTCGACGAGGGAGGTGCGCGTCCGGTAGAGATTGCTCGTCGACCCCTGGGGCAGTGCGGCCTCACGGTCGACGGAGCGATGTGTCAGCCCGCGCATGCCTGAGGCAGCGAGCAATCGGGTCGCTGCCTCGAGGACTTTCTGGCGCCGAGAATACACACTACAATCGTAGTATAAACTACAGTTGTAGTGAGGAGGCGCGATGTTCGTTCGCGAAAGCGGTGACGGTGGGGGAGCACCCCTCGTTCTGATTCCCGGCCTCGGCTGCGACCACACGATGTACCAGCCGCAATACGCCGAGCTCGACGCGTTTCGCTGCCTCGCTGTCGACCTTCGCGGCACCGGAAGGTCGGGAACGCTCGAGGGTATCGCGATCGTTGACATCATTACGCGGCAGGCCGCAGAGGTTGTCGAAGCGCTTGATGAGCGCAGCATTGAGAGCGCACATATCGTCGGTGTCTCGTATGGCGGCGCTGTAGCCCAGGAGCTTCTTCTGCGGCATCCGGATCGCGTTCGCTCCGTGGCTATCTGCGACAGTCTGTGCGACACGCGACCCCGCACGATGCCGGAGCGGCTGCTGATGTGGGGCGCCAAGACGCAGCCGTTTCTGTACAGGATGCCCCGCGGCTGGCTTGCCGCCCTTGTTCGCCGCAGCTATCGGCGATGGCCTGCCGCCGGAAAGGCGATGGCGGATGCCGTCAGCACGGCGCGTCGAGACGACCTCATCGCGCAGCGCCGGGCCATTAACGCAATCCGCTACGAAGATGAGCTGCGAGAGGCGTCGTGTCCGGCCCTGTGCATGGTGGGCGACCACGCGCCGCAGGCGATCGCCATGATGCACCGCGTTCACGACGCCATCGCCGGCTCTGAGTTTCACGTCATCGCGGACTCGTTCGACCCGTCGAATCTGTGTCAGCCCGACGCCTTCACCGCGATGCTCCGTCGGTGGGTCATCGGCGTTGAGCGCCATCGCCGCGCTTGAGAGATGCCAGGTGCAGATCTGCGGACATTGTGCCTGCGTGTGCGGCTGCACAATGTCCGCAGGCGTGCACCTCGGCGGGCGGCTACGCGGTCTTCGGCGTCGCCCCCGCGGCATCCGTTCCGTCTGCCGGCTTGTCTGCACCCATGAGCTTGCGCAGCACGACGCGCTCGCCGAGCGTCCACGACACAGTGACGAGCAGGTAAAGGGCCGCCGCGAGCGGAACGAATGTGGCGATGATCGCCGTCATGAACGGCATGAAGCTCAGCACCTTCGTGATGTTGGTCATGTCGGGCATCTGCGGCATTCCGGGTGCGGGCTCGGGGCGCGGAGTCGGAGCCGGCGTCGGCGGCATGAGAATCTTGCGCGACGCCTGGGCGACGACCGCGATGATCACGACGATGATGGCGTACATAATTCCCGAGGTCACGGTCACGGAGCCCGACTGAATCTGCAGCACGAGGCTGTCGCCGAGCTCGGTGCCGAAGAAGGAATTCGTCAGCAGATTGTTGGGCTCCCCGCCGATCGTCGGCACGAGAAACAACCCGTACACCGCCATCAGCACGGGCATCTGCGCGAGCATCGGCAGGCAGCCCGCCATGGGCGAGACCTTCTCTTTCTGGTACAGCTCCATGGTCTTGCGCTGCAGCACCTCTGGCTTCTTCTTGTACTTCTTCTGCAGCTCCTGCAGCTGCGGGGCGATGCGCTGCCTGTCGATCTGCGCCTTGACCTGCGAACGGCCGACCGGAATGAGGCAGGCGCGCACGATCACGGTGAGCAGCATGACGGCGAGGGCAGCGCTGGCGCCGCCGGCAATGGGTGCGAGCATGTCGCTCAAGAACGTGAGAACGGTGTGGGCAATGTTGATGAGCCACGCGATGGGCGCGAATTCGTAGATATTCATGGGGTCACTTTCGACGAGTCTGGTGGGTGTCGTGTGACCGTCCGCGGATGCTGTCGAGCAGCCAGGGCGAGCGCGAGAATGCGCGGGGTGGCGGAGCAGCGACGCGTGTCAGGCGACGGTCGCGGTGACCAGACCCGGTGCTCGCGGTCGCGGTTTTCCCGCGGCATCCGGAGCGCTCTGCGAGAGCATGCGAGACGTATCGCGTGGGGGAAGGATGCGGCCTGCGACCGGCGTTCCCGCGGTGACCGCGACGGCGAAGCTCGTGCGTGCGGTGACGACGACGGCCGTGCCCGCAAGACCGATGGCGGCGATGAGTGCGAGCTCCCACAGCGTGTGGTCCGTTGCAGACAGCTCGAATGCCGTGGCGAAGAACCTCGCGATGAATTCGATGTACTGCAGCACTGTGACCTCTCACTGATGAACTCGGTCAGAGTACCACTCGCGTGTGGGCGTTCGCTTCGCGTGCGCTTCATTCGGAGAATTGCTGGGGCCGCGTGCGTCACGGTAGCCGTGACCAGGGGTTTTGCCCCGATTGCAGCAGGGTCGCTGTGGGATCTCCGAAAACGTGCACGCTATGGGGTGCGGCGCCGCAGCGTCAGCGAGCCGATGACGATCGACGCGACGATCCAGCATCCGATGAATAGCACGCGCAACCAGACGAACTGCGCGTCTTCGTTGCCCGTTGACACCGCCGTGAGCGCGTCGATCGCGTGCGAAAGCGGCAACCAGTCGCCGATCACCTCGAGAACGTCGGGCAGCTGGTTGCGGGGGAGGAAGATGCCGCCGAGCAGGATCTGCGGAAAGACGAATACCGGCATGAACTGCACGACCTGAAATTCCGTGCGGGCGAAGGCGCTCGCGAGCAGACCCAGCGCCGTGCCGAGCAGTGCGTCGGCGATGGCCACGGCGAACAGCATCCCGATCGACCCATCGATCTCGAGCCCGCACACCCACGTGGCATACGCGACGGCGACGGCGGTCTGCAGCACCGCGAGAAGGCCGAACGCGAGCGTGTACCCGAGGATGAAGTCGCCGCGGCCAAGCGGCATCGACAGCAGACGCTCGAGAGTTCCGCTTCGCCGTTCGCGGAGTGTGCCGATGCTCGTGACGAGGAACATCACGATGAACGGGAACAGCGCCAGTATGGCCGGCCCGATGTCGGCGAAGACGGGAGTCTCGTCGAAGATCCACGCGACAAGGCCGATGAGCAGGCTCGGTACGATCAGCAGCAACCCGATCGTGCGCGGGTCGTGGCGAATCTGCGTCAGCACGCGGCCGGTTGTGGCAAGGGTGCGCATCGGGTTCATTGTGCACCTCCCGCGTGGCGGCCGTGCTGGCGAGGCGACTGATCGGATGCCGGGGCACGCTGCGCCGCAGCATCCGCCCCCATCTGGCTCGCCTCGATGATGCGCAGAAACGCGTCTTCTGCCGTGTCAGCCCCTGTGCTCTCGAGCAGCTCGTGTGGCGTCGTGTCGCCGATGATGGCGCCTTCCCGCATGAGCAGCAGACGGTCGCAGCGGGTCGCCTCGTCCATGACGTGGCTCGACACGAGCAGCGTCGCGCCGTCGTCGGCGATGCGGCGGAAGATTTCCCAGAGGTCGGCGCGCAACACGGGGTCGAGGCCGACTGTCGGCTCGTCGAGCACGAGCAGGTCGGGCGAACCGAGCATCGCGACGGCGAGCGAGACCCGATTGGCCTGGCCGCCGGAGAGGGTGCGGGCGAGTTGGTCTCTCTGGTCACCGAGGTCTGTGCGGTCGATGACGCGATCGATATCGGATGCTGGTGCGCCCTGTACCCGCGCGAAATACCTCAGGTTCTGACGAACGGTGAGGTCATCGTAAATGCTTGGCTGCTGCGTCATGTAGCCGACGCGATGCCTCAGAGGCGCGGTGCCCGCGGCTTCGCCGAGCACGGTGACGGTGCCGCTGCCAACGATCTGCACGCCGACGATCACGCGCATGAGCGTCGTCTTGCCGCTGCCGCTCGGACCGAGCAGCCCGACGATCGCGCCGCTCGGCACCGTGAGGTCGAGCCCGTCGATGACGGTGGTGCGGCCGCGGCGGACGGTCAGTCCGCGTATCTCGAACGCATTATTCATCACATGATGAATTAAACGCCTGATGGCGGCTCAGGTCAAGCAGACACCGTTCAAACATTCGGAGATGGTGAATCTGTTTCGCGTGTCGGGCCGGGACACGCCGTTACGGGCGGGGTAACTCCGAATGGATGACCGGTTGCGGCGTCCTCCGGACGCTCTGGAGCCCACGTGTGGTGGTCTGGGCCGGGGCGGTTTACGCGATGCCGTCAATGTGCAGCTGCACGGCGGGGGCCACGCGCGCGATAACGTCGTCGACGGGCAGCGACGCGAGAGGATCGGCGCCAACGACATGTCGCAGGATGAGGACCCCGGCGATCTGTGTGAGCACCAGTTCGGCACGCACAGTGGCTTCGGGCGCGGGGACTCCGGAGCCCTCGAGTTTCGACGCAATGGCGCTCATCAGTTCGCGCAGCAGAAACTGCCTGATCAGGCCTCCCGCCGCAGAACCGCCGATCGCCGAGCGCAGCACGGTGATGCCAATTGGCTTCACCTTCGGATCCTCCCACGCTGAGAGCACTGTGCTCACCAGAGACTCGCCCAGGCGTTCGAGCGGAGCGTCAAGTGCCTGCTGCACGATGCGATCCGGGCGAACAGGCAGCTTCACAATATCGGCGAAGAGCGCAGCCTTCGTGTCGAAGTAGTGGTGCACAAGCGCGGAATCAACCTCGGCACGACGGGCAATCGCGCGGATGGACGTCGCCTCGTAGCCATTCTCGGCGAACTCTGTGGCGGCAGCATCCGCGATCTTCGCACGGGTGTCGCCGCGCTGCGTTTTGCGCGGGCGCCCTCGACGGGGCTTCGACGGTGACTCGGCCACAATGCCCAGCCTACGCGGGGCGACTTGTAGGGCGTCGACAACGGGAGCGACTCGGCAGCGGCGGCATCCGTCGCCCCGGCCACAAGAGGTGGAACCGCACAGCCGTGCGGCATAGGCTCGCACCGTAACCGACCGCGACGCTTGGGAGCATGGCAATGACGCTTGACGGTACTTCGGCACTCGTAACGGGAGGAGCATCCGGCCTGGGTAATGCGACGGCGCGGCGACTGTCCGCGCGGGGCATTCACGTGGTGATCGTCGACCTCGAATCGTCGACGGGCGCTGAGGCGGCAGAAGCGATCGGCGGCGAATTCGTCGCTGCCGACGTCACGAACCCCGAGCAGATTCAGAAGGCAGTGGATGCCGCGATGGCTCACGGCCCGCTGCGCACCGTCGTCAACTGCGCAGGCATCGCCCCGCCAGCCAAGGTGCTCGGCAAGAACGGGCCGCTCGAACTCGACGCCTTCGCGAAGGTCGTGAACGTCAACCTGATCGGAACGTTTAACGTGATCCGGCTGGCGGCTGCCGCGATGGCCGAGACGGATGCCGACGACGACGGCTCGCGCGGCGTGATCGTGAGCACAGCATCCGTTGCCGCGTTCGACGGCCAGATCGGCCAGCCGGCGTACGCAGCATCGAAGGGCGGCGTGCATTCGATGACGCTGCCGATTGCCCGGGAGCTCGCCCGTTACGGCATCCGGGTCATGACCATCGCCCCCGGAATCATGGAGACGCCGATGCTCGCCGGTCTGCCGCAGCCCGCGCAGGACTCGCTTGGCGAGCAGGTGCCGTTCCCCTCGCGGCTCGGCCGGCCCATTGAGTACGCCCGGCTCGTCGAGCACATCGTCGACAACGGCTACCTCAACGGCGAGACCATCCGCCTCGACGGCGCCATTCGCATGGCCCCCAAGTAAAGGAGACCGATGTCTGACAGCATCCTGTTCGAGGTCGAGGGTGGCATCGCCCACGTGACCCTCAACCGACCGACGCGCCTCAACGCGATCAATGATGAAGCGGCGTATCGCTGGCGTGACCTGGCAGCCGAGATCGCCGAGCGCGATGACATCGTCGCCGTGCTGTTCGACGCCTCGGGCCCAGCGTTCTGCGCGGGTGGAGACGTCGCCGAGATGGCCGGCTTCGCCGAGGGCGGCAGCATGATCGAGACACTTGCCCATGCGATTCACGCCGGGCATCAGACGTTCGCCGCAATGCCGAAGCCGATCGTCGCCGCCGTGCAGGGCGCTGTCGCAGGTGGCGGTCTCGGATTCATGCTCACAGCCGACTACATTGTCGCCGGTGAGGCAGCGAGCTTCGCCTCGAAGTACGCAGACATCGGCCTCACTCCCGACTGCGGAGTGAGCACGTTGCTGCCGGAGGCCATCGGCACGCGCCGTGCCCTCGAGCTGACGCTCACGTCTCGCCGACTCTCGGCAGATGAAGCGCTCGACTGGGGCCTCGTGAACGAGGTGATTCCGGATGCCGCGCTCGCAAAGCGCTCCCGCGAGGTCGCCGAGTCGTGGGCAGCGGGTGCGGCTGCAGCGTTCGGGCAGGCGAAGCGGCTTGTGCGTGCAGAGTCCGACTATGCGACGGCGCTCGACGACGAGGCTCGCACCATCGGCGCCGCGTTCGACACACCGGACGCAGCAGCGTGCATCGCGGCGTTCGCCGCCCGCTCGTCGCGTCGAGCGACCGCATCCACTTCCCCTGAATCTCACGAGAACTCTGCTGCCCAGGAGGCACGATGACAGACACCCTTGCCGGAAAGACCATCCTGATGTCGGGCGGAAGCCGCGGCATCGGCCTCGCCATCGCCCTGCGAGCTGCCCGCGACGGTGCGAACATCGCGCTGCTCGCGAAGACCGACACGCCGCACCCGAAGCTCGAGGGTACGGTGCATACGGCCGCCGAGCAGATTCGGGATGCCGGAGGGCAAGCGATCGCGGTTGTCGGTGATGTGCGCGATGACGACGACATCGTGCGCGCGGTCACCGAGACGGTGGGCGAGTTTGGTGGCGTCGACATCGTCGTCAACAACGCGAGCGTGCTCAACCTCTCGCGCACTCTCGACCTGCAGCCCAAGCACTACGACCTCATGCAAGACGTCAACGTGCGCGGTACGTTCATGCTCTCGCGCGCTGCGCTGCCGCACTTGAAGGAGGCCGCGAATCCGCACATTCTCTCGCTCAGCCCGCCCATCAACCTCGACCCGAAGTGGCTCGGAGGGCACACCGGCTACACCATGGCGAAGTACGGCATGAGCATGGCGACGCTCGGCATGGCTGCCGAGTTCGCGCGCGACGGCGTCGCCGCCAACACGCTTTGGCCGCGCACCACAATCAAGACGGCAGCCGTTGGCAACATTCTCGGCGGCGAGAAGATGCTCGCCCGCAGCCGCACTCCTGAGATCTACGCGGATGCCGCACACGAGGTGCTGCTGAAGCCGGCGCGCGAGTACACGGCGCAGTCACTGATCGTCGAAGACGTGCTGGCCGAAGCCGGCGTCACCGACCTGTCGCAGTATTCTCCCGGCGTCGACGAATCAGAGCTGTTCCCCGACATCTTCCTCTGAGTTCTTCTCCTCACCTCTTCTCGCAGCGTGTGCCACTTAGTGCGGCTATGTTTCGTCGGATAGCCGCAACTTCTGGCACATGACGTGGGAGCACGTGTGCCGAACGGCGCGCGTCATGCAGGTGCAGAATTGCGGATGCCGCGCTCGCAGCGCTCGCGAGTTCTCGATGGCTTCATCGAATGGTACGCGGAGGACTGGCGCGACCCACACCGAAACCCCTGCATAATCTGATCCACTCGGCACCGCTGAGATAGCGTGGTGCCTGGAGGCAGCACATGGGCACTGTTGTTGTAGATGTCGTCGTTCTCGGCGCGATCACCGTCGTTTTCATGTTCGTGCTCTCGGCATTCGCCACCCGCATTCTCGACGTGCGCATCGGCATCATCAGGCTGGTCATCGCCGGCGTTCTTGGGCTCGGCGCGCAGATCGGGTTCGAGTCGCAGTTCGTCTGGGGCAACGCGAATTACACGCCAGCGCTCATCCCGCTGCAGATCGGCATCGTGTTCTTCGTCGCGATCGCCTTTCTGGTGATCGCCGAGCTGATCGTCCCCGCCGGCACGGTTCCGCGCCCCGACCAATGGTGGCCCGCCATCGTCGGGGGCGCTCAACGAAGCAGGCGCTACACCGAAATCTCGCGCATAGCTCTGCGCAGCGGACTTCTGCCGTTCAAGCCCAACCTCGAAACGTCACTGACAGGACACACCGAGCGGATGCGGCAGGCCGCCGCCCTGCGCGTCGCCCTCGAGAGCGCGGGCGGTGCCTTTGTGAAGTTCGGCCAGATGCTCTCCACACGTGGCGACCTGCTTCCGCCCGAGTTTCTCGATGAGCTCAGCGCCCTGCAGCAGGCGGTTCCGCCCGCAGAGTGGGGCGAGATTCGGCAGCTTCTCGAGGCAGAGTGGGGCGCACCTCTGGAGCAGGTCGTCGAGTCGTTCGAGGTGGAGCCGCTTGCCTCGGCATCCATTGGTCAGGTTCATCGTGCTCGGCTGAGAGACGGGCGTGACGTGGCTGTGAAGGTGCAGCGGCCCGGCGTCATGCCGCTCATCGAGCGCGACATCGACATTGCCATCAGGCTGGCCACCAGGCTCGAGCGCACGGCGGTCTGGGCGCGCGACATGGGGATGCTGTCTGTTGCGCAGGACTTCTCGGCCAGCCTGCAGAGCGAGCTGGACTACCGCATCGAGGCGAGCAACATGTCGGCGATGCACATCACCCAGCAGAAGCATCCCCTCGGCGAACGGGTTGGCGTGCCCGAGCACATGCTCGAACTCTGCACGGGCAAAGTGATCGTGATGGAGCTGATCAACGGTGACACCCTCAGCACTCCGCAGGCACGCGACGCCCGGTCTGACGTTCGGCGTCAGCGACTCGCCAGCCGACTGCTGCGGTCGACGCTCGTGCAGATCATCGACGACGGCGTGTTCCACTCCGATCTTCACCCCGGCAACATCGTGCTCACTCCGAGCGACGACATCGTGTTGCTCGACTATGGGCTTGTCGGGCGGCTCGACTCGTACATGCGCTCGCAGATCGGCGCCGTGCTCTTCGCGTTCTACCGCGGCGATTCGCAGGCATTCACCGACGCGCTTCTCGGCTTCGTCGATATGCCAGACGACATCGACGAGCCCGCGCTTCGCCGCAAGATCGGCGCCTTCGTCGCGACGCGCTTGGGCCCGGGCGCGACGCTCGACGTGGGCGTGTTTAACGAGATGGTTCAACTGCTGACGGCGAGCCGCATCGCCGTTCCCTTGGAGTTGGCGTCGGCATTTCGCGCTGTCGCCACCCTCGAGGGAACGCTTCGTGTGCTCACACCATCGTTCGATCTGCTCACTGAGGCGAGTGACTATGCGCGCGAACGCATCGACGAGGGCTTCACTCCGCAGGCAGCGTTCACAAACATCAAGAGCGAACTCGAGTCGATCCTCCCGATGCTGCGACGGCTGCCAGCGCGTGTGGACAAGGTGAGTGGCGACCTCGCCGACGGGCGGCTCACCGTCAACATCCGGCTCTTCGCCGACAAGCGCGAACGCCGTCTCGTCACCAACCTCGTCAATCTCGCCGCCGTCACCTTCCTCGCGGGAGCGCTCGGCTTGATGGCGGTCATTCTGCTCGTCACCGAAGCGGGACCGCGCATCACCGAGACGCTCACCCTGTTTCAGATCTTCGGCTATCTGCTCGTTGTGCTTGCCGGGTTGCTGACTCTGCGCGTCGTGTTCGATGCGTTTCGCATCAGGCGCCGTGAGTAAGTGTGCACACGCCGTTCAGATGTCAAAGTTGGCACGTCAGCTGCCGAATAACCGCCACCATTGACACATGAACCCAAACCAGCACATCGTGTGCGCGGTAGCGTGAGAACATGAGCGACGAACCGCAGGTGCTCGCCCGTGTCGAGAACGGCGTCGGGCATCTCACTCTCAATCGACCGCGCGCGATCAATGCGCTGACGCATCGCATGATCATCAGCATCCGGGATGCACTCGGCCAGTGGCGCAGCGACGCACGCGTGCATTCGGTGCTGCTCGATGGTGCGGGCGACCGTGGGCTGTGCGCGGGCGGCGACATCCGCGGGCTGCGCGAGAACGTGCTCGCCAGTCGCCCGAATGACACGCGCGACTTCTGGCGCGACGAGTACACGCTCTGCGCGGTGATCGCAAACTACCCCAAGCCGTACGTTGCGCTGATGGACGGCGTGACGATGGGCGGTGGAGTCGGCGTGGCATCGCACGGCAGCATCCGTGTCGTCACCGAGCGGTCGACGGTGGCGATGCCCGAGACGCGCATCGGGCTCGCGCCGGATATCGGCGGCACGTGGCTTCTGTCGCGCGCACCGGGCGAGATTGGCACGTATCTCGGTCTCAACGCCGCGACCATGACCGGGGCGGATGCTGTGTGGTGCGGTTTTGCGGATCACCTTGTGCCGAGCACCAACCTGCCCGAGCTGCGCGATGCTCTGCTTGCAGGTGATGACCCGGCGGCGGCAGTGGCGCGCTTCGAGGCCGACCCCGGCCCGGCACCGCTCGAGGCCAACCGCGACTGGGTTGACTCCTGCTACAGCGCCGCGACGGTGCCGGAGGTCATCGATCGGCTTGATGCTCTTGGCACGGATGCTGCTCGCGCAGCGTCAGCGGAGCTCGCCGAGCTGTGCCCGACGAGTCTCGTTGCGACGCTCGCCGGGGTGCGGCGATCTCGACAGCGCGACCACCTGCGCGACGTGCTCGACCAGGAGTACCGCACGTCGTCGTGGCTGCTTGACCGCCCAGACCTCGTGGAGGGCATTCGTGCGCGCGTCGTCGACAAAGACAACGCTCCGCGCTGGAACCCGGCGACGATTGCGGAGGTTGACCTGGCCGAGGTCGAGCAGATGATCGCGTGATCACCGAGCACGCCATCCCTACAAACGATGCATCCCCCGAACCGAGGAGTGCGAGAATCATGCCGTCTCCTCGCGTTCCCAGCACCGAGAGGGCAAGAGTGATTGCGGCATCACGTCTGCGCGTCTCGGTTTCCAGTTCCGCATAACACCAATCGCATCTGTGCTACTGTTTTCCAAGTCACTAAGGTTTACGTAGTGAATATCCGTTTGGAGTAGGCAATGTCATTGTTCCGCCTCGATGCAAGCATCGTCCCCGCCACATCCCTGAGCCGCGCCCTGGCGTGACGTCGTGTCCAGCGACTTTGTTGCTGAGGCTGACCGCACTCCGGCTCAGCGTGATGCTCATGCACACGCCGCGGAACTCGCAGACGAACTGATCGATGCGGATGCCCTTCTGCTGGCGATTCTGCCGGCGATTCCGCTCTACAACTGTGCTTCGACGGAGGAATACGCGATTCACACGAGAGAAAGAGAGAACGCAATCATGAGCAGCATCAGTGTTATCGGCCTGGGGGGCATGGCCCGAGCCATAGCCACTCGCGCCGTCACGGGCGGCAACACCGTCGAACTCATCGGCCGCAACGCGGCCAACGCTGAAGGTCTGGCCGCCGAGCTCGGCGGAGGGGCAACGGCTGGAACCTTTGGTGGTGTCCCAGCTGGCGATATCGTCGTCCTCGCCGTGCCGTACACGAGCGCGGTGCAGGTTGTCGCCCAGTACGGGGATGCGTTGGCCGACAAGGTCATCATTGATATCACCAACACTTTCAACGCGGACGCCACTGGGCTCGTGATCCCTGATGGCACGTCGGGTGCACAAGAGATCGCGGCGGCGGCCCCGGCGAGCGCGCACGTGGTGAAGGCGTTCAATACCGTCTTCGGCCATGTGCTGGCGCAAGGGATCCCGTTGGACGTGTTCTTCGCCGGAGACGATGCACACGCCGTGGCGAGTGTGTCGGCGTTCATAGAGAGCCTCGGACTGCGTCCGCTCAATGTGGGCGGCCTGGAGATGGCCCGCTGGCTCGAAGGAGCCGGACCGCTGCTGATGGGCCTCGCCCGTCACGGCGTGGGGAACTTCAACATCGCTTTCGCCGTCAACGTTCTCGGCTGAACGCACCCCGCCTGCCGCCCGCCGCGTTCCGCGGGCGGCAGGCGGGGCCCACCGTAGTAGCCACTCGCTCTGGTTATCTCAGGAGTCGTGAGAGTACACGGTCCGCGAGGATTTTTCCGCCGGTCTGACACGTGGGGCAGTACTGGAATGTGGAGTCAGAGAAGATCACCTGCCGCACGGTGTCTCCGCAGACAGGGCAGGTCTCGCCGAACCGGCCATGCACCCGCAAGTGCGCCTTCTTCTCGCGTTTGAGGTCTGCGGCCGCGAGGCCATCGGCTCGGGCAACGGCCTCGTCGAGCGTCAGCCGAAGCGCGCCGTAGAGCCGCGCTGCGTCGTCGGCATCCATGTCTGCTGGTTTGAACGGCGACATGCGCGCAGCGTGCAGAATCTCATCGGAGTACGCGTTTCCGATTCCTGCGATCAGCGATTGATTCCGAAGCACGCCTTTGATCTGCGACCGCCCGGCTCCCGCAAGAATCTCCTGGAACACGTCGAGCGTGAACGCATCGTCGAGCGGATCGGGGCCGAGCCGCGCGATGCCGGGAACATCGGCTGGATCAGATACGGCGTAGATCGCGAGGCTCTTCTTTGTTCCCGCCTCAGTGATGTCGAGCCCCGATCCAGACGGCACACCCTCGCCTCCCGAGAGAATGAGCCGCGCGGCAAGTGGACCTTTGCCGGGCCTCCTCGGCGTCGGCGGCTTCTCGCGCCACTTGATCCATCCTGCGCGTGCGAGGTGGATGACCAGGTGATCGCCGCCGATCTGCAGATCGAGAAATTTGCCGTGCCGCGTGACGTCGTCGACTGTGTGGCCGTCAAACGTGGACAGCGGAATGCTGACGGTCTTCAAGGCTGAGATGGCGGACACATCAAGCCGCTCGATCGTGTGGCCGCCGATCCTCCGCTTCAGATCGCCGGCAAGCGCGTGAACCTCGGGCAACTCGGGCACGTCACAAGTATGCGTCAGCCCACCGACATCGCGCATCCGTCGTAGGCCGCGGGAAAGCTCTCGTTTTGGCCTCGACAATCGCCGTCTTCGCCGTCTACCGTGAAGACATGGATGGCGATTCCGATCTCACTCCACTGCCCGACGACTGGCAGTGCGCGCTCGTGGTCATGGCCCACCCCGACGACCCCGAATACGGTGTCGGGGCGGCCGTCGCAACCTGGACTTCCGCGGGAAAAGACGTGCGCTACGTTCTCGGCACGCGCGGCGAAGCGGGCATCGCAGGCATGCCGCCGGGCGAATCCGCGCGCGTCCGCGAAGAAGAACAGCGCCGCGCCATCGCCCACGTGGGCGTCAGTCAGCTCGAGTTTCTCGAACATCGTGACGGCACCGTCGAGTATGGGCCGATTCTGCGCCGCGATATCGCCGCCGCAATCCGGCAGCACCAGCCGGAGCTCGTCGTCACCATGAATTTTCATGAGACGTGGTTTCCCGGCGCGTGGAACAGCGCCGATCACCGTGCATTCGGTCTCGCTGTCATGGATGCCGTCTCGGATGCTGCCAACGAATGGATCTTCCCCGATCTCGCAGACGACGGGTTCGCACCGTGGGCCGGCGTTCGTCACGTCGCCGTAAACAGTCCAACCGGCACTCACATGGTCGAGGTGGCCGACGGAGTGGATGCCGCGATCGCGTCGCTCGCCGAGCACAAGCAGTACCTTGCGGCGCTCAGCGACGATCCGATTCTCGATCAAGCGACCCGCCAGGTTCTCGGCGTCACGGGCGGGCCGGATGCTGTCGAGCGGCACGTGCGCTTCGATCTCTACGATATGTAGCACAGCGTTTCTGCACAGGGGTGGCCGTGAGCCGCCGCGGCATGACAGTACGACCGCACATGTCAGAATGAGCGAGGCGGGAGCCCGATACTCAGTCGCGGAGGAGGCCCAGCGCACGCACAGCGTCGCGCTCCGAGGCGAGCTCTGCGACCGAGGCGTCGATGCGCTCCCGCGAGAATGCATCGACGTCGATGTTCGGCACGATCTCCCACTCGCCGCCGCGCGAGATGACGGGGAACGACGAAACGAGTCCCTCGGGAACACCGTACGACCCGTCTGAGACGATGCCTGCCGATGTCCATGCTCCGGGCACCATTCCCAACACCCAGTCGCGCACGTGGTCGATCGCGGCATTCGCGGCGGATGCCGCGGATGAGGCACCGCGAACGTCGATGATTTCGGCACCGCGCCCCGCGACCCGGGGAATGAACTCGCTCCGAACCCAGGCTTCGTCAACGAGCTCGGTTGCCGGTCGCCCCGTGACTGTTGCGTTGCTGAGGTCGGGGTGTTGCGTTGACGAGTGATTGCCCCAGATCGTAATGCCGGCGATGTCGTCGACGGTCGCCCCCGTTTTGCGAGCGAGCTGCGCAACCGCACGATTGTGATCGAGGCGCGTCATCGCGGTGAAGCGGTCGGCCGGAACGCCGTCGGCGTGCGCGGCGGCGATCAGAGCGTTCGTGTTCGCGGGGTTCCCGACGACGACCGTGCGAATATCGGATGCTGCCCGCTCGCCGATCGCGGCACCCTGCGGTGCGAAGATGCCGCCGTTCGCCTCGAGCAGATCGGCGCGCTCCATGCCGGCCCCGCGTGGTTGTGCTCCGACCAGCATCGCGATGTTGGCGCCATCGAATGCGTGGTGCGCGTTGTCGGTGACTTCGACGCTCTCCAGCAGCGGAAACGCGCAGTCGTCGAGCTCCATCGCCGTGCCTTCGGCAGCGCGAACGGCCTGAGGAATCTCGAGAAGACGCAGCTTCACGGGCACATCGTCGCCCAGCATCTGGCCGCTCGCGATGCGAAAGAGCAGTGCGTAGCCGATCTGCCCCGCGGCTCCGGTGACGGTGATTGTCGTGGCGTTCGTCGTCATGGCTTCCTTTGTGCGTTGGGGGCAGCGTGTGGTCGGTCCTCACCCAGCCTAGGGGCATGATCTGACCTGTGCCAGGGCGCACTGGCCGTGAGCAACGGTGGATCCCTCAGCAATAGTGGTTCAAATTGGAACTATATGGTACATTCTCATTAGTTCCAATTTGAATCAACTAGGCGCAAGGGCGCAGATCGGATCATCATGAACATCACAATCCTCGGAACCGGCCACATGGGGCGTACCCTCGCAGCCGGTCTCCTTCGGTCGGGGCACTCAGTCGTGTTCGGCTCTCGTGCACCTGCCGAGGTCGAAGACCTGCCAGCCCCGGCGTACTCTCACGCAGACGCCATTGCGCGCGGCGACATCGTCATCAGCGCGTTGGCCGCGGCGCACTCGCTGGATACTCTTACTCCGTTGGCGGGCGCAATCGGCGATCGGGTGCTGATTGACATCGGCAACGCCGTAGACGAGCGACTCGACCTGATCTACGCGGATTCGAGCTTGGGCGAACGCCTGCAGCGCGCACTTCCTCGCGCTCGCGTGGTGAAGACTCTCAACACGGTCGCCGGCCCGATCGGCGTCGACCCAACACTATTGACGGCACCGACAACCGTGTTTCTCTCTGGCGACGATGCGAGGGCGAAGGAGACTGTCTCGGGCATCCTTCGCGGCCTCGGCTGGACTGACGATCAGCAGATCGACCTCGGCGGCATTTCAACCGCGCGCGCCGTTGAGCACTACTTCCTGCTCTTCGGCTCCCTCATGGGTGCTCTGCGAGGAGGCCAGTTCAACCTGTCGATCATCCGTTGACGGGATGCTCCTTTCGACGTCGAATAATCTAGACGAGGACGAAAGGGGCTTCCCGTGGGTGATCAGACGATTAGTCGTGCGGAACTCTCGGCGTACTTCGCACTGCGCGCAGCCGGAGATCGACTTCAGCGCGCCGTCGCGACACAGCTTAAAGAGCACGACCTCACAGACGTTCAGTTCACTGTTCTTGCGCAGCTGCACGACGCTGGAGAGCTCCGCATGAGTGATCTGGCCGATGTGATCGTTGCGTCGAAGAATGGACTCACCTACCAGGCGGCACAACTCGAGCGCCGCGGCCTCATTGCTCGTCGCAGCAGCGAATCAGATGCCCGCTCGGTGCTCATTCGGCTCGAACCCGCCGGCGCAGAGCTCCTCGCAGAGGTGTTCCCGGGGCACATCGCTCTCGTTCGCGAGCTTTTTCTCGACCGCCTCACAGCGAAAGAGATTGGCACAATCGCGAGTGGTCTCTCCAAGGTCGCGGCCGATTGATTGACCTGGGCGGTGTCGTCAGAAGCTGCCGCGCCACTCTCTGATCACCTGGACCGCCTCGTCGAAGTGCGATTCCAGAATGAAGTGACCGCCGTCGACGAGCTCGATGCGGGCGCCCGGTGCGTCGCGGCGGAACGCCTCGGCTCCCTCGGCCGCGAAGATCTCGTCGTTCTTCCCCCAGATGGCGAGAACGGGAACGCCAGACGAGCGCAACCATGCCTGAACATCGGCATACATCGGGCGGTTCGTCGCGTAGTCGCCGAACAGCGTCAGTTGGGCGCGATCGACTCCGGGGCGCTCCAGAAGCGCAATGTCGTGCTCCCAGGCATCCGGGTCAATTGTCGACGTGTCTGGCACACCGTGCGTGTACTGCCACTCGACGGCCTCTCGCCCGAGTGCCGGGCGCAACGCCGCCTCATTCTCGGCCGAGCGGTGAGCGGCGTACGCCCAGATGGGGGCCCAGAATTCCGGAACGAAGCCTTCTTCGTACGCATTGCCGTTCTGCGAGATCACTCCCTCAACCGAGTCGGGGTTGGCGAGAGCGAGACGCCAGCCAACCGGTGCGCCGTAGTCGTGCACGTACATCGTGTAGCGCGAGACCCCGAGGTGCGTCAGCAGCTTCTGCGTGACATCGGCGAGGGCGTCGAACGAATACTCGAAATCGTCGACGCTGGGTGCAGACGAGCGCCCGAACCCGATGTGGTCCGGCGCGATCACGCGGTAGCGATCGGCAAGCGCGGGAATGAGGTGCCGAAACATGTGCGAGCTTGTGGGGTACCCGTGCAGCAGCAGAAGCACAGGCGCATCGTGCGGCCCCGCCTCACGGTAGAACACATCAAGAGCATCGATGGATGCTGTGCGGTGGTGGACTGTCGCCATGACTAACTCCTTAAACCTTGTTTACTGGTTAGCGACACCGTAGCATGGCATTGAGACGGGGAGAAAGGCTGCGCATGGTTGACGATGAAGACCTGTTAGTGGCGTTGCTGAACAGCGCGCCGGTCGTTGACGGGGTGGTGTCTGAGGCTCTGCGCGGGCGACAGGGGGCGGAGTTCGTCGCGCGCTTCGGCGGTGCCGGGTCGACAGACGAGCTGGGTAACTTGCGGCGCATGCGTGCTGCGCTGCACGACACGATCCGAGCGAATGCCGATGTCTCGCACCAACTCGCCGAGCTGGTGAGCGCGGCAGCTATGGTGCCCGATGTCTCGCCAGACGGCATTCACTGGACGCTGCGAGTGCCGCCCGATGAAGAGCTCGCCGTGCGCGCGGCGCTTTCGTGGTCGCGTGTGATGAGCGAGCTGCCCGGTCGCCTGCGCCCCTGCGCGAACACGGAGTGCAATCTGTTTCTCGTCGACCACAGCCGCCCCGGAACCGCGCGCTGGTGCTCTATGGCGACGTGCGGAAACCGCATGAAGGCGCGCAGCCACGCCAAGCGGCAGCGCTCGGCATAGCGGCTCATCTGTCGATTCGACGTCGACGAAAGTTCGCTCAGTGTATACACTGAAGAGATAACTTTGGGATGAATAGCCTCTTTGTGCGAAGCAATCCCAAGGAATGTATACATTGAACGTTGCCGGGAGGTGTCATGCGCGCGAGCGACAGAGCATACGAGACGTTGCGCGAAGAGATTCTCGACGGCACGCTTCCGGCCGGAACGACGCTCACCGAGGTGGAGCAGTCAACGCGGCTCGGCTACTCGCGCACGCCGGTGCGGGAAGCCCTCGGCCGGCTGACCGCCGACGGACTCGTCGCGGCAGCATCCGCCCGTGCCCTCGTCGTCACAGACGTGGCTGACGACGACATCACCGCGCTCTACGAACTGCGAGAGGCACTCGAGGTCAGCGCGGCGCGCCTCGCCGCCGAACGCCGCGACTCCCGGGTCTTCGCGCGGCTGCACGAGCAGTTCGCGCACGCGGCCGAGCTCGTCGACGGCGGGGAACACGAACTGCAGCGCTACTACGACCTCGTGACCGAGCTGGATGCCGCGATCGACGCTGCCGTGGGCAACAGCTACCTCGCACAGGCGCTGCGCAGTGTGCGACTGCACTCAGCGCGCGTGCGCCGCAGCGCGCAGCGGAACCCCGAGCGTCTGCGCCGCGCCGCATCGGAGCATCTCTTGATCTGCCAGGCGATCCGCGACGGCGACGCCGCGCTCGCCGGTCACGCGACTCACGTGCACCTCAGTCTCAGCCGCACAGGCGCGCTTGCCGCCTCGACGAACGCGGTGCCCGCGGCATCCTGATGAAAGGGAACCCATGAAGACCCACAACCTGCGCACGCACAGAAGTGACGAGAACCTCGAGCGCACAGAGCAGCTCGCCTGGGCGATCGCCGAGGTGGCCGCCGACGACGTCGAGGTGGCAGACGACGTGACCGAGATGGTGATCAACCGTGTGATCGACAACGCGGCAGTCGCCGCGGCGTCCGTCACGCGTGCACCGGTCGCTGCGGCTCGCTCGCAGGCGCTGACGCATCCGGTGTCGGTGAACGGCGATGGTGCGACGGTGTTCGGGCGGGAACCCTCCCGTCGTGTCAGCCCGGAGTGGGCGACGTGGGCAAACGGCGTTGCCGTGCGCGAACTGGACTACCACGACACGTTTCTCTCTGCCGAGTACTCGCACCCTGGGGACAACATTCCCGCGATGATCGCCGTCGGTCAGCACGTGGGCAGCACGGGGCGCGACCTCGTGCGCGGCATCGCCACCGGCTACGAGGTGCAGATTGATCTGGTGAAGGCGATCAGTCTGCACAAGCACAAGATCGACCATGTCGCTCACCTGGGCCCGTCTGTCGCCGCGGGTCTGGGCACGATGCTGCGTCTTGATCGTGAGGTGATCTTTCAGGCGATCGGCCAGGCTCTGCACACGACGACGGCAACGCGGCAGTCGCGCAAGGGGCAGATCTCAACGTGGAAGGCGCACGCTCCCGCCTTCGCCGGGAAGATGGCCGTTGAAGCCGTCGACCGGGCAATGCGCGGGCAGACGTCGCCCGAACCGATCTGGGAGGGCGAAGACGGCGTGATCGCGTGGCTGCTTGACGGACCAGACGGGCGCTACGAGGTGTCTCTGCCAGAACGCGGCGAGGCCAAGCGGGCGATTCTCGACAGCTATACAAAGGAGCACTCGGCGGAGTACCAGGCGCAGGCGTGGATTGACTTGGCGCGCAAGCTGCACACCGACCATCCGGAGCTGCTTGCTCCCGGTGCCATCGCGAGCGTCGTCATCCATACGTCGCACCACACGCACGTCGTGATCGGCTCGGGCGCGAATGATCCGCAGAAGTACGACCCGAGTGCCTCGCGCGAGACCCTCGACCACTCGATTCCGTACATTTTCACCGTCGCGCTGCAAGACGGCGAGTGGCACCACGTGCGTTCCTACGCTCCCGAGCGCGCGAGTCGCCCCGACACCGTTGAGCTGTGGAAGCGTGTCACGACGCAGGAAGACCCGGAATGGACGCGCCGCTACCATTCGCTCGACCCGCAGGAGAAGGCGTTCGGCGGCCGCGTCGAGATCACGCTCGCCGATGGCACGACCATCACGGACGAGATCGCCGTCGCCGACGCGCACCCCCTCGGCGCGCGGCCGTTCGCTCGCATCAATTACATCGAGAAGTTCCGCACCCTGGCCGAGCCGGTCGTCGAGCAGGGCGAGATCGATCGCTTTCTCGATGTGGTGCAGCGCCTTCCCGAACTCGAGCCCCACGAGCTCGCCGGGTTGACGTTCACCGTCGAGCCCGGCGTTCTCGCCTCGGTTCCGACAACGAAGGGACTGTTCTGATGCTCTATTCACAGACGGATGCCGCGGCAAAGCGCGCCGCGTTTCGCGAACGCCTTGCCACGGGGGAGCTGCTGCGCTTTCCCGGCGCATTCAACCCACTGAGCGCCCGACTCATCGAGCGCAAGGGTTTCGACGGCGTCTACATCTCCGGCGCTGTGCTGAGCGCCGACCTCGGCCTGCCCGATATCGGTCTCACGACGCTCACCGAGGTGGCGACGCGCGCGGGGCAGATCGCGCGCATGACCGAGCTGCCCGCGATCGTCGACGCAGACACCGGCTTCGGCGAGCCGATGAACGTCGCGCGCACGATTCAGGAGCTTGAGAACGCCGGGCTGGCGGGAACGCACATTGAAGATCAGGTGAACCCCAAGCGCTGCGGGCACCTCGACGGCAAGCAGGTCGTCGACGAGCAGACGGCCCTGAAGCGCATCCGCGCCGCCGTCGATGCCCGCCGCGATCCGAACTTTCTCATCATGGCGCGCACAGACATTCGCGCCGTTGACGGGCTCGACGCGGCGAAAGACCGAGCGAAGAAACTGGTGGATGCCGGGGCAGACGCGATCTTCCCCGAGGCGATGCGTTCGCTCGAGGAGTTCGAGGCGGTGCGCAGCGCCGTCGACGTTCCGGTGCTCGCGAACATGACAGAGTTCGGTAAGAGCGAGCTGTTCACGAGTGAGCAGCTGGCGAGCGTCGGGGTCAACATCGTGATCTGGCCCGTTTCTCTGTTGCGCATGGCCATGGGTGCAGCATCCCGTGCCTTGGATACCCTGAATGACGAGGGCTCACTCACCTCGCAGCTCGACGCCATGCAGCACCGCGCCGACCTCTACGATCTCATTGACTACGAGTCGTACAACCACTTCGACAGCACGGTGTTCAACTTCACTGTCGAGAAATAGCAGTCGCACAGCAGCGCACTCTCGACGTAGAGTGCACTCGTCACACCTGACGCAAAGGAGCATGATGACCGACACCGACATCAAGAAGGGCCTCGCCGGGGTCGTCGCGGACTACACCGCGATCTCGAAGGTGAACCCCGAGACGAACTCGCTGCTCTACCGCGGTTACCCCGTGCAAGAGCTCACCGAGTCGTGCAGCTTCGAGCAGGTGGCGTATCTGCTCTGGAACGGCGAGCTGCCGAGCGACGACGAGCGCGCTGAGTTCGAAAAGCGTGAGCGCGGTCAGCGAGCGCTTGCGAGCAACGTCAAGCAGGCGATCGACCTGCTGCCGACCACGTGCCACCCCATGGACGTCATTCGCACAGCGGTGAGCGTCATCGGCGCCAACGACGAGACGGCCGAAGATAATTCGGCAGAAGCAAATCAGCGTAAAGCGCAGCGTCTCTATGCGCAGCTGCCCGCGATCGTCGCGTATGACCAGCGCCGGCGTCGCGGCGAGAACCTCATCGAGCCCCGCGACGACCTCGGGTACTCGGCGAACTTCCTCTGGATGACGTTCGGTGAGAAACCAGACGAGGTCGTCGAGCACGCCTTCACCGTCTCGATGATCCTCTACGCAGAGCACTCGTTCAACGCGTCGACGTTCACGGCACGCGTTGTCACGTCGACCCTCGCCGATCTGTATTCGGCCGTCACCGCTGCCGTGGGTGCACTGAAGGGCGCGCTGCATGGCGGCGCGAACGAGGCCGTCATGGAGGCGCTCGAGGAGATCAAGACGGCGGATGCTGCCGAGCAGTGGCTCGATGACGCGCTCGCCGAAAAGCGCAAGATCATGGGCTTCGGTCATCGGGTGTACAAGAACGGCGACTCGCGGGTGCCGAGCATGAAGAAGGCACTCGACTCCCTCGCCGAACATTACGACCGGCACGACATGGTTGACCTGTATGAGGCACTCGAGACGGCGATGGGCGACCGCAAGAACATCAAGCCCAACCTCGACTACCCCTCGGGTCCGGCATACAACCTGATGGGCTTCGACACGCAGACCTTCACACCGCTGTTTGTTGCGGCGCGCGTCGTCGGCTGGACGGCGCACATCGCTGAGCAGCTGGCGAACAACTCGCTCATTCGGCCGCTCTCCGAGTACAACGGCCCCGACGAGCGCCACGTCGAGTAACGGCCAGCTCCAGGAGCAGCTGTCAGTTCGTAGCTAATCTGCCGGCTTGTACAGCGCGAACGGTGTGCCCTGATCGTCGGTGCACTCGATCCAGCGACCGTGGGCTGATGCATCGCCCCCTGGTTCCTCCGCCGTTCCGCCCAGAGCCCGGATCCGTTCGATCGCGGCATCCACGTCGTCGGGCTGGAACGCGAGCAGGTTGGGTGAGCGAGCTCCGGATTCTCCACGCGGCCCGATGCCGCCCATGGGATCAGACCCGAGTACGTGGTAACCGCCCGCGCTTCCCGGCTCACTGAACGTCCAGTCGAAAACGTCGCCATAGAACGCGACGGCCTTCTCCAGGTCGACGACATTCAGCACCCAATACGAGAGTTGTGACGCCATGATTCACCTCCGTTTGTGTATGCATACACAATATTGTTGTGAACCGGGATCGTCAATAGTCCCGTGAGCTATTGATCAGGCCGCGGACGAGGGCGTCGAGACCTGCGCGGTAATCGATGGACTGACGTGCATCGATCCAATGGGAAGCGGCCCCGTGAAGAAGAGGATGCTGCTCGGCCGAGGCCTGGACCAATGCGGCGTCCTGCACAAGCTCCCTATGCGCGACGGCGCGAGTCTCATCGGTGCGCTTCCCGATCACAAGAGTGCCGATCGTGTAGCGCCACACCGTGAGATAAGCGTCGGCCGCCCTCTCGACGTCGAGCCCGAGCTCGACGAACTTCTCCATGATCCGCTCGAGCACGTCGCGAATAGTCGGAGCCGTGAAGTCGCCGCGCGAGATGACTTCGACAACCCACGGTCGTGCGGCAAGCTCGAGATACAGCCATTCGAAAATGTCGCATACCTGCGTCTGCGCGTCACCGGCCGGTGCAGGCATGTCGAGTGTCGCTACCTCACGGTCGAGCACGGCGACGATCAGCTCGTCGCGATTGCGCACATGCCGGTATAGCGCCATCGTCGATACCCCGAGGTCGGTGGCGATCGCTTTCATTGTGAGCGCTGCGTCTCCACCCTCGCGCAGACGTGTGGCGGCAGCATCCACAATTTCGTCTCGTGTGATGCGCGCGGGGCGTCCTCGCGGTCGCGGAGCAGAACTGCTGTCGGTCACCCCTCAAGTGTTTCATCATTGCCCGGCTCTATCGGGCGAGCCACTATGTGTCAGCGTCGAGAGCGGCTGCGGAGAACTGCTCGGCCTTTTGGCGTAGGCGTTGGAGCAGCTCGGGTGGCCCGTCGACGGTGTAGGGCAGGTGAGGTGGTATCCAGGTGAGTCCAGAGACGAAGGCGTCAATGCTTTCGGCCTCGACGGGCAGAATCGTTGTGTTGTCACCGGAGGCGACTGCATCGCGCGCCCACCACCCCAGCTCCTGGGTGACAATGGCAAGAGGCGCGGAAATGCGCAGTGTTGTCGAGAGTGACGTCGATCTGAAGCGCACGGAGTCTCGCACCAGCTGCTCCGACTCGCGCTCGTCGAGCGGTCGCGGATCGAATCTCACGCGCGTCTGAAACAGGTTGGCGATTCGGTCGACACGGAAGGTGCGCCAGGCGTCGCGATCGCGATCCCAGGCGAGCAGATACCAACGCCGCGCGAGAGGCACGAGGCGGTGAGGTTCGGCTGATCGGGCGGACGTGCGGCCCGTGGCATCCGTGTAATCGAATCGAACGCGCTCGCTGTCACGGCAGCATAGGGCAAGCAGGCCGAGGAGTTCTGCGGCGACCGGGGGACCCTGCTCTGGTGACGTCGTGGCGTGCGACTGCAGCGCTTCCACCCTTCGCCGCAGGTCGGCCGGGAGCACCTGCTCGATCTTTGCGAGTGCGCTCACTGTTGTGTGCTCGGCGCCCTGGAGGCCCGCGGTTGCCTGCGACCGCAGTCCGATGGCGATCGCGACTCCTTCGTCATCGCTCAGCAGCAGGGGCGGCAACCCGGTTCCCGCCTCGAGGCGGTAGCCGCCGATGGCTCCTCGCGTTGCGTCGATGCCGTACCCAAGGTCCCTGAGGCGCTCGACATCGCGGCGGAGCGTGCGACCGCTCACTCCGAGCCGCTCCGCGAGTTCGTGTGCGGACCAGTGCCGATGGCTCTGCAGAAGAGAAAGCAGCTCGAGGGTGCGCGATGTTGTTTCGGCCATATCTCCATTGTGCGCTCAATCAGGACAAGAAGTGTCCTATTAGGAAAGCATCCTTGTCATCATGAGCACAGAGACAATGATCACCGCACGCGGACTCCGTAAGACCTTCACGGCGAAGGGAGGCCCCGTCGACGCCGTGCGAGGCATCGACCTCGACGTCGATTCGGGCGAGCTCGTCGCCTTTCTCGGGCCAAACGGAGCGGGCAAGTCCACGACACTCCGCATGCTGACGACGCTTCTGCCGCCAACGTCAGGCGAAGCCCAGGTCGCAGGCTATTCGATCGCGCGCGAGCCAGGGGAGGTGCGTCGACACATTGGCTACGTCGGCCAGCGTTCGTCGGCATCGAACAGTCAGCGCGTGCGTGACGAGCTGCGCAGTCAGGGTGCCTTTTACGGGCTCGGCCGTCACGAGACGCGCGATCTGGTGGAGGACCTGCTCGACTCACTTGAGCTCGCTTCTGTGGCAACGAGGCAGATTCAATCGCTCTCGGGCGGGCAGCGTCGTCGGCTGGATATCGCACTTGGCATCATCCATTCCCCTGCCCTGCTGTTTCTCGATGAGCCATCCACGGGGCTCGACCCGCACAGCAGGGCGAACCTGTGGCAGCACATCCTCGAGCTGAGGGAGCGCACAGGCACCACGATCTTCCTGACGACGCACTACCTCGACGAAGCCGACCAGCTCGCCGAGCGCGTCATGGTAATGGACAACGGTGAGATCATCGCCGACGGCACAGCAACTGAACTCAAGCACGAGCTCGCGGGAGACACCGTGACTGTGGGGTTCCGCACTGTCGATGATGCACACGCGGCCGCGGCTCGGGTTGACGGTGTTCAGAATGGCACCGAGGTAACGATCGCGAGTGATGCCGGAGAGCGCGCTGTGCCTCAGCTGCTGAGGCAGCTTGACTCGGCAAGCATCCTCGCTGTGAGTGCGGAATATCGCCGCCCCACTCTCGACGACGTCTTTCTCTCACTCACCGGTCGGAGTCTTCGCGAAGAGGGCGCCGCCCACAGCAAGGCTCCGGATGCCACGTCACAGACTGCCGTGCCGACTCCGTAACTCGGCACACCGTTCCATCGAACAGAGCCATCACACCATCACACAGATCCACGACACAGGGGAGACCTCATGTCCACAATGATTTCAACTCAGGAGCACGTCATCGCTTCGAAACTGACGGGGTTCGTCAGCGATGTCGCGAACGTTCTGTCGCGAGAACTGCGGCCAACGCTGCGCGACCCGTTCAGCCTCATCTTCAGCCTTGTGCAGCCACTGTTCTTTCTCGGGCTCTTCGGACCGCTGCTTGCCGCAACCACAGACGCTCCCGTCTCGCAGACTCTGCAATGGTTCGTCCCGGGCATCCTCGTCATGGTCGCCCTGTTCGGTACCGGCGTGACGGGGTCGAACCTGCTTGACGACATCATGGTGGGCTCGCATGAACGTACGCTCGTCGCTCCGCTTTCTCGCAGCGCGCTGCTCATTGGGCGCGCGCTTAAAGAAGTGGCACCGCTCATGGCGCAGGGGCTTATCGTCGTGCTCGTCTCACTGCCGTTCGGGTTCACGATCAGCGTGCCGGGGCTGGTGATCGGCCTGCTGGTGCTCGCGGTGTTCGGCGTTGGGTTCGGCGCGCTGAGCTACAGTCTTGCGCTTGCCGTCGAGGGCCGCGAGTGGATGTTCTGGGTTGTGCATCAGACCGTGCTGTTTCCGCTGCTCATTCTGTCTGGCATGCTGCTGCCCATCGACGATGGCCCCGGCTGGATGAAAATCGCCGCGGCCGTCAATCCGATCGGTTACGTCGTGGAGGCAGAGCGCGCTCTCTTCGCTGGAGACCTGGCGTCGCCCGCGGTGCTGGGAGGCGTGATCGCGGCGCTCGCCATTGCGGTTGTCGGGCTCGTCGTTGGAACCCGGGGGATGCGTCGCGCCCGCTGACCACTCAGCCGGGCTCGGTGAGCAGCACAGTGCCGTCGTCGGCGACGCTCCAGAACGGGTTGTGCGCGATCTCCCACATGAGCCCATTGGGGTCGATGACGTGAGCGTGGAAGACTCCTCCGAACGCGCCGTCTTGTGGCGGCTTCGACACGGTGCCGCCCGCCGCTGCTAAGTGCGCAACGGTCGATTCGACGTCGCCGCGTGACGCCGTGTTGTGGGCGAGCGTGACACCGGCCACGACCGGAGCGGCGGGCAGACCGGCATCCTCGGCGAATTTCGCGGCATCGAAGAAGCTCAGAACCGTGCCGGCAGCCACCTGGTAGAAGATGATCTCGCCAGGCACATCGAGCAGCGATGCCCACGTCGCGCCGGCCTCATAGAACCGGCGGGTCGCATCGAGGTCGCGCGATGCGATTGTGATGAAATGCACGTTCTGCTCCATGCCCAGAGCGTAGCGCGTCCCATGACATCGCCAGATTCGGCTCGGTTACGGCGCTCGGTTCGAAAGCACGCAGAACTCGTTGCCTTCCGGGTCGAGAAGAACAACCCAGGGTTCGTTACCCGTCTGACCGACGTCGGCGTGCCTGGCGCCGTGTGCGAGCAGACGCTCGACCTCGGCATCCTGATCATCAGGGCGAAAGTCGAGGTGGAGTCGATTCTTCACCTGCTTCGCGCTGGGGTCGTTTCCAAACAGAAGGCCCGGAAGTCGGTCTTCGCTCGGTCGAATCTCTACGCCGTCTTCATCATCGACGATCACCCAGCCGAGGGCCTCAGCCCACCAGCGACCCAGCATCTGAGGGTCACGAGTGTCAACGATGACCTGTTCCCATTCCAATGTCATGCGGCAAGGATAGTTGTGCGACGCCTCAACGTCACGTTCGGAGGCGAGGCTGAGCCTTGTCGAACGGCGACAGCCGATCGGTGCCGTTTGAGGGCATCCCGCTAGTCTCGCGTGATGCACATGATTCTGCGCACAATGCTGGTTCTCTCTCGCGCTCGTCGTGGCGTGCGTCGCAAGGGTGCCGTCGACCCCTACTCGGTTGGCCGCTTGGCGTTACGCGTACTGCCGAGCGATCTCGACATCTTGAACCATGTGAACAACGGCGTGTACTTCTCGCTCTTCGATCTGGGTCGCTTCGATCTGCTGATGCGCAGCGGCCTCTGGACGTCGATAACCGAACGCGGCTGGTATCCCGTTGTGGCGAGTGAGACCATCACCTTTCGCAAGTCGCTCACGCTCTGGCAGCGCTTCACCGTCGAGACCCGCATTCTCGGCTTTGACGACAGGGCATTCTATCTGGAGCACCGCGCTGTGGTGAAGGGCGAGATCTACACGCAGGCCTTCATCCGGGCACGTTTTCTCAAGAAGTCAGGCGGAACGGTCTCGGTCACCGAGTTGCTTGACGCGATTGGGCACGACAACGACCGCGATCTCACCGTGCCGAAGTGGCTCGTGCGATGGGGAAAGGACGCCGTCTTGCCGTCGACGCGGCAGCCGGCCCCGAGCGTCTGGGAGTGATGCAGGCGGCCCGTGCGTCAGTGAAGGCCGTGCACGCGATGGGCGGGATCAACGCGCCCGCGAACCGCGCTCAACTGCGACGCGTCGTCTGGAGTCCAAGCGAGATCTGCCAGCTCGTCGAGGGGTGTCTCGCCGAGAAAATTCACGGGAGTCTGGGCAGCGATCTGGGGAGCGATGGTTTCCAAGAACGACGCTGCTGCTGAGGCGAAGACCTCGTCTTGTGCAAATGGCGAGATGCCGAGCGCGCTGAATAGGTACTCGCCATCACGACCTCCGGCAGCAGTGTCCGGAGCGACACGAGTGCTGCCGATATGGCGAAGTTCGGCGGCGGTGAGCGGTGTCGAGGCCTGGGTGCCGAATGCCGAAATGAACGACTCGATGGTGTCGTCGTCGAGCGCGGTAACTGAGTGGCCCTGCGACCAGGCGTGCATGGGTGACGGATCTTCCGGATCATTGTGGATGTTGCCGACGTCAACGAGAGCCATCGGTCCAACCTCGTCAGACATCGCTGGTGCCGCGTCGCGGAGCGGTGCGACGATGGCCTCTCCCTCGGCTTCGGCCTCGAGAATGGCGACGCGAATGCTCAGGACAGTTGTGCCGCGCATGGGCGGAGGAACTTGCTCGACATCGGGAAACCGCATGATGGCAGCCGAGCTGGTGACGGTGTCTGGCACGTCGTGCGTCCAGTGCGACCACGCGCGCAGCACATCGTCGACGTACTCGGCGGCGAACGTGAGGCTGCCTGCGTAAAGCTCTGGAATCTCGGCGAGCTCGATCGTCACCTCGGTGACGACGCCAAAACCTGACTTCCCACCGCGAAGTGCCCAGAACAAGTCGGCGTTCTCGGTATCGGATGCTGTGACCAGCTCGCCCGCTCCCGTGACGATGCGCATGCTGCGCACCCAATCTGAGCCGAAGCCGAGGCTGCGAGAGAGCGGTCCGACCCCTCCGCCGAGCAGAAAGCCGACAACGCCCACCCCCGGTGCCGACCCCGTGATCGGAGCAAGCCCGTGTGGTGCGGCAGCGTCGACGACGGGGCGCCAGCGCAGGCCGGCGCCGATGGACGCCGTGCGCAAACTCGGATCAATGCGAAGCCCGTCGAGCCGTCGTGTCGAGATGAGCAAACCGTCGGTGATCGTTTCATGGGTTCCATGGCCGGTGGCTTGCACGTGAATCGTGAGGTCGTGTGTGTCGGCGAAGCGCACGGCTTCGATGACGTCTGCTTCGGTCTCGACAGCGACGGCAATGTCGGGTGAATGTTCGAGAAAGAGAAACTGCCCACGTGTTTCGTCGGCCAGTTGTGGGTCGTCCCGAAGTACGACGCCTCCCGAGATGCGGTCGGAGAGCGCAGCAGCATCCTGCAAAAACTGAGAAGAAGTCATATCTGGGAGCGTAGGGGCAGTCTCCGACATGGCCGCGGATCCTCAGCAGATGCGAAGAATTCCACGACGCAGTGGAGCACGTGAGCTGAAATGTGGGGGTCCTTTCTCGGGCGGCATCGAGTACGTGGGCAACGCTCAGAGCCCGATCAACGTTGACTACTCGGTGCGGTCTATCCGGCTTCGGCTTCTTCATGCATCAACGTCAGCACACACCGCCGACACCAATTCGAAGAAAGCACATATGTGGATAGCCAGCATTCAAACAGATGTACCCCCATAAACTGTGGATGACTTCCACAAAATTTTGGGTCGCTGAAGGGAGTGATCGTGCGGATTCTACGGGGCAGGGGAGCGCTGGGGGAGGAATGTCTGGGGCCACACGTAGGGTGCTTGCATGACGATCATTCAGTCTGAGTCACGTGACATCGATGCGCGGGGATCACTGCCTGTGCTGCGCACCGTTGCCGATGCGCTCGGCGATGTGTCAGACGCCGATCACCGTGACGTGGAGCCCGTGTCGACGGTGTATCGTCCCCGGCATCCGCTCGACGTTCGAGAGACGCTCTCGATGCTTGCACGCGGGGCAGACGGGCCCTGCTATCGCGGCACCGCAGACGGCGCCTGGGCGACGTTCCGTTCGCCCAAGGGGCCAGCGACGCTGCGCATCAGCGCGCGCGGTGACGACGTGCATGCCACGGCCTGGGGCGAGGGCGCGGCATGGGCGATCGATGGCTTGCCTCAGCTGCTTGGCTCCGACGACGACTGGAGCGACCTCGATGTTTCGTCGAGCCCGCTGCTCACCGAGGTGCTGCGGCGCAACCCGGGTGTTCGGCTTGGCCGCAATCGGCGCGTGTTCGAGATGCTCGTGCCCTCGATCATCGAGCAGAAGGTGACGTGTACAGAGGCATGGCGTTCGTGGCGCCTGCTCGTGCGCAGACACGGCACACCGGCGCCGGGCCCGGTACCCGAGGGAATGTGGGTTGCACCGGATGCTTCGGCCTGGCGACGCATTCCGAGCTGGGAGTGGCACGCGGTCGGCGTCGGGCCGCAGCGCGCGCAGACGGTCGTGCGCACGAGCCGCGTCGCCGATGCGCTCGAACGTACACTCGGCGAGAGTGCGGCGACAGCATCCACTCGCCTGCAGAGCCTTCCGGGCATCGGCGCCTGGACGGCCGCCGAGGTGACAGCACGCTCACATGGTGACCCGGATGCCGTCAGCGTCGGCGATTTTCACCTCGCTGCCTCGGTGGGCAGCGCCCTCGTGGGCGAGCCCGTCGACGACGACGCCATGCTCGAACTGCTCGAGCCCTGGGCCGGCCAACGGCAACGGGTGCTGAGGCTCATCGCGCTCAGCGGCATCCGAAAACCTCGACGTGGTCCGCGCATCACGCGGCAAGATCACCGCTGGCACTGAGCCTGGGCTGAGCGTTCGGCGCGGCTAGCGCTCTCGGCGCCGCACGAGGCGCTCGTGGCCGCTCTCTTCGAGCTCGGTGATGTTGTCGCGCGACTTCAGAAAGTCGTTGAACGAACGGTAGCCGAGTGCCTTTTCGCTGAATGACGGATCCATGCGGCGCATGTGCGTCTTCACCGCAGAGGTGTGCAGCCACTCGTCTGCCCCGCTTTTGTCATGGCCGAGTCTGAGCGCGCGTTCGAGCAGCCGTGTTGCGCCGTCTTGATCATCGGGATCGGCCGAGTCATCGGTTGCGCTGACGGCGTCTTGCTGCTCCTCGGGCCGATCGGCTGGCGTCGACGCCTTCGTCTTGCGCGACGCCTTGGCCTTCGGCGCCGGCGCTTCGACCGGCGTCACACCAGCCAGCGACTCGTACGACTCGAACTCGTCGCACGCCGCCGCCAGCGATCTCGCGGTTGAACCGGCAACGCCGACACCCACAACGTAGCGCCCGAGCCGTTTGCAGCGCTGCGCGAGCGGAACATAGTCAGAATCGCCGCCGACGATCACGACGTGCGTGAGGTCGGGCAGTCGGAACATGTCTTCAACGGCGTCGACAGCAAGGCGAATGTCCGCGCCGTTCTTCGCGTAGGCCGCGGCAGGGAAGAGCTGCACGAGATCGACAGCGCGCGCGACAAGCTGCGACCGATACTCGGCGTTGACGCGCGACGACCAGTCGGCGTACGCACGGGTCAGCACGAGGGTGCCAAAGGATGCCGCGAAGTCGATGATCGCGCCGACTTCGATCATTGCCTGGTTCAGCCGTTCGATGACGATCGGGTCATCGGGATTGTCTGTGATCTTCTGACGATCTTTCCCGTAGGAATTGCGCCCGTGCACTCGGTCGTACCAAGAGATCACGATGTTGTCGAAATCGAGATAGACGGCGACGCGGGGGTCTTGAGCTTCAACCATGGTGCTCCTCTGCGGGTTCGTGCCTTCTGCGGTTCAGTCTCGCACGGTTCAGAACTCGTCTCCCGCCGCGTGCCGAATGATCTCCACAAGCTCGTCTGGCCTTTCGAGCGGAACGATATGGCCGCTCGACGGCAGCAGCTCTGCGTGCAGTTCGTTCGCGATGGGCTCGAGCTGACGCCGCGTCGCATCGCCAACGACCGAACCGCCGACGGTCGTCACGGGAACGGTGAGACGCGCATTTTCCGCGAGACGAGCGATCTGACGGTTTGTCTGCGGCATCGAACGGTAGTACTCAAATCCGCAGCGCAGCGAATTCTCGTCTGCGTAGCTGTCGAGGATCGCCGATCGCGTTCTCTCATCGAACGCGTCTGCAGACGTGACGCCAGCTCGAAGGAAGAAGTCGATGTACTCGCGTTCGTGACCGGCAAGCACGCGCTCGGCGAAGCCGGGAATGGCGTGGAATGCAAACCACCACGGCGGCCCGTTCGCGAGAAAGTCCTCGGCGCCCGGCAGGGTGCCAACGAGCGCTTCGCTCAGAATCAGATGCGAGACGCGACCAGGATGCTCCATGGCAAGGGTGAATGCCGGCGGCACCCCAGCATCGATGGCAACGACCATCGCGGTGTCGATGTCGGCAGCGTCAAGCACGGCACGAAGATCTGCGGCGACTGACTGGGCGTCGTAGCCGCACTCGGCTCGCTCGCTGCGGCCGAGGCCGCGAAGATCGGGCGCGATGACGTGATGACGCGCGCTGAGCGTCGACATCACCGGCATCCACATCTGCCACGTGTGCGGAAACCCGTGCACGAAGAGAATGGGTGACCCAACGCCCGCTGTGGCCACATTGAGTCTCACTCCATTTGCCGTGACAGCCGATTCAGTGATGCCTTCCCAGATGTCTGTTGTTGGTGCGAGTGCCATATCTCTCCTCAGTAACCGATGGTAAGTTCCTCAGCGTAGGGATGTTCATTACTAAGCGGAAGGACGCACTTTGCCCCCACATGGTGACCGGCAGGTAACCGATGGTGCCGCCCGGCGCGGAGATCTTTTCGATCCTCTCTGTCCAACGAGAGTCGTGCTTGATCGAATCGGCGACAAATGGACATCGATGGCGATCAAGAGCCTTGCCGAGCAGGCTCCGAACGAGCTGCGGTTTTCTGAGATGCAGCGGGCTCTCGTCGGCATCTCAGCGAAGGTTCTTTCGCAGACGCTGCGGAACCTCGAGCACGATGGTCTCGTCGAGCGGCGCATCGAAGCGACGCGACCCCCCAGCGTGTATTACTCTCTGACGGCACTCGGACTCTCGCTCGATGGCCCTCTTGCAGCGGTGCGGGAATGGGCGGAGGCCAATGTCGCACGTATTGAGGCGGCACATGCTCAAAGCGGATCAGCCTGACCCCTTGACAAAATCACCTACATATCAATAGTCGTTTGCCGCTATGGCCTCGGAATCGCCGGGGTGGAAGCGTCGCAGGTGCACGTGACGGGCGAAGCGAATGAGGGGACGGATGAGCATCTCGACGCTGCCGATCACGAAGAGCCACGTTGCCGCATACGACGTTGCCTCTGAGAAGAAGAGGAAGCTTCCGATGATGAACCAGAGCCCGATGAGAATGTCGTTGAGAATGCTGAGCGTTTCATAACGCTTGCGGATGACGAGTTCCTCGCGGCCGAGGTGCAGCACGAGCATCCCCGATTGCTCGGCGGGTGAAGGAGACATCGATTTCCTCTCGTCGCGTGATTCCAACGTACGCCCGTCCTTTCGTCGCGGTTAATCTGAGATTCTTGAGAGTGTGAGTTCTGATTCTGGCGCGCCCCGCAAACCGCGCCTCGGCCGCGACGTCTACGTTCTGGGCGTCGTGGCGTTCTTCGTCATGGTGGGGTTCGGCGTCGTGGTTCCCGTGCTTCCCGTGTTTGTGCGCAGCTTCGACGTGGGTTATCTCGAAGTCGGTGCCGTCGTGTCGGCATTCGCATTCATGCGCCTGATCGCGAGTCCATTCTGCGGCTGGCTGATCAAACGTGGCGGAGAACGCACGATTCTCGCGATCGGCATCGGCATCGTCGCCGTGTCGAGCGCGCTTGTCGGCCTCGCCCAGACCTACGTCGAGGTGCTCATTCTGCGCGGCGCGGGTGGCATCGGCTCGGCAATGTTCTCGGTGTCGGCAATGACGCTGCTGCTCGGCTCAACTCCGCTGTCGCTGCGCGGTCGCGCCGTCGGCTTCTATCAGGGCGGCTTTCTCATCGGCGGCATGGCTGGGCCCGCTCTCGGAGGCCTGCTCGCACTCGTCTCGCTGCGCGCTCCGTTCTTCTTCTACGCCGGAACACTGGCGATCGCCGGGCTCGTCGGACTGTTCATGCTGCACCGCACCGAAACAACCGAAACCGGGTCGACCGCAATCGTCAAGCCCTTCCGCGAGGTGGCGAGGGACGTGCGGTATCAGGCGGCGTGTCTGGCGAACTTCACGCAGGGCTGGGCCGGACTCGGCGTGCGCAGCGCGCTCGTTCCTGTGCTCGTCGTCGAGATGCTGCACCACGATCCGGCCTGGACGGGCATCGCGTTCGCGATTGCCGCGGTTGTGCAGACGCTGACGCTTGCACCGGCCGGCACCTTCGTCGACAAGGTCGGGCGGAGGCCCGCGATCATCGGTGCGTATCTGCTGGCGGCAGCATCCCTCGTCGTCATGCCCTTTGTCGGCGAATTGTGGATGCTCATCGTGCTTCTCGCCCTCTACGGCGTGGCATCGGCGTTTACCGGAACGGCCCCAGCGGCATCCGTCGGCGACGCGGCCGGGGCACGCAGCGGAACACCCGTCGCTGTGTTCTCGATGTTCTCTGACCTCGGCGCAATCATTGGCCCTCTTGTTGCCGGTGTTCTCGTCGATGCAATTTCGTATGGTGCAGCATTCGGGGTGGCCGCGGCCCTGCTGTTGGCAGCATCCCTTTTCGCCTTCAGGATGCCGCGGGGCTACCGCGCCGCCCGATCTGAGTGAATGGCGCGCTCCTCTCAGTGAGCAGGGCAGGGCAGGGCAGAGCAGGGCACACGGCGCAAGGGGCACGTCGGTGCTGTGTGCGATCATGCGGGTATGGTCATCACCGTGCTGCCAGCCACGAACTTCGACGACGTTGCGACACTTGTCGGGCCGAAGCGCCCCGGTGCGAACGTGTGCTTCTGCCTGAGCTACCGGCTCCCCGCCAAGGAACACACTCAGCTGCAGGGCCCCGAGAGGGCAGAGCGCGTTAGAGAACTGTGTGCGGAGACGCCGCCTCCTGGCGTGATCGCCTATGAGGACGGCGAGCCTGTCGGGTGGGCGGGCGTCCATCCGCGTGCGGACACGAGCTTCGCCCGCAATCGCAAGATTCCACACGTCGATGACGTCGATGTCTGGAGCATCTGGTGCGTGAGAATACGACCGGGGCATCGAAAGCAGGGTCTCGTGCATCCGCTGCTCGCTGGGGCCGTCGATTTCGCGCGCGAGAACGGAGCGCCGGCGGTCGAGGGTTACCCCGTCGACAACCACGGAGAAAAGGTTGATCTGACCATGGCCTACGTCGGGACCCGTGCGACGTTCGAGAAGGCAGGGTTCACGAAGGCGGCAGACACGACGTCGGTGCTTGCGGGGTTTCCGCGGGTGCTTATGCGCCTCGACCTTGGTTGAAGGGAGCGGGCGAGTTACTCGGCGTTCGCCTCTGCCGCGCGGCCGGCCGCGGCATCCGCTTGGTAAATGTCAGGCTCGAAGTAGAGCACTCGCGCGGCAGGAACGGCGTCGCGTACGCGGCGTTCGATCGCGTCGATCGCTGAGGCAACGCCCTCAAGCGTTGCCTCGCGCCCAAAGCCCAGCTTCGCCGCGACAAGCAACTCGTCTGGACCAAGGTAGAGCGTCTTGATGTGGATGAGCTTCTCGATCTCACCGCCCGACGTGACGGCGGCCACGATGCGCCCGTAATCTTCGACCGTCGCCCCTTCGCCGACAAGAAGACTCTTCGTCTCGATTCCGAGAATCACAGCGACGACCACGAGAAGCGTGCCGATGAACAGCGTGCCGATCGCATCGAAGACCGAGTTGCCTGTGATGACCGTGAGGCCGACTCCGCAGAGGGCAAACACGAGACCGAGCAGCGCGGCGACGTCTTCGAGCAGCACCACCGGCAGCTCTGGCGCCTTTGCGCGGCGCACAAACTGCGCCCACGAGCGGTCGCCGCGCACCCGGTTTGACTCTTTCACCGCGGTGCGCAGCGAGAAGCTCTCGAGCACGATCGCGACGACGAGCACGAGAATCGGCAGCCACCACATGGTGAGTTCGTGCGGATGCTGCAGCTTGTTGATGCCCTCGTAGATGGAGAACACGCCACCGACGCTGAACAGGATTATCGCAACGACGAACGCATACACGTAGCGCTCGCGGCCGTAGCCGAACGGATGCTCGCGGTCGGCGGTCTTGCGCGCCTTGCGCCCGCCGAGAAGCAGAAGCAGCTGGTTGCCGGAGTCCGCGAGGGAGTGCACTCCCTCGGCGAGCATCGACGCCGAGCCCGAGAACGCCCACGCAACAAATTTGGTGATGGCGATGCCCAGATTCGCGGAGAATGCCGCGATGATTGCCTTGTTTCCGCCTGATGCGCTCACGTTGCTCCTCGTTCCGGTGGCACGATCTTACCGGCAGCAAGGCTCAGGGCGAGGCGAGAGCAATCTGAGATCGAAGCGGATGCTGCTGCGCGACGTCGAGCAGCGCAGCGACGCCGTCGATGGGCTCGCTGTGCAGCGGCTCCTGAACGGCACCGCCGAGACCCCGCGCGTGAAGAGCGTGTTCGAGGTGCTCTCGAAAGTACGCGGACTTCGTCGGAAGGGCGCCGACGGCGCTGACGCGCGTCTGGGTGCCCTCGCTCCACCCCGCCCGCACGAGCGCAGACCGAGCGGAGTGCGCGAGCTCGCGTGCCGCCGAGCGCACGATGTCGGCCGCGACCGCGTCGCCTCGTTGCGCAGCTTCGACGGTGGTGCGGCAGAACGCGGCGATGCGAGAAACGCGCCTCGGGTCGGCTTGCAACACCATGTAAAGCTCGTCGAGCGGCCCGAACGTCTGCTCGGCGGCATCCGTCAGTGTTGTCGTCTCGCCGCGGCCGTCGAATGCGCGCATCACCGCGGCGAGGCCCGCCCGCCCGATCCAGTACCCGCTGCCGGCATCGCCGATCAGGTTGCCCCAGCCATCAACCTTCGCGACGCCGACGTCTGTGACGGCGAGTACGACGACGCCCGTTCCGATGGCGAGCATGACGCCGGTATCCGTGCCGTTTGCGGCGAGGTAGCCGCTGATTGAGTCGTGTGCAACGGCCACGCGCTGAACGCCGATCGGCTGCAGACCCTGAAGCACTCGTTCCGGCGTGGTCGCTGCGGGCGTCAACCCCGAGACGCCGATGGCGACCTCGGCGCATGTCGCGCCGTTCTCGGCGGCAAACTCGCGCGCACGGTCGGCCATCTGGTCGAGCACCGGTCGATCGGTGAGAACACCGGGGGCTGATGCCGTCAGCACGGCGCCCGCGCCTGTCGTCCCGCGCAGCCGAACTCCGGACTGACCGCCGTCGATGCAGAGTCGTGTGATGTGATTCATGTGTGCTTTCGAGTCTGGAGTTTGAGGACTGGGGTTGTGGGTCACGCCAGGGTGATGGAGGCAAGCGAGCGGGGGGAAAGGCGGTCTTGAAGCACGAGCGTTGCGGCGCCGAGTGCTGCGGCATCCGTGCCATTCACCGACATGCGCACGTCGACAGTCTGTACGGCTCTGGCAAAGGCGCGCTCACCAAGGCGCTGCGCAATCGTGCGTGCGTACAGGCTGCCGATTGTCTGAAATGCGCTACCCGCCAGCACGACAAGCTGCACGTCAATGAGATTCACCATCGAGACGATGCCGGCGGCGAGATACTCGGCCGAGCGGGCGAAAATGGCGGATGCTGTCGCGTCGCCGTTGAGGGCCAGATCCGCGATTCGATCGAAGTCTGCGGTGATCCGACCGGTGAACTCCATATCGAGTTCGCCGTGTTCAACTGCTTCGTGAGCGGCGTCGATCACGGCCTGCGGGCCCGCGTAGAGCTCAACGCAGCCGACGTTCCCGCAGGCGCAGGTGGGACCCATGGCATCCACTGTGATGTGCCCGAGCTCCCCGACGTTCGCCTGCTTGCCGTGATAGATCGTTCCGTCAATCACAATGCCGACACCGATTCCGGCGCCCATGTACACAGAGGCGTACGTGTTGTAACCGCCCGTTGCCCCAAGCCAGAACTCCCCGATGGCGGCCGCGGTGGCATCGTTGTCGAATGTGCAGGTGAAGCCTGTTGCCTCGGACAGCGTTGCGGCGAGGGGAAACCCCGTCCATGCCCCGAGAGCTGGAGCTCCCATGATCGCGCCCGCATCACGATCAAGCGGCCCAGGGGTCGCAATGCCGACTCCGACAATGGCGCCGCGGTCGACATCAAGACCGTCAAGCAGCTGCTCGATGTCTTCGGCCATACGCGTGATGGCCGATTCTGGCTCTGAATCGCCGACGCCGGCAACACGCAGGCGGCCGACGACTGTTCCCGCTAGGTCGGCGACGATGTATGTGGTGTAGTCGCGACCGATGTGCAGGCCGATACCCAGTCGCGCCGCAGGATTGATCTCAAGGCTCGTGCGCGGCTTTCCGCCTGTGGACTCCCCGCGCCCGGTTTCGGAGACAAGCCCATCACGCAGCAGTTCGCGCACCGAGGTTGAGATCGTTGCCTGTGTGAGCCCGGTCATCTCGGCGAGCTCGACGCGGCTGATGGGCCCCGTTGTTCGAATCAGGTCGAGAATCTTTCCGCGTGACGATCCGCGGCGGCGGGGAGGAGGTGGCACAATGACAACAGTAACTTACCTTGCTTTATAAAGCCACTGAAGTAAGTGGCAAGAGACCACCAATGTCTCATATCTGGAAACAGTCTACTCCACGAGCCCCCGGCTGAGTCCGCGAAGTTAGTTGCAGCATGTAACATAGTCCACACCAACTGACTCTGCACGAAAGGCGTCACATGACACAGCTGTCCACTGAGACCCTCCCCTTCGACGTGACGACGACCGAGGCTGTGCATCTGCGAGCGGGAGGCGTGAGTCTCGTTGTTGATATTGCCCACGGAGCGATGCCGTCGATCGTGCACTGGGGATCGGACCTTGGACCTCTGAGCGACCTCGAGCTGCGTGAGCTGATCGTCGCGACCGCGCCACGGCGCGACAACTCTGTTGATGTGCCCGTTCGTGTCGGCGTCGTGCCTGAGGCGAGCTCTGGTTGGCTGGGCGCCCCTGGCCTGCAGGGCCATCGCTCTGATGGCACGGCGTGGTCCCCGAAGTTCTCCGAAACCGAGCATGAGGTGCAGGGGGCAACTCTCATCAGTCGCGGCCACGATGACCAGGCCGGGCTCGATCTCACCGTCGAACTCGAACTCACCGCGTCTGGGCTCCTCCGTGCCCGGGCTGACGTGGTAAATGCTGGGGAATCCGATTATTTCGTCGATCGCCTTGTCGTCACGCTCCCCGTTGCGCCCGTCGCCCGCGAGATTCTCGACCAAACAGGGCGCTGGGCAAAAGAGCGCATTCCACAACGTCGTGACATCACCGCCGGTGCCCATCTGCGGGAATCGCGGCGCGGCCGTACGGGTGCCGACGCAGCGACGGTTCTCATCGCCGGCGAACGCGGATTCAGTTTTCAGAATGGCGAAGTGTGGGGACTTCACGTCGGATGGAGCGGAAACCACGTTTCGTACGTCGAGCGTCATAACAACGGACTCACGCTTCTCGGAGGAGGTGAACTCCTGCTGCCGGGCGAGGTCGCGCTCGGAGCAGGTGAGCAGTATTCGACGCCGTGGGTCTACGGTGCTCATGGCATCGGGCTCGACGAGCAGGCTCAGCGCTTTCATTCCTACCTGCGCTCTCGGAAGCAGCATCCCTCATCTGTTCGCCCTGTCACACTCAATGTGTGGGAGGCCGTGTACTTCGACCACAGGCTCGACACGCTCCTTGAGCTTGCTCAACGCGCCTCCGACGTGGGAATTGAACGGTATGTGCTCGACGACGGCTGGTTCCGCCACCGTCGGCGAGACAACGCGGGGCTCGGTGATTGGTTCGTCGACGAGGATGTGTGGCCTGACGGGTTGGCCCCGCTCGTCGATCGAGTGCGTGAACTCGGAATGCAATTTGGCCTGTGGTTTGAACCCGAGATGGTCAACCTCGATTCTGACCTCGCGCGAGCGCATCCGGACTGGATTCTGCAGACGGGTGGACGGCTGCCTCCAGAAGCCCGGACACAGCAGGTGCTCAATGTCGCGATCCCCGAAGCCTACGAGTATCTTCTTGACCGCATCTCGCGTCTCGTCGACGAATACTCGATCGACTACATCAAGTGGGATCACAACCGCGACCTGATCGAGCCAGGAGCAGCCCAGCGCGGCGGTGCGGCGGGAACGCACGAGCAAACTCATGCCGTCTATCAGCTCTTGAGAGAACTCAAACGGCGACACCCCGACCTGGAGATCGAGTCGTGCTCGTCTGGCGGTGCGCGCGTCGATCTCGGAATTCTCGAGGTCACAGACAGGGTGTGGGCGAGCGACTGCATCGATCCGCTTGAGCGGCAGCACATCCAGCGATGGACAGCTCAGCTGCTTCCGCCTGAGCTCGTTGGCTGCCACATTTCCGGGCCGCGTTCTCATACGACGTCGCGCACGCACGATCTCTCGTTCCGCGCGACGACGGCGCTCTTCGGGCATTTTGGCGTCGAGTGGAACATTGCCGAGGCGTCGGAACGCGAGCGTGCGGAGCTTGCTGAATGGATCTTGCTGCACAAGCGGTTCAGGCACCTGATTCACACCGGGAGAGTTGTGCGCCCTGACGTTCCGGATGACGAGGTGACCGTGTCGGGAGTCATCGCCGCCGATGGCTCCGAGGCCCTGTTTGACATCGCGATGCTGGGCCGCCCGGCATCGTGGCCGCCGAGTGCGGTGCGGCTCCCAGGGCTCGATCCAACGCGGCAGTACCGCGTGATGGCAATCGGGCCGGACGCGCCCACAGCGGTGGATGGGGCGACTCCTGCCTGGCAGCGACCGGACGGCATCGTCTTGAGCGGACGCGTGCTTGGACGCGTCGGAATCCAGATACCGCCGTTGAAACCCGAGCACGCAGCGCTTGCGCACCTCGTCGCCGTGTAGTCATGCCGACGCTGTCTAGCCGTGCCAGCACAGCTTAGGCGTGCTGGCACAGTACCGTCGTGGTGCATTCTCTGCTATGAGATGAGCGCTTTGATTGCGAGCACGGCCCCTGCTCGGGCCCACTCAGAGAAGTCAAAGGGCTGCACGTCGAGGTCAACGTGACGGGCGAGATCGGCGTCGACGTCGAGGTTTCTCGAGAGCGCGTCGTGCACTTTTTCTGCGGCGAGCTCGTAAATGGCGAGGCCATCTCCGCTGAGGATGACTTTGGCTGGGTCGATGATGTTGATGGCGTGCGCGATGAGAGCGCCGAGCGCGGTTCCGGCATCCTCAAACGCTCGCAGCGCAGCACGGTCGCCCGATCTCGCGCGTTCGAGCGCGCCATCGTAATCGAGCGGCGCGCCGCCGAGCGACGTAACGATTGCGTCATTGACGAGGTAGCTCGAGGCGCAGCCGCGATGACCCCGTGCGCAAATCGGGCCGCCCGAGTCGACAATGACGTGGCTGATTCTGCCGGCTCGCCCGTGTGCTCCCGAGACGAGCTCGTTATGCACGACAAGTCCGCAGCCAATGCCAGCGCCGACGGTGATGAGCGCCATCGACTCGAGTCCGGCCCCGGCCCCAAACCAGTGCTCGGCGGCAGTGAGGGCAAGCACGTCGTTCTGCACAACACACGCAACGCCTGTCGCCTCACGGATGAGCGATCCCAGCCGAACGCCGTCCCAGCCGAGAAATGCCGAATGCATGACGACAGGCTCGCCCTCGTCATCGACGATGTCGCCAGCGAGGCAGACACCGATTGCGGTGAGTTTCGGGTAGCTCTTCTCTGCCCGCAACGTCATCGCGGCGATCTGCGAAACGACGTCGGAAACCTCGGCGGTATTCAGCGGCTCATCTGCAGAGAACAGAACGTTGGCGCCGAGGTCGGTGACGACGGCGAAGAGCCGGTCTCCCGTGAGCTTGATGCCCAAGAACCGAAATGTCTCGGTCTCGAGCCGAAGCATCTCCGACGGCCGCCCCGTCGTCGAGCGTCGCTCAATGGCGGCCTCGGTCAGCAGCTGCTCGTTCACGAGCGTGCGCGTCGCCCGCGTCAGCGTTGCCCGCGACAGTTTGAGCCGCCGTGCAATCTCTGCGCGAGGCAGAGAACCCTGCACGAGAACTTCGCGGAGCACCACGCGTTCAGCGCGGGCGAGGCTGGGCCACTGAAGTGGCATGCGGTCTCCTGTCGATTGATGGTGATCCGACTTTACCCTCTTGACGGACATAGTTTCATTATGTAACTATTGTCCGCATCACCCCCAAACAGTTGAGCTGGCACTTCTGCATTGCAGATTGAGCGGCCTTCTCAAACGACGCATCGAAGGAGATGCACCATGCGTACTTCCAAGCTTGCGGCGCCCGTCGCACTTGCTATCGCGGCGCTTGCCCTTTCGGGATGCTCCGCCGGCTCCGAGGCAGACACATCCGATGGCCCGATCACACTCGAGTACTGGGCCTGGGGCACCTCGCAGAAGCCACTCGTCGACAGGTGGAACGAGACTCACCCAGACATTCAGGTGAAGCACACAGACGCGGGCGGCGGATCTGATTCATCCGCAAAGCTCGTGACCGCGACCAGGGCAGACAATGCGCCCGATGTGGCGCTTGTCGAGTACAACACGCTCCCCGCCATGATCGTTGCGGGTGTCGCCACAGACATCAGCGAATACGTCGGGGACGTCTCAGACAAGTTCGCGCCGGGTGTGTGGAGCCAGGCGTCGTTTGATGGCGCGACCTACGGTGTGCCGCAGGATGCCGGCCCGCAGGCGCTGACCTACAACAAAGCACGGTTCGATGAGCTCGGCATCGAGGTGCCGAAGACGTGGGCCGATTTCGCTGACGCTGCAGAGAAGGTGCACGAGGCGGACCCCGAGACGTACATCACAACCTTCGCGCCGGCCGAGTTCGGCGGTTTCGCCGGCTTTGCGCAGCAGGCCGGAGCAGAGTGGTGGTCTGTCGATGGAGATGCCTGGACCGTCGACTTCGATGGCGAGGCTTCGGTTGCCGTCGCAGATTACTGGCAGGACTTGATCGATCGTGACCTTGTTCTGGCCGAGCCGCTGCTCACCCCGGAGTGGAACGCGAATTTGAACGATGGAAAGATTCTTTCGTGGCCAGCAGGGCTCTGGGCTGCGGGTGTGCTCAGCGGCGTCGCCGGAGACATGGCCGGTGATTGGGCGATGGCTCCGTTGCCTCAGTGGACTGCGGGTGACGCATCCGTCGCATTCCAGGGCGGTTCCGCCGCTGTCGTCACGACGTCGTCGAAGCACGCCGAGGCGGCAACGGAGTTCGCTACGTGGATGGAGACGTCGGAGGATGCCCTCAAGATTCAGATTGCCGAGGGTCAATATCCCGCTTCTCTCCCCGGCCAAGAGCTCACCCTCGAGAGCGATCCGCCAGCGTTCATGCCGCAGCAGGAGGACTACTGGGAGGTCGCGGCCGAGATCGCTGCGAATACAATCCCTGAGATCAGCTGGGGACCGAACGTGAATGTGGCATCGACGGCGTTCCAAGATGCGATGGCGGCGGCCGTCACCAACGGTACTCCGCTGCGTGACGCATTGACGAAAACAGAGAAGGTCGTCGTGGACGACATGGAGTCGGCGGGCTTCGAGGTCACAGCCAAATAGCGGTGCGGATGCTGGTGGGTCTCCCACCAGCATCCCTCTCTTGGGAAATCGAGGAGAACTATGAGCATCGACACTCTCGCACGGACATCCCGTGCCAAACGTAAAATCTCGGCCCGCCGCTGGTTGGTGCCGTATGTGTTCCTGTCACCGGCAGGTCTGCTCTTCGTGGTCTTTCTGGCCATTCCCATCATCTATGCGATCTATCTGAGCTTCCGCGGGATGCATGTCAGCGGGGGAGGCCCGTTCGGCGTGCGTGAGGAGACGTGGGTCGGATTCGAAAACTACATCAGAACGTTCACCGACGCCGAGTTTTTCGCCGGATTCGGGCGGCTGGCGATCTACGGTGTCATCGCCGTACCGGTGACGCTCGGCCTCGCGCTTCTTTTCGCGCTGCTTCTCGATCTTCCACGGGTTCGCGCAGCGCGATTCTCCCGAATCGCAATCTTCGTTCCCTACGCGGTTCCCGGGGTCATTGCTTCATTGCTGTGGGGGTTCCTCTATCTTCCCTCGACGAGCCCGTTGAACTGGATCCTGAATCAATTGGGCTTTGCCGATCTTGAGGTTCTGACGGGGGGAGCGCTGTTCCCGGCTGTTGCCAACATCGCCATCTGGAGTGGTGTCGGGTTTAACATGATCATCATCTACACGTCGCTCCGCGGCATCCCGAACGAGCTCCACGAGGCAGCGCGGATCGACGGTGCGAGTGAGTGGCAGATCGCCTGGCGCATAAAGATCCCCCTCGTGGCGCCAGCGCTCGTGCTCACGGGACTGTTCTCACTCATCGGCACACTCCAGCTTTATGGTGAGCCGACGACCCTTCGGCCCATGACAAACGAGATCTCGCAGACGTGGGTTCCGTTGATGAAGATCACCCGTGATGCATTTGCTCGCGATGACCTCTCCCTTGCCGCCGCGTCTTCGGTTGTGCTCGCAATCGGAACTCTTGTTGTTTCGGTCGTGCTCCTCCGCATGACTCAGAAAAAAGCGTTCGGAGACGGTTCATGAGTATCAAGACAGAAGCGAGGCGTGCCGTGACAAATGCAGTGACAATCGCTCCGGATCGCGGAGAGAGCGGACGCTCCCGTCGCGCAGCACGCAGACCGCTCGTTGGATCAGCCGTGCTGATCTTCGGCGCGATCTACTGCCTGGTCCCCGTTCTCTGGGTGCTCGTCGCTTCGACGAAGTCGAACTCGGAGCTCTTCACCACCTTCACTTTCCTTCCCGGTACCGGGCTGGCAGAGAACTTCTCTGATCTCTTCTCATACGGTGGCGGCGTTTTCGGGCTTTGGGCGATGAACAGCCTGATCTTTGCCGGCTTCGGTGCGTTGCTCTCGACATTGATTTCGACGATGGCTGGCTATGCGCTGGCGAAGTTTCAGTTTCCTGGCCGCCAGGTCTGGTTTTACACGATCCTCGCCGGGGTGCTTCTGCCCGGCATCACTCTGGCGATTCCGCAGTACCTGCTGATGTCGAAGATCGGTCTCGCTGGCACGTATTGGTCAGTGTTGCTGCCGTGCCTTATTTCACCCTTCGGGATCTTTCTCGCCCGGGTCTACGCGGCGTCGGCGATTCCCTCGGAGATGATGGAAGCCGCGCGCATCGACGGCGCAGGCGACGCGAGGGTCTTCACATCAATCGCGCTTCCGATGATGGTGCCAGGAATGGTGACCATCTTCCTTCTGCAGTTCGTCGGAATCTGGAACAACTTTCTTCTGCCCTTCATCATGTTGTCTGACGAGGCGAAATACCCGCTGACCGTTGGGCTGTACACGCTGCTATCTAAAGGATCGGGTACTCCGTCGCTATACAGCCTCGCCATCATCGGCGCCGCTGTTTCGATCATCCCGCTTATCATCATGATGCTTGTGCTTCAGCGGTACTGGCGCCTCGACCTCGTGAGTGGAGGCCTCAAGGGATGACCGACATCACCGCGCGCCGCAGGGTTGGTGCCACCGGTCTCACCTCTGGTCCCGTGGTATTCGGCACGTCAGGCATCGGTCAGGGCGGCGATACCCAGAAGGCACTTTCGGCCTTGCGCGCTGCGGCAGAAGCGGGCCTGCGCGATTGGGACACGAGCAATGGCTATGGCCGGGCAGAGGAGTACGTCGGTCGGGTTCTTGTCGAGCTTCCTTCTGGCAGCATCCAAGTGTTCACCAAGGCCGATCCTCGAAACGGAAGCACCGATTTCTCTGGTGCCCGCGTGCGCGAATCGGTGAGGGAGTCGCGCGAGCGTCTCGGCCTTGACACGCTGCCTGTCGTTCATCTGCACGATCCGGAGCGCATCACGTTTGACGAGGCGATGGCCGACGACGGCCCGGTGCGCGCGCTCGTCGCGCTGCGCGACGAAGGCGTGGTCGGGCACATCGGCGTCGCCGGGGGGCCAGCAGGTCTGCTTGAGCGCTTCGTCGAGACAGGGGAGTTTGAACTGCTTGTCACCCACAATCGGTACACGCTGCTCGACAGGTCTGCCGACCGGCTTCTCGACGCCTGCGCTGAGCGGGGGATGGGCGTGTTCAATGCGGCTCCGTTTGGCGGAGGCGCGCTCACGACCGACGAAGGGCCGATCGGCACCTACCACTATCGACCGGTCAGCGAGGTGCAGAAGGAAGCGGTGCTGAGGATCCGCGAGATCGCCAGCGCCCGCAGCATCCCGGTTGGTGCGCTCGCTCTCGGTCTCAGCCTGCGCGATCCGCGCATAACCGGGACAATCGTCGGCTCGTCGTCGAGAGCGAACATTGAACGCGTCATCCGTTGGGCGTCGCAGTCGGTACCCCACGATGTCTGGCCCGAGCTTGATGACGCGCTTCCCGACCCGGCTCACCAGCTTGGCCCAGACGGGCGGTAATCATTCGACCGACATCGACGGGCAGGCTTTCTCACCGCCTGCCACACAACAGGAAAGCGACAGATGACACAGCATCCGTATAACCCCGGCCGCCTTCTCTTCGGCGGCGATTACAACCCCGAGCAATGGTCGAGGGATGTGTGGGTGGAAGACATCGCGCTCATGCGCCGCGCCGCGGTAAATACGGTGAGCCTCGGCATTTTCTCGTGGGCCCTGCTCGAACCTCGCGAGGGGGAATACGACGTCACCTGGCTCGACGACATCATCGCGTTGCTTCATGAAGCGGGCATCGGGTTCTTTCTCGCCACGCCCACGGCATCACCACCTCCGTGGTTCACACGTGCGTACCCTGACGCGCTGCCCGTGCGTGCGGATGGCACGAAGCTCAGCCATGGCTCGCGGGACACCTATGCGATCAGCGCTCCCGCCTATCGCGATGCGTCTCGGCGGATCGCGCGGTTCCTCGCCGACCGTTACGGCTCCCATCCCGGGCTTCGTGGATGGCATGTGCACAACGAGTACGGGACAATCGACTACGGCCCTCACGCGGCAGAGGCGTTCCGCCGCTGGCTCCGCAGGAAATACGACTCTCTCGACGCGCTCAATGCGGCGTGGGTGACGGCGTTCTGGTCGCAACACTACGACGAGTGGAACGACGTGCTGCCGCCGCGAGCGACTCAGTACCTTCACAATCCGGCACAGGCCGTCGACTTCAAGAGGTTCAACTCCGACGAGATGCTCGAGGCATATCTCGAGCAGAAGGCCGAGATCACGGCATCCGGATCAACCGCCCCCGTCACGACGAACTTCATGCTTCCCACGTGGAACCACCTGGAGCAATGGTCGTGGAGCGACGCGCAGGATGCCGTTTCAATCGACCACTATCTCGACGATCCTGGGATCGACGGAGAGACACATGTTGCCTACTGTGGAGACCTGACGAGATCGTGGGCCGGCGGTCCGTGGCTGCTGATGGAGCAGAACGCCATTGGTATCCGCATGGGCGACAGAACCTCTCTCAAAGAGCCAGATCAAACGATACGCAACTCTCTCGGGTACATCGCGCGCGGCTCGCAGAGCTCACTGTTCTTTCAATGGCGAGCTTCAGCCGGCGGCTCGGAGTTTTGGCATGGGGCTCTCGTTCCTCACGCGGGGGAGGCCTCTCGGGCGTTCGAGGCCGTTGTCGAACTCGGTGGCATCCTCGAGTCCATCTCGGAGGTTGTCGAGCCGCCCACAGACGGCAGAACGTTCGAGGCCGACGTGGCGATTCTGTGGGATGCCGAGGGGTGGTGGTCGACAGAGACTCCTCATCTGCCCAATGACGCCCTGTCGTATTCGGACGAGGTGCGAGCAACCCACCGGTCGCTCTGGCGGGCCGGCATCTCTGTCGACTTTGTGCGCGCAGGCGACGATCTGAGTCGCTATCGACTCGTGATCATTCCGAGCATGTTCGCGATGAGCGAGGCGGATGCCGCGTGGCTGACGTCGTACGTTCGCGCGGGCGGGCAGGTTGTCGTGCAATTCTTCTCGGGCATCGCCGACATGAATCAGCGTGTGATCACCGGGGGGTACCCTGGTGTGCTCCGTGAGCTGCTCGGTGTGCGTGCGGAGGAGATCAGACCGCTGCCCGATGGCGAAACTCTCGAACTCGGGGAGGAGCACTATAGCGAGCTGTGGTCTGAACGCGTGCAGCTCGACGGGGCGACATCGGTCGTCGATTACCGCGAGGGTGCCCTTGCTGGATTGCCTGCCATCACTCGCAACGATGTCGGCGCGGGGGCGGCGACCTACCTCTCGACACGCCTGACGCAGCGGTCGAGAGACCGGTTCTATGCGCGGCTCTGTGTCGACCTCGGCATCGAGCCGGTCGTTTCCGGCGCAGCGGACCTGGGCCTCGAAGCGGTGCGCCGGCGTGGGGCAGCGGCCGACTATCTGTTTCTGCTGCACCACGGCTCGGAGCGTGTCACCGTTTCCGGCGAAGGAGTTGACCTCGTGACAGGGGCCAGCGCCACCGGTCTGTCTCTCGAACCGGGCGGCGTCGCCGTCATCCGCGAATCGTCGCGTGAGTGGATGCTGGCGGCGGAGAATCCCTCGGGCGAATAACGCGTTGAACGATGCGCTCCGGCGCGATCATTTCGACGCTCCTTCGATTGACGACGGTCAAAAAGTTACTTGACAGACCTAATAAAGTCACCTAAGAAAGTACATACGGCTGTGGGAACTGCACGCCGCAGCCCGATCGAACACCACAAATCAGTGGTGTTACTTCGATGAAAGGTTCAATGATGTCCCTGAAATCACCGTGGCGCAGGAAGGTCGGCGTCATCGCCGCTTCTGTGGCCGTCACAGCTCTCGCGCTCACCGGATGCTCGTCGTCCGGAAGCTCCGCTGACAGCGGATCGAGCGGCGCAACACTTGTCGCCTATACCGGTCAGGCTGGCGATTACCAGATCAACTTCAATCCGTACTCACCGACGAACATCGGCGGCGTCGGCACGATTTTCGAGTCGCTGTTTTTCGTGACTCAGGTCAACTCCGACCCGTACAAGCCACTTCTTGGCACTGAGTACAGCTGGAACGACGACGGCACGCAGCTTGACGTCACACTGCGCGACGGCGTGACGTGGTCAGACGGCGAAGCGTTCAACGCGGACGACGTGGTCTTTACATTCGAGATGCTGACCGAGACACCGGCGATCAACGGGATCGGGTATGACGGAAAGGCGACGAAGGTCGATGAGTCTCACGTCACCTTCACCTTCGAGCACTCCGCCTTCGTCGATGGTCCGAACATCCTTGGTAAGGCGCCGATCGTTCCCGAGCACATCTGGAAAGACATCGATCCGACGACAAATGTGGTCAAAGAGCCCGTCGGGACGGGCGCCTACACGCTCGGAAAGTTTAAGCCGCAGGCGTTCCTCTTGACCGCGAACGAAGACTACTGGGACGGTGAGCCGGCGGTGAAGAACGTGCGATACCTCTCGCTCTCGGGCAACACGGCGGGTGCCGATGCGCTCGCGGCCGGATCGATCGACTGGCAGACCGGGCCGGTTCCTGACCTCGCCAATGTGTCGAAGACGTACCCGGGATACGACGCCATCACGATTCCTATGAATCAAATGGCGCTCCTTACGTGCGCAAACGCCGACCTCGGCTGCACCGGGCCGCAGACGGACCCGGCCGTACGCAAGGCAATCTACTACGCCATGGATCGGGAGCAGCTCAACTCGCTCGCTTTCCAGGAGACGGCAAGCGATGTGTCACCCACGTTCGCGCTTCCCGAGGCGCAGGGGGATTCGATATCGGCCGATATCGACGAGCCAATCGCGCCGAGTGCGCCAGACGCGGACAAGGTCGCGTCCATCCTGGAAAACGCCGGGTATGCCAAGAACTCCGACGGAATCTACGCGAAGGACGGCGTCGCTCTGAACCTCACGGTCGAGGTGGTTACCGGGTGGACCGACTACATCACAGCGATTAACACGATGACCCAGCAGCTGAAGCAGGTCGGGATCGGTCTTACTGCGTCGCAGACGTCGTGGAACGAGTGGACGGACAAGAAGAGCAAGGGCGATTTCGAGCTCGTCATCGACTCACTCGGACAGGGCCCGGCGAACGACCCGTACTACCTGTACAACAACTTCTTCTCAACAGCGAACACAGCAAAGGTCGGCGAAACAGCTCCTGTGAACATCAGCCGATACAGCGATGAAGACGTTGACGCGGCGCTCGCCGTGCTCAAGCAGACGAACCCCGACGACACCGAAGCTCGCCAAGCGCAGTTCGACATCATCCAAGGCAAGATCGTCGAGGCCATGCCGTATATCCCGATCATGACTGGCGGCACGACGAGCGAGTTCCATGCCGAAAAGTTCACGGGTTGGCCCACTCTCGACAACCTGTACGCTTTCCCCGCCGTCTGGCAGTCCCCGGACAACGCCGAGGTGTTCAAAGCGCTGAAGCCAACGGGGAAGTGAGCGTGGCCAAGGAGGAGCGTCGGCCGACGGGGAAGGCGGCCGTATGAATTACTACGTGCGCAAGTTCGGCTTCTATGCCGTGGCCTTGTGGGCGGCATTGACGCTGAATTTCATCATTCCCCGTCTGATGCCCGGAAACCCCGTTGACATTCTGCTTGCGAAGTTGCAGCAGCGCGGTGGAACCGTTGACGCCGCCACACGTCATGCATTTGAGCTCCTCCTTGGCGGGGACTCGTCGCAGCCGGTGATCGTTCAGTACGTCCAGTACCTGGTCAACGTGCTGCGGGGAGACCTCGGAACGTCCGTGAGCTATTTCCCCGCGCCGGTGACGGACGTCATCGGGCAATCACTTCCCTGGACGATCATGCTCGTGGGCATCTCCACGGTGATCGCCACGGTGATCGGTGTGAGCCTCGGTGCGCTCGCCGGTTGGAAGCCGGGAACGTGGCTCGACTCACTCGTCCCCGCGACAACGCTGCTCGCCGCCGTTCCCTACTTCTGGCTCGCGCTGATCTTCGTGTACTTCTTCGCGACGACATTGCACATTCTCCCCTCGCAAGGCGGATACGACGTTGTGCTCACGCCAGGCTTGAACGCGGAGTTCATCGGCTCGGCGCTGCGGTACGGATTTCTGCCAGCCCTCACGATCGTCATCGCATCCTTGGGAGGCTGGCTTCTCGGAATGCGCAACATGATGGTTTCCACACTGTCGGAGGACTACATCCTCACCGCGCAAGCTAAGGGCCTCCGAAGCGGCCGCATTCTGCGGACCTACGCCGCGCGCAATGCTGTGCTCCCTTCGGTCGCCGGGTTTGCGATATCGCTCGGGTTCGTCGTCTCCGGATCTATCGTCACCGAGCAGGTCTTCTCGTATCCAGGCATCGGGTCGAAACTGCTCAGCGCGGTTACAAACAATGACTACGCACTCATGCAGGGGATATTCCTCTACATCACACTCGCCGTCCTCGGCGCGAACCTGATCGTCGACCTGTTCTACGGGATCATCGATCCACGAACCCGAGCTCGGAGCTGATGACGATGACGAACCTCCTACGCCCCGCAGACCCAGACGTCACCGACTCCACGAGGCAGATGGCGATCGCCGCCAGTACGAAGAACCGCCGCCCGAGATCCGCCCTGCGCATGATGCTCCCAACCCTGACGCCATGGCTGGCTGTCGGGCTGGCGCTCATCGTCGGGATCACGCTTTTCGGCGTCCTCGGCCCGCTCTTCGTCATGGATCCGACCACCATCCGCAATATCGGGCTGAGAGGCCCATCGGCAGAGCACATTCTCGGCACGACGCAAACAGGTCAAGATGTGTTCGCTCAACTTGCGTACGCAACACGCGGCTCGCTTCAGATCGGACTGATCGTCGGAGTACTCGCGACAGTGCTCTCAGCGATCTTCGGGATTCTCGGAACCTACATCGGCGGATTCGCCGACGAGACATTCTCGCTCTTCTCGAATGTCTTCCTGGTGATTCCCGGTCTTCCGCTCGTGATTGTCATCTCGGGATTTGTGCCGCCGGCCTCTCGCGGGCTCTGGACGATCGCCGTCGTGCTCGCCATCACGAGCTGGGCGGGAGCCGCCCGTGTGCTCAGGGCGCAGACGCTGTCGATTCGCAGTCGCGACTACGTCGCAGCATCCCGAGTCGCGGGTGAACGAGCGTGGCGCGTGATCGGCGTCGAGATTCTGCCGAACCTGCTGCCCGTGCTCGCCTCGCAGTTCGTGTTCGCGGTGATTGCCGCGATTCTCGGTGAGGCCGGGTTGTCGTTTCTTGGACTCGGCGCCTCGAACTCTTCGACACTCGGCACAATGCTGTTCTACGCGCAGAACGGATTTGCCCTTCCGCTCGGCGCGTGGTGGTGGTTCGTGCCGCCAGGTCTCGTGATCGCGCTTTTCGGCATGGGACTGTCGCTCGTCAACTTCTCCATTGACGAGATCATCAACCCGAAGCTGAAGAACGTGCGACTCCACAAGAAGCGCGCCCGCACGGCGGCACGTGAAAATCGCAACGAAGAGGTTTCCCGATGAGCGATGCAGCTGTGAATATTCAGGTCGAGACCGATCGTCAGACGGTGCTCTCTGTGCGAGATATCTCCGTCGTGTACGAAGTCGATCAGCCGGTCGAAGCGGTCAAGCACGTGAGTTTCGACCTCGGGGCGGGAGAGGTGCTCGGCCTCGCCGGCGAATCGGGATGCGGCAAGACGACGTTGGCCTACGCCATCAATCGGCTGCACAAGCCGCCGGCGAGGATCTCGTCGGGGAACGTCGTTTTCAGCGACCGCCAGGGTGGGGATATTGATGTGCTTGGGCTGCGAGACGAGGACATGCGTGCTTTCCGGTGGTCGAAGCTGTCGATGGTGTTCCAAGGCGCGATGAACGCGCTCAATCCCGTCATCTCCATTCGGGCGCAGCTCGAGGATGTTCTGACCACTCATCGCCCTGGACTCACTCGCTCCGAGCGTCGCAGGCGCGCGGCCGACGCACTCGAGAGAGTTGGAGTCGACTCCGCGCGTCTGAACTCGTTTCCTCATGAATTCTCCGGCGGAATGCGTCAGCGCGTCATGATCGCCATGGCGATGATCCTCGAGCCGCAGGTGATGATCATGGACGAGCCGACGACTGCTCTCGACGTTGTCGTGCAGCGCGACATTCTCCGTGAGATCCTTCGGCTGCGCGACGAGCTGGGCTTCGCCGTCATCTTCATCACGCATGACCTCCCGCTTCTGCTCGAGGTAAGCGACAGGATTGCGGTCATGCTGCAGGGAGAGATCGTCGAGCTTGGGCGCGCTGATCGGCTCTATGCGGACGCGCAGCATCCCTATACCCGCAAACTGCTCGGTTCCTTCCCCAGCTTGAGCGGAGCGCGAGGGGCATTCATTAGAACGGGCGTGGACGAATCGGAAGAGGAGAACTGACCATGACAAGCATTCACGTCGAAAACCTCGTCAAGGACTTCAGCGTTCGCAAAGGGATCATGCGTTCGAAATTCCGTGCCGTCGACAACGTGTCGTTCGACCTCATCCCTGGGCGCACCGTTGCTCTCGTTGGTGAGTCCGGGTCGGGAAAATCGACGATCGCCCGCATCCTGTCTCACCTTGAGACGCCCTCCAGCGGCACCATCACTGCAACGCTGGACGATGGCGCGGCCGTGCCGAAACGTCAATTTCGGCGCCATGTGCAGATGGTCTTTCAAGATCCATTTGCTTCGCTCAACCCCTTCCACTCGATTGCTCATCACATCGCGCGTCCGCTTGAAATTCATCACATAACGAAGGGCTCGACCGCGACAGCATCCCGTGTTCTCGAGATGCTTGCGCGCGTGAACCTCGAGCCCCCAGAGGAGTTCGCGCAGCGTCGACCCCATGAGCTCTCGGGCGGCCAGCGTCAGCGTGTTGCCATCGCGCGAGCACTCGCACCTGGCGCAGGTGTCGTCATCGCAGACGAACCGGTGTCGATGCTTGACGTGTCGATCAGGCTTGGTGTGCTCAACCTTCTCGGGCAGCTGCAGCGCGAAGACAACTTGGCGGTGCTGTACATTACGCACGACCTGGCGACGGCACGACATTTCTCAGACGAGATCCTCGTGCTCTACAAGGGCCGGGTCGTGGAACGTGGGCCTTCTGATGACGTCATTCTCAACCCTCACCACGATTACACGCGATTGCTCGCCCTTGCCGCACCTGACCCGGAGAACCTCGGAAAGGTTGTGAGCTCTGAGGAGGCGCCCGATCGCTCGACCCTCGACAACTCGGTCTGCTACAACCACTTCACGGGCGAGTGGGAGAACGCGAACGACGCCGTGGCGGCTTGACCCGCAGAAAATTCATGATGAAGCGACACCGAAAGTAGAGAATCGCAGCGTGACACTCAGAACCCTCGATACCTCATCCAGCGCGACAGCGAAGAGCAATGGGCTCAGCGCCCGATGGGCAGTGCGGGCGACCGCCGGGCCCATTGACGACGCCGTCGCGGGTCGGCAGGTGCCGGCAACCGTTCCTGGTGCCGTGCAGCTCGACCTGCTGGCCGCCGGTCTTATTGGAGACCCGTATGACGGCGACAACGAGAAGGTGCAGGAATGGATCGGCTACTGCGACTGGCAGTACCGTGCGAGCTTCGACTGGCATGACACCGGCGACGCCCGGCACGATCTCGTCGCCGACGGTCTCGACACTGCCGCGACGATCACGCTCAATGGCACGGAGGTTGCGCGCACGCAGAACCAGCACCGCAGCTATCGCTGTGACGTCGCAGCGCTGCTCGTCGACGGGGAGAACGAACTCGTCATCGATTTTCGCTCGCCCATCGAGTTCGCGCGCGAGCAGGAGAAGCTACTGGGCGCGAGGCCGACAGTGATGCACCATCCTTTCAACGCCGTGCGCACCATGGCGTGCACCTTCGGCTGGGACTGGGGAATCGACGTGTCAACGTGCGGCATCTGGAAGAGCATCGGCATCGAGTCGTGGTCTGGGGTGCGCATCGCCGAGGTGCGGCCTCTCGTGCACGTCGACGACATTGACGGTTCGCGGGGGCGCGGCACGCTCGATGCCCATGTCGACATCGAATGGGCGGATGCCGCGATCGCGACGAACGTCGAGGTGGCAGTCGCTGGCCAGACGGCATCCGTGCCCTGTGAACCAGGGCAAACGCGCGCCCTCGTGTCCGTTGACGTTGGAGCTGTTGACCTGTGGTTCCCGCGTACGCACGGTGCACAGCCTCGATACGATGTCACGGTGACGGTCGGCGAGGACGCGTGGCGAGCGCCCGTCGGGTTTCGTCGCGTCGAGATCGACACGGCACCGGATGCTCAGGGCAGCCCGTTCACCATCAGCGTCAATGAGCAGCCGGTCTACGTTCGTGGGGCAAATTGGATTCCCGCCGACACGTTCGTCGCTCGCGTCACCCCTGAGATGTACCAGGCCGGCGTACGCGATGCGGTTGATGCCGGCATGAATCTGCTGCGCGTGTGGGGCGGTGGCATCTACGAGCAGGATGCGTTCTACGAGGCGTGCTCGACCGCGGGCATTCTTGTCTGGCAAGACTTTCTCTTTGCCTGCGCTGCGTACTCAGAAGAGGAACCTCTGCGAGGTGAGATCGAAGCAGAGGCGCGCCAGAACGTCGCCCGCATTTCGCGGCATGCCAGCATCGCCCTCTGGAACGGCTGCAACGAGAACATCTGGGGCTGGCTCGAGTGGGGCTGGCGTACTGAGCTCGGTGATCGCTCGTGGGGTGAGGGGTACTACACCGACGTGCTGCCGTCGATCGTTGGCGACCTCGACCCGACGACTCCGTACTCACCGGGAAGCCCCTTCTCGTTCACGCACTGGGCGCACCCCAACGATGAGCGCTTCGGCACCATGCACATCTGGACAGTCTGGAACGAGCTCGACTATGCGGAGTATCGCAGTTACCGACCGCGCTTCGCGTCGGAATTCGGCTTTCAAGGGCCGCCAGCCTGGTCGACGCTCACGGGCGCCGTGCACGACGTGCCTCTCGACCCGAATGGTGCGCAGATGCTGGTGCACCAGAAGGCAGGCGAAGGAAATGCCAAGCTCGAACGTGGCCTCGGCGCACATTTGCCGAGGTGGCGTGACATCGACGAGTGGCACTGGGCGACGCAACTGAACCAGGCACATGCGATCCGATTCGGAATCGAGCACTTCCGGTCGCTGTATCCTCTGAACACCGGCGCGATCGTGTGGCAGCTGAACGATACGTGGCCCGTCATCTCATGGGCAGCCGTCGATCATGCGGGCATCCGCAAGCCGGTGTGGCACGCGCTCGCCGCCGTCTACGCGGACCGGATGTTGACCGTGCAGCCGCGAGAGTCTCGGCCGACGCTCATCGCTCACAACGACAGTGCGCAACACTGGACGACGACTGTTCAGGTCGCCCGTCGTCGCGTCGATGGAACGACGCTCGCGAGCCGGAGCATCGCGCTCGATGTCGAACCCCGATCTGTCGCGCAGCTTCGCCTCGGTGACATCGCCGAGGCAGTGGATGCGGTTGATGAATACCTCGCCGTCGAGTCTGCGTCAGGCGAGTCGACGTTCTGGTACTTCGTTCCAGACCGCGACCTCGCGCTGTCTCGAAGCGCACTCACAATCGCGAGCGAACGCCACGGTGATGAGGTGCACGTCAGAGTCACAGCATCCTCGCTTGTCAAAGACATTGTGCTGCAGGCCGATCGGCTCGCGCCCGACGCCCGCGTCGACAGCGGCCTTGTCACCCTGCAGGCGGGGCAGAGTCACACGTTTGTCGTGAGCGGAGCTGGCGGCGCCAGCACGGGCGAGCTCTGCGGATTCCCGGTGATATGTTCGGTGAACGACCTGGTCGCCAGGTGACACGGTCGCAGATCGGAGGCACCGTGACGTCTGTCGGGCTGTGCTTGCATGTTCCGCGGCGCAGAGTGCCCATGGAGCCGTTCTGGATGGACGTGATTCGCGGCATCGAGGACGGCCTTGCCGCCCATGAGCTCACGCTGCTCGTGCAGGTGGTGCAGGGCATCGAAGACGAAGTCGCAACGCTCGAACGCTGGGCGCGCGACGGAAACGTCGCGGGCGTTGTCGTTGCCGATCTGGTTCCCGACGATCCGCGGCTCGACCTCGTGCGCCAGCTGAAGATTCCCGCGGTTGTGATGGGCCGCGCCGAAGACTCGGCAGGCCTGGCGACGGTTGCCGCGCATGATGCCGAGACCATGAACAGAGCAATCGATTTTCTGGCGGATGCTGGTCACGACGTGATCGGGAGGGTGACGGGCCCGCAGCGTTACGTGCACACGCAGCTACGCTCCGAGTCATTTGTCGCCGCGGGCGAACGGAGAGGAGTGCACACGTCGAGTGTCGAGTCAGATTTCACGTCTGGCAGCGGCGCACGAGCGACGGGCGAGCTGCTTGAGAGGGAGGGAACGCCGACGGCGATTCTCTACGACAACGACGTGATGGCTCTCGCAGGGCTCGACGTGCTGGCGGCACGAGGTTTGAGTATTCCGGGGGACGTCGCGGTGATGGCGTGGGACGACTCGGTTCACTGTCAGTTGGCACACCCGCCGGTTACCGCGTTCAATCACGATCTGCAGAGCATGGGACTCACGGTTGCGAACGCTCTGCTTCGAGTGCTTGACGGCGACCGCGATGTGCATGAGCAGCTCGCGCCCCCGCGACTCATCGAGCGGGAATCGACGCGGGTGTCGGAATCGAATGCGGAATAGCAGTATCCCCGCCGATCGAACGTCGCTACGCGTGCTCGCGGTAGAGGTCGGTAAGCAGAGCGACAGCGGCATAGGTGGCCGGGTGCGGGTCGCGCATGCGCCACATGAGGTTCACCGCAACCGGATCCGTTCCGCGCAAGGGTCGGTAGACGATGCCATCGCGTCGATATTGGGTTGCCGTTGCCTGCGTGGTGACTCCGACGCAGCGGCCGGTGACGATGGCGGCGAGCCAATCGTCGACGTCATGAATGTATTCCGTCTGGGGAAAATCATCTTCCGGCCAGAGGCCGAGCGTCGTCGTGCCCGTGCGGGGGTCGATGACGAGCGTGCGACTCGTGATCTCATCTAAGCGGATGCTGCGGCGCGCCGCCCAGGGATCATCGGACGCGAGTGCAACATACCGAGTCTCATAGCCGACGAGGGCATGTGCAAAGCGACTCGTGTCGACCGGTGTGCGCAGAACCGCGAGGTCGCACAGTCCTTCGGCGAGCCCGGCCGTTGGCGTATTGTGGCGGATCACGTGCAGCTCGATATCAGGATGCCGATCGTGCCAGCGGCGTTGGAACTCTGCTGTGTGGCGGCCAAGTGCCGACCAGGTGTGCCCGATCTGCAGCCGAGTCTGACCCGTGGCCGCCAGGTGCACGATCTCGTCGGCCTCGGCAAGCATGTGGCGGGCGTGCGCGAGAATCTGCATGCCTGCGGCCGTAGCGGATACCGCGCGACTTGTTCGATGCAGTACCTTCACCCCGAGTAGTCGTTCGAGTGCGATCAGCGTGCGCGAGACCGTGGCTTGCGACAGGCGCAACTCAATAGCGGCATCCGTAAAGCTTCCGGTGTCGACGATGGCGACAAGGCAGCGCAGATGTCGCAGCTCGAGTGGGGATGCATCATCCATACGTTCAGTGTATAGAAGTCGCTTCGCATGCATTTTGTGTATCCGAGCCGTCGGCCCATTGTCGAAGCATGGCACTCGAGCGCGACAACCGTGCGGGGCGAACCGATGCTCCGGCACCAGCGGCGACCTCGCGCTGGGCCGGCATCGCGCTGATGCTGGGCAGCGCGCTTTCAAACCAGTCAGGGGCGTCGCTCGCCGCGCTCGCATTTCCTGTCATGGGGCCGGTCGGCGTCGTTGCTGTGCGCCAGTGGGTGGCCGCAGTCGTGTTGCTCGTTGTCGGGCGACCACGGCTGCGCGCGTTCACTGCAACGCAATGGCGTCCCATTCTCGCCCTCGCCGTCGTGTTCGCCACCATGAACCTATCGCTGTACCTTGCGATCGACCGCATCGGCCTCGGTCTCGCCGTGACTCTCGAATTTCTCGGCCCGCTTGCCATAGCAGTGGCGTCCTCTCGGCGTCGGCGCGACGTGCTGTGTGCACTTGTGGCTGCAGCGGCGGTTGGCGTGCTCACCCGACCGCAGCCCAGCACTGACTACGTCGGAATCGGCTTTGCCCTGCTTGCTGCAGTGTGCTGGGCGGGTTACATTCTGCTCAATCGCAGTGTTGGGGCGCGCGTGCCTGGGCTTCAGGGCTCCGCTGCTGCGGCTGCACTCTCAGGTCTGATCTATCTTCCTGTGGGGTGTGTCGCCCTCTGGCTCAACCCGCCGACGCTCGGAGCGATGCTGTGCGCACTGGCAGCTGGCGTTCTGTCGTCTGCGGTTCCGTTTCTCACCGATCTTCTCGCGCTGCGGCGTGTTCCCGCACGCTTCTTCGGCATCTTCATGAGCGTCAATCCCGTGTTCGCCTCGGTGATCGGAATGCTGGTTCTCGACCAGCAGCTCGATGTGGCGTCGTGGCTGGCAGTGGTCGCCATCGTCGCGGCAAACACGATTTCGGCATCGGCTCCCGCACAACTTGCTGCCCCCGAGAATGCAGAACCGAAATCTGCGACCAACTAGACCAACTGACAGTTCCTTGGTGGAATTGATATATGTCATCGCGTGGGCGGGCAAGCCTGTCGTGCGGCTCGTGAAGTGGGAACCACCGCGTTCTCGTCGCGCAAGCGAAAGTCGACGACCTCATTCTCGTGACGGTGGACCAGCGACATGACGAGTACGACGTGACTGTGGTGTGAGGGGTAGCATATGCGCAGAGCGAGCGACGAGACCTGGGGGCAACGGTGGGTTCGCCGGTGGGTGCACGCGCAATTTCGCGGTGGCGAGCGACCGGTTCCGACGCCGGAAGTGCCAGGGGCGAACGTCAACACTCTCAACGACTACCTCGCGTCTGGTCCGTTTGCGCGGTGGGCCGAACGATGGTTCTGGCTCGTCATGTTCATTGTGGCGGTCGTCGCTGCCGGGCTCTGCATCGGTCTGGCACTCTCGAATCTGGCAGCATACTGGGGGGCCGCAGTTTTCGGCCTCGCCCTGTTGTACTTCGCCCTCAGAATTCTGGCGGGGGTTCGGTGCCTCTTTCGCAATCGAAAGCGCCCGCGGCGTAAGTCGCGCCACTGACGACGTCAGACCTTCATTCTGAAGTCGTAGACGGCGGGAAGCGGTTCGTCTGGAAAAACTCTCACCCAGAGATCAGACACCCTCTCGTCGCCTTCCCGGAGATTCGCGATCTCGATGCCCTCGCGCAGCATCCGACCCGCTTCGTCATCGCGACCGAGCCTGTGCAGGGCGGTAGTGCGCAAGAATCGCACACGCCCAACCACCGCGACGTCGTCTGACGCCGCATCGAGAACGCGCAGGGCCGCGGCCGGGTCGCCACCGTCGAGAAGCACCATCGCTCCCTCGATCGCGAGCGCTCGTTGCGCGTCGGGCAGCGCGTGCCCCACAGCGGCGAGATAGTCGCCAGCAGCCTGTGACACGCGGCCGGTTTCAGCGCGAAGCCGCGCTCGCCCACGAAGCGCCGGCATGTTTGGAGCGAGGGCGAAGGATGCCGCGTAGTACGCGCCGGCCTGCTCGAGGTCGCCGCGCGCGTGCGCCATCGTGCCGAGATGCACGGCCGTGAGCCACGTGCGCGGGGCCTGCGTGAGCAGACGCTCCCACGGTTCGCCGCGCACATACGAGCCCACAATTTCGCGGCGATCTGTCAGAGGGAGGTCGCCGGTGTCGAGGAGCTCCAACCACTGCTGCACCTCATCGGTCGGATCGTCAAAAGGGGTACCGGGCGACGCTATGCCGCACTCGGCCGCGCGGTCACGTCGCCGCTGTTCGAGGTAACCCCAGCCGTTTCCCCGCACGATGGGTTCACGCGGCACCTCGTCAGCCGAGGCGCGGAAGCGCTCGAGGCGCGCCATCACGTCTGCGTCGGGCCACAGCGTCTCGACGCGCGCGGCAGCAGACGCGGCATCCGGAATCTCATCGTCTGCCGTTTGCTGCAGTGCGATGTTGCCGTACGCCTCGACCCAATCCCAGCTTTCGCCCGCTGGGAGGAGCAGATGCTCAAACTGGGTGCGCGCCAGCCCCGACTGCAGCTCGGCGTAGTGGCGGCCATCGGGCGTGAGCCACTTCTGCCAGCGATGCCCGCCGATGCCGTCGCCCCAGCAGAACAGCTTGCGCCCGCGCAGGCGATCGGTGGAGAGCAGAGCGAGGCCATCACCGTTCTCATCGACCGCGGCCAGCCACGTCCGTGCTCCCGCAATCGGATCGAAAAAATAATCGGCCGCGTAGGGTGCGCATGCAGGCGCAAGAATCTCTGGCGTCACGTCGACGGTGGAGATCGCCCCGTCGTACCCGGTTGCGATCGCCGTGCTGCTCGGCGTGATCACGCGCGTGTGCTCGGTCTGCGGAATCGCCGCGTTCGTCCACCAGTACATGGGCGCGTCCCGACCAGACGTGTTGCGAATGCGCACGTAGGCGAACAGCGCAGAGGAATCGGAGGGAAGGGAGAGATCGACCTGAAAGACGGTTTCGCGCAGCCTGTCGAACTCCCACATGCGCAACAGCGGGCCGTCGGCAGCATCCACGATCGCCGTGTGCAGAGCGCTCGCGGTTGTCGGCGCGTGCCCGCGGGTGCCCAGGTTCCATTCGATTCCTCCCGCGAACCAGGCGTCGCGCAGGGCAAGATTGGCGTACTGCACAGCTGAGTTCTCGTGCAGCAGATCGACGTCTCGATCGAGGTCGCGAAGCGACCAGATGCGACCACCAAGCTGGGGGAGGACAACGGCGCGCAGATGGGAGTTCTCAAGCACGACAGCGGTGAACTGCGTCGGTTCGAGCGCACGGTCGTATGCATCCTGCATCGTGTACGGAAAGAGATTGCGCACTCCACCGAATCCCATTCCGGCGGCGATCTCCTCTGGCAGCGCCCCAGAGACAGCGTAGGGCGGCTCCGAGACGTCGGCAACGGCGGCGAGCGGATTCGCCGCACCGAGGTCGGCGGCGTGGAGGGTGATCGTCTCGACACGAATGTCGGTCATGGCGGCATCCTCTCTGATGCATCGGCGTACTCACGATGGTAGCCGCAGACAGCGCTCGTAAGATGGACGCATGAGCGAGACGACACTTCCTGCCATTGCCATTCTCGGCGCCGGGTCGATGGGCGGCGCGATCCTCTCGGGTCTCGTGCAGCCCAACGTGCACGTCGACGGAGGCATTCGGGTCACCAACCGAACGCCAAAGAAGGCCGACGCCCTCGCTGAGCTCGACGGGGTGACGTCGTACGCGCTTGAGACGACTCCGGATGCCCAGGCGCGCGCTCTCGCGGGCGCCAAGGTGGTGCTTGTCGGCGTGAAGCCGCACATGGTTCCCGATCTGCTGCGCGACATCGCCGGCGACCTCGAGCCGGGGAGCATCGTTGTCAGCGTCGCCGCTGGAGTGACCGTAGAGACATTCGAAAGCCTGCTGCCCGAGAGTGTTTCGGTAATCCGCGCCATGCCCAACACCCCATCGCACGTGGGCAAGGGCGTGACGGGCCTCGCACCGGGTACGCGCTCGAGCGACGACGATCTCGCCCTCGCTCGAGCGGTGTTTGAGACCGTTGGAGAGGTCGTCGAGGTGCCCGAGAGTCAGATCGATGCGCTGTCCACCATCTCTGGTTCGGGCCCGGCCTACGTCTTCTATCTCATCGAGGAGCTCACGCGTGCGGCTGTCGACAAGGGCTTCACTCCCGAGCAGGCTGCGACGCTCGTGAACGGCACGTTTGCGGGCGCGACCGAGCTGCTGATGCAGTCAGACAAAACGCCAGAACAGTTGCGCATCGAGGTGACGAGCCCGAAAGGCACAACCGAACAGGCGGTGAACGTGCTGCAGCAGGCGGGGTTCGCAGACACATTCACGAAGGCGACGGATGCCGCGCTGGCGCGTTCGCGCGAGCTTGCCGCGGGCTCGTGACACGATTCGGCGGCCGCGCAATTGTGCGCGGCCGCCGATCTTCCGTGCCTATGTGATCAGACCCGTCATCTCGTCGTGGAGGGCCTGCGCCGCATCAGCGGGTGACTGCTCCTCGAAGAGCACGATTCCGGCGTAGCGTTGAATCGTCGCCTGAACGGTGCTCGTACCTGTCGGCGGAATCGGCGGTGTCGACTTCACGTCTTCTTCGATGGACTCGAGAAACTCAAGCCCTGCCTTGTCGGCGTCGGAGAGGTCGTCCCTGATGGCGTCGAGAACCGTCGGGTTCACGGGCATCCCACGTTCCGCGAGTCCGATCTTTGCGGCGTCGACATCGTTCACGAGAAAGTCGATGAACGCCGCTGTCTGAGCGGGGTTCTTCGTCTTCGACGATGCAGACCAGAACATCGACGGCTTGAAGAACATGCCGGCCGCACCGGCGTTGCCGTCAAAGCTGGGGAGCTTCAGCAGCCTGACGTCGTTGCCGGTGGCCTCGGTGTACGCCTTGAGCTGGTTCGTCCACGACCAGCCCATTGCCGCCTTCTTCGTCGCGAAGAGTGACTGCTCGACAGACGAACTGACGTCTTGCGTAAACGCATCGGGGTTGGGACCGGAACCCGATGACGACAGTTTGAGGAGGTACTCGAACCACGAGGCGATCGACTCCTTCGAGACGCCGATCTTCCCGTCCTGTGAATACAGCTCTTCGCCCTTCTGGCGTGCCCAGACCATGAGGTCGGCGTCTTGCGCAACGAGGGAGGTTCCGATCACGTCACCACCCGACGCATCCGTCACCGACTTCGCCACGTCGAAGAAGTCATCCCACGTCCACGACTCGTCGTCGGGCAGATCGACGCCGAGCTCGGCGAAGACGTCGGCATTCGCGAACACCGAGTATGCATTCTGGCCGGCATTGATTCCGTAGAGCTTGCCGTCGTAGGTTCCCGATTCGAGGGCGCTCTTCGGAAAATCACTGAGGTCGAGTGCCTTGTGCTTCGTCAGGTCGAGAAGGGCACCACGGCCGCCGTATTCGGCGATGTACTTCTGATCCATCTGCACGATGTCGGGCATCGTGCCGCCGGCGACCTGTGTGGACAGCTTCGTCCAGTAGGTCGACCACTCACCGGGCCGAGGCTTGATTGTGATGGTGTCGTGCTGCTTCTGGTACAGATCGATGAGGTTCGCCGTGTTCTCGTTGCGAACAGCGTTTCCCCACCAGCCGAGTACGAGCGTCGCCTCTTTGTACGCGTCATCTGCGCTGCTCGTCTGCGACGACGCGGCCTGTGGTCCGCAGCCTGTGAGAAAGAATGACGCGCCGATGCCGCCGATTGCCAGCGCGGCGAACTGCCGTCGAGTGAAATCTGCCATGTCGTGTGGCCTCCTTGCCACGGGCGTCGTCGCCCGGTAGAGCGTTGGGGAGCTGAGAAAGCGATTTCTCAGGGTGTGATTCATCATTATGGGCAACAAGCGGCGCCCTGTCAACGGTTTTTTCACGCAACCCCGCGGAGGCGGGAACCGCGGGCAAGGCAGGCTGCCGCTCGCGAAGGTTGACGTGGTGAAGGACTGGGATTACTCTCGTGGACTAGTCGGAGAAAGCGCTTTCTCGTTTCGACGGCATCCTGTACTCAATGACGACTTCAAGGACTTCGCATGAACATGACGGTGAATCTGCCATGAGCGTGATGACCGAGCTGCAGAATGTTCGGAGCTCACCGAAGAGCTCGGGGAGCAAACGGGACCGCGTCGCCTACGTGTTTCTGATCCCGTGGCTCATCGGGCTCGTCGGAATCACGCTTGGCCCGATGCTCGCCTCCCTGATTCTCGCGTTCACCGACTACAACCTGCTGCAGGCTCCGCAGTTCATCGGCCTCGACAACTTCATCGAGATGGCGTCCGACAAACGACTGGCGAATTCGCTGCAGGTCACCTTCACGTACGTCTTCGTGTCTGTGCCGCTGCAGCTGATCATCGCCCTGCTCGTGGCGGTGCTTCTCGATCGCGGGTTGCGAGGCCTGTCGATCTACCGATCGATCTTCTACCTGCCGTCGCTTCTCGGCTCGTCTGTTGCCGTCGCGATTCTGTGGCGCCAGATGTTCGGTGCAGACGGCCTCGTCAACCAGCTGCTCGCCTTTGTCGGCATCCATGATGCCCCGGGCTGGGTGACGGATCCGAGCACCGCTCTCGGCACGATCATTCTTCTGAACGTCTGGACGTTCGGTGCCCCCATGATCATCTTCGTCGCCGGTCTCAGGCAGATTCCCGAGATGTACTACGAAGCGGCAGAAATCGACGGCGCAGGGCGCTGGACCCGCTTTCGACGAATCACGCTCCCCCTGCTCAGCCCCATTGTGTTCTTCAACCTCGTGCTGCAGCTGATCGGCGCGTTCCAGTCATTCACACAGGCGTTCGTCGTCTCGGGTGGCAATGGTGGCCCTGCCGACTCCACGATGTTCTATTCGCTGTACTTGTACCAGCAGGGCTTCAACCAGTTCAACATGGGCTATGCCGCTGCGCTCGCGTGGTTGCTGTTCGTGATCATCGGCGCGTTCACCGCCATCAACTTCATCGCTTCGAAGTATTGGGTGTTCTATGACAACTAGATTTCAGACCGAGACGGCGCGCATGGTCACCGTCGGTGGAACGCGAACGCCGTTGCTACCGACGCGCGGCTCCGGAGGGCCGCACGGCAAGCGCGCCGCGGTTCGCAGCATCCGATCGCTGCTTCGGCATGTCGCTCTCATCGCCTGTGCAGTCGTCATGCTGTACCCGCTGCTCTGGATGCTCGTGAGCTCGCTGCGCCCCAATGACGAGATCTTCACCTCGCCGGGACTCGTGCCCTTCGACCTCGACTTTTCGAACTACTTCGTCGGCTGGACGGCCCTCTCGTCTCCGTTCGGCAAGTACCTCATCAACTCGATGATCATCGTGATCGGCGCGATCATCGGCAACCTGGTGTCGTGCTCGCTCGCCGCCTACGCATTCGCGCGTCTGAATTTTCGCGGGCGCAAGATCTTCTTTGCGATCATGCTGCTCACGATCATGCTGCCGTTTCAGGTTGTGCTTGTTCCGCAGTACATTCTGTTCTCGAACTTGGGCTGGCTCAACACGTTCTGGCCGCTCATTCTGCCCAAGGTGCTCGGCACCGACTCGTTCTTCATCTTTCTGATGGTGCAGTTCATCCGCGGCATACCGAAGGAACTCGACGAGGCAGCGCGAATTGACGGATGCGGCCATTTCCGCACGTTCTTCCAAGTGATTCTGCCCCTGATGGTGCCGGCGCTCGCAACGACAGCCGTCTTCACGTTCATCTGGACGTGGAACGAGTTCTTCGGAGCGATCGTCTATCTGACGGCGCCTGACGTCTTCACCGTGCCGGTTGCCCTTGGTCAGTTCACCGATTCGCAGGCGGGAAGCGACTGGGGTGCCATGTTTGCCATGTCGATCGTGTCGCTCGTTCCGGTGTTCTTCGCGTTCCTCTTCGGCCAGAAATACCTCGTGAAGGGCATCGCGACGACCGGGCTGAAATAGGGCGATTCGAGCGCACGCTGCTCAACTGGCCGGACCCGTCGTGCCGCGCGGCACGACAAGCGGCCCGAACGAGAGGTTGTATGCGGGCTGTCTGTCGTTCAGCAGATCCCACATGCGCGCCCAGGCCTGCGTGCCGAGTTCCGGCGAGGGAACGGCGGCCGTTGTGAGCGGTGGCGTCGTGTACTGGGCAAACTCGATGTCGTCGAAGCCCGTGATCGAGAGGTCACCGGGAACGCCCACTCCCCGCTCGGAGAGCGCACTCAAAAGCCCCATGGCGACAAGGTCGTTGAAGGCAAGCACTCCCGTTGCCGTCGAGCTGATCACGGCGTCGACAGATGCATAACCCTCGGCGAAGGTGACGTAGCCAGAGAGTACGTCGATCGTCGTGTCGGGGTGGTTCGCGCAGAACTCGTCGATCGCCGCGAGACGGTCCCGGTTTGACGCCGACCCCTCGGCGCCGCCGAGGAACAGCATCTTCTGGTGACCAAGACCATTCAAGTGAGTGAGCAGCTGCGAAAAGCCAGATCGGTAGTCAGCCGCGACAACGGGGACGCTCGCGGCCGTCGGAGTGCGGTTGATGACGACAGCGGGGGCGATCTGGGGGAGGAGTGCATTGAGCTCGTCATCGCTCATGCGCGGAGCGCACAGAACGATGCCGTCGCTGCGTCGGCGCGCCTCGATTGCGAGCTCGGCTTCTTTCGTCGGGTCTTCGAACGAGTCGGCAACGAGAACGTGGTAGTTCGCGCCTGTCGCCCCGGAGCTCAGGCCGCGGAGAGCCCCTTGGAATGTTGGATTTCCCAGGTCGGGGACGATAACGGAGACGGTCTGTGTCTTGCCGAGCACGAGGCTTCGTGCGAGCGGACTCGCTGTATAGCCAAGGGCGATGGCGGCTTCGCGGACGCGCTCGGTGAGTTCGGGATCGACCTTTGTGCTGCCGTTCATGACGCGCGAAACAGTTGACAGCGAGACCCCAGCCTTCGCAGCGACATCAGAGATCGTGAGCCGTTCCGGTGATCGACGAGCCACAGCATCCCCCTTCTTGCTTCTGCGTCGCGGCATCAGCACTGTTCTGGCAAAACACTATCGTGTATTGTACGAGAAAGCGTTTTCTCACGGAGGTGTGAGAAACCCGATGCGGCGGAGATCACAGACAGACGCGGTCAGCCGTCCGGAAGGGAACCCCTATGACTCAGCGAACGCGCTATGCCATCGTCGGAGCCGGCTCACGTGCCGAGATGTACGTTGACGCACTCACCGGCGATCACGCGGACGTGGTGGAACTCGTTGCGATTCTCGACACGAACCCCGGCCGCTCGGAACACTATCGGGCACGCGCCGCGGAGCGCACGGGGGCAAACTCCTCGCCCATCGTGGCCGACCCTGCCGACCTCGAGCAGGTCATCGCGCAGTCGCGCATCGACCGCGTGATCGTGACCTCACCAGACATGACACACGCCGGGTACATCGAGCGCGCCGTCAGGGCTGGAGCTGACGTTGTTGTTGAGAAGCCGCTCACCATCGATGAAGCCGGTTCCGCGGCGATCGCGAAGGCCGTGCGCGAGACGGGGCGTTCGGTCGTGACCACGTTCAACTACCGGTACTCGCCCCGCAACTCGACCCTCAAAGACGTGATCGCCTCGGGGCAGATCGGTCGGCCGACGTCTGTGCATTTCGAATGGCTGCTCGACACGGGCCACGGCGCCGACTACTTTCGGCGCTGGCACCGCGACAAGGCGAACTCCGGCGGTCTGCTTGTGCACAAGGCGTCGCATCACTTCGACCTCGTCAACTGGTGGCTCGGCGATGTTCCGCGTCGGGTGTACGCCTCGGGCGGCCTGCGCTTCTACGGTGCGGCGAACGCCAGGGAGCGCAGTGTCGGAACCCGCCCGGAACGAGGCACCGGAGCCCCTCCAGGCGATCCCTTCTCGCTCGATCTCTCTGACGATCCGCGTCTCGCCGCCCTCTACCTCGACAATGAGCACTACGACGGCTATCGACGTGACCGCGACGTGTTCGATGAGGGCATCAGCATCGAAGACAATCTCTCCCTCGTCGTCGACTACGCGCACGGTGCGAGCATGAGCTACTCCCTCAACGCGCACAGCCCCTGGGAGGGCTACCGGATCGCGGTGAACGGAACGGAAGGCCGCGCAGAGCTCGACGTCGTCGAACGCGGAACTGTCGTTGTATCGCCGACGGGAAAGGGAGTCATCGACCCGAGCGCGGTCTCTGACCAGGATGCCGCGAGCTCGACGCGGCCCAACGGCGAACGCCTTCTTGTGCAGCGCCATTGGGAGTCGGCGCAGAACGTAACTATCGAGAATGGTGCTGGCTCGCACGGGGGAGGCGACGAGAGGATGCTGAGCGAGATTCTGCGCGGAGTGGGCGACGATCCATTGAAACGCGCGGCCACCTGGCGCGACGGCGTCGCGGCGATCGCCGTCGGCGTTGCCGGAAATCGGTCACTTGAATCGGGGGAGCCCGTGTCTGTGGCCGACCTGAACCTTGGCATCGCCGTCGCTGACGAACGGGAGGCTGCTCGATGAGCGGAATTGCTGTCACGGGAAGCTCGGGCAGGCTGGGAAGAAGCGTCGTCACCGTGCTGCGCGAGTCGGGTTATGACGTGACATGCATTGACCGTACGGTTCCAGACGGCGAGACAAACGGTCGAGCCGTTGATCTCACAGACGGGCGCGATGCAGCAGCGGTGATGGCGGAGGTGAAACCCGAGGCGGTTATTCACCTTGCGGCGATCGCGGTGCCGTTCAGCGCCCCGGAAGACCAGATTCTGCGCACGAACGTCGCTTTGGCGCACAACGTGTTCGGCTCGGCGATCGAAGCGGGCGCGCGCACTGTCGTCACGGCCAGCAGCCCGACGGTCTTCGGCTACGGCTCACCGAACGGATGGATGCCCGAGGCGCTGCCGCTCACCGAGGCAATGCAGCCACGGCCGTGGAACGCCTACTCGCTCTCGAAGCTGGTCGCCGAGAACGTCGCATCCATGTTCGCGGCAAAGCACGGTGATGCTCTGCGCTTCGCCTCGTTCCGCCCCTGCTATGTCATCGCGCCCGAGGAATGGCGTGGCGCCCCGACACAGCAAGGGAACACGGTTCGTCAGCGACTCGACGACCCGCAGCTCGCGGCATCCGCGCTCTTCAACTACACGGACGCTCGAGACATCGGAGACTTTCTGCGCACCCTCGTGGAGCATGCCCACAGCATTCCGAACGCCGAGACCTTCATCGTCGGCGCCGCCGACCCCCTGTGCCGCGAGCCGCTTGCCGATGTGCTTCCGCGGTTCTTTCCCGAGCTCGCCGAGCTGGCCAGGCCGCTCACCGGCTCGCGCCCGGCGTTCTCGAGTGAGAAGGCGGAGCGGCTGCTCGGCTGGCGTGCTTCCCGCAGCTGGCGCTCCGAGCTGGCAGACGAGAGCGAAGCCATGTACACCGAGAATGCAGGAGGAACACGGTGAAGTTCGACGGAGTGCTCTTTTTTCCCGTTACCGCGTACACGGATGCCGGAGAGGTTGATGCGCAGCTCACCGCAGAGCACATCGCCTCACGCCTCACGTTCTCGCCCGGTGCTGTCTTCGCGGCATGCGGCACAGGCGAGTTTCACGCACTCAGCGCGACCGAGGTGGCGACTGTCGTCCGCTCGGCTGTCAGTGCCGTGAACAAAGCGGCGCCCGTGATCGCGGGAACCGGAGGCGCGCTCGGGCACGCGATCGAATGCGCGCGAGGAGCAGCGGATGCCGGAGCAGACGCCCTGCTCGTGTTGCCCCCGTATCTCGTCGGTCACCCCATTGCCGGCACGCTCGCGTACGTCGACGCTGTCATCGCGGCATCCGATCTGCCCGTGATCGTCTACCACCGCGGCAGTGCGACGCTGACGCGTGACGCCGTGCGGCGGCTCGTCGACAACGAGCGCGTCATCGGTCTGAAGGACGGAGTCGGCGATATTGGGCTCGCGCACGAGATCGCCCGCATCGTGCAGAACAGCGGCCGAGACGACCTGTCGCTGTTCAACGGGTTGCTCACGGCGGAGCTGACGCAGGAGGCGTACCGGGCGATCGGCGTTCCGCTGTACTCCTCGGCCGCGTTCGCCATGATTCCGCAGGTCGCTGACGCGTTCTACCAGGCATACGTCGCGCACGACGACGCGCGGTGCGCGCAGCTCATCGACGAGTTCTACACGCCGCTGGTGCGGCTGCGCGACGCGGTTCCCGGCTATGCCGTTTCGCTCGTGAAGGCCGGAGTGAGGCTGGGCGGGCTTCCCGTCGGGCCCGTGCGGGCGCCGCTTGTCGACCCAACGCCCGAGCACACGAATGAGCTTCGACGCATTCTCGACAGCGGTCGAAATCTCGTGGCAGCATGACGGATGCCGTGATCGCCGACCTGCGAGTGCGGCGACACCGTGCACCGCTCACCCGCCCGTGGGGCGAGAGCGTGCGCAGTATCGACGTCGTCGAGGTGAGCGTCGAGACGCGTGACGGGCGCACCGGAACGGGATTCTCGTGGACGCCGAGCATCGGTTCGGCCGCCGTCGCCGCACTTCTCGAGAACGACATTCGGGAGTGGGTGATCGGCCGTCCCGCCGACGCGCGCACGCTGTGGCCCCTTCTGTGGGCGCACCTGCACGAAGCCGGCTCGGGCGGAATCACCACAATCGCGATGGCCGGGCTCGACCTCGCCCTGTGGGATCTCGACTCTCGCGAGCATGGCGCGTCGCTCTCTGAGTATCTCGGCGCGGAACGGTCGCGGGTCACCGTGTATGGCAGCGGCGTGAATCTGCATTACTCCCTTGACGAGCTGCGCGCGCAGGCCGGGCGCTGGGTCGCCTCCGGGTACGCAGCCGTCAAGATGAAGGTGGGGCGTCCGGGCAGGGGAGAGGATGCCGCGCGTGTCGCCGCCGTGCGAGAGATCGTCGGCGACGATGTGGCGCTCATGCTCGACGCGAACCAGCGGTGGACGCTCGATCAGGCCGTCGACGCGATGGCCGAACTCGAGCAGTTCAATCCTGCCTGGATCGAAGAGCCTCTGCGCGCAGACGATCTTGCCTCCCACGCGCGTCTTCGCAGCAGCATCCGAACCCCCATCGCCCTTGGCGAGAACCTGCACACCATCTACCGCTTCCGCGAGGCGATCGAGGCGGGAGCGTGCGACATCGTTCAGCCCAACGTCGTGCGCGTTGGCGGCATCACGCCGTTTCTCGATATCGCCGCGCTCGCCGATGAGCACGGCGTCACGCTGCGGCCACACCTGCTCCCCGAGCTCTCGGGGCAGCTCGCACTCGCTCTGCCGACGGCGACTGAGGTCGAGCGTGTCGAAGGCGCAGGCTTGGCTGAGCTCGGTCTGCTCACGGATGACGGTCCTGTGGCATTCGATCGCGCGTCGCTGACGAGTGCGGGGTTGCCCGGTCTCGGCGTTCACTTCTCTGAGCGCTTCGTGCTTGCGGACTGATCGGCGAACCGAGCGCGCTGCCTACCGCTCGAGCGTGATGGGGCGCAATCGTCCAGCCACTTCGGTGGTCGGCCACGCGGGATCGAGTGTGAGTGGCTCGATCACGGGGGAATCGGCAGCACCGGTGAGCAGGATGGTGTCTTCGACCTTGGCGCCTCCCGCCCAGGGGTTCCATGCGAACGCTTGCCCCAGCTGCACGACGTCGGCGGTGGCCGGCGTGGCCCGCGGGTCACGACCGGCATAGCCTGCAGCGCCACCCTGATGATGAGCGCGCCATTGCTGTGCGTCGAATCCGCATGCAGGGTATGCATCGGCGATCGCGGCGAGAACGGCGCTCAACGGGCGACCGGGGACCAATGCGTCGAAAGTGTGCGCCTCAACGTCGAGAATCCGAGATTGGACATCGCGTTCCTCCGCTGTCAGCGGGCCGAAGCTGACACTGCGCGTGGCGTTGGCGATCAGTCCATGCCTGCGTGCGCATACGACGACCATGGCGCATCTGTCGAGGTGCGCGTCAGTGGGCAAGGGATGGGGATGCGCTCGCTCGGTGCCCGCCACGAGCACGACGAGTGGATCGCTGCCCGTTTCGATGAGCCCCGAGGCGACGTGAGCAGCAAGCTCGCGTTCTGTCCACGTCGGTTCGCACTCCGTGAGCGCGTGGGTAAGCACGCCAGCAGCATCCGCTCCGAGTTGAGAGAAGCGTTCGACCTCGTGAGGCTCGAGAACGGCGCGCAGGGCACGCAGTTCAGCATCTACCGTGCTCTCGGCGAGGTCAGTACGGTAGACCAGAGGCTCGAACCAGGTGCGATCGACCACGTTTACGTCAGTGGGCAGTTCCTCGAGAACAAGGCGTTCGTGCTCGTTCGAGGTGATGAGCACAGTGTCGTGCTCACGATCGACGGCCACAGCGACGATCGGGTCGGCGGCGAGGCTCACGTGCGTGCGCGCGCCGTCGAGGTACCAGTTGACTGCGGCCGCGCTGGTGAGCAGCACAGACTCGGCGCGATGACTTTCGAGGAGCTCGCGAACGGCGTTCTGCTTCCGCGTGCGGTCTGGTGGTGCCTCACTCATTCAGAAGCCTCCTGGATCAGCATGTCGATATCGGTGCGACTGAGCGCCCCGTCGGCGACGATGGCGCTGTAGCTGCGGTGCAGGCCGACATGCGCAGGAACCGTCGTCGGCGAATCCCAGGCGACGGCGGACCCGAAGCCCGGATAGCCGGCGAGTCTCACGAACCAAGGGTCACGGTTTTCATCGAGGGCGATGAGCACGAGGGTCGCCTCACCCGTGCCGCCTGGCTGAGCGAGAAACTCGGCTGACCAGGCGATCCAGGCAGAGCGTGTGCCGTTCACAGCATCCTCGCCGTCACGGTCATGTGTGAAGACTGTGGCGTTGCGGCAGTCGGGCAGCCGCCAGAACAGTCCGCCGTAACCTGCACCGGAGCGCCCCTTGCTTCCAGGGCTGCCGAGCACGACGTCAGCATCGGCGGGAGGAGTCAGCGTGATGTCGACGTCGAGAAACCACGCCTGATCGCCGATCTCGCGCCAGGCGGCGGTGCGATCCTCGCGGAGCACGACGCTTTCGTCGGGGCCGACCCACGTGAGCTGCTGCTCAAACCCGTTCTCCACCTGTGTGAGGGCGGCATTGACGATGCGACCGTGGTCGTCAAGATGCACGTATCCTTCACCCGGTATATACGTGCGTCCGCCCCAGAAATTGACGCCGTTGGCATCTTGCACAGCGAAACTGAGTCCCACGTGCCAGTCGTGGTCTGCCGGGTGCTGTGCGCTGACGATGACTCCTGCACGTGTGCGAATCGGGTGCAGATACGGGCGCGGTGACGAGAACGGAATGGTGGCGCCACCGTCGCGGTATGCGGCGACTGTCCTGTCGCCGATGCAGAGCGTGGAGAGGATGCTGTCGCGACGCGCGTGCGCCCACGGCACACCGAGCTCGGCGAACGTGGCGCCCTCGCTCGCTGCCTGGCGGACAGCATCCTCGATCCCCTCGATGACGGGATACGCGGCGTCCGCTTCGCCGTGCCAGGTGACGAACTCCGGTGAGACCTTCGTGGGCTCCGGAGCCGTGCGGATCGCTTCGAGCACGCGAATGAAGGCACCTGTGTGCTCGAGCGGCGCACACAGCTCCGCGTCGTGGGCGCGATGCGCGAGCAGGTTGTCGAACAGATCGGTTCGCGCGAACTTGACGGTACGGTCGCCGATCGTGAGCACGTCTGTCGTGTACGAGAGGGACGCGGTGGCGAGCTCGCCTTCGATCACGACAGCGGCTCCGCGATCCGCGCTGCTCTGCGGCGGTGCGCACAGCGTGAGCGCGCACGTCACGGGGGAACCTGTGCGGCCCGTGATGCGAACCACGGACGTGTCGTCGCCCGCAATGGCGTTGACCCGATAGAGATCCACCTCGATCGACGCGACGTCGTCTGCGGTGCGCAGCCCGGCGACGTGGAGCGCCGTCGCTACAGCGTGAGCGAGCGGATTCGTTGCGACGCCGTCGACAACGGGCAGACCGCCGAGCACGCGCTTGCCTGCCCATGGGGACCGCTGCCAGTACGACAGGGGCCGCGACCAGAGGCCCGTTGCGGATACCCGCGAGATCGTGCCGATTCCGACGCTCGGGTCCGCGAGAGCGGGGAGCGCGTGCGACCCAAGGCTCTGAAACCCCACTTGAACCGCTCGTCCGGTTTCGCGCTGCACAGCAATCAGCCGCTCGAAATCGGCAAACGTTGCGGTGGGAGGCTTCTCGAGAAGCACGTCCGCACCGCTGCGCAGAGCCGTCTCGCACAGGTCTGCGTGTGTGCCGATCGGGGTGGCGATGACGACGATATCGGCGGACTGCAGGGCGAGCGCCTGCTCGAGATCGGTGGTCACCGGCGTGCCGTCGAGCACATCGGATTCGGCGGCGAGGGCAGGGTCGGCGATGGCGCTGAGGTGGATGCTGCCTGCTGACGCGCGTTTGCGAAGGCGAACGAGATGGTGGGCGCCGAACCCTCGGCCTCCGACGAGCACAACTGTGGGGATGTCTGAATCGCGCCTCATCGACGCCTCCTCGCGTGTCGTGACTCTGTCGTCACTCCACTATGCCAGAAAGCGCTTTCTCACGCGATTCTCACTGGTGCTCTCAGCCGAGCGACGAGAAGCGTTCGATGTCGCCAGACGATCCAGACACGATGATCAGATCGTGGTCGGTGACGACCGTGTCGGCCGTCGCATAGGTGAACGGCTTCCCTGGTGACTTCACGCCGACGACGGTGACGTGATGCTTGGTGCGCACGCCGGACTCCGTGAGGTTCTTGCCGCGAATCGGCTTGGGCGGGTACATCTTCACGAGCGCAAAGTCGTCGTCGAACTGGATAAAGTCAAGCATCCGTCCGTTCACAAGGTGAGCAACGCGTTCACCGGCCTCCGCCTCGGGGTAGATCACATGGTTTGCGCCGACGCGGGTGAGGATCTTTCCGTGGGACTGCGAAACGGCTTTGGCCCAGATCTGCGGAATTTTGAGGTCGACGAGGTTCGCGGTGATCAGCACGGATGCCTCGATCGACGATCCGACAGCGACCACCGCAACGGAGAAGTCTCCGGCACCGATCTGCTTGAGCGCCTCGATATTGCGGGCATCAGCCTGAACGGTGTGGGTGATGCGGTCAGACCATTTCTGCACGAGTCCCTCGTCACCATCGAGCGCAAGCACCTCGCGATCGAGCCTGTCGAGTTCGCCAGCGCAGGCGGCACCGAAGCGACCGAGCCCGATGATGAGGACTGGCGCGTCGTGTTTGATGCGGTCAACCAACGATTGGCCTCTCTTCTGGGTGACGGTACAGGCGGCCGTTGCTTGTTGAGGCGACGGCCGCAGCCAAGGTCACTGTACCAACGCGCCCCATGAACATCGTCAGGGCGAGCACGTATTTTCCTGCATCCGGAAGCTCTCCGGTCAGACCCGTCGAGAGTCCGACGGTGCCAAACCCAGAAATCACATCAAACAAAACCCGATCGAAGGGCTCTTTGGTGATCTGCATGAGCAGGATGCTTGACAGGGCGACGATCGTTGCAGCCCAGAAGAACACCGAGATGGCGACGCGGATCACGTCGCTGGGTATGCGGCGGCCGAAAGCTGAGATCTCCTGGCGACCGCGCGCCTCGGCAAAGGCGGCGAGAACGAGCACCGCTAGTGTCGTCACCTTGATGCCGCCGGCCGTCGAGGCGGAGCCGCCACCGACGAACATGAGCATGTCGAGCACGAGGTGGCTCGACCCATTGAGCTGCGAGATGTCGATGGTGGAGAAACCGCCTGATCGAGCCATCATCGAGAGAAAGATCGACTGAAAGACAGTGTCGCCCGCATTCATCGTGCCGAAGGTCTTGGGATTGTTGAACTCGAGAGCGACGATTCCGGCGGCGCCGACAATGAGGAGAATGATGGTGGTGGCGAGTGTGAGCTTGACGTGCAGAGACCACTGTCTCGGGCGGGTGATGTGGCGTTTCAGGGCGAAGATAACGGGAAAGCCGATTGAGCCGAGAAACACTCCGATGAGGAGGATCCCGAGAAACCACAGGTCGTTGCTGAAGCGATCAAGCCCAAGCTCATTGGGTGTGAAGCCCGTGTTTGTGAACGCCATCGCCGAGTAGTAAACGCTGTTCAATGCTGCCTCGCCTGCGGCGAAGCCATCGAGGATCATTCGTATAAAGAGCAGTATGGCGAGGCCCGCTTCGATGACGAGAAGGCTGACGACGACGGTGAGGAGAAGGCTGCCGATATCACCGAGCCGCACGGCTTGGCCCTCGGCCACGGGGCCGTGGTGAACGCGCATGGGATTGCTGTCTGATGCGGCAACAAGCTTTGCGCGCAGGCCGAGTCGCCTAGAGATCACCATTCCGAGAATTGAGGCGAGGGTCAGGACTCCGACGGCGCCGATCTGCACGCCGAGAACGACGAGGATGTCTCCGAAGAACGACCAGTGGGTCGCCATGTTCACTGTCGACAGACCGGTCACGCAAATCGTCGACATCGCGGTGAAGAACGCGTCGGCGAGGGGAGTCCACGTGCGGCTCGCCGAGGCGGCGGGCAGGCTGAAGAGAAACGTGAACAGCACGATGAGAGAACCGAACACCAGAATGGCGAATCGGGAGGGGGATCGCGTTGTGAAGTCGTTCAGCGCCTCCCGCATGCGACCGAGCGCGGTGCGGGAAAGCGGTGACGCAGAAGCGCGGCGCCTGCGTGCCATGAAACCTCACTTGGACTCGGGTCTATACGCCTCGCAATGGTACTCCGCCGCGGGACTCACTAACCTTGATGCATGGCCGACATCTTTGACGTTATCGCAGACGGCACGAGACGCGACATATTGCGCGTACTTCTCGACCGTCATTCCCCCGACGACAGCGGCAATACGCAGGGCACGAGCGTCTCTGAGATTGTCGCCCAGCTTGGCCTCAGCCAGCCGACGGTCTCGAAGCACCTGAAGGTGCTGCGCGAAGCGGGTCTTGTCGAGGTGCGCGAAGAGGGGCAGCATCGCTACTACTCGCTTGACAGCGAACCACTCGAGGCAATCGAGGACTGGCTCATTCCCTTTCTCAATGTCGACTTCACCGAGCAGGACCTCAAACGGGAGATCGAGGCCCATCTGCCGGAGCAGGCGCGTCAGGTCGCCGACGCGATCGGGCATGTGGCTGCGGGCACCCGCAAGCGGGTGTCCAGTGCCGTCACCGCGATGGGCAAACGCTTTGGGCGCTCTGGCGAGTAACTGATCGTCGTATTTCCTGCGGGTCGGGGGAACTGACCTTGCGTGAGTTCAGCGTGCCCGCGCGACGTGTGGGCGCCTGTACACGGCGTTGGGTCACGATGTAGCATAACTGCTATATTTTGTATGCCAGTTTGGACGAGGTGAGATGTGAAGTCAACGCAAGCGTCATCGGGCACGCCGATTATTTCTGTATCCGATCTGCGAATGAACTATGGAGACAAGGTCGTGCTCGACGGTCTTCAGCTCGACATTCACGAGGATGAGATCGTGGCGATGCTGGGGCCAAATGGTGCGGGCAAGAGCACGACAATCGAGATTCTTGAAGGATTTCGCACGCCGTCATCGGGAAACGTCTCCGTGCTCGGAAGCGATCCTGCGCGCGGCGGCGATGGGTGGCGGTCGCAGATCGGCATGGTGCTTCAGGCGTCGACGGATCACGGAAAGTGGCGCCCGCGCCAGCTGCTCACGCATCTGGCAGATTTTTATCGACCGTATGTCGATCCATGGGCGCCAGACGAGTTGCTTGACATGGTCGGCCTTCAGGAACAGGCGAATCAGAAGCTGCAGACGCTCTCGGGAGGGCAACGTCGTCGTCTCGATGTTGCGCTCGCGATCATCGGGAAGCCGTCTCTGCTGTTTCTCGACGAACCGACGACCGGGTTCGATCCGCGTGCGAGGCGAGATTTTCACGATCTGATTCACCGGCTGAGCGATTTGGAGGAGATCACGATCATGTTGACGACACACGACCTGGCTGAGGCAGAAGCACTGGCCAGTCGCATCGTGATTCTTGCAGGCGGGCGCATCATCGCTGATGGCACTCCGTTCGAGCTGACGAGCGCTGTCTCTCGCAATGCCGAGATCAGCTGGCGCGGCAATGGGCAACAGCAGCTTCACGTTGCTGAAGACTCGACGCAGTTTGTGCGTGAGCTCTTGGCACATGATGACAGCGTGACCGATCTGCAGATTCGGCGAGCGACGCTTGAAGATGCCTACCTGTCGCTCGTTGAAGAGTTTGAAGCTGGCGGCGAGATCGAGGCGACACATTTCGAGGAGGTCGGACGATGACGATGGTGATGCGGCGAACGCCGCGCATTAACCCGACGATGAACACGTATCGAGCTGGTTTGCGTCGTGGGCTGATCTCAGCGCGCATCCAACTGACCACACCGAGCGAGATCGTCGGAACCGTCGTGATGATGGTGCTGCTTGTCGTCTCGCTGATCTTTCTCTCGCAGGGGACGTTCGACGAAGCAACAGTGAACCTCGGCGCGATGGGCCTGCCGGGCGTCATCGCGATGGGTGTTCTGTTCGGTGGGGTCATGGGCATCGTCGGAGTTCTCTCGATGGATCGCACGAATGGCACCCTCCTGCGCTCAAAGTCGGTGCCTGGTGGGACGACGGGATATCTCATCGGAGAGATCACAGCCAATCTGATCTCGACGGCGATATCAGCGCTGCTCATGCTCATTGTGGGGCTGGTGCTTTTCGACGGCCTCGAGTTCGCATCGCCAGCGCGCTGGCTGTTGTTCGCTGCTGTGCTTGTGCTCGGGATGGTCTCGACGTTGTCGATCGGCGCGGTTCTCGGTGCGCTTGTCTCCAACCCGAAGTTCATGGGGTTTGTGATGATGCCCGTTGTTGTGCTCGTTGGCATCTCGGGAATCTTCTACCCGATCGTTGCACTTCCCGGGTGGTTGCAAGGCATCGCGCAGGCGTTCCCGCTGTACTGGTATGGTCTCGGTCTGCGTGCGTCACTCTTGCCTGATGCTATGGCGTCAGTCGAGATCGACGGCTCGTGGAGGCTCGAATGGGTATTCATCGTTCTTGCTGCCTGGGCGATCGTGTGCCTCACCGTTGCGCCGAAACTCCTTGGCCGCATGGCACGGCGTGAATCAGGATCGACGCTCGCCGCACGACGCCGGGATGTACAGCAGCAGTGGGGAGTGTAATCACGAGTGGGCGAGACGGTTCACAATCGCATCGCGATGCTTCGCGCCGAACGCCGAGTCTCCCGACGGGAACTCGCGGACGCGCTCGGAGTGCATTACCAGACGATCGGTTACCTTGAACGCGGTGAATACAGCCCCAGCCTGTATCTCGCGCTGAAGATTGCCGCGTACTTCGAGGTCTCGGTGGAAGTGCTCTTCGCCCTTGAGGAGTTTCGCCGCATTGGGTGAGCCCATGTGAACGGTTAAAGCATCGACGGCGGGGCTGGTGAATACTCCATCTCGACAACCGCTCATGTTTCACAGTAATGTTGGTGAGAAGCCTGTGACTGACGTGACGAAAGGAGGTCCGCGTGGCTAATGAATTTGAGGACGTACGGTTCCTCACGGTTGCCGAAGTCGCCGACATGATGCGGGTCTCCAAAATGACCGTTTACCGCATGGTTCACGCTGGAGAGCTGCCGGCGATTCGATTCGGGCGGTCCTTCCGTGTGCCCGAATCAGCCATCGCCAATGCGATCACTCAGAACGTCGCAGATACGGCGTGACACCCGCGTGTCGTAAATTCGGGTAAACTAGTCCGAGGCCTTTTTATGCCGGCCGCGGCACGCGCGGCCAGACCCAATACTTTTGTGAGGTTTTCGTGGGTTCAGTTATCAAGAAGCGTCGCAAGCGCATGGCGAAGAAGAAGCACCGCAAACTACTTCGTAAGACGCGCCACCAGCGTCGCAACAAGAAGTAGCCTTTCGGGCTGCGCAAAAACGCCAGGGTCACGGCCCTGGCGTTTTTTGGCGTGCGCGGATGCTGTCACAAACTCTTGTCCCGCCTCGACGTAGTCTGGGGGCATGACCCATTCAGTCACGTTGATCGGCAAGCCGGAATGTCACCTCTGCGACGACGCACGCGGCGTGATCCAGCGCGTGCTCGCACAGCTGCAGGCGACAGCATCCGTCACTTTTGACGAAAAGTCGATTCTCGACGATGACGTGCTCTATCAGCAGTACTGGGAGCAGATTCCCGTTGTGCTGATCGACGGGGAACAGCACACCTATTGGCGTGTTGACGAGAAGCGCCTGACCGCGGCGCTCACCGCAGACGACGTCTGAAAGGAAACCATGGCAATCAAGCACATTGTGATGTGGACGCTCGCCGGAGATGATGCGGCGGCGAAAGACGAAGCCGCGCGCGAGATCGCCACGCGTCTCGAGGTGCTCGTCGATCGCATTCCCGGCATCCAGTCGCTCACTGTCTCGCGCAACGCGGCGTTCGATGACGTCAACTACGATCTTGCGCTCGTCTCGGTGCACGACGATGTCGCGGCACTCAAGGCGTACCAGGTGCACCCCGAGCACGCCGAGGTCGCGTCGTACATTCGCACGGTCGTCGCTCAACGCGCATCCATCGATCTCGAGGCGTAGCGACGACGTCGGCGCCCTCGCGCGCCGACGCCCTCGCCGTGTGGCCGAACTAGAAGTTGATGCTCGTGATGATGAGGTTGGGGTCTTCCTGCGTGACGTAGGCCGCACTCGGCACGTAGAGCGTGCCGTCCATGACGAGAGCTGACGTCGGGTTGGAGAGCCCCTGGTCATCGCTCAGCACGACAGCGTGGGTTCCATCGGCTTGGATGAGAACGACCTCGCTCTCGGGGTTGATCGTGGCCACGATCTCGTCGCCGTTTCCTGTGAAGTCAAAATCATCGATCCCGACGACGTCACGGGCGACAACGTGTGAATCGCCGGCCGAGCCGTCGTCGCGGACGGGAATGCGCAGCACCGTGCCCTGATCGAGATTCGACGCGTAGAGGGCGCCGTCTTTCAGCTTCACGCCGTTCACTCCAAGGAAGCCGGTGCTGTTCAGTTCGTCGCCATCGGACCAGACGGTTGCCTCGCCACCGGACGTCGGAACGGTGAAGATGACTCCGCCGACGGAATCTGCGATGTAGAGCGTCTGCGACTGCGCATCGAGAGCGAGGCCGTTGGGAAGACCCGTGCTGGGCAGCTTCGCGATCATCTCGGGAGCGGCATCGCCGTCGATCTTCCAGACGCCTGTGGTGTCGGGTGCGCCGGTTGCGAGCAACGCATAGATGACCTCGCCGTCACGGACGAGCCCGGTGCTCAGCGGGAATCCGAGCACCGGAGTCGAGGCAGAAGCATCCTTCGACGTCGGCAAGGTGGCGATGATCGTCGTCTCGCCTTCCGGAGAGACGCGAGCGATCTGCCGACTCGCCGCAAACGACAAGAGCACTCCGCCGTCGGCGCCGTCGGTGATGTTCTCGGGCAGCTGCCCCGAAGCGAGATCGAAATGAACGACGGTGCTCTCGTCTGAGACAACGGAGACGGGGTTGCTCGTTGGCTCGGCCGGTGGGGCCGCTGCGGTGTCCGCCGGGGCGCATGCGGCGAGCCCGAGGATTGTGCTGAGGGAGAGTGCGGTGATAAGCAGACGTGAGTGTATGGAAGTGGTCATGTGGCAAGCATCCGACCGAATGCGCGTGCCGATACAGCCCGCATTTTGGCTATCCCCGACAGGGGGAGGAATTCGCGGGCGAATGGGTCGAGAATCGACATATGACCCCACACGACACAGTCGATTCGCTTGGCACGTTTCTTCAGGCGAGCCGAGCTCGGATTACGCCAGAGGAGGCCGGTCTCACTCTGTATGGCGCTCGGCGGCGCGTGAGCGGTCTGCGACGGGAAGAGCTCGCGATGCTCGCCGGCGTCAGCTCGTCGTACTACACGCGGCTCGAGCAAGGTCAATCGCTCAATGCGTCACCGCAGGTGCTCGATGCGATCGCATCGGCGCTTCGTCTCAATGGTGCTGAACGCGAGCATCTTCACCGGCTGGCGGAGCGCAGCGGGCGACCCGTCGCGGCGAAACGACCGAAAGCGGAGCGTCCCGACCCGCGGATGCTGGAGCTGCTGCAGTCGCTCGGCGATGTCCCCGCCCTTGTTCTCGGCCGTCGAACTGACGTGCTCGCCTGGAACCCGCTCGGTCATGCGCTTCTTGCGGGCCACCTGCCCGAAGACGCCCCAGATTCGCCGAGCACGCGTCCGAATATGGCCGCGCTGGTGTTCACGGACGCGGATACCCGGGCGCTCTACGCGGATTGGCGGGCAAAGGCCAGGGCGGTTGTCGGCAACCTTCGTCTCACGGCCGGGCGTCACGCAGACGATGCGCTGCTCGCCTCGCTGATCGGCAGCCTGAGCATGGCAAGCGACACCTTCGGCTCGCTCTGGGGCGACCAGCGAGTGCAGGCGTGTGCGACGGCCGTGTACGCGCTTCACCACCCCCTGGTCGGCGCTCTCGACGTCACGCAGCAGACTCTGCGTTCAATTGACACGCCGGATCAGACGCTCATCACGCACACATCTCCGGTGGGCTCGTCGTCGAGTGAGGCTCTTGCGCTGCTCGCGCAGATTGTGGGCGACCGCAGGCGCACCGATGCCGCCGATCGTCAGCGGATGCCGCGCGACGGGCACGCTGCATCCCGCTGATGACGACCTGGAGCGCTACTCTGCGTCGCGCTCCTTCGGCTTCGCGTCGACGCCGGCGTCCTTGCGCTGCTGCGCAGTAATGGGCGCCGGAGCCTGCGTGAGCGGGTCGAAGCCGTTGCCGGTCTTCGGAAAGGCGATGACCTCGCGAATCGAGTCGGAGCCGGTCAGAAGAGCGACGATGCGGTCCCAGCCGAGAGCAATGCCGCCGTGGGGCGGGGCGCCGAAGGCGAAGGCATCGAGGAGGAAGCCGAACTTGGTCCGCGCCTGCTCCTCGTCGAGCCCCATGAGAGCGAACACCCGCTCCTGAACATCGCGCTGGTGGATGCGGATGGAACCGCCGCCCAGCTCGTTGCCATTGCAGACGATGTCGTACGCGTACGACAGTGCGCTCTCGGGGTCGGTGTCGAAGGTGTCGAGAAACTCAGGCTTCGGCGATGTGAATGCGTGGTGAACGGCCGTCCAGCGTCCGCTTCCCACCGCCACGTCTCCCGATGCGACGGCGTCTTCGGCCGGCTCGAACATGGGAGCGTCGACGATCCAGACGAACGCCCATTCGCTTTCATCGATGAGCCCGGCGGCCTGACCGACCTCAAGGCGGGCGGCGCCGAGCAGCGCGCGCGAATCGCGGACGGAACCCGCGGCGAAGAAGATCGCATCTCCGGCCTTCGCACCGACAGCATCCGCGAGCCCGTCCCGCTCAGCATCGCTGAGGTTCTTGGCGACGGGTCCGCCGAGCGTGCCGTCGTCGCCGATCGTGACATAGGCAAGGCCCTTTGCCCCACGACCGCGCGCCCACTCCTGCCAAGCGTCGAACCCGCGGCGAGGTGTCGAAGCGCCGCCAGGGAAGACGATTGCGCCGACATAGGGGTTCTGGAACACGCGGAAGTCTGTGCCGGCGAAGTACTCGGTGAGCTCGGTGATCTCGAGGCCGAAGCGCAGGTCGGGCTTATCGCTGCCGTATTTCTCCATGGCCTCGGCATAGGTCATGCGCGGAATCGGCGTCGGGATCGTGTGCCCGATGAGCGACCAGACCGCAGAGACGATCTTCTCGCCGATGGCGATGACGTCTTCTTGGTCGACGAAGCTCATCTCGACGTCGAGCTGGGTGAACTCCGGCTGGCGGTCAGCGCGGAAGTCTTCGTCGCGGTAACAACGGGCGATCTGGTAGTAGCGCTCCATTCCCGCCACCATGAGCAGCTGCTTGAAGAGCTGCGGTGACTGGGGGAGTGCGTACCACGACCCGGGGTTCAGGCGCGCAGGAACAACGAAGTCTCGGGCGCCCTCTGGCGTGGAGCGCGTGAGCGTCGGCGTTTCGATCTCCACGAAATCCAGCTCGTCGAGCACGTCTCGCGCCGCTTTATTCGCCTTCGAGCGCAGCCGAAGCGCGCGCGCCGGCTCGGGACGACGCAGATCGAGGTAGCGGTGCTTCAGCCGCGCTTCCTCCCCGATCGTCTCGGTGCCGTCGAGCGCTGTCGACACCTGGAACGGCAGCGCCGCCGACTCGCCCAACACGGTGACTGAATCGGCGATCACTTCGATCTGACCCGTCGAGAGGTTCTCGTTGGCGTTGCCCTCTGGCCGCGTGTTCACGGTGCCCGTCACCTGCAGCACGTACTCCGACCGCAGGGGGTGGGCTACCTCCTCGTCGCGGATGACCACCTGGGCGATGCCCGACGCATCGCGCAAATCGATGAAGGCAACTCCTCCGTGATCGCGGCGACGATCGACCCAACCGGCGAGAGTGACGGTCTCGTCCAGCTGCTCGAGCCCGAGGGTTCCGGCGTTGTGAGTGCGAAGCACAGAAAGGTCCTTTCCGCCCGATGAGGTGGGAGGATGCCGTGCAGAATCGCCGCCCCTCCCGAGGCATTCGACAAGTCTACGTGCACGCTCGCGCCGCCGATGCCAGAGCGGCGTTCGGTTTCTCGGCAGATTCCTAGCTCTACAGAACGTAGACTAAGGGTCGTGGCTGCCTCCCAGATCCACCTCGTCCGTCACGGCGAGGTGCACAATCCCTCGCACGTTCTGTACGGGCGCATTCCCGGATTCGGGCTCTCTGACCGCGGTCGCAGCATGGCGAAGGCGGCCGCAGACGAGCTCGCAGAGCACGAACGCCCCGTTTCTCGCGTGATCGCGTCACCGCTGCAGCGCACGCAGGAGTCGGCGGCGCCCATTGCCGCGGCATTCGACCTGCCGATCGAGAACGATTCGCGGCTCATCGAGCCGAGCAACTACTTCGAGGGAATGCGCATGAGCAGTGCGCTGCGCAATCCGCGCAATTGGTACGCGGTGCGCAACCCCCGCAAGCCGAGCTGGGGCGAGCCATTTGCCGACATTGCCTCCCGCATGCGCGAGACAATCGCCGAGGCATGGGAGTCCACCGAGTCGGGCGACATCGTGCTGGTGAGTCATCAGCTTCCGATCTGGATGGCCCATTCCAGCATCCTGGGCATTCCCCTTCATCATGACCCGCGCAAGCGCCGCTGCTCGCTGTCGAGCATCACGACTCTCGAATACACGGGGAAGCGCTTTGTCGAGGTTGGCTACTCTGAGCCAGCTCTGCTGCTGACCGCCGGTGCCGTCGACGTTGGTGCGGTATGACGCGATCACGACAGGCCGGGCGGATGCTGTCGGCTGCCGCCGCCGCGCTTGCCACCGTGCTTCTTGTCGCCGGCTGCTCCGAAGACCCCCTCGCCGAGCAGTACAAAGAGGGCAGCAGCAAGGGCTACATCGCGGGCGACGGCTCTGTGATGGAGATCGCCGAGTCCGACCGCGGCAAGCCTGTCGAGTTCTCGGGAACCACCGAATCCGGTGACACGATCTCGTCGAGTGACCTCGTCGGAGACGTCGTCGTCGTCAACTTCTGGTACGCCTCGTGCGCTCCGTGCCGTGCCGAAGCGCCCATTCTCGACGAGGTGTACGACGAGCACAGCGATGACGGCGTCGCGTTCGTCGGCGTGAACCTGCGCGACCAGCCGGGCACCGCGGCATCGTTCAACGAGACCTATGACGTTGGCTATTCGTCGATCATCGACGTCGACACGGGAACCGTGAAGCTCGCGTTCGCCGACACCGTGCCGCCCAACAGCGTGCCGACAACGATCGTCCTTGACAAGCAGGGGCGGGTCTCTGCCCGCATTCTCGGAGCCGTGCCCGACACATCGATTCTGTCGACGCTCGTCGAAGACGCCGTCGCGGAGAACTGACGTGAACCCCGGAGACATCGTCATCAGCGGCCAGCTGCTGCTCGCCATCCCCATCGCAGCGCTCGCCGGACTCGTCTCGTTCGCCTCGCCGTGCGTTCTGCCCCTGGTTCCGGGGTACCTCGCCTATGTGGGCGGCGCGACAACGGCGCAGCAGGGTGCTTCCGCCCCGGCCCGTGACCGCGCACGACTGATGATCGGCGTCGTTCTCTTCATCGCGGGGTTCTCTGCCATCTTCACCGCATACGGCTTCGCATTCGGCGGCCTCGGTCGCTGGCTCGTCGCCTATGGGCCGCTTATCACGCAGATTCTCGGCGCCGTCGTCATTGTCATGGGGCTCATCTTCATTGGCCAAGTCACGTTCATGCAGCGAACGTTTCGCCCGTCGTGGCAGCCCAAGACGGGGCTCTGGGGAGCGCCGCTTCTCGGCATTGTGTTCGGCATCGGCTGGGCACCGTGCGTTGGCCCGACGCTCGTGGCGATTCAGTCGCTCAGCTTCGGCTCGGCGTCGCCGTGGCGTGGAGCACTTCTCAGCTTCGTGTACTGCCTCGGCCTCGGCATCCCGTTCATCATCATGGCTCTCGGCGCCACCTGGGCAACGAAGAGCGTCACGTTCCTTCGCCGCCACATTCGCGCAATCAACATTGTGGGCGGCGTTCTGCTCATTGTCATCGGTCTGCTCATGGTCACCGGAATCTGGACGTCCCTGATCAGCATGCTCGCGGGGGTGATGCCGAACTTTGTCCCGGCCATCTGATTACACTGACGGGCACGACGACGGTCCAGCCGTCGAGCAGCCTCTCTCGCAGCCCAAGCTCGGCATTGTGGGCTGGCTGCGCTGGATCTGGCGCCAGCTCACGAGCATGCGCACGGCGCTTCTGCTTCTGCTTCTGCTCGCAATCGCGGCGATTCCCGGTTCCCTCGTTCCGCAGCGATCGAGCGATCCCAACGGCGTTACGCAGTACTTCACCGAGCATCCTGACCTGGCACCGGCGCTCGACAAGATTCAGATGTTCGACGTCTTCACGTCTGCCTGGTTCTCGGCCATTTACATTCTGCTGTTCACCTCGCTCATCGGCTGCGTCATTCCGCGCGTCAAGCACCACCTCGGCGCTCTGCGCGCCAAGCCGCCGCGCACGCCGGCTCGCCTGAGCCGCCTTGGCGACTTCAGCGAGGCCACGTACAGCGCAGATGACGGCGTCGAGGCGGATGCCGCGGGCGCGGTGTCATCGGCACGCGACCTGCTGAAGAAATCCGGGTACCGCGTTGCGCTCTACGAGACGCCGGCAACGCGCACGGCTCCAGCCAGCATTTCGGTGTCGGCCGAGCGTGGCTACCTGCGCGAGACCGGCAACCTCATCTTCCACTCGGCACTGCTGCTGATTCTGCTCGTCGTCGGCATCGGCGGCGGCTTCAGCTACTCAGGGCAGCGCGTCGTCGTCGAGGGCCAGACGTTCGTCAATGTGCTCGGCGACTACGATTCGTTCAGCCCCGGCCGGTTCTTCGACCCAGCGGAGCTTGCCCCCTATTCGCTCACGCTCGACACCTTCAACGTCGACTACGAGACCGAGAACATCAATGCATACGGGCAGGCGATCGACTTCGAGGCGAACGTCACGGCGCGCACTCCGTCAGGGGACGGCAAAGACACGGCGATCAAGGTGAACGACCCGCTGCGTTTCGAAGGGTCTGACGTCTACCTTCTGGGTAACGGCTACGCTCCGACCGTCACGGTGAAAGATCCAGAAGGCAACGTCGTCTTCACCGACTCGATTCCCTTTCTGCCGCAAGACTCATCAACGCTTACCTCGGTTGGCGTCGTGAAGGTTCCCGACGGTCTCAAGAAGCAGCTCGGCATGGTGGGCTTCTTCTACCCCACGGCCTACCCGCTTGAAACCGGGGCCTATACCTCGACGTATCCGGGACTCGAGTACCCGCTGCTCACGCTCAACGTGTACTCGGGCGATCTGGGCCTTGACGGCGGCATTCCGAAATCGGTGTATGCGCTCGAGGTCGACGGCATGACACCGCTGACGGGCGGAGACACCGGCGTTGATTCCATCGAGCTCATGCCAGGCCAGAGTGCAGACCTGCCGAATGGCTTGGGAACGATCGAGTTTGTCAATGAGAACCCCAAGGCGAAGGCCTTCGAGGGCTCTGTTCATCGCTTCGCGTCGTTCGACATTCACGATGACAAGACGCAGCTGGGCGTCGCGATCGGCGCGGGACTTGTGCTGCTCGGCCTGCTCACGTCGCTCTTCGTTCCCCGCCGCCGCGTCTGGGTGAAGGCAACGGACAACGAAGACGGATCCGTGCGCATTGAGTACGCGGGGCTGGCACGCGGTGAAGATCCAGGGCTCTCGGATGCCGTCGAGGCCGTCGCCTACAGGCACGGCACTGCGCTGGGGGTGGAACGCGAATGATCATTCTTGCTCTCGCCCTCGACGTCGTTCTGACCCTTGTGTTCGCCATCTCCGGGCGCTCAAGCCATGCAGAGGCGCTCGACCTGGTGGGAATCTGGGGCACGTGGTGGCCGTTCCTCGTCGCGCTCGCCGTGGGCTGGATCGTCACGCTTGCGTGGCGCCGACCGCTGAGCGTCGTACGCACCGGCATCCCTCTCTGGATCATCACCGTTGCCGGCGGAATGCTGCTGCGTGCGGCATCCGGTCAAGGCACAGCACTGCCATTCATCATCGTCGCCACCATCGTGCTCGGCCTTGCGTTGGTCGGGTGGCGCCTCATCGCGCTGCTGGTGCGCACCGTTCGCGCCCGCAGCGCGCGAGAATCGAAGGAGTAGCCTTACACCGTGGATCTCAACTCGTTCTCCCTGCTGGCCCTGTGGTCGGCGACGGCGCTGTATGCGCTTGCGCTCATCGCGTTCGCCCTCGACCTCGGCCGCCGAAGCGCCGAGGTGAGAGAGGCAGCGGATGCCGTCGACTCGGCGGCTGCGGCGTCGGCACAGTCCGAGGCGACTGCGCAGGCAGGAGGCGGCGTCGCCGTGAAGACGCGCCCCGCCGCGAAGAAGGGCAACGTCGCGCCCGCGGTCACCGCGAAGCGCTCGCCTTCGTTGCGATCCGCCATGGCGCTCATGGTGCTGGGTTTCCTTCTGCACGTGGCTGCCGACGTGACGCGCGGTATTGCCGCCGAACGCGTGCCGTGGGCGAACCTCTACGAGTTCGTCATGACGGGCACGATGCTCGTCGTCGCCGTGTTCCTCGTTGTGAACATCAAGGTCGACCTGCGCTATCTCGGCACGTTCATCTCGCTGCTCGTCGTATCGCTGCTGTGCATGGGCACGATCAACTTCTACGTCGAGGTCGCCCCGCTGCCTCCCGCGCTGCAGTCAGCGTGGCTCGTGATTCACGTGTTCCTCGCGACGACGGCTATGGGCTTCTTGGCGCTTGGCTGCGCGCTGAGCATTCTGCAGCTCATCCAGGCGCGCACGGAGGGGCGCAAGGCATCGCTCGGCGACCTGAAGCTGAAGTTCATGGCGACGTTCCCGTCGGCGCAGCGGCTTGAGAACCTCGCGTACCGCACGATCATCGTCGGCTTCGTGCTGTGGACGTTCACGCTCATCGCCGGCTCGATCTGGGCCGAGGCCGCGTGGGGTCGCTATTGGGGCTGGGACACCAAAGAAGTCTGGACCTTCATCGTCTGGGTGATCTACGCCGGGTTCGTGCACGCGCGGGCGACCAAGGGCTGGCGCGGCGGCCGTGCCGCGTGGCTGGCGATCATCGGCTTTGCAACGGTGATCTTCAACTTCACCGTGGTGAACATCTTCTTCAACGGGCTGCACAGCTACTCGGGGCTGTAGGTCGGCCCACGGTGTGAATCACCACGCCTTCATCTGTCAAAGATGGCTTGCAGCGCGCCCGCTGGGAGCCATCTTTGACATCTGAATCATTGTCAGCGGGCGTAGCAGCGGCGGATGCCCCACGTCGACGAAACAGTGGGCGGGACTCTGAGAGTCCCGCCCACTGTGCTCGACTGTGGTTTACGCCCCGATGCGTGCGAACTGCGCAGTGATCGGGTCCCAATCCTCCTTCTCTGCAGACGTTGACTTGTCGGCTGAATAGGGTTCCGTCGCGACATCGAGCATTGCCGGATCCTGCGGGAGAGATCCGATCGCCGACTGCCCGAACGTGCTGAGCAGCATTACGCCGATGCCGTTCGCTTCGACAGCATCCCGTGTCGTGCCCAGCGCCGCAAACGGGATCTTCATCTCGTAGACGGTGTCTTGCATCGTGTCGTGTGCTGTGTCGAGAAAGTCGATGAATGCACTCGTGTCCGCGAGGTCATCCGGCGTGTATCCCTCGTATCCGTTGGCGTCGACACCCATGAGCGAGGCGCCGTAGAACCCGTCACCATAGGCATACGAGATCGCCGCTTCGTCGAACCCGACAGCGTTCGCGGGCTCGTAGTCGAAAGCACCGGATGCGTTGAGCGAGAACATCGCCGGCTCGCCTACTCCCGGCTTGCTCGAGAACATCGCGAGATGGTCGACCTCATCGTTCGAGAACGTTGAGCGGATGCCCCACACACCCTCTTCCGTGCCATCGATTAGTCCGTCTCCGCCCTCGGCCGTCACGTCGAACGCGAGCGCCTGCGGGATGTCACCGTTGTACGGCTTTCCGTTGTCGCTGATCGGATAGCCCTGCCCAGGGTCGACGACATCCGTGACGTTGGTGAACTGCCACATCAGATACAGAGCGTCGTCGTCCCACGCGCTTGAGAGGGAATACAGGTCATAGACCGGCCCTTCGTGGCTGCCGCGAAAGATGCGCGGGTCGTCATTTGCGACGCCCTGCGCGATCACCATGGCTGGCGTCCACTCCGAGGCGTCACCGTCGACAGTGATCTCGGCGGCTGCTCCGACATTCCCCTCTGGATTCTGCTGGTAATAACCCTCGGAGTAGTCGGTGCCGGTCGGCTCACCGGGGATTCCCGGGTCGCTCTCGCCCTCGATGGTGGCAGACACAGACTCACTCCAGTCCGACGTATTTCCGGAACTGTCGATTGCTTGAACCGTGAATGTGTACGTCGCGCCCGCTGTCAGGTTGTCGAGTGTGAGCGATGGCTTCGTGGCGTCCGTCTTCTTAGTGGCGTCGCCGTCATTCGAGCGCACCGTGTACGACGCCACGGCGGTGTCGTCCGTCGATGGTGTCCATGTCAGGGTGACAGACGTGCCGTCGACGGTGGCTGCGAGCCCGGCGGGGGCAGTCGGGGCCGTGGTGTCATCGTCGCCGCGCGTTGTCGTCGAGACCACATCACTCCAGCCGGACAGGTTCCCTGCAGCATCCATTGCCTGCACTTTGAAGATGTATTCCTCCCCCGGCGTGAGGTTGAAGAAGCCGATCTCCGTCGCCTCGGTGATGATGCCGAGCGTCGCCTCGCCACCACCCGCCTTGATCACGCGATACCCGGCAACGCCGACATTGTCTGTCGCGGCGTTCCACGTGAGCTGAACAGTGTCACCGGATGCTGTGACGGTCAGCCCCGTCGGGGCGGACGGCTTCTCTGAGTCGTCTCCTCCCGTCGTGCCCGGTGTCGTGATCTCGACCGCGTCTGAGGCCAGCGATACGCCGCCATCTTCTGCCGTCGCGGTAACGCTGTACGTGTACGTCGTGCTCTCGCTCACCGACGTGTCAACGTACGACGTGTCAGCGACGTCGGCAGAGACGGTTCCGTCAACGCCACCGGTGCGTGCCACTGTGTACTTCGCGATTCCGGAATCGGCCGTCGATGCGTCCCAGCTCACGGTCACGGCGCCGTTGTCGGCGGTGACGGACACGTTCGCGGGTGTTGTCGGCGTTGTCGCCGGCAGGTCGCACGGTGCGGTTCCGGATACAGATCCGGATGCCACGGCGACCACGTTTCCGCTCACCACGTAGTTCTTTGAGCCGTTGCTGTCCCACTGGCCCGCGCCGTTATTGAACGCGAACGTGGTTCCCGTGGCACCAGAGTCGATGGTGAGGGTGTACCAGCCGTCGCAGGCCTGCTCCATCGGGATGCCCGGAACGGTTGTCCAGTCTCCTTCACCGACGCGGTAGTGAGCGTAGTAAGCATCCCAGTCCTTGTCGGCCTTGTAGAAGACCGTCATGTCTTCGCCGACGGGCGGCTCATCGGAGCACGGGTCAGCACTGGTAATGGCACCGTCAGCGATCGCTTGCACCCCAGACGTCAGAGCGAAGTTCTTGTCTCCGTTGTTGTCCCAGCTGCCAGAACCGTTGGTGAACGCAGCCGTCAAGCCGTCTGCCGTGCCGAGGTTGATCGTTGCTCCGTACCAGCCATTGCAGCGCTCCTGCATCTTTTCTCCTGGAGCCGTTGTCCATTCGCCATCGCCCACCTGGTAGTGAATGTAGAAATCACTCCAGGTGCCGTTGTCGTGGTAGAAGACCTCTGTGGAGGCATCCGGTGACGTCTCACCCGTGGTGACGGATGCCGCGCTGCTTGGCTTCGACGTGTTGGCGCCGTCGGTCGCGGTGACGGTGTACTGATATTCGGTGTCCGGATCGAGCCCGCTATCGGTGATGGATGTCGACGATCCGGGTGCGGTGAGCGTCGTTTCGCCGTCTGCGCCAGAGCGGGTGATCGTGTAGCCCGTGACAGCGCAGTCGTCGGTGGATGCTGTCCAGCTCACCGTCACGTTCGTGCCGTCAGCGCTCGCCTCGACGTTCGTCGGGGTGGTCGGCGCCGCAGTGTCTGCGCACTCTTGGCCGGCTTTCGCGCCCGCGTGGATCGCGACGGCGCCGTTCGACGGTACGGTCGCCGTGAACGCTCCGCCCGAGACCGTGATGGTGTCGCCGGACCAGCTGTCACCGTCGCGCGTCGCCTGAATCACGTTGTAATACGTGCCATCGGGAAGCCCGGTCTCGAACGTGCGAGTCAGCTCGCTACCGCCCCGGTTGATCGCCACGGTGCCCTTGTCACCGCGGCTGAACGCGATGGCGCTGCTGCCGTTCGTCCACTTCTTGGTGATGTCGGTGCCGTACGTCTCGGTGCGGAATCCGACCATGTTGGTGATCTCGTTCTCTGCGTGCTCGCATGTCCACACGGAGCCTGAGCCGCAGGTGGGGTCGATGACCTCTCCGGATGCTGTCTGGGGAGGACCGGCATCGAAGTTGCTGAACTCGAAGCCCGACTGAATGGACGGCGAGCCGTAGTTCCACGCGAGCGTGAAGATCTGCGCGAGGTCGTAGACATCGCCGTCCTTATAGCTCAGCGTCTGGCCGTTGCGCTCGGTGTCGTGGTTGTCGACGAAGACTCCGGCGTCGGCGCTGCTGAGAAATCCGTCCCAGGTTTCGCCAATGCCTTTCCCCTCGATCAGCCAGTCAATCGTTCCACCGCCGAACGCTTCGTTGAGTTTGCGAGCGTACGCGAACTCGTGGATGTCTCCCATGCCGAGGTACTCTTCCGGCTGAATCGGCTCGTTGGCACGAATGACCTCCTGCACGATGTACAAATCGTCTTTGTTCTTGACCTTCGACATGATGCCGCGCAGGTCATCGGCAGCAATGTGCTTGACGGCGTCGATGCGGAATCCGGCTGCACCAAGGTCGACGAGGTGGTTGAGATAGTCAGCAATGGTCTGCTGAACGTAGGCCGAACCCGTGTCGAGGTCAGCGAGGTTCACGAGGTTGCAATTCTGCACTTCGTCACGATCTTGATAGTTCGAGATATCCCGGCGGCAGTCATGGAAGTCATTGTCGCTGTACAGACCGGAATAGTTGTAGTGCCCGTACGAGCTTCCTGCCCAGCCTGTTCCGCCGTCTGAGTCGCCGCTCATGTGGTTGATCACGGCATCCACGATCACTTCGACACCCGCGGCATTGCACGTGGCGATCATGTCCTTGAACTCTTCTGCGGTGCCCAGCCGTGACTCGAGCTTGTAGCTCACCGGCTGATAGTACGTCCACCATTGACTCCCGACGACGTGCTCCTGCGGGGGAGACGTCTGCACGTAGCCGTAGCCGGCAGGGCCGAGCGTATTCGTGCATTCGCGTGCAATGGCATTCCACGTCCACGAGAACATGACGGCCGTCACGTCCTTCGGACCGGGAGCGGAAGCGTGGGCCTTTTGCGGTGGAACGATCGCGACGAGAAGTCCAGCGATCAGAAGCCCGACCGTGAGGGCGACCCAGGGTATTCGCCTGCGACGCCCTCCTACTCGGGTGTGTACGTGGGGCGGCACTGTACTCATTGCGGTGCTCCTTTGCATTGTGCGGACACCGCACGCAATGTCAGCGTGACGTGCGGGCGTGCGGTGATGGCACTCACGGTAGAGCGCACAACGATTTAATGCAAGCGTTTACATAAAGATGGAAATGCTACAAAAACAGCGAACTGTTGCGTCCGAAACATCCAGTTCTGGCAACGATCGCCGCAAACACCCTCATGGAAGCGTTTTCAGAAATTCTCCGTATGCCGATTCTGCCGCGGAGCCCGAGGCGATTGCCAGATTCTCCGATTTGCTCTGCCCTTATGTGTGCAAGCCGGTTACAGCAGGGCGTAGCAGCGGCGGATGCGGTCACGCCACCATGCGTCTCGTTCCGGCGACGCGGCGTACTCGCGCAGCATCCGCTCTGATACCTCGATGCGACGCACGTCGATGGCGCCGTCGTGCGCTCGCAGTGGCTGCTCGGTGACGTCGGCGGCAAGCAGTGACGCTGTGCCGAGGCCGCAGTCGTACGGCAGCTCCGGCACCGCGGCGGCCAAGTGCGCGCCGAGCGCGAGGCCGACCGAGGTGTCGAGAGCACTCGAGACGGTGACAGGCAGCCCCGCCTCGCGCACGATATCGAGCGCTCTGGTGATGCCGCCAAGTGGCTGCGCCTTGACGATCAGCAGGTCGGCGGCGCCCGCCCTGGAGACGGCGAGCGGGTCGTCTGCCTTGCGCACTGACTCGTCTGCGGCGATCGGAATGCCCATGTACTTCACGCGTTTGCGCACGTCGGCGAGCTCATCGACCGTGCCGCACGGCTGCTCGACATACTCGATGTCGCACTCGGAAAGCGAGCGGATGGCGTGCTCGGCCTCGTCGACGTTCCAGCCCCCGTTCGCGTCGAGGCGCACGCGGCCCTCTGGCCCCATCAAGCGGCGCACCTCCGCGACCCGCGCGACGTCGTCATCGAGAGTCTGCCCGCGCTCGGCGACTTTTACCTTCACGGTGCGGCATCCGTCGTAGCGTGCCAGCACGCTCTCGACCTGGGTGGCGTCGACCGCCGGCATCGTTGCATTGACCCGGATGCTGTCGCGGCGCAGCGCCGGCAGCTCACCCCAGCCGAACTCGATGCCCGCGCGCAACCACGTCGCCGCCTCGGCATCCTCGTACTCGGTGAACGGAGAGAACTCGGTGGCGCCCCGCGGCCCGCTGAAGATCACGGCCTCGCGCTGGGTGATTCCCCGAAACTGCGTTGTCAGCGGCAGAGAGACAACGCGGGCTGAGGCGAGAAGCTCGTCGAGCGGCGGCAGTGCATCCATGTGCCCATTGTGCACCGCGTGAGCGTGCAGGTATTCGGACTTCTGACGTGTCGGGCGGTGTGTCGTGCATCAACACGCCGTGGTCGGGCCGAAAGTTCCGAATGCCTGAACCATGTGTGCGCAACTCTCGTCGGCATCCGCGTCCCAACTACGATTGAGGCATGACGGTGTCTGAGATCTTTGACGAGTCCGAGTGGCAGACGGTTGAGGGCTTCGAGCAGCTCACCGACATTACCTATCACCACACGCACGATGGGCGCGTGGCGCGCGTGGCCTTCGACCGCCCCGAGGTGCGCAACGCTTTTCGGCCGCACACGGTCGACGAGCTCTACCGGGCACTCGAGCACGCGCGCACGACGTCGACGATCGGCGTGGTGCTGCTCACGGGCAACGGGCCAAGCTCGAAAGACGGCGGCTGGGCGTTCTGCTCGGGTGGCGACCAGCGCATCCGCGGCCGCGACGGCTACAAGTACTCCGATGCCGACACCTCCGAGGGCATCGACCCGGCGCGCTCGGGGCGGCTGCACATTCTCGAGGTGCAGCGACTCATTCGCTTCATGCCCAAGGTTGTGATCGCCGTCGTTCCCGGCTGGGCGGCCGGCGGCGGGCACTCGCTGCACGTCATATGCGACCTCACGATCGCGAGCGAGCGGGCGAAGTTCAAACAGACGGATGCCGATGTCGGCTCCTTCGACGCTGGCTACGGGTCCGCCTACTTCGCGCGCCAGATCGGGCAGAAGTTCGCGCGCGAGGTGTTCTTTCTCGCCGGAACATACACGGCCCAGCGCGCCTACGAGATGGGCGCTGTCAACGCTGTCGTTCCGCACGCCGAACTCGAAGCCGAGGCGCTGCGGTGGGCTCGCCGCATCCTCACAAAATCGCCGACGGCGATTCGGATGCTGAAATTCGCGTTCAATGCAGTCGACGACGGTCTTGTCGGGCAACAGGTCTTCGCGGGGGAGGCGACGCGTCTCGCCTACGGCACAGACGAGGCTGTGGAGGGGCGCGACGCCTTCCTTGAGAAGCGTGATCCCGACTGGTCGCCGTACCCCTGGCAGTACTGACGGCCGCCCCGCAGCGGGCGTGCCGTGCAGCACCCAGTCGGCGTCAGCAACGCGTGCCGCTTCTGGCCATTAAGACCGAGTAGAGGTGGCAAGAAGTGGCACACGACAGGGCAGGGGTCGCGACACGTGAAAGTGCGGAGTGCGAGACGTAGACTCGGGTCATGACGCGCAGTCTCGTCGCTGTTTCAGCATCCGATCCGCTCGAAGTCATGAGCGCACTGCGTGGCGCCCTTGATCGCTCGGGCCCCGCGCTGCTGCCGCTTGCGGCCGAGTCCACGCACGAGGACGCCCCGCTCGCCGCCCACCTCGGCGCAGAGCTGCACGAAGCGCCGCAGGCGACGGCCGCCGTCATTCGCACCTCGGGGTCGACGGGCCTGCCCAAGAACGTCGTGCTCAGCGCCGATGCGCTGCTTTCGTCGGCATCCGCGTCGGAGTCGGTCATGGGCGGCCCCGGACAGTGGCTGCTTGCGCTTCCCGCGCACTACGTTGCAGGACTGCAGGTGCTCGTGCGTTCGATCGCCGCAGAGACCACGCCCATCGTGCTGTCGCCTGGCCACTTCGACACCGCCGCGTTCATCGAGGCGAGCAAGCAGCTCACGGGCGAGCGGCACTTCACCTCGCTCGTTCCCGCGCAGCTCATGCGGCTGCTCGAGTCGCGCGCCGGGGTGATGGCCCTGCGCCGTTTCGACGGCATCCTGATCGGGGGGCAGGCCCTTCCCGAACCGATTCGCGATCGCGCGCAGCTGCTCGGCCTGCCGGTGTATCGCACCTATGGTTCGAGCGAGACCTCGGGGGGCTGCGTGTATAACGGGCGACCGCTGCCCGGCATCGAGATGAACATCGTCGACGGGCAGGTGGAGCTGACCGGCCCGACGCTGAGCGATGGCTACCTCGCTGACGACGGCACAATCGATCACACCCGCATGGAGGGCGTCTTTGTCGACCGCGAGGGGCGCCAGTGGTATCGCACCGGTGACCTCGCCACGATCGACGACGACGTGCTCACGGTGCTCGGCCGGGCCGACAACGTGATCGTCTCGGGCGGCGTCAACGTCAATCTCGATCGCGTCGAGCGCATCGTCCACACGCTCGCCGGGCTTGAAGACGCCGTTGTCGTCGGTGCCGCGGACGATCGCTGGGGGCACGTTCCCGTTGTGATCACCGATGTCTCGGGTGCCCGCCTCGATGCGGTTCAGGATGCTGTCTCGCGGCAGCTCGGCAAGCCAGCACGACCCGATCGCATCGTCACTGTCGCCGCCGTTCCCCGGCTCGCTTCGGGCAAGCCCGACCGCCAGGCTGTGGCCCGCGCGATCGCGGAGCGCACGCTGCCATAGCGATCTTTAGTAAAGTTGCCGCGGAGCAGGAGGTCATTCGTGGCAGCACAGCGCAAGAGCACGTCGAAGACACGTCAGGGTACGACGATCCCCGTCGCCCGAAAAGGCGGGGGCAAGAGCGGCAACCCGGCGGCACGGCCGCTGCAGCACATCAAGCCGGCGACGGCGGGTGATTGGATTCGCGCCGCCCGCATTCCAACGCTGCCGATGTCGATCGCGCCGGTGCTTGTGGGAACGGGCGCTGCGCGCATCGCAGGTGCCCCCGACGAGTTCCACTGGGTGCGGGCGCTGCTCTGCCTCGCCGTCGCGGTCGCCCTGCAGATCGGCGTCAACTTCGCGAACGACTACTCCGACGGCATCCGGGGGACCGATCGGCGTCGCGTCGGCCCCGGCCGTCTCGTGGGCTCGGGCAAGGCACGCCCCAAGAGCGTTCTCACGGCCGCCCTCGTGTTCTTCGGGATCGCTGCCGTGGCTGGTGTGCTCATCACCGTCGCCACGGGGCAGTGGTGGCTGATCGCCGTCGGCGCAGCGTGCATTCTGGCGGCGTGGTTCTACACGGGAGGCAAGCGCCCTTACGGGTACTACGCGCTCGGCGAGATCGTCGTCTTCATCTTCTTCGGGCTCGTCGCAACGCTCGGCACCATGTGGGTGCAGGTGGGGCAGCTCAACCAAGAGGCCTGGTACGGCGCCGTGGGCGTCGGCCTCATCTCGATGTCGGCGATTCTCGTCAACAACCTGCGCGACCGCGAGTCAGACAAACTTGCCCGTAAGCACACGCTCTCGGTGCTGATCGGCGGACTCGCGTCTCGCATTCTCTTCGTCGTGCTGATGCTCGCGCCGTTTGCGATTGCTGCCCTCGTTGCGTTGTTCTACCCGGGGCTGTGGTACGCCGGAGCCGCGCTGCTCGCCGCACTCCCCGCATGCCTCATCGTCATCACGGCACGCACGCCGAAGGAGCTGGTGCTCGCTCTCAAGCTCGTGGGAATCACGCAGCTTCTCTACGGCATCGCGTTCTTTCTCGGCTACTCGTTCTAGACGCACCGGGGGGTCGCGATGTGCGCGCCCTCCGGGTCAGTCGAGGCGTTTGCCGAGCACAACGACGTCTGAGCGTTCGTAGCCGAGACGGTCATAGAACGAGCGAACGTCGCTGTTCTCACTGCGCACCATGAGCTGGATTTTGGGAATGCCGTGGTCGCGAACCCACTCCTCGCACGCGGACATGAGCCGTGCGCCGAGCCCGCGTCCGCGACACCGTTCGGTAACGGCGAGCGAATACACCCATCCGCGGTGGCCGTCGTGCCCGACCATGGCCGTCGCGACGACCCCGGCGTCGTCGGCGATGGCAAGCACCGTCGAGTCGGGCCCACGCAGTGCGCGCCGGCAGTCGGCGTGGGCGTCGTTCCACGGGCGGGTCAGACCGGCCTCGGTCCAGAGTGCAACGGCATCCGGAATCTGCTGGTCAGTGAGAGGCGCGACGTTCATCGCTCAATGCTAGCGAGGTGCGGATGCTGGAGTCAGCGCGATGTGGCGTCGCCGTCAACGTGATCGCTGTGTTCCGCGTTCTGCGCCGCATCGGGCTCGGGATGCTGCGGGTGCTCGCTGTGCTCGATGACCTCATCTTCGGCCTCTTCGTCCGTCGGCGTCTCGTGCGGCCCGGCATCCGCGCCCGTGCGCTTGTTGTGAATCGCCACGGCAACCTGCTCGCGCGGGCGTCGAAGGAAGATCAGTGAGATCGCAAAACCGATGAGTGCCGCAACGATCGCAGAGAACCACTCGTTGAAGCCGAGCAGCAGCAGAATCGCCAAAGGGACGAAGAACGTCAGAAGGCGAAGAATCGTGTAGATGACGGCAGGGGGAATGCGTTTCACAAGAGAATTCTAGGTTGTGTCGGCTGTCTGAGCGCTGGATGCCGTCATGCCCAGTGCATTAACCGTCTGGGCAGATACCATTGGTGCATGGCACGCCTGCTCTTCATCTTGATTCCGGTGATCGTGGCGATCACGATCTACTCGGTCGTTGATTGCGCCATCATCGACAATCGGCGCGTCAGGGGACTGTCGAAGCCGGTGTGGATCGTCGTGATCCTTGTGCTTCCGGTGATCGGCCTGCTGCTGTGGTACTTCATCGGTCGCGGCGGCGCCGAACTGGCGCGCGATGTGGCGCCTGATGACGACCCCTCGTTCATCGGTGAGCTGCATACAGACAGCGTGCAAGACGACCGCATTCGTCAGCTTGAAGAAGAGCTCGCCGCTCTCGACGCCGAAGAAGAGATCATTCGTCCGCGCGACGAAAAGAAGAAGCGGCAGGATGCTGCTGAGGCAGAGAAGCGCAAGCGCGACAAAGACGCGGTAGACAAGGATCTGCCAAACGATGACGGTCACCCCACAGACCACGGCCACGGAACTGGGTCGAACAACACGGATGCCTGACGAGTCATCGTCGACCGCCGGGTCGTCGCGCAGACTCGACGCTGACGCCGACGGCATCCATTTCGCCGACGCCGCGCCGGCTACCGCGTATGCGACGGCGCTGCTGCTCGGCCTCGCAGCTCGCGGCCTCACCGATATCGTCATCTGCCCCGGCTCGCGGTCGCAGGCGCTCGCGCTCGCGGCTGCGGCGCTCGACGACGCGGGGATGCTGCGTGTTCACGTGCGCATCGACGAGCGCTCTGCCGCGTTCTTCGCTCTCGGGCTCGGTGTCGAGACGGGGCGTGCAGCAGCCGTCGTAACGACGAGCGGGTCCGCCGTCGCCCACCTGCACCCCGCCGTGCTCGAGGCACATCACTCGGGCGTGCCGCTGCTTGTGCTCAGCGCCGACCGGCCCGCGGAGCTGCGAGGCATTCGCAGCAATCAGACGACAGTGCAGCCGGGCATCTTCGGGGGCGCCGTCCGGTTCGAGCGTGATGTCGCAGCGCCGACGGGTGCTGCGGGTGAGGCAGCGAGCGCCGAGACGCTTGCGGGCGAAGCGATGCGGTCGGCGAACGGCCGCGGCATCGCCGGGCCGGGCCCCGTGCATCTGAACATCGCCTTCCGCGAGCCTCTGTCATCGGCGCTGACCGCCGCCGAGCTGTCAGACGCCGCCCAAACGCGTGCCACTTTTGGCGACTCTGTGAGCGTCGAAGCAGCAGAAAGTGGCACACGAGCGGGCAGCACAGCCCGGCCGCACGTCGTTGCCCGGCTGAAGCGCCCGAGCGCCGTGCTCGAGCGCGGCCCGCGCACCGTCGTGATCGCGGGGCACGCGGCAGGGGCGGATGCCGAAGAGCTCGCTCATGCGGGGTCGTGGCCGCTCATCGCCGAGGTCACGAGCGGCGCACGTTTCGGCCGCAACCTTGCTGCTCCCTACCGCGAGTTGCTGAACGATCCGCAGCTCGGCGGTCGCGTGGAGCGCGCCGTCGTGTTCGGGCATCCGACCCTCAGTCGCGAGGTTCCGGCGCTTCTGCTCCGCGATGACGTCGATGTGATCGTCGTCGCGCCCACCGGCATCGAGACGTACAACCCTGGCCGCCGAGCACGCGTCGTCGCGACAGCATCCGTTGCCGACGGCGATGCCGATCGCGACTGGCTCGGCTCGTGGGTCGTCGCGTCGCGCCAGCTCGTCGCCGCGGCCGACCGCGACTCGGCGCCCTCGCTCGACGACGGCCACTCGCACGACCCGGCCGCGCGCGCTCGCTTCGCTCGGGCAGAGTTCGCCGCTGTGCGCGCTCCCGTCGACCGGCGGATGCTGGTGGAGGAGCTCTGGCGTGCGACGTGGCCGCACGACCGCCTCGTGCTGGCGGCATCCCGCCTCATTCGCGTCGCCGATGCGTTTGTCTCGGGCAAGAAGATTCCGGTGCACGCAAACCGCGGGCTCGCGGGCATCGACGGCACAGTCGCCACGGCCCACGGCATCGCGAGCGCACAGCAGCGAGACGGGATGCCCGGGATCACACGGGTGCTCGTTGGAGACCTCGCTCTGCTGCACGATATCGGCTCGCTGCTGGGCGGGCACGGCGAGGCGTGGCCACGCATGCAGGTGATTGTGGGCAACGACGGCGGCGGAACGATCTTCGACGGGCTCGAGGTTGCGCATGCCGCGCAGCGCGACGTCTTCGATCGAGTGCAGTACACACCGCACGGCGTCGACGTGGCCGCACTGGCGAAGGCCTACGGCTGGGAGCACGTGCGTGCGACACATCGCTCCGACCTCGACAAGGCGCTCACGACTGCCCGTGAGTCCCCGGTGATCATCGAGGTTCCGCTCGAACGCTGATGCGCCAGCGCCGAATCGTCAGCCCTCGAGGGCGTCAATCACCGGACGGAATTTGATGCGCGTCTCCATGAGCTCGTTCTCTGGCACCGATTCGCCCACAACGCCGCAGCCCGCGTACGCGGTGATGGTGTCGCCGTCGAGCTGCGCACACCGCAGCGCGATCGCCCACTCGCCGTCGCCGTCGGCGCCGACCCACCCAACCGGCCCCGCGTAGCGCCCGCGGTCGAATGGTTCGAGGTCGTCGATCATTGCGACCGCATCGGGCGTTGGGGCTCCGGCGACGGCCGCTGTCGGATGCAGCGCCGCAATCAGGTCGAGCGACGATGCGCCGTCGCTCAGCACGCCCTCGATGTCGGTGGCGAGGTGCCACAGGTTCGGCAGCTTGAGGGTGAAGGGAACCTCGGTCGCGGCGAGATGCGAGGTGTGCGTCTCGAGGGAGCGAACGACGCTCTGCACCGCGAATTCGTGCTCGTCGTTGTCTTTCTGCGATGTCGCGAGAGCAACGCTTGCCTGCTCATCGGCTTCGGGACCATCGCCGCGCGCTGTCGTGCCCGCGAGCACCCGCGCGGTCACGCCGCCCTGCGTCACACTCACGAGCGTCTCAGGGCTCGACCCGATCAGCCCGTCAACGACGTACGTCCAGCAGTCCGGGTAGCCCTGCGCCAAGTCGGTGGCGAAGCGCCGCACGTCGCTGCCCGCGGGAACCGAACCCACGAGATCGCGAGCGAGAACAACCTTCTCGAGCTCGCCCTCGCGAATGCGGCGCACGCCCTCGGCAACATGCAGCTTGTAAGACTCAGAAGACTCCTGGCCCTCGAGAAAGTCGACGGCGAAGGGCTCGCCGATGGGTGTCGCCTCGGCAGCTGCTGCTTCGGAAGCATCCGTCATTCCACCCCGCCCGGTGTCGAGCTCGTCACCCTCGCGGCGAATGTGAGTGACCCAGTGGCGCCCGCTTCGACGGCCGATGATCGTCTGCGGAACGATGAGCACGCTTGTCGTCGTGGACAGCGACGAGAAAGCGAATGCTCCGAAGGCGACGAGGCCGGTCCCCGGAACGCCAACGCGGTCTGAGACCCGGGCGGATGCCGCGAGGCGCCGCCACGCGGCGGCAGCATCGGTCATGCGGGTCTCGCCCGTGAATTCGAGGCGGAGGGCTTCGCCGATTCCGACGATGCCCGTGCCCTTGCGGAGCCAGACGAGGGGATCGGATTCGGACGTGTGGGGGATGAGGAGGGACACATCGCCGACGGGGGTGGTGTCGACGACAAGCCGCGGCGTGTCGGGGTTGGTCACGAACCAAGCCTACGCCGCGCTTGCTGTGGGAATCGTTCAGCAATGCCCACCTAAACTGGAGAAATGAGCAAGAGCGCAGATCTCGAAAAGCAGCCCGAGCAGGTGTCGGCGATGTTCGATGAGGTCGCTGAACGCTACGACCTCACGAATGACGTGCTCTCGGCGGGAAACGACAGGCTCTGGCGGGTCGCACTGCGCCGTGCCGTCGATCCGCTTCCGGGGGACCGCGTGCTCGATCTCGCGGCAGGCACAGGAACATCGAGCGCCGCTCTCGCAGCGACCGGGGCCACCGTCGTCGCCGCCGATTTCTCCGCGGGAATGATCGCCGAGGGCAAACGCCGCTTCGGCCACCTGCCCAACGTCGACTTCGTCGAGGCAGACGCGACGAATCTTCCTTTCGCCGACGACGAATTCGACGCAGTCACCATCTCGTTCGGCCTGCGCAACGTCGTCGACCCGAAGAAGGCGCTCGCTGAAATGCTGCGGGTGACGAAGCCGGGCGGACGCCTTGTCGTGTGCGAATTCTCCACGCCTCCCACGGCGCTCGTGCGCAGCGCCTACAACCTCTACATCGCCAGGATCATGCCCCTCATCGTGCGCGTCGTCAGTTCCAACTCCGAGGCATACACCTACCTCAATGAGTCGATCCGCGCGTGGCCAGACCAGAAGGGGCTGGCGCGATGGCTGCGCGAGGCCGGGTGGGCACATGTCGAGCATCGCAACCTCACCGCGGGAATCGCGGCGATGCACCGCGCGTTCAAGCCCGGTGGGTAGCGGCATCCGGTATCGCGACCGCGGCGCCCGAGGACGGATAGGGTAGTGGGGTGGATGTGAGCACGACCCCTCGCGACACGCGACTGTCGCAGCAGCTGGGCCTAACCGAGCGCATGATGATGAGCCCGGCGATGCGCCGTGTCATCGGCGAGATCGACGACGGACTCATCGAGATCGAGCGTCAGCTGATCGGCGACCTCGAATTCACCGATTCAGTCGCGGATGCGTCCGGCCGCTACCTTCTCGAGGCCGGCGGCAAACGGGTGCGCCCCATGCTCATTCTGCTGGCGGCGCAGCTCGGCGACGGCAACACGCAGAATGTCTATGATGCCGCGAAGGCGATTGAGATCACTCACCTCGCGTCGCTGTACCACGACGACGTCATGGACCACGCAGACCGTCGCCGCGGTGTGCCGAGCGCCCACACGGTGTGGGGAAACTCGGTGGCGATTCTCACGGGAGACCTGCTGTTCGCTCGTGCGAGCCAGCTGATGGCGAATCTCGGCGAGAAGGCAATCCGCCTGCAGGCCGACACCTTTGAGCGCCTCGTTCTCGGGCAGCTGCACGAGACGGTCGGCCCCGAGAACGGCGAAGACGAAGAGAAGCACTACATCCAGGTGCTTGCTGACAAGACCGGATCTCTCATCTCGACAGCGGCGCGCGCCGGTGCGATTTTCGCCAATGCCCCTGACGAGCTGCAGGGCCCGCTGCGTGAATACGGAGAGAAGATCGGCGTGGCCTTTCAACTCGTCGATGACGTGATCGACCTTTCTCCGCAGCCGGAGCAGACGGGTAAGGTGCCCGGAACAGACCTGCGCCAGGGCGTCGCAACCCTGCCCATGATCTACCTGCGCCAGAGCGCGCAGACGGATTCGGCAGATGCGGACCTCGTGCGACGGATCGATGCGGAGTCGGGCGACCTCGACACCGCGGCATCCGAGTCGTTCACCAAAGCCGTGGCGGAGCTGTACGCACACCCGGTGACGGAGCGCACCCGCGGCGAAGCAAAGAAGTGGGCAGCCGAGGCGATCGCCGCTCTCGACGGTCTGCCCGAGGGGCCCGTGCGAGACGCCCTCAACAGATTTGGCCGCAAGTTGGCCGACAGAGACAAATAAGCACCCGCGTCACCCGCAGCGTGCCCAACCGAAGGAATCATGTGACAAAGCTGAGACTCGCCGTTGTCGGCGCCGGCCCGGCAGGCATCTACGCGTCGGACATTCTCTTGAAGGCCGAACGCAAATTCGAGGTATCGATCGATCTTTTCGAGCAGCTCCCCGCGCCCTACGGGCTCGTGCGCTACGGCGTCGCGCCAGACCACCCGCGCATCAAGGGAATCATCAACGCTCTGCGCGACGTGCTCGATCGCGGCGACATTCGCATTTTCGGCAACGTGCGCTACGGAGAAGACGTCACGCTCGACGACCTCAAGAAGCACTACAACGCTGTCATCTTCGCAACGGGAGCGATTCGCGACCACAGCCTCGAGGTTCCGGGAGTCGAGCTTGAGGGCTCCTACGGGGCAGCGGACTTCGTGAACTGGTACGACGGGCATCCCGACGTGCCACGCGAGTGGCCTCTCGACCAGACGTCCGTCGCTGTCGTCGGCAACGGCAACGTCGCCCTCGATGTGGCGCGCGTTCTCGCGAAGCACGCAGACGACATGCTGCCGACCGAGATTCCCGACAACGTGTACGAGGGGCTCACGTCCTCTCGGGTCACCGACGTGCACGTCTTCGGGCGCCGCGGCCCCGCGCAGGTGAAGTTCACCCCGCTTGAGCTGCGTGAGCTGGGCGAGCTGAACGACGTCGACATGGTGCTGTACGACGAAGACTTCGATTACGACGAAGGCTCGAAGAAGGCGATCTCCAGCAACAAGCAGGTGATGGTGATCGACCGCATCATGACGAAGTGGCGTGAGCGCGAGACCGGCACGGCATCGCGTCGCCTTCACTTGCACTTCTACGCGAAGCCGCTCGAGGTGCTCGACGACGGTCAGGGGAATGTTGCCTCATTCCGGTACGAGCGCACGCGCCCCGATGGCGAGGGCGGAGTTGAAGGAACGGGTGAGATTCGCGAAGTGAAGATCGGCCAGCTGTACCGGGCGATCGGCTACTTCGGCTCTCCACTTGACGGCATCCCCTTCGATAAGAAGCTCGGCATCGTTCCCAATCACGAGGGCCGCGTCATGGATCGCAAGACAAACGAGCAGGTGCACGGCGTCTACGCGACGGGCTGGATCAAGCGTGGCCCCGTCGGTCTGATCGGCCACACCAAGTCGGATGCGATGGAGACCGTGTCTCACATCATCAACGATCAGGGCAGCTGGTGGACTCCTGAGCAGCCGGAGGAGCAGGCGATCGTCGATCTGCTCACCGAGCGCGGCGTTGAATTCACGGATCTCGACGGCTGGCACAATCTGGATTCCCATGAGATCGCGTTGGGCGAGCCGCACGAGCGCGCCCGCATCAAGGTTGTTCCCCGCGACGAGATGCTCCGAGTCTCACGCGGCGAATAGCGCACAGTTCGAGTGCGCTTTCGTCGCGATCACGCGTTCTTCAAATCTGAGAGATCGACGACGAAGCGATAGCGCACGTCATTTCGGGCGAGCCGTTCGAGAGCAGTGTTGATCTGACCAGACGGCAGCACCTCGACGTCGGCCGAAATGTCGTGCTCGCCGCAGAAATCCAACAGCTCCTGGGTGGAGATGCGGCCTCCGCTGCCTGCTGAGCTGAGGCTTTTTCGCCCGATGAGCAGAGCAAGCGCGGTGACGGAGATCTCGCCGAGGTACCCAACAACGCTCAGCGTTCCGTCGAGACCGATCGTGTCGAGGTACGGCTCAACGGCGTGCGGCGCAGAGATCGTGTCGATGATCAGATCGAAGCGGCCTCGTGCCGCCGCCATGGCATGACGATCCGTTGAGATGATGACGTCGGTGGCACCGAGTGCTCGCGCGTCGTCTGCCTTCTGCTGCGATGTCGTGAAGACGGTGACGGATGCTCCGAGCGCTCGAGCCAGCTTGACGGCGAGGTGGCCCAGCCCGCCGAGCCCTGCGACGCCGACCACCGATCCCGGGCCGACGCCGTGGCTCCGCAGCGGCTCCCACACCGTGACGCCCGCGCACATGAGCGGAGCGACGGCCGCAGGGTCGAGGTTCGTGGGCCTCCGGTACACGAAGTTCTCATCGACGACGTATTCTCGCGCGAAGCCGCCGAGTGTCGTCGTTCCATCGACGCGATCGCGGCCACCATACGTCGTGGTGGGAAACTCGCGGCAGAAATTCTCCTGCCCGGCTCGGCACATGTCGCAGGATCCGCACGAATCGACGATGTTGCCGACGGCGACGGCATCGCCGACGCGGAACTCGGCGACGAGCGCCCCGATCTGCGTCACCGTTCCGACGAACTCGTGGCCCGGTACCAGGAGGTCATCGGCTCGAGAGCTCGCGTGCGCGTGCACGGCGTGCAGATCACTGTGGCACACGCCGCAGTGGCTGACGTCGACGGCCACGTCACGGGGGCGCAGCTCTCGCCTCTCGATCGGCCCGGCGACCAGAGTCATCGAGCCGCGGGTTCCGTACGCTGTGGTTGTTCGCATCACGCATCCTTCTTCATAAACAAACTGGTTAGTTGTTAACGTAAGCGTCGGATCCAGAGAGTGCAAACTGACTGGTTGGTACCATTGGGGCATGGTAGAGGCGACGCTGACGGCACGAGGGCTCGCGACGCGACAGCGAATTCTGGATGCCGCGACCGCGGAGTTCGCCGCTCGCGGCATCGCCGGCGCGCGTGTGGATCGCATCGCGGCATCCGCGCGCACGAACAAGGCGCAGCTGTATGCCTACTTCGGCAGCAAGGACGCGCTGTTCGACGTGGTCTTCGACGCGTCGATGCAGCACATGCTCGACGTGGTGCCCATCGCCGCAGATGACCTCGCAGACTGGGCGGTGCGGCTGTACGACGAGTACCTCGAACGTCCAGAGCTCATTCGCCTGGCGACCTGGGCGCGTCTCGAACGACGGCCCGAGGGTCACCTCGCTGCTGACTCCCGACGCGTCGACGACGAGAAGCTTGCCGCGATCGCAGCTGCCCAAGCATCGGGGGTGATCGTCGACGACGTCGACGTATTCGACGTGATGGCTCTGGTCATTGCGATGTCGATGGCATGGTCGCCCGTGAGCAACGTCTATGCGGCAACGCCGGCTGAGTCGGAGCATGTGCACGCCGCTCGACGTGAGTTTCTGCGAGCGTCAGTTGGCCGTGCGATCATGCGGTGATCAAGAAGCCATGGTCGTGGCCGCACACATGAGGGGAAAGCGAACCACGACCATGACCCCTAGAACATGAATAATACTCACCTTTAAGAAAAATAGGTGCCCCCCCATGAGGGGCGCGTCACGACAGCGTCGGCCTGATGCGATCGAGTGCACCGGTTTCGATACGCTGTGACCATGGTGACGTGGGAGCCGGACATCCTCGGAGAGCGCTTCGAGTGCGCCACCCTGCCGCTCACGCCCGACCCGCAGGGCGAGGTTGTCGCAACGCTGGTGCGCACGCGTCGCTCGGCACTGCAGCGCCTCGCGGCATCCGTCAAACCGCTCTCTGACGTTGATGTGCTTTACGTTCACGGCTGGGTCGACTACTTCTTTCAACGTCACGTTGCCGAGGCCTGGGAGGAAACGGGAGCGCGGTTTCACGCCGTCGACCTGAGAAAATATGGGCGGAGTCTTCGCGAGCACGAGACGCCGGGGTACATCAGCGACCTCGACACATACGACGAAGACATCGAGGCCGCGCTCACCGCGATGGGCCACGGCGTGGGGCAGCGCTCGAAACGACGACTGTTCATCATGGCGCACTCAACGGGCGGGCTCACGATGAGCCTGTGGGTGCACCGCCATCCCGGTCGAGCGCACGCGCTCGTGCTCAACAGTCCGTGGCTCGAATTTCAGATCGGCGGAATCGGCCGCGAGGCGTTGACGCCGCTTCTCGAGATCGGAGCGCGAATCACTCCGCTTCGCTCCCTTCCGCACGTAGACTTTGGTTTCTACACGCGGACGATCTCAGACCAGTTCGAGGGGGAATGGCAGATCGATCCGCGATGGCGGCCCGAGAGAGGATTCGCCACCCACACCGCATGGCTCGCCGCCGTCTTCACAGCGCAGCGCAAAGTGGCGACGGGCCTCGACATCGACATCCCCGTGCTGGTGATGCTGTCTGACAGATCGACGATCTCGCGAACCTGGTCGGAGGAGATGCGATCATCGGACATCGTGCTCAATGTCGACGAAGTCGCGCAGCGCGTGCCGCGACTGGGGCGAAACGTCACGCTGGTTCGCATCGAAGGAGCGATGCATGACGTCACCCTGTCGGCGGCTCCCGTGCGGGAACGCGTGCGCTCCGAACTTCGGCGTTGGCTCACCGGGTACGGGCGCTTACGGTGACACCTACTCATGGATGCTGGGGCAGCCGTGCTGAAGGGTGTTCTCCTCGCCCTCCTGGCGTTGCTCGTGCTGCGCGGGCAGCACGTGCTCACCGGAGCCCCGCGGGGCGTCAGCTCCGCTGTGTGATGAGCGGCATCACGATTTCGTCGATGAACTCAACGATCGCGGCGTCTGTCGGCGGGGCGAACGTCATCACATACTCATGGCGGAAGAGCGTGAACGGCAGATCGACGATGCGCGGCGTCAGCGCGCAGGCATCCACCTCGCCCCTCGCGACCGCGCGCTCGAGGATCGCGCTGACCGATGAGGTGCGCGAGCCGAGCATCTCGGCGCGCAGCTCACCCGGCGTCAGCCCGACGTCGTCGAAGTGGCTCGACGCGAGTGCGGTGAGCATGGCGGCAACGGAATTCTCGGGTCCGGCCGCGGAGCGCAGGGCTTCAACGAGGTCATCGCGAACGTTTCCGGTGTCGGGAACCGCGGGAGGCAACGACGCGCCGCGGTGCCTGACCGTCGCACGCAGCAGCTCCTCGCGGTTTCCCCACCGCCGGTAGAGCACGGGCTTGCTCGTGCGGGCGCGCTCGGCGACGGTGTCGAAGGTGAACCGCCCGTAGCCATCGGCGACGAGCTGCTCCCATGCCGCTGTCAGCAGGGCATCTTTGAGTTTTGCCCCGCGTCTGCGCGTCTTGGCAGCGTCCATTCGCCTAGCCCCTCGTCACCGAATCGTCTTTGTCAAGGCTCTCACGGCGAAAGGCGATCGCGGGAACGAGGGCGAGCACGGTGATGCCGATCAGCCACCAGAACGCCGTCTGGAACCCCGCCGTCACGTCTGTGGCGACAGAGTTCTGCAGCACAACGGCAACGACGGCGACGCCGAAGGATGCTCCGATCTGCTGCGTGATGCGGGTGAGCATTGTCGCGTGCGGCATCTCGTTGTGTTCCACATCGGCGTACGCGACCATCATGGGTGCCATGATCACCGCACCGACTCCGAGGCCGCGGACAAACAGGGCGCCGCCCAGCCACCATCCGTCCGTGTCGGCGTCGGCGACAGCGAAGGGAACCGTGGCCAGTGCTGTGACCAGAAAGGCGCCGATCGTGAGCGCTCGTGCTCCGAACTGGGCGGCAAGCTTGCTCGCCACGAGGCGCGCGAGCAGCGCACCGACGCCTTGGGGAACGAGCACGAGCGCAGCGGTCAGGACGCTGTCGCCGCGCACCTGCTGCCAGTAAAGCGGGAGCAGAAACATGCCGGAGAACATCGTGGCACCCGCGGTAAACAGGGTGCCCGATGAGGTGGCAAGCGATCGCAGCCTCAAGAGGGAGATGTCGACGGCGGCACGGCTGCCGCGACGGAGCGCCCAGACGACGAACGCCATAATGAGGGCGACCCCGAGTATCAGCGGCACAAGGACGTCTGTGTGCCAGAACCCGCCGTCAGACGCGACGTTCGAGAGTCCGAGCACGATGCCGACGAGGGAAGGAATCAGAAGGGCGAGCCCCGTGAGATCCACTCGTGTGCGGTGCGCGGCGCGCGGTGCGTCGGGCGCGATCAGCCGCCATGCCATCACGAGCCCGACGGCGACGAGAGGCACGTTGATGAGAAAGAGCGAACGCCAGCCTGCCGAGCTCAACAGAATGCCGCCCAGTACCGGGCCGACAATGGGGCCGAGCGCGAGAGGCACACTGATGGCGGCGATTGTCGTCGCCATCACTTTTGTGCTCGCCTTGCCGATTGCCTGCACAGCGAGAGTCTGCATGAGCGGGAAGATCAAGCCTGCGCCGAAGCCCTGCAGCGCACGAAAGACAATGAGGCTGGTGTCGCTCCAGGCGAACGCGCTGGCAGCCGAGAAGATCACGAAGATCGTGAGCGTCGCCATCCACGCGCGCTTGCCGCCGAACGTGCTCTGAGCCCAGCCGCTGAGGGGTATGGCTGCGACGAGTGCGAGAAGGTACGCGGTCACGACCCACTGGATCGTTGTCGGCGTCGAATGCAGGTCTGTGCTCAGCTTGTCGAGTGCGATCGTGACGATCGTCGTGTCGAGAATGGCGGCGGCACCACCAACGATGAGGGCTGCGAGTGTGCGGACAGCCGCGCGGGGGAGATGTTGTGCGGTGCCGGTGGGCATGGGTGTGGTGGTCATGACGCTCCTTCTATTAGAAACTAGCTGGTATCTAATATAACGCGCATTTCGTGTTTACGATACCAATGAGTGTCTTATAACATCACGTGCCGGTGCACGAGGAAGGGCGGCACGTGATCGGTGAAAGGCTCGGTCAGCGAACGGACGGCACTGCGTTCAGGGCAAGCGTGAGGTCGGCTCGCGTCTGTGCGGACGTGAGATCACGCCCGGTGAGCTCGCCCACTTTCTGAATATGCTTGCGCAGCGTGTGGCGGTGAATGCCGAGGCGTGCCGCCGCGGGATCCCAGGAACCATTGAGCTCGAGCCACGCCCTCAGCGCGTCGATGAGAGTTGTGTGGTGAGCATCATCGTGTTCCACGATGGGGCGCAGCATCGCCTGGGCGAGCGCCCGCGCCGCGTCCGTGTTGAGAACAGCGGCGAATCCGGCATCCGTCACCTCGTTGAAATGGACGACGCCGCCGGCGCGCGATGCGCGGGAGAGCGCAAGGTCGGCCTGCGTCAGGGCCCCCTGCGCCTCGTCGACGGTCGCGGGTGCCGACAGCCCGATGGCGAGGCCGTGGCGATCGCTGAGCGCGACAGCCCATGTTTTCTCTGGGGCGAGCACCACGATGCGTGAACCATCCATGGCTGTGAATACACCGTCAAGCGCCGGGTCAGAGAGCACAGCGTCGCGCGGGGCATCCAGACGTGCCTGGGTGCCCCGAGGCTGAGCGAGAACTCCAATCGAGATTGTTCCCCGGGGGACGCTGTCACCCGCGAGTCGCCTCGCCAGGTCGACGTTGCCGGCGCGCAGGCACTCCAACGCGCCGGTGCGCAGTGACAGGGACGCCTCGGCGAGGGTGCGGCGCCGCTCGAGAGCCATCATCGCGAGCGCGACGACACCCGAGACAACGCTCTGTGCCGGGTGATCGAGAGGTCCTTCGACGGCCAGAACGCCGCGCAGCTCGCCGCCGCGCCCGATGGTCTGCAGCACGACGCCGTCGTCTGTAGACATGGCGGCAGGAATACTGCGCGTGAGGAGCGTGCGCACCTCGGCGTGCACGTCGAGCGGGTCGGCAGCCGTGTGAAGCGCGTCTCCTCGAGCGTCAAACAGTGTGACTGCACGGTTGAGCTGACGAGAGAGTTCGACGATGCTCGAGCGCAGCCCGTCGTCGCGCAGCGCCGCGCCAGAGATCGTGCGCTGGGCATCTGCTGCCCACACGCTTCGCCCGTGCGCTTCGGCGGTGACGAGATCGGCGACGTACCGGGTGATGGCGATGAACGGCGTGCGGTACGGCACATCGAACAGCGGCAGTCCCTCGCGCTCGCACGCGGCGAGAAGCTCAGTCGGAACATCGCGGATCACCCCCGTGGCAAACCCGATGGCGCGGATGCCGAAAGTGGCGAGCCGCGTGACATAGGCGTCGTAGGTGTCGGCAGCCGCTTCGCCAAACTGTCGACCGGTTGTGAGCACGACGTTTCCCTCGGCGAGAAACGGCGTTGGATCGTCGAGATCGGTTCCCGCGACCCACGTGATGGCTCTGTCGAGCGGATGCGTCTCTGAGCCCGTGAGATCGGGCAGGCGGGAAATCAGGTGGAGACCGAGGTCGGTGCGCGACAGCAGTCGGCGAACGGTGATTGTCATGATCTTGCCATTATGTATTGTTTATCGGCTCTCACGCTCCACAACGGCACACTCGCACGATGCTCAGAGTTCGTAGCATGAGAGAGACCCTCGACCTCGATGCGGAGCACGCCATGACCCTTGCAGAGCCCACGTTCACACCGGGCGGGCCGACGCTGCCGCAGGAGCGCAGGCTCGTCACCGGCATCCCCGGGCCCCGCTCTGCCGGGCTCATGCAGCGCAAGCAGCAGGCAGTCGCCACGGGTGTGGGAACGACGATGCCGGTGTTCGCCGCCGCCGCGGGTGGCGGAGTCGTCGTCGACGTCGACGGAAACTCGCTCATCGACCTCGGGTCGGGCATCGCCGTCACCGGAGTGGGCAACGCGCACCCCGGGGTCGCGAAGGCCATCGCCGATCAGGCGGCAAGCGCCACCCACACCTGCTTCATGGTGACCCCGTATGAGGGTTATGTTGCCGTCTCCGAGGCGCTGAACCGGTTGACCCCTGGCGAACACGCGAAGCGCAGCGCACTGTTCAATTCAGGCGCAGAGGCCGTGGAGAACGCCATCAAGATCGCTCGCGTTCACACGGGACGGCAGGCCGTCGTCGCCTTCGACCATGCGTATCACGGGCGAACGAACCTCACGATGGCTCTGACGGCCAAGTCCATGCCTTACAAGAAAGGCTTCGGCCCATTTGCGTCCGAGGTGTATCGTGCGCCCGTGTCATACCCTCTGCGTGACGGGGGCCTGAGCGGAGTGGATGCTGCCCGCGCAGCCATCAGCCGGATCGAAGCGCAGGTCGGGGCCGATCAGGTCGCCGCGATCATCATCGAACCCGTGCTCGGTGAGGGCGGCTTCATCGTGCCAGCCGAGGGATTTCTCACCACGCTTGCCGGGTGGGCGCGCGAGAACGGCGTTGTGTTCATTGCGGACGAGGTGCAGACAGGTTTCGCCCGCACCGGCCGCATGTTCGCGAGCGAGCATGAGGGAATCGTCCCCGATCTCGTGACGACGGCCAAGGGGATTGCCGGCGGCATGCCGCTCTCAGCGGTCACCGGCCGCGCGGAGATCATGGATGCTGTTCAGGGAGGCGGACTCGGCGGAACGTACGGCGGCAACCCCGTCGCGTGCGCGGCCGCGCTCGCCGCAATCGATGCATTCGAGAACGACGGACTCTGCGAGGCTGCCGAGCGCATCGGCGAGACCATCACGCGCCGGTTCGGCGAGATCGCCGAGTCGGATCCCAGAATCGGCGACGTGCGCGGGCGGGGCGCCATGATCGCCATTGAGCTCGTGAAGCCGTCAACGGGCGAACCGGATGCCGCGCTGGCGGCCCGTGTCGCAGGATCCGCCCATACCCAGGGTGTGATCGTGCTGACCTGCGGAACCTTTGGAAACGTGATCCGTTTTCTGCCTCCGCTGACGATCCCGCTCGAGCTGCTCGTCGAGGGCATCGACATTGTCGCCACGGCATTGCGCGATGCGGCTTCCGAGGCCGGCAGCTGACCCCCAGACTCTGCGCGCCGACACAGGCTCGCGCGCGACAATCGCACTGTAAGGAGATGTCTCATGATTTCAGAAGAAGATCTGCTCGCAAAGGTTCCGACCGGACTGTTCATCGGAGGTGAATGGCGAGAATCCGACTCGACGTTCGCCGTCAACGACCCGTCAACAGGCACAGCGCTCGTCGAGATCGCGAACGCGACAGTGGCCGAGGGCACGGCGGCTCTTGATGCCGCCGTCGCTGCCCAAGACGACTGGGCCGCCACGTCAGCACGTACGCGCTCGAACATTCTGCGAGATGCGTTCGACCTGATGCAGGAGCGCCGAGACGAGTTTGCGCTGCTGATGACTCTCGAAATGGGCAAGCCGCTCGCCGAGTCGAACGGCGAAGTCACCTATGGCGGAGAGTTTCTGCGCTGGTTCAGCGAAGAGGCGGTGCGCATCACGGGGCGTTACGGCCTCAACCCCGAGGGCACGGGGCGCACGATCGTGTCGCAGCATCCGGTTGGCCCCTGCTTTCTCATCACCCCCTGGAACTTTCCGCTCGCCATGGCGACCCGCAAGATCGCGCCTGCGCTCGCCGCGGGATGCACTGTCGTCGTCAAGCCGGCATCACTCACGCCGCTGACGACGCTGTACTTCGCCAAGCTGCTTGAGGATGCCGGGCTGCCGAAGGGGGTGGTCAATGTCGTCACGACAAAGCGCACGGGCGACGTCTCAGACGCGATCATCGCCGACCACCGCCTGCGCAAGCTCAGCTTCACCGGCTCGACTCCCGTGGGACAGGATCTCATCGCCAAGTCGGCGACGAACGTTCTGCGCACGTCGATGGAGCTCGGCGGCAATGCCCCATTCATCGTCTTCGACGACGCCGACCTCGATAAGGCGGTTGACGGTGCGATTGCCGCGAAGTTCCGCAACATCGGCCAGGCCTGCACTGCGGCGAACCGCTTCATCGTGCACGAGTCTGTTGCAGACGAATTTGCTCGTCGCGTCACCGAGAGGGTGAAGGCGATGCAGATCGGTCGCGGCACAGAAGAGGGCATCACGATCGGCCCGCTCATCAATGACGGAGCCGTCGATAAGGCAGACAGGCTCGTTCAGGATGCCGTCGGGCACGGCGCCTCGCTGCTGCACGGCGGCTCGCGCGTCGAGGGTGAGGGAAGCTTCTACGAGCCGACGGTGATCTCGGGAGTGCCGAGCGGCGCGGAGATCTTGGCGGAGGAGATCTTCGGTCCGGTTCTCGCGATCGCGCCGTTCTCGACCGAAGACGAAGCGGTCGCCATGGCAAACGGCGTTGAGTACGGGCTGATCGCCTACGCGTTCACGCAGGATCTCGCTCGAGGGCACCGCTTGATCGACCGCCTCGAGTCGGGCATGGTCGGGCTCAATGCTGGCGTCATCTCCAACGCGGCAGCGCCGTTCGGCGGCGTCAAGCAGTCGGGCCTCGGCCGAGAAGGCGGGCTCGAGGGCATCCACGAATACCTCAACACCAAGTACACGATGATGCCGGCCTGACGGCGTGGGGAGCGCGGCCACACGCTTCGCTCCCCTTGGCTCATCACCAGCGCAAAGGAGCGAAAACATGCCGAACGTGCTGCCGAACGAGGCACCACTACAGAATTTCGTCGACGGTCGTTTCGTCGATGCGGCGGGAACCGCGACGATCGACCTGGTGAGCCCCGTCACCGAAGAGCGCGTTGCGGTCTCTCCCGTGTCGAATGAGGTAGACGTCGACGCCGCGTTCGAGGCGGCGCGGCGGGCGGCAGCCACCTGGGGGCGCACGACACCCGGTGAACGACAGGCGGCATTGCTGGCCTTCGCCGATGCGCTGGAGGCTCGAGCCGACGACATCGTCGAGGCACAGCACCGCAATACGGGCCAGCCGAAAGAGACGGTGAAGATCGAAGAGGTGATCACCGGCTGCGACCAGATTCGCTACTTTGCCGGGGCAGCACGCGTGCTTGAGGGCGCAGCCGCAGGCGAGTACTTCGAGGGCCACACCTCGTATGTGAGGCGCGAGCCGATCGGTGTCGTCGCGCAGGTGACGCCGTGGAACTACCCGTTCATGATGGCCGTCTGGAAGATTGCGCCGGCGATCGCGGCGGGAAACACGACGGTGCTCAAGCCGAGCGACACCACTCCGGAGTCGACGCTCGTTCTCGCCGAGGCGAGCAGGGGGGTGCTGCCAGACGGCGTGCTGAACGTTCTGCTGGGCGACGCCTCGACGGGGAGCCTCATGGCGGAGCATCCGGTACCGGGCCTTGTGTCGATCACGGGATCCGTGCGTGCCGGTCATGAGGTTGCGGCATCAGCGGCAAAGCGCTTGCACCGGTCGCACCTCGAGCTGGGCGGAAAAGCCCCGGCCGTCGTGTTTGACGACGTCGATCTCGCGTCGACGGCCGATACGCTCGCCGAATCGGGCTACTTCAACGGAGGCCAGGATTGCACGGCCGTCACCCGCGTGCTCGTGCACGAGTCTGTGCACGATGCGATGGTCGACGAGCTGGTGCGCGCCGCGGAGGCGACAAAGACAGGAACGGATGCTGACGCGCTCTACGGACCGCTCAACAACGTGAACCACCTCGCGAAGGTGCAGGCCGTGCTTGACGATCTTCCCGCGCACGCGACTATCGCCACGGGCGGGCGCCGGGTGGGGGAGCGTGGCTTCTTCTTCGCGCCGACGGTTGTGACCGGGGTGCGGCAAGACGATGCGTGTGTGCAGCAAGAGACATTCGGCCCGGTGATCACCGTGCAGCAGTTCAGCGATGAGGCAGAGGCCGTCGCGCTCGCAAACGATGTCGACTACGGCCTGGCGGCGAGCGTGTGGACGACGGATCATGCGCGGGCCATGCGGCTGACGCGCGACCTCGACTTCGGGTGCGTGTGGGTGAATACGCACATTCTGCTCACCGCCGAGATGCCGCACGGCGGCTTCAAGATGTCGGGCTACGGCAAAGACCTATCGATGTACGGGCTCGAGGACTACACCCGGGTGAAGCACGTGATGCACGCGCTCGACTGACGCGCGTGGTGTGCGCGCCCGTCGCCGCGAGATCGAGCAGTCGGCCGCCTGCGATCACGGCTGGGGCAACACCTTAAGGAATGCCTTCATCCATGTGCCGTTGTCGGGCCAGGCCCGGGCACTCACGAGGTTGCCGTCGACAACAGCGCCGCCATCTTCGAAGACGCCGCCAGCCGTCTCGACATCGACGGCCAGCTCCGGGTACGCCGATGTCGTGCGGCCCTTCAGCACTCCCGCTGCCGCGAGAATCAGCGGACCGTGGCAGGTGACCGCAACCGGTGCATCCTTCTCCATGAAGTGCCTCACGATGCGCTTGGCGTCGGGGTTGTTGCGCACGTACTCCGGTGCACGACCACCGGGAACGACGGCCGCGACGTAGTCGTCCGGGTTGACGTCGGCGAAGGCAATGTCTGCAGGCCAGTGATGCCCGGGCCCCTCGGTGTAGGTGTCGAATCCGTCGATGAAGTTGTGAACGACAAACTGAAGCTTCTTCTTCTCGGGGGCGGCGATATGCACCTCGAAACCGGCCTCCTGCAAGCGGTGATAGGGGTAGAAGACCTCAAGGGTCTCGGCAGCATCCCCGGTGAGAATCACGATCTTCGACACGAGTACCTCCTTGTACGTGAGCGAAAGTGCTCACCCCTATATTCGGCGATCTTCGATGCCGAAACAAGGCTCAGCACGTGCTGTGCCTCAGAGCAGCCGTTCCGCAAGCGCTGCTTAGCGCATATTGATGAACTGCAGGTCGATGTCGAGGTCACTGCCCTTGAGCAACGCGATCGTCGACTGCAGGTCGTCGCGGCTCTTTGACTGCACGCGCAGTTCGTCACCTTGAATCTGGCTCTTCACGCCCTTGGGAGCCTCGTCGCGGATGATCTTCGAGATCTTCTTCGCCTGATCACTCGCGATGCCGTCTTTCAAGCCGACCTCGATGCGATACTCCTTGCCGCTCGGGTAAGGCTCACCATCTTCGAGGCTCTTGAGAGAGATGCCGCGCTTGATGAACTTGGTCTGCACGACGTCGAGAATCGCCTTCACGCGCTCTTCCGTGTTTGCCTTGAGAAGGATGGATTCGCCTGCCCACTCGACCGACGGGTCGGTTCCCTTGAAGTCGTAGCGCTGCGTCACTTCCTTGCGCGCCTGGTTGACGGCGTTCTCCGCCTCCATCTTGTCGACCTTGCTGACGATGTCAAACGATGAATCTGCCATGCCCACATGGTAGCCGCATGCGCGGCCGAGCGTGGAACTCATGAGGTGCGCGCACCAGAGAGCTCTGGCTATTCCATTTCCCCGCCCGCGAGGCCAGACTAGAGGTTCATAGTGGGTGGCTCTCGCGAACCGTGAGGAGTGCAGAAGATGAACACGAATGGACTCGTTCGCCAGCTGGATGAATCGGAATGCTGGAACCGCCTTGACAGCGAAGAGCTCGGTCGGCTGGCCCTTGCAGCGGGCGGGGAAGTCGATATCTTCCCCATCAACTTCTACAGCGACGGCGAGAGCATCCTCATTCGCACGGTGCCGGGAACGAAGCTGCTCGAGCTCACCATCCGCGATGCCGTCGCATTTGAGGTTGACGGATTCGATTCCGACTCCGCATGGAGCGTTGTGGTCAAGGGCCACGCACGGGAGCTGCAGCTGCGCAGCGAGATCGACGCGGCCGACGCGCTCCCGTTGACCACCTGGATACCGACGCCGACATACCGGTATGTGCGGATCACGCCCTCCACGCTCACGGGCATTGAGTTTTTGCGCACGCGCGATGGCGAGCGTGTCACGGGCGATGACTGACTCGAGGGGCACGGGGGAGTCGAGACATGAATGAGGAGGCAGAGGCTGTGGGGAATCTGGGCGCGCAGGGTGGGGACAGCAGCCGCATCATCGTCGGCGTTGATGGGTCTGGCTCATCGCGCTCAGCGCTCCGCCGGGCGGTGACGCTTGCCAGATCGCTTCAGTCGAGTCTTGTCGCGATCACCGTCTGGGAGGTTCCGGAGTACTGGTCGATGCACGAAGACACCGGGCGGCTCGCCCTCGAAAACGCAACACGGGCCGCCGCTGCAGCCAGTGAGGATGTCTTCGACGGGGACCCACCTGAGTGGTTCTCGAGTATCGTCACCGAGGGGTCTGCCGCCCGAACTCTCATCGAGCAGAGCGCGGATGCCTCAATGCTCGTCGTCGGAAGCCGCGGGCTCGGCGGATTCAGCGGGCTCCTGCTCGGCTCCGTCAGCGCTGAGTGCTCGCGGTACGCCGAGTGCCCCGTTCTCATCGTGCGCGGACGACGCCGAGAGACCGAGCCCACAACGGACCGCCGTGATGAGACGCAATGAACCAGGAGAACAGATGACAATCTCGAAAGTCGTCGTCGGCTGGAATGCCGACGCTGCGGGCGAAGCCGCACTTGAATGGGCGCTCGAACGGGCGCGGTTGCACCCGCAGCCGATCGCCCTCCTGCGCGTTGTCGATGATTCGGTCGAGCATCCCGGGAGAGACGCGGCTGCAGAGCTTGACGAACGAGTGAATCGCGTGCGTCGCGAGAATCCGTCACTCACCGTGAGTGCTCGGGTCGTGGCGGGCGAAATCATCGCTCGATTCATGGAGGTCTCCGATCCGACGACGCTCACGGTGGTGGGCGTCAACACCAGAGGTGCGATGACGGTGCCGTTCGAATGGACGCTCGCCGTGCTTCTGGCGGCGCGGTCGCACGGCCCCGTCGCCGTGATTCCGACGGAGGTCGAGGACGACCGGCAGGGGATTCTCGTCGGGGTCGACGACTCTGAGTCGGCGCTGAGAGCGGCCGAACTCGCGGTGGAAGAGGCTCTCCCATCTCAGGCGCAGGTGCAGCTCGTGCACGCCTGGCGCCCTCCGCATGTCTGGCGCGGAGGGCAGGACACGAGCGCGCTTGCCTCACCGCACGAGCAGCTCGTTGCGGACTTCGCGTCGGCATTGCACGATCGCCACCCGGAGATCACCCTGACGAACAGTGCGCAGAAGGGCGTTCCGGTCGACGTGCTTCTCGCAGCAACGCCAGCCGTCGTCATTGTGGGCCGTCGAAACAAGACGGCATTCGGGCGGCTGTTTCTCGGCTCGGTCACGAGGGATCTGCTGTACAGCCTCGAGGTTCCCGTCATCGTCGTGCCATGAGCATACGGGCAAGCTCAGGAGTCTGACGGTCGCTCACCGTCGACGGAATGGATCACGCGCGCCGGTGATCCGACGACGATTGTTCGCGCCGGCACATCCTTTGTCACGATCGAACCGGCGCCGACGACGGCATCCTCGCCGATGGTGACGCCGGGGAGCACAGTGACGTTGGCGCCGAGCCAGAGGTTGCTGCCGATCGCGATGCCGCCCTGGTCTTGAAACCGGCACCCGGAAATGATGAAGACGCGTTTTCCGAGCCGGATGTTCTTGCCGAAATCTGATGTGAAGGGTGGAAACACGGTCACGGAATCGTCGACGGGTGCGCCGATCAGCCGCGAGAGCAGCTCCCGAACACGTGCAGGGTCGTTGTAACAGCCGTTGAGCTCGCCCGTGATGCGCAGGGCTTCTTGGCTGGTCTTGTGCATCACCCCGTGCAGGGGAGAGTCGCCTGTGATGGTGCGACCCGAGTTGAGTGCCTCAAGAAGATCATCGAGTTCCATAAGCCCAGGTTATGATGTTACGCCGCGAGAGGCACCGAGAGTTTTCGCAGGGGGCAACTTCGGCGCTCTGGGAGTTGGTCTACTTTTTAGCGACGGGATGTCATGAGCCCGCATTTCGAGGTGTAAGCGGTACCATTAACCCCAAAGTTGAGCGGGGACAATGCGCGGGCCAGGTTGCGTTGATGCAGCGTGCGCGTGGAGTCTGCGAAGCACAATGATATTCAGAAAGCCGGTTCGAATTGGGCAAAGCGCCAACTGTCTATGACGTCGCGGCAAAAGCCGGCGTGTCCGTAGCAACGGTTTCTCGTGTACTGCACAATCCCACCGCTGTTCGTGACAAAACTCGTGATCGAGTGATGGACATCATCCAAGAACTTGCATACCTGCCCAGCGGAAGCGCCCGGACACTAGCCACTCGCCGAAATGGGATCTTCGGACTCTTTTTTCCCGGCTTCGACGGAATCGAACAGCCTGGACCCGTCACACCGACGGATTCTGAGATAACGATTGTCGATGACACGGAATCTGGTTATACCGTTCCGCGCCCCAACACGTATTTTGATGAGGTGCTATTCGGGGCAGAACTGGAGGCGTGGCACAGCGGGTTCGCCCTCATGGTTGCTGCTGGCCGCGGCCCTAGCCAGGAGATGATACTGAACAATATTGCCGGGCACGTCGATGGTCTGGCTGTGATCGCTCGCACCGTAGAGAATGACGTGCTGGAGCGCGTGGCTCGACGCATTCCCGTCGTTGTGGTGTCCGGGGTCCCGGACGACGGCGCGTTCGACCATGTGGTTGTCGACAATGAGCGTGGCATGCATGCTCTGGTGGCACATTTGATTCAGACACGGGAGATCGCGAGTCTGACCTACGTTTCTGGACCTGAGGACTCTCCAGATAATCACGAGCGCCTTCGTGGGTTTCAATCCGCGGTCGCAGACTCCGTACGAGAACTGAGATCGACAGTCACAGAACATGGTGACTTCACCCAAGAGCGTGGATTCGACCTGGGAAGCAGGCTCATCGATGAGGGAGAACTCAGCGATGTCCTGGTGTGCGGGAACGATCAGTTGGCGCTAGGAGTGCTGGATGCGTGCGCATCGCGGGGCGTGAGCGTTCCTCGTGACGTTCTTGTCTCGGGCTTCGACGGCATTGAGGCGACACTCCAATGCATCCCACGATTGACCAGTGTTCAGCAGCCGATGGCAGCACTCGGTCGGGCTGCGATGCGCATGCTAATTGCGCGATTAGACGACCCGTCACGGGAGCCCCAGACCGAACAGTTGCCCGTGCGGATTCTGCTTCGTCAGAGCACGGAGTGAGGCGGCCGCACCTCAATCACCGCGTTTGTCGCTTGCGCGGGCTCTGGTGTCCGTGTGGTGCGGGGCGTCACCGACGTCCCGCTGGGCGCGTACAAGTTCAGCATGCAGGTCGCGTTGAACATCAGCGTAGTCCGGGTGATCGTAGATGCTTACCATCTCATGAGGGTCGTTTTCGAGGTCGAACATCTCCCATTCAGGCTCGTAGGTTGTCTTGGCTGCTCCTCGTAACCCGAGCCCGTCGTTGTAGTAATAGATCAACTTGTACTTCTCGGTGCGGATTCCGTAGTGGGCCCAGACATGGTGGATGCCGTCATCGTGCTCCCAATATCGGTAATAGAGCGATGTGCGCCAATCCTCGGGCTTCGGGTCGGAAAAGAGCCGCCGCATGCTTCTACCCTGCATGCGGCTCAGATTCGGAACGTCGGCGATGTCAAGGAACGTCTGGGCAAAATCAACATTGGCGACGATCGCGTCTGAGTGAGTTCCCGGTGCGATTTCAGGCGGATAGCTCATGACCAGGGGCATGCGCAATGACTCTTCGTACATGAATCGTTTGTCGTACCACCCATGCTCCCCGAGGAAGAACCCCTGGTCCGACGTATACGAGACCAGCGTCTCGTCCTCGATGCCGCGCCTCTCGAGATAGTCGAGAAAGCGCCCGACATTGTCATCGATCGAGGCCACGCAGCGGAGATAATCTTTGATGTACAGCTGGTATGCCCACGCGGCGTACTCGTCATCTGAGAGGCCTTCGGGCGGATCTTGTTTGAGATCTCGCTTGTACAGGTGCTCGCCAACTCGCATCTTCGCGGCGGCGGGTGCCTTCGACCGGTTCTCATAGCTGTCGTCGAACGTATCTGGTACCGGAATGTCCTCCTTGAGGTACATATCGGCATGGCGCTGATCCGGCTCCCAACTGCGATGGGGCGCCTTATGAAACATCAGGAGGCAAAACGGGCGATCGGGGTCGATGCTGTCCAGCCACTCCATCGACATGTCTGTGATCAGGTCGGTGACGTATCCCGAGCGAGTGTGCTCGCCATCGGAGGTGAGAAAGACGGGATCATGGTATGCACCTTGGTCAGGCAAGATCTCCCAATAGTCGAACGCGCGAGGATTGTGCGATTCGCCGTGCCCCAGATGCCACTTCCCGACGATCGCTGTTTGATATCCGGCCTCGTGGAGCTGCGAGATGAACGTCGGCTGAGCCGAGTCAAAATGTGTGCTCAGCGTCGTAACGTGATTGACATTGCTGTACGTTCCGGTGAGGATCGACGCTCGCGATGGAGTGCACAGAGCGTTGGTGCAAAAACAGGAGTCAAAGCGCATCCCCGCGTCGGCGATACGGTCGATATTCGGCGTCTCATTGATGGCACTGGTGTAGGCGCTGACGGCCTGCGCGGCATGATCATCGGACATGATCATGACGAGATTTGGACGTTTTGAATTCATGTGTCGTTGCCTTTCGTCGGCGAAATGGCCTTCGGAGCACTCGCGCTGGTTCCGCACGGCAACACAACGCCAACTGAACGCACTGATGCGAAATCAGTTGGAGACCGGTGTTGCACCTGGTGCTTCCTGTGCTAGTCTCGCCACCAATTGTAAGCGGTAACATTACACCGATCGCAACCCCTGAGAAGACAAGTCAAAGACCATGGGCGCGAGGTCAACGCTCTCTGAGGCCCTCGCCGACAGCGAAATTTGAGCTGCTCACAGCGGAACAGCCGACGTTGTCGTTGGCCCGTCAGTGAGCGGAGTTCGCGAAATGCGTGCGTGATGAGGAGATCAAGGATGAAACTCAAATCTGCAGTGCGAAGGGTGGCCGTAACGGCCTTGGCTGCATCACTATTGCTCGTTGCTGGTTGCAGCCCGCCGGAGGACGATGCTAGCTCAAAAATCACCCTGTCGATCGGCATTGGTGATGATGGGCCACCGACGATGGTGAAGAACTTCAACCCATTCGGCACAGATAATCGACATGGCACGTTCTACATGTATGAGCCGCTCTTTGTGGTGAACACCATCAACAGCGAGAAGACGCCGTTTCTCGCCGAGAGCTTCGAAGTCGCAGACGACGCAAAATCGGTGACTTTTACGTTGCGGGACGGCGTCACATGGACTGACGGTGAAGATTTCGACGCGGAGGATGTCGTCTTCACCTTCAACATGCTCAAGGAGTACCCTGCGCTTGATCGAGGCAGTCTCTGGAGCAGCATCGAGTCCGTGACCGGAGAGGACAAAACGGTCACGGTCGAATTCACCGGGCCCAACGCGCCAGCGGTCTCGCGCGTCGGCGAGACCTTAATCGTTCCCGAACATGTCTGGAGCGAAGTCGATGATCCGGTGACTTTCATCAATGAAGAACCGGTGAGTACCGGGCCGTATGAGTTGGGCGCCTTCAGTCCCAACCAATACTCGTTGGTCAAAAACGAAGACTATTGGCAGGCAGATTCTGTCGTCGCAGACGAACTGGTCTTTCCCAGCACCGTCTCTGAACTGGACATTGTCAACAAAGGATACGACTGGGCATACAGCTTCTTGCCAGATCCGAAGTCGACCTGGGTCGGCAAGGCACCCGAGACCAATCGATTCTGGTGGCCGCCGGGGGCACCGACAGCGCTGTTCCTCAACAACGCGAAGCCGCCTTTTGACAATGTCGACTTCCGAAAAGGACTGTCGTTGTCTCTCGATCGAGAGGACATCTCGGAAAAGGCGAATCAGGGTTGGGGAAGCGTGGCCAGCCAAAGCGGCCTTATTCTGCCAAGTCAGAAGGACCTTCTCGATCCGGCGATTCCCGACAAAGGCCTCATTTCACAGAATTCGGACAAAGCACTCGAGGCGTTCGAGCGTGCAGGATTCGACATGAGCGATGGAAAGCTTGTTGGGGAGGACGGCGCGCAGGTCGAGATCTCCATGATGGTTCCTAACAACTACGCGAATCAGGTGCAAGCAGCCAAGGTGATCAAGAAACAACTGGCTCAGGTTGGCATCTCGCTTCGTGTCGAAACACCGCAGGCAGCGGCAGTGCAACAGAGCCTCACAAACGGCGACTTTGAGATGACGTTCAACTGGCTCGGTGGCACGACGATGTACGACGTCTATCGGGGAGTCCTCGACTCGCGACTCACAGCTCCGATTGGAGAGGCCGCGAGCGGCAATACGATCCGGTACCAGGACCCCGAGACCGACGCCCTTCTGGACTCGCTGAAGGCTGCCGTTGACGAGGACACGCGTACCGAACTGATCCACCAGCTCGAGCAGGTGATGATGAACGAGGTTCCGGTGATTCCGATTTACCACGGAGGAACCTGGGGGCTGTACAGCACCAAGAAGGTTACGGGATGGCCGAGCGCGGAGAATCCGTACGCTCCCGGGACGCCCTATAACACCACTGCCCTGCTCGTCGTGACCAACCTGGAGCGCGCTGGTTGATGTTTGCTCTGAAGAGGATCCCTGTGTTCCTGCTCACGGTGTGGGCAGCTATCACACTGAACTTCATACTCCCGCGGCTGATGCCTGGTTCTCCCGCCGACGCTATCTTGGCCAAACTGGCGTACAACGGACCGGTCAGCCCGGGCGCACGTGCATCCATCGAGGCAATGCTGGGAGTTCCTGACGGCACGATCTGGGAACAGTACGTGAACTATATCGGGGCGCTCTTCCGGCTTGACTTCGGACTCTCCTACACATTTTTTCCGCAGGAAGTCTCAGTTCTCGTGGCGGACGCCCTGCCATGGACCCTGTTCCTGATCGGCACGACATCGATTATTGCCTTCTTCATCGGCACCATTCTCGGCATTTTTGCAGCATGGAGGCGGAACGGCCGCTTCGATACGTTCGCGACTGTCGGGAGCACTTTTATCGGGACCGTGCCGTACTTTTGGCTTGCATTGATACTGCTGTTCGGCCTGGGGTACATGTCGGGGCTATTTCCCACGAGCGGGGCCTACGGGCCGACGGCGGTTCCAGAGTTCAGCCTTGAGTTCATCATGGACGCGTTGTACCACGCTGTCTTGCCTGCCCTCTCGATCTTGATATCCGGCCTGGCCGGGTGGGTAATCGGCATGCGCAACAACATGGTCAACTCGCTCGGCGATGACTACGTCAGGTTCGCACAAGCGAACGGCCTGCGGTCGCGAACGGTAGCCATCAAATATGCGGCACGCAATGCGATGCTTCCACAGCTGACCTCGTTCGGCATGACCCTCGGGGCAGTGGTAGGCGGCTCACTACTGACGGAAATGGTCTTCGCGTATCCGGGAATCGGGTACCTCTTGTTCAACGCACTGACGAACCAGGACTTTCCACTGATGCAGGCGTTGTTCCTCGTGATCACGTTGAGCGTGCTGACCGCCAACTTTGTTGTGGATCTGCTCTATGGATTCCTTGACCCCAGAACTCGAAGGTGACACGCATGAGCAACACAGGCCAATTAGGCAGTACGACGACGAACGAGGTCAGTGAAGGGCTGCGCTCATTGCCGTCCGGCTTCGAAGTGGGAAAACGCACACTCGGAGTGATCTGGATGAACAAGCGCGCACGCGTGGGAATCATCATTTTGGCGTTCTTCGTTGGCATGGGGGTACTGGCACCATGGCTCTCCCCCTATGCTCCAGACAATGCAACGTTCGCCAGGAACCAAGGCGTTTCAGCCGCGCATTGGCTGGGGACCACAGGCGCAGGCGAAGACGTGCTCTCCCAGATCATGTACGGAACGCAAATCTCGCTACTTGTGGGACTCGTCGCCGGAGGAGGAGTCAGCGTGATCGCCGTCATCGTCGGGCTGACGGCCGGGTATCTCAAGGGATGGCGCACCGACGTCATCAACTTCTTCATCAATCTGTTCCTCGTCATTCCCTCGCTTCCCCTGATGATCGTGATCACCACCTATGTTCCTGGACAAGGCATACTCGTGATAATCGCCGTCATTGCGTTTACAGGGTGGGCAGCGGGATCGCGTGTTTTGCGGTCGCAGACCCAGACGCTTCGCTCTCGCGACTTCATTGATGCCGCGATCTTCAGCGGCGAGGGGCGATTGCGCATTCTCTTCCGGGAGATCATGCCGAATATGACCTCGTTGATCGCTGCGAGCTTTTTCGGCGCGGCGACGGCGGCGATTGGAGCCGAAGCCGGACTGTCATTTCTCGGTCTGGGAGATTTGAGCACGATCAGCTGGGGCACGATGCTCTATTGGGCGCAGAACAATAACGCGCTGTTGACCGGACAGTGGGCACTTCTGGTGGCACCCGGTCTGTGCGTTGCGCTCTTGGCCACCTCATTGGCACTCATCAATTTCGGCATCGATGCGGTCAGCAATCCGCGGCTACGGGAGAGCACCTCATGACGGAGCGTAATGACGATCGAATACTAGGCGTTGATCGCCTGAGCGTCGAGTATGGACAGGGCAAAGGAAGTGTGGTCGCGGTCGACGGGGTGACCTTCGCCGTCAATCGTGGTGAATTCGTCGGCCTCGTCGGCGAATCAGGCTCAGGAAAGACGACGCTCGGCTTCGCACTGACCCGTCTTCTGACCAGCCCTGCGCGAATCACGGGTGGCACGATTGAATTCGAAGGGCGAGACATCTCCGAGATCGGCGGGGAGGAGTTGCGGCAGATGCGGCACCGCGGAATTGCCATGGTGCTGCAGAGCGGCATGAACGCGCTCAATCCCGTCAGGACGATCCAGAATCACTTTGTCGATGTGATGAGGGCGCACGAGAAGTTGTCGAAGAAGGAAGTCCTTCGTCGGTCAATTCCGCTGCTGGAAAAGGTTCATCTTTCTCCCGACGTGCTCTCACGCTATCCTCACGAACTTTCGGGCGGTATGCGCCAGAGGACAGCGATCGCCATCGCTCTCGCCTTGGAGCCGAAACTGATGGTTTTCGACGAACCAACGACGGCGCTCGACGTTCTCGTTCAGCGTCGCGTTGTTGAAACCATCAAAGTGCTCCAGGAGAACATGGGGTTCACCGCGATTCTCATCAGTCACGACTTAGGCCTGGTCCTTGAGACCACAGACCGAGTCATGGTGATGAGGCAGGGGGAGATCGTTGAACGCGGAACCGCGTCAGACATCCTCGAACGTCCACAACACCAGTACACTCAGATGCTTCTGGAGTCCTATGTTGATCCGAGTGGCGGGCGTGATCAGCTCCGAGAGAAACTGCTTCGGCGTGCGGACCACGCACCGGCTGACAACGCCGAGAACGACTCCGCGAGAGATCCGAATCAAGAAACGGCCCCGGCTACGACCAGCAGCACATCCGCCGGCTGGGCAAGCCGGTCGCTGGTCGTCGAGGATGCGCTCAAGATCTATCCGGGGCGTCGGCGAGACCCTGCGGTGACTGCTGTTGACGGTGTCTCCTTCGAGCTGAATCCGGGAGAGGCTGTTGCGCTGGTCGGCGCGAGCGGCAGCGGAAAATCGACTCTCGCACGGCTTGTGTCGGGAATGGAGAAGCCCACCTCCGGGACGGTGAGCTTTGGTGATGGACGGGTCGACAAGTACCGGTCACGGCAACTCGTCGAGTATCGACGACATGTGCAGATGGTGTTTCAGGACCCCTACTCGTCATTGAACCCACTACAGAATGTGGCGTACATTCTCTCGCGGCCACTCATCAATCACGCCCGCCTCTCCGGCGACGAATTGCTCACCAGAGCGGGGGAACTGCTGGAGCGCGTCGGTTTGACCCCCGTGAGCGCTTTCGGGGCGAAAATGCCTCATGAACTCTCGGGTGGCGAACGGCAGCGCGTCGTGATTGCACGGGCGCTGGCGTCCGAGCCGGAGGTCATCATCGCCGATGAACCGGTGTCGATGCTCGACGTATCGCTTCGTGCCGAGATCTTGAGTCTGCTTGAGGATCTCAGGACGGACCTGGGAATGAGCATGCTGTACATCACGCATGATCTTCATAGTGCACAGGCCGTGACTGACAGAACTCTTGTGCTCAATAAAGGGCAGATCGTTGAGTCCGGATCGACCGAGCAGGTTCTGCGGCATCCGAACGATGAGTACACGCGGTCACTGATCGCGGCTATTCCGAACCCCTACGCAAGTACGCAGCAATGACGGAGTGCGCGCGATTCCCGAGCGGCCTGCCTGGTACGCGAATTCCGTGCACGATGCCGCGGCGTGTCGACGTTCAGGATGCCGCGTGAGTGCAGGTTCAGCACCCGTCCAGTTCGATCCCGTCGCGCCGTTCGGTGGCGACACCGTACCGATGGGGATCGAGGTCGTCGGCGTTCCTGCTGCAGCGGGAATCCTCACCGCGTACAACGCGCGGGGAATCACTCACAGCGCCGAAGCGCGTAAACCAGTGGTCATCATTCCCGGATTCACCGGTTCCAAAGAAGACTTCCGCACACTTGTTCCGCTGCTGGCGGAGCGACGTTGGCCCGTTGTGGTTTACAGCCAGCGCGGTCAGGCGGACTCGGCTGCCCCGCTGGGCGTGCACAACTACCGTCTCGATGACTTCGTCGCTGACGCCGTCATTGTGGCGACGCGTGTCGGCGGTGGACGGCCTGTGCATCTTGTCGGTCACAGCTTTGGCGGAATCGTTGCGCAACATGCTGCACTGGCGGAACCTGCTCTTTTTCGCAGCGTCACGCTCCTCTGCTCTGGGCCGTACGGGTGGCCGGGGCGCCATGCTGACACCATGAGGATCGTCGCTGACCGCGGAAGCATCGGGCTCTGGGAGCGTGATCACCCGGGAAGGCTGGCGCTCAGCGATGCCGAACTCGGCGCAGAGTCAGCGTTCCTCCGGGCCCGCGCTCGAGCAACGTCACGCGACAATCTGCTCGCAGGCGCGCAGATTCTGCGCGATCAGGTCGACGTCACTGATCAACTCCGGCGGACTGGGATTCCCCTGCACGTCGCGCACGGCGAGTTCGACGACAAATGGCCGATCAACGATCAGCACGGCATGGCGGAGCGGTTGGGGGCCAGTTACAGCGTCATCGCTGGCGGGGCACATTCCCCGCAGCTCGAAGCGGCGGACGCGACAACTGCAGCCCTTGATGGCTTCTGGGCGCGTCTGCCCAGACCGCATCCATCATCTAACGATCATTAACCGAAAGGAGCATTGTGCCGAGCTTTCCACGTGACTTTCTCTGGGGCGCGTCAACTGCGGCCCATCAGGTCGAAGGCAACAACGTCAACAGCAATTGGTGGGTGAAGGAGCATGCTGCGCAAACTCACGTCGTCGAGCCGAGCGGCGACGCCATGGACAGCTACCACCGGTATCGGGAGGACATGAAACTGCTCGCGGATGCTGGTCTGAACTCGTACCGTTTCAGCGTCGAGTGGGCGCGAATCGAGCCCGAGCGTGGGTTTGTCTCGCGGGCCGAGCTCGACCATTACAAGCGCATGATCGACACCGCACGAGAGTTCGGTCTCGAACCAGTTGTGACGCTCATGCACTTCACCGTTCCTCGATGGATGCAGGACTCCGGGTTCTGGCGTGCGGCAGATGCGCCCGATCTTTTCGCGCGATACACCGAGATGGTCCTGCCGATTCTCGACGGCGTTCGCTACGTGTGCACCATCAACGAGCCGAACATCGCGGCGATGCTCGCGGGCGGCGAGGACGCGGCGAATCTTGTGGCATATGGGCTGCCGAACCCGGACCTCGGTGTCGCTGACGCCCTTCTTGAGTCGCACCGAAGGTCGCGCGAGGTGCTCTCGAGCGTGAATGGGCTGAAGAGTGGCTGGACCGTCGCCACACAGGCATTCCACTCGACGGGGGAGCCGGGTGCCGACGAGAAACTTTATGAGTACGGCTATCCGCGCGACGACTGGTACCTCGAGCAGTCGGCTGGCAACGACTTCGTCGGCGTGCAAGCGTACACTCGGACGTTTATCGGTCCCGAAGGTCCACGGCCCCGCGCTTCCGATGCCGAAAAGACATTGACTGGCTGGGAGTACTTTCCCGCTGCGCTGGAACTCGGCGTGCGAAGCGCCTGGGAGCTGAGCGGGAACGTGCCGATCATGGTGACGGAGAATGGTATAGCGACAGCGGACGACAGCCGACGGGTCGACTATACAGACGCGGCGCTGCGTGGCCTCCAATCAGCGATGGCCGACGGCGTCGAGGTGCTCGGTTATCAGCATTGGAGCGCGCTCGACAACTTCGAGTGGGCGAGCGGTTTTGCTCCGACGTTTGGGCTGATCAGCGTAGACCGTGAAACGTTCGAGCGCACCCCCAAGCCGAGCCTTGCGTGGCTGGGCGAAATTGCTCGCCGGGGATCTCTGAACTAATCTCCGCGGGGCGTCGTCCGGTGAAGATCGGGTTGAGGTGAGCATGTCGCAGCGATCCGACGTCGACATAGGTCACGCGCGTGCTGGATATTCTCGCCGATCAGAGAGGCTCGAGTTCGTCGACGTTCGGAAGTTGAGGCCGCGACGTCGATGTCCGATCAAGGTAGAAGAACGCTGTAGACGCAATGTCATCGTGCCGCTGGAGGTACCGGCGGCGCGACCGCCAGCCCAGTGCCTGCACCTGAACCCGCAGTCGCTCCGCGAACCTAATCGGGTCGAGAACGTGCCATCGGTACATGCCGAATCGCTGTTGGCTCTCGTAGAGTCCGTCAGGACGGATCACTTGATGGAGCCCGAGGTACGGAGTCGAGTACAGAGCGTATCCCTCACCCGGGACGTTAAAGTCCCATGCTCCACCGAAGTAGTCCTCGGTCCCCGTGCCGTTGATCGTCGGGTAAGCGGTGTCGCTGTCCATGAAGAACTTCATCTCGCCTTCGCCCCACCAGCCGCGACTGGTGACTCCCCATGCCAGGTAGGTTCCGACATAGTGCCCACGACCCTCAACGTCGTCGAGCAATACGTGTTCAGCTCCGCTGGTGAGTGGATTGCTTCGGTGCCAATGCGCGTGAAACCACCCGTTCGAGCCGGGTGGTCTGCCCTCGTCGTAGGTGATCTCGTAATACAGGTTCTGCGGGGTGTCGCTGAGGTTTTCCACAGTGACCCGCGCCCGTGAATGAAACGGCATCGGCCAATACGAATTGAGACCGCCATTCGGCGCGACCGTCACGGGGATTGAACTGAGGTGGGCATATTGTGCCCACCCTTGCCCAAAGAAGTCTCCAAGCGGTGTCTCCACAGCAGGTTGCTGGTCACTGTCCCAGTACATCCGGAGCACCATCTCGCGCCACGCCTCGTGGCCGGTCGTCATCCAGATGTGGCGAATTGTGCCAGCGCCGTTGACATCGGCGATCTCGGCAGTTGTTCCCGGCTCTACAACGATGTTCGGGGATACTTTCCAACCCGGGCCGAGCTCTCGAGCGAAGTTGGCTCCAGTCCCCTCGATAGCGCTCCCGCCGCCACTTGGAGCCCCGTCGCGGTTCTCCGGACTGATTGAGCGTGTCACGGTGTTGCGGATGCTGGCGAGGCCCTCGACACCACCTGGATGTTGGGCCTGATGATCTTGACTTTCGGTGCCCTGCACGATGCGCCGACCTCCTTGTCGTCGGTACGTATTCCTCGTCTACTGTAAGCGCTTACGAATTGTGCAGGCAAGACATTTTCGGCCTTCGTCAGTTCGTGGCTGCACGTGATGCGCGGCGGGCAGGCAACGATTGTCGAGCGTGGAGCACCCTGCAAAATCGGGAGCGCAGAGGACTCAGGGAGAACGCTTGCGAACTGCGCCGTGACGGTGCTCAGGGCGCGATCTCGGCGACGGCTTCGGCCAGGGCAGCGCGCACGGCGAGCACCCCTGGGCGCGACGCGTTGGCGGGCCGGGCCGAGGTGAAGACCTCCCGCTGCGGATTGCCCGGCAACTCGTGCAGATTCACGGACGGAGCCTCGCCTGCCCACACCAGATCGGGGAGCAGCCCCACGGCGTTGCCGCTGCGGATCAGGCGAATGTGCGCCATAAGGTCGGCGGTTTCGAACCGCACATCCGGCTCGAATCCCGCGTGGCGGCACAGCTGCAGCGCCCAGCTCCGCGACGCCGTGCCCTGCGGCTCCATCACCCAGGGGAGCGTGCGAACGGATGCCGCGAAGTCGTCGACCGTGGCGATCGATGTGTCGACGGCATCCGGTATTGGCGGCATCGCCAGCCGAATCGCGTCGTGCCCGAGCCGCACGCGGTCGAGATCGGTGCGGAGCGCCCGCGTGTGCCCCGGGTATTGCTCGGCGATGACGAGATCGAAGTCGCGGGCGGCCACTTCGAACAGCGCTTCGTCTGGCTCCCGTTCGACGGTGATCACGCGCAATTGCGGATGCTGCTCGGCGACGAGGCTGATCGCGCGCGGAATGATCGCGTGCGCCGCCGACTGAAAGACGGCGAGCCTCACGGTGCCCGACACGGACGCGAGCGTCTGAGACACAGCCGACTCTGCGGCCTCGAGTCCGTCGAGCAGAGTGGCAGCGTGCGCGGCGAGCACCTCGCCCTGTGGCGTCAATGCAACACGGCGTCCCGCCTTCGTCACGAGGGGAACGCCGGCCTCGCGCTCCAGCTGCGCAAGCTGCTGCGACACGGCAGAAGGACTGTAGGCGAGGGCGTCTGCCACGGCCGAGAGGGTGCCACGCTGCTTCAGCTCGTGAAGCACGCGCAACCGTCGCATATCCAGCATCCGCGGCCTCCAGTTTCATGAAGCAAATCTGGTGAATATTGTCGCAGACTCCATGGGTTTGGTGATGAATCCCGGATGCCGTCACGCATTGTGCATGGTCACGGACAACGTGCAGGGGTGTGCGGTTGCACGTTGTCCGTACCTGTGCACATTCTCCGAGGTGGTGGACGCTGCGGCGCGCGAACCGCGCCACTGCTCAGCGCAACTCGCGCGATGGCGTAATAGTCTCGGGGCATGGCACAGGCATCAACGCAGACTCTGCGACAGGACCTCGCTCGCGAAGCGGTGCAGTTGGCGCACACGTGGGTCCGCGAAAGCGCGGACTACCCGACGGACCCCGCTGCTGAACGGCTGGCCGGTGTGTTGAAAGACCCCAACGGGTTGCCCTTCACGGTTGGCTTCGTTGATGGTGTGATGCGGCCCGAGGACCTCTTTGTCGCGGGGTACGGGCTGCAGAAGGTGGCGAAACTGACACCACAGTTTCTGCCCTGGTACATGCGCGCGGCGATCGCGTGCGGGGGAGTTCTTGGCCCGGTGATTCCCGGCATCGTCATTCCGATCTCTCGCCGAGTGCTGCGTGAGATGGTTGGTCACCTCGTTGTCGACGCCACCCCAGAGAGGCTCGGTCCGGCTATTGCCCAGCTGCGCGCAGACGGTTCTCGGCTCAACCTCAACCTGCTGGGAGAGGCTGTGCTTGGCGAGAAGGAGGCGCAGCGTCGCTTCGACGGAACGCTGCGGCTGCTCGAGCGTGACGATGTCGACTATGTGTCGATCAAGGTGTCGTCGATTGTGTCGCAGCTGTCGATGTGGGCGTTCGACGAGGCCGTCGAGCACGTCGTCGAGAAGCTCATTCCGCTCTATCAGGTGGCGGCCGAAGCTGAGAAGCGCGGCCATCGCAAATTCATCAACCTCGATATGGAGGAGTATCGCGATCTCGACCTCACGATCGCGGTCTTCACGCACGTGCTCGAGCACGATGATCTGAAGTACCTTGAGGCAGGCATCGTGCTGCAGGCCTATCTGCCCGACGCTCTCTCTGCCATGCAGCAGCTCACAGCCTGGGCTCGCGTGCGCCGCAGCGGTGGCGGAGCCCCCATCAAGGTGCGCCTCGTGAAGGGCGCGAACATTCCGATGGAGAACGTCGACGCGCAGGTTCACGGCTGGCCCGCGGCGCCGTACTCGTCGAAGCAAGACACCGACGCGAACTACAAGCGCGTGCTCGAGTGGTCGATGACCCCAGAGAACACAGATGCCGTCAGGGTCGGCGTCGCCGGGCACAACCTCTTCGATGTCGCGTACGCGTGGCTTCTTGCGAAGCAGCGCGGCGTGTCGGATGCCGTTGACTTCGAGATGCTTCTCGGCATGGCCACCGGGCAGGCGAAAGCCGTGCGAAGGGTGGTAGGCAACCTGCTTCTCTACACGCCCGTCGTCAACCCGCATGAGTTCGACGTCGCCATTTCGTACCTCATCCGCCGGTTGGAAGAGAACGCGTCGACAGAGAACTTCATGTCTGTCGTCTACGAGCTGCACGAGAACAACACGCTGCTCGAGCGGGAGACGAAGCGCTTTCTCGCGTCGATCGAGGAGCTGGGGCGTGACGGCGGCGCGCCTCCCGAGCCTAACCGAACGCAGAACAGGCAGACAGAATGGACGCTCGCGGGCGAAGTGTCGGCAGACGCCTCAGCCGAGGGCGTCGAGCCCGCGGCATCCACAACCGCTGATCTCTCTGCTGACCTCGCCGCTGGAGTCACGACTGAGCAGGCAGACGACGGGCTCACGCAGCAGGTGCTTCATCTGGGCCGACCAGCCGGCGACAAGCCGGGGCCCTTCGACACAACACGCGTCTTCACCGGACGATTCGACGCCGTCACGCGCAGCGACGCCGGAATGCCCGGATTTCACAACACCCCAGATACCGACCCGGCACTCCCGGCGAACCGCGAGTGGGGCCGGGAGATCATTGCCCGCATGGAGGCATCGCGTCTCGGCATCGACAATGTTCAGGCAAACACGGTGACGGATGCTTCTGAGCTGGAGCGCATCATCGAGACGGTGCGAACCGCAGGTGCCGAGTGGGGCGCGAAATCGGGTGCCGAGCGCGGTGCCGTCATCGAGCGTGCCGGCGATGCGCTGTCCGCGCACCGCGACAGTCTTCTCGAAGTGATGGGCTCTGAGACGGGCAAGACCATCGCCGAGGGAGACCCCGAGGTGAGCGAGGCAGTCGACTTCGCCCACTACTACGGCGCGCAGGCACGCCAGCTCGACCGCGTGCAGGGCGCCGTCTTCGAGCCGTCGAAGCTCATCGTCGTGACGCCGCCGTGGAACTTCCCCCTCGCCATTCCGACCGGAGGGGTGCTCGCCGGGCTCGCGTCGGGCGCCGGCGTGATCATCAAGCCCGCACCGCAGGCCGAGCGGACCGCCGCGGTCATGGTGGAAGCGCTGTGGGAGGCCGGTGTTCCCCGCGAGTTGCTCGCCTATGTTTCCATCGAGGAGGGCGAGCTCGGCAAACAGCTCATCTCGCACGACGCGGTCGATCGTGTGATTCTGACCGGTGCGTGGGACACCGCCAAACTGTTCCGCTCGTGGAAACCGACGCTGCCGCTGCTGGCCGAGACGAGCGGCAAGAACGCACTCGTGGTGATGCCGAGCGCAGACATGGACCTCGCGGCGGCCGATCTCGTAAAGAGCGCTTTCGGTCACGCGGGGCAGAAATGCTCGGCATCCAGTCTGGTGATTCTCGTCGGTTCGGCTGCCAAGTCAGAGCGGTTCCACCGCCAGCTCGTGGATGCCGCCATGTCGCTGCGCGTCGGGTACCCCTCAGACCCGAGCGCACAGATGGGGCCGATCATCGAACCCGCAGAGGGCAAGCTGCTTCACGCCCTCACCGAACTCGGCGTCGGTGAAGAGTGGCTCGTCGAGCCGAAGCGCCTCGACCGGTCGGGGCAGCTGTGGTCTCCCGGCATCCGCACCGGTGTGAAGGCGGGGTCGTACTTTCACCTCACCGAGTTCTTCGGGCCCGTGCTCGGTGTCATGCACGCCCGAACCCTCGACGATGCGATTCGCTACGTCAATGCGATCGAGTACGGCCTCACCTCGGGGTTGCATACCCAGGATCCGAACGATCTTGCTGAATGGCTCGCCGGTGTTGAGGCCGGCAACCTGTACGTCAACCGAGGCATCACCGGCGCCATCGTGCAGCGTCAGCCGTTTGGCGGGTGGAAGCGCTCATCGGTCGGAGCGGGTACGAAGGCGGGCGGCCCGAGTTACCTGTATGGCTTGGGGTCGTGGCGTCCGGCGCGCGGAAGCTCCAGCTCGACACTTCACCTGCGCGGTCTCGACTCGCGCATCACGCGCCTGATTGAGTCGGCGCAGCCGTCGATGGAGTACGAGCAGTTCGATGTGCTGCGTCGCAGTGCGCTCTCGGACGCCGTGGCCTGGGCGAACGAGTACGGCGAAGTGACGGAGGCAACGGGGCTCGATGTGGAGCGCAACCTCCTGCGCTACCGCGCGATGCCCGTCGCGATCCGCGCAACAGTCGACGCTGCGCTCAGCGAGGTGCTGCGTGTCGTCGTCGCAGGGGTTCGCGCCAGGTCGCGGGTGACGGTGAGCACCGCAGCTGCGCTGCCGACAGCGGTGCTGCGGGTTCTCGATGGGCTGGGCGTCCCGGTCACCGTGGAGTCCGATGCCGAGTGGGTGCAGCGCACGGCGCATCCGCCGGTTCGTGCCGGTGAGGCGGATGGGTCGCGTGTTCCACGTGTGCGCCTTGTGGGGTCGGATGCCGAGCGGCGCGCTGCTCTTCACCGCGAGCTTGCCGACGCCGTGGAGGGCGACCCCGACCTCGCCATCTATGCCGGCCCCGTGACGCAGTCCGGCCGTGTGGAGATGCTGCCGTTCCTGCGTGAGCAGTCGATCTCGATTACGATGCATCGCTTCGGCACCCTCGACCCGTGGAGCAACGACGTCATCTAACGCTCTGGCTGCCCCATCTGACGCTCTGGCTGCCCCATCTGACGCACTGCCAGGTGCCCACCGTCGCGCCCAGTCTGCTCCCGGCCATCGCGGGCCATTTTCTGCTACTTCAGCTCGAGTTTTTCCAGCAGAAAGTGGCCCGCGGTCAATGGGACTTTTGGGAGGCGTGGATGCTGACCGCCAGGTGTGTGCAGGCACGGCCAGATGTGTGTGCAGGCACGGCCAGATGTGTGTGCAGGCACGGCCAGATGTGTGCAGGCATGCGATGCCGTGCACGCCGCCACGGCGCTGGCGTACGCATCGAGACGATTGCCTCGTCCGATGCGGCGTTCGACGGCATCCCGGGCCTGAACGCGTGGACTCTCTCGCCGGCTGAATTCCCGGATGCTGTTCCAGACACGCCCGTTACGGTGATCGTATGGGTATCTCACTGACGAGACTGGATCCGACCGGCAACGATCGCGACGCACTGATCGATTTCATGACGGGGAACGATTTCCCTTTCCACATGAACACGCAGCCCACGCGAGAAAGCGTCATGCGCGGCATCGACGACGGTGCGTACCGTGACGAGGACAACGACTCGTACTGGATCGACCACTCCGACGCAGGGCGGATCGGGTTCGCCCGGCTCGAAGATCTTTCGGAGTTTGCGCCGCTGTTCGACCTGCGCCTGAGCAGCGAGTTTCGTGAGCGTGGGTTCGGAGTGCCGGTGCTGCGCGCCATGACTGAGCTGGTGTTCACAAGCATGCCCGGCGTAACGCGGTTCGAGGGGCAGACGCGCGAAGACAACGCGGCGATGCGCCGCGTCTTCGCTCGAGCAGGCTGGGTGCTCGAGGCCTACTACCGTGAAGCATGGCCCGTACACGGGGCCGATCCTGTGGCCTCCGTCGCGTATTCGCGATTGCGACGAGACTGGACATCGGGCGAGACAACGCCCGTTCCCTGGAACGAACTGATCGGGTGAGTTCGCGGTCAGCGCAGTGCTGACGCGGCTCTTCTCTCGACTCCGTCTGGTCGCCGGGGCATAATCGAAATCATGGATGCTGTCGCGCCAGGCCCGCGCGCAAAGAAGCTCGTACTCGTCGTGGCGATCCTCGCTTCGTTCGTGTCGTTTCTCGACGGCTCGATCGTCAACGTTGCGCTGCCGGCAATTGAGAACGAGTTCGGCGGCGGCCTCGCCGTGCAGCAATGGGTCGTCGATTCGTACATGCTCACGCTCGGCGCGTTCATTCTGCTCGCCGGTTCGTTGTCTGACTCGTTCGGCCGCGGTCGCGTGCTCACCGCGGGACTCATCTGGTTCGGCATCACGTCGCTGCTGTGCGCGGTCGCGCCGACAGCATCCCTGTTGATCGTCGCTCGCGCTCTGCAGGGCATCGCCGCCGCGCTGCTCGTTCCGAGCTCACTTGCGATCATCACGTCGACATTCGACGACAACGAACGCGGCCGAGCGATCGGCACATGGACGGCGTGGACCGGAACAGCCATGATCATCGGCCCGCTGCTCGGCGGCGGGCTCGTCGACCTCGTCAGTTGGCGTCTGATCTTCGGCATCAACGTTCTTCCCATCGTCGTGACTCTTGTGCTCATGGTGCGGATGCCGCGACAGCCGCGCCCCGAGGCTGCAACGCGCGTCGACATTCTCGGCGCCGTGCTCGGAGCTGCGGGGCTCGGCGGTCTCGTGTTCGCGCTCATCGAGCAGCAGCGGTTCGGCTGGGTGAGCCCGATCGTCTTCATTCCGCTCGTGGTCGGCATCGCGGCATCCATCGCCTTCATCATCTGGCAGGCGAAGTCGAGGGCGCCGATGCTTCCGCTGAGCCTCTTTCGCGCACGCAACTTCTGGGTCGGCAACGTGGCGACGGTGTTCGTCTACGGCGCGCTGAGCTTCGGCACGTTCGTGATCGTCATCTACCTGCAGCAGGTCGCCGGATTCGCCGCAACCCTCGCCGGTGTCGCGCTCATGCCGCCGACGCTCGTGATGCTTGCGCTTTCCGGTCGCATGGGAGATCTGGCCAGCCGGTTCGGTCCGCGCTTCTTCATGAGTGTCGGCCCGATTGTCGCAGGGCTCGGGTTTGCGTTGATGCTCATGGTCGCGCCCGACATCAACTATTGGCTGCAGCTACTCCCCGGACTTCTGATCTTCGGCCTCGGTCTCTCGATCACCGTCGCCCCGCTGACGAGTGCCATTCTCGGGGCCATCGAACCGGCTCGAGCGGGAATAGCCTCGGCAGTGAACAATGCTGTCTCGCGCGTTGCGGGACTCGTGAGCGTCGCGTGTGCCGCCCTGATCATCGGCGGCACCCTCGATATCGACGGTTACCGGCGAGCGATGGCGGCGACGGCGATCATGCTCGTGGCGGGCGGAATCATCTCGGGCCTCGGCATCGTGAACAGGCGGCTCCCAGCGGACGCTGTGAATCTCCCAGACTCAGGCGGGTAGTGTTCCCCACCATGCTCAAAATCAGCCGAAGGATGCTGCCATGAGTCGGCGCGACGCGAATGAAGCGCCGGTGCGCCATGGCCGTCAGCCGCGTCGCAGCGGCCTGCGGACGACGCTGAAGGTGGCCATCGCGTCGGTGGCGGTGCTGGCGTTGACCGTTGTCGGCGTTGCCGCGTGGGGCGTCGCCGACATCTTCGGCCGGCTCGATCGCGGGGGAGTGTCGCTTCCGGGAAATTCCGGGCAGCCGGTCCCCGACGTCAACGCGATCGAGGGCGGCTTCAACCTTCTGCTTGTCGGCAGCGACAGCCGCGAGGGGCAAGGCGACGGCTTCGGCGATCCGAAGCAGCTCACGGGGCAGCTCAATGACGTCACGATCCTCGTGCACATCTCAGAAGACCACTCGAATGCGACGGCCATTTCGATTCCACGCGATACCTTCGTTGACGTTCCGGCGTGCCCGTACCCACAAGACGAAGACGGCACTGTTCCCGAGGGCGAGCAGCCTCCAGCCGGCATCCAGAAGGTGAACACCACACTGAAGCACGGCGGTCTCGGCTGTACGGCAGCGACAGTGCAAGAACTTACCGGGCTGACCGTGCACTACGCCGGCGCCATTCAGTTCAATGGCGTCACGGCCATGGCCAATGCGATCGGCGGCGTCGAGGTGTGCTTGAGTGAGCCCATCGTCGATCCGAAGACCAATCTTGATCTGCCGGCGGGCGACGTCACGCTGAAGGGCGAGACGGCGCTGCAGTTTCTGCGTACGCGCTACGGCGTCGGCGACGGCTCTGATCTCGGCCGCATCAGCAACCAACAGGTATACATGTCGGCGCTCATGCGCAAGATTCTGTCTGGGGAGACGCTCTCCAACCCGGTCAAGCTCTACAACCTGGCAAATGTCGCTGCCGACAACATGACGCTGTCGAACGAGCTCAGCAATCCCAACACCATGGTGTCGATTGCGTTGGCGCTCAAGGGCATGCCTACCGAGAACATCACGTTCGTGAAGTATCCCACCGGCTCGGGAATGCTCAATGGTCAGGAGGGCGAGATTCCGGTTGAGGCGGATGCCGCAGCCTTGCTCGACGCGGTGAAGGCAGACCGCAGCCTGTCCATCACGGGTGGTACCGGTGAATACGGCGCTGTGCCGAAGGACGGGGACTCCACCGAACCTCCTGCGGACGATGGCGAGACAACGCCCCCCGAGGATGATGCGACCGCTCCGCCCTCCACAGACGGCCCCGTCGAGCTGCCCGACAGCGTGAAGGGTCAGACGGCGGCGGACGAGACCTGCTCGAACGGAAACGGCTGACCTGAGATTGCGCCGAGCTGAGAGACTCGGGGTGCCGAGGTGCAAGGCAGCCTGTGTCTCGTAAGTGCGGCAGAGTTTCGTGGGTACGGCACCCACCTTGTTGATAAGATGTCCTTATGCAACTGGTCGACGAGTACTTCAACGCACAGCGGAGTGAAGGGATTTCACGCCTTCGCCGCGTGATTGCATTGCGAGCGATGATCGCGACCGGAATGACGCAGCGGCGTATCGCCGATGTGCTGGGAATCACTCAACCTGCAGTGAGTCAGCAGCTGAAGTTCGCACCGGATCTCGGCTCTGTGCACCCGGAGATGCTTCTTGAGTCTGCTGCGGAGATTCTCAAGACCGTGGCCGAAGAGCGCGGATACAGCAGTCTTGCGGTGTTTGGGTCGACCGCCCGCGGCGAAGCCGAGAGTGGGTCGGATATCGACCTCCTCGTTCAAGCACCGACGGGAACGTCGTCGTTCGCTTTCGTTCAGTTCAAGCAGCTGATTGAGCAGATCCTGGGGCGCAAGGTGGACCTCGTGTCGTACGGGGGTCTGAAGCCGCATTTGGATAACGATATTCGCGAAGAAGCAGTGCTCCTGTGATCAATCGTGCCGTGTCGAAGGAAGTACTTCACATACATGCATGGCTGCAGCGGGTCGCCGAAATTGTGCGGCACGGTCGAGAGGCCTATATGCGAGACGAGCTCTTGCAGGAGGCAGGCGATTCGCTGATGATGAAGTTGGGCGAAGCCGCAAAGAGGCTCTCTCGCCTCGAACTGCTCGCGCCCGATGGGGTGGATTGGTCGCTTGCCATTGCCAATCGCAACTTCATTATTCATCAATATGATGAAGTAGACCGAGAACAGACGTGGCTCACGCTCTCGCAAGATCTGCCTCGATGGCACTCATCATTGCGACCGCTGATTGAGGACGCACAGATTGCACTTGGGCTTTCATGATGCGGGCATCTCGCGAATGGTTGAGGCAAATACAGCATGCCGAGATAGCACTGCAATCGCCGGAAGTGCGCGGCGACGCTGCCCGGGTAGACGCCCTGCTGCACGATGACTTTGCCGAGATCGGGCGCTCGGGTCGGCTGTGGACGCGCGACGAGATTCTCGCCATGCTCGCTGACGAAACGCGCGGTGAATCGCCGCAGACCGCTGAATGGCAGTTCACAGAGCTTGCGCCACACAACGTGCTCGTGACATACGCCATTGTGCGGGAAGGCGACGTCTTCAGCCGGCACTCGTCAATCTGGGATCTCAGCTCAAGCGAGCCGCGTCTGCGATTCCACCAGGGAACCCGGGTAGCCGAACACTGACACTGCCCAGGCGTTGGCTGCTGGACGTAGCATCAGCCACATGACTACCCACTACTACACGGCATCGAGCCTTGACGGGTTTATCGCGACTCCCGAGAACTCACTTGACTGGCTGCTGAAACAAGATATCGATCTCGAGGGCCCGATGGCGTACCCCGCGTTCATCGACAGCATGGGCGCCATCGCCATGGGCGCGACGACGTACGAGTCGATTCACGCTGAAGAAGACGACGACGGATGGCCCTACACGCGGCCGACGTGGGTCTTCACGCATCGGGCTCTTCCGGTGACAGAGGGTGCCGATGTGCGCATTGTTCAGGGCGATGTTCGTCCCGTGCACGCCGAGATGACGGCTGCCGTGCCGGGCAAAGACCTCTGGGTCATGGGCGGAGGCGAACTCGCTGGGCAGTTCGCCGATGCGGGTCTTCTGGACGAAGTCTGGGTGCAGTATGCGCCTGTCACACTTGGCGCGGGCGCTCCGCTTCTGCCTCGAGCCCTCGACCTCGAGATCATCGATGTCGTGCGCAATCGTGCATTCACCTGCGGTCGGTATCGCGTGCGCGGGGCTCTCTAATCGCGGATGGAGAAAAAGGGCGGATGCCGCTGACGCAGCATCCGCCCACTGTGCCCTGACTCACCCGGGCGTGGTCACTCCTCCTGGGGGCCGGAACGGTGTGACCCCTCGGTGACCTGCGCGTCAACCGAGATCGCCTCGCGTTCCCTGGTGGCCAGATCTTCTGCTGCGAGACGAGCCTCGAGCTTTGACTGGCGATGACGCAGCCACAGGCCGGCGATCATCACGAGAAGCAGGAACGCGTACGCGCCGATCGCGAACGGACTCGTGACAAGGTAGATCGGGTCGCCCTGACTGATCATGAGTGACTTGCGCAGTTGCTCCTCTGCCATCGGACCGAGGATCATGCCGATCACCAGCGGCGCGACGGGGTAGCCGTAGCGGCGCATGAAGAAGCCGGCAACGCCGAGCACGAGCAGAATGATGACTTCGCGGTAGTTAAATTTGTTCGCGTAGGCACCAAACCCGGCGAACACCAGGATGCCCGCATAGAGGTAGTGCCGCGGAATCTGCAGCAGCTTCACCCACATTCCCACGAGCGGCAGGTTGAGCACGACGAGCACGAGGTTGCCGATGTACAGGCTCGCGATGAGCGCCCACACCAGCGCAGGCTGGCTGTCGAACAGCAGGGGGCCAGGGCGGATGCCGTAGGTCTGCAGTGCCGAGATCATGATTGCGGCCGTGGCTGTCGTTGGCAGCCCGAGCGTCAGAAGAGGCACGAGCACGCCGGCAGCAGCTGCATTGTTCGCCGCCTCCGGCCCGGCGACGCCCTCGATCGCACCCTTACCGAACTGATCCTTGCGCTTCGAGAGCTTGCGCTCCGCCGCATACGACAGGAACGTCGCGACGTCGGCGCCACCCGCTGGAACAGTGCCGATCGGAAACCCGATAGCCGATCCGCGAAGCCACGGCTTCCACGACCGCTTCCAGTCGTCACGTGACATCCAGGTGCGCCAGCCGCTCGTGATCGGAACCACAGAGACGGGGCCGCGACGCAGCCGCGATGCGACGTACAGCGTCTCGCCCACGGCGAAGAGCGCGACGGCAACGATCACGACAGACACCCCGTCTGCGAGCACGGGAGCGCCGAAAGTGAACCGCTGCTGGCCGCTCGTCACGTCGGTGCCGACGAGCCCGAGCAGCAGTCCGCCCATGAGCGAGATGATGCCGCGCATCGGCGACGACCCGAGAAGCGCACCAACCGTGACAAAGGCGACGATCATGAGTGCGAAGTAGTCGTTTGGCCTCAACGAGACGGCCCAATCAGCGAGAAAAGGTGCAACAAACGTGAGGGCGATCGTCGCGAGGGTTCCCGCGATGAACGATCCGATTGCCGCCGTCGCGAGAGCGGCGGCCCCTCGCCCGAGCTTTGCCATCTTATGACCCTCGAGCGCCGTCACAATCGATGCTGATTCGCCCGGGGTATTCAGCAGAATTGACGTCGTCGAGCCTCCGTACATGCCGCCGTAATAGATGCCCGCGAACGCGATCATCGCCGCCGTCGGGTCGAGCGTGTACGTGAGGGGAAGCAGCAGCGCAACCGTCATGGCCGGGCCAATGCCGGGCAACACGCCGACGGCGGTTCCCACGAGCACTCCGAGCAGCGCGAACAGTAGGTACTGAGGCTGAAGGGCTGTCGCGAACCCGTTCAGCAGAAGGTCGATGCTATCCATTGAAGATCGGTATCCAATTCAGAAGCGGCCCGGCCGGAAGCGAGAGCCCAAGACCGACGCCGAAGGCGAGTTCGATCAGGATGCCGAGCACCACCCCGGCGACGGCTGCACGCCAGAGCGACTTCGCCCCAAGTGCCCACGCCGCGCCGAAGAAGAGCAGCGCAGCGGCGAACGGCCAGCCGATGTAATCGATGAGAAATGCGTGGGCGAGAAAGAAGACGACGAGCTTCGCAACGGTGAGCCAGTCCGTTCCCTTCGCCGCATCAGCATCCTCGCTGTCTTCTGCTTCGCCCCGCGCGCCGAAGAAAACGGCGATGAGCGTCGCGACTCCCACAAGCGTCAGAGCACCTCCGACGATGTACGGAAACACCTGCGGGCCGACCGTGTTTGCTGTCGGGGGCACGTGAATCTGACTCGCGACGACGAGGGCGACGATGCCGATCGCCACGCACGACACGGCGAAGACGATCTCGCCGATCGTGTTGGCCGGCCGTGCTGCGACTGTGCGGGGCTCCCGCTCTGTAGCGGGAGCCCCATCGTGCTGCACAGACATGATGCTAGATCAGCCCAATGTTCTTGAGCGTCTTGGTGACAGACTCGATGTCAGCTGTGATGAAATCATCGAACTCGTCGCCAGCCATGAACGCGTCGGCCCAGCCCTTCTTCTCGAGCTCGTCTTTCCAGACGCCCGTTTCGTACATCTGCGTCACGATGTCGACAAGGGCGTCGCGTTCGTCGTCGGAAATGTCTCCTGGAGCGAGGACTCCGCGCCAGTTTGTCAGCTCGACGTCGTAGCCGGCCTCGACGATCGTCGGGGTGTCGGGAAGCAACTCTGAACGCTCGGGGGACGAAACGGCGAGTGCACGCAGACTGCCTGACTCGATGTGCTCAGAGAACTCGGCAACGCCAGAGATTCCGGCCGAGACGTTGTTGCCGAGAAGCATCGTCACAGCCTCTCCGCCACCGGAGTTGGCGATGTAGTTGAGCGTTGAGTTGGTGTCTTCCGGAGCGACACCCGCGGCGGCGAGCAGCTGGCCGGCCAGAATATGATCGGCACCGCCGGCCGATCCGCCGGTAATCGTGACATCCTTCTTGTTCTTCACGACGTCTTCGACGAGATCTTCGAGTGTCTTGTACTTCGAGTCAGCGGGAACGACGACGACGAGTGCCTCTTCGGTGAGCTTCGCGATGGGCGTCGTGTCTTCGATGCGCGTCGCCGATTCGTTCGTTTCAACCGCGCCGACCATGACCAGCCCCGTCACGAACAGCGTGTAGGGGTTCTTCTCGGTAGCAAGCGAGGCGAGCCCGACAGTTCCGCCCGCCCCTCCGATGTTGGTGACCGGGGCGTCGTCGACGATCTTCTCCTGGGTCAGCACCTGCTGCATGGTGCGGCCGGTCTGGTCCCAGCCGCCACCCGGGTCAGCGGGAACAATGATGTCGACACTCGATGGGCCGTCGGCTGAGTCGCCTCCGCCCCCACCCGCCTGCGCGGAGCACCCCGTGAGTGCGAGTGACGCAACTGCTGTGATCGCTGTGACGCCGATACCCCATCGACGTCGATTTCGGCTGTGTGCCATGGGAACGTGATCCTCCTCATTGAGTGATGCGTGCCCTCGGTGCAGAGGGCTGGCAGTGACACTAGGGGCGAAACGGGGCATGGCGAAAGCATCCGGTCATTGAGTGCATTGTGGTCATTGTGGTCACGGATGCCGGTGGGTTCGCGTGCCCGGCCGATGCGACAATGTTGCAATGACTCGGCCAATGTCGCTACGAGTGCAGCTGCTTGTGCTGCAGGTGTCGATCGTGCTCGTCACCGTGGTGACGGCCGGCGTGGCATCGTCGTGGTTTCAAGAGCGAGAACTGCGCGAGGCTTATAAGAACCGCATGATCTCCGTTGCCGAGTCCATCGCGTCGATGCCTGCGATTCTCAATGCCTTCGACGACGAAGACCCGGCCGAGACGATTCAGCCGATCGCCGAGGTGATTCGTCAGGCATCGAACGTCACCTACGTCGTCGTGACGGATGCTGACGGCATCCGATACTCGCACCCCAACGAAAGCCGAATCGGCAAGCGGGTATCGACAGACCCGTCCGTTCCCCTGTCTGGTGGGATGTATGTCGGAACGCAGACGGGAACGCTGGGGGAGTCGTGGCGGGTGAAGGTGCCGGTGTTTCACCGCGACGAGGTGATCGGAACCGTCTCTGTCGGCATGCTTGAGTCGATGCTCGACGAGGCTCTCGTCGCCGATACCCTGCAGCTCGTGATCGTGCTCTCGATCGCGGCCGGGCTCGGTGTGCTCGGTTCGGCGTGGGCGACGCGGGTGATCAGACGACGTATCTACTCGCTCGAGCCGGAAGAGATCGCGGCGCTGCTCGAAACCAGGGACGCGATGCTTCACGGCATCCGCGAAGGGATCGTCGCCGTTGATGATCGGCAGCGCATCGCCCTCATCAACGATGAAGCGAGGCGCCTGCTCGATCTCGACGACGAACACTACGTTGGCAGGGCAGCCGTCGATGTGCTGGAAACCGCGGTGCTCGAACTTGTCGATGAGGGTGACGTCGACGAGCGACTCATCTTGGCCGGGCACCGTGTGCTGATCGCGCACAGCGACCGGGTCAGCGTGCCCAGCGGGCCGACGGCAAGCGTGCTCATTCTGCGCGACCATACGCACCTGCACGAGATGCTGCGAGAGCTTGAGGGCGTGCAGAGTCTGGCCGAGGGGCTGCGGGCACAGGCACACGAGTTCTCAAACCAGCTGCACGTGATCTCAGGGCTCATCGAGCTGGGTCACACAGACGAGGCCGTCGCAATCATCGAGCGCACAAACGGCGGCGGCACGTTGAACGGCGACAGCGCTCACCCGGGGATTGTCGATCTTGAAGTGGGCGCGCTGCTCATCTCGCTCGATGCCCGGGCGCGCGAACGGGCGATCGTACTCGACATCGATCCGCAGAGCTCGCTGCGCGACCTCTCGGAAAGCATGGATGCCCGCATCGACGTGTTGACGGTGGTCGGTAACCTCATTGAGAACGCATTTGACGCCTGCGACCTGGGCGGAACTGTGAACGTCAGCATCCGAGACGATTCGGGCTGTGTCGTTGTCGTGAGCGATGACGGCGAAGGTGTTCCCGATGAGTTGGCACAGCGCATCTTCGATACCGGAGTGTCGACAAAGACCTCGGCGAACGGTCGTCGAGGCATCGGGCTTGCGCTCGTTCGCCGAATTTCCCGCCGACGCGGTGGAGACGTCACCGTGGCCGCTGAGCCGGGCGGGGGCTCGACATTCACTGCCGTGCTCGCCAACGTGAACACGCTGGCGGCACTACAGGGGAGCGTCTCGTGACTCCGTTCACTGTGCTTGTCGTGGACGATGACTTCGCTGTTGCAGAAATTCACAAACGCTTTATCGAGTCGCTCGCCGAGTTCACCGTCGTCGCAGCAGCGCACTCGGGATCACAGGCGCTTCGCCAGGCGCGATCGCTGAGGCCCAACCTCATTGTGCTCGATCTGTACCTACCCGATATCGGAGGGCTCGACGTTCTCGCCGAATTGCGTGCGGACGACACGACACGAGACATCGACGTGATCGCCGTCACCGCAGCCCGCGATCTTGACAGTGTGCGAAGAGCCAAGCTGGGCGGTGCTTTCCGCTACCTAGTGAAGCCCTTCAGCGCGGGGATGCTGCGGGACGCGCTGGCTGAGTTCGCGCGCACAAGGCGCCAGCTCGATACGCAACCGCGTGCGACGATCGATCAGTCGTCAATCGACGTGTTCATGCACGGTGGGCGCGTGAATCTGCCGCAGGCGACGCTGCCAAAAGGGATCGGCAAGTCGACGCTCGAGAAGGTGGCTTCCGCCCTTGCCAATGAGCCGGACTCGGCATCCGCCGCTGAAATCGCTGAAACAACGGGTCTCTCGCGAGTGAGTGCGCGACGCTACCTTGAGTTTCTCACGGAGATTGGGCGTGCGACAGTGACTCCCCGTTACGGCCAGGCCGGTCGGCCGGAGCTGCGCTACTCGGCAGTGCGCTGACGACCACTCAGCCCATCGGGCGCGCACGCCTGCCCGTGCAGCGCGTGCCGTGCGTTGCTGTGCTCTTGTGCGCCCCGCAACGCGGGCGTACTGTGCAAAATGAGAGCCCCGTTGTACACGAGACCCTCGGAAGTAGAGACATCGATGTCGATACCCAGGAGGCTCATCATGAGTGACATCACACCTCTGCGCGGTGCGCTGCGACACGGCAGCGGCCTGAAGCGCCTGAACGGCACGTGGGGGGAGGTGCTCGCGGAATTTCTCGGAACATTTGTTCTGATCGCTTTCGGGGACGGAGTCGTCGCCATGGCTGTCGCCGGTTTGCCGGGTTCTGGGCGCACCGAAGACCCAACATCGTTTTTTCTCGGTGCGGGTGACTGGCTGCTGATCGGCTGGGGATGGGCGTTCGCTGTGGCGTTCGGCGTCTACGTCGCCGGGGGAGTGAGCGGCGCCCACATCAACCCCGCGGTGACGCTGGCGTTTGCTGTGCGACGCAAGTTTCCGTGGAAGAAGGTCGTGCCGTACATCGTTGCCCAGGTTGTCGGGGCGTTCGTCGGTGCGGCGCTGGTGTACCTGTTGTACTTCGATGCGATCAATGCGTTCAACGAGGCCATGGGCGTCGCCCGAACGGATCCAGACGGGAACATCACGTTCTCAATCTTCGCGACATTCCCTGCGCCCTATTTCGACGGCAACATGTGGATTCCGCTTGCCGACCAGATCGTGGGCACAGCATTCCTCGTGATGTTCGTTGCGGCAATCATCGACATGCGCAATGCTGCTGTGAAAGCGGGGCTTGGCCCGCTTCTGATCGGCCTCGCCGTAGCGGCGATCGGTATGTCGTTCGGTGCAAACGCCGGGTATGCCATCAACCCAGCCCGTGACTTCGGGCCGCGGCTGTTCGCATGGATGGCAGGCTGGGGTGACGTCGCCCTACCCGGTACCGTCGATGGCTCATTCAGCGCCTACTTCTGGGTGCCGATCGTCGGGCCGCTCATCGGCGGTGTTGTCGGTGTGCTTCTCTACGACCTCTTTATCGGTGACATCCTCCACTCGCGCGACCTCGTGAACAAGGCCGAGCCAGCAGGGCGAACGCGCAACTGAACGCCAACAGTTCCCCCTGTGCGACACTTCCGGATCTGCGCCGCTGATTTTTCTGTGGCGCAGATCCGATTGCGCAGCGCGCTCCAGTGGGAAGATAGACGGCAACCCCTTCCGGCACTCCGGAGCACGCACGACGATTCAAAGGAGAAGCATCGTGTTCTACAGCCCGTTCCCCGACGTGGAGATTCCCGATCTCAGCGTCTATGACTATCTCTTCGGTGACCTGACAAATGAGGATGCCGCCCGCGTTGCCCTCATTGATCCGGCCACCGGAGCCGAGACGACGTACGGGGCGCTGAAAGCCCAGATTGATGCGTTCGCCGGCGCTCTCGCTGCGCGCGGAGTCGACAGCGACACTGTTGTCGGGCTTCTGTGCCCGAACGTGCCGGTGTTTGCCACGGCATTTCATGGTGTGCTTCGTCTCGGCGCCGCGGTGACATCGTTCAATTCGCTGTACACGGCAACCGAGATCGAGAGTCAGATTCAGGATGCCGCGGCCACGTGGATCATCACTGTCAGCCCGCTGCTGGCCGCCGCAGCCGAGGCAGCTGAGGCCCGCGGCATCCCCGCCGATCACGTGATCGTGCTCGACGGCGCTGACGGTCACCCGAACCTGCGTGAGCTGCTCAGCGAGCAGCGCACCCCGCCTGTGGTCACCCTCGACCCAGCTACACACCTCGCCGTACTGCCGTACTCGTCGGGAACGACGGGAACCCCGAAGGGAGTGGAGCTCAGTCACCGCAACCTCGTCGCCAATGTCGAGCAGTCGCGGGTGATCATCGATCTGCGCGACACCGACCGGGTGCTCGCCGTTCTGCCGTTCTTCCACATCTACGGCATGACTGTGCTGCTCAACCTCGCGCTTCGGCAACGCGCAAGCCTCGTCACAATGCCGCGGTTCGACCTTGAGGAGTTTCTGTCGAACATTCAGGAGCACGGGTGTACGTATCTCTTCATTGCGCCGCCGATCGCGGTGGCTCTCGCGAAGCATCCGATCGTCGACAACTACGATATTTCGACGGTGCACTCGGTTTTCTCGGGGGCGGCGCCGCTTGACGGTGAAACGGCAGAACTCGCGGGGCACCGCATTCACGCCCGCGTCATGCAGGGCTACGGACTTACCGAGACGAGCCCCGTCACACACGCAGTGCCGGTGGCGCGTGACGATATTCCGCTGAGCTCAATGGGCGTACTGCTTCCAAACACGGTGTGCAAGCTTGTCGACACAGACAGCGGCGGTGAAATCACCGAATTCGGTGCCGACGGCGAGACGGCGCCTGGTGAGCTCTGGATCAAGGGGCCGCAAGTGATGATGGGGTACCTCAATAAGCCAGACGAGACGGCGCACGCCATTGACGACGACGACTTCTTCCACACCGGCGACGTCGCCACCGCGAGCGAGGGCGGATGGTTCTCCATCGTCGACCGCGTGAAGGAGCTCATCAAATACCACGGTTACCAGGTGCCTCCCGCAGAGCTCGAGGCGCTGCTGCTCGGGCACCCGGGAATTGCCGACGTTGCCGTCATCGGAGTGAAGGACGATGACGGCCAGGAGATTCCGAAGGCGTTCGTCGTGCCCGCTGCCGACGGGAACGTCACGGCTGACGATGTGATGGCCTACGTCGCCGAGCGGGTTGCTCCATACAAGAAGATTCGGCGCGTCGAGTTCATCGAGTCGATACCAAAGTCGAGTTCGGGAAAGATTCTGCGCAAAGACCTTCGTACTCGGGAGGGCGCTGCGACGTCGTAACGCTTTTCGACGGCAGCGCCTTTCGATGGCAGAGTTTTCTCAATGGCAGAGTCAGGGACGGATGCCGAGGGCCGCCCGCGCGTAGTCGAGGGCGCTCGCGGCATCCACCTTCAGCTCGTGCGCAAGCTGGGCGTAGTCGTGCGCGGCGCGCTGCAGGCGCTGCTGTGTGGCGTCGCCCTGCGCCGCGACGAACGATCCGCTGCGGCCGCGTGTCTCGATGAGACCGTCTTCTTCGAGAGCGCGGTACGCCTTGGCAACGGTGTTGGCCGCGAGATGGAGCTCTGTGGCGAGCCCGCGCACGGTCGGCAGCTTCTCGCCTGCGGCGGCGCGCCCGCTTCTGACGGCATCGATCAGCTGAGCGCGCAGCTGCTCGAACGGCGGCTCGTACAGCTCCGGATCAATCGCTGAGAATGGCTCGGCCACTTGACTCCCGTCGTCGATTCGGCACATGCGAGGTGAGACAAGTGTGGCAAGGGCATGCGGATGCCGCAAGCTGCACGTGAGGGTCGCGCGGGCGTACGGTGGAGTGATGGACGCCGACATCATCGTGGTCGGAGCCGGCCCGACCGGTCTCATGCTCGCCGCCTGGCTGGCAGAGTTGAACATCGACGCCGTCATCGTCGACGGCAAGCACGAACCGACGCGGGAGTCGCGAGCGCTCACCCTTCAGGCACGCTCGCTCGAGATCTATGAGCAGCTGGGGCTCGCCAAGCGGGTGATGGGCGAGGTGCGTGTGGCAGAGGGCGCGCGCCCCGGGTACGAGCGGCAGACATTCAACGCCGTCGAGTTCGGTGCGATCGGTGCAGGACAGACAGCGTACCCCCGGCTGTACATTCTCGAGCAGAGCCGCAACGAGAGCATTCTCAGTGACGCGCTGCGCGATCACGGGCACGATGTGGAATGGGGAACGACGTTTGCCGGAGCCGAGACGATCGACGGCGGCGTCGCCGTTCGCCTCGTCGACGACGCGGGGACGGAACGCACGATCACCGCCCGCTATCTCGTTGGCGCCGACGGGGCATCGTCTGCCGTGCGCGAGGCTCGGGGAATCGCCTTCGAGGGAACAACGAGTGCCCAGAGTTTCTGCGTCATCGACGCGATCGGTGTCACGGGCCTTGATCCAGACCTCGTCAACATTCGTGCCTCAGAGAGCGACCTGCTGCTGACGTTCCCTATGGAGGGCGAACGCCACGCCCGCGTGCTCACGCTCGTGACAGAAGACTCCGACGACCCGGATGCCGCAACGGACGCCGTTCGCGACAGAATCGGCACGGTCTTCGGCGTGACGTGGCAGTCGCTCTCCTGGTTTGCCACCTATCGCGTGCACCATCGCGTTGCCGAGCGGTTTCGCGACGGAGCGGTGTTTCTGGCGGGAGACGCCGCCCATCTTCACTCGCCCGTTGGAGCCCAGGGAATGAACACCGGGCTGCAAGACGCCCACAATCTCGCGTTCGCATTCGCCGACGTGCTGAAGAACGGCGCTGACGACAGCATCCTCGACAGGTATGAGATCGAGCGGATGCCGGTGGCCCACCACCTGATCGAGACGACAGACCGGGCGTTCTCGTTCGTCACCTCGCGTGACATCGTGCCGCGAACGCTGAGGCGCATCGGCCCGCGGCTGCTCGGGCCGATTATCACGAGGGTTGTGCCGCGCACGTGGGTGGGAAACCGCGGCTTCGGCTATCTCGGCCAGCTGCGTGTGAGATACCGCATGCCGGGGAGCGTGCATGCCGGCGGCCGCAGAGATGACATCGTCGGTCGGCGGTTGCCGTGGACGGGCGGCAACTTCGAGACGCTGCGCTCACTGAAATGGCAGGTTCACGAGTACGGAAGCGTGAATCCTGGTGTTGTGAGCGCGCTGGAGCGCGAACTGGGCTGCGAGGTGCACGTCTTTGCCGCTGCCCCCAAAACGCCGCTTGTGGCGGGCGAGTTCTATCTCGTTCGGCCCGACGGATACGTTGCCGCTCGGGCACGCGCCTCAGAGGCCGCTGGGTCGTTTGCCGCTGCACTGCCCGGTCGTCGTACCCTCGAAGGGTAGGCACAGACGTTCGGGAGGCGCTTCATGCTGGCGGTCAGCTATGACGAGTTCGGTGACAGTTCGGTGATGCGTGTGGGGCCGCGTGACGAGCCGCACGCGCGTGAGGGCCGCGTGCGCATCCGCGTTCAGGCAGCGGGCGTGAATAGGGCAGACATCAAGAAGCGCAACGGCCAGATGGGCGAGGCGACGTTTCCCGCCACCCCGGGGTTCGAAGCCTCGGGCATCGTCGACGAGGTCGGGGACGGCATTGAGCATGTTGCCGTCGGAGACGAGGTTTTCGGCTGGGGTTTTCGCACCCACGCCGAGTTCGCCGTGCTGAAGCACGTCGTGCAGAAGCCGCCGATGCTCGGGTGGACGAATGCCGCCGCGCTGCCTATGGTCACGGAGACCGCCGAGCGCAGCCTTCGCCTGCTGAACGTGCGGGAAGGCCAGACGCTCGTCATCGAGGGTGCGTCCGGCGGAGTCGGTGCGGCCGCTGTGCAGCTCGCCCGTGCCCGCGGTGCTCGCGTGATCGGCACGGCATCTGAGCGCAACCATGAATACCTCGCATCGCGCGGCGCTGAACCCGTCAGGTACGGTCGCGGCATCAGCGAACGCGTGCGTGGACTCGCGGATCACGTGGACGCCGTGCTCGACACCGCCGGCTCCGGGTCGCTGCCCGAGCTGATCTCCCTCGTCGACGACGCCGCACAGGTGGTGTCGGTGGCGGACTTCAGTGCTCCGGAGCTGGGAGCGCGGGCGACGGGCGGTGGAGCAGATGGCGCGTGGGACATCCTTACCGAGGTGCCGCGGCTCATCGCAACGCACGAGTACGGAGTTCGCGTTGACTCGGTGTTTCCACTCGTGGATGCCGCGGCCGCTTTCGACCGCGTCGAGAAGGGCAGGCCGCAGGGCAAGGTCGTGCTCGACGTCTCGCTTTCGTAGCGCGAGCGGTCAACGATTCGGAACTTTCGTGGCGGCGACGGCGTGTTGCCGTCGGACCCGCCGCACGGGCGTCGAGATTTCCGAATCTGTGAACAGAGTTCTGACGCGCAACCGGTTGTTCACCGGCCTGACATCCCGTACCTCTACAAAGACAGGGCCCCCTCTCACCGGAAGGTCCCATGTCACAGTCACGCCCTGCGGCACGTTGCGCGCTCGCCGCATCCGCCATCATTGTCGCCTCACTTGCTCTCTCTGTGCCCGCAGCTGCCGCCCCGGCAACGCCCGCGATCACACACTCAGCACCCGGCGCCGCGCTCGCACTCTCGGTGCTCGGAAGCTACGAGACCGAAGTCTTCGACGAGTCCGCCGCTGAGATCGTCGCCTACTATGACGGCCGCAGCTACACCGTCAACGCGCAGAAGGCCGTCGTCGACGTCGTCGATGTGAGTGATCCGAGCACGCCATCGTTGCTGTACTCCATCGGCGCAACCGGCGTCGCAAACTCGGTGGCGATTCGGGACGACGGCCTCGGTGTCGTCGCCCTTGAGGCCGAAACCAAGACGGATGCCGGCAGGCTCCTGCTCTTTGACGCGAACGCGGAGTCTGCCCGCATCCTCGGTTCGGTCGAGGTGGGTGCGCTGCCCGACATGGTGACGATCAGCGACGACGGCAGCTACGCCGTCATCGCCAACGAGGGCGAGCCGTCGGAAGACTTCGACGTCGATCCCGAAGGATCGATCAGTGTCGTGACATTGCCCGCGACCGTCGCGGCACCGGCACAGGATGCCGTGCGCACGGCGGACTTTCACGACTTCGAGGCGGGCGGCTCGAAGACCCTCGACCCTGCGGTGCGCATCTTCGGGCCGACGCCCGAGTCTGACCTTCCGATCTCGCGCAACCTCGAGCCGGAGTACATCGCCGTCTCGAACGGCACAGCGTATGCCGCGCTGCAAGAGGCGAACGCTGTCGCCGTGATCGATCTGGCGACGGCATCCGTCACCGAGATCTGGCCACTCGGGTACAAAGACCACGGCGCGATTGCCAACGGACTCGATGCGTCTGACCGCGACCCCGAAGACGGCCCTACCGCGAACATCTCCACATACGATGGACTGTACGGCGCCTACATGCCCGACGGCATCAGCGCATACACGGTGGGTGGCGAGACGTACCTTGTCACGGCAAACGAGGGCGACTCGCGCGAGTGGGGCGACTTCGTGGATGCCGCACGGGTGAAAGACCTGGGTGATGACGGCCTCGCGCCTGTGTGTGCGACGAGTCCGCTCTCGGGCGCGACGGGCGACGCCGATCTGGGGCGTCTCACCGTGATCTCCGACCTGGGGTTGTCTGACGACGGGAGCTGCTATGAGAACCTGTATGCGTTTGGTGGCAGATCGTTCTCGATCTGGACGACATCAGGTGAGCTTGTCTTCGACTCCGGAGACGCATTTGAGCGGATCACGGCCGAGGCGATCCCCGAGTTCTTCAACTCAAACCACAGCGAGTCGAATCGCGAGGGCCGCAGCGACGACAAGGGCCCCGAGCCCGAGAGCGTGACGCTCGGGGAGATCGACGGTCGAACGTATGCGTTCGTCGGCTTTGAGCGTGTGGGCGGAATCGCCGTGTACGACGTTGCCGACCCTGCTCAATCGTCGTTCGTCACGTACCTGAACAACCGCGACTTTTCCGTGTCGGTTGAGGATGCTGATGCCCCCGTTGCCGTGCTGTCGGCCGCGGGAGACTTGGGCCCCGAGGGAATCGCGTTCGTGTCGGCCGCCGCATCGCCGACGGGCGAGGCGATGCTCGCCGTTGGCAATGAGGTATCAGGGACGACGAGCTACTACGGCATCGCGCTGATGGCCGCCGAGGGCGAGATCCCGGGCGAGGGAACAGATGGCCCAGACGACGGTTCAGGCGACGGTTCGGAGCAACCGGGTGACGGCGCGAACGATGGTGAGCCGGGCGCGGGCGCGGGCGCGGGTGACGGTGCTGACGGCGAAGCCAGCGAGGCGAGCGATGGTGCTGCTTCAGGCGATGACGCTGTCGACGAGGCGTCGGATGAGCTGCCGTACACGGGAGCCGATGCCGGGCTGGTCGTCGTGCTTTCTGCGCTTGCCGCCGCCGTGATCGCGATCGGCACCACAGTGCTGATCGTGACGCGCCGTCGCGGCATACGTCGCTGAGCGGTTCCGGGAGCGACCACCCTTGGCGCCCGCGTTCAGGCGGCCCAAATGCGCACCCACGACCGGGACGCCGAGCATATGGGCCGCATGAGAAACGACAAGGAGGTGCCCCGCCGTCGCCCCACGCGGCAGCCGCGGCATCTCACGCGCACGCCTCGCGACATGAGCTTTGCGGTTGCGAATGCCGCGACGCGGTGGTGTGCTGGGCTCAGGGGTGCGTGATGGAATCATCAGGGTTTGCCGACGTGCTCGGCTTTCTCAACGCCGACGATTACACGATCGCGCGCGAGGTGCTGCAGCGCGGCATCGCTGCCGTCTTCGTCGTCGCCTTTGTAGCGGCGATGGCGCAGTTTCCCGCGCTGCTCGGCGAACGCGGCCTTCTTCCCGCCCCAACGCTCATCGCCCGTACAACGGGGCGGCGGCTGCCGAGCATCTTCCGCCTGCGCGCTTTTCGCTACAGCGACAGGATGCTGCGGGCCGCCGCCGCGCTCGGCGCCGCCGTCGCGGCATCCGTCATTCTCGGTCTGCCCCAGCTCGGTCCGCCCTGGGTTCCGATGCTTGCCTTCGCCGTGATATGGGTGCTGTACCTGTCGATCGTGAATATCGGGCAGGTGTTCTACGGCTTCGGGTGGGAGTCGCTGCTGCTCGAGGCCGGTGCCGTTGCCGCGTTTCTCGGTTCGCGTGAGACGGCGCCTCCGCTGCTGATCATCGTGTTCTTCTGGTGGCTCGTCGTGCGCATTGAGCTGGGAGCCGGGCTGATCAAGATGCGCGGCGACAGCAGCTGGCGCGACCTCACGGCAATGACGTATCACCACGAAACGCAGCCGATGCCCGGGCCGCTCAGTCGCCGCGCGCACCTGCTGCCGCGAGCGGTGCACCGCGCAGAAACGCTTGGCAATCACCTCGTGCAGCTGGGCATGCCGCTGCTGCTGTTCGCGCCCCAGCCGATCGCGGGCTGCGCGGCGACGTTGATCATCGTCACGCAGCTGTGGCTCGTTGTCAGCGGCAACTTCGCTTGGCTCAACTGGATGACGATCATCGTCGCTTTCTCCGGAGTGAGCGACTCGTTTCTGCTGTGGATCACCGGGCGAGGCAGCTCAGGCGCGAGCTTGTCGGTTTGGAGCTGGTTTGGAGTGCCGCTTGGAGCGCAGAATCACACGGATGCTGTGGCGGGAGCGGCATCCATGTCGTCGATCTGGTGGATCGCTCTCACCACAGCGGTGTTTCTCACCTTCGCGTGGCTCAGCATTCCCGCGGTGGCCAATTTGTTCTCGCGCGGCCAGCTCATGAACGCGAGTTTCAACCGCCTGGGCATCGGCAATGCGTACGGCGCGTTCGGCAGCGTGACGCAGGTGCGGCGCGAGGTGGTGATTGAGGGAACGCTCGCTGAGCACCCGGGTGACGATGACTGGCGGGAATACGACTTCAAGGTAAAGCCGGGAGCGGTGGCGCGTCTTCCTCGGCAGTTCGCGCCTTACCATCTGCGTCTCGACTGGCAGATGTGGTTTCTCGCCCTCGGCGGCTGGAATGCCACGTGGTTTGAGCGGCTCATCGAGAAGCTTCTCGCCGCCGACCCGGCAACGCTGCGGCTGCTTCGCGTCGATCCGTTCCGCGGAGTCGCCCCGCGAGCGGTGCGCGCACGCGTGTTCTCTTATCGGTTCACCACGCGCGACGAGAAGCGCACGACCGGCGACATCTGGATGCGGCGAGAGCTCGCCGTTCTGGTGCAGCCGACACGCCGAGTTCCGGAATGAGGAATGAGTGCCATGATGACCCTCGTTTAGGGGGCGGAATCCGATACTCTGTACACGGCGACGTCGCCGGCTCAGCCGCGATTGTCGTTTGAGGGAAATGCAGTCCGCGTGCAGTGGTTGGGGACCCTCCCGTTATCGGGTGGATTGCCGCGGATCGCATGGAGGCAGGATGGGGGCATCCTGCCTCCTTTCTCGTGCGCGAGATCGCTCGTGCGATCCCGTTCTGCGTCGAGGGCTACCGTGTTCGTCTCGCGCGTCGAAGCGAGATCTCGGCGGCGCGGTCGAGGCCGAAGCTGCGCCGCGCGAGATGGCCGCCGATCGTCGTGCCTGCGGCCAGACCGATGCCGACGGCGAGCGCGACGAACAGTTCACCGAGCGCGGCAACGATTCCCTGGGGACCATCCATGAGCGTGTAGAGGCCGCGATACACAGTGAGGCCAGGAATGAGGCCGATGATTCCGGCCATGGTGAGTGCCGCCTCCGGCACCATGATCCAGCGGTACACCAGATAGCTGAGCACGCCGGCGACGATGCCGGCGACGCCTGGAGCGAGGCCCGGGTCGGGCATCAGAGGGTTCACGATGAAAAACACGGCGAACACAATTGCGGCCAGTATTGCCATGATTGGCGCGATGATCATGCGCACGTAGGACGTCAGCGTAAAGCCGATTCCGATCAGCCCTGCTCCGACCATTCCCGCCCAGATATTGTCGGTGCGGCCGAGACTTGTGCCGACGTCGATGGGAATTCCGATGCGAAGGGCGAGGCCGATGGTGAGCGAGATGCCCACGGCGAGGCCGAGGGTCATCATGATCACCTCGAGGCCGCGAGATGATGCGGTGATGTAATACCCGTCGATGGCATCTCGAGCGGCTGCGGTCAGCCCGATCCCCGACAGCAGCAGCATGATTCCCGAGATGACGATCACCGTCGGCTGCACTTCGCTCGTGAGTGCGAACCCAAACGTTCGCGTCCAGTACAACAGTCCGGCGATTCCCGTGATGACGAATGCGGCGGCCATCTGCACAAAGAATGCCGAGATTCCCCACTTCTCGAGGCGTCGCGTGACGATGTCGGCGATGACCGCCGAGATCGCGGCCGCGACGATAACGACGAAGCTGGCGTCGTACATGACGACGACGCCCGCGGCAAGAATGGCCTTTCCCGCCGACACGACCCAGCGACGATACGGGTGCGGCTGCTGCAGAATCTCGCTGAGGTGCTGGCGTGCGAGGTCGGGGTCGACCGGATCGGTCGCTGAGGTGATCTCGTCCATGAGTCGGTAGACGTCGCGCAGCCGCGTGTAGTCGGTGGTGCGCACCTTGACGACGCGCATGACAGAGATGGGGTCCTCGTCGAGCCCGCGGTGGACCGACACCGTGATGGAGCTGAAGTGAATGTCGACGTGCATGCCGGTGATGCCGAAGCTGGAGCTGAGCCGAAGCACCTGGGCAACGGTGTCGGCCGCTGAGGCCCCCGTTGCGATCATCGTCTCGCCGACGCGCAGGCACAGCTCGATCACGGATCGTGCGTGTCGCTGAGATACGGCATCGTCGCTGCCTGGCAGTGCGATGCGCTGTGTCGGCACGCCCATGCCGCGCACCATGCCGCCGGCGAGCCCCTTTAAAGAGACACCCAGTCGCGCCCGAAGCTGGCGCTGCCTCTTGCTGCCCTGATCGCTCATGTTCCTAGCGTAAAACCTCAGTCAATAGGGCGGTCGATCAACCGCGAGAGCACGATCGACGACCGCGTGTGGTCGACGTTGGGAGCCACACGAACACGCTCGAGGGCGTCTTCGAGAGCGGGGATGCTGCGTGCGCGAATGTGCACCATGGCATCGGCGCTTCCTGACACCGTGCACGCTTCCACCACCTCGGGAACGTGGCTCATCATGCGGCGAAGTTCGTCGGGAGCGACGGTGCCGCGGCAGAAGAGTTCGACATAGGCTTCCGTACGCCTGCCGTCGATGGCTGGGTCGACCTGCACGGTGAATCCGCGAATCACGCCGTCAGCGACAAGGCGGTCGACGCGGCGTTTCACCGCTGATGCCGAGAGTCCAACGACCTGGCCGATGTCGCCGTACCCTGCGCGCGCATTCTGCCGAAGCAGATCGATGATCCCGCGGTCAATATTGTCCATGTACGTCATTCTAAACACGAAAACTTGCGTTTGCCCGTGATAGAACGCATGAATCCTGCACGCCATCAGAAGCTTTCGCGCGTCGACGATGCAAGAATTAAGCACGGAGGCGTGCCCGAGCGAATCGCGGCCGGGCCAAGAGGACAGCGTCCGCCGCATCTGAGATATTCACTGGAGACGCTATGACCAGCACCGATTCCGTCACCGCACCCGCGCGCGAGCGCACGCCCAACCCTCGTACGTACCTCATGTGCCGACCAGAGCACTTTACCGTTTCGTACCGCATCAACCCATGGATGGAGCCCGAGAATCCCACGGACACGGCTCGCGCCGTGGCGCAGTGGCAGACCTTGTACGACACCTATGTGTCGCTTGGGCACACAATCGAGCTGATCGACCCGCTCGAGGGCCTGCCCGACATGGTCTACACGGCGAACGGTGGCTTCGTCATCGACGGCATCGCCTATGGCGCGCAGTTCACCTATCCCGAGCGTCAGCCCGAGGGTCCCGCATTCATGGAGTGGTTCGCCGCCAACGACTATCGGGTCGTCGAGCCGAAGAACGTCAACGAGGGTGAGGGTGACCTGCTTCTCGTCGGAGACACCGTCCTCGCGGGCACCGGGTTTCGCACCAGCACCGAGAGCCACCGCGAAGTCGCCGCGACGTTCGACCGCGAGGTGGTTTCGCTGAACCTCGTCAACCCAAGCTTCTACCATCTCGACACCGCGATTTCGGTGCTCGACCCGCTCACGGGCGACGACGACGCGAACATCGCATACCTGCCGAGCGCATTCGATGACGCGTCGCGCGCAATTCTCGAGAAGCGGTACCCGAACGCCATCCACGTGAGTGAAGATGACTCCCGTATTCTCGGGCTCAACTCGATCTCAGACGGCTACAACGTCGTGATCGCCCAGCGCGCGACGGGATTCGAGGCGCAGCTGCGTGAGCGCGGCTACAACCCCATCGGCGTCGATCTCTCTGAACTGCTTCTCGGCGGCGGCGGGGTCAAGTGCTGCACGTTGGAGCTGCGCCGCTGACAGAACCTCGCGCGTGGCCTGACACCATGCGCCGGGGCAAGGGTGGTGGCGATTCATCAGTGGATCGCCACCACCGGCATGTGCATGCCGTGTTATGAGTTCGGCACTGTGTGGGACCCGCCGATCGTCGCCACCGCCTCTGCGAGTTCGTCTCCGCTCGGGAGAGCCTCAGAGTCCAGCAGCCAGAGGATGCCGAGGCTCTGCGTGAGCACGTAGTACAGACGAGCGATAGAGTTCGCCTGCCGTTCGTCAAGCTCCGGATGCGCGAGGACAAGATTCTTCGCCATTCCCCGATAGCCCTCTGCGACAGCCTCGTGCAGTTTGCGGCTCTCGCTCGAATCTCTCAGAACGTGCACAACGTTCTCGAGGCTCGCCAGGAGAGCCTCCCTGTTCGCTGCGAACACCGACGGAACGTCGTTCACGAGGGTCGCGAAGCCGTCGAGCAGTGATGCGCCCGTGCCCTCGAGTACGAGGTTCTCAAGGTCGTCACCGATTCCGGTGCCGAGTGTCTCTACAAGTGCCTCGGTCACCAATCGGTCCTTCGAGCCGAAGTGGTAGCCGATCGCGGCGAGGCTCACGCCCGCTGCAGCGGCGATGTCTCTGGCTGTCGTTTTCGCGATTCCCCGCTCGACGATGACCTTGCGCGCTCCAGCCAGCAGGTCTTCCCTGTTTCCCATACTGGGATTCTACTCAAACGTCTCAGACATTTGTATTAGACAAACATCTTTGCCATGCTGTACAAATGTCTTAGACAAACGTCTAATTCTTAGGAAAGAGATTGCAATGACCACACGCACTCCCCATGTTCTGATCTCAGGCGGCGGCATCGCCGGAACGGCTCTCGCCCTGCGCCTCGTAGAGCGGGGCATTCGCACAACCGTCGTCGAGAGGGCAGATTCGCCCCGCGAGGGAGGGCAGGTCGTCGACCTTCGGGGCGCAAGTCGCGAAGCGGCCGAACAGATGGGACTCATGCCCGGCATCCGCGAGTATCAACTCCACGAGAAGGGCATTGCCTATGTCGGATCCCGCGGCACCGTTTACGCCCGCATGTCCATGGAGGACTACGACGGTAAAGGTGCGGTTGCCGAGATCGAGATCGCGCGCGGTGACCTGCATCGCGTGATTCTCAAGCGACTTGATGCGGCCAGCAGTGCAGCGCCGGGTCTCCTGAGTCTTCGCTACGGCGAGCAGATCGACAGTCTTTCTCAGCACGACGAGGGTGTTGACGCGACCTTCGCATCGGGAGCCGCCGAGCGGTTCGACCTTGTCGTCGGCAGCGACGGCGTGCACTCGGCGACACGGCGGATGGCCGTCGGGCCGGAGGAATCGTTCTCGACATATCTCGGTGGCTACACGGCGTTCTTCAGCATGCCGACGCCCGCCGGAATCGAGCCCGGCTGGTTCACGATGCGCGCCGTGGCGGGAGTCGCGGTCGGCGTGAGGCCGGGGCCGGACCCCGCAACGTCGATGGTGCTGTTGACGATCCGAATGGATCGCAATCCTGAGCTGCGACGCGACCACAACGCACAGCTGGCGTTGGTGCGCCGGATGATCTGCGCTGCGGACTGGCATGCCCCGGCGATGCTTGCTGCGCTGGAGCGATCGCAGGACTTCTATTTCGACGAGCTCGTGCGCATCGACGTTCCTGATGTCTCGCACGGCCGTATTGCACTGATTGGAGACGCCCGTTCGTCTGGATCGCCGTTATCGGGAATGGGAACGGCTACGGCGCTCATCGGAGCTCACCTGCTCTCCGCTGAGATCGCGGCGTCGCCAGATGACCTGGCCGAAGCGACGGCGCGCTTCGCGACGGCCATCGCACCATTTGCGAAAGCGGGGCAGACGCTTCCCGGTGGCGGCATCCGCTTCATGGTGCCGAGAGGCACGGTCGGAAGCGTCATGTCGCAGTGGGTCATGCGCGTGCTGGTTTCTCGTGCAATGCGGCCAGTGATGAAGCGCATGATCAGCGGTGGTCAGACCGACGAGCTGTCGCTGCCAGACAAGCAGCCAGCCGAGCGCTATTAGGCTTGGTGATCGCGTGCCGTTCGCGCACAGGCAGGAAGGGGAGTCGCCGTGGTCGAAACACTCGTCATCGTCCCCACCTACAACGAGCGCGAGAACCTGCCGGCCCTGATCTCCAGGGTGCGCGCGACGACGCCGAGGCTCGACGTGCTCGTCGTCGACGATGCCTCACCGGACGGAACCGGCGCGCTCGCCGACGAGCTGGCGGCATCCGACTCGCAGCTCTTCGTGCTTCACCGTGCGGGCAAGCAGGGGCTTGGCGCAGCATACGGGGATGCCTTCCGATGGGCGCTCGAGCGCGGTTACGAGCGGCTCGTCGAAATGGATGCCGATGGGTCGCATCTGCCCGAGCAGCTGCCTGCGTTGCTTGACGCCTCGGCCGCTGGTGCCGACGTCGTTCTGGGGTCACGCTGGGTCGATGGCGGCGGTATCGAGAACTGGCCGTGGCACAGGCGGATGCTGTCGCGCGGAGGCAGCGCGTATGCGCGAACGTTGCTCGGCATGCCGTACCGCGATGTGACGGGCGGTTATCGGGTCTTCACGCGTGAGGCGCTCGAGAACATGCACCGCGACGACGTGCACAGTCAGGGCTATGGCTTTCAGGTCGACATGCTGTGGCACGCGCACAAGGCTGGACTGCGAATCGTCGAGGTGCCGATCACGTTCGTCGAACGAACGAAGGGCCGGTCGAAGATGTCGGGCGGCATCGTGATTGAGGCGATGTGGCGCGTCACGCTGTGGGGGCTTGCGTCGTTGGCCACGCGATTCGGCGCACGACGTCGGTGATAAACGACGGCTCAATCGTGTCTGATTTGGTTCGTACGGCGATCGCCATCAGGTGCCGGATGCCGGGCGTCGGCGTCTCGAGCTGATCGACGATCATCGCGGCGAAGTCCTCGGCGGAGATTCGCGAGGCACCCGTGTCGTCGACGAGCAGTGTGTCAGTGCCGAGAACGTAGTGGCCGGTGCGCTCGCCCGGCTCAATGCGGGCGGGCGGACTCAGATACACCCAATCGGCGGCCGAGCATGCGCCGGGGGATGTGCGCACAGACTCGGAGATCCTGTGGCGTTGCGAAGATGCGTGACTCGTGACCGGGTGTTTTTTGTGCATAGAGTCGCAGGATCTCCGAAATTGATGCACGGCAGGGAGCTCGGTCAGGCGGCGCCGGCTTTGGGAGCGTCGAAGTAGTGGCGGAGTGTGCGGTGCCAGGCGTTGCTGGGCAGGTGCGGATACAACAGCGACGCGGCAACGCAGTATTTGCTCACCGAGTGCGGTCGTACCCCAGCCGTGAGCAGCGTCCGGTCGAGCGGGCCCCTCCCGCCCGGTGACTTCGTCTCGACGAGTACATCGCTCGGCCCGGCGTACGACGCGCCTCCGGCAAGGCACTCCAGGTCGAGATCGAGTGTGACGCGCTGGTCGTCGTGGCAGAGCGTCGCGCGATGATAGATGGTCTCGAGCATGGGTCGGAGCCGCGCAGCATCCTCTCCGATGATTTCGTCGATGAACGAATGGTCCGTTGCGCTGAGCGTGTGCGGAGCCTCCGGATCGTGGTCGATGCGTTCTTTGACGGTCTGCCCGCGGTACCCCTTCGACTTCACCTCGAGCATGCAGTCGCCCGACTCGCAGTACGTGCGAGTGCGCACCTTGTAGCGGTGTCGTCGACCCTGCGCATGCTGGCGGAAGAACCGGAAGTCGGGCGAATCGAAGTAGATCGTGCGGTAGCGAAAGAGCCGGGTGCGCTCGATCTCGAGCACCCGGAACTCCCCGGGCATCTGGTCGAGGAGCTCGGCGAGAATCGCGCGGGGCACGAAGTACTTGCGATCGACACGGGTCATCAGCCGTGCCTGTTCGTTGAGCTGGTCGAGTGAGATCGGTTCGAGCGTATCGAGGTGATTGAGTAGCGGGGTCGCAGACGGCTCTGCGGACGTGCTGGTCATCGTGTCACCGTTGCGTGCTGCTTCGCGGCATCGGCGTGCGTGTCTGGCCACTCGGACTCTGGTGCGGTGCCCGCCGGAACCTGAAAGCGCTGGGGCGCGGGTGCGTGCTCCTCGTGCCCTTCCGTTGAGGGTGTGCCGTGCCGGAAGAAGGACATAGTGCTCAGAAGAGGACGAAATCGGGAGTTCCGTGCATGTTTCAGCACAATGTCCTCGTCAGGGGCATCCCTGTCGGCACCGTGGGCGCTGTAGCGCACGTCGACGACCGTGGTGTCGCGCACGATGTCGACATCGAGAACTTCCACGCGGGTGACGTGAGCATCGAGGGTCTGCTCGAGGTGCGCGTTCAGAGCGGCCTCGTTCGTGAAGGCCCGGTCGAGCGTGATGGTATGACGTCGGCTTCTCGGCGCGACGTGTGGGCTGTCGATGATGGCCATCACGAGGAGCATCAGCGCGGAGAGCGCCGGAGTTACCCACAACGGCGTCGGCTGCAGTCCGGCCAGAAGACCGAGCGCCAGTGACACGAAATAGTAGGCGATCTCCTGCTGAGTGATCTGGTCGCTGCGCAGGCGAATGATCGAGAGGATGCCGAAGAGGCCGATCCCGAGGCCAATGCCCACCTCGACCGAACTCAGCGCCACGGTCACGGCGAAGACGCCGACGTTGAGCGCGATGTACGACAGCAGTAGGTCGCGCCGACGGTGCCTCCGGAAGTACAGAACGTACGCCAGGAGGGTGATGGCGACGAGGTCGGTCAAGATCGCGATAACGAATGACATGTTTTTCTCCCTGATGATCTGTTGTCTCCAAGCCTCCATCGCCGAGTTAAGCGAGCTGTGAATCAGAGATGAGAGAACTCACATCGTGCGCAGGGACGCGCTGCCGTCACTGTGCGATGAGTCGATACCCGGCACCACGAACAGTTTCGAAACGGTCGACGCCGAGCTTGGCGCGCAGATAGCGAACGTAGACATCGACGACATTGGAACCGGGATCGAAGTCGAAGCCCCATACTTGGCTGAGCAGTTGCTGCCTGCTGAGCACCTCATCGGGGTGCCGCATGAACACCTCGAGCAGGGCATACTCACGCGTGGTGAGTTCGACGGTCCGTTCGCCAACAAGCGCGCGACGGGTGCGGAGATCGAGGGAGACATCACCCGATTTGAGGATCGTCGCCTCGCTTGTGGATTCGGTGCGCAGTCGCAGTCGAACTCGTGCGAGCAACTCGTCGAAGGAGAACGGCTTTCGCATGTAGTCGTCGGCGCCGCCGGAGAGGCCGGCGACGGTGTCTTCGATCGCATCGCGTGCGGTGAGAATGATGATCGGCATCTCGATGCGGTCACCTCGAACTCGGCGCAGAACGCTGAAGCCGTCGAGCCCTGGCAGCCCGATGTCGAGCACCATCAGGTCGAAGTCGCCGGAGCGGGCGAACTCGACGGCCGAGTGACCATCGGTGACTATTTCCGAACGTAAGCCGTTTGCACGCAGGCCTTTCTGAATGAACGATGAGATGCGCTCTTCGTCTTCGGCGATGAGAATTCGCTTCACTGTTGCTCCTTGGGGCTCGTCAGCGGCAGATCAAGCGTGAATGTGGCTCCGTCGCCGGGGGTTGAGTCGATTCTTACGTGGCCGCTATGTGCCTCGGCAATGCGCGCAACGATCGCGAGCCCGAGCCCTGTTCCGTGGCGACGGGTCTCGGCGCTGCCGCGCGCGAAACGCTGGAAGATGCGTTCGTGGTCGCCTTCGGCGATGCCGTCGCCCGTGTCGCTGACCCAGAGCTGCAGTCGGTCATCGGCAACGCGGCCGCCGAGGGCGATGGCGTCACCATCGTCGGTGTGGGCAACGGCATTGGTTGCCAGCTGGAGCAGCGCCTGAGTGAGACGCTGCTCGTCGACGATGGCGAAGGCCTCCGGTGTCTCAGCGATGCTCCAGCGGCGATCGGCAAGGGCCGTTGCCTTCGCAAACGTCTCGATGACGAGGTCGGTGAGGTCTGTCCGCGCGACCATCAGAAAATCGGGACGCTCACTTCGCGCAAGCATAATGAGGTCATCGACAAGACGTGACATGCGTTCGAGCTCGTCGTTCACAAGGTGCATCGTCTGTTCGCGGTCGTCGGGGTCATCACTCATGACATCGAGGTGTCCGCGGATCACCGTGATGGGCGTGCGCAGTTCGTGGCCGGCATCGTCGAGGAAACGCCTCTGACCGGTGAAGGCCGTCTCGAGTCGATCGAGCATGCCGTTGAACGTGACAGCGAGTTGCGCAACATCGTCGTTTCCGACCACGTCGATGCGACGCCCAAGATCGGTTTCGGTGATGCGCGCAGCAGTCGTTCGCACGTCACGTATCGGCGCGAGAACGCGGCCGGCGATGAACCAACCGGTGACGCCGGCGAGGAGAAGCGAGACGATGGCAACGATCGACATGATCCAGATTGTCGACCAGGCTTCGTCGTATTCGGGCGCGAGAAACTCAGCGATAACAAGCTGTCCTGTCGCTGGGTCACCCTCAACCGAGACAGGAATGACGGCGTACTTCACGGGGCCAGCATCCGTTGTGAGGGTTCCGGTTGTCGGGGTCGTGACGGCCGCGGCCGTTCGAACGAAGGCCGAGTCCTGGTCGAGACGTACCGTAGGATCGCCCCCGCTTCGGCGATCAGCAACCCCATCGATGATGCTGAAGAACATCTCAGAGTCTTCGGCGAGGTTGTGCTGCAGATGGCTTGTGAGAACCTCCCTCACCGCGAAAAACTCCGTACCTGTTCTGGGGTCGGGTTTGCTGGCAAATGCGCGAAACTTATCTGCCTCGTGGCTCAGCTCCGCCGCTACTTGGGCGTCTGCACGAGAAAAGAGCGACCGCCCTGTCACGGCGACAATCGCGACGATGGCGATCGTCACGAGCAGGAGAATCCATGCGAGAATGCGTGTGCGTGCCGTCACTCCGCGACGGTGTTCAGTCATCGTCGTCGCTGTCGTCGTCATCACCGTCGTCATCATCATCGTCGCCTGCATCGGGTGGGGGAGCAGGCGGAACTGTCGAGGCGCCGTCGCGGGGCGGTGTCGATGACGGCGGGTCAGTCGGGGCCGTCGTTCCGGAGTCGGGTGGCGGTGTTCCCGTCGGAGTGATGACGACGGCCGGCCCGAGCGTCGGCTCATCGGGTTGCAGCAGAACTTCTGCGCTCCACCAGATTCCTGCTGCGATGATGAGCGCAGCAGGAATCGCCAACCAGCTCAAACGTGCCATGGCTCAAGTGTGACTGAGAACCATGCGGCGTTGGTGAGATCTCGATGAGAGAGCTCTCATCATCGCCCGCACTGCACGAGGTCAGGCCGCGAGCGGCAGTGCCTCGAAATCAGGGGCAGCGTCCGTCGCCAGCCGCGCATGCGTCTCGACGTCGAACCGCTCGGTTCCGTAGCGGAGCCTCTCACGTTCGATTCCCTCGGCGCGAAACCCGGCGCGCGTCGCGACGCGGCAGGACGCGGGGTTGTCAACGCGATGCCCGAGCGAAAGGCGGTGAAGGCTCTGTTCCGTGAAAGCCCACGCGCTGATCGTCGCGAGCGCGCGGGTTGCGATGCCCTGTCCGCGAGCGCTGGCGGCGAGCCAGTAGTAGGTCCATCCCGTGCTGTGGCGGTATTCGATGTTGCTGATGCCGACATTGCCAACGGGAATGTCGTCGATGCATGCGGCGAGATTCACGGCGGATGCTTCGTTGGGCAGGGCATCCCGAATGAACGCGCGGCACGCCTCTATCGTCGACACGTCGGCGGTGCCCACCTGGCGAGTGAGATCGGGCGACGTGACGATGCACTCTCGAAGCGCGGAGGCATCGGAGAGACTCCAGGGCCGCAGCGTGATCATGATGCGACCCTACAGGGCGGTCAGTCTGTTGTGCTCGCCACCTCGAGCGCATCCGTCGAAACCGGCACGAGACGCGCCAGCTGGGTCACATGACGCGGCTCTAATTCGGTGATCGACGAGACACCAAGCAACTTCATGGTGCGCACGATTTCGTCGCGCAGAATTGCGATTGTGCGGTCGACTCCTTCACGCCCGCCCGCCATGAGTCCGTAGAGGTAGGCGCGGCCGATGAGCGTGAAGTCGGCGCCGAGAGCAAGAGAGGCGACGACGTCTGCACCGTTCATGATGCCGGTGTCGATCATGACGGTGGCATCTGCGCCGACCTCCTGGCGAACTTTCGGCAGCAGGTGGAAGGGAATCGGAGCGCGGTCGAGCTGACGGCCACCGTGGTTTGACAGCACGATTCCGTCAACGCCCCGATCGACGAGCTTGGCGGCATCCTGAACATTCTGCACGCCCTTGATGACGATCTTGCCCGGCCACATTCCGCGAATGACGTCGAGGTCGTCAAAGCTGATCGTTGGGTCCATCGCGGCGTCGAGCAGTTCGCCGACGGTGCCGCCAGTCGACGACAGCGACGCGAACTCCAGCTTGGGCGTGGTGAGAAAGTCGATCCACCACCATGGGCGCGGTATCGCGTTGATGATCGTCCCCGGCGTCAGCTGCGGCGGAATGGAGAAGCCATTGCGCGTGTCGCGCAGTCGTGCGCCGGCGACGGGCGTATCGACGGTAAAGAAGAGGGTGTCGAATCCGGATGCCGCTGCGCGACGCGTCAGCTCGTAGGACACTTCGCGGTCGCGCATGACGTACAGCTGAAACCAGTTGCGACCGTGCGGGTTCGCCGCTTTCACATCTTCGATTGACGTGGTGCCGAGTGTGGAGAGCGTGAAGGGGATGCCGGCATCGCGTGCTGCGCTCGCGCCCGCGATCTCGCCCTCCGTCTGCATGAGTCGCGTGAACCCGGTGGGCGCGATGCCGAACGGCAGGGCGCTGTGGTCGCCGAGGATCGTCGTCGATGTGTCGACGTGTGCAGCGGGACGCAGCACGTCGGGGTGAAACTCGATGTCTTTGAACGCTTGGCGGGCGCGGTCGAGCGAGAGCTCGCCTTCGGCGGCGCCGTCTGTGTAGTCGAAGGCGGCTGCGGGAGTGCGCTTCTTGGCGATCGTGCGCAGATCATCGATGGTGAGTGCAGAGCCAAGACGACGCTTCTTGCCGTTGAACTCCGGCTTCTTGAACGACATGAGCTCGAAGATCTCAGCGGGCTTCGGGAGCTGGCGAGTGACCATTCTGCGATTCCTCTCGGTGTGGTGGTTCGGTGATCTGGGCGTAGTAGCCCGTGATGTGGGCGTGAACACGTGCTCGAGCGGCATCCGGGTCGTGCTCGGTGATGGCCGCGAGAACTCCGGCGTGCTCGGTGCGCAGTCGTGCTGCCGTCGCGGGCCAGTCTTCGATGCGTGCGCTGCCTTCGCGGGCGTACGATTCGATGGCGTCGCGAAGGCCGGCCATCGTCGCCGCGATGACGTCGTTGCCCGAGGCCTCCGCGAGAGCGAGGTGAAAGCGGGCGTCGAGCACCAGAAACTCGTCTGAGGTGAGGTCGTCGGCATCCATGGCGGTGAGCAGGACCTCTGCGGCGCTGAGATCCGGATGCTGGTTTGCAAGCTCTTCGGCGACCGCAGCCTCGAGAACGAGGCGAGTATCGACGATGTCGCGCAGTGCGAATCCCTGCGCGGCGACCTGAAGTCGCAGCAGTGCCGACATGCCGCCTCGTGGGGTGGCGACGATGATCGCTCCAGCGCTCGGGCCCGAGCCGGCGGCCGTGCGGATGAGGCCGAGAACCTCGAGAACGCGCAGTGCTTCGCGCACGCTTGAGCGCCCGACACCGAGTTCGGCCGCGAGAGCGCGCTCCCCGGGGAGGCGATCACCGGGAATGAGCGTGCCGTCGAGAAGATCGGCCTCCACGCGGGAGAGCACGGTCTCCCATGCGCGCTGCTCGTCAGCCACGGCACCTCCGGTTGCGTTGTGTGGTCAGACCTGTGTGGTCAGCCTTGTGTGGTCAGACCACAGCGTACCACCGCCAACAACTGCGTGCCGGTCCGCGCGCGTTCGTGCGTCCCAAATGTTGCTGGGGGCAGTTCGTGCTCGTCACATGGGCCGCATGAGTTCCGCGGTCAGACGCCGCCTCCGCCGCCCCCTCCTCCGCCGCCGCCACCGGCAGAGCCGCCTCCACCCGAGCCGCCCGTGCTCGATGACGAGCTGACGGCGCTGGTCGACAGCGTTGAGATGCCGCTCGAGAATGCCGCCGCGCTGAATCCACCGGCGCCGTAGTACCACCCGGGCGTCGTGTTTCCGGTGTACTGGTACAGCACCGCGAGTTGGTCGGCCCACTGCTTTTCCTGCCCGAAGACCACGGCAAACGGCAGCAGCTTCTCGTACAGGTGCAGCACCTGGCGCGGATCGGTGGGGTCGAATGTTCTGCGCTCTGCACCAGACGGCGACTGCAGCATCCTGATTCGGTCTGCTTCCGCCCACCTGATGAACTCCTCAAGGCCCTTGAGATGATCGCGCACGTCCGCGCCCGCCGGCGAGAGCGGTCTGTGGATCACGAGCACGAGCGAGGTGCCGAATGCCGCGACGGAGGCCAGTAGCAGAAGAATGGGCAGAGCCGGGTCAACGTGCACGGCAAGCGAGACAATTCCGAACCCGACCGAAGCCAGCATGACGAGAAAACTGATCAGCACGCCGATCACGCCCGCCCTGGAGTTGTTGGTGCGCCACAGCCCGAGACCCTTCAAACTGGTCTTCGCCCAGGTGAGTGTGTCTTGGGCCACCTTGGAGAAGCGACGGTCGGTGCTGCCGAACTCGAAGACGGCGCCGGCGGGGGCACCTCCGAAAAGTCCGTACAGCAGCATCCGGCCGTCGACATCGGCCTTTGACGGATCGAGAAGCTGAGCCTGCAGTCGTGCGCCGCCAAACAGCTTGCGCTTGCCCTCGAGAATGCGGATGCTGCCGCTCACTGCCTGCTCGAGCACCTCGGCGGGAATCGCCTTGGGCTTCTTGCCCAGAAATACCGCGGCCTGCAGGGCGTCGATGCCGCGGGGCGGTTCGTACTCGGCGATGATCGTCGGTCGCCCAGGTGAGTCCTTGAGCGTGCGCACGCGGGTGATGATCGCGGGAATGATCATGCCCAGCGCGGCGATCGTCGCCAGAAGCTGCAGCCAGCCCCACGGGCGCGCGAAGAACGATGTGTCGTACGGCACGAACGTTCCTTGCTCGAAGCCGACCGCGAAGGTCATTGTCTCGTGGGGGTTCAGATCATACGCGGATGCCGTGACGGTGGCCGCCCCCTCGGCATCCGTCATCGCTGAAATCGTGCACTCGTCCGTCGCTCCCTGAGCGCCCTGGTAGCAGGACTGTTCACCGGTGAGTGCGTCGGCGAGCTCGGCCGGAACATGCAGGGTCGCCGTCACTGAGCCGAACGGTTGAACCCAGTCGACACCGTTGACGTCCCAGTAGAACTCTTCGGTGTCGGACTCTTCGAACGACCATGTGACGTGGTGAAGCGTGTAGGTGAAAACGAAGGTCTGCGAGCCGTGCAGGTAATCGTCGGAGCGCGACGTCATCTGAAATGTGCCGTCTTCGGAATCGGTCTCGGTCGGCCGCTCGATGCCCTCGCCATCGGTGATCGAGACAAGTTCGGGGTCAAGCGGCTGGCCGTTATAGGTGGTTGGGATGCTGCGACGCATTCCGTGGTTCTGGTCGATGTCGGGGAAGATCGCCGTGAACTCCTCGACCACCTTAAGCGTGCTGCCGCCGTCGTCATCGCGCCCCAGCGTGTAGTCGACGGAGAGCTCGGCGAACTCGAAGTCGTTGACGTCGCCCGCGAACGGGCCGAGTGCCGAGGCGGCGGGCGTCGTGCTGACGTCTGCTGCGAAGGCGGCCGGCCCGGTCAGCATCGTTGTGGCGATCGCCGCCCCCGCGACGATCGCCGCCCCAGAGACGAGCACAGTGCGTGCGATTCTCCCCATGCCCCGGAGTCTATCGACGGGGGCAGCCCCACCGGCAATGGGGAGGGGTACCCTCGATGGGTGCCGATCTCTCCTCTCCCTCAGCGCCATGGTCTTGATGCCGCGTGGGTGCGCACCCCGCGCGAACGGCGCTGGAAGAGCCTGAGATGGTTCCTCGTTGAGCGGCTGCCGAAGCTGGAGCCCGACCGCATCGACGAGATGCTCGCGAACGGGGAGTTCGCTAACGATGACGGCAAGCCGTTTCCCCCGGATGCCCCCTATGCGCCGCACACTTTTGTGTGGTTTCACCGCGACCTGCGCGACGAGGTTGAGGTGCCGTTCGAGATCGACGTGCTGCACTGCGATGAGCGCATCGTCGTGATCGACAAACCGCACTTTCTCTCCACGATTCCGCGGGGGCGTCACGTGACGCAGAGCGTCGTCGTCAAGGCGAGGCGGATGCTGGGGATGCCACAGCTTGTTCCGGCGCACCGGCTCGATCGCGTCACCGCTGGAGTGCTGCTGCTCACCGCATCCCGCGAATGGCGCGGTGCCTACCAGACGATGTTCGACCGCCGTGAGGTCGAGAAGGAGTACGAGGCGATAGGGGATGCTCCGGGCGGCCGTGAGCTGCCAGCAACGGTGCGGAGCCACATCGTCAAGATTCACGGTGAGATGCGGGCATACGAGCTGCCCGACCGCGAGCCGAACGCCGAAACACGCATCGAACTTGTCGAGCAGCGCGACGGTCTTGGCCGATACCGGGCGATTCCCCACACGGGTAAGACGCACCAGATTCGTCTGCACATGAACGACCTGGGGCTGCCGATCGTGAACGATCCGTTCTATCCCGAGATTGTCGATGTCTCCATCGACGACTTCTCATCTCCGCTGCAGCTGTTGGCGAAGACGCTGCGCTTCATCGACCCCGTCGATGGCACACCGCGTGAGTTTCAGAGCAGGCGAACTCTCGAGGAGTGGGCAGCCGTCACTCGGTGAAGGGGCTGGCGTTCGGCACCCACGGGGTGTCGTTGTCGTGGTCTTCGGCGTATGCGGTCGGAACAAGAATCTGCCCGGGATAGATCGTGCTGCGGCAGTCGAATCCGGGCTGCACATCGAGTGTCTCGATTTGCCACCAGCGGCGGTCGAAGCGGTCGCAGATGACGCTGGCGACGTCACCAGAGACGACTTCGTAATACCAATATCCTGCGTCGTCTTGCTGTGCTTCGCCCGATGCCCCCGTGCGCGCACCCAAGTCCTGAATCTCGGCAGGGTCGAATTCGGTGGCGGCATCCTCGTCTGAATCGCCCTCATCATCGTCGGCAGGGGCAGGAACCTGTGTGGGTTCGGCGACGACAGACGGCGTCGGGCGCGGGGCGGTGGTTTCAGCATCGCCCTGTGAATCAGAATCACCTGACGAGCAGCCGGCGATGGTGAGCACGAGCCCGAGCGACAGCGCGCATGCCAGCATCCGTGATCTGCCCGAGCGTCCCATGCGGGGGACTCTACCAGCCGATCGTGGCACAGCTCACGCGTGAAACTCAGGCAGTATTGTTGCGTTAATCGCCACGGATTTTCGGAGGTGTGTGTGAGCGACTCAAACAACGTGACGTGGATCATCGGTGCCAGCTCGGGCGTGGGTGCCTCGAGCGCTGTCACACTCGCAGCATCCGGTCGCACGCTCGCGCTCAGCGGGCGTCGCGTCGATGCTCTCGACGAGGTGCGGTCGCGGGTAGAGCAGCAGGGCGGCTCGGCGCTTGTCGTTCCCATGGATGCTGCAGACGACGCATCGACGCGCGACGCACTCGACCGTATCGCCGCGGACGCCGGTACGGTGAGCGAGGTGGTGTTCTGCGCGGGGCTCAATGTGCCGAAGCGCAATTGGGATCTGCTCGAGATCTCTGAGTTTCAGGCTGTCGTGGAGACGAATCTCACTTCCGTCGCGCGCGGCATTGCTGCGGTGCTGCCTGGCATGCGGACGAACGGTGGCGGACGAGTTGTCGTCATCTCGTCGTGGGCTGGCTGGTCGTTCGGACGTGGTGCGGGCGTTGCGTATTCGGCGAGCAAGACCGGCCTTGCATTGCTGACCGAATCGCTCAATGACCAAGAGAGTGCCAATGGCATCAGCGCGACAGTCATCTGTCCTGGTGATATCGACACGGAGTTCGTTGACAAGAGGCCCACGGTTCCGGATGCTGAGGCACGCAGCCGCATGCTCAGCCCAGACGACGTGGCACGTACTGTTGCGTTCGTGCTCGACTCGCCCGCCGAGGTCTGTGTCAATGAGCTGGTGATTTCGCCCGTTCGCAGTCATTCCTATGGAAAATAGCAGGCAATTTTGACGGCTTACCGGAACTGTCGGTTCAACTGTGGCGTGACTCATGGTTTCTGCATGCGGATGGCTTGAGAGAGCACACGTCGTAGCGCTTCGAGCTGTGTGACTCGTGCGTTGGGTGTGTCGGGGCCGCCGCGTACGTCAGGTGCGCGGCCCGGTATCTCGATGATCGTCTGGAGGGTCACTGTTGTCGTCTTCGTTGTCTGTGATGCGGCGTCGCCGTCCTAGATACCGTCGGTTCACATACCAGCCTGGTGGGGTCAGTCTGGGGTGGCCGTTTTTGTCGCGGGAGAGGGACCATTCGCCGCGTTCCAGCAATCTGTGGTGATACCAGCAGACGATCAGGCCATTTGCAACATCTGTTCGGCCGCCGTTTTCCCATCTTTGCACGTGATGCGCTTCACACAGCCACGCCGGAATGTCACAGTCGGCAGCCGCGCAGGTGTTCCCATCACGAGCAATCAACGCCAAACGTTGCTTCGCGGTGAACAACCGTTGCGCGTGCCCGAAGTTCAACACGTCGCCGTGTTCGTCAATGTGCACCTGGCGGGTGTCGCCATCGCACTGCATCTGTGTCACAAACGACATCGGCAACGGTGCTGGTGTTCCCGGTGACCAGGCAGCACCGGTACCGGCGTCGAGGTCCTCGTTCTTCACGGTGACCATCACCGTGGGACCGCGGCCGTGGAGTTTCGGTGTGGACGTCATCTTCCCCACACCGGCGATCATCGCGGTGAACGCGTCTGCGCGTTCCTGCGGCTTCGACCGGGGTTCCGATTCCTGGCCGTGCGCGGAGAGTTCCTCGGTGTGCATGAACGTTGGTGAGGTTCTCTTCGACATGCACGCGTCAAACACGGGTGTCACCTGCGCTGCCTGTTCCGGTGAGAGCACACCGGTGATCTTCATTGACCCGTCGTCTTGGTGTTTGAAGACCAGTTTTCGTGCCTCGTGGAGTTCTTCTGCTGTGGGTTCGACACCGTCAGGGTCCAGAGCGACACGGAACACGCGGGCCTGCTGCCGCACAGCATCCGCCGTGAACGGCACTTCACCGAACGCACCCGTCGCATTACCGATCAGAGTCTTCTCGGCCCAGTCGATCTGCTCCGGCGCCACCCGGGGCAGGACAGGTGCCAACGTCGACGTGATCGACTCGGCAACATCCAGACCAATCGTGCCCTCCGACAACGCCTGCGCCGTCTGAGCAAACACGGGCTCGAGAGGTAGCCCGATGTCTGAGACTCGCGGTGTTGTGTGTTTCGCGACAGTCGCGAACCGATACGCGGTGGAGTTCTTCGCCCCCGTGATCACCTCAAACAATGCTGTGGGGCTCTTCGCCCCGTGACGGGCAGCGAGACCATCAAAACCGGCATCCGTGTCAGAACGGCGGGCAATATCTCCGACGTTGCCGACTTGCTGGCCTTCGATAATGCGGGTGATGTTGCTGAGAAGCCCCGTATAGGTCAACAGGGTATCGGCAGTGAGCGCTGCTGGGTCGATCGAGGCCAGCTCTGCAGCACCGGCCAGAGTCTTCTCCGCGGCACGCACAGCAACAGCATCCGGACCCTCATTGGGTTCGAAACCAGGTGCCGCGACTGCTTCGTGCATGACCAAAGTATCGCAGGACCCACCGACACGCCCACCGACAGAACACCCGGTCACACACCCATTGTGGATAACTCGACAAAGTTTCTGCCTGTGGACGAAGAAGCGAGCAGACAGGTCTTCGACAGGGGCCAGAGCCAAAGGGCTGGCCAGCGCGCGAAGGAGTTGCGAGCGTTGTTAGTCTCGCAACGAGTCGCGAGGAGAGCGGCTCTCAAGAAGGTGCTCTACCTCTGCGAGGGTCGCGAACATGATGTCGTTCACGGCCTTCTGCGCAGCATCCGGATTCTTGCTCGCCAGCGCCTCGGCCAGTTCGACGTGGCGCCCAGCCGACGCTGAATCGAGGCTCTGCGCCGTGGAGTACGAACGCGAGGCATTGCTGCCGCGAATGTGCAGCGCCGTCGAGACGGTGTCGGCAAACTGGCCGATCACCGCATTGCCTGTGCCCTCAAGCATGAGCCGGTGGAGGGTTGCATCGGCGGCGAAGAATGTGTGCGGATCGCGGTCTTTGTACGCGCGTTGCATCGCATAGCCAGCCTCGACAACGGCTGCGCGGGCCTCATCGCTCATGCGCAGCGCGGCGAAATGCGCTGCGGCATGCTCGATGCCGAGTCGCAGCTCAAGCAGCTCGTACATCTGCTGCAGGTACTCGGGACCTTCGCCGCGCCACTGCACGACGTGGGGGTTCAGCAGGTCCCACTGGTCGCGCGGCTGCACGCGTGTTCCGCGCTGAGGTCGAGATTCGACGAGCCCCATGGAGCTGAGTGTGCGGATGCCCTCGCGCACGACGGAGCGCGAGATGTCGAGCTGTTCGCACACCTGCTCTGCGTAGATGATCGACCCGATCGGGAGCTCACCCGTGACGATCTGCTGCCCGATGACGTCGACGACGCGGTCGTAGAGCCCGTGGCCGCGTCGTGCGTTGAAGCGCGTGCGAGGCGGGGGCAACGGTGGCACATCTGATCGCCACCTGATGGCGCCGCGTTCGTCATCTGTGGTCATGCGCCGTCTCCCTCCTCCGCTGTCTTCACGTCTCAGTCTGTGTGGTATGCCTCTGATGGAATCTGCGTAGCGAGTTTGCCGCCGCTCACATCGATGAGCGACCCGGTAATGTATGACGCCTGGTCAGAGGCGAGAAAGCAAATCAGGTTCGCGATGTCGTCCGTACTGCCCCAGCGTCGCAGCGTCAGGGTGTCGAGAAGTTCGCTCTGCTTGTCGTCGGGGAGCTCGGCGAAGTGATTCATCTGTGTGGGGATCATTCCTGGCGCATATGCGTTCACGGTGATATTCCACGGCCCCAGCTCACCCGCGAGACCTCGAGTGAAGTGGGCGACCGCCGCCTTCGACGTGGCGTAGGCGACGCTGCGAACGCGCGGCGAGATCGCGGCAAATGATGCCGCATTGATGATGCGGCCTGCGCGTTGCTTCTTCATGTACGGTGCCACGGCCTTGCACATGAGGAACGTGCCTTTCACATTCACATCCTGAATGACGTCCCAGGTGCTCTCGTCGAGCTCATCGATGGGCGCATCGCCGACAACGCCCGCGTTGTTGACAAGAATGTCGATGCGACCGAGCGCCGTGTGTGCGTCGGCAAGCAGCTCGGCAATGCGGCCGGCGTCGCGCACGTCGCACGTGTATCCGAGTGAAAGCGGATCGATGGCTGCGAGCTCGTTGGTGACGTTTGCGATGTCATCGCTGTTGACGTCGCAGGCGACAACGTGCACGCCTTCGCGAGCGAGGGAAAGTGCGATATCCCGGCCTATTCCGCGGCCAGCCCCGGTGATGACGGCGACCTTGTCGCCCAGATCTATGTGCATGTCGGCTCCATTGCCCCGTGACGCCCTGCGGTCACGTTTTGATCACGTCATTGATACGTAATACTTATTGTATATACCCTAGAGACTGACGACGCATCAGTGTCTGCCACAGTGCAAGGAAGCACAGGAGGTCAAGCAATGAAGTTTGGATCGGCAAAGCGAGTCGTGGCCCTAGCCGCGGCAGCGCTGCTCAGCGCAGGCGTACTCACCGCCTGCAGCAGTGGCGGTGGTGGAGACGACGGAGGATCGAAGACCCTCAACGTCACCCTCGCCAATCACGTCTGGACTGACGTGATCACGAAGAAGATCTCGGAGTTCGAGAAGGAATCGGGCCTCAAAGTTGTCGTCAATCAGCTGAGTGAAGATCAGCTCGTCGACAACTACAAGGTGAAGCTCAACGCAGGGTCAAGTGACGTCGACGTCATGATGTACCGACCGCTGCAGGTAGGAAAGCTCTTCGGTCAGAGCGGCTACTTCGCCGACATCACCGACAAGGTGAATGACGCGGGGGACTGGAACTGGGATGACTTCCAGTCCGGGCCCGTTGGCTTGACCACGTACGAGGACAAGGTCGTCGGAGTTCCGATGATCACCGAGAACGAGATGGTCTACTACCGCAAGGATCTTCTGGAGAAGTCGGGCCTTGAGGTTCCGACGACGATGGACGAGCTGATGAATGCGGCAAAGACCATCAAGGAAGACAACGATGGTGTCGCGGGAATCGTCATGCGCAGTCAGGCCTCGGCCGCTGTCACGCAGTTCTCTGGATTCCTCTACAGCTTCGGCGGTACGTGGGAAGACGACGACGGCAACTCGACAATCGGCAGCGATGAGGCGAAGGAAGCCTACGCGTACTACGGCAAGCTGCTGCACGACTATGGCCCCGACCAGATCAGCACAGACATGAGCTGGCCTGAGGCTGCGGCGATCTTCGCGCAGGGCAACGCCGGGTTCTGGATCGACGCATCGAGTCTCTACGAGAACGTGGTGAGCCCCGACAAGTCGAAGATCGGTGACCAGGTTGGGTTCACACCGTTCCCTGAGGGGCCTGCAGGGTCAAAGCCGTACAACGTGGCGGCGTGGGCCCTCGGCATCAACGCGGCATCGCAGAATCAGGACAACGCGTGGAAGTTCATCAAGTGGGCGACGAGCCCCGAGATGACGCTGGCGATTCAGCAGGAAGGCGTTCCGAGCGCCCGCACCTCGGTGTGGGAGAACCCGGAAGGCACCTCCAGCTTCCCCGAGGAGCTTGCGAAGGCCATCAACGTCAACGGTAAGAACGGCGTCGGAAACGACAGGCCGCTCGTTGTCGGCGTTGCCGAGGCACGCGAGATCGTCGGCGCCCCGATCGTCGAGGCGATCACCGGTGGCGACTCGGATGCCGCGGCCGACGCTGCGAACAAGAAGTTCCAGGAACTCCTGGATTCCGAGAAGTAGTTGACACTGAAGTAGGCGGCGGATGCTGGTGCTCACTCCGAGTGCCAGCATCCGCTCTCCCCTCGCCGATATGAACGAGTGAGACGAATGACAACGACGTCGCTGAACCAGCTTTCGGGCAAAGAACGGTTCTCACGGTGGGTGAACGCCCGTCGCAAATGGATCTTCGCCGCCCCCGCCATGATCTTCACCGCCATCCTGATCGGTTTTCCGATCGGGTGGACTCTGTACTTGAGCGTCACGGATGCCAAGGGATCCGTGCGTTCTCCCGCCGATTTCATCGGGTTCGAGAATTACCTCGACGTGCTGACAGACGTCGATCGCTTCTGGCCCGCCGCATTGCGCACGGGCGTCTTCACGTTCGGTGCACTCGCGGTAGAGCTCATCGCGGGAATGTGCATTGCGCTTCTGCTGTGGCGCCCGTTCAAGGCGCAGAAGTGGGTTCGCGTAGCGATTCTTTTGCCCTTTGTCGCAACTCCCGTCGCCATCGCGATGATGTGGCGACTGATCTTCGACCCGAACATCGGCTTTGCAAACAGGCTTCTGGGCTGGGTGGGCATACCCCCGCAACCGTGGTTCTCTGAACCGGCGACGACGCTGCCGACGCTGATGTTCGTCGACATCTGGGAGTTCACCCCGATGATCGCGATCATTCTGCTCGCCGGGCTGACGTCGCTGTCTGACGAGCCAGACGAAGCGGCGCGCATCGACGGAGCAAACGCCTGGCAGCGCTTTTGGTTCGTGACACTTCCGCTGCTTCGGCCGGTTGTGCTCGTTGCCGTTTTGCTGCGCTCGATCGACGCGCTCAAGACATTCGACCTGCTCTATGTCGTGAAGGGTCAGGGCGGTGGGTCATTCCACGAGGCCGAGACGCTCAACATCTACGTGTATGGACTGAGCTTCAAATACAACGACTTCGGAACAGCATCCGCCGTTCTGATCATCTTCTTCTTGATGATTCTGTTCGTGATGTGGTTACTGACGTTCCGGCGTAAGGGGGCAAAGCTGTGAGCACAACGATGACACAGAAGAATTCTGGGCAGGCGGTTCCCGTGAGGCACAAGCGACCCGCGCGGCGGAGAGCCTACAGCGCCTTCCGCGGCACGATGATCGTGCTCGTCGTTCTTGCATTTCTGGTTCCGCTTGCCTGGATGGTGATGGCGTCGTTCAAGACGAACGTCGACATTCACGACACCTCGAAGTCGTTTATCTTCACGCCGATTCTCGATAACTATTCGCACGTTCTCGGAAACGACAATTACCTCGGGTTCGTCTGGAACAGCTTTTGGGTGGCGTTCTGCTCAACGGGCATTTCGTTGCTGATCGGGGTGCCAGCGGCATACTCGATGAGCCGCTTCAACATGCAGAAGTCGGCGCTGCTCGTGCTGCTTGCGCGCATCATTCCGGGCGTCAGCCTGCTGGTGCCGTGGTATTACGTGTTCGCCAACCTCGGCTGGGTCGGCGGTTACGGCGTGCTGATCGTCTCGCACATGTTCATTCTCATTCCGATCAGCGTGTACATCATGATGTCGTTCTTCGACTCAATGCCGATCGAACTCGAGGAGGCATCGCTCGTCGATGGGCTGACGCCGATCGGCGCGTTCTTGCGCATTCTGCTGCCGTTGTCCGTTCCGGGCATCGCGACAGCCGGCATCCTGTCGTTCATCTTCTCGTGGAACAACTTCATGTTCGCGCTCGTGCTCTCAGGGGCCAACACGAAGACGCTGCCCGTCGCCGTGTTCGACTTCGTGTCGTACGCGAGCATCGACTGGGGCGCGATCATGGCGGCGGCGTGCATCATGACGCTGCCGATCATCGTGATCGCGCTGTTTGCCCAGAAGTACATCGTGTCTGGCCTCACGGCCGGCGCGACAAAGGGGTAACCGGATGCTGTCGCGAATGCGCGCCGTCATGAAGCAGTCGCCAGGCGAAGCCGGCGTCAGCCTCGGCGAGGTCGACGTTCCGGCGCCCGAGCCGGGGTTCGCACGACTGCGGGTTGTCGCGACGGGAGTCTGCGGCACCGACATCCATATTGCGCGCGATGAGTACGGCTCCGAGGCGCCCGTGATCATGGGCCATGAGATTCTCGGCGATGTGGATGCCGTCGGAGACGACGCCGATGCGCACTGGGTGTCGCGACGCGTTGCGACGGAGACGTACTACAGTACCTGCGGGCGCTGCGATTGGTGCCGTGACGGTGCCGTCAATCTGTGCCCGAGCCGTCGATCGATCGGTTCGTTCGAGAACGGCGGCTTCGCACCGTACGTTGTCGTGCCGATCGGCAATCTTCATGCCCTGCCGAGCGACCAGGGTCCGGATGCCGGAATCGGCGCCGTTCTCTCTGAGCCGCTCGCCTGCGTCGCGCAGTGCCTTTGCGATCCGCCGGTTGTGAACCCGGGTGACGAGGTGCTCGTGATCGGACCGGGCGCGATGGGGCAGCTGAGCGCTCAGGTCGCCCGTGCGCAAGGCGGCAGCGTGACTCTTGCGGGGTTGCCGAAAGACGCGGATCGGCTGCGGGTCGCCCGCAATCTTGGCTTCAGCACGACAACGGAGACTCCGGATGCCGAGAGCTTCGACGTTGTGCTCGAGGCATCCGGAAGTGCTCCGGGCGCAGCCCTTGCGCTCAGCGCGGCGAAGCGTGCCGGGCGTTACGTTCAGGTTGGAATCTTCGGTCGCGACGTGACGGTGCCCCTCGATTCCGTGCTGTACAAGGAGCTGACGGTGACAAGCGGTTTCGCGTCGACGCCCACGTCATGGCGCCGCGCGATGGCGCTCATGGAGCAGGAGCTTGTGACGCTCGACCCGCTTGTGACCGAAAGCGTGCCCATCGCCGAGTGGGAGCGTGCGTTTGAGAACATTCGCACCGGGCGCGGCATCAAGACGGTCATCGTTCCGCACGGCGACTGACAGCGAAGCCTGCGGCAATCGCGCCGGCAAGCGCAAACACCGCGGCCCCGATGAACAGCCAGGAGAAGCCCGAAGTGAGTGCCTCTGGTGTGGCGACGCCAGCATCCGTGAGCGCCGACGTCCGCGTTGCAGCGAGCGTCGAGAGAACGGCGAGTCCGAGCGCCCCGCCGATCTGCTGGCTCGTGTTGACGAGCCCGCCCGCGAGGCCGGCTTCACCTCCCTGTACGCCTTCCACAGCGAGTTGTGTTGTCGTGACGAAGGCGCCGCCGATGCCGATGCCGATCAGAATGGTCGGGCCGAGAATCTGCGTCAGGAACGCAGCATCCACTGGCGCGAACGCGAGCCAGATGAGTCCTGCGGCAAGCACGACGAGGAAGCCGATGAGTGCCGACTTCTCGCCGACGCGCGCGATGACGACGGGAGTGACTCCCGCGAACACGACAAGCGCAGCGGCCAGTGGGAGCTGTGTCAGCCCAGCGGTGAGTGCGCTATAGCCGAGCACCTGCTGCATGTAAATCGAGAGGGCGAAGAACAGCGCGATCATCGCGGCGCCGACAAACAGCATCACGATGTTGCCGACCGTCAGACTCCGATTGCGGAAGACCGAGAGTGGAATCAGCGGCTGGGTCGTGCGTCGCTCGATCATCACGAGCGCGATGGCGAGAATGATGGCTGCCGCGGCAAGTGTGAGGGGTAGAGGATGCACGAATCCGACCTGCTCAGCGGCGCTCAATGCGCCGACGGCGGCGACGAGCGCTCCAGTGACGGCGGCTGCGCCGGGCACGTCGAGGCGCTTCGTCTGCGCGGCCTCGTCGGGGGTGATCAGCATCGGGACTGCCACGATGATGGCGAGGCCGAACGGCACGTTCACGAAGAACACGGCCTGCCAGCCGAGTGCCGCGGTGAGTACGCCGCCGAGCAATACGCCTGCAGCCGAGCCGATGCCGGCGACTCCGCCCCACACGCCGAGCGCGCGGCCGCGTTCACCGGGCTGTGTAAACAAGTGTGTGAGCAGGGCGAGAGCGGCGGGAGCCAGCATCGCCGCCGATGCACCTTGCAGTACGCGTGCCGCGATCAGCATTCCGCCCGAGAGCGACAGACCGGCGAACGCCGAGGCAAGCACGAACCCGACGATTCCGAGAACGAAGATGCGGCGGTGCCCATAACGGTCGGCGAGGCGCCCGCCGAGCAGCAGGAGTCCGCCGAAAGGCAGCACATACGCGGTGATGACCCACGCCAGCGCCGCGGTATCCATGTGCATGGTGTCGCCGATGACGGGGAGGGCGATGTTGACGATCGAGGCGTCGAGCACGACGAGAAACTGCGCCAACGCGAGGAATCCCAGCGCGACCCAGCGCCGGGAGCTTCGAACGGTCGTCGGTTCGACGACCTCGGTTGCAGACATGGTTGGTGTCCTTTCGGATCGAGGTGAGCGGTGCTCACAAATATCGGTGATGTGCGTCGCCGGGGTTGGACGCACCCCGACGACGCACGGGATCTAGTTCCAGAGACCGAGCATCAGGATGATGCCGAGAGTCGTGGCGCCGAAGACGATCCACCAGGCGGTCTTCTCGCCGGTCCAGCGGAACCGAGCGTTGTGAGCAGCCGCGCTGGTGGATTCGGTGTTGGATGTCATTGCGTTCTCCTTTTTGATGGGCGACGGGTATTACTGCCATTGCGTGAACATCGCGACAGCGATGAGCGCGAGTGGGATCAGGGCGATCCAGCGCATGGTGATCTCGTTGGTCATGTCTCCTCCTTTTCAAATAGAGTGTTCAGTCACTCACTCTTGTGGGCAACAAAATGCGACGACGTCGACGGTGACGGCGTGCGGGTCAGTTCGGGTGGCGGATTCCGTGGGAGAGGATTTCTGCCCAGGGCGCCTTCTGCTCGTCGATGCGAGCCGCGACGAGCAGGTGGCACAGCTGGCCGTACGCCACGAAGTTCTGCACCGCGTCATCGCTGCCGCGAGAACGGCTCTTGGCGAATGTGGTGATGCTCTTGAGTCCAGCGCGGAGAGCGTCGCCGACCTCGGGGATGTCGGCGACCGACTGCGCGTGTGCCTGCAGCATGAGAAGGCGACGGTCGGCAATGAGTTCGGCGTAGGCCCCACCCATAGCGTCCAAGATCGGCTGGGGCTTCTGCTCGGGGGCGCCGTCCGCCCCGTGCTCAAGGGCACCGAGAATTTCAGTGAAGCAGGCCTCGAGGGCGGCGACGAAGAGGCTCTCCTTGCTCGGGAAGAGCTTGAAGACGTAGGCGGGCGAAATCTTCGCGGTGCGAGCGACGCGTGCGACCGTCGTGCCGTGGAATCCGCCACGGGAGAATTCCGTGAGTGCGGCTTCCGCGACGAGGGGGCGTCGGCTTTCGGCCGTCGAGAGAGTCGAGCTGCGTGTGGACATATGAGTGACTGTACACTCACTCTTCAGGTAAGCGCAACTCTGCGCCGGAAGGACCTGCCGCCGTTTGCCCGTGACGCGGCTGGATGCGGGGTGCGAGGCAGTGCACGGGGCGCTGCCTCGCAGCATCCGGTCATCGGAATCCGCCGAAGTACACGAGCGCGCGAGCATGCGCTGCTTCGCGCTGCACGCGATCGAGCTCGTTCTGGCGCGCCGTGTGCAGGTCGGTTTCGAACCGCGGGCGACGCAGCCGCGCGACGAGTCGGCTGAGCCACGACGTGCGACGTTGCCGTCGCGTGCGTTGCGGCGGATGATCATGGGTCGGGGGTCGAGTGCTCGGCGGATGCGAGGATTCGACCGGTGTGACGGTTTCTTCCGTCTGAACGGTGGACTGTGCTGATGTATTCACTGTGATTCTTTCGGTGGTGTTCGAACTCGTGCGGGCGCGCTGAAGATCCCCGGCGCATGGGCGTCAGGGCGCGACGAACGTCGCGAGGGGTGAGCCGGTCAGAAGGCCCGCACGAAGAGGTGCCCGACCGGCGTGAACGTGACCTGTGCCCGCGTGGGCAGACAGGATAGACGGCGCCTTAAGCGGCGCTCAGAACAGGACGTTCAGAGAAGGGGGAGGCCCCTAGCGATTATGCGTTCCTGCAAGAGGCATGGCGCATGAGATCGCCGAGGACATAGCCTGCTGCACCCTGTTCACTCTGGGCAATTGCGATAATCATTGTCGCCTCCTCTCTGCTTGTCGTTACGTCAGATGAACGACAGCTTTACAGAATATGGGTATGTTCTCTCCAAGCGCAAGAGTTTTTGAGAAAAAAGTTGAGAAAGTATCAGAGCGGCTTCGCTCGGAGTCGTCGGGAGTTGACGACAGCGGATCGTGAGTGTTAGGTGGCAAACGTGACAGAGCAGCAGAGCGCCGACGTCATCGTCATCGGGAGCGGATTCGGCGGTGCGGTCGCGGCAGCGCGCCTTGCTCAGGCAGGATTCTCCGTCGTGGTACTCGAACGCGGTCGCCGGTGGAAGCCGGGCAGCTTCCCGCGTCGCCCCCGCATCGACGACGGCTGGCTGTGGGGCGTGGATCGCGGTCTCTACAGCATCCGTTGGCTCGGGCGCATGCTGACGGTGCAGGCTGCCGGGTGGGGCGGTGGGTCGCTCGCGTACGCCAACGTGTTTGCACGTCCGTTCGATCGCGCCTTCGACGAGCGTTGGCCAGCGCGACTGCGGCGCCGACAGCTTGACCCCTACTACGATCTCGCGGCCCACATGCTGGGAGTCTCGCCCGTCGGGACAGACCCGACGACCGGGCGCGTGCCGCCGCGAGCTGAGCTGATCGAACGTCACATGCGCGACGGCAACCGTGGTGACGCGACAATACGGCCGAACCTCGCCGTGACGTTCGGCGATCCGCAAGCATGGCGGCCCAACAAGCACGGGGTGATGCAACGCGGGTGCACGTTCGTTGGCGAATGCGTGATCGGCTGCAACCACGGTGCCAAGAACAGTCTCGATCTCACCTACCTTGCTGTCGCGGAGAGCGAGGGGGCAACGGCCGTCACAGATGCCGAAGTGACGCGCATCGAGCCGCGCGACGGCGAGTACGTGGTGACGACGAGCACGCCGACCAACAAAACATCCCCTCCCCGCGAATGGCGAGCCCCCCGCGTCGTTCTCGCAGCCGGAGCCGTCGCGACGACTGAGCTGCTTCTGCGGTCACGCGACGTGCACGGCACGCTTCCTCGATTGTCGTCCCACCTGGGCGCTGGGTTCTCGGGGAACGGGGACTTTCTGACACTGGCCGAGCTGAAGGCGCCCGACGGAGATATGACGACCGGGCCGACGATCACGACGAGCACGATCATCGATGTGCCCGAAGGCAGAGGCACCGTCTGGTTTCAGGTGCAGGACGGCGCGTTTCCGCGTGCTGTTCACGATCTTCTCGATGCCGTGATGCCGGCCGCGAGGGCGCGCGAGTGGTGGAGGCGACGGAGGGCGGCGCCCGACCGGGGGCGCATCTTCACAGTTCTGGCCATGGGACACGACTCCGCGAACGGCACTCTGCGTCTCAATCGCTGGGGAAGCGTGACGCTCGATTGGCGCAACCGGTGGCAGTCTCGCCTCTACCGCTCCCAGCGCCGGGTCGGTCCGTTCCTCGAGCGCGTGCTGCGGGCACGGCTGTACAACCCATTCACGTGGTCTGTCCTTCGGCGGACCACGACGGTGCATCCGCTCGGCGGTATCAGGGCGGGGGAGCATCCCGATACTGATGTCGTCGACGAGGCGGGGGAGGTTCACGGCTACCCTGGCCTCTATGTCATGGACGGATCGGTGCTGCCGACGTCGACGGGAGTGAACCCGTCGGCGACGATTCTCGCTGTGGCCGAGCGATCGGTAGAGACCCTCATTCGGAGTTCGGGGAAGCCCGAGTGGAGCGCTCCTGAGTGGGGCGAGGTCACGCCCGCTGCGGTTCCAGAGGATCACGCTGCACTTTTTGCCGCAGACCTTCGCACATCGACGCGCGGAGGAGGCGTTCACTTCGCCGAGAGGATGCTGACGACGCGGTCGTCGCGCCCTCGCGTCACCCTGAAGCTGAACGTCGAGGCACCGAGCATCGACGGCTTTCTGGCAGACCCGACGCACACGCTCCGGGTGACGGGCACCGTCGACGCCGAAAATATCGCGACGGACGTCTCCGTGTGGGGCACTCTGTCGCTGTTTCCCGACGGTCGGGACGAAGCCATGATCTACGAGCTTGAGTTCACCGACGCTAGCGGCGATGCGCGAACGCTGATCGGGACGAAGTCTGTGTCGTCGCGCACGCCGCTCGGGCTGCTGGGCGGGCTGACGAGGTTGCGCACAAACATTGGGTCAGCGACAGCGGGAGATACGAACGACGTGCGCGACGCCGAGCTGTTCATGGGAACTCGAGATCTTGTCGGCCTTCTGGCGTCGATGAGGGGCCATGGTTTCACGCGTGCACGCCGGCTGCGTACTGTCGCTCGGTTCGCCCTGTTCTTTGCGCGCTCCGCGATCACTCGGCCTCCGGTGCGCGTGCGCGATTAGCGGGGCTCGGGCGCAATGACCACGTTCTCGAACGCTTCGTCTGCCAGCGCGTGATCGATCTGCCTGCGCAGCAGCTTCGCCATACGGGGGAGCATCGCCGTTGAGGCGCCGCCGACGTGCGGCGAGATGAGCACGCTGTCGAGAGAGAACAGCTCGTGGCCGTCGGGCAGCGGTTCCGGCTCGGTCACGTCAAGGCCGAAGCGGAGGCGCCCCGTGCGTGCCTCGGCGAGCATCGCCTCGGTGTCGACGACGGCACCGCGGGAAACGTTGACGACGAGCGCGCCGTCGGGCAGGGCCGCGAGGAACACGGCATCCACCATGTGCGTTGTCTCGTCGTTGAGCGGAACCGAGAGAATGACGATCTCGGTGTCAGCAAGCAGCTGCGGCAACTCGTCGAAACCATGGATGCGGCCAGTGTCACCGTCGCGAGCGGTGCGCGCGACACGGGTGACCGAGGCCTCGAAGCCGTCGAGGCGCCGCTCAAGGGCAGCGCCGATTCCGCCGTACCCAACAATCAGCACGCGTCGGTCTGCGAGGCTGGCGTAGCGGGCGGGAGCCCAGACGCCCTTCGTCGACGCACGGACGAAGTCGGGGATGCCGCGCTGAGACGCGAGGACCAGCGCCATCGCGAGCTCGGCCGTCGACGCCTCATGAACGGATGCCGCGTTGGCGAATGTGCGGTCGGCGGGCAGATAGCTGCGCACGCCGTCGTACCCGATGGACTGGCTCTGCACCAGCTGCGTCGTCACCGACTCGAGGTGTGCGAGTGGCTGAGGGCCGCCCATGTACGGGCCGACGGCGATGTCGATGTGCTCGACCGGCGCGGGCCCCTCCATGTCCCAGCGGATCATCTCGACGCCTGCCGGCACCTCGCCGACCATCTTTCGCAGAGCATTACCGGGCGTGCTGACGACGAGGCGCTGAGTCATGGGTCGAGCCTACCGTTGCAGTGCCCGCGCCTCAGGACATTGCCTTCCTGACGAGCTCGGCGATGGCTCTCTCGGCCCCGACGGTGAGCTCAGTGACCGCGTACGAGGTCGACCAGAGGCCGCTGGGGTCGTCAAGGTTCGCTTCAGGAGCGAACCCGAACGTTGAGTAGCGTTGTTTGTCAGTGTTTCCACTGCGGAAGAAGCAAACAACTTTGCCGTTTCTCGCGTAGGCGGGTTGCCCATACCAAAGCTTGGGCGAGAGCTCCGGTGCCGTCTCAGTGACAATCGAGTGGATGCGCTCTGCCACCGCACGATCGGTGTCTGCCATCGACTGAATCTTGTCGAGCACATCGAGCTCTTCGGCAGCCTTCTTATTTTTCTTGCTGGCGTTCGCTTCATTTTTGAGTTCTGCAGCCCGTGCCTTCATCGCTGCCCGCTCCTCGTCGGAGAAGCCGCCTGCACCTCTCTTCGACTCGCTCATCGCTTTTGCTCCCTGTCGCCGTGTCGGATTGTGTGTTCTTCACGCTAGCTGTGCGGAGGGCTCGTGACTTCTCGATTTCTGACCGGTTCCGAGTGCAGCATTATTGTCAGTCGTCGAGGCGGTGTCATCGCTCGGGGTGGAGGCGCCGCCGTCTGCGGGCTGTGCGTGACATGTCAGCGGTTGGGGCACACGGAGCTGCGCTGTTCAGCTGTCGTGTTCGATCAGCTCACCGGTCTCGGCGTTGATGGTCACCTCGGCATCTTCGCCGGACCCCGTGCCGATGTCGAACTGCCACAGGGGACCGCGGGGCGTTCCCTCGAGCTTCCACTCGTTGACCGCGCCGTTCTGGGCGTCGAGCGCGGTAGAGAGCGCCTCGTCCCAGGGGACAAGACCCTCGTACTCGATCACCTCTGAGCGCTTCTCGGGCATGTCGCTGGACTCAACGGCCTCGCCGCTGTTCTCGACGACGTCGCCCGTTGCGGCATCCACGACCGCCGTATGCTCATGGCTCTCCGACAGAAGCTCGACCGTGTATGCATAGCTATCGCCATGCCAGTTCAGCTCGATCTCGGTCAGCTCCCCGGGGAACCCGTCCTTCGCAATGTCGACAGCGTCGCGCCAGCTCACGGCAAACTCGGCTGTCGCGAGATCCGCGCCCTTCTGAACGCCGTTTCCGCCGTCGGCAGACCCTGCCGACTCGGTCGCGGCTGATGTTCCGTCGTCGTTCGGTGCCGAGCCCGTCGGCCCTGTGCACCCGGCAAGTGTCAGGCCCAGCGCCACCGCGGCGGCAGCTGCGACCATGGTCGGTGTTCGTTGTGCTCTCATGCTGGCAACGATACGCGTGCCTGCGCTCGCTGTCAGGGGTCAGAACGTGCGCTGCGGGTCGAAGCGGCGAGGCGAGGTCGTGCGCGCAACCAGGTCGCGCAACGCGTCGAGACTGCCGTTTACGGCGCCGATCGCGCGGCCCTGCACCAGCACATTGCCGATCGCCGTGGCTTCAACAGGGCCAGCACGCACGGGCAGGCCGGCACGCGTCGCCGTCAGCTGGCAGAGCAGCTCGTTCTGCGAGCCGCCGCCCACAATGTGGATCGCGGTCACAGCCTTCCCCGACAGCTCGGAAGCCGTGAGCACCGCGTCGGCAAAAGCATCAGCGAGGCTCTCGACGATGCACCGCACCATTGCCGCACGGGATTGCGGAACAGCGAGCCCGCGTTCTGCCAGCCATCCGGCGATGCGCGATGGCATATCTCCCGGAGGCAGAAACCGAGGATCGTTCGCGTCGAAGACAGGTTGCACATCGGTGACGGCGGCCGCGGCTCCAAGCAGCGCGGCAAGGTCGATCGCCTGCGCTGACTCTGCCTCCCACGCGCGCACCGATTCCGAGAGCAGCCACAACCCCATGACGTTGTGCAGAAAGCGCACGCGCCCGTCGACGCCGCCCTCGTTTGTGAAGTTCGCCTCGCGTGCGGCGTCGGAGAGCACAGGATGCTCGAGCTCAACGCCGACCAGCCCCCACGTTCCGCAGCTGATGTATGCCGCGTCGGCGTCGGCCATCGGCACAGCCACAACGGCGGAGGCCGTGTCGTGCGAGCCAACGGCGGTGAGAGGAACGCCGTCGAGACCCGTTGCGTTAGCTCCCGTTCCGGTGACGTGGCCGATGGTCTCGCCCGGGCGCACGAGGGGAGGAAGGATGCTTCGAGGCAACTGCAGCCGCTCGATGAGTTCGTCGTTCCACCCGCTTCCGTCGACACGCAACAGGCCCGTCGTCGATGCGTTCGTCACCTCGGCCGCGACGGTGCCCGTGAGCCAATACGCCAGCAGATCGGGGAGCAGCAGCGCGCGGTCGGCGAGGTGAAGGTACCCGGCCGCGCGATCGGCGGCAAGCTGGTACAGGGTGGTGAACGGCAGAAACTGCAGCCCGTTCGCGGCATAGAGTTCGGCAAACGGCGTCGACGCGTGCACGTCGGCGACGGCAGCATCCGTTCTGCCGTCCCTGTAGTGAAACGGCAGCCCGAGCAGCCGGCCGTCGCGCATCAGACCGTAGTCAACAGCCCACGCATCGATGCCGATCGAGGCAATGTCATCGGCGACGGATGCTGCGGTGCGCAGCCCCTCGGACGCCGCCCGGTACAGCTCGACGACGTTGACGTGCAGCCCATCGCGCAGCGCGACCGATCCGGTGGCGAAGCGCGCGACGGCGTCGAGCCGCAGCTCATCGGGCCCGAGGTGACCGAGCATGACGCGTCCGCTCGATGCCCCGAGATCGACAGCGGCGACAGTTGCTGTGCTCATGCGACCCTGCCGCCCGAATCGTGCATGGCTACGGACGTTGTGCACGGGCATACCCCGGCACAATGTCCGCAGCGGCGCACCATGGTTCGCGCGCTCATCGCAAGAACGCCGCCGCGACTCCCGCGTCAACGGGAATGTGCAGCCCTGTCGTGTGGTCGAGGTCGCTCGTGCACAGCACGAACACGGCGTTGGCGACGTTCTCGGGCACGACCTCGCGCTTGAGAATGGTGCGCTGTGCATAGAATTTGCCGAGGTCTTCCTCAGGGATTCCGTACGTCTTGGCGCGGTTGGCGCCCCATCCCGATGCGAAGATGCCCGAGCCGCGCACGACGCCGTCTGGGTTGATGCCGTTCACCTTGATGCCGTACTCCCCGAGCTCCGCCGCCAACAGGCGCACCTGGTGGGCCTGGTCGGCCTTCGTCGCCGAGTACGCGATGTTGTTCGGCCCGGCGAACACGGAATTCTTGCTCGAGATGTACACGATGTCGCCACCAAGCTGCTGGTCGATGAGCACGCGTGCGGCGTGCTTCGACACAAGGAACGACCCCTTTGCCATGACGTTGTGCTGAAGGTCCCAATCTTTCTCCGTCGTCTCGAACAGCGACTTCGACAGCGACAGCCCCGCGTTGTTCACAACGAGGTCGAGGCCGCCGAACGCGAGCACCGTCTCGTCGATAGCCGCTTTCACTGCCTGCTCGTTCGAGACGTCGGCGGCGATGCCGATCGCGACGTCTGTGTTCCCCAGCTCGGCTGCCGCCGCGCGCGCCTTCTCGATGTCGAGATCGGCGATGGCGACGCAGGCACCTTCAGCAGCGAGTCGCGTGGCGATCGCCTTGCCGATTCCGGATGCTGCGCCGGTGACGAGTGCGATGCGCGTCGCGAGCGGCTTGGGTTTCGGCATCCGCTGCAGCTTCGCCTCCTCGAGTGCCCAGTACTCAATGCGGAACTTCTCGCGCTCATCGATCGGCGCGTAGCTCGAGAGGCCCTCGGCCCCGCGCATCACGTTTATCGCGTTCACGTAGAACTCGCCGGCAACACGCGCGGTCTGCTTGTCTTTGCCGTAGCTGAACATGCCGACCCCAGGCACGAGAACAATCAGCGGGTCGGCGCCGCGCATCGCGGGGGAGTCTTCCGTCGCGTGGCGGTCGTAGTAGGCGGCGTAGTCGGCACGGTACTGCTCGTGCAGTTCAGGAAGGCGCTCGAGAATCTGCTCGACGCTTGCCGTGGCAGGCAGGTCGATCACGAGCGGCTTCACCTTCGTTCGCAGAAAGTGATCGGGGCAGCTGGTGCCGAGCTCGGCGAGTCGCGGGTGCTCGGCCGCACTCAGAAAATCGAGAACAACGTCGGAATCGGTGAAGTGGCCGACAACGGGGCGGTCGGCGGATGCCACGGCACGCAGCGCCGGTGCGAGCGCCGCCGCTTTGGCACGCCGCTCGGCCTCGGGCAGAGCCTCGTAACCGGCAAGAGCGGTTCCAAATGGCTCTGCCTTCGAGTGCTCTGCGATGTACTGCGACGCGGTATCGATGATCCAGAGCGAATTCTTCTCTGATTCTTCTGACGTCGCACCCCAGGCGGTGATGCCGTGTCCGCCGAGGATGCACCCGACAGCATCCGGATTCTGCTCTTTGATCGTGGCGATGTCGAGGCCAAGCTGAAAGCCGGGGCGGCGCCATGGAACCCACACAACCGTGTTGCCGAAGATCTCCGCGGTCAGGCGCTCGCCGTCAGCAGCCGTCGCTATCGCGATGCCGGCATCCGGATGCAGGTGGTCGACGTGCGCTGCATCGACGAGGCCGTGCATTGCGGTGTCGATCGACGGCGCGGCTCCGCCCTTGCCGAACAGTGTGTGGTCGAACGCGGCAACCATCTCGTCTTCGCGGTCAAGCCCTGAGTACACGTTCTGCAGGGCACGCAACCGGTCAACCCGCAGCACAGCGAGGCCCTTCTCGACAAGTGTGCCGAGGTCGCCTCCGGAGCCCTTCACCCACATGAGCTCGATATCGTCGCCCGTGACGGGGTCGGTCTCGAGTCCCTTCGCCGAGGTGTTGCCCCCGGCGAAGTTGGTGTTCTTCGGGTCGGCGCCGAGCCGATTGCTGCGTGCGATGAGCTCGGCGGCTGTGGCGTTAGTCATTTTCTCTCCAGAGAAGTCGATGATGTCGAAGGCGCAGTTGGGCGGTCAGGCTCGCCGGCCGTTCAGGCACCCCAGCCGGATTGGGTTCCGCCGACGCGGTCTGTCGCGATTTTCTCCTGATAGCCGGATGCCGCATAGGCGGCCATGGGGTCGGCAGGGAGTCCTCGTGACTCGCGCCAGTCAGCGAGATCGCCGCGCACATCCGTGTAGAACGCGTCCATGACGATGCCGTTCGCCCCGAGCACGTCGTGCTCGCTCTGCGCGATGTCAAGAGCATCCCGGTCGAGCATGAGCGCCCGCGCCGTCATCTCCTGCACATTGAGCACCGAGCGAATCTGGCCGGGAATCTTGTCTTCGACGTTGTGGCACTGGTCGAGCATGAACGCCACGTCGGGGTTGGCATAGCCGCCCCCGCGCACGACCTCCATGAGAATGCGGAACAGCTGGAACGGATCGGCCGCCCCGACGATGAGGTCGTCGTCGGCGTAGAAGCGTGAGTTGAAGTCGAATGAACCGAGCTTTCCGAGGCGAAGCAGCTGCGCGACGATGAACTCGATGTTGGTTCCGGGAGCGTGGTGGCCGGTGTCGAGGCACACTTTGGCTTTGTCGCCGAGCGCGCTCACCTGGGCATAGGAGGTTCCCCAGTCGGGAACATCTGTGTGGTAGAACGCCGGCTCGAAGAACTTGTACTCCAGAACCATGCGCTGGTCGTCGCCGAGACGCCCGTAGATCGTCTGAAGGGACTCGTGCAGCCAGTCCTGTCGCGAACGGATGTCAGCCTGCCCCGGGTAGTTTGTGCCGTCGGCGAGCCAGATCTTGAGGTCGCGCGAGCCGGTCGCATCCATGACGTCGATGCACCGGAAGTGGTGGTCGATCGCCTTCTGCCGCACGGCGGGGTCAGAGTGCGTGAGCGAACCGAACTTGTAGATGTCGTCTTGGAAGGTGTTTGAATTCACCGTGCCGAGCTCGACACCGTGCTCGGCGGCGTAGCGGCGAAGCGCAGCGAAATCGTCAACCTGATCCCACGGGATGTGCAGGGCAACGGCGGGAGCAAGACCGGTGAAGCGGTGCACTGTCGCAGCATCCGCAATCTTCTCTTCAACGGTGCGGGGCGTGCCCGGCGTGCCGAACACCTTGAACCGGGTGCCGGAGTTGCCGAACGCCCACGACGGTAGTTCGATGGCCTGCTTGGCGAGCTCCGGGGCAATCGCATCGAAACGATCTGACATTGGTTCTGCTCCTTGTGTGACGTAAGTATGGGGGATGCGCCGGCGGCCGTGACCTGTTGTGCGGGCCGCCGGCGCATCGGTGACGACTAGAAGTCGAAGTCGTCGATGTTGTCTGCGGTGAACACAAACGGATCGCCGAGCGTGACGATGCCATCGGCACCGACTTCGTACGACGTCTGATCGGTGCTGAGGCCCTCCACTTCGAAGGTGTCGCCTTCTTCACCGGTGATGTCGCCGTCGATCATCGCCTTTGCCGCGAAGGCGGCGAGGATGCCGAGGTCTTCGGGGTTCCACAGGGCGAACGAGGTGACTGTGCCGTTTTCGACGTACTCACGCATGTCATTCGGAGTGCCGAGACCGGTCAAAGCCACTTCACCCTTGAAGTCCGACGTCGACAGGTAGCGCGCGGCTGCCGCGATGCCGACAGTCGTCGGCGAGATGATGCCCTTCAGGTCGGGGTACGTCGACAGCAGCGCCTCCGTCTTGTCGAACGATGTCTGGTCGTCGTCGTTGCCGTACACAGTGTCGACGAGTTCGATGTCAGGGTACTCGGAGTCGAGGTACGTCTTCATCTCCTCGATCCAGGCATTCTGGTTTGTCGCGTTGGCGGCGGCAGACAGAATCGCGATCTGGCCCTCGCCGTCGATCTGCTCGGCGATCAGGTCGACCTGCTTCTTCGCGATCAGTTCGGCGTTTGATGCCGAGACGTAGAGATCACGGCACTCGGGGTCGACGTCGGAGTCGAACGTGACGACGGCGACGCCAGCATCCCGTGCCTCGCCGAGAGCGTCGCAGAGTGCGTTTGGGTCGTTTGCCGAGAGCACGATCGCGTCGACGCTCTGCTGCGTGAGCGTGTTGATGTACGTCACCTGGCCGTCGGCCGTCGCCTCCGTCGGGCCGACCTCCTTGTAGGTACCGCCGAAGCCCTCGACGGCAGACTGACCCGCGGCATCCGATGCTTCAAAGTAGGGGTTGCCGAGGCTCTTGGGCAGAAACGCGATGTCGTAGGAGTCGCCTCCGCCGTCACCACCGCCCTCGGATCCTCCATCGCTGGCGGAGCAGGCTGTTGCGGTAAGTGTCACTCCGAGGGCAAGCGCGATCAGCGCCATGCCCGATCGGGAGCGTTTGCTGAACAACGTCATTGTTCGTCCTTCTTTCTTGGTGGGGTGCAGGGAATGGTTCAGGGTCAGGATGCTGCCGCGGCAACGCGTCTTCGCTCGGCGAACCGGGAGACGGCCGAGATGATCGAGGGCACGATCACCGACACGACGAGCAAGAGCCCTGTCGCGACGTTGATGACGTCTGACGAGACGTCGGCGAGGCGCAGCGCGCTGCGCAGGGCCCCGATGACGAGCACCCCGGCAATGACTCCGATGAGCGAGCCGCGGCCGCCGAAGATCGAGACGCCTCCGACCAGCACCGCGGCAACGACCACGAGTTCGAGCCCCATGGCGTTGTCGCCACGCGCCGAGTCGTAGCGCAGCGTCCAGAACGCTCCAGCGAGGGCGGAGACCGTGCCGCTCGCGACGAAGAACCAGAACTTCAGGCGACCGGCGTCGATTCCAGAGAACGCCGACGCCTCCTTGTTGAGCCCGATGGCATAGGTGCTTCGCCCGATCCCTGTAGCGTGCAGGATCACGACAGCGATGATCGCGAGAACAATGAAGATGATGAGAATGCCGGGGATCGCCGTTCCCTGTCCGAAGAGCCGTTCCTTGACGAGGTCGCCGAATACGTCGGGAAAACCAGTGACGGCTGTGGTTCCGAGAATTCCCACGGCGATGCCGCGATAGAGCGCGAGCGAGCCGATCGTGACCGCAAGTGAGGGAAGTCCAACAGTCGTCACGAGGAAGCCATTCAGCGCGCCGCCGATCACGCCGACGATTAGAGCCACGACGATCGCTGCCGGAACCGGAACCCCGGCCTGGAAGAGGGCGCCGATCGTCACGCTCGACAGTCCGACCATGCTCGCGACCGACAGGTCGATCTCGCCTGTGATGATCACGAAGGTCATGGGAAGTGCGATGAGCAGAACGGGGAAGACGTCGAGGATCAGAAAGTACAGCGTGTTCGGAGTCGTGAAGTTGTCAACGCTCACTGAGGCGACGATCCACACGATCACGAGCAGAGCGATGATCGCCGCTGACCGGCCGAACAGCAATGTGCGAAGTCGCGCTGCAGTAGGCGGAGCCGTGGGCAGCGACGTTGTCTTCTCGAGCGTGCGCGTCATGAGCTGACTCCTTCACGTTCGGCACCGGCGGATTGTCGCTCTCGAAAGACCGCGCGCTGCGTGCGCAGCGAGAGAACGCGGTCGAGCACGATGGCGCCGATGATGAGCGCGCCCACGACGGCCTGCTGCCAGAAGTCCTGAATGCCGACGGTGGGCAGTGCGCGATTGATCGTCGACAGCAGCACGGCTCCGAGTGCGGCGCCGAGCACGGTTCCGCTCCCGCCGAAGATCGCGACACCGCCGATGACTGCAGCGGCAACAGAGTCGAGCTCCATTCCGGAGCCCGCCGTCGCGCTCACAGTCGCATACCGTGCGGCGTACATCACGCCGGCGATGCCGGAGAGCGTTCCCGAGATCACGAATGTTCCGAAGATACGGCGTGCGACGGGAAGACCGTAGAGCTCCGCGGCATCCGGATTCGACCCGATCGCGTAGAGATCGCGCCCGGAACGCATATAGCCGAGGTAGTAGGCGAGCACGGCGAAGGCAATGAGGGCGATGACAGTGAGCCATGGGATGCCGAAGAGCGACCCCGTGCCGATGGCTGTGAAGTCCGACGGCAGGTCTGACGCGTTGATGCGCGTTGACCCCGCCCAGGCAATGTCGATGCCGCGATAGATGTAGAGCGTTCCCAGTGTGATCACGAGAGCCGGAACCTTGGCGACGCTGACGAGCAGACCATTGATGACGCCAAGTCCCGTGCCGAGAAGCACACCGAGCAGAATCACCAGGATCGTCGGCGCGTCCGGCCAATCAGTGAACATGCGCCCAGTGGCATATGCCGAGAGACCAAGGACCGCGCTGACCGAGAGGTCGATGTTCCTGGTGATGACGACGACGGCCTGAGCGATGGCGAGCAGAACGAGAATCGACGGCGTGAGCAACAGGTTGCGAAAGCCGTCTGAGCCGAATGCGAAGTTGGAGTTGAAGAGCGTGGCGATCACGATCACGACGATCACCGCGAGAGCGACGCTGGTTTCGCGCCGCTTGACGAGGGCAGTCAGGCTGTTCATGCGGCGTCCTCCGTTCGCGTCGCTGCGGTCATGACGGTTTCAGACGTGGCATCAGCCCGGCTGAGTTCGGCAGTGAGGCGCCCCTCGCGCACAACGAGAACGCGGTCGCTCATGCCGAGCACCTCGGGAAGCTCTGACGAGATCATGAGAATCGCCATGCCCTGCTGGGCAAGCTCATCGAGCAGACGGTGCACCTCTGCCTTCGTGCCGATGTCGATTCCGCGCGTCGGTTCATCGACGATGAGCAGTCTCGGATTCGTTTCGAGCCACTTGGCGAGAACCACCTTCTGCTGGTTTCCGCCGGACATCGTGCGGGCTTCGCTGTCGAGGTCTCCGGCCTTGACGCGGAGCTTGGCCGCGCCTTCTTCTGCCTTCGCGTACTCCCGGCCGCTCGACATGAGGCCCCACCGCGCGAGTGCGCGTCGGATCACAAGTGTCATGTTGCGCGCGACGGACATGTCGACGATCAGCCCTTGCTGGCGGCGGTCCTCGGGTACGAGGCCGATTCCCGCTTTGATCGCCTTGCGCGGATTTCCGCGCGCGAGCACGCTGCCGTCCACGCGGATGACGCCTTCGGTGTAGCTGTCGATTCCAAAGATCGCACGGGCAATCTCGCTTCGGCCCGCGCCGACGAGTCCCGCGAGACCGACGATCTCGCGTTCGCGAACCGTGAAGTTCACGTCTGAGAAGACTCCGGGCGAGGTCAACCCCTCGACCGAGAGCACGATGTCTCCTGGCCCTGTTCCCTCCGTTTTGGGAAACAGCGTGTCGACGTCTCTGCCGACCATGAGGGTGACGATCTCTGCCGGACTGACCGCGTCGATGCTGTGCGTAGACACGTATGCCCCGTCGCGCATCACGGTCACGGTGTCGCAGAGGTCGAAGATCTCATCGAACCGGTGCGAGATGAAGACGAGCCCGCGGCCTTCGTCGCGAAGGGCGCGGGCGATCGTGAAGAGGCGCGTGACCTCGACCCCGCTCAGTGCAGCGGTGGGCTCGTCCATCACGAGCACGCGCGCATCAAGAGAGATGGCCTTGGCAATCTCGAGAACCTGCTGGTCGGCGATCGAGAGACCTAGCGCGATGCGAGTCGGGTCGATTGAGACGCCGAGACGGTCAAACAGCTTCGCAGTCTCGCTGTTCATTGTGCGTCTGTCGATCTTTCCCACTGCCGCCACCGGATGGCGGCCCATGAAGACGTTCTCCGCGACGGTGAGGTCGGGGAAGAGCGTCGGCTCCTGGTAGATGACGGCAACCCCGGCGTTCTTCGCTTCGGCTGTCGACCCGAAGTCGACGTCTTCTCCGGCGAGCGTGACGGCACCTGAGTCACGGCGGTGCACACCGGCGACCACCTTGACGAGCGTCGACTTGCCCGCACCGTTCTCGCCGACGACCGCGTGGATTGACCCGGGGTAAAGCGTCAGGCTGCCTGAGTCGAGGGCAACGACCGACCCGAAGGTCTTTCGCACGTCGCGCAACTCGAGTATCGGCGGGACATCAGGGATCGGCATTGATCGGGCTCCGAGGGGTCGGGGATGAATCGTTTCACGGGTAAACTCAGACTAGGGTCATCCCTGCAAATCTGTCAACAGAAGGCAGCGCGCGTTATCGAACTGAGACGATTCATTTCGCAGTGTATGCTGACGTGCAGTCGCCCACGGGAGGGAAAATGTCAGTCAGCGTTCGTGACGTCGCCGATCGCGCCCAGGTGTCGGTCGGCACGGTATCGAATGTGCTCAATCGGCCAGAGCGTGTTTCGCCGACCACCGTCGAGCGCGTCACAGCGGCGATCGCCGATCTTGGTTTTGTGCGCAACGATGCAGCTCGCCAGCTGCGAGCCGGTCGCAGCCGAAGCATCGCTTTGTCCGTGCTTGACATCGGCAACCCCTTCTTCACGGACATTGCTCGGGGCGCCGAAGATCGGGCTCGCGAAGCGGGGCTCTCTGTACTGCTCGCCAACAGCGACGAGGATTCGGGCCGCGAATCGGAGCACCTCGACCTGTTCGCAGAGCAGCGCGTCTTCGGCATCCTGCTCACACCCGTCGGCGCGCGACCCGAGAGGCTCGAGTCACTGCGTCGGCAGGGAACCCCAACGGTGCTCGTCGACAGGCAGACCGACAGTTCCGACTTCTCATCTGTCGCAGTTGACGACGTCGCAGGCGGGTACATGGCAGTGAAGCATCTGCTCGACATCGGCCGCCGACGCATCGTGTTCGTCGGAGGTCCTGCTCGGATTCGGCAGGTTGCCGACAGGCTCGAGGGTGCGCAGAAGGCGGTCGCCGAGGTGGGCGATGCCACGCTCGACGTGGTTCTGCAGGAGTCTCTGTCGGTGCTGCAGGGGCGGGCAGCGGGCGAGAGACTGAGTGCGCGACCGGCATCGAATCGACCGGATGCTGTGTTCGCAGCGAATGATCTGCTGGCGATGGGTCTGCTTCAGGCGTTCGCGATGCTGGGAAGCATCCGGGTTCCTGATGACGTCGCGCTGATCGGGTACGACGACATCGACTTCACCAGGGCGTCGGTTGTGCCGTTGTCATCTGTTCGTCAGCCCAGTCACGAGATCGGGCACACGGCGGTTGATCTGCTGCTGAGGGAGAACGCGGAAGGCCCGTCGTTCACGCACGAGCAGATCGTGTTTCAGCCCGAGCTCGTCGTGCGGGAATCGACCGGCAATTAGTCGAATGTCGGCTCGGCATCGGTATCGGGAAGTGCCTGCTGCAGTCGACGGATGAGATCTGGGAGATCTCGTGTGGCGCTGATCCAGAAGGACTCATCGTCCATCTGTGAATACCCACCATGAGCGACAATATTGCGTACAGCAACGAGCGATCGCTGCTCTGTCTTCGTCAATACCCCGTGGAGAAAACTGTTCTCCTGGCGCTCCAGGACAGTGGTCAAACGAACGATGGCCATCGAAGCCGCGTCGTATGACGGCGATCCATCGATGAAGTCGGTGCGGCGAGTTCCGATCACCTGCGAGTGCAGACGCATATCGATTCGTTTGAGCTCGGCACGGAGGTTGGCTCGATCTGTTTCTCGCCGGCCCTGGGAGGTGATGCGGGGACGCGGTTTGAACGGCTCGTCAGTCACAGCGGAACCGACTGATCGGCGGCCGATTTACCGTGTGAGCTTCGACTCGCTGATGCCTTTTCGTGCACATCGGCCGGGAATCCCGTGAGTTCTTCGACGTCGGCAGCATAGGCGCCAAGGCTGAAGAGCGACAGAGGGTGTTCGGCATCGACAAGTATGTCGATATCGCTGTCGAAATGGTCTTCACCCCTCACGAGGGAGCCGAAGAGACTCACCGACGTGAACCCCCGGTTGCTTGCGGCCGTTCGGAGCGCGTCTGCGTTCAAGGCGACGGCGACAGAGGGGCGAAAATCTGCTGCGGAGAGGATGCGCTCGAGCATCATGGGTGATGGACGCCGTTTGCCCGATTCCATTTCTGCAAGGTTCGGCTGGCTGATCGTCGCACGCAGAGCCAGTTCCTTCTGGCTCAGATTCGCATCGAGACGTGCGGCTTTTATGAGTTGAGCTGCACGCACAGGATCGAACCGTGTCATACATAAATTATCTCATCAATGGGATACCAGGGCAACGATATGACGGATTCCTCTCAGAAGGACTGATACCTGCTGGTGATTTTGTATCCCCAGAGTACGGGCGCGAATGGCAGCATCCGGAATGTCGTGAGGACTGACTAGCGCGGACCGAGTGGTGGTTGATGCACGGGGATCTGGCCGGTTGGCCGGGATGGTGCCGGTTCATACCGCGCTCATATCTATGATGGTTTGAGCGCGCTGCGCGAGAAGGAGAGGGCACCGTGGCCAGTCCGGTCGGAATTCGAGAAGTGGCTGAACGAGCCAAGGTGTCCATCGGGACAGTCTCTAACGTTCTCAACAAGCCCGATCTTGTCTCTGCTAAGACGCTCGAGCGTGTGCTTGCCACGATGGACGAACTCGGCTTCGTGCGAAATGATCTGGCTCGGCAACTCAAGATGGGTGGCGGAACGACTCTCGGGATGATCGTTCTTAACGTGGCGAACCCGTTCTTCGGTGACCTGGCCCACGCGTGCGAGAGCGCTGCAGAGGCCCACGGCCACACGGTGATCTTCGGAAGCAGCGACCAGCTCGTTGGCCGCGAGGACCGCTATATCGAACTGTTCGAGGAACAGCGCGTCCGCGGCATGATCATTGCCCCCCTCGATGGGCCGACCGAGCGGATTGAACGGCTTATTCGCCGCGGCATGCCTGTCGTTCTCTTCGATATTCACGCGGGCGAAGGCGACTTCTGTTCTGTGGCGATGGACGGTGCAGAGGGCGGGTACCTGGCCACCCGTCACCTCCTCGAGTCAGGACGTCGAAAAATCGCGTTCCTCGGTGGTCCACTTCATCAGGTGGAGGATCGCTGGACTGGTGCGCTCAGGGCGGTCGACGAGGTAGATGGAGCAGTTCTCACCCACATCGACACCGTCGACCAGACGATCGCTGACGGGAGGGCGATCGGTGATCAGCTGGCGGCAATGGCTCCTGAGTCTCGACCGGACGCGGTGTTCGGCGCAAACGACCTGCTCGCGCTCGGTCTCATGCAATCACTCGTCATTGCAGACGGGCTCAAGGTGCCGCGCGATATTGCCATCGTGGGCTACGACGATATCGACTATGCGGCATCGGCAATTGTTCCCTTGACGACGGTGCGCCAGCCGAAAGAGTCACTGGCACACGAGGCGGTTCGGCTGGTGCTCGACCATGCGGCAGCTGGCACGTCGCACGTTCACGAGCACTCTCTGCTGCCACCTGAGCTCGTAGTCAGAGCGAGTACAGTCTAGGGATCATTCGCACGGGCCAGCTGCCGAGTCACCAGGTTGAACGAACCGCGCTGAAGCCCGTCTCTCCGAGCTGGAAAGCGAGCGGAACATCGTCTTCGGCGGCAGACGAGTATGCGGTTTCTGGCTGCTCCCGCACTCGCACACCAACCTCCACCGATGTGATCGAGGTGAACGCGGCAAGGCGGGTTACGTCGACGCTCACGCGGTTCCACCCGGCCGGCCAGATGGTGCCGACTCCCCGAGCGATGCTTCCGTCGGCGCCGGTGACGATGATGAACGACTCCAGGGCACGTGTGGGATTATCGAGACAGAGGTCGAGCATCGCATACACAAACCTCGCGTCTCGTCGATCTGTGCCGAGACCGGAGACAGGGAATCGGGCAGACAGCTGTGTGCCTGCTCCGAGGACGGCAGCTGGTGTGCGGTGAGTGCCTTGCACGAGCACGACAGGACCTTCTGGCTGCTCGTGCGGGACGGGCATGCACTGCAGCCCGGAGGGCAGGATGACGATGGGCAGCGCATCAACCGCGGTAACAGAATCGACAGCGAGAGCATTCGACAGCCAGTCGCGCTCGCCGATAACGTCCGGCGACGGAGCCGGTCTGTACGGAGCCTGCCACGACGGATCGTCCGGCAGCGACGTGTGCTGCGATTTCCTCTCCACTGTGAATCGCCGAGTGTACGTACCCGCCTTGAGAATTTCTTCGCGGTTTCCAGCGAGTCGCAGCACGGCTTCAGAAGAGACCGGAACGGTGAGCTCGATAACCCCGGCGCTTCCATCGAGCCAGTAGTGCACGTCAATCGTCCCGCGCACAGTGTGAGTCGTGAGCGACAACGTGTCGATGCCCGTCACGAATTGAGGCTCGACGGTGAAGCGCGACCATGCAGCTCTGGTCGGGCGCACACCCGCAAGCCATTGCCACGCCCAACCCGCGACCGGTCCTCCGAGACCGACATGATCGAGGGACCCGGTTCCGGTATTGGCTGGGTCGATCCACCAGCACTCCCAGAATGTGCCCGGCCCGTGATCGATCATTGCTCCGATGCCTGGCTCGGCCGGTTGGTGAAGTGCATCGAAAATCGACTGTGAATGGCCAGCCCGAGCGAGAGCGCGCACCGTCGTTCGCGTCGCGGCAAAGCCTGAGCTGAGGCGATGTCCTCGTGCGTAGACGTCCTCGGCGATACGATCGGCTGCGCGGTGCGCGGCGGGTCCCGAAAGCGTGGCGGACTCGACTGCTACCGCGTTCGCTGCCTGCGTGCCGTTTCCGAAGACATCACGCCCAGCATCGTAAAACGCGGCGTATGCCGATCGACGCAGCTCATCTGCCTGTTCCCGCCTGGTTGCTGCGGCATCCAAATCTCCAGTCTCCTCTTCGAGCATGGCGAGTGACTCGAGGCAATCGATCACGGCGCCAGTGTGGTGAATTGGCGGTGGCGTTTGAGTGAGCGCGAGCCAGTCTGAACCGTAGCTGATCGGTGCGCCGTCAATGGTGCCCTCGTCGCCCCGCAGCATCCACAGATAATCTGCCCAGTCCCGCAGAGCCGGAAGAGTCTCGCGCACCACCCGCTCATCGCCGTAATGCAGCCAATGGCCCAGGAGTACTCGCTGGAGCGCGCCACCCCAGACGGGATCTGGGCTGATCCGCGGCCGTCGGATGTCGGGAGAGATTGCCGGTATGCTGCCGTCGGCTTGCTGGCTCGTGCGCAGATCTGCGAGCCACTTTGCGAAGAATGCCTGCATGTCGAACGCCGAGAATGCGAACTCGGCAGCAGAAGCCGTATCGCCAGTCCAGCCCGATTGCTCGCGAGTCGGGCAGTCTTCAGGAATTCCATGGAGGTTATTGAGCAGGGTTCGCTGTGCAACGTGCGAAAGCGCGGCGACGTGTGAGTCATCTGTCGTGAGCTCGCTGACGCTCTGCAGATCAGAGTGCAGACTCCATGCTTCAACGCTGAGGCGGGCGTCGGAGGGAATGCCAAAAATCTCGACGTAGCGGAAGCCGTGATAGGCGAACCACGGCTCACAGACAGCGTGCGACGTCGGTCCGGTGACGTACTCGATAACCTGCCGCGGGCGTCCGTTGTCGAACGGCATCGTGAGGTTCGTCGTATCGAGTCGGCCGCTCGCGTCGACGTGTTCGCCGTGAACCACTCTCACCACGGTGCCGACGGGCAGCGGAGACAAGAGAGTGAGGCGCGTGCGACCGGCGATATTCGTTCCGACGTCGTAGACGCGACTCGTGGCTGTGCGGGTGAGTTCTGTCACGGCGTGTGGCGAGACACGATGCACGGCCGGGGACGGGTCAGGGGCGACGATGGCCGGTGGAGTGGCGAATGATGCCCGTGCTGTGCTCGCTTCAAGGACGTTCAGAGCATCCGAATAGTCGAAATCGGTCGCACCTTCACTCCATTCATGCCGCTCGAGGTAGAACGGCTCATCATGTGTGATCTCGCTGGCGGCAGCAGTCATCCCAGGGCCGGTGCCAGCGCGGACGATGGTTCCATCGGCTGCGTGCACGACAAGCTCCGCCAGTAATCGTGGATCTTCACCAGAGCGTGCCCATTCGCCTAACCCGAGTGCGAAGTCGATTGAGTTCTCTCCGGCGACAACGAGGTCGGTCACGTCATAGCTTCGGTACAGCGCTCGACTCAGATCGGTGCGAGAAGGGTCAGCGGCGTCTGCATTCACGGCAGTTCCGTTGATGGAAGCCCGAACGAGTCCCTGGGCGGTGAGGTGGAGTCGCGCGCGCTCGGTCACTCCATCGAGGCGCAAGGTTCGTCGCAGCACAGTGAGCGCGGGATGAGACACCCAGCTCGCACTCCAGTCATCGAGGCTCCACGGGCCCGTTTCGAATCGCGATGGTTCTGCCCAGCCCGACCACGTGCCAGCCTCGTTTCGCACTTGGACTGTCCATGCGTACAGGCCGCCGGCGTCGAGCTCGGTGTCGAGTTCGATAAAAGGGTCATTGGACTCGACGGCACCGCTGTCGAAGATGTGAGCGGAATCGTCGGGTCGCGGATCGATCGGTCCCACGCTTGCGCGCACCCTGAACGCGGTCTGCAGTTGACCATTGTGCTCAAGGGGAATCACCCACGAAAGCCGCGGTCTGCGCTCGGACGCGAGCGCAACGAACCGATCTTCCGATCTGCGAGACGATGTCTCGCAGGAAGCTCGCGCATCGTCAGTGCGACGTCCGTCTACTCTCAGCGATGTTGGTATCGGACTGGTCACATTGGCCCCTTCGCCGCTCGTCACGAACGTGACTTTCTGAGAATTCTCGCCGCCGCGAATGAACATTTCATCACGGTAACCGAACGAACCTCAACTTCAACTTGACAAGTTTCTGCAACTCGCACATCATAGCTGAAAGGTTTCAATTTTGAGTATTTGCACCGATGATGCTGTCGGAACATGCGCTCGCACCGAAACAGTCCTGCTTTGAACAATCACGTTAGGAAAGCTGACAATGACGTCACACACAGCGAGAAATTCGCGCCGTGCGATTGCTGCTCTTGCCGCAGCGATCATGATCCCAGCGCTTGCCGCGTGCGGAGGAAGCTCCGCGTCCGGGAGCGGAGGGGCCGGCGAAGTCAAGGGAAGTTCCATCGTCCTCACGACAATCACCGGACTCGAGCCGCAGTTTCAGAAGTACGCAGACGCGTACATGGAGGCATTCCCCGACCGCAAGGTAGAGGTTCGCAGCACCACGGACGACGCTGCCGAGTACGCGCAACAGCTCGCAACCGCGCGATTAAGTGGTGAACTGCCCGATGTCTTCTTCAACGTGGACTTTCTCGCAGACACGCTCGCCGAAAACAAGGTCACTCTCGACTTAGCGCAAGGCTTGAAGGAGGGAAAGCTCGGTGACCTCGACGCTGACTCGTTCCTTCCGCAATTCGTCGGACAGTATCGCCCCCTCGCCGATCCGGACACGATCACTGGACTTCCCGTGAGCGCTGACTCGGTCGGGTTGTTTTACAACAAGTCCCTTTTTGATGAACTCGGAGTATCTGAGTATCCGCAAGCCGACTGGACGTGGGACGACATGTATCGCGTCGCGGAGGAGATCCAGGACAAGAGCGGCGACACCGTGACGGGGCTTGGCGCACCGCTCGGCGACGGATCTGATCTCATCGTGTTCGGCCCGGTCATCAAAGCCTTTGGTGGCACGGTCTTCGACCCGGAGACCGGGAAGTCTGGAATCGGTCAGCCAGAAGCTCTCAAGGCGTGGGAGCTGCTCCTTGACGCATACGGAACGGCGTCCGGGCCGTACACCACAACGACAGACGATCCCTCGCTCAAGTTTGAATCGGGAAACGTGGCAATGGCGATCGCATCGCGCGGAGCAGTGCCCGGACTCCAGACGACGCTCGTCGACGATGACTGGGACGTTCAGACGATGCCGACGATCAACGGCAAATCGACAGCGGGCGGCGGTTCGTACGGGCTCTCGATTGCGCAGACCAGCGAGAACCAGGATGCCGCATGGGCATTCTTGAGTTGGTTCTACGACACCGATACCGGAATGAAGGTCGCGCAGGACGTCGGTGGAGTCATCCCTCCCACCGACAACGGCATCGACAACGGCACCTGGAAGGACGGCGCTGCGCCGCCCGAGCACATCGAGATCTTCGGTGACTCTGCCCGTGAAGCCGTGCTCATCGATCAGATGCCTGGCTCCTCTTCGACCACACTTAAGGAAGCGACGAAGAAGGCAACCCAAGAAGTGGTGCTGAACGGTATGTCGATAGAAGAGGCATTCGGTGCGGCAGAGAAGACCGTCAACGAGGCAATTGAGAAGGAAAGCAAGTAGCGGGCAACCGGGTGGGACGATGCTCGTTCCACCCGGACTCCTGATCATCGGAGATCGTATTGGCAACTACAGTTCTTGACACACAGGCGATACAAGCCCGCACGAGCAGCAAACGCCGCGTACCGGACAAGCCGAATCGTCGCCGTCGTGACAAACGTGTTGACGCGCTCACGGCAGCGGCATTTCTTGCGCCAGGGATGCTTGCATTCGCTGTCTTCGTGATCGTGCCTGCACTCGGCGGACTCGTTCTGAGCTTCTTTCAATGGGACCTGTTCGGAGTGCCGACATGGGTTGGACTCGACAATCTCGTCCGGCTGTTCGGCGATCCGCAGATGTGGCAAGCACTGTGGGTAACCATCCTGTTCGTGGTGCTCGGCGTCATACCGACGATCATGATCGGATTTGTCCTCGCGGTGCTCATCAATACGAAGCTGCCTGGCATCGGGGCCATCCGAGTCTTCTATTTCGCGCCGATGATTGCGTCGGCAGCCGTCGCCTCGCTCATCTGGGCAAACCTGTACAGCTCTCGGGGGCTGGTGAACCAGGCACTCAGCTGGGTTGGAATTCAAGGGCCGAATTGGCTCTCTGACCTGACGTGGGCGCGTCCGGCACTCGTCATCATGATGATCTGGAGTGCTCTGCCTATCGTCATCATCCTCTACCTTGCTGGCCTGCAACGGGTGTCTGACGACATCTACGCCGCTGCTTCACTTGACGGGGCCGGCAAATGGCGGCAGCTCTGGTCGATGACATGGCCGAATGTATGGGGAACCACCCTGCTCATCGCAGTGCTTCAGACTGTGGGTTTCGTGAGCGGATCATTCGAGATCGCACTCATCATGACGGATGGCGGCCCGCTTGGCACAACGCAATCAATCGCGCTCTATTCCTACAAGGTTGCCTTCTTCGAACGGGACATCGGCTATGCCAGCGCGCTGTCGCTTTTCCAACTCGTCATCATGATCGCCATCGTGATTCTTGTGCGCTCAATCGTGCGCTTTCGGAAGGAGCGTGTCTGATGCGTACCTCACGCACAAGCAAGATCGTCCGCTACGTTGCGGTACTTCTCGGCGGACTTGTCATGGCGACGCCATTGCTCTTCATGGTTTCGGGCTCGCTCAAGTCTGCAGCCGAAGTCAATGCCTTCCCGCCGGTGCTGGTGCCAGAGACGCCAATCTGGCAGAACTTCGTTGACGCGTGGAATTTCTTGACGCCGCAGGTGATAGGAAACACCTTCATATTCAGCCTTGGCGTCGTTGGCCTGCAACTGCTGCTGTCGTTGCCGGCTGCTTTCGCCCTCGCAAAGATTCCGTTCAAATGGTCTGCCGCGATACTTGCGACGCTTGTCGTGCCCATGCTCATTCCGGGCAACCTCACGCTCATCCCTCTCTTCATCGTGACGTTTGAGTTGGGGTGGCTCAATACATTTGCCGGGCTCATCATCCCGATGGCTGCCCAATGCGCGTTCTCGATACTTCTCTTCAGACAGTTCTTCGCGACGTTGCCGTCTGGGCTCATTGAAGCGGCGCGCATCGACGGCGCCAGTTGGTGGAGAGTGCTGACATCCATTGCGCTGCCGCTGGCTAAGCCCGCTCTCGCAACGTTCTGTTCGATCAGCTTCCTCACCGCCTGGAATATGTACATCTGGCCCCAGGTCATTGCACCAAACCCCGCGAACAAAGTGATCAACGTGGCCCTTGCGCCGCTCGCCGGCGGCGAGAACTCTGTCATATCACCGGCTATCGGGCTCGCCGGTGCGGTCATCGCCATGCTTCCCGTCCTCATCGTGTTCATCGTGTTCCAGAAGTGGTACCTGAAGGGCGTCGCCGGAACGGGGCTTGAGTGATGCCTCCGTCCGGCGAGTCGCCTCTTACAGAAGCGAGTCCTCGACCGTCGGGTTCCCCTCGCGCGCACGTCACACGTCCGCGTGCTGAGTACCTTGATGACGCATTCGGTATCGGCACGGCATCGCCCCGGCTGTCATGGCGCATTGAATCGGCGTCTGCCGGGTGGCGATCTGATCGATACTGGCTGGGTCTCGAAAGGGACGATGGTGCGACGGAGACTGTGGTCGTCGACTCTGACGAGCAACTCTACGTTCCCTGGCCGTTCGCCCCGTTGGCGTCGCGCGAGCGGGTTCGTGTGAGGGTTCGAGTGGGAAGCGGAAACACGTGGACCGATGAGAGTGAGCCCCTCGAGATCGAGGCTGGACTGCTCGAACAAGACGATTGGGTGAAACAGCTCATCAGTCCGTCGACGATCGGGAGACTTGACGACGGTGCTCCGCTGCTGTTCGGGAGCGCCGATCTCGACGCAGAGCCGATTTCGGCTCGGCTCTACCTCACGGCACACGGCATTGTCGAGTTCACGATCAACGGCAATCGAGTCGGCGACGATGTGTTCGCCCCTGGATGGACAGCCTATGAGAAGCGTCTGCGCTATCGGAGCTACGACGTCACGCCGCTTGTGCGCAGAGGAACCAACGAGCTGCGTGCTCTCATCGGAAATGGCTGGTATCGCGGCCAACTCGTATGGCCTGGCAATCGATCGAGTTACGGAGATCGCCTTGGCGCCCTCGCACAGCTCGAGGTGAACTATGCGGATGGTTCGCGAGAAATCTTCGGAACGGATGCTTCATGGGGTGCCGTGCCCAGCAGCATCCTGTTCGATGATTTCTATGACGGGCAACGTCGCGACCTGAGGATCACAGATTCTCCCGAAGGTAAGCGCGTGGATTCTGTCGATGTGCTTGACGGGGATTTCGCCCGCCTCATTGCGCCGTCCGGGCCGCCCGTGCGCATTACGGAGACGCTTGCGGCTGTGCAGCTTCTGACGACGCCGTCCGGCAAGACAATCGTTGATTTTGGGCAGAACCTCGTGGGGTGGGTGCGCCTTCGTGTGCATGGCGAGGCGGGTGCTGAAGTGACGATTCGCCACGCAGAGGTTCTCGAGCACGGAGAGCTCGGTGTTCGCCCACTCCGCAGTGCCCTTGCGACCTGCACCTACACGCTCTCTGGCCAGCCAGAAGAGATTCTGCAACCGACATTTACCTTCAATGGATTTCGATACGCAGAGATTTCGGGCGTCCCCGAGCTGGCGCTCACTGACGTTGAAGCACTCGTGCTCGGGACAGATCTTCAGCGCACTGGGTGGTTCGAGTCGTCTGACCCGCGGGTCAATCGTCTCCACGAGAACGTCGTGTGGAGCACACGCGGCAACTTTCTCGATGTGCCAACCGACTGCCCTCAGCGCGACGAGCGACTCGGATGGACGGGGGACCTTCAGGTCTTCGCCCCGACAGCGACGTTCTTATTCGACACAGCGGGCTTCCTCTCGGGTTGGCTTGGCGACCTCGCGGCGGAGCAGAAGCCGGACGGCGGGGTTCCGTACGTGATCCCCGATGTTCTCCGCGAGCCCAATCCTGCGGCCGCTGCCTGGAGTGACGCGGCAACGATCGTTCCCGAGGCCGTGCACCATGCATATGGCGACGTGGGTGTGCTTCGGCAGCAGTACCCATCCATGAAGGCGTGGGTTGAGAAGGTCCGCAGCATTGTGGGTCCCGCTCTGCTGTGGCGCACGGGTGCCCAGTTCGGCGATTGGCTTGATCCGACGGCGCCGCCAGACGACGCTTCACGCGCTCAAGCAGACCCGGCTGTCGTCGCTACGGCCTATTTCGCGCGGTCTGTGGGGATTCTCGCGCGCACCGCTGAAACACTCGGCCTTCGCGTGGAAGCTGCGGATTACGCGCAGCTCGAGAAACAGGTGCGCGCCGCATTTATTTCGGCGTACGTCAGCGAAGACGGGCGCGTCCACAGCGATTGCCAGACTGTCTACGCGCTCAGCATCGTCGGTGATCTCTTCGCCAGCGAACGGCAGCGCGCCGGCGCGGGCGATCGCCTCGCCGAGCTCGTGACCGCAGCGGGTTTTCGTGTCAGCACGGGTTTCGTGGGAACCCCTGTCATTCTTGACGCGCTTTCTACTGCGGGATACCCAGAGTTGGCATATCGGATGCTGCTCGAGGAGTCCTGTCCGTCGTGGCTGTACGCCGTTTCAATGGGGGCAACGACGATTTGGGAGCGTTGGGACTCGATGCTGTCCGATGGATCGATCAATCCCGGCTCGATGACCTCGTTCAACCACTATGCGTATGGGGCCGTTGCCGACTGGCTGCATCGATGTGTCGCCGGCCTGTCGCCGAGTTCGCCTGGTTATAGGACTGTGGACGTTCGGCCGCTTGTCACCGGTGATCTGTCGAGCGCGTCGGCTCGTCATCTCTCACCGTATGGGGAGATCGCGGTGGAGTGGCGGCTCGAAAATGGCCAGGTGGACCTCACGTTGACCATTCCCTACGGTGTGACCGCCGATGTATGGATGCCGGGCGCTTCTGTCGCTGAGACAGTGCGCAACGGCAGCCACCGATTCAGGTCTGAGCTGCAGCCGCTGCAGTACGCGCCCGAGTAGCAGTCGAATGTGTGGCGGGACTCGAACGAGTCCCGCCACACAACTCTGCAACTCACGTGAGCTAGAGAGAACTGGCCGCCAACCGCACTGATTTGCCCGTGGTGTACGTTTCCTCGAATGACACGCCATTACCAGTTACCGTCACCGTGTTGTGAGTTGCGACGATGTTCAGCTGCTTTCCACGCCAGCGGAGCTGCTTCACTCCGGCATCCGTCAGGCCCGACGGCAGGTTCGGTGTGATCACGAGTGAATCTGGCTCTGCCTCGACACCGACGAACGCATAGAGGAAGCTTGCCGGTACAAGCCCGCTCTCGGGGAAGGGCACGTCTGTTCCTACAGACGACCCTGCTGTGGCACCGTCAACAGTCGACTCACCGCGGAACAGGGGAGCACCGCCGCACAGATGATCGGGTTCGCTCCAGCGATCGAGAATCGCGGTCATACGCGCCCACGCGTCATCGGCCGACTGATACCTGGCGCGTGCCATCACATCGAACCCCGACGTGTACAGAATCGCTCCGCCATCTTGCACTTCATCTCCCCAGGGCGTGGTGAGGTGGGTGAGGAAGAACCAGTAGCTGTTTCGCCTGGTTGTTGATCTCGGAGCGAACACCCACTTCGAATAGATGTCTGCTGGGCCCTCGACGTGATCATCGAGCGCCACGATGAATCGGGTCGAGGCGTTGGCATCGGGTGCCCCATCCGCGTAGGCAATGGCGCCATCCACGGGCGTTGCAGACGACCACCAGGCAAGCGAACCCGTCACGTCGGAGACCTCAAGGTAATAGACGCCCGGTTCCTGTGAATCAACGTCGATATGCGCGACGCGTCCATCGGACCAGTCGCTGAACTGCTGATCGGCGACTTTGGTCGCAGATTCCCCTGGCAGGCCCTTGTGGAGCGTCATTGTGAACGTCGCACCACGATTGCCGAATGTGGGGAATCGGGCAGCGACGCTCGTGAAGGCAGCGTCAGCGGTGAAACTCTGACCAAGGGAATGACCAGGGTCGATCATGGGAGCGAGTCCGCCGCTCTCGATGAGCACGACGGGCTCCTGAAGCTCGGTATGGCCGTTGTCGAGCCAGTCGAAGATGCGAGTGGCCATGTCGTTCGTCGGCAGCCCGAAGGATGCTGCTTCGAGATTGACATACGTCGAGCCGTAATCGTGCACAACACCGTCCACGTCGATGGTCTGCACATATCGACCGTCGGCGTCATTCCAGAACGTGGTGTTGTACTTCTTCTTGACGAGCTTTCGCAGGCCGCGAAGTCGAGCAGCTCGTCCTCTGCGACCGGCGTGCTCCTCTAATTGGGCAACAGCTTCGAGGGCGCCGTAGAAATAGGCATTGAGGTAAGCATCCTTGTATCCGAACGACGTGACATCCCAATAGTTCGAGGGCAGTGCTCCGTCTCTGCCGTCATGATCTGGCGACGTGATCGTGACCACTCCCTTCTTGCCGTCGAGTGAGTCGATGTAGAAATCAATTGCACGCCTGACCCGCGGCATCATCGTCGACAGAAAGTCGGAGTCTCCCGTCCATGAGTAGTAGCGCCACGCACCGAGCACGTACAGCGCATTCGATGTGAAGTGTCGCGCATCGAAGAGTTCCGGATCAGGGAATGGCCATCCCTGCGAGTCAGGCCATGACCAGACGTACCCGTCTTCGTCGAGCGATGTACCCAGCAGCGAATCGGCTTGAGCACCAGCACCCGCCGTGCCCGTCCAGTCGAGAATGCGTCCTTCCCAATCGGCCCAGGCCATCGCGTGCCCGTCGAATCGATAGCTGAGTGCACGTTCCCAGTAGAACGTCGACAGTTGCGCGGCTCTCGTGCTGTCCGACGCCGTGAACACAGGGAAGATCTCGGGCAGGGCGTCTGAATGTGCCTTGATGTCGACAGCGATGGTGCGGGAGATAGCCTGCCCAGGCTCAGCACTGCCCGAATTGAGTGCAAGCGCCATCGCCTTCGCGGTCATAGTTCCGTCGATCACAGGCGAATCTCCGGTGAACCGCAGATCATACGGGCCGCTGCCCGTGGCAGTCACAGAACCTTCTCCCGAAACCGGTGTCGTCCACGCATCGCGACGCTTCAGCTGCTCTGACGGCATGTAATCACCCGCGTCCCCGTAGAAGCGGCTGAACCGGATGCCGTCTGCATCGGCGATTGAGTAGCCATCTTTGACCCATGATGTGTTGAGGGTCAGCCCTGGATCCGGTCGGGCATCCGTCTGCCACTCGATATCGTACGTCGACGTCACGGCGCTTCCATCGAGTTCCAGGTCCCACGTTGCGATTCCGTCAACGTTGAAGCCGACGACATCGAGCGTCATGGTGCGATCTGCCTGCACCTGCCGATCGTCGTATGCTGCGCCGCCGAGGTCGACTGTCGTCTCTCCGAGTTTGCTCCACCAACCTGGAGTACCCGTGCTGTCAGAAAGCTCCATATAGTAGGTGCCGGCAGGTTGGGCGGGAACGTCGAGGTATGCCCATCCATTGTCTTGAACCGGATTGATCTCGCGGCGGGTGATTTCTGTGAGTGCGGTGTCTGGCGTTCCAGAGTAGAGCGTCATCGTGACCGTCGAGTTCTGGCTGCTCCAGGTGGGAAGCTGTGCCCCGACCTTTGAGAAACGGTACATCGATGCCGTGAATGACTGTCCGAGTGTGTGCCCAGTGCTGAGAGGCACGGGAGAGCCCACTTGATCTTGCTTGACCGTCGACGCAGATGGCAGTTGGATGCCGGTGATGCTGAGTTTCGTGTCCGTCGCGGTGTAGCTCACATCGGCGTTGAACCTGGAATCGAAGAAGTCCGTGGCTCCGACAAACACCGACTTAAACGTTGAGCGCTCAAACTTGCCTGCATCGCTCGGGTCACACGCGAACTGGGTGAGCTTGCCGTGGGCACCGGAGAGGCTGACGTATCCGTTCGTCAACTGATACGTTTCAGATGCAGCGGCGGGTTGCTGCGGGCGGGCGAGCCCGCTCGCGGCGAGGAGAATGCCGCCGCCAGCTCCCTGGAGAAACGTCCTCCGATTTGTTCGGAAGCGCATAATGCCGTTACCCATGTGAACTCCGTTGTTCGAGTCGTTGTGTGGAGCACCGTCCCGGAGCTCCACTATTCACCGGTTCAGAGGCATCCGTGGACGCCTGCGAATTAGTATTGAAAGGTTTCAGAGAACTTTGACAGAAGGCAGACAGACTGTCAAGCATCCTCCGTGGTTTCGCTGTCTTTCTTGTCAGTGACAGCCTCACACTCTTGACGGCTCGGCAGGTGAGTAGTTCGCTAACCACTCGGCGATTCGTGTGATGCTTCTTTGGGCCTGTGGGCTGTGCGGCTGATCAAGATGGCCGTGCAGGGTCTCCGGCTCAAAAGTGAGATGCACAGACACGCCAGCATCCATCGCCTGTCTGGCGAATTCTTCGCCCGACAGACGATGCTCGTCGTACTCAGAATTGAGGATGAAGATCGGCGCCATGTCGTTGAGGCGTGCATTACCCGCAAAGGCATACGGGTCACCACGCGGCTGATCGGGTCCGAGGTAGTTGGCAACGATCTGAGTGACCAAGCTCTGCGGAAAACGCGCCTCGGAGGGAACCAGGGTGAGGACCTTCTGCAACTCGGCGGACCCCTCCGGAAGAACTTCGTGCACGAGCGGGTAGACAAGTACGGCCGACGCGGGACGAGGCCCTTGGCCGTCTCGAAGTCTGACGGCAACCCCTGCCGCCAGGTTCGCGCCCGCACTCGCGCCGCCGATGTGCATGGCACCCAAGTCGATTCCGAGTTCATCGACTGCCCAGACCCACGCGTCAAGGAGATCGATCGACGGCACGGGAAAATGCACGCCGAACAACGCCTTGGTGTACTCGACAGACAGCACAGTGAACCCGCGTGCTGCGAGGGCGAGGGCAACCCAGTTGCTCTCGGGCATATTGAGGTTTCCTCCGACAAAACTTCCGCCGTGCGCCCATACGAGAGCACCGCGCGGGGTGCCCGCCGGTGTATAAAGGCGGGCGGGAAGATCGCCGCTGTGCGCGGGAATGAGCTGGGACGTTACCGTCACATGCTTGAGATCCGGATACTGTTCAACGAGCGAGGCGATGTCGACATCGGTACGTGGATCAGGGTCGGACGTGCCACTTTCCAATTTGCGGATAGTTTCGGCGAACGAATTGGCGGCGTCGACGTCGTCCATGCCACTCCTTGAATCGTTTCAGGATCGTATTTCTCGAGCCTACGGTGCACCTTTGCAGTCGTCAACGACAGCGGGTGGTGATTGGCGGGTCAGTGCATGCGGCCAATACAGGTCCATCGCGCTCACCGACAAGCGCTAACGCGACGGAATCGCGCGAGAGCGTTTGGCGCGGACTCGTTTGCGCGCCGATGGTCGCGACCGATAAATTAATGCTACAGTCAGTGTAATGAGTAAGTGAGTGTAGTAATGTGAGGTTTCCGTTCGCCCCGATCGCCAGGGTCGAGTCGACGGGGCGACGGGAGGAGCAGTTCGGTTATGAAGGTTGTCACGTGGGTGGGCGCAGGACTCGTCTGCGCATTCGTGGTGTGGAGCGCGGTGAGCGCTCCACTCGTGGTCCTCGCGCTCCTTGGCGTGCTCGCGCTCCTTGGCGTCGCGTTCGTGCTGTACGTCTTCAGACGCCCCTCGTCGGCGACCGCACTGAGCGAGATCGCCGACCGCAAGTGGCACAACGTCCACTTGGGGGATGGCACGGTCAGCGGAGACGGATCCCCGTACGCGATCTACGTGAGGCGGGGTGAATCGCCGAACCTGATCATCCACTTCTCGGGCGGCGGGGCCTGCTGGGACGGTGAGACGGCGTCGCGTCCCATCACCCCGCTGCGCGTCCTGCGCGGCTACACCCGAGATCTGAGAGCGTTCTACTTCGCCTCTCTCACCCGGCTCTTCCCCGCCGGTCTCACTGGGCTGGCGAACCGCCGTGACAAGAAGAACGCGTTCCGCGACTGGACGTTCGTCTTCGTTCCCTACAGCACGGGAGATCTGCACGTCGGCGACACCGTCAATGACTACACCCGCGACGGTCGCACCTATACGGTCCACCACAACGGAAGGGCCAACGTCTCGGCGGCACTGGAGTGGGTGTTCGCCAACGTTCCCCGTCCGACCAAGGTCATGGTCTCGGGCGAGAGCTCCGGGGCCTGGGCATCGGTCTTCTACGCCCCGGTCGTCGCCGACCACTACCCCGACAAGCCGGTCTTCTGTCTCTCCGACGGGGCGGGGATCGTCTCCCGCCGTTGGCCGGAGTTGTTCGAGCGCGTCTGGAATGCCGGCGGTCCCGAGGTTATCGGGTTCCGCGTCGGCACAGACGTCTACAGCGACGCCATCTCTCGCCGCGTCGACCCCACACCAGAGAACCTCGTGTACCTGCACAGCAACACGCTCTACGACGACACGCTCACTCGGTTCTCCGCTGCCCTCAATGGCACACCCACCGATACCGACCAGTTCATCGACGGCTGGGCCCATCAGACCAGGGAATCGATGAGGCAGCTGAGCGAATCCGCGTACGACTACCGATACTTCCTGAGCGACTGGAGCCACAACACGAGACGCCACACAACCGCTCACACGGTGACCACCAACGACTTGTTCCACAAATGCCGGGCCGGTGGAATGACCTATTCCCGATGGCTCGCGCGGAATGTCATCGACGACGAAGCCGTCTCGGTGGGCGAGGAACACCTTGCGGAACCATGCTCTCGCTCAGAGAACGCGGAGTCCGCACTCCTGGGAGGCCTGACGAACCGTCATGACTGAAGCATCTCCACAGGGCCGACGCGAGCGGAAGAAGAACGCGACTCGAACGAAAATCCTGGACGCGGCGACGGCTCTGTTTCTCGAGCGCGGCTTCGACGCCGTCACCGTCAGCGAGATCGCCAATGCTGCGGACGTCACGTCGAAAACCGTGTTCGCGCATTTCGCGCAGAAGGAGGCCCTCCTCTTCGGCGACGAGGCTCAGCAGCATGCACGCCTTGTCGCAGCAGTGCGCAACCGTGAGCAGACAACGCCGATCTCGGCCGCGCTGCGGGCTCACTACCTGAAAGAGATCGCTGAGATGAACACAGGGCCGGGCCGGCGCCTTCTCGCCGTCATGGAGCAGGCCCCGACCGTTGTCGAGTACGCCGAGCGAATGTGGGTCCGTCACGAGGACGCCCTCATCGCGGAGATCACCCGCCAATTTAGACTGGATGTCGCGACAGACGCGATCCGCCTCTACGTCCGCTTCGCGCTCCAGATCCAGCTCCTCGCACGCCGCTCCCCGGACCCGGGAGCGACGATCGACGCGGGATTTGGCCTCCTCGACGAAGGATGGCGACGCTACTGCAGCACGATCGACTCGCTTCTGTGACCTCACCTGCGTGAGCACCAACGGGACGGTGTTCTGCGTGCACTCACAGCTGCGCCATCGTGAACGCTGCCTCGAGCCGCCGGGCGAGTGGCCCCCACGTGAGCACGCGAACCCCGGCGCGCCTGAACGGCTGGGCGAACGCGGGAATCGGCGTTCCGACGCTCATGTTGAACGCGGCCTGCGCCATCGCCTTTCTCGCGGTTCCCTTCCGCTCGCGCTCCCAGGAATCGAGCGCGGCGGTGTCGCCGTCGAGAGCACTGATCAGGCACGGGACGAGAGCGGCAGCATCCAGGATTCCCAAGTTCATTCCCTGGCCTCCGATGGGGCTGATTTCGTGGGCGGCATCGCCGAGAAGCACGATGCGCCCCTGCACCCATCGATCGGCGAGGTGCTGCGCGGCGATGAATGAGCTCGTTTGCTCAGCAGTAGAGGGCGGGAGCCTGACGCCCGTGCGCTCGCCGACCAGTTGTGCCAGATCGGTGCCGATCGCCGCTCGCGCGACCCACCGACGTCGTGACGAGGGAAGCGGAAACGACTCGACGACGCCGCGTTGCGCAAACCACAGCACAGCCGCGTCGCCGAGCTCTGAGTCATCGCCGACATCGGCCATGAGGTAGCGGCCTCTGCCAGCGTGGCGCCGCCAGGCGGCATCCGATTCACCCCGGATGCTGCTGTCGACGCCATCTGCGGCGATCACGATGCGCGCACCGACGGCACCGCCGGGAACGTGCACGCGGGCAGAGCGCGCGCCGTTCTCCACGCCGGTGACCGGAGTTGCGCGGCGGAGATGTCGAACGTGCGCGTCGAGCTCCGTTTGCAGGAGATGCTGCGGCTGCATGAGCACGGGAGGAGCGAAACGCATTGCGCCGAGCACACGATCATGATCCCGTGCTTCGCCTCGCGCTATCGGCCGTGCCCCGGGAAGTTCGAGACCGAGCTGACGCAGAACGGCGACGGCGGGCGGGTGGATTCCGACGGCGCGGGGACGCTGTGAGATCGCGTCGCGTCGCTCGTACACGGCCGTCTCCAGGCCGCGGCGCTGCAGGAGGGCGGCGACAAGCGTTCCGATCGGGCCAGCGCCCACGACGGCAACGTCAGGCACCGAGAACCTCGCTGCGCAGAAGGACGCGGCTCGGCGATTGCGTCGTCACGTGCCAGGGCACGGGAACGACGACCCGCAGCTCCGACGCCGTGTAGCTGCGACGAATCGACAGCAGACCGTCTTCGCGAATCAAATTGCCCGCGGTGAACGGCAGAGCGAGCACGCTGAACGCCGCATACGCGAAGAGGGAGCGCTCGATGTCGCTGTGCACGACAAGACCGCCGTGCGCGCAGCATCCGGCTGTCTCGTCAAGAAATGTCGGCAGGTCGTCGATGTGGTGCAGCACATGGTTCGAGACGACAACGTCGAACTTCTCGCCGAGCTCGCCGGCCCGCACGCGCAGAAACCGAGCGTGAGAGCCGCTGCGTGTTGCGGCGGCCGTGGCCTCATCGATGGCGATAGCATCCGGATCGACCCCCGTCACCTCGATGCGCAGTCCATCGCGTGCCGCCCAGCGCTCGAGCGCTCGGGTGACGTCGCCCGCGCCGCACCCAACGTCGAGCACTCGAGGCACGTGCCCCCGAGCCCGTGCCGCCCGAAGTCGAGGGCGCACGTGCGCGACATATGTGCGGCGCCACCCGGCGACGAGTCTGTTCACGACCTCGAAGCGCTGATAGGTGCGGCGCAGAAGCGCCGGATCGCAGTCGGGGTCGTCCATTCGCTCCGTCAGAGAGTCGTCGCGTTGGCGCAGGCCTGCCATCATTCCACCGTCAGCAGTGCAGATTCGACGGTGAGCCCCGGCCCGAAGGCGAGCGCGCAGACGCTGTCGCCTGTCTGCGCATCGGCGAGGATGCGTTCGAGTACGAACAGAACTGTTGCGCTCGACATGTTGCCGAACTCGCGCAGAACAGACCGCGATGCTGCGAGCTGCTCAGGCGCAAGGTCGAGCGCTGTCTCGACGCGGTCGACGATGCTGCGCCCGCCCGGGTGCAGTGCCCAGTGCGTGATGTCGCGCGGTGTCGTGTCGCCGATGAGGCCGTCGAGTGCGCCCGTGATGTGCTCGCCGATAATGTGCGGAACGTAGCTCGAGAGCACCATGAGAAAGCCCTCGTCGCCGATCGTCCAGGCCATCGCCTCTTCCCCCGTCGGCGTCACACGAGTGTCGAACGAGTCGAGGCTCGCCAAGCCGGCGCCCGTGTGTACGACGGCGGCGCCGGCCCCGTCGGCGAAGAGCGATGACGCGATGATCTGGTCGGGGTCGCTCGACGATCGCACGTGCAGTGTGCACAGCTCGACGCTCACGACGAGCACGACAGCATCAGGATCGGCGGCGCACAGCTGCTGGGCGAGGCGAAGCGCGGGCATTGACGCGTAGCATCCCATGAATCCGAGGTTGTAGCGCTGCACGTTGGGGCGCAGCCCGAGCTCCCGTGCGATCAGAAAGTCGGGGCCCGGCGCGAAGAACCCCGTGCACGAGACGGTGATGATGTGGGTGACCGTGTCTGTGTCGATATCTGCCGTCGCCTTTCGGGCGGCGTCGACGTACAGCTTCCCCGCCGCTTCTGTGAACAGATCGTTGCGCGCTTTGGTGCCGGGTGAGAGCAGCAAGCCAGATCGACTGTCGTAAAATTCCGGATGCTCGACGTCGACGCTTCGGTCGAACTCGACGATTGCCGAGCGCCGTGTCTCAATGCCTGACTGGTCGAAGCTCGTCGAGATGAGTCGCTGGGCGAGCCTGCTGAGCTCCGGCTGCGAGGCGAAGACGTCGCGAACCTCGTTCTGATGCAACACGGTGTCGGGGGTGACGGTGGCCAGTGACGCGATCGAGATGGACATAGTCGATGGTACGCAGCGGCGATCCGCCCTGGCTAGCGCTGAGGTCTCGGCGAGAGCCAGATCACAGCGTGCGCTCAGGGGCGATCGGCCTGTTCATCGTCGTCATCGAGGTACTTCACGCGAATCTGCCCTGTGAGTGTCTCGGGCTCGATGAGCGGCACCGCTTGCGGGGCCGACGCCGGTAGCGCGATGGACGCCGTCTCGAGGAACGTCTCTTCGGCAGAGGCGGCGGGGATCTCCGTGGTGTCGGCGCGCTCGCCGACAGCATCCGGAGTCGTGTCTTTCGCGCTGGCCCCGAAAGGCTTCCCGTGAACGTCGAGGTACTCGGCTGCGCCGCCGTCGCCGTGCACAACCTGAATGGGCGTGGTCAGGCCCATGCGCCCGAGGTTCGTTGTGGCGGCGCCGGGCATCGGCTTTCCAAAGTGGGTGACGACGAGCCTCCAGCGGGACGCCGGGTCGCGGTGCAGCCGCAGCTCGCGCGAGACGATCAGCCAGCCCAGTCCAACGGCGCACGCGGCGAAACCGGCAAGCGCACCGACCCCGAGGGTCCATCGCGCGCCGAACGCGTTGGCGATCCAGCCGACGATGGGCGCCCCGACCGGCGTTGATCCCATGAGAATCGCCGCATACAGCGCCATCACGCGCCCCCGGATGATCGGGGCGGACGTTGTTTGAACGTAGCTGTTCGCCGTTGTCAGCAGCGTCACCGTCGAGAAACCGACGAGAATCATCGAGATCGCGAACGATACGTAGGTGGGCATGACGCCCGAGACCGTGGATGCCGCGCCGAACAGTCCCGCGGCCGTGATCACGATGCGCATCTGTGGTCTGGCGCGCCGTGCCGCGAGCAGCGCACCGGTGAGGGAGCCGATCGCCAGAATCGACGACAGCGCTCCATACTCGCTTGCGCCCCTGCCGAACTCGACGGCCATCGTCGAGGCGACGATGGGGAAGTTCATGCCGAACGCGCCCATGATGAAGACGATCACGAAGATCACCGTGAGGTCGGGCCGCGCCTTCACATAGAGAAAGCCCTCGACGATGTTCTTGATCGGGCTTCCCGTTGCGCGCGGGCTTGGGTACAGGTCCTTCACCCGCAGGCTGATGAGCACGGTGAGTACGGCGAGAAATGACACTGCATTGATCATGAACACCCAGCCCGAGCCGACGAGGGCGATCAGAATGCCCGCGACCGCCGGGCCAATGAGCCGAGCCGTGTTGAACGACGCCGAGTTGAGAGAGACAGCATTCGCCATGTTGTCTTGACCGACGAGATCGGAGACGAACACCTGTCTCGCCGGGGTGTCGATGGCATTCACAACGCCGAGGGTGAACGCGAAGATGAACACGTGCCAGAGCTCGGCAACGCCGGTGAGCAGCAGGATGCCGAGTCCCGCCGCGAGCAGCATGAGCCCTGACTGCGTGCACATCAAGATCTTGCGTCGGTCGAAGTGGTCGGCGATATATCCCGAAATGGGAACCATCAGCAGCTGCGGCCCGAACTGCAGCGCCATCGTCGTTCCCACCGCGAGGGCATTGTTGTCTGTCAGATCGACGAGCACGACCCAATCCTGCGTCGTCGCCTGCATCCACGCGCCGATATTCGACACGAGGGCACCGATGAACCAGATGCGGTAGTTGAAGCCCGACAACGAGCGGAACATGTTCTTCACTGGGTGGCGAGGCTCCTCATCAGGTCGCTTGCGGCCGCGAGTGTGGCGCGATCGTCGGGGCTGAGTGTGCGCAATTGCTGATGCAGCCAGCGATCCCGTTTCTTCACTGTCTTCATGACGGTTTCGTGGCCGGAATCCGTCAGAGTGACGATCACCTTGCGCTTATCGTGCTCGTCAGCGACGCGCTCGATATAGCCCCACTCCTGCAGAGAGTTGACCGTACGATTCATCGAGGGCGCAGAGACGCCCTCCCGTTCGGCAAGGGCGGTCAGGGTCTCCTTGCCGTGTTTATGAAGCCCGGCCAGCACCGAGAAGTGGGCATCGCTGAGCTCGCCGTCTGCCTTTTCAGCTCGCAGTCTGCGAGCCAGTCGAAACGTCGCGATGCGCAGCTCTGTGCTCTGTTCGCCAATAGTCCTTGCCACGGCTAATTAGCTTAGCTTATTAGCCTCGCTAAGTAAATCAATCCGTATGTTTTCGTGACGAGGCATTGTGATGCGTGACCGCCATGTGTACGGTGTGAACATGAGCGACGATGCAACGGAGTGAGGAGTGCTCATGGCGACATTCGTTCTGATTCCCGGCGCTGGTGGGGCGGGGGAGGTCTACTGGCGAGAGGTCGCGGCGGAGCTGATCGCGCGCGGTCACACCGCAATCCCGGTTGAGATCGCGGGGGACGACCCCGCGCTGGGTCTTCCCGAGTACGCGGCGATCACAGACGAGGCGATCGGTGCGCACAGCGATGTCGTCGTCGTGGCGCAATCGCTTGGCGGGTTCACCGCTCCCATGATCACCAAGCGTGATGCTCTTTCGCGGATCGTCCTGCTCAACGCGATGATTCCTCTCCCGGGCGAAACTCCTGGCCAGTGGTGGGGTGCCACAGGTTGGGAATCGGCGCGTCATGCTGCCAACGCCCGTGCGGGTCGGTCCGACGACCTCGACACGGACGAGGTATTTCTTCACGATGTCCCTGACAGTGTGAAAGCTGCGATGGCAGAATCCGGCCGCGAACCCGCCGCGACTCCGTTCGAACAGCCGTGCGCGTTCGCCGAGTGGCCCAACGTGCCTGTGCACGTGTTGGTCGGTGCAGATGACCGGCTCTTCCCTGCTGATTTTCAAGTGCGGGTTGCCCGTGAACGGCTCGGAATCGCCGCTGACGTGATGCCCGGCGGTCACCTCGCAGCGAAGAGCAGACCCATCGACGTGGCCGAACGGCTCATCCGATATGTCGAAACCGGTGGCATGGCAAGGTGACACGGGGCCGGTGGGGTTCGGATGCAGTCAGCGGACATCGCGGCGGTTGTCCTCGACGAACGTGTGCTGCACGGCTGGGACCTTGCTCGCGCCACTGACCGGAACGTCGTCGCTTGACACCCTGCTCGGTCTCGCCGGACGAAATCCTGCCTGGCATTGAGCGCGTCCTCCCGCGTGACCTGGGTACGCTGGGGCTATGCGGCCAGCACATACTGCGGAACCGGACGTCACGCGAACGCTCGTCGATGACGAGAACGTTCGCATCACGTACTACGAGTGGACGGCGGCGAAGCCGCGTGGAATCGTGCATATCGCGCACGGAGCGGGGGAGCATGCCCGTCGGTACGCTCCGCTTGCCGCGGACCTCGTTGCCGCGGGGTACACGGTCTTTGCTGACGATCATCGCGGACACGGGCAGACGGGCCGTGATTATCTCGGGCTCTCGCACCTGGGCCCACGGGGCATGAAGGGCGCAATCACCTCGCTTCTGCGTGTGGCCGAAACGGTGCGCGAGCAGCATCCGGATCTGCCGCTTTTTGGAATCGGGCACAGCTGGGGTGCCCTGTTGATGCAAAAGGTGATCGCTCGATCAGGGGTGTATGACGGCGTGGTTCTGAGCGGAACCGCGCTTGCCGTCCCCGGTGTGCTGAATGCCGGGGACCTCAACAAGCCGTGGCGCGGCGCCGGATCGACGGGGCTCGAGTGGCTCAGTCGCGATGCGAACGTGGGCGCCGCCTTCGACGCCGACGTGCTGTGTTTCGACATTGCCGAGAAGCCGGTGTGGAATCTCACCCAGGCGCTGTCGTTTTTGGGCAGGCCGTCGCCGCGGATGCCCCGGGACATCCCCGTGCTCATCATGGTCGGCTCCGACGACACGGTCGGCGGCGAGAGAGGCGCCACGATGCTCGCTGAGTCGTACAGTGCGCGGGCAGGTCTGAGCGATGTCGACCTGCAGATCTTCCCCGACGCACGGCACGAGGTGTACAACGAGACGAACCGCGACGAGGTCGTCGCCCGGCTCACTCGCTGGCTCGATGAGCACGCGTCACGCGCCCAGATCGGCGAAGCGAGGTAACGCGCATGTGCACGGTCATCATTCAGGTACCCGCGTCGTCCGATGGGATCGTTCGCCTGCTTGCCGTGCGCGATGAAGACCCGGGGCGGCCGTGGCGGCCGCTTGGCGCCTGGTGGCCGCACGACTATCCGGATGCCGTCGGTGTTCTCGACGTGCGGGCGGGCGGCGCGTGGCTCGGCGCCGACCCTGTGCGCGGGCGACTCGCGGTTATGCTCAATCGTCCCGACTCGCTCGACGTTGACCCCCGCACGTTGGAGTCGCGCGGCGGTCTCGTGCTCGAGAGCGTTGCCGGTCGGTCTCCACGGCAGCCGCGCACCGCTGGATTCAACCTCGTCGAGGTGCACGGTGCGACCGTGACCGTGACGACGTGGGACGGCGACAGCATCGGCATCGAGGAGCTCGTGCCCGGCACACACATGATCGAGCACCACGATGTTGACGATCCGGGCTCAGCGCGCATCACGCGGTGGCTGCCCGAGTTTCAGGATGCCGCGCCGCGCGGTGGAGCTGTGCACGACGCATGGTGGGCAGACTGGGCCGTCATTCTTGAGCGCAGCGGGGTGCTGTCGCCTGGCGACGACGCCGCGATCATCCGCGATAATCGAGCCCACGGCTACCCGACGCTCTCGCTTCTCGCTTGCGTCGCGAGCGTCTCGACCGACGCGGCCGACGTGCGCTTCGCGCCGCTTCAGACACCGGGGGAGTGGAACGCACTCGACTTCGTTCCGCCGGTGCAGCCCGAGTAGCGCCAGTGAGCATGGCGCACCTCGATGCGCCATGCACCACCGCAACTCAGCTCACGCTGTCGGCGCGCAGATCGAGCCAGCGAACCTGCTGCTCTGTGAGGGAGATGTCGAGCCCGGCCATCGACGTTCGCGTCTCTTCGATGGACCGCGGCCCGAAGAGCGGAAACGTCGGGAATGACTGCGCGAGCACGTAGGCGAGCGCCACGGCGGTTGGCGCAACACCCAACTCGGCGCTGAGCGAGCGCGCACGGGCGAGTCGCTCGAAGTTGGCGTCGTCGTAGTAGCAGCGCACCAGCTCAGCATCCGATGTGTCGTCGCGGTCTGCACGAGCGAAGAAGCCGCGAGCCTGCGATGACCACGGAAGCAGTGCGATTTCTGTGCGTTCAAGCCACTCGCGATCCTCCGGTTCTGTCACGTGCTCGCAGCCCGCCCAGGGAACATCGAGTGCGTGGGCAAGGCCGAAGTGGTCGCTCAACGCGGAGAATGCGCGCTTGCCATTCGCCTTCGCATACGCCTGCGCCTCTTCGAACCGGGCAATGCTCCAGTTCGAACCGCCAAAGGCCCGGATGCGGCCGGCACGCGCTTCCTCGTCGAGAACGTCAACGAACTCGCCAACCGGAATCGCTGTGTTGTCGCGGTGCATGAGATACAGGTCGAGGTGGTCGGTTTGCAGCCGATCGAGGGTCTCTCCGAGCTGGCGCACGATCGACTCGGGATCGCAGTGCGGGGTGTGTGCGCCTTTTCCAATGACGACAACGTCGTCGCGGATGCCGCGATTCGCCACCCACTGACCGAGCAGGCGCTCCATCAGACCGCCGCCATAGATGTACGCCGTGTCGAAGGCATTTCCTCCGCGTTCGACGAAGTCGTCAAACATCGCCGAGGCATGCGCGAGAGTCTGCTGGTTGTCACAGCCGAGCACCAGTCGCGAGACGGGCTTCTCGATTCCTGCAATTGTGCCGTAGGGCATCGACGAGTCGTCGCGGCGGGTGAGTGGCCGATAACGTGCCGTGGGAACGTTCGCGGTGGCCGCCTCGAATGGGTATTCAAGCCCAATCGCCGCACGCCAGCGATCGAGAGCGCGCGCGTTTCCGAGGCTGTCCGCCCAGCTCATGCGTGGGCTCTGCCCAGCGTCGGCGAATTCCGCGAGCGCGTCCGCCTGACGCGCATAGGAGAACGCGGGCTCGAAATCGATGCGCTGCGGAGATTCGCCTACGCGCTCGACGTCGATGGAAGACGGAGCGTCGACGCTCGGAAGCCAGGGGGAGCGCACAGTGATGCGCCCTGCCGAACCATAGACGACGAGACTGCTTGGCTCATGCAGACCGATGCCGCACGTGACATGCGCGGTGATGCCCGAGGCGAATTCGAGCGAGGCGCTTGCCCACTCGTCGACTCCCGTGTGTCCGATCGTTCCCTTCGCGGTGAGCTCAGTTGGGTCGGCAAACGGCGCCCCCGTTGCGGCTCCAGCAACGAGCCGGGCGGCAGAGAGGGGGTAACCGCCGACGTCGAGGATGCCGCCACCGGCGAGGTTCGGGTTCTTGAGCCGACTGTCATCTGGCAGATCTGCCGCGAACGAGAACGCGGAATCGACGTGCTGCACGTCTCCAACCGCGCCGTCGGCAATCAGTTGAACAAGGCGATCGACCTGCGGGTGGAAGCGATACATGAAGCCTTCGGCAAGGTAGACCCCTGCGCGGCGTGCCGCCTCAACGAGCGTCATCACTCCTGCATGGTTCACAGCGAGCGGCTTCTCGCAGATGACGTGCTTGCCCGCTTCGACGGCCTGAATCGCGAGGCGAACGTGCTCGGTGTGCACCGTTGCGATGTAGACGGCATCAACAGTGGGGTCGGCGTAGAGCTCGGCATACGACCCGTAGGCTCGAATCGGGGCCTCGCCAGTCTCGAACTCGGCAGCGAACTCTTCTGCACGGCCGATCGTTCGACTGGCGACAGCGGTGAGCGTGCCTGTGCAACTGTTCGTCAGCTGTTCGGCGAAGCGGTGGGCGATGTTTCCCGGCCCGATGATTCCCCAGCGTACGTGATCCATCTTCTTGTCTCCCAGATTGCCGTGAACGTTCACGGAGCGAGTGTAGCAGGGTCGAGAAGTGAGTACCATGCAGTCAGAGGCGAGCGCCTTTCGGCGAGAAACGAGATCACAGTGAGCGCGACGAAAGCGGTGACGATCAATGACGTTGCGCGTGCCGCGGGAGTCTCCAGACAGACCGTCACGCGTGCGCTCAACAACATGCCCGAGGTGAGCGCCGCCACTCGAGAGCGCGTCGTCGCTGCCGCCGGTGCACTCAATTACCGCCCGAATCGCGCGGCACAGGGCCTTGTTCGAGGCCGAGAGACAACCGTCGGGCTCGTCGTCAGCGATCTGCGAAATCCGTATTACCCCGAACTTGCGTCCGAGCTCACGCGCAAGGCGGGCCTGCGGGGGTGGAGCGTCGTGCTGTGCGATCTCGGCAGTGATGTCGACGTCGCCCGTCGGCGCCTCGATGCGGTGGCGGGACGCGTTGACGCCATGGTGGGGCACTTGTTGGCGGCAGGGGAGTGGCGGGGAGCGCTCGCCAACACTCCGACGGTCGTCCTCGATGGCCCCCTCGACTCCGAAAAGCATGCGGTGATCGCAATCGATTACGAACCGGGCATTCGTGCGGCCGTCGATCATCTGAGAGCGACTGGACACTCACACATCGCCATGGTGGATGCAGGCCGTACCCCATCGATTCGGCGGCAGATCTATCGTCGCCTACTCCGTGAGTATGGCCTTCACTGGTCGCCCGATTCCGAGCTCGTCGCGCCCGACACGAACGACGGGGGAGTGCGTGCTGCCGCCCGCCTGCGGGAGCAGGACCCCGAGGCCGATGCGGTACTTGCCTTTAACGACGTATTGGCCGTCGGGATGCTGAAGGGTTTCGCGCGTGCACATGTCAGCGTCCCTGGCGACATTGCCGTCGTCGGCATCGATGGCCTCGATATCGGAACCCTCGTGACGCCTGAGCTCACGAGCATCGCCATCGACACGGCGAAACTCGCTGACACGGCAATCGAACTTGTCGCTGCGCTCCTCGACGGGGTCGCACCCCCAGACGAGCGACTGCATCGCATCGTGACGCACACCCTCACGGTCCGAGAGTCGGCGTGACCTCAGAGTGCACACCGTCGAGTGAAGCGTGCGCAAGGCCGGGAAGATCGGCATCACGAATCGGCCGCAGAAGCAGCCGGGACGTCGAGATCTCGAGCCCGAATAATGGCCAAATATCGTTCAGCTCCGTGCAGTGACACGACAACCTAGCGGACGTCCCAGCGCTCCTGTGTGACGTCCCAGATGGACGAGAGTCGGCGCGAACGATGTGGCGCTACGACGCGTTGGCGACAGGAACATTGAAGCTCAGCAGCGACGCCTTGTCGCTCTCGAACGACAGAGTCGTGAGTGCACAGTTGCCGACCTCGGGGAACACGTCGCGATAGAGGTTCGGGTCAATGGAGATGAGGGTGCACAGGATGAGGCGCATCAGAGTGCCGTGGCCCACGACGAGCGCCGTTCCGCCGTCTGCATCGCGAATGACGCGCGCCAGCACCTTGAGGGCGCGCGCAACAGCGATGGCACCAGGCTCGCCAGAGGGCATGGGGGACCGTGCCGGTGCCGCAATGAATGCGGCAGCAGCATCCGGATATTTCTCGGAGAGCTCGTCGATCGTGAGGCCTTCACCCTTGCCGAAGTCGACCTCGGCGAGATCGGGCTCCGTCCAGTGCGCGAGACCCGTTGCCTGAGCGACGGCGTCTGCCGTGAGCCACGCGCGGGACAACGCAGACGAGACGAGCACGTCAGGTCGGTTGCGGGACGCCCACCCGGCAAGCTCTTCGGCCTGCTGCACCCCCCGTTCGGTCAGTGCGATGTCGCTCGAGCCGGCGTACCGGTGGTCGCCGTGCCAGACGGTCTCGCCGTGTCTGACCATAATCAATGTCGTGCCCATGTTCCTATTGTGCCGCCCCTGAGCATCGGCGCAACGGCGATAGGCTGACACCATGCACGGTGAATACAAGGTTCCAGGCGGAAAGCTCGTTGTCGTCGACCTTGAGGTTGACGACGGCATCATCACGGAATTCGCTCTCGCCGGGGACTTCTTTCTCGAACCAGACGACGCCCTCGGCGCCATCGACCAGGCGGTGATCGGCATGCCCGCCGCAAGCGACACGGCAGCATTCGCCGCGGCGGTGCGCGGTGCGCTGCCCGACGACGCCTCGCTTCTGGGCTTCACTCCGGAGTCGGTGGGGGTTGCCACGCGGCGCGCGCTGTCGCAGGCGGCAAACTGGCGAGACTTCGAATGGCAGATCATCCACTCCGAAGCGGTGCCCCCGCGTCTGCATCTCGCCCTCGACGAAGTGCTCACGAGCGAGGTCGGCGCCGGCCGGCGCGGGCCGACGCTGCGCATTTGGGAATGGAACGAGTCTGCCGTGGTCATTGGCAGCTTCCAATCGGTGAAGAACGAAGTCGACATGGATGCTGCGGCCAAGAACGGCTTCGACGTCGTACGCCGCGTATCTGGCGGCGGTGCAATGCTCATGAAAAAGGGCGAGGTTGTGACGTACTCGCTCTATGTTCCAGCCGAGCTGGTGCAGGGCATGTCGTTTGCCGACTCGTACGCCTACCTCGATGAATGGGTGATCGAAGCGCTGCGCTCGATCGGCATCGCCGCCGAGTACAAGCCGCTCAACGACATCACGAGCCCCGGAGGCAAAATCGGCGGGGCAGCGCAGAAGCGCCTTGGCAACGGGGGAGTGCTGCATCACGTCACCATGAGCTACGACATGGACGGCGAGATGATGACGACGGTGCTGCGCATCGGCCGCGAGAAGATGAGCGACAAGGGCACGACCTCTGCGGCCAAGCGCGTCGACCCGCTGCGCAGCCAAACAGGGCTCAGCCGTGCAGAGATCATCGAGCGCATGAAAGAGACGTTCATTGCGCAGACGGGGGCGACCGCGGGAGAGGTCACGTCAGAGGAGTACGCCGAAGCCGAAAAGCTCGTCGAGACGAAGTTTTCGACCGAGGCATGGCTGAATCGGGTGCCGTAGTGGCGCACGACGCTGCCGACGCGGGCGCTGCGGCGACAGCATCCGGTGATTCTGTTCCGCCCGACGAGCGGCGTCTGCCCTCCTCGAGCGTCATTCTCGAGGGTGACAACCTGCAGATTCTGCCCCAATTTCCGGATGCCGCGTTCACGCTGATCTACATCGACCCGCCGTTCAACACCGGCCGTGAGCAGCGCCACACGCAGACCACACATGTGCGCGCCGCCGAGGGGACCGCCGGCACCGTCACGGGCTTCAAAGGGCAGACATACGAGCGCATTCGCGGCCAGCTTCATCGTTACGACGACGCGTTCGACGACTACTGGGCGTTTCTCGAGCCACGACTGCTCGAGGCGTGGCGGCTGCTCGCCGACGACGGCACGTTGTACCTGCACCTCGACTATCGCGAAGCTCACTACGCGAAGGTGCTGTGCGACGCGATCTTCGGGCGCGAGTGCTTTCTCAACGAGATCATCTGGGCGTACGACTACGGGGCCAAATCGAAGACGCGCTGGCCGACGAAGCACGACACGATCCTCGTGTACGTGAAGAACCCGCGGCGCTACCTGTTCGATTCGGCCGCCATCGACCGGGAACCGTACATGGCTCCGGGCCTTGTGACACCCGAAAAGGCGGCTCTCGGAAAGCTGCCCACCGATGTGTGGTGGCACACGATCGTGTCGCCGAATGGCAAGGAGAAGACCGGGTATCCGACGCAGAAACCTATGGGAGTGCTGCGGCGCATTGTGCAGGCGTCGAGCCGCGAGGGCGATTGGGTGCTCGACTTCTTCGCGGGCAGCGGCACGACGGGCGCCGTTGCTCGGTCGCTTGGGCGAAACTACGTGCTGATCGACGAGAACCCCGAGGCTGTCGCGATTATGCACGACAGGCTCCGCCACCAGTGAGCGGCGCCTGAGCGGCATCACGATTCATCTGTCGAAGATGTCGGTTATCTGGCACGAAAGGCGCCAACTTCGTCACATGAAAATCAGGTGACTGGTGGACGCGTTGTCAGCGCAGGGGATCGAACGGCGCGATCGCGGGGTCGGTTCTGCCCGTGACAATGCGCTCGGCGAGCAGCTTGCCCGTCGCCGGGCCGAGTACGATGCCCCACATGCCGTGGCCGCCGGCGACGTACACGTTCGGCGCTCGCGTCTGCCCGACAAGCGGAAGCCCGTCTGGCGTGACCGGGCGTGAGCCGACCCACTCGTCGTGCCGATTGTCGAGATCGACGCCCGTCATAAACGGTCGCACCTGGTTGACGATCGCTTGAACGCGGCGCGACTGGAACGGCTCATCTGGGCCGACGAACTCCATCGTGCCCGCGATGCGCAGCCGCCCCTCCAAGGGCGTGCAAGCAACGCGCTGAAGGGGCAGGTAGATCGGATGCTCGGCAGGCTCGTCTGTGTCAACGGTGAACGAGTAGCCTCTGCCCGCCTGCACGCGCACGTTGACGCCGAGCGGCTGAGCCAGCTGCGGCATCCACGCGCCGGTGGCAATGACAACGGAGTCTGCCGTGAGCGTCTCGCCCGTCGCGAACGTCACGGTGGGCATCGAGACGCTTCCCACGTCGGCCACCGGGTCGTGCAGGCGCATCTGCGCGCCGCGTGCCTCCACGGCTACGGCGAGGGCGTGCACGAAGTGGCTGGGCTCGATGAAGCGCTGGCCGTCCATGCGGTAGGCGGCGCCGATCTGCGTCGAGAGCTGCGGCGCCAGTTCGCGCGGGTCGTCGAGGCGTTCGACGTGAACGCTCTGCCCGTGGCGAATCACGCCAGCGACGTCACGCATGAAGCCGCGCGCCTGCGTGTCGTCGCCGAACCCGACGACGAAGGGCCCCTCACGGGTCCACGATTCGACGCCGCCGTCGGTCAGCTCATCGAAGCTCTCGAGCGCACGCTTGTCGATCGGGGTCAGCGCGGCCATCGCGCGATCCCACGCGCGCGGGGTTCCATGTGCGGCAAAGCGCGCGAGAAACGACCAGAGATTCAGATCGACGCGAATGGGCACGTGCAACGCGGCATCCGGGTCGACAAGGGCCTGCGGACCGTAGGTCCAGACGCTCGGATCGGCCAACGGAATCGTCTTTGCCGGAGCGAGCCACCCGGCGTTGCCCCACGACGAGCCCGCGGCGACGCCGTCACGATCGACGACCGTCACGTCGACCCCGTGCTCCTGCAGGTGCCAGGCGGTTGCGAGCCCCACCATTCCTGCGCCAATGACAATCGATCGCGTCACGGAGACCCCTTCTTTCTCACGTCGTCGTGGCCAGTATCGGAAACCTGCGGCGCTATTGCAAGGTGCTGTCTGTCGCCCCTGCTCGCGTTCGCCAACCAGGCGGCTACGGCAACTGCGCGAGCGAATCTTCCAGCGCGACCCAGGCGAGCATGGCGCACTTGACCCGGGCGATATAGCGCGAGACGCCCTCGAGCACGGCGGCGTCGCCCAGCGGCTCATCGTTGTCGACGCCAGAGCCTCGCGACCGCATCAGCTCGCGAAACAGCGCAATGCGCGCGGGTGCGTCGGCAAGCGGCATCCCGCTCGCCAGATCGCTGAGCAACGACGCCGATGCCATCGAGATGGAGCAGCCCGCGCCTTCCCACGTGACGGCGTCGATCATCGTGCCATCGTCGCTGAGGTGCACCTGCAGCGTGAGCTCATCGCCGCACGTCGGATTGAGCTGGTGCGAGGATGCTGCGGCCGCATCGCGCAGCCCGAAGCCGTGCTTCTCGCGCGAGTGGTCGAGAATGACCTGCTGGTAGAGGCTTTCGAGATCGCTCATGCTGTGGCTCCGAAGAACGAGCGAACCCCGGTGAGCGCATCGAGGAACGCGTCGACGTCTGCCGTCGTGTTGTACAGGTAGGTGCTGGCGCGCGTGGATGCTGTCATGCCGAACCGGCGGTGCAGCGGTTGCGCGCAATGGTGGCCCACGCGCACGGCGATGCCGCGGTCGTCGAGAAACTGCCCGGCGTCGTGGGCGTGCACGCCGTCGAGGTCGAAGGCAGCGAGGCCTGCGCGGGCGGCGACATCCGTCGGCCCCAGAAGCCGCACGCCGTCGATGCGCTGAAGGCCATCGACCAAGCGCGCCCCCAGCTCGCGCTCGTGCGCGGCAATGCGATCGAGACCCACGATGCCGAGATAATCGCATGCCGCGGCAAGGGCGATCGCCTGCGAGATGCGCTGCGTTCCGGCTTCGAAGCGCTGCGGAGCAGGCAGGTACTCTGCCGATTCGAGTGTCACCGTCGTGATCATCGACCCGCCCGTCAGAAACGGGGGAAGCGCGTTCAGCAGTTCGCGGCGACCGTAGAGTACGCCGATTCCCGTTGGCGCGAGCATCTTGTGGCCGGAGAACACGGCGAAATCAACGTCGAGCGCGCGAAAATCGACGGACATGTGCGGAACGGACTGGCACGCGTCTAGCACGACGAGAGCGTCTGCATCGTGCGCGAGTGCCGTCAGCTCGGCGACCGGTGCGACGGCGGCTGTCACGTTCGACACGTGCGCGAACGCAACGATGCGCGTGCGCTCGCCGATGATCTCGGCCGCGGCGTCGAGCCGCAGCACCCCCTGCTCATCGACCGGAATGGCGCGCACGACGGCGCCTGTGCGCGCCGCCAGCTCCTGCCACGGAATGAGGTTTGCATGGTGCTCCGCTTCGGTGACGACGATCTCGTCTCCCGGTTCGAGACGGAACCCCGCGGATGCCGCGCCGCCGCGCCCTGCCGTCGCATTGCCGATTGCGTAGGCTATGAGGTTCACGGCCTCCGTCGCGTTCGACGTCCACACGATCTCGTCTGCATCCGCCCCCACGAAGGCCGCCACGCGTTCGCGTGCCTGCTCGAAGAGCTCCGTCGCCTCGGCGGCGAGAGTGTGGGCGCCGCGGTGCACGGCTGCCGTGTAGTTCTCGACGAACGAGCGTTCGGCGTCGAGAACATTCGTCGGTTTGAGGCTCGTTGCTCCCGAGTCGAGGTAGACGAGGGGTTTGCCATTCACCTGCGTGCTGAGTTCGGGGAAGTCTGATCGGATGCGGTTAACGGCTGCGTCGTCAAGAGGCAGAGTCTGAACAGTCACAGCTCCATTGTCTCGCGCGACACGTGCCTCGTGGGCGGTGTTACCGTCTCAGCATCCGATGGCTCAATGTGCGGCGGTTCAGGCGCGCGGCGCCGTTGACTCGCGCACGACGAGCTCGAGCGGCATCATCGTGGCGTTTGGCACCGTCTCGTCTCCGTCGATCAGCCGCAGCAGGATGCCGGCCATGGCGTCGCCCATCTGCTCCGGTGACTGGTCGACGGTGGTCAGCGGCGGGGATGCTGTCGCCGCATACCTGTCGTTGTCGAAGCCGACGACCGAGATGTCGTCTGGCACGCGCAGCCCGGCGCTGCGCAGTGCCGAGTACGCGCCGACAGCCATCTGGTCGTTTGCGGCGAAGACCGCGTCGATGCGCTCGGAGTTGTGCAGCAGCGAGCGCATGGCTGTGGCGCCGTCGGCCGGTGAGAAGTCGCCATAGGTGACGAGTGAGTCGTCGAGCCCTGCGTTCGCGATCGCTGCCCGCCAGCCGTCGAGCCGGTCATGGCCACCGGGCATATCGGTGCGCCCAGCGATCGTTGCGATGCGGGTGTGCCCCAGGTCGATCAGATGCTGGGTCGCCATGCGCGCTCCATCGACGTTGTCGACGTCGACGTAGAACCCCTCGATCGCCTCGGGGATGAGCGGCCGCCCCGCGAAGACCATGGGAACCGTCGCACCCAGCTGCGTGTACGAATGGTCGCTCACGTGGTGCGACACGATGAGAGCGCCGTCGACGTTTCCACCGCGCAGGTAGCGCCGTGTCTTCGCCGAGGAGGTCTCTGTCTCCATCAGCAGGCTGAGCGTGTATTCGGTGTCGGCGAGGTGCAAGGCGACGCCTTGCACAATCGACGAGAAGAAGGGGTCATCGAACACCTTCGACGCGGTCTCGGGAACGATCACCGCGATGGCCTGCGTCTTCTTGCTCGCGAGGGACCGGGCGACGCGATTGGGCACATAGCCGAGCTCGTCGATTGCGGCGGTGACGAGCGCCACGACCTCGTCAGTCACCTTCGGTGAGTTGTTGACGACGCGCGACACCGTCGCCCGAGAGACGCCGGCGCGTGCGGCGACGGCCTCGAGGGTGGGCGCGCTCGAGGTCACGATTGTGCGATCCGTCATCGCGCCCGACCCCCTTCGGCAGTCGAAAAACTGCGTGTCACCAGCTTAATGCGCGGATGCCGTCTCGCTGCGAACATCGGAGCGAACCTGCGCGATCAGCTCGGAGTATGCGCGGCCCGAGTCTTTCACCGTGCGTTCGAGCGTGTCGTAGTCGACCCGCACGATGCCGAAGCGCTTGTCGTAGCCCCACGACCACTCGAAGTTGTCGAGCAGCGACCACACGAAGTAGCCGCGCACGTCGGCGCCGTCTGCGATCGCGTCAGAGATCGCCTGCACGTGGTCGCGAATGTATGCAGTGCGCTCAGGGTCATGCACACGACCGTCATCCGAGACCACGTCGTCGTATGCGGCGCCGTTCTCTGTGACATACAGCGGAGGGAGGTTCGGGTACTCACGGCCAAGACGCGTGAGCAGCACGCGCAGCCCCGAGGGGTTGACCTCCCAGCCCATTGCCGTGCGGGGCAGCCCGCGTGAGGGGAACGCGAGGTGCTCGCTGCCGATCCAGGGGGAGCGGATGCTGCGGTCCGTCGCTCCGGAATGACCGTCAGAGCCCTCCGCGGGGTGCCCCGAGACCTGGTCGTCGTGGTAGTGGTTCACGCCGAGAAAATCGATCGGAGTGCCGATGATCTGCAGGTCGCCCGGCTTGATCAGCTCGCGCAAACCGAACTGCTCAAGGTCGGCGAGAGTGTCGTCTGCGTATGCGGCCGTGACGATCGGCTCGAGAAACACGCGGTTCTGCAGCACGTCGAAACGGCGAGCCGCCTCCACGTCCACGGGGTCGTTCTCGTCGAGCGGTATCGCGTTTGACAGGTTGAGGGTGATGCCGAGGCTCTCGGCGCCGAGCTCGCGAAGCCGGTTAACGGCGAGCCCGTGCGCGAGGTGCTGATGGTGGATGGCCGCAACCGCGGCATCCGGTTCTTGCCTGCCCGGCGCGTGAACGCCGGCCGCGTACCCGAGCAGCGACGAGCAGAAGGGCTCGTTGAACGTCGTCCAGTGCTTCACGCGGTCACCGAGAGCGTCGTACATCACCTCGGCGTAGCGCACAAAGCGCTCGGCCGTCTCTCGGTTCGCCCAGCCCCCGCGCTCCTCGAGAGCCTGCGGAAGATCCCAGTGGTACAAGGTCATCCAGGGCAGGATTCCGGCCTCGAGCAGCTCGTCGACGAGTCGACTGTAGAAGTCGACGCCCTGCTGATTGACGTCGCCGTCGTCAGGCAGCACACGCGACCAGCTCGTCGAGAAGCGGTAGGTGTCGAGACCGATTTCGCGCATGATCGCAACGTCTTCGCGATAGCGGTGGTAATGATCGACGGCGGTCTCGAGATTCTCGCCTCGGGCGACCGCGCCCGGCACGCGGGCGAAGGCGTCCCACACGGAGTCACGCTTGCCCTCCTCGTGGCCTGCGCCCTCAACCTGAGCGGCAGCGGTGGCGGATCCCCACATGAATGTCGGCGGGAAATTGAGTGTCATCAGCCCTTCACGGCTCCTTGCATAATTCCAGAAATGAGTTGCTTGCCTGCCACTACGAAGAGTACAAGCAGCGGGACGGTTGAGAGTATCGCGCCGGCCAGCACGATCGAGTAGTCGACATAGTGTGCCGACTGCAGCTGACTGAGAGCTGTCTGCAGCGTCGGGTTCGTTGAATCGAGCACGAGCAGCGGCCAGAGAAAGTCGGTCCAAGCGGTCATGAACGTGAACAGGGCGAGGATCGCCATGGCGGGGCGCGCGGCGGGAACCGCGACGTGGAAGAAGGTGCGAATCATATTCGCGCCGTCGACGCGGGCCGCCTCGAGAAGTTCGTCTGGAATGACGTCGACGAGGTACTGCCGCATGAAGAACACCCCGAAGGCTGTGACCAGCAGCGGAATGATGACCGCGCCGATGCTTCCCGTCCAGCCCCACGTGCGCATCAGCATGAAGAGCGGAATGATGCCGAGCTGGGTTGGGACGGCGAGCGTGGCGATGACGAACACCATCAGGCCATTGCGGCCGCGAAAGCGCAGCTTGGCAAACGCGTAGCCAGCGAGTGTCGAGAACGTCACGACAGACAGGGTGACGACGCACGAGATGATGAGGCTGTTGCCGAGTGCCTTCCAGAACGGAATCGATTCGAACACCACCTGCGCGTTGATCCAGAATCGTCCGCCGGGAAGCAGCGGCGGCCACGAGAGGCCGAAATCCGAGTTCTGACGGGTCGACATGACGAACGACCACCAGAGCGGGTACGCGGAGCACACGAGAAACACCGTGAGAAGCCCGTACGTGAGAAAGCCTGGGCGGCGATCGATGCCGAAGAAGCGGCGGCGCCTCGGAGCATCCGGTGCTGTCTTCTTCTGCGTGACTGCGATGCTCATCGCGAGACCTCCTTGTTGCGGTACGCGGCCAATCGTCGCTGGCGTCTGGTCGTCGATACCTTTGTCTCTGCCGTTGCGATCGACCTTGACAATAGGAAGTTGATCAGCCCGATGCCGACGATGATGAGAAACAGCAGCCACGCGATGGCTGACGCTTCGCCGAAGTTTTGTCGGAAGAACGCCATCTCCCAGAGGTAGAGCACTGTCGTCTGGAACTGCCGCTGAGAGCCGCCAGCCGTCGCCGCATCGAACATGCGGGGTTCGACGAAGATCTGCAGACCCCCGATGGTCGCCGTGATGATGACGAAGACCATGGTTGGTCGGATGCTGGGGAGAGTGATGCTGAAGAATCGGCGCAGCATTCCGGCGCCATCGAGCGCCGCGGATTCGTGCACGTCGCGGGGGACTGACTGCATGGCGGCAAGCAGGATGAGAGCGTTGTAGCCCGTCCAGCGCCAGTTCACCATCGTGGCGATGGCAATGTGGCTCGGCAGCGTGTCGGTTTTCCAGCCGATGGCGTCGAGACCGAAGTTCTGCAGCATGTTGTTGATGAGGCCGTAGTCCTCACTGAACATGTTCGAGAAGATCAGTGCGACGGCGGCAGGGGTGACGACGTAGGGAAGCAGGATGCTCATGCGCCAGAACGTCTTCGAGCGAATGTTCTGGTCGAGGATCGCAGCGATGAACGTCGCAGCGATGAGCTGCGGAATCGACGAGAGCACGAAGATGCTGAACGTGTTGAACAGCGAGTTCCAGAAGAACTCGTCCTGCAGCACGCTGACGAAGTTGTCGATGCCGACGAAATCGCCCTGGCCTTTGAGAAGGTCCCAGTCATAGAGAGAGACGACGAACGTATAGATGAGCGGAAAGAGGCCGACGAGCCCGAAGACGATGAAGAACGGGGCGACGTAGGCGTAGGGGGACGCCTTGACGTCGAGGCGGCTGAGCCAGTGGCGCCGACGCTCGGCGCGGTCTGGCGTGCGTGGGGAGGAGGAGTGGGAAGGCGTTGTCTTGCCCGGGGTGAGTGTCGCAGTCATGAGAGCCCAATCGTGTGGGGCTCCCTGGTCTCCCAGGGAGCCCCGTGGCATCAGTTGTCGATGACGAGTTCCTGCAGAAGGTCGAGTGCCTTCTGCCAGGCTTCATCTGCTGTCGCTTCCTGCTGGTCGAGCAGGTTGAGCGCTGGTCCGAAGACGTTCTCCTGAATCACGGAGTCGTCCGGGCCCTTGAACTGCGCCTGAACGCCCTTGGCGCGCTCGGCGAGAATCGCTCCGGTCGGCGCGTTGTTGAAGAGCTCGTTCGGGGTTGCTTCCTCGGCGAGAGTCTCTTCTGCCTTGATCGTGCTGGGGAAGTTGCCCGCAGCCTTTGACTGCTTGACCTGCTGCTCAGGGTCGGTCAGCCACGCGGAGAGCTCGGCTGCCGCCTCGATGTGCTCCGATGAGGTGGGAACCGAGAGGAACGAGCCGCCCCAGTTCACCGGACCGCCGGGGTAGACGTCGGCGAAGTCCCAACCTGTGCTGGCATCGCCGCCGCCGGATTCAAGCGAGCCCTTGATCGTTCCGAGCATCCAGCCTGGGCAGACGAACGTGGCGAAGGAGCCGTCAACGAATGCCTTGCCTCCACCCCAGTCCCACGCGGTCTGTGCGGCGGACTGTCCGTTCAGCGTCGCCTCGGCGAGCTGGTTGAAGCGATCGTGCATCTCAGAATTGCCCTCGATGTTCAGGTCGCCGTCTGAGGTGTAGTACCCCTCGTCCATCTGGTTGACCATGGAATTCCAGACGAAGCCCGAGTGGTCGTACCAGGCCTTGCCGGTCTTCTCTGTGTACTCGGCGCCCAGTTCGAAGTAGGTGTCCCAGCTGGCGTCGTCGCCGCCGAAGAGGTCGGCGACATCGTCGCGATCGGTCGGCAGTCCGGCCTGCTCGAAGAGCGGGCCGTTGAAGCAGAGGCCGGTCGGGCCGATGTCTGTGCCGTAGCCGATGACGCGGCCGTCGGGGTCGGTTCCCTGGTCGAACTTCCAGTCGAGCCAGCGGTCCTTGATGTCTTGTGCGCCGTAGTCGTTGAGGTCGACGAAGCGGTCGGAGACCTCCATGATGGCGCCGAGCCAGCCTTCTTCGACCGCGACGATGTCGCTCAGCCCAGAGCCCGCGGCGATCTTGGTGAATGCATCGGTGCGGGCGTTTCCACCCGTGTCGATGTTCGTCGGCTTGATTGTGATGTTCGGGTTCAGCTTCTCGTATTCCTTGTACAGGTCGTCGTAGCCGAAGGTGCCGAACGTCGTGATGGTGAGGGTGATGTCTTCATCACCGGATGCTGCTGAGCCGCCGTCTGCTGAACAGCCAGTGGCCAGCATCGCGAAGGCTGCAACACCGGCAACGGTTCCTGCTGCCTTGGTGCGTCGTGAGAGTTTCACGGTCACTCCTTTGTGGATGGTTGATGTGGTGGGACGGTAGTGCCGATACGTGAGAGCGCTCTCATTTGGGGGCGTGAGAGCGCTCTCACGCAATCTGGACAAGACTCTAGGCCGCACAGAGTCACTTTGTCAACGGGCACTCGCGAGAGCGTCGCCACAGACCTTCAGGTTGCGTCACACGGGGATCGCCTAAGATTGGGAAGATCCGGTTTCCCTGTTTTCAAAAGGCATCTATGCGTCGCACGTCCCGAACCGCTGTCGCAACAGCGCTGTTCGCCGCTGCCGCGATGCTTCTCGCGGGGTGCGCAGTTGCCCCAGCGGATGCCGTGTCACGGCAGGAGCCCGATCGCCCCGTGCCGTCGGCCACAGCAACCCCGGTTGCGATTCCGACGGTCACCGAGGTCTCACCGGCATCCGGATCTCTCTCGGGCGGCGAGACCGTCACTCTCACGGGAGAATCGCTGTCGCAGGTGACGTCAGTGAAATTCGGCGACCAGACAGCGAGCGACCTCGCCGTCGTCGACGAGAAGACAATCACCGTCGTCGCCCCGAACCAGGCAACGTACCAGGCTGGTGCCGTCGACGTCACAGCGATGATCGGTGAGCAGGCTGCTCCGGCATACGACGAGCTCAGGTACGAGTACTCCGCAGAGACCGACGTCGACAGGCAGATGCAGTACGCGCTGACCTACTGGAAGGACTACAACGACGAGGAGTGGGGCGATTACAACCCGCTCGGCGGTGATTGCGCCAACTTCGTGTCGCAGACCCTCGCCACGCGCGGCTGGGAGCAGACGCCGACGTGGCGCAACAACTCGGGCAGCGCGACGTCTGCCTGGTCGTTCGTTCCCGCCCTCGACAGCTGGCTGCAGACAGTTCCCGGCGTCACCCGGCTGAGCAGCGACCAACGCGATCAGGTGGCCGTCGGTGACGTCGCGGTGTTCAGCTGGAGCGGAACCGGCTATCGCGACCATGTGATGATCGTCTCCGACGTGATCACGAACGACGATGGCAGCATCGACGTCAAGCTCGTGGGGCACAACGTCGACGACGACTTCCGTGACCTCGATGAGACCCTCACCGAGGAGCACCCCGGCGGCGACGTCTGGTTCTACTCGATTCCGTAGCGGGGAGCTGGCAACCGCGTTATCGGACCGGGCCCCTGGAGGTGCGCGCCCCAGCGCCCCCTGGTTGGCATGAGGATGTTCAATCATTCGGATCTCCCGTGAGACACGCCGCGATTTGGGCGACGACACGCCGGTATCGGGGTCGGGCCTCCGAATGAGTAAACGGTCGAGCGCGCGACTCAGCGTCACAGATCGACGAGAGGTGTATCAGCCTTTGAGTGCCGCATCGACAATGGTCTTCGCCTCGGTGAGCACCTGCTCGAGATGATCTGTGCCGCGAAACGACTCGGCGTAGATCTTGTAGACGTCTTCTGTGCCGCTCGGGCGCGCAGCGAACCACGCGTTCTCGGTGACGACCTTCACACCGCCGATTGCCGCGTCGTTGCCTGGCGCGTGCGACAGCTTCGCGGTGATCTGCTCGCCCGCAAGTTCGGTGGCATGGATGCTGTCGCCGTCGAGCTTCTTCAGAATTGCCTTCTGCTCGTCGGTCGCGGCGGCGTCGACGCGGCGGTAGGCCGGATCGCCGAAGCGCTCCGTGAGCTGCGCGTACAGCTGCGACGGGGACTTTCCGGTGACGGCACGAATCTCGGCGGCGAGAAGGCAGAGCACGATGCCGTCTTTGTCCGTCGTCCAGACTGTGCCGTTTGTGCGCAGAAAGCTCGCGCCCGCGCTCTCTTCACCGCCGAAGCCCACCGAGCCATCCACGAGCCCAGGCACAAACCACTTGAAGCCGACCGGAACTTCCCACAGCGTGCGATCGAGGGATGCTGCGACACGGTCGATCATCGAGCTTGAGACGAGGGTCTTGCCGATCGCGGCATCCGGATTCCACCCCGTACGGTGCTGGTAGAGATAGTCGACGGCCACGGCGAGGAAGTGATTGGGGTTCATCAGCCCCGCGTCTGGCGTGACGATGCCGTGCCTGTCGGCATCCGCGTCGTTGCCGGTGAGAATGTCGTAGTCGCCCCGATGGTTCAGAACCGACGCCATCGCGGAGGGGCTTGACGGATCCATGCGGATCTTGCCGTCCCAATCGAGGGTCATGAACCGCCACGTGGGGTCAACGAGCGGGTTCACGACGGTGAGGTCGATGTCATAGCGGTCGGCGATCGCCTGCCAATAATGCACGCTTGCGCCGCCGAGCGGGTCGGCGCCGATGCGAATATCCGACTTTCTGATCGCCTCCATGTCGATGATGTTCTCGAGGTCATCGACGTAGCGACCGCGAAAATCGTACGTGTCGACGGCGCTCGGTTCGGCGCGCTTCACCTCGGCGAGGCCGCCTTCGATCAGCGCGTTGGCGCGATCGGCGATCCGCGATGTTGCGTCGCTGTCGGCCGGCCCGCCGTGCGGTGGGTTGTACTTGAAGCCGCCGTCGCTCGGAGGGTTGTGGCTCGGCGTGATGATGATTCCGTCGGCGCGATTATGATGCGCCGGGTCGTTGTTGTACAGCAGAATCGCGTGGCTCAGCGCTGGCGTCGGCACGAAATCGTCGAATTCGTCGACGAGCACGTGCACTTTGTTGCCCACGAGCACTTCGAGCGCTGTGGTGCGCGCCGGAGCGCTCAGCGCGTGGGTGTCCGCGCCGAGAAAGAGCGGCCCCTCGACCCCGATCGATGCTCGATACTCCACGATCGCCTGCGTCGTCGCGGCAATGTGGTCGTCGTTGAACGCCGTGTTCAGCGAGGAGCCTCTGTGCCCGCTTGTTCCGAATGCCACGCGCTGAGAGGCGATCTCGGGATCGGGTTTGAGTTCGTAGTACGCGGCGATCAGTGAGTCGATGTCGACGAGGTCGTCGTCGGTGGCGAATGTTCCAGCACGCTCGGTCATGCGCCCATTCTCTCAGTGCCGGTTCCGCCAGTGCACATTGTCTCGGGCGACTAGGCTCGATGCTATGCCTCAGAACGACGCCTCCGTCCTCCGCACGTACAGCTATCTCGGGCCGCGCGGAACGTTTACCGAGGCAGCTCTTGCGCAGGTGGCAGAAGCCGAGGGTCAGATCTGGCGCAGCGTCAACAACGTCGGGGAGGCGTTCTCCGACGTCGCGAGCGGCGTCTCTGATGGGGCCGTCGTCGCTCTCGAGAACTCGATAGACGGCGGCGTTTCCGCCGCGCAGGATGCCCTGGCCACAACGGCGGGTCTGCGCATCATGGGGGAGTACCTCGTGCCCGTCGACTTCACGATCGTCGCGCGGCGCGGAATGACGCTCGAGCAGGTGTCCCACCTCAACGGGCACCCGGTTGCCTACGCGCAGTGCCGGCGCTGGATTGAGAAGCATCTCCCCGGGCACACGCACATCCCGTCAACAAGCAACGTCGCCGCCGCGGCGAACCTGCTCGAGAGCGATGTCGCCGACGCCGCCATCGCTCCACCGAACATCACGGAGCACTACGACCTCGAGGTGCTTGCCGAGCACATCGGCGACAACATCAACGCCGTCACGCGTTTCGCACTCGTGACGACGTCGCGCAGCATCCCCGAGCCGACAGGCGCAGACAAGACGAGCTTCGTCGCCGAGCTGCCCATCGACCAGCCGGGCGCCTTGCTCGACATGCTCGAGCAGCTCTCGACGCGCGGCGTCAATATGACCATGATCCAATCGCGGCCCATCGGAGACGAATTGGGCCGGTACCGGTTTGTGATCGACGTCGACGGGCATATTCGCGATGAGCGCGTCGCCGATGCGCTCATGGGCATTCACCGGTTCAGCCCCCGCGTCACCTTCCTCGGCTCCTACCCGAGGGCAGACAAGGCGCCCGTGCGGTTCGATGCCCGGTATGACGACGACGTCTACATCGAGGCCCGCGACTGGCTGCGCGGCCTCATCTCGGGGGAGCCCACCCCCGAGGCGTAGAAGAACACCGCACGCCGCGTTTCACCGAAGGAGCTGAACGTGCCCGACTCGACATCAGAATTCGACCCCCGTTTCGACCCGCGATTTCAGCCGGGCTTCGACCCTGAGGTGCACAGCGAACAGTCGCGTGGGCCGCGTGATTCACCGACAGAAGCGCCGACCGTGGCCGATTCCAACGACGAGGTACCCGTCGTGGATGCTGACGATCTTGCACACGGGGGAGCCCTCGATGGCGACGAGCACGAGGCAATGGATGCCGCGGCCGCACCACCGCGCAGCGGTGTCGTGTTGATGCTGCGCAACCCCTTCGTGTGGACCATCGTCGTTCTCGGAGTCGGCCTCGTCGCCTGGTCCCTGACCGCCTACTCATCGGCGATCGAGACGACGGCGAGCATTTTCTCTGGAGCGATCGGACGCAGCGACGAGACCATGACCGAATACGCGTCTGCGCAGTTCGCGATCGGCATCGCTCCGTTCACACTCGTTGTCGGCATCCTCGCCCTCGTCGGCGTCGTCTTCTTCGCCGCGGTGACGTGGTGGCGTGAGCGCGCGGCACAACGATGACATCGCGCATCTCGTGGCGGGCTCTCATCACGACGGTCGTTGGCATCGTTCTGCTCATCGGCGGTTTGCTCACAGTCTGGGGTGGGCTGGCGCAGAGGTACGAGTCCGCGCATTCAGCGATCAGCGTCCACGAGCAGAAGCCACCGTCCGATCTCAATGAGTACACGTACTACTCGTTCGAAGGTGACGGCAGCGGTGCTCTCGACGACAACCTCTCGTCGATGCTCGAGAGCATCAGGGCGCTGCTGCTCTCTGACGCAGAAGCGTCAGGATCGTTCAATGTCCCCCACCTGGACGTCTACGTCGAGGAGGCGAGTCTCGTTGCTGTGTCAGGGGAACCGCCTCGGGATCGGCCGTATCGCTACGGCATCTACTTTCAGCCGTGGGCGCCCCACGGGTACATGATTGCGCCGTTCGTCGGAGGCCTGATCACGTTTGCCGGGCTCTTTTGGATGGCCGCACGGTGGCACCTGACAGCATCCGTTCGACACCGTGAGATTGACGAAACCCCGCTGTAACAGCGAAACTGTGTCTGGCCCCACGAAAGGTCATACCCCCTGTCTCGGTGCTTAGCGTGCCGCAATCCCATATGCGCGTGCCCGCCAAGACGAGCTTCAGCCAAAGCAGCCTGATGCTTCGACGTAACTCACAGAAAGACCGCATGTGACGAATTCCTCCGTCAGTGACTACATCAGCTCCGTCTACGAAACTGCCGCGCGGCGCAATGCGAACGAGCCCGAGTTTCACCAGGCTTTGTACGAAGTGCTCGAGTCGATCGCCCCCGCGCTGATCGAGCACCCGGAGTTCATCGAGGCAGGCATTCTCGAAAGGCTTGTCGAGCCGGAGCGTCAGGTGATGTTCCGCGTTCCGTGGACAGATGACGGCAACAGGGTCCACGTGAACCGCGGCTTTCGCGTGCAGTTCAACTCGGCACTCGGGCCGTACAAGGGCGGACTGCGCTTCCACCCGACGGTCAACCTCTCAATCATCAAGTTCCTTGGTTTCGAGCAGATCTTCAAGAACGCGCTCACAGGGCAGGGAATCGGTGGCGGCAAGGGTGGCAGCGACTTCGACCCGCACGGCAAGTCAGACTCAGAGATCATGCGGTTCTGCCAGTCGTTCATGGACGAGCTTTACCACCACATCGGCGAGTACACGGATGTGCCTGCGGGCGACATCGGCGTCGGCGGGCGTGAGATCGGCTACATGTTCGGTCGGTTCCGCAAGCTGACAAACCGCCACGAGTCAGGCGTGCTCACGGGCAAGGGCCTCGGCTGGGGCGGCGCCCAGGTGCGCACAGAGGCAACGGGCTACGGCGCCGTCTTCTTCGCCGAAGAAATGCTCGCCGTGCGGGGCGAGGGCATCGACGGACGCACAGCGATCGTCTCGGGCTCCGGAAACGTCGCCACCTACGCGATCGAGAAGGTGCAGCAGCTCGGCGGCAAGGCCATCACAGCATCCGACTCGTCTGGCTACATCGTCGACGAAGAGGGTGTCGACGTCGACCTGCTGAAGCAGATCAAAGAGGTTGAGCGTCTGCGCATCTCGGAGTACGCCGCACGCAAGTCGTCTGCGCGCTTCATCGAGGGCGGCTCTGTGTGGGATGTGACCGGCGACATCGCCCTTCCGAGCGCCACACAGAACGAGCTCAGCCTTGAGGCTGCAGAAACGCTGATCAAGAACGGTGTCGTCGCCGTGTCTGAAGGTGCGAACATGCCGACGCAGCCCGATGCCGTTCATGCATTCCAGAAGGCAGGCGTGCTGTTCGGGCCGGGCAAGGCTGCGAACGCGGGCGGTGTTGCAACGTCAGCTCTCGAGATGACGCAGAACGCCTCGCGCGAGCGCTGGTCGTTCGACGACAGCGAGCGCCGCCTTCACGACATCATGCGCAACGTGCACCGTTCGGCGTATGAGGCTGCCGAGCGCTACGGTCACCCCGGCGACTACGTCGTTGGCGCGAACACGTCGGCGTTCGTGCAGGTTGCCAGCGCGATGCAGTCGCAGGGCGTCGTCTAGCCGAGTCAGTACTCAGCACCAACGTGTGCCACTTAGCGCGGCTTGCCCTGAGCTGAGGCCGCACAAAGTGGCACACGTTTTTGTGCGGGCAGCGGTAGATCAGGCCCTGTCTGCGGCGGCGGTTTCTGCCGCAGCGGCAGCGCGCTGCTTGGCGGCTGCGCGGGAGCGCGGGACCGGCACCTTCACGGTGAGCGCGAGTGGGTCAACCGTGAAGCGCGTTGCCGTCGTCGTTCCGATCTCGTCGCCATCGAGCTCGAGCTGCTGCGGGTCGTCTGGCTTCACCGTCACCATGGGCGAGCGCAGGTACGTCACCGTGCGGTCGCGACCCTCCGTCGCGGTGAGGATGCGTCGCCCGATGCTGGAGCGGCGCAGCACGCCGTTCTCCCAGCGCACCTTGCGCCACACTTGCAGCCACCCGAGAGCGCCCTTGGGCTGAAGCACAGCCAAGTCGAGCTTTCCGTCGTCGATCTTGGCGTCGGGGAGCAACTCGATGCCGGCGGGAAGCGTGCCGCAGTTGGCGACGAGGATCGTGCTGACGTGGGCGCTGTGGGGCGCCGACTCGGCGAGCTGGTAGCGAATGCGAAACGGCTTGAGGTCGGCAAGCGAGCGCACGACAGCATCCGCGTAGGCAAGCCAGCCAACCGACTTCTTCAAATCGTCGTTGGTGTTCGCGATCATCTGGGCGTCGATTCCCATGCCCGCCATCACGAGAAACACATACTGCTGCGCTGGCCCGTTCTCTGCGCGAACCTCGGCGATGCCGACATCGATAGCGCGATCGTTGCCCGCATAGGCGATGGACACCGCCTGCTTGACGTTGCCGAGCGGAAGATCGAGGTTGCGCGCAAGCAGGTTTCCCGTGCCTGCCGGAACAATGGCCAGCGGCACGCCGCTCGAGCGCAATCCTTCCGCGACGCAGCGCACGGTTCCGTCGCCGCCCGCAGCGACGACGACCGATGCGCCCTTCTTGACAGCCTGTTTGGCCATGGACACACCGGGGTCGTCGATAGTTGTCGCGATGAAGAGGGGTTCGCCCCACCCGTGCTCGACGGCGCCCTCGGTGATGATCCGCTTCAACTTCTCGGCATCCGTCTTGACCGGGTTGAACACGACTGCCGCGAATTTCTCGCCTTCGACGCTCATAGAAGAAACTTACCCGGTTCCGCATAGACTTGGCCTGTGATTGATCCCGTAATTCTGCGCGAAAACCCCGATCTCATCCGACGCTCGCAAGTAGCACGCGGCTCCCGAGTCGAACTTGTCGACGAGGCGATCGAGGCGGATGCCGCGCGGCGACGCGCAATCGGAGTCTTCGAAGAGCTGCGTGCAGAGCAGAATGCCTTCAGCAAGAAGGTCGCGAGGGCGCCGAAAGATGAGAAGAAGGTGCTCATCGCGGAGGTGCAGCAGCTCGCCGCGCGTGTGAAAGACGCACAGCGCGCGTCGAGCGAGGCTGAAGACGCCTTCACGACGGTGGTCCGCGCGATCGAGAACGTCATCATCGAGGGCATTCCCTCGGGCGGCGAAGACAACTTCAGGCTTCTGCGCACTGAGGGAGAACGGCCCACGTTCGACTTTGCGCCGCGCGATCACCTTGAGCTCGGCGAGACGCTTGACGCGATTGACATGGCGCGCGGCACGAAGGTGTCGGGTGCGCGCTTCTACTACCTGAAGGGCATCGGCGCGCGCCTGGAGCTCGCTCTCATGACGCTGGGTCTCGACCGTGCGCTCGAGGCGGGCTTCATCCCGCTCATCACGCCGACGCTGGTGAAGCCGGAGATCATGGCCGGAACGGGATTTCTCGGAGAGCACTCCGATGAGGTGTACAAACTCGAGGCAGACGATCTGTACCTCACGGGAACGAGCGAGGTCGCGCTCGCCGGGTACCACGCCAACGAGATCGTCGACCTGTCGAACGGCCCTCTTCGCTACGCCGGCTGGTCGACGTGCTACCGCCGCGAGGCCGGTTCGCACGGAAAAGACACGCGCGGCATCATTCGCGTTCACCAGTTCAACAAGCTCGAGATGTTCGTCTACACCGATCCCGCAGATGCCGAGGCCGAGCACGAGAGGCTGCTCGCCTGGCAAGAGGGAATGCTGCAGAGCCTCGGGCTCAGCTACCGGGTGATCGACACGGCCGCAGGCGACCTTGGTTCGAGTGCAGCCCGCAAGTTTGACGTGGAGGCGTGGGTTCCCACGCAAGACGCCTACCGCGAGCTCACCTCGACGTCGAACTGCACAACGTTTCAGGCGCGCCGACTCGACACGCGCCACCGCACTGATTCGGGCAAGACGGCTCCGGTTGCGACTCTCAACGGAACGCTCGCGACGACGCGCTGGCTCGTCGCACTGCTCGAGACGCATCAGCGTGCCGACGGCTCTGTCGTGATCCCCGAGGTGCTGCGCCCGTACCTTGGCGGGCTCGAGGTTGCGGAGCCCGTGGCGTGACAGCCACGCCAAAGCTCATCGCGCTCGACGTCGACGGAACCGTTCTTCACGAAGACGGCGAGGTGTCCGCTGCCGTGCGCGACGCTGTTGCGACAGCATCCGCAAACGGCCATGAGGTGATGCTCGCGACGGGGAGAAGCTGGGAGTCGACACGGCCGGTGCTCGAACAGCTGAACCTCGTGAGTGACTACGCGGTGTGCGCGAATGGCGCCGTGATCATGAAGCGCGTCGGCGATGACTACGTGCGACACCACGTCGAGACGTTTGACCCGACCGAGGTTCTGCGCCTCATTCACAACCACCTCGACGACGGTCGCTACCTCATCGAGTACCCAGACGGCAACCGCCGCTACACCGAGGGCATGACCGACTGGAACCTCGATGGCGCTGAGAAAGTCGGGTTCGAGCAGCTGCTTGAGAAACCGGTGTCGCGCGTCGTCGTGGTGTCGCCCGATCACGACGAACAGGATTTTCTGAAGGTCGTCGAAGACATGGGGCTGCACAAGGTCACGTATGCGATCGGCTGGACGGCATGGCTCGACATTGCGCCGTTCGGGGTCAACAAATCGACGGCCCTCGAGCACGTGCGATCGTGGCTCGGCATCGACCGCAACCTCGTCATCGCGGTCGGAGACGGGCGCAACGACATCGAGATGCTTCGCTGGGCTGGACAGTCTGGCCGCGGTGTCGCCATGGGCCAGGCGCCAGATGAGGTGAAGGATGCCGCGACTTTCGTCACGTCTGATGTGGCAAGTGACGGCCTCGTTTCCGTTCTCGCGTCGGTCTGACCGCACCGAATCGTTCACACTCCCTCGGTCAGGTAGAATCGTTCGCGCCGTCTTTCGACGGTGAGGAGGGCTGTCCGAGCGGCCGATGGAGCTGGTCTTGAAAACCAGTGGGCAGAAATGTCTCGTGGGTTCGAATCCCACGCCCTCCGCCAGTTTTTCGCACGAAAAGAATGCTGCTTCAGCAAAGCTTCGGCGACTCCTGAGCATCCTTCAATCGGATTTTCAGCAGCGTGTGCGTAAAATCTATGCACTAAGGGCCGTTTGCTCCCCGAATCACGGGTCGAAGAGCGGTATCTTGCACATCTGTCCCCTGTGAGAGGAAACTTCAGTGGCGCGACGAGCCGTAGCCGTTGCCCGTCATGGCAAGCTGCCGAGGCGCAGTCCGTGGACGAGTGTCGGCAAGTTCGTCGCAGCAAGCCTCGCAGTCGTGCTCGTGAGCACGTCTGCCGTTGTCGCGTGGGCCATCAATGACGTTGTGCAGACGGCGCCCGAGGGAGTGACGCTCGCGGGGGAGACACCCGGACAGGTGATCCCCGACATCAACTCGATCGAGGGCGGCGCCAACGTGCTCGTGATCGGCAGCGACAGCCGCGAGGGCCAGGGAGATGGCTACGGCTCGCACGAGACGGCAAAGCTCAATGATGTGACGATGCTTCTGCACATCGCCGAAGATCACAGCAATGCCACAGTCGTCAGTTTTCCGCGCGACATGTATGTACCGATTCCCTCGTGCCCGAAGGTTGACGAGAACGGCAAGCCGACAGGCGAAGACCACTATGCGATGAGTTCGCAGAAGATCAATACGTCTCTTTCCTATGGCGGAATGGCGTGCACCGTGCTCACCGTCGAAGCGCTGACGGGGCTCGACATTCAGTACGCGGCAATGGTGCAGTTCAACGGAGTGATCGCGCTCTCGAACGCGATCGGCGGCGTCGAGGTGTGTCTTGCCGAGTCGATCAAGGACTCGAAGACCGATCTTGACCTGCCCGCGGGCAATGTCTCACTGAAGGGCAAAGACGCGCTGCAGTTTCTGAGAACGCGGCACGGCGTCAGCGACGGCTCTGACCTGGGACGCATCAGCAACCAGCAGCTGTTTCTCTCTGCGCTCGTGCGCGATCTCAAGTCGGCCGAGACCCTCACCGACCCGGTGAAGCTCTACAGCATAGCCAAGGTCGCGGCGACGAACATGACGTTCTCGACGAGTCTCAACAACATCAACACGATGGTGGGGCTTGCCAAGTCGCTGTCTGAGATTCCGACAGACAAGATCACGTTCGTGCAGTACCCGAATTTCTACCAGGGCGACGGTGTCGCTCCGCTGACCAGCGACGCCGAGACGCTCATGGACGCCATCAAGGCAGATAAGAACCTCTCGGTCACGGGTGGCACGGGTGGCTCGATTCCCGAAGACGGCGAGACCACAGAGCCTCCGGCGACGACCGATCCCAATGCGACGGAAACCCCCGATTCCACGGAGGCGCCCGATGATGGAACTGTGGAGTTGCCCGATTCGATTCACGGCCAGAACGCCTCGCAGGTGACCTGTGCAGACGGAAACGGGTATTGATTCGGATGCTGCGAGCGGCAGCATCCGCATGATTCGCCGCTGAGGCTCGCACCCGTTATGATTGAACCCGCGCTCCTCGCGGGGCGCATGGAGACGTCGCATAGTCCGGCCGAGTGCACCACCCTGCTAAGGTGGAGTCCCCTCTAAGGGGACCGAGGGTTCAAATCCCTCCGTCTCCGCACTTTTGCAGGCTCTTCCCATCTTCGTCGGGGTACCTTGCGGGCTGCCTCATCTCGTCTGGAACGTCGCGGGGTGCGACGCCACATCACATTTCCTCGCCCTGTCTTGTCGGACAATTGAAGGCAGAAGGCGTGCCGGGGAGCGAGGAGACGATGTCTGACCCGACCGAGCGTGGAGGCAGGTCGCGGAACCTGAGCGTGATCATGGGCGAACGACGCCAGCTCATCAACGTAGCGTATCGGCTCCTCGGCACATTGGCCGATTCCGAGGATATGGTCCAGGAGACTTACGCGCGCTGGTACGCGCTCTCCCAGCAGGAAAGGGATGCCATCGATTCCCCAGGCGCTTGGATGAGCCGGGTGATGAGCCGACTGTGCCTCAACGCGCTGAGTTCGGCGCGCGCTCGTCGGGAACGCTTCGTGGGCGAGTGGATGCCCGAGCCGCTGCCGGAACCGACGGAGTGGGTAAGCGGCCGGTCGGGTTCCACCGCCATCGATCCGGCCGACCGAGTGACCCTCGACGAGTCGGTCTCAATGGCTTACCTCGTAGTGCTGGACTCAATGACCCCGGCAGAACGCGTCACGTTCATCTTGCACGACATCTTCCGTTACCCGTTCGCAGAAGTGTCTGAGATCGTCGGGCGCAGCGCAGTCGCGTGCCGCCAACTGGCTTCTTCGGCCCGACGCCGAATTCGTGCTTCCGACGCACTGACAATGACTCCAACGGGTCAACAAGCCCGGGTCATCAAGGGCGTCAAGCACGCGTGCGACGTTGGGGACATGGGCATGCTCGTCGGCCTGCTGGATCCGGAAGCAACAATGGCTGCCGACGGTGGGGGTCTGGCCAAGACTGCGCTTCACCCGATCCGTGGCGCTGAGCGAATTGCTCGCTATGCGCTCGGGGTCATGGGTGAGCCTGACGACACGACAGTTCTGGAGCGCACGGTCAACGGTCTGCCCGGTCTCGTGCTGCAAAGAGAAGGAGTCACCGTCACCGTTGCGGCGTTCCAGATTGAGGGCGATCGAATCACACGGATCTGGGTGATCCGGAATCCCGAAAAACTCCGACAGTGGACGGAGAATCATCAGGACGAGTGGTGAGACCGAGGTGAATCCTGTTGCAGATCACAAGACCGATGTGGCGAACGAAACGGAGAGAACGTGCAGGTTGCCTACGTCATCGCCAGCATTGTCGGTGTGGTGTTCAACGGCGGTGCCGCCGTCATCTACCTGATTGGCCACGAGTACCCCAAGAGCCAGGCGGATATGAAAGGCGTACCCCGAAGGTACGTTCCCGTGCTGGGCACCCTGCTGGCGGTCGGCGCAATAGGGTTGCTGGCTGGACTCGTCGTGCCACCGATCGGGGTTGTTGCCTCAGCGGGTCTTGTGCTGTACTTCATGGGCGCAATCCTCGCGCATCTGCGAGTAGGATCCCGTGACATCCTTGGCGGAATCGTCTTCCTGGTGATCGCGGTGACCATCCTCGCTCTCGGTGTCGTGCGGCTCGAACTCGCCTGAGGGTTCCTGTGAGCACCTTGTCGCGCGTGGCTTCGCGTCGTAGTGTGAGGTCACGACGAAGGGGGTTCTATATGGGTTTCGGAGATAAGGCCAGCAACGCTGCCGAAGACGCAAAGGGCAAGGCCAAGGAGACGGTTGGCGATGCCACGGACAACGAGGACCTCGCGAATGAGGGCCGCGCTGACCAGGCAAGCGCCTCCGCTAAGAAAGCCGGCGAAAACGTCAAGGATGCCGCTGACAACGCCTCGCAAGGCGTAAAGGATCTTTTCAACAAGTAGCGCATCTGCGCTCTGAACGGTCGGTGCCCCGCGAGATTTCGCGGGGCACCGCCATGTGCGAGGGCGAGTGCTGCGGCACAGGTATGAACGATGTCATGACTCAGTAGTCGTTTGCCATCTTGCCGTTCTTCGCCCGATAACCGAGGTAGAGCCCATAGCAGACAAGGCCGACTCCTGCCGCCGTGAGAAGTGTCGGCCCATATGGCTGCCGCCGCACGGTTTGAAAAACGGCGCTGATGCCTTCGGCCTTATCGGGGTTGTAAGCGAACGCGGAGTACGCCACGAGCGTGCCCGCTCCGCAGATGACGGCGCCCTTGGCGATATAACCAATGGTGCCGAGTACGACGGCCGCAGCGCCAACGACTCCCGTTGCGGAAATCAGGTCTTTCCGATGTGTGCGCCGCAGCCCTTTGACGATGAAGAACGTGCCGAAACCGAATATTGTCGCACCGAGCACGACCAGAAGAAGTCGGCCCGGCGTCGTCTGCATCAACTCAAGGCTCAGCTGCGACTTCTCTGACAAGCTCTCACGTCGCCGGGCATCGTCGAGGGCGAACGACGCCGTAGCCACGGCAAGAAAGATGTAGATGATGGCGAGTCCACTGGCGCTTGATTTCTTGAGAACCCGTTGGCGTTTGCTTGTGTAACGACGACCAAACAGCACCTCCAAGGTCTGCCATACACCGAGGGCCAGTAAGGCAATAAACGCCACCCAGAGAGCGATGAAACCACCAGGTAGGCCGGAAATTTCGCTCATGACACCGGCTTCGCTCGGTCTACCGCCATGAGCGATCACCATATGAATCGCATTCACGCCGATCAGCACGTGCAGGAGGCCGTTCATGGCAAATCCCGCGCGAGCGATGACTTCGAAGGTCGTTGAGTTCGTCGCGGCGTCCGCCGCTTCTGCTCCACTCGAATCCGACACGCTACGGCGCTTTGCGGCTAGCAGTGATCATACTGACCGAGTTTAATGATTTCGAAGCATCTTGATGACCTCGGTCTCTCTGACAACTCCAATGTATGGTGTGGCTGATCATTGGCGAATGAGAGTTCCCTCAGCATCCGCCCTCATTGACGTCAGACACCGTATCGTCGCGAGAAGCAGCACCGTTCGCGAGAGAAAGGTGAGTACAATGCCCGGACGCAAGAACTCCAGCCTCAAGAAGCCAGAGATGTACGAAGAGCTTCGTGATGAGGGCGCATCGAAGGAAAAGGCGGCGCGCATCTCGAACGCCGCGTCCAATCGGGGAAAATCGTCCGTCGGACGCAAGGGTGGCAAAGCGGGGGATTACGAAGACTGGACCGTTGATGAGCTGAAGTCGCGGGCCAAAGAGCTTGGGATCAGCGGCTACTCCGACAAACGCAAGTCAGAGATCATCACAATGCTCCGCAATCACTGATTCATCGATACCGAGCGAGGAGCGTGACGACGCATGACACTGTCGCAGCCGCATGATCTCGCTGAGGAACGGGCAATTCCCCGAATCGCCGGTGACCAGTCGATGGCGTTTCTCGCTGAGGGATACCGATTTGGTCAGCGTCGCTTCGACGAGTATGGCGCGGACGCATTCCGCACCCATCTCATGGGGCGGCCCGTTCTTTTTCTGCGCGGCACCGAGGCCGCCCGGTTCTTCTATGAGGGCCAGCGGTTCACCCGCTCTGGTGCCATGCCGCGTTCTGTGCAGCACTCGCTGCAAGACGAGGGCAGCGTGCAGGCGCTCGTGGGCGAGGCACATCACGAGCGGAAGGCTCTGTTTCTGAACCTCCTTGACGAGCGCGAGCAGGGCCAGCTTCGACGCTGTTTTCGCGACGAGTGGGATGCCGCGATCGGCAGATGGGGCTCGCGCCGCGTGCGGCTCTACGACGAGGCCGCCGATGTCTTGACGCGCGCAGCGTGCGCGTGGGCGGGGATCTCGATTGACGCAGCGGATGCCCGTCGCCGTTCGATCGAGTTTGTCGCGATGATCAACGGCGCGGGGTCATTTGGCCCGAAGAACTGGCGCGGACGAGCACTGCGCCTTCGTACGGAAAAGTGGGCGCGCACCGTTGTTCAGCAGGCACGAGAGAGCGATGACGACTCCGTGGTGACGCGACTTGTTCGCTATCGCGATGCGGATGGCGGTGGGCTCGACGATGAGACGGCGGCAGTCGAGCTGCTCAACCTCGTGCGTCCGACCGTCGCCGTTGCTCATTTCATCACCTTTGCCGCGCTTGCGCTGGAGCGGCACCCGCGGTGGGCCGAGCACGTCAGGGAATCCGACGATCAGCTGCGGAGCTTCGTGCAGGAGGTGAGGCGAACCGCACCGTTCTTCCCGCTCGTCGGCGGTACCGCCGATCGCCAACTCACCTGGATGGGCGAAGAGGTCGCCGAGGGGGCGTGGGTGATGCTCGATCTGTTCGCGACGAACAGGGATGCCCGGGTTTGGGATGATCCTCTGATGTTTCGCCCCGAGCGACACGACGCAGGCCCATCCCCGAAGGACGCATTGATCGCGCAGGGAGCCGGCGATTATGCCGATGGGCATCGCTGCCCTGGCGAACCCGCGACGATCGAGTTGCTTGAGGAGGCCGTTCTGCTTCTGACCCGTTCGATGCGCTACGACGTCCCCGAGCAAAATCTTCGGGTGGACCTCGGGACGCTGCCTGCTCGGCCGGCATCCGGATTTCTGATCGAGAACGTCACTAGCTGACCTCTGCGACGAAGGCGAGCGCCGAGGCGACGGCCTGCGCTCGCAGTTACGTCATCGCCGCGAGCGAAGTGGCAAGAACCGTGTGCGGACGCAGCCACCCGACGATGGCGATGCCTACGAGGGCGGCGAGCACGAGAGCCGCCCGTCCCAGCGCACACCCACACCACGACGCTGACGGCTGCGATCGCGGTTGCGCGAACCGTCCACGTCATGCCGCGCGATGCCGTGGCCGCCCGCGGTGCGGACATGGCTCCAATCTACGCCGAAGGGGACGGATGCTGCTCGAGCAGGCTCTGCGCGAAGAACGCTGTCAGCTCGTCCGTCGCGCGAAGCGGCAGCACGTTCGCAACGTACTGGTCTGGTCGCACAACGACGACGGCGCCGTCGCGACTGACGCCGCGCTGCTCAAAGATGTCGTCGTCTTCGAGCGTCGCGTACACCTTCTCGTAGTCGACAAGCTGAAACGGCCCGGTCTTCGGCAGGAATATCGTCGGGACGCTGCTGATATCGACGTCGTCAAGCCCCTGCTGATAGATCACCTTGACGTCGAACAGACTGTCGATGTCTGCGCCCGTCGGCGTGAATCGCGCGACAGGCGACTCGGGGCTCACTCGCATCCACTCTGCCCAGGAGGTGAGTGCAGACTGCTCGCCTGGCGCAGCGGCATCCGCGAAGGCATACACGCGCCAGCGCCCATCGGCGCGCGCATGGTGGCCGAGGTGAACCGGGTTGGTGTCGGCCACGCGCATGACTCGTGCCGATGTGAAGCGCTTGCCGAGGGCAAAGCCGCTCGCGAGCTGCTGATGCGCCGGCTCTCCCGTGATCATCGAGGGCCTGTACTGCGTCATGAAGCCGGCGGGGAACTCAGCTGTTGCTGTGTAGAAGTCGCTCAGCTCTTTCGGATTCGCGAACTCCTCTGGCTTCTTCGCCATCATCGTCGACCACTCCTTGTCGAAATCGATGAGGTTCTGTGCGATCTCCTGCCGCTCGCCTGAGTAGGTGCACAACAGTTCTTCCGGGCTGACGCCAGAGAGCACCTGGCCCAGCTTCCAGCCGATGTTGAAGCCGTCTTGCATTGACACGTTCATTCCCTGCCCGGCCTTGGCGCTGTGCGTGTGGCAGGCGTCGCCCGCAATGAACACCCGCGGATTCACCGTGTCGGTGTCTGCCGCGGGAACGTCGTCGAACTTGTCTGTCACGCGGTGCCCCACCTCATACACGCTCCACCAGGCGACGTTGCGCACCTCGAGCGAGTAAGGGTGAATGATGTCGTTTGCCTTGGCGATGATCGCTTCGATGGGCGTGTTGCGCACTTCGTGGTTGTCGCCTGCGCCGACGACGCCGAGATCGACGTACCAGCGGGCAAGGTAGCCGCCCTCGCGGGGAATGAGCAGAATGCTGCCGGACTCTGACTGAATGGCGCACTTGGTGCGCACATCGGGAAAATCGGTATCGGTGAGAACGTCCATGACGCCCCACGCATGAAATGCCTGGTCGCCGTCGAGCGTGCGGCCGATCGACTCGCGCACGGCGCTGCGGGCGCCGTCGCAGCCGACGACGTACTTTGCCGAGACAGTGCGAATCTCACCCTGCTGGGCGCCAGCGGTGCTGCGCAGCCTGACGCTCACAGGGTACTCACCCTCTGAATTGACCGTGAGATCGACGAACTCGTAGCCATAATCGGGACGAATGCGCCCCGGACCGTTCTCGGCACAGAACGAAAAGTAGTCGAGAACTCGGGCTTGGTTGACGATGAGGTGCGGAAATTCGCTGATGCCGTGCGGGTCGTCCCGCTCGCGTGCCGAGCGCACGATGTTCTGCGGGTTTCGCGGGTCGGGCGACCAAAAGTTCATCGACGTGATCTGGTATGCCTCGGCGATGATCGAATCGGCGAACCCGAACGCCTGAAACGTCTCGACGCTGCGAGCCTGGATGCCGTCGGCCTGACCGATTTCGAGGCGCCCGGGCCGTCGCTCAACGAGCCGCGTTGTCACGCCGGGGTACTGCGAGAGCTGAGCGGCGAGGAGCATGCCCGCCGGGCCGGAGCCCACGATCAGAACGTCGGTCTCGTCGGGAAGCTCCTCCGGCCGATCGAGCCCTGTGCCCGCAGCGGGTTGCACGCGGGGGTCACCAGAGACGTACCCGTGATGATGAAACTGCATCGTTGCCAATCCTTCCCTCCGACTGCTTTGTCGAGCTGACTGCTTTGTCGAGGCGTTTGCGGAGAATCCAAGTTGTTCTATTATTGAACATCGTGTTCTACTATTAGATAATGCTAAGCGTGGGTGAACGGCCGTGCAAGTCATGCCCTCCAGCGACGCTGGTGAAAGGGGAGACGTGAGCAACGACGTTGTGCAGGGCACGCGGGTGTCGGGCGGCAGGGGAGCTGCATCGTCGCAGACGCTGAGCCGCGGCATCAGAATTCTCGAGATTCTCGCCGACGCATCGACGCCGCTGACGATCGACGAGGTCTCGAACGAGCTGGGAGTGCATCGCTCCAATGCGTACCGGCTGCTGCGCACGCTCGAGGAGCACGGGCTCGTCGGCCGCGACTCGGCTGGGCGCATCGCCCTCGGTGCACGCATGGCATCGCTTGCTGCGGGTGTCGCTCACGATCTGCAGGCCGAGGCGCTGCCCGAACTCACGACGGTGGCGAACGAACTGGGAATGACCTGCTTTCTCACGATTCGCGACCACGACATGTGCACGACGCTTGCGAGCGTCGAGCCGCGGCACGCGGTTGCCTCTGTCGCCCAACGTCCGGGTGCCAGCCACCCGGTCACCGTCGGAGCGCCGGGGAAGGCGATTCTCGCGCAGCTCGCCCGAAGCGAGTGGCCCGCCGACGTTTCGGACGAGCTGAGGGCCGAGGTCGACGCGGTCGCAGTGACCGGCTTCGCCACGAGCCACAACGAGGTGATCCCGAGCGTGCAGTCGGTTGCCCTTCCGCTTGCGCTGCGCGGGCGGCAGCCGGCCGCGATCGCGGTCGTGCACGTCGCGCCGACGCTCGACGTCGAGCGGATCGTCGAGCGCCTCGGACGTTCGATTGTCGCGATCAGCGACGCGCTGGGTGGATGACTCGCGCCCGCGGTGTCACAGCAGCGACGTCAGCGCCCAGCCGAGCGCAGCCGCGGCGACAGCGAGCACGAGCATCCCGACTCCGCCTGCCAGACCGGCGAACCAGCGGCCCTGCTGAACAAGCCTGACGGTCTCGACGCTCGCCGTGCTGAACGTCGTATAGCCGCCGAGAAAGCCCGTGCCGACGATGAGCGCGACGCTCTCGGGAATGAGAAACGCGGCCGCCGCGCCGGTCAGTGCCCCGAGAACCAGGGAACCGCTGACGTTGATGATTGCGGTACCGAAGGGGAACGGCTTCTGCAGGCGGGCGCTGATGACGCCGTCGAGCCAGAATCGAACGGCGGCTCCGACGCCACCGGCGAGAGCAAGCGCGAGGAACACGAGGGGCGTCACAATGCACCTCCGCCTCGAGTGCGGCGCCGGTGCAGACCTGCGCCGAGCATAATGCCGAGCACCGTTGCGACGGCACCGACGAGAAGAGTGAGAAGCACATAGCCGATCGCGAGCGTCGTCGTGCCGTCGCCGATCAGCCCCACCGTGTCGACGGCAAACGTGCTGTAGGTGGTGAAGCCGCCGAAGAAGCCCGTGCCGATGCCGAGACGAAGCGCGCGTCGGCGCCCCGTGTCATCGCCGAAGCGGCTGAGCGCCTCAAGCAGCATGCCGAGCCCGAGTGCGCCGAGCAGGTTCACGGTGAGCGTGGCCAAGGGAAAGGAATCGCTGTTCATGCCGAGCGCGATCGCGGCGCGCAGCGCGCTGCCGACGGCGCCACCGATCGCGACGAGTGCGAGAAACCGCCACTGAGTGTGTGGGGGACGCTCTGGTGTGTTCACGGGCGGACGTGCGCGCTAGGCACGGGGCGAGTCGATGATGGGCTCGAAGCTCGGGGGTATGGCGTCTGGAGGAGTTTCGACGGTCTCGACGTCGGCATCCTTGCCGATCAGTCGCGAGACCGCGTCGTCGAACTGCATCGAGAGCGCTGCGAGCGCCGCATCAACGTCGCCATCGCGCATCGCCCCGAGAAGGGTCTCGTACGTGGGGGAGACGCTGCGCCGCACAGCGTAGCCGTTGGGAGAACTGAAGCTGGCGATGCGCGTCTCAATGGTGAGAGTGCTCATGTAATGCGAGAGGCGACGGCTGCCAGCGGCATCCACGAGAGTTTGGTGAAACACGATGTCCGCGTTGCCGATCGCGCGCGCGTCTGTTCCTTCGCTCACCTCGATGAGCGTCGAGAACGCCGCGTCGAGGCGGGAAAGCGCGTCTGCGTCGCCGCGTTTCATGATGAGTCTGAGCGATTCTGACTCGACTGCCTTGCGCGCGGCATAGAGATCGGCGACGTGCTCGGGCCCGATCTTGCTGACGCGAAGTCCTCGACCTGGAGTCGCCGTCAGCAGGCCCTCTTGAACCAACCGCTGCATGGCCTCTCGAAGCGGACTGCGGCTCACTCCAAGTTGGGACGAGATCTCGACCTCGCCGATCTGCCCACCGACCGGGAGAGCCCCCGAGAAGATCGCATTGCGCAGCTCGACAGCGATGAGATCAACCGTCGATGTCCGTGGAACTCGGAACACCGATACCGGCGCTCCCGAACGACGTGTGCTCTGTGGCATGAGAGTTCCCTTGTGTCTGTGCAAACGGGCGGCGCACGATCGTCGGGCCGTCGGCGCGTCAACCGGGTGGCCCAGGCGACCTCGCTCTGGAACGAGCATAATCCGCTGTCAGCGAGCCAACCATAACAACTTTGTATACAAACAGACAATAAGCCTGTCGGAATGTGCGCGTGTCTGAGAATGGGCATAGGGTAGCCAAAGCCATCCCCAATTTCGGGCCGGGTCCCCGCTCACAATGAAGGGTGAGGGTTCGCCCCGTCACTACCGAAAGAGGAACACGATGACAAAGCGTCGAATGCTCGCCCGTACTGGCATTGCCGCGGTCGGGATCTTGGCACTCGGCCTCATGGCCGGGTGCAGCTCTGACTCTGGATCCGGCGGAGGCGGCGGATCAGACGACTCAGGCAGCACTCTCCAGAAGGCCATTGATGCCGGGTCGATCACCATCGCGGTTGCCGACGAGCGCCCCTACTCGTGGGTCGATGACAACGGTGAGCCCCAGGGGGCAACAGTTGCCATGCACAAAGAGATCTTCAAGGCTCTCGGCATCGACGACATCAAGGTCGTCGAGTCCGACTGGAACTCGCTGATCCCCGGACTGAATGCCGGTCGCTTCGATGTGATCAGCGCGGGAATGTCGATTCTTCCCGACCGCTGTGCGAAGGCCGCATTCAGCGACCCAGAGATCATGTACACGACAACCCTGATGGTTCCCGAGGGCAACCCCGAAGGACTGACTGACCTCGACTCCGTGAAGGCGACAGACGGTGGCGTCAAGCTCGCCATTCTCGCCGGCGGCATCGAAGCCGGATACGCCGAGTCGCTCGGAATCACGAACACCGTCGAGGTCGACAACGCTCAGGACGGCATGGACCTCGTCTCCAACGGTCGCGCCGACGTGTTCGCAATGACTGCCATCTCGCTCAACTGGATGGCCGAGAACAACCCGGATGCGGGAGTCGAGACGACTGACGCCTTCGTTCAGGTGATCGACGGAGTCGAGCAGATCGGTGCAGGATCGACGGTCTTCCGCCAGGACGACACAGAATTGCTCGACGCGTACAACAAGGAGCTCGCGAACATCACGGGCGACCCCGAGAAGTACATGTCGCTCGTGGGTGAGTATGGGTTCACCGAAGAGAACCTGCCTCCCGAGGACCTCACGACTGAGCAGCTCTGCGAAGGGGACCTGAGCTAACTTGGGCGATAACTTCGCGGCGCTCATCGGAGCGCTGCCGTTGGTGGGCGAAGGTGTATTGGTCACCATTCAGCTCACCATCGGCGGCGCTCTGCTGGCGCTCGTCATCTCAATAGGACTCGGGCTTCTCGCTCGTTTCCAGAACATCGTTCTTCGAGGCACTGCGCGAGCCATCATCGAGTTCTTCCGCGGCACGTCTCTCGTGGTGCAGCTCTTCTGGTTCTTCTACGTGATGCCGCAGCTCGGAGTCGAGCTGCCCGCAATGTTCGTCGGCATTCTCGCGCTCGGGCTCAACTATGGAGCGTATGGCGCCGAGGTTGTTCGGGGCTCGATCAACTCGGTGCCTTCCGGACAGTGGGAGGCGACGACAGCCCTCAGTCTGAGCCCAACCCAGCGCATGTGGCGCATTATCTTCCCGCAGGCGTGGGCGCTCATGATCCCCTCCCTGACGAACCTGCTCATTCAGCTTCTCAAGGGAACGGCAATCGTCAGCTTCATCACATTGACCGATCTCACCTACGCGACAGACAAGCTGCGCAACTCGTCAGACACATTCTTCGCATACGGCGTGAGCCTTATTATCTACTTCCTCATTGCATACGTACTGACGCTCGTCATGAACGCCCTCGAGGTGCAGGCCAAGCACAAGCTCGGTCGCGGTGAGTCGTTGCGTCAGGCCCTCAGCTTCCGTTCTCCGCGAAGCGTCGACGGTAAGGCGGGTGTGTCATGACCGGCCTTCAATGGGACTGGACCATGGTCTGGGAGGCGCTCCCAGAGCTGCTCCTCAAATTCGTGCAGGTCACCCTGCTTGTCACCGTTCTCGGAAGTATTATCGCTGCCGTTCTCGGGCTCGTCATCGCCGTCGCACGGCGATCTGCGCCGAGGCCGATTGCCGCTGTGCTCACGTTTGTCGTGAACTTCATCCGAATGACGCCCATCGTGGTTCAACTGCTGTTCGCGTACTACCTGTTCCTCGAGCTGGATCCCGTGACGATCGGCGTGATCATCTTCGGCATCCACTACGCCACGTACATGGCTGAGGTCTACCGCGCTGGCATCGAAGCGGTGCCTAACGGCCAGTGGGAAGCCACGACTGCGCTGTCGATGTCGCCCACTCGCACGTGGACAGCCGTTGTGATTCCGCAGGCCTTGAGGTCGACAATTCCCGCCCTGGGAAACTACGTCATCTCGATGTTCAAGGACACACCGTTCCTCATCGCGATCACCGTGACCGAGATGGTCAGAGCTGCCCTCGTCTTCGGCGGGAACCATTTCACATACATCGAAGCGATCACATTGGCTGGCGTCATCTTCTTGGTCGCCAGCTACCCCACGTCATTGCTCATCGGCCGATTGGAAAAGCGACTTGCCTTCTCAAACTGACACAGAGCCGGCAATCCGGTTCGACAACGTTGAAAAGCGATTCGGCGACAACGTCGTTCTGCACGACTTGGACTTCAGCGTCGCCAAGGGTGACCGCGTCACACTCATCGGGCCCAGTGGTTCAGGAAAGACGACGATTCTTCGTCTTGTCATGACGCTCGAAGAGGCGAACGCCGGGTACATCTACGTCGACGGCGAGCCGCTCACGCACGAAGAGCGTGGCGGAAAGCGCGTTGAACTGAAGGAGAAGCACAAGAACGAGGTGCGGAAGCGCATCGGAATGGTGTTTCAGCAGTTCAACCTGTTTCCCAACATGACGGTCATGGACAACCTCATTGAGGCGCCCGTGCACGTTCTGAAGATGTCGAAGGCCGACGCCCGCGAGAAGGCAAAGGGTCTTCTTGAGAAGGTGGGGTTGTCTGACAAGGCAGATGCTCACCCTCTCGAGCTCTCCGGTGGGCAGCAGCAGCGCGTTGCCGTTGCGCGCGCGCTGGCGATGGACCCCGAGATTCTGCTGCTCGACGAAGTGACGTCGGCGCTCGACCCCGAGATCGTGGGCGAAGTGCTGAACATTCTTCGTGACGTGGCGAAAGAAACAGACATCACGATGCTGATCGTGACTCACGAGATGCAGTTTGCGCGTGACGTCTCGAACCGCGTGCTGATGTTCGACGGCGGAAAGATCGTCGAGGAGTCAGACCCAGAGACGATGTTCACGTCGCCGAAGGAGCAGCGTACGCGCGACTTCCTCTCGGCGGTGCTCGGCAACAACTGATCTCGGCAATCTCATCAGGAAGGGCTGGATTTCGTCACGAAATTCAGCCCTTTCTCACGTTTCGGCTCGTGACTCTCGCCGTCAGTCGCGCGAGCGTTTGGTGGCAGCCTGAGTCTTCACCCGCGCGTTCTCTTCGTGCACCTTCGCCTGGCGTGCTCGTTCGGTCACCAGCCACTCGGGCTTCTTCACGAGAAGCTCCTTGATCTGAGCAGTTGTGAGCGGATCGGTGATCTCTGCGCGGGCGAGACCCGATGTCGAGACGCCGAGCTTGCGCGCAACTTCGTGGCGCGGGTGCGGGCCATCGCGGCGCAGCTCCGCCAGCCATTCGGGGGGATTCACCTGCAGCTCGTTCAGCTCTTCTCGGGTCACGGGCCCGTCGCGAAACTCGGGTGGTGTCGCAGAAAGCAGTATGCCGAGTTTCTTTGCGGCCGTTGCGGCTTTCATCGACTGAGATGTGGGTGCGCTCATAATGCTTAAGCGTACGTGAGTCGCGACGTAATACGCTTGCACAAGCACGACGGGAGCGAAACATGGGCGAGAACACGACGGATGCTGTCGACGGGCGACACCTGCGTGTGGCATTTGTGCCGGGCGTCACCCCCGACAAATGGTTTCGCACCTGGCGGGAGCGCATGCCGGACGTGGATATTGTTGCGGTGCCGCTTGAGGATGAGCGTGAACAGCGGCTGGTTCTGACGGACAGCCGCGCAGACATGTCGCTCGTGCGCTTGCCGATTGCCGATGACGGGCTCCACGTGATTCCGCTCTATGTCGAGAATCCCGTCGTCGTTGCCCCCAAGGGGCATGAGATAACGGCAGCGGATGCCGTGGACATCGCCGACCTTGCGGGTGAGCACCTGTTGCAGCATCCGGATGCCGTCGCCGAGTGGCGAGACATCGCTCTCGAAGTTGCTGACGGAACGCGCATCGACGTGCCGTCGATGACGCCGCGCGACGCGATCGAACTGGTTGGCAGCGGGGCCGGCATCGTGATTGTTCCGTTGTCGGTCGCCCGGCAGTTCGACCGCAAAGACGTGGTTCGTCGACCCGTCACCGGCGTCGCAGAAACTCGAGTCGCACTCTGCTGGCCTGTCGATGCGGATGGCGAGCTGGTTGAGCAGTTCATCGGCGTCGTGCGCGGGCGCTCGGCGAGAAGCACGCGCTCCCTTGGATCCGTTGAAGCTGAGCAAGAGGCGGCCAAACAGCGTGCGGCGAAGAAGAAGGCCGCCGCCCGGCGATCAACCGAACAGGCTCGAGAGCGCAAGCACGCCGACCGTGCAGCACGGCGCAAGGCGGGCGGGCGAAAGCGCGGTCGACGCTGATCGACGGCGGCGTCGCACGCGACTTCGCTAGCTCACGGTTGTGCCGAACAGCAGGCCGAGCAGATAGGTGACGAGTGCCGCCCCGTACCCGATGGCGAGCTGCCGCAGCGCGCGTTTCACAGGAGATGCCCCCGAGAGCACGCCGACGATCGCTCCGGTGATCAGAAGCGCGACGCCAACGAGCACGGCAGCGATGATGATCGCCGTCAGACCAGAGGCACCGAACAGCAGTGGAATCACGGGAATGATCGCCCCGGATGAGAAGAAGCAGAAGCTGGATGCCGCGGCTCCCCACGCCGAGCCGATGGCCGAGTGGCTGTCGCTTTCGGGTGCTGCACTGTGCTGCACGGCGTCGTCCCTGCCGTGCACGCACTCGAGCCCATAGAGGCGTTCGCGCGCGTGCGATTCGGCGTCTTCTGCGGACATGCCGCGGGCACGGTAGACCAGCGCGAGTTCGTTTGCCTCGGCATCCAGGTTCGGCAGAATCTTCGTGGTGTCGGGGTTGGGGAGAGTGGAGCTGAGAAGCTCTCGCTGCGACCGCACCGACACGAATTCGCCCGCGCCCATCGAGAGGGCGCCGGCGAGGAGGCCGGCGATGCCCGAGGCGAGAACGATCGAGCTTGAGACTCCCGTCGCAGCCATGCCGATCACGAGGGCGAGGTTGGAGACGAGACCGTCGTTGGCGCCGAAGACGGCGGCGCGGAACGTACCGGACAGGCGTGTGCGGCCGCGTGCCGCGAGACCGCGAACGACCTCTTCATGAATCTGCTCGTCTGCGGCCATGGCATCGGTAGCGTCATTGTCTGTGCCGTACGGCGACCGGGATTCGGCTTGCTGCATGAGGGCGAGCACGAAGATGGAGCCGAAGCGACGGGCGAGAAATGCCAGCATCCGCGTGCGCATCTTCGTTCGAGTGGGGAGCCCCACGTTCTCTCCGAGGAGGTCGACCCAGTGTGCTTCGTGACGCCTCTCGGCATCGACGAGCCCGAGAAGAATGGCGCGCTCTTCGCCAGAGCGTTTGCTGGCGAGTTCTTCGTAGACGGCGGCCTCTGCGCGTTCGTCTGCGAGGTATTGACGCCAGCGCCTGATGTCGGCGGGCGTCGGGTTTCGGGGTGCGGCTGACTGAGCGTCGGTCACGGTCTTCTCCTGGTCGGTGGCCGGAGAAAACGACAAGACTCCGGCCTGATCGGCCGAAGGTCTCGTTCGCCCGCGTGCGGGTGGAATGCCGGGCGCCTACTGCGACACCAGTATGTCGACATTCCGCTTTGCCCGATGGTCCGGGCCGTGGGAACTACTCCCCTTCAAGCTCGGTAGTCTACCTGGAGGCCAAGGCGAAGGCCAGCGCAGGGGTGCCGCAGTGTGGAATGTCACGGCGTGTCGCCCGAACGTGGGCTACCAACCGTCGCGCGGGCGGTTAAGATTGAGGCATGCTGCGGTATGGCAGAGAAGCGTTCGTCGGCGTCGTCGCCGGAGCACTTCTTGGTGCCATTCTGTATATCGGAACCGCGGTCCCCTCGCTCGTCGCCGGAAGCCCGATTGCTGTGCAGCTGCTTCCCATCGGGCTTATCGTGTCTGCACTCGCCGGAGCGTTCGTCGGTGTCGTCGTCGTGTTCGGGGTGCTTGTCGCTCTTGTGATCCGAGACCGTGAGCTTGATGCCTCACCGAAGAAGCGACAAAAGGCCGCGTCGTGTGGTGCGGCGATCGGAGTGCTCGCCCTCGCTGTCGGGCTGTGGCTCATCGAGGGTGCACCGAGTCTGGTGCAGGTGTCAAGCCTCGCGCTCGTCGCGGTGTGTGCTGCTCTCGGCGCGTGGGGAGCATGGGCAGGCGTTCGGCATGCAGATTCACGAATCGAGCATGCTTCTGAGAGGCAGTCCTCACGGGGGCGCGCGTCTGTCTGACGCAGGGTTATTCGGGCAGCCTGAGGGGCCGTGCGTTGATGCTGCTCAGGGTGGGGCCCGGCATCGCAGATGATTCGCTCGGCAGCGACAGGGCCGACGTGTTCTCTGCGTACGCACCGTCTTCTGCGCTGTCGGTGGGTGCAACAGCGAGGCCGCACGCGCTGCCCATTTTTTCTCGCCAGCGTCTCGGTGCCCTCGCGCACAGTGCGCGAGGGCATCCGCCAATCTCTGTCGAGGGTTAGAGCTCGCTCGACTTCGCCCAGATGTTCACCCCGGCGTCGCCCGCGAATTCGTCGATGCGGCGCAGCTCGTCTTCGCTGAACTCGCGGTTGTCGAGTGCTGCGATATTCTCGTCGAGCTGCTCGATGCGCGATGCCCCAATGAGGGCAGAGGTCACGGTGCGCAGCGCCCACGCGAGCGCCATCTGTGCAAGTGTCTGACCGCGTTCCTGAGCAATGCTGTTGAGGCCTTCGAGGCGACGCAGGTTGTCGTCGCTGAGCATGTCGTCGCTGAACGAGCGGCGATTCGTGGCGTGCCCCTCGTTCTTGCCCCCGAGGAACTTGTCGGTCAGGAGGCCCTGAGCGAGCGGGGTGAAGCCGATCGAACCCATGCCGGCATCGGCGAGCGTCTCGGTGAGGCCGTCTTCGATCCAGCGATTGAGCATCGAATACGACGGCTGGTGGATCACGAGCGGTGTGCCGAGCGACCGTGCCACCTCGACGGCTTCGAGGGTGCGCTCGGGCGAATACGACGAGATTCCGGCATACAGTGCCTTGCCCTGACGCACGGCGGTGTCGAGCGCCCCGATCGTCTCGGCGACAGGCGTGTTCGGGTCGTATCGGTGCGAATAGAAGATGTCGACGTAGTCGACAGACATGCGCTGCAGCGACTCTTCGAGACTCGACAGCAGATACTTGCGGGTGCCGAGAAACCCGTACGGCCCCGGCCACATGTCCCAGCCGGCCTTGCTCGAGAGAATGAGCTCGTTGCGGTAGGGCTTGAAGTCGCCGCGCATCATGCGGCCGAAGTTCTCCTCGGCGCTGCCGTAGGGCGGCCCGTAGTTGTTGGCGAGGTCGAAGTGGGTGATTCCCTTGTCGAACGCGTGCCGCAACACCTCGCGCTGCCCGTCGAACGGCTTATTGTCGCCGAAGTTGTACCAGAGCCCGAGCGAGATGGGCGGCAGCAGCAGGCCGCTTTCGCCGACGCGCCGATACCCGAAGTTGGTGTACCGATCTGCCGCGGCGACATAGGGCTGGTGTGTCTCGGGGACTGGCTGGTCGAAGCGCTCTTCGTTCACCGTATACTCCTTTTGCTGGTGGATGCTGTGAGGCAACTCTGTCGAGCGTATCGATTTTGCGGGGTCCGTGAGAATGCTCCCGCAATCGATTGGCGCGTGAACGGTTCAGTGATGTATTCTCTACTACGGCCCGCTTAGCAGTTCTCGGCCATGCGCCACTAGCTCAACGGATAGAGCATCTGACTACGGATCAGAAGGTTGGGGGTTCGAATCCCTCGTGGCGCACACTGCGTTGAGACAGTTCGAAAACGGCCCGCTGACGCGGGCCGTTTTCGTTTCTCCACTGTCTCATGCCTTCACAACGCGCACGAACCGCACAGTCAGATCGTCTGCACCGTCGCCGAGCGACACCCGGAACGACGTGTCGCCTTCGCTGAACGCGTCGTCGGGAAGCGCGACCGTCGCCGTCTTCCACTGACCATCACCCGTGCGCTCGATGTCTGGCGAAGACCAATCACCGACATCGACGGTGAACGCTCCAGCGCCGTCGTCAAGGTACGTCACTTTCACAACGGGGTGAGCCTCGGCGGATGCCGCGGCGAACCGCGCGTCGAGCTCGAAGACGAAGCCGGTGTCGCCGTTCGCGGCATCCGTCACCAACCCTTCGTGTGCCGTGCCGTTGTCTGGCTCGAAGACCTCCGAATGCACGTCGGCATTGGAGCGGTGGGCAACCGATCCGGGCTCGTCGACCTGCACGAGCCACCGCTCAAGGTTGCGCACCCACGGTCGCGTCTGCCACTCGCCGGTGAACGGCCCCGCTTCGTCGCCAGCCCAGTACATGTCTTCAGCATCGCGCAGCGCCGCCCATGCATCCGGAGAATTCTGCGCCGTGTGGCCCATCGACAGGCGCACCCAGTCCCAGAGCTTGGGGTATTCGGCGAAATACGACGGCTCGGGCACAACGTAGATCCAGTTCGTGTGCAGCTGCAAAGCCTTCAGATTCGATTGCCGCACCGCATAGTACGGCTCGTCTGTCTCGTATCCGCACGCGTTGAAGCACTCGTTCTCGGTGGCGACGATGCGGCTTCCGTCGTGCACAGGCAGGGTATCGTCGAGCGTCATGTGCCCGTTCGGCAGAATGTGCGACCCGTAGGCTGGCGCTTCGCTCAGGTGAAAGTTCGACAGCTCGGTGATGCCGGTTCGAATGCCGAGCCCGGCGTCGACAGCCTGCTTCGCCAGCAGATCGTCGTCGGCGCCGAAGGGCCCCCACGGGTAGTCCTCGCCTGTGAAGACGAGCTTGTTCGCATTGTCGCCGAACATGTCGGCGAGGTCGGTCCAGGCATGGTCGTACCACGACAGATACGTCTCGAGATCGAGGTCTCCCGCGTCGACGGCGGCAGTGATCATCTCGTAGTCGAACTCCGCCCACGTGAAGGCCCCGGGAACATAGACGAAGGCGAGACGCTCATCGGCGGCGAGCCCGCTGTCGATGAACAGCGACTGGTAGGTGTCCATGAGGTGGCCCCAGACGCACTCATTCCAGATCGGCAGATGTCGCTGGCCGTCGTAGTCGGGCCCGTATGTCGACACCTCGCAATCGTCAACGACCCACTGGGGCGCCCATTTCTCGCCGCTCGCGAACACGCGCATCCAGAAGCTGCCTTGGCCCTCGAGCTGCTCGTCGAGCGGTGCGAAGCTCATGTCTTGGGCCGTGCCGCTCGAGTCCCTGTCGAGCGCACCGGGCTCGGACTGGATCTGCCCCCACGACACGTCGACGGAGCGGGTGTACACCTGATCGGCGGGCGACGCTTCCTCAGAGAAGAACCCCGAGTTCGCCGCCACACCGGCATCCGCCGGAAGGCTCCAGTCGTCACCGACGCGGATCATCACTCCGTCACCGGCATCCAGAAAGGGGAATGCCGGCCCGTCGTCTGCCGCACTGACCCGCTCGGATGCCGCCGGGCTCTGCGCGCACGCGGTAACACCGGCGACGGACAGAGCGAGCCCGAGGGCGATGGTGCTGCGGACCCGTCGATGTCTGCCGGTCTGCTGGGTGATGATCTTCGTCACATTCGCCTCCATGAGATTCTCAGGCGATTCTCTCGGAGATTTTCGCACGCGGATGGAAGCAGTCACCGCAGATGCTCGTTTTGCGCAGTCACGGTGAGCGAGCGCTGCTCTTTCCGTGCTGGCCGGGTGGTCGACCCTGAGCGTCTCGTGCACATGAAATACGTCTCCGATGTTGGTCCGCTTTCACGAGGGGAGCACGGCTAGGGTGTACCGGATGCTGCTGCCGCAGCGGCTCACGAACGATCGTCATTCTGAGCGCAACCAATGAGGAGCTTCGCTATTCGACATCACGCTTTCGCCACAGCTCTTGCCGCACTCGCGCTCGTCGGACTCGTCGGCTGCGCGCCGGCCGACGCCGAAGGCGGCCCGACGAAGACGCCGTCCGTTCCGCAGAGCCTCGCGCCATCGGCAACCGACGTCGCGGTCGGCGAGCAGAACGCCGAAGAGCTCTGTGCAGCCGAGAGCTCCTCTGGGTCAGATGACGTGTGCGTGCTCGAAGACACCCAGATCGATGGCACCATCGTCTTCGCCACACAGCGGGTCGTGAAGCTCATCGGCGCGACGGTGACCGGCTCAGCATCCATCACGGGCGCTGACAACGTAGTCGTCACAGACAGCGCCGTGGACGGCGACCTCGAGATGGCCGGAAACGTGGATGCTGTCGTCGCGCACAACTCCGTGGGGGCAACCCTCACCGTCGACGGCGGCAAACACGGAACCATTGATGACAACACGGTTGACGGCGACCTCAACTGCACGGGCAATGGAAAAGTGGAGGGCTCAGGCAACAGGGTGTCGGGCACGGCAGCCAGTCAGTGCGCGCCTCTCGGGTGAGCCTCGGCGACCAACGCGTCGAAGACCGCGTCGAGAGCGGCATCCGTCACCTGCTTCGCTTGGTGTGCGTCAAACCACGCGATCTGCTCGCGAGCGCCCTGCCAGTAGGGCACAGTCGTGCCGAACTCCGGCACGAGAGCGCGCAGCTTGCTCGTGTCGAAGACCATCGAGTGCGACTTGTCGCCGAGCAGGCCGGGGCCGAGTTGCGGAACCGCCGAGGCGATGCGATCGCTCGTGACGTGAATGATGTTGCAGGGTGCCCCTGCGGCATCCGCGAGCCACTCGTAGATCTGATTCCACGTCGGTGCGTGATCGCCGGTGATCGTGAACGCCTCTCCGAGCGCGAGCGGATTGCCGAGCAGGCCGGTGAACCCGACGGCGAAGTCAGAGTTGTGCGTCACCGTCCAGAGGCTCGTTCCGTCGCCGTGCACGACGACCGGTTTGCCCGCGCGCATGCGGGCGATGTCGGTCCAGCCGCCGAGCGTCGGCAGCCCCGTGTGATCGTAGGTGTGCGAGGGTCGCACGATGGTCATGGGAAAACCGCTGTCGCGATACGCCGCAACAAGCAGGTCTTCGCCCGCGATCTTGTCGCGGGAATACTGCCAGAACGGGTTGCGCAGCGGCGTTGACTCGGTGACGGGCAGGAGCGACGGCGGCGTCTGGTACGCAGACGCAGAGCTGATGAAGACGTATTGCCCCGTGCGCCCGCTGAAGAACTCGATGTCGCGCTGCACCTGCTCGGGCGAGAAGGCGACGAACTGCGCAACGGCATCGAACTCGCGAGTGCCGATGGCGTCCTGAACGGATGTCGGTGAGCTCGCGTCCGCCGTCAGCTGCTCGACGCCGTCTGGCAGCGGCCGTTCAGTGGTTCGTCCGCGATTGAGCACCGTCACCTCGTGGCCTCTCTGCAGTGACGCGCGAACGCACGCCGAGCTGATCATGCCAGAACCGCCGATGTAGAGCACTCGTGTCATGGGTCTCATCATGCCGGATGCCGAGGCACGGCGCCATGGCTGGTGCGTCGTCTCCCGCGGTGCCGATTAGGCTGTGTGCATGCGAGCGACAATGCGCGACGTGGCGTCGCGGGCGGGGGTGTCGCCCAAAACGGTATCGAACGTCATCAACGGCGTCGTCTTTGTGCGCCCAGCCACTCGCGAACGCGTCGAGCAGGCGATGGCAGAGCTCGACTACGTTCCGAATTTCAGCGCTCGAAGCCTGCGCAACGGGCGCTCGGGGGTGCTGGCCCTTGCGCTGCCGAACCTCAATACGCAGTACTCGGCTGAGACGATCAGCGCATTCGTCGAGGTGGCGCATGCTCGAGGCTGGGCGATTCAGATCGAAGAGACCGGAGCGGAGCCGCAGCGCGAGTTCGAGCTGCTCTCGCGTGCCCGAGCGCACCTCGTCGATGGGCTCATCCTCAACCCGATCACGCTTGAGGACAGCGTGATCGCCGAGGTGCGCGGCCTTCCGCCGCTCGTGCTGATCGGCGAGGTCGAGCAGAGTCTCGTCGACCTGGTCGGCGTCGACAGCCGTGATTCGGCACGCGATATGACGCGGCACCTCATCGACAGGGGAAACCAACGCATCGCCGTCGTCGGCTCTCCCGTCGGCCATTTTCAGACGGCGACAGCGAGACAGCGCGCCGAGGGCTACCGCGACGCACTGCGCGAGGCTGGTCTGCCGACGGATGCTGCGCTCGAGATCGGCTGCCCAGACTGGACGTCTGCGGCGGCAGCATCCGCCTTCTCTGCGTATCTCGACGGCGGCGGCGAGGTACCCGACGCGGTGTTCTGCTTTACAGACACCATGGCTCTCGGCGTGCTCAACGAGCTGTGGGCCCGCGGGCATCGGGTGCCTGGCGACGTGCGGGTTGCGGGCTTCGACAACACGATCGACAGTCCGTATATGACGCCGCCGCTGACCACCGTGGCCTTCGACCGCCGTGAGCTCGCTCGTTTCGCGATCGAACGCCTTGAACAGCGCATCGCCGACGTGACGCTCGAGCCGGCGCGCATTCGGGTGCCGTACGAGATCGTCACGCGCGAGAGCACCCGCCCCTAGCGCCGCTGTTCAGCGATTCGGAACTTTCGGGCGACACGCCGTGCCGCAGCCCGCGACACGCCGCACAGCTTCGTTTTTTCCGAATGCGTGAACGGTGATCGTCCGATCCCGTGATCGCACCTTCTCGTGCGAGACACCTCTTGCGTCGACTATTACATCGATGTAATGATGGGGCATCCACGATGGTGTCCACCACAAGGGAGTGATGTTCATGACACGATCTCGACAGGCGGGTGACGGCCCGGGTCTTTCGAGGCGCCGCATGCTGACAGGCGCGGCAGTGCTGCTCGGGGGCGCCTTTGCCGCCCCTGCCCTCAGCGGCTGTACGCAGGCAGCAGCATCCGGAGTCACCAACCTCAGCTACTGGCATCTGCTCAGCGGCGGCGACGGCATCACCATGGCAAAGCTCGTCGCCGACGTCGAGAAGGCGCTCGGTGATGTCACCGTCGACCAGACGGTGCTCGCCTGGGGTGCGCCGTACTACACAAAGCTCGCTATGGCGGCAGCAGGAGGCCGCGCACCCGACATCGCGATTATGCACGCCAGCCGTGTCACGGGCTGGGCGCCCGGTGGCCTGCTTGACCCCTGGGATCTCGATCTCCTCGCCGAATTCGGTGTCAGCGAAGACACCTTCAAGCCGCGCATCTGGGAGAAGGGCTTCACAGACGACAAGCTGTACTCGGTTGCCCTCGATTCGCATCCGTTCATCACCTTCTTCAATACAGACGTTGCCGACGAAGCGGGCGTGCTGAATTCCGATGGCACCCTCATTGAGACGTCGACGCCAGACGCGTTCATCGAGATGGCGCTCGAGATGCAGGCGGTCACGGGGCAGCACGGGCTTTCGTGGGGGTATCTCAACGACGGAGCTCAGCTCTGGCGGCTCTTCTACACGCTGTACAAGCAGCACGGCGCAGACATGGTGCTCGAGACGGGCAAGCCAGCGGAGTTCGACGAGGATGCCGCGATCGAATCGCTCGAGTTCATGACGAAGCTTGTCGACGGCACCGTTGCAGCGACCAATAGCGACATCAACAACGGCATCGCCGAGTTCGCCGGCGGCAAGAGCGGAATGCTCTTCTCGGGGGTATGGGAACTCCGCACCCTGCAGGATGCGGGAATCGCGTTCGACGCGACGACGATTCCGACGCTGTACGGCACCCCGGCCGTGTATGCGGACTCCCACACGTTCGTGCTGCCGCATCAGTCGAACCCAGACGAGACGAAGCGCCGCGCTGCATATGAGTTCATGTCGACGCTGCTGAAAGACTCGATCGAATGGGCGGGTGCCGGACATATTCCTGCATACCTGCCCGTCATCGACGATCCAGCGTATGGTGACCTCGTCCCTCAGGCCCACTATGCTGACGCCGCAGATCTGATCAACTACGATCCGCCCGCATGGTTCACGGGTTCAGGCTCTAACTTCCAAAACTACTTCCTCGACGCGATCCAAGGCGTCATGCTCGGCGGCACGACTCCCGAAGCGGGTTTTGCGTCATTCATCGGGCGGATAAACACACTGCTCTCGAAGCCGAATCCGGTGACGGTATGAGCGCCCCGACCTGGCAGCGCACGACGCTGCGCGACGACAAAGGAGTCTCGCTGTGACCACGGCAACCGCTCGAAACGTGCTTTCTGACACCGGCGCCACAGTGAAGGCGTTGCGGTCGAATAAACCACGGGAAAACCTCACGGGGTGGGCATTCATCGCCCCACTCGGCATCCTGTTCATTCTGTTCATGCTCGTGCCGATCCTCTGGGGCATTTACCTGAGTTTCACGAACCAGAGCCTCACCGGGGCGGGCGGCGATCTGATCGGTTTTGATAACTACGCCGAGGCGCTCGCCGACCCTGACATGTGGAGGTCGATGCTCAACACCGTGTGGTTCACGGTGCTCAGTACCATCCCTCTCGTCGTGGTGGCGCTTGCGCTCGCGCTCCTCGTCAACACCGGGCTGCCTGGGCAGTGGCTGTGGCGGCTCTCGTTCTTCATGCCCTACCTGCTCGCCTCCACCGTGGTTTCGCTCATCTGGGTGTGGCTGTACAACCCGCAGCTCGGGCTCTTCAACGCCATTCTCGGCTGGTTCGGCATCGATCCGGTCACGTGGCTGCAGGATCCTGATCTTGCGATGCTCTCGGTCGTCGTCACGACAGTGTGGTGGACAATCGGGTTCAACTTTCTTCTCTATCTCGCTGCACTGCAGAACATTCCAGAGACTCAGTACGAGGCAGCATCGATCGACGGGGCTGGCCGCTGGCGCACCCTGGCCTCAATCACGATTCCGCAACTGGGCCCGACAACGATCATGGTTGTGGTGCTGCAGCTGCTGGCGTCTCTCAAGGTATTCGACCAGATCTACCAGATGACCGGGGGCGGCCCGGCGGGCACCACGCGATCGGCCATTCAATACATCTTCGAGACGGGGTTCACCGGCTTCCGCTTCGGGTACTCGTCGGCGATCTCGTACATCTTCTTCGTACTCATCATCATCGTCTCGGTGATCCAGTTCCGCATCACGGCGCGAAGGAGCGCATGACATGTCGACACTTACCGAACAACACACAGTTCCCGCGGGCGGCCGCTCGGCAGCATCCATCGCCCCCGCCCGAAAGAAGAAGCTCGGTCCGGCCGGAATCGCAGCACTTGTCGTGCTCATCGTGCTTGCGGTGGCGTGGCTGCTCCCATTCTTCTGGGCAATCGTCACGTCGCTCAAAAGCGAGACGGATGCCGCCTCGGCAGCGCTCTGGCCGGCACAGGGCTTCACGTTCGACGCATACGCCAAGGTGCTCGCCGAGGGCAACGTGCCGATCTGGGCGTGGAACAGCCTGTTCACGGCGGCGTTGATCACGCTCATTACGGTGCTCACCTCGGCACTTGCCGCCTACGCGTTCTCACGCATGCGCTTTCGCGGGCAGAAGTGGGCGTACATCGTGGTGATCGCGGCGATCGCCGTTCCGCCTCAGGTGCTCATCGTTCCTCTCTTCTACGAGATGCTCGCGATGGACCTCGTTGACACGTACTGGGGCCTCATTCTGCCGCAGGTGGTGCAGCCGATCATCGTGCTGATTCTCAAGCAGTTCTTCGACCAGATTCCGATTGAGCTTGAAGACGCGGCGCGTGTCGACGGCGCAAGCAGACTGCGCGTCTTCACGTCGATCGTGATGCCGTTGTCCCGGCCAATTCTCGCGGCGGTGTCGATCTTCGTGTTCGTGTGGGCGTGGAACAACTTTCTGTGGCCCTTCATCATCATCAACGACCCGCAGCTGATGACGCTGCCCGTCGGCCTGCAGACGGTGAAGAGCGCCTACGGCATCCAGTACGCGCAGAACATGGCGATGGCGATTCTCGCCGCACTGCCCCTCATCATCGTCTTTCTCTTCTTCCAACGCCAGATCATCAAGGGCATCTCCACCACCGGCTTCGGTGGACAGTAATTCACCGTGCAGCAGCCCTCGAGACCGACCGCACCACACACAAGGAGACACATGACCACCGCTCGCATCACCATCGACCGCGACTTCAGAGTCGGCGATGTGCCTCGGCGCATCTTCGGCTCGTTCGTCGAGCACATGGGACGCTGCGTCTATTCCGGCATCTACGAGCCGGGGCATCCTCAGGCCGATGAGCGCGGGTTCCGCCGCGACGTTCTCGATCTCGTCAAGGAGATGGGGCCGACAGTCGTGCGTTACCCGGGAGGCAACTTCGTCTCGGGGTACAACTGGGAAGACGGGGTCGGCCCTGTCGACAAGCGCCCAACGCGCATCGATGGTGCCTGGCACACGATCGAGACGAATGCGTTCGGCCTGCACGAGTTCGTCGACTGGGCGCGCGAGGCCGACGTCGAGGTGATGGAGGCCATCAACCTCGGAACCCGGGGAGTGGATGCCGCTCGCGCACTCGTGGAGTACGCAAACCACCCCGGGGGCACAGCGTGGAGCGACATGCGACGCACGAACGGAGCGGAGGACCCCTTCGACATCACACTCTGGTGCCTGGGCAATGAACTTGACGGTCCGTGGCAGATCGGCCACAAGACCGCGGACGAGTACGGACGACTCGCGCAAGAGGCCGGTAAGGCAATGAAGCTCGTCGACCCGTCGATCGAGCTCGTTGCGGTTGGCAGCTCGAACACCGGAATGCCCACGTTCGGCGCCTGGGAGCACGCGGTGCTGAATCACGCGTACGACGAGGTGGACTACATCTCGCTACACGCCTACTACCAAGAGCACGATGGCGACGCGAAGAGCTTTCTCGCCACGGCCGTCGACATGGACTACTTCATCGAGTCGGTCATCTCGACGGCGGATGCCGTGGGGGCACAGCGCAAGACGACAAAGCGCATCAACCTCTCGTTCGACGAGTGGAACGTCTGGTACCAGCGCGGGCTCGACACCGACGACCAGCCGCACAACGTCGAGAAGAGCTGGCAGACGCACCCGCGTCTGATCGAAGACGAGTACAACGTCACGGATGCTGTCGTCGTCGGCACGTTCCTCAACTCGCTGCTGCGGCACGGCGACCGCGTGACCATCGCCAACCAGGCTCAGCTCGTCAACGTGATCGCGCCGATCCGCAGCGAAGAGGGCGGCCCGGCATGGCGTCAGAGCATCTTCTGGCCATTCGCCCGCATGTCGCAGCTTGCTCACGGAAGCATTCTGCGCACGGCCGTCTCGAGCGACAAGGTAGACACAGACAAGTACGGTGATGCCGATGTCGTCGACGTGAGCGCAACGTGGGATGAAGAGCACGGCACAGTTGCGTTCTTCCTCGCCAATCGTGGGCTCGACGAGGCGGCAGATGTGTCAGTGAAGCTCGGCGGGTTCACGGCATCCGGGGTTTCCCGCGCTGAGGTGCTCACGGTGCCCGAGGGTGGCGACCGCTTCACGTCGAATACGCAGAACGCGCAGCCCGTCGGCCTCACGCCGCTCGAGGGCGTCACTGTCGACGGTTCCGCGCTCACGCTGAAGCTGCCGGCGCTCTCGTGGGCGGTCGTCGTCGTCGAGGTGACGAGAGCGTAGGAGTCAGTTCAACCATTCGGAACTTCGCCGCCCGTCGCGGCGTGTCGGTGCGCGGCGCGCCGCGAGGCGGGTGGCTTTTCCGAATGGTTGCACGGTGCGCTGCGTCAGAGAGCGCGGATGCTCCAGCTCGCCGTCGCCTGGGCATCGGGATCGAGCGTGATCAGATCTGTGCCCGAGTTGAAGGCGTCGGGCGGGCAGGTCATGGGTTCCACGGCGAGGCCGATGCGGCTGATCTCGGGCGCGTCGTCGCGGTCGGCGGTGTGCACCTGAACCCAGGGGCATGCGGCATCCCAGCTCATCACGACGCCCGTGCCGTCATTCGTGCGTACCGTCACCTCGGCGATTCCGTCGGCGTCGCGTGCAAGCCCGGTGAACGCGTGATCGATGAATGTGTCGCCGATCACCCGCTGCTCGCGAAAGTCGAACTGTGTGCCTTCAACCGGCTCCAGCCCCGTGGGGATCAGCCGGTCGTCGGTCACGGTCAGAACAGACGCGGCGGGAACCGTCGCTTTCCACTCGTCGACGCGGCCCGCGCCCGCAACGAGATAGGGGTGCGGCCCCGTGCCGAACGGCGCTGCCGAGGTGCCGCGGTTCGTCGCCGTGACCGAACTGTGCAGGCCCTCGTCGTCAAGCCGAAACGTGACGGCGATATCGAGTGTGAAGGGGTAACCGTCTTGCGCGACCATCGCGGTGCCCAGCGTGACGGCGGCCTCGCTCTGCTCAAGGATGCCGTACTCGAGCCATGCACCGAGCCCGTGCAGCGCGTGTCCCCGCCCCGGCTCGGTCAGTGGCAGCTGTTGCTCTGTTCCCTCCCAGACGTATCGCCCATCAACGACGCGATTCGGCCACGGCACGAGGGTTGCTCCACGATACGCGGGCCGCATCTCGCTCTCAGCGAATGGCACGACAAGGTTGCGCCCGGCGAACGTGAGTTCGCGCAGGGTTGCGCCGATTGAGGCGATGGATGCCGCGTAGTCGCCGTGCTGCAGGGTGATGTTCCGTCCGGAAAGTGCTCTCGTCATGGCTTCCATCCTGCCGCATCTGTTCTCTCGTAACGAACCTCTGCATGGCGAATTCATAGCTGCTTCTAGGCTGGTGTCAGTGCCGAGTGATTAACTGATCTTCCACCCGAGAACGGCGAGGAGCACCATGCCCACCTCTGACATCCAGACGCGTCTGTACCTTGACGTCGATGGAGCAATCAACGCTGACGAACCGCCATTTTCCGAGGTGAAGTCAACGCGCGTGCAGATCGAGTACGGGGGCGGCATGATGAGCCGCATGCCGCTCACCTGGGCACCCGAGGTGGTGGCCGAGCTCGACGCTCTGCGCGACGAGTTCAGCCTTGAGCTCGTGTGGCTGTCGACGTGGAACGAGATGCACGCGTCGATGACGAGTCTTGCCCCGGCATTGGGAGGGCTCTTCGGGGGGCGTGCCATCATGGACGTCGACGCTGTCAGCGTCGACCGTGGGCGAGGCTGGTGGAAGGCACAGAGCATCATCGCCGACCAAGAGCTGGCCTCGGCCCCGTTTATCTGGGTTGATGACGAAGCTGTGATGGCACACGGCGGAATGGTCGACGATGCAACCGTCGGCACGCCCTCTCTCAAGCTCACAACCGTGTACGAACACGGCATCGAGCGATTGCACTTAGCGCAGATGCGCTCGTTTCTCGCCGAGCAGGCGCAGCGCCAGGCGGTGCTGCGCTGATCGAACGCGCTGGGCCGATGCTTGCCACAGCGCTCAGATGCTCATAGCGTGACGGTATGGCAGAACACGCGGGGCGGGCGATGGTTCTTCCGACGGATCGGGAGAAGCGCACAGGGGATATCGGGCCGTGGGTCCGGCAGCTGAACATTGATGAGCTGCGAGAAGACCTCGACGACACGATTGCAGCGATTCGGGTGAAGATCGTTCCCGTTGCCATCGGGGTGGGCGTCGCTGCGGTCGGCGCTGCCATCTACGTCATCGCGACAGCCTTCAGCGGTGACGATGATGAGTGATCTGACTGAGGAACTCTCTCGACCCACACGGCTGCGCTTTCGCAGCATCCGGGCTGCCTACGTTCGCGCCATTCAGATGTTCACCGTCAACAAGGCGGCCGATGTGGCGGCGACGCTCACGTACTTCCTGGTGTTGGCGCTCTTCCCAGGTCTCATCGCGATCGTCTCGATTCTGTCGATCGTCAACGCCGATGGATCGGTGAGCACGGGGCTGATTCAGATGCTGAACGACATGGCGCCGAAAGAGACGGCGAAGGCGCTCGAAGGGCCGATTACCACAATCATGTCGGCACCGGGCGCCGGGCTCGGACTCGTGTTGGGTATTCTCGGAGCGATTTGGTCGGCGTCGAAGTACGTCGATGGATTCACTCGCGCGGCAAATCGCGCGTTCGGCGTCACCGAGGGGCGGCCTGCGCTCAAGCTGCGCGCGACGGTGCTTCTGCTCACCGCTTCGAGCCTTGTGGCGATCACAATCATGGCGGTTCTGCTCATCGTCAGCTCACCTGTTGCCCGCCTGATCGGGTCGGCGATCGGTCTCGGTGACGCGAGCGTTGCCACCTGGAATATTGCCAAGTGGCCCGTGCTGGTTCTCGCCGCCATCGCGCTCATCGCACTGCTCTATTATTTTTCGCCGAACGTGAAGCCGTCGAAGTTTCGATTTATCGGCCTCGGGGCGATCACGGCACTGTTTGTCTGGGCGGTGACGACTGTCGGCTTCGTTGTCTACGTCTCGAACTCCGGAGGCTATAACGCGACGTACGGGTCACTCGGCGGCATCATCGTCTTTCTCATCTGGCTGTATTTGAGCAATTTGGCACTCGTCTTCGGAATCGGCGTTGAGGCCGAGCTCGAACGATCGCGGCAACTGCAGCAGGGGATTCACGCTGAGTATTCTCTGCAGCTTCCGCTGCGCGACGCGACAGCGATTGACAAGAAGATCGAAGCCCAGGCCAAAGCAGTGATCGCGGCACGCAAACTGCGCCGCTCTTTCGATGACTAGCAGCCCGCTGTTGCCGTGCGCACTTTCGTCGTCAGCGCGGTGAGCTGGGTGAGTTCCTCGTCCGACAGAGCTGCAAGCATGACATCGGTGATCGATTCCATGTGCTTGACGGCGATGGAGCGAAACTCGCGATAGCCGGCTTTGGTCATGCGCACAATTGTGCCGCGGCCATCTTTCTCGTCCTGAGTCTTCTCGACATAGCCGCGAGCGACGAGACGATCGACCATGCGTGAGACGCTCGGCTGGCTCAGCAGCACGCGGGAATTCAGCAGCCGAAGGCGCGCTGCTCTCTCGGGCTCGCGTGAGAGATTGAAAAGAATGTCGTACTCATTGATCGAGATCGAATGAGTTGGGAAGTCATCGTTGAGTACGCGCATCACCTGCACCTGGGCGCGAAACAGCGATTCCCACGCGTGCACAGCCGTGGATCTCTGAGCCATTGGAATCCCTCCTGTTGCATCAGGATAGTAGTGCAACGGGGGGCGGGGGCCGCTATGACACAGATTGAGGGCCGGTCGTAGAGGCTTACGACCGGCCCTCTCCCTTGCACCAAGAGTGTCCTGCAATCACATTCCGCGCCAGCCGCCACAGCAAAGCAACTGACGCACTTCGAATATATAACGGAAAGATAACATCGTCTAGTTACCAAAGCGTTATTTTTCTGCCAATGTTCTGAACAGCGGCTATCCAATTGCCCAGCCTGCGGAAGCTGGGGGTGCCTGCTCGTCGAGGTCGAGAAGGTTCCGTCTGAAAAGGGGCCTCCGCGGAAGGTGTATTCGCTCAACACCAACGGGCGACGGCAGCCAACGCGATGCACCGGTACTCATGCACTCCGGTGACGTCTCCGACGGCTACACGCTTATGACGATGTTCACCGACCTGGCCGACCTCTGGGAGCGCGCGGCGGTCGATGGCACCCCAGTGTGGGAAATCGGTGTACTCACGCGTCGGTGGCGATATCTGTATTTCCATTGGCTGGCTTGTCGCTATTCTCGCCATGACGTCTGTCGTCGCCGGCGTGTTCTATCGGAGGAAGAACCGGTAGGGCGTCGTTGCCTCATCGACGTTAGGCTGACGCAGTGGATGACATTCTCGATGCCAGTACGTCAGCACCTATCGTCGACGCCGCTGAACGGTGGACCTCGGATCGCATTCGCTCGTGGTCGGTGACCCTCCGCGAGAACCTCGCCGCCTGGCTTCAGCCGAACCTCGATCTCGTCGGCGATGCGGAGTGGGGAGCCATCGGTCGCCAAATGACGGGCCTCGGTGTCGGGGAGCCGCTCGATTGGGCAAACCGACGCATCAAACTCGCCGATGGAGAGTGGGCGATCACCGGCATCCGATTTCGTGGTGGCGACCTCGCCAAGCCCTTTGTCGACGTCATCGCAACGTCGCTGCCGCCGAGCGCCGAGGGGCTTGGGCTGCTGGCCGAGATTCTGCCGCATTACGCTGACTTTGCGCCGCTGTGCCTTCGGGCTAACGCCCCCGACCCGGTCGGCCTCATCTCTGCGATCGACCGTGCTGGCCCTGCTGCCGGGCACGCCGCCGTTGACCTCTGGATCGTCGCCGGTCGAATACGCGATCTTTCGGCGCGAGAGCCTGCTGCGGGCGAGGCTCGTGTGGCGCTTGAGAAGATATCACCGGATGCCGCGGCCGCGCGGGCCGCCGAGATCTACGCCGAGATCGCGAATTCCCGCCCCGACATCGCGGAGTGGGCAATCCCCGAAGACGCGGAGTCGCTGTCAGAGTGCGCCGAGGAGGGGCTGCTCTTCGAGGTGCGGGTCGACGGCGTGCCCGCCGGAGTTGCCGCCCTCGCCCGCGACGACTCCTTCGGCCTCCGCGGCTGGTGCGTGCACGAGATCTGCCTCGACAGCGAGCATCGCGGCCGTGGGCTCGGCCCCGTCGTACTCCGGCAGCTGGCGGGACGACTCCCAACCGCGAACGACGTGCTCTGGGGGCATATTCACCCAGACAATCAGGCCTCATTGCGCAATGCGCTCGCCGCCGGGCGCGAGATCGTCGGGGCGCAACTGTGGCTTACGCCCGAGGGCTACCCTGGCATGCCCGGCTGACGCGTCGCAGCGCGCCTGCCGCGTCGGAACAGCCACACAACGACCGTTGCGTATACAAGCGTCGTCGCGATCGTGATGATCAGATCGATGATGCCGAGCGAACTCGCGTTGGCGTCAACGAGGCCGAATGCGCCAAGCCCAAAGACAGACACGTTATTGACGATGTGCAGCCCGATCGCGGCTTCGAGACCGCCAGTTCTCCAGGTGAGCCAGCCGGCGATGATCGCGAAGACGGCGACGCTGGTCTGGCCCAAAGGATCGTAGCCGTGGGCGATCACGAAGAGGGGAACGGGCAACAGAATCGCGAAGAGCGGATGCCGAAGCCACCCGCCGATCGTCTGCATCAGGTACCCGCGAAACACATACTCTTCGGCCGCTGCCTGAAACGGCACGAGCAGCAGAGTGAGCGCGAGGGGGAGTGCTGCTTCTGAGATGCCGAGGGGCGCAGGGATGCCATCGCCCGAGAACGCGGCAATTGTTGACGACACCCCCTGGCTGAGCGCGAACACCATAGCCGCAATGCCGAGGCAGCGCAGCAGCAAACCCCACCGCACGCGTCCAGCGACAGACGAGAGCAAGCCGACAGGCTTCGTGCCTGCAAGCAGCTGTGCGATGAAAAGGGAAGGGAGCAAGTAGATGAGCGACAGCAGAGTGAACGCGAAGACAGCGGGATTACTCAGATCGAGGGCGGCCTGTCCACGAGTGAACGCGTCAAGAGCGGTGCCAATGTCAGGACTGATGACCCTCGCGATCAGCATCGCGATCACACATCCGACAATGAAGATTCCGTAGAAGACCACGCCGACGATCCCGACGACGAGTGGTCGCCACCAGCGGTAGGCGTCCGTCGACCGCGCAAGACGGTGGTACGGCAGGGCACCGGGTACGAATGCTGCCGGGGAGAAGCGCGTCAGTGTCACGTCATCCATGGTGGCGCTGAATGTTGTGAGCATGCATCCTTCGGGTGCGCAGAAACAGCCATCCTTAAGGATGACCTGATGACGAGCCGTCGGCAGGATGCCTCGCGGATGAGACCGCGGATAGCATGATGAGCGTGAACGCCGATACCGTCTTTCCTCGACTGGCGCGCCTGTGGAGCGGAACATGGCGCCTCATTCTTGTGCTGTTCATCGGTCTGGCGGCGTTCGCTCTGACGTACGGAATGATCGTCATGGATGCGCTGCCCGACGGGCCGCACGATGCCGAGTTGGGCTTACGGATTCTTGCCGATCTCGCGTTAGGCGTGATCGCGATCGCTCTGTACCCGTTTCGGCACCGTGCGCCGCTGCTGCTCTCGATTCTCATCGTCGCATCGACGGCCGTGTCGATGCTGGCCACGGGGGCGGCGCTGTTCGCGCTCGTCTCGCTGTCGACGCGTCGTCGTGTGCGCGAGATCATTCCGGTCGCGGTGCTGTCAACAATGTCGAACGTCGTCGTCGAAATGACTCTGCCTCAGAACGAAGCGTCTCCGCTGTGGCTTTCTGCGCTGATGTCGGCTCTCGTGACGGCAGCGCTTGTCTTGACCGGGCTGTACATCGGCGGGCGGCGTCAACTGCACATCGCGTTGCGAGAGCAAGTAGACAGCGAGAGGCGGGAGCGTACCGCGCATGTCGAGCAGGCGCGGGCGAGCGAGCGCACACGGATCGCCCGCGAGATGCACGACACACTGGCGCATCGACTCTCACTCGTGTCATTGCACGCCGGAGCGCTTGAGGTGCGCACTGATCTGAGCCGCGAACAGATCACGCAGACCGCCGGAACGGTGAGGGAAAACGCTCGTCTGGCCGGCGAAGAGCTCCGGGAAATTCTGGGCATCCTGCGCGATCCTGCGGGCGGGCCCGCTGATTCAAGCCGGATGCTGCAGCCGTCGCTCCGCAATCTGGAGGAGCTGCGTGCCGAGAGCGAGCGCGCAGGAAACCCCGTCGACCTGACCGTCGAGTCGCAGGTCGCTCCACTGTGGGACGAGCCGTCAGAGACACTCAGCCGCACTGTCTTTCGGGTTATTCAAGAGGCGGTCACCAACGCACGAAAACACGCCCCGCACTCCCGTGTGAGCATCCGCGTGCACGGTCAGCCCGGCGAGCACCTCATCCTCACGATCAGCAACCCGATTCGGGCGGCCCGCGCTGGCGACATCGAGAACGCTGCCGGGGTCGAGAGCGGTGAGGCGACACTGCTTTCGGCACCAGCATCCGGACTCGGTCTCGTCGGCCTGGCCGAACGTGTGCGACTCGTCGGCGGCACACTCGAGGTCAGTTCACCAGCGAATGGCTCCTTCGCTTTGACAGTATTGTTTCCATGGAAGACGTGACGCGCTCGTATACGGTGGCACTCGTCGACGACGAGCAGCTTGTGCGCGTTGGGCTTCGCCTCGTCCTCGAGGGCGATCCGAACCTGACCGTCGTCGGAGAGGCAGCCGATGGCGCCGAGGCTCTTGAGCTTGTGGCGCGCACCGATCCCGATGTCGTGCTCATGGACATTCGCATGCCGCAGATGAACGGAATCACGGCGACCGAGCGGCTGCTCGCTGCGAACCCCGAGCAGACGATCATCATTCTGACGACATTCGATACTGACGAGTTCATGTACGAGGCGCTTCGGCACGGAGCCCGCGGGTTTCTCCTCAAAGACATGCCGCCACGCGAACTTGTCGACGCCGTGCGGCGAGCTGCGGCGGGGGAGAGGATGCTGTCGCAGTCTGCCCTCTCGTGGCTCATCGGTCAGGCGACAGGGCCGAACGCGCGGGGCGTGGTGGGGCGGATGCACCCGCAGCTCGGTTCACTCACAGGGCGCGAGCGTGACATCGCCATCGGTGTGGCCAAGGGTCTGTCAAACGCCGAGATCGCCGCAGAGCTTTTTGTGAGCGTCACGACGGTGAAGACCCATGTGGGTCGCATTCTGGACAAGCTCGGTGCCGACAATCGCGTGCAGATCGCCAATGCCGTCAACGGGTCGCTCGAGCGCCCAACGGACTAGCGAAGCGCATCAGAACAGGTCGGGCGACGGCGTCGAGGCGTGACGGATCGAGACGTCGGCGTGACGATCGAAGCGATAGCCGGCGCCGCGCACAGTGCGCACGATGTCTTCGTAACGCCCCAGCTTCGAGCGCAGCCGACGCACGTGCACATCGATTGTCCGCTCGTTCGGGATCTCACCGTCGTGCGCTGACCACAGCGCGGTGATGAGCTCGGTGCGCTCGATGGTGCGGCCTTCGCGCAGCACGAGGTACTGCAGAAGCTCGAACTCCTTGTAGGTGAGCGTTGCCGACGCGTTGTCGAGCACGACGCGCTTGCGAGAGATGTCGATGACGACGCCCGAGTGTGCGCGGTCGAGCTCGTCTTCTTCTTCGACAGGCTCTGCGCTGTTGCGGGCGACAGCCGTTGGCTCTTGCAGCGCGAGGCGCACGACGTCGACATCGCGGCCGCCGACTCCCGAAGGGGCGAGAGCAACTGCGGCGTAGGACTGCGCGGCGGGAGCGAGCTCGCCGATTGTCTTCTTGACGGCTTCGACGATGGCGCCGAGCGTGGTGCCGGCGGCGCGAGCGGCCTCTTCGTCGAGTCCGACGTACAGCGCGAAGCCCCGGGGCTCGGGCGCTGCCGGCACGGCACGAAGTGCGCGAGTGCGGTTCTCAGTGGGGACGACCTGCGGAAAAGCGGTTGCGAGTGACATGATAGTTCCTTTGCGATGACGAGTGTGATCCACCCCTGGCCACACCGACGCGTGTCGGGGCGGGGCGAGAAGTGTGTGGTGTCGAAATGGCGGATGCTGACAGCATCCACGCTCTGTGCGGTATGAGCTCTGTGCGGTATGAGGTCAGGGTGTTAACGGCACATTCGACAACACATGACAGCAGCGATTCCGGCCATCATCGACCCGGCATCCCCAGGGAACTCGACGGAGCTCAGGGGGCGCGTGCTGTGTGTCATGACATCAATCTAAGTCGCACGCGAATCGGTGTGTCAAATCATTGCAGTAAATGACGAATGCGTGCGTAACAATAGAGAATCTGCGATTGAAAAGGCACCAGTCTGCATATTATTCTTCACGGCTCAAGCTTGGATGCCGTGGCTCACAGAAGCTTGCACGATCCCGACGCCATCGTCGAGACGAGAACGGCGAGCGGCGGCCGCGAGTGCGCGCGATCCACGGCGCTGGTAGCTGGAGTGCGTCCAGACCACGTAGATCAACGCGAAGGCGGGCCACAGGTAGAGACACGCCGCGACCACGAACGCCGGTGTGGCTGGTGGATCAGACGAGCCCGTACAGGCGGTCTCCCGCGTCACCCAGCCCCGGCACGATGTAGCCGTTCTCGTCGAGCCGCTCGTCGAGTGCGCCGAGAACGATTGTGACGTCGAGCCCTTCGGTCTCACGCTCGAGCCGTTCGAGGCCCTCGGGCGCACCGAGAATGCAGACGGCAGTCACGTCGACGGCACCGCGTTTGATGAGGAACTGAATGGCAGCACCGAGCGAGCCGCCCGTGGCGAGCATCGGGTCGAGAACGAAGCACTGCCTGTTCGACAGATCGTCGGGAAGGCGCTCCGCATAGGTCATCGGCTGCAGGGTCTCTTCATCGCGCACCATGCCGAGAAAGCCCACCTCCGCGGTGGGGAGAAGCTTCACCATGCCGTCGAGCATTCCGAGGCCAGCGCGCAGAATCGGCACAACGAGCGGCCGAGGCGAGCTGATCTCGAGCCCCGTCGTCGTCGTCACCGGAGTCTCGATTTCGACGGGCTGTGTGCGCACGCCGCGTGTCGCCTCGTAGGCAAGCAACGTGACAAGCTCTTCGGTCAGCGCCCTGAAGGTGGGAGAAGAGGTTTTCTTGTTGCGCAGCACCGTGAGTTTGTGGGTGATGAGCGGATGATCGGCAACGTGCACTCGCATACTGTTAAACCTACAGCCCAATGACCAAAAGCTCAGACGGGCACATCGATGACGCAGAGGGAGAATCGCAGATGCCGCTTGGCGCGGACCCGCGACATGACGAGCTCATGACGCTTGCTCTCGATGAGGCGAGGGCAGCGCTGCAGACGGGCGACGTTCCCGTCGGTGCCGTCCTCGTCGACGCGACGGGGCAGCTGATTGGCAGCGGGCGCAATGCCCGTGAGGCGCGAGCCGATCCGACGGCGCACGCCGAAATTGTCGCGATCAGGCGGGCAACGGCAACGCGCGGGGAATGGCGTCTCGACGATGCAACGCTCGTCGTCACTCTCGAACCGTGCGTGATGTGCGCGGGCGCCATTCTGGCGGCACGCATCCCCACGGTGGTCTTCGGCGCATGGGACGAGAAGGCCGGTGCCGCGGGCAGCATCCATGATCTGCTTCGCGACCGAAGGCTCACCCACAGGGTTGAGGTCGTGCCCGGGGTGCGGGCACGAGAATGCGGCGAGCTGCTGACCCGGTTCTTCCGCGAGACATCGGTGCAGATGCCGCCGGGTGTGGCGCCGAGCGTACCGGACGAAAGACACAGCACATGACACAGCAGCAGAGGAACGGATCGGGCACGATCCATCGTGAGATCGAGGGGCTCGCGACCGAACGCGTGAACGATGCGTATGCGACGCTCGACACGTTCAGCACGGCCGAGCTCGTGCAGGCGATGAACCGCGAAGACGCGTCGGTTGCCGATGCCGTTGCGCGTGTGGAGCCGGCGATCGCTGGGGCGGTGGAGGCGATCGCGGAGCGCATGCGCCGGGGCGGCAGGATGCTGTACATCGGCGCTGGTACTCCCGGGCGTCTCGGCGTTCTCGACGCGAGCGAGATTCCACCCACCTTCGGGCTCGGCCCGGATCGCGTCGTCGGCATCATCGCTGGGGGCGACGGGGCGATCCGGACGGCCGTCGAAGGGGCGGAGGACGACGCCGGCAAGGGTGCTGCGGATATCGCGTCACGAGACGTGGCGGAGCACGACACGGTCGTCGGCATTTCAGCATCCGGTCGCACCCCGTACGTTCTGGGAGCCCTGGCCGAGGCACGCGAGCGCGGGGCATTCACGATCGGCGTTGCCTGCAACGAGGCCTCGCCGCTTGGCGCCGCAGCGGATGTTGCGATCGAGGTGGTTGTGGGGCCGGAGATCATTTCGGGGTCGACCCGATTGAAAGCAGGTACGGCACAGAAGATGGTGCTCAACATGCTGAGCACGCTCACGATGGTGAAGCTCGGCAAAACGTACGGAACCCTGATGGTCGACGTGCAGATCACGAACGAGAAGCTCCGCGCGCGAGCAGAGCGCACGATCATGCGCGCAACCGGGTGTGACCAGTTGCGCGCGGCCGAGCAGCTTGACGCGGCGGACGGGTCGGTGAAGGCGGCGATCGTCGCCGTTCTCACGGGTGTTTCCGCGGGTGCGGCCGCTGACGCGCTCGAGGCCGCCGACGGGTTCATCAGAGAGGCGCTTGGCCAGGGCGGCGCGCAGTGAGGAGCAGCCGATGGTGAGCTCAGCTCTTCACCTCGCGATCATTCCGGCACCCCGAGAAATGCGGACACAGCCGGGCACGTATGAGCTGACGTCGTCGGCGACCATCGCGGCACCCGCGGAGCTTGCCCGGCAGGCGGCTCAGCTGCGCCGGCTTCTGCAGCCGGCAACGGGATTCGCTCTCGACAGTGTCGCTCCGGGCCAGGGCGTGATCGAGCTCAGCCTGGACAGCTCGCTCAGCGACGAGCAGTACGAGCTGACCGTTGATGAGAGCGGCGTATCTGTGCGCGCGGGATCGCCGCGCGGCATCCTGTGGGGTGCGCAGAGCCTGCTTCAACTGCTGCCGGCTAAGATCCATCGCCGTGCCATCGTCGACGATGCCGACTGGATGCTGCCGCACGTCGTGATTGCGGACGCACCGCGCTTCGGTTGGCGTGGGCTGATGCTCGACGTCGCTCGCAACTTCCGGCCTGCGCGTGACGTGATGCGGGTGATCGACCAGATGGCGCTGCACAAGCTCAACACCCTGCATCTGCACCTCACTGACGATCAGGGCTGGCGGCTGCAGATCGACGCGTTTCCGCGACTGACCGAGCGCGGCGGGTGGCGCAGCGACAGCCAGCGCGGTCACGGCCCGAATGCGACTACGACGGGGCGGCCGCACGGCGGCTGGTATACGAAAGACGACGCCCGCGAGATCATCGCCTACGCTGCCGAGCGGGGCATCACCGTCGTTCCCGAGATCGAGATGCCCGGGCACGTACAGGCTGCACTCGCTGCGTACCCGGAGTGGGGCATCGGCGCGGCACCCGCGGAGCCGTGGCCGCACTGGGGAATCAGTACCCGTGTGCTGAATCTTGAAGAGGCCACGGTTGCGGCCTTCTGCCGCATTCTCGACGAGGTGATTGAAATCTTCCCCTCGACGTTCATCGGCATCGGCGGTGACGAGGCGAAGAAAGACGAGTGGCAGAGCGATGCGCGCACGCAGGAGCTCATGCGCGAACGCGGTCTGCGCGACGGCGAGGCAGCGCAGAGCTGGTTCATCGGCCAGATCGACGCACACCTGAGCCGTCGCGGGCGGCGAGCGTACGGCTGGGACGAGATCCTCGAGGGAGGCCTGGCCCCGGGCGCCACCGTCGCCTCGTGGCGCGGCAGCTACGGCGCGATCGCGGCCGCCCGTGCCGGCCACGACGTGGTCGTGTGCCCCGACACGGAGGTGTACTTCGATTACCGGCAGTCCGATGACCTGGCCGAGCCCATTCCCGTCGGATTTCCGCTCGGCGTCGACGACGTCTACGCGTTCGACCCGTTGCCGGCCGAGCTCACGCCCCCGCAAGCAGATCACGTGCTGGGAGGCCAGGCGAACATGTGGAGCGAGCACATCGGCTCATCGCGCTCACTCGACTACATGCTGTTTCCGAGACTGTGCGCGCTCGCCGAGGCCGTGTGGTCCGCCGAGAAAAACCTCACCGATTTTCACGCGCGGCTCGATCAGCACCGGTACCGGCTCGACGCGCTCGGCGTCGAGTACCGGCATCCCGATGGCCCCGCACCCTGGCAGAGCCGGCCCGACGCCCCGGGCAGACCGATCACCCGCGAAGAACGCTTGGCGATTCAGCGCGCTCTCGTGGAGAACATCCTGCCTGACCTGACGTAGGCGCACACCCCGCGGAGCGCCTCCCGAGGGCCCGGTCGCTGACCGTCGCACTGCGCGCGTTGAACGCGCCGTCACTCCTGCGGGCGTGCCGTCGACCCGCGCACGACGAGCTCGAAAGGCAGATTGAGATCTGCAGGCTTTGTCGTGCTCTCGCCCAACTCGGCAAGCAGCAGGTCAACGGCTGTCTCGCCCTGGCGCTTGGGAAACTGGGCGATCGTCGTCAAATCGAAGAACGGTGCCTGCTGGTTGTCGTCGACTCCGACGATCGACACGTCGCTCGGGACAGAGAGCCCCAGATCCCGTGCCGCAAGAATGGCGCCGATCGCCATGTCGTCTGAAGCCGCGAAGATGCCCGTCGGGCGGTTGGAGGGCGAGCCGAGCAGCTGTTTGGCCGCGACGTACCCACCCTGCAATGTGAAGTCCGCTGGCCGCACGAGGGCGTCATCGACAGTGATGCCCGCATCGGTCAGCGCCGCCTCGTAGCCGCGCCGCCTCGTCGTGGGAAGGTGAAAGTCAACGTCGAACTCCCGACCGCCGCCGATGTGCGCGATGCGGCGGTGCCCGAGCCCTGTCAGGTGAGACGTTGCGAGCTTCGCGAGCTGAAAGTCGTCGAGCTCGAGCGTGGGAACGTCGGGAATCGGTCCGCCGATGCCGACGAGTGGCTTGTGCAGGTCGTGCAGCGCGCTCACCTCGTCTGCCGTGAGTTCGAGGTTGATCGCGATGACGGCGTCCACCCGCTTGCGCAGCAGAAAGTGGGTGAAAACGCTGCGGCGTTCGGCCTCGCCTCCGGCGAGGTTATAGAGCGTTGTGTCGTAGCCACGGCGAAGCAGCGCTGTCTCCGCACCCTCGACGACGCTGGCGAAGTACCAGTGGCTGAGCAGCGGGACGACGACTCCGATGTTGCGCGTGCGGCCCGAGGCAAGCCCGGATGCTGTCGAGGAGACGACGTACCCGAGGTCGCTCGCCGCCTCTTCGACCTTGCTTCGCGTACGCTCGGAAACGTAGCCGCGGCCCGACAGCGCCCGCGATACGGTCGCCGTCGAGACACCGGCCTTCTGGGCGACCTCTTCGATTCCGGCCATCGAACTCCTCATCAGTGGATGAGCACCAGCATACGCAGCCGTGTACATTGACCGATATGCACAGCGTGACTGCCCCCGTCGTCGTCATCGGCGACGCTCTCATCGATGAACTTCGCGACAGCTCCGGCACCCGCGATTTTGTGGGAGGAGCGGCACTCAATGTCGCTGTCGGCCTCGCTCGTCTCGGCGTGCCGACCACGCTCATCGCCATGATCGGCGACGACGCAGACGGCGCTCGCATCGCGGAGTTTCTGAACCAGCATGGCGTGGGCTTCGTGCGCACGATTGGGCCGAACGGCACGTCGCGGGCGATCAGCGACCGCCGCGCGGGGGAGCCGCGCTACATCTTCAACGAAGCGGCGCAGAAGCGCGCGATCGAGTTCGGTCCCGAGACGCTACAGGCCATTCACGATGCGCCGTTCACGCTTGTGAGCTGCTTTCCGTTCGACGATCTCGCGCAGGTCGGTCTGCTGACAGCATCCGTTCCGCCAGGCCGGCGACGCATGATCGTCGATCCCAATCCGCGAGCGGGCATGCTGCACTCGCGTGAGAGGTTCGTGCGCGGCTTCGAAGCCGTCGCCGAACTCTGCGAACTTGTCAAGGTCGGCGATGATGATGCGCGGATGCTGTACGGCACCGATCTCGACCAGCTCGTGTCTCGGCTTGCCGACACGGGCGTGCCTCACATCGTCGGCACGGCGGGGCGCGACGGTGCTTTCGTGCGAAGCGGCGACGAAACGGTGACGCGCCCGATCGCCGATCTGCCCGGCGAGGTGATCGACACAATGGGTGCCGGAGATGCCGTTCTTGCGTCTGTTGTTGAGAGTCTGATCGCGAACGGCGTTCCCGACTCGAACGACGCCTGGGGCGCTGTTCTCGACCGCGCCATGCTGGTGGCTGGGGCCACATGCAGACACGACGGCGCGTTGCTTCGCGAGCCGTGAATCCGTCGTGTGGGGCTCGATTTCGTCCCGGCCGTGTGAAAGGCTAATATCTCTGTGGCGCCTTCGGTTGGCTGTACAAGTTTGGTCGAGCGCGCCCCTGGCGAGTTACCCAAGCGGCCAAAGGGATCTGACTGTAAATCAGCTGTCATCGACTTCGGGGGTTCGAATCCCTCACTCGCCACTTTCGGGCAAGCAGTAGGGCTCCTGCCATATCGGCAGGAGCCCTTGCTTTTGCCAGACCTGTGTGTGCAGTGTGCACATTCGGGGTGCTCCGTGCGAGTACACCCGCGAGCGCACCGAACACGGTCAAAGGGTTTGGCCGGTGTGCTGGCCTTCTCCGATCTCCTCGACGAGCTTGTCGTTGAACGCGGGAAGATCATCCGGAGTTCGGCTCGAGACGAGGCCGCTGTCGACGACAACCTCCTGGTCAACCCATGTCGCACCCGCGTTTGTGAGGTCCGTTCTCAGGCTCGGGTAGCTCGTCAGAGTGCGGCCCGAGAGAACATCTGCGTCGGCAAGAATCCATGCGCCGTGGCAGATGACGCCCACGGGTTTCTGCTCGACGAAGAATCCGCGAACAAACGCGACGGCGTCGTGATCCAGGCGAAGGTCATCTGCGTTGACGACGCCGCCAGGAAGCATCAGCGCGTCGAAATCCAGTGCCTTCGCCTCGCGAACCAGCATGTCGACATTCTGACCGTGACCGTTCTTCCCCGTGATCACATCCGGAGTCGGTGAGACCATTGTGGGCACGGCTCCGGCTTTCTCGAGTGCCTCCCACGGACTCGTCAGCTCGCTGTCTTCAAAGCCGTTCGTGGCGAGAACCGCCACCTTCTTTCCAGTGATGCTCATTGGTGCTCCCTTCAGATTGTCAACGTCAGCTGTTCTGCACCTCGTACGGCGGCTCGTCGTCGTCTCGCTCATTCGTGTAGTCGGGGCGCCTCGGCTGGGCCGCCTGGTCTGAGAACTCGCCGCCTTCGCGGCCGCCGAACGGGCGGCCGTGATCTGCGAATTCCTCACGGGCGAACACAAGAGTCCACGGCCCGGCCGTGAAGCGCGCACCCTGCCTCAGAATCTGCGTGCGCTCTCCGTCAGACGCTGTCGTCTTGGGATTTGCCGTCATGAGGCCTTCTTCGATGAGCGTCAGGATGTACTCGTCATCTTCGTCATGATGAATTGTCGCGTGCAGCAGCTCTGCCCCCTCGAGCCGCAACTCGCTCGACTCGGCCGAGCCAATGCTTACGAGCTCGGTTGTGATGTCAAAGACGGATTGAATCGAGTCGCGTGACACGAGGAGCCGTGGATTACCGGCGCCGCGGTCAGAGTGGGTTGTCGTTGCGGTGCCGTCAATTGGTCCCGCGGTGTTCGGTGTCATCATGCGCCCCTTTCAACGAACTTCTCAGAGCAGAATACGTGCGTGTCTCCTCACACTAGGTGCTCCCGCTCACATCAGCGAGTGATTCGGCGAGACGCCGAGTGAGCCGCGCTGTCGATTGACATGCGCAGGGCGAGACCTGTTCGATGCCGAAGAATCTCGAACGGCTGTAGCGTCGAGACCATGAGTGCACACGATCTGCAGGACATCGCCCGAGACATTGCCGCTCGCGCCGGTGAGCTGGTCCGTGACCGACGGCGCGAGGGAGTCAGCGTCGCAGCGACGAAGTCGTCGCCCGAAGACATTGTCACCGCGGCGGATCGCGAGTCGGAGCAGCTCATCCGAGACCTCATCGTGCGAGCGAGGCCTCATGATGGAATTCTCGGCGAAGAAGGCGGCGGCACAGCAGGGTCCAGCGGCATCACGTGGGTGGTTGATCCGATCGATGGCACCGTCAACTATCTTTACGGGTTGCCCGACTACGCCGTAAGCATTGGCGTTGTGGAGGGCGACCCCGATCCGGCGACGTGGTCGCCTCTTGCGGCAGCCGTGTACGCACCAGCGCGTGATCTGATGTACACGGCGTCGCAGGGCGGCGGCGCTTTTCGCGGAACGAAGCAGATTCACGTCAACACCGCGGTGAACCCTCGAGTGGCGCTCGTGGGAACGGGCTTCGGCTACGATCCCGAGCGTCGCGTACGGCAGGCTGCCATCGTGACAGAGCTGATCGCCGAGGTTCGAGACATTCGGCGAATGGGATCGGCCGCAATTGATCTGTGCCGAGTTGGAGACGGATGCCTCGATGGTTTTTTCGGAGTGGGGCTGAACCCGTGGGATATGGCTGCGGGGGCTCTCGTGGCCAGCGAGGCTGGAGCGCGAGTCGGTGGACTCAGAGGGGCGCCGGCAACAGCATCCATGACCCTTCTTGCCGAACCCAGATTATTCGCATTCCTTGAAGCAAAGCTTGAAGGTTTGGGCGCGGATCGAATTCTCGACTGAACCGCCGCCTCGCCCGCCATTGCAGGCGACGCGAAGCAACGACTCTCCGTTCCCCATTTGGGGGACGAAAAAACGGCATGTTGCTCTGGAAATATTCAGCCTGACTTTGCTACTGTTTATCAATCCGTTACCAAACGGCGCCCCCAATGCTTACTGGTAACAACAGCTGTGCCCCCGAGCGAAGAAAGTCCGTCTGCCTGTGTCGAGTCGTGCCTCTGAAGAGAACAAGTCTGTTCTCGACCCCTCAGGCACCGCAGCGACCCCTCACACAGGAGCAGCATTCGAATCGCGTCGTGCACGCCGTGACCGTGAAGCTCGAGAGGCTCGTGAGAGTGAGCGCTCCGCCGGTGTCGCGGAGCTCGATGAGGCGACAACTGCCGCGGCTCCGGCGAACACGGAGTTTCTTTCTCGGCGCGATCGCCGCCGTGCCGAGCAGAAGGCGACAGACGATCACTCCGGCATGATGCCAAGCGCATCAGCCACGCCCGCTGAGGTGCAGCTTTCCCGTCGCGCCCGTCGTCGCGCAGCATCGCCGGATCCGCAGCCGATCGCCACAGAGACCGCTCCCGGCGCAGAGCCCGACGTCGTCGTCGAAGCCGAGGTCATCGAGTCCGCTTCGGCAGTGGAAGCGGCTGTCGAGCCCGTCGCCGAGATCACACCAGACGACGTGCCGACGACGACAGAATCCTTTGAAGAGATCATCGCGGGTGCCTTTCCGGTTGATGAGGCGTCAACTCCTGACGACGCTCATGACGACGACACGGTCGACATTCCCGTCAAGGCCGAACCCGTACCGGCCGCCGCGGCAGAAGACACTCCGACACCGCCTCGTGGTCGCCATGGGGCCTCAGAATCAGCGCCCGTCGACAATCCGCGCCCGCCGCGGTCGATTCGACGCCTTGCTGCGAAGACGATGAGCATCAGCGCTCTTCTCGCTGTCGGGCTCATGACCGTTGCGACGTCAGTGCCCGCAAACGCGCTGCTCAGCGCCGACGAGGTGCAGGCGCAGAAGCGTCAGTCGATTCAGCACGAGACATATGCTCCAGGGCAGCCGCAGTCGCTCGTCAATACCGCCTCGGCCGACCTTGCTCTGCAGCGCGACACGTACGGTGCTCTGTCGGTTACGCAGGCTGCGACGGAACTCGGGATCAATCCCGAGAACACCTTCACGAATGACCCGAACGGAACGGTTCAGTGGCCGTTCTCCGTTGGCGTTCACATTGGCAGCGGTTATGGCGCGCGCCCCGGTTGCTCGCTTGGCTGCTCGACAAACCACCTCGGTCAGGACTTCAACCCGGGCTACGGTGCTCCGATTCAGTCCATCGCCGACGGTGTCGTCGTCGAGTCGACCGACTCGGGCGGAGGCTTCGGCGTCAAGATCGTCATCGAGCACGTCATCGACGGGCAGATGATCCACAGCCTGTATGGACACATGGTGCCAGGCTCGCGCACCGTTCAGGTCGGAGACCACGTCTCCGTGGGCCAGATCATCGGCAAAACGGGAAACACCGGTATCTCCACCGGAGCCCACATGCACTTCGAGATTCTCCTCAACGGAACCAAGCACGTCGACCCGCTCGCGTGGCTTTACGCGAACACCAACTAAGACTCGCACAGCTCTTCTTCCCGGCACAGATGCCGGGATTTTTGCTGTCACGGGTTCGTGGCTGTGCGCAGATGAGAACGGCACCGCGTCGACACGTGCGACGCGGTGCCGTTTCGAGGCGAACTGGATCGTCTACGGGGTGAGGAACCAGACAGTTGAATCGGCCGGAATGCCGCCGTCAGGAGCGGGAGCACTTTCGAGAGCGCGCGTCGCTTCGCTCAGCGACGTCGGCACGACGGCATCCTGATCGCTCGTATTCGCGACGACGGTGATTGGTCCGTTGCTGAACCACAAAACACTGTCGTCGCCGGCGTCGTGCCACTCGATCGCACCGAGTCCCAGCTGGTGCGTCTTGCGAAGCCAGAGCGCGCGGCTGTAGAGCTCAAGCGTCGACCCAGCGACGCCGAGCTGGCTCGAGCGCGCATAGGGTGCCCAATCGTCGGGCTGCGGGAGCCACGACGCGCCCGTCGCGCTGAAACCGTAGGCTGGCGCATCGGCATCCCAGGGAATCGGCACGCGACAGCCGTCGCGGCCGTAGCGCTCGTGATTCGTGCGAAACCAGGTGGGGTCTTGGCGCGCCTCATCGGGAAGGTCGATGGCCTCGGGAAGGCCGAGCTCTTCGCCCTGGTAGAGATAGGCGCCTCCGGGAAGCGCAAGCATGAGGGCGGACGCTGCACGCGCGCGAGCCAGGCCGATGTCGATGTTCGGACGGTCGGCGGTCTCGGGCCCGATGCCGTGGCCCTGTGGGTTCTCTTGCGTCAACGCGAGCCGTGATGCGTGGCGTACGACGTCGTGGTTAGAGAGCACCCAGGTGCTGGGCGCTCCAACGGCCGAGAACGCGGCGATGGATTCGTCGATGATGCGGCGCAGCTCCGCGCCGCTCCACGGGGTCTCGAGGTAGGGAAAGTTGAAGGCCTGCTGCATCTCATCCGGGCGCACCCACAGCGCCATCTTTTGCAGCGGGTCGACCCAGGCTTCGGCGCACAGCACACGCTGGCCGTCGTACTCCGCGAGCACCTGGTTCCATTCGCGATAGATGTCATGCACGCCGTCTTGCCCCCAGTACGGAGCGAGAACGGCGGTTGAATCCGTTGTGCCCTGGCCTCCCATGCTGCCTGCGCTGCCCGGAGGTGTGAAGTCGGGCAGCCCGTCGGCCTTGACGAGGCCGTGCGCGACGTCGACGCGAAAGCCGTCAACCCCGCGGTCAAGCCAGAACCTCAGCACGTCGCGGAACATCGACCGTACATCGGGGTTGCTCCAGTCGAAGTCGGGCTGGCTCGAGTCGAACAGGTGCAGATACCACTGGCCGGGGGCGCCCTGTGCGTCAACAGTGCGGGTCCAGGCGGGCCCGCCGAACACGGACTCCCAGTTGTTTGGCGCTTCGGCGCCGTCTGGACCGCGGCCATCGCGGAACATGTAGCGATCGCGTTCGGAAGAGCCGTGCGCGGCGGCAAGCGCCTGCTGAAACCACGGATGCCGGTCTGACGAGTGGTTGGGAACCAGATCGATGATCACTCGGATGCCGCGTGAATGCGCAGCATCCGTCATCTCGTCGACGTCGGTGAGCGTTCCGAAAAGCGGGTCGACATCGCAGTAGTCGGCGACGTCGTAGCCGGCGTCTTTCTGAGGCGAAGGGAAGAAGGGGGACAGCCAGATGGCGTCGATGCCGAGCTGCTTGAGCGCGTCGAGACGAGAGGTGATTCCCGCGAGATCGCCCATGCCGTCGCCGTTCGCATCGGCGAACGAGCGAGGGTAGATCTGGTAGATCACCGCGGAGCGCCACCATTCGGCGCCCACGGTGGCGTCTGTTGTGGGCGGCGGCGCGTCGCGGGCAGCGGAACTGGCTTGAGTCATGCCCAATACTGTACGGCAGGTGCCGACCATTCTGGAAACGCTTACGTGAACGTTTATCACGAGATGATCACAATGGCGCGTGTTTTCCTGGGTGTGGAGTTGTGTTCAACGTGTTGTTCATGTAAAAGTGGAAGCGCTTGCAGAAAAGCGTGCGAGGACTCTCGAGGCGCAGACGCAAGTTTCGACGGCCACATCGGCACACAGCAAACGAAAGGCACACCAATGACGGTGAAGACCAAACCGATTCTCGCCATCGGAGCGATGACCGCGGCTGCCGCGCTCGTGCTCACGGGCTGCTCTGCTGGAGGCGGAGATGAGGGAGACAAGAAAGACGGCTCCACGACGCTCACCGTGTGGGTTGACGCCGATCGCGCTCCCGTTCTGAAAGACGTCGCCTCGGCGTTCGAAGAGGAGTCCGGCATCTCAGTGAAGCTTGTGCAGAAGGACTTCGGAAAGATTCAAGAAGAGTTCGTTCAGCAGGTGCCGACGGGCAAGGGCCCCGACATCACCATCGGCGCTCACGACTGGCTCGGCAATTTCGTGACGAACGGCGTTGTGCAGCCCATCGAGCTTGGCGACATCGCCAGCGACTTTCAAGACGTCGCCGTGACGGCGATGAGTTACGAGGGCAAGACCTACGGTCTGCCGTACTCCACCGAGAACATCGCGCTTCTGCGCAACACTGAGCTGGCTCCCGAAGCCCCGTCGACATACGACGAGATGGTGCAGATGGGGAAGGATGCCGGGTCGGAGTTCCCGTTCCTCGTGCAGGTGGGTGAAGAGAGCGACCCGTACCACCTCTACCCCTTCCAAACGTCGTTCGGCGCCCCGGTCTTCGGAACAAAAGACGACGGAAGCTACGACTCCGAGCAGCTGCTGCTCGGCGGCGACGGCGGAATCGACTTTGCGAACTGGCTCGCTGAGCAGGGCGAGGCAGGGCTCCTCAAGACAACAGTTGACGGTGACATTGCCAAAGAGAAGTTCGTGAGCGGCGACTCGCCCTTCCTCATTACCGGACCGTGGAACGTCGCTCCTGCGCAGGATGCCGGCATCGACGTCGCCGTCGACGCGATTCCAAGCGCTGGTGGCGAAGCGGCGCAGCCGTTCGTCGGTGTTCAGGGCTTCTTCGTCTCGGCCAAGAGCAAGAACGCTCTGGCAGCGAACGAGTTCCTCACCAACTACATCGGCACGAAGGACGTGCAGGTTGAGCTGTACAACGTGGGCAAGCGGCCACCGGCGCTGACCGCCGCATTTGAGGAGGTCAGCTCCGACCCGATCACTGCCAGTTTCGGCAAGGTCGGCGCAGAGGGCGTGCCGATGCCGAATATTCCCGAGATGGGTGCCGTATGGCAGTTCTGGGGCGTGACCGAGGCCGACATCATCAACGGCGAAGGCGACCCGGCCGAGCTGTGGGCGTCGATGACATCCGACATCCAGAGTGCCATCGAAGGTTGACGTGAGTGCTGGTCGGGCGTGAGCCCGGCCAGCATCCAGTCGACGTCACAGCATCGCGGGGAGACATGAGCAGCACCCAGACCGAAGACGCGCGCGAGACGCGCGTCGTCCAGAAGCGCAGACGCCGCGCCGTTCGCATTGCCGAGCAGGCGTCAGGCGGCATCACCTCGTTGATCGTCAAGATCACGCTGATTGCCGTCATCGACGCCCTGTCTCTCTACGCCCTTTTCGTCTCGCTGGCGCAGCAGCAGTGGATCGTCTTCGCTGTGATCCTCGTCATCGCGGCAGCCATCAACATCATCTACTTCAAACGCGGGTGGCTGCCTGCCAAGTACCTCGCGCCCGGCCTCATCTTTCTGCTCATCTTTCAAATTTTCGTGATCGGCTACACCGGCTACATCGCGTTCACCAACTACGGAACAGGGCACAACAGCACAAAGCAGGATGCCGTCATCGCCCTTGTGCAATCGGCGCAGGATCGCGTGCCCGACTCTCCGACGTATGATCTTACGGTGCTCGACCAGCTCGGCACCTACAGCTTTCTCGTCACAGCACCCGACGGCACGGTGAGCATCGGAAACGACACGACTCCGCTGCACGCGGTCGACGGCGCCGAGATGTCGGGCGGCAAGGCAGTTGGCCTCTCGGGCTACACGGCGCTCGACTTCGAGGGAATTCTTCAGCACCAGGATGAGATCTCAGATCTCGCCGTGCAGATTTCGGACGACCCAAACGACGGCGCGCTGCGCACTCCAGATGGCTCAAGCGCGTACCTCTATGTTTCAACGCTGGTCTATGACGAGGCCGCGGGAACAATGACAGACACGACGACGAATACCGTCTACACAGACACGGGAGTCGGTGCGTTCACAGCCGAAGACGGCGAACAGCTCATGCCGGGGTGGAGCATACCCATCGGCGTCGACAACTTCACGAAGGCGTTCACGGATCAGAGCATCCGCGGACCGTTGATTTCGGTGACGATCTGGACGTTCGCCTTCGCTCTTTTGAGCGTTCTGACGACCTTCGCACTCGGACTGTTTCTGGCGATCGTGTTCAACGACATGCGCATGAAGGGGCGCAAGTTCTACCGAGTGCTTATGATTCTGCCCTACGCGTTCCCCGGTTTTCTCGGCGCGCTGGTCTGGGCAGGCTTGCTCAACCGGGATTTCGGGTTCGTGAATCTCGTGCTCTTCCAGGGAGCAGAGATACCGTGGCTCACCAACGAATGGCTGGCGAAATTCAGTGTTATCTGGGTCAACCTCTGGTTGGGCTTTCCCTACATGTTTCTCGTCTGCACGGGGGCATTGCAATCGATCCCGCATGAGCTCACCGAAGCGGCAACCGTCGACGGCGCTAAGCCATTCGCGGTCTTCCGTCTCATCAAACTTCCGCTGCTGCTCGTCTCGATCGCTCCCCTGCTGATCTCTGCGTTCGCGTTCAACTTCAACAACTTCAACCTCATCTACATGCTCACCGAGGGAGGACCGCGCGATGCGGCGGCAGGAATCAACGTCGGTGCCACAGACATCCTCATCTCGATGGTCTATAAAGTGGCGTTTGTCGGAGCAAGCCGCGATTACGGGCTCGCTAGCGCATTCTCGATAATCATCTTCGTGCTGGTCGCCATCATCGCGGTCATCAGCTTCAAGCAGACGAAGACGCTGGAGGATCTGAACTGACATGAGACAGACAACACAGGCGTCTCCAGAGACACAGCGCGCTATTCCCATCGTGACGCCACAGATCCACAGAAAGCGCCATGTCAGCTTCGGGCGATGGTTTCGAGCGACAGGGTGGCGTCACCTTGTCGGCGTCATCGTGCTGATCTATGCGGTGTTCCCGCTGCTGTACGTTCTGTCGGCATCGCTGAATCCGAACGGAACGCTGCTGAGTTCCAACGGTCTGTTCGCGAAGATCGGACTCGATAGCTACGTGACGCTCTTCAACTCTCCTCAGCAGCCGTACGCCTCGTGGTTCGGGAACACGCTCTTCATCGGACTGACAGCATCCGTGTGCACTGTCTTTCTCGGTGCCCTCGCGGCGTACTGCTTCAGCCGCATGCGCTTCGTCGGGCGACGGTTCGGGCTGATCTCCCTGCTTGTCGTGCAGATCTTCCCTCAGCTGCTCGCCGTCGTCGCCATCTTCCTGCTGCTGAACACGATCGGCGACATCTTTCCGATCCTCGGCATCGACAACCAGATCGCCCTCATCGTCGTCTACCTCGGCGGCGCACTCGGTGTGAATACGTATCTCATGTACGGATTCTTCAATACAGTGCCGAGAGCACTCGACGAGGCGGCGAAGATCGACGGAGCAGGGCATGCGCGCGTGTTCTTCACGATCATCCTGCCCCTCGTCTCACCGATCCTCGCTGTTGTCGGGCTGCTATCGTTCATCGCCACAACGAATGACTTCGTCATCGCGAGCGTCGTTCTCGTGACACCAGAGAAGCAGACGCTCGCCGTCGGGCTCTACCAGTTTGTCTCGCAGGAGTTCACCAGCAACTGGAGCGTCTTCGCCGCCGGTGCCGTGCTCGCATCGATCCCCGTCATGGCGCTGTTTCTGTACCTGCAGAAGTACATCGTCGGTGGGCTCGTCGCCGGCTCCGTGAAATAGTCGCCGTCGAAAAGGAGCCAATGGATGGCCATGGACACCGCTCTCGAGCCGCACCACGACGGTTCGCCGCTCTACGTCTCGAACCAGCATCCTCATCTGGGTGATGCCGTCGTGCTGCGCCTGCGCGTTCCCCGCGCACTCGGCACGCTTCAGGGCGTGCGCGTGCGCTCGAACCCCGACAGGGAGCCTGTCTTCGCCGTCGCGCAACTGACGTCATCGGCTGGCGGATGGGACTGGTGGCAGGCAGAGGTTGCCGTCGCGAACCGCGTGCACGGCTACCGATGGCTGCTGCGGCTCGCTGACGGAACCGACATGTGGGTGAACGCGCGCGGCGTCTTCACCACCGAGACGCTTGACTCAGAGGACTTTCGTCTCGCAACCGGCGCGGACGCTCCGGACTGGGCGGCATCGAGCGTCATGTACCAGATCTTTCCCGACAGATTCGAGAAATCGGATGCTGCAGCCTCGCGCCCCGCACCGGTCTGGGCTGTTCCGGCCGACTGGTCGGACGAGGTGCGGCTTGAACCGTCGGTTCGGTCGACGCAGCTGTACGGCGGAGACCTCGATGGCGTCGTGGAGCGGCTCGATCATCTCGAGCGTCTCGGCGTGACAATGATCTACCTCACACCGGTGTTCCCCGCGCAATCGAACCACCGATACGATGCGACGAGCTTCGACATGGTCGACCCGCAGCTCGGAGGAGATGACGCGCTGATTCGTCTGGTCGAGGCTGCGCACGCGCGTGGCTTGACGGTGATCGGCGATCTCACGAGCAACCATTCGGGCGATGCTCACGAATGGTTTCGTGCCGCATACGGCAACCCCGCGGCGCCCGAGGGCGATTTCTACTATTGGCGCGATGCGGAGCATGAGCAGTACGAGTCGTGGCTCGGGGTGCCGAGCCTTCCCAAGTTCAACTGGAACTCGCGTGAACTGCGCCGTCGGTTCATCGAGGGTGACGATTCTGTGGTGGCGCGGTGGCTGAAGCCGCCGTACTCGCTTGATGGCTGGCGCATCGACGTCGCGAACATGACGGGGCGGCTCAGAAATGACGATCTCAACGCGGATGTGCGGCAGACGATTCGCCGCACGATGACCGACGTCAACCCCGACACGATCCTGCTCGCCGAGTCGACGAACGACGCATCGAGCGACTTCCAAGGCGACGCATGGCACGGCGCTATGACGTATGCCAACTTCACGCGCCCCCTGTGGGGGTGGCTGTCTGAGCCGCTAACTGATGCTGGGGGAGGCCTCGGCATGGCGATGCAGACCATTCCGCGGTATGACGGCTGGCAGTTCTACGCCGCACACCGGCAGTTCAGCGCCGGCTTCCCGTGGAGCGTACGTCTGGGCAACATGAATGCGCTCGACACGCACGACACTCCACGATTTCTCACACGGGCATTGCCTGGGGTGCTCCCCGTTGCTGTGGGAATGTCGGTAACGCTGCCGGGCATTCCCGTGGTGTGGGCCGGCGACGAGTTCGGGCTCACGGGGGTCGACGGCGAGCATTCGCGCACGCCGATACCGTGGCACGCTGCGGATGCAGCATCCGGAACCATCGACCTGTACTCGGAGCTGATTGCCCTGCGCCGCAAGCATTCAGCTCTCAATGGCGGAGGAATGCGCTGGGTGCACGTGAGCGATGACGCGCTCGCGTACGTGCGCGAAGACGGCGACGAGAGCCTGCTGATCGTGGCAGCGCGCGCTGACGTCAGCGTCGATCTGCCTGCCGAGGTCATTCCGACGCCGGATGCTGTCGAGCAGCTGTTCGGCGGGTTGGTGCTGAGCACAGAGGGCGACAGCATCCGCATGTCGGGCACTGGTCCTGACTTCTCGGTGTGGCAGACGGCAGGAGCCTGAGCGTGCGGAACGTTGAGGAATTCTCTCGCCTGAGCGACGAGCTGGAGCAGGCGTGCCGTGAGACAGACGGTGTAATCGGATTGGTGCTGCTCGGCTCAGCGGCAGATGCGACTCGTCGCGACGAATGGTCTGATCACGACTTCTTCGTGCTCCTTGAACCGGGCCGCGAGCGCGACGTGCGCCGCGATATGAGCTGGCTGCCGCGATTCGAGAAAAGCGTGCTGCTCGGGCGTGAAGGCGATATCGGGTTCGTTGTCGTGTATTCAGACGGTCATATTCTTGAGTTCGCGGCGGCAACAGCCGACGAACTCACTGGCGCGTTGGCCGACGACGCTCTGATCGTTTATGACAGTGAAGGCATCGTTGCACGGATCATCGCGGTTGCTCGGGATCGCGCAAACGCCAGCGACGGGCTCGCTGCACCTTCTGAGGAACGCGCGGCGAACGACATGCGGCTCGTTCTGGTGAAGCTTCTGATTGGAGTTGGTCGCGCACGTCGCGGGGAGGTTCTCAATGGTTCGAACTTCGTGCGGGGCTGGGCTGTCGAGCTGCTGGCCCGAGTGGTGCGCGCCCGAATTCCCTCGCAGCTCCCGAGCTCCCGCGACAAGATCGATCCGCTTCGTCGATTTGAACGCGGTTACCCCGAGCTCGCTGAGCGGATAGATACCGCCCTCGCGCAGGATGTCGAGTCTGCTGCGCATGGCCTCTTCGACGTGGCACGGGATGTGCTCGAGCCCGGCTGGGATGGCTTCCCGAGTGACGCAGCGGACGCTGTCGCCGCACGTCTTGGTTGGTGAGACGACGACGGTGCTGATGTGGAGGCGCCGTGTTCACGAACCGCTCAAAGGTTTGATATTCTTTAGCGGTTGCCTTTTGCGAAAGTGCGAGAGGAAACGCCCCGATAGCTCAGTGGTAGAGCACTTCCATGGTAAGGAAGGGGTCGTCAGTTCAATCCTGACTCGGGGCTCGCGCGTTCTTCGGAGCGTCGTGCGGCAGGGTAGCTCAGTTGGTGAGAGCGCACGACTCATAATCGTGAGGTCGCGGGTTCAAGTCCCGCTCCTGCTACACTGTGAAAGCCCGGTCACGGGCCGGGATCGGTCAATGTAGGGATAGTTTCTGATTCCGGAGAGGCCATGGGCATCTCGGATGACGCAGTTGGGAAGCCATTGGTGGCATCCCCGGAAGAGTTCGCTCGCCGCTGAGGCGGAGCGCTGCTCGGACGCCGCCGCTCTGGCTCATCTCACAGAAAATTGCGGTGGCACTCAACGCATTTGCATACAACAGGTGCGGATGAAGTCCGCTAATGGGACAATGGGCTCATGCTCGCAACGCCAAGCCGCCTTGACCGGATCACCGTGAATCCGGAAGTTTGCCATGGAAGGCCGACGATTCGCGGCATGCGCATCCGCGTTCAAGATGTCCTTGAGCTGCTTGCATCCGGAATGACGTACGAGGACATCCTCGCCGACTACGATGAGCTTGAGCGCGACGACATCCTCGCGGTGCTGGAGTTCGCGGCGCTCGGCTCCGCCGCGCGCCTCCAGCGGTTCGTCGCCTGAAACCTGACGCCTGGCGCGCAGCATCGCACATGACGGCCTTCCTCGTTGACCAACAATTGCCCGCAAAGCTTGCGGAGTATCTGAGCAGGTTTGGCCACGACGCGCGGCACGTAAAGCAATACCCGGGCGGTACGACGATGCGCGACGCAGAGATTGCCGCCCTTGCCGATCACGAAGGCCGAACAGTCTTGACCAAAGACGACGACTTCAGGGTGTTGCACCTCACGCGACAGCAGCCCGCCCGAATACTCATCGTCACCTGTGGGAATATCGCAACGCGCGACCTGCTTGCATTGGTTGACCAGAACTACTCTGACCTGACGGCAGCGGTTGAGAAGTACTCCTTCGTCGAGCTCGACCGCGATGGAGTCTTCATTCATGACCCTCATTGACACCCCAGTACTTCGCTTACGGAGTTTGTTTATGGACATTCACATAGCGCGGTCTGGCTGCTCCAATCGAGGCCGTTGAACCAGCCATCGACTAGCGATATCGGGAGCGGCGCGTAGTCGAAGGCATCTACGCCGACGTGGAACTGGCGGCCGTCTAGTTCGTGGCCGCGGCTGTGGATATGGACTTTATTCTTTAGCGGTTGCCCTGTGAACGATATGCAGGGCAGTGCCCCGATAGCTCAGTTGGTGAGAGCGCACGACTCATCATCGTGAGGTCGCGGGTTCAAGTCCCGCTCCTGCTACGCACACCGAACCCCCGGTCAGACGGCCGGGGGTTTCGTCGTGTTCGTGCCGCATCGCTGTCTCTCACGCGGTTCCGCGCGCGCGACGGGCGATTCCGACGAGCGCCGCCGCCGGCTCGTGCATGCTGCCCGGCAGCCACACCGCGCGCATGCGGCGCGAGAACTCGCTCACCGTCGGCACAGTGACGAGGCTGCCGGAGCGCACAGCATCGACGACGGCGAGTTCGCTCAGCACAGCGGGCCCCGCCCCAGATGCGACGCTGATGCGCACTGCAGCATTGCTGTCGAGCTCGAGCGTCGGTGCTACCGGGTCAAGGTCTGCGAGCTCCGTCTCGAGTGTCGTGCGTGTGCCCGAACCCGATTCGCGAACCACCAGCGGCGTGCGCGCAAGTTCGGCGTCAGTCACGCGGCGCCGACGTGTGGCCCACGGATGCTCAGGCGCGACAACGACGACGAGCCGATCGCGCGCGACGACGGCGGCGCGCAGACCAGGGTGCACTTCTGGAGACTCGACGAATCCCACGTCTGCGCGGCCCGCGGCGACAGCATCCTGAACCTCCTCGGAGTTCTGAGCGGCGAGATGCAGCTGCAGCTCGGGGCGCTCGACCCTCAGCACCGCGAGCCAGCGCGGCAGAAAGGCTTCGGCGACAGTCTTGCTCGCCGACACCGTCAGGTGCGATTGCTCTGCGTCTCGCAGGGCCTCGGCGGCCGAGTAAAAGCTCCGCGCCGCCGCGACGACGTCTGCGGCCCAGTCGGCGACCATCGCGCCATTGTCGGTCAGCGTCGAGCCGCGCGGGCCGCGATCGAGAAGGCGGAACCCCAGATCGGACTCAAGGCGTCGCAGCGTGCGCGACGCATTGGGCTGGGCGATGTCGAGACTCTCTGCCGCCTGGCTCAGGCTGCCGTGCTCTGCGACGGCGCACAGCAGAGCGAGGGCCGTCAGATCGGGGAGCTTAGCCATATCACGATGATATACCCCGCACACGAATGAAGCATTCTGACGGCCGCAAATGGCGGGCAGTCTGAGTACCATGTCGAACTCCATTGAAACCGCAGAGAAAACCGCAACGCGCAGGCAGCGCACGCTCGTGCCCCTGCTCCCCGGTCTCGGGCTCTGCGCGGCCGGCGTCGCGGTCTCGCTCACGGTCAACCATTTTCTGCCCACCGTCAGCGCACTTCTCATCGCCATCGTGCTGGGCGTGCTGCTGCGCAACCTCACGCCGCTGCCGGCCGTGTTCGAGGCGGGGCTGGCCTTCTCGGCAAAGAAGCTTCTGCGACTCGGGGTCGTGCTGCTCGGGCTGCAGCTCGTGATCGGTGACATCCTCGGTCTCGGAGGTGGAGTGATCGTCGTGGTCGTTGCGATCGTGCTCGGCGGTATCGCTGCCACGCTTCTGATCGGCAAGGTCATGGGGATTGGCCTGAAGCAGCGACTGCTGATCGCCTGTGGGTTCTCGATTTGCGGTGCCGCGGCCGTCGCGGCCGTCGACGGGGTCGTCGAGCCCGAGGATGACGAAGAGGTAGTGACGGCAATTGCGCTTGTCGTGCTCTTCGGCACTCTGATGATTCCGATCATCCCTCTCGCGGCGGGCGCGCTTGGCCTTGGTGCCCACGATGCCGGGCTCTGGGCTGGCGGCTCGATTCACGAAGTTGCGCAGGTCGTCGCGGCCGGGGGAATCATCGGTGGTGGTGCCCTCGGTGTGGCGGTGATCGTCAAGCTCGCGCGCGTGCTGATGCTTGCTCCGGTGATGGCGGTGATCAGCGCCGTGCGCCGGCGTCAGAGTGCGGGGACGGGCGGAAAGCGTCCCCCGCTCCTCCCGCTGTTCGTCGCGGGGTTCATCGCGATGGTCGCCCTGCGCTCGACCGGCGTCGTTCCCGAGGGCGTCGTCGACGCCGCATCCGTCGTGCAGAACGCGCTCCTCGCCGCGGCGATGTTCGCCCTCGGCGCCGGCGTGAAGATCCGCAACCTCATCAAGGTCGGTCCGAAACCCTTCGCGCTCGCCGCGTGCAGCACACTCGTCGTCGCGGGCATCGCTCTCGCAGGCGTCACGCTCGTCGCCTGAGAGTGTGCAACGCCGAGCGGGACGTGCCGGTCAGTTCTCGAGAAAGTGCCGGATGCTGTCGGCGAGAGCCGGCGCATCCTCGAGCATCGGCAGGTGCCGTGTCTCAAGCGATGCCGTCCACGAGGCGCCGATGCGCGCCGCAGACGCAGACGGTGTCGCGCGACGTCGAGATGTAGCCGCTACGAGCAGGAAATGCGGTTTCGACTGTCTTGTCCAGGTACAGCCCAACGGGTTCCGGCTCGAACTGCGCAACGAGGCGGTCCGCCGTGTCGTCGTCGAGGCCCGCCCCGAGGCTCGAGCGGATCACCGAATCCGGTGGGCGTGTGCCCGTCATGCGCAGAGCGAGCGGCATGATCCAGCGTGCGGGGAAGGGGAGGTTCGCGGAGTATGACGTGCCCGGCTTCGGGAACAGCGCTGCGACGCCGAGCAGTGCGTCGACCCGATCCCCAGCGAGCGGCAGCAACCGTGTGGCAACAGCGCCGCCAATGGAGTGGGCGACGACGGTGAAGCGCGGCCAGGGGGCGCTCGCGAGTGCCGCTGCGGCAACGTCGGCGAGTGTTGCCGAGGAGTGCCGCGGCGTAGCTGCGACGGCAGAATCACCATCGAGGCCGTTGCGCACGTCATCCCAGATCCACTCGGGAAGGCCGGCACCGCTCAGAAAGAGTACGGGTAGCGTCATGGCGTCAGACTATCTGTGGTCGTGTCCAGCTGCCGACTCCGCCGTGAATGCGTCGTGCCACGGGTCGTATGATCGTCTACGAACCCGGGAGGGGCCGTGACGATACCGACAGCGCCGGTCGCGATTCCCGAGGCCGTCGCGTCGCTCGGGCGCGGGGATCGTCTCGTGCCGGTGTGGCGCAATGCGCTCGGCGGGCTGACGTTTCGCGCCGAGGCCAGAACGAGGCGACGTGCTCCGCGCTATATCAAATGGGGTCCGCTCCAGAGTGAGACGTCGATGGCGGCCGAGGCCGCGCGCCTGGCGTGGGCCGAGCAGTACATCACCGTGCCGCGCGTGCGTGAGTGCGGCGCCGACGCAACGCACGAGTGGCTGGTTACCGAGGCGCTTGCAGGCGAGAGCGCCGTCGCACCGCGCTGGCTCGCCGAGCCCGCGCGCGCCGTCGCCGCTGTCGGGCGAGGGCTGCGCGCGCTGCATGAAGCGCTTCCCGTCGACGCGTGCCCGTTCGACTGGAGCGTGGAGTCGCGCATCGCGAACGCGGCTCGCCGCGGCATCCATCTACCTAAATCTCTGCACGAAGCACCGGATGCTGACACGCTCGTCGTGTGTCACGGCGATGCCTGCTGCCCCAATACGCTCATCGATGACGCAGGGGAGTGGAGCGGTCATGTTGACCTCGGCGCGCTGGGCATCGCCGATCGCTGGGCCGATATTGCGGTCGCCTCGATGAGCACCGAGTGGAATTACGGGCCCGGGTGGGAGGGTGCCCTCATCGAGGCGTACGGTCTGACGCCAGACAGGGAGCGCCTCGCGTACTACCGCGACCTGTGGAACGCTACCTGAGCCGACTGCACTGTTCGTGCGGCCCAAATGGTTGATCTTGTGGCGGCGAGGTGACCATTTTGGGCCGCGCGAACGAACCGGCTCGCGAAAGAACCGGAAAAAAGTTGTCGCGGCAAGGAATAATGCAGAACTTCATGCAGTTGCATAGATACATGACTGAAAACACACTTGTTCACCCCCAGTACACCGTCGGCACCTGGACCCTCGACCCGATGCACTCGAAGGTCGAGTTCTCGGTCAAGCACCTCATGATCAGCAAGGTTCGCGGAACCTTCGACGTCGTCGACGCCACAGTCGTCACCGCCGAGAACCCCGCAGACAGCTCGGTCGAGGCGACGATCGACGTCTCGAGCGTCAACACCGGACAGGCCGACCGCGACAACCACCTGCGCACGAACGACTTCTTCAAGGTCGACGAGTTCCCGACCATGACCTTCCGCTCCACGAAAGTCTCGAACGACGGCGACGACTTCACTGTCGAGGGCGAACTCACGCTGCGTGGCGTCACTAAGCCCGTCACGCTGACCGGCGAGTTCGGCGGCGTCATCGATGCCCAGGGAGCGACGAAGGCGGGCCTCACGGCGACCACCACGATCAACCGCCTTGACTTCGGCGTCAACTGGAACGCAGCCATCGAGGCAGGCGGCATGACCCTCGGTGACAAGGTTTCCATCACGCTCGACCTGCAGTTCGCTCTGCAGCAGTAGGTTCACTCACTCGATGCGGGGTCGCGGCACGCAGCCGCGGCCCCGCCGCGCGTTAAGCGGATCGGCTCCATCAGATGCTGCGTAGGCGCCGTGCTCGTCGTACGAGAAGCTCTGTGTGCAGCGTCGATGCCGTGCGTGACCTTTGCGATACTTCTACGTGACGTAGAAGTTCGGCGGTAAGCTGGGAACGTGCCACAGCCCCGGTCCACCCCTTCGGCCGCGCCGCGCCAGACGCTCCGCGATGGCGTGCGCATCGCGCGACTCGCCTTCGTCGCGCCCGCGGGCGTCGCTCTCATGATCGGCATGGCAGCGGGGCTCGCGCGCATGGGTGCCTGGCCCACGGATGCCGAGACCCTGCGTGCTGTACACGCACCGGCCATGCTGTTCGGCTTCGTCGGTTCCCTCGTCGTGCTCGAGCGCGCCGTCGCCATTCGCCGTGCGTGGGCCTTCGCAGCACCGCTGCTTCTGAGCCTCGGCGCCCTCTCGCTCGTCACTCCGCTTCCCGGCGCAGTCGGTCGCACGGCGATCGTTGCCGGGCTCGCGCTCATGCTCGTCATCTACCGCGTGATCTGGCTGCGGCAACCGGCAGTGGCAACGAGCGTGCAGGCGCTGGCCGCGGCATCCGGCCTTTTGGCGGCGGGGCTCTGGGCCGTGGGCGTGCCGTTCCAGCACGTGAGCATCGTCGCCGCGGTCTTTCTCGTGCTCACGATCGTGGGCGAACGCATCGAGCTGGGGCGCGTCGGCGGACTCACCGCTCGGGGCGAGAACGTCGGGCTCGGCCTGGCGCTCGGTGTCGCCGCGGCATCCGTGGGCACAATTCTGTGGCCTGGGGTCGCGCATTCGGTTCTGGGCGCGGTGCTGCTCGTGCTCGTTGCCTGGCTGCTCATCGTCGACGTCGCCCGCGTCACGATCACCTCGACGGGGGCGGCGCGGTACATGGCGGTGTGTCTGCTGAGCGGATACGCCTGGCTTGCCGTGGCGGGCGCGCTTCTACTGGCGGGTGGGGAACCGGATGCCGCCGCCTACGACGTCGTGACGCACGCCGTGCTGCTCGGCTTCGTGATGTCGATGATCATGGCACACGCCTCGGTCATTCTGCCTGCGGTGCTGCGCACGGCGCTGCCGTACCGGCGCTGGTTCTACGTTCCCGTCGCCCTGCTGCAGCTCTCGCTCATCGTGCGGGTTCTCGGCGACGTGCGCGGCGTCGACGTTGCCGTGCGAGTCGGCGGAATCGGCAACGTTGCCGCTGTCCTGCTGTTTCTACTGTGTGCCGTAGCGTCGGCGGTTCTGGCGAGCCGCCCGAGTACCCCGAAGGGAGCCCCCGATGCAGAACCTTGAGCGTCGCACCTGGTACATCATCACGAACTCGGTTCTCGGGCTGTGGATGCTCGCTGCGATCGCCGCCGTCATCGCCCACCGGTTCCTGCCGTACAGCACCTGGCTCATGGTGCACGTGACCATGCTCGGCGCGGTCAGCACGGCGATTCTCATATGGAGTCAACACTTCGCCGACACGCTGACCCGCAGACAGGCCCCGGGCGGCCGGGTGAGCCTCGGCATCCGGCTTGGCCTGCACACTGTTGGGGCAGTCGGCGTCGTCGCGGGCATTCTCCTGAGCGTGATGCCCGTGATTCTTGCCGGTGCGGTGCTTGTGGCCGCGGCGGCGCTCACACACGCCACGGTGATGACACTGCAGTTGCGCGGCGCGCTCACCTCGCGCTTCGGCCCGCTCGTGCGGTTCTATGCGATCTCGGCGCTGTGGCTCGTTGTCGGCGTCGGGCTGGGGTTCTGGATGTCACAGCTGCCCGCCGACGACCCGCTGCGCAGCCGCCTCTTCGTTGCCCACGTTGCCGTGAACCTGCTCGGCTGGGTGGGAACGACCGTTCTCGGCACGGTGATCCTGTTCTGGCCGACGGTGCTGCACGCGCGCATGCGACCGACGGACGGTCGTCAGTCGCCGCTCGTTCTCACCACGTCGATCTTCGGCATCGTTCTCGTGCTGGCGGGTGCCGCGGCGGGCGTGCTCCCGCTTGTCGCCGTGGGCGCCGCGGTGTGGCTCGCCGCCCTGGGCCTGGTGCTGTTCGAGGGAATCAGGCAGGCGAAGGATGCTGCGCGACTCAGCTACGCCGGCCTCTCCATCGGCGCGGCGCTGTGCTGGCTCGCCGTCGCAGTCGTGTTCCTCGCCGTCGGCGCGGGAACAGCACAGACGTGGCCCGCCGCCGTGGAGCGGCTCGCCTGGATCGTGCAGCCGTTCATCGCGGGCTTCGCCGTGCAGATCGTTCTCGGCGCCCTCAGTTATTTGCTGCCTGTGATCATGGGGCGCCCCAACGCCCGTAAAGCCACAGAGACCGAACTCGACCGCGGAGCGGTGTTCCGCGCAGCGACGGTCAACATCGGCATCGTCGCCTACCTGCTGCCGGTTCCGAGCGTTGTGAAGGTGCTGCTGAGCCTCGTGGTCTTCAGCGTGTTCATCGCATTTCTGGTGCTCGCCGTGCGCGGCATCGTTGTGGGGCTGCGTGAGCGCAAGACGGAGCCCGCGCCAACCACGCACACTCCGGGGGAGCAGTTGCGCATCGGTGCGAAGCCACAGCAGACGAAGCCTCGGCGTGCTGTGAGCGGCCAGCTCGTCACAGCGGCATCCGTCATTCTTCTCGCTGTCGCCGGGGGCATCGCCGTCGACCCCGCCGCTGCCGGAATCAACACGCTTGGCGGCTCAGAAGCACAGGCGACCGGCGAAACGACAACGCTCGAGGTCACGGTCGACGGCATGCGCTTCGTGCCCGACGTGCTCGAGGTGCCCGCGGGGAACCGTTTGGTCGTTGAGTTTACGAACACCGGAACAGACATTCACGACCTCACATTCGCCAACGGGGTGAGCACGGAGCGCCTTGCGCCGGGAGACAGCGAGACGATCGACGTCGGCGTGATCTCTGACGACATGGAGGGCTGGTGCTCCGTCACGGGCCACCGCGCGATGGGCATGGAGCTGAGCGTCGTCGCCGTCGGAGCCGGTGATGACGCGGCCGATCCCCACCACAACCACGGCACGACATCGGATGCTGACGACAGCGCCGCCGCCGATCTGGACTTCCACCTGTCGCCCGACGCCGGCTTCGTTCCCTACGACGCCGAGCTCGACCCCGCACCCGCCGGAGCCGTGCACGAGATCACACTCCCGGTGACCGAGGAAGAGACCGACGTGGCTCCCGGCGTGACGCAGACCCTCTGGATGTTCGACGGCACAGCGCCCGGCCCGGTGCTGCGCGGCTCGGTCGGCGATGTCTTCAACGTCACCCTCGTGAATAACGGCTCCATGGGGCACTCCATCGACTTCCACGCCGGCGTGCTCGCCCCCGACGAGCCGATGCGCACGATCATGCCGGGCGAGAGCCTCGAGTACACGTTCACCGCGACGCGCGCCGGCATCTGGATGTACCACTGCGCGACGATGCCGATGTCAAGCCACATCGCCAACGGAATGTTCGGCGCCGTGATCATCGATCCGCCCGACCTCGCCCCCGTCGACCACGAGTTCGTGATGGTGCAGTCCGAGTTCTACCTCGGCAGCCAGGGCGGGCCCGTCGATCCGGATGCTGTCGCGACACAGCAGCCCGACATCGTCGCGTTCAACGGCTACGCCAACCAGTATCGCGACGTGCCGCTCGAGGTGCAGGCGGGGGACACCGTGCGCTTCTGGGTGCTTGACGCCGGCCCGAACGTCGCCTCGTCATTCCACGTGATCGGCGGCCAGTTCCACACAGTCTGGAAAGAGGGTGACTACACGCTGAAAGACGGCGGGTCGACGGGAGTCGGCGGTGCCCAAGCGCTGGGGCTTGCGCCGGCGCAGGGCGGGTTCGTCGAGCTCACCTTCCCCGAGGCGGGCACCTACCCGTTCGTGTCGCACATCATGTCGGATGCTGAGAAGGGCGCAACCGGAGCGGTCCACGTCAGCTGACCGGCTGAAGCGTCGGCCGCTTCGCCACGCGGCCGTCGCCCGACGAGCGCCCGGTGAGCCGACGTCCGATCCACGGCAGAACGTACGTGCGGTAGTACGTGAATGTGCGACGTTCGCCTTCAGCAGCATCCGCTACCTCGTCGACTCCCCATTCGTGCGGCACGGGGATCTCGAGCGCCTCAAGCACGTTCGCCGCGACCCGGGCATGACCGAGTGCGTTCAGATGCAGCTTGTCGGCCGACCAGTAGCGGGCCGCCTCGAGCTGCTCGTCGTGCCAGTTGTCGACGAACAGCACACCCGTTCCCCCGAGCGCATCGGCGACGGCGTCCGCGAGGGCATCCCCGCGCCCCCGGATCACCCGGCCCAACGGAAGCTGCAGCGAGGGGTTGGCCCCCGCCAGAATGACCGGTCGCGTCTCTGTCGCGAGCGTGCGGTCGACGAGATCCATCGTGCGTTCGACTACCCAGTCGATCTTGACGCGCGGGCGCATGATGTCGTTGCCGCCGCCATTGAAGGTCAGCAGATCGGCGCCGAGCGCGAGGGCGGGCTCCAGCTGCTCGTCGATGATCGGACCCAGCTTGCGCCCTCGGATCGCGAGATTGGCGTAGCCGACAGAGTCGGCGGATGCTGCCTGCAGCCCGATCGCCACGAAATCAGCCCAGCCGCGCACGGTTCCGCCCGGGCGGTCATCGCCGACGCCCTCGGTGAAGCTGTCGCCGACGGCGACGTAGCTGCGGATCATGCGTCCTCCCGCAGAAACTCGAGAGCCGTGCGCCGAAAGAGTCCCGAGGTCGGTGCGTTGAAGTGACTGCGCCCCGGCAGTTCGAGAAATCGCGCGTTCGTCGTGCCCTCGGCGAGGTCGCGGGCTTCGGCCGCGATCGCGTCCTCGCTTCCGGCGGCGATCAGCAGCGGCTGCGTCGGCGCCTCGTCGATCTCAGCATCCGAGTCGCCACGCAGACCCTCGACGAGTGCGACGAGTGCGACGAGGTCGTTGTCACGCTGCTCGCTCGCCATCTCCAGGTACGTGCGCGTGACAGCATCCGTGATGGGCAACCCCATCTCTGTGTACCGCCGAGCCTGCACGACGTCGAGTCGCGCGAACGGGTCTGCTTTCGGGATGCCGCCCAGCACTGCCCTCGTGACGCGCTCTGGTTCGGTGAGCGCCGCGAACCAGCTGACGCGGGCGCCCATCGAGTAGCCGATCCACGGCGCCGTTCCGATGCCGTATGCATCCATGGCGCGAAAGACGTCGTCGCGCATGAGCGCCATGCTGTACGCGGATCTGTCGTGCGGCTTATCGCTCTCCCCGTGTGCGCGATGATCCAGTGCGATCACCCGGTGGCCGGCACGCGTCAGCTCGCGCGACCAGCCGGTGAGCACCCAGTTCGCCTCGGCGCTCGATGCGAAGCCGTGCACGAGCACGACGGGAGGGGCATCCGGATCCCCGATCTGATACGTGGCGATCTCAAGATCGCCTGATCGAATGATGCGGGCATCTGGCGCTGACGGAAGCATGCCTCTATTCGACCACGACGCGGCGTCGTCTGCGACCGCGATAGTCTGGGTGACGTTCACAACACGAGAGGCACTGCTGCATGAGACGACGCGTCGATTGGCTTTGGTTCGTCGTCATCGGTCTGATTGCGGGCTTCATGTCTGGGCTTTTCGGCGTCGGGGGCGGCATTCTGATCGTGCCGCTGCTCATCACGCTTGCCGGATTCGGGCAGAAGCGGGCTGCGGGAACATCGCTTGCCGCGATCGTACCGACGTCTCTCGCCGGAGTGATCACGTACGCGATTCACGGCGACCTCGCGCTCATCGCCGCGGCCGTGCTCGCCGTCGGCTCGATCATCGGCGCGCAGATCGGCAGTCTTCTGCTGCACCGGCTGCCGAAGAACGTGGTGCAGTGGGCATTCATCGTCTTCGTTCTGATCATCGTGGTGTCGCTGTTCTTCGTCGTGCCGTCGCGCGAAGCGGACATCCATCTCGGGGCGCTGTCGATTATCGGTCTGCTCGTGCTCGGCCTCGCCGTGGGCATCCTCTCGGGGATTCTGGGCATCGGCGGTGGAGCGGTGATCGTTCCGATGCTGATTCTCCTCTTCGGCGCCAGCGACCTCGTCGCAAAGGGGACGTCGCTCGCCGTGATGATTCCGACGGCGATCTCCGGAACGATCGGCAACTCTCGGCGACGCAACGTCGACATTCCCGCTGCGCTCACGATCGGCCTCTGCGCGTGTCTGACGACCTCGCTCGGTGCGCTCGTCGCCGTCGCGATCGACCCGATGCTCGGCAACATCCTGTTCGCCGTCTTCCTCCTGATCATCGCGATCCAGCTCTCGGTGAAGGCGATCCGGTCGCGGTAATCTCACGTGCGTGTGCCCGGGGACGTCTGCAGAGTGTGACGCCGGATGCCGCACGAGAGGGGAATCCTGTCGGTGGCGGAGGGCAGACTGGAGGAATCATGACTACAGCGCACAGTGTGATCGACACTCCGATCGGCGATCTGACCGTCGTCGGGCACCGTGCGGCCACAGGCGCGCAGGCAGACGCGCGAGCGCAGATCGCGAAGGCGCCCGTCGTGCTGACCGCTGTGTGGATGACCGTCGAGCGGCACCAGCAGCCGGCCGATGAGCTCGGTGAGCGAGACGACGCGACATTCGCGGGCGTCGCGCAGCAGTTCGACGAGTACTTCGCGGGGACGCGCACGAGATTCGATGTCGCGCTGGACCCGGCAGGCACAGCGTTCGAGAAGCAGGTCTGGCTGCTGCTGCGTGACATTCCGTACGGCACGACGCGCAGTTACGGCGATCTCGCCGCAGACCTCGGCGACCCGAACCTCTCGCGCGCTGTCGGCACGGCCAACGGGCGCAACCCGCTCTCGATCATCGTGCCCTGCCACCGTGTCATCGGTGCAGACGGCTCGCTCACCGGCTACGCGGGCGGGCTCGAGCGCAAGCGGTTTCTGCTCGCTCTCGAGCGGGACACGACTCCGACCGCAGACCAGCTCTTCTGACCTGTAGCCTGCATGCCGAATGACTGAGCCGCCACCCGCACCCGAGCCGCCCCGCGCGGCGTCGCTGCCGCATCGGCGCGACATCCCCTTCATTCCGCCCTATGACGTCGAAGCGCTGTGTGCTGCGCAGCGTACGCACGCCGTCGCCGGCATCGACGCGCCAGAGCTGTCGGAGCGTCGGCTCGCCGCACCCACAGACCAGAGCCACCAGGATGCTGACATCAGCCGCGGCATCCGACACAACGGCATTAACGGAACCCTGAGCGTCAGGTTCGCCGACGACAGCGTCGAACTGCGCAGCTCTCAGCCGATCGACGCTGCCCTCGAACATCGTGTGCGCCGCTGGCTCGATCTCGACGCCGATCCCGCCGAGACGGCAGCGCGGCTCGGCGGCGATCCCGTCATGGCGCCGCTTGTCGGCAAGCGCCCCGGGCTGCGGATCCTCGGCCATATCGACGACATCGAGGCGGCGAGCTTCGCCGTGCTCGGGCAGCAGGTTTCCCTGGCCTCGGCGCGCACATTTCAGCGGCGCTTCGTCGCGGCGTTCGCCCCGCAAGACGAGACGACGGGGTATCGGCATTTTCCGGATGCCGCCGAGCTCGCCGCCCTCGAGACGGCAGAGATCCGCGACGCCGTCGGCCTCACGCGGGCTCGCGCGGCGACGCTGCACGCCGTCATCGCCGAGCTCGCGTCCGGTCTCACGCTGACGGGCGACACGGCAGAGATCCGCGAGCGTCTGCTGCGGCTCCGGGGAATCGGGCCCTGGACTGCCGACTACCTCGCCGTGCGCGCCGTGGGCGACCGCGACGCGTTTCCCTCCGGCGACCTCGTGCTGCGCCGAGCGATGGGCGCAGCCGACGCGCGCGCGGCGATCGCACGCGGCGAGGCATGGCGTCCGCTGCGCGCCTACGCGACGTTCCACCTCTGGACGGAGTTCGCGTACTGCGCTCAGACAGCGCAGCCCTGAGCCTGCCGCCCAGGCCGAGCATCCGCCCGCCCTTCTCGGCACGCGTCAAGGAGCCGCCCGGTAAGCTTGCACGCGTGTCAGTGAATCCTGAGCTTCAGGGGCGCACGCTGCCCCCGACAGAACCGTACCTCGTGGGCCGCGAGAAGGTGCGCGAATTCGCCAGCGCCGTGCTCGCCACCAATGCCATCCACCTCGATGTTGCCGCCGCGCAGGCTGCGGGCCACGCCGACCTGGTCGCGCCGACGACGTTTCCCGTCGTCGTCCAAGAGAAGGCGCTCGCGCAGCTCCTCGCCGAGCCAGACGCGGGAATCGACTTCAGCCGCGTCGTGCACGGCAATCAGCGCTTCAGCTATTCCCGCGCCGTCGTCGCGGGCGACGAACTCACCGCGCAGCTGACCGTCTCAAGCGTGAAGAGCCTCGGGCCGCACGCCATGCTCACGGCAGACACCGTCGTCACCGACGCCGACGGCGAGCACGTCGTGACAGCGATCTCCACACTCGTCGTACGAGGAGACGAATGAGCACAGCGACCCCTCAGCCCGCAGAACTGACCGTCGGCGGCATCGTCGCCGAGCGCCACGTGACGTTCACACGCGACACCCTCGTGCACTATGCCGGGGCATCGGGAGACTTCAATCCCATCCATTACCGCGACGACGTCGCAGCATCCGTCGATCTTCCCGGCGTGATCGCACACGGGATGCTGACGATGGGCGCGGCAGTGCAGCCTGTCGTTGACTGGGTCGGCGATCCCGCTCGCATCTCCGACTACCAGGTGAAGTTCACGCGACCGGTCGTCGTCGACCCGCAGTCGGGCGCCGACGTCACGATCATCGCGACGATCGGCGCTCTCGACGCCGATGCGCAGACCGCCCGCGTCGATCTGACCGTCTCATTCGACGACGCGACAGTGCTCGGGAAGGCCCAGGTGGTGGTGACGCTCGCGTGAGTGAGCTTGCCGATCCGACGCCGCTCTCCGAGCTCACGACGCTCGGCGTCGGCGGGGCCCCCGAGCGGATGCTCGTTGCCACCGAAACGGACGACCTCGTCGACCAGCTGATCGAGCTGTGGCAGACAGATGCGCCCTGGATGGTGCTGGGTGGCGGGTCGAATACCGTCGCTACCGACGATGAGATCCCCGGAACGGTCGTGCTGATCCGCACGCGCGGCATCGAACGCATCGCGACAGACGCCGGTGTGGTGCTGCGCGTTCAGGCGGGCGAGACGTGGGACGATCTCGTCGAGTACGCCGTCCAGCACAATCTTGCGGGAATCGAGGCGCTCTCCGGCATCCCTGGCTCGGTCGGGGCTGCGCCCATCCAGAACATCGGTGCGTATGGGCAAGAACTCTCGAGCGTGCTTTTGGGCGTCGAACTTCTCGACGTCGACACCGGTGAACGCAGCCATGTGTCAGCATCCGCCCTGGGGCTCGGCTATCGCACCTCGGTGCTGAAACGCCACGGGGGAGCGGATGCTGACCGCGACGCCGTCGTGCTCTCTGTCGATCTGCTGCTCACCGAGGCGGATGACGGTGTGGGCCGCCCCATCGCGTATGCGCAACTTGCGTCGGCGCTCGGCGTCGAGCTCGGGGAACGCGTCGAGCTGATGCGCGTACGCGAGGCGGTCCTTGCGCTTCGCCGCTCCAAGGGCATGATTCTCGACCCCGATGATCGCGACACCTGCAGCGCCGGTTCGTTCTTCACGAACCCCATCGTTCCCGAGGCTGCCGCGCGGGCGCTGCCCTCGGACGCCCCGCGCTGGCCGCTGGGCGAGCCGGACGACTCTGCAACGGTGATCCCGCTCGACGGCTCGAGCGACATCATCGCTCCGCCGCCGATTACCGGTGCCGTTCGACCCCACGTCAAATTGAGTGCTGCGTGGCTGATCGAGCACGCGAGAATCGAGCGCGGTTTCCACCTGCCGGGTTCGCGCGCGGCGATCTCGTCGAAGCATACGCTCGCGCTGACCAACAGGGGAAACGCTCGCTCCAGCGATATCGCGGCTCTCGCGCGCTTCGTCCAGGCCCGCGTGCAGGCCGAGTTCGGCATCACGCTGCAGCCCGAACCCGTGCTGATCGATATCGAGCTCTGATCACGTGAGCTTCACGCCGCCGCCGGTTCCGAACGACGTCAATGGGCCAGAAGACGAGAACCGTCCTGTGCCGCCGTCGCGGCGTCGGCGTGTCTGGGGCTGGGTCATCACGGGGCTCGGAGTCACAGCATTCACAGCCATCGCGATCGTCGCAGTGTCGAGCCTCGTCGCGAGCACCCTGCCGCAGTCGCCGCCGGATGCCGCTGCCATTCCGACAGCGGGGCCCAGCGCCCCGTGGGGTGCGACGCCCACGCCGCAGCCCACCGAGACGGGCCTCGGCGAACCGCCCAGCTACGACCCTCCGCCTTATTCGACACCGGTCGACGGTGTCTACCCCCTCTCGAGCTACGCGTACTTCGAGAACGAGGTCAGCTTCGACATGCAGCTCGCAGACAATTGGTACAGCCAGACAGACAAGTTCGGCGAGTACTGGCTGAGCGACGACCCCGTCTGCAACCTGACAGCCGATACCAAATGGATCTCTCTGTTCGGGGATCCCGAGCCAGACAAGAATGACGGCTACTACACATCGCGCGACCTGGATCTCAGCGAGGCGAACCTGCGAGCGCAGTTCCCGGATCTCGAGGACCACGGTGATGACTTCGTCGTTGAGATGCCGGTCTCAGACGGCAATGTCATCGAGTTCGCCGGCCGTCGTCTCGACTACGCTGGCGGCTTCTTCCTGCAGCTGACCCGCGGCATGATGTGGCAAGACTCGTCGTACGGCATCACTCTCTCGTGCCTCGGATCCGAGTCGTTCGATCACGAGGGCTTTGCTCAGCAGATCGTCGATCAGTTCACCATGGCGCTGTCGTAGGTGCCGGGCGGCTGAGCGTTCGCCGTTCCCCTCGGTTCCCGCACCGTTCCTGGGTTAGGCTGAAACCGGACTCACCCGAAAGGCAGCCCATGAGCAACGACAGCGCAGACCAGCAGACACCGGATGCTGTGGGACAGGGCGGTCGTCACGGAGCACCGCTTCCGCGCAGCGAGCCGTGGACGGGGCAGGGTCCCGTCATTCGCAACCCGCCGGACTCCGCGCATCCGTACGGCACCTCTCCCGAACCTCAGCGGTCACCGGTGCGGCGCGGCCTTTCACCGTGGATCGTTGCCGCGGTCATCGCGGTTCTTGCGATCATCGTCGCCGGAATCGTTCTTGCGCTCGTACTCTGACGCTTCCGCTCAGGTCTGCTCGAGTCTGTCCAATTTTCGCCCGCCTCTTCACTGTGAGGCACGGAGCGGAGTATTCTTCATAGTATCCACGAGAAGATGAGGGTTTCTCATTCGAGCCTAGTGTCGACCCACCCAATCGCGAGCCGGCGAGACGGAGGTCGTCATGAACGTCGCACACTCACCGAAGACCGCAGAGCGGCAGATAGCACCGTGGCGCATCGCTATCGATCGCGTCTACCAGTGGGTAGCGCTGCTCGGGCTGGTGCTCGCCCTGCTTCAGGTGGCTTTCGCCGCTCTCGGGTTCTGGGGCGCAGAAGAGAAGCCGGGGGATCAGGCCTGGGGAATGGCGGCGTTTGAACCGCACACGATCAACGGCATGGTGCTCTACGCCGTTGCCGCCGTGCTGTTCATTCTCGGCCTGCTCTCGCGGGCGAACTGGAAGGTCTGGGTCGTACCGCTCGTGCTGTTCGTCTTGCTCTACGGCGTGCAGGGCATGCTCGTCGGGCTGGGCTTTGGTGTGAGCAAGTGGTTCGGCTTCCTGCACGCGCTTAATGGCACGGTGATCATCGCGGGGTTCGCATGGATCTACCTCAACCGGGTGTGGCGACCGCTCAGGTCTTAGGCGAACAGCTTCTGCAGTCGTTCGGCGCCCTCGCGCAGCGCATCGTCGCCAAGCGCGTAACTGAAGCGCAAGTACCCGCTCGGGCCGAACGCCTCGCCCGGGACCGCGGCGACCTGCGCCTTGTCGAGCATCAGATCGGCGACCTCGAGTGAGCTGCTCGGCGTGACGCCGTCGATCTCGCGCCCGATCACTCCCGAGACGTCGGCATAGACGTAGAACGCGCCCTGCGGCGTCGGCACCGAGAATCCGTTCACGAGGTTCAGCTGTTCGACGATCGTGTGCCGGCGGCGGTCGAACGCGTGACGCATCTGTTCCACGGGCTCCTGCGAACCGGTGAGCGCAGCGATCGCTGCACGCTGCGCGATGTTGTTCACATTGCCCGACAGATGAGATTGCTGATTGGTCATCGCCGTGACGGCATCCTTGGGGCCAATTGTCCAGCCCACGCGCCAGCCGGTCATGGCATAACTCTTCGCGACGCCATTCACCAGCAGTGCCTGGTTGGCGAGCTCCGGAACGGCTCCGACGATCGAGGTCGCCTCGACACCGTCGTACGTGAGGTTCTGGTAGATCTCGTCCGTGATGACCCAGATGCCGTGTTCGAGCGCCCATTCGCCGATCGCGCGCGTTTCGTCTGGCGAATAGACGGCGCCCGTCGGGTTCGACGGAGAGACGAAGAGCAGCACCTTGGTGCGTTCCGTTCGTGCGGCCTCCAGCTGGTCGACGGTGACCTTGTACCCCTGGTCGGCACCGGCGAACACATCCACCGCGACGCCGTCCGCCAGCCCGATGACCTCGGGATACGTCGTCCAGTACGGCGTGGGAACGATCACCTCATCGCCCGGGTTGAGAAGCACCTGGAATGACTCATAGACAGACTGCTTGCCGCCGTTGGTGATGATGACCTGGTCGGCGCTCACGTCAATCTTCGAGTCGCGCCGCGCCTTCTCGGCAACGGCCTCGCGCAGGTCGGGGAGCCCTTTGCCCGGCGTGTACCGGTGGTTTGCCGGGTCGCTTGCCGCGCTGATCGCCGCCTCGACGATGTGCTCGGGCGTCGCGAAGTCGGGTTCACCCGCGGCATAGCTGATGACCGGGGCACCCTGCGCCTTCAGCGCTTTGGCTTTGGAGTCGACCTTCAGCGTTGCCGACTCGGCGATTGCGGTGATCTTCTGTGAGAGTCTCGGTGTCGTAGCCACACAACGAGGGTAGCGCGTACGGTCGTCGTGTCCCAGGCCCGGCTGAATGATTTCCCTTCTTGGGGTGTCGTTGAATCGTCGTCCACAGGTGTGCTGAGACAGGGGACTTTCCACATCCGAGTCCCATGACGCGGCGCTCAAGCATCGCGACGAGGCCCGGAGGCACTCGCGCAAGGGTGTATTCCATTCGCCTGACCGAGGCAGAAGTCGCTGCTCTGGAGGCAGTGGCAGAGCGCGACGGTGTTCCGGCCTCGACGCTCGCACGCTCGTGGATCGTTGAGCGGCTGTCGACCGACGGTGATGTAGACGACGTGCGCGTGATTGCCGATGCGCTCGCCACGTTCTCTCAGCGTCTCGCCGCGCTGTGAGGGTTACCCGCAGATCCGCGTCGTTCGGTCAGAGGGCGGGCGCGCCCCGCGGCACTGGTACGCCTTCTCTGCCGCAGTGCCTCGATGACGGCGAGAAAGAAGGATGCTGCGGCCCATTGTGGGCCGCAGCATCCTGAACTTTCGATTGCGTTCTACGCGATCATCGCGGTGGCTGGTGTGCCGTGCGACTGTTCTGGCGTCGTCCGTGAGGACTAGTCCATCGGAACAGTGAGGTGGCAGAACGGGTCTTCGTTCCATGCCGCCGCAAGTTCCACAGCCGCGGGGCTCTGTTCGGTGTCGCGCACAATACGAGTGCTTGTCATGATGTCCTCCTTCGCGGTTGTGTTGCGGTGTAGTTACTACTGTGCGCCGTGATGGGGCCGTCCGGGCGAGATTGGTACAAGAAAATTCACGCGAGATTGCTCAGACAAGAAAGATGCGTGTTTTTTTGGGCCACTTTGACTCGATCAGGGATTATGCTGCGACGTTCCGGTGGATGTGTAAGAAATGCGTGCACAGTTCTGCTCATCGGGCCGATAGCTGACGCTTCAGGTGGTGCGTCTGTAGCAGGCGGGGTGGGAGGCAGCATCCATCATCTTCGAAGTTAGGCTGTGCTAAGTTTGCGGGCGGACGCACGCCAGTGCTCGGAAACCCGACGATCGGAGGCCGTCGTGACGATCGCGCAGCAGACGCTCGTTGGGAAGGGCCTGACGTTGGGATACGACGGTCGAGTGATCTCGAGCGAACTCGACGTGTCGATTCCGCCCGGGTCGTTCACCGCGATCATCGGGCCGAACGCCTGTGGCAAGTCAACGCTTCTGCGTGCGCTGTCGCGGCTGCTGTCTCCGGCAGAGGGGCAGGTGATCCTCGACGGGCGTGCGATTACCGAGTATGGCTCCAAAGAGGTGGCGCGGCGGCTCGGGCTTCTGCCGCAATCATCGATTGCGCCTGATGGGATCTCGGTATTCGAACTGGTGTCGCGCGGGCGCTTTCCCCATCAAAGCCTCTTCCGACAGTGGTCAGAGGCCGATGAGGGTGCGGTGCGCGAGGCCATGGATGCGACGAATATTACGCATCTGGCCGACAGAAGCGTCGATGAGCTTTCTGGCGGTCAACGGCAGCGTGTATGGCTGGCTCTTGTTCTTGCGCAGCAAACGTCACTGCTTCTGCTCGACGAGCCGACGACGTTTCTCGACATTGCGCATCAGATCGACGTTCTCAATCTGTGTCGCAGTCTGCATGAGCAGGGCACCTACACGCTGGTCGCTGTTCTGCATGACCTCAACATGGCGTTCCGGTATGCCGACAACGTCATTGCAATGCGCGATGGCAGAATCATTGCTCAGGGTGCACCGGCCGACATCGTGACGGCAGAACTGGTCCGTGACGTGTTTGGGCTGCGAGCGGTGTGCGTCGACGACCCGGTGACGGGCAAGCCCATGGTGGTTCCGCTCGATGCCGCCCCCGATACTCCGAGTGACATCAGCACGGAGTGACTGTTCAGCGGGCCGAGAAGAACCCGCGGCGACGAACAGAGGGCCGTGTGGGCCAGCGGAACTGCCGCGTGATGATGAGCGTCGCCACCAGCACAAGGGGGATGATCCATCCCGACCACCCGAGGATCGTCGCGTGAACCGAATCGATGGTGGCGCCTGATTGCGCGAAGACGGCGGCAAGACCGACGGACGCATTGAGTGTTCCGTGGGCCAGCGCAGCGGGCCAGACTGAGCGAGACCGGATGCGCAACCACGCGAGAACGGAGCCAACCACGATGCAGAACCCCAGCATCATCAGCATCCCGAACCAGCCTGGTGCGCTCGGGTAGTTGTAGCCCAGCAAAATGAGCGGTGCGTGCCAGAGCCCCCAGATTGCGCCGCTGAGAAGCAGCGCCGGAACGGTTCCGAAGCGCATCAAGTGCGGCAGCAACCAGCCGCGCCAGCCCAGCTCTTCGCCAAGGGCGGGGAGGAGGTTCAGGATGCTGCCGACAGCGATGTTGATGAACTGCAATGCCACGAGCACACCGATCGGCATTGGCAACTGCCCGCCCGTCTGAGCAGCAACGATGTCGCGGAATGCCGAGAAATCTATGAAGTCTGCCGGGTAGACGCCCAGCATGCTTCCCACGATGAGCGCGGCGAATACGAGGGTGAGCGGCACGGCGAATCCGAGGCCGAGATAGCCGAGAAGTCGCCCGGCAGGTCGCAGCGGAACAAGCCCGAGTGCTTCGGCGGGGCGGTCGGGTCTCTCGACGGCATACACCGTCACGAGAGCGGCGATAGCTGGGGTCAGCATCATTCCAAGCGAGATGGTGCCGAATGCAGGTTGCTGGAGTCCGTCGCCGCTCAGCCAGAGTGGCAGCGCGATGAGCCACGAGAGCCCGAAAGCAAGAGTGAGGTAGACGCCGAGGGCAGTCGAACTCCGCCGCGAACCGCGTGACTCGCGAGGTCGTTGACTACGGCGAACGGACAACGTATTTCGTCTCATCGAAGTGGGGTTGGGTGGCGGCGGTTGTGTCCACACGGCATTCTCCCCCACCCCGCCTCTGCTCTTAACAAGCTGTCTCACAAAGCCAAACGGCGACAGGACTGCGAAGCCGCGAATCGGAGAAGCGGTCGCCGTGATGACTTCATTCGAAGGTTCTTTAGACGGCAACTTCAAAGAAGCATACGGCGACCGCGCTCACGTCGGAAAAGTAAGAAGCAGGCCGCCAGGCTACAGTTTCGGCTCTTACTTGTAAGCGGTACGGAGCTTGTTAGTGACGTGCCTTCCGGTGCTCATCGGAAACTTGCTGTCTATTGGCAAGCTTCGCGCTCAAATTATATTGGGCAAGTTGCGAACTGCGCTATACGATTAGCGGCGCTCTACGGCGAGATGGGTAAACCTTGGTTAGGTCAAGTGGTTGTGGCAAATTAGCCATCTCCTCAAGTATACCGGGCCGGGAAGGACGCCAGCCTAGTTCCTTGCGTGCGCGTTCGCTGGACGCTCGCAGATTCCAGATCCAGTCCAACTCGGCAAAACGACCATTAAGCTCGCGAATGCTCCCTGGATTTACGATCTCGACATTTCCATCGAGACCGACTGCATTGCTTATTCCCACAGCGAGGTCCATATGCGGAACAGTATCTGAGACGCCGAAGTATACCCCACGTGCTTTGGGCTCAGATACTACTAGCGAGTAAAGGTCTGCTAGATCTTCGACGTGCACGTGGGAAATGGCATTCCCTGTGCCTTCAATGCCGTAAATTGCACCGTGTTCTCGAAATGAGTCGAATAGTCTGACCGTGGGGCCAGCGCAGCCGCCCCGATGGCCGTACACCTGACCAGGGGCGATGATCGCAGTGCGAACCTCTTGCTCCCCCAGCATCATCTTCATAATTCGGCCAAGATGCTCGTAGAAGTAGGGCGGGGAAATTGGATCCTTCTCAGTAACTTCTCGATCGGGATCCAGTAATCCCGTATCCAGCCATACCCCGACGCCAGAAGTCCACAGATACAGCTTGTTTGATCCGCGGAGGGTGTCAAGGATAACCTGCGATGTTCGAACGGTCGATTCGCCGGTCGTTAACGCATTCGTCAGCGCCCCTCCGAGCCACATTTGCACTACGCCGTCAGCTAGCTCAGATTGTTCCGCAATTACGCCTGCGTCGTCCATGGAGCCGCGCACAGGTGTAATACCCATAGAACGAAAGTGTTGTACCGATCTCTCGGTCCTTGCAAGACCAGTCAGCTCGTGCCCGTCCGCTAATAGGCGTGTACAAACCTCAGTGCCAACATATCCGCTTCCGCCGATAACAAACAGTTTCATCTGTCCTCCAATAGGTAGCAATTTCATCTTTGTGATTCGCGGAGCGACGCGGGGTGTAGATGTCACCCTTGTCCGCTTCTTCTCTTTGAATCGGGATGGGTAAAGAATCACGCATACGTATGTGAATGTCAAGAGCCCGAATTGACCCGTCTAGCACCTCCGCTTGTGCGAGGTCATTGTCTCAAGTGGGGATTTCCGGTTCGGTGTGTCGTTGCCTCAGGATAGGGCCTTCGCGTGAGCACCATAGCGGGTGGAGCTGTCGATGAGGTAACGCAAGGCAGTGACGAAGAAGAAGGCCCTGGCCTACTGGGGCGCGGACCGGGCTGGAAAGACCTGGATCCTGGATGAGCTGGTGGACCTGACCGGCTGGCACGCGGCTACGCCAGGGCGGCGTTACGGGATGCGCTCGTTGTCTGTGTGTGATCAACTATTTGTAGGCCGGGCCCTGCCCCCGAGAGTTGTCAACGTCGGCTGAATTTTGACCCTTTATCGTCGGGCGAGTTCTAGGGTGGATTCCAGTTGTCGTCGCAACAGCGGTCTGGTTTCATCATGGCATGGAATCGTGAAAGAGCTCCGCCGGGGTTGACCAGTTGAGCGTTTTTCGAGGACGGCTATTGAGTCGGTCGGCGACACGTTGAAGCTCCGTTGGGCTATGGACGCCGAGGTCGCTGCCCTTGGGGAAGTATTGCCGCAGGAGGCCGTTTGTGTTCTCATTCGAGCCGCGTTGCCAGGGGCTTGCTGCTTCAGCGAAGTAGACGCCGTCGGAGAAGAGATGGGCGAGCCGATCATGGGACGCCATCTCCGATCCTTGGTCCCACGTCAGCGTTAGTCGCTTCTCCCGAGGCAGGCGGATCAGTTGAGTCTGCATCGCGCGTGTGAGGGCTTCGGCATCGTGTCTGTCAGGCAGGTGGATGAGCTGCACGAAACGGCTCGTGCGGCACACGAGCGTGCCGATCGCGGACTTGTTCAGCCGCCCCGTGCTCAAGTCTCCTTCCCAGTCTCCGAGCCGGACACGGTCCTCCACGGCAGGCGGACGCTGACCGATCAGCAGGGCCGGGGCGATGAACCGTGGCGTGCGTGCGTGTGCTCGACGGCGGCGTTTGCGCATCGGCCTGCCGGTGCGCAGTTTCCGCGTCAGTACGCGGCTTAGCCCGCTTCGACCCGGATGGTAGAGACCCTGATACATCGTCTCATGACAAATATGCCATGACGGCGTATCGGGGAACGCAGCTCGCAGATGCGCGGCAATCTGCTCCGGACTCCACTCCAGATTCAGCTTCTCCTGCACCACCGTTGCCAGGGCAGGATCCTTCATCAGCCGGCCGCTCTCAGGCCGTCTGGAACGCTGTCCCGCTCGGGCATGAGCGACGGCTGCGTCATAGCCTCCGCGATCATGCCTAGACACGTTTCGCCGCAGTTCCCGGCTGACCGTGGACGGCGCTCTTCCCAACCGGGACGCCACCTCTCGCACCGATACGCCCTGGGCTTTCAAGACTGCGATGCGCTGTCGTTTTAGCAGTGAGAGGTAGCGGCCGGAGTGCGCCTCCTGGTCCAATCTCCTCGGCGGTAGACCACCGTTCTCCGTCCGCCACCGATATCCGGTCTTACGACCAACGCCAACTCGAGTAGCAGCCGCGACTGGAGCGATGCCACCCCGAATCAGCTCCCAAAACTCGTCTTCCAATCTCAACCGTCGCTTACACCCTCGTCTTGCCATCAACACATCCCCAGTCTCTAGTAGAAGCGATGCGACAAGAGCTAGAACTCGCCCGACGCCACGGGGTCACCTGCGGCGCTTTAGCCCTGCCCCATTGCCGGAGGAAAGTATTTGAAGCAACGGATGAACCTACAAGGAAATTCTTGGCGAGGTAACATCGGCCCTTGACTTTCACATACGTATGCGCGATTCTTAAATCATCACGATTCAAGGAGGAAAAGTGGTCGAATACATCAAGCCGTCGGCATCGACGATGGGCGAGAATGCGCGATGCGCGGCGACCGTTCGTTTGTCGGTCGAGGTTGACGATACCGAAATCAAGGAGCGTGGCGAAGCGTTCCACTAATCGTACGGCACAGGTCTCTGCTGCCTCTAGCGTACCTATCGGCTAAATCAGCAGTTCCTAGTGGGCTTCTATTCGGCACGCGATTCGCGTTAGAACGGTGCGTGCCACTCCCAACTCACCGTGTCGCATGACGCTGTAGTTGCCCAAACGAAACCTCGACAATCTGTAGATCACATTAGGGAAATCATGTCAAACTACCGTAGCTCTAGACGATACAAGCGACTTGGGCAACCGAACTGCAATCCTCAGCAGAAGGTTCACAAACTGCTTGGTACACCTGTACGGCTTCTGGCTGCTGGAATGGTGCTCGCCCTCAGCGCATGCGCTGGCCCGGGCACGGATCAGTCCCCCGACTCAGTGGGCCAACTCTCAGACGCCGAAGACCCCTTGGCACCGTTCCCTCTCGAAGAGGAGACAACCGTGACGTTTGGGGTTCCGCAAATGCTCGCATCGCTCGCCACTCTGTTCGTTGCGGACTCAATGGGGGAGTTCAAGAAAGAGAACCTGAACGTCGAGATTGAAACGGTTCCCCCTGACTCTATCCCACTCATGCTGGAAAAAGGAGAACTGGATGTAGGAGTGATTAGCGTCACGCCTAATGTGCTCAACATGCTTAACGAGGACATGGGAATCCGAATAACTATGCCTACTGCTATTGATGATCCCAGAAGTGGTTGGTATATAAATAAGTCTCTTCTTGACGCTGATGGCAATATCGAGAGTAGTGGAACTTCGGGTTTGTCAGTTGCAACTTACGTCGGCGACAAAACTGGGGTTGTCGGGTACTTTACAGAATGGGTACAAACGCATGGTGATCCGGAATTCCAGGCAACAGATCCGGAGTACAAACAACTACCGCAAGCTAATTCGATGGTAGGAATGCAGAATGGCTCAGTCGATGCAGCATATCTATCGCCTCCGTTCAGTCAAGAGGTAACAAAAAGCGGGTGCTGTGTCCAATTGGAAGATGCAATCCCGGAGGGTATGGGGACCGCCTTCTATGGATTCGGGCCAAATCTCCGTACCGAGCGTCCGGACGTCGGACAAGCTGTAGTGCGCGCGATGGCGCGCACTAATGCGGAGCATCTGCAAGATGGCTATACCGAAGATACAGAAATAGTAGACATACTAGTTTCTGAACTTAGCATGCCAACAGAAGTCGTCGAGAACCTTGGATATACGTTTGATCCCAAGCTCACTCTTCGCACCGGGTATCTAGACGTTTCGCAAGAACATTTTATGTCGATTGGTATGCTGCGCTATTCAGATCCCTTGAGCGATGAAGTCATCTTCGATAGATCCTTCGTCGATCGCCTAAACCCTGGAGGCGAGTAGAAAGTGCGCTGCAAATCGATTAGCCAAAAGGGTACTGGTGTGTCACTTCGGCTCAAGATCGGAGGGTCACAATGCCTAAAACTTTGAACGGCACGAACACAGAAGCAACCGTGAACACGAAAATTGATTGCAGGAATGTGCGTCGGGAGTTTATTGCGGGCAAGACGGTAGTCCAAGCTCTCGGCCCTCTTAACCTGCAAGTGGCGCAAGGGGAGTTTGTATGCCTCGTTGGGCCGTCTGGTTGTGGTAAATCTACGCTACTTCGGATAATTGCTGGATTGCTGAATCCTTCGGATGGCGAAGTTAGGTTAGCCCATGAACATGTAGAGCACCCGTTGCTGTCAGTGGTGTTCCAGGATTACAGTATTTACCCCTGGAAAACTGTTAAGAACAACGTCCGTCTGGGTCTAAAAATATCTGGTGTGTCTGCTGTCGAGGCTGACAACCGAGTGTCCTACTGGTTGGACAAACTGCACTTAACGAGATTCGCGGATTCCTATCCGGGTACCCTTTCTGGCGGCATGCGGCAGCGAGTGTCAATTGCGCGTGCATTGGTGTTGTCGCCGGAGAACATTCTCATGGATGAACCATTCGCGGCATTGGACGCGCAGTTGCGAAAGCTGATGCAGGATGAACTCCTTAACATCTGGCAAGAAGACAAGCGCACTGTGTTATTCGTGACGCATAATCTCGATGAAGCAATCTTACTCGGTGATCGTGTTGTCGTGATGGGCGCGGCGCCAGGGCGAGTGATCGCGGAGTTCAAGGTTCCGTTCGAACGGCCAAGGAATTCTGACTTGCGTAACGACCCCGCTTTCTCTGCACTTGAGGGAGAGATATGGGCGTGCTTGAGAGACGAGGTCGGCACCGGACTGCAAGTTAAAACTGGAGGCTAGCCGTGGGTCGGAAATCGAGCACTGCAAATGGCCACGGTTATGGGCACGCTGGAGAAAGCGGGATGGAAATGAGCAGCCATGCATCATCAGTTGTGAGCCAGCATGTCGTAACGAGAAAGCCTGGCTTTGCGCAACGGCGACCGGCCGAACACGCACGTCGAAGGCGTGTTACCGATCGCATATTGATGATAGCGACGCCCATTCTCCTTTTATGCTTATGGCAAGCGGCGTCGGTTAGCGGTTTGGTTGATAGACGTTTTTGGCCAGCTCCAACCGACATCGGAGTAGCATTCGTCGAGAATATAGAGTCCGGGGTACTAATTTCCGAAGCAGCGATCTCTCTTAGGCGAATACTCACGGGCTTTGCTTGCGGTACCGCGCTCGGTGTCGTAATCGGCTTGTTGCTGGGGACGGTTCGAACACTACGGGTAGCTTTTTATCCGATTATTGGCGCTTTGTACACCGTGCCCAAGATCGCCATAATTCCGTTGCTGTTACTGCTATTCGGCCTGGGTGAAGCACCCAAACTGGTTTTGATTAGCGCGGGCGTATTCTTCATAGTTGTGATTAGTTGCGTAGCCGCAGTTACTGGCGTCTCAAGTAGTTACCTCGAGCCTGTGAGAACGTTCAATGCGTCCTTCATGCAGAGGTTGTGCCACGTCGTGATCCCTGCGGCTCTTCCTGAACTATTTATCGCTTTTAGGCTTGCGATGGGTCAGGCGGTACTTCTGACCATCGGCATTGAGATAATCCAGAGCTCGGATGGTCTCGGATTTATGATCTGGAACGCTTGGGAGTTGTACCTGACCAGCCTCATGTATGTAGGAATAGTCTTCGTGTCGCTGCTGGGCGTCGTTCTACAGGGCTCCGTCACGTTCGTGGGTAACCGGATAATGCCGTGGAGAAGGACAATCTCGAACCATTGAACGGTTGACCCTCGACGGTGAGCGACCTGACGGACCTTACTGGACCCCGGCGAAGGACGATGCGTTATTCGCGCCTAAGAAGCGGCGGAGAGTGGGAATTGGTGATCTCTGGATGGTGAGCGGCGGTATTCGACCATCACAATCAAGTTTTATCGAAGTCAAGGACATGGAAGGAAAACTATGCAACACTCTGTAGTTGGGACGCGCGAGAACCTCGACAAAGTTAGGGACTTCTTTCGTCGGAAGCATGTTAACGATCGTTGGGACTTGTTCTCCGATAACGTGTTGATCCGACATCCGTTCGGCGGCCGCGTGTCATCTCGCTCAGTATGGTACGGGAAGCATGAGGTTGGGTTACTGGAACGTATGATCCAGCACGAGTTTCGCTCGATCACGTATCACGATTTAGACATTCACGAATGTTCGGACGGTGCTAATTTTTGGGTTCTTGCGCGGACTCGAGAAGATTCTATTTCGTCGAACGGGAAGCCATACTATCAGCGCTTCGTTCATCATTTCACATTTGAGGAGGGGTTGATTGCCCGGTGGGATGAGTATTTTGATGCACTGGCACTGAGAAGTTTAAGGACCGGAGAGAAACCCGTAGAGTTCGGAAACCTGCGCGAATTGCGGCCTGAAGTTGAAACGGCTTCAGTGGGTTCCGAAGAATCGAGAGAGGAAAACCTGTCCGTTGTACGCCAATTCTTGGACGGGGATCCATATCATCCGGATACGCGGTTGCCGCATTGGGCACCTGACGCAATAAAGGAACTAGCTTGGACGCCGCCTTCTTGGCCAGTTACTTCTAGCTTCAGCGGTGAAGAATTGCTTGGCGAAACACGCAATGGGAGCGCGGTCTTCGGGAAGTGCATTCATCGGGATGTGGAGCTGTATCCAACTTTGGATCCATGTGTGTTCTTCGCGACGAGTCGCATGGATAACGCAGCTACGTTCAGAGGAGAGCTCTATCCTCAGTCATTTGTTCTCGTGTTGAGGGTCGAGCGCGGAAAGGTGAAGATCTTGCGCGAGTATTTTGATACTGCACTCATAGAGCGATGGGGTCCAACGCTGGATTAGTAGCCGAGGCGGCCCTAACTTACCCAGTCTCCCGTCTTGAGACGGGACACCACTTGAGCCGACTAGTTTAGCCTCGATCCGATGATGAACTCCAAATGAGGGGCAGATTTTGAGGGGCTCAGTCGCTGAGCAGATAGGACTCTTCTCCAACCCTCGGCTGCCTGGTCGCTGTTTGTCCCACGTTATATGGTAAACCGTTCTAGGTTCTGTGCCGTTTCTATACGGGGAGCGGCACAGAACCTAGAACGGTTCAGGTTCGGGAACATGCCCAGCAGATGCGTTCTCGCGTATCGGATCCACCGTGTCTCGGAATCGAAATGCAACAGATGCTGGGCCACGACCAGGCACAGCAGTTCCGCATCGCTCAACGCGCGACGTCGCCCCGGCCCGGATTGCTCCGACAAGCCGAGCCGGGGCAGCACGACATCATCGAGAAAGACGTAAAGTGTGGTCAGGAGAGTGTTTAGTTTGTTGTTCACACCAAAGACTTAACACTCTCCGCCAACGTTTAACAGCACCCAAGGGGACTATCCCATAAACGGTGTATCCGGCGTTTTCTTTTAGCAGTTTTCAGCGGCTGGAAATCGGTCGCTGAAGGTGATGGCGAATGGGTTGAAAGCAGGCTTCCAGCGCATCGTCCATCGGGTCCTGCCGGCACCGGTCGGATCGAGCGATCGGGTGACCAGTTACAAGCACTTTAGCGCGGCCTGCTCGGTGGGGAAAAGCCCACGGGCTTTAACCGCGCGCCGGTACCTGGCGTTGAGCGATTCGATGGCGTTGGTCGAGCAGATGAACTGGCGGATCTCCACGTCGTAGTCCAGGAACGGGATGAACTCTTCCCACGCGTTCTGCCAAAGCCTGATGATGGCGCCGTTTTTCTAGCCCCACCGTTCCGCGAGCTCCTCAACCGCCACGCGGGGAGCGGTGGCGTTCACGGCGGTATAGATGGGCTTCACGTCCCGTTTGAGCGCGTCCCAGTCCTTCTTCGAGGCCAGACGGAACGTGTTACGGATCAAGTGGGTAATACAGGTTTGAACCGTCGTCAGCGGCCAAACATTGGAGACTACCTCGGGCAGGCCTTTGGATCCGTTGCAGACGAGGAAAAGGTGTCCTTGACGCCGCGGTTCTTAATATCGGTCAGCACGTTCATCCAGAACTTCGCGCCCTCACCACCGGTGCCGGCCCAGAGCCCGAGGATATCTTTCTCCCCGGCCAGAGTGACGCCAATAGCGGCGTAGATCGGTCGGTTGGTGACTTGCCCGTCGCGGATCTTGACCACGATCGCATTGATGAAGATCGCGGCGTAGATCTGACGGTTTCTAACCATCGTTGCGAATCTCTTCTGAAGGGAGATTCTGATGGTGCGTTGGGCATGGAATAAGTCGTCTGGTGACGTGAAACGCCGATACTTTGAAATGATTAGGCAGGGTTCCAGCGGGTCAGCCGCGGCAGTGGCTGTCGGAGTGTCGTTGAGCTGCGGGTCGAAGTGGTTCGTTGACGCTGGAAGCGTGACATTCATCGACACGCCGATCAGTAGCCGTTATCTGAATCAGGACGACCGAATCGAGATCGCCGATGGTTTGGCGGCGAAGGAGCCGATAAAACAGATCGCTGCCCGTATCGGTAAGAGCTATCAGAGCGTGTATCGAGAGATCGCTCGCCATCGTCGACCAAACGGCCGGTATCAGCCGTGGCATGCGCATGGCCAAGCCTGGGAAGCGAGGCGGCGGGATCGTCCTCGTCGATTCGACGAGGACGAAGATCTGCGCGAGATCGTGGCCGAGAAGCTGAAGGAGAAGTGGTCGCCGCAGCAGATCAGCCGATGGCTGCGGCGCCGATGGCCGAAGCGCGAAACCTGGCATGTATGCGCTGAAACGATCTACGAGGGCATCTACCGGGGCCTGATCGTCGCGAGGGACGAAAGCGCCCTGCGCACGGGGCGTGTTTATCGTCATAAGCGGGGCCGGGGACGAACCCGTGATGGTGCGCTCAAGCAATGCACGAATATGAAGTCGATACATGACCGGCCGAAAACAGTCGAGAAGCGTCGCCAAGTGGGGCATTGGGAAGGCGACCTGATCGTCGGAAAAGGACAGCAATCCGCCATCGCCACGCTCGTCGAGCGAAAGACCCGACACACCATCCTCGTCCCGTTGGCATCAGGACACACGGCCACAAGAGTCGCCGAGGCCCTGACACGAGTATTCGCCGGGCTTCCGCGGAAGATTCGGCGCACCCTCACCTGGGATCAAGGCAACGAAATGTTCCAGCACGAGCGCGTGGAAACAGACACTGGAGTCCAGATCTACTTCGCCGATCCGCACTCTCCCTGGCAACGCGGCACGAACGAGAACACGAACGGGCTCCTACGGCAGTATTTCCCCAAGGGAACAGACCTTCACCAGTACACCGAGCAGCGGCTAAACGACGTCGCCGCAGAGCTCAACGCCAGACCCCGGCTCACCCTCAAAGACCGCACCCCAGCACAGCTCATGAGACGCTGGATAAAACAACCAATTCGCAACGATGGCTAGAAACCGTCTCTCGTCGAGGGGCCGGTTCTGCCAGGCGTTCATCTCCTCGATAACCTTGTCGGTGATCCGACTAATGGTCTCCCTCGAAACGGACGCTCCATAGATCTCGGTGAAGTGCGAGCTGATTTCCCCGGTCGTTAATCCCGTCGCGTAGAGCGAGAGGACCATCTCATCGACCCCGGTCAACCGGCACTGACTCTTCTTGACGATCTTCGGCTCGAAAGCGCCTTCTCTGTCCCGCGGAACAGTGATTTCCATCGGTCCGGTGGTCTCCGTCAACACGGTCTTACACCGGCTACCGTTCCGCGTGTTGCCGGCCTGTTTCGCCGCGGTGTCGTGCTTCTCGTGGCCGAGGTGCTCAGTCATTTCTTCATCGAGGGCAACCTCAACCACGGTATTCGTCAACTGCTTGAGCAGCTCATCAGGACCAGTCAGTGACAGGCCCTGCTCCTTGGCCATTCTGACTAACTCGCGGGCAGCCTCGGACTCGGACTTATAGCTCTTCTTCTCAATGGCTTCGGTGCTTTTCACAGCATCCAGTGTTGCCGTCATACCAGCTCCTACCCGCCAAGCTCGTCGCCCGGCATGTTGGGCCGGATACACCGTTATTTCCACAGTCCCCACCCAGAGACTGGGCCGCGAGGGCCGGGGAGAACACCACGACCGTCGTGAACCGGATCTTCGAGTCCGTCCCTGTCGACGAGCAGGGCCTCGGCCCTGCCCCGCCGGGCTCCGCATGACGCGCCGCTAGTCGACAGCACGGGTCGAAGCCGCGTCGGGTGTTGCTTTTGACCGTGTTCGGTCGCCGCGCTGCGCGCACCTACGACCCATCCTCGAAACGAAGCAGGACGACCCCGGCAACCACGACGCAGGAGGGACCCGATGAGCGGGCTCGATATGGAGACGAAGCGGAAGCTGCGGGAGAGAGGCGTCTCCTCGCTCGTCGACGCGCTTGAGATCCAGGACGACACCCTCACGCTCGGGATGGTGTTCGAGCAGCGACTCCAGCTCGCCGTCGACAACGCCCACGCCGCGTTCACCCAGTGGAAGGTCGATGGCCTGATCCGACGGGCTGGGCTGCGTTACCTGAACGCGGACCTCCACCGGGTCGACATGATCGAGCAACGAGGCCTGGACAGGGGCGTGATCGCGCAGCTCGGGACCTGCCAGTTCATCACCCGGCACATGAACGTCGTGTTCCAAGGCTTCACCGGTTCCGGAAAGTCCCATCTCGGATCGGCGCTGGCCAAGCAAGCGTGTTTGCACCGCTACCGGGCACACTACATCCGCATGCCCGACCTCGAAGAGACCGGGACCGCGGCGAAGGACACGCCTACGGGCAAGGAAAAGTGATTGCGGAAGTACTCCAGGTTCACGCTCCTCGTGATCGATGAATGGCTGCTCGACCCGCCCACCAACGACGTCAGATCCATGCTGCTCGAGCTCGTATAGCGCCGCTATTACGCCATCTCCACCGTGTTCTGCACTCAATACGCGAAGAAGGACTGGCACCAGTGCCTCGGCTCCGGAGCTCACGCCGATGCGATCATGGACCGTGTCGTCCACAACACCCTCTGGATCGAAACCGGCGACGTCAACATGCGCGAACACACCGCCACGACGAGCTGAGCCCAGCCGGTGAGCACCGCTCCTGGAGGGGGTGGTGCTCACCCGCAATATCGGCTGGTGCTCACACTCAATATCCGATGTTGCTGAAACTCTATACTCGATGGTGCCCAGAGGTTCGAATACTCAATCAAGCAAAACCTCTGCAATCCCCAACGTGCTTACTGGGCGGGGCATCAGGGCCTGAGCAGCCGCCGTCGCACGATGGATGTGTCCAATGTCACTGTGCGGTACGGCAGGTGGGGTTCGGCGAGACGGCTCAGGAGCAGCTCGACGGCAGTTCTTGCCATGCGCGAAATATCACTGTGCACGGTTGTGAGATTGTAGACGCGCCATTTCGCGCTTGAAATGTCGTCATACCCGACGAGCATCGTCTTATGCGATGCTCCGGATTCAAGGAGCGCGTCCGTCGCGCCGAAAGCAAGCACATCGTTCGCGCAGAAGATTGCCGTGGGAGAAACCCGTGACACGAGACGAGTCGCGGCGGAGTAGCCGACATCGAACGTGAACTCGCCTCGTTCCACGTGATCGTCGGGCATCCCAATTCCAGCACGACGCAATCCTTCTCGGAAGCCCGTGTCGCGCTCCTCGCCTGTGCTTGTGTCGTTCGGGCCCATGATCGCCGCTATCTGGGTATGTCCGAGCTCGGCGAGGAGCCGTGCAGCAGACTCGGCGCCGGCGAGGTTGTCGCTCACGCAGCGGTCGGCTTCGACCCCGGAGATCGCGCGATTCACGAAGACGAAGGGTATCCGGTGGCGGCGCAAGCCTGCCGCCACGTGAGACCCTTCACGCGCCGTCGCGAGGATCATCCCGTCGAACACACCTCGCGCCCAGCGATCGGGGTCGAATGGTTCGTCGGGCGAGTCGGGGATAAGGACGGGGCGGTATCCTGCGGCGAGAAGCGATTCCCTGATCGGCTCAACGAGCTCTGGGTAAAACGGGTTGGTGAGTTCTCCGCTGAGAATCCCTATGGATCCCGTACGGCGGGTGGAAAGAGCACGCCCAGCGTCGCTAGGCACGTAGGACAGCGATTCTGCCGCCTCGAGAACTCGCCGCCGCGTATCGGCAGAGATTCCAGGCGCGCCGCGAAGTGCCCGCGATACGGTCGACTGATTGACGCCCGCGAGCTGGGCGACATCGTGGCTCGTAACGTTCATTGAAGTCTCGTCTCTGTGGGTTGGATCCTGAGGCACAGATGCATGATTCGCGCTCCACGATATCAGCGACCCTTGACTTTCGCATACGTATGCCTGATTCTTTAATTATCACGTATCAAGGAGGAACAGTGGTCAAGTACATCAAGTCGCCGACATCGACGACAGACGACAACACGCAGCGTGCCGCAACTGTCCGTTCAACGGTCGAGGGCGTCATCGCCGATATCAAAGAGCGTGGTGACGAGGCAGTCCGCGAGTACTCGGAGAAGTTTGACTCGTGGACACCTGAGTCGTTCCGACTGAGCGACGAGAAGATCGCTGAGATCATCGCGACGGTTCCTCAGCAGGTTCTCGACGACATCCGCGAGGTGCAGCAGAATGTGCGCAACTTCGCACAGCACCAGCTTGAGTCACTGCACGATTTTGAAGTCGAGACACAGCCGGGTGTGTTCCTTGGTCAAAAGAACATCCCTGTCTCTGCTGTTGGAACGTATATTCCCGGGGGCCGGTATCCCCTGCTCGCGTCCGCTCACATGACCATCCTCACGGCCAAGGTCGCTGGCGTCCCGCGTGTGGCAGCTGCAACTCCGCCGATCCGCGGCGAAATTCCCGCGGCAACGGTTGCGGCAATGAGCCTGGCGGGCGCAGACGAGATCTATCTGCTCGGCGGGGTGCAGGCAATCGCAGCTCTTGGGCTCGGTACCGAAACGATCGGAAAGGTCGACCTGATCGCCGGGCCCGGCAACGCGTTCGTCGCCGAGGCCAAACGGCAACTGTTTGGCAGCATCGGGATCGATCTGCTCGCTGGCCCAACCGAGACGCTCATCGTTGCTGACGAGCAGGCCGATCCGTTCGTCGTCGCTGTTGATCTGTTGTCTCAAGCAGAGCACGGCCCCGACTCACCCGCTGTTCTCGTCACCAACTCTGAGGAGCTTGGGAACGCGGTATCGCAGCACATCGACGAGTTGTTGCCGGGGATGCCCACTCGCGACTTCGCAGAGGTTGCATGGCGTGATTACGGCCAGATCCTCGTTACGGACACAATTGACGAGGCGTATGAAGTGGCAGACTCGTTCGCCAGCGAACACGTGCAGATCCTGACCAGTAAACCGCGTGCGGCTCTCGAGGCGATGCACAACTTCGGTGCGCTGTTCCTCGGCGAAGGAACCGGTGTTTCGTACGGAGATAAGGTCATCGGCACGAACCACACGCTTCCCACGAAGGGGGCGGCGCGCTACACCGGAGGTCTCTGGGTGGGCAAGTTCCTGAAGACCGTTACCTATCAGGAAGTGACATCGACCGAGGCGAGCGCGAACCTGGGAGCGCTTCTCGGACGTGCCGCGCGCGCTGAATCGTTCGAGGGGCATGCCCGATCTGGAGACGTTCGCGTCGCGAAGTACACCGGCGCTCCGATTGACTGGATTCCGGAAGGCGCGCTGACGGCGTCCGCCGGTACTCTGTGACGATCGGTCTTGGCTAAAAGGAGAGCTGAACTATGACAACGGAACATCGTGAGATCACCTTCGAGTTGTTCCATGAGCTGTATAAGTCGTGTTCCAATTGGGGGCGGTGGGGCGAGGACGATCAGCGGGGAACGCTGAATCACATCACTCCCGACGTGATTCAGAATGCAGCGACGCTCGTACGCAGCGGTAAGGCAATATCTCTCCAGCTCCCGCTGGACGGCAACGGGCCCCAAACCGGTGCATTCGGTCGGGTCAACCCCGTGCACCAGATGGTTGCCACAGGAACAGACCACCTCGCTCACACCCAGACGTACAGCAGCGACCCGCTGGGGTGGGGGTTTGCCGATGACAGTCTGTTCCTGTTCCTTCAGGGGGGTACCCAGTGGGATGCGCTTGGCCACATTTTCCGTGACGGTGTGATGTACAACGGGTTCGGCGCTGAGGAAGTCACGGCCACGGGAGCCAAAAAGGGCGGTGTCGAGAACTTCCCCACCGTCGTGTCTCGAGGCGTCCTGCTCGATATCCCGCGGGTGAAAGGCCGTGACCATCTCGAGCCAGGGGAGGCGATTTACCCGGAGGATCTCGACGAGGCATGCGAGAAGCTCGGTGTGAGCGTGAAGCGCGGAGACGTCGTCTTGATTCGTACGGGCGATATGAAGGCGCGCAAAGATCTTCCCGAATGGGGTGGGTACTCGGCCGGAGACTCGCCTGGCCTTTCGCTCTCGTGCGCTCAGTGGATACACGACAAGAACATTGCCGCTCTTGCGACAGACACGTGGGGCGCCGAGGTGCGGCCCAACGAACTGCCCGATACCTTCCAACCGCTTCATCTGATCATGCTGGTGTCGATGGGTCTGCTCGTTGGTGAGATCTGGCAGCTTGATGACCTGGCGGACGACTGTGCCGCAGACGGAATATACGAGTTCATGTTCGTTGGTCCCCCGTTGCACGTACCGGGCGCCGTTGGGTCGCCACTGAATCCGCAGGCGATCAAATGATCTCGCCCGAGCACCCTCCTCTTCCCCCGGCCTCCCTGGCGGGCAAAGAAGCATATGTGACTGGCGGGGGAGGGGATATCGGCCGGGCCAGCGCCATTGCGCTGGCCCGCGCCGGGGCCCACGTGCACCTCATTGGCCGTACAGCCGAGCGACTTATGGATGCTGCCTCAGAAATCGACGCGTTCGGTGGTCGCGCTTCAACTCTTCAGCTTGATGTCACGGATGCCGCTGCCGTTGAAGAGACTTTCGGGGCAGCCTCTGTTGACGTGCTCGTCAACTCAGCGGGGACCAATATCCCGCAGCTGCTCGATGATGTGCGCCCTGCAGACTTCGATGCGCTGTTCGATGTGAACGTCAAAGCATCATTCTTTGTCACCCAGCAGGCTGTCCGCGCCATGCGCCGCGAGCATCGGTCGGGGTCAGTGATCATGATCTCATCGCAGATGGGGCATGTGGGCGGCCCGAAGCGGGCACTTTACTGCGGAACAAAATGGGCCATTGAAGGAATGACCCGCGCCCTTGCTCTTGAGCTGGCGCCCGAGGGAATCCGCGTGAACACTGTCGCCCCCACCTTCGTTGAGACCGAGATGACCCGCGCGTACCTCGAAGACCCCGAGTTCAAAGACTTTGTCTTAGGCAGCATCCCGATGGGAATGATGGCGCGGCCGGACGACGTCGCCGGAGCCGTGAGATTCCTCGCCGAGGACGCCTCTCGGATGATCACGGGGACATCAATTCGAGTCGACGGCGGGTGGACGGCGCAATAGAGCGCGCTCGGTAACGACGTCGCATGCAGCATCCGTGTGCGCGGATCGCTCGAGATCCGAGCATCGACGCGGGCAGCGACGAGATGGGGGATGCTCGGCTTGGAGATGCCTGCGTCGTCGCGTACACTTATGCAAGGTAGTTGGAGTCTGCCAAGCTTTTCTGTGCCTAATTCAGCATCCGGCTGGGTGCATTTGGTTCAGTGGTGCTGTGCAGATTTCACCCCTAGAGTAGGTGCAACCCCACTCATAGGGCGGTGGCTCAATTGGTAGAGCAGCGGTCTCCAAAACCGCAGGTTGCAGGTTCGAGTCCTGTCCGCCCTGCGCGTCGGTGCGTGAGTACCGACACACGAAAGGTGTAACACGTTGGCCCGTAAAGTAATCGACACCCCAAGCGAGGATGTCGTCGCTGCAGCGAAGAAAGACCGCGCTGCAAAGCGTGGACCCTTCGCCGGGATCATTTTGTTCCTGAAACAGGTCATCAACGAACTCAAAAAGGTCGTCACCCCGACGAAGAAAGAGCTGTGGAGTTACACAGGCGTCGTGCTGGTCTTCGTGATCTTCATGATGGCGCTTGTGTTCGGGCTCGACCAGCTCTTCAGCTGGCTCGTCATCCTGACCTTCGGAAGCCCCGGGGTCTGATCGGGTCACCTCACACGGCGCCTGTTTCCGAATAGCGGGGCGGCGCCGGACGATAAGAAATGGAATGAATTCAGTGTCAGAGAGAAACCGAGACGACGTCGACTGGGCAACCGCGGCTGAGCAGTCGTCTGAGGTCGACGAGGCCCAGGAGGGCAACGTCCTCGCCGGTAACGAGCACGCCGTTGAGCCTGCCGAGAACCGTGCGCTGCACGTCGAAGAAGGAGACGTCGAGGGTTCGCTCGACGCTGCGCTCGATGCTCTCGGACAGACGCCGGAATCCAGCGATGAAGCGACGCCTGAGGCCGAGTCGGCCGACGACGAGGCCGAGAAAGAGGTCGACCCGTATCAGGAGTTCCGCACCGAGCTGCGTATGATGCCCGGCAAGTGGTACGTCATTCACTCCTACGCCGGCTTCGAGCGTCGAGTGAAGGCGAACATCGAGCAGCGCAAGGGAACGCTCGAGGTAGAGGACTACATCTACCAGGTTGAGGTTCCCATGGAAGACGTGGTGGAGATCAAGAACGGCCAGCGCAAGATGGTCACCCGCGTTCGTGTTCCCGGCTATGTGCTCGTTCGCATGGAGCTCAACGAAGACAGCTGGTCCGTCGTTCGCCACACGCCTGGCGTCACAGGATTCGTTGGTAACGCACACAACCCGGTTCCGCTGCGGTTCGAAGAGTCGTTCAACATGCTCAAGAGCCTCGTCGAGATCAAAGAGACTGCTCCGGCCAAGTCCGGCGGCGGCTCTGGCGGTGGAAAGGCGCCCTCGCGCTCGATTCCCGCAGAGATCGACTTCGAGGTCGGCGAGACCATCACGATCAAGGAAGGCTCGTTCGCGGGCCTGCCAGGCACGATCAGCGAGATCAAGCCTGAGAGTGGCAAGCTCACCGTGCTCGTCTCGCTCTTCGAGCGCGAGACCCCGGTCGAGCTCAGCTTCGATCAGGTGACAAAGCTTTAGTACCTCGGTCGAGCCGCAAGGCGTCGACCGGATTACCGCGGCCCGGCCAGGGTCGTCGGGAGAGCATCCGCCATATCCGGCGGAGTTCGATTACCAGAAGAAGGAAGAAACATGGCACCGAAGAAGAAGGTTACTGGTCTGATCAAGCTTCAGATCAACGCCGGCGCCGCCAACCCCGCCCCGCCTATCGGCCCGGCGCTTGGTCAGCACGGCGTCAACATCATGGAGTTCTGCAAGGCGTACAACGCAGCGACTGAGTCGCAGCGCGGAAACGTCGTTCCGGTCGAGATCACCGTCTACGAGGACCGCTCGTTCACGTTCATCCTCAAGACCCCGCCGGCAGCTGAGCTCATCAAGAAGGCAGCGGGAGTCAAGAAGGGCTCCGGAGTTCCCCACACCACCAAGGTCGGAAAGCTGACCCAGGACCAGGTGAAAGAGATCGCCGAGCAGAAGATGGCCGACCTCAATGCGAACGACGTCGATGCCGCGAAGAAGATCATCGCCGGCACAGCTCGTTCCATGGGCATCACCGTCGAGTAACACTCGTTCCCCAGACATCAGTGGCAGCGCCGGCCAGGCGCAGATGACCACGTTCTCAACAGGAGAAAAAATGGCACAGAAGTCAAAGGCCTACAGGGCCGCAGCCGACAAGATTGAGGCTGGAAAGCACTACACACCAGATGAGGCAGTTGCGCTCGCCAAGGAGACCGGCTCGTCGAAGTTCAACTCGACGGTCGAGGTGGCCCTGAAGCTCAGCGTCGACCCCCGCAAGGCCGACCAGATGGTTCGCGGTACCGTCATTCTTCCTCACGGTACGGGTAAGACTGCTCGCGTCATCGTGTTCGCGACCGGTGCAGCAGCTGAGGCTGCCATCGAGGCGGGCGCTGACGAGGTCGGTGGCGACGAGCTCATCGAGAAGGTAGCCGAGGGCTACACCGATTTCGACACCGCTGTGTCGACGCCGGAGCTCATGGGCAAGGTCGGCCGTCTCGGAAAGGTGCTTGGTCCTCGTGGCCTCATGCCGAACCCGAAGACCGGCACCGTAACCCCGAACGTTGCGCAGGCGGTCAATGACATCAAGGGCGGAAAGATCGCCTTCCGTGTCGACAAGCACGCCAACATTCACTTTGTCGTCGGAAAGGCCAGCTTCTCGGCTGAGCAGCTTTCAGAGAACATCAACACCGCTCTCGAAGAGGTCGTGCGGCTCAGGCCGACGAGCTCAAAGGGCCGCTACATTCAGAAGGGTGCCGTTTCGACAACGTTCGGCCCCGGAATCCCGCTTGACGTCAACGTGTTCTGATCCCGTCTGACGAGAGAGTGCCCCTGCTGTGAGAAACGGCAGGGGCACTTTCTGTTGGGGCCCACCATGGTCGCCAACGCCGATCGCCGGTAAGCTACGGAGCGTGACCGCAGTTCGGCAGGCGACCGCGAATGACGCGAATGCGGTTTCGGCACTGGCTGTCGAGACCTTCGGACTTGCGTGCCCGCCCGACATGCCGCGAGCCGATATCGAGAGCTTCGCGAACGAGAACTTGTCGCCGGAACGATTCACGGCATATCTGACGGATCCGACGCACATCGTGCTGGTTGCTGAGACAGACGAGCTTCTTGCGGGGTACACGCTGCTCATTGACCGCCCGCCGAGCGACCCGCACGTCGACGAAGCCGTCACCGCGCGCCCTGCCGTGGAACTCAACAAGGTGTACGTTCGCGCGAGCGCACACGGCACGGGTGCAGCGGGCACGCTGATGCGCAGCACGGCCGAAATGGCTCTCGCGCATGGTGCTCGGGGCGTCTGGCTCGGCGTCAACCAACTCAACGCACGGGCCGTGCGCTTCTACGAGAAGTCAGGCTTCACCGTGGTCGGTAACCGCCGCTTCAAGGTCGGCGAACGATGGTGCGACGATTTCGTCATGCAGTGCGTGCTGCGCGACTGACCCGGTCAGACGGAGAGCACGACCTTGCCGCGCGTGTGGCCCGTCTCGACGGCAGCGTGAGCTTCTGCGGCATCCGCGAGATCGAACGTCTTGTCGATGTGCACGCGCACCTCACCCTGATCGATGAGACGCGTGATCTTCGTGAGCACGTCGCCGCTCGGCGTGAGGGTGAACCGCGTTGCGGTGACTCCTGCAGCGTCCGCTTCGTCCTGCATGGTGGGGAAGGAGCCGGTCGGAACGCTCACGAAGAGCCCTCCCTGCGAGAGGACGTGCAGGGACCGTGATCCAGTGGCGTCCGCGGCGTTGCCGATGAGATCGATCACGACATCGACCTCCGACACCTCATTCTCGAAGCGTGCGGCCGTATAGTCGATCACCGTCGAAGCCCCGAGCGACCTCACGAACTCGACATTGCGTGTGGATGCCGTGGAGATGACCTCGGCGCCGAAGAAGCGGGCGAACTGCACGGCGAACTGGCCGACGCCCCCCGCACCGGCGTGAATGAGAATGCGCTGCCCATAATGCGCGCGGGCGACATCGACGATGGCGCCCCACGCCGTCAGCGCAGCGAGAGGAACGGACGCAGCCTCGACGTGGGAGAGCGTGTGAGGTTTCGGCGCGACGCAGAGCGTCGGCGCCGAGACGTACTCGGCATGGCTGCCGGAGTACCGGGGGAGCCTCGTCATGCCGTACACCTCGGTCCCCGCACTGAGGGGGTGTGCCTCGTACGGCGAACGCGCGACGGTGCCGCTGAAGTCGTGGCCGAGGGTGGCGGGGTAGCTGAGAGCAGCGGCCGTCGGGCTCGCTCCCGACCGAATCTTCGTGTCGATGGGATTGACGCTGGCCGCGGCGACCTTCACGAGAATCTCGCCGATGTAGGTGGGCGGGACAGGAACCGTCGCGGTGCGAAGAACGTTGACCGCGCCCGGTTGATCGGCGACGATCGCGGTCATGGAATCGGGGACAGATGCGTTCTCGGTCATACCCGAAGTCTGCCACAGACGCGCGGTGTCAGGCCGGTCGCGACGTGCGGCGATGCAGTTCGTCGATGAGCTGGTCCGCGAGCGTGATGAGGCGCGAGATCTGCGTCTCGTCACGGTCAACCCACTGACAGAGCGGCTCCTCGCCGATGGGCACGAAATTGTCGTGCTGCTCCCAGACGACGAGCGTGCGCTCTGCGCCGAGCACGTACTGCTGCCACCACACCTGGCGGAGGTAATTGCGGGGAATCGACCGCCAGGCTTTCGTCGTTGTCTTGATCTCGGCGAGTATGACGCGTTGGTCAGGGGTCGAGACGACGCCGTCTGGAGTGGCGAGATGACGGTGCTCGATCTCGGCGCGGAACAGCGCAGACGACGGCTCGATGCCGTGGGTCGCTGCGACCCACGCGGCAATCTCGGGTTCGCGGCGTCGGCCGTGATCGGTGTAGACGTTGCCCGTGAACCCGGTGCCGTGCAGTTTCGCATCGGCAGCCACCTGGATCGAGTGCGGCGTCGAAAGCTTGGCGACATCGGTTGCGGTGATGCCGCGTGAGCGTGCACGAAGCCAGCCGACGCGGTCGCTTGAATCGGCGATGATGCGGCTGGCGAGACGAGAATGCACTCACCCATTCTCTCCCCGACAGGTGGATGCTGCTGACACCCTGCCGCGCGTCGTGTTTTCGCTGCCGTTACAGCAGCTCTGCCCGCAGCTGCGACGGCGCCTTGGGTGAGAGCAGTCCAGGGGGAACATCGAGAACGGTGATGGCGCCGAACTGCTTCCGTTGACTCATGCGGTGAACGGCCCGGGAATAGGCGACGAGCACGCTCGCTGTGAACTCGGGATTGCTCTCGAGGGCGAGACTGTACTCGATGACCTGGGAGTGCCCCTCGCCCGTGCTTCCACTGCGCAGGACGAAGCCGCCGTGCGGCATCGTCGAGTGATCGCGAGCCAGCTCGTCGGCTGTGATGAACGTGACAGTGGTTTCATACTCGGCGAAATAGTGCGGCATTGTGACGATCTCTTGCCGCACAGTCTCCGCACTTGCGCCGTCTTCCAAGACAACAAAGCACTCGCGTGTGTGTTTCTGACGCGTCGTCAGCGTGGGACGCACCCCGCTGCGCACCGCGTCGACGGCGTCGCGCGACGGCAGCGTGTACTGCACGGCATCGGCCACCCCCGGCACGCGGCGCACCGCATCGGAATGCCCCTGGCTGAGCCCGCGACCCCAGAACGTGTACGTGTCTCCGTCTGGCAACAGCGCTTCACCGAAGAGCCGGTTGAGTGAGAACACGCCTGGGTCCCAACCCGTGGAGATCAGCGCGGTCTTCTGCGCGTGCGTTGCTGCCGCATCCACCGACGCGAAGTACTCCGGAATGCGCGCGTGTGTGTCGAAGCTGTCGACCGTGTTGAACCGCCCAGCGAGCTCCGGGCCCTGCGCGGGCAGATCGGATTTGGACCCTCCGCAGAGAATGAGCACGTCGATGGCGCTCTCGTGATCGGACAGCGCGTCGATGGCGAAGACCGACGTCGCCTGATCGACGGGCGCGATGCTGGCCGGCGGCCGTCTCGTGAAGATTCCGACGAGGCTCATGTCGTCGTTCTTCGCGATCGCCGCCTCGACGCCGCGACCGAGATTGCCGTAGCCGGCGATTCCGATGCGTATGGGCTTTGACGCTGGGGTGGGTTGCGCGGTCGGTGCTGTGTCGTTCACGTTTCTCCGTCATCGGCTGAGGTTCACAGGGCTTCGAGTCTCTTCAGGCTACGTCAGCTTCGGTGCGGCTGCTTTTCGAACCAGCCTCGTTCAGGGTTTGAGACCGTCGGCATCGCGTTGGGCGCTGCGAGAGCCGGCTCTGCCGCCCAGCGCACGCCGTTGGCGAGAACGCGCCGCACCTGCGGGTGGAAGTACACGGGGTACTCCTGGTCGCCAGGGCTGAAGTAGAAGATGCGACCGCGGCCTCTCGTGAAGGTGACGCCCGAGCGGAACACCTCGCCTCCGCTGAATGAACTGATGAAGACCACGTCATCTGGCGTCGGGATGTCGAAAGGCTCACCGTACATCTCTTGTTTGTCGATGATGATGGGGTGATCGACGCCCTCGGCGATTGGGTGGCGACCCGCGGCGGTCCACACGAGTTCTCGTTCGCCGTCGTTGCGCCAGGCGAGCGAGCAGGTCGTGCCGAGCAGGCGGGTGAAGATCTTCGAGAAGTGACCGGAATGCAGCACCAGAAGCCCCATGCCGCCGAGCACTCGCTGTCTCACGCGCTCAACGACCTCGTCAGACACCTCGTCGTGAGCGATGTGTCCCCACCACAGCAGCACATCCGTCTGCTCGAGCACGTCGGCGCTGAGGCCGTGCTCTGGGTCAGACAAGACGGCAGTCTGCACGGTGACCGCCGACCCGAGCAGCTCGGCGAGCCCGGAGGCGATGGCGCCGTGAATGCCGTCAGGGTAGATCTCTGCGATCTCGGACTGGGTGCGTTCGTGCACGCCCTCGTTCCACACGAGTACTTTGATCGTGCTCATTCATCTGCTCCTTTCGTGTTGGCTGTGCGGGGGGTCGTCGGAACGTCGAATGACGACTTCTGCGCTCGTCGCTGCGGATTCATAACAGGCGTCGATCACGCGGGCGCGTTCCCGCCCGATGCGCCCGTCGTGTTCAGCCCAGCTCTCCGGGTCTCGCACATGCTCGAGGAATCGCTCGACGACGGCGACGTGAGCGCGGCCGGGGTCGGCGGTGACGACCCGATCGTCGACTCCGTCGTCATTGTCGCGATAGATGGTCAGCTGACCGGAGGGGCTGTAGTCGATCACGCGAAGGTCGGCACCCCCCTCGGTTCCATAGAGCGTGATGCCGAACTCATCGCCTGCTTCACGATAGGCCGCCCAGCTGGTCTCCAGAATCAGCGAGCCGCCGCCCTCGAGGCGGAGCAGCGCCGATGCGAGGTCTTCGACCTCGAATGCCGATCCGGTGTTCTGCTTGGAGTCCGGGGCGCCGCCGCGACCGCGCGGCCCGAGTTCGGCATGCGTCACGGCAGAGACGGCGAGGACGCGCGGCTCTCCGAAGAGGTGGAGCGAGTAATCGAGTACGTGCACGCCGAGGTCGACAAGCGGGCCGCCTCCGGCCATGTTGCGGTTCGTGAACCAGCTGCCGAGCGAGGGAATTCCCGATCGCCGCATCCACGTGGCGCGACCGTGGTAGGGCCGCCCGATGAGGCCGTCGTCGACAGCATCCTTCAACGCCTCGATGTCGCCGCGGCGACGGTGGTTGAAAGCGATCTCGAGCACGCGCCCTGCCCGCTGCGCTGCCTCGACCATCGTCTGGGCTTCGGTCGCGTCGCGTGCGATCGGCTTCTCGCAGAGCACGTGAATGCCCGCATCGAGAGCGGCGACCGTGATGGGTGCGTGCAGGAAGGTGGGGACCGCGACGCTGACGGCATCGAGATCGCCGCTCCCGATGAGGTCTTGCCAATCGTGATACCGCCGCGTCACACCGAACCGTTCGCCGAGCTCGGCGAGTGCGTCGTCTTCCTGCCCGGCGATGGCAACGAGCTGCACGTCGTCACTGTCGTGATAGGCATTCATGTGCTGTTGGCCGGCCCAGCCGAGGCCGACAACTCCGACCCGCATCGGGGCGGCAGAAACGTGGCTCATCGTTCACTTCTTTCTGATGGTGTTGGTAGCTGGAGGGCAGCGTCGAAATTCTCTGGCGCGAGAACGCTGTTGATCACCATAATCGCCGCGCCGAGAACGCCGGCGGATTCGCCGCCGCGTGAGGTGACGATCGCAAGATCTTGGGTGGCGAGGGGGATCGAGCGACGGTAGACGACTTCGCGAACTCCCGCGATCAGGTGCTCGCCCGCCCGCGCGATGCTGCCACCGACAACGATCACCGAGGGGTTGAGCAGGTTGACGACGCCCGCGAGCACCTCGCCGACATCGCGCCCGGCCTGCCGCACTGCCTCGAACGCCTGACCGTCGCGTGCTCGCACAGCATCGATCACATCGGAGCTTGTCGTGCCGCCGAGCTTCGCCGCGATGGCCGGGCCGCCCGCGACGTCTTCAAGGTCGGGGGAGCCCTGAGCCTCCGCGTGGGGGAGGCGGAGGTGGCCGAGATCGCCGGCTGAACCGCGGGCGCCGCGCTGCAGCTTTCCGCCCATGATGATTCCGGCGCCGATTCCCGTTGCCACCTTAACGAAGATGAGTTCGTCGGAATCGGGCCACGACATGGCGTGCTCGCCCAGCGCGAGAATGTTGACGTCGTTGTCGACGAGCACAGCGACGGGAATTCGGCTTCGCACGAAGCCGGGCACGTCGAAGCGGTCCCAGCCCGGCATGATCGGAGGGTTCACGGGCAGCCCAGTTGAGTGCTCGACGGGGCCGGGAAGGCCGACGCCGACACCGAGCAGATCGGCGACGTCGCGATCGATCGAGCGCAGCAGCGTGAGTGCCTCTGTCGTGGCCCACTCAAGCACGGGTTCTGGCCCGTCGGTGACGTGAAGCCGGGAGGAGCTCTCGGCGAGGATGCTGCCGGCGAGATCGGCCACGGCGACGATGCCGTGGGTCGCGCCAATGTCGATTCCGATCACGAGGCGGGATGCCGGTGCGAAGGCGATGCGAGAGGGAGGCCGCCCGCCAGACGACGTCGCTTCGCCCGCCGGCTCGACGAGTCCTCGCGCGAGCAGCGCGTCGACGCGAGCGGAGACGGTTGAGCGCGACAGTCCGGTGAGGGCGGCGATCTCGGCCTTCGTGCGCGGAACGCGATCGCGCAGTATCTGCAGCAGGTCACCTGTCGACGTGGCTCTCGGCGCCGTGTGTCCTGAGACGTTCACCATGTTTTGAGTAAACCATACGTCTCTACTGGCGACGAATATTCAACTTCTGCTTGACAGTAATCAAAAGTAGTCATTAAATAGAGGCCACAGGCACAACCGCCACCGCTCAGCGAGGAGAACCGTGACTACGTCCGCAATATCAGTGCAGCTCTACACCGTGCGAGAAGCGATCACCGAGGATCTGCCCGGCACGCTCCGCCGCCTTGCTGACGCCGGCTTCGACACGGTCGAGCCGTTCGCCTTCACGAAATTTCCCGACCTCGCCGATGCCCTCGCGTCGACGAAGCTCGCCGCGCCGACGACCCATCAGGGGTTCATCGCGGACGGCAGCATTGCCGAGGTGGCCCGCGCCGCGGCATCCATCGGCATGTCAACGGTGATCGATCCGTTCGTCGGCCCCGATAACTGGACAAGCGCGGAAGGCGTTGCCGAGACCGCGCGTCGTCTCAACGAGGCGGCTCAGGTCGCCGCGGAGCACGGCATCACTGTCGGCTACCACAACCATGCGCACGAGATCGAGAGCACCATCGAGGCCGTCACAGCGCTTGAGTACTTTGCCGGGCTTCTCGACCCCGCCGTTGTGCTCGAGGTCGACACGTACTGGGTTGCCGTCGGCGGTGCAGACCCCGTTGAACTGCTCGGTCGCCTCGGTGATCGCGTTGTCGCGATTCACGTGAAAGACGGACCCGGAACTGCCGAGACGAAGGACCAGGTGGCGGTGGGCAGCGGCTCGCTCGACATTCCCGCAATTCTCGCAGCGGCTCCGAACGCGATGCGCGTGATCGAGCTTGACGACTCGCGCGGGGACCGCTTCGAGGCTGTCGTCGACAGCCTCGCGTATCTGACCTCGCTCGAGAGCGGAGCCAGCGCGTGAGCCGCGTCGGAGTCGGCGTCATCGGCGCCGGAACAATCAGCACCCAGTACCTCGAGAATCTCACGACGTTCCCCGATCTCGATGTGCGGTTCGTCGCCGACATCGACACCGACCGTGCCGCATCGCAAGCGCAGACCTTCGGCATTGCGGCATCCGGAACCGTGGACGAGCTGCTCGCAGACGACCAGATCGAGATCGTCGTGAACCTCACGATCCCCGTCGTGCACGTCGAGGTGGCGCTGCAGGCGCTCGCCGCGGGCAAGCACGTGTGGAGCGAGAAGCCGTTTGCCCTCGACCGGGAGTCGGGAAAGAGACTGCTCGAGGCGGCACATGCCGCAGGCAAGCGGGTAGCCACGGCGCCCGACACGATTCTCGGATCGGGCATCCAATCGTCTCGGCGGCTTCTCGATTCGGGTGCAATCGGAACCCCACTCACGGCACTCACGCTCATGCAGAGCCCCGGGCCCGAGTCGTGGCACCCGAACCCGGACTTTCTCTTTCAGGAGGGGGCAGGGCCGCTCTTCGACATCGGTCCGTATTACATCACAACCCTCGTGCAGCTGTTCGGCCCGATTTCGCGCGTCACGGCGACGGCGTCGAAGGCGCGCGAAACGCGCGTGATCGGCTCGGGCCCGCGCGCGGGCGAGAGCTTCGAGGTGACCGTGCCCACCCACGTCGCCGCCATGTACGAGTTTGCGAGCGGGCAGACGGCCCAGAGCATCTTCAGCTTCGACTCGAAGCTCGGCCGCACCCAGTTTGAGGTGGCCGGCGTCGACGGGACTCTCGTCGTGCCCGACCCCAATACGTTCGAGGGCGACCTGATCGTTCACCGCGGAGGCGACGACATCGAGACGATCGCGTCGACGGGAACGACGACCTCGCGCGGCACGGGCGTCGCGGAGCTCGCTCAGGCGATTCGCGAAGACCGGCCTGAACGCGCGTCGGGAGAGCAGGCGTTCCACGTGCTCGACGTGATGGTTTCGACGATCGAGTCGGCGCAGTCGCACACGGCCATCGAGATCCAGAGCACTGTCGAGCTGCAGCCCGCCCTTCCGGAAGGATGGGACCCGCGCCAGGCAGTGATCTCCCGATGAGCGCCGCCCTGCGCGTGGGGATCGTGGGCGGCGGCTTCATGGCCGCCGTGCACTCCCGCGCGGCGCGAAGCGCTGGAGCGACGCTCGCCGGTGTCGTCGCATCGTCGCCCGAGCGTTCGCAGCAGGTGGCAGGCGAGCTGGGCATCGAGCGCGGCTTCGAGTCACTCGAGGAGCTCGTCGACAACGTCGATGTCGTGCACGTCTGCACGCCGAACGCGCTGCACGCGCCTCAGGCTCTCGCGGTGCTCGAAGCCGGCCTTCCCGTGGTGTGCGAGAAGCCTCTTGCGACGACGGTTGCCGATGCCGAGCAGCTCGTGCAGGCGGCATCCGGGCTGACCGCCGCCGTTCCCTTCGTCTACCGCTTCCATCCGCTCGTGCGCCACGCGCGCTCCCGCATCGCCTCGGGCGCGGCGGGCCGGGTGCTGAGCATTCGCGGGTCATACCTGCAGGACTGGATGCTCGAGAGCTCAGACGACAATTGGCGCGTGGATGCCGCGGCGGGCGGCCGCTCTCGGGCATTCGCCGACATCGGCTCGCACCTCATCGATCTGATCGAGTTCGTCACAGGAGACCGCGTGACGCGCATAGCGTCGACGGCACGCACCTTCTTCGACGACCGTGCGCAGCACCAGGCGATCACAACGGAAGACGCCGCCGCCGTCGTTCTCGAGACCGCGGGCGGAGCGATCGGCACGCTGCTGGTCTCGCAGACTGCCCCGGGGCGCAAGAACGCCCTCACGCTCGAGATCGCGGGCAGCGCCGAGAGCCTCGGCTTCGAGCAGGAGCATCCCGAAACCCTGTGGGTCGGCAAGCGCTCGGGAAGCCTCATCGTTCCGCGTGATGCCGACCAGTTGAGCCCGGATGCCGCGCGGCTCTGCACGGTGCCCGCCGGCCACCCGCAGGGCTACCAAGACGCCTTCAACGCCTTTGTGGGCGATGTCTACGCCGCTGTCGGCGGCGCGTCGCCCGAGGGGCTGCCGCGGTTCGACGACGGGCTGCGCGCCGTGCGCCTGACGGACGCCGTCATGACGGCATCCGAGACGGCCCGCTGGGTCGACGTGCCGGCGGTCACATGATGAACGCACCGACACATTGTGCGCGGCTGCGGACATGGTGCAGTGTTCTGCCGATGCACAATGTCCGCACCTGCATGTTTCGACTCCCGCACGGTGCAGCTGCGGGCCATACGCACAGAGGAGACACACAATGACCAACGAATCGACGCACCCGGTCACGCTGTTCACCGGGCAATGGGCAGACATGCCGTTCGAGGAGGTGGCGTGGCACGCAGCCGAGTGGGGCTACGACGGGCTTGAGATCGCGGCATCCGGTGACCACCTTGACCTCGAGCGCGCCGATCAGGACGACGCGTACCTCAAGAGCCGCCTCGAGATTCTCGATCGCCACGGGCTCACCGTTCACGCGATCTCGAACCATCTCACGGGGCAGGCCGTGTGCGACGACCCGATCGACTTTCGCCACAAGGCGATTGTGCGGCCGTCAACGTGGGGAGATGGCGACCCCGAGGGCGTGCGGCAACGCGCAGCCGAAGACATGAAGCGGTCGGCCCGCGTCGCCCGAAAGCTCGGCGTGAACGTGGTCGTCGGATTCACCGGATCGAAGATCTGGCCGTACGTTGCGCAGTTTCCTCCCGTTCCCGCAAGCGTCATCGACGAGGGGTACGAAGATTTCGCTGCGCGGTGGAACCCGATTCTCGACGTGTTCGACGCCGAGGGTGTGAAATTCGCCCATGAGGTGCACCCGTCAGAGATTGCGTACGACTACTGGACGAGCGTGCGCACCCTCGAGGCGATTGATCACCGCGAGGCGTTCGGCTTCAACTGGGACCCGAGCCACATGATGTGGCAGCAGATCGACCCCGTTGGATTCATCTGGGAGTTTCGCGACCGCATCTACCACGTGGACTGCAAAGACACGCGCATGCGCCCGGTGCAGGGCCGCGCGGGTGTGCTCGGGTCACACCTGCCGTGGGGCGATCCGCGTCGCGGCTGGGACTTCGTGTCGACGGGACACGGCGATGTGCCGTGGGAAGATGCCTTCCGTGCACTGACAGCGATCGGCTACGACGGCCCCATCTCGATCGAGTGGGAGGATGCCGGTATGGACCGGCTGCACGGCGCGAAGGAAGCCGTTGGGTACATTCGTTCTCTGCTGTGGAAGCAGCCCGAGACGTCGTTCGACGCGGCGTTCAGCAACCAGTAGCCTCTCTCGCGCGTGACGGTAGGCCCCGTTCGGGGTCTACCGCGCGTGCAGCCGCCACCATAGCCTTGGCGCATGCGTGCGCGCGAAGGAGCCGTCCGCGCGGCGATAGCACTCACCCTTATGGCTGCGCTCGGCTTCGAGTTCGTGCGCACGGCACATCTGCTGGGTGTGAGTCCCCTCGATCACCTCGTCGACTACACAAGCTACTTCACGACAATGTCGAACAGCCTGGCCGCGGTGACGTTCGGCATCGGAAGCGTCATTGCTGTGCGCTCCGACAGCGATCCTGAATGGTACGGGCAGCTTGTGATCGCGGCAGTCGCGTACACAATGACCACCTGCACCGTTTACAACATCTCGCTGCGCGCGGTCTCGACAGCTCCAGACAGCTGGGCAAACGAGGTTCTCCACGTTGTCGGACCGTTGAGCATCGCTCTCGCGTGGGTCGTGGGGCAGCACCGACGCGTGGTGCCCTGGCGCAGCATCCGGAATATCATGGGCGTTCCTGTCGCCTGGCTCGGCTACACGATGCTGCGCGGCGAGGCAGTCGGGTGGTATCCGTACGACTTTCTCGACCCTGCTCAGAGTGGAGGGCTGGTCTCTGTGGCCGGCTGTGTGAGCGTGGCGACCGCTCTGATCATCGCGTTCGCCCTGTCGGCAATCGCCGCCTCACGCATGCGTGCCTCACGCAGCGTCACTGTGCATCGCAAGGGCGGTGAGAAGCTGATCGGTACGCGGTGCGCCTTGAGCGCGGAACACCTCGCGACCGCTGGGCGAGTGAATCAGCAGCGTCGGCGTCGCGTCGATGCCGTCGGCCTCAGCTTGCGCTTCGTTCGCAACGACATCCCTCTCGGTCGCGGTCACCCACGGAACGAGGCTCTGAACATCGGCCACGGCCCGCCGAGCCGCCGCGCAGGGCGCACAAAACGCAGAGGTATACAGCACGATCTCCATGCTGGCCTCAACGTTCGCCGCGGTGCTCGTGTTCCCGTTCGGCCATTGTCTCGTTGAGCTTTCCCAAAAGATCGCGCAGACGCCGGATCTCGTCGATCTCCCAGAGAGACAGGCGCGCTCGCAACACCGACCGATTGTCTTCCGCAACGGAGTCGAGCGCGACGTGTGCTTTCTCCGTGAGACGCACGAGTTGAGCTCGTCTGTCTGCGGGATCGGGGACGCGGGTGATGAGCTCGAGATCTTCGAGCTGTCGCACAACGCGGCTGACGGCACCCTTGTCCGAAAGGAGCCTCTCGGCGAGCACCCCCTGCTGCAGGGTTTCGTCACGGTTCAACTCACGGAGAATCTTGAAGCCGAAGACCGTCAGCTCAGGATGCACCGTCTCTGCGCGCCGAATCATCACACGACGTATCTGCGTGTACATCGTGCCGAACGCCTGCTCGACGTCGCCGATCGCGGCGTCGTGGTCGGATTCCGTGCTCTCGTGCTTGTCCGCCATGGCCAACATCCTAGCGATGGTCCTTTCGGTCTCCATCCTCAGGGTTCACGATCTCAAGCTGCCCGGTGCGCGGCTCGGCGGCGACAGCGGCCTCGGCAAGCTGAGCGATCTCTTCGCCTGCTTCGTCTGTCGGAGTCTCGGCCAGACGCTCGTGGTTCGTCTTGTCGTTGAGTGGCAGGTTGGGCAGGAATGCGACAGCCAAGATCGTAATGATCGCCAGGGGAGCGGCGACGAGGAAGATATCGGCCACAGCGTGCCCGTAGACGGATTCGATGATCACGCGAACGTTCTCGGGAAGCTCCTTCATCGCGGGAAGCTGACCGCCCGCTAGTTGGTCGGCGACGGCGGCACCCTTCTCGCCGAGCGCCATGATGGCAGCCATCAAATCGTCTTTTCGGTCAGCGAGAAGGCTCGTTGCCTGCGAACCGAGCACAGCGCCAAGGGCCGAGATGCCGACAGTGCCGCCGAGGCTGCGGAAGAAGGCTATGCCAGAACTGGCGACGCCGAGTTCTGACGGATCGACGGCGTTCTGCACGACAAGAACCAAGTTCTGCATGATCATGCCGACGCCAGCGCCGAGCAGCACCATATAGAAAGACACGAGCACAAAGTTTGTGTCATACCGAATCGTGCTCATCAGAACCATGCCGATGGTGAGGGAGATGGAGCCTGCGACCATGTACCGCTTCCACCTGCCCGTGCGTGTAATGATCATGCCGACGACCGTGGACGAAATCAGCATCCCGCCGATCATCGGGATCGTCATGAGGCCGGACTCTGTCGCTGTCGCGCCGCGGGCAAGCTGCATGTACTGGCTGAGGAATACCGATGTGCCGAACATGGCGACGCCGACGGAGATGCTTCCGACCACGGCAAGCGTGAACGTGCGGTTCTTGAAGAGTTTGAGAGGGATGATCGGATTGGCTGCCCTGAACTCGACGACCAAGAATGCCGCGATGATCGCAAGCGACCCGCCAACCATGATCACGGTCTGTGTGCTCCACCAGTCGAACTCGCTGCCCGCGAGGCTCACCCAGATGAGCAGAAGCGAGACGCCACCGGCCAGCAGCACGGTGCCCAGATAGTCGATGCTGACGCGCGCCTTGGGACGGTGAGGGAGGTGGAGGGTCTTCTGAAGCAGAATGATCGCGATGATTGCGAAGGGAACGCCGACGAAGAAGTTCCAGCGCCAATCGATGCCGTCGGTCAGGAAACCGCCGACGAGCGGGCCACCGATCGTGCCGACTCCCATCACCGCGCCGAACAGCCCCATGTACTTTCCGCGTTCGCGGGGGCTGAGTATGTCGGCCATGATGATCTGGCTGAGTGAGGTGAGCCCCCCAGCGCCGAGACCCTGGAAGACACGGCAGGTGATCAGTGTCGCCGGGTCCTGCGAGAAACCAGCGGCCGCCGATGCCGACACGAAGATGACCAGAGCGATCTGAATGAGCAGCTTGCGGTTTGTGATGTCGGAGAGCTTGCCCCAGATGGGCGTCGACACGGTTGTCGCGAGCAGGGTCGCTGTCACGACCCAGGTGAAGGAAGCCTGGGTGCCGCCCAGGTCGGCGATGATCACCGGGAGTGAGCTGCTCACGACGGTTCCGGAGAGAATCGCCACGAACATGCCGGTGAGCAGGCCGGAGAGAGCCTGCAGCTTGTCACGGTGTGTCATATTTGCCGGCGGGGCGGCTGGGGATACGGCGGTGGAAGAAGTTGTCACGCGGGGGAGCTCCAGAGAATAAGATCGTTGTATTCGTCAACAATAGATTTATAGTTGACCATGAGCAACTAATTTTCCTCCCGGAGCCCATACTCACGGCGAGCTCCCAGGAGGCTGCTCCGAAGGGAACGTGAGGCATGCCCGGCGCGCATGATGCTCGTTCATAGGAAACGCATAGGCAACCGCGGATACTGGAGATATGAGCATGTATCCCGCAGCATCCGAACCCGTGACGACGAAGCTGACCCGTGCCGATGGCACGCCGATCCGGGTACTCGCCGTTGACGACGAGGCGAGTCTGACCGATCTGATCAAGATGGCTCTGCGCTACGAGGGTTGGGATGTGCAGACGGCGGCGACAGGGCATGAGGCTCTCGCGAAGTCCCGTGAGTTTCGCCCCGATGTGATTGTTCTCGACATCATGCTTCCCGATCTCGACGGTATGTCCGTTCTGCACAGGCTGCGTGCTGACGGCGATGACGTTCCCGTGCTCTTTCTGACGGCAAAGGATGCACTCGATGACCGCATCGCCGGCTTGACGGCTGGGGGCGACGATTACGTGACCAAGCCCTTCAGTCTCGAGGAGGTTGTCGCTCGACTGCGCAGTCTGATCAGGCGAGCCGCGCAGTCGGCACTCGCCTCGGACTCGATCATCACCGTTGGCGACCTGGAGATCGACGAAGACAGCTACGAGGTGACGCGCGGCGACGAGCCCATTGAGCTGACGGCGACAGAGTTCGAGCTGCTGCGCTATCTGATGCGCAATCCGCGCCGGGTGCTGAGCAAGCCGCAGATTCTCGACCGCGTGTGGAGCTACGAGTTCGGCGGCAAAGCGAGCGTTGTCGAGCTGTATATCTCGTACCTGCGCAAGAAGATCGACGCGGGACGCGAGCCGATGATCCACACTGTTCGAGGGGCCGGCTACATGCTGAAGGCGGTCTGATATGGAGCGTCACCAACCGCGCCACCAGCCGCGCCCGCTGCGTCGCACGCTCGTGCTCGCAACGGTGGCATTCATCACGCTTTCTGCCCTCGTGATCGGATTGGTGAGCGTCTTCAGCCTGCAGTCCATTCTGCTGAACCGCATTGACAAGCAGCTCGTCGAAGCGGCATCGCGATCGGCGGCATCCCTTGGCCATGATGAACCGGGATCTGATTCGAGTCCCGACTTCATCAGCTCGCTCGGGCAGTCGGTTGGAACCCTTGGCGCCGTGCGGGTCGACGATTCGATTGTGGCTGGGGCGTACCTCGACCAGAATCTCAACAGCCCGCTTCTTGACTCATCGCAGCTCGATGCACTCCAATCCGAAAACGTGGGCCCGCGGCCCGAGAGCATCTACCTCGGTGCCGCGTTGGGCAATTACCGTGTGGTCGCCGTACCTCTCTCTTCCCGTGTGTCGATCGTTGTCGGGCTGCCTCTCTACGACATCGAATCCACGATCTCCGAACTCGTTCTTGTCGTCGCAATCGTCGCGCTGGGTGCCCTTGTGCTCTCGGGAGCTGGCGCCTATGGTCTTGTGCGCCTGACGCTTCGCCCGCTCGAGCGCGTCACGTCGGCGGCGACGACGGTGTCGACGATGACGCTCGACCGGGGCGATGTCGCGCTCGCCGTGAGGGTGCCCGAGGAAGACACAGACACTCACACTGAGGTCGGGCGCGTCGGAACGGCGATCAATCGCATGCTTGAACACGTGTCGAATGCTCTTCAGGCGAGGCAGCGCAGCGAAGACAAGGTGCGCCGCTTCGTCTCTGATGCCAGCCATGAGCTGCGTACCCCTCTCGCCTCGATCCGCGGCTATGCAGAATTGACGCGCATGAGCGGTGAGACGATTCCAGACGACACCGCGTATGCGCTTGGGAGGATCGAGTCTGAGTCTCACCGAATGACAGACATCGTCGAAGACCTTCTGCTTCTCGCGCGACTCGATGAGGGGCGTCAGCTTGACGATGCCGATGTTGATCTGGCGGAGCTCGTTCAGGATGCTGTGTCCGATGCCCGTGCCGCTGCGGGCGACCACGACTGGCAGGTCTCCATTCCGGAGCATCCGGTGATTGTGCGGGGCGATCATGGCCGTCTCTTTCAGGTGGTGACCAATCTGCTCGCGAACGCCCGTGTACACACTCCGGCAGGCACGCTCGTCACAACAGACTTGTCGATCACAGGCGACAATCGCGCCGTCATCTCCGTCGCCGACGACGGGCCAGGCATTGATGCTGGGGTCATCGACACCGTCTTCGAGCGCTTTGTGCGTGGAGACTCCTCTCGAGCGCGAACAACGGGGAGCACAGGACTCGGTCTCGCGATCGTTCAGGGGGTCGTTGCCGCGCATGGTGGGCAGTCGAGCGTTGCAAGCGAGCCGGGAAGCACGATATTTCGCATCAGCCTTCCGATTGTGCCGTAATCTTCCCCTCGTGCGATAGCGAGAAGGCTCTTGACAGCCTGCCCTGTCACTGGTTCACTCAACACAATCCATTGAAAACGGATTCTCGCCTTGTGGAATCTGGAAAGAGTTGCGGACAAAGGAGTCAGCGCAATGAGTCGGTCGCGTTCACGAAATGTCACGGCAGACGCCCCCGTGCGTCCAGAGGACGAACGGCTGAAGGCCTGGCCGACGATCATGTACGGCATTCAGCACGTGCTCACGATGTATGGCGGCATCATCGCGCCGCCGCTCGTGGTCGGGCAGGCTGCAGGGCTCTCAACGGCAGAGATCGGGGTCTTGATCGCGTGCTGCCTCTTCATCGGAGGCCTTGCGACGATCCTTCAGACGCTCGGTGTGCCGTTCTTCGGCTCGCAGCTCCCTCTGGTTCAGGGCGTTTCATTCTCGGGCGTCGCCACGATGATGGCGATCCTTGACGGCGGGGGAGGCCTTCCTCGTGTCTTTGGCGCCGTGATCGCGTCGTCGGTGATCGGGCTGATCATCGCGCCATTCTTCGCCATGATCGTCAAGTTCTTCCCTCCCGTCGTGACCGGCGTCGTCATCACCGCCATCGGCATGTCGCTTCTTCCCGTTGCCGCCGGGTGGGCGATGGGTGCCAGCCCGGATGCTCCGGACTACGGCTCTGCGGCAAACATCGGTCTCGCCGCGCTGTCGCTCGGGCTCATCATCGTTCTGTCAAAGTTCGGCACCCCTGCCCTCTCGCGCCTGTCGATTCTGCTGTCGCTCGTGCTGTCAACGATCATCGCCTCCTTGATTGGAATGGCCGATTTCTCTGATGTGTTTACCGGGCCGATCTTCGCCATTCCGACACCATTCGCCTTCGGCATGCCGACGTTCGACGTCGCGGCAATCATCTCGATGCTGATCGTCATTCTTGTCACGTTCACCGAGACGACGGCCGACATTCTCGCTGTCGGTGAGATTGTGCGCACGAAGGTGGATTCCAAGCGAATCGCCGCCGGGCTGAGGGCCGACATGCTCTCGAGTGCCGTCTCGCCCATCTTCAACTCCTTCACTCAGAGTGCCTTCGCGCAGAACGTAGGCCTTGTCGCGATAACCAAGGTGTCGAGTCGCTTCGTCGTCGCTGCCGGAGGAGTCGTCCTTGTCGTGCTGGGTGTGCTTCCCGTGCTAGGCCGTGTGGTGGCTGCCGTGCCGACGCCGGTTCTCGGTGGGGTGGGGATCGCGTTGTTCGGAACGGTTGCGGCGAGTGGAATCAACACGCTGTCCAAAGTGGACTACCGCAACAACCTGAACTTGATCATCATCGCCATCTCGCTCTCGTTCGGAATGCTCCCGCTTGTTCAGCCCGACATCTACGCAAACTTCCCGAGCTGGTTCCAGGTGATCTTCCAGTCCGGAATCAGTTCGGCGACAGTCATGGCCGTTCTGCTGAACGTGGTCTTCAACCACATTGGTCGACGTTCGACGAGCGAAGGAAGCGTCGTTGCGTCGACCCCGGCCCGATACGTGTCGGAAGACGTGCTTGAGCTGCTCGAAGAGGGCGACCATGTCGTGGGCGGCCGCCTGCTCAATACTCAGGGCATTGAAGTGCAGACGGTGCGCGCTCGAGCGGATGACGACGAACGCTCGTGAGGCTGAACGCTCACGCCACGTCGTGAGCGTTCAGCCGCCGATGTACGACATCTCGATCTTGCGGCGCGACCCTGGGGTGAGGCTCGTTCGCCGCTCGGAATAATTGTCTGTTCGGCTTGCCCAGATGCCGCGCAGCGCACCGTCGAGCTCTTCGTCTGTGCAGTCAGCACGCAGAAGTCCCCTGAGGTCGTATCCGGCGTCGGCGAACAGGCAGGTGAAGAGCTGGCCCTCGGTTGAGATGCGAGCGCGCGTGCAGGTCGAACAGAAGGCCTGCGTCACCGACGCGATCACACCGATCTCGTTCGTGCCGTCTGCGTAGCGCCAGCGGGTGGCTGTCTCCCCGGGCGTGGTCGGGTCGAGTGGCTCAAGCGGCATCTCGGAGGAGATTCGTGAGACGATCGCGTCTGCTGTAATGACGTCGTCGAGCCGCCAGCCATTTGTCGATCCGACATCCATGTATTCGATGAATCGAAGCACGTAGGGCGTGTCTTTGAAATATCGGGCCATGGGAACGATGTCGTGATCGTTCACGCCCTTCTTCACGACCATGTTCACCTTGATCGGGCCGAGTCCCGCCGTATGCGCCGCCTCCAGGCCGTCGAGCACGCGCGCGAGAGGAAACTTAACGTCGTTCATGCTCTGGAAGGTCTGCTCGTCGAGAGAGTCGATCGAGACGGTGACGCGGTCAAGGCCCGCCGCTTTCAGCGCATCGGCTTTGACCGCGAGCGCTGAGCCATTCGTGGTGAGTGCGATATCGAGCGGCTCGCCCTCGGGCGTGCGAATCTCCGCGAGCATCTCGACGAGGCGCTCAAGGCCGCGACGCAGCAGAGGCTCTCCGCCCGTGAGGCGAATCTTCTGCACGCCTCCGCGGGCGGCCGCCCGAGCGATTCGGGTGATCTCTTCGAACGACAGCAGCTCGTCGCGTTCGAGAAATGCGTAGTCGCGACCGAAGATCTCCTTCGGCATGCAATACACGCACCGAAAGTTGCACCGGTCCGTTACCGAAATGCGCAGATCGCGCAGGCGTCGACCACGACGGTCAACGTCGAATGGGGCGCCGGGCTCGTCCGGGCGGCGGAGTGTCGGCATCGGCAGCGACAGCGGGGTGGACCGGGCACCTGAGCTGCTCTCGGTCTGAGAAATATCGGTCACATCCACCTCCGGTACGGCTCCCCACAGTAACACCGTGAGAAGACTAAGTTTCCACTATTCAAAATAAAGATTTCAAAAAGACTCGACATGGGAACATGTTGCTGTTAGATTCATACCCGCCCGCAACACGCTCGTCGATGATGATTACCGTGACAAATGCGATTCAACGAAATTCACTGTTCCGGTCGATGTTGAGCCATTTTCACACCCTGCGTCGTCCGGTTTCCCTATAGGAAGGTGACGGACGACGATGACCGTTCAAACCAGTACACAACGCGATGAGGCATACCTCTCGCGCGCAATCGACATTGCTACACAGAATGTGAGAAAGCAGGGCGGCCCGTTCGGCGCTCTGATTGTCACGGCAGATGGTCAGGAATTCGAGGGCGTCAACCGTGTAACGGCGAGCCTCGATCCCACCGCTCACGCCGAGGTCTCGGCAATCAGAGCCGCATGCACGGGAACGGAAACGTTCGATCTCAGCGGCGCCGTTCTCTACACGAGCTGCGAGCCATGCCCCATGTGCCTTGCCTCGTCACTCTGGGCTCGTCTCGACCGCGTTGTCTTTGCGGCGAACCGGGTCGATGCCGCCGACGCAGGGTTCGACGACGCGGCGTTCTACCGCTTCTTCGACGAGCCCGATGTGCGCGAGAGCATGCTTCCCGTCTCGTTCATTCCCCTCGATGACCCGACAAGAACTGCTCCGTTCATCGAGTGGGGCAACACTGCCTCACGCATCGAGTACTGAGGGAGACGACAATGACTCAGACTCGAACACATACTCAGTCCCACGGTGACGATGACGACCAGAACGCCGTTCCTCGGTCAGCACTTGACAGATTCTTCGAGATTACGAAGCGTGGCTCGACCCTCGCTCGCGAGTTCCGCGGCGGAATCGTCACCTTCGTCACGATGGCCTACATCGTCATCTTGAACCCCCTGATTCTCGGAGGCTTCTCCGCAGATGCCGCTGCGACCGACGTTGCCGGTGGGTGGCTCCCGGCCGAGCAGGTCGGCGCGGTCACCGGACTCACCGCCGGCGTGATCACGCTGCTCTTCGGTGTTGTGGCGAATCTTCCGTTCGGCCTTGCCGCAGGGCTTGGCATCAATTCGTTTCTCGCCGTCTCGGTCATCCATGATGTGACGTGGCCCGAGGCGATGGGGTTGGTCATCATCAACGGTGTGATCATCGTTCTGCTCGGGGCAACCGGGGCGCGCACAGCGATCTTCCGTGCAGTGCCGAAGGAACTCAAGGCCGCCATCACCGTCGGCATCGGACTGTTCATCGCGTTTATCGGGTTCATCGACTCGGGATTCGTCACGGCAGGCTCCGGTGTTCCCGTGCAGCTCGGGAGCGGTGGCAGCCTCACCACCCTGCCCACCGCGATCTTCGTCATCGCCCTCTTGCTCATCGGCATTCTCGTTGCACGCAAGGTGCCGGGTGGCATCCTGATCGGAATGATCGCTTCAACGATTCTGGCGATCGTTGCGCAGGCGATCTTCAAGCTCCAGCCGGGGGCAGAGGGTGGATGGCACCTGAACGTGCCCGCGCTTCCGTCGCAGATCGTCTCGATTCCGGACTTCTCGCTCGTGGGTGAGTTTGATCTCATTGGTTCGTTTGAACGAATCGGCGTGCTTGCCGCAACAATGCTTGTGTTCACACTCGTGTTCACGAACTTCTTCGACGCGATGGGGTCAATGACTGGGCTCGCGAAGCAGGCAGGTCTCGCCCACAAAGACGGAACGTTCCCTCGCCTGCGTGCGGCCTTCATTGTCGAAGGTGCCGGCGCAATCGCTGGTGGCGCCACGTCTGGCTCGTCGAACACCGTGTTCGTCGACTCGGCTGCGGGTGTTGGTGAAGGCGCGCGCACGGGCTTCGCCAGCGTCATCACAGGACTGTTGTTCCTTGCATCGATGTTCCTCACACCGCTCACGGCTGTTGTGCCGATGGAAGTTGGTGCGGCTGCCCTCGTCGTTGTCGGTGCGATGATGATGGCTCAGATCAAGTCGATCAGCTTCACGAAGTTCTCTGTCGCTCTTCCTGCATTTCTGACGATCGTCACCATGCCTCTGACATACTCGATCTCGAATGGAATCGGCGTCGGCTTCATCAGCTGGGCGATCGTCAACGCGGCGTCGGGTCGCGCCCGCAAGGTGCATTGGCTGCTGTGGCTCGTCGCTGCCGGCTTCGTGCTGTACTTCGTCCGCGGGCCGATCACGGCGATGCTCGGCGGCTGAAGCTAGAAGCTGCTCAGAAGACCGGCTGCGACGCTCACGGCGATCGCAGCCGGTTCTTTTGCGTGGATGCTGGGGGGCGATCAGCGTAGCCAAACCGCAGAGTGAGATCATCAACGATTTGCCTATGCGACACGACTGACGCTGGTAACGGCGTAGATCGTGATGGTGTCGTACTTTTTCCATTGACCGATCCCCAGTGAACACACCTGCCGAGAGCGTGCCATCAATGAGTGATTTTGCTCAGATTGTTCGGTGGGGCAAGGTCGATGCTCATGTCGAGATCTGCATCGAGACGTCCGATGGAGCGCTGGTGCGCCGCGCCACCGCTCCGTCGTATTTGGACCGAGTTACCCGTGCTGCCCCTGGCCAACTGCGAGCTCGTCGAGCTGCGCCGCGAGGGCACGCTCGTGACGCTCGGTCGCGGTGAACACGCCGTCTGTGACATGCTCTGCTACCCAGGCAATCTCGACGTTGCTGTGGACGCCGCGCATTCCCAGATTCGCGAGCACGGGCTGCACGGCGACGACGGCGCGCGTCCCTCCTGCGAGACCGCCGTAGCTGACCAAGCCGACACGCTTGTCGTTCCACTCGTGGAAGAGGAAGTCGAGGGCGTTCTTGAGTGGTGCCGTGAAGCTGTGGTTGTACTCGGGCATCACGAAGATGACAGCGTCCGCTCGCTCGACCTGCTCGCTCCAGAGCCGGGTGTGCTGGTTGCTGTATGTGCGAAGGCGAGGGTGTGCTGGTTCATCGAGGAACGGAAGCTGCAGCTGCGCAAGGTCGGCGATGTCGAGTTCGAACCCTCCGTGTTCGTGTACGCGCGTCACAACCCAGTCCCCGACGGCGGGGCCGACTCGCCCAGGACGCGTGCTCGCGATGACGACGAGAAGGCGTCTCATCAGCCGACCTCGGCCAGCGGGCGGCTTTCCAGGCGCGCCCAGTCTGCGCTTATCGCTCCTGCAGCGGCGAGAAGCTGTGGCAAATAGTCATCGACGAGCGTGTCAACGCTCGTCTCGAGAGCATGCGCGTTGACATTGGCAGCGGCAACCACAGTGCCGGAACCATTGCGAATGGGGGCGGCGACAGAGCGGATAGCCGGTGCAAGCTGCTGGTCAGTGACCGCCCACCCTGTTGCCCGGACCTCTCGCAGAACTGCATCAATCTCGTCAGGTTCTGGCTGCCACGAAGGCGTCACGCCAGAGCGGGAGGGAATCGCCAGCGTTCGGTGGAGCTCGTCGGTGGGCAGAGCGGCCAGCAGCACCTTTCCGAGTGACGTGCAAAGTGCGGGAAAGCGAGTGCCGATCGAGACAGATAGCGTCACCAGCTTCGGTACCGCTACGCGCGATACATAGATGATGTCCGAGCCCTCAAGTTGAGCGATCGAGCACGACTGCCCGAGGGACGAGCTCAGGCTGGTGAGGTGCGGGCGAGTCAACTCCCAGATGCTGCTCGCTGAGACGTACGCCATGCCGAGATCCAGCACATGAGGTGTGAGCGAGAAGAGACCGTCTTGGTTTCGTACGTAACCAAGTTCGGCAAGCGTCAACAGGATGCGCCGCACCGTCGGACGCGCGAGCTCTGCTTCGCTGGCGATGTCGCTAAGACTTAGCGGCTGCCCTCGCGTGCCAAACACGCGGATAACGTCGAGTCCTCGCGCAATCGCCTCGATGAACTCAGGACTTGTGCTGTCGCGCATGATCCTCCTCGGTCAACTGTCCGATTTTCGACTCTACACAGAAGATGGGAAGAATAACATCTCCAGGACTGCCTCTTGACGTATGGCGAACGCGGCGATTGAATGGAGTACCGCGATACGGACAATCGTCCGAAATGTCAGGAGCAACAATGATGCCGACAGCGCCGGCAAGCGACGCCACCGAGGAGACCCCAGAGTGTGGCCCGGCGGTGAGCGCAGGTGGCCCGCTGGCCGGTTTGCTCATTGCGGACTTCTCCCGCGTGCTTGCCGGTCCCTACGCGACGCAGCTGATGGCCGATCTCGGAGCAACGATCGTGAAGGTCGAGAGCCCTGGCGGCGACGAGACTCGCTCCTGGTCACCGCCGGAGCGGGATGGAGTTTCCACCTACTATCTCGGCATCAACCGCAACAAGCACGACGTCGTTCTCGACTTCCGTGATGACGAGGACCGTGCCCTTGCACAGGAACTCGCGGGACGAGCCGACATCGTGATTGAAAACTTCAGACCGGGAGGTCTCGCGAAGTTCGGGCTCGACTACGACTCTGTCGCCGCGACCAACTCCGCCGTGATCTACGCGTCGATCAGCGGTTTCGGATCGAGGGAAGGCGCGGCGCTGCCCGGCTACGACTTGATCGTGCAAGCAGCATCCGGGCTGATGAGCCTGACCGGATCGCCAGATGGCCCCGCATACCGCAGCGGTGTCTCGGTGTTCGACATCATGACGGGAATGCAGGCGACGATCGGCATTCTCGCCGCCCTCAACCATCGCACCGAGAGCGGCAACGGTCAGCACATCGAGGTAAACCTTCTCTCCACGGCACTCTCGGCGATGGCGAATCACAGTTCGACGTATGTGGCGGGTGGAACCGTGCCGTTTCGCATGGGAAACGCGCACCCCAGCCTGTTCCCGTATGAACCGCTCCCAGCGCGTGACGGCGAGATCATCATCGTCGCCGCCAATGACGGGCAGTTCGTGAAACTCGCTGAAGCGATCGGCCGGCCTCACCTTGCGGAAGAGACGCGTTTCAAGACCACCGAGGCGCGAAACCGCAATCGAGAACAGTTGCGGCCTTTGCTGATCGAAGCACTTGCCGAGCACACGACAGCCGAATGGTTCGAGATCCTCACAGACGCGGGAATCGCGTGCGGACCGATCAACACGATTGACGGGGGCGTTGCGCTCGCCGAACGCCTCGGTCTTGAGCCGATCGTCGAGGTCGGTAAGGGCGAGCATGCCGTGCCCATGATTCGCAATCCCATCATCTTCTCCCGCACACAGCCACGGTACGACTCGCCGCCGCCCACGCTCGGACAGCACAATGACAGCATCCGTGCCTGGCTGAGTGCCCCACGAAACACCTCTGAGGGAGGAACCGCGAATGGCTGAGTACGCAACGGGAATCGGGACAAGCACGCTCGATTCGATCTCACTGCTCGGGCAGGACCTTGCCGGTGATCTGATCGGACAGGTCAGCTTCGGAGAACTCGCGTACCGGCTTGCCACGAAGCGCCAGCCGACGGCCGGGCAATTGCGCGTATTCGAAGCTGTGCTCGTCTCGCTAGCCGACCACGGATTCACTCCAACCGCCATTGCTGCACGTATGACGTACTACAGCGCCCCAGAATCGTTGCAAGGTGCGATCGCCGCCGGGCTCCTCGGCGGCGGTTCCCGGTTTCTCGGGGTCACGGAAGACACCGGCAAGTACTTGAATGCAATAGCAAAAGGTTTGGGCAGCACGGAGGGCTGGACTGCCGAACAGTGGGACGACGCAGCCAGAGAGGCGATCACCGCCACGCGATCCGCTGGCGGGAAGATACCCGGTCTCGGCCACCCCGTGCACAAGAACGGGGACCCGCGCACGCCCGTTATTATGCACATCGCTGAGGACTCGGGAGTCAAAGGCGTACACCTCAAACTTTTTGAGGCGATCGGGCGCGTGCATCCGGAGATCCTCGGAAACACCCTCCCGCTCAACGGTGCCGGTGTCGCCGGGGCTGCGCTCGCAGATGCAGGGCTCCCCGTCGACCTCCTGCGCGGATTCGCGCTTTTGGCTCGAACTGCAGGACTGATCGGCCACATTGCGGAAGAGCGCGAACACCCGATCGGCCCCACCCTGTACACGCACGTCGACCGGAATGCCGTCTATATGCCGCCTGAAGCGGAAACCGGAACGAACGACTGACCCAATCAGCCCAATCGCACACTCGAAGGAGAGACCATGGCGACACTCAGCGCGGTGCTCGCGACGACGCACCACCCGTTCTATCTGAAGGCGACGGAATTGACTCCGCCGGAAGAGCGCATTCCCCAGGCGTCCGAATGGAAGCGAAAAGTCGAGGCCTACCGCGAGACCCTCACCGCGGCCGACCCTGACATCCTCGTGATGGTCGGCGCAGACCACTTTCACCAGTTCTTCTCCGACAATTACCCAACATTCCTCATCGGAAAGCAGCCGCGGTACGACGGTACGTTCTATAACGAAGAACGTGAGTTCAGCATCCCGAAGTACGTCCTCGACGGCCATGAAGAGCTTTCGGGTTTCATGCTCCAGGGCCTTCTCGACCGCGGTTTCGATTTCTCCGTCAGCCACGAGCTCAAGATTGACCACTCAATAATCTGCCCGATCATTACCACGCGACCCACGGCCGATCTTCCGATCGTGCCGATCTACACGAACATCTTTGCCCCGCCCTTGCCCTCCCCGAGGCGGTTCTGGGACCTCGGCAGGGCTATCCGCTCGATCATCGACGAGTATCCATCGGACAAGAAGATCGCAGCTATCGGCAGCGGACACCTCTCACTTGAGTTGGGTGGACCTCGCCAGTTCGGTGAGACCGGCCCCGACCCGCTGTTCGACAAACAGGCAATCGAGTGGTTGAGCACGGGTAACATCGACGCAATTCTCGACAACGTGACGCACGAGAGCATGGCCGGTGCCGGAAATGCTACGCACGGCTTCATGGATCTCATTCTGATGATGGGGATAGCCGGCCCGGAGTCTGCAGCGTACGTCGACAACCTCGACCTCTTCCACACGATGGAGGCCTACCTGACCTGGTATCCGAATGGAGACCCGCGATGAGTACGTACTACGTGAACAAGTTTCTCTACCAGATCGATCGTGATCCCGAACTTCTCGCACGCTACAAGGCAGACCCGCAGGCCATGGTCGATGACTGGGACGCCGATTATGGCCGACGCCTCGGCAATGGATCGACGGTTGAGCGCACAAGCTGGCTTTCGCTCGAGCCCGACGAGCGTCAGGCGCTCATCGACCACGATTATGTAAAGCTGTTCGAGATCGGTGCCCACTTCTTCCTCACCCTCACGATCTTCATCGCCATATATGACGAGGACTACGCGGCTGAGCACGGCCCCTTGTCGTTCCAGCGCGAATATGCGTCGAAGCTTTCCCACTGGCTTGGCACGGACTACCCCTCAGTGGCGCTCTGAGCACCCCGCCACCCTCAACCCTCAGGCAAAGGAGCCGAACAATGACACAGGAAACCCCCGATCTCCCCCGCGACGGCCAGCCGATCGTCTTCCGGAACGGCACAGTTCTCACAATGAACGGCACTCGTGACGTTCTGCACAGGGGCGATGTACTGGTCTCGGGAGACACGATCCAAGCCGTTGGCACCGCGCTCGACGTCCCGGAGGGGACATTCGAGATCGATGCCACGGACGGCATCGTGATACCAGGGATGGTCGACACTCACCGCCACATGTGGCAGACCGCCATGCGAGGCTACGGTGCTGACTGGACCCTCACGCAGTACTTCGTCTGGTACTACCTTGAGCACGGCAAGCACTTCCGCCCGCAAGACGTTGCTGCGGGCAATGCGCTCTCGGCAATTGACGCTATCGATGCGGGGGTGACGACGACAGTCGACTGGTCGCATGGTCTGCGAACAATCGAGCACGCCGAAGCGGCACTTGACGCGCTTCGCAGTTCTACGGGACGGTTCGTGTTCGCGCCGGGAAACATCTTCGGAGCACCCTGGGAATGGGCGTCTGACCCAGATTTCACGAAGTTCATCCGAGACAATGACACAGGCTCAGAGATGCTGCGATTCCAGCTCGCATTTGATGTCACCGGTGATCCCTCGTTTCCGGAGAAAGGCGCGTTCGAAGTTGCGCGCGACCTCGGACTGCCCGTTACCACGCACGCGGGCGTATGGGGAGCCACGAATGACGATGGCATCCGTCTGATGTACGAGAACGGCTTCATGAACACCGATACCGTCTACGTTCATGCCGCGACGTTGAACGATGATTCCTATCAGCGCATTGCCGCGACAGGTGGTTCGGTCTCCCTATCCACGGAGAGCGAGCAGAGCTGCGGACAGGGCTATCCTCCCTCGTGGGTGCTGCGCAGTCACGCCGTTCCGATGTCGCTGTCTGTTGACACAAGCGTCTGGTTCTCGAGCGACTTGTTCACGGCGATGCGAGCCACGCTCGGCGCTGACCGAGCGTGGGAGCACATCAAGGCCCATGAGAAGGGTGACACCGTCACTCACTCGCATCTGCGCGCGGAGCATGTCGTTGAGTGGTCGACGCTGGGAGGCGCGAAAGCACTAGGACTCGACACCCTCGTCGGAAGCCTTGAGCCGGGAAAGCGGGCAGATATCGTGCTCGTCAAGAACGACAAGTCTCCGACGATGTTCCCGATCACGAACCCTTACGGCCATATTGCTCTGCAGGCCGGGCGAGGCGACGTGCACACAGTGCTTGTCAACGGCGTAATCGCGAAGTTTCAGAACCAGCTGCTCGGCACGGAGATCTCTCGGGCGAAAGCGGATGTCGAAGACACTGTCGGCTACCTGCGGAGCACACTCGGGGAGGACGTCTGGGAATCGAACATGAACCCTGAGATTCCCGAGACGAAGGTGCTCGACAACCCATACATGTACACGGAGTACCGGAGTTCAGCGACGCATGGGGGAGACGCGCCTCGTGATGCTGAATCGGCGGTGAGTTGAGCACCGGTGAATCGAACGAGCTAACCGCTGTGTATCACCCGGTGAGCGGCTACGTTCCGAGCATCACGGCGATGCTCGGCGGCTGAAGCTAGAAGCTGCTCAGAAGACCGGCTGCGACGCTCACGGCGATCGCAGCCGGTTCTTTTGCGCGGATGCTGGGGAGGCCGATGGGCGTCTGGATGCTGTCGACGCGCTCTGCCGCATTGCCCGCCTCGATGAGCTTCTTGCGAAAGCGCGTCCACTTGGCGCTCGAACCGATCAGCCCGATCGAGCCGATGCTCGGCGTGCGCAGCGCAAGGTCGCACAGTGCGAGGTCCTCCGCATGATCGTGCGTCATGATGAACACGTGCGTGCCTTCGGGCAGCAGGGGCAGAACAGACTCAGGCACGGGAGCGTGATGCACGTCAATCGTCGCCGGGCCGTCGCGCACAATGGCGAGACCATCGTCGGCGACAGCATCCTCTCGTGAATCGATGAGTGTGAGCGTGAGATCATGCCGCGAGAGAATGCGGGCAAGTTCATGGCCGACATGTCCCATGCCGAAAATGGCGACGGAGGGGGCTGTGCGCACGGGTTCGAGAAGCATGGTGACCTCGCCTCCACAGCACTGAACGCCGTACTCGGCTGGCGCCTTGTCGCTCAGATTGAGAGTGATGAGCTCCGGTGTGGACTCGTCTGACTCCAGCATCTCACGGGCGCGATCGATGGCCACGGCCTCGAGGTTGCCCCCGCCGACGGTTCCCCAGGTGTCATCGCGCGACACGACCATCTTTGCGCCGCCGTCGCGCGGTGAATGCCCGCGCACGCGCGCGAGGGTCACGATGATGTGACCCTCGCGGCGTTCGCGCAGGGCCTGAACAGCCCTGAGCCAGTCCATCAGGACCCCGCGAGACTCGGCTCGGGAGCTGGCACAGCGTCGTTCTGCGCGTCGTCGTTAAGCGCCGCAGCCTGCTGCAGCGCCCAGAACACGTTCTCGGGCGTTGCAGGGGAGGCAAGCTCGCGCATCGCTCCGGCGGGGCCAAACGAGGCAGCAGCCTGACGCAGGGCCTCACGCGCGCTGAACGCGAGCATGAGCGGCGGTTCTCCAACGGCCTTCGAACCGTAGACGACGCCGTCTTCATGAGCGCGATCGTAGAGCGTCACATTGAACTCCTCGGGCATCTCCGAAAAGCTCGGCAGCTTGTATGTGCTCGCCGCCTGCGTCAGCAGTCGGCCGCGGCCCGGGCCATCCGATGAGTCCCAGCGCAGATCCTCGAGGGTGAGCCAACCCATGCCTTGAACGAAGCCGCCCTCAACCTGGCCGATGTCGATGATCGGCGAGAGAGAGTCGCCGACGTCATGCACGATGTCGACACGGCGGATGCGGTAGGCCCCCGTGAAGCCGTCGACTTCGACCTCCGTGGCGGCGGCACCGTACGCGAAGTACTTGAATGGCGAGCCGAACCAGGCCTCGGAATCCCAGTGCAGCCCTTCGGTGCGGTAATACCCGGATGCCGAGAGCTGAACGCGCTGCAGGTACGCCTCTTTCGCCACGTCGTCGAACGTGACCGAGTCGTGTTGGCCCAGAGCGGTGACCGAGCCCTGCGAAAAGCGCACGTCGCTGGGGCTGGTCCGCAGCATTGTGGCGGCCACCCCCGCCATGCGCTCGCGGATCTGCTCGCACGCGTTCTTCACGGCGCCGCCGTTGAGGTCCGCACCGGTGCTCGCTGCTGTCGCCGAGGTGTTGGGAACCTTATCTGTGCGGGTCGGCGCGAGTCGCACAGCCGACCGCGGAACGCCCAGTGCCGTCGCGGCTACCTGGATCATCTTCGTGTGCAGGCCTTGGCCCATCTCGGTCCCACCGTGGTTGATGAGAACGGAGCCGTCTTTGTACACGAGAACGAGGGCGCCAGCCTGGTTGAACGCCGCAACGTTAAACGAGATTCCGAATTTGATGGGAGTGACGGCAAGCGCGCGCTTCGTATGGGGGTGCGCGGCGTTGAAAGCGGCGATCTCCGTGCTGCGCTCTGTGAAGTTCGCGTTGTCAAGGACCTGATCCCAGATCTCGTGCATGCGCTCGGCATGGCGCACCGGCTGCCCATATGGCGTGTCTTGACCGGCGACATAGAAGTTGCGCCTGCGCAGGTCTGCCGGGTCGATGCCCAGCTCGGGGGCACACCGGCCCATGATGTCCTCAATAACGAAGACTCCCTGGGGGCCGCCAAACCCTCGGAAAGCAGTCTGAGACGTCTTATTCGTCTTCGAGATGCGCCCCAGCGCCTCGATGTCAGGAATCCAATACGCGTTGTCGAGGTGGCACAGCGCGCGGCCGAGCACGGCCTCCGAGAGATCGAGACTCCAGCCGCCATCAGCAGTGAGCGTCGCTTTGAGGCCGAGGATCTTTCCGTCATCGGAGAATCCGACGGACCAGCTGACGTGAAAGCCGTGGCGCTTGCCCGTGATCGTCATGTCTTGCGTGCGATTCAGCCGCAGCCTGACGGGGCGCCCTGTGAGAGAGGTGCCGATGGCTGCGATCGCTGCGAGGCCGTGCGGCTGCATCTCTTTTCCGCCGAATCCGCCTCCCATGCGAATGCACTGCACCGCTACCTCGTTGTTCGAGAGCCCGAGCACGTGCGCAACGATCTCCTGAGTCTCGGACGGGTGCTGCGTTCCGGCCTGAACATACAAAGTGCCACCCTCGTCGTAGTACGCGAGCGAGGCCATCGTCTCGAGGTAGAAGTGCTCCTGACCGCTGAACTCGGTGACTCCCTCGAAGACGTGCGGCGCGCTCGCGAGAGCGGCGTCGGCGTCTCCGCGGCGGGTGAGCCTCTGCGGGCCTTGGAAGGACTCGGCCTCGATGGCGTCGCGAACGGTGACGAGCGAGGGGAGTGGCTCGTAGTCGACTTCGACGGCGGCGGCACCCAGTCGCGCCGCCTCCTGACTCTCGCCGAGCACCCAGCACACGGGGTGGCCGTAGTACATCACCTCGGTAGGAAAGAGGGGCTCGTCGTTCTTCACGCCCGCATCGTTGATGCCGGGCACGTCGTCCGCGGTCAGCACGCGAACGACTCCGTGAACCTGGAGTGCCTTCTCGAAGCGCATTCCGGTGACGAGGGCGTGAGCGTGCGGCGCCTGCACAGGCCAGGCGGTGAGGGCATCGCCGCGGGCCGCAATGTCGTCGGTGTAGAGGGCGGCGCCCGTGACGTGTCCAACGGCGCTTTCGTGTGGTTCGGGAACTCCGACGACCGGGTTATCTGGGCGTTCAGACAGTGCGCTCATGCTCCCACCTCCTCGCGTTCTGCAGTTTGGGCAAAGAACTTCAGCACCGCCTGCGAGAGCATGATGCTTCGGTATTCGCTGCTTGCACGGTGGTCGCTCATTGGCGTTCCCTCCCGGGCAAGGGATGCTGCGGCATCCCGCGCCGTTTCGGCGGTCCACGGCTTTCCAACGAGCAGCGCTTCCGTCTCGAGCCCACGGATCGGGGTGGCGGCAACGCCGCCGAGCCCGATGCGCGCTCTGCTGATGATTCCGTCTTCAATGTCAAAGGCGAAGGCGATGGCGACGCTTGAGATGTCGTCAAAGCGACGCTTGGCGATCTTGTGGAACGCCGTCTCCGTTGCGAGGGGAAGCGGAATGCGAATGGCACGGATGAGCTCGTCGTCAGCGCGCACCGTCTTGCGGTAGCCGGTGAAGTACTCGGCAAGAGCGACGTCGCGCTCGCCGCGTACCGACGCGAGAATGACGCTGGCGTCGAGGGCGAGAAGAGCCGGGGGAGCGTCGCCGATGGGCGACCCTGTGCCGACGTTGCCGCCGATCGTGGCTCGGTTGCGAATCAGCCGCGACGCGAATTGAGGGAAGACCTGGCCGAGAAGCGGCACGCGGCCTGCGAGATAGCGCTCCACTTCCGAAAGCGTCACGGAGGCACCGATCTCAACGGCTGAATTGTCCATCGTCAGCGTACGAAGTTCGGGCAGCCGATCGATTGCCACCATGAGCGGAACGCGCGTTCCCTTGATGTTGACATCGACGCCCCAGTCGGTTGATCCCGCGACGATGACGGCCTCGGGCTCCTGCGTCAGCAACGCGAGGGCATCCGCGAGGGTTGTCGGGCGAACAAAGCGACCGTCGTCTGCCGAATAGTCGGTGGCAACGGGCTCGGGTGCCGCATCGTCGCGACGTGCGGCAAGCGCATCGTCGGCATCAGGAACACCGAGCTCATATGCGGCATCCCGAATGGGGCGGTACCCCGTGCACCGGCAGAGATTTCCGCTCAGCGCATGCAGGTCGAACCCATTTTCGCCGTGCTCGGCGTCGGCAGGATGCTCGCAGGGGGTGCGATCTCCGCGGTAATACTCGGCGGCCATGCTGCAGGCAAATCCCGGTGTGCAGTAGCCGCACTGCGAGCCGCCGGCTTCAGCGAGCTTCGCCTGAACGGGGTGCAGCCCCTCTGCCGAGGCGAGACCCTCCGACGTGACGACCTCTTGACCGTCCAAGGCAGCAGCCGGTATCAGGCACGAGTTCACGGAGGTCCAGGTGCTGCCTCCGTTGCCGTCCGGATTGGCGACCATCACAGCGCACGCACCGCATTCGCCTTCAGCACAGCCTTCTTTGCTTCCGGTCAGTCTGTTCGCACGCAGCCAGTCCAGGGCATTTTCGTGTGCGCGGATGCCGGAAAGCGGGCGATTCTGCCCATTGACGGTCACATCCATGTGTCACGCTCCTTGTCGATTCGAAGTGGCGTTCACCTCGAACCGCCGCACTTCGTCATACGGTGGGAATACGCGCCAACCGACGCCGCCCTGCGCTGTCAACGACAGCGTTTGCAAATTCTACCCCGCTTTGATCAGTGGCGCCACTCAATTCGGAATTGCTTTTTCGCATCATGGATACTGGGTCGCGTGGTTTGTCTCGGAAGTGCGTGAATTTGCCATCGCCGGCGACCCCACGTATTGTTGGGAGCACCAAAGACCGTTGGTCTGTGGTGCGCAGTATTGCGCACACACGAAGGTTCTCTTCTCGAGAACGGCCCGCGCAGGTGGAATCGAAGTTCACGCAGAATCTCTGCATCAGCTCCGCGCCTCCTGTGCCGGAGCTTTTTTCATGAGCGGGCCGCCACGGTGTGAGGGGCGCGTCGCCTCCGCGACGCGCGAACACATACATAAGGAGTGGCCATGGCGAACAAGGAAGCCACGGTTGCCGAGCTCACGGACAAGTTCCAGAACTCGACTGCCGTTCTGCTGACCGAGTACCGCGGCCTCACTGTGGGCCAGCTCAAGGAGCTGCGCACGTCCATCAGTGCGGACGCAACCTACGCCGTGGTGAAGAACACGCTGACCAAGATCGCTGCGAACAACGCCGAGATGTCGTCACTCAACGACGATCTGACCGGCCCGTCCGCAATCGCATTCGTGCACGGTGACCCCGTCGCGGTTGCCAAGGGTCTGCGCAACTTTGCCAAGGCAAACCCTCTCCTGGTGATCAAGGGCGGTTACTTTGACGGTAACCCGCTGACCGCCGAAGAGGTAGGCAAGCTCGCCGACCTCGAGTCCCGCGAAGTCATGCTGGCGAAGCTCGCCGGTGCCTTCAAGGCCTCGCTGTTCGGAGCCGCATATCTGTTCAACGCACCGCTGTCGAAGGCCGTTCGCACGGTCGACGCGCTGCGTGAAAAGCAGGAGTCCGCTGCGTAGGCATTTGCCTGCCCGCGGTGAGTAAACGAATCAACAAGGAGAAAACAATGGCAAAGCTGTCAACTGACGAGCTCATCGAGGCTTTCAAGGAGCTCTCGCTCATCGAGCTCAACGAGTTCGTCAAGGTCTTCGAGGAGACCTTCGAGGTCACCGCTGCCGCTCCCGTCGCCGTTGCTGGTGCAGCTCCGGCTGCCGGTGGTGCCGCTGAAGAAGAGGCCGAAGAGCAGACCGAGTTCGACGTCATCCTCGAGGGTGCCGGCGACAAGAAGATCCAGGTCATCAAGGTTGTGCGCGAGCTCACCTCGCTGGGCCTCGGCGACGCCAAGGGCCTCGTCGACGGCGCTCCGAAGGCTGTGCTCGAGGGTGCAAACAAGGAGAACGCTGACAAGGCAAAGGCCGCTCTCGAAGAGGCCGGCGCCAGCGTCACGCTCAAGTAATCACGTCCCTTTCGGGACACGTGTGATTCCAGAAGGCTCTGCCCCACCTGCGGGGGCGGGGCCTTCTGCTGTTAACCCACCCGTCTCTCGCTTTGCTACATAGATAGGCTATATATATAATGGCAGATATGACCGGACACTCGCGCGCAGCAGATGAGCGCGAGACAGAAGTACTGATCGGTGAACTCGTCTCGTCGGCGCATCGGCTGACGCGACTCGCCGCGCAGGCTTTGGTTGATCCGCAGAACCCGGCAGTGTGGCGTACGGTTTCCGCTCTTCGTTCTCTCGGCCCGACGCGGCTCGGCGAGCTTGCTCGGCAGTCGCGTGTGACGCAGCCGACAATGACCAAGATCGTTCAGCACCTCGTCGAGCTGGACTGGGTCACTCGCGTTGCCGACCCCGACGATGCCCGAGCCCAGGTGCTTGATGTGACGGAGAGCGGTATCAGTGCACTTGGAGAGTGGCGCACGGCGCTCGCGCGCTCCCTTGCTCCCTACTTCGCCGATCTCAGCAGCGAAGACGCCAGAGTGATCGAGCGCACGCTCGAGATCGTCAACGAACGCACATCGGTCGATCGCGGCACAGCCCCAAGATAAAGGAGATCACTTCCCGTGAAATCAGCCTCTGACGGCGGAATGCGCGACATTCTCAAGCAGCCCAAATCCGTCTGGGCCGTGGCATTCGCCGCGGTCATCGCGTTCATGGGCATTGGCCTCGTCGATCCGATTCTTCCCAGCATCGCCGCGGACCTTCAGGCAACGCCGACAGAGACGGAAATGCTCTTCACCAGCTATCTTGCGGTGACGGGGCTCGCGATGTTCTTCACGAGCTGGCTCTCAAGTCGACTCGGTGCGAAGCGAACACTGATGTTCGGACTCGTGCTGATTGTGGCGTTCGCCTTGTTCGCCGCGCTCTCGAACAACGTCGAGGCGGTCATCGGCTTCCGGGCGGGCTGGGGCCTCGGCAATGCGCTCTTCATCTCGACGGCACTGGCGACGATTGTCGGATCAGCCGCGGGCGGCTCCAGTGCGGCGATCATTCTGTACGAGGCTGCTTTGGGGCTCGGCATCGCCGTCGGCCCGCTGCTTGGCGGTCTTCTCGGCCACATCAGCTGGCGCGGGCCGTTCTTCGGCACAGCAGTGCTGATGGCTATCGGATTTATCGCGATCGTCACTCTGCTGAAGGCGGATTCCGGCGCGAATGCGCGTGTCGAACCGATTCCCGTTTCGGCGCCGTTCACAGCGCTCGCGCGACCGGCACTTGGTATTCTCGCCGTTGCGGCGCTGTTCTACAACATGGCGTTCTTCGTTCTGCTGGCCTACTCACCGTTTCCGCTCGGGCTTCCGGCAATGGGCCTCGGATTGACGTTCTTCGGCTGGGGCGTCGGTCTCGCTCTGACAAGCGTCTTCCTCGCGCCGTTCCTGACCGCGCGACTGCGGAGAACGACGGTGCTGCGCATCGCCCTCGCACTGTTGGCACTGACGCTCGTTGCCGCCGGCATCGTCATTGACAGCGTGCCGGGACTCATCGCGTGCATCGTCTTCGGCGGACTCGTGCTCGGTGTGCTGAACACCGTGCTCACCGAGTCGGTCATGGAATCCACAGATCTTCCCCGCTCGGTGGCATCGTCCGCCTACTCCGGAGTGCGCTTCGTCGGCGGTGCAATCGCTCCGACGGCCGCGACGATGCTTGCCGATTCCTTTGGTGCATCGATACCGTACTTCGTTGCGGCGGGTGCTGCGTTCATCTCATTCCTCGTCATCCTGATCGGACACAGAGTGCTGCGCAGGGTGAATACGTCGATCGGAAGCGAGCTCGACGAAGCGACCGCGATCGCCGCAGGAGACGCATCCTGATCGCTCAGCGGCCGGGCGCTGCGCTCGTTGAATTGCGCACCTTGAGCCGTGTCGGGTGAAAGGTGACGCCTTCTGGCGGGTTCTCGTTCGCTTCGATCGATCGAAGAAGCGTGTCGACGACGAGGGTTCCCTGCTCGCGCGGGGACTGCTCGAACGTCGTGAGTGAGAACATCGCCGCGCATTCGTGCCCGTCGATGCCGATCACGCTCAGCTGCCCGGGAACATCGATTCCGAGCCGCCTCGCCGCGATAATGGCGCCGATCGCGAGCTCGTCGCACGCCGCGAAGATTGCGGTTGGCCGATTCCGAGCATCGGTCAGCACATCGACGGCGGCTTCGTAGCCATCGGGGATGCTCATCTCCGCATCGCTGATGCGCCCGGCGGTGGAGAGCGCAGCGGCGGCCATCGCCTGTTCATAACCGAGACGCCGCGTGCGTGGAACCGAGAAGTCGGTGCGCGGCCCCGCATCTCCGCCGAGGTGCACGATGTTCGTGTGGCCGAGGCTGATCAGATGCTCTGTCGCCAGGCGGGCGATGCCGACATCGTCAATCGCGATGGACGCGATGCCCGGGACGTGTCCGCCGATTCCGACCACGGGACGGCCGAGGGCGTGCAGGTGCGTGATGTCGGCGTCGTCAGGCTCGACGGCGACAGCGATGATGCCGTCAAAGCGCTTTCGCGCGAGGAAGTAGTCGAAGACATCATCGCTGCGTTCGTTGGGGTGAACGTTATAGAGCGTCATGTCGTAGCCGTGTGAGCGCAGCTCGGACTCGATGCCCTCGAGCACCTCGCCGAAGAACCACCGTGAGATGAACGGGATCATCACGCCAATCGTCTTTGTGCGGCCCGTGACGAGGCTCGCGGCGTTTGGTGAGGCGACGTACCCGAGCTTTGCGGCAGCCGAACTGACCGTGCGCCGCGTTTGCTCCGAGACGTAGCCGCCGCCGGAGAGCGCTCTGCTCGCCGTTGATTTTGAGACCCCGGCGAGCTTCGCCACGTCGGCGAGAGCACTCATGATGGCCTCCGTAAGCGGCAGTAGAAAGACTCGCGTGGGTGAGCGGACGATCGTTGGTGGCCCTCGCTCGAGGCGAGAGTACCGCAGATTCGTCCATTGTGGAACCGATTCCTGAATTGCGGAGTGCCGTGAGAGCGCTTCCAATGCGTACGGAACGGTTCTCAAGGGGATATCCATTTGTGATCTTGACGTCTTGTGGGTTTGCTGGGAGCCAAGTAGCTTGGCTTATGGAACCGGTTCCTGACCGTTCCACGGGTGCCACCACCCGCCCCTGCACCACTCAATGAGGAGGACAACGATGAGGTTCACACAGCGCAGCAGGCGCATTCTCATCCCGCTAGCGTTTGCCGGTGTCGCCGGTCTCGCGCTGACGGGGTGTACGGGAGACATTGCGGCCCAAGACAAGGAAGACATCGACTGCTCGCCGTATGAGGAATACGGCACGTTCGAGAATGAATCCGTCGACATCAGCGGCACCATCGTCGACAGTGAAGCCGACCTCATGACGCAGACCTGGCAGGACTTCGCAGCCTGCACCGGCATCGAGGTCAACTATCAGGGCACCCAGGAATTCGAGACGCAGATCACCGTTCAGGCCAAGGCGGGCAACGCCCCTGACATCGGTATCGTTCCTCAGCCGGGTCTGTTCAACTCGCTCGCCGAGGGTGGCTACCTCAAGCCCGCTTCGCAGGCCGTCGAAGATCACGTCGACGAATTCTGGTCTGCGGACTGGAAGACGTATGGAACCTACAACGACGAGTTCCTTGCGGCGCCACTGATGGCGAGCGTCAAGGGATACATCTGGTACTCGCCAAGTGAGTTCACGGACAAGGGTTACGAGATTCCGACGACCCTCGACGAGCTGAAGGAGCTGAGCGACACCATCGCCGCTGAGGGCGACCACAAGCCCTGGTGCGCCGGAATGGAATCGGGCGAGGCAAGCGGCTGGCCGGGCACCGACTGGATCGAGGACTTCGTTCTTCGCCAGGCTGGGCCTGACGTGTACGACCAGTGGGTCGCTCACGAAATCCCCTTCAACGATCCCGCGATCGTGACGGCGTTTGACTCGGCTGCCGAGTATCTCAAGGACCCGGAGATGGTCAATGGCGGCCTCGGTGACGTGTCAACGGTGATCTCAACGGCATTCGGTGACGCCGGCTTGCCGATTCTCGATGGCGAGTGCTCGCTGCACCACCAGGCATCCTTCTACGAGGGATTCTGGCCAGAGGGAACCAAAGTCGCGGCTGACGGAGACGTCTACGCGTTCCTGATGCCTCCGACATCTGCCGATGCCGGACAAGCCGTGACCGGCGGTGGCGAGCTCGTCGTTGCCTTCACCGAAAGCGACGCCGTTGAAGCCGTTCGCGCGTACCTCTCGAGTGACACCTGGGCGAACAAGCGTGTCTCGCTTGGTGGCGTCATCAGCGCGAACTCGGGGCTCGACCCGGAGAACGCGGGAAGCGACATTCTGAAGGACAGCGTCAAGATTCTGCAGAACCCTGACACCGTCTTCCGCTTCGATGGCTCAGACCTGATGCCGAGTGCGGTTGGAGCATCCTCCTTCTGGACGGGCATCATTGAGTGGCTCAACGGCAAGAGCTCGCAGGACGTTGCCGACACTATCGAGTCCAGCTGGCCAAGCAGCTGATCTCATCTGTTGCAGGTGGGGCCGCTCAGGCGGCCCCACCATGCTCTTCTTCCCCTCGATGAAAGGCGTCACACGATGACGACTGCTGACCTCATCGGCAAGATCCTCCAGCTTGTTGGTGGCCTTGCGATCTTCGCTGCAGTGATTGGAATACTTCTTTTCCTGCTCGACAAGACGCCCAAACGCGGGCGCAACCTCTGGCAGATTCTCGGCTTTCTGGCACCGGCAATGATCCTGCTCACCGTTGGGCTTATTTATCCGGCAATTCGAACGACGCTGCTGTCGTTCACCGATCGCAACGGCGACTGGAACGGGCTCGAGAACATTGTGTGGATGTTCACGCAGCCCAAGATTCTGCAGACCCTGCTCAACACCATCATCTGGGTGATCCTCGTACCGACGGTATCGACCGCGGTGGGGCTCGCCTACGCCGTCTTTATCGACAAGTCGCGCGGCGAAAAGATCTATAAGGCACTCGTCTTCATGCCCATGGCGATCTCGTTCGTCGGGGCCGGAATCATCTGGAAGTTCATCTACGACTACCGGGCGGGCGGGCGGGAACAGATCGGCCTCCTCAACCAGATCGTCGTGTGGTTCGGCGGAGAACCCGTGCAGTGGCTGCAATCCAGCCCGATCAACACATTTCTTCTCATCGTCGTGATGATCTGGATTCAGACCGGCTTCGCGATGGTTGTGCTCTCGGCAGCCATCAAAGCAATTCCCACCGATCAGCTTGAGGCAGCGGAACTCGATGGCACGAACGCGTGGCAGCGGTTTCGCAACGTCACGCTCCCCGGCATCCGGGGCTCTCTCGTCGTTGTCGTGACGACGATCACCATTGCGACGCTCAAGGTGTTCGACATCGTGCGCACGATGACGGCGGGCAACTTCGGGTCGAGCGTCATTGCAAACGAGATGTACACCCAGGCATTCCGTGCAAATGAACCAGGCCGCGGCTCGGCGCTGGCTCTCGTGCTGTTCATCATGGTGCTGCCCATCGTGATCTACAACGTGCGCGTGCTGAAGCAGCAGAGGGAGATCCGATGAGCCAGGCACCGACACATACCGCAGCGGTGACGACAAAGGACGGCGGGCAGAAGGCCGGCTTTGACCAGGGTTCGAGCCGACGAGTCAAGAGACGCCTCACCTCGCGCCCTGCTTCGGCGATTGCGCTTCTCATCGCTGTCATCTGGACGATCCCGACATTTGGGCTGTTCATCTCGTCATTCCGTCCGCCGGAGCTCCTGCAGTCCACCGGATGGTGGACGATCTTTCAGAACCCAGGCTTCACGCTCGATAACTACCAGGAGGTGCTGCTCTCAGCATCCGCCTCGTCGCCGCAGCTTGGCGCCTACTTCGTCAACTCGCTTGCCATCGCGATTCCCGGCACGATCTTCCCGATTGTGCTGGGCGCCATGGCCGCGTACGTGTTCGCGTGGGTGAGGTTCAGAGGCTCGAACTGGCTGTTCATCTTCGTATTCGCCCTGCAGATCGTGCCGCTGCAGATGGCGCTGCTGCCTCTGCTGACGTTGACGGTGAAGCTGCTCAAGCCGGTTCAGGCCGTGATCCACGACATCGTCCCCATGATTCCCGAGCAGAGTTACCTTTCCATCTGGGTGGCACACACGATCTTCGGGCTTCCCCTCGTGATCTTTCTGCTGCACAATTTCATCTCTGAGATTCCGAAAGACGTGATCGAAGCGGCCCGCGTCGACGGCGCAAGCCATGCGCAGGTCTTCTTCCGGATCGTCATTCCGCTGGCGATGCCCGCACTCGCGTCCGTCGCGATCTTCCAGTTCCTGTGGGTGTGGAACGATCTGCTCGTCGCCCTGATCTTCTCGGGCGGAACGCAAGATGTGGCGCCGCTGACACAGAGGTTGGCGGAGCTCACCGGAACCAGAGGCCAGGACTGGCAGCGACTGACGGCATCCGCCTTCGTCTCTCTGATCGTGCCGCTCATTGTGTTCTTCAGCCTGCAGAGATACTTCGTGCGTGGCCTGCTTGCCGGGTCGACGAAGGGCTGAGAATACCGTTCGCCGAGAGCGTCGACAGCGGGCCTCCGCTCATGTCCTCACCTGCGTAAGGTGAGGACATGAGTATGCGCGGCGGGCGGCCTGTGGGCGGAGCCGCACGTGCCGATCGCGAGGCGCAGAAAGAACAGAACGCCAGCGCGCCGCAGATACCACACCTGCTGCGCCGCATTCTTGAGCTCTTCCGGCCGCACAGGCTGGCGATCTCGCTCACCATCGGCGTCGTGCTGGTGACGGCGGCCATCTCGGTGATTCCGCCTCTGCTCGTTGAGAGCGCGTTCGACGTCGGCCTGTTTCCCGCACATGGCGGGCCCGATCTGCCCGTGCTCAGCGTGATTGTCGCCGTCATGATCGGCCTGTACATTCTGTCGGCGGCGCTCGGCGTGTGGCAGGCATACCTCACGGCAACGGTGGGCAACAGCGTGATGGGCGAGTTGCGGGTGATGCTTTTTCGGCGGCTGCAGTCGATGGAGTTGAGCTTCTTCACCCACACGAAGACCGGCGTCATCCAGTCTCGACTGCAGAACGATGTCGGCGGGGTGGCGAACGCGTTGACCAACACGGTGTCGAGCGTGCTCGGCAACACGGTGAACGTGATTGCGGCGTTTGTGGCGATGGTGCTGATCAGCTGGCAGCTCACCGTTGTGGCGATCGTGCTGATGCCGCTGCTCGTGCTTGTGCAGCGCCGCGTCGGGCAGGTGCGTGCGCGCATCGCCGGGCAGGCGCAGGAATCGCTGTCTGACATGACGGCCATCACGCAAGAGACGTTGAGCGTCTCGGGCGTGCTGCTGTCGAAGAGCTTCAACAGACAGCAGTCAGAGATCGACCGCTACCGCGAAGCCAATCGCACGCAGATCGGCCTTCAGGCTCGGCAGGCGATGAGCGGACAGGGGTTCTTCGCCCTCGTCAACATCTTCATGTCGTCGATTCCCGCCATCGTGTACCTCTGCGCTGGCCTGCTGATCACCGGTGGAACGGGGGACATCACGGCGGGAGCGATCGTCGCGTTCACGACTGTTCAGTCGCGGCTGCTGTTCCCTCTGACGAGTCTCATGCGCGTGGCGCTTGACCTGCAGACCTCCGGCGCGCTGTTCGCGCGCATTTTCGAGTACCTCGACCTCACACCGGCAATCGTTGAGCGTTCCGATGCCATTGACGTCGCCGATGCGCCCGGGCCGGTCGGAAGCGTGCGCTTCGAAAATGTCAGCTTTCGCTATCCGGATGCCCCCGAGCAGTCACGCCCGACACTCGACGACGTGTCGTTCACCATCGAGCCGGGCGAGTTCGCCGCGTTCGTTGGCCCCTCGGGAGCAGGCAAGACGACGATCTCGTATCTTGCAGCGCGGCTCTACGACGTCTCGAGCGGTGCGGTTCATTTTGCGGGCGCCGACGTGCGCGAGCTGACGCAGGGTTCGGTGATCGACAGAATCGGCATCGTGAGTCAGGAGACCTACCTGTTTCACGCGACGATTGCCGAGAACCTTCGGTATGCAAAGCCGGAGGCGACGGATGCCGAGCTCGAAGCTGCGGCGCGGGCAGCAAACATTCACGACACGATCTCGGCGTTCCCCGAGGGCTATCAGACGATGGCAGGGGAGCGCGGCTATCGGCTTTCGGGCGGTGAGAAGCAGCGACTCGCGATTGCCAGGGTGCTGCTGAAAGACCCGGCGGTGATGCTGCTCGACGAGGCGACGAGCGCCCTCGACTCCCTGTCGGAGAGGGTGGTGCAGCACGCTCTTGACGAGGCATCGAAGGGACGTACAACGATCGCCATTGCGCACCGACTGTCGACGATCGTGGGAGCCGACCGCATCGTTGTCATCGAGGCGGGAAAGATCGCCGAGCAGGGCACGCACGACCAGCTGCTTGCCGCAGACGGCGTGTATGCCCGCATGTACCGCGAGCAGATGGGCGGCCGCAGTGCGGCGGAGCATCCGTCATAGTCCGCCGTCGCACACCGCACCCGTATTAGGCTCGATCCGACGCCCGATACGGCAGACAACGAAACGGACATCTCTGTGAAGTACGCCTCCTCCATCACCGATCTCATCGGCGACACCCCGCTCGTCAAGCTCAACAGCGTCACCGCGGGCATCGCGGCAACGGTTCTCGTGAAGCTCGAGTACCTCAACCCGGGCGGCTCGTCCAAAGACCGCATCGCCGAGCGCATCATCGATGCGGCTGAGGAAGCGGGCGACCTCAGACCGGGCGGAACGATCGTCGAGCCGACGTCAGGCAACACCGGCGTCGGCCTCGCGCTCATCGCCCAGCAGCGCGGTTACCGGTGCGTCTTCGTTCTTCCCGATAAGGTCGGCGTTGACAAGCGCAACGTTCTGACCGCATACGGTGCGGAGATCGTCGTCACCCCCACATCGGTTGCGCCGGACGATCCCGAATCGTATTACTCAGTCTCCGACCGTCTCGCACGCGAGATTCCCGGTGCGTTCAAACCGAACCAGTACTTCAACCAGAACGGCCCGCGCAGTCACTACGAGACGACGGGGCCCGAGATCTGGCGCGACACGGAGGGCTTGATCACGCACTTCGTTGCGGGCGTCGGTACTGGCGGCACCATCACGGGAACGGGGCGCTACCTGCGCGAGGTCTCGCACGGCGCCGTTCGCATCATCGGGTCTGACCCGCAGGGTTCCGTGTATTCGGGCGGCTCCGGCCAGCCCTACCTCGTCGAGGGCGTCGGCGAGGACTTCTGGCCCGGTGCCTATGACCCGAGCGTCGTTCACGAGGTGATCGAGGTGAGCGACGCCGAGTCGTTCGCGATGACGCGTCGTCTCGCCCGCGAGGAGGGGCTGCTGGTCGGTGGATCGAGCGGCATGGCCGTTGTCAGCGCCCTCAAGGCAGCGGCCGAGCTGTCGACAGATGACGTCGTCGTCGTGCTGCTTCCGGATGGGGGCCGAGGCTACCTCGGCAAGATCTTCAACGATGACTGGATGGCCGCGCACGGCTTCCTCGACGACGTCGAGCGCGACGCCGCCACTGTTGCTGACGTGCTTGACGCGGTGGGTGGGGCGCGCCCGGCTCTGCCGCATGTGCCCGCGACGGCAACCGTGGCTGAGGCGATTGCCGCGCTGCGCACGAGCGGCATCGAACAGGTTCCCGTGCTGAGCGCCGAGCCGCCCGTCGTGCTCGGCGAGGTCGCGGGCTCCGTGAGCGTCAGCGCCCTCGTCGCGGCTCTCGCTGCGGGAGACACGGCGCCGGAAGACGCCGTCTCGGGCGTGCTCGACGACTCGCTGCCCCTCGTGGGGCGAGGGGAGTCCGTTGCCGTCGCACGCGAGCGACTCGCGGCATCCGATGCTCTGCTCGTCACGCACGACGGCAAGCCGACGGCTGTGCTCACGAGACACGACCTGCTCACGTTTTTCAGCAACTGATCGATCGACGGATGCTGCGGCGGCGCCGCAGTCTCACGGAAGGAAGCCATGCCGAAGCCAGAGGGATTCTCCACACGCGCCATTCACGCGGGTCAGTCAGCTGATCCGACGACGGGTGCCGTGATTCCGCCGATCCACGTCACGTCGACGCACGTTCAAGACGGTGTCGGAAATCTGCGAGGCGGCTACGAGTACGGTCGCGCGGCGAACCCGACACGGTCGGCTCTCGAACAGCAGCTGGCGGCAATCGAGGGTGCGGCGTTCGCCATCTCGTTCTCGTCTGGGCTCGCTGCCGAAGATGCGTTGCTTCGCGGCATCCTTCGGCCGGGTGATCACGTGGTGATCGGCAACGATGTGTACGGCGGAACGTACCGTCTGCTCGCGAAGATCTTCGAGGCATGGGGCGTCGAGCACACGGTCGTCGACCTCGGCAACCTGCGTGACGTGCAGGCGGCGATTCGGGCCGAGTCGAAGGTGCTGTGGGTCGAGACGCCGTCCAACCCCCTCATGAAGATCACCGACATCGCCGAGCTTTCCGAACTGGGCCACTCGGCCGGTCTCGTGGTCGTCGTCGACAACACGTTCGCCACGCCTGCGCTGCAGCAACCGCTCGCCCTGGGCGCCGACGTCGTCGTGCACTCGACGACGAAATACCTCGGCGGCCATTCAGACGTTGTCGGGGGAGCCGTCGTGCTGAGCGACGGCGAGCTGCACGCGAAGGTGCGGTTCATGCAGTTCGCGGCCGGCGCCGTCTCGAGCCCGTTCGACGCCTACCTGACGTCGCGCGGCATCAAGACGCTCGACGTGCGCATGGAGCGGCATTCCGCAAACGCGCAGAAGATCGCCGAGTTTCTCGAGGGTCACGACGGCGTGGAGCGCGTGTACTACCCCGGCCTCGAGTCGCACCCTGGGCACGCGCTGGCCGCCCAACAGATGTCTCGATTCGGCGGGATGCTGTCGATCGGCGTCGCCGGCGGTGAGAGGGCGGCGCGCCGGTTCGCCGAGCGCCTGACGGTCTTCACCCTCGCGGAGTCGCTCGGCGGCGTCGAGTCGCTCGTCAACTACCCGAGCGAGATGACCCACGCATCGGTCAAGGGAACGGCGCTCGCCGTTCCCGAGAACGTGGTGCGCCTCTCGGTCGGCATTGAGAACGTCGACGATCTGCTCGCCGACGTCGACGCCGCTCTGTCGCGCGCGGCGAAGAAGCGCTGACCCGCCGCCGACGCTCCTCGCCACCCGCCTTTGCCCGCCACTCAGGTGCCACTTTGCGCTGAAATTCATTGCGCTTTAGCGGCAAAACGTGGCACGCGATCACGGGGCGCGGCGCTCGTCGTCGAGCCAGCGGCGGGGGCCCGTTCCCGCATTGCCGAGAGAGTCATCTGGGTTCTGCAGTGAACAGTTCTTGAGGCTCAGGCATCCGCAGCCGATGCAACCGTCGAGGTCGTTGCGCAGGTGCTGCAGCGCGGCGATGCGTTCGTCGAGCTGCTCGCGCCACCCCGCAGACAGTCGCGCCCAATCACGCTTCGTCGGTGTGCGACCGTCGGGAAGCGAGTCGAGGGCGGCCCGGATGTCGGCGAGCGACATGCCGACCCGCTGCGACGTTCGAATGAACGCGACGCGTCGCAAGGTGTCACGGCGATAGCGGCGTTGATTGCCGCCCGTTCGTTCTGCGCCGATAAGCCCATTGCGTTCGTAGAAGTGCAGGGCGGATGCTGTGACGCCGCTGCGTGTTGACAGCTCACCGATCGTCAGATCGTGGTGCTTACCTCCGGGAATCTGCGGCATGGAGCGTTGCCTTTCTCTCGCGCTTGACCTCAACCATAGTTGAGGTTCTACGGTTATGCATGTGGCGAATGAGAGAGCGATCGGTGGGAACCGCGAAGCGTCCGGGATCCTGAATAGAAGATATCGCTGGGTGACGACGGGAACGGTCGCGCTCGTGTTCTTCTCGGCGTTCGAAGCTCTCGCCGTCACGACAGTTATGCCCGTCGTGAGCGTCGACCTCGACGGCGAAGCGCTGTACGCGCTCGCCTTCGCCGGCACGCTCGCGACGGGCATCATCGGCATGGTCGCGGCGGGAACCTGGGCAGACAGGCGCGGGCCCGTCGCGCCGCTCTACGTTGCTGTCGCCGCATTCGTCAGCGGACTCCTGGTTGCCGGAGTCTCCTCCTCCATGGAGGTTTTCGTCGCCGGGCGACTCCTGCAGGGTCTTGGCGGAGGTGGGGTCACCGTTGCCCTGTACGTCGTGGTCGCCCGGGTGTTTCCGGCAGATCTCCATCCCAAAGTTTTTGCCGCGTTCGCTGCGGCGTGGGTCGTTCCTTCTCTGATCGGCCCGTTCATCGCGGGAGTTGTTGCTGAGGCGCTCAGCTGGCACTGGGTATTTCTCGGCGTCGTCGCGCTTGTGACCATCGCGCTTGCGATGGTCGTTCCGTCGCTTCGATCAATCGAACGCACGAGGAATGACGCCGCGCCGTTCCCTGTTCAGCGTCTCGTGCTCGCTGTGCTCGCCGCCGGTGGGGCGCTTGGCCTCGGCCTGTTCGGTCGTCTGCCTGGTATCGGGTGGCCGCTCGCCGTCGTCTTCGGTGCAGGTGCGCTCGTCGCCGCGTGTCGCCTGATGCCGCGTGGAGTGATGCGCTCTGAGCGCGGTTTGCCTTCGGTGCTCGCCGTTCGGGGGCTCACGGCCGCGGCCTTCCTCGGCGCAGAGGTCTACGTGCCATACCTGCTGACACGCGAGTACGAATTCACCCCCAGCATCGCCGGCCTCGCGCTGACGCTCGCGGCCCTCAGCTGGTCTGGTGCATCGATGGTGCAGGGGCGGCTCGGCGACCGTGTGTCAAGTGAGGCCTTCCTGCGCATCGGCGCCGCATTCATTCTGGTCTCAACCGCGACGGTCGGGCTGACGGCGGCCCTGCATCTCTCGCCCGTCGTGGTCATCGTCGGCTGGGCACTTGCAGGAGCCGGCATGGGTCTCGTGTACCCGCGCACGTCGGTGATGGTGCTCGAATACTCGACAACGAGTGACCAGGGCTTCAACAGTTCGGCAATGTCTATCGCAGATTCCCTTGGCGGGGCGCTGTCGCTCGCAATCACAGGGATCGTGTTCGCGGCCGCTGGCTCTGGTGTGTGGGCGTTCGCCGCGGTATTTGCTCTCGCTGTCGTTCTCGCCGTTGGAGCGTCCGCGACGGCGCCGCGTGTCACGGCATCCGGTGCTGATCGCGGTCAGCTCACGCGCGACGTCCACTGACGAGCGGCGACCACGAGGCTCCGAGGGGTGTCTGGTCGCAGTCGCACCTGGCTGACCAGCTCAGTGCGCTTCGCGATGGTGATCTCGGTCGGCTCTTGCAGCACCACCGTCGCCGTCGTCTCGCTTCCGTGAGTGAGACACAGCGCTCTCACGCCCTCCGCCTCGTCAATCTGCAGGTGCTTTCCCTTCTCATATGATCGCTGCTCCAGAACCACCGTCTCAATGGCGTTCCAGGGAATGTCAACGCGGGCGCTGAAGCCGTTTCTGATGTGGATGCCGGTGTCATCGAGAGTGTGCGGGTACACGGTCATGGCTGCACCGAGGCCGAACATCCAGACGAGGCCCCAGATGCCGACAATGAGAAAGCCGATCTGCACGGGCGGCCACGGCGCGAGCAGAAGATGGGCAACAGGAACCTCGATCGCCGATGCGACAATGAACCCGATCAGAGCCGGTGCGACGGACCTGACGTACGAGAAGGGGATGCTGCCGGGAGAGCGTGTCGGCTGGCGGCGTGCGGTCCAGAAGTACAGACTCTGGTAGATGCGCAGTTCATAGACGACAGCGAACCGGATGCCTCGCCAGGCCATGTACAGAAAGCGAGTCATCGTTCTGCCTCGTACGCGGCAATGAGCTCGGCAAGCGTCGCGGTGACGGTGGCGACGTCGGCTGCAAAGCGTTCGCGACGTTCGGGGGAGAGGTCTCGCAGCAGATCGTCTGCCAGTTGCTCGTGATCGGCGTGCATGCGGGCCATTGTCTGTGCGCCGGAAGCCGTGAGCGTCACGAGCACGGCCCGACGGTCCGTTGGGTGCGTTTCGCGTGTGACGAAGCCCGTCTCGGCAAGGGCATCGACGAGCCCAGTGACGTTGCGCGGTGACACGTCCATCGCCTCTGCGAGGGAGCGCTGTGTCTGAGGTCCGCCGGTCTGAAGCATCCACAGCAAATGCGTACGTGACGGCGTCAGCCCGAGCTCGCTGTCGCTGCGCGCCATGTCGGAGCTGAAGAGCGTCGTGAGCGCGAGAACCTGATCGAGGATCACCGTATTCGGGATGCTTGCCATATCGTGAGCATACAACATAGTGAACCTACTTCACTAAATAAGGCGCCGAATTGACAGTGCAAATGGCTCAACGTACTATCGACACGACGGTGGGAATGCGCTTTCCCTCCCCAGCTCGACGGAGAGAACGAGGTACCTGCAATGTCGTCACAAACTGTGACCCCGGCAACGGAGATGATGGCAGTCTCGCAGCAGGAGAAATCGCAGGGAAAGCTTGCGATCTGGTGGGCGAAAAGCTGGCATCCCATCGTGTTCGTCATTGCACTCGTCATTGTGTGGTGGGTCGTCACCGCAGCGGGCTGGGTCAAGCCGTACATCATTCCGTCTCCTGGTGACACGTGGATAGCGATGGCCGATAACGCCGCGTACCTGGCCCAGCACACATGGGTGACGGCGTACGAGACGATCGTTGGATTCGTCATCGCTGTGATTGTCGGTCTCGCGGTCGCCGTCGTCATGGTGTATTCCGGCGGACTCGAAAAGACCCTCTACCCGGTGATCCTCTTCGCCCAGGTGGTTCCGAAGATCGCGATCGCACCGCTCTTCGTCGTGTGGCTGGGATTCGGCGCAAGCCCGAAGATCCTTGTCGCAGTGCTGATGGCGTTTTTCCCCGTCGTGATCTCGGGACTCTCCGGCTTGCGCTCCGTTGATCCTGATGTCCTCCAGCTGACCTCCACAATGGGCGCAGGGCGGTTCAAGACCTTCGTCAAAGTGCGGCTTCCCGCCGCGCTGCCAGAGCTTCTGTCAGGATTCAAGGTCGCTGCGACTCTCGCGGTCACGGGCGCCGTCGTCGGCGAATTCGTTGGGGCGAACGAGGGGCTTGGCTACGTGATCCTTCAGGCAAACGGAAACCTCGATACGGCAATGCTCTTCGCCGCGCTCATCATCATGTCGCTCATGGGTGTGCTGCTCTTCGGGATCATCCAGATTGCCGAGCGCTTTTTGATTCCATGGCATTCGTCGAAACGCGACATCGGCGCATCCACCGTTCGACTCTGACAGATCAACCACAAGAAGAAGGGGTTTCGATGAAGAAGCCATCAACAGTACTCACTGCCCTCGCGGCGGTCGCCGCATCAGCGCTTGCTCTCACCGGGTGCAGTGCTTCCGGCTCGGATCAGTCATCGGGAGACGGCGAGGGAATGACCTCCGTGACCCTCATGCTCAACTGGTACCCGTACGGTGAGCACGCGCCTTTCTACTATGGCGTTGACGAGGGAATCTTCGAAGAGCACGGTATCGATCTCACGATCAAGGCTGGCCAGGGTTCGACGAAGACCGCGCAGGCCGTTGGCCAGAAGCAGGTCGACTTCGGTTGGGCCGACACTCCGGCCGTTCTTGCGAACATCGACAAGGGCGTGTCGATCAAGAGCGTCGGCGTCTTCCTTCAGACGACTCCCTCGGCTGTTCAAGTCTTTGCGGATTCTGGAATCGACTCGCCTAAAGATTTGAAGGGCAAGACCATCGCGGTCTCGGCCGGAGACGCTCCCACAACCACGTTCCCCGCGTATCTCGAAGCCGTCGGCCTCTCGGAGGGCGACGTCAAGCAGCAGAACCTCGATGCCGCAGGCAAGATGGCAGCGATGCTCTCGGGCAAAGTCGACGGGCTCATTGGCTTTGCACACGACCAGGGGCCGACTATTGCAGAAGAGAGCGGCAAAGAGGTGAAGTATCTCCGGTATTCGGATGCCGGCCTGAACTTCTTCAGCAACGGGCTCATCGCTCCCGGCGACACGATCGCTGACAACCCCGATCTCGTCTCGGCGATGGTCGCTGCAACATCAGAGGCGTTCGACGCGGCCGCCGCGGACCCAGAGGCTGCGGTTGCCGCCATGGAGGGGAAAGACCCGCAGCTGCCGAGCCAGGACGTGCTCCTCAACCAGTGGAACGAGACGGTGAAGCTTCTGCACACCGACGCCACGGAAGGTAAGTCGCCAGGTGCCAACACCGAGGAGGACTGGGAATCAACGATCACGGTGCTGTCTGAGGCCGGGCTCATTGAGTCCGGTGGCGATGTCGACACGTATTACGACTCGTCATTTGCCCCAGAGAAGTAACGATGACAATTCTGACGGGTGAGAGGAAGCCGATGTCGCAAACCGAAGAGAAAACGCAGACCGTCGCGATAGACGATCTTTCGGTGACGTTCGCGTCGAAGCGGGGGAGGGTGAATGCGCTCGAAGGTATCGACCTCCATGTTGAGAGGGGCGAATTCATCGCGATCGCCGGCCCGTCAGGATGCGGCAAGTCAACGCTGCTCAAGGCGGTTGCCGGGCTGACGAAGCCGAGCCACGGTTCGATTCAGCTCAAGGGAAGCGTTGTCGAGCAGCCGCGGCAAGACATCGGGTACGTCTTTCAACGCGCGGCTCTGCTTGAGTGGCGAAGTGTGCGCGGCAACATCTTGATTCAGGCTGAGATGCGCGGCATGGACATGCGCAGTGCAAACAAGCGCACTGACGAGCTGATCGAGATGACGGGTCTCACCGGGTTCGAGAAGGCACTCCCGCATGAGCTGTCAGGCGGAATGCAACAGCGCGTCTCGCTGTGCCGCGCTCTCCTGCACAAGCCTGACGTGCTGCTCATGGACGAGCCGTTTGGCGCGCTCGACGCATTGACCCGCGAGAAGATGAACGTCGAGATGAACCGCATCTGGCGAGAGACGGGCACGACTGTGCTTCTCGTGACGCACTCCGTTGCCGAGGCCGTCTACCTCGCAACGCGTGTTGTTGTGATGAGCCCGCGGCCCGGCCGCATCGTCGAAGAGCACACGGTCGACCTCGAGCCGGAACGCGACTATGCGAGCGTGCTTGAGACCCCCGAGTTCCACCGGGTGTCCAGCCGTGTGCGTGAGCTGCTGGGATCGACGGCGAAGGCCGACTGACGAAGAATCGCTGCGAGGCGTTGTAGAACAGAGGGATGCCGCATGTGACGTTGTCACATGCGGCATCCCTCGTCTAGATTTGAGTCGCAGATCGACAGCCGAGGGGGAGCATGGCCACGAGCGACGAACGGCGCAGGCTGCCGAACATGCGCGACGTCGCAAAGGCGGCAGGGGTGAGCCATCAGACGGTGTCGCGCGTGATCAACGACCACCCGAGCTTGCGCGACGAGACCAAGCGGCGTGTGCTCGAGGTGATGACCGAGCTCAACTATCGCCCCAACCGCGCGGCGCGCGCGCTCGTGACGAGCAAGTCGCACACCATCGGCGTGCTGGCTTCCCATCGCTCCGAGTACGGACCGGCAACCATGATTGAGGGCGTCGAGGATGCGGCGAAAGACCGCGGCTACTTCGCCAGCACCGTCAATCTCGCGAACTCAGACGACGCAGCCATTCGCGCGGGACTCGACCACCTCATGAACCAGGCAGTCGATGGCATCGTGATCGTCGCACCCCAGGTTCACGTGCTCGACGCCATGAGCTTTCTTCAGCTGGACGTGCCCTTCGTCTCGGTGCATCAGCGCGACGGCGCTGACCGCCACGTCATCGCCGTCGACCAGGTGGCTGGAGCACGCCTCGCGACCCGGCACCTCATTGAGCTGGGGCATCGTCGCATTGCCCACCTTGCCGGCCCGCAAGAGTGGGTCGAGGCGCAGGCGCGTACGCGAGGGTACCTCGACGAGATGGCAGAGCACGGGCTCGTCGCCGCGCAACCGATCGTCGGCGACTGGTCGTCGGATTTCGGGTATCAGGCAGCGCGCGAGCTTCTCTCCGATGGGTCAGCGACCGCCGTCGTCTCGGGCAACGACCAGATGGCCCTCGGGCTGATTCACGCGCTCCGCGAGCGACGGCTCGATGTGCCTGGCGACATCTCCATCGTCGGATTCGACGACATTCCCGAGGCGCGGCACTTTTGGCCGCCACTCACAACGGTGCGGCAGGACTTCACCGAGTTGGGGCGCCGCGCCGTCTCGCGGCTTCTCGACAACGTCGGCGAGGCGATCACCGAGCCGATTGAACCGCGACTCGTCGTTCGCGCGTCGACGGCCCCGCTGGCGCATCCGTGACCGCATACCGGCCGAGACTTCAGGCGGTGCTCGGCGGAATGCCCGAGTCGCTCGAGGGTCACCGCATCACGCCGGACGGAGCATCCAGCCCGCACCAGAGCGCTGCCGAGAACGTGATGCTCGGCCGTGAGCCAACGCGCTTCGGGTTCATCCGCCGCCGTGAACTCGAGGCACGCGCCGCCGAGCTCCTCAACGCGGTGGGGTGGACGGGCAGCATTCGCTCACCGCTCGGGGAGCGTGACGTCGTCGACCGCCGCCGTGTGCACCTGGCGCGCGCGGTCGCCGAGGCGAAGGCGCAGGGAGCACCAGCCGTGCTCGTCGACGACTCCGGTGACGAGCTTTCTCTCGACGACAGCGTTCGCTGGAACGAGGCCCTGGCGCGTGCCGCAGAGAGCATTCCCCTCGTAGTCGCCGTGACGACGCTAGACGCGTGCGGACCACGCATCGAGGGCGTGCTCGTCAATCACGACGCTCGTGTATCGGGGCCGTTTGACCCATCGGATGCTGGCGCGATCAGCGCAGCGCTCGGCATCGACCGCCCGTGTCGCGTGGTGCCGCCACGCCCGCAGGGCGAGATTCTTCTTGCCGTCGACGACATCCGTGTGATGCATCCCGTCATGCCCGGCCGCGTCGTGTTCGACGGCATCTCCTTCGAGGCGCGCGCCGGCTGCGTCACAGGACTCGCCGGCGCTCAGGCGAACGAGCTGCTGGCGAGTCTGAGCGGTCGCGGATTCGGTGAGATCGTGTCGGGCTCGGTGACGGTGGCAGGAGCCGATGTCGGCCGTCTGTCGCGCGAGAAGGCAATCGAACGCGGTGTCGTGTTTGCGACAGAGCACCCCCTGAGCTATGAGGTGGGCTTCGTCGGCGGCATTCCCAGCCGAGTGTCGGCGGAGCGGCTGCGAACCCTCGCGCGCACCGGAATGATCGATGCGGCGCGCGAATATCGCCCGGTGACTTCGGCATCCCTCCTTCAGACCGTCGGAGTCGGCCGACCTCCTTCGCGCGATGATTTCGAGGGGATGCTCTCGGCTCTCGTCGCGGGCTCAGCCACCGTCGTCTTGCTTGCTGAGCCTCTGCTCGGACTCGAGGGCGACGGCAGGGCTCAACGGGTTGCGATGATCGACCGCCTTGCGGCAGCGGGCAAAGCCGTTGTCGTCTCGGCGAGCCCAGACGACCTCGCGATGCTCGCTGACGAGGCGCTGATTGTCGTGCACGGTCGCGTTCGAGAGACGATCACGCGCGGAACCCTCACCTCCGCAGCCCTGTGGCGCGGCATCATTCTCTGACGACCAGGTGACACGGGAATTAGAACGCTCACAATTGCGCGCCCGTCGCTGAAAAGCGCGACATCTCAGCGCCATGCCGTTACATGTTCGTGATCTTTGCGTCTTGAAAACTCCCAATTGTGAGCGCTAACATCTGGAAGAGGCACTCAGATTCCCACAGCAATGGTGCCGGAGCGGCCAGCTGGTCGCGGCTGAACAAGGAGGTTTAGTGTGAAGAAATTAGTGACCGGACTCGCGGCGACCGGCGCCCTGCTGCTTGCGCTCACCGGGTGCTCCGCAGGAGCGTCGGGCGGCGACGGGGGCGGGGACAAAGCGCCGGAGGACATCATCGTCGGCTTCGCTCAGGTCGGTGCCGAGAGCGGATGGAGAACGGCGAACACCAAAGATGTCAAGCGGGCGTTCGAAGACGCGGGCATCGAGTTGAAATTCTCTGACGCTCAGCAGAAGCAGGAGAACCAGATCAAGGCGATTCGCTCGTACATTCAGCAAGGGGTCGACGTGATCGCATTCTCGCCCGTTGTTGAATCGGGCTGGGACGCCGTTCTTCAGGAGGCGAAGGATGCTGGCATCCCCGTCATCCTGACTGACCGCGCCGTCGACTCCGAAGACGAATCTCTCTATGAGACGTTCCTCGGCAGCGACTTCGTCGAAGAGGGAAACAAGGCGGGCGAATGGCTCGTCGAGGAGTACGCGGACTCCGATGATCCGGTGAAGATCATCCAGCTCGAGGGGACGACAGGTGCGGCTCCAGCGATCGATCGCGCCGAAGGGTTCGCCGAGATCATCAAGGACGAGTCGAAGTTTGAGGTCGTCGCGTCGCAGACCGGTGACTTCACACGAGCTGGCGGCAAGCAGGTGACAGAGGCACTTCTCAAGTCGAACCCCGACGTCGATGTGATCTACTCACACAATGACGACATGGGTCTTGGCGCCATCGAGGCGATCGAAGAAGCCGGACTCGTGCCAGGTGAAGACATCAAGATCATCACCGTCGACGCGGTGAAAGACGGTATGCAGGCGCTCGCAGACGGCAAGATCAACTTCATCGTCGAGTGCAACCCGCTGCTGGGCGACCAGCTCGTCGACCTCGTGAAGAAGGTCGTCGCGGGTGAAGACGTCGAGAAGCGCGTCGTCACAGAAGAGACGACGTTTACCCAGGAAGAGGCGAAGGAAGCCCTTCCCGACCGCAAGTACTGATTACGCAGTGCCGGGCCTCGCTCAGCGGGGCCCGGCCCGTGCAGTCTCACAGAGAGAACACCCGATGACAATGACGTCCCCCATCGTCGAGATGACCGACATCTCGATCACATTCCCCGGAGTCAAGGCCCTCGACTCAGTGAGCTTTCGAATGTTCCCCGGTGAAGTGCACTCGCTCATGGGCGAGAACGGAGCGGGAAAATCCACGCTCATCAAGGCGCTCACGGGCGTGTATCGCCCAGACTCGGGAACGACGCTCCTCGAGGGCCGTCCCGTTTCGTTCGTCTCGACGGCGGCAGCTCAGGATGCTGGAATCTCGACAGTCTACCAAGAAGTGAACCTGCTTCCGAACCTCACTGTCGCCGAGAACATCGTGCTGGGCCGCGAGCCGCGCACAGCGGGCCGAATCGACTGGTCGGCCGTTCGCACACGCGCGCGGGACGTGCTCGGCCGCGTGGGCATCAGCATCGACCCCGGCACGCTCCTCGGCTCGCACTCGCTCGCGGTGCAGCAGCTCGTTGCCATCGCACGAGCGACGAGCATCAACGCCCGTGTGCTCATTCTCGACGAACCGACATCGAGCCTCGATGCCGACGAGGTGAAAGAGCTCTTCCGTATCATCCGCTCCCTCAAAGACGACGGCGTCGCGATTCTGTTCGTGTCGCACTTTCTCGACCAGGTCTATGAGATCTCTGACCGGCTCACGGTGCTGCGCAACGGGCGCTTCGAGGGGGAGTACCGCACAGAGGAGCTGCTGCGCATCGATCTCGTGCAGAAGATGATCGGCAAAGAGATCACGGTTCTCGATGCTCTCGATCAGAGATCGGCTGACGACGCAGACGACACCCAGAACGCCGACATTCCCGCGATCATCGAGGCACAGGGGCTCGGGCGGCGCGGCGCGGTCCAGCCCGCAGACATCAGCGTTCTTGAAGGCGAGGTCGTCGGCTTCGCTGGTCTTCTCGGCTCGGGCCGCAGCGAGCTCGCACGAATTCTCACGGGGATCGACCGCTCGGATTCCGGAACAATCCGCTTCGCGGGCAAGCCCGTGAAGTTCCGCACTCCGCGCCGTGCGCTCGCCGATCGTGTTGTGTATGCGAGCGAAGACCGTCGTGCTGAAGGCATCCTCGGTGACTTGAGCATTCGCGACAACATCATTCTTGCCCTGCAAGCCGATCGTGGGTGGTTTCGACCGCTTTCGGCCAAACGGAGCACCGAGCTCGTTGAGAGCTACATCACAACGCTCGGCATTCGCCCGGCACATCCGGATGCGCTCGTGCGAACTCTCTCGGGCGGAAACCAGCAGAAGGTCCTGCTCGCCCGGTGGCTCGCCATCGCACCCCGCTTGCTCGTGCTCGACGAGCCGACGCGCGGAATCGACGTGGGGGCGAAGGCCGAGATTCAGAAGCTCGTCGTCAACCTCGCCGAGAACGGAATGGGCGTCGTCTACATCTCCGCAGAGCTCGACGAGGTTCTGCGACTGAGCCATCGGGTGGCGATCATGCGCGACAGGCGACTTGTCGCTGTGCTCGACAATGACAGCCTGACGACGGACGATGTGCTCGCCGTGATCGCCGACGGCGGCAACCTGGAGGAGGCTTCGTGAAGACCATGGCACGCATCACGTCGTCACGGCTGTTCTGGCCTGTGGCGATGCTTGTCGCACTCGCGATCATCGACGTCATCGTCTTTCCCGGATTCTTCACGATCCAGGTTCGCGAGGGCGCCCTGTACGGAAGCGTCATCGATATTCTGCGCAACGGCGCTCCGACTCTGATGATCGCCATCGGCATGACGCTCGTCATCGCCACGAAGGGAATCGATCTCTCGGTCGGCTCCGTGTGCGCCATCGCGGGAGCGGTGGCCGCCGCGATCATCCTCGGCTCGCCCAACCCCGACAGCGTCGCCACGACGGTGATCGCTATCGCGACGGCCGTCGCCGTCTCGCTCGTGCTCGGCGTCTGGAACGGCGTGCTCATCGCTGTGCTGGGAATTCAGCCGATCGTGGCGACGCTCATCTTGATGACGGCGGGCCGCGGAATTGCGATGCTGATCACCAAGGGTCAGATCATCACGGTGTCGAGCGACTCGTTCCGATATCTCGGCTCCGGCGTCATCTTCGGGGTCCCCTTCGCCGTCGTGGCTGCCATCATCACCGTCGCGATTGCCGGGGCGCTCACGCGACGCACCGCCCTCGGGCTGTTCATCGAGTCAACGGGAATCAACCCGCGCGCCAGTCGCATGGCCGGCATCCGAGCTCGGGGTCTGCTCATTCTGGTCTACGTGTTCTGTGCGCTGTGCTCGGCGGTTGCGGGTCTTATTCTCACGAGCAGCCAGACGGCGGCAGACGCGAACAACACAGGGCTCTTCATTGAGCTCGACGCGATTCTCGCCGTGGTGATCGGCGGCACATCGCTCATGGGCGGCCGCTACTCGCTCTGGGGAACCGTGGTCGGCGCACTCGTCATTCAGACGCTTGTCACCACCGTCTACACGGTGGGCATTCCGCCCATCGTGACAATGGTCTTCAAGGCAGCCGTCGTGACGGCGGTGTGCCTGCTGCAATCGCCGAAGACTGCTGAATACATGTCGGCATGGCGCCGACGTCGGGCACTGAGCGCGGAGGTCGCCTCATCATGACTCTCACTCGCAAAGGCAAGACACCGATGCCGACGAACGTCGAGCGGTCGCGGTGGGGGCTTCACAGCATCCGAGATGCCTTCACGAACCCCAAGTACGGGCCGGTGATCGTGACGGGGCTGCTTCTCATCGGCATGTTCATCTATGGAATGTCGCAGTACCGCGGTTTCAACGACCCGCAGATCGTCGTCAACCTTCTCATCGACAACGCGCACCTCGTTGTGCTCGCTGTCGGCATGACGTTTGTGATTCTGACGGCGGGCATCGATCTCTCGGTGGGCGCCGTGCTCGCTCTCGCGACGATGATGACGGCGTCGCTTGCGCAATCCGGGCTGCCCGCGGGGGTGATCATTCCGATCATCCTCATCGCGACGACGGGGCTGGGATTTCTTGTCGGGATCATGGTGCACTACTTCGACATTCAGCCGTTCATCGCGACGCTCGCGGCGATGTTCCTCGCACGCGGGCTGTGTTACGTGATCAGCGCCAAGTCGATCTCGATCGATGCGCCGTTCTTCACCGTGCTGGGGCAGACGCGACTGACGTTTCTCGGACTCAGCGTGACGCCGAGTGTGATCGTCGCCGTCGTCGTCGTGATCATCGCCGTGATCGTGCTGCGCTACACGCGATTCGGGCGCACCGTGTACGCGATCGGCGGCTCGGAGCAGTCGGCTCAGCTGATGGGCCTGCCCGTCGCGCGAACCAAGGTGCTCGTGTATGCGATCTCGGGGTTCTGCTCGGGTCTGGCCGGGGTGCTCTACACCTTCTACACGCTGTCCGGGTACGCGCTCACCGCCGTCGGAACAGAGCTCGATGCCATCGCGGCGGTCGTCATCGGCGGAACCCTGCTGACGGGAGGGTACGGCTCTGTGCTCGGCTCTGTGCTCGGCGTGCTCGTGCTGGGCACCATCCAGACCCTCATCACGTTCGATGGAAGCCTGACATCGTGGTGGACGAAGATCTTCATCGGCGCATTGCTGCTCATCTTCATCGTGCTGCAGAAGATTCTCACGCTGCGTCGTGCCTGACTCGGCAATCAGTGGTCTGTGCCTGTGCGTTTCCCCGTGCGGCGGGCGTGCACAGGCGGGACGATATTCTGAGAGTGCTCGCTCACTCCTGACACGGTCGGGCGCACGCAGCAGTTTGATCGACGAGGGGACGACTGACCGGTGGTGATCGCAGACGATGGCAAGACCAGGGCAGCGACCATCTTCGACGTTGCCCGGCTCGCCGGAGTGTCACATCAGACAGTGTCGCGCGTGCTCAACGACCTGCCCAACGTCCGCGCCTCCACACGGGAACGCGTCGAAAAGGCAATCGCCCAGCTGCGCTACACACCCTCGCAGGCGGCGCGCGCTCTCGTCACCCGGCGATCGCGCACCATCGGGCTCATACAGACGGGCGGCCCCGACTACGGCCCGGCCACGACCCTCCTGCATTTCAACGAGGCGGCACGCGAAGCACGCTACGCCGTGAGCATCGCCAGCATGCTCGAGGCGGATGCCGCCGCGCTGCGCTCCGCAGCGGAGCTGCTGCTGCGCCAGAACGTCGAGGCGATCGTCCTGATCGCGGCAACGGTGAAAGACATCGCGTCGCTTGCGCACGAAGAGCTGGGTGTTCCGCTCGTCGTCGTGGCTCCGCACGAAGAGGGGAACGCGGCAGCTGTTGCCATCGACCACTACGCGGGAGCTCGTGCTGCTGTCGCGCACCTTGCCGAGCTCGGCCATACAGTGATCAGGCATGTCTCCGGCCCGGCAGAGTCGCTTGATGCGCGCGAGCGGGTGCGCGGCTGGCGCGACGAGCTCTCGGCGCGCGGCCTCGTCGCCACACCGGTCTTGGTGGGCGATTGGTCGCCGGACAGCGGATACGAGCATGGTCGAGAGCTGGGAGCATCCACGGCAACGGCCGCATTCGTGGCGAACGATCAGATGTCGCTCGGCGTCTTTCACGGGCTTCGCGATATGGGCCTCATCGTTCCCCGCGACTTCTCGGTCGTCGGATACGACGACGTACCCGAGGCCGCGCATCTCTCGCCCCCGCTCACAACGATGCGGCAGGACTTCGTCCGGCTCGGCGGCGACGTCATGGCGACGGTGCTCGCTCAGCTGTCAGATGATGCCGCAGCGCCGCAGAGCGCGATCGTTCCTCAGCTCATCGTGCGTGACTCGGCGACGAAAGCTCGTCTGCCGTAGCGTCGCGCGTGATTACGCGTGAACCCAGACCTCGGTGCCCGTCTGAGCAAAGTAGTACATGTCTTTCGCCGCGGCGATCGTCATGTTCACGCAGCCGTGGCTCATCATGGCGCCGGCACCGAAGTTGTTGTGCCAGTAGGTTCCGTGGAAGCCCTGGTCGCCGTTGAAGTACGTCACCCACGGCACGTTCTTCGTGCAGTAGTCGTACCCGGGAACGCAGCCCATGTCCTGCTTCGTGAGCTGGCCGTACACCGTGAAGTGGCCTTCATCCGTCGGCGTCGACGGCTTTCCGATGGCGACGGCGTAGGTGGCGACCACCTTCTTGTTCTCGTACATGGTCACCGTGCCGGCGCTCTTGTCCACCTCGATGCTGCGGAACAGCTCGATCGTCTCGGACGCATCCGTCGTCACGTCAAGCTTGTAGCTGCCGTTTCCCGAGGCGAGCTGCTCGGCGAACGCCGCCGCGATGCCGTCCGTGCTCTCCAGGGTCCAGCCGTCAACACCCTCCTGAATGGTGCGGAGGTGGGTTCCGGCTGAGTTCGTCACTACCTCTTTGTCAACGGCAGGGCGGTTCACCTTCTCGGGGAGACTCTCAACGACAGTGTCGATCGCTGCTTCGTCTGCGTAGATGTGAATAGCGTCATCGACGTTCTCGACGGTGAGCCACGACGCGACGGTGGCGGGCTTGACGCCGACGACCTTCTCGTCGTCAACGTAGAAGCCGGCCGTCGTGAGCATGGTGTTGAGTGCGTCGGCCTCGGTCTGGGCGATCACTGTCGTAATGGGCGGCTGCACCTCGTCGAAGGTTGCGGCGACGGTGATGTCGTCATCGCCCGTGCCCTCACTGAGCACGTCAGAGAGCTCGGAGGCAAACGCGGTGAAATCGAGCCCGGTGCCGACGACGGCGTCGACGGCCGAGTAGGCAACTGCCTTGGCGTCGTAGCTGATCGACGCGTTCTCCGGGATCGTGAAGACGTCGGGAGCGGCGGCGCGCAAGGCGTCAAGAGCCTTGTCAGCGTCGATGTTGATGGTGACGGGAACCGGGCCTGAATTCCACGTGGAGACGTTCCAGAGCGGGCGCGAGTCGTGCGCGGCGCTGGCGATCGACGTGGCATCGACCGAGAGTCCGAGTTCGGCGCCCGTGAGCGTCACGCTGTCGGAGTCGCCCGTGATGGTGATCTCGCTCGTGGCGAGCTGGTCAGAGACGGTCTGGGCGGCGAGATCGGCGGTGTGCCAGCCGACTGTCGCTCCAGCGGCGCTCACGCCGGGTGCGATCAGCAGAACCGAACTCACAGCGGCGGCCGCAACGATAACTCCGCCGGGAATGCCGATGCCGAGTCCCAGGCGCAGCCCGCGGCGCCGACGCCGCGTCTTCTTTGCGTCGTCGATCGACAGGGCTGTTGTGCCCTTGCCCCCCGATGTGGTCATGTTCTCCCCCAGTGGCGCGCCGAACGTACGCGCTGCCGAACTCCTATGATAGGCGGGCTTACCTGGGAATATGGCATTTCTCGATTACGAAGTGAAAACAATCAGTGAATTCGTCGAGGGTTCTTTCGACCCCACGCCCGTGCCAGCGCGCATCAGTTCGCTCGCTCTTAAGATACTGCGGAAACATGGCGGCATCTCGCAGAAACATTGCGACACATACCATCGCGACTCCGAATGCTGACGTAAATTCAAGCAATCGGAGGGGAGAGAAATGACCGCACGCAGCTTCCCGAGGGGAACCATCCTCGGCTATCCGCGCCTCGGCCGAAAGCGAGAGCTCACGAAGGCGCTCGAGGCTCACTGGGCAGGGCGGCTCACCGCGGGCGAATTTGCCGCGACGACGGCGGAGATTCGGGCGGCGATCCGAGAGCGGCTCGTCGACATCGGCCTCGGGCGCGACGACTCGTCGATCCCCGAATCGTTCTCACTCTACGATCACGTGCTCGACGCCGCGGTGACGGTCGGCGCAATCCCCTCTCGCTTCGACGGGGAGATTGATGCGCAGGCGGACGAGGTCGATGCGTCGTTTGCCCTCGCTCGCGGTCGTGGCGACCTCGCCCCGCTCGCCATGACGAAATGGTTTGACACCAACTACCACTACCTCGTTCCCGAAATCGGGCCCCACACGCACTTTCGCCTGTCGAGCAATCGCCTGGTGCGCGATGTCGCCGAGGCTCGCGCGGCAGGGTTTGTCACACGCCCGACGATCGTCGGCCCGGTGACTCTGCTTCTGCTCAGCACGGCCGAGAGCAACGCGACAGATGGCTTTCAGCCGTTCTCTCGCCTTGCCGATCTCGTCCCCGTGTATGCACGGCTGCTGACGGAGCTTCGTGACGCTGGTGCCGAGTGGGTGCAGCTTGACGAACCGGCACTCGCGAGCGACGTTGTGTCGGTCAATGCATCTCGCGTGCTCGCGGCGGTCGAGTCTACCTATCGCGAACTGGGATCCACCCCGGAGCGTCCGCAGCTCTTCGTGTCGACAGCGTATGGTGACGTCGGCGACGCCCTCGCGACGCTGGCGGCAACCCCCGTTGACGCGATCGGACTCGACCTTGTGCGCGGCACGATCCCGAGCCGAATCGACAGCGGCACGCGAGCTCGCCTTGCGGACAAGACTCTCGTCGCCGGCGTCATCGATGGACGTTCGGTGTGGCGAGGAGACCTCGAGGCCGCCCTCACGGCGGCGGCGGACGTGCGCCGTCTGACGAGCACCGTCTCGGTATCGTCGTCGACGAGCCTCATCCACGTTCCGCACGATGTCACTCTCGAGACGCACCTCGAGCCACGTCTCGTCAGCTGGCTCTCGTTTGCCGATCAGAAGGTGGAGCAAGTCGGCATTGTCGCGCGCGGCCTCGCGAGGGGCTCAGCGAGCGTGCGCAGCGACCTCGAGGCAGCATCCATCGCTCTTTCGGACCGCCTCGGTGCACCCGGCGTGCACGATCGGTCAGTGCGGGCACGCATCTCTTTTCTCGGCGAGGGTGATCGCAGCCGAGTTCCGTGGGAACAGCGGCGCGAAGCACAAAAGCGCACGTTCGGTCTTCCGCCGCTGCCGACGACGACGATCGGGTCGTTTCCCCAGACCGACCGCATTCGGCAGGCTCGCGCACGCTACCTCGGCGGCTTCGACAGTGCCGAGACCTATGTCACGGTCATTAAGAACGAGATTGCCGAGGTGATTGCCCTGCAAGAGGAGCTGGGCCTCGATGTGCTTGTTCACGGAGAGCCCGAGCGCAACGACATGGTGCAGTATTTCGCCGAGAACCTTGAGGGCTTCGACGTGACACTGCACGGGTGGGTGCAGTCATTCGGCAGTCTGTGCACACGTCCGCCGATTCTCTGGGGAGACGTTTCGCGACTCGGGCCGATCACTGTCGGCTGGTCGCGCTACGCGCAGAGCCTCACGAGCAAACCGGTGAAGGGGATGCTGACGGGCCCCGTCACGATTCTCGCGTGGTCGTTTGTGCGCGACGATCAGCCGCTTGGCGATACCGCCGCGCAGCTTGCGCTTGCGCTGCGCGATGAGATCGCCGATCTTGAGGCCGCCGGAATCGGCATCATTCAGATCGATGAGCCCGCACTGCGCGAGCTGCTGCCGCTGCGCAGTGTCGATCACGAGCACTACCTTGCCTGGTCGGTCGCGGCATTTCGGTTGGCGACAGCGGGGGCGAAGCCCGAAACCCAGATTCACACGCACCTCTGCTCGTCGCACTTCGGTGTCGTGCTCGACGCGATCAAGAAGCTCGATGCCGATGTGACGAGCATCGAGTCGGCACACAGTCGCATGCGGATCATCGACGACATCGCGGCATCCGGATTCGAGCACGATATCGGTCCTGGCGTCTACGACATCCATTCGACACGCGTGCCGAGCGTCGACGAGGTGACGGAGCTGCTGGCCCGCGCCGCCGAAGCCATCGACGTCGAACGGCTCTGGGTCAACCCGGACTGCGGGCTCAAGACTCGTGGATATGAGGAGGCGACCGCGTCGCTTCGCAACGTGCTCGAGGCTGCCAATCGGGTTCGTCAGCGCGTCGCCGAGCAGCAGGCAGCGTCACCCTCGGCGCGGTGACCGACAGCGCGAGGTCACTGCGGCTGTGCCCCAGCGCTCTCGCGAAGCCAGCGTCGCAGCGTCTCTGACTCGGCAGAAAGAAGCGCCGGGTCATCGTTCGGGACGAATTCGATGAGTGCGTCGGTGATGCGGGGGAGGGATGCTGCTCGCGCGAACACGCGCCGCCAGAGCTCAGACCGCCCGCTCAGACGCAGCCGCTCGGCGGTGGGCCACCACGAAAACACATGCAGCGTCGACACCCACGGAGCCACGGCGTCGAGCTCGGCGATCGCCGCCTGGTCGTCGGCGCCCTGCGTCGGCTGCCAGTACGACGAGAGCTGGGGACGATCGACGGCGGCGAGCAGCTCGCGCGCCGAGTCGGGCGTGTCGGTGAGCGTGTGCCCGTGGTACTCGAGGGCGACCTCGATGCCCCGAGCGGTGGCCAGATCGACGGCGTTCCGCAGCCGGGCCGTGGTGCGGGCGCGTTCCGCCTCGTCAGCATCCGCCGAGCCAACTCTGCCCGCCCAGACGCGCACGCGGGGGGCGCCGATAGCCCTCGCGGCATCGAGCAGCGGTTCGATTGTCTCGTTGTCACCGCAGCGGTAGTACCCGCCGAGAGATGCGACGACGAGCCCGGCCGAGCGGGTGCGCTCGCCGATGCGAGTAGCCGCGGCATCGTCGCCCAGCGAAACGTGCTCGCCTTCACCCGAGCCCCACTCGATCGACTCAAGGCCCGCTGCGACGGCGGCGTCGACGACGGCGTCTGCACTGAGCTGCCGGAACGTCACGGAGCACAGCCCCGCGCGAATGTGTGCACTCATGAGGCTCCTGTCGTTGCTGTCGGCTCGGCCCGGAACGTTTTGCCGAAAATTGGGGACCAACTTTTGTCATCGGTTTCACGCGCCAGCGTAGCTAAAGTTGGTCCCCGAATCGGAGCGGCGCGGCGGGCTCGTCGTGGTGCGGCAGGCTAAAGGTGCGGCGCCACCGCCGTGTCGAAGGCGGCAGCCGTGCGCGCAGCCGCCGTCGCGGCATCCGTGTCCCAGATCTGCTGGTTGAAGATCTCGACCTCGATGTCGCCCGTGTACCGCGCGTCGAGCACGGCGCGCGTCATCGGCGCGAAGTCGATGACGCCGTCTCCCGGGTAATGGCGCGAGAGCAGCACGTCTGCGGGCAGCGGCGTCGCCCAATCGCAGACCTGGTAACTGGCGATGCGCCCGCCAGCCCCCGCGCGCGCGATCTGCGTCAACACATCGGGGTCCCACCAGATGTGGAACGTGTCGACGACGACGCCGACCGCCTCAGCGGGAAACTGCTCGGCGATGTCGAGAGCCTGCCCCAGCGTCGACACGACGGCGCGATCTGACGCGTACATCGGATGCAGCGGCTCGATTGCCAGCTGAACGCCCGACGCCGTCGCGTGATCGACGAGCTCGGCAACGGCGTCGCCCACGCGCTCGCGCGCGCTGATCAGGTCACGCGAGCCGTCGGGGAGACCCCCAGCCACGAGAACGAGCACCGCGCGCGATCCCTCTGCTCCAGCATCCGCCGCCGCCGCCGTCTCGTCGATCGCCGCCTTGTTGTCGTCGATTGCGCGGCGCCGCTCGGGTCCCTCGAGCGGTGTGAAGAAGCCGCCGCGGCACATGCTCGACACGCGCAGGCCCGAATCGCGGATCATCGCGGCAGCAGCATCCAGGCCGACCTCCTGCACCGGCTCGCGCCACAGCCCGATTGACCGGTAACCGGCATCGCTTGTGACACGAAGCGCCGTCGAAAGGTCGGCGTATTTGATGGTCGCCTGGTTGAGCGACAGCCGAGGGTGCGTCATGCGGTGACTCCGTTCACGGCGAGAAGGCCGTTCCAGCGGGCGGCGGCGAGCTCGGGTCGTTCGAGCGCGCCCGATGCGTTCGCGAGCCGTACGATCTCTGACAGGTGCGGCAGGCTACGGGCCGAGTGCAGGCCGCCGACCATCGAGAACGCATTCTGGTGCCCGTTGAGCCACGACAGAAACGCGACGCCTGCCTTGTAATAGAACGTGGGGGCGGCGAATACCTGCCGCGACAGCTCCTCCGTTGGGGTCAGGATGCTGCGATACAGCGCAGTGTCTCCAGCATCCAATGCCTGAATGGCGGCGGATGCTGACGGGGCGACGGCCGCGAAGGCGCCCAACAGTGCGTCGGAATGCCCCTGATCGTCGCCGGCAATGAGGTCGACGTAGTTGAAGTCGTCACCGGTGAACATGGTGGTCTCGGCCGGAAGCCGACGGCGTACCGAGATCTCCGACTGCGCATTGAGCAGGCTCATCTTGATGCCGCTGACGCGCCCACCGCTCGCCTCGATGATGCGAACGACGGTGTCGGATGCTGTTCGCCAGTCTGTTGAGCCGAAATAGCCCGTCAGTTCGGGGTCGAACGCCTCGCCCAGCCAATGCAGCACGACGGGTGTGGATGCGGCGGTGAGCACAGCGCCGTAGACGCGCTCGTAGTCGGCTGCCGACGTTGCGGTGCGCGCAAGGTGGCGGCTGCACATCAGTACGACTCCGGCGCCCGCGTCCTCAGCATGGTGCAGCTGCTCAGTGTAGGCGTCGATGATCTGCTGCAGCGAGATGGAGGGCTCGTCGATGTGGTCGGTGTTGACGCCGACGACGAGCGAGCCGCCGACGGACTGCGCCTCCGCGGCGCTGCGCGTAATCAGCTCGCGTGTGGCGACAGCATCCAGTCCCATATTCCGCTGCGCGGTGTCCATGGCGTCGGCGACGCCGAGGCCCCACGACCACACGTGGTGGCGAAAGGCGAGCGTGGCATCCCAGTCGATCTCGGCTGGCTGCCCCGGCGTATTGTCTGCCCACGCGTGAGGAATCACGTGCGAGGCGGCAAACGCCGTGCGAGAGGTGAGCGCACGGGTCGGTTTGCGGTAGTCGGGCGCGTCGTTGACGGGCGTCGACGTGATCGCGCCGGTGGTGTCAAGAAGCGTGAAGTCCGTCATCGTCGCCTCAGAGACTCACGGCCGGAAGCGCGATGCGGCGACCCTCGGCAGAGCTCTTCAGGCCCTCTTCGGCGAGGAGGACGCCGCGAGCGCCCGAGAGAAAGTCGAACTCGTTGGGCGCATCTTCGAGCACGTGGCGCAGAAACTCTTCCCACTGCACTTTGAAGCCGTTCTCGAATTCGTCGTTTGACGGCACCTCGATCCAGTCGTCGTCGTAGTCGTGGGCGTCGGGGACGTCTGGGTTCCAGACGGGCTTCGGCGTGGCGTTTCGCGGCTGGATCTTGCATCCGAACAAGCCGACGACGGCGCTGCCGTGTGTTCCGTCGATCTGAAACTCGACAAGCTCGTCGCGATTGACGCGTGTAGTCCAGCTGGAGTTGAGCTGTGCCGTCACGCCGCCCTCGAGCTCGAACACCGCGTAGGCGGCGTCGTCTGCGGTGGCCGTGTAGCGGTCGCCGTTCTCATTGACACGCTCGGCGATCTCTGTCGTGGCGTGTGCGTAGACGGTCTTCACCGCGCCGAACAGGTTCTCGAGCACGTAGTTCCAGTGGGGGAACATATCGATGATGATGCCGCCGCCGTCTTCCGAGCGGTAGTTCCAGCTCGGTCGCTGCGCTGGCTGCCAGTCACCTTCGAAGACCCAGTAGCCGAACTCGCCTCGCACCGAGAGGATCGTCCCGAAAAAGCCCGAGTCGATGAGGCGTTTGAGCTTGCGCAGCCCCGGAAGGTACAGCTTGTCGTGCACGACGCCGTTCTTGACGCCGGCCGCCTCCGCCAGTCGGGCGAGCTCGAGCGCGTCGGCAAACGACTCTGCCGTCGGCTTCTCGGTGTAAATCGCCTTGCCCGCTGCGATTGCCTTCTTCAGGGCGGGCACGCGTGCCTTTGTGACGAGAAAGTCTGCGTAGATCTGCCACCGGTCGTCGGCGAGGGCGGCGTCGAGGTCTGTTGTGTAGTCGGCAATGTCGTGACGCGTGGCGAGTTCGGCGAGCTTCGCCTCGCTGCGGCCCACGAGAATGGGCTTCACCTGAACGCGAGAGCCGTCAGAGAGCAGCACTCCTCCCGCGTCGCGAATCGCGAGAATCGAGCGCAGCAGGTGCTGGCGGTAGCCCATGCGCCCGGAGGCGCCGTTCATGATGATGCCGATCGTCTCTGACATGTGTCGCTCTTTCTGTCGGAAGCAGGTGCGGGAAAGCGTTTACCAAAGTCTAGGGCACATTCCTCGCGACGGCAATTGCGACCGTGCCGCTGGGCAGTTCTCCCCTTGTCGCGCGTCTCCGCTCACGTCACAGTAGGGTCATGACTACAGCACGTCGCACCGTCGTATTCAACGTCACCGTGGCTTTTGTCGCGGCCCATCTGATCATTGTGCTCCTGCACGAGCTCGCACACGTCGAGGCAGGGCTCGTGCTGGGCTATCACAATGTGCTCTTCCCCTTCGGAGTGACCCACCATCCGGAGCCGACGGGGGCTCACGCGGTGATCGCCGGGCTTGCCGGGCCGGCTTTCAGCCTCGTCACGGGCTTCGCCGCGCTCGCTCTCACTCCGTTTCGCGGCGGTTTCGCGCGATTGATCTGGCTATGGTTCGCGTTTCTCTCGGTGATGGAGGGTATTGGCTACCTTGTTCTCACTCCGTTTGGCATTGGCGATACCGGGGCCGCGGCTGTGGCTCTCGAGCTGCCTCCTGCTGTGTCGTGGGTGTGCTTTGCCGCGGGTGTGCTCGGCGTCGTGTGGCTCGCTCGCCACTTCGCCAGCGTCGCGCTTCGGCACACGGACGGAGAGCTGGAGTCGCTGCGCTGCTTCACGTTCTACCCGTGGATATTCGGAACGATCATCGCGCTCGCGCTGACGAGCGCGAACCTCCTGCTCGCGAACGAGACTTTCGCAACGGGCGACGTCTTCGGCGTGCTCATGGCGGCGTTTGCCCTTGGGGTGTTCTCGCCCATGGCGATGCCGTTCACAACGGCGGCTCGACGCCGTGCTCCCGAGATCGTCGGCAGCGTTCCACTGTCGCTTCCGCGAGTTCCCCTGACAGGAATCGTCATCACCGTCGTCATCATCGCGCTCAACCTCAGTGTGCTCTCGCGCGGGCTGCCGCTGGGCTGAGTCAGGCTCGTGCGCCGACACCCGGCGTGCTCTCACGCACCAGCACGGGCCCGCTCACAGGGTCAGGAACACCGCCGTCACCCTCGCCGAGTGCGAGCTCAACAGCGCTGCGGCCGATCGACTCCAGCGGAATCTCAACGGTCGTGAGGGGAGGAGTGACGTCGCGAGCGGTCGAGATGTCGTCGAACCCGGCGATGCCGACGTCTGCGCCGGGCGTGATGCCGGCGCGGCGCAGCGCAGACATCGCACCGACAGCCATGATGTCGCTCGTCGCGAAGATGATGTCGACGTCAGAGACCCCGGATGCCGCGAGATGCTCGCCCGCGGCGAAGCCGCCGTCGCGCGTGAAATCGCCGCGCGCTGTGCGCACGACGTCGCCGCCGCCTGCGCGGAAGCCCGCGGTGAACCCAACGGCGCGCTCTGTCGACGTGATCAGTGCCTCGGGTCCGGCGACGACGGCGGCGCTGCGATACCCGAGGGAGGCCATCCGCTCGCCGAGCCCCCGCGCAGCGCCCGCATTGTCGATGCGCACGGTGTCGAAGCCGAGGCCGCTCTGGCTGATGAAGACGACGCGGCCGCCTCCCTGGCGAAACACCTCAAGCTCGGCCGTCAACTCCGCCTCGAGCGTGGCATCCGAAAAACGTGAGCCGGCGAGAATGATCGCGCGGGGGCGCTGTCCGCGCAGAGCACGCACGGTTGTGAGTTCGCGGTCTGCGTCGCGACCGGTGACGGCGACAGTGACGACGAGTCCTGCCTCGTCTGCCGCTGCCATCGCACCGGACGTGATGGCAGAGAAGTAGGGGTCTGCAATGTCTCCGACGAGCAGGCCGACAATGTTCGCCCGCCCCTTCGCCATGGCCTGGGCCGAGAGGTTCGGGGCATACCCGAGGCGTTCAGCGGCGGCCATCACCCGTTCGCGATAAGACTCGGCAACCTTGCGAACGCTTCCATTGAGCACGCGAGACGCCGTTGCAAGCGACACTCCGGCTTCGTCGGCCACATCATTGAGCGTGACGGGCGATGATGACTCCACGACGGCTCCTCACGCGTCGGCGCGCACACGGCGGCGCGCGGTGGTGGAGATGAGTGTACGGCTCAGTCCCGGTATCCGTCGCGAGCCATTGCGATGCTCGCCGCGATGCCGAGCACGCCACCGACAAGTCCGATCAGCCCGAGAATTGACCACAGCACGAGTTCAATCGACATCGCCACACCCTTTCGATCGTGTACCACCATTGTGGCAGAGTTGCCCGGGCTGCGGTGGTCAGCGTCGCGCGGCGACACTTGCGGTCACCGTGCGGAAGACACCGTCTGTGATCTCGACGCCGAGCTTTCTCAGCGCGAGCACGGCCGAGCCGACAGCGCCATCGGCAACGCGGACGATGTCGGGAGTGATGCCCTGCCTGGCGAGGTGTGATGAAAAACTCTCGGCGAGGTGGCCCGACTGCGCCAGCACGCTTCCGCCGATGACAAGCGGGCCAGGCGACGTGTGCGCGGTCGCCACCGAGTGCGCGAGAAGCGCCCCTGCCTCATGGAGGATGCCTCGTGCAACGTCGTCGAGGGGTTCGGCAAACGCCAGCGGCGCAAACTGGGCAAGCTCCACGGGACGCAGGCGGTACAGCTCGGTGATCAGCCGGGGGAGCACAGCCGGTCTGCCCTGCGTGTTTGGTCCGTCTGTGCGCACACTCATCATGTCGAGCAGCCGAGGCGTCAGCGCCGTCGCAGGCCCGCGGCCGTCGAACTCGGCCATGACGGCGAGGGCAACCTGGTGCCCGATCCAGAAGCCGCTGCCGAGGTCGCCGAGCAGCCATCCCAGCCCGTCCGTCGTGCTGGCGATGCTGCCGTTCTCAACTCGGATCACCGCGGCGCCGGTTCCCGAGACGACGGCGTAGCCGAACGATGAAAATGCCCCGGAAAAATATGTTGCAAGAAGATCAGATTCCCACGAGAGCGTTCCGCCGAACCCGCGAGAGAAGAGGGGGTCGGTGAGCCATTCCGTGGATTCTGCTGCGCTGTTTCCAGCCATTGCAGCGACGATCTCGCCAACGTCGGCGAGTGTCGCTCCTGCGCGATCAAGTGCGGCCTCCGTTGCGGAGACAACCGCGTCAGATGCCTGTTGCTTTCCTGATGAGATCGGGTTTCCGCCCGAGCCCTCGGCATAGCCAACGCACTCGCCGTCTGTCGTCACAACCGTCGCTCTCGTCGACGTTCCGCCAGCGTCAATGCCGATATGAAGCATGTTCGTTACCTATTCGTGATGGGTGGCGAGTTGACCTTCGCGTGGAATAAGAATAGTTTTCATACAAATCTCCCAACGGCGAGCGGATTTTCATGAGAGCAATGGTGTCACAGGTTCCACACGGCGAAGACGGTATGACCGTGTCGAGCCGTGTGCAGGCAAGCCTGCCAGACATGCCCGCGGCCATGGTGAAGATCGCCGAGGTTCTGCTCGAGACGCCGTCAGCGCCAATTGAGCTGTCGATAACCGAGCTCGCTGAAAAGGCGGGAACGTCGGCCGCGACGGTGACGCGCTTCTGTCGAGTGATCGGCTACTCCGGGTACACGCAGTTTCGCGTCGGCGTCGCCTCTGACATCGGCCGCGGCGACGCGCACGAATCGTGGCGGGCCGACATCGGCCGCGAATTTCACCCCGAAGACACCCCGCGCGAGGTGGTGCGCACGCTTCTCAACGAGCACGTGCGCGCGCTCGAGACAACGGCGAGGCTCGTCGACCTCGACGACGTGCAGAGCGTCGCGCGCGCGATCGCCACATGCAGGCACCTCGACATCTACGGCATCGGCGGCAGCGGAGTGATGGCCGAAGAGCTGCAGGCCCGTCTGTATCGCATCGGCGTGAGCGCGCACTACTGGCAAGAGGTGCATGGTGGACTCACGAGCGCAGCCCTGCAGTCGAAGAACTCCGTTGCGATTGGAATCTCCAACTCGGGGCGCACGGATGAAACCATCCAGATGCTGTCTCAGGCGGCATCCGCTGGTGCCTTCACCATCGCGATCACGCACGAATCGACGTCGCCGCTTGCCACTGTTGCCGATGTGACGATCGGCACAGCCGCCCCCGACCCTTACCTGCAGCCCGACGATCTTTCGGCAAAGCACTCCCAGCTCATGGTGCTCGACCTGCTGTATCTGCTCGTTGCGCAAGAGACCTTCGCCGACACCGCAACGCGACTCGCGGCATCCGCTATGGCCGTGTCTGGGCACCGCCGACCGCAACGACCATCCCGCAAGAACGACAGACCGACACTTCGCGTCAAGGAGCCAACCGAATGACCGTGACACCGACCGACTTTCTCGCCGAGGCGACAACGCGACTCACGCAACTGGCGGCGGACGCCGAGGCGGGAGGCCTCGACGACGCGATCGCGCTGATGGTCGACGCCATCAACGCGGGCGGTGTCGTGCAGGCATTCGGAACCGGACACTCCGAAGCGTTCGCCATGGAGATCGCCGGCCGGGCCGGAGGCCTCATTCCGACGAACAAGATCGCATTGCGCGATGTCGCGCTCTACGGCAGCCGCAGTCCGCACGAACTTGCCGGCTCGGCGCTCGAACGCGAGACATCCGTCGTCGACGAGCTTTTCGATGTGTCGCTCATGGGCCCGAAAGATGTTTTCATCATTGCCTCAAACTCTGGCGTCAACGGCTCCATCGTCGGTGTCGCGCTCAAGGCGAGAGAACTGGGACACCCGGTGATCGCGGTGACGAGCCTGCAGCATACGGCCGCTGTCGAGCCGAAGCACTCAAGCGGCAAGCGTCTCAGCGAGATCGCCGATGTTGTCATCGACAACCTCGCGCCATACGGCGATGCGACCCTCGAACTGAGCGGAGGCGTGAGCGCGGGCGCGATTTCGTCGATCACTGCGGCGTTCATCGCCCAGCTGCTGACGCTCGGCGTCGCCCAGAGGCTCTCTGAGTCGGGGGATGTTCCCCCGATGTACATCTCGGCGAACATCCCTGGAGGTGACGAGCACAACCATGCACTGGAGGATCTGTATCGCGATCGGATCCGCCGCAGCGCCTGAGCGCGCAACGCCGAGTCACAGCATCAGTATTCGGCACATCGCATTCCGAACCACCCGATAAATTGGAAGGTAGACACGACGATGAACATCGAAAATGTCTCTGTTAATCGCAGGAACATCCTGCGTGGAGCGGTTGCAGCAGCGGTGCTGATTCCGTTCTCCACAACACTCGCTTCATGTGCCACCGGCGGCGGTGGAGGCGGAGGCGGCGGCGGCGCAAAGGGCGACGTCACCGCCGACAACCCGTTCGGCATGGCGGCCGATTCGAAGGTCGACGCCGTCATCTTCGACGGCGGCTACGGCGTTGACTACGTTGAGTATGCAGCGAAGATTCTCGACAAGAACCACGACGGCGCCACGACGAAGATCTCGGCATCGACGAAGATCACGCAGGAGCTTCAGCCGCGGTTCGTCGGTGGAAACCCACCCGACCTGATCGACAACTCCGGCGCTGACAGCATCGGGTTCAGCACAATCATGGATCAGATCGAAGACCTCACCGATGTGATAGACGCCAAGAACCTCGAGGGCGACACGATTCGCGACACGCTCTACGCTGGTGCGCTCGACCCGGGCACCTTTGGAGACAAGTTCGCTGCGGTGAACTACGTCATGACGATTTACGGCGTGTGGTACTCCGCAAGCCTCTTCAAAGAGAAGGGCTGGGACGTCCCCACAACGTGGGCGGATCTCAAAGATCTCGGTGCCAAGGCAAAGGAAGACGGCAAGTACCTGTTCTGCTGGGGCAAGGAAGCCGCCACCTACTACCAGACAATGTCGATCGGTGCCGCGATCAAGCAGGGCGGCGACGAAGTGCGTCTTGCCCTGGAGAACCTTGAGGAGGACTGCTGGTCGAAGCAGGCGATTCAGGATGTCTTCTCCGCCTTCAAGGAGATCATCGATGCCGGGTACGTGAAGCCGGGCGGTGCTGGAACGCAGTTCACTGCCGCGCAAGCACAGTGGAGCCAGGACCAGGCGGCGATCCTTTACCCCTCGGGCTCGTGGATTGAGAACGAGATGAAGGATCAGACGAAGGACGGCTTCGAGATGACGGGGTTCCCCACTCCGGCTCTCGACTCAAATTCGTCGATGCCGACTGAATCTGTGCGTGCAACGGCCGGTGAGCCGTTCATCGTGCCGTCGCAGGCAAATAACCCCGCGGGCGGCAAGGAACTCCTGCGGGTGATGCTCTCGAAGGATGCCGCAACGAACTTCGCGAAGAAGAAGCTGGCGCCGACGGTCGTGAAGGGCCTTGTTCCCGACGACGGCTTCGGTTCAACGGCGCTCGTGTCGCAGACCAAGATGCTGGATGCCGCGGGTTCCAACATCTACAACTGGAAGTTCGTCGACCTCTACGGCATGAACGGTGACCAGCTGACGCTGTGGAACCAGTTCCTCGCCGGAAAGATGAGCGTCGCCGACCTGACAGCGGGTCTGCAGAAGATCACAGACAAGGTTCGCAACGACGACTCCATCGACAAGGTGGAAGTCAAGTGACAGCCGCCGGTGCCGACCCAGGGCGGGCAATAGCCGCGACCATGGGTAAGGCGGGGGGTCAAAAGACTCCCCGCCGGCGCCGGCGTAAGCTCACGTTCGATTATGTGAGCTTCATGGCGGTGTTTCTCGGACTACCTTTGGCGATCTTCATCATCTTCGTCATCTCGCCGTTCGTCCAGGCCGCGTATTACTCCCTGACCGACTGGTCCGGTTTCTCGCAGACGATGAACTTCATCGGTGTGCAGAACTACATCAACCTTTTTCAGGACGATCAGTTCTTGAAAGCGATGGGGAACAACATTTTCCTCGCGATCCTCGTCCCCCTCATCACGCTTTCCCTCGCCCTGCTCTTCGCGACGATGATCACCGTCGGAGGGCCAAGCCATGGTCAGACGCGTGGGCTCAAAGGCTCGAGCTTCTACCGCGTTGTCTCGTTCTTCCCGTATGTCATTCCCGGAATCATCATCGGATTGATGTGGGCGCAGATCTTCGGTCCAGACGGGCTCGTGAATGGGTTTCTGCAAATGTTCGGGCTCAACATGTTTGAGTCATTCCCCTGGCTTGGAGACGAGCGCACGGCGATGGGGGTTTCCATCTTCGTGATCATTTGGGGATTCGTCGGTTTCTACATGGTGCTCTTCATCGCGTCGATCAAGGGAATCCCCGCCGAGACGTTTGAAGCAGTTCGACTCGACGGTGCCGGGCGGTTCCGCACGGCTGTCTCGATCACGATCCCGCTGATTCGCGACAACATCCAGACGGCATACATTTACGTCGGCATCATGGCGCTGGATGCCTTCGTGTACATGGCGGCGCTCAACCCGAACGGTGGCCCCGCCAACTCAACGCTCGTGATGAGCCAGTACCTGTTCGAGGCGGCATTCTCACACGGCAAGTTCGGCTACGCCAGCGCCATGGGTGTCATTCTCGCCATCATCACGCTCTTGTTCGCCGCCATCGTGTTCACAGTGAACCACCTGGCCGGAGGTAAGGAAGACGGGGGCAAGCGATGACTCACATCACTGAGACTCGAAAACAGACGGTGAAGCCAGAAGATCTCTCCCGGTCGCTGCGTAAGACGCAGCTCAGCCGCGGTGACCGGTCGGTCGGAACCGTATCTCACGCGATGCTGATCATCTGGTCGATCATCGTCGTTGTGCCGATGCTCTGGACTCTCATGACGTCGTTCAAGACGACGCGCGAGATCTTTGCGTCGCCGTTTGCGCTCCCTGCTGAGTGGAACTTCAACAACTACGTGTCGGCGTGGACGGAATACGACATTGGCGGGATGTTCCTGAACACCGTTCTCGTCGTCGGATCCGCGCTGGTGATCGTGATGGTGCTCGGGGCGATGTGCGCATACGTGCTTGCACGATTTACGTTCCCCGGCAGCCGAGCGATCTACTATCTGATGCTCGCAGGCCTCACCTTTCCGGTGTTCCTTGCGATCGTGCCGTTGTTCTTCATCTTGAAGAACATGGGGCTCTTGAACACGCTTCCCGGTCTGACGCTGACATACGTTGCCTTCGCGCTTCCCTTCACCGTCTTCTTCCTTTTCGCGTTCTTCAAGGGGCTTCCCGACGAGATCCAAGAGGCGGCCTACGTTGACGGGGCAAGCGAGTGGCGCACGTTCTTCCAGGTCATGCTGCCCATGGCACGGCCGGGAATGGCGTCGGTTGCGATCTTCAACTTCCTTGGGTTGTGGAACCAGTTCCTTCTGCCGATCGCGTTGAACACTGACAAGGACAAGTACGTGCTCTCGCAGGGAATGGCCTCGTTCGCGTCATCCGCGGGTTATGCGGTGAACTTCGGAGCGCTTTTCGCTGCAGTGATCATCACGATCACGCCGGTGCTCATCGTGTACGTGATCTTCCAGCGTCAGCTGCAGGGTTCCGTGTCGCAGGGCACGATGAAGTAGCGCAAATAGCCCCTAGCGCAGCTTCGCCCCGGCCAGATGGCCGGGGCGAAGCTGTGTGCGGAGAGAGGCGGCTAGCTCTTGACCGACCCGCTCATGAGACCGCCGATGAAGTACTTCCCGAGAATGATGTACACGAGAAGCGTCGGGAAGGAGGCAATGAGCGCTCCGGCCATCGCCGCACCGTAGTTGGCGAGCTGGGCACCCTGCGCAAGGTTGTTCAACGCGAGCGATACAGGGCCGCCCTGAACGTCGGTGAGGAAGAGCGCGAACAGGTAGTCATTCCACGCACTCGTGAACTGCCAGATGATCGTCACGACGAAGCCGGGCATCGACAGCGGCAGGATGATGGACGCATAGCTGCGCAGCATCCCCGCGCCGTCCATTCTCGACGCCTCAAGAAGCTCGATCGGAACACCTTCGTAGTAGTTGCGGAAGATGAGCGTGCAAATCGGCAGGCCATAGATGACGTGAACGATCAGAAGCGTCGAGATGTTGCTCGGAAGGCCGAGTTCGGTCTTCATCTGCACAAGCGGCGTCAGAACAGCCTGATATGGAATGAACATGCCGAAGAGGATCAGCGTGAACACGAGGCTCGCGTGCGGGAACCGCCAGCGTGAGAGAACAAAGCCGTTCATCGAGCCGAGCATCGCGGCAATGAGCGCCGCCGGAATGGCCAGCAGGAATGTGCGTCCGAGCGCGGGAGCGAGGGCGTCCCACGCGGTCACCCAGTTGTCGAAGCCCGTTGGCCCGCCGTTGATCGACTCCCACGGCCACCGCACGGGGAACCCCCACGACGTTTCGGGGTTGACGTCGGCCGGTGGCTTGAAGCTCGTAACGAGCAGCACGTACACCGGCATGAGCACGATGATGACGAAGAACAGCAGGAGCGCGTACTTCGCCGTGCGGCCGAGCACGAACGTCGTGCCCTTCGCCTGCGGCGTACCGCCGGCCCGGGTTTTGTGAGCGATGCCATTGGAGAGGTCGGACTGCGTTGCCTGGCTCATGACGACCTCTTTTCTTCACGCATCGTATGAATCAGGTACGGAATGATGAACAGCGACGCGAGAATGAGCAGCACCGTGGCGATCGCCGATGCCTTTGCATAATCGTTCTCCGTCAGTGCGATCCACATGTACGTGGCGGGCACTTCCGTCTGGTAGATCGCCTTCGTGACCGCCATGATGAGGTCGAAGACCTTGAGCGACATGTGACTGACGATGATGAGCGCCGACAGCGCGATGGGGCTCAGCTGGGGGAAGATGACGTGGCGGTAGAGCTTCCACTCGCTCGCGCCGTCCATGCGTGCCGCCTCGCGCAGTTCATCGGGGATGCCGCGGAAGCCGGCGAGGAACAGCGCCATGATGTAACCGGAAAGCTGCCAGATTGCCGGCATCGCGATCGCGGCCATGCCCCAGATCGGCTCGTTCCACCACGAGTTCTGCAGAAAATCGAGCCCGAATGTCTGCAGCATCCGATTGAGGCCTGACGCCCTGTCTCCCTCGGCGCTGTTCAAGAGCCAGCGCCACACGACACCGGATGCCACAAAGGAGACGGCCATGGGGAAGAGGTAGACCGAGCGGAAGATTCCCTCGGCTTTGACACCCTTGTCGAGCAGCCAGGCCCAGATGAAGCCGAAGACCATGGTGCCGACGATGAAGACGACGGTGAACACGGCAAGGTTCAGCAGCGAGTGCAGAAACCGGCTCTCGGTGAGCAGCGTGATGTAATTCTCAAAACCGACAAAAGCGCCCTCAGAGGCGAGGGAGTGCCTGTCGGTCATCGACGTCTGGATGTTTGCGATGATCAGTCCGTAGACGAAGATCGCGACAAGAATGAGGCTTGGAGTCAGCAGCAGTACCGGCGGACCCCAGTTGCGTATGCCTTTGCGCACGGTAGTAGTTCTCCTTGCGGCCCTCGGGGCCCGGATGCTGTGACGCAGCCGGGCCCCGAGGGACAGGTTGGGTTAGGACAGCGCTGATTCCGCCGCGGCGACGAGCGCGGTGATCAGAGCTTCCTGGTCGCGATCGCTGCCGAACTTTCCGACGGCAGACGAGATGTCACTCGACCAGGCGATCGGAGCGGCCGCGCCGTGGGCGAGTGAGCTGACGATCGTGTCGTCAGCGAACGACGTCATCGCGCTCTGCTGGTACTCGCCGTAGTCAGCCGGGTCCGCATCCGTGCGGGCGGGAATCGAGCCCTTCACCGTGTTGAAGGCCTTCTGCCCTTCGGCCGAGCTGATCGTCGTCAGCCAGTCCTTCGCCGCCTGCTCGTGCGGGGCCCCGACGGGGAGCGTGAACGAGTCGGCGAGGAAGTCGAAGATGCCGTCGGTTCCCGGCGTCGGCCAGGTGGTGTACTCCGTGCCCCAGGTCTGTCCGGCCTGCGTGAAAGCGGCCTCGGCCCAGTCGCCCATGACGTTGTAAGCAGCATTGCCATCGATGACGATCTGCGACGCGGCATCCCAATCAAGGCCCGCGTAGTCCTGGTTGACGAATTCCATCAGCTGAGCGTAGTGGTCAACGGCGGTTTTCACGCCGTCGCTGTCCCATGCCGCCGAGCCATCCCAGAGACCGGCATAGCCGTCTGCTCCAAGGTCGGCGATCAGCACGTTCTCGAGCAGCTGCATCTGCGTCCACTCGGTGCCGATGGCCAGCGGGGCATCAACACCGGAGTCCTTGACCTTCTGCAGGTCGGAGATCCACGCATCGATGTCTTCGGGAGCCTTCGTCGGGTCGAGCCCGGCATCCTTGAGCACCTGCGTGTTCACCCACGTGACGTTCGCGCGGTGGATGTTGCTCGGCACCGAGTAGATCTTGCCGTCAACGGTCAGTCGGTCGATGAGGTCTGCGGGGAAGACATCCGTCAGCCCCAGTTCCTCGTACAGTCCGCTGAGATCCTGGATCTGCTCGGCGGCGATGTAGTCAGAAAGCTCGGCGCCGGCGTGAGCCTGGAACGTGTCGGGCGGGTTGTCCGACTCGAGGCGGGACGCCAGTGCTGCCTTGGCGTTCGAGCCTGCGCCGCCTGCGACGGCGGCGTTGATGAACTCGATGTCGGGATACTGAGAGTTGAATTCCTTGACTAGCGAGTCAAGACCGGCCTTCTCAGAGCCCGAGGCCCACCACGTGAACACCTCGACCTGGTCTGGGTTCTCGGGGTCGGATTCGCCGCCGCCTCCCGACGAGCACCCCGTGAGTGCGAGGCCGACGGCGAGCGCGCCGGCCAGAATGGACATCCTCTTGCGCATGGTGCTTCCTCCATTGGAACTGTGCAGTGCCGAACTCTCGGCTTTCATATTCAAGTCTGAAAACGTTACCAAATGCAAGTCGAGTTGTGTGGTCCATATCGAATCGTGATGTCAGACGGGCGCAGCCGCCATGAGATCAACGCGGACGGCCCCGCTCTGCCGAGCCGCGAGAGATGAGCGTCGCCGGAAGCCTCGTCGTGCGGGCCGGCCCGCGATAGCCGTCGATGCGCTGGAAAAGCTGCTCTGTGGCGATGCGTCCCATGGCAAAGGGGTCTTGCGCGATGACCGAAAGGCCCGGGGTGAGCGAACCCGCGAGTTCGAGATCGTCAAAGCCGAGCAGCGCCGGTTTCTCGTCTCGAAGGCTGAGGCCCTTCAAGACGCTGATCGTCGCGCGGTTGTTACAGGTGAAGATCGCGGTGGGTGGGTCGGCCGCGTCGAGCATGCGGGCGAGCGCCACTTTGTGCTGGCCGTCGTCGGGAACCGAGGAATGCACGAGGGCCGGGTCGTACGTCTGGCCGGCGGCCTCAATGGCGTCGCGATACCCGGCGAGCCGTTCGAGGGTCGTATAGAGGTGTGCTCGGTCACTCAGACAGGCGATGCGTCGGTGGCCCTGAGCGATGAGGTGGGCGACGCCGTCGCGGCAGCTTGCCCGGTTGTCTGTGATGACGGCATCCGCGATGTGCCCCGGCGCCGGACGATCGACAAACACCATCTGCAGCCCTGAGTTGAGCTCTGAGGCGTAGTAGCTCACGTCGCCGCGTTCCGACGGCGTGACGACGATGCCTTCAAGGCGTCGGGCACTCAGCGAGTGGATGATCTGGCGAGCGCGATCGTTCTCGCGCCGGTAGGAGGCGACGAGCAGCATGGACCCGCGGTCGCGAGCGACGTCTTCGACAGACTGGGACAGCTGGGAGAAGAACGGGTCCGTGACGTCCTCAATCACCAGGCCGACCGTCTCGGTCGCGCCGGTGCGAAACTGCCGAGCCGATTCGTTGCGCCGGTAGCCGAGTTCTTCAATCGCCTGCTGCACAGCTGCGCTCTTCGCCGCGCTCACGTGCGGATCGCCGTTGACGACGCGAGACACCGTCGAAAGGCCGACGCCGGCACGTGCTGCAACGTGATTCATCGTCGGCTGTGTTCGGCCGGTTCGGCCGCGTTCTTCGTCGGGCGCCATCGCTCTCCTTGGGACAATGCTTGAGGAAACGTTACCAAGCAAGGGTTCCCGGCACGCAATCAGGCCCGTGCGCTGTATTGCTCTCTGATGATCTCGCGGTAGTCGGGAGTCGGGGTTGCGCTGATCGACAGAGGCCATGACGGGCGTTTGCCGTTCAGTGCCCAGGCCGCCTGCACCGCGGCACCGTCGGCAACGTATTCGCCCGGTTCCGGCACGATGACGGGTGCATCGAAGACCTGCGCGGCAATGTGCTGAACAGCGGTGTTCTGGGCCGCGCCGCCCACCATGAGGATGCGGTCAGAGCCCACGCCGTGACGGCGCACGGCGTCGAGCCCGTCAGCGAGGCCGCAGAGCAGCCCCTCGACGGCGGCACGGGCAAGATTGGGGCGCGTTGCAGCGCCCAATGTCATGCCAAACAAGGTAGCCGTTGCATCCGGGAGGTTCGGGGTTCGCTCTCCCTCGAAGTACGGCTGCAGCACGAGCCCGTTCGCGCCCGCCTTCGACTGAAGGGCCAACGTTCCGAGCGTGTCGTGGTCGACGTCGAGCAGGCGGGCGATCGCGTCGAGAATGCGCGCGGCGTTGAGCGTCGCGATGAGGGGAAGATACGCGCCATCTGCCGATGCGAACCCGGCAACGGTTCCCGAGGCATCGTGGGTGGGGGTGTCCGTGACGGCGAAGACCGTTCCCGACGTTCCGATCGAGACGACGACGTCGCCTGCGGCAGCGCCGAGGCCGAGAGCGGCCCCCGCATTGTCGCCCGCGCCCACGCCGACGATGACGCCGGTCGGGGTCGTTCCCGCCCGGTCGCCAGGATCGAGCACGCGGGGAAGGATCGCGCTGTGTCCGAGCGCGAGCGTGAAGAGCTCGTCATCATAGGTGTTGCGTTCGGCAGACCAGTACGCCGTTCCCGAGGCATCGGAGCGGTCTGTCGTGAGCTGGCGAAGGTCGGGGCCGAGCGGTGAGTCGTCAGCGGGCCCGTATCCGCGCAGCCGCCACGTCAGCCAGTCGTGGGGCAGCGCGACGGCCGCCACACGTTTCGCATTCTCTGGTTCGGCGTCACGCAGCCAGCGCAGCTTCGATGCGGTGAACGAGGCGACGGGAACGATGCCGACGCGGCGCGCGTATTCCTCAGCGCCGACCTCGGAAATGAGATCGCGGGCCGCATCGGCGCTGCGCGTGTCGTTCCACAGCAGCGCGTCACGGATGACCTCACCGTCGGCGTCGAGTGCCACCATTCCGTGCTGCTGGCCGGCAACGGAGATCGCCGAGACGTCGTCGATGCCGCCGGCTGAGGCAATTGCCGTCTGCAGGGCGCTCCACCACGCTGCCGGAGCGACTTCAGTGCCCTCGGGGTGCGACGCTCGCCCGCGGCGCGCGACGGCGCCCGTCGCGGCATCCCGAATGACGATCTTGCAACTCTGCGTTGATGAGTCGATGCCCGCAACCAGCGTCATCTGATGCCTCTCGTGCCGAACTGGATGCCGCGCATGACCGCCTTGGTCGCTCGCCCGGAAGCGGTCATGCGCGACACGTGGATGCTGTTAGCTCCGAGCTCCCATGAGGTGCTCGACCATCAGCTGCTGCAGTCGGACGAATCCGAATCCCTTGCCGTTGAAGTAGGCGTCAGAGTTGAAGTCCTCGTACGACGCACGGTCGGCGAGCAGAGAGTCATAGCTCTCGCCGTCGCCGAGCGTCGGCGTCGACAGCTCATCGACGCGGGCAGCGGCGAGTGCCTCCTGCACCTCGGGGTCGGCGCGGAATGCGGCAGCCCGCTCCTTGAGCAGCAGGTATGTGCGCATGTTCGCCGCAGCGGAGTCCCAGACGCCCGACTCGTCTTCTGTGCGGCTCGGCTTGTAGTCGAAGTGCCGAGGGCCGTCGTAGGACGGGCCGCCGTTGGGGCCGCCGTTTTCGAGCAGGTCGACGAGCGAGAACGCGTTCTGCAGGTCGCCGTGACCGAACACGAGGTCTTGGTCGTACTTGATTCCGCGCTGGCCGTTGAGGTCGATGTGAAAGAGCTTGCCCTGGTAGAGCGCCTGCGCGATGCCGGCCGTCATGTTGAGTCCAGCCATCTGCTCGTGCCCGACCTCGGGGTTGATGCCGACGAGTTCCGGGCGCTCGAGCGTCTCGATGAAGGCGAGCGCGTGGCCGAGCGTCGGCAGCAGAATGTCGCCGCGCGGCTCGTTCGGCTTCGGCTCAATGGCGAAGCGAATGTCGTAGCCCTTGTCTGTCACGTACTGGCCGAGCAGGTTCACTGCCTCGCGGTAGCGCTCGAGGGCCGCCTGAACGTCTTTCGCCGAGTCGTACTCAGCGCCCTCGCGGCCGCCCCACATGACGAATGTCTTTGCGCCGAGCTCTGCTGCGAGGTCGAGGTTGCGCAGCACCTTGCGCAGGGCAAAGCGGCGAACCGCGCGGTCATTTGACGTAAAGCCACCGTCCTTGAAGACGGGGGCGGAAAACAGGTTCGTCGTCACCATGGGAACGATGATTCCGGTGTCGGCGAGCACCTGCTTCAGGCGGTCAATCTGAGTCTGGCGCTCGGCATCCGTCGAGCCGAAGGCAAACAGGTCGTCGTCGTGGAATGTGAGGCCGTATGCGCCGAGTTCGCTCAGCTTCTCCACGCCGTGAACGACGTCGAGGGGAGCGCGGGTCGGGCCGCCGAAGGGGTCGGTTCCGTTGTACCCGATCGTCCAGAGTCCGAACGAGAACTTGTCGTCGCGTGTGGGTGTGAGGCTCATGAAAACTCCGTCTGTGTCAGCACCATCGATGATTTGTCGATCTATACAACATATTAGATCACGGATGCTGATCGCGAAAGCCCGGCAGGCGAATCAGAGAAGTTTTCGCAACGTGCGCAGATTGCGTGTCGTCGTGAACGGCTTGTACCTGCTCTTCGCAAGCAGCGTCGCGAACGGCGTGGATGTCGACGATCCCACCGGAACCTCCCAGTAGAGAACGCCGCCACCGCGAGTGACGTGCTCACCAGCCGAGTCCGCGGCCTCGTCGCTGAGTTCGTCGAGCGTTTCGTCGCTCGAGCAGAACACGACGTACGGCTGCCTGTCGTCGCGTTCCTCGTAGGGGAAGGCGTCGATGATGCCGTCAAGTCTCTCGAAGGGCAGCAGCACGATCCACGCGTCGTATCCGAACTCGTCTTCGAGGGCGCTTTCGATGCGCCGTTTCAGCTGCGCCTGATCACCGGATGCCGTGAAGACGACGTTTCCCGTCGCCAGCACCGTGCGTACGGCGTCGAAGCCGAGGCGATGAAACAACGCGCCAAGCTCGGCCGAGCGCACGGTGATGCCGCCGACGTTGACGCCGCGCAAGAGAGCAACCCAGTGAAGGGGCCCCGCTGACGATGGCATTTCAGCTCCTTTGGTGTGTCGGGCAACGAATCTCGATTTCGCAGAAACTCGCGGCACGTGCCGTGTCGTTAGCATATAACTCGCGAAACTCATTGGTGTATGTCTTTGTTTGCGGCGTAGACAAAGCGCGATTTTTCCGTTATGTTTTCTCCGTCAACAAAGCCGCGCCGCAGCAAACACCGACGCGACGGGGCGAGAGCGAAGAGAACTTTCGTGAATCGCCTTGGCACGGCTGGCGACGTGATCGCATTTCAGAGAGGAAATCAGCACATGTCCATCACCAAGAAGGTCCTGGCTCTTGGAGCCGTCGGGCTCATGGCCGCGGGACTCGCGGCGTGTTCATCCGAGGCAGAGGGCTCGACCGAGGGCAGCGACGTCGAGTGCAACGTCGGCATCTCGATGCCCACACGCTCGCTCGAGCGCTGGATCAACGACGGCGAGCAGCTTGAGGCGCAGCTCAAAGACCACGGGTGCACCGTCGACCTGCAGTACGCAGACAACAAGACAAACAAGCAGATCAGCCAGATTCAAAACCAGATCGCGGCCGGTGCGAAGATTCTCGTCGTCGCTCCGATCGACGGTGAGGTTCTCTCTCCTGTTCTCAGCGAGGCGAAGAAGACACAGGATGCTGTCGTCATCTCGTACGATCGCCTCATCAACGGCACGGAAGACATCGACTATTACGCCACCTTCGACAACGCGAAGGTTGGCAAGATGCAGGGCGAGTTTATTGTTGACAAGCTCGGCCTCGCCGACGGCGAGGGCCCCTTCAACCTCGAGCCGTTCGCTGGCAGCCCCGACGACAACAACGCGAAGTTCTTCTTCTCTGGTGCCTGGGACGTTCTGCTTCCCTACGTCGAGAACGGCCAGCTCGTCGTTCCGAGCGGCAAGGCACCGAAGTCCAACGATGAGTGGGCATCGATCGGCATTCAGGGCTGGGCCTCAGACAAGGCGCAGGCCGAGATGGACAACCGACTGACCTCGTTCTACTCGGGCGACGAAAAGGTCGACGTCGTTCTCTCCCCGAACGACAGCCTCGCCATCGGAATCGAAGCGTCGCTCAAGTCGGCTGGCTACACACCGGGCGAGGACTACCCGCTCATCACCGGTCAGGATGCCGACAAGGCAAACGTCAAGGCGATCCTCAACGGCGCGCAGGCGATGACGGTGCTCAAGGACACGCGCAAGCTCGGCGACACCGTGTTCGAGATGATCAAGCAGATCGTCGCCGGTGAAGACGTCGATACCAACGTCACCTACAACAACGGTGAGTTCGACGTGCCGACGGCTCAGCTTGACCCCGTTGTCGTCACGAAAGACAACGTTCAGAAAGAGATTGTCGACAGCGGCTTCATCGACGGGTCTGAACTCGGCCTGTGACCTCGTGCGGCCGGCGCGGGAGCGCCGGCCGCACCCGGCATGTCATCGACGACACTGAAAGAATTCCCTATGCAGTCACCAAGCATCCTGACGATGTCTGACATCGCCATCAATTTCGGGCCGGTGAAGGCCCTCGACGGCGTCTCCCTCGAAGTGCACCGCGGTGAGATCCACGGCATCTGCGGTGAGAACGGCGCAGGCAAGTCCACACTCATGAAGGTGCTGAGCGGCGTCTACCCGGCAGGAACATACACCGGCAGCATCGAGTTCGACGGCCACGACGTCGGCTATAGGTCGATCAACGACAGCGAGCGCGATGGAATCGTCATCATCCATCAGGAGCTCGCACTCAGCCCGTTCCTCTCGATTTCTGAGAACATCTTTCTCGGAAACGAACAGCAGACCCGCGGCGTCATCGACTGGAACTCGACGAACGCCGAAGCCGCCCGGCTGCTGAAGCGCGTCGGCCTCCGCGAGAACCCCTCAACTCCCGTCCTCGAACTCGGGGTGGGGAAACAGCAGCTCGTCGAGATCGCGAAGGCGCTGTCGAAGAACGTGAAGCTACTCATCCTCGACGAGCCGACGGCGGCGCTCAACGATGAGGACTCGGCGCACCTGCTCGGACTGATCGAGCAGTTGCGCGAGCAGGGAATCACGAGCATCATCATCTCTCACAAGCTCAAAGAGATTAAGCGCATCGCAGACAGCGTCACGATCATCCGCGACGGCAAGACGATCGAGTCGTTCTCGATGTCTGAGCCGACGGCCACAGAGAATCGGATCATCCGTTCGATGGTCGGCCGTGACCTGAACAACCTGTTCCCTCCGAGGGATCCCGATATCGGCGAAGAAGTTCTGCGGGTCGAGGACTGGACCGTGTACCACCCGGTCGATACCGCGCGAAAGGTCGTCGACGGGGCATCGTTCACCGTGCGTTCGGGTGAGATCGTCGGGTTTGCCGGCCTTATGGGAGCCGGGCGCACCGAGCTGGCCATGAGTGTCTTCGGGCATTCCTACGGCACCAAGATCTCCGGTCGCATCTATAAGAACGGAACAGAGATTCAGGCGCGCTCTGTGGGGGAGGCGATCTCCCACGGGCTCGCCTACGCTACGGAGGACCGCAAGCGCTACGGGCTCAATCTGATCAAGGACATCGCCGAGAACATCTCGTCTGCGGCGCTGTCGAAGCTCGCACGCGGCGGTGTCGTCGATCGCTATCGAGAGCACAAAGTTGCGGACTCGTACCGCGAGAAGATGAACATCAAGGCACCGTCTGTCTCGGCGATCACGGGCAAGCTCTCTGGTGGAAACCAGCAGAAGGTCGTGCTCTCGAAATGGATCTTCACCGGACCGGACGTGCTGTTTCTCGACGAGCCGACCCGTGGAATCGACGTGGGCGCGAAGTACGAAATCTACGGAATCATCAACGAGCTGGCGGCGCAGGGCAAGGCCGTCGTCGTCATCTCGTCCGAGCTGCCCGAGCTGCTGGGGCTCTCGGATCGTATCTATGCAATATCTGAAGGACGGCTGACGGGCGAAGTCGCTCGAGCCGACGCAACGCAGGAAGTGCTCATGGAGTACATGACAGCGGGAAAGGACTGACGTCGTGAGCACATCGACAACCACAGCCCCCACAACACCGGCACCGCAGAAGAAGCCGCGCAAGCGGCCGACCATCTCGGTGAACCTGAGACAGTACGGAATTCTGGCGGCCCTCGCCATCATCATCGTGCTATTCGAGGTGATGACCGATGGTCGTCTGCTCTTGCCGGGAAACATCAATAACCTGATCCAGCAGAACGCCTACGTGCTGATTCTGGCCGTCGGAATGGTGATCGTGATCATCGGCGGGCACATTGACCTGTCTGTCGGCTCGGTCGTCGCCATGGTCGGAGCGATATCTGCCATCGCGATGCAGCACTGGGGGCTTCCCTGGTGGGCGGCCGTCATCGTTGCCCTTCTCGTCGGCGCTCTCGTCGGCGCGTGGCAGGGATTCTGGGTCGCCTTCGTCGGCATCCCGGCCTTCATCGTCACGCTCGCGGGCATGCTGCTCTTCCGCGGCCTCACTCTCGTGCTGCTCACGGGCGGAACGATCAGCGGGCTCTCCGAGAGCTTCGTCGCGATCGGCGCTGGCTGGTTCCCCGGTTGGCTGGGCGAACTCGGCGGACGAGACGTGCTCACCATCGTCTTCGGAATCGTCGCTGTCGTTCTGCTGGTCTTTCAGCAGTCGCGGGCGCGCTCCGTGCAGCGGCGTCTGGATCTCGTGCGCGAGCCGCTCGTGTCGTTCTGGATCAAGCTCGGCATCGCATCGGTGGCCATTCTCGCTCTCGCGTGGCTCCTCAGCGACTATGCGGGCACGCCGTACATCCTCATCATTCTCGCCGTGCTGATTCTTGCCTACACGTTCGTTCTGCGGAACACGGTGTTCGGCCGTCACGTGTACGCCATCGGCGGCAATCGCTTCGCGGCCATGATGAGCGGTGTGAAGACCAAGTGGATCGACTTCTTCATCCTCACCAACATGGGTCTTCTCGCCGGTCTTGCCGGTGTCGTGTCAACGGCGCGTGCCGGCGGCGCAGTCGCCTCGGCCGGAACCAACTACGAGTTGGATGCCATTGCCGCTGTGTTCATCGGCGGCGCGGCTGTGACCGGTGGCGTCGGAACGGTCGTCGGCGCCGTCATCGGTGCGCTCGTGATGGGCGTGCTCAACATGGGGCTGTCGATTCTCTCGGTGGATGCCGCATGGCAGATGGCCATCAAGGGTCTTGTTCTGCTTCTTGCCGTTGCGTTCGATATCTTCAATAAGAAGCGCGGCAGCGCCGGATAGTCCCACACGGGATGTATGCAGAACAGTGAACAGAGGGGAGTGACGCGATGACCCGTCGCGATGATGTCGTGTCGGAACGCGTCGCTCCCTCACCCGGCTCCCGCACGAGCAATGACCAGCTCAGACGCTTCAACCTCTCGATGCTCATGCAGATTCTGCACCGCAACGGCGGCTGCAGTCGTGCAGAGCTGACACGCAAGACGGGGCTGAACCGCTCGACGATCGCTGTGCTCGTCGCGGAGCTCGTCGAGGCGGGGCTCGCCTACGAGGGAGAACCCGAGACGGTTGTCGGGCAGATCGGCCGCCCAAGCCTTCGCGTTCATCCCGAGCCGCGGCTGTCGGCGATCACTGTCAACCCCGAGCACAACAGCGTTGCGATCGGACTGATCGGGCTCGGGGGAGAGATCATCCGAAGCGTTCGCTTCGACAGCTCTCGCGTTCCCAGCCCGGCAGAAGCTGTTCGCGTCGCGCATTCGATTGTCGAGGGGATGCGCGGAGAAATCGAGCAGTCGTACGACCTCGTCGGGGTGGGAGTCGCGGTTCCCGGCCTCGTGAGTGCGGCGACGGGTCGCATTGTGAACGCGCCGCAGCTGCATTGGAAAGATGTCGACCTGGCTACGCCCATGGCGCAGGCGTTTCAGCTTCCGGTCTTCATCGCCAACGACGCGACGGTCGGCGCGATTGCCGAGAACCTCTTTGGTGCGGCAAAGGGCGCGAAAGACCTCGTCTTCGTCGACGGAAGCGGCTCCGGCATCGGCGGCGGCGTCATCATCGACGGTCAGCCGCTGCGCGGAACATCCGGCTTCGCAGGCGAACTCGGTCACATCATGGTGAACAGCACAGGAACGCGCTGCCACTGCGGACGCATCGGGTGCCTCGAGACCGAGGTGAATCTGGAGCGGCTGTTGCGGCTGATCGGACTCACCCGCGCCGATGAGCACGAGCTCGACATCGAACTCGGTGTGACGCGCGATCACGCGGTGCTCGACGAGGTGCGCCGCCAGCTGGAGTTTCTGTCGATCGCGCTCACCAACCTCGTCAACATCTTCGATCCCGAGGTCGTGGTGCTCGGCGGTTTTCTTGGCGCGCTGCTCACGGTGTCAGATGAACGCCTCGGCGGAGAGCTCAAGCTGCGCTCGATGTCGGGGCACTCGCGCTCGGTCGTTCTTGCTCGAGCGCGGCTGCGCTCCAGGCGGGTGATGATCGGCGCAGCTGAGTTGGCGTTTGCGCCGCTGCTCGCCGATCCGCTGGCATTCAGACGCGACTGATCACGACGCGTTGAGAGCCGCCTTTGCCCGCTCCGCGGGCGTGATCGTGCGCTTCGTCCACACGATCTCAAAATTCGGGTCGAAGCGTCTCGAGCATTCGCCGCACGAGACGCGCCTCGTCGGCGCACGGTAGCGATAGAGACGATGGCCCCGCGGGCAGGCTCCGATCCATGGTGCGAGCTCATCGGCGATCTTGCCGTGGTGAAGGCGCTGCCCTTCATAGCCGATCTCGCGCGCGACGCGCACCCATGCGGGGCTGTGCCCAGCCTTCGGGCCGGCCATGGCATGGGCGACCTCGTGCAGCAGCACTTGGTGAATCTCGTCGTCGTCGTAGCGCGACGCCAGATACCGTGACACCGAAATGCGCTTCGTCGAGTAATTGCACAGCCCGGCACGCTTTTTCGCGTTGTCGAACGCGAACGTCCACGACGCGTCGAGGTGGAGGGAGATGAGCGCGTGCGCCCACACTCTCACTCGAGCCAGATCTGCCATGTCTTAAATGTAGGACAGGTCACTGACGTTCGGCGAGCGCACTCGCGGCGGCTACGCCGAAATGCGTGCCTCGGCAACGGCAATCGCGACCAGCGACGACTCGATCTGGCTCTCTGATGCACCAGCGTCTCGGCGAATGTGAATCGCCGCCCGGAAGTCAGCGAGCGCCAGCTCGTATTCCTCCTGGTCGAAGTACACCTTGCCGCGATGCTGCAGCGCGAATGCCTCGTACAGCTGCCATTCGTGGGTGTGTGCCTCTTCGATGAGGGAGTTCAGCTCGTGAAGGGCCGGCTCGAATTCGGCGCGGAATTGCAGCACCTGTGCGCGCAGCATCCGAGGCCTCATGAGATCGCGACGATTGCCGGTGAACCGGGCGACCCTGATGGCGGCATTTGCGGAGTCGAGGGCGTCGTCGAGCTGGCCGGCAACCTTCAGCAGCCATGCCTTCTCGCACATCGCCTCGAGGCTTCGCATGCTGCCGAGCTCGTCGAGGCGCTCGCCGACGGCCTTGAGATCCACCTTCTCGCGAAGGGTGGCGGCATCATAACCCAAGATGATTCCCAGGGCTCTCTCCCTCCTCGTTTTCCAGGCCGCGTGTTGTGCGCATCGCAGCTTCTGACATCGAGGCTAACCCGCGCCGCTCTCGTTGACGTGCACCGTGATCAGCCTGTCGTCATCCGGGCCGGGGTTTCCCCGTCCGTCTGTGTTGTTCGTGACGAGCAGGAGCGATCCGGATGCCGTTGCCACGACGTCGCGAATGCGGCCGAGCTCGTCTTCGAAGAACGCGGCGGCGTGCGCGTCGTCTGCCGTGGTGGTGATCACCCACAGCCGCTCACCTCCGAGTCCGGCCATGTACAGCGTGTCACCGAGCGCGGTGAGGCCGCTCGGGCTCGCCTCGTCTGTCGACCACTGCAGCACCGGATCGGTGAAGCTCTCGTCGTGGGCAATGCCCTCGACCGTTGGCCACCCGTAGTCGGCGCCGGGTTCGATGAGGTTCAGCTCGTCCCACGTGTTCTGGCCGAACTCGCTTGCCCACATTCGTCCGTCTTCCGTCCACGCGAGTCCCTGCGGATTGCGGTGGCCGAGGGAATACACGAGAGATCCGTCAAACGGATTGTCGACCGGGACGCCGCCGTCAGGCGTCATGCGCAGAATCTTACCCGCGAGAGAATCCACGTCGTGCGCGATATCGTCGCCTGTCGCATCGCCTGTCGTCGCGTACAGCATCCCGTCTGGTCCGAATGCAAGGCGGCCGCCGTTGTGAATTGTGGCTTTGGGGATGCCGGTGAGAACCTCGACTGCCGAGCCCAGCTGTGGGTCGTGAGGCAGCCCCGTGACGGAGTAGCGCACGATGCGGTTATCTGTCGCCGTCGTCACATACGCGTAGAGCCACGCGTCGTCTGTGTCTTCGCTGTGCAGGGCAAGGCCGAGAAGCCCGCCCTCGCCCGCGGGAGCGGCCGCGTCGACGGTGCCGATCACCTGTCGATCGCCCTCGTCGGTGAGATGCACGATCTGGGCGCTGTCGCGCAGAGAGAGGAGAACGCCGGATTCGAGGGGCACGATCGACCATGGCGCGTCGAGCTGCGTCGCGAGCACGTCGTATTCCCCATTGGGCATTGCCGGTGCCGTCGTGTTTGCGGGAGCGGAGTTCTGGGCGCGAGGCTGAGCCGGGGAGCAGGCGCAGAGCAGAAGAGCGGATGCCGCTGCGACGGCAGCGAGCCGCAGCATCCGTCTGGCATATGCGTTTGCGGGCATGACTACACGTCAAACACGTTTCGCGACGGCAGCGGAGACGGCTGAGCCTCGCTGTCGACAACGGGGCGGGCGCCGGCGATGAAGTCCCTCAGCTCCCTGCCCGCGACGAGCTTCGCCGGGTACGGACCTCCGGCGAGCAAGCGGGGAACCATGTCGAGCGGCAGCATCGAGCGGGAGGCGACGAGCACGACGTTGCCGAAGCGGCGTCCCTTGAGAATCTGCGTGTCCGCAAGAGCGGCGACCTCCCCGAACACCTCGCTCAGCGTTGCCGCTTGGCTGCGTGTGAAGGCGAGTCCGGGTCCGTCGGCGACGTTGACCGCGAGCATCCCGTCTGGTGAGAGGAGAGTCGCTACCCGCTCGTAGAACTCCGTGCTCGTCACATGTGCCGGCGTCTGGGAGCCGCTGAAGATGTCGCTGATCACCAGGTCGACTGTGCCGTTCAGGCCGGCAGGAAGTCGGCCGAGCATGTCGCGGGCGTCACCGTACCGCACGCGAATCTGGGCCTTCTTCGACCAGGGAAGGTGCTCTCGCACGAAGTCGACGAGGTCGCGCTCCAACTCGATCACCTGCTGGCGTGAGCCCGGGCGAGTGGCATCGACGTAGCGCGGAAGCGTGAGCGCACCCGCTCCGAGGTGCACGGCGGTGATCGGCGTGCCTGTGGGACGCACAAGGTCGACGACGTGGCCGATGCGGCGCACGTACTCGAAGAACAGCTCGCGCGGATCGCCCATGTTCACGTGCGACTGCGGAGTGCCGTCGACAACGAGTTGAAAGGCGCCGTCTTGAAAGGTATCGGGCTCGATGCGCGCGGCCAGGCCGCTGCCCGACAGCACGATCGACGGAATCTCGCTCACGTGCCGAGTCTACGGCCGACCCTGCCGCGCGACAGGCACTCGCGCTAGCCTTGACGTGTGCGCATCGATCTCAACTGCGATCTTGGTGAGACCGTCGACGGGCAGCCGACGGCAGACGACGCCGCGATGTTTTCGTACATCTCCAGTGCGAACGTCGCGTGCGGTTTTCACGCCGGTGACGCCGACAGCATGGCGGCGTCGTGCGACATGGCTGTGCAGCACGGGGTCGCGATTGGAGCCCACGTCTCGTATCTCGACCCAGCGCACTTCGGACGCGCAGACGTCGACATCGACAGAGCGGCCCTCGTCGGGCACATCGTCGAGCAGATCGGCACGCTCGCAGAGATCGCGGCTGCCGCCGGCACCACCGTGCGCTACGTGAAGCCGCACGGTGCGCTCTACAACCGCATAGCGTGGGACGCCGAAAGGGCGGATGCCGTCGCAGAAGCCGTCGCCTCGTGCGGTCTGCTGCCGATCATGGGGCTGCCCGAATCGCGCATCGCCGAGGCGGCATCCGGCCATGGCCTTACCTTCATTCGGGAGGCGTTCGTCGACCGCGGGTATACCGCTCAGGGTGCGCTCGTTCCGCGCGGTGAGCCGGGGGCGCTTCTGCCGGCGGATGCCGTGGCAGAACGCGCCGTCGCCATGAGCGTCGAGCGAATCGTCGTTGCCGAGACGGGGGAGCGCATTCGGCTTGACGTCGATTCGCTGTGTGTGCACGGAGACACTCCGGGCGCCGTGCGCATGGCCGCCGAGGTCAGGGCCGCGCTCGAGGCATCCGCCATCACGATTGCGGCGGTTACCTCGTGAGTGAGCACCCTGCACGCACCATCCGCGCCGTCGGTGACCTGGCGCTTCTCGTCGAGTGCGAGTCGCTCAGCGAGGTGATGGCGCTGCACCGGGGGCTCGCTGACAGGCCTGGCTGCGTGATCGACGTTGTTCCGGCTGCGCGCACAATCCTTGTGACTGTCGCGCGGCACCACGACGTCGAGTCTGTTCGCCGGTGGCTTGCCGATGCAGCGCTCGTCCCGGCCGCGCCGACTGCCGACTCGGAGCCGGTGCACATCGACGTTCACTACGACGGCGCCGATCTGGCCGACGTCGCACGGCACACGGGGCTCAGCGAGCGCGAGGTGATCGCGTGCCATACGCGGTCGACCTGGCGGGTGGCGTTCGGCGGCTTCGCGCCGGGCTTCGCCTACCTCGTGACCGACCACGAGCGTCTTGCCGTGCCGCGCCGCGCGTCACCGCGAACGGAGGTGCCTGCTGGCTCCGTCGCGCTCGCCGGGGCCTTCGCCGGCGTCTACCCGCGCTCGTCGCCCGGCGGATGGCAGCTCATCGGCCGCACCGACGCCGATCTGTGGAACGTCGAGCGACAGCATCCTGCCCTTCTCGAGCCGGGAGCGGTCGTCGTCTTTCGGGAGGCGTCATGACACAGCTCGCCATCGTTGAATCCGGCCCGCTCACTACGGTGCAGGATCTCGGGCGCCCGGGGTTTGCACACATCGGCGTGCCGTCTTCTGGGGCGCTCGATCGCGGCGCGCTGCGACTGGCCAATCGCCTCGTCGGCAACAGTGAGGCCGACGCCGCGCTCGAGATCACGGTCGGCGGCTTCGAGGCCCGCGCGACCGCCGACGTCTGGGTGGCGGTCACGGGCGCGTGGTGCCCCATCACCGTCGAGGGCGAGCAGGTCGATCCCAATACTCCGGTGCGCGTGCGGGCAGGGCAGACGCTGCGGGTGGATGCCGCGGCGGGCGGCCTTCGGGCGTATCTCGGCGTGCGTGGCGGCATCGAGTCGACGCCCGTTCTGGGGTCGCGCTCCCGTGACACGCTGTCGGGGCTCGGGCCTGAGCCTCTCGCGGCGGGTGACGAGCTCGCCGTCGGCGCGGTGCCCGATTCGCCGATTCCTGCGCTCGAGATCGCGCCGTGGAGCCCGCCGACGCTGGAGCGCGTCGAAATGCCCGTCGTGCTCGGGCCGCGACGGGAATGGTTCGAGGATGCCGCTGTCGCCGCGTTCTTCGACACGGTGTGGGTGCTCGATGCCGCATCGGATCGGGTGGGCGCTCGGCTTGTCGGCGACCCCGTGGCGCGACGCATCGATGCGGAGCTGCCGAGCGAGGGCATGGTGGCTGGTGCGATTCAGGTTCCGCCATCCGGTCTGCCGACGGTGCTGCTCGCCGACCATCCGGTGACGGGCGGCTACCCGGTGATCGCCGTGGTCGCGAGCGAAGCCCTTGATGTGTTCGCGCAGTTGCGGCCGGGGCAGGAGCTCGCGTTCCGCCGCGCCTGACCAGCCCTGCCCCCTGCCCCTGCCCTCCCACCTGCCAACGTGCCCAAAAGTGACACGCCGTAAACTGTCGCTCCAGGCCACCACCCGAGCGACGTTTTACGGCGTGTCACTTTCATCGCCGCCGACTCGTCGTCCACAAGGCCGCCCCATCGCACGTTGTGCACCGATCGTGCGCCGTTCTGAATGCGTCGAGGCGCTGTTCGGCACAGTCGACGTATGCTCACTCCGCTTCCCGATCGCTTCGTCAACCGCGCCTTCACTGTTTCCGAGGCGGCCGAAGCGGGGCTCAGTCCGCGACGGCTCCGCGCCTCCGACCTCGCAATGCCCTTTCCGCACGTGCGCGTTCCGTCGAAGTGGCTGGCGCACGGCGCAGCGTCAACGGTCGCCGAGAAGATCGCGGCCAAGCGACGCCGCGTTGTCGCCTTCGCGCGGGCATATCTCACGCGGATGCCGAAGAACGGCGTGTGCTCGGGGATGACCGCGGCGTACCTCCACAGCATCCCGCTGCCTTTGCGCTTTCTGAACGACGACAGGCTCGACGTCAGTGTTCCGTACGGCGCCCGTGCCCCACGGCATCGTGGGATTGTCGGTCACTGCATCTCGGGCACGCGTGATGATATGACGAACGTCGACGGAATTCCCGCGACGACCATCGAGCGCACCTGGTGCGACCTCGCCGCGATGCTCGATGTGCCCGACCTTGTGGCCGCGGGCGATGCGCTCATTCACCACCGCAAACCGCGCACGACGACGAGGGCGCTCGCTGATGCAGCGCACAGCTACCAGACGACCCGGTGGCGGGCTCGCCGTGCCGAGGCTCTGAGCCTCCTCAACGACCGCGCCGAGTCTCCACGCGAGTCGCGGCTTCGCGTCCATCTGGTCACGGCGGGACTTCCGGAGCCGGCGATAAACCCCAGCATCCTCTACCGAGGCGTCTTCCTCGGACGCGTTGACATGCTGTATCTGGCGTGGGGCCTCATCATCGAGTACGAGGGGGAACAGCATCTCACCGACGTTCGACAGTGGCGAAAAGACATTGACCGCGTCAACGATTTTGCCGACATCGGTCTGCGAACGATCCGCGCAACGGCGGCCGACGATCGCGATCCCTCGGCGCTGATCGCGCGGATTCGAGCGTGCGCCGCGGCCCCCGAGAGTGGCGCCGCGCACGATCCGCACCTCACAATTAAGTGGTGAGCAGCCTGGTTATACCTGAGAGGTTGCCGATCGTCAAGAACCGCAGTGGACACGGCGCGTCAAACGACATACACTTGATCTTTGCGCTCCCTGACGTTCTACCATGCCTTCATATTGCGGTCGGCCCAGTGCTTCGTGTTTCGCATGACGCACGACTTCACATGGCGTGAGGCGAGTACTCCATTACTAACAGTAACTTGGCCCGACGGGGCCCACGGAGGTTATTACCCTTGGCTGCTGCGCGCAACGCAACCACCACCACATCCAAGAACGGCCGTAACGCATCTCGGCCTTCATTCGCCAAGATCAGTGACACGCTGACCGTCCCAGATCTTCTGGCACTGCAGACGGAGAGCTTCGACTGGCTTGTCGGAAACGACAACTGGAAGGACCGCGTCGAGAACGCGGCGGACTCTGACCGCAAGGACCTGCCGAACGATTCGGGTCTCGAGGAGATCTTCGAGGAGATCTCTCCGATCGAGGACCTCGGCGAGACGATGCAGCTGTCGTTCGCCAACCCGTACCTCGAGCCGGAGAAGTACTCGATCGAGGAGTGCACCGAGCGCGGCAAGACATACGCCGCTCCGCTGTACGTCGAGGCCGAGTTCATGAACCACCTCACGGGTGAGATCAAGACTCAGACGGTGTTCATGGGGGACTTCCCCCTCATGACCGAGAAGGGCACGTTCATCATCAACGGCACCGAGCGTGTCGTCGTGTCCCAGCTCGTCCGAAGCCCCGGCGTGTACTTCGACCGCACACCAGAGAAGACAAGTGACAAGGATGTCTTCTCTGCGCGCATCATCCCGAGCCGCGGTGCATGGCTTGAGTTCGAGATCGACAAGCGCGATCAGGTGGGCGTGCGCGTCGACCGTAAGCGCAAGCAGTCGGTGACGACGTTCCTCAAGGCTCTCGGCATGACAAGCGAAGAGATCCTCGCCGAGTTCGCTGGCTACGAGTCGATCGCGTCGACGCTCGAGAAAGACCCGATCCTCACGAAGGAAGATGCTCTTCGCGACATCTACCGCAAGCTGCGTCCGGGCGAGCAGGTTGCTGCTGAAGCCGCTCGCGCGCTTCTCGACAACTTCTACTTCAACCCGAAGCGTTACGACCTCGCCAAGGTCGGCCGCTACAAGATCAACAAGAAGCTTGGTCTTGAAGCGCCGCTCAGCGACTCGGTGCTCACTGTTGAAGACGTCGTCGCAACGATCAAGTACCTTGTTCGCCTGCACGCGGGCGAGACGACGTTCGAGGGTCTCCGCAACGGCAAGAGCGCCGACATCCGTCTCGACATCGACGACATCGACAACTTCGGCAACCGTCGCATCCGCGCCGTCGGCGAGCTCATCCAGAACCAGGTTCGCACCGGTCTGTCGCGCATGGAGCGCGTTGTGCGTGAGCGCATGACGACGCAGGACATCGAGGCGATCACGCCGCAGACTCTGATCAACGTGCGCCCCGTCGTCGCCGCGATCAAGGAGTTCTTCGGAACAAGCCAGCTGTCGCAGTTCATGGACCAGAACAACCCGCTCGCCGGTCTGACGCACAAGCGTCGTCTCTCGGCACTCGGGCCCGGAGGTCTGTCCCGTGAGCGCGCTGGCGTCGAGGTTCGTGACGTTCACCCGTCGCACTACGGTCGCATGTGCCCGATCGAGACCCCTGAAGGCCCGAACATCGGTCTGATCGGCTCGCTCGCCACGTTTGCCCGCATCAACGCGTTCGGCTTCATCGAGACGCCGTACCGTCGCATCGTGAAGGGAAAGGTCACCGAGAAGGTCGACTACCTCACCGCGATGGAAGAAGAAGACTACATCGTCGCTCAGGCCAATGCGGTTCTGAACGACGACAGCACCTTCCGTGACGACCGCGTCCTTGCGCGCAAGGAAGACGGCGAGGTCGACCTCGTTCCTGTTGACGAGATCGCTTACATGGATGTCTCCCCGCGCCAGATGGTTTCGGTCGGCACGTCGCTGATTCCGTTCCTCGAGCACGACGACGCAAACCGTGCGCTCATGGGCGCCAACATGCAGCGTCAGGCTGTGCCGCTGCTGCGCAGCGAGTCGCCGTACGTCGGAACGGGTATGGAAGGCTTCGCGGCAATCGACGCCGGCGAGGTCATCTCGGCCGAGAAGGCCGGCGTCGTCTCGCGGGTATCCGCAGACAGCGTGACGCTCCAGCTCGACGAGGGCGGCACCAAGACGTACTACCTCGACAAGTTCCTCCGCTCGAACCAGGGAAACAGCTACAACCACCGCGTCATCGTCAACGAGGGAGACCGCGTTGAGGCTGGCGAGGTCGTCGCTGACGGTCCGTCGACAGAGAACGGCGAGCTCGCGCTCGGCAAGAACCTGCTCGTTGCGTTCATGCCGTGGGAGGGCCTCAACTTCGAGGACGCCATCATCCTCAGCCAGAACGTGGTGAAGGACGACACCCTCAGCTCGATTCACATCGAGGAGTACGAGGTTGACGCTCGCGACACCAAGCTCGGCAAGGAAGAGATCACCCGTGATCTGCCCAACGTGAGCCCTGACCTGCTCAAGGACCTCGACGAGCGCGGTGTCATCCGCATTGGAGCCGAGGTTCACCCCGGCGACATCCTCGTCGGCAAGGTCACACCGAAGGGTGAGACCGAGCTCAGCGCTGAAGAGCGACTGCTTCGCGCGATCTTCAACGAGAAGAGCCGCGAGGTGCGCGACACCAGCCTCAAGGTTCCTCACGGTGAGAGCGGAACGGTCATCGCTGTCAAGGAGTTCGACGCAGAAGAGGGTGACGACGAGCTCGGCTCGGGCGTCAACCGCCGCGTCGTTGTCTACATCGCCCAGAAGCGCAAGATTACCGAGGGCGACAAGCTCGCGGGACGCCACGGAAACAAGGGCGTCATCTCGAAGATCCTGCCGGTGGAGGACATGCCGTTCCTCTCCGATGGAACTCCTGTCGACATCATCCTCAACCCGCTCGGCATTCCTGGACGCATGAACTTCGGGCAGGTGCTCGAGACGCACCTCGGCTGGATTGCCAACCAGGGCTGGAAGGTTGAAGGCAACCCGGAGTGGGCGAAGGGGCTTCCGGCAGAAACCCGCGAGGGTACGCCGGGAACCAAGGTCGCTACGCCGGTCTTCGACGGTGCTGAAGAGCACGAGATCGCAGGCCTGCTTGACGCGACTCTCCCGAACCGCGACGGTGAGCGCATGATCACCTCGACCGGAAAGACGCGTCTCTTCGACGGTCGGTCTGGCGAGCCTTTCCCCGAGCCGGTATCGGTCGGCTTCATGTACATCCTGAAGCTGCACCACCTCGTCGACGACAAGATCCACGCACGTTCGACGGGACCGTACTCAATGATCACTCAGCAGCCTCTCGGCGGAAAGGCGCAGTTCGGTGGACAGCGCTTCGGTGAGATGGAGGTCTGGGCGCTCGAGGCATACGGTGCGGCTTACGCACTCCAGGAGCTCCTGACGATCAAGTCAGACGACATTCTCGGCCGCGTCAAGGTGTACGAGTCGATCGTCAAGGGCGAGAACATCCAGGAGCCAGGCATTCCCGAGAGCTTCAAGGTGCTCATGAAGGAAATGCAGTCGCTGTGCTTGAACGTCGAGGTACTCTCGGCCGACGGCACCGCGGTGAGTCTGCGCGACACCGACGACGACGCGTTCCGCGCCGCCGAGGAGTTGGGCATCAACATTTCCTCCAGGTTCGAGTCCTCGTCTATTGACGAGATCTAAGCGCCTGGCCACTGTAGAAACTTCAGAGAATTTCAGGAGAGAAATTGCTCGACGTAACAACATTTGACGAGCTTCGCATTGGCCTGGCTACCGGCGACGACATCCGTCGTTGGTCGTACGGCGAGGTGAAGAAGCCCGAGACCATCAACTACCGCACACTGAAGCCTGAGAAGGACGGCCTGTTCGGTGAGCAGATCTTCGGACCCAGCCGCGACTGGGAGTGCTCGTGTGGAAAGTACAAGCGCGTGCGCTTCAAGGGCATCGTGTGTGAGCGCTGTGGAGTAGAGGTCACCAAGTCCTCCGTCCGCCGCGAGCGGATGGGTCACATTGAACTCGCCGCGCCCGTCACCCACATCTGGTACTTCAAGGGTGTTCCTTCACGACTCGGATACCTGCTTGACATGGCGCCGAAGGACCTCGAGAAGGTCATCTACTTCGCCGCCTACATGGTGATCAACGTTGACGAGGAAGCTCGCCACGCTGACATGCCTGGCCTCGAGAACGAGCTCCGGCTCGAGCTCAAGACGCTCTCTGATCAGCGCGACGCGCAGATCGCCGACCGTCTGAAGAAGCTCGAAGACGCCCTCGCGGCTCTGGAAGAAGAGGGCGCGAAGGCCGACCAGAAGCGTCGCACGAAGGACGCCGCTGAGAAAGAGATGACTCAGCTCCGCAAGTCGTACGACGAGCAGATCAACCAGCTTGAGCGTGTGTGGGAAGACTTCCGCAACCTCAAGGTGGGCGAGCTCAAGGCGGAAGACGCCGTGTTCCACGAGCTGCAGGACCGCTACGGTCTGTACTTCGAGGCGCACATGGGCGCCGAGGGCGTGCAGAAGCGTCTTGCAAGCTTCGACCTTGCGGCCGAGGCCGAGTCGCTTCACCTTCAGATCGCTGAGGGCAAGGGTCAGAAGAAGATCCGTGCAATCAAGCGTCTCAAGGTCGTGAACGCATTCCTGCAGACGAGCGTTTCGCCTGCTGCGATGGTTCTCGACGTTGTGCCGGTGATCCCCCCGGAGCTGCGCCCGATGGTTCAGCTCGACGGTGGTCGCTTCGCAACGAGTGACTTGAACGACCTCTACCGTCGCGTGATCAACCGCAACAACCGCCTCCGTCGACTGCTTGACCTCGGTGCCCCCGAGATCATCGTCAACAACGAGAAGCGGATGCTGCAGGAAGCCGTCGACGCGCTCTTCGACAACGGTCGTCGCGGCCGCCCGGTTACGGGAACCGGCAACCGCGCGCTCAAGTCGCTGAGCGACATGCTCAAGGGCAAGCAGGGACGTTTCCGCCAGAACCTTCTGGGTAAGCGCGTTGACTACTCCGGCCGTTCGGTCATCGTCGTCGGCCCGCAGCTCAAGCTGCACCAGTGTGGTCTGCCGAAGCAGATGGCGCTCGAGCTGTTCAAGCCGTTCGTCATCAAGCGTCTGATCGACCTGAGCCATGCACAGAACATCAAGGCAGCGAAGCGCATGGTCGAGCGCGCACGTCCCGAGGTCTGGGACGTGCTCGAAGAGATCATTCGCGAGCGTCCGGTTCTGCTGAACCGTGCTCCGACTCTGCACCGTCTGGGCATCCAGGCGTTCGAGCCGCAGCTCGTTGAGGGCAAGGCAATCCAGCTCCACCCGCTCGTCTGTGCAGCGTTCAACGCTGACTTCGATGGTGACCAGATGGCCGTGCACCTTCCGCTGTCGGTTGAGGCTCAGGCTGAGGCCCGCGTGCTCATGCTCGCGTCCAACAACATCCTGAAGCCGTCAGACGGACGCCCGGTGACCCTGCCCAGCCAGGACATGATCATCGGTCTGCACCACCTGACGACACTCACCGAGGGCGCTGTGGGAGAAGGTCGCGCATTCTCGAGCATCGCCGAGGCGATCCTCGCGCATGACCAGCACTCGCTGCACCTCAACGCGAAGATCCGCATTCGCCTGAATGGTCTGCACTTCCGTGCCGGCGAGGAGCCCGAGGGCTTCGTGCAGGGTGAGCCGTTCATCTTCGACACGACGCTGGGCCGCGCGATCTTCAATGAAGCAATGCCCGAGGACTACCCGTTCGTCAACGAGGTTGCCGACAAGGGCAAGCTCTCGTCGATCGTCAACGACCTCGCCGAGCGTTACTCGAAGACCGACACCGCCACGACCCTTGACAACATCAAGGATGCCGGCTTCTACTGGGCGACTCGCTCGGGCGTGACTGTTGCACTGAGCGACATTCTCACTCCGGCGAGCAAGAAGGACATCGTCGCCAAGTACGAGAAGCAGGCGGCGAAGGTTCAGAGCCAGTTCGATAAGGGACTCACGACAGACGCCGAGCGTCGACAGGAGCTCATTAAGATCTGGACCGAGGCGACGGACGAAGTTGCTCAGGCGATGCGCGACGCGTTCCCCGCAGACAACACCATCAACCGCATGGTCTCGTCTGGTGCCCGTGGTAACTGGCTGCAGATTCGCAACATCGCCGGTATGCGTGGTCTCGTGAACGACCCCAAGGGTGGCATCATTCCGCGCCCGATCATCTCGAGCTACCGCGAGGGCCTCTCGGTTGCCGAGTACTTCATCGCAACGCACGGTGCCCGAAAGGGTCTTGCCGACACCGCTCTCCGCACCGCGGACTCCGGTTACCTGACGCGTCGACTCGTCGACGTTTCGCAGGATGTCATCGTTCGCGAGAAGGACTGTGGCACGTCGAAGGGCCTCGAGCTTCCGATCGCGGCGTTCGACTCGCAGGGCACGCTCGTGCGTGACCCGAACGTCGAGAACTCCGTGTTCGCTCGTTCGCTCGCAGCCGACGTCGTCGACAGCGAGGGCGGAGTCGTCGCATCCGCTGGCGATGACGTGGGTGACGTTCTCATTGAGCGTCTCGTCGAGGCGGGCATTGAGACGATCAAGGTTCGCTCCGTGCTCAGCTGTGAGTCGAGCATCGGCGTCTGCGCCGCGTGCTACGGCCGTTCGCTGGCAACGGGCAAGCTCGTCGACATCGGTGAGGCAATCGGAACGATCGCAGCACAGTCCATTGGTGAGCCGGGAACCCAGCTCACGATGCGCACGTTCCACACGGGTGGTTCGGCATCGGCTGACGACATCACGCAGGGTCTGCCTCGTGTGCAGGAGCTGTTCGAAGCGCGTACCCCCAAGGGCGCCACTCCGATCGCCGAGGCCGCTGGCCGCGTGACGATCGAAGAGACGGACAAGAGCCGAAAGGTCATCCTGACTCCCGACAACGGCGACGAGCCGGTCATCTACCCGGTGCTGAAGCGTGTGACGCTTCTCGTCGAGGATGGCGAGCACGTCGAGCTCGGGCAGCCGCTCCACGTTGGTGCAACCGACCCCAAGGAGGTTCTGCGCGTGCAGGGTGTCCGCGAGGTTCAGCGTCACCTCGTCGGCGGTGTGCAGGGCGTCTACCGTTCGCAGGGTGTGCCGATTCACGACAAGCACATCGAGGTCATCGTTCGCCAGATGCTCCGCAAGGTAACCGTGGTCGACCACGGCGACACGGATCTTCTGCCTGGTGAGCTCGTCGACCGTTCGCGGTACAACGAGTTCAACCGTGCGGCGCTGGCAGAGGGTAAGCGCACCGCAAGCGCTCGTCAGGAAGTCATGGGTATCACCAAGGCTTCGCTTGCAACGGAGTCGTGGCTGTCCGCGGCATCCTTCCAGGAGACGACTCGCGTTCTGACGCAGGCGGCAATGGAGGGCAAGCGCGATCCGCTGATCGGTCTCAAGGAGAACGTCATCATCGGTAAGCTCATCCCGGCCGGCACGGGGCTTGCGAAGTACCGCAATGTCTCTGTCGAGGCGACAGAAGAGGCGAAGGCCGAGCGCTACCCCAACCGCATCTTCGCGGATGACGGTGCGTTCAGCGAGTCCGACCTGTCGTTCGTTGACTTCGACAGCTTCTCGAGCGACGACTTCAACCCGGGTACGTACAGCTAAGTCGTACCGAACGACAGCGGAGGGTCTCCTTACGGAGGCCCTCCGCTTCGTTGTCTGGTGTCACTGCGCGACGCTGACTGTCGCTCGTCACCCGAGGTAACAGCGGTCGCGTGGCGAGATAAGATCGGGATGAGCGCGGCGACGAGGAGACCAGGCATGACGGACGAAGGTGACGGACGCAAAGCCACGCCTCGATGGTTCATCATCTCCACCATCGTCATCGCTGTGCTTGTCGTGGCAAGCGGCGCATTCGTCGCCACGCTGGTGTCCGGCAGTGCTGACGAAGCTGCTCCGCCGCCGAAACCGCAGCCCGCGGCACCCGACAGGCCGCTTCCCCAAAATCAGCCGTCTGCCGTGCTTGCGGGGCCGAACCCCACGTCGTGTGAGCAGATCTATTCTGACGAGATGTACGGCTACCTCACCGATACGGGGATGCCGTTGAACGACGCATCTGTCGACGACAATGTGGGAAGCCGCGACGATGATCTGGCTGCCGTGATCACCGGCGCAGAACACCTGGATTGCAGTTGGGGCTTCGCCGGTGACTACGGTCTCACGACGAGCGTCACCCGACTGGATGCTGACACGATGCAGGCGGTGCGCGACCGTATGACGGAGCTCGGCTACAACTGCGAAGACGAAGACGGCGGAACTCGGTGCCTCACTGCGGCAACGGAAGCTGGCAATCGCTACGGTGAGTCGCACTTCTTGCGCGACGGGCTCTGGCTCGGAACGGCCTGGGTGAACTTCGCCCCCGATGACTACACTCCCGACATCGTGCACACACTATGGCCTGACACCGCAGACGCTGCCTGAGCATCCGCGCCGAAACATCCGACACGCCCCGCGAGCCGCCCGGGTGATTCTCACCCGCAGTAGAGTGACCGCAAGTGGACGCGACCGCCGAGGAGGCTGCTATGAGCGACCCCGACTCGACTTCGAGCGATCCGAAGCCGGAGCACCAGACGGAGACTGAGCCGACGATGCCTGAGCCCTCGTCGGTGGAGCCGAGTACGGCCACTCACGGCGCACCGCAGACGCCGCCGGAGGCATCAGAGCAGCCGCCGGCCATTCCCGTGACCGAGCCCTCTGCGCCTTCTGAACGTCATTCTGACGGGCCCGAGCACGCGGCGACTGAGACTACGGCGCCAGAGCACGCGGCTCCCGCCTCTGCGGCATCAGGGAATGCAGCGCCCGAATCTGCGGCGCCTGAACATGCAGCGCCCGAGCCCACCGCCTTCGGGAATGCGCAGACGGGCGCGTATCCATACGAACGCGGACAGAACCCGGAGCAGCACCCGTCAGACCACGCCGTGACCGATGCCTATTCTGACTCCACACCGACGGAACACGTGTTGACGGGGCCAGAGCCCACTCGCACGTACGAGCAGAACGGAGCCGCTGCTCCCGTGAACGATCCGTGGGCTGGGTCCCCTCAGCATGTCGAAGTTGCCGAAGCGCCGAAACGCAAGGGCAACCGTTGGGCGAGCATCGCAATCGGAATCGTTCAGGCGCTGATTTTTGCCGCAGCGCTTTTCGGCGTGCTGATCCTTCTCGACATTCTCGCGGGCGAGCAACTCGACATTCTGGGCACCCTGCTTTCGCCCGCGCTGCTCATCTCGACGGGAATGTTCTTCCTCGCGCTGATCATCGTGGCGCTCATCGTCAATCGTGCGGGGTGGTGGGCCTGGATTCTCGGAGGTCTGTTCATCGCGGCATTCGCCTACGTCGGTTGGATCGGCGGCCTCCTCGTGCAAGAGGCGATGACCGTACCGTCGAATCGCGTGCTCGAGTTCGTCTGGGGCAACCTGCTGACCTGGCCGTCCATCGCCGCATTCATTCTTGGTCGCGAAGTGCCGATCTGGTTCGGCGCATGGTCCTCTGCTCGAGGCCGCAAGGTGGCTGCGCGCAACCGCGCAGCGCGAGACGACTATGAGCGTCAGCTCGACGAGGGCGACGCGGCATATCGCTGATCACGGAAAGATCTCGGCTGTCTCTTGAAGCCTCGACTTCCGTGAAGGCCGCTGCGTGGTTATCGCAACGCACGCGGCAGCAGACACCAGAATGATGGCGATGATCTGCAGAGCGGTGAACGCTTCCCCGAGGACGAGCCAGCCGAACAGCGCGGCGATCACGGGTCCGAACGCCGTGATGATGGCATACAGGCGGGCAGATATTCTTCGAAGTATGAACGAGTCAAGACTGTAGGGAAGCGCTGACGAGAGAACGCCGATGAGCGCCAGCAGCAGAACAATCTTCCACGAGAAGTTCGCGTTCGGCAGGGTGATGAGGGCCCACGGCAGCAGCACAACAAGACTGGTGATGCCCGCGATGCTGAGCCCCTGAAGGCCGGGGAGAGACAGGGCGACTCGGCGGGCGAGCAGAATGTATGCTGCCCACGATCCCGCAGCGAGAAGTGCGAGCGAGATTCCCCCGACGTTGACGCTGCCGTCAAAGCCGGTGAGCATGACAACGCCGACCCCGACGACGATGGCGCAGGCAACATCGACGAGTCGACGTGAGCTGAACAGCGCGACGGCGAACGGACCGAGAAATTCGATGGTTGCCGCGACGCCGAGACCGAGAAGGTGCACGGACTGGTAGTAGGCGGTGTTCATCGAGACGAGCACCAACCCCAGAGCGAGCGCTGGCCACAAGCTTCTCCATGTGAGGGAGCGAAAGCGCGGCCGGCTGACGGGCAACACCATCATGAGCATCACGAGCTGACGAGCGGCAACGACAATGACGGTGCCCACAGAGGGGATCGCGAGCCCGGCGAATGATGACCCCAGGTTGATGCTCACCTGAGTGCCGAGTTGGGTCGCGGCGCCCGCGGCTACCCGCCTGCCATCCGTCATCGATCCAGCATACGTCGGGGGCTTCACGCGCGAGATTCCGGGCGACACGCCCGGGCTGTCTCCGTGATTTGTGGCGGGGGCTCGCTGTGCGTAAAGTATTCACCTGTCGCCACAAAGGTGCTGAAGAGCCGAAGAGCTCCAGGCCTCAATCGGCGAAATCCTCCGAAGTTCTGATTCAGAACTTGTTGAGCCGTGATTCACGGCCTAAGATGGAGAACCCACCTGAGACGCAATGGCCGCGCAGGGATCGGATCGACAACGAGTCTGTCAAGACTTCTTGTAGCTTCCGGCGTGTGGCTTGAACAGCTGCTCGGGTGTGGTAAGATTGTAAGGTTGCTCCAGAGTGATGTGCTCCTGTTTTGGGGGTGTTGATTTTGGGTGCGTCTGGTCCTTGAGAACTCAATAGCGTGCACATGTCAAATGCCAATTATTTGAACCTCGGCCTCGCGTTTTGTGGGGTTGGGATTCCTTTGAAATTGATTGATTGATAGCGAATGTCAGCAATGATGTTTGTTTTGTCATGATTGAACTTGTGATTCGCCTCTTTTGGGGTGTTTCGCGTTGATGTTTGCTGGCTGTTTTTTGGTCAGTTTTTATGCATTTACGGAGAGTTTGATCCTGGCTCAGGACGAACGCTGGCGGCGTGCTTAACACATGCAAGTCGAACGATGATGCACCAGCTTGCTGGTGTGGATTAGTGGCGAACGGGTGAGTAACACGTGAGTAACCTGCCCCTGACTCTGGGATAAGCGCTGGAAACGGTGTCTAATACTGGATATGACTCATGACCGCATGGTCTGTGGGTGGAAAGGGTTTTACTGGTTGGGGATGGACTCGCGGCCTATCAGCTTGTTGGTGAGGTAATGGCTCACCAAGGCGACGACGGGTAGCCGGCCTGAGAGGGTGACCGGCCACACTGGGACTGAGACACGGCCCAGACTCCTACGGGAGGCAGCAGTGGGGAATATTGCACAATGGGCGAAAGCCTGATGCAGCAACGCCGCGTGGGGGATGACGGCCTTCGGGTTGTAAACCTCTTTTGTCAGGGAAGAAGCTTCTTGTAAGTGACGGTACCTGGAGAAAAAGCACCGGCTAACTACGTGCCAGCAGCCGCGGTAATACGTAGGGTGCGAGCGTTGTCCGGAATTATTGGGCGTAAAGAGCTCGTAGGCGGTTTGTCACGTCTGCTGTGAAATCTGGAGGCTCAACCTCCAGCCTGCAGTGGGTACGGGCAGACTAGAGTGCGGTAGGGGAGATTGGAATTCCTGGTGTAGCGGTGGAATGCGCAGATATCAGGAGGAACACCGATGGCGAAGGCAGATCTCTGGGCCGCTACTGACGCTGAGGAGCGAAAGGGTGGGGAGCAAACAGGCTTAGATACCCTGGTAGTCCACCCCGTAAACGTTGGGAACTAGATGTGGGGGCCTTTCCACGGTCTCCGTGTCGCAGCTAACGCATTAAGTTCCCCGCCTGGGGAGTACGGCCGCAAGGCTAAAACTCAAAGGAATTGACGGGGGCCCGCACAAGCGGCGGAGCATGCGGATTAATTCGATGCAACGCGAAGAACCTTACCAAGGCTTGACATATACGAGAACGGGCCAGAAATGGTCAACTCTTTGGACACTCGTATACAGGTGGTGCATGGTTGTCGTCAGCTCGTGTCGTGAGATGTTGGGTTAAGTCCCGCAACGAGCGCAACCCTCGTTCTATGTTGCCAGCACGTAATGGTGGGAACTCATGGGATACTGCCGGGGTCAACTCGGAGGAAGGTGGGGATGACGTCAAATCATCATGCCCCTTATGTCTTGGGCTTCACGCATGCTACAATGGCCAGTACAATGGGCGGCGATACCGTGAGGTGGAGCGAATCCCAAAAAGCTGGTCCCAGTTCGGATCGTAGTCTGCAACTCGACTACGTGAAGTCGGAGTCGCTAGTAATCGCAGATCAGCAACGCTGCGGTGAATACGTTCCCGGGCCTTGTACACACCGCCCGTCAAGTCATGAAAGTCGGTAACACCCGAAGCCGGTGGCCTAACCCTTGTGGAGGGAGCTGTCGAAGGTGGGACCGGTAATTAGGACTAAGTCGTAACAAGGTAGCCGTACCGGAAGGTGCGGCTGGATCACCTCCTTTCTAAGGAGCATCTGGCACTCGTTATGGGTGTCCAGCAGGCTGTATCAGGACCGTTCGTGTTCTGGCGGCTAGCTCATGGGTGGAACATTTGATGTGGCCGGCCGGGTGGCTGGGTTGTTGGAGTACGCCTCTTTGGGGTGGGAAACAGTGGTCTGGTTGTTGGGTTGGCGTGCACGTTATTGGGTCCTGAGGGACCAGGTTGGTTTTGCCCTTGTTTTTGGGGTGGGGCCGCGGGTTTCTCGGACCGTGGGTGGGTTCCTTTTTGGGGGCTGCTTTCGGTACCGACCGTACGTTGAGAACTACACAGTGGACGCGAGCATCTTAGAAACACTTTTTGTGTTTCTTGAATGAAAACAATATGTTCGAACAATTTTTTGTTCGGACCATTGGTCAAGATTTGTCTTATTTATAAGATTGATTTCGATTCATACTCATGTTGTATCAAGTTTCTAAGAGCAAACGGTGGATGCCTTGGCATCTGGAGCCGAAGAAGGACGTCGTAATCTGCGATAAGCCTCGGGGAGCTGATAAACGAGCTTTGATCCGAGGATTTCCGAATGGGGAAACCCGGCTGGGGCCTGTTATGGGTGCCTGGTCACTCCCGTCTGAATGTATAGGGCGGGGTGAGGGAACGTGGGGAAGTGAAACATCTCAGTACCCACAGGAAGAGAAAACAATAGTGATTCCGGTAGTAGTGGCGAGCGAACCCGGATCCGGCTAAACCGGTCATGTGTGATACCTGTCAGGGGTTGCATGGTCGGGGTTGTGGGACTTTTCTCATCATGCTGACATGTGGTGGGCGTTGTGAGTGGTATAGGCGAACGGTTTTGAATGACCGGTCAGAGAGGGTGCGAACCCCGTAGCTGAAATGCCATGATCGCGTGAAGAGTATCCCAAGTAGCACGGGGCCCGAGAAATCCCGTGTGAATCTGTCAGGACCACCTGATAAGCCTAAATACTCCCAGATGACCGATAGCGGACAAGTACCGTGAGGGAAAGGTGAAAAGTACCCCGGGAGGGGAGTGAAATAGTACCTGAAACCGTTTGCTTACAATCCGTTGGAGCAGCCTTGTTGCTGTGACAGCGTGCCTTTTGAAGAATGAGCCTGCGAGTTAGCGATATGTGGCGAGGTTAACCCGTGTGGGGTAGCCGTAGCGAAAGCGAGTCTGAATAGGGCGATTCAGTCGCATGTCCTAGACCCGAAGCGAAGTGATCTATCCATGGCCAGGCTGAAGCGTGTGTAAGAGCACGTGGAGGGCCGAACCCACTTCAGTTGAAAATGGAGGGGATGAGCTGTGGATAGGGGTGAAAGGCCAATCAAACTTCGTGATAGCTGGTTCTCTCCGAAATGCATTTAGGTGCAGCGTTGCGTGTTTCTTTCCGGAGGTAGAGCTACTGGATGGCTAATGGGCCTCAACAGGTTACTGACGTCAGCCAAACTCCGAATGCCGGAAAGTGAGAGCGCAGCAGTGAGACGGTGGGGGATAAGCTTCATCGTCGAGAGGGCAACAGCCCAGACCACCATCTAAGGTCCCTAAGCGCGTGCTAAGTGGGAAAGGATGTGGAGTTGCAGAGACAACCAGGAGGTTGGCTTAGAAGCAGCCACCCTTGAAAGAGTGCGTAATAGCTCACTGGTCAAGTGATTCCGCGCCGACAATGTAACGGGGCTCAAGCACGCCACCGAAGTTGTGGCATTGACATTAGTAACCAAGCCGCACGTTTTTCGTGTTGGTTCAGTGTGTGTTGATGGGTAGGAGAGCGTCGTGTGGCCGGTGAAGCGGCGGTGTAAACCAGCCGTGGAGGCTACACGAGTGAGAATGCAGGCATGAGTAGCGAAAGACGGGTGAGAAACCCGTCCTCCGGAAGACCAAGGGTTCCAGGGCCAGGTTAATCGCCCTGGGTAAGTCGGGACCTAAGGCGAGGCCGACAGGCGTAGTCGATGGACAACGGGTTGATATTCCCGTACCGGCGAAGAACCGCCCAAGCTAATCCAGTGGTGCTAAGAGTCCTAGCCATGACACGGAAGCTTCCTTTTCGAAGGGGGTGGATGGTTGTGGTGAACGCTCGACCCCATGCTGGTGCGGTTAGCGTATTAACAGGTGTGACGCAGGAAGGTAGTCGGTCCTGGGCGATGGTAGTCCCAGGCCAAGGCTGTAGGCCGGGAGATAGGTAAATCCGTTTCCCGTGAAGGCTGAGAGTTGAAGGGGAACCCGTAAAGGGTATGATCCGATGATCCTATGCTGCCAAGAAAAGCATCGACGCGAGGTTCTAGCTGCCCGTACCCCAAACCGACACAGGTGGTCAGGTAGAGAATACTAAGGAGATCGAGAGAATCGTGGTTAAGGAACTCGGCAAAATGCCCCCGTAACTTCGGGAGAAGGGGGGCCATCCGCTTATACCGCCTTGCGCGGGAAAGGGTGTGGTGGCCGCAGAGACCAGTGGGAAGCGACTGTTTACTAAAAACACAGGTCCGTGCCAAGTCGCAAGACGATGTATACGGACTGACGCCTGCCCGGTGCTGGAAGGTTAAGAGGAACGGTCAACCCCTTGTGGGTGAAGCTGTGAATTTAAGCCCCAGTAAACGGCGGTGGTAACTATAACCATCCTAAGGTAGCGAAATTCCTTGTCGGGTAAGTTCCGACCTGCACGAATGGCGTAACGACTTCCCAGCTGTCTCAACCACGAACTCGGCGAAATTGCATTACGAGTAAAGATGCTCGTTACGCGCAGCAGGACGGAAAGACCCCGTGACCTTTACTACAGCTTGGTATTGGTGTTCGGTGTGGCTTGTGTAGGATAGGTGGGAGACTATGATGCGGGCACGCTAGTGTTCGTGGAGTCGTTGTTGAAATACCACTCTGGTCACTCTGGATATCTAACTTCGAACCGTGATCCGGTTCAGGGACAGTGCCTGGTGGGTAGTTTAACTGGGGCGGTTGCCTCCTAAAAAGTAACGGAGGCGCCCAAAGGTTCCCTCAACCTGGTTGGCAATCAGGTGGCGAGTGTAAGTGCACAAGGGAGCTTGACTGTGAGACTGACAGGTCGAGCAGGGACGAAAGTCGGGACTAGTGATCCGGCAGTGGCTTGTGGAAGCGCTGTCGCTCAACGGATAAAAGGTACCTCGGGGATAACAGGCTGATCTTGCCCAAGAGTCCATATCGACGGCATGGTTTGGCACCTCGATGTCGGCTCGTCGCATCCTGGGGCTGGAGTAGGTCCCAAGGGTTGGGCTGTTCGCCCATTAAAGCGGTACGCGAGCTGGGTTTAGAACGTCGTGAGACAGTTCGGTCCCTATCCGCTGCGCGCGCAGGAAATTTGAGAGGATCTGACCCTAGTACGAGAGGACCGGGTTGGACGAACCTCTGGTATGTCAGTTGTCACGCCAGTGGCATCGCTGATTAGCTACGTTCGGGATGGATAACCGCTGAAAGCATCTAAGCGGGAAGCCGGCCTCGAGATGAGATTTCCATCCCCATTTATGGGGGAGAGGCTCCCAGTAGACGACTGGGTTGATAGGCCAGATGTGGAAGCACCGCAAGGTGTGGAGCTGACTGGTACTAATAAGCCGATAACTTGATAACACCAACATGCTGCATGTTCGCGTCCACTTTGTGGTTCCTGACGCACGGTCAGAACCAAACAACACACACACGTGTGTTCATAGCGTCACAGACTGTTACGGCGGTCATAGCGAGAGGGAAACGCCCGGTCACATTCCGAACCCGGAAGCTAAGGCTCTCAGCGCCGATGGTACTGCAGGGGGGACCCTGTGGGAGAGTAGGACACCGCCGGACTTAACTTCAGCAACACAGTGTGAAGGCCACCCCAACCAGGGTGGCCTTCACCAGTTAACCCACCAGTGGTTTTGTCGAATCGACGTTCCGTTGTGAATCGGTGCTCTATGCATCTGCATGGGTAGCACTCCCCATCGGCAGCACCCCACAAGCTCGTTAGGCTAGTGCCTTATGGCGACCCGTACGACGTACTCTCTACCCCGCTCGCGGGTCGATATCACTGTCACCGGTGTGACAGACGTGGGCAAGCGCCGACGCATCAATGAAGACTCGATCATCATGGCGTCGCCGATCTTCGCGGTCGCCGATGGCATGGGCGGGCATCAGCGCGGGGATGAGGCGAGCCGCGTCGTCGTCGAACAGCTGCAGCTGAGTGTGCGCCCTGGGGAACCGTCGAGCCCTGAAGTGGTGTTCACCGGCATCACAGCGGCGAACGCCCGCATTCTCTCGTGGGCGGACGAGGGCGGCCTTGCCGGCAGCACCGTCGCCGGCGTTGCGCTTGTGTCGCTTTCTGCTCAGGCCGACAGCCACTGGATGGTCTTCAACATCGGCGATTCCCGTGTCTATGTGCTCGATGGTGAGCAGCTTCGTCAGGTCACGGTTGATCATTCGGCCGTCCAAGAGCTCATCGACCAAGGCAGCATCACACCGTCTGAAGCGGCAACGCACCCGCAGCGAAACGTCGTCACCCGCGCGGTCGGCGTCGAGACCGACGCCGATCCCGACGTGTGGCTCCTGCCGGTAGAAGGACACCAGATGTTCATCATCTGTTCCGATGGGCTGAGCCGCGAGATCTCCGATGAGGAGATTCGGAGCATCCTGCTCGAGGCGCCACGGGATCCCGCGAAGGCGCTTGTTGACCGTGCTGTGGAGGCCGGCGCTCGCGACAACGTTTCCGCCGTCGTTGTGGATGCACTCTCCGTTGATATGACGCCGCCAAGCCCGGGCTATCATGACACGAGAGGTTTGGGCGCGCTCGAAGAGACTCTGCCGCGCCCGAAGTGAGGAACATATGACGCAGTTCACCTATACCGCGGCGCTACAGCGCGAATGGGTCGCCATCGCGGCATCCGGTCGACTTCTGATCGTGCGCATTGACGATGACGCCGACCTGCTGATGCGCGTCAAGCAGCTGGACATTGGTTCACTGACCGTTCACGAGACACTCGATGCGCTCACCGAGGGCGGACTGGCGCACACGCCGGCTTTCGGACTGTGCTTTTGGGTTGCCGGAACGCTGAGCACTGACGGGGTCGGTGTGATCGTGTACGGCGACACCGAGATCAGCGTGATCTCGGATGCCGACACCGTGACGGTTCGCGCGGTCGGGATCAGCGGCTGGGGCGAACAGCTTGTCGAGAACGCGACGGGCATCGAGGTGCACGGCGGCGCAGATACGGCAGACGCGCTGCCTCTGAGCCGGGGTGCAGCATGGATTTCGGGGCTTTCGCTCGGCACCGACGACGGCGTTGACGCTGCGCGTTCGACCAATGCGGGCAGCGTCGCCGACGCGGAGGCTGATCACGGTTCTGCTGACGACGCTCCGTCGATTGCACGTGAGCCGTCGAGTGAGCCCAAGCCGAACACCGTGGCGATCGATGAGCCGCTGCGTGAGGCACCGCCGGTACCGAACGTGGCGCTTGAGAACGTTGGCGCCGAGCCGAAGCCCGACACCGCTGAGCAGCCGGTCTGGTCCGATGACGCGCCAGCTGAGTCGGTCGGCGAAGACACCGAGGTGCCAGAGATGACGCTTTTGCCGAGCGACGTTGCCGCACCAGCTCCGCTGCCCGAGCCAGACGAGCAGACGATCATGCGCACGCCAGGGGAGCCGATGGCGCCACCGCGCACCGAGCCCCTTGGTGACCACGACGGCATGACCGTGCTCGCTGAAGACGTGCGTGCCGCCCGCGATGCCGCACATCTGCCGGAGGGCGCCGTCGGCTCAGCCCTCCACGATATTCGTGAGTATGCGTATGCTCTTGAGCTTCCGGGCGGGGGCAGGCAACAGCTGGACGCTCCCGTCGTTCTCGGCAGGGCCCCGAGCGTGTCGAACGTTCCGGCCTCCGTGCTGCCGCACCTCGTGACGCTGGCTGGAGACGACATCTCTCGCACCCACGTGCGCGTAGCCGTCGAGGGCGATGCCGTCGTCGTGACCGATCTGCACTCGAGCAACGGCACGGTCATTGAGGTTCCGGGCCGTTCGCCGCAGCAACTGCGCGGCGGCGAGCCCGTGCCCGTGATCAGCGGAACGGTGATCGATCTCGGATCGGGCGTGAAGCTGCGAGTACTCGAGGCATAGGGTGGCACGGCAGGCAGCTCAGCCGCCGCACATCCGCGGCCTCGAAGCCGAGCGGCTCCTCGGATCGGGAGGCTTCAGCGATGTCTTTCTGTATCGACAGGACCTTCCCCGTCGTCAGGTCGCCGTCAAGGTGCTCTCGCTCGACGAGGTGACCGAGAGCTCCCGTGCCGCGTTCGTTGCCGAGGCCAACCTCATGGCGCAGCTGTCTGCACACCCGTACATCGTCACTATCTACAACGCCGCTGTCGCCGAGGACGGCCGCCCCTACTTCGTCATGGAGTACTGCCCTGGCCCGAGCTTGTCGCAGCAGTACCGGTACCGGCAGTTCACGATTGCCGACGTGCTTCGCACCGGCATCCGCCTGACCAGTGCTGTCGCGACAGCGCATTCCGCGGGCATTCTGCACCGAGACATCAAGCCCGCGAACGTGCTCACGAATGCATACGGCTGGCCTGCTCTCGCCGACTTCGGCATTTCGTCTGCCGTTGACGCCGACCACAGTCCTGCGGGCGAGGCGCAATCGCTCGGAATGTCGATTCCGTGGTCTCCGCCCGAGATGTTCGCCGACCACCCGGTGGCCGACGTCAGAAGCGACGTGTTCTCGCTCGCCGCGACGGTCTGCACGCTGCTGGCAGGGCGGTCGCCCTTTGAAGTGCCGGGCCAGCCAAATGGTGCAATCGACCTGATCGGGCGCATCGAGCGCGGCACGGTGACGCCCATGGAGCGCACGGATGTTCCGCCATCGCTGCTCGCCGTGTTGCGGCGCGGCATGGCCTCGCGCCGAGAAGACCGGTTTCCCAGCGCCATCGACTTCGGGCGTTCGCTGCAGCGGGTCGAACTCGAGCTCTCGTACTCGGCCACGCCGCTCGACGTGCCGAACCTCGCGTCGGCCAAACCCCAGAATGACGACACGGGCGAAGATGCGACGCGAATTCGCCCGATGACCACGGTGACCCCGAGCCAGCAGACGCCCCCGCCGCAGGCGCCGACTGACGACGATGCGACGGTGGCCCGACCAGTGAAGCCCGTGACGGCGCAGCCGCCGCGTGGCGACAACTCTCCCGCCCGGCCGCGCCCTGTCACCCCACAGGTTCCCATTCCTGCCGACACCGGTTCGACGGCGCGACGCGGCCCCGTGCCCGTGCACCCCACAGAGGAGAATGCGGATGCTGCGCCGCAGAGTGAGGCGAGCACGAAGCCCCGTCGGCGCATTCTTCCCATCGTGATCGGAGTGGTTGCCCTCATCGTTGTGGGCGGCGGGGTGACGGCATCCCTTCTTCTCGGCGGGCAGCAGGGCACAGAAGAGACACAGGCTCCGACCGGCAAACCTCTCATCATCACGGGAGTGCCGACGCCGGAAGAGCGCGGCATCACGGTGTCGGAGGACGGTTCGAGCGTGACGTTCGAGTGGGCAAACCCGGAGCCAGAAGATGGTGATGTTTTCGTCTGGTTTCGATCAGACGGAGCGGAGCCCGGAGACAAGCATGTGGTCGCCGAGCCGACGGTCACCGTTGCCGGCGTGGCAGATGGCGATAAGGTGTGTGTCACGGTCGTGATCAGCAGGGCCAACGGCAAGACGTCAACCGATCCATTGGAGATGTGCAGCACGTGACGGCACCACGTATCGAGTTCTGCGGGGAATGGTACGACGTGAGCCCCGACGAATTCTTCTACATCGGGCGCGAGGGCGACCTCGTCATCGATGACAATCCGTTTCTGCACCGCCAGTTTCTCGCCATTGGGCTCGAGAACGGCATGTACTGGCTCATCAACGTGGGCAACGCGCTTGCGGCGACGGTGACTGACAGCACGGGCCAAGTGCAGGCGTGGCTTGCACCGGGCGCCCGGCTGCCCGTTGTGTTTCGCGAACTGCAGGTTCTGTTCAGCGCCGGGTCGACGACGTATGACTTCACCGTTCATATGGACTCGGAGTTCTTCGGAACATCACCGCTGACGTCGGTGTCGGGAGGCGAGACGACGGTGGGTCCGATTCACCTGACCAGCAACCAGAGGCTGCTGATTCTTGCGCTCGCCGAAGACGTGCTTCGTCAGAATTCTCCGGGGCGCGGCGAGATTCCGGCATCCGCTCAGGCTGCGGAGCGGCTGGGGTGGACGCAGACGGCATTCAACCGCAAACTCGACAACGTGTGCGACAAGCTCGACCGCTTTGGGGTGCCAGGCTTGCGGGGTGGGCGCGGCAAGCTTGCGACAAACCGTCGCTCGCGACTCGTGGAGTATGCGGTGTCGACGCGAATGGTCGATCCGAGCGATCTGGTGCTTCTCGATCAGGACACGTCGGCTGCGGGCGTTTCCGCCGCAGATGGCTAGAACTTTTCTCGTGTGGAATACCATGTTAGGTTAAGCTCCGGCTCAGTCTGCCTTGGGCGGTGCAAGGCGGCAAAACAACGAGACGGAACGTTTTTGTGGGGAGAATGAAGGGGTGGCTTCGTGGCCGAAAGGTCACGGCATCCGTTGTCGTCGCATCCCTCATTGTCGCTGTCCCCGTGACATTCGCCGTGCTGCACCCCGGTTACCCCGCCTCAGACGTCGATCTCGAGGCGCGAGACGTGTGGGTGACGAACGGCAAAGAGCTGCTCGCCGGGCGTCTCAACAAGCAGATTGAAGAGCTGGATGCGTCGGTGGCGACGCTCGCCAACGACATCAACATCTTTCAAGACGGCGATCTGGCGCTTCTTCACGATCGCGTCTCGTCGACGGTGCAGACGATCGATGCGGCGTATACGACACTCGGCAACAGTGCCGACCTGCCCCCAGGCGCCGAGCTCGCGTATGGGGGAGGGCGCCTTGCCGTTCTCGAACCAGACAGCGGGAGCCTCTGGATCACAACCGTCGCCGGCGGCCTCGACTTCACGACGGTGAACAACGACCCGCTCCTGAAACTCGGGCCGGATGCCGCGATTGCCGTGTCGAAGGAGGGCGAGGTCTTCGCCGCATCCCCGACTGATGGTGTGCTCTATTCGTACCCGCCAACCGGAGGCAAGCCAAGCGAGCAGCAGATTCCGTCGAGCGAGAGCTATCAGCTGACGGCGGCGGGCGAGACCCCCGCGCTGTTCGACGGCGATGCGAACCGGGTGATCTTTCCCGGCTCGGACCCCATCGAGCTGCCGTCAACGGGCGTCAAGCTTCAGCAGTCCTCTGCCGATCCAGGCGAGGTTCTCGTCGCGGGCGGCGATTCCCTCATGGCCGTTCCGCTGAACGGCGACGAGGTGATCGAACTCGACGCAGAGATCACCTCGCCCGCCCAGAATGCCGATGCGGTGGCAGCGCCCGTGAATCTTGAGGGATGCTGGCACGCCGCGTGGGCGTCGGGAAGCCGGTACCTGGCGAAGTGCGACGGTGCCGGTGCCACACACGAAGAGATCGAGCCGTCGACAGCGGGCGCCGAGCTGGTGTTCCGCGTCAACAGGGACGTCATTGCCCTCAACAACCTGCAGACCGGTGACTCGTGGCTTGTCACCGAGAACATGCGCCTCGTGCACAACTGGGAAGATGTCACACCGCCCGAAGAAGACGACGGCGAAGAGGGCGACGAGAAGTCGTCTGTTAAATCTTTCGAAGACACCCTTGCCGAACGCACAGATCAGAACCGCCCGCCGATCGCCAATGATGACGAACTCGGGGTTCGGCCCGAGCGCACGACTGTCTTGCCGCTGCTGAGCAACGACACCGACCCTGACGGCGACGTGCTCACCATCACCGATATCAAGGGCTTCTCTGACAAGTGGGGAACGCTGCAGCACATCGACGGCGGACGCGCCCTTCAGTTCTCTCCGAAGGAAGGGATCGAAGCGGGGACCTTCTCGTTCCGCTACACCGTGAGCGATGGTCGCCCGGGCGGCATTGCCGAGGGCGCCGTCAACGTGACGGTTCGCCCGCCGGAGGTGAACGAACCGCCTGAGTCTGCGCGCGTGGGGGCCACCGTCGTCGACGCGGGGCAGACGATCACGTACGACGCGCTCGCCGACTGGTCTGACCCAGACGGCGACGACATCTACCTGGAATCGGCGGCATCGGATGCCGGCGACCGCGTGAGGTTCAACCCGGACGGTCGTGTCACCGTCACGCACACCTCGGGTCAGCTCGGGCCCCGCGACATCGTGTTCACGGTGTCTGATGGCCAAGAATCCGTGACGGGCACGTTCACCCTCGACGTCAAGTCAGCCGGGTCATCGAACCCCGTGGGCACACCGGACTTCGCGCAGACGTTTGTGGGCGAGGCTGTTGACGTTCATCCGCTCGACAACGACCTGTCGCCCTCGGGTGGGCAGCTTGAGCTGCTCGGCGCCGAAGCGCTCAAAGGCGCGATCTCGGTGGCCGTCGACACCGACCGCGGAACCATCACGGCATCCGCGGGCAAGGCCGGGGCGTACTACGTGAAATATTCGCTCGGCGCGGGGGAGCGCACGAGCATTGGGCTGCTGCGAATCGACGTGACAGAGAAGGCCGAGGCCGATCTCGCACCGGTTGCGGTTCGCGACACCGGCTACGTGCGCCCGGGCGAGCCCGCCTTGATTCCGGTGCTCGTGAACGACGTGTCACCGACAGGTGATGTGCTTGCCGTCAAGTCGATTGAAGCGACGGGCGACGCAGCGCAGCTGTCGATCGAGCTGCTGTCGCAGAGCATCATTCGTGTCACCGCGACCGCCGCCGTGACCGGGCAGGTTCAGTTTCGCTACACGGTGTCTGACGGGCACAAAGAATCGACGACGACAGCAACCATCGTGATGGTTCCGCCGCTGTCGAAGCATCAGGCGCCGATCGCGGCTGACGACCACGTGCGCGTGCGTGCTGGAGACATCGCGAGCGTGCCGGTTCTCGACAACGACACACACCCGGACAACGCGGGAATGGCCGTCGAGCAGGAGCTCGTGCAGGGTGCAGACAAGGGGCTCGCCTTCGTCACGGACGACAAGGTGAGGTACCAAGCGCCCGCTGAGGCAGGCGTCTACACGGCCGTGTACACGGTCATTGACGACTTCGGGCAGAAGGCGACAGCATCCGTCACGTTCACCGTTGTGGGCATGGACGAAGACACAAACCAGGCGCCGACTGCCAAGACGCTCACCACACGTGTCTTTGCAGGCAGCTCCGTCGACATTGAGATTCCGCTTGAGGGACTCGACCCCGACGGCGATTCGGTCGTGTACGACGGTCTGGCGAGTGCGCCGATCTTGGGCGCGGTGCGCAATGAGAAGAGCACGAGCTTCTCGTATGTCGCCGGATCGATGGAACTTGGCACCGACACATTCACCTACAAGATCAAGGACGTGCTGGGCGCCACTGCCGTCGGCACGATCAAGATCGCGGTGATCCCCCGGCCGGAGCAGGCGATGAGCCCCGTGGCGGTTGACGACGCCATCGAGGTGAAGCCCGGCCGGGTCGCATCGGTGCCCGTGCTGAAGAACGACTCTGACCCGAACCAGTACTCGTTCGCGCTCGACAAGAAGCTCGAAGACGTGCCCGAAGACGTCGAGGCAACGGTCGACGGCGAAAGCATTGTGATCGAGGCCCCCGACGTCGAGATGACGTTTGCGCTGCGCTATACGATTCGCAACGAGAAGGGCGGGTTCGACTCTGCCTATGTGATGGTGCGCGTCAGCGAGAAGGCGACGATTCAGCCGCCGGGCGTGGCAGACCAGACCGTGGAGCAAGACGAGGTGATCGGCAAGGAAACCGTCGACATCGACATCTACGATGGCGCGACGAACCCCGGTGGTCGAGTCTCTGACCTCACCGCATCGCTCGAGGGCCCGAACGCAGACCAGGCGCAGATTCTCGAGAACGGCAAGGTGCGGGTCACTCTCGGTGACACGCGCATGGCAATCACGTTCCGACTCACCAATGACACGGACAAGCTGAGCTCTGCCGCGTTCATCGTTGTGCCTCCGTACTCCGACGGGCAGCCGCCGCGGCTGCGAGAGGATCTGCCCGAGCAGATCGTCGATATGAACGACACGAAGGAGTGGAAGCTCGACGACATCGCGTATTCGCCGTCGGGCAAAGACATTGAGATCACCGGGGCCGACGGGGTGAGTGCGTCGCGCGGCGACGGCAAACCATCGTTCGTCGACGAAAAGACGCTGAGATTCACTCCGATCAAGGATTACCGAGGGCCGGCGTCGATCAGCTTTGAGGTGACGGACGGCACGTCGACGGGCACGACGATGCTTGTGCTGCCGATCACTGTCGGCGACCCCAACTTCGAAGACATCCCGCCAACGTTCACGCCGCCGTCGATCACGATCGAGGCCGGGGAGGACCCCGTCTCGTTCGATCTGCGCAGTGCGGCGTCGCACCCGAACCCCGACGTCACCGACCAGATCACGTTCAGCGATCTGCGCGGTCAAGGCAATGGCATCCAAGGGAACCTCAGTGGGTCAGAGCTCTCGGTGCAGGCGCCGTTCGGAACGACGCCCGGAACGTCTGTGACCCTGGGCGTCACAATGTCGTTCAAAGATTTCGACGTTGACGGGCAGATCACCGTGACGGTTGTGTCGTCGACGCGGCCGATGCCTGTCGCCGTCGACCATGTGAACAATGACGCCCGCAAGGGCAAGAGCTACACGATCGATGCGCTCGCGGGAGCGTTCAATCCGTTCCCCGGGGAAGACCTCACGATCGTGAATGCCGAGCTGGACTCCGGCGATGCACAAGTGAGCACAGACGGCACGACGGTGACGGTGAAGACCGGCCCGGCGAAGAGCCAGGAGATCAGCGTTCTCTATACGATTCAGGATGCTACCGGGGACAAGCACAGGCGTTCGACGGCGCGCATCACCGTCGTTGTGAAGGACGTGCCCGATGCGCCGCCAGCACCGAGCGTCTCGGCGAGCGATAGCAACACGAGGGTCGTCGTCACGGGGTCGCCCGCAGACAACGGCTCGGCGATCAAGAGCTACACGGTGAAGCGCAGCGATGGGGACACCAGAACCTGTCAAGCCGGTGTTGCATGTTCGATGTCGGCGAAGAACGGCACGTCGTACTCGTTCCGCGTCATGGCGACGAATGGCGTAGGAGACAGTTCATGGTCCCCTGCGTCGAAGAGCGTGACGCCCTATGGTGTGCCCGGCGCACCCCGCTCAACCGACATCGACAAGCAGGGGGACTGGGCGAGCACCCCGGTGACGATGCGCTGGGCCACGCCGAACGACACCGGCGGGAAGATCACCACATACGAGTGGCAGGTTCGTGGAAGCGGCAGCGACAGCGGGTCGACAACGAGCACATCTGCGAAGAGCAAGAGCATGCCAGCGGGTACCTACAACTTCAGGGTGCGTGCGTGTTCGCCCGCAGGCTGTGGCTCATGGACTGGGTCGGGGAACGTCGTCATCAAGAACGAACCACCACCACCGCCGCCGGACCCGGTTGTTACCCACGTCTATGGCGTCGATGGGCCCAAAACGCGCTGCTGGCAAGGCAACTGCTCGACCGGTACATACCGCATCGCGATCGCCTGGAAGCACTTCACGAGTGGCACGTATCAGGTTCATGCCGAGTATTGCCGAGACGGCGATTGGTCGGCTGTCGCTGACAGCTGGTACAACGTCAAAATGGACAAGGACGGCAAGGAAGAGAGCAAGATCTCGGCCTGGATTCAGCCCGACCTCTCTCGATGCGGTATTCGAGTGAAAATTCGCCAGAACGGGTCGCTGGTTTACACGAGCCCAGGTTTTTCGTTCCCCTGATGGCGACGAACTGCACGGTAACGAGTTGAGGAGACAGGTGGAGATTACACAGGAGCAGGCGGACTGGTTCAAGGGCGCCTTCACGAGCCTCGTCGACAACGTCGATAAGGCGATCGTCGGCAAGCAGGAGGTCATCAGGCTCGTCATTGCGTCGTTGCTGACCGGCGGCCACGTGCTGCTCGAGGACTACCCCGGAACGGGTAAGACCGTGCTGGCGAAATCCCTTGCGAACACGCTCGAGGGCGCAAGCTCCCGCATCCAGTTCACTCCCGACCTGCTGCCGAGCGACGTCACCGGCGTCACCATCTACAACCAGCAGACGCACGTCTTCGAGTTTCACAAGGGGCCGATCTTCGCGCAGATCGTGCTGGCCGACGAAATCAACCGCGCATCGCCCAAAACGCAGAGCGCCCTGCTCGAGGTGATGGAGGAAGGTCTCGTCACCGTCGACGGCGAGACGCATCCTGTCGGAAGCCCATTCATGGTGATCGCGACGCAGAACCCGGTTGAGCAGTCGGGAACGTACAAGCTCCCTGAGGCTCAGCTCGACCGCTTTCTCGTGAAGACCTCGTTGGGCTACCCCGACCGCGACACGAGCGTCAACCTGCTCATGGACGCGGCAAACCGGTCGCGGGCGTCGAGCGTTGAGGCGATCATCAACGCCGAGTCGGTGAACGCCATGATCGACCTCGCCGGGCAGGTGCACGTGGAGCGCTCGATCATGGAGTACATCACCGACATCATTCAGGCGACGCGCGCAGACAAGGATGCCGCGCTCGGGGTGAGCATGCGCGGTGCGCTGTCACTTGCGCGCATCGTCAAGGTGTGGGCGCTCAGCCAGGGCCGCACCTATGCCACGCCGGACGATGTGAATACTCTCGCCGTTCCCGTGCTCGCGCACCGACTGCTGATGGACCCGGAGTCGGAGTTTGCCGGCACCACCGCAGAGCAGGTCATCGACCGCATCCTTCTCTCAGTCACTCCGCCGGCGTACCGCGCAGCATGACAACGACCGTCGAGCACGAAAGCCCGCAGTCGACGACCAGGATGTCGCCGCTGCGGAACCGTGCTGCGACGACGACTCAGAGAGTCAGGCAGGGGCTCGCGACACTCGTCGTGCCGGTGACAGAGGCCGTGCACCCGTTCTTCGCCACCGTCAGTTCGACGGGATGGCTCGTTGCCATTGTGGGGATCGTGCTGCTTGCCGTCGGCCTTGTGCTCGGATGGGCCGAGGTGGTGTTTGTCGGGGCGACGCTCGTCGCCGCGTTCGTCATCGCAGCGCTGTTCACCATTGGCCGTTCGCGGTTCGCCGTCTCTGTGCGGCTGAACCCGCGTCGCGTCACGGTCGGGGAGCGCGCGGTCGGCGAGATGATCGTCACAAATACGGCGCAACGCAACTCACTGGCGACAACGTTCGAGTTGCCGGTCGGAGACGGTCTTGCCGTTTTCGACATTCCGGGGCTCGCTCCAGACGACGGATCGGAAGAGCTGTTTGCCGTACCGACGGCACATCGCGCGGTGATCATCGCCGGGCCCGCCCGCTCGGTGCGTGGCGATCGCCTTGGGCTGTTTCGCCGCAGCGTCGACTGGACAGACCCCATCGAGCTCTTTGTTCACCCGCGCGTCGTGCGACTGCACCCGACCGCCGCCGGGCTCGTGCGCGATCTCGAGGGCCAGATCACCAAGAAGATCACAAACAACGACCTCGCGTTTCATGCACTGCGTGACTACGTGCGCGGCGACGACGTGAGGTATGTGCACTGGCGCAGCTCCGCTCGCACGGGCCAGCTGATGGTGCGGCAGTTTGAAGAGTCGCGTCGCTCGCAGCTCACCATCGTGCACAGCACGAACAAGCGCTATTACGCCAGTGAAGAAGAGTTTGAGACCGCTGTGTCTGTCACCGCGTCTATCGCGACCCAGGTGATCAGGGATGGTACGGAGATCAGCGTCGTCACCGAGGGGATGAGACTGCGCACCCACACGATGCAGGCGATGCTCGACGACACCTGCCGCATGCACGGGTTCGATTCGGACGAGTCGGCGCGCACCTTCGCCCGCGAAGCGACGAAACGGCTTCCGGACCCGAGCGTCGTCGTGATCGTGGCGGGGTCGATGATGGAGCCGTCAGACTACCGCAGCATCCAGAGGCTCTTTTCGGGCGAGGTTAACGTGATCGCCCTGCGCATCACCGAGGGCGGGCAGCCGCGCGTTCAAGACGTTGCGGGACTGCAGGTGTACACGATCGGCACGCTGCGCGACCTTCCGCGCATCATGGAGAAGGCGCAGTGAGCGAGCGGCGCGCGGCGCGAAAATCGAAGCGGCAGGAGGGGCCCGCGTGGAGACGGGCGCTCAGCGGCGTCTTTTCGCGGACGCCGCGCGCCACGCGAACCGCATCACCGTCGATGCCAGGCACGGTCAGTGCGCAGACCTGGATTGACATCGCCGTCGTCGCGGGACTGATTCTTGTCGGCGCGCTCGGCTGGATGCCGGTGTTCGACGGGCGCGCGCACCTGCTCGCCACGGTCGGAGGGCTCGCCGTCGGGCTCGGCGTCGCGTGGTGCAGTCATCGGCTGCGTCTCAACGCGGTGACGACGCTGCTCATGCTGTTCATCGCCTACTTTCTCTTCGGCAGCGCCTTCGCGCTTTCGGGCGACGCCCTCTGGTTTGTGCTGCCGACCCTCGACACGGTGCGCGACCTCGCCGTCGGGGCGGTTTTCGGCTGGACCGACGTGGTGACGCTCGCTGCTCCGGTTGGCGCGCCGCCCCACCTCGTGGTTCTTCCCTACGTGCTGTCGTGCGTGCTCGGCGCGCTCAGCGGCATCCTGCTGATGCGGTGGCTTCCCACCCGCTATCGCACGCTGTGGCGCTGTGCCGCCTTGCTGCTGCTGCCGCTTGTCGCTTTTGTTCTGCCCGTCGTGCTCGGCACGCGGGAGCCGTACTTCCCCGCCGTCCGCGGCCTGATCTTCGCGGTGGTCGCGCTCATCTGGCTGGGCTGGCGTCGCCCCGAGGGAAAGAACATCAGCCTCTCTGAGAAGGCCGGCCTGCGGCGCGCCCGTGTGCTCGGCACCGCTGCTGTTGCCCTCGCGTCCGTCATCATCGGCGGGCTCGCGGCATCCATTCTTCTTCCCCCGGCGGAAAGCCGACTCGTCGTGCGCGACGAGGTGCAGCCTCCGTTCGACCCCGAGCAGTTCGCCAGCCCGCTCTCGGGCTACCGCATCTACACGAAGACCCTCAACGAGACCGACCTGCTGTCGGTGACAGGGCTCATTCCGGGCGATCGCATTCGCCTTGCCGTGATGGACACCTACGACGGGCACCTGTGGAACGTCGCCGGCCCCGAGCTCTCGACAGACGGCTCGGGACTCTACGAGCTCAGCGGCTCGACTCTGCCGACCGCACCGCTCGCCGACATCGTCGACCAGCGCACCATCGACGTCGACGTCGTGGGCTATGCGGGCCCGTGGCTGCCCACCATGGGCGTTCCGGAGGTCATCGACCTCGCCGGGCTCGACCGCGAGCGGTCGTCTGGCTTCCGCTTCAACGCGGCGACGGGCACGGCAGTGCTGATCGATGGTGTCACGACGCACGTCGAGTATTCGATGCGCAGCGGCATTCAGGCGGTTCCCGGCGACGAGTCGCTCATCGACACCCCCGTGGCGTCCGTCGGAATGCCGCCCGTCGAGAAAGTCCCTGACATCGTTGTCGCGACGGCGAAAGAGTACGCGGGTGCCGCCGAATCGCCCATCGAACAGCTGCGCGCCATTGAGTCGGCACTCGTGACCAACGGCTACCTCAGCCACGGTCGAGAGACGGATGCCGCGTCATCGCGCGCCGGTCACGGAGCCGACCGCATGGAAGAGCTGTTCACACGAACGCAGCTGATCGGCGACGAAGAGCAGTATGCATCGGCGATGGCGCTCATGGCCCGGAGCTTCGGCTACCCCGCCCGCGTCGTCATGGGCTTCGCCCCGAAGACGATCATCGAGGGCTCCCCGACGACGGTGACGGGCGACGACGTGACGGCCTGGGTCGAGGTGCCGTTCGAGGGCGTCGGCTGGATTCCGTTCTTCCCCACGCCAGACGAGACCGAGATTCCACAGGAGCAGAACCCCAAGCCGCAGAGCGAGCCTCAGCCGCAGGTGCGGCAGCCACCGCGCTCAGAGAAGCGCCCAGACGACCTGCTGACCGACAGCGAGATCGACGACAAGAAAGACAAAGAAGACGAGAACGCCTTCGCTCTTCCCGGCTGGGCCATCGCGATCATCGCAACGGTGGGCGGCCTTCTTCTGCTGTACCTCGTGCCGTTTGTGATCATCGCCCTGATCAAGCGCCGCCGCGTCAAGCGCCGCCGCCGGGCCGGCCAGCCGCACGCCCGAGCGTCTGGCGCCTGGGATGAGTTTCTCGACAGGCATTCCGAACTCGGGTACGAGGTGCCGGTTCGAACCCGCGCGGGCGTCATCGATGCGCTTTCGGTGCAGAGAGGCACGGATGCCGCGGCGACGGCCACGCTCGACCGCATGGCGTTCGACGCCGACGCCGCCGTCTTCGCCGATGGAGAGGCCGCAGACGAGACGATCGACCGGCTGTGGACGCAGACAGACGAGCAGGCTCGGCTCTCGGCACGGGCGGTAAGCTGGTGGCGACGTCAGGTGAGCCGATTCCGGGTCAGTCGTGCGCGACGAGCTCCAAAGCGGCCGACGGTGTCGAGGAGGAAAGATGAGCGCTGACGACACGTGGAACGGCGTGCCTCTTCCGCCTCGCCCGCCGTTGCCTCCGCTCCCTGACCAGCAGGAGGATCCTCCGAGGGCCCCCGACTCCGTCACGCGCCCCGGCTTCATCGGGCTGCCGCCCGGCATGCAGGCAGACATCGACACCGTTCCGGCATCCGCCGATCGTGTGGCGCCTGCCCCGGTCGGCACGCCGTCGACGCCAGACGGCAATGCGTCAGACATCGACATCGAGTTTGCCGATGGCACCCGCATTCCCATCGACGGAATCGTGCTGATCGGCCGAGACCCGAGCGCGCAGACCGCGTTTCCCGACGCCGAGTTGCGGGCTGTCTCTGACGTCAGTCGCAGCGTCTCGAAGACGCACGCTGCCGTGCAGTGGTCACGCGGCTCGGTGTGGGTGACCGATCTTCACTCGACAAACGGAACCCGCATCGTTGATGCAGCGGGGCGTGAAACCGTGTGCGTGCCCGACGCGCCGACCCCCGCGCCCCGCGATGGGGGGATCCTCTTCGGGCGCGCTCTCGCTTCGCTTCGGGCGAGGAGCGGCGATGGATCCGAATGAGGCACGAGATCCTCGCCTGATCGCTCTTGCGCAGACCGCGTTCGCTGTCGCGCTGTATCTCGCGCTCGTGATCGCCTGCTTCGGCATCCTGAGTCTTCTGACCGACACTGACGTCGTTGACATCGACGCGAGCCTGCTGCTCGGACCGGCGATGATCGGGACGTCCGTCGTGATCGTCGCCCTGCGCATCATCGGTGCCGCCGTGCGACTCGTGCACGAGCGAGAACACGGTGATCTCGCGCTGCGTGTTCCGATCGTCGGCGGCCTGCTCACGGGGGTTCTCGCGCTTCTCGGCTATGTGGTGATCGGCGGGATGCTGCAGGCCGTCGGCCTTCGCGACCCCGAGGTGCTTGTCGGCTTCGCGCTGCACGAGCTGTTGCGGCCGTACAGTCTGGCCCTTGGTGCGCTGGCCATGATTGTTCACATTGCCTTCGTCGTGTCGATCGCGCTCGGCGGCGACGAGCCGAAACGGCCCCTCTGGCCGTGGGAGAAAGACTGACCGCTCCATTGCAGAGTACGGTTGAGGTATGGAGCGGACCCTCGAGGCCAAGGTCGGCAGCGCCGTCGACACGTGGATCGCCTGGCTCCCTCGATGGAAGCCAGCGACCCATCGCGTGCGCACGCGCGTGTGCAGGCGGTGCCTCGGCTCGCCGTTTCTGAAGGCGATCGGGCTTGACTCTGATGTTCCGCACGGCGTTCAGCACGGGCTCACCACGCGCATGAAGTCACTGATCGACGACGTGGTCGATGAGTACACAGAGAAGAACCTGCCGCTTCTGTCACGGGAGCTTCGTGAGTCAGAGAGCCGCAAGGCACGCACATACCAGCCTGACGTGGGCCTTGATCCAGAGTTCGACGGACTGCAGCTCGACCCCGACCCGGTGCCGGGAGAGCCTTTTCTCTTCACGCTCGGCGAGCTTGCCGAAGGCGGTGTGCCAGAATCTGTGCGGCCGGTCGAGCTGAGCGACGAAGAGAAGCAGGCGCTGCGCACAGAGATTCGGTTGGCAGATGAATGCGCCGATCACGCGGGACGGCTGATCTGCCAGCACCTGCAGCAGCATCGAGTGCGTGCACGAGAAGCGATCGCGGTGATGATCGAGCCGCAGGTGAACGCTCTGCTCGACGCGCTTTCAGAGAGTCTCGATGCGCCACCAACCCGCTGGTGACGCGGCTCGGTGGAGAGAAGTACCCCTGGACGACCGTCGCGGTTGACGACAAACTAGTACCACCAACGCACGAGGGGGAGAGATGTCGTACCCACCCAACGACCCACAGCAGCCGTGGCAGCACGGAAACGCGCAGAACAATGACCCGCAGCAGCCGTACGGCCAGCCGCCTCAGCAGCCGCAACAGCCCGAGCAGGCTCCCAATGGCCAGCCCTACCAGCAGCCGCAGCAACCACAGCAGCAGCCCTATGGCCAGCCGCAGCAGCAGCCTCAGCAGCCGCCGTATGGCCAGCCGCAGCAGCAGCCTGCCGCGGCCCCGAACCCGTACCCGCAGACTCCGGGGGAGCAGCAGCCGACTGGCCCGCAGCAGCCCTACACTCAGCAGCAGGAGTACAACTCTCAGCAGACTCAGGTGTATCCGCCGCAGAACACCGGAGCTTACCCGGCGGGAGGCGGTTACGGGGGTGGTGAACCGCCACGCAAGAAGAAGTCGAAAGCTGGCTGGATCGCCGGCGGTTCGGTGCTTCTGCTCGTCATCATCGCCGGCGTCGTCGGCGTCTCGATCGGCAATTCAGCGCATGCCCCGCAGAACCAGGTGACGGCATACCTCGACCTGCTGAAGGCAGGCAAGGCCGAGCAGGCGCTCAAAGACTCGGGCGTCAAGGTCGAGAAGGGCGATGTGCTTCTCACCGACGAGGCGTACAAAGCTGCGGACGACCGCATCTCCAAGTACTCCATTTCGTCGACCGAGGTGAGCGGCGACAGCGCAACAGTGACGGCCTCAGTCTCTCAGGGCGGTGAGACGTACGACCAGACGTTCTCACTCAGCAAGGCTGGCAAGGACTTGGTGATCTTCGACAACTGGAAGCTCGACCCGCCGGACCTCGGTGAGATCTCGTACGAGCTCACCGGTCCGGAGAGCGCTCAGGTTGCCGTGAACGGGGTGACCGTCGCCGAAGGCGGGGACGCGCTTCGCGCCCTCCCCGGCACGTACAAGATCGCGATGGCTGACGACCAGAAGGTCTTCCAGGCTGAAGGCGTCTCGACGACGATTCTCGGCTTCGGCAACGACAGCGAAGAGACTCCGGAGCTGGCCGTCACGCTGTCAGACGAAGGCGTCAAGGCAGCCGAAGGTGCGGTGACCACCTTCCTCGACGAGTGCGAGGCAAAGACCGAGATGGCACCGGATGGCTGCCCAAACACGGCAAGCGATCGTGGTACCAAGAAGGTCGAGGACGTCGTGTGGACGATCGACCCGAAGCCCGACTTCAGCGTCGGGGACTATGACGGTTCGGGCTGGGCAGTGACCACCGGCTCGCCAGGTGAAGCAGACATCTCCGCCACGGTCACATGGCCCGATGACAGCGTCGAGAAGGGTGTCAACCTGCAGCAGCCCGTTGATATCTACGTCGACGGTACCGTCACCTTCGGCAAGGAGGGCAAGGCAACCTTCGAGTGGGACGGACTCTAAGCCGTGATCCACCGATCGGGTTCTGGTTCGTGCCGGCGCGTTAAATGGAGAATGCCGCTCAGATCAGGGAAAATTGAGCTTGTCTAAGAGTCCAATTTCACCAATCCGAGAGGCACCTCGTGGATGCAATTCAAGCATGGTTCGGCGGCTGTGTCAGCTTCATTCGATGACCCGAATCTCGTGTCGGCTGCGGGGCTGGTCCCGGCCATGCGTCTCGCGGTTAAAGCAGGGCTGCATCAGTTCGTGGATCGCTTCTTGACGGTGCCGTCGGACAAGGGCGCGAACGCTGGGTTGAAGGTCGCCTCGCTGGTCGCATGGATATCAGAAGCAGGGATCCGGTTACGGCTATTCCGGAGTGCGTGGCATCAACGCGCTCCTGGCGGCGGTGAAGACGACGGCCAGCGCGCCGGTCGTGGTCGGCCAACGGCTTCGGAAGGTCTCTTGCGGTTCACCACGCGGCGCCGCCCGGCTGATCGGTGACGCACTCGCCACTTTGAAACGCGTCCCCGACATGGCCGGTGCGCGCGTGCTGGTTCGCGCGGACTCCGCTTACTACGGGTTCGCCGCGGTGAACGCCGCACTCACCACCGGCGCCGACGTGTCGATCACAGCGCGGATGGATCCGGCCGTGAAACGCGCGATCGCCACGATCCCGGACGATGGCTGGGAGACGATCAAGTACCCCGATGCCATTTACGACGAGGACACCGAACGGTGGATCTCGAAAGCCGAGGTCGCCGAGGTGCTGGATCAAGGATAAGTGGGCGTCCATCACGTGCGATGTTAGCTCCGGATTAAGGGGTGAGGCTCCGCTCCCGGAGGGGAGGGAGCGGAGCCTCGATCTTGCTTACGTGCTAGGCGTCCCTATTCGTTCCCGCCGATCTCCGCGGCCTGACGGCGTCGAGCTGCGAGGAGGAGCCCACCGCCGAGAAGCAGCGCGAGCAGTCCACCGCCTACTGCCGTCCAGGAAACCGTGCCACCTGTAAAGGGAAGCTCGGCGCTGGCCGGGGTCGGGTCAGCGGGGTTCTGCGTGCAAAGCGGGTTCGTGTCGACGCACTCAGTCGGCGGTGTCTCACCTGAAGGGGTGAGGAAGTTGCCGAGCTGGTGGTCGCCTTGATCGTCGTACGCGAACACTCTCACCGTGTACGTGACCGTTCCTGACTGGCCCGGTTCGACAGTACCGGTGACGGTTAGTTCCCCATCTTCCGGACCCGCCGCTGATAGACCGTCACTGGTCTCCGGTGAGGCGACGAGTTCCGCATCGTCGAGAACGCCTTCCATGTAGTCGACATAGTTAATCGCTGCTGCACCCTCACCGATGTTTTTGAACGTGAGCGTGTAAGTCAGTTCCTGACCAGGCTCCACTGTGGTACCAGATTCCGGGTTCACCGACTTCGATACGACGGTCTCCGGGATCGTGTTCACTGTGCAGTCGGGGTGCTCTGCGTCCGTGGGCACGCAGTCGGGCGGCGGCGTCTCACCGGGCGCGAGCAGGTAGTTCGCTGCGACGTTGTTGCCGCGTTCTTTGTCGGAGCGGAGCGTCACTGTGTAGGTGACTGTTGCTGTCGTTCCGGCTGCGACTTCACCGGTGATGGTGATGTTCTCGCCGTCGCGGACAGCTGTGACGCCGCCCTCCGAAACCGGTTCAACCGTGACATCCGCGTCGTCCAGCACGTCGGTCAGGTTGTCCACCGCCTCAACGACAACGGGGATGTTTCCCGCGCTCTCGAAGTGGAGTGTGTAGGTGAGTGTGTCACCCGCGACCAACGGTGAGCCCGATGCTTCAACGCTCTTCCACTGGTTCAGTGCAGCACCGGGAATGGACACGTTTGCGCACGGGTCAGCGCCCGGAAGTGCGTCATCCTCGGGGACACAGGCTGTATTGTTCAGCAGCTGATCGCCGTCGCCGGTATAGGTCGCTGTGTACTCGATCGTGACCGACTCACCGGCGGCGAGAGCGCCCGTCCAGGTCAGTTCCGGCTCCTCGTAGGTGAGCGTGCCGTCCACGGTCGAGATGGCATCGTCGTTGTACGTGGCATCATCGATGACGTCGGTGAGGTCGTCAGTTACCGCAGCGGGCGCATCGACCGTGAAGTTACCTGGTCCCTCGTTGGTGACAGTCACTGTGTAGGTGACGTCAGTGCCGGCTTCCGGCAGTTCCGTCTCGCTGGCGGCCTTCTCAACCGTCAGGCGAGGCAGTTCGAAGACATCCTCTGCACAGGCAATACCGGTCTCCGGGTCAGTGCCGTCCTCATTCGGCGGATCACATACTGGAGTCTCTGTCTCTGGTGGTGCCCCGTACGCGATGTTACGGCCAACGCCATCGCCACCGGCGATGACTGTCGCTGTGTAGGTCAGCGTGACTGTCTCGCCCGCGGCCAGTGCACCTGTCCACGACAACTTCGGATCGGCGAAAGCAATGTCTCCAGGAAGGTCCGTCTCGGCGTCCTCGTTGTAGGTGGCGTCGTCAAGGACGCCGGAAAGATCATCAGTGAAAGTTGCAGGCTGTTCAGCGGTGTATTCCGTGTCACCTGTGTTCGTCGCCGACACCGTGTACGTCACCGTGTCACCCACACGCGTTTCCTCATCAGCATCCGAGGTCTTCTCGACGTCCATGCAGCGACCGCCGATCGCGATCTCTCCCGTGCCGTAGTCGATGGGGCTATATGCCCAGTCATCGATCACACGCGAGTTGCCCCAGCTGTCACCGGCGAAGTCCCAGCCATGTACGCCACCGGCACTGTCGACACCGGCAGTCCCGTCGAGGACGGGGGTAGTGTTCACACGGTCGTTTGCGAGGTTGGTGTCATCCCAATGAATCGTACTATCGGGGGCGCCCGCGCCGTTGGTGCGGGTGATCTCGATCCCGCTCGTTCGGCCTTCGACATCGCCTTGGGTGACGTGGACCTCGCCCACCTTGTTGAAGAAGATGCGCGCGTTCATCTGCGTGCAATCCTCGATGGCGGTGCCCTCACCATCGAGACCGTCGAAAGTATACGAGTAGCTCTCGGCACCGTCAGCGCCCAACGTCACCACACGGTCTACTGCATCGGCATAGCTGCCGTTCCCATCAGTATCAATCTGCAGCTCGTATGCACCCTCGAAGCGCTCATTGAGCGTATAGGCGAATGTGCCGGAGGCCGCGCTGACCGAATCAGGCGTGAACGCCAAATCTGTGACGGCGAGATCCTCGTCCGTCAACAGCGGGGGCAGGACGTTCCTGGTTCCCGCGGCAGAAGGGGCAGAGGCCGGGAGATCGGGATCCGGCTGGTCAAAGAAGATACGGAACGGTGTGCCGCAGTTCGTGAACCCGCCACTCTTGGACTGATACGTCGGGTTACACTCCGCATCCCCATTGCCGAGGCTGTCGGCAATAATGACCGATCCGAAGCCATGATAATCCCGCAGATTGACGTCGTACTGGTACCCGGTGTCATTTACCAGAACATAGCTGAGATCACGGAAATCGCCCGTATCTTGCAAGATCTGATAGCGGTTCGTCCACACGCGGCCTGTCTCGGCAGCCGCAGCGCTGCTAACCGTGATATCCCAGTCGTATGAAGTGTTGCCATCTTCGGCACCAATTTCGGTTTCGATAGTCCACACGCCAGCGGGTCCCGCGAGGTCGAGGACTTCACAGGTCTCCCCGACCGGCGCATTGACCGGGACCGTACACGACCACACCTCTGTCCCAGCTGGGTCTGTAACGATGAAAGAGTTCGAGCCTGATCCTCTAGTCGCATCCGCAGCCTTGCTGAAAGTAACGTCCAGAGTCTCCCCGTCACCCACATAGGCGAAAAGGTTGTTCGGGTTATACAAGGGCGCGCCGGGCGTGTTCTGCTCGGCGGCCGCTGGGGGCGCCGTCAGCGTTGCCGTCGTCACCGTCAAGCCAGACGCGACAACAGCCGCCGATGCGGCAAGTGCTCCAACTTTCCTTAACCACGTCGGCCGAAGTGGCCCGTTCCCTAATCTTCGTGAAGCTCTACTCGGCCTTATCCGGCGATCAGCGCGTCCTAATATCAATTTTCAGTTCACTTTCCCCTCAACCCACGGCGCAGAACATGCGCCGGAAACGCTCCCCAAGCGGCAACAGAACTCGTGGTAATCACTGTTCCCTCGCAATTCGCGTTGAGTACCGTGTTCCAACCGACTTGCAAAGGGAACCAAGATCTGACGCGTCCTGCACCGCGCGCGAGCTTCTTCCGAAGCAAGCGTCCAATCTCGAAGTGAAAGAGTCCAGCGTGATGCTGCACGATGGCCAGTTTTACGCCCGAATGGCCGGAAATGCGCTAAATCTTCACGTCACGTCGCGAGAGAACCTGCGAGGCATAGAATCAACGGGTGTTCGCTAATCAGAATCAGGAGAGTGCCGAACTCGCTCTCAAACGATTTGGGTGGACTCCAACGTCCTCTACAAGCTCGCTCCTCATCGAAGGAGTCGGCAGACTGGGTTTCCAAGTTGGTAGAGCATGGTCGCCTAAAGGTGAATACGCATCGATTGCGCAACCCGGTGGTATTTTCGTTCTGCTCGCTGTTGAAGGCGGCGCGTGGATTGAGTATGGCGGAGAGCCAGTCCCGGTCAGCGCAAGTGAGTTCATCTTCCTCGACGGCGATACGCCGATTCGGATCTCATTGCGCCAGCCGACGGCTCGTTATATTTGGCGATTCGACGCTACAGTGCTGCGAAACCCGCTCGTCGAACAACGTATGGGTCAGCCACTTCCGCTCTCCTCGGGGGATTGGGGCACAGCGGCAGCTTTGACCAATTCGCTTCTCTCCGCTGACACTAAAGTTGGCGGCTCCTTCCACGCGGCGAAGGCAAGCGAACATCTACTCAGCGCCTTGTTCGAGAATGCGACTCGATCCCATTCCAGCTCCGCGCCCGGGACAGACCAAGTATTTTCACACGCACTTTCCATCATTGAAGAGAGGTTCCAAAACCCCTCCTTTAGAGTCGCTGATTTAGCAAAACAGATGCTCGTTTCCGAGCGAACGCTTCGTCGTTCCTTTGCTTTGATGGGAACAACAGTGAGGAAAGAAATAGAGAAACGCAGGGTTCAAGAGCTCGGCCTGTATCTTCAGACGCCGACTTTGATAACGAGCAAACTGTTCAAGAGATACGCCGAAGCTTCCGGGTTCTCCTCGGCCACGCATGCACGAGCAGCGCTAGAAAGACTCGACGCCCAACGGTGAGGGCCGATCGGACTGTGCGCGTCCAAACAGCATCCGTATTCCTGCCTTAGCCGTGATCCACCGATCGGGTTCTGGTTCGTGCCGGCGCGTTAAATGGAGAATGCCGCTCAGATCAGGGAAAATTGAGCTTGTCTAAGAGTCCAATTTCACCAATCCGAGAGGCACCTCGTGGATGCAATTCAAGCATGGTTCGGCGGCTGTGTCAGCTTCATTCGATGACCCGAATCTCGTGTCGGCTGCGGGGCTGGTCCCGGCCATGCGTCTCGCGGTTAAAGCAGGGCTGCATCAGTTCGTGGATCGCTTCTTGACGGTGCCGTCGGACAAGGGCGCGAACGCTGGGTTGAAGGTCGCCTCGCTGGTCGCATGGATATCAGAAGCAGGGATCCGGTTACGGCTATTCCGGAGTGCGTGGCATCAACGCGCTCCTGGCGGCGGTGAAGACGACGGCCAGCGCGCCGGTCGTGGTCGGCCAACGGCTTCGGAAGGTCTCTTGCGGTTCACCACGCGGCGCCGCCCGGCTGATCGGTGACGCACTCGCCACTTTGAAACGCGTCCCCGACATGGCCGGTGCGCGCGTGCTGGTTCGCGCGGACTCCGCTTACTACGGGTTCGCCGCGGTGAACGCCGCACTCACCACCGGCGCCGACGTGTCGATCACAGCGCGGATGGATCCGGCCGTGAAACGCGCGATCGCCACGATCCCGGACGATGGCTGGGAGACGATCAAGTACCCCGATGCCATTTACGACGAGGACACCGAACGGTGGATCTCGAAAGCCGAGGTCGCCGAGGTGCCCTTCACCGCCTTCGCGTCCAGGAAGAAGAGCGAACGCGTCACCGGCCGGCTTGTCGTGCGGCGCATCCCGGAGTTGAACAAGAAGAACCTCGAGCATCCGACGCTGTTCGACACGCACCGGTTCCACGCGTTCTTCACCACCAGCACCCTGGACACAGTCGAAGCGGACAAGACCCACCGGCAGCACGCGGTGATCGAGCAAGTCCACGCCGATCTGAACAACTCCGCGCTGGCGCACCTGCCCTCCGGCGTGTTCACCGCGAATGCCGCCTGGCTCGTCCCCGCGAGAATCGCGAACTCCGCCCGCCGCATCCGCCTGCACCTGCCCGAGAACTGGCCCTGGGCAACCGAATGGGCGAAGCTATTCGCGATCGCCGCCGCGCCGCCGCCATCTGACCATTCAGCCGAGAACGGCGCAATCAGGAACGCCCAGTGGAACAACCAGACAACCGAGGTCTGGCGGGCCACCCTGCCCTCACAGCGGCCGAGCCCTTCAAGTCAAAATCAAATCCTCACCCAAAGCGCGTCGGTGGATCAAGGATAAGGGAAGACGTGTCACGCGAAAGGCCCGGTTTCTCAACTGGGCCTTTCGTGCGGGTAGGCTGTTGCTTCACCATGCGCAGCGCGGCGGGCGCAGAGCGACTCTGTGACGCTGCTGACCATCTCGGCTTCCATTTGACCGGAAATCGGCGTGCGGGTAATATTTGATGGGTGTGCGCATTTGCGTGCGCTGAATCGTGCCTTCGCGCGGTAAAGCCACGCCGAGGCATTCACATCCTGGGTCGGTTCAGCATGGAACGGCCCCCACGGCATATTCGCCACATGCATCCTTCACATTCTGTCGGATGGGCGGATCGTGGCGGCGCTCGAGCAATCGAGCGCCTCACCATCACATATTCGCTGTCACCGTGCAGCACATAGAGGAGAAGCAGTGCCAACTATTCAGCAGTTGGTCCGCAAGGGACGCAAGTCGAAGTCGTCAAAGACCAAGGCTCCCGCCCTGAAGGCCAACCCCCAGCAGCGAGGCGTGTGCACACGCGTCTACACGACAACCCCGAAGAAGCCGAACTCGGCGATGCGCAAGGTTGCTCGTGTGAAGCTTTCGAACGGCACAGAGGTCACCGCGTACATTCCGGGTGAAGGCCACAACCTTCAGGAGCACTCGATGGTGCTCGTCCGTGGTGGACGTGTAAAGGACCTTCCTGGTGTTCGCTACCGCATCGTTCGCGGTGCGCTCGACACCCAGGCCGTGAAGAACCGCAAGCAGGGTCGCAGCCACTACGGCGCGAAGATGGAGAAGAAGTAATGCCACGTAAGGGACCAGCACCCAAGCGCCCGGTCATTGCTGACCCCGTCTACGGCGCACCGATCGTCAGCCAGCTCGTCAACAAGATTCTTGTTGACGGCAAGAAGGCTCTTGCCGAGCGCATCGTCTATGACGCGCTCGAAGGAGTCGTTGCAAAGAACAGCCAGGATGCTGTCGTCACCCTCAAGAAGGCGCTCGACAACGTTCGTCCGTCCATCGAGGTGAAGAGCCGCCGTGTCGGTGGCTCGACGTACCAGGTTCCGGTCGAGGTCAAGCCTCACCGCGCCAACACCCTCGCACTGCGTTGGCTCGTGAGCTACGCAAAGGGTCGTCGCGAGAAGACGATGACGGAACGCCTCACAAACGAGATCCTCGACGCATCAAACGGCCTCGGTGCCGCTGTGAAGCGTCGTGAAGACACTCACAAGATGGCGGAATCCAACCGCGCATTCGCCCACTACCGCTGGTAGCAGGCAGGAGACGTCCTCCACAGCAGCAGTGCTGTGGAGGACGCCACCACACACCACTTCACTTTCACTTTCCGGAGGAACCCCGTGGCACAAGACGTGCTCACTGACCTGAAGAAGGTTCGCAACATCGGCATCATGGCCCACATCGATGCCGGTAAGACCACTACCACTGAGCGCATCCTGTTCTACACGGGCGTCAACCACAAGCTCGGTGAGACCCACGATGGTGGGGCGACCACCGACTGGATGGAGCAGGAGCAGGAGCGTGGCATCACGATCACCTCTGCTGCTGTGACGAGTTTCTGGAACAACAACCAGATCAACATCATCGACACCCCCGGTCACGTCGACTTCACGGTCGAGGTTGAGCGCTCGCTTCGCGTGCTCGACGGTGCCGTTGCCGTCTTCGACGGCAAGGAGGGCGTTGAGCCGCAGTCCGAGACGGTGTGGCGTCAGGCCGACAAGTACGACGTTCCCCGCATCTGCTTCGTCAACAAGATGGACAAGCTCGGTGCTGACTTCTACTACACGGTCGACACCATCAAGAGCCGCCTCGGTGCGAAGCCTCTCGTGCTTCAGCTTCCGATCGGCGCCGAGAGCGACTTCGTCGGAGTCGTCGACCTGATCGAGAAGCGGGCACTCGTGTGGCCCGGCGACTCGAAGGGTGACGTCACAATGGGCGCCAAGTTCGAGGTGCAGGACATTCCCGCCGAGATGCAGGACACGTTCGACGAGTACCGCACACTTCTGCTTGAGACCGTCGCAGAGACAGATGACTCCCTCATGGAGAAGTACTTCTCCGGCGAAGAGCTCACCGTCGACGAGATCAAGGCTGCCGTTCGCAAGCTCACCGTCAACAGCGAGATCTACCCCGTGCTGTGCGGTTCGGCCTTCAAGAACCGCGGTGTGCAGCCGATGCTCGACGCGGTCGTCGACTTTCTTCCGTCGCCGCTCGACGTGCCCGCCATCGAGGCGCACGACCCGCGCGATGAAGAGAAGGTCATTCTTCGGCACGCCGACAGCACCGAGCCCTTCTCGGCTCTTGCCTTCAAGGTTGCCGTTCACCCGTTCTTCGGGCGCCTCACGTACATTCGCGTGTACTCAGGACACCTGGACAGCGGGGCGCAGATCGCGAACTCCACGAAGCAGAAGAAGGAGCGCATCGGGAAGATCTTCCAGATGCACGCCAACAAGGAGAACCCCGTCGATTCCGTGACGGCCGGCCACATCTACGCGGTGATCGGTCTGAAGGACACGACGACGGGTGACACGCTCTGCGACCCGAAGGATCAGGTTGTCCTCGAGTCGATGACGTTCCCCGAGCCAGTTATCGAGGTCGCCATCGAGCCGAAGACCAAGGCCGACCAGGAGAAGCTGTCGACGGCTATTCAGAAGCTTGCCGAAGAAGACCCGACGTTCCGCGTTGAGCTCAACGTCGAGACCGGTCAGACGGTCATCAAGGGCATGGGCGAGCTGCACCTCGACATTCTGGTCGACCGCATGAAGCGCGAGTTCCGCGTCGAGGCAAACGTGGGCAAGCCCCAGGTCGCCTTCCGCGAGACCATCCGCAAGGCGGTGCCTCGTCACGACTACACCCACAAGAAGCAGACCGGTGGATCCGGCCAGTTCGCGAAGATTCAGTTTGCACTCGAGCCGCTTGAGGTCGAGGGCGACAAGATCTACGAGTTCGAAAACAAGGTGACCGGTGGTCGCGTTCCGCGCGAGTACATCCCTTCGGTCGATGCCGGCTTCCAGGACGCGATTCAGGTGGGAATTCTCGCGGGGTACCCGATGGTCGGCGTCAAGGCGACGCTGCTCGACGGTGCTGCGCACGATGTCGACTCATCGGAGATGGCGTTCAAGATCGCCGGATCCATGGGTATGAAAGAAGCCCTCCCCAAGGCCAGCCCGGCTCTTCTCGAGCCGCTCATGGCTGTTGAGGTGCGTACTCCCGAGGAGTACATGGGTGATGTCATCGGCGATCTCAACTCTCGCCGTGGCATGATCCAGTCGATGGAGGATGCGTCGGGTGTCAAGGTGATTCGCGCCAACGTCCCCCTCTCGGAGATGTTCGGATACGTCGGTGACCTGCGGTCGAAGACCTCAGGCCGTGCCGTGTACTCGATGCAGTTCGAGACGTACGCCGAGGTCCCGAAGGCTGTTGCCGACGAGATCATCCAAAAGGCTAAGGGCGAATAACCCTTGCCGCTGGGCGCCGGCTGTGTACACGGTGCGGCGCCCGGTCGTCACCTAGTAACATAAATACACAAATCCCCGTAGAGATATCGGTCGCAATCCAGTGCCCGCTGTATCTACACGAGAGTCCTGAGGAGGACCACAGTGGCTAAGGCCAAGTTCGAGCGGACCAAGCCGCACGTAAACATCGGAACGATCGGTCACGTCGACCACGGTAAGACCACTCTTACCGCGGCGATCTCGCACGTTCTCGCAATCAAGTACCCGTCTGACGTCAACGTTCAGCAGGACTTCGCCAGCATTGACTCGGCTCCTGAAGAGCGTCAGCGCGGCATCACGATCAACATCTCGCACATCGAGTATGAGACCCCGAAGCGTCACTATGCACACGTTGACGCCCCGGGCCACGCTGACTATGTGAAGAACATGATCACCGGTGCTGCTCAGATGGACGGCGCGATCCTCGTGGTTGCTGCCACTGACGGTCCGATGGCCCAGACTCGCGAGCACGTCCTGCTCGCCAAGCAGGTCGGCGTTCCCTACCTCGTTGTGGCTCTGAACAAGTCCGACATGGTTGACGACGAAGAGATCATGGAACTCGTCGAGCTTGAGGTTCGCGAGCTTCTCTCGAGCCAGAGCTTCGACGGCGACAATGCGCCGGTCATCCAGGTCTCGGCTCTCAAGGCTCTTGAGGGCGACGAGAAGTGGGAGCAGGCAATTGTCGACCTCATGCAGGCCGTCGATGACAATGTTCCCGACCCCGAGCGCGACAAGGACAAGCCGTTCCTGATGCCGATCGAGGACGTCTTCACGATCACCGGTCGTGGAACCGTCGTCACCGGCCGTGCCGAGCGCGGTACTCTCAAGATCAACTCCGAGGTCGAGATCGTCGGCATCCGCCCGACGCAGAAGACCACGGTCACGGGTATCGAGATGTTCCACAAGCAGCTCGACGAGGCATGGGCCGGCGAGAACTGTGGTCTCCTCCTCCGCGGCACCAAGCGCGAGGACGTTGAGCGCGGTCAGGTCGTCGTGAAGCCGGGTTCGGTTACGCCGCACACCAACTTCGAGGGAACCGCTTACATCCTCTCGAAGGACGAGGGTGGACGCCACAACCCGTTCTACACGAACTACCGCCCGCAGTTCTACTTCCGCACCACTGACGTCACCGGCGTCATCTCACTGCCCGAGGGCACCGAGATGGTCATGCCCGGCGACACAACGGACATGTCGGTCGAGCTGATTCAGCCGATCGCTATGGAAGAGGGCCTCGGCTTCGCAATTCGTGAGGGTGGACGCACCGTTGGTGCTGGCACCGTCACCAAGATCAGCAAGTAGTCTTCGCGACTATCGATCTCTTTCGGGGTCGGGCCTTCGGGCCCGGCCCCGTTTGCTTTGTCACAAAACCCCTGTCCTCCTGCTGAGGGTGGGCACAATGGAAGGCGAACCAGTCCGTCGCTATTCAGGAGGCATCATGGGACTCTTCGACAAAGGCAAGGATCTGTACGAGCAGAACAAAGACAAGATCGACGACGCAATGCACTCGGAAAAAGCCGAGAACATCAGCGATCAGGGTCTCGACAAGGCATCGGATGCCGCGGACTCGCTCTCGGGCGGCAGGTTTGCTGACCAGATCGACGGCGCCCGCGATTCTCTCGACGAGAAGATCGGCGATGAGTAGCTGACGCTGCACGAAGCACCACCCGGAGGAGGGACCGAAATCGGGCCCTCCTCCGGTTGTCTGTCACGGCTTTTCCGAGACAATCCTGGGAATCGCGCCCCCGGCCCCTCATCGCGACACGCCCGGGTTGCACAATGCCCGGATATCTGGCAAACTCAACTAGTTCAGTATTTCGGACGCGTCGTGTGGCGTGCCTTCCGGATCACTGCCAGGCAGTGCATAGACCGCAACGATGTCTAGGCCGCAGGCAGCAGAACACCGACTTAATCACTGATGCAATTTCGCCGCGTATTTGCGTGCCCGGAAACGGGGCCGAATCGGGTGAATGGTGGTGAAGCTTGACAGTAGAACAGTGGTACGCAGAGCAGTGCCAGCGCCGAAGGGAATTCCCGACGGCGCACAGTAAAGAGCGTCCAATGCGAGCAAATCGTAAGACGCACGACAGAGAGTGAGTCACAGATGGCGGGACAGAAGATCCGCATTCGACTTAAGTCGTATGACCACGAGGTCATCGACACCTCGGCGCGCAAGATCGTCGACACAGTCACCCGCGCGGGTGCCCAGGTCGTCGGCCCCGTGCCGCTTCCGACCGAGAAGAACGTGGTGTGTGTCATTCGCTCACCCCACAAGTACAAGGACAGCCGCGAGCACTTCGAGATGCGTACCCACAAGCGGTTGATCGACATCGTCGACCCGACTCCGAAGGCCGTTGACTCGCTTATGCGTCTCGACCTGCCGGCAGACGTCAACATCGAGATCAAGCTCTAAGGGAAGTCATGGCTACGCAGAACAAGACCAGCAAGGGTCTGCTCGGCAAGAAGCTGGGCATGACTCAGGTGTGGGACGACGAAGGCAAGGTCGTTCCCGTCACCGTTATCGAGATCGCTCCGAACGTTGTTACGCAGGTGCGCACCCCCGAGGTCGACGGCTACAACGCCGTGCAGATCGCCGCAGGCGAGATCGACCCGCGCAAGGTGAACCAGCCCTCGGCCGGACACTACAAGAACGCAGGCGTCACCCCCCGCCGCCACCTCACCGAGGTGCGCACGGACGACGCTTCTGACTACTCACTCGGTCAGGAGCTCACACTTGACGGCGTGTTCGAAGCCGGCCAGAAGATCGACGTCGTCGGCACGTCTAAGGGCAAGGGTTTCGCCGGTGTCATGAAGCGCCACAACTTCCAGGGCGTCTCCGCATCGCACGGTGCTCACCGCAACCACCGCAAGCCCGGATCCATCGGCGCATCGGCTACCCCCGGTCGCGTCTTCAAGGGACACCGCATGGCCGGCCGCATGGGCGGCGACCGCGTAACTGTGCTGAACCTCACGGTTCACGCAATCGACGCGGACAAAGGTTACATGCTCGTCAAGGGCGCGGTTCCCGGTCCCCGTGGCCGCATCGTTTTCGTTCGCAACGCAGTGAAGGGAGCGTAGTTCAATGGCTACCTCGCTCGACGTTATCGACGCCAAGGGCAAGAAGACCGGTTCGGTCGAGCTTCCCGCTGAGGTGTTCGACGTTCAGGCCAACATTCCGCTGATCCACCAGGTTGTCGTGGCTCAGCAGGCTGCAGCCCGTCAGGGAACTCACAAGACCAAGGGTCGCGGTGAGGTCTCAGGCTCCGGTGCAAAGCCGTTCAAGCAGAAGGGCACAGGCCGCGCTCGTCAGGGTTCGGTCCGCATGCCTCAGCACACCGGCGGTGGCATCGTCCACGGACCCGTGCCTCGCGACTATGGCCAGCGCACCCCCAAGAAGATGATCCAGGCAGCACTGCGCGGGTCGCTTTCCGACCGCGCTCGTGGCGGACGCATTCACGTTGTCGAGACCTTCGCGGTCTCTGACGAGCGTCCGACAAAGAACGCTGTCGAGTTCCTCGCCACGGTCGCCGAGTCGAAGCACATCCTCGCGGTCATCGAGCGCAGCGACGAGGCAAGCCGCCTCGCTGTGCGAAACATCCCGACTGTGCACGTTCTCACCTACGACCAGCTCAACGCGTACGACGTTCTCGTCTCAGACGACATCGTCTTCACGTCTGCAGCACTCGACGGCTTCATCGCCGGTCCAGCTGCGGGCAAGTCGGTCACGGCGACAGCGAGCTCGGCTGAAGCAACTGAGGAGGTCTCGGCATGAGCCAGACAGTCAAGGACCCCCGCGAGATCATCATCGCGCCGGTCGTTTCCGAGAAGAGCTACGGCCTGATCGACGAGGGCAAGTACACGTTCATCGTCGACGACCGCGCGAACAAGACAGAGATCAAGTTCGCGATCGAGAAGATCTTCAGCGTCAAGGTTGCGTCGGTCAACACCCTGAACCGTCAGGGCAAGACTCGTCGCACTCGCTTCGGCATCGGCAAGCGCAAGGACACCAAGCGCGCCATTGTGTCGCTGAAGTCCGGTTCCATCGACATCTTTACGGCTGTCGGCTAGGAGTACAGGAATAAACAATGGCTATTCGTAAGTACAAGCCCACGACCCCGGGTCGCCGCGGCTCGAGCGTTTCCGACTTCGCCGAGATCACGCGCACGACGCCCGAGAAGTCGCTCCTGCGCCCGCTGTCGAAGACCGGTGGCCGCAACAACCAGGGACGCATCACGACCCGTCACATCGGTGGTGGCCACAAGCGCCAGTATCGCGTCATCGACTTCCGTCGCCATGACAAAGACGGCGTGAACGCCAAGGTCGCTCACATCGAGTACGACCCCAACCGCACAGCACACATTGCGCTGCTCCACTTCGTCGACGGCACGAAGCGCTACATCCTCGCGCCGCAGAAGCTCAAGCAGGGCGACGTCGTCGAGTCCGGTGCGGGCGCTGACATCAAGCCGGGAAACAACCTCCCGCTGCGCAACATCCCGACCGGTACCGTCGTGCACGCCATTGAGCTGAAGCCCGGCGGAGGAGCGAAGCTCGCTCGTTCGGCCGGCGCATCGGTTCGACTCGTCGCAAAGGACGGCCCCTACGCGCAGCTTCGTCTGCCGTCGGGTGAGATCCGCAACGTCGACGCTCGCTGCCGGGCAACGGTCGGCGAGGTCGGCAATGCCGAGCAGTCGAACATCAACTGGGGCAAGGCCGGACGCAGCCGCTGGAAGGGCGTTCGCCCGACGGTGCGCGGTGTCGTCATGAACCCGGTCGACCACCCGCACGGTGGTGGCGAGGGCAAGACCTCTGGTGGACGCCACCCGGTCAGCCCGTGGGGCCAGAAGGAAGGCCGCACGCGTCACCCCAACAAGGAAAGCGACAAGCTCATCGTTCGTCGTCGGCCCACCTCGAAGAAGCGCAAGTAGGAGTTGTAGAAGATGCCACGCAGTCTCAAGAAGGGCCCCTTCGTTGACGAACACCTGCTCCGCAAGGTGGTAGTCGCGAACGAGGCTAAGAACAAGAACGTCATCAAGACCTGGTCGCGCCGCTCGATGATCGTGCCGGCAATGCTCGGTCACACCATCGCGGTGCACGACGGTCGCAAGCACATCCCGGTGTTCGTCACCGAGAGCATGGTCGGTCACAAACTCGGCGAGTTTGCCCCGACCCGCACCTTCCGTGGTCACGTGAAGGACGACAAGAAGGGCCGTCGCCGCTAACGCGGGGACGTGAAGGAGGAATAGAAATGGTGGAGTCGATCGCACGCGTGCGACACATCCGCGTCACCCCCATGAAGGCCCGCCGCGTTGTCAACCTTGTCCGCGGCAAGCAGGCGCAGGAGGCACTGGCCATCCTGAAGTTCGCCCCGCAGGGTGCTTCGGAGCCCGTCTACAAGCTGGTTGCTTCGGCCATTGCCAACGCCCGCGTGAAGGCAGATGCCGAGAACAGCTTCCTCGACGAGCAGGACCTGTACATCACCAAGGCATTTGTTGACGAGGGTGCGACCCTCAAGCGGTTCCAGCCGCGTGCCCAGGGCCGCGCATACCGCATCAACAAGCGCACAAGCCACATCACGATCGTCCTCTCGACGCCTGATGAGGTAAGCGCAGCCACGGAAACAAAGAAGGCGAGCAACTAATGGGCCAGAAGGTAAACCCGTACGGCTTCCGTCTTGGTGTCACAACCGACCACGTTTCGCGCTGGTTCGCTGACAGCACCAAGCCAGGACAGCGTTACAGCGACTATGTCGCAGAAGACGTCAAGATTCGCAAGCTGCTGACCACGTCGCTGGACCGCGCAGGCGTTTCGCGCATCGAGATCGAGCGCACCCGTGACCGCGTGCGTGTGGACATCCACACGGCCCGCCCGGGAATCGTCATCGGTCGTCGCGGCGCGGAGGCCGAGCGCATCCGTGGTGAGCTCGAGAAGCTCACGAAGAAGCAGATTCAGCTCAACATCCTCGAGGTGAAGAACCCCGAGGCCGACGCTCAGCTCGTTGCACAGGGCATCGCAGAGCAGCTCGCCGCACGCGTGGCATTCCGCCGCGCAATGCGCAAGGGCCTGCAGGGTGCTCAGCGCGCAGGCGCAAAGGGCGTTCGCATTCAGGTCTCTGGCCGTCTTGGCGGTGCCGAGATGAGCCGGTCGGAGTTCTACCGCGAAGGACGCGTGCCGCTGCACACGCTCCGCGCGAACATCGACTACGGCTTCTACGAGGCACGCACGACGTTCGGCCGTATCGGCGTGAAGGTCTGGATCTACAAGGGCGACGTCACAAACAAGGAACTCGCTCGTGAGCAGGCGAACTCAAAGCCAAGCCGCGAGCGCAACGAGCGTCCGCGTCGCCAGCAGCGTGAGGCTCAGGCGCCGGTCGCAGAAGGAGCCAGTGCTTAATCATGTTGATTCCCCGCAGAGTTAAGTTCCGCAAGCAGCACAGGCCGGTTCGCACCGGTCAGGCTACAGGCGGCACCAAGGTCAGCTTCGGTGAGTTCGGCATTCAGGCGCTCACCCCCGCATATGTGACCAACCGCCAGATCGAGGCAGCTCGTATCGCGATGACCCGTCACATCAAGCGTGGTGGAAAGGTGTGGATCAACATCTACCCCGACCGTCCGCTCACCAAGAAGCCGGCTGAGACCCGCATGGGTTCCGGTAAGGGCTCACCCGAGTGGTGGGTTGCAAACGTCAAGCCCGGTCGCGTGCTGTTCGAGGTTGCAGGTGTCGACGAGACGCTTGCCCGCGAGGCACTCACCCGTGCAATTCACAAGCTGCCCCTCAAGGCACGCATCATCAAGCGCGAGGAGGGCGACGCGTAATGGCGATCGGATCCAAGGAGCTCACCCCCGCTGAGCTCGACACATTTGAAGACGAGCGTCTTACTGACGAGCTGCGCAAGTCGAAGGAAGAACTTTTCAACCTTCGATTCCAGGCAGCTACTGGTCAGCTCGAGACGCACGGGCGACTGCGCGCTGTCAAGCGTGACATCGCTCGCATCTACACGGTTATCCGCGAGCGTGAGCTCGGCATCCGCGCCACACCGGTCGCTGTCGAGACTCCCGCAAAGGAGACCCGCAAGAGCAAGAAGGCCAAGGCTGCCGAAGAGGCAACCGAGGCTGACGAGACGAAGGAGGCCTAGACATGGCAAAGACTGCAAAGGCAGCATCCGAGGCCGCGTCAGGCGCTCCTGCTCGCGGTTACCGCAAGACGCTTCGCGGCTACGTCGTCAGCGACAAGATGGAGAAGACCATCGTCGTTGACGTCGAAGACCGCGTGAAGCACCCGCTGTACGGCAAGGTTATTCGCCGCAGCTCCAAGGTGAAGGCGCACGACGAGCAGGGTCAGGCCGGCATCGGCGACCTCGTCGTCATCGACGAGACTCGTCCGTTGAGCGCCACCAAGCGTTGGCGCCTGGTCGAGATCGTCGAAAAGGCCAAGTAAGCCCTCTGGCTTGCTGTGAGAAGGAGTAAGGAATGATTCAGCAGGAATCACGGCTCAAGGTCGCCGATAACAGCGGTGCCAAAGAGCTCCTCACGATTCGCGTGCTCGGCGGATCAGGCCGTCACTACGCTGGCCTCGGTGACACCATCGTCGCCACAGTGAAGGATGCCATCCCCGGCGGAAACGTGAAGCGCGGCGATATCGTCAAGGCGGTCATCGTGCGCACGAAGAAGCAGACCCGTCGTCAGGACGGTTCGTACATCAAGTTCGACGAGAACGCCGCAGTGATCTTGAAGACCGACGGTGAGCCTCGCGGTACCCGCATCTTCGGGCCCGTCGGTCGCGAGCTTCGCGACAAGCGGTTCATGAAGATCGTCTCGCTGGCACCGGAGGTTATCTAGTCATGGGAGCAAAGATCAAGAAGGGTGACCTGGTTCAGGTCATCAGCGGACCGACCGAGGAGCGCGGTGGATACCGCGGCAAGCAGGGTCGTGTCATCGAGGTGCTCGTTGAGAAGGAGCGCGTGATCGTCGAAGGCGTGAACTACGTCACGAAGCACGTGCGCCAGGGTCAGACGCAGCGCGGGACCAAGACCGGTGGTCTTGAAACCCACGAGGCGCCGATCCACATCTCAAATGTTGCGCTCGTCGAGCCCGACAGCAAGAGCCCGGCAAAGGTCGGCTTCCGCAACGAAGAAGTCGTCAAGGACGGCGTCGCCAAGACGGTGCGCGTTCGCTACGACAAGAAGTCTGGTAAGGACCTGAAGTAATGACTGACACCGCAACTGCTGCGCCCGCTGGCAAAATCCAGCCGCGCCTGAAGCAGAAGTACAAGACGGAGATCGTCCCGCAGCTCAAAGAGCAGTTCGGGTTCTCAAACGTTCACCAGGTCCCTGGCCTCGTGAAGATCGTTGTGAACACCGGCGTCGGCGACGCTGCGCGTGACAGCAAGGTCATCGACGGTGCTATCACCGACCTGACCAAGATCACCGGTCAGAAGCCGCAGGTCACGAAGGCCCGCAAGTCCATCGCGCAGTTCAAGCTGCGCGAAGGCCAGGCAATCGGCGCGCACACCACGCTTCGTGGTGACCGTGCCTGGGAATTCCTCGACAGGCTTCTCTCTCTTGCACTTCCGCGAATCCGCGACTTCCGCGGACTCAACGACCGCCAGTTCGACGGCAACGGAAACTACACATTCGGTCTCACCGAGCAGTCCGTGTTCCACGAGATTGACCAGGACCGGATCGATCGGGTTCGTGGTTTCGACATCACATTCGTGACCACGGCGAAGAATGACGACGAAGGTCGCGCGCTGCTCAAGGCGCTCGGCTTCCCGTTCGCTCAGAAGGACGCCGCGTAACCAGCGGCGCTGCGGGGCCGGCAGCTGCCGGCCCCGTTCACACCACAGGTCCACATTCGTGTAACGGGTGTGCGAAACCTGGTGAACAAAGGAAATAACACATGACAATGACAGATCCGGTCGCAGACATGCTGACCAGACTGCGCAACGCCAACACGGCGCACCACGAGTCCGTGTCGATGCCGCACTCGAAGCTCAAGGGCCGTATCGCGGAGATGCTCGTGAACGAGGGCTTCATCACCGGATGGGACGTCGAGGACGCCCGCGTCGGACAGACGCTGACGCTGAACCTCAAGTTCGGCCCCGACCGTGAGCCGTCGATCGTCGGCATCAAGCGCGTCTCGAAGCCGGGCCTTCGCGTGTACGCCAAGTCAACTGAGCTCCCCAGCGTGCTCGGCGGTCTCGGTGTCGCCATCCTGTCCACCTCCTCCGGTCTTCTGACAGACCGTGAGGCCGAGAAGAAGGGCGTTGGCGGGGAAGTCCTCGCTTACGTGTGGTAACGCGCAATGTCACGTATTGGAAAGCTTCCCATTGACATCCCCGCAGGGGTTGATGTCTCCATCAACGGCCAGTCCGTCGTCGTCAAGGGACCGAAGGGTGAGCTGAGCCTCACCGTCGCCGAGCCCATTGCGGCGAAGCTGGACGACGGTCGGGTCGTCGTCAGCCGCCCGGACGAAGAGCGCGAGTCGCGTTCGCTGCACGGTCTGACCCGCACGCTGATCAACAACAACATCATCGGCGTCACCACCGGCTACAGCAAGGGCCTTGAGGTCGTCGGAACCGGTTACCGCGTGCAGCAGAAGGGATCGAACATCGAGTTCGCCCTCGGCTTCTCGCACCCGGTGCTTGTCGAGCCCCCCAACGGAATCACGCTGACCGTCGAAGGCAACAACAAGGTGACGGTGTCGGGTATCGACAAGCAGGCTGTCGGCGAGACCGCTGCCAACATTCGCAAGATTCGTAAGCCTGAGCCGTACAAGGGCAAGGGCGTGCGCTACGCAGGCGAGGTTATTCGCCGCAAGGCCGGAAAGGCTGGTAAGTAAGCATGGCTGTCAAGACCAAGTCGTCAGCCCGCGACCGTCGTCACGCACGCCTTCGCAAGAAGGTCGTGGGGACGACTGCGCGTCCGCGCCTCGTTGTCACACGCTCGGCGCGCCACGTGTTCGTTCAGGTCGTGGACGACTCAAAGGGCCACACTCTCGTGTCGGCATCCACTCTCGAAACCGATCTTCGCTCGCTCTCGGCCGACAAGTCGGAGAAGGCAAAGAAGGTCGGCGAGCTTGTCGCTTCCCGCGCCAAGGACGCCGGTATCGAGTCCGTTGTATTTGACCGTGGTGGTAACCGTTACGCAGGACGCGTCGCGGCGATCGCCGAAGGTGCTCGAGAAGGTGGGCTGAACCTGTGAGCGAAGCAAAGAAGGAGCAGGACGTGGCGACAGACCAGACTGCTACAGACAAGACGACTGCGGATCAGACTGCAGAACCGGTTGTTGAGAAGCCTGTGGAGACCGCTGCCGGTTCTGAACCGCGCACCGACGATCCCCGCAACAACCGTCGTGGCGGCGGACGTGGTGAGCGCAACCAGGGTCGTGGCGACCGTGGTGGACGCGACCGCGGCGGGCGCGACGACAAGAACCAGTTCCTTGAGCGCGTTGTCACCATCAACCGCGTGTCGAAGGTCGTCAAGGGTGGTCGTCGCTTCAGCTTCACCGCTCTCGTCGTCGTCGGCGATGGAAACGGCGTTGTCGGAGTCGGATATGGCAAGGCTCGCGAGGTTCCCCTCGCGATCTCGAAGGGCGTCGAGGAAGCGAAGAAGAACTTCTTCCGTGTTCCCCGCGTCGGCCAGTCGATTCCGCACCCCGTTCAGGGCGAGGACGCAGCAGGCGTCGTGCTTCTGCGTCCGGCAGCCGCGGGTACCGGTGTTATCGCCGGTGGTCCGGTTCGCGCCGTTCTCGAATGCGCAGGGATCCATGACGTGCTGAGCAAGTCGCTCGGCTCGTCGAACACCATCAACATCGTGCGTGCAACGGTCACCGCGCTCAAGCATCTCGAAGAGCCTCGTGCCGTCGCAGCTCGCCGTGGCAAGGAATACGACGAGGTCGCTCCGGCCAAGTTGCTGCAGATCGAGGCGCGCTTCGCCGAGGCCGCTGCCGCAGCAAAGGCAGGTGCATAATGGCCGCACAGCTGAAGGTCACGCAGATCAAGTCCAAAATTAGTGAGAAGCAGAACCAGCGCGACACGCTTCGCAGCCTGGGACTCAAGCACATCGGTGATGTCGTCGTCCGCGAGGACACACGCCAGAACCGTGGCTACGTCAACACTGTTTCCCACCTCGTAAAGGTTGAGGAGATCGACTAATGGCTGACGAGAAGAAGGACGTCACCGAAGAGACGGCCGCTCCCGCCACCAAGGCAACGAAGGCGCCCGCAACCAAGGCTCCTGCGAAGAAGGCGCCCGCAAAGAAGGCACCGGCCAAGAAGTCAGAGGCCAAGGCCGACGTTCCCAGCACGCCCGTGTTGAAGGTTCATCACCTTCGCCCGGCTCCCGGGGCCAAGACCGAGCGCACACGCGTCGGCCGCGGTGAGGGATCGAAGGGCAAGACGGCTGGCCGCGGAACCAAGGGAACCAAGGCTCGCTACCAGGTGCGTCCTGGTTTCGAGGGTGGACAGCTCCCGGCGCACATGCGTACGCCGAAGCTGCGCGGGTTCAAGAACCCGTTCCGCGTTGAGTACCAGGTTGTGAACCTTGAGCGCCTTGCCGAGCTCTACCCCAAGGGCGGCGACGTTACCGTCGACGACCTCGTGGCCAAGGGCGCCGTTCGCAAGAACGAGAAGGTCAAGGTTCTCGGAAACGGCGATATCTCGGTGAAACTGAACCTCGAGGTCGACAAAGTCTCCGGCTCGGCAGAGCAGAAGATCGTCGCTGCCGGCGGCTCGATCAAGTAAGTTACGACCGGTCGTGCGACTCGCCCGCTGAGTGAATCGCGCCTCTCGATTATTCGTCGGGCCCAGTAATCGGCTAGATTCGATTGCTGGGCCCTTCGATTTCGGAAGGCCCACTGTAGGCATGGCGAGCCGGATTGGCCGGCTCAACCCAGGAGGCCCTTGTTGTTTAGCGCTATTGCGCGGATCTTCCGCACCCCGGACCTGCGCCGGAAGATCGGCTTCACACTCGGCATCATCGCCTTGTATCGGCTCGGCTCGTTCATTCCGACGCCCTTCGTCGATTTTGGCAACGTCCAAGCGTGTCTGGCACAGAACCAGGGCACAAGCGGCCTGTACGAGCTCGTCAACCTGTTCTCGGGTGGCGCTCTCCTTCAGCTGTCGATCTTCGCGCTCGGCATCATGCCGTACATCACGGCGTCGATCATCACTCAGCTGCTTCGCGTGGTCATTCCGCACTTTGAGACCTTGCACAAGGAAGGCCAGGCCGGCCAGAGCAAGCTCACGCAGTACACGCGTTACCTCACCATCTTCCTCGGCATCCTGCAGTCGACGACGCTGATCACAGTCGCACGAAGCGGCGCGCTGTTCGGCACGAACTCCGGCCCCGAGTGCAGCTCGCTCATCACTGACGACACGTGGTACGCAGTGTTGCTCATGGTGCTCACAATGACGGCGGGCACCGGGCTCATCATGTGGATGGGCGAGCTCATCACCGAGCGCGGCATCGGCAACGGAATGTCGCTGCTGATCTTCACGTCGATCGCCGCTACCTTCCCAAGCTCGCTGTGGGCCATCGCCGAGTCGCACGGATTCGAGATGTTCCTTCTCGTGCTCGCGATTGGCTGCGTCGTCGTCATCGCTGTCGTCTTCGTCGAGCAGTCGCAACGTCGCGTTCCCGTGCAGTACGCGAAGCGCATGGTCGGACGACGCACGTACGGCGGCAACAGCACGTACATTCCGATCAAGGTGAACATGGCCGGTGTTATCCCGATCATCTTCGCGTCATCGCTGCTGTACCTTCCCGCCCTGATTGCGCAGTTCAATCAGCCAGCGGCCGGAGAGCAGCCCGCCGCATGGGTGACGTGGATCACCACCTACCTCACGAACGGCGACCACCCGCTGTACATGGCGCTGTACTTCCTGCTCATCATCGGATTCACCTACTTCTACGTCGCGATCACCTTCAACCCGGAGGAAGTCGCCGACAACATGAAGAAGTACGGCGGATTCATTCCCGGCATCCGCGCCGGACGTCCGACGGCCGAGTACCTGGACTACGTACTCACGCGCGTGACGCTGCCCGGATCGCTGTACCTCGGATTGATCGCTCTGATTCCGCTTGTCGCTCTCGCGACAGTCGGCGCGAACCAGAACTTCCCGTTCGGCGGAGCATCCATCCTGATCATCGTCGGTGTTGGTCTTGAAACGGTCAAGCAGATCGACTCGCAACTCCAACAGCGTCACTACGAAGGGCTGCTTCGATGACGACGGAAAATGTAAGCGACGGCGTTCGACTGCTGATCGTCGGCCCTCCCGGGGCGGGCAAAGGAACCCAGGCCGAGGTCATTGCGAAGGCATACGGCATTCCGGCGATCTCGACGGGCGACATCTTTCGGCAGAACATCGCCGACGGCACAGAGCTCGGCAAGAAGGTTGACGCCATCGTCTCAAGCGGCGGCTACGTTCCCGACACGCTGACGAACGAGATCGTTGCCGACCGGCTTCAGCAGGACGACGTGCGCGACGGCTTTCTGCTCGACGGGTACCCCCGCACGGCGGAGCAGGTGGCAGAGCTTGACCGCATTCTCGCGGCATCGGGACACACGCTCGACGCCGTCGTGCAGCTCACGGCGGACCTCGACGAGGTCGTGAAGCGCCTGCTGCTGCGCGCGGAGCAGCAGGGTCGCTCTGATGACACCGAAGACATCATTCGCCACAGGCAAGACGTCTACCACGAGCAGACGGAGCCCGTCATCGCCGCCTACCAGGAGCGTGGCGTCGTCGTGAGCATCGACGGACTGGGTGGCATTGACGAGGTCAGCGACCGGGTGCTGAGCGCACTCGCACAGCGCGGTCTGGCAGCATCCGCTTGATACGGCCGCTTCGCCGCTCGATCTACAAATCGCCAGCCCAACTGCGTCTGATGATCGAGCCGGGTCTGCTGACGGCTCGTGCTCTCGCGGCGGCCTGCGCTGCTGTGCGGCCGGGCGTGACGACGGCAGAGATCGACAGCATCGCCGAGAACGTGATTATCGCGGGCGGAGGCACGCCGAATTTCAAGATGGAGCGCGGCTACCACCACACGCTGTGCGTATCGGTGAACGACGAGGTCGTGCACGGCATCCCCGGTGACCGGGTGATCGAGGCTGGCGACATCGTGTCAATCGACTGCGGGGCCGAGGTCGGCGGCTGGCACGGCGACTCCGCCGCAACCGTCGTCGTGCCCGATGCGGAGCGCCCCGACATCGTCGACGCACGTGAGCGGCTTTCTGCGGCGACACAGGGGTCGATGTGGGCGGGCATCGCTCGGCTCGCCTCGGCAACGCACCTGAACGAGGTCGGCGACGGCGTGCAGAGCTACATCGAAGCGAACACCGATGCGCACGGGCGCGAGTATGGAATCATCGAGGACTACATCGGGCACGGCATCGGCCGCTCGATGCACGAAGACCCGCCCGTGTTCAACTACCGCGTGCAGATGCAGGGCCCGGCTGTGAAGTCAGGGCTTGTCGTTGCGATCGAACCGATGATGGTCGAGGGATCGCCCGACACCGAGGTTCGCGACGACGAATGGACTGTTGCGACCGTCGATGGCGGAGCCGCGGCACACTGGGAACACAGCATTGCCGTGCATGCGGGCGGCATCTGGGTGCTCACGGCCGAAGACGGAGGAGCGGCCGGTCTTGCATCATTTGGCGTCACGCCGACGCCCGTCGCCTGAACCTCGACACGGTATCGTCGGGTCATGACCGTCGTGTTTCTGATCACCCCGCAGGATCGTGCGGACACGGGTGGTGACTTCGACACTCTGCTCACCCCGGTGCATCCGGATGCTGCGGCGCTGAGCGTCTTCGATGCCGGTGCTGCGCGAGGCGACGGTGTGTTCGAAACCATCGGCGTGAACGCCGGCAGCGCGAGAAAGCCGGGCCCGCACCTCGCCAGGCTGGCAGCATCCGCCCGCATCATGGACCTTCCCGAACCGCACACCGAGCAGTGGATGCACGCGATCGAACGGGTTGTCAGCATGATGGATCCGGAGCGCGGGGGAGTGATCCGGCTCGTGATCACGCGCGGAACTCCGCAATCGTCGCCCACCTGCTGGATCACAGGGCAGGAGACCCCGGCCGACGTGCGCGAGCGTGACCACGGCGTGAGCGTCGTGCTGCTCGACCGCGGCTGGCCCATCGACATCGCCGAGAGGGCACCGTGGATGCTGGCTGGTGCGAAGACGCTCTCGTACGCACCAAACATGGCAGCGCTGCGTGAGGCCAGGCGGCGCGGCGCCGATGACGTCGTGTTCACCTCCCTCGAGGGTTACGCGCTCGAGGGGCCCACGTCGTCGCTCATCATCCGAACCGGAGTGCAGCTCGTCACCCCGACGTCCGGCGACGGCAACCTGCCGGGCACAACGCAGCAGGAGCTCTTCGATTGGGCAGAGCACAACGGCTTCAGAACGCAGTCGCGCCGCGTGCGCGCCGAAGAAGTGCGCACGGCGGATGCGGCCTGGCTGGTGTCGAGCGTGCGCCTCGTCGTGCCGATCACCGCTGTCGATGGGCACATCATGCAGCGCGACGCCGACCTTTCGGCGCGCATGAACGAGCATCTGCTCGCCCTGGGATGACCGGGCTCACGGCCGCGGGTGAGGTCAGCTGTCCATCGTGCGAACGAGCGCGTCGATGAACGCGCTGAACGTGCGGCCGCCGCGCACGATGCTCGCCACGTCGTCGCGCTCGGAGAATACCTCGACGAACTGGTCGAACACCTCCTGAAACTGCGCACGGCCGTCTGCGCTGAACGCGATGAGCGCGACCACGTTCACGCGGCCATCGCCCCAGGGCATGCTTCGCTCGTTGACGGCGATTGCGATCGACGTACGGCTCGCCGTCATCTCCATCGCGTGCGGAACGGCGAGCATGTCGGTGAACGCCGTCGATGACATGCGCTCGCGTTCGATCGCGGCGTCGATGTATGCCTCGTCGATGACGCCGAGCCGCTGCATCCGCTCGCCGAGCAGGCGGATCAGCGCCTCTTCGCTCTCTGCCTCGACGTCACGCAGAAAGAGCCGCTCATCAAGGTATCGCAGCAGCTGGTCGCGCATTGAGGCGCGCCGGGCAAGGCGTCGCACGCGACTGAGCGCCGAGCGCACCCGATCGACGTCGCCCGGGCTCAAAAACGGCTGAATGCGCACGATGTTCTCGGCGGGAACGGGCGGCTCGAGCGTCGTGAGCACGAGGTCGGCGTCGAGGTGATCCCACGGCACATCGGTGCGTGTGATGACGCGTGTGACGGTGAGAGCATCGCCAAGCGTCTGGACGATGCGGTCGGCGAGCGTCGCCTGCAGGTCGTAGTAGTTGGGGCAGACGAGAACGCATGTCGCCAGGTCATCTCGACGTGTCTGCTGCTGGAGGTGAGCGCCGATGTGCATGGCGATGTAGGCGATCTCGTCGTCGTTCACCACGATTCCGCGCGCATCGTGAAGCCCGCTCGCGATGAACACGGCGAGCTCGTAGATCATCGGGTACGCGGTCTTCAGAGACGTCGTCAGCGGATTGCGCGAGTACGCCTGATCCTCAGCGCGTTCGAGCAGGTTGCTCACGTGTACGGTGAGCCGGGTGAGAAAATCGACGTCCGAAAGGTCGACGAGGTACTCCTCGCTTGCACGTTCGGCAATGGAGCGCACCGTTGCGTATTCGTCTGGAGTAAAGTACTCCGATGCGATCGTGGCAGCGGCATCTGGTCGCGGCGCGACGGCGCGGGTGGAGAGCAGGTAGGCGATATAGCCAATGTCGGCCTCACCGAGCGGATCGGAAAAATGCGTGAGCGACAAGTCGCGCACGACGTCGCGCAGCTCAGCATCCGTTCCCGTGTCACGCCCCTGACTCTCGACGGGAGCGCTCTTTCCCGCACGGTCTGCGGCGATCGCGATGTGCAGAAGCACGTTGTCCATGCCGTAGTCGTTGATGTAGTACCCGCGGGTCTGCAGCGCCTCGATGAGATCGGTCTTGAACGAGCCGAGGCTCTCAGACTCGAACTCGCGCTGAATCGCATCGAGCTGCGCCATGCCGTGCGTCGTCTCGTCGCGGAACAGCCGAGAGAGCAGGCGCCGTCTGGCCAGCTCAGACCCGCGCAGGGCGACCCGGCCGCCTGAGCGCGCCAGCGTCAGACCCGTGTCGGCGATCAGAGCGCGAACGCGCGACAGATCGGTTTCAAGCGTCGAGTCGCTGATGAACAAGGCGCTCGCCGTCTCGTAGACGTCAAATCCGTCTGCCTCATCAACGAGCAGCCGCACAACGCGGTGAAGCCGTTCCCTCGGTGTGCCGTCGTCTGCCGACGTGCCCACTGCGCTGAGGTAGGCGGCGTACGCATCGCGACCGAGCCGATACCCCTCCGGGCTCGATTCGATGATGGGCAGCGGGTGCGCCTTCGCCTTGAGCGCGGCGATATAGGTGCGGATGCTGCGATCACTCACGCCGAGCGCGTCGGCCAGGTCTCCCGCGGTCTGTGAGCCGTTCGAGCGCACGAGCTGCTCAAGCAGCTGGCTGTGTCGATCGGTGCTCACGGTTCTCCTTTGGCGGGGCTCGTCTACGAGTCAACCAGTCTTCCCCGCGCTCGCGAAGCAATTTTAACAATCGACAGACTTCCGCCCGGGCGGAAGCGCCTCTGCTGGCCGCCGCCCGTGCGGTTGGGCAGACTCGATGGCATGCGGATCATCGTTGTATGCGGAGCGGGGGCGTCGTCGACGTTTGTCGCCCTGCGTGTGCGGCGGTCCGCGGTATCCCGCGGGCTTGACGTCACGGCGAAGGCAGTCGCCCTCGACAACGTCGACGATGCGCTCACCGACGCCGATGTTCTGCTGGTCGGAGCTCATCTCACCGAGAGCGCGACGGGCCTTGAGCGCGCGGCGAAGAGCGCGGGGGCTGCGCTCGCCGTGATGCCCGAGTCGGTGTTCACCGCGCCGACGGGCGACGAGGCGCTCGACCTTGCGCTCTCCGCGGCAGGAGCGGGCTCATGACGGCACAATCGTTGTGCCCGCGCACACACTCAGACTATGGTGACAATCACAGCCCGCGGCGACGGAGGAGGACCACATGGTGGAACGGAACATCAGAATCGGATCGTCGCATGGGCTGCATGCTCGACCGGCCAAGCTCTTCACCCAGGCTGCGGCGTCGAGCGGCGCGAGCGTCACTCTTCGAAAAGGTGACAAGTCGGTCAATGCCGCGAGCATTCTGGGAGTCATCTCGCTCGGCGTCGACCACGGTGACGAGGTCACGCTCTCGGTCGAGGGAGATGATGCTGAGCGCATTTTGGGCGAGCTCGAGGAGCAGCTCGTCACCGATCACGACGAGGCCTGACCGCACAATGCGTGCGGCCTCGCGAATACGAGGAGGTCGCTGATGGAGTTCACGGGAACAGGGATCGGTCAAGGAGTCGCCGTCGGAACGACGGTGCGCATGCCCGACCCTTTGCCTGAGCCGGCCGCTGAGGCCAGCACGCGCACGCCCGCAGAGGAAGCGGAACGTGCAGGCGCATCGATGTCTGCCGTGGCGCGTGATCTCGAGCAGCGCGGCGAGAAAGCCGGCGGAACAGCGAGCGACGTGCTCGAGGCGCAGGCGATGATGGCTGAAGACCCGTCGCTCATGGAACTCGTCACCCAGGCGACGGATGCTGGAAAGACGGCGGAACGCGCGGTGTACGAGGCTTTCGCGTCGTTCCGCGACCAGCTGGCGGCCATGGGGGGCTATCTCGGCGAGAGAGCAGCCGACCTCGACGACGTCTCACAGCGGGTGATCGCACACCTCGGCGGCGTGTCCGCGCCCGGCGTGCCGCAGCCGGACGAGCCGTTTGTGCTGCTCGCCCGCGATCTCGCACCGGCCGACACAGCGCTTCTCGATCTCGACAAGGTGCTCGCCCTCGTGACAAGCGACGGCGGACCCACCTCGCACACCGCAATCCTCGCCCGCGAGAAGTCCATTGTTGCCATCGTCGGAACGGCAGACGCCCTCACGATCGACGACGGAACGACGGTTGTCGTCGATGCGGCAGCGGGAACGGTGACAACAGACCCCTCAGCGGATGCTGTCGCCGACGCACGTGCGCGCATCGCTGCACGCGAGCAGACCGCATCCGCCCCGATCACTCCAGGCGCGCTCGCCGACGGCACAGCCATTCCGCTGCTTGCCAACCTCGGCTCAGGGGATGGTGCCGAGCACGCCGTCGAACTCGGCGCTGAGGGCGTCGGTCTCTTTCGCACCGAGTTTCTGTTTCTTGACGCGGGCGACACGGCCCCGAGCGTTGAGGAGCAGACCGAGCACTATGTGCGGGTGCTCTCGGCGTTCCCCGGCAAAAAAGTAACAGTGCGGGTCCTCGATGCGGGCGCCGATAAGCCGCTTCCTTTTCTCAATGATGCGCACGAGCAGAACCCGGCGCTCGGGCTTCGCGGCCTGCGGGCGCTGCGTGCGCGGGAAGACATTCTGCGCGACCAGCTCGCGGCGCTTGCCGCGGCCGACGCCCAGACCGAGGCAGACCTCTGGGTGATGGCGCCCATGGTGTCCACCGTCGAAGAGACCGAGTACTTTGTGCGGCTCGCACGCGAGTTCGGAATCACGACCGCGGGAATCATGGTGGAGGTTCCCTCCATCGCGCTGCTGGCCGGGCAGGCTCTCGCGGTGAGCGACTTCGCCTCGATCGGCACGAACGACCTCACCCAGTACACGCTCGCGGCCGACCGCCTTCTCGGCACGGTGGCGAGTTTTCAGGACCCGTGGCACCCAGCAGTGCTCCGACTGATCGGCGACGTCGGTCAGGCCGGTGCCGCCGCGGGAAAACCAGTGGGAATCTGCGGCGAGGCTGCGGCGGACCCACTGCTCGCCGTCGTGCTCGTGGGGCTCGGCGCAACAACCCTCTCCATGTCGCCGTCGGCGCTCGCCGACGTTCGACTCTCGCTCGCGCAATTCGACAGCAACGCTGCGCGACGACTGGCACAGCTCGCGCTCGGCGCGGCGGATGCGGCCTCGGCCCGAACCGCCGTCACCGACGCGGCATCCTCTCTACAGAAAGAGTGATCACAATGACGACGACGTCCGACACAGCAAAGAAGGGCGGAGTGCGCGTTCGCGTCCAGCGATTCGGCACCTTCCTCTCGGGCATGGTCATGCCCAACATCGGGGCCTTCATCGCCTGGGGTCTCATTACGGCATTCTTCATCGAGACCGGGTGGACGCCCGTGCCGCAGCTCGGCGGCTTCCCGAGTGCAGACGGCACCGAGCACGTCGGCCTCGTCGGCCCGATGATCACCTACATGCTCCCGCTGCTGCTCGCCTACACGGGCGGCAAGATGGTCTACGACGTGCGCGGAGGCGTTATCGGCGTCATCGCCACGATGGGTGTCATCATCGGCAGCGACGTGCCGATGTTCATCGGCGCCATGATCATGGGCCCGCTCGCCGCGTGGCTCATGAAGAAGGTCGACTCGATCTGGGAAGACAAGATCAAGGCCGGCTTCGAGATGCTCGTCAACAACTTCTCCTCCGGCATCCTCGGTGGCCTTCTCGCCCTCGGTGGTTTCTTCGGCATCGCGCCGCTGGTCACCGGCCTGAGCCACGCGCTCGAGGCCGGCGTCGGCTGGCTCGTCAACCTGCACCTGCTTCCCCTTGCGAGCATTCTCGTTGAGCCGGGCAAAGTGCTGTTTCTCAACAACGCCATCAACCACGGCGTCTTCACGCCGCTCGGTGTCGAGCAGGTGACAGAGCAGGGCAAGTCGATTCTGTTTCTCATCGAGGCGAACCCCGGCCCCGGCGTCGGCATCCTGCTTGCATTCATGTTCTTCGGCGTGGGCATGTCGAAGGCAAGCGCGCCGGGCGCAGCGATCATTCAGTTCTTCGGCGGCATCCACGAGATCTACTTTCCGTACGTGCTCATGAAGCCGATGATCATCATCGCGGCCATCGCCGGAGGCATGACGGGGGTCGCGATCAACGCGGCGTTCCAGACGGGGCTTCGCGCACCGGCCTCTCCGGGCAGCATCATCGCCGTGCTCATTCAGACGGCGCCAGACAGCTACGTCGGTGTGATTCTCTCGGTCATCGGTGCCGCAGCGGTGTCGTTCACCATTTCGGCGATCATTCTTCGGGCATCGCGCAAGCGCGATCTCGCGAGTGAGAACGCCGGTGACCTCAGCGACGCCATTGCAAAGACCGAGGCGAACAAGGGCAAGAAGTCAAGCGTTCTCGGCACCATGGGAGGCGAGACGGATGCTGCGGCGCAGGCCGACAACGCAACAACGACGGACACCCGCCCGATCAGCAACATCGTGTTCGCGTGCGATGCCGGAATGGGCTCAAGCGCCATGGGAGCATCCGTTCTGCGCAACAAGCTGAAGAAGGCCGGTGTCACCGATGTGAAGGTGACGAACCAGGCAATCGCCAACCTGACCGGTGACGCAGACCTCATCGTGACGCAAAATGAACTCACGGACCGCGCGAAGCAGAAGTCGCCGAACTCCATTCACGTGTCCGTCGACAACTTCATGAACAGCCCGAGGTACGAAGAAGTCGTGCAGCGGGTTGCCGAGAGCAAGGGAACCGAAAGCACGGAGACCTCAGAGGGGGAGCAGCAATGAGCAGCGAGATTCTGACGGTGGGCAATGTGGTGGCAGCGGGAAGTGCCACGACCCGCGACGACGCGATCGCCGAGGCAGGCCGCGTGCTCGTGGCCGCGGGCGCGGTAACCGATGCCTACGTCGACGCCATGCGCGAGCGCGAAGAGACAGTCTCGACATACATGGGCAACTACCTGGCCATTCCGCACGGAACCAACGAGGCGAAGAACGAGATCAAGGCCTCAGCGCTCTCTCTCATCCGCTATATGAACCCCATCGACTGGGACGGCGAGGAGGTGCGCTTCGTCGTCGGCATCGCCGGTGTCGAGAACGAGCACCTCGAGATTCTGTCGAAGATCGCCATCGTGTTCTCCGAAGAGGAATCGGTTCAGCAGCTGATTGACGCGCCAGACGCCGGCGCGCTCTACACGCTGCTCGAGGAGGTAAACGACCAATGAAGGCAGTTCACTTCGGGGCAGGAAACATCGGCCGCGGCTTCATCGGACTACTGCTGCACGATGCCGGGTATGACGTTGTCTTCTCCGACGTGAACCCCGAGCTGATCGATGCGCTTGCGCACGCGGACAGCTATACGGTGCATGAAGTCGGTGACGGCGGCACCGAGCGTGTCGTCACCGGCTTCAGCGCCGTCAACTCGGCGGAAGATGAAGAGCGGCTCGTTGCCGAGCTGGCGACGGCCGACATCATTACAACGGCCGTCGGGCCGAACGTGCTGCGGTTCATCGCCCCCGCGATAGCCAAGGGGCTCGCGGCTCGCAGCGACGATCTCGCTCCCGCAGCGGTCATGGCCTGCGAGAACGCCATTGGCGCGACAGACACGTTGCGCGCGCACGTGCATGAGAACGCGGGTGCGGAGTGGGGCGAGATCGCGCAGAGAGCGGTCTTTGCGAACACGGCGGTCGACCGCATCGTGCCCACGCAGTCCGCCGACGCCGGAATCGACGTGACTGTCGAGGCATTCTACGAGTGGGTCATTGAGCGCGCGCCGTTCACCGGCGCCGAGCCCCCGCTGCCCGGCGCGCATTTCGTCGACGAGCTCGCGCCGTACATTGAGCGCAAGCTCTTCACCGTGAACACGGGCCACGCGACGACTGCCTACTTCGGCTTTCTCGCCGGGCACGAGAAAATCGCGGATGCTGCCGCCGACCCGCTCGTGCAGGAGAAAGTTCGCCGAGCGCTCGAAGAGACATCTGACTACCTCGTCACCGTGCACGGTCTCGACGTTCACGAGCAGACGGTGTACCGCGAGAAGATTCTGTCGCGCTTCACAAACGACCATCTTCCCGACACCGTCCAGCGCGTCGGGCGCGAGCCGCTGCGCAAGCTCAGCCGCCACGAGCGCTTCATCGGGCCGGCGGCCGCGATCGCCGAGCGCGGAAACGCGCCCGATGCGCTCGTCGACGCGATCGGCGCTGCGCTGCAGTTTCACGTCCCAGACGACGCGCAGAGCCAGGAGATGGCCGAGCTGCTCGAGACGCTCGAGCCGGCCGAGTTCACCGCGCAGGTCACAGGGCTTGAGCCGGGGCATCCGCTCTTCGAACGCATTCGCGCCGAGGTTGCCGCCGTCACACGCACGTGATCAAATCTCGACTGGCGAAGCAGAGCTTTATCACATAAGATAATTCGTTGGTGCATTGTGCACGCTACAGGCGTGTTCCGTCCGCATCGAAATCCAACGCACGACCAGTGCGACGAACCTGAGCGACAGTGAGGCTATGGCCAAAAAAGACGGTGTCATCGAGATCGAAGGAGCCGTGATCGAAGCGCTGCCCAACGCGATGTTCCGCGTTGAGCTGAGCAATGGTCACAAGGTGCTTGCCCATATTTCGGGCAAGATGCGCCAGCACTACATCCGCATCCTCCCGGAGGACCGCGTGATCGTTGAGCTGACCCCTTACGACCTGACCCGCGGCCGGATCGTCTACCGCTACAAGTAAGTCGCGCTGTAAGTAACGGTTGAGCTCTGCCACGCCCTGCAGTGTGGATGGCTCTTCACGAGGACAGCGAATCGAAGGAAGAACATGAAGGTCCACCCCAGCGTCAAGAAGGTCTGCGATCACTGCAAGGTGATCCGTCGTCACGGACGCGTCATGGTGATCTGCAAGAGCAACCCGCGCCACAAGCAGCGCCAGGGCTAGCAGACGCGGCTCCGGCCGCGCCACGACAACACAACAGAACAGGCAGTTTCGAGAACTCGGAACAGCGGAAACGCTGAGCGAGGGACACCCAGGGTCGGAGGCTCTGGCACCGAAACTGCTCCACACCTCCACATACTCCTAGGAGAAGCCACCATGGCACGTCTCGCCGGCGTAGACATTCCCCGCGACAAGCGCGTGGAAGTCGCACTGACGTACATCTATGGTGTCGGCCGCACTCGGGCGCTCAAAGCCCTCGCCGACACTGACATCGACGGAAACATTCGCGTCAAGGATCTCACTGACGATCAGCTGATTACTCTTCGCGACTACGTCGAGAGCAATTTTCAGGTCGAGGGTGACCTTCGCCGCGAGGTGTCCGCTGACATCCGCCGCAAGGTCGAGATCGGCTCGTACCAGGGCATCCGCCACCGTCGCGGTCTCCCCGTGCACGGACAGCGCACGAAGACCAACGCACGCACCCGCAAGGGCCCGAAGCGCACCGTCGCCGGCAAGAAGAAGGCTCGCTAGGTCGAGCTTCGCCTTAAGGATTCAGGAGATTACCAATGGCAGCACCCAAGTCGGCCGTCCGCAAGCCGCGTAAGAAAGAAAAGAAGAACGTCGTTCAGGGCCAGGCCCACATCAAGTCGACGTTCAACAACACGATCGTTTCCGTCACCGACGCTTCTGGCGCCGTCATCAGCTGGGCTTCGTCCGGTGGCGTGGGCTTCAAGGGCTCGCGCAAGTCGACGCCGTTCGCCGCTCAGATGGCAGCCGAGGCTGCCGCTCGTCAGGCGCAGGAGCACGGCATGAAGAAGGTTGACGTCTTCGTCAAGGGACCGGGCTCCGGTCGCGAGACGGCGATCCGTTCACTTCAGGCCGCTGGCCTTGAGGTCGGCTCGATCAACGACGTCACGCCGCAGGCGCACAACGGATGCCGTCCGCCCAAGCGTCGCCGCGTCTAAGCACTTCACACCCGAGATCGGGCCGGTTCACCCCGGCTCGATTCTCGCCGGTTAACACAACTCAATATCCCGTCAACGCAAGTGTCATATAGCGGACACTTAGCCGAAAGGAATACATAGTGCTTATTGCACAGCGTCCATCGCTCACCGAGGAGAACATCTCGGAGTTCCGCAGCCGTTTCGTCATCGAGCCGCTTGAGCCCGGCTTCGGTTACACCCTCGGCAACTCGCTTCGTCGCACGCTTCTGTCGTCGATTCCCGGAGCCGCTGTCACCAGCGTCCGCATCGATGGCGTGCTTCACGAGTTCAGCACCATTCCTGGTGTGAAGGAAGACGTCACCGAGATCATCCTCAACGTCAAGGGTCTCGTGGTCTCGAGCGAGCACGACGAGCCGATCACCGCATACTTGCGCAAGACCGGCTCCGGTCAGGTCACTGCCGCTGACATCTCGGCGCCGGCCGGTGTCGAGGTGCACAACCCCGAGCTCGTCATCGCCACGCTGAACGAAGAGGCGAAGTTCGAGCTCGAGCTCACCATCGAGCGCGGTCGCGGCTACGTCTCGGCAACGCAGAACCGCAACGAGTTCTCCGAGGCCGGCCAGATTCCGGTCGACTCGATCTACTCGCCCGTTCTCAAGGTCACTTACCGCGTCGAGGCGACGCGTGCTGGTGAGCGCACTGACTTCGACCGTCTCGTCGTTGACGTCGAGACCAAGCAGGCAATCACGCCGCGCGACGCGATCGCTTCCGCCGGAAGCACGCTCGTTGAGCTGTTCGGCCTCGCGAAGGAGCTCAACAACCAGGCAGAGGGAATCGAGCTCGGGGCAGCGCCCGCCGAGACGGTGCTCTCGAGCGAGCTGTCGGTTCCGATCGAAGACCTCGACCTCTCGGTCCGTTCGTACAACTGCCTCAAGCGCGAGGGAATCAACACGGTTTCCGAGCTTGTCGCCCTCAGCGAGACGCAGCTCATGAACATCCGCAACTTCGGTCAGAAGTCGGTGGACGAGGTTCGTGACAAGCTCGTCGAGATGGGGCTGTCGCTCAAGGACTCGGTTCCCGGGTTCGACGGCGCACACTTCTACTCGGGCTACGAAGACGAGAACAACTGACGGTCCGTCGTAAGACAGTCCGAGATCAATCTGGAGAAACACGACAATGCCTAAGCCCACCAAGGGACCCCGCCTCGGAGGCAGCGCAGCGCACCAGCGCCTGATGCTCGCCAACCTTTCGGCGGCCCTGTTCACCCACAAGAGCATCACGACGACGGAGACCAAGGCCAAGCGTCTTCGTCCGTTCGCCGAGCGTCTCGTCACGTTCGCCAAGCGCGGTGACCTGCACTCGCGTCGTCGCGTGCTGTCGACGATCGGTGACAAGAGCGTTGTGCACGAGCTGTTCACGCAGATCGCGCCGCTCGTCGCCGAGCGCGAAGGCGGCTACACCCGCATCACGAAGATCGGCAACCGCAAGGGCGACAACGCTCCGATGGCCGTGATTGAGCTCGTACTCGAGCCCGTCACGCCGAAGGCGAAGCCTGCCAAGAAGGCTGCCGCTGCGAAGGCTGAAGAGCCCGTCGACGAGGCGGCAGACGAGGCAGAGGTCGAGGAGGCTCCTGCAGAGGAGACCGCCGAGGCACCGGCCGACGAGGCCGCTGAGGAGTCGACCGAGGCTGCAGCCGACGAGGCTCCCGCCGAAGACGCAGCTGACGACAAGGCAGAGTCCGAGGACGACGCCAAGTAAGCAGCACTCGCTTTCACGATGCCCTCACAGCCTGTTGGTTGTGGGGGCATCGTGTATTTTGCGCAGTCCCCGGGCACGCTCACCAATTCCCGCGCAATGACGCGGAAGATCACGGTGAAAGATGGTAATTTTCTTCGAGAAAGACTAGAACATAGCTTCGATGATTGGTATGATTGTGTCATGTTTGAACCGAAGGCGTGTGGGGGTCGGGTTGGTCCGATTCCGATGGGTGATGAGGCCCGCGGTGAGGTAGCTTTGCGTCCGTTTTTCATGGTTCATGACTACGTGTATCTCGATGATGAGATGCATGCTCCGATTGTGGAGACGAGTGACACGGCGGCGTTGGCGTTGGAGGAGTTGGAGCGGGAACAGGAGAGGTTGCTGGGTCAGCAGGCGGTGGTGGCCGAGAAGCTTGAGGCGGCCCGGGTGGCGTTCCGCAATCAACGGGACGCGATTCTCGTGCACGGGTCCTCCACGGCGCTGGAGGATGATGAGGCTTTGCGTCGGGCGTTCAGTGCGGAGGTGGCGACGCGTTTGCATGTGACGGATCGCACGGCGTCGAACATGGTTGAAGAGGCGAAGACTGTGATCAATGATCTTCCCGAGTTGGCGGATGCGTGGCGTGTGGGTTGGGTGTCGCAGCAGCACGTTCGTGCTGCCGCTCATCAGGCGTGGGATGTTCCGAAAGAGGCCCGGCTCGCCTTCGATTCCGCGATCACGCCGAAGGCGCGCACGCAGACGTCGACACGGTTTCAGCAGACGGCCCGGAAGCTTCGTGAGAGGCTGCATCCTGAGACGATCCAGGAGCGCACGAAGCAGGCGTTCGCAGAACGTCGCGTTGATGTGTGTGAAGAGAATGACGGGATGGCGAGCATCACCCTGACGCATTCCGCCGATGTGGTCCTCTCCATCGATGCCAGTGCCCGTGCGTTGGCGAAGCGACGCATGGGGGAAACCCCGGGCGAGCAGCGCACGTTGACGCAGTTGCGTGCCGACATCACGGCCGAGGCACTCCTCTCCCAGCTCGGCGCAGAAACGCTGCGCATCGGCACCTTCAACGACGGGGTCGAACACGAAACGGTTGAGCCCGAAACTGACGCTGACGCTGAGCCTGAGGGTGATGAGACCGAGCGTGCCGAGCCTGAAGCGGCGGAGCCCGAGGGTGCACCGTCAGATGAGGCGACAGCGCTGTCGGGTTTGACGGCGGCACAGTTGGCGGCGATGCGTCCCGGTGTGGTGATCACGGTTCCCGCCGAGACACTCTTCGGTAACGGTGACGAACCTGCATCGCTGGGCGGATACGGCCCCATCGATCTCGACTTGGCGAGAGACATCATCTGCCAGGCGTCACGTTTTCACCGGGTGCTGACCAGCCCGGTTGATGGGTCAACGGTTGCGATCGATCCGACCAAGTACCGGTTGAGTGAGCAGGTGAAGCGGCTGATTCGCACGAGAGACGGAACCTGCGGGTTCCCCGGCTGCGATGTTCCCGCCCAACGCTGCGACATCGACCATGTCGTCGCGTGGGCAGACGGCGGACGAAGCACGCCCGAAAACCTCATGAGCCTCTGTCGCCGACACCACACACTGAAACACTCGACACGCTGGCGATCAGAAGCACAACCAGACGGCAGCCTGCTCTGGACATCACCAACCGGTGCCCAACACTCAGTGCAACGAGAATAGTCAAAGCTGTGCATGTCGAACGCTCTCGCCCCTGAATGGGCTAGATCTGCTTAGACTCGGACGATGAGCGCTTCATCGATTGCCGAACTTCTGGACGCCACACGAATGAACGGGCTCACCGCCACCCGCGCTGGCCGGCTCATTGCATCGGCCACAGCTCTGGGCGCCGAGGGCAATTCCTACGTGTCGAGTCTCGTTGAACTTGGCGACACCGGAGCGATGCCGCTGACACGTGGTGAAACGTCAGCATCCTCGCCCGCGATCACCGACGACGGGCACGTTCTCTTTGTCTCGAAGCGCATTGGCGAGGACGGTTCCGAGGCGAAGGATGGCTCGCTGTGGAGCCTGCCGCCGCGCGGCGAAGCACGCCAACTTGCGTCCCGACCCGGGGGCTTCGGCCCGCTGCGCACGGCGGGCGGCGTCGTCGTCGCCCAGCTTGACGTGCACTCGCAGGCGACATCGGAGAAAGAGCACGCAGAACTGACGAAGAAGCGCATCGATGCAAAAGTCTCGGCAACGCTGCACTCCGGTTTTCCTACTCGCTACTGGGACAGTGACCTCGGACCCGCGCGCTCGGTGCTCGCGAAGGCTCAGCTACCCGGCGACCTTGACGAAGCAACCGTGCGTCCGGCCCCCACCTCAGAGACGGAAGGCGAGTCGGCGCGGCAGGTTCTCACGTTCGACTATGCGGAGATGCCCGAGGGGCGCCTGCTCGATTGGGACCTCTCCGACGATGGCGCGTTTGCTCTCGTCGTGATGCAGACAAGCGTTCCGAATATTCTCGAGTCTGAAAAGCTGTGGCGCGTTGACCTGCGGGGCGGTGAGCCGACTCTGCTGATCGATGCAGATCCCGCCGATCTCGAAAGCGTCGAGGGTGGGATCATCTCGCCCGACGGCACGCGCGCCGTGATCGGACGGATGACAAACTGGCGTTCAACGCAGAGCATGGGCGCTCGCCTGCAGGTGCTCAATCTTGAGACAAAGACAGTGACGGAGCTATGGCCCGAGTTCGACTTCTGGGCAGACCCGGTGTGGCTCGACGACGCGACGATCGCCGCGGCGAGCGATGATGCCGGGCGAGGTTCCGTGTGGATCGGCAGCCTTGACGACGCCAAGCCAAAGCGGCTTGCCGGCGGACTAGAGCAGAACCTCGTGTTCAGCAGCCTCGCCGTGCAGGGGAGCAGGCTCGTTGCCTCCGCATCGGGCATTGACGTGGCACCGCATCCGGTCGCCATCGACCCGGCATCCGGAGTCGTCACGGCTCTGCCGAACCCGGCAACCGTGCTCGAGGCACCAGGCACACTCCGCGAGGTGACGGCGACCGCTGAAGACGGCGCAACGGTGCGCGCCTGGCTGCGCCTGCCGAGCGGTGACGGGCCGCATCCTCTTGTCGTCTTCGCGCACGGCGGCCCGTGGGGCTCGTGGAACGCGTGGACGTATCGGTGGAACCCGAACCCCTTCGTCGCCGCCGGCTATGCAGTGCTCTTGCCTGACCCGGCGATCTCGACGGGGTACGGCCAGCACATGATCGACCGTGGGCAGCACCAGCTGGGCGGTGCACCGTTTTCAGACATCATGGCGCTCACGGACGCTGCGATTGCACGCGACGACATCAATGCCAGCCGCACGGCGCTCGCCGGCGGGAGCTACGGCGGCTACATGGCGAACTGGGTGGCGGGGCAGACGGGGGAGCGCTTTCGGTGCATCGTGACGCATGCGTCGCTGTGGGACACGGAGGCGATGGGCTCGACGACGGACAACTCGGGGTGGGACGAGCCGATGCGCGCGCAGCACGAGCTGTACTCGCCGCACGCCCACGTTGCCGACATTCGCGTGCCCATGCTCGTGATCCATGGAGACAAGGACTACCGTGTGCCGATCGCCCAGGGGCAGAAACTCTGGTACGACCTGCTGACGAAGTCGGCGACGCCGCTCGACTCCAACGGGCAGACCCAGCACCGTTACCTGTATTTCCCCGACGAGGGGCACTGGATTCTCGGCCGGGGCAACGCGCAGGTCTGGTACGAGACGTTTCTGGCATTTCTCGACACGCACGTGCGCTCGGAGCAGAGCGAACGTCAGGCGACGTTGGGCTGACGCGAACCGTTAAACTAGACGCATGACCGTCACACGCACTGCCCTCCGTGATCGCGTCGCAGCGCCGGAGCTCGCGCTCCCGCAGCATCCTGATATCGCCCGCTGGAGGCCGGCGACGCTCGACGACCTCGACGCGATGATGGTGCTGATGGATGCCGCGGATCACCTCGATCACCCGGCATCGACAACGACGCGCGCCCAGGTGGAGAATGCGCTGAAGTCGTCTGAGCTGATCATGGCCACTGACACGCTCGTCGGCGAGAGCGCCGCGGGCGTGCTGATCGCCGCGGGGGTTGTCGCCGAGGCACAGGCGAAGTCGACGCGGGTTCAGGTGTATCTCGAGGGCACAGTGCACCCGGCATGGCGCGGACGAGGCATCGGGCGCGAGCTGCTTGCCTGGCAGCGCGACAGGGCGCTGCAGCTGCTGGCGCGGTCGCCGCACGCTCTTCCCGGCTGGATCATGGTCGATCAGGAGCACGGCAACATCGCGGGCCAGCACCTCAGCGAGCGCGCGGGTTTCACACTCACACGCTACTTCACCGAGATGGAGCGGAGGCTGTCCGACCCCGTCGAGATCGTCGAGCCGCTTGCCGACGTGCGCATTGTGCCGCTCGACGACGAGCTCGTCGAGTCGTCGCGTCTCGCTCGCAATGACGCATTTCGCGATCACTGGGGCAGTCAGCCCACGACGCAGGAGCGCTGGGAGCACCTGACGTCGTCTCCGGAGTTTCGCAAAGACCTCAGCCGAGTCGCGATCGAGAAGACGGATGCCGGTGAGCCCCGTGTCGTCGCGTTTGCCCTCGTCTCGGTGAACAAGCGCGATTGGGAGGCCGCGGGGTATTCAAAGGCATACATCGAGTACATCGGCGTCGTGCGCGACCATCGCGGTGAGAAGCTCGCCCCGGCGATCATCACTGCCGCGCTGCAGAGCCTGCGCGACGCGGGCATCGAGCGCGCAACCCTCGACGTCGATTCCGAGAGCCCGACGGGGGCCAACACGCTCTACGAGCGCATGGGCTTCGTCGCAGGCGACCGTGGGTATTCGTACGTGCTCGAGGTGTAGCCAGGCGGATGCCGCTCAGCGCACGACCGGCAGGTTATAGCCGTACTGCTCCGTCACGGCGGGCGGCAGATCGGCGAGCACCTGCAGAGAGCGCATGATCGCCTCGGCATAGACGGTTCCGCCCTCGTAGCCGGGGTGGATGTGGTCTGCCGCGAGCAGTTCGTCTGCACGGGGGTCGATGGCGTCGCGCCAGTCGGCGATCACCGACGTGCGGCGGGCCGCGGCGAATGAGTCGAGCTCGGTGTTGACGCCGGCAATCCAGTCGCGCGGCGCGTAGGCGTTGACGAGTATCAGGTGCCGGTCCGCCCCGATGACGTCAACGATCTCGTCGAGAGTCGATTCGTTGACAGGGCCGTTCGTGCCAAGGCCGATGATCACGGTGCTGCGCAGCCGTCCCTGCTGCTCCAGATCTTCCAGAATGCCGGGCGCCGTATACATCGATCGCGAAACCGACGCATCAATGTCGATACCGGGCAGTGAATCTTCGAGCGCTGGTGCCGCGGCTAACATCACGGAGTCTCCGACCGCTGTGATGTTCTCGCCCGTGACTGCCGACTGCGCCGGCTTCGTTGGTTTCGGATCCTTCGCTTTCGTCTGCGACGACTTCTGCGCGTTGGCGATCAGCTGCTCCACAGAAGACGATTGCGGGGCAACGGCCATGGCGGTGCCCGTCGAACCGACGAGCACGAGGGCGACGGCGATGATTCCGATTGAGATTGCTGCCCGGGGCACGCTTGTGCGAAAAGCTCGGCCGAGCGTGCGTGCGCAGTTGCGAAAGCCGCGGGTGCGCATGGGCGTCTCGACAAAGCGGAATGACAGTTCGGAGGCCGCAAGAGTGATGACGATGGCGATGAGCGATGCGGTGACGGGTGGTGCCTGCGTCGCTGTCGAGCCGCTCATCGCGAGCGTCAGAGTGAAAATGGGCCAGTGCCAGAGATACACGCCGTACGAGCGGCGCCCCAGCCAGCGCAGGGCACCGGCATCAAGCCGAGAGCCGAGCACAGAGCCGGGCCTGATCGCCGCGGTAATCACGATCACCGTCAGCAGCGACGCGAGCGCGAGACCTCCGCGATAGGTGGCGTCATCGCCGTCCCCGAGCGCGAACGCCAGCACCATCACCCCGATCAGCGCGATCGCGCCGACGACGTCGAAAAGCGTGCGGATCACCGGGCCGTTGCGCTTGGGCAGTCCAGCCCCGAGACGTCCCTCGAGCAGTACGGCGAGTGCGGCACCGATCAGCAGGCCGAATGCGTGAGTGTCTGTGCCGTAGTAGACGCGCGTCGCATCTGCTCCCGGGGCGAAAAGGCGGGCCATCCAGAGCGCAGAGGCGATGGATGCCGCCACAAGAACGCCCGCGCGCAGCCACCGTGATGGTAGAAGCAGCAGCGCCAACAGAAGCAGGGGCCAGACGATGTAGAACTGCTCCTCGACCGCGAGGGACCACAGTGTGCGGAACATCTCGGGGGAGAGCGCGTCAAAGTATGAACCCCCGGTCGCAATCTCCACCCAGTTGTAGCTGAACGTCGAGGCGCCGAGAATTTGTCGACCGATGCGCACCAGCACATCGCCGCCGATGACGAGCGCGGCGGTCGTCGAGGCAGTGACAACGAGGATCAGAGCGGGGAGGATGCGGCGGGCGCGCCGTGTCCAGAAGTCGCGAAGATTGATGCGGCCCTGCGTGTGGCGCTCCCGCATGAGCAGGCTCGTGATGAGAAAACCCGAGATGACGAAGAACACGTCAACCCCGATGAAGCCGCCGGGAAGCGCCCCGGGAAACAGGTGGTAGACGAGCACCCCCGCCACGGCAAGCGCGCGCAGCCCGTCCAGGCCCGCATAGCGAATGCGGGTGGCGGGCTGCGGGAGGGTAGAAGCTGTTGTCACCATGGAACCGATCGAGGATAACGCGTCAGAGTGAATGGTGCATGAGAGCAGCCGCCCCGATGCTCTAGCCTGATGCGATGAGCACCTGGCATCGCGGACTTCTCGACAACGTCTCGTCTCGCTTTGTCGAGCAGCACCTGGGCGAGCCCGAGTTTGTCGATGATCTGTCGTGGGGACTCGTTGATACGGCCGTCCTCTGGGTCCGTGACGGCGATCGCGATGTGATCGTTAAGACGGCTGGTCCGGGCAATCATCATATTGGGCGGGAAATCACTGCGAATGAGTCTTACACGGCCCCGCTGGTCGACAGCAACCGTACGGGGATGCTCATCGCTGCTGACCGCGCGGCGAACACACTCATTCTCGCGTATCAGCACGGGAACCTGATCGACGGGACGGACTCCGAGCTTGACCCTGATGTCTATGCGCAGGCGGGGGCGGTGCTCCGCGAGCTGCACGGGCAGGAGTCGCGTGTTGATGACGATTACGAGATTCGTGTCACCGATCGCGCCGTGCGCTGGCTTGATGGTGAGCACCGCATCGCTCCCGATGTCGAGGCGGAGGCTCGCAGCATCCTCTCGTCGTATCGTCCGATGCCGATCACGGTTGTGCCCACGCATGGTGACTGGCAGCCGCGCAATTGGCTGATCGACAACGGCTGGCTCCGCGTCATCGATTTCGGGCGCTTCGCGTTCCGCCCGCCCGCGACGGATCTGTGTCGCATCGCGGAGAAACAGTGGCGTGAGAATCCGGCATTGGAGGACGCTTTTGTGGCGGGCTTCGGTCGAGACCCGCGCGACGAGCTCGTCTGGCCGATGGATCTGCTGCGTGAGGCGATCGGAACCGCCTGCTGGGCGTTCCAGGTCGGCGATGCGGATTTCGAGAAGCACGGTCTCCGGCTCGTCGATGAGGCGATCGCGCGATTCTGACAATCTGACCGTACGGCGCTACGCAGAGAGCGCTTCGTTGCCTTCATTTTATCGCAGATCGGCACGCCTCATGAGGCGCGGATTTTTGGTTCATAATCGATGATCTGTGTTGTGGCGGATCGCGAGGGGGAGCACGATGGCCGAGATACTGAAGCTGACGGATGTCGAACGCACAATGGTCGAAACTGTCGGCGGCAAGGGCGCGCACCTCGGCGAACTTATGAGAATCGGCGACGTACACGTGCCCGATGGATTCTGCGTGACGACCGAGGCATACCAGCGCGTCATCGCGGCGTCCCCGGACGTTGGCGCGTCACTCGCCGTACTGTCTCGCGTGGCCGCCGACGACCGCGACGCGCTAGCCGAGGTCAGCGCGTCGCTGCGGCACGCGATCGAGAGCATCGAACTTCCGAGCGACCTCGTGACGTCTCTCGCCGCTGCGCACGGGGCGCTGGGCGAGGTCGGAGCGTATGCCGTGCGATCCAGTGCGACGGCGGAGGATCTGCCGTCAGCATCCTTTGCCGGCCAGCAGGACTCGTACCTGAACGTGATCGGGTTCGAGCGCATTCTCGATGACATCAGGCGCTGCTGGGCCTCCCTTTTCACGGAACGCGCCGTCTCATACCGGGTGGCGAACACGATCGACCACGGCACCGTCGACATGGCCGTCATCGTGCAGCGCATGGTGCCAGCGGATGCTGCAGGAGTTCTGTTCACCGCCGACCCAGTGACGTCGAATCGCACGATCGCCACGGTGGAGGCCGTCCGCGGTCTCGGGGACAGCTTCATCTCTGGTCAGGTGCGGGGAGATTTCTACGCCGTGCGTGACGACGAGATCGTCTCGGCATCCATAACAGCGGCGCGGCCCGTGCTGGCAGACGACCAGGTCGTTCGGCTTGTCGACCTGGGGCGCCGCATCGAGAAGCACATGGGCGAGCCGCAAGACATCGAATGGTGCTGTGCAGATGGCACGTTCTTCATCGTTCAGAGCCGTCCCATTACAACTCTCTACCCGATTCCGCCAGCTCCTGACGACGGCATCCACGTGTATGCGTCGGTTGGTCATCAGCAGATGATGACCGATGCGATGAAGCCGCTCGGGCTCTCGGTCTGGCAGCTGACGGCGCTGCGCACGATGGCGGAGGCCGGCAGTCGGCTGTTCGTCGACATTACGGCGATGCTCACCACTCCCGAGGGACGCACGGGTCTCACCCGTGGGCTCGGGGCATCGGAGCCGCTGATCGCCGACGCGCTGCAGACCGTGATCAATCGCGACATCGTGCCGCTGAAACCTGGTTCCGACCCGGGACCCATGCCTCCAGGCGTCGGGGAGGCGACGGCTGAGCCGCAACCCGGGGCCGTCGAACAACAGATCGCCACGGCAGAGCAGTCGATCGCGGCGTTTCGACGCAGCATCCGGCAAGAATCAGGGCCAGCCCTGTTCGACGCGATCCTGGCAGACGTCGACGAGCTTCGTCGTCTGGTGAGCGATCCGCAGAGCATGCAGGTGCTCATGGCGGGAATCGAAGCGTCGCGCACACTCAACGAGACGCTGAGCGAGTGGCTGGGAGAGACGAACGCCGCCGATGTGCTTGCGCAGTCTGTGCCGCATAATGTGACTGCTGAGATGGGCCTCGCGCTTCTGGACGTCGCCGATGCCATGCGCCCGCACGCGGATGTCGTCGCGCACCTGAAGAATGTGGCCGCGGGATCCGTGCCTGACGGGCAACTGCTCGATGACCTGAGAGCTCGTGCCGGGGGACCGGATGCTGCTACTGCACTGAGCGTGTTTCTCAACGACTACGGCATGCGCTGCGTCGGCGAGATCGACGTGACGCGTGAACGGTGGGATGAACGCCCGGAGCTTCTCGTTCCCGCGATTGTGGCCAACATTGCGAGTCTCAAGCCGGGCGAAAGTGCGCGGCGATTCGAGCGCGGTCGGCAGCAGGCAATGGCGAAGCGCGACGACGTGCTGGCGCGGCTGCGGGAGCTTCCCGATGGCGAACGCAAGGCGGCCGAGACGGAGGATGCGATCAGGCGACTTCGGGCGTACACCGGGTATCGCGAGTACCCGAAGTACGTCATGATCAACAGATACTCCGAATATCGCGAAGCGCTTCTTGGCGAGGCCGAACGCCAGGTGCGCTCTGGTCTGCTGCACCAGGCAGACGACATCTTCTTTCTGCGCTTTGACGAACTGCAGCAGGCGGTGCGCACACGGCAGGTTGACCACGCTCTCATACAGGCACGACGAGACGAGTTCGCTCGCGACGAGAACCTGACGCCGCCGCGGCTCATCACCTCTGAGGGCGAGACGATCAGCGGTGCCTATCATCGCGATGACGTGCCAGCCGGCGCGCTTCCCGGTCTCGCGGTCTCGGCAGGGACTGTCGAGGGGCGAGCTCGCGTCGTCAGCGATATTGGCGACGCTGATCTTGAGCCGGATGACATCCTTGTCACAGCGTTCACGGACCCGAGCTGGACGCCCGTGTTTCTCGGGATAGCCGGGTTAGTCACGGAGGTGGGCGGCGTGATGACACACGGCGCGGTGATCGCTCGTGAATACGGGCTGCCGGCTGTCGTCGCTGTGGAAAATGCCACGAGGCTCATCCGTGATAGGCAGCGAATTCGGGTGCACGGCACCGATGGGTTCGTCGAGCTGCTCGAGGACACCGCGTCGATAGACTGAGCGCCGTGACCGATCAGCATCCGCCCGCCACACGATTCCGGCTCGATATCGCGTACGACGGCACCGACTTCTCTGGGTGGGCGCGGCAACCTGGCCTGCGCACCGTGCAGGGAGTGCTGGAGGACGCCATCGCCCGACTTTTTGGTCGCCGGGGCGATGAACCCGGACTAACCGTCGCCGGGCGCACGGATGCAGGAGTTCACGCGACCGGACAGGTAGCGCATGTGGACCTGCATGCGCGGCACGCCGAGGCACTGACGAGGCAGAATCGTCGGGATACTGTGATTCAGAGCCCCGGCGAGGTATTCGCGCGCCGCATGAACGGTGTGCTCGGTCGACGCTCCGACGTTGTGGTCACGAGTGCCAGCGAGGCTCCCGATGGCTTCGACGCGCGTTTCTCGGCATCGTGGCGGCGATACGCGTATCGAATCGCAGACGATGTCACCGGACGGAACCCGCTCGAGCGCAACACCGTCGTCTGGCACCCGGGCGCGCTTGACGTCGAGGCAATGGATGCTGCCGCCCGCGAGCTTGTCGGGCTGCACGATTTCGGCGCGTACTGCAAGCCGCGCGAGGGCGCCACGACGATTCGCACGCTGCAGGATTTTCGCTGGAGCCGGGATGGTGCCGGCTATGTCGTCGCCGAGGTGAAGGCTGATGCCTTCTGTCACAGTATGGTTCGCTCGCTGACGGGGGCCTGCGTCTCTGTGGGAGAAGGTCGGCTCGCTGCCGCTGACCTTGTGCGGCTCAGGGATGCTGGCGCGCGCACGAGTGCGTTTGCTGTGATGCCGGCACACGGGCTCGTTCTCGTGCAGGTCGGCTACCCGGAAGACGACCTGCTCGCCGCGCGCGCCGAACTTACGCGGGCCAAACGCACGCTGAACTGAGCTGATCACGAGCGTTCGTGCAGCCCGATCGTACGATCGGCGTGACTTTCCGTGCCGCGGCGCGGTATCTGCGGCTCTGCAGGCCGCGCATCAACTGCTATCTGGCGGGTCGGAGCCACCGGCCCGCGAGTTGCCCCGGCGGCGCCTTCTGGTGCGGCGTGTGCGGCCGACCTGGCGCGGTCGGTTCTGGCCGAGCCGGATCGGCTCGCCCGCGTGGCGCATGAATGCCGGCGGGGTGAGGAATGGGATGCCGTTCTGCATGCTGATGATCCAGTTTTGGGCGTGCAGCATGTGATGGTGGGCACTGCAGAGAAGAAGCCCATTGTCGACGTCTGTGGGCCCGTCTTGGCTCCAGTACGTCACGTGATGCACGTCACACCAATCGGCAGGCATGTCGCATTCCGGCCAGCCACAGGTTTCATCGCGGGCGGCGATCGCGAGCTTCTGCTGCGGAGAAAAGGCACGCTGTTTGTGGCCAAGCCAGAGAGCTTCGCCATTGTCGCCAAGAATCATCCGCCGGTAGCCCTCGTCGCAGATGATGCGTTCGGTCGTGATCGGGCCGAGTGGCTCTTGGGCACCGTTGGCCCAGCCCACCCCATCTCCGCTCCGGAGATCCTCGAGGGTGGTGGTCACAATCACCTCGGTCTGCGCCCGGCGGCTGCCGGCGTCGGAAACGGAGGCGCGGTGTCCAGAGCTGATCAATCCGTCGATGATGTCGTGCAGCTTCTGACCGTGCGTTCGCGGGTCGAGATCGTGGGTGCCGACGCTGGGGGCAACGTTGTCGTTGCTGTCGTGAGGGGCAGTTGCGTCTTCACTTTCATCGACGGGCCTGAAGGCGACGCGGGCTCGCGGGTTCGTGTGCGTGGAGATCGCAGCGTTCAGCCGTGCCGCTGCGTCTGGCGTGAGGCGCCCCTTGATTGGAGTCATCCCATGCGCATCAACTTTGCCAATGTGGAAGAACCGCGCCTGGCGCTGTGCTTCCTCTCGCGGCCTCGCTCCGTCAGGATCAAGCGCCTCTTTCCAGACCCGCATCTGCTGCTTGGCGTACTCCGGGGTGGACCGGGAGGCGATGCGCATCATGCCGTCTTCGGCAGCATCAAGCATCTGCGGATCGGCCGAAAGGCGCACTTCTTCGAGACTCCGGATGAGAGGAGCAACGGCCTCAGCGTCGACGGTTCCGGCGAACGCGGCTTCGGCAATATGGCTCCAGCGGGGTGGCAGCGGCGCCCCGGAGATGCTCGAGTCGATGGTGATGGCGTCGCCGTAAGCACGAGCGCGGCGGGCCGCACTGTGTGAGATGCGGGCGGTCGATTGCAGAAGTCCGATTGCGTCACGCTGCCCGTTGCGTGACGCGATCGTCTGCGCACCATCAAGCTTCACCGACCTTGTCGCAATCTCTGAAGCGACGACGGCGAGTGCGGTCTGCTGGGCGCGCCCCAGCTCACCGAGCGCGGCGGCGGCCTCGAGCAGCGCATCGTCGCTCGCGGCGGCAGCCGATCGGGGCAGAGTTTCGAGCACCCGCGTAGCCGCCGCGGACGCGATGCCCGCTACAGCTTCGATGCTGTGCTCGATGGGTTTCTGCATGTCCGTAGTATTTCAGGAGCCACTGACATTGCTTCGACCTAAATACCCGGTCACACGACCATTGTGGATAACTTGCAAAACTCGTTGCCTGTGGACGAAGAAGCGGTCTACGATCTCGACGCTGACGTGCGAGTGCATGGTCGTTCGGGGCTCGTGATCATGAGCGCGGCGTCAGACGCAGCACGTCGAGATCGACATCGCCCTCGATTCCATCGATGCGCGCGACATAGTGCACCTGCCACATCGTCCACTCGTCGTTGGTCGGACGCAGAAAGAAATGCGTCACCCACGAGGGGTTGTCCGCCAGCGCGCCGATCGAGTATTCCGAGGTGAATGAGGCGCGGGCATAGACGAGCAGAGGGCGTCCCCACGCCGCCTCGACAGTCTGCCTGAATGTCTCAAGTTCGGAATCGACCTCGCTCTGTGGCGGGCGGTCCGCGCAGGGTCCGATGAGTTCGAGATCGATGGCAGGAGCAAGCGCGGATTCGTCTGGCGGTGCAGCCGCAAGAAAGTTCTCTGCCTGATCGGCACCAGAGGCGCACAGAGTGAAAAAATGGTAGGCGCCGCGTCGGATTCCTGCGTCGGCGGATTCCTGCCAATTCTGCGCGAACTGAGAATCGACGAAGCCCTTGCCTTCGGTCGCCTTGATCATCGCCGCGCCAATGCCGTCGTCTGCGACAGCATCCCAGTCAATGTCGCCCTGGTAACTCGATACGTCAACGGCATGCACCTCGTCTGCCGCCAGTGACGGACGGTGGTGCGGCACCCACAACCACCACCAGGCGCTCGCTAAGAGAATCAGAGTGCCAGCGATCGCAACTCCACCGAGAAGACCTCGCCGTGACGGGTGATCGCGTCTCGAGGGCATGCTGTCACAATAGAGGACGGTCGTGGAGCCGTTGCGACTGCGTGCGCACACTCTGATTCGAATTGACCGCGTGTCGCGGGTCACGTAATATAGCTCGTTGGTGCTGTGCCCGTTTTCTGGCTCGCACCCGTAGTTGAGCCCTCCACCTGCGGAGTTCACGTCAAGTGAACACCCAACGGAGCGGGATTCACGAACGTCCAACTAACGATTACGAAAGCAGCACAACTGTGACGCGCACTTATTCCCCCAAGGCCAGTGAGATCCAGCGCGACTGGATCGTCATCGACGCTGAAGACGTCGTTCTCGGCCGCCTGGCAAGCCACGCAGCCGTTCTTCTTCGCGGCAAGCACAAGCCGACCTTCGTCAACCACCTCGACACCGGTGACTACGTCATCATCGTCAACGCCGCAAAGGTTTCACTCAGCGGCGACAAGGCGCAGAAGAAGCGCGCCTACCGTCACTCGGGTTACCCGGGCGGCCTTTCATCCATGAGCTACGGCGAGCTCCTTGAGAAGAACCCCGTTCGCGCCGTCGAGAAGGCGATTCGCGGGATGCTCCCGAAGAACTCCCTCGGCCGCGACCAGCTGGGCAAGCTCAAGGTGTACGCAGGCAGCGAGCACCCGCACGCCGCTCAGCAGCCGAAGCCGTACTCATTCGACCAGGTCGCGCAGTAAGCGCCCCGCAAAGCTAAGGATTTATGACAGTGGCGAAGATCGAAGACTCCATCGAAACCCCAGAGAACTACAGTACCGAGAGCGAGCAGGCACCAGAGACTGCTGCAGCCCCGCGTCCCGCGCTCACCGTTCCCGGCGCAGCAGTAGGACGTCGCAAGCAGGCAATCGCTCGTGTGCGCCTCGTTCCCGGTACCGGCAGCATCACGGTAAACGGCCGTGAACTTGCCGACTACTTCCCAAACAAGCTCCACCAGCAGCTCATCAACGACCCGTTCACGGTGCTCGAGCTCTCGGGCAGCTACGACGTGATCGCCCGCATCTCGGGTGGTGGCCCCTCGGGCCAGGCCGGCGCACTGCGTCTCGGCATCGCTCGTGCGCTCAACCAGATCGACGTTGAGAACAACCGCGCAACCCTGAAGAAGTCCGGATTCCTCTCGCGTGACGCACGCGTCAAGGAGCGCAAGAAGGCCGGACTCAAGAAGGCCCGCAAGGCTCCTCAGTTCTCGAAGCGCTAACCACGGAGGGTTCGACTCTCCATGGCTCGTCTGTTTGGAACTGACGGCGTTCGCGGACTCGCGAACGGTGTTCTTACAGCCGACCTCGCTCTCGGCCTTGCCCAAGCTACCGCAGTGGTGCTTGGGCAAGGCCGAAGTGCTGAGGTCAGGCGTGAAGAGGGCAAGCGTCCTGTTGCCGTCGTCGCCCGCGATCCGCGCGTCTCCGGCGAGTTTCTCGCCGCAGCCGTCTCGGCTGGTCTGGCATCAAGCGGCGTCGACGTGCTCGACGCCGGCGTGATTACAACGCCCGCCGCTGCTTTCCTCGTGCAAGACATCGATGCCGATTTCGGTGTGATGATTTCGGCATCCCATAATCCTGCGCCAGATAACGGCATCAAGATCTTCGCGCACGGCGGAACGAAGCTGCCCGACATTGTCGAGGAGCGCATCGAAGAACACCTCGAGACCGAGCAGCTCATGCCGACCGGTGCCGACGTCGGTCGCATTCAACGGTTTGCCGACGCTGAAGACCGTTACGTTATTCACCTGCTCGGCAGTCTTCCCCATTCGCTTGACGGCGTGCATGTCGTGATCGACTGCGCGAACGGCGCAGCGGCAGGTGTCTCACCGCAGGTATTCTCGGATGCCGGTGCCCGGGTGTCCGTGGTCGGAAACGACCCGGACGGCATCAACATCAACGATGGCGTCGGGTCGACGCACATCGACAGCCTGGCTCGCACCGTCGTCGAGCTCGGCGCCGACGTGGGAATCGCCCACGACGGCGACGCCGATCGCTGCCTTGCTGTCGACGCGAACGGCACGATCATCGACGGCGACGTCATTATGGCGATCCTCGCCGTGTCGATGAAGGAGCGGGGCAAGCTCGCCCACGACACACTTGTCGCCACGGTGATGAGCAACCTCGGTCTGCGCCGCGCGATGGAGGAGAACGGCATCTCCATGCTTCAGACGAAGGTGGGCGACCGCTACGTCCTCGAGGCGATGAACGACAAGGGCTACGCCCTCGGCGGTGAGCAGTCCGGCCACGTGATCATGAGCGAATTCGCGACGACGGGCGACGGCATCCTCACCGGTCTTCACCTTGTGAGCGAGATGGCACGCACAGGCAAGTCGCTCGCGGAGCTCTCATCGGTGATGACCGTGTACCCGCAGGTGATGATCAACGTGAAAGATGTTGACAAGACACGTGCCCACTCAGACGAGAATGTGATGCTCGCCGTTGCGGAGGCCGAAGGTCTGCTCGGCGAGACCGGGCGAGTGCTTCTGCGCCCCAGCGGAACCGAGCAGCTTGTGCGCGTGATGGTGGAAGCCGCCGACCACGACACGGCCGGTCGAATTGCCGACCAGCTGGCCGGTGTTGTGCGAACGCACCTCAGCATCGTCTGACCGCAGCCGCAACGCGAGTGGGCTTGCATCCAACCGGATGCAAGCCCACTCGCTCGTCGCCTGAGCAGCTTCAGCTCAGAGCGAGTTCACATCAGAGACCTCGGCGGCTGGAACCGACGACGTCGCCGGCCTTCCAATCGTCCCAACCCTCGCGCCCGGCCATGAACTCCTCGATCTCCTCCTTCGACGCTTCGAGCTTCGGGTCGTGCTTGAGATAATGCTTCGTCTCGCGGGCGACGAGGCCCGAGAGCACGAGGAGCCCAACCAGGTTGGGCAGCGCCATGAGCCCGTTCATGACGTCGGAGAACGCCCAGACGACGCCGAGCTGGACGGTGCAGCCGATGTACACGATGAGCGAGAAGAGGATTCGGAACGGCATGACGGCGCGTCTGCCGAAGAGCCGCTCGATATTGCGCTCACCGTAGTACGACCAGCCGAGGATCGTCGAGAAGGCGAACATCACGAGGGCGATCGTCACGACCCAGTGACCCCATTCGCCGGGGAGCCCGTTCGTGAAGGCCTCGCCCGTCATGAGCGCCGCGGAGATCTGCTCGCCCGTTTCCGGGTCGACAGCCTTCCACGCGCCCGTCGTGACGATCACGAGACCGGTCATCGTCACGACGATGATGGTGTCGATGAAGGTCTGCGTCATCGATACCAGCCCTTGACGCACCGGGTGGCTCGTCTGAGCGGCGGCGGCGGCCATGGGCGCCGAGCCGAGGCCCGACTCGTTCGAGAACAGACCACGGGCGACACCGAACTGAATGACGATGATGATCGCGGACCCGGCAAACCCACCAACGGCGCTCGTGCCTGTGAACGCCTGGCTGAAGATCTCGGCGAGTGCGGAGGGCAGCGCGCCGATGTTCGCGATCAGAATGTAGAGTGCGGCGGCAACGTAGAAAATGATCATCACCGGGACGAAGCCGGCAGTGACGCGGCCGATCACCTTGATTCCGCCGACGAGCACGAGCAGCGCCAAGACCGTGAGGGTGACGCCGGTCACCCAGGTTGGCACGTTGAAGCTTGCCTGCACGTTGGAGGCGATCGAATTGCCCTGCGTCATGTTGCCGATGCCGAAGCAGGCGATCGTCGCAAAGATCGCGAACATGAGTCCGAGAACTTTGCCGAACGGGCCCTTGATTCCGCGCTCCAGGTAGTACTGGGGGCCGCCGGACTTCTCGCCTGCGGCATCCGTCCCTCTGAACCTCACGCCAAGAAAAGCTTCGGTGTACTTGGTGGCCATGCCGACGAGACCGGTGATCCACATCCAGAAGAGCGCACCGGGTCCGCCGATCGCGATGGCCGTTGCCACGCCGACGATGTTGCCCGTGCCGACCGTTGCGGCAAGCGCCGTCGTCAGCGCCTGGAACTGCGAAATGTCACCTTCGCTTCCGGCATCTTTGCGTTTCAGGATGCCGAGGCGCAACGCTGCGCCGAGCTTGATGAACTGCAGTCCACCGAGCCGAAAGGTCAGATAGATGCCGGTTCCGATGAGCAGAGGAATGAGGACGTACGGTCCCCAGACGACTGAGCTGATGTTGCCCAATGCGTCCTCAAGCCAGGTCAAGTCCATGGTTCTCCCGTCTGTGCGTCACTGCACGATGGGCACCATCCTATGGGGCAATGAGAGCTCGCCGGAAGAGTTTTATGCGCGTGCCGCGCGACGTGACTTCTGCCACGCCCAGAACCGCGACAGCATCCGCTTCAGCCACCCGGAGAGGCGCCTGGCCCACCGGAATTCGGTGCCGAGAATGGCGAGGCCGAGAAAGACGATGAGCCAGCCAGGGCCGGGAAGCGGCACGAGAACGAGCCCGAGTAGGGCGATGACTGTGCCGAGGGTGCCGACAGCGACGCGGTAGGCATGACGAAGACGAGGATGCTGTTCCAGCCATACGCGAATGCGGCGCAGCATCCGCCGAATCGGGCGGTCGGGACTCTCTGCGCTGACGATGTCGCGGGAGATCGCTGTCTCGAACGTCATGCCCGCCAGAATAGGCGCGGATGCTGGGAATGCGCCGTACACGCAGGTCAGATCTTGCGCAGCAGAACCTTGCTCACCGTGTGGTCACGCTCTTTGCGCAGAACGAGCTTGGCGCGGGCGCGCGTGGGGCGAATGTTCTCTCGGAGGTTGGGTTCGTTGACTTCCGTCCAGAAGTAGCGTGCCTTGTCCCGCGCTTCTTGCTCGCTCAGCTCGGCGAAGACGTTGAAATACGAGTTGGGGTTGCTGAAGGCTCCGCGCTGAAGCGCCATGAAGCGCTCTTCGAACCAGTGCGCGATGTCCTCTGTGCGCGCGTCGACGTAGATGCTGAAGTCGAAGAGATCGGCAATCGTCAGGTGCCCGGCAAGCGCCGGCTGCAGCACATTGAGGCCCTCGACGATGAGAACGTCTGGGCGCCGCACCACGATGCTCGCGTCGGGGACGATGTTGTACTGCATGTGTGAATAGAACGGTGCGCGCACCTCGTCGGCGCCGGACTTCACTTCGGTGATGAACCGTAGCAGCGCACGACGGTCGTATGCTTCGGGAAAGCCCTTGCGGTGCATGATGCCGCGGCGTTCGAGCTCCTCGTTGGGGTAGAGAAAGCCGTCCGTCGTAATCAGCTCGACACGCGGGGTGTCGGGCCAGCGGGACATGAGCTCGCGCAGCAGACGGGAGACCGTTGACTTGCCCGCGGCAACGGAACCGGCAACGCCGATGACAAACGGCGTGCGGGCCGAGGATTCCCCGAGAAACGACTGCGTTGAATCGTGGAGCTTCTTCGCGTTCGCTACGTACAGGCTGAGCAAACGACTGAGCGGCAGATACACTTCGGCGACTTCGGCGATGTCCATGCGGTCCCCGAGCCCGCGAAGCTGAACGATCTCAGCATCCGTCAGAGGGTTCTGCTTGTTCGGTGCGAGACTCGCCCAGCGTGCACGGTCGATCTCGACGAAGGGCGTTGTGTGCACGGGAGTGGAACCGGTGGCTGTGCGACTGGGCGACATGAGACCACATTTTACGCAGGTTGAGTCGACGATTCGTCGTGCGGCCGGCGACGACCGTTTGTTGCGAGTCACACCTATTCAGCTCGGCGCAACGATGCTAGTGTCCGAATCGACGCCAGTTTCGACGGACCGTGACGGTTGTCAGAGGGGATCGGTCGTGCTTGACACGAATACACACGGAGTCGATCAGCGCGTCTCGACGGGTGACCTGCCGAGCTGGGAACGCATCGACGAACGCGTCCTCGAAGCGTACGAGCGTAACGTCACCGATGAACAGGGGCTGGTTGCCGACTACATTCCCGAGCTCGCCGCTGCCGACCCTTCCCAATTTGGCGTCTGCATCGCCGATGTCGAGGGGAGCACCCACGTGGCGGGGGATGCAGAGGTCGAATTCACCATCCAATCGATCTCGAAGGCGTTCGTCTACGCCCTTGTCTGTCAGGAATTCGGGCACACCGAGGTCGGACGACTCGTCGGTGTGAATAACACGGGTCTCGCCTTCAACTCGGTGATCGCCGTCGAGCTGAACGACGGGCACCCGATGAACCCCATGGTGAACGCGGGCGCCATCGCGACAACGGCGCTCATGCCGGGTGCCACGCTTGCCGAGAAGTGGGAGAACATCCGCACGGGGCTCTCGGCGTTCGCCGGTCGACAGCTCTCCATGGACGGTGAGGTGTACCGATCCGAAGCAGAGACAAACACGCGCAACGAGGCGATTGCCAAGCTGCTGAAGAGCTATGGCCGCATTGCCGGAGACTCGTCTGGGATCGTCGACATTTACACGCGGCAATGCTCTCTGCGCGTGAGCGCGCGCGATCTGGCGATCATGGGAGCAACGCTTGCCGACGGCGGAGTGAACCCCGTGACGAAGCAGCGCGTCATCTCGCCCATCGTGTGCCGCGACACGCTCGCGGTGCTGGCGACGAGCGGTCTCTATGAGCGCTCGGGGGAGTGGATGTTCGAGATCGGCCTTCCGGGAAAATCTGGCGTCTCGGGCGGCATCGTGACCGTCGCGCCGGGGAAAGGCGCACTCGGAACATTCTCCCCCCGGCTCGACTCGGCGGGAAACAGCGTGCGCGGGCAGAAGGCGACGGCCTTTCTCTCACGGTCGCTCGGCTTGAACATCTTTGCATCCGACAGCGAGGGAGATCGGCATGACGTCTGACCAGAAGTACGCAACCGACGTGAAGGCGTCCTGGGCGCCGCTCGTCGGCCTGTTTCTCGCTCAGGTGCTCATGTCGTTCAACGTCGCCGTGCTGCCTGTCTCGCTCGGAGGCATGGTCGAAGACTTCGGAGTGCCGCCGACAGTCGTCAGCTCAACGATCGTGACCTATGGGGTCGCTGTCGCGGCCCTCGTCATGGTCGGAGCGAAGCTGGGGCAGCGCATCGGGTGGGTGCTCATTTTTCGCATCGTCGTTGTGATCTTCGCCTGTTCGTCAGTCATGATGCTCGTGTCTCCGAGCGTCGGCTGGGCGATCACAGGGCAGGCGCTCGCCGGAGCATCCGCCGCGATCATCGTTCCTGCTCTCGTGGCGCTCATCGCCGAGAACTACACAGGGACGCAGCAAGCAACGGCGATCGGTTCACTCGGGTCGGCTCGGGCGATCTCCGGTGTGAGCGCGTTCATGATCGGTGGTGCCCTCGGAACGTTCGTCGGATGGCGCCCGGTCTTCATCATCGTTCTCGCGCTCGCCGTCGCTGTGTTTCTCTTCAGCTTCCGGTTGCGCAGCGATCGGGGCAATAAGGCCGTGCAGATCGATGCAGTCGGGGCCGTGTTCATCGGTGCCGCCGTCATTCTGCTGACCGTGGGATTCAACAATCTGAACGCGTGGGGCGTGCTCACCGCCCGACCGACCGCACCGGTTGCGGTGCTCGGGCTCTCCCCGGCCATAGTGATGGTCGTGCTTGGGCTCATTTTGGGGCAGTGCTTCTTTCTCTGGACACGGCGCCGTTCACGGATCGGCAAGGCACCGCTCGTGAGCCTCGCCGTTCTCGGCTCAGGAAAAGAGCGCGCGGCCGTCTACGCGATGTTCATTGTCGTCGCCCTCGAAGCAGCATTGAACTTCACGGTTCCCCTGTACATCCAGATCGTTCAGGGCCGCACTCCACTCGACACGTCTCTGGCGATGCTGCCGTTCAACCTCACCGTGTTTATTGTCGCCACCCTCGTAGTGCGGTTCTACAAGAAATACAGCCCGCGCGCCATCGGCGTCTTCTCGTTCTCGCTGACCACGATCGCTCTCGTCTGGCTCGCGGTCGTCGTGACGAACAATTGGGAAACCATTCCCACGATCGCTGGTCTGGTCGTCTTCGGAATTGGGCAGGGGGCGTTGGTGACTCTCGTGTTCAACGTGCTGGTCACTGCCTCTCCCAAGGAGGCCGCGGGTGATGTGGGATCTGTGCGCGGTACGACTCAGAACCTTGCGTCCGCTGTGGGCACAGCGCTTGCGGGAGCCATGCTTGTGACGATTCTCGGTATCAATATCGGGCAGGCCGTGACGAATAACGTTGAGCTGCCGCGCAACCTCGTGGATCAGGTGGATCTTGACGACGTCAACTTCGTCAGCAACGACCAGCTGCGTGAGGTGCTCGACGCGACTGACGCCACAGCAGAGGAGGTGGACCGCGCCGTCGAGATCAACGCCGATGCCCGGCTGCGCGCTCTGAAGCTCGGGCTGCTGATTCTGGGCGGAATCAGTTCGATCGCGATCGTCCCGGCCACGCGACTGCCCACGTACCGGCCAGGCGAGATTCCCTCTCCGGATGGAGCCAAATCTCGGTAGCGCCGAACCGCGTCGCGCCGCGCATTCAGCTTTCTGCCCATAAACTTGTCACCATGTGTGGAATCGTGGGATACGTCGGCAACCGTGACAGCATCGACGTCTTGATGAACGGGCTCAAGAGGCTTGAGTACCGCGGATATGACTCCGCCGGCGTCGCCGTCATCGGCGCTGAAGGGAACCTGACGACGCGCAAGCGCGCAGGCAAGCTCGCAGTGCTCGCCGATGACGTCGCTGAAACCGCGATTCCGTCGAGCAGTACAGGCATCGGCCACACCCGTTGGGCGACACACGGCGGGCCCACAGACGACAACGCACACCCGCACCTGAGCGCCGATGGCAAACTCGCCGTCATCCACAACGGCATCATCGAGAACTTCGCGGCGATTCGCGACGAGCTCGAGGGCCAGGGCTTCACCTTCTCGAGCGAGACAGACACCGAAGCAGCAGCGTTGTTGCTCGGCCGCGAGTATGCCGAGACCGGTGACCTGCGCCAGGCATTCCAGCGCGTCGTCGGCCAGCTCGATGGCGCCTTCACGCTGCTTGCCGTTCACGAAGACGAGCCGGGACTCGTCGTCGGCGCCCGCCAGAACTCGCCGCTCGTGATCGGGCTTGGTCAGGGGGAGAACTTTCTCGGATCCGACGTCGCCGCGTTCGTCGAGTACACCCGCTTCGCGCTTGCCGTCGGCGAGGGTGAAATGGTCGCCATCACGCCCGACAGCGTCGAGGTCACCGACTTCGTCGGCAACCCCGTGCAGTCGACGCCGTTCGAAGTGCAGTGGGACGCCGCGGCCGCCGAAAAGGGCGGCTGGTCGAGCTTCATGGCGAAAGAAATCAGTGAGCAGCCGGATGCTGTCGCCAACACGATCCGCGCCCGCATCGGCGACGACGGGCTCGTTCACGTTCCCGAGCTGGAGGGGCTCGACGAGCTCTTCCGCGACGTCTCTCGTGTCGTGATCGTCGCGTGCGGAACCGCGTCGTACGCCGGCATGGTCGGCAAGTACGCGATCGAGGCGTGGACGCGGCTTCCGGTCGAGGTCGCCCTCAGCCACGAGTTCCGCTACAGCGACCCCGTCGTCGATGCCAGCACTCTCGTCGTCTCGATCAGTCAGTCGGGCGAGACGATGGACACGCTCATGGCCGTGAAGTACGCGGCAGAGCGCGGTGCGAAGACGCTCTCGATCTGCAACACCCAGGGAGCGACGATTCCCCGCGAATCAGACGCGGTCGTGTACACGCACGCCGGGCCGGAAGTCGCCGTCGCCTCGACAAAGGCGTTCGTCGCGCAGATCACCGCTCTCTACCTGCTCGGACTGCACATCGCTGGCGTGCGCGGCAGCCTGACAAGCGAGCAGATCGCTGAGAACACCGCCGAGCTTCAGGCGATCCCGGCAAAGATCGCCGAGGTGCTCGCCCAGCACGACGAGGTGGCGCAGCTCGCCCACTGGATGAGCGACACACGCTCCGTTCTCTTTCTCGGCCGCAACGTCGGCTACCCGATTTCGCTCGAGGGCGCGCTCAAGCTCAAGGAGCTCGCCTACATTCACGCTGAAGGGTTTGCCGCTGGTGAGCTCAAGCACGGACCGATTGCGCTCATCGAGCCGGGTCAGCCGGTGTTCGTCGTCGTTCCGAGCCCGCGCGGTTCGCAGACGATGCACTCGAAGGTCGTGTCAAACATTCAGGAGATCCGCGCGCGCGGTGCCCGCGTGATCGCGATCGCCGAAGAGGGTGATGTCGCCGTTCTACCCTACGCAGACACTGTCGTGCGCGTTCCGCTCGCTGCACCGCTGTTCGAGCCGCTGCTCACCGTCATTCCGACGCAGATCTTCGCGATGGAGCTGGCGTCGGCGAAGGGCCTCGACGTCGATCAGCCGCGCAACCTCGCCAAGAGCGTGACCGTCGAGTAGCCATGCGCGCACCAGGTGGTCTCCGATGATCGTCGGAATCGGCGTTGACCTCGTCGACCTCGCGCGTTTTGAGCGAGCCGTTGATCGGACGCCTCGCCTCCGCGAAAGGCTGTTCGCTGAGAGCGAACGGATGCTGCCGCTGCGCTCTCTCGCGGGGCGCTACGCGGCGAAAGAGGCGCTCATCAAGGCGCTCGGCGGCTCCGATGGTGTGCGCTGGCTCGACATCATCGTCGACAAGACCGACGATGGCGGACCGTTCTTCACGTTGTCGGGAACGACGGCGGAGGCCGTTGCCTCCCGCGGCATCACCGCGCTGCACGTCACAATGAGTCACGACGGGGGAGCCGCAATCGCCTTTGTCGTCGCAGAGAAAGACACGAATCAGACGGAGACGCAGGGAGGTCGACAGTGAGCGCATGGCGTGAAGCCGAGGTAGATCTCGCAGCGGTCGCCGACAACCTGCGCTCGCTGCGGGCATCGACGCAGGCGAAGAACGTGCTTGCCGTCGTGAAGGCGGATGCGTACGGACACGGTGCCGTTCCCGTGGCCCTGGCGCTTGCCGACGCGGGCGCCGACATGCTCGGTACCGCCGACATTGAGGAAGCGCTCGCCCTTCGCCGTGCCGGCATCGTTGCGCCGATTCTGTGCTGGCTTCATGGACCCGATGCAGACTTCTCGGCGGCTATCGCCCAGAACATCGAGGTGGCGGTGTCGAGCGTGGCCCAGCTGAACGCCGTCGCCGATGCCGCGCGGTTCGCTGCGGCATCCGATATCTCTGTGCAGATCAAGCTCGACACCGGGCTCAGTCGCAACGGCGTCGCCCCCGAGCAATGCGGCGCCATGTTCGCGCGCGCCGCTGAACTCGAAGCCGAACGCGTGATTCGCGTGCGCGGCCTCATGACGCACGTATCCAACACAAGCCCAGACGACGATCGAGCGCAGATCTCGGTGTTCACGCGCCTTGTCGACGACGCGCGCGCAGCAGGCCTGCGTCCCGAGCTGCTCCACGCCGCGGCAACGGCGGCTGCGCTGCGCATTCCGGAGTCGCGCTTCGACATGGTTCGTCTCGGCATCGGCCTCTATGGGCTCACGCCGTTCGACGACGAGACGAGCGAGCAGCTCGGCCTTCGCCCGGCCATGACGCTGCGCACGCAGGTCGCGGCCGTACGCCAGGTGCCGGTCGGGTCGGGAATCTCCTACGGCTTCACGCACCGCACGGCTGCGCCGACCACTCTCGCCCTCGTTCCGCTCGGCTACGGCGATGGCATTCCCCGCCAGGCGTCGAATGCTGCAACAGTCGCGATCGGCGGGCGCATTCATCGCAACGTGGGTCGTGTGGCGATGGATCAATTCGTCGTCGACGTCGGCGACACCCCGGTTGCCGTTGGCGATGACGTCGTGCTGTTCGGCGATGCCTCGCGCGGCGTTCCGAGCGCGGATGACTGGGCGCACGCAGCATCCACGATCAATTACGACATCGTCACGGGCATCGGCGCCCGCGTCGCGCGCAGCTATAGGTCCGCATGATCGAGGTACCGTCGACGATCGTGTGCGAGACCCCTGACGACATGCACGAGCTGGGTCTCGAGGTGGGCAGGATGCTGCACGCAGGCGATCTGCTTGTGCTCACCGGGCCACTTGGCGCAGGCAAGACCACGCTCACCCGCGGAATCGGCGAGGGTCTTGGTGTGCGGGGCCCGATTACGAGCCCGACGTTCGTGCTTGCCCGCACGCACCCGAATCTCGCCGGGGGTGCGCCGCTCGTGCACGTCGACGCCTATCGGCTGAGCGATGCTCGCGAGCTCGACGACCTCGACATCGACTTCGAGCGCAGTGTCGTCGTCGTGGAGTGGGGGCGCGGCATGCTGGCCGGAATCGCCCCGTCGTGGCTCGAGATCGAGATCGAACGGCCGACCGGCGCCACCGCGGCCGCTCTTACGGACGTCGTCGAAAGTGACACGCCGAAAACTGTCGCTGATTCGACGTCGGACGGCGACAGAACGTGGCATCTCACTTCTGCCGATGCCGATGCCGATGCCGACGCCGACGAACCGCGCGTCGTCCGCATCGCCCGCGTGGCGGAATAGGCTTGTCGCGTGCTCCTCGCCATCGATTCGTCTCTCGGAACCTCCGCCGCCGTCGTTGATCATGACCGCGGCATCATCGCCGAGCGCAGCCATCACGACACGCGCCGTCACGCCGAGGTCGTCGGCTCACTCATCCGCGACGTGCTCGTCGAATCGGGCATCGCCCCGGCGGAGCTCTCTGGCGTCGTCGCGGGCATGGGGCCCGGGCCGTTCACGGGGCTGCGCATCGGAATCGCCGCAGCTCGCGCCTTCGCGTTCGGCGCGGCGAAGCCCGTCGTGCCGGTGGTGAGCCACGACGCCATTGCTCGTGAGTGGTACGTCGCCGTCGGTGAGGGCGAACTGCTCGTCGTCACCGATGCTCGCAGACGGGAGATCTACTGCACCCGCTATTCGGGAATGGATGCCGCTGGGCTACCCGTGCGTGTCGAGGGCCCTGTGCTCGCAAAGCCAGACGACATCGTCGTTGGTGCGGCGACGCGGCTCGACAGCGACAGGGTGTCGGCCGGCCATCTCGGCATGGTCGCCGAGCTCACGTGGTCGGCGGGGCGGCCCTTCGCCGCCGATGAGCCGCTGTACCTGCGCTCACCCGATGTGTCGCCCTCGCCGGGCAAACGGGTGACGTCGTGATCGAGCTTCGCGAAGCAACACCGAGTGATCTCGACGCGATCATGGCGCTCGAGCGGCTGTCGTTCGCGCCAGACGACTGGTCGAGCGAGAACATGCTGCGCGAGATCGAGAGCGAGCACACCAGGTACCTCGCGGCGTTCGACGGCGAGCAGCTTGCGGGGTACGCGGGGATTCTTGCGCCAAGCGGCAGCACGGATGCCGACATTCAGACGATCGCCGTCGCAACCGACCATCGGCGCGCCGGCCTTGGGCGTGAGCTCATGCGCCGGCTCATCGCCCATGCGGCATCCGCCCAGGTCAAAGCTGTGTTTCTCGAGGTTCGCGCCGACAACCCGGGGGCGCAGCAGCTCTACCGTTCGCTGGGCTTCACCGAGCTCGGAGTGCGCCGCCGCTACTATCGCGGCGGCATTGACGCCCTCGTGATGAAGCTCGATCGTCCAGGCGAAACAGGAGCAGCATGAACCGCGACAACCCCCTCGTTCTCGGCATCGAATCGAGCTGCGATGAGACCGGCATCGGCATTGTGCGGGGCTCGACGCTGCTGTCAAACACCATCTCGTCGTCAATGGAGCAGCATGCGCGCTACGGCGGCGTTGTGCCCGAGGTTGCGGCTCGCGCTCATCTCGAGGCTCTCGGCCCTGCGCTGAAAGCTGCCGTTTCCGAAGCCCAGATCGACGTCGCCGATATTGATGCCGTCGCTGTGACGAGCGGGCCGGGTCTCGCGGGCGCCCTCATGGTGGGCGTCGGCGCGGCAAAGGCCCTTGCGCTCGCTCTCGACAAGCCGATCTACGCCGTCAATCACCTGGTGGGTCACGTCGGTGCCGACATTCTCGACGACCGCGGGGAGCCGTTCGACTACCCCACGGTTGCGCTTCTTGTCTCTGGCGGGCACACGTCGCTTCTGCTCGTGCGCGATCTCACCTCCGACGTCGAGCTGCTGGGCGAGACGATCGACGACGCAGCGGGCGAGGCGTTCGACAAAGTTGCGCGCATTCTCGGCCTGCCGTACCCGGGCGGGCCGCAGATCGACAAGGCAGCGGCAGAGGGCGACCCAACGGCAATTCGCTTCCCGCGCGGACTCAGTCGCCCGAAAGACATGCAGAAGCATCGTTATGATTTTTCGTTCTCCGGACTCAAAACGGCTGTTGCGCGGTGGGTTGAGCAGAGACAGGATGCTGGCGAGCCTGTCCCCACAGCGGACGTCGCCGCGTCGTTTCGCGAAGCCGTCGCCGATGTTCTTCTGACGAAGGCCATGAACGCCTGCCGCGACCATGAGGTGCCGAGGCTGCTGCTGGGAGGCGGCGTTGTGGCGAACGCCCGAATCCGGGAGCTCGCCGCGCAGCGTGCAGTCGAAGCGGGCGTCGCGTTGCGCATTCCGCCGCTCTCTCTCTGCACCGACAACGGCGCGATGATCGCCGCATTGGCCGCGCAGCGCATCATGGCCGGGTATGCGCCGTCAACGCTCGAGTTTGGAGCCGATTCAACACTTCCGGTCACCGATATTCAGGTAGCGTGAGACAACACCGCTGCAACTGCGAGGAGACGCCCGATGACAGAGCCCAACGATCCTGCTGCCCCGGCTACGCCGCCGCGTCCGCCGCTTCCGGGCGCGACGCCCGAGAAGAACACTGACGAGACCGCTCCGAAGCCGCAGCAGGACGCACAAGCTCAGCAGCCGCAACAGGCACCGCAGGCGCCGCAGCAGAATCCGGCACCGTGGGCGCGGCCGGCCGGAGCGCTCCCAGCGCAGCAGCAGGCCCCTCAGCAGCCGGCGCCGCCGCAGCCGGCGCCGCCGCAACAGCCGCAGAACCAGCCTCCCGCACAGTACGCACCACCAACACAGAATCAACCGGTGCAGAACCCGCAGGCTCCCCAGCGTCCCGGGAACTACCAGCCCGCGCCGCAGCAGCCGGGGCAATACAGGCCCGCGCCGCAGCAGCCGCAGACTCAACAGCATCCGCAGCCGTTCTCTCCGCCGTATTCTCAGCCTGCCCCGCAGCAGGGTCGCCCCGCGCAGCCGCCGCTCGTCGGCCCGGGCGGAGCAATGCCCGCGGCACAGCCCGTCGGGACTCCGAAGCCGCAGAAGAGCCGCACGGGGCTGATCGGCCTCATCTTCGGCATCCTCGGTGTCGTCGGCGGAGTGTTCTTCGGGTGGACACTTCCTCTGGCCATCGTCGGAATCATCCTGGGCTTCAGAGCGCGGTCGAAGCCAGACGACGACCGTTCATTCGCGCTGTGGGCGATCATCACGGGCTTCGCCGGCACGCTGTTCTCGCTCGGCTGGTTCGCGTACAGCATCATTTACTTCGTCATGAGATGATGGCCCTGAGGGGAGAAACACACAAACTATGAGCGATCCATCGCAGCAGGGCCACGAAAACCAGCAGCCCGCATACGAACAGAACCAGCAGCCGACGTACGGTCAGCAGGCCCCGGCGCCTGCCTATGGTCAGCAGCCTCTTGGCCAGCAGCCGTACGGGCAGCAGCCGACACCTGTTCCCGGCTACGGACAGCAGCCGTACGGGCAGCAGCCATATGGGCAGCAGCCATACGCCGCCTACCCACCGCAGCCAGGCACGAACGTGCTGGCGATCGTTGCGATCATCTCAGCGTTCTTCATTCCGATCGCCGGCATCATCTGCGGTCACATTGCTCGCAAGCAGATTCGCGAGACAGGCGAACAGGGCGACGGTCTCGCGCTGACAGGTCTGATCGTCGGCTACGTCTTTACGGCGATCATCGTCGTCGTCGTCGTGATCTACATCATCTTCTTCGTCGTCCTTCTGGGCGCGGTGGGGATGTCGGGCGCCGCCTACGCCTGATCCGTCAGACGCGCTCTGCGACAAGCGCGGTGTGCCGGCCCCCGACTCGCGTGAGAATGAGCGTCGCCGAACGTGAGCCTCGGGGGTTCAGCCGTTTGCGGAACGCGGCGGGGTCGATATCGACGCCACGCTTCTTGATCTCGAGCGTGCCGATGGCGTTCCCCTTCACCCAGCGGCGCAGCACCTTCTCGTCGAGCGGAAGCTGTTCGACGACCCTGAAGCAGGTGGCGAACGGAGTCGAACTCTGGGTGTCGCCCGAGAGGTAGGCGATGCCGTCGCTGATCGGTGCCGCTTCCAGCTCGCGCGCGAGATCGCCGATCAGGCGAGCGCGAATCACGGCGCCATCGGGCTCGTAGAGAAACGCACCGAGCTTGCGAACCGGTTCGTCTGGGCTGTCTTCGGCTGCGGTCATCTCTGGAGAGCCCTCGTCGCTCAGCACGAGAGCAGCGCGCGTGATTCCGTCGCGTGCAAGAGCGCCAGACCACAGCATGAGCTCAACGACGCTTCCGTCGACGCTGACCCACTGTGCTTCAACATCGTCGGGTATCAGGTTGCGGTCAAAGCTGGGGCCCAGCTTAACGCCCGTCGGGTACCGGCGAGCGATATCGAAGACGGTCTCGAGCGCGGGGGAGTAGTCGGTCGGATCGGTGAGTCGTGTCGTCTCGGAGTGGCCTGAGGTTCGCCGCGCCGGGTCGAAGAACACGGCGTCGACGCCGCTGAGATCGGTATCTTCAGCGCGCCCATGAACAACATGAGCCGAGTCAAAAGGTGCGAGGTTGTGCGTGGCAATGGCGGCAGTCACCTCGTCGGCATCCACGGCGGTCACCGAGATCTGCATCGCGGCCATCGCCATGGCGTCACCGCCAATGCCGCAGCCGAGATCCGCCACCCGCGTCAGGTCGCCCGCGAGATAGCGCCCGGCGTGCATGGCGGCGGCCCGAATGCGCGTTGCCTGCTCGAGCCCGGCCTGTGTGAACAGCATCCGGTCGGCGAACTCGCCGAATTTGGCGCGGCCGTGAGCCCTGAGTCGGGACTGGGTGAGAGCGGCGGCAACCACAGCAGGGTCGTGGCCGGCCTTGCGCAGGCGCGAGACCGCCTTGACAACATCTCCGGCCGAATCGTGTTCGGCGAGTTCGTCGAGCAGTGCCATGCCGTCTGGCGTGAGCAGAGAGACCAGATCGGCGCGTTCCATCTGGCCAACATATCAACCACAGGCGATCTCGCCCTCAGCGAAACCGAGACCGAAGTTGGCACTCACGTTGCACGAGTGCCAACGCATCCGTAAACTTGCAATTAGCACTCGGATAGTGAGGGTGCTAACTCACGTCTTCTTATGAGAAAGAGGTCAACCGTGTCGGTCTCCATCAAGCCGCTCGAGGATCGCATCGTCATTCAGCAGGTCGAGGCAGAGCAGACCACCGCGTCTGGTCTGGTTATTCCTGACACCGCCAAGGAGAAGCCGCAGGAGGGTGAAGTCGTGGCTGTCGGCCCCGGCCGCATCGACGACAACGGCAACCGCGTTCCTGTCGACGTCACCGTCGGCGACCGCGTTCTGTACTCCAAGTACGGCGGCACTGAGGTGAAGTTCGGCGCTGACGAGTACCTCGTGCTTTCGGCCCGCGACGTGCTCGCGGTCGTCGTTCGCTAAGCGACGCTCAACGACACAGAGGCCCGGGTGATCATCACCCGGGCCTCTGTGTCTGCGCCGCAACGTACACTCGATGCATGACTGCGTCACAGGTATTCGTCTTCGATATCGACGGGGTCATCCGTTCGTTCCAGCCGGAGCGCATGGCTGCGCGGCTTGACGCCGAACTTGGCCTGACCGTCGGCACCATCGAGGAGCAGGCGTTCGCCGAGCCGTTTGGACGCGATGTCGTGGAAGGTCGCATGACGCGGGCCGAGTGGGTGGGCGAGTTGTCAGAGCGCTTCGCTGCCCGTTCCCGAGATGCAAACGCTGCCCGGTCGATCGTCGCCGAGTGGTCGACCGATATCGGCCAGCTGATTCCAGAGACCATGGAACTCATCGACGAGCTCGCCCGCGAGCATCCGGTTTTCGCGTTTACAAATGGAACCGACTGCACACTGAACGAGCTCACAACGCACGGCATCATCGACCGGTTTCGCCACGTGATCAACTCGTACGAACTGGGCATCTCGAAGCCCGAGCCCGGCAGCTACCCGTTGGCGCACGCGCAGATTGAGCGGACGCTGGGGCAGACTGTGTCGGCGGAATCCGTTCATTTCACCGACGATCGAGCCGACAACATCGAGGCGGCATCGACGTTCGGCTGGTGGGCTCGGCAATTCACGGATGCCGCGGCGCTGCGCGCATCGCTTGCCTCCGCCGTCACCTCGTGATCGACGGTGCACGCGCTGGGTCGCGTTCCGGTTTTCTGTTTGCCGCCTCCGCGTACCTTCTGTGGGGCGCGCTCCCGCTCTACTTCGTCATTCTCGAGCCGGCCGGCCCCTTCGAGATTGTGTCGATGCGCATTCTGTTCTCGCTTGTCTTCTGCGGCATTCTGCTGAGCGTTCTTCGCGATTGGCGCGGCTTCTTCGCGCTGTTCCGTTCGAAGCGCACGATGCTGTTCATGTCGCTCGCCGCGGTGTTCATCTTCATCAACTGGCAGACCTACGTCATCGCCGCGGTGACGGGGCACGTGATCGAGGCCTCGCTCGGCTACTTCATCAACCCGATCGTCACCGTGCTCTTCGGCGTCATCTTTCTGCGCGAGCGTCTGCGCCCGATGCAATGGGCCGCGGTCGGCGTCAGCCTGATCGCCGTCATCGTGCTCTGGATCGGGTACGGCACATTCCCGATCATCGCGCTGACTCTGGCGTTCTCGTTTGGGCTCTACGGCTTCATGAAGAATCGCGTCGGCGGCAACGTCGGAGCGATAACGGGGCTGACGCTCGAGACCCTGCTGCTCGCCCCCGTTGCGGCGCTTGTTCTCGTCGGAGTTGCGGCGACGACAGGAATCGTCTTCGGCACGGCCGGGGCAGGTAACACGACGCTGCTCATCGCGTCGGGCGTCGTCACCGCCGTTCCGCTGCTGCTCTTCGCGTCTGCGGCCCGCCGCCTTCCGCTTGTGTACATGGGCCTTTTTCAATACGTCACGCCGCTCATGCAGTTTTTGGTCGGCGTGTTCATCTTGAGCGAGCCCATGCCGACCGAGCGCTGGATCGGCTTCTTTCTGGTTTGGGCGGCGCTTGTGCTGCTCACGATCGATATGGTCGGGCACGCGCGCAGCCTCAGGCGCCGCACTCTCAACCTCACCTGAGCGTTTGGCGGCATAAAGCGCTGCTCGCGGTGGTTACCATGGATTACCGGTGTCGACCAGCTCCGTTCCGCCGGGCCATTCTCGCAACACTCAATTCGCCTCGCGAAGGGACGCTATGGACACCTCGGATCCGTTCGGCTACATCGGTCTCACCTACGATGACGTGCTGCTTCTGCCCGCGCACACGAACGTCATTCCGAGCGAGGCAGACACCTCGTCTCGCCTCACCAAGCGCATCTCCGTTGCAACGCCTCTGCTGTCCAGCGCAATGGACACCGTGACGGAGGCGCGCATGGCCATCGCCATGGCGCGCGAGGGCGGCATCGGCATCCTGCACCGTAATCTCTCGATTGCCGACCAGGCCGAAATGGTCGACCTCGTCAAGCGCAGCGAGTCGGGAATGATCACCAACCCTGTGACGACAACCGCAGACGCGACGGTGGCCGACGTTGACGAGCTGTGCGGCCAGTTCCGCGTCTCGGGGCTTCCCGTTGTTGACGATTCTGGAGTGCTCAAGGGAATCATCACGAACCGCGACATGCGCTTCGTCGACGACGACAAGAAAGCGTCGACCCCCGTCTCTGCCGTCATGACCAGCGAGAAGCTCATCACGGCTCCCGTCGGCACGAGCCCGGAACAGGCGATTGAGCTGCTTGCCAAGCACCGCATCGAAAAGCTCCCGCTCGTTGACGGCGACGGGTTGCTCAAGGGCCTCATCACGGTGAAAGACTTTGACAAGAGCGAGAAGTATCCGCTCTCGACGAAAGACGACAGCGGTCGCCTGCGTGTTGGTGCGGCCATCGGCTTCTTCGGCGATGCGTGGGAGCGCGCGTCTGCGCTCCGCGACGCGGGCGTCGACCTGCTCGTCGTCGACACGGCGAACGGCGATTCGGAGGGCGTGCTCGAGATCATCCGGCGCATCAAGTCTGACGCGAGCTTTGAGAACGTCGACGTGATCGGCGGCAACGTCGCAACGGGTGACGGCGCGCGTGCCATCGCCGAAGCGGGGGCGGATGCCGTCAAGGTCGGCGTCGGGCCCGGCTCCATCTGCACCACACGCGTCGTCGCGGGAGTGGGTGTGCCGCAGGTCTCTGCCGTCTACGAAGCGTGGAAGGCTGTTCGCGACCTCGATGTTCCGATCATCGCCGACGGCGGGCTGCAATACTCGGGCGACATCGCGAAGGCGATCGTCGCCGGTGCCGAAACCGTCATGCTCGGCTCGCTGCTCGCGGGCTGCGACGAGTCACCCGGGGAGCTCGTGTTCGTGAACGGAAAACAATTCAAGACCTATCGCGGCATGGGGTCGCTCGGCGCTCTGCAGACGCGCGGAAAGAAGACCTCGTACTCGAAGGACCGCTACTTTCAGGCAGATGTTCCCAGCGACGACAAGCTGATTCCCGAGGGCATCGAGGGGCAGGTGCCGTACCGCGGACCCCTCTCGGCCGTCTCCTATCAGCTGATCGGCGGCCTGCGGCAGTCGATGTTCTACGTCGGTGCCCGCACGATCCCCGAGCTCAAGAAGCGCGGCAAGTTTGTGCGCATCACCTCGGCTGGGCTCAAGGAATCCCACCCCCACGACGTGCAGATCGTGGTTGAGGCGCCCAACTACCGCCGGTAGTAGGAAACGGCATCACTGTGGCGCGATGACCTCTAGCCCGTGTGCGCGGGCCGCATCGGCGAGCCTGATGTCGTACGTGAGTATCGCCGAGGCCTCGATACCCAGTGCACAGGCAAGATGCAGCGCATCGAGGCTGCGCAGACCGACCTGAGGAAACAGACCCGCTTCGCGGGACTGGTCTCGCGTCAGTGGGGTCAGCGACATGCCGTCGAGAACGGCGGTGATCAGCACCTGGTCGAGGTGATGGCGCACGCCGATTCGGCGCAACTCGGTCTCGAGGAGATCACTGGAGACGACGGTCGGGCCGCCGTCCAGGTAATGGCGCAGGGCTTCTGACTCCCGCTCATCGCTGAGGAGCTTAACCGCTGCCGAGGTGTCGAGATATACGACGGGGGAGGCCGTCGGCATAGCGTTCGTGCTGGTCACCACCGTTCCTCGCGCTCATCATCGATAATCTCGCTCACGGAACGATCGAGCGATACTTTCGGGAGCGCCGACCAGCCTCCTTGTCGACGAGCTGGACGCGACACAGGGAATGGCAACACCGGAGTCGCCGTCGGAGACAGGTGGGCGACGACCACGCCCCGGTTCGTTACCTCCATCGCCTCTCCCGCGGCAACGCGTCGGAGGACGTCGGCGGAATTGTTTCGAAGTTCGCGATGACTGATTGTTGTCACGCGACAAGTGTAGCACCATGCGTAGCACAATGGCTGACGCGGATGCGCTTACGAGATCGGGATCTTCGTGTCTGGCTGCCGATACGTGAATTCTCCTGGACGACGACCCATGCGAGCGGCGGCATGGCCGACGATGAGCTGGGGAACGAGGGCCTCGTGAATCGATCGCTCGAAGCCCGCTACGTCGGCGGCGATCGAGATCACGACGAGGTTTTCATGGTTGGGTCGTGCGAGGTCCGCGAGCGGCCTCTGGGTGACTAGACACACCTGCACGCCGGAATCGAGAACGGAATCGACGAGCGAGAGTTCACGCTCATCGCCGAAGACGACGAGTGCGCTGTGTTCTCGGAGCGGCTCCATCGGCCCGTGCAGATATTGATACGTATCGAACGCCGCAGTCGGTAGGGCGAGCGCTTCGCGAAACATCAGCGCGCCCTCCGACGCGGCAGCCAACGACGTTCCACGCCCCACAAAGTCCACAGTGCGCGCTGCGCTCAGTCGCTCTGCAACGATCTGCGATCCGCCATCGAACGCCGAAAGTGCAGACGCGACACGGGCGGGTATGGCAGCTGTGTCGCCAACGGGCATCCCGATGACGTGCTCGCACAGCATCGCGTATGCGAGAAGCGTCGCCGTGTAGCCGACGGTGTAGACGCCGGAATCGTCGACGTCACCGAGAGGGAGCACGACGTCGACCTCTGCGGCGAGCGGGCTGTCGGCAACGTTGGTGATGCCGATTCGTCGGCCAGGAGTGAACCTGCGAGCGGCTTCGATGGGCTCCGGGCTGCGACCGGACTCCGAGACAATGACGTAGTGGTCTGCCGGCTGGGTGTCTGGTGCACAGAGGGAAGCGTCAGACGCCGTGAGTGAAAATGCGCGAACACCAGAGCCGAGAAGAGCGAACACGAGTGCATGGGCCGAGTGTGTGGATGCCCCCATCGCAACGACAGCGACGGTGTCGCCCGCCCGCCACGGCTCGATCGCAGACTCGGCGAGGGCGTGGGCGATGCTGCGATGCGCCCGCTCGAGAGCGCTCGGCTGGTCGCGTACAGCGGTGTCGTAGTCAATTCGTTTCATGATTCTCTTTTCATCGTGACGGTTGTCTGCCTGCTGAACTGGCGCCTGTTATCCCTTGACAGCGCCGACGCCCATTCCGCTGACGACATAGCGCTGGAAGATGATGGCGATCACGATGGGTGGAATCGCCGCAAGGATGCCGCCGGCGGCGACGAGCCCGAAATCTGTCGTGTAGCGTCCCGCGAACTCCGAGATGGCGACAGGCAGCGTCTTGGCGGCATCCGAAGACGTGAAGATGAGGGCGTACATGAACTCGTCCCATGCGAGCAGGAAAGCGAACATCATCGCCGCGAAAATTCCGGGTTTGGCGCTCGGCAGGATGATGCGGAAGAGCGCGCCAACCCGCGACGTTCCATCGATGCGCGCAGCTTCCTCCAGCTCATCGGGAATGGTCATGAAGTAATTGCTGAGAATCCAAAGCGTGAAGGGGATCACCAACGATGAGTCGACGAGGATCAGGCCAATGAGCGTGTTGAGCAGCCCCAACGAGTTCAAGATGAAATACAGAGGAATCAGCAGCGCGATCTGCGGAAGCATGTACGTGGCGAGAAAGACCATGAGCGTGGCCTTGCGGAAGGGAAATCTGAGCCGCGCGAAAGCGTAGGCTCCGAGCACTCCGACCACCATGGCGATGGCGACGACGGAGACAGCGACGATTGTGGAGTTCACCATGGCGGCGCGGAAGGTCGAGCCGACGCTGCCTTCGCCACCCTGGAAGATCTCGATGTAGCGGCTCAGGTCAATCGCGGAGGGTATCCAGCGCATCGGGCGGCTGATCAAGTCGCTCTGCGGAGCGAAGCTGGCCTCGACCATCCATGCGAACGGCAGAAGGATCAGCACAGACACGATGACCGCGGCGATGTGCAGCAGGATCGTGTTGCGTCGTTGGTGTCTCACAGCAGACTCATCTCCGATCGGCGCAACATTCTGAGGTAGATGGTCGTCAGAATCAAAATGACGATGACGATGATGTACGAGAGCGCGGAGCCCATTCCGAAGTTCTGGTCTGAAAAGGCGCGTACGTACGTGTAGTAGGCGATCGTCTGTGTGCCGTTGGCAGGCCCGCCCCGGGTCATGGCGTAGATGATGTCGAAGGCTTTGAACGCCTCGACAGTGCGCAGCACGAGCACGATGGAAATCGAGGGCACCAACATCGGCAGCGTGATCGAGCGGAAGATGCGCAGCCATGATGCGCGGTCGATCTTGGCACTCTCGTAGATCTCGGGGTTGATTGCCGTCAATCCTGCGAGCAGAAAGAAGGCGACGAGCGGCGTCGTCTTCCACGCATCGGCCAGAATGACCATGTTGAGGGCGAGCGTCGGGTCGCCCAGCCAGGCGATGTATTCGTCGGTGAGGCCGAGTTGCGTGAGAGCGGCGTTAAGTGATCCGTACTGGGCGTTGAAGATTCCCTTCCACATTGCCGCGTTGACGATCGTAGGGACCGCCCAGGGCAACACGACGATAGCGCGGAACAGCCATCGCGCGCGCAGACGTGCATTGAGCAGCAGCGCGAGCATCATGCCGAGCACCAGTTCCAATGCCGTTGAAACGATCGTGAAGTACAGGGTGCGACCGATTGCAGCCCAGAACCCGGTACTCGACAGCGCCTCCAGATAATTGTCGATGCCGATGAACGGCGTCTCCACGGCCAGTGCAGACTCCACCTCGAAGAACGAGATGATCAGCGTGCGGATGATCGGGTAGACGATGATGCCGAATACCGCGACTGCGGCCGGGAGGAGGAGCCAGAAGGCCAATCGCCTCTGGCTCTCCGTGCCCGTCCGCCGTCGCGGAGGCGCCGTTGTGGCGAGCTTTGTCATTCTGCAGCTCAGCCGTTCAGTACGTCGTTTGCGGCCGAGACGGCATCATCCATTGCCTGCTGCGGCGACTTCTTGCCGAGCAGCGCATTCTGAAGCTCTACCTGAATGATCTGCGAGACCTCGCTGTAGTTCGGCACCTGCGGGCGAAGGATGCCGTCGTCGTAGCCGACCTTCGCAGCAGCGAACACCTCGGGGTTTGTCTCGGTGATCTCGGAGTCGTCATAAGACGCTTTCCAGCTCGGCAGAGTGCTCGTGACGAACTTCTCTTGTTCGCTCTGGCTGCTGATGAACGAGATGAAGTTCCAGGCGGCATCCTTGTTCTCCGACTTCGATGCGATCCCGAGTGCCATTGCACCGTTTACGCCCGGACGAACGCCCTCTGGTCCTTTCGGCGTTGCAGACACACCGACCTGGCCGACGACTTGGGAGATCGACTCGTCATTGAGGTCACGGAACGTCGATTCCCAGTTGAGCGAGAACGCGGCCTGCCCCGATGCCATTGTCTTGTTGACGTCGTCCTCGAGGAACGTTGTCGAATTGGGGTTGGTCAGACCATCGTCGATGGTCTTCTTCATCCACGTCAGGGCCTCCACTCCGGGGCCCTCGTTGATGACAAGCTCACCGTCGTCATTCGTGAACTCGCCTCCGAAGGCGCCGAGCAGCTGAGCGTAGTCGCAGATGAGTGCTTCGGCCTGAGCCCAGCTCCAGGCAAGCGGGTATTCAACGATTCCCTGGTCTTTCATCGCTTGGGCAACCTCGAGAACTCCGTCCCACGTCTCGAGGTCGGACTCGGAATACCCGGCCTGCTCGACCATGTCGTTGTTGTAATAGAACAGCTTCGTCGAGGGATACCAGGGCACACCGTAGAACTTGTCCTTGTACTCTGCGGTGATCAGTGCCCCGCCGAGCATCTCGTCCTTCCACTTTTCATCGAAGCGATCGGTGACGTCGGTGACAATGCCCTTCTCTGCGAACTCTGCGGGCCAGATGACGTCCATCAGCACGACGTCGTAGGTGCCCGAGGGCGCAGCCGTCACGATCTTGTCGTGCAGTGCTTCGTAGGCAACGAACGTGGGATTGACGGTGATGTCCGGATACTCTTCGTTGAAGTCGGCGATCATGTCTTTCACGTCGTCTTCGGTATAGCCCGCCTGCTTCATGAACAGCGCGTTGATCGTTCCGGAGTCTGCCTCACCTGCCCCTCCCTCTGACGACGGCGCTCCCGTGACGCTGCATGCGCTGAGGGCGAGAGCCGCGGCGGCCGCTACGGCGAGCGTTACCGTTGCGCGCCTCACGCTTTTCTGTGGGTTTCTCATGGTTTCCTCTACTTCCTCGTTGAAGTTCTTACGTGAATGGGGATGGGGCGATTCGCCGGGTTAAGCGGGTGAAGCCCGACCCTGTCGCTGTGCCGCGGCGTCTGCGGCGTCGGCGAGGGCGAGCGCACCGGTGACAGGCGGTGCGCGAAGGAGCTCGACCGATGAATCGGGGCTGACGTCGGCGATGTGCTTCGTGAGGGCGCTGAAGAGGCGTGGCTGGTTCGTCACGACTCCGCCGGCGCAGACGATCGCCGTTCCGACCGCGCCGCGACGAAAGACGTTGAGCACGTCGTCGGCCAACTCGCGAGCTGCGGCGTCGATGATGTCAATGGCAGCGGCAGATCCGTGATCTGCCGCTTCGAACACCACCGGCGCAGCCGAACCCCAGAGTCCGATTTCTGGGGCGACGGAGAGAGCATAGATGAGGCCTGTCACATCGTCGACGTCAAAGAACTCTGTCAACCGCCGACCGAGCTCGTCGTCGCCTGCCACCTGGTCGCGGCGCTGGAGAAGCAGTTTCACCGACTCCCGCACAATGCCGGGCGCGCTTCCCGGGTCACCAAACAACCACCCGTGACCCCCGGCGACGATCATCGGGTCCCCGGGGGAGGAGCCGACGACGATGGATCCCGTTCCGACGATCACGGCCAGACCAGCCGCGTGGCCAGCGGCCGGCACAAGCAGCTGCGCGTCATTGACGACGGTGACGCTGCGCCCATACGCGCTCTGCATCTGTCGCGACAAGCGCTCGCAGTGCTCCGGGGTGTCGCATCCATGGGCGCCGATCACCAGCGCTCCGCTCTCCTCGCCCGTGCTGAGCTCGCGGATGGCGTCGGTCAAGCGCGCGGCATTTTCGGGATCGCCGAAGAGGCCGCCGCGCCGCCAGCTGTCACTGGGGATCACATTCTCGCGCACAGATCCATGGGCGTCACGGAGCGCGATGTGGGTCTTTGTTCCCCCGATATCAATGCCGACGGTCACCAACGCCTCCTCGCGTCCGACTTCTTATTGATCACATCGAAAAGAAGTCACACTGAATATAGAGCCGTGAAGGGGTGACTGTCAACAGGTCGCGTGACGTCAGCCGGCGACGTACGTGAATCCGCGCACGTCGAGAGCGGCGAGCTCGGCGATTCCCACCAGCACGCCGTCTTCGACGAAGGTTGCCGGCTCCATGTGCGGCACGTGAATGATGCGACCGGCGAGACGCTCCTCAATCGCGGGGATCACCATCTCCATGTGCGCGGCGAGCCCGCTGCCCAGCACAATCACCTCGGGGTCGAGAATGATCGACATCGCTCCGACGGCCATGGCCACCATGTCGAGGATCTCCGATGCCATGTCGTCGGCGACGGCTTCGCCCTGAGCGGCTCGGGTGAATATCTCGTCTGCCATGAGCAGGTGCCCCTCGGGCACATCGAGACCTCGAGATCGAGCCTTTCGCGTCAACGCGACGGAGCCGACGCGATCCTCAAGATCGCCCAACACCGAATACGACTTTTCAAGTGACGACGGCTCCATGAGGAGGTAGCCGATCTCGCCCGCTTCGAAGCGAAACCCATGATGAATTCGCCCATTGCTGATGATGCCGGCACCGAGCCCGTTTTCGAGGTGGACCGCGACGAGACTGCCGATTCCTCGGCCGACCCCGTGATGCATCTCCCCGAGAGCGAGTGCGTTTGCGTCGTTCTCGATCACAATGGGCAGCTCTGTTCGCGCAGAAAAGAGCTCTTTGAGCGGGAATTCTGGCCAGCCCAATTCGGGCAGGTGGGCGACCCGGCCATCGGGCTGCGTCACGACGCCCGGCACAGACACTCCGACACTGACGCACGGGGTGCCGAGTTCCCGTGCGGTTTCCAAGAGATCGTCGAGGAGCTCGAGCGTGCGAGAAAGGCGCACATCAGTCTCAACGGTCGTGTGTGAATCGGCTGGCGGGAGGTCGTCGAACACCGCGTCGGCGCGGTGCACAAAATGAGAGTCGAAATCGATCAGCGCGCCACGTGCACGGTCAGCGCGCACCTGAATGCAGGCGACAAGCTGTGTGCCGCCGGTGTAGCTCAGCAGCACCGAGGGGCGGCCGCCTGTCGACGGAATCTGGCCCTGACGCGCGACAAGGCCTTCGTCGATCAGGTTCGCGGTGAGACGATTGACCGTAGCAGGGCTGAGGCCGGTGAATACGCCAATCTGCTGGCGCGAGAGGGGCCCCTCTTCGCGGAGAGCCTCGACGATGGCTGTGCGGTTGACTCGTGAGACCGTGTTGCTCGTCGCCGTCGACGACTTGTGTGTCGTTGCTCGCATTCACCCTCCCGCATTCTCCGTGTCGATGTCGCGCGGATAAGAGCCTGCGCACTCAGCATGGTATCTCCGCAGCACTCGCTTTCGTGGGGACGGGCCGGATGAGTGCAAGCTCCTCGGTGTGAGCAGCCTCAGCCCGGCGCTGTGCCCTACGTGAGTGCTCCGGGACCGCGATGTGGGATTCGCGCAGCGCGATAGGGTGGAAGCCGTGAGTCAAGAAACAGAAATCGGCCGCGCCAAGCGGGCACGCACCACCTTCTCGTTCGACGACGTTGCGATCGTGCCCTCCCGGCGAACACGCGACCCCGAAGATGTCTCGACGACGTGGACGATCGACGCCTACACGTTCGATACGCCCTTCATCGCCGCGCCGATGGACTCCGTCGTCTCTCCGCGCACGGCGATCATGATGGGCCAGCTCGGTGGGCTCGGCGTGCTCGATCTTGAAGGACTCTGGACGCGCTACGAGAACCCCGAGCCGATCCTCGAGGAGATTCGCAGCCTGCCAGCCGAGACGGTCGTCGCCCGGATGCAGGAACTCTACTCCGAGCCGATCAAAGCAGAGCTGATCACCGCGCGGCTCGAGGAGATTCGCGCGGCGGGCGTCACCGTCGCCGGCTCGCTCTCGCCGCAGCGCACGCAGGAGTTCTACCAGACGGTTGTCGACGCCGGCGTCGACCTCTTCGTCATTCGCGGAACGACGGTCTCTGCCGAGCATGTCTCGCAGAACCAGGAGCCGCTCAACCTCAAGAAGTTCATCTACGAACTCGACGTTCCCGTGATCGTCGGGGGAGCAGCAACGTACACCGCGGCGCTCCACCTGATGCGCACGGGTGCCGCCGGTGTGCTCGTCGGCTTCGGCGGCGGTGCAGCATCGACGACGCGCAACACCCTCGGCATCCATGCCCCCATGGCGACTGCTGTCGCCGACGTCGCTGGAGCGCGCCGCGACTACCTCGACGAGTCGGGCGGGCGCTACGTTCACGTGATCGCCGACGGCGGGCTCGGAACGTCGGGCGACATCGTCAAGGCGATCGCCTGCGGTGCAGACGCCGTGATGCTCGGAACGACGTTTGCTCGCGCGAGCGACGCCCCCGGCGGAGGCTTTCACTGGGGTGCGGAAGCTCACCACGCGAAGCTGCCGCGAGGCAATCGCGTCGAGGTGGGAACAACGGGCACTCTCGAGGAGATCATCTACGGCCCGGCGACGACACCAGACGGCACGGCGAACCTGCTCGGGGCGCTCAAGCGCTCGATGGCGACGACCGGATACAGCGACCTCAAAGAGTTTCAGAGGGTCGAAGTAGTTGTCGCGCCGTACCGACTGCGTTAGCGTCGAACCAAGGGCGTGAGCATTCGACAGGCTCACGTTGATGGAGGTTCTGAATGAGCGCCAAGAAGACCGTCGCGCGGTCGAAGAAACTGGGTCCACAGGAGCGAATCGACGCGATCGAGGAGATGAGCTCGAAGGAACTCGACGTTCTCGTGATCGGCGGCGGAATCGTGGGCACCGGAAGTGCCATGGATGCCGCTACACGCGGTCTTTCCACGGGACTGCTCGAGGCACGCGACTGGTCGAGCGGAACGTCGAGCCGGTCGTCGAAGCTCGTTCACGGCGGCATCCGGTATTTGGAACAGCTTGACTTCGGTCTGGTGCGTGAGGCGCTCATCGAACGCGGGCTGCTTCTTCAGCGGATTGCTCCGCACCTCGTGAAGCCCGTGCGCTTTCTCTACCCGCTGACCAAGCCCGTCTGGGAGCGCATCTACATCGGCGCCGGCATGATGCTGTACGACATCTTCAGCTACACGGGACTGCGTCCCCCGGGCGTTCCGCACCACAGGCACCTGACGAAGCGGCAGATGCAGAAGTCGATTCCGTCGCTGCGCAGCAATGCGTTCGTCGGTGGACTCACGTATTACGACGCGCAGGTCGATGACGCGCGCTACGTCGCAACGCTTGCTCGCACAGCGTCGGCGTACGGGGCCCACGTGGCAAGCCGCGTGCGCGTCGAAGGCTTTCTCAAGGTCGGACAGCGCGTCGTCGGCGTGAAGGCGCACGACCTCGAGACCGACACCTATTTCGACGTGAAGGCGAAGCAGGTCGTCAACGCGACGGGCGTCTGGACAGACGAGACGCAGTCGATGGTGGGGGAGCGGGGCCAGTTCAAGGTGCGCGCCTCGAAGGGCATTCACCTCGTTGTTCCCCGCGACCGCTTCCAGTCGACAATGGGCATGATCCTGCGCACAGAGAAGAGCGTTCTCTTCGTCATTCCGTGGGGCAGGCATTGGCTGATCGGCACGACAGATACCGACTGGTACCTCGACAAGGCTCACCCCGCCGCGACGGCCGCGGACATCGACTATCTGCTTGAGCACGTCAACAGCGTGCTCGCCGTGCCGCTCACGCGCGATGACGTCGAGGGCGTCTACGCGGGGCTGCGGCCGCTTCTCGCGGGCGAGAGCGACGAGACGTCGAAGCTGTCGCGCGAGCACATCGTCGCGCATTCCGTTCCCGGCCTCGTCGTGGTTGCCGGCGGCAAATGGACGACGTACCGCATTATGGCGAAGGACGCGATCGACGCGGCAGTCGACGCGCTCGATGGAAAGATTCCCGAGTCGGCGACAGACAACATCTCGCTTCTCGGTGCCGAGGGCTACCAGGCCGCGTGGAACAAGCGCGGAAAGATCGCGCGCAAGTTCGACGTGCACAAGGTGCGGGTCGAGCACCTTCTCAACCGCTACGGTGTGCTCGCCGACGACATCCTCGACCTCGTGCGCGACAATCCTGAGTTGCAGGAGCCGCTTCCCGGCGCAGACGACTACATCAAGGCCGAGGTCGTGTATGCGGCAACCAGCGAGGGCGCGCTGCACATTGAAGACGTGCTCGCCCGGCGCACGCGCATCTCGATCGAGGCGTGGGACCGCGGCGTCTCGGCCGCCCCTGTCGTTGCCGCGCTCATGGGAGAGGCACTCGGCTGGGATGCCGCGAAGAAGGAGTCTGAGGTGACGTATTACCTGCAGCGCGTCGCCGCCGAGCGAGCGTCGCAAGAGCAGCCCGACGATGAATCCGCCGAGCGCGTTCGCTTGGAGGCGCCAGATATCTCGCAGGCCTGAGCGATCTCGCGAGCCTGAGCGGCTCGGCGGGACCTGTGTGTCCCGTGTCGTCGCCCTGTGCATCACACAGGGCACAGGGCACGCTCAGTGGGCGCACGGATAAACTGGGGTGTTTGCGGAACAAGCCCGCGAGTCCGGAGGATATGTGGCTGGCAATGCGACAACGCGATTTAGCAATGCGGCTCTGCTTTCGGTTGCGAGCACCCTGCCCTCTCGGGTGACGACGTCTGCAGACATCGAGCTGCGCCTCGATGCGTCGCTCAAGCGGCTCCGGCTTCCGGGGAGCCTTCTCGAACGCGTCGCCGGAGTGACGGAGCGCCGCAACTGGGCCGAGGGCGAGAACTCCGACGATGCAACGGTGGCCGCGGGTCGCAGAGCGCTCGACGAAGCCGGCATCTCGGCATCCGATATCGGGCTCATCGTGAACACGTCGGTTACCCGAAAGCACCTCGAGCCGTCTGTCGCCGTGCGCCTTCACCATGGGCTCGGCCTGCCGAGTTCGGCAATCAACTTCGACCTGGCGAACGCGTGCCTCGGGTTCGTCAACGGCACAAGCCTTGCGGCGGGCATGATCGACGCCGGTCAGATTCGCTACGCGCTCATCGTGAACGGCGAGGATGCCGATGAGATTCAGGACAACACGGTGACTCGTCTGCTGCGCGACGACGTCGGACGAGACGGCTTCATGAGCGAGTTCGCGTCGCTGACGCTCGGCTCGGGTGCGGCGGCCGCCGTCATCGGACCCGTCGACGGACACCCGGAGGGTCACCGCATTCTCGGCGGCGTGACGCGCGCGGCAACGCAATTTCACGAGCTGTGCGTCGGCAGCACAGACGGCATGTTCACCGATGCGAAGGCCTTGCTGAAGGGCGGCCTCGACCTGGTGGTTTCGGCGTGGAAGGAAGCATCGAAGGAGTGGAACTGGGGTGCGATGGATCGCTACATCACCCACCAGGTCTCCGAGGTGCACACGAGTGCCATCGTCAAAGCTGCGAAGCTCGATAGGCGCCGGGTTCCCATCACTTTCCCGTGGCTGGGAAACGTCGGACCCGCATCGATTCCGATCACGCTTGCCGAAGAGAAGGAGCGCCTTAAGAAGGGTGACCGTGTTCTGCTCATGGGTGTCGGCTCCGGTCTGAACACCGCGATGATGGAATTGGCGTGGTGAGTTCTCGAGACTCGCTCACCGTGCTGGCGGCATCGACGCCGCCGGCGGACCTGCCCGGGCTCGATCCCGCATACAGCCACCTTGTGACGGTGCCCGGCGTGGGCATCGACGAGGGCAGCTCGCGCACCTGGCACTACCTCGACAATTCTGCGGAGTTGGCAGAACACGACGCGACCCCCGCGGGCACCATCCTTGCCGTTCACGGCAATCCCACGTGGTCGTATCTGTGGAGAGCGCTCGTGTCGCAGACCGACGATGACCGTCCGTGGCGGGTCGTCGCCGTTGACCAGCTTGAGATGGGCTTCTCCGAGCGGACGGGGCTGCATCGAACGCTTGCTCAGCGCGTCGATGATCTCTCGGCATTCACTGCCGAGCTGGGTCTCACTGGGCCGATCGTCACGCTCGGGCACGACTGGGGCGGCGTCATCTCTCTCGGCTGGGCATGCCGACACCGCGCCGAGCTTGCCGGTGTTTCCCTGCTGAACACGGCGGTGCACCAACCAGAGGATGTGCCCATTCCAGCGCCGCTGCGCCTTGCGGGTGCTCGGGGCGTCGTGGCGACGGCAACGTCGAAGACGAGCACCTTTCTCGACGTGACGCTGTCGCTCGCGCACCCACCTCTGTCGCCAGACGTTGCCGCAGCCTACAGGGCGCCATACAGGCAGACAGCTCGTCGCCAGGGAATCGAGGGGTTCGTCGAAGACATTCCCGCTACGGCCCATCACGAAAGCCGGGCGACTCTCGACGCCATCGCCGACCAGGTGACACGGCTCGACGTTCCCGCGCTGCTGCTGTGGGGCCCGCGCGATCCGATTTTCAGCGACCGCTACCTCGGCGACCTCATCGAGCGCATGCCGCACGCGCGCGTGCACCGTTTCGAAGAGGCAGGGCATCTTCTCGCCGAAGACGTTGACTACGGGCCCGCGATTCTCGACTGGCTGGCCGAGAGCATCGACGCAGAACCCGCAGAACCCGCAGAGGCGGCGAGTCAGGATGCTGTCGCTGCACACCCCGACTTCACTCCGCTGTGGAGCCGACTCGATGAGCACAGCGACGACTCGAGTCTCGCCGTCACCGATATGACGACGAGCGGCGAGCCGCTCCGTGTGAGCTGGAGGCAGCTCTCGACGCGGGTGCGCCAACTGGCATCCGGACTTCATCGCATCGGCGTGCGTTCGGGCTCCCGGGTCTCGCTGCTCGTTCAGCCGGGGCCGACCCTCACCGCGGCGATCTACGCCTGTCTGCGCATCGGCGCCGTCGTCGTTGTGGCCGACGCCGGGCTCGGCGTGCGCGGGCTCAGCCGTGCGATTCGCGGGGCACGCCCCGACGTCGTGATCGGGGATGCTCGCGCACTCAGCGCCGCGCGTGTTTTCGGCTGGCCGGGGCAGCGCATCTCGACGGCGACGCTGCCGCGCCTCTCTGCCTCGGCGTTCGGCGTGACGCATACGCTGAGCGACCTGTTCGAGGCGGGCAACGTCGAGCGGCTCCCCGACGAGCCGACGGCGAACGACGTCGCCGCTGTGCTGTTCACCTCGGGATCGACGGGGCCGGCAAAGGGAGTTGTCTACACGCACGCCCAGCTGTCGGCAATGCGCGATGTGGTTGCCGCGCACTTCGACGTGACGCCCGAAACCGGGCTCGTCACGGGCTTCGCCCCGTTTGCGCTACTCGGCCCGGCCCTGGGAACGCGCTCGGTGACGCCCGACATGGACATCAGCTCTCCGCGCACGCTCACCGCGGTGGCCGTCGCGGCAGCCGTGCGCGCATCGAATGCCCGCATCGTGTTTCTCTCACCGGCATCCATTCTCAATGTCGTCGCGACGGCGGGCGCTCTCACGCCAGACGACCGCGCGGCACTCGAGACGGTGCGCACCTTCCTCTCGACGGGCGCGCCGATCAGCGAGCGGCTGCTCGCCTCGGCCGCCGAGCTCATGCCGAATGCGACACCGCATACGCCGTACGGCATGACGGAGTGTCTGCTCGTCACAGACGTCACGCTCGACGGAATTCGAGTCGTTCGCGATGCCGACGACCGCGGCGTCTGCGTCGGCACGCCGCTCGGCGACAACCGCGTGCTCATCAGCTGTCTTGATTCCGCCGGAGACGCGACAGGAGAAGCATCCGCCGCCCCGGGCGTGCTCGGCGAGATTCTCATCTCAGCGCCGCATCTCAAGCAGCGCTACGACAGGCTGTGGCTGACAGACCGTCGCGCGACCCGGGATGTACCGCCTGCAGGCCGCTGGCACCGCACAGGCGACATCGGCCATCTCGATGCGGAGGGGCGGCTGTGGGTCGAGGGTCGTGTGCAGCACACGATCGTCACGGGCGACGGGCCTGTCGCGCCCGTCGGGCCCGAGCAGGACCTCGAACGCATCGCCGAGGTGCGCCGGGCCGCCGTCGTGGGCATCGGCCCCGATGGGCTGCGCCAGGCCGTCGCCGTCATTGAGACGATGCGGGGAACACGGGCTCCCCGATTCGTCGGGCTCGACCTCGCCGCGCGGGTGCGGGCGAGCACGACGCTGCCGCTCGTCGCCGTTCTCGAGGTGCAGCGGCTTCCCACCGACATTCGGCACAATTCGAAGATCGATCGGTCGCGCTTGTCGGCGTGGGCCGAACGGATGCTGGCTGGCAATCGGCTGGTCGCACCATGATCGTCGTCGTCACCGGCGCGAGCGGGCTGCTCGGGCGCACCGTCGCAACACAGCTGCGCGACGCAGGGCACGATGTGCGCACGCTGCAGCGCAGCCCGTCTGGCATCGAGGGCGTGCGCGACGTGCGCGGATCGATCACCGACAGCGACCTCGTCTCTGCCGCACTCGCCGGAGTTGACGGCGTTGTGCATCTGGCAGCCAAAGTGTCGCTCGCGGGAGAGCGCGGTGACTTTCGCCGCGTCAATGTCGACGGCACGCGAACGCTTCTCGACGCGGCCGAGCGCACCGGCGTGCAACGCATCGTGCAGGTGTCGTCGCCGTCAGTCGCCCACACCGGCTCGTCGCTTGCCGGCGTCGGCGCCGAACCTGCTGACCCCGAGAATGCACGTGGCGACTACGCGCGGACGAAGGCACAGGGCGAGCTGCTGGCACTCGCACGAAACAGCGCAGACCTGAGTGTCGTCGCCGTGCGCCCTCATCTGGTGTGGGGCCCGGGGGACACGCAGCTTGTCGAGCGCATCGTCGACCGCGCGCGCCGCGGGACGCTTCCGCTTCTCAACGACGGAACCGCGCTCATTGACAGCACCTACATCGACAATGCAGCGAGCGGCATCGTCGCCGCGTTCGAGCGGGCAGAGCACCTCGGCGGCCGCCGCTACGTGATCACGAACGGCGAACCGCGCCCTGTCGCCGAGCTGATGGCCGGCATCTGCGCAGCGGCGGGCGTTGCCGCCGCGCGCTTCAGCATTCCGGCGGGCATTGCCACGGTGGCAGGCAGCCTCGTCGAGCGACTGTGGAGCATCCGGCCCGGGCGAGACGAACCCCCGATGACGAGGTTTCTCGCCGAGCAGCTCTCGACCTCGCATTGGTTTGACCAGCGCGAGACGCAGAGAGACCTTGAGTGGGCCCCGCAGGTGAGCATCGACGAGGGCCTGCGTCGCCTCGGCGAGCACGACAGTCGGCTCAGCGTGCCCACAGCGTCGAACAGCTAAAGTCGAAGGTGTTCCCGCAGGGGAGCATCTGAGCCTGCCGAAAGAGTGAGCGCCATTTCCCGTCGCGATCCGGATCAGCCCCGCACGCTGTTTCGCACAATGATCATGCCGCGCTGGATCGCGCTGCTTGTTTTGGCACTCGCGATCGCCGCGGCCTTCGCCGCTCTCGGCAAATGGCAGCTCGAGCGTGCGTACCGCGCGGCCCCAACGCAGCAGACGGCGCCGACCGAGACGGTGAAGCCTCTCACCGAGATCGTCGACACAGGCAGCCTGCTGCGCACCGAGCGTGTCGGGCAGATCGTGAACGTCGAGGGTGAGTTCGTTCCGGGCGACTACCTTGTCGTCACAAACAGGGTGAACGACGGGGAGACCGGCTACTGGGTTTCGGGGCATCTCGTCACAAAGCAGGGTGATGCGCTCGCCGTCGGCCTTGGCTGGGCGGCATCACGGCAGAAGGCGGATGCTGTCGCCGAGCGACTGAACGCCCAGCAGCGCTCATGGGTATCCGTCACCGGTCGTGTGCTCTCGGCGCAGTTTCCTGAGCTCGACGAAGATGCCCCACACGAGATCTCGACGATGGCGCCCGCGTGGTTCGTCAACGAGTGGCAGGAGATGGACGGCGTCGACGTCTACGAAACCTACGTTGTCGCAGATACGGCCCCCGAGGGGTTGACGGCCATCCACTCGCCTCCGCCAGAGCAAGAGGTGGAGATCAACTGGCTGAACATCTTCTACGCCATCGAATGGGTGGTTTTCGCCGCGTTCGCCGTGTTCCTCTGGTTCCGCATTGTGAAGGACGCCTGGGAACGCGACATCGAAGAGCGCGAACTGGCGGAAGCGGCAAACGGCGCGTCGAGCGAGAAAGTAAACTAGACATATGGCACTTGAACCAAAAGCATCCGATCTGCCCAAAATTCCGGGTGCCCTCAAGCTGTATCAGGTCGCCTCGATCATCACGGGTGTGCTGCTGCTCGCACTGTGCATCGAGATGCTGATGAAATACGCGTTCGGCCTTGAGCTCGAGCTCGGCGGCGCCTACGGTTTTCTCGCTTTTGTTCCGAGCGGCAGCGTTGCGGCCATCAATCTCTCGATCGGTGTTCTCGTCGTGCACGGCTGGTTCTACGTCGTGTATCTGTTTGCCGACTTCAGGCTGTGGAGCCTCATGCGCTGGCCGCTGATGACGTTTGTTCTGATCGCGCTGGGCGGCGTCGTGCCGTTTCTGTCATTCATCGTCGAGGCGAGAATGGCGAAGCGCGTGAGAGCGTACCTCGCAGAGCGCAGTGCCCGTGATGATCAGACCCGTGATGCCGAAACACAGGAGGCAACCAATTAGCGAGCAGACCACGGCCCAGCGGCCGGTTCTCGTCGTCGATTTCGGAGCACAGTACGCGCAGCTGATCGCGCGTCGCGTGCGCGAGGCCGGCGTGTACTCAGAGATCGTTCCCCACACAATCACTGCCGCTGAGGTGAGCGCCAAGCAGCCCGTCGGCATGATTCTCTCGGGCGGGCCGTCGAGCGTCTATGCCGAAGGAGCTCCCGGCTTCGACAGCGAGGTCTTCGATCTCGGCATCCCGACCCTCGGCATCTGCTACGGATTTCAGGTGATGGCGCGCGCCCTCGGCGGCGATGTCGCGCACACGGGCAAGCGCGAGTATGGATCGACGGCTGCGTCGCTCACGGGCGATGGCGGCATACTTCTGAGCGGACAGCCTGCTGAGCAGACCGTCTGGATGAGTCACGGCGATTCGGTGGCTCAGGCGCCGGAGGGCTTTCACGTGCTCGCCACGACGGCATCCACTCCGGTTGCGGCGTTCGGCAACGACGACCGCTGCCTGTATGGCGTGCAGTGGCACCCCGAGGTGAAGCACTCGGCGTTCGGTCAGAACGTTCTCGAGAACTTCTTGCACACGGCCGCTGGCATTCCCGCAGACTGGAACTCGGGAAACGTGATTGCCGAGCAGGTCGAGCGCATCCGTGCCGAGGTGGGCGATGCCCGCGTCATCTCCGCGCTCTCGGGCGGCGTCGACTCGGCTGTCTCGACAGCGCTTGTGCACGAGGCGATCGGCGATCAGCTCACCGCCGTGTTCGTCGACCACGGTCTGCTGCGGCAGGGCGAGCGCGAGCAGGTGGAGAAGGACTACGTCGAATCGACGGGCGTGCGCCTGGTCACCGTCGATGCCGCAGACACGTTCATCGGCCACCTCGAGGCCGTCTCCGACCCCGAGCAGAAGCGCAAGATCATCGGCCGCGAGTTCATTCGCACCTTCGAGAAGGTGCAGCGCGACCTCGTCGAAGAGGCGAAGGCCATCGGCGGCGCGCCGATCAAGTATCTCGTGCAGGGCACGCTCTACCCCGACGTCGTCGAGTCTGGTGGCGGCACGGGAACCGCAAATATCAAAAGCCACCACAATGTCGGCGGGCTGCCTGACGACCTCGACTTCGAGCTCATTGAGCCGCTTCGCGCGCTGTTCAAAGACGAGGTGCGGGCAATCGGGCGCGAGCTCGGCATTCCCGACGCCATCGTTGGGCGTCAGCCGTTCCCCGGGCCAGGACTTGGCATCCGGATCATCGGCGAGGTGACGGCCGAGCGTCTCGATGTGCTCCGCCGCTCAGATGCCATCGTGCGCGCCGAGCTCACGGCAGCGGGTCTCGACAGCGAGATCTGGCAGTGCCCCGTCGTGCTTCTCGCCGACGTGCGCTCCGTCGGGGTGCAAGGCGATGGCCGCACCTACGGGCACCCGATCGTGCTGCGCCCTGTATCGAGCGAAGATGCGATGACCGCGGACTGGACGCGCGTTCCCTACGACGTGCTTGCGCGCATCTCGAACCGCATAACGAACGAGGTCGAAGAAGTGAACCGCGTCGTCGTTGACATCACCTCGAAGCCGCCGGGCACCATCGAGTGGGAGTGACTCTCTGAGCCCGCCGGTCTGGAGGACGGGCTGGCGCCGGGTTACACGCCCATCAGAAAGAGCTGGGCGACGGTTGTTGCGATGCCGACCACCAGAAACCCGAGAGCGCAGAAGCCGAGGGCGCGCGCGTGTGAGCGTGGTTGATGGAAGCGGATCGTGCCTGGGCGGTTCACCCGGTAGTACAGCTCGGTTTCGAGGCGACCGTCGAGGTGGGCAACCTGCGCGCGGCTGAGCTGGGCTTCGCCCGCGCTGGTTCCGGCATCGTGAAACCACCGCACGAACGTGCGGTCTCCGTCGTCGATGACGTAGGCCTGTGTGCGCTCCCACTGGCCGCTCGTCAGGCGAACGACAAGCGCTGCCACGGCGAGAAGCGCGCAGATGCCGAAGGCGATCCACGTCGCAAACTCGAGTGCGAGCATGATCATGTCGTTGCTGTGCACCGTGCTCCCGATCGTTCGAGCTACCCGAGTTTTGGCTCGGCTGAGATGGATCCTACCGGCAGTGAGCCAAGCGACCGCTATTGCGAGAGTCAGGACATGGCAGTTCGATGGCGAACACGCACAGCGGGGCTTCTTATGGCTTCTGGAGCGCTGCTCGGACTCGCTGGCTGTGGCTCGTCGAGTGCGGATCCCTGCCAGTGTCTGTCGGGGTGCCAGAAGCTGGCGTTGACTCTGCGATCCTCGGCACTTTTCGTGACGTCGAGCAGCCGGGAGAAATGGTGGGAGATTATGTTGCGGTTGACGGGCCCGAGTACTGCACACTTGAACTGTTGCCCGTCCAGAGGCAGGATGCTGGAATGAGGCCGTTGACCGCAGACGACATCCGCTCGTCATTTGTGAATGCAACGCCCGAGCAGCTCGATCGGCTGCCGCTCCCCGGGCTGCACGAGACGATCTGGCACGAGCGCGAGTTCTTGGGCTGGCGTGATCCACAAGCTGCTCGGCTCGGCTACATCGTGCACTGGGCGGGTGACCGGCCTGTCGGCGTCGTCGTGCGTGCGGCATCCGGAGGTCTCACACGCGGCATCGCCGCAATGTGCTCATTCTGCCGATCATCGCAGCCCGCGACGCAGGTGCGCATGTTCAGCGCGCCGCGGGCAGGGGAGGCTGGGCTGAACGGCAACACGATCGGCACCTACATCTGTGAGGATCTCGCGTGCCCCATGCTGATTCGCATTACGCCATCGCAGCCGCTTCAGCCCGATCTCGTCGAGACCAGGTCGCAGCGGCTGCTCGAACGCGTGCACGGGTTCACCGCCGACATCCTCAAGACCGCGTAGCTCCGCGAACAATCCCGTTTCAAATGAGATGCCAAAAAGTGTCTCGTACCCCGATGGGATGAGCGACACTTTTCGGCGTGTCACTTCGTGCGGCTCCGCGTGCGCGCTGTCGCGGGCGCCGACCACGGATCTTCCGGCCAGGGATGCTTCGGATACCGGCCGCGCATTTCTCGGCGAACATCCTGATACGCGCCGTTCCAGAACGACGCAAGGTCGTCTGTCACGGCGAGGGGGCGGCGGGCTGGCGAGAGCAGATGGAACTGCACGGCGACGCTGCCCTCGACAAGGCGAGGGGTCTCGGCAAGGCCGAAGACCTCTTGCAGCTTCACGGCGACGATCGGTCGCGAGGAGGGATCCGCTGGGTAGTCGATGCGCACACGCGAGCCGGAGGGAACCTCGAGTCGCTCGGGTACGAGCGCGTCGAGACGCCCGGCCTCCGGCCAGGGCAGCAGGCGTCGCAGCGCCGAGGCGACATCGATATTGGCCAGAGAGGCCGAACCGCGTGGTGCGGCGCTCAGGTCGGGGCCGAGCCAGTCGTCGAGACGCTCGAGGAGCGCCGCGTCGGTGACATCGGGCCACGGGGCGCCGAGTTGTCGGTGCACGAGCGCGAGGCGGCGACGCAGCGCTGTCGCGGCGTCAGACCAGGGCAGGATGCCGGGGCCCGCGGCCCTGAGATGCGCGGCGAGTGCCGCCGTGGTCTCGCCTGGACGCAGCGCCGAGGGCGTCGACGACACGAGAATCGCACCGACCCGGCGTTCGAGTCGGACGCGGGGGCGCCCATTCTCGACGCTGGTCTGCCGAGACTCTGTGACCTGGCCGGTGCGAAGGGCATCCTCGTCGTGCAGTGCCGCAGCGAGTCGCACCACAGCACCGGTTCCATCGGCGGCACGGCCTTCGGCGCGCTGCACGCCGCACACGGCGATCCACTCGCTCCCGATGAGCGGTGACCCCTCGGGAAGGGCAGCGCGCGTGCCGCTGGCGAGGAGGTAGCTGCGGGATTCCGAATCGGCGCGGCGGGCGATCCATTCTGGTCGCGACAGCGCGGCGATGACGCCCGTGGCGCTCTGCGGCCCCACGTTGACCGGTGGCGCGTCGGAACCGCGCGGTGCCGGCATCCTCTCGACGATTCGCGTGAGCCGTTCGACGTCGGTGCGCCACCGCGCCGTGCCGCGGTTCTCGCCGCGTCGCAGCGAGCGCAGGAGTGCATCGAGGTCGGCGCCGGGCTCACGCGCGTCACCGGAGAGCGCGGCGATGACCTCGGCGGCGTTGCGGGGATCGACCCGCGGAAGCGCTGTCTTCTCATCGACGATCCGGCCGGTGGCGACAAGCAGCGCGCGGGCCTCGCGGGCTCCGAGAGGCAGCGAGGCGATGCGCGCTCCGAGCGCCGTTGGCCGACCGTTGTCGTCGATCAGGTCGAGTGCCTCGAGGGTCGCGACAGCCTGCCGGAGCGATTCCGCGGGCGGGGCGGTGAGCAGCGGAAGCCCACGTCCCTCTGGTGTTCCCCACGCGGCGAGCACGAGGGCGGCGTCGGTGAGATCTGTCGCCGTGATCTCGGGGTCCACGTCCGGACGAAACGCGGCGAAATCAGCTTCGCTGTAGGCGCGCACAACCCGACCGGGGCCCTGCCGCGCCGCACGGCCCGCTCGCTGATGGGCACTCGCGCGCGAGCAGCTGACGGTGACGAGGCCCGACATGCCTCGGGCCTGATCGCGACGAGGCTCGCGCGACAGCCCGGCGTCCACAACCAACCTGACTCCGGGAACCGTGAGTGAGCTCTCGGCAAGCGAGGTGCTCACGACGATGCGAGGCGAGTCTGCGGGATGCTGCCGGCCCGACGTTGCGCGATCTTGATCCCGTGGGCCCAAGCGTCCGTGCAGCGGAAGCACGTCGACGGACGACGCCTGAGAGCGTGAGCGCAGCCGCGTCACGAGTTCGTCGACATCGCGCGCGGTCGGTACGAAGACGAGCGCGTCGCAGCCGTCCGTGCGCTGCGCGTTGAGGGCGGTATCGGCGAGGTGATCGAGAAACTCCCTCGTCACTCCGCGGGTGCCGAGGCGCGGGCCGCTCGGGGGTCGGTAGTCAACGGTCAGCGGGTGGAGTGTCGAGGGAGCGTCGACGACGCGGGCTCCGATGAGGTCGGCGACGGCCGCGGCGTCGAGGGTGGCTGACATCGCGACGAGCGTCAGATCGTCGCGCAGGGAGCGCACTTCGGTCAGGATGCCGAGCAGCAGATCGCCGTCGAGGGAGCGCTCGTGCACTTCGTCGAGGATGACGGCGTCGACGCCCTCGAGGCCGGGATCGCTGAGCAACCGCCGCAGGAGAACACCGGGGGTGACGAACTCGATGCGGGTGGAGTCAGAAACACGCCGGTCGCCGCGTACGGTGAAGCCCACGGGGCCGCCGAGCGGGGAGCCGTCAAGCTCGGCGATACGCCGGGCGGCGGCGCGAACGGCGACGCGCCGAGGCTGAGTGACGATGACGCGTCCCGTGCCGCGCTGCAGATTGGCCAGGAGGGGTGGCACGACGGTTGTCTTGCCTGTTCCCGGCGGGGCCGTGACGACGACCGCCCCCGATGCGCAGGCGTTTGCGAGCTCGTCCGCTGCCTGCGAGACGACGAGCCCTGCACCGATGCGGTCAAGGTCGAAGCGGTGGCGGTGCGCGGTCATCGCTTCATTGTCTACGTCGTCGACCAGGGATCGATGATGGTGAGACCGAGACTCTCAAAATCGCTGACGTTCCGCGTCGCGAGAGTGAATCCACGGCTCACGCAGATTGCGGCTATCTGCGCGTCGAACCCGCTGATCGGTCGTCCCTCCGCATCTCGAGAACTCACGATCTGTGGGTATGCGCGTGCCGCCGCCGTGTCGAACGGCAGGACGAACTCTCCGAACAACTGCTGTGCTTGCTCGGCCAGTGCCGTGAGTTGAGTTCGTCGCAGCCCCTCGGGAAGTCGCGCAATCCCATACCTGATTTCTGCCACCGTAACTGCTGTCGTGACGAGTTCCTCGGGAGAATGAGAGCGTATCCAGGCGACGAGCTGAGGCGCGGGCCATGGCCGCATCACCTCAGACACGATGTTCGAATCGACGACGATCACTCTGAGAAATCCGGCGAACGCGGCCTATCTGACCGTGGAGGGAGCGTCAGGTTGACTCCGCCAATGCGCTGAGCGCCCTCCAAGAGGAAATCAAGGAGGCCGACCGGCTGCGCTGCATCGCTCACAGAATCGCTCAGAATGAGGCGAATCTCCGCCTCCATAGAACGGCCGTTGGCGGCCGCCCGAGCTCGAAGCTTTGCTTTGACGTCATCATCGAGATCACGCACGCTGATCGCAGCCATGAGAAATTCCTCCGTCTGCCATCAATGCTAGCACTCGCTGCTGTCATCCATGCGGAGCCTCAGGTGAGATGCCAAAAAATGTCGCTGACTCCAGAGGAATCAGCGACACTTTTTGGTATCTCAGATGTGCTGGCTAATCGCGGGCGATTGCGATCATGCGCAGAATCTCGAGGTAGAGCCACACGACAGTCATGACGATGCCGAAGACGCCGGTCCAGGCGAACTTGCGGGGCAGCCCGTTCTCTGAGCCGCGCTTGATGAAGTCGAAGTCGAGCACGAGCGAGTACGCGGCCATGATCACGACGAGCACGCCGAGAATCAGGCCGAGCGGGATGCCCATGATCTCAGCACCGCGCATACCCCACGGGTCGTCGTTCACACCGAAGATCATCAGACCAAGGTTGATCAGCGAGAAGGCGGCGTAGCCGATCATCGCGATCATGAATACCTTTGTCGCCCGCTTGGAGGCACGAACCTTGCCGCTCGCGAAGAGGGCAAATGTGACGCCGAAGACAACGACGGTGCCGAGGAGGGCCTGGCTCACGATCCCGGGGTACATAACCTCGAAAATGCCGGAGATTCCACCGACGAACAGCCCCTGAACACCCGAATAGGCGAGCACGAGCGGGGCGGACGGCTCCTTCTTGAAGATGTTGACGAGGGCGAGAACGAAGCCGGCGATGGCCGCCGGAATCGCCAGAGCCGGAATGAACCAGCCGATCGCTGCGCCAACCAGCAGGATGCCGAACGCGATGATCGATTTGCCCAGCGTGTCTTCGACAGTCATGCGGTCGGTCTGGACTGCCGTCGCGGAGGGCTGCTCATACATCTGCTGCAGCTGCTCAGCTGTCATGTTCGACTGCTGCGCCTTCTGCGCTGCGGCCGTTCCGCCGCGCTGGAAGCCGGCGTTGCGGAATGCCGGGTTGTTCATGGCCATGAGGCGTGATCCCTACTCTCGTATCGGGGTGGAATACTGCGTACAACGCTATCGGATGCGTCTATGTTCCCGCAGAGTGCCGGGCGAATCCTCAGTTTCTTTGGAGCGCGCGATGTGTGCGCCCTAGCCTTGACGCATGATCCCACGTGTCATCGCACACCGCGGCGCCCCCGGCTACCGCCCCGAACACTCGGCCGCGAGCTACCGGCTCGCCCTCGAGCTCGGGGCAGACGCCGTTGAGCCCGACGTCGTTGCAACGCAAGACGGCGTGCTCGTTGTGCGCCACGAGAACGAGATCGGCGCGACGACCGATGTGGCGCAGCATCCGGAATTCGCCGACCGGCGCACGACGAAGACTATTGACGGCTCGGAGATCACCGGCTGGTTCACCGAAGATTTCGACTGGAGCGAGCTGGAGACGCTGCGGGTGCGCGAGCGGATCGCCGAGCTGCGACCGGGCAGCGCCGAGTACGACGGGACAGAGCGGATGCTGCGTCTCGCAGACCTGCTCGAGCTGCTGCGCGAGCACAACGACGCGTCTGTGTGTCGCGTCGGCATCGTCGTCGAGATCAAGCACGCCACGTACTTCGAATCGATCGGTCTGCCGCTTGACGACCTTCTGGAGGGCGAGCTTCGGGGCACGGAGTGGGCGGCGAAGACGGGTCTCGTGATCGAGTGCTTCGAGATCAGCGTGCTCGAACGGCTGAAGGGGCGCGGCATCGATGCGCGCTTCGTCTACCTCATCGAAAAGTCGGGCGCCCCAGCCGACCGGGTGGCGCGCGATGGCACAGCGGCCGCGACGTACGCGGACGACCTCACCGATGCCGGGCTCGAGGAGCTGGCGGCGGTTGTCGACGGCATCAGCGTCGACAAGGGATACCTGCTGCCGTGGACGCCCCTCGGACGCAGCGTCGGCGACCTCGTGGCGCGCGCGCATCGGCGCGAGCTCACGGTGTACACCTGGACGCTGCGCCCCGAGAACGCGTTTCTCGACAAGCGGCACCGGTTCGGCGACGAGCCCTGCGCGTTCGGCGACTGGCAGCGCGAGTTCGGCGAGATTCTCTCCACAGGCGTCGACGGTGTGTTCGCCGATCACACCGACCTCGCCGTGCAGGCGCGGGCTGTCAGCCGCACAGCCTAGAATTGACGGAACATGACGAGTTCCACGACTTCTGACGCACACGGCAGCAATCCGGGCGCGGGCGACTCCACGACCCCGGTGATCGTCGACTGGCCGACCGCAGCCATTCCGAGTGGCGGTGCGAGCGCATCCGATCATCTTCTCGATGGTCTCAATCCCCAGCAGCGCGAAGCCGTTGAGTACCGAGGCAAGGCGCTGCTCATCGTCGCGGGGGCGGGGTCGGGCAAGACCCGCGTGCTGACGCACCGCATCGCGAGCCTCATCGAAAATCGCGAGGCGTGGCCAAGCCAGATTCTTGCCATCACGTTCACAAACAAGGCAGCGGCCGAGATGCGTGAGCGCGTCGAAGATCTGCTCGGCGGTCGCACAGAGGGCATGTGGATCTCGACATTCCACTCGGCGTGCGTGCGCATTCTGCGGCGCGAGGCCGAAAACGTCGGCTTCAGCAAGAACTTCACAATCTACGACTCGTCAGACTCGCGCGTGCTGCTCAAGCGCATCATCAAGCGCCACGACGCCGACATGTTCGGGTTCACCCCGGCAAATGCCTCGGCAAAGATCTCCAAGCTCAAGAATGAGCTGGCGGATGCCGATGCCTACGCGCGCAATGCGAATATGTCTGACCCCAACGAAGTCGCCTTCGTCGAGATCTTCCGCGACTATCAGCGCGAGCTTCAGCGGGCGAGCGCGTTCGACTTCGATGACCTCATCGCGCAGACCGTGTACCTGTTTCGCGCGTTTCCGCAGGTGGCGTCGCTGTACCGCAAAAAGTTTCGGCACGTTCTCGTCGACGAGTACCAAGACACGAACCATGCGCAGTACTCACTTATTCGCGAGTTCACGCGCGAGCCAGAGGGCGACGGCTTTCTGCCGGGAACGCTCGAGGGGGCGTCGCTCACCGTTGTGGGCGACTCCGACCAGTCGATCTATGCGTTCCGCGGGGCCGACATTCGCAACATCGTCGAGTTCGAGCGCGACTTCACCGGGGCAAAGGTGATTCTGCTCGAGCAGAACTACCGGTCGACGCAGAACATCCTCTCGGCGGCGAACTCGGTGATCTCGAACAACTTCGATCGCAAAGACAAAAAGCTCTGGACAGACATCGGCGACGGCGACAAGATCATCGGCTTCACCGGGTACTCCGGGCACGATGAGGCGCAGTTCGTCGCCGATGAGATCGAGCGGCTTCACTCGGATGGCGTCGCGTACGGCGATGTCGCCGTCTTCTACCGCACAAATGCGCAGACGCGCGCACTGGAAGAGATCTTCGTGCGCTCGGCGCTTCCCTACAAAATCATGGGCGGCACCAAGTTCTATGAGCGCGCCGAGATCAAAGACGCGTTCGCCTATCTCACCGCCGTGATGAACCCCGCAGACGAGCTCGCCGTTCGCCGCATCATCAACACACCGAAGCGCGGCCTCGGCCCGGCGACAATCACGCAGCTCGCCAGCTTTGCCGAGAACGCCGAGACGTCACTGCGCGAGGCTCTGCGCGAAGCATCCACTCTGGGTTTCGGGCCGAAGGTGACGCGCGCCATCAGCGACCTGTCTGCCGTGCTCGACGAGGCTGCGGCGCTCGCCGAGAAGGGCAAGGTGAGCGAGGTGCTCACGACGCTCATGCAGAAGAGCGGCCTGATCGACTCGCTGCGCATGAGCCGCGACCCGCAAGACGAAGCGCGCGCAGAGAACATCGACGAGCTCGTTGCCGTCACGAAAGAATTCGAGCGCAACAACCCAGACGGAACGCTTCTCGACTTTCTCACAGAGGTGTCGCTCGTCGCCGCTGCCGACGACCTCGACGACGCGAGTGGAACCGTCTCGCTCATGACGCTGCACACGGCGAAGGGCCTCGAATACGACAGCGTGTTTCTCACGGGAATCGAAGAAGATCTGCTGCCGCATCGCATGTCGGCAAATGAGCCGGGCGGTCCCTCCGAGGAGCGTCGGCTGTTCTACGTTGGCATCACGCGTGCCCGCAAGAGGCTGTTTCTCTCGCTCGCCATGACCCGTGCTCAGTACGGCGAGACCGCCGTGGCGATGCCGAGCCGGTATCTGCAGGAGATTCCGGCTGAACTCATCGAGTGGCGGCAATCGCCCGGCTCCGTCAATTCGCGCGGCGGCACCCAGTCGCGGGCGCTCAATGCCAACCGCTGGTCGCAGAGACGGGGAACGGATGCGCAGGCTCTGCCACGCGCAGAGAAGAAGGAGTGGCCCAACAAGGTAACGAACACGGTGCGCGACAACGGTGATCTCGAGCTCGCGGCGGGCGACCGCATCCGTCACTCTGATTTCGGTGAGGGGCGTGTTCAGAACGTGACGGGTGAGGGAACGAAGCGCGTGGCGCACGTGCAATTCGACAACGCGGGCGCAAAGAAGCTCCTGATCAAGATCGCTCCTATCGAGAAGCTCTAACATGCCGAAGCGGCTGGTGTATTCGCTGCACGCGCTCGACGTCGAGGTGGCCACGCGGGCGGGAATCTCTGTCGCCGTTCCGTTGATCACGCTTGCGCTGTTTGGCCGACTCGACCTGGCGCTCTATGCGTCGTTCGGGGCGTTCACGTCGTTGTACGGCCGCAGCGAGGTGTACCGAACGCGACTGCGCACGGCGGGCTCGGCTGGAGCGATGCTCGTTGCGTTGATCGCGTGTGGCGTGCTCATCTCGACGACGGGGCCGAACACGGGCCTTCTCGTCGGTGGGCTCGTCGTTGTGCTCGCTGCCGGCGTGCTGCTGTGCCGCACGCTGTCGCTGCATCCGCCGACGCCGGTGTTCTTCACGTTCGCGTTTCTCGTGTGCGCGCTGATTCCGGTGCGCGAGGGCGAGGCCGGCCTCTCCGTGCTGATCGCCGTCGCCTCGGCGAGCTTTGCGCTCGTGGTGACCATGTCGGGGTGGCTGCTGCGGCTCGGGCGTGATGTGGATCGTGTCACGGCGAGTTTCAAGCTTCTGAAGCCGCTGCCTCGGCGAGCAGTGCTGCGCCCGCAAGCATGGCGCGACCCGGCTGTGTGGCTCAACATCGGGCAGCTCGCCGTCGGTGCCATCATTGCCGGGGGAGTAGCCGAGCTCCTGGAGCTAGGGCACTCGTACTGGGCGGTTGTGAGCCTCGTTGCTGTCGTGCCGCCGGTGCGAGCTGCGCACTCCATTTCGCGCACGCTGCACCGCACGTTCGGCACGATTGCGGGCGTGGTCGTGACGGCGCTGGTGCTGTGGGGGCATCCGCCGGTCTGGCTGTTGATCGTCATCGTTGTCGTGTGCCAGTTCGGTGCGGAGATCTTCGTCGGCCGTCATTACGGCACGGCACTGGTCTTCATCACGCCGCTCGCACTTCTGATGGTGCACCTGTCGAGTCCGGCGACCTCTGTTTCCGACATTCTCATCGACCGTGCTGTCGAGACGGCTCTGGGGGCGATGGTCGGAATGTCGATGGTGCTGCTGGCGCGGCTTGTTCGCGTCGGCCCTGAGCCAGCGACGCCATAGTCGGCTACCGTGCGCCAAACTGTCTCGACGACCGACGACCGACGACCGACGACCGACGACCGACGATGCGACAGAGGCAATTGTCAAACCCGGATCGCGTGCCGAGAGACCGCGACCACGAAGATCGAGGGAAAGCGCACGATAGCCGCGCGGCTACTCATCGGGTGTGGGAGGTGCCGATAGTGTCAACGTTCGATGTTGTCCGAAGTCCTCAACACTTGTGTGCGCACCTCGATCCCTAGGGCACTGACGGTGTCTCATATCGCATGGGTTATGCGACAGGTGAGGTTACGAGACGCCCGGGCCACTCGCAGATGCTTCCTCGAGAAGTAGGCACTGCCCTCAGAACCGCCCAAGACTAGGTGAATTTCAGAGGTGGAGCAGGGCACGGGAGAGGTGCGATTCCTGCCCCGTGACGGCTGTTTCTTTTAGTCCTCGTACACGTCTCTTCTGGCTCCGGCTTCAACGGCGAAGATCACAAGCCGGTCAGCCTGAACATCGGCAATCACTCGGTAGCCACCAACGATCCTGTACGACCACAGCCCCCTGAGAGTGCCGCGCATCGGCTTCGCCGTCGCGGTCGGATCATCCAGCCCGGCAGCCTCTTCGAGCTTCGAGATCAAGCGCCGCACAATTTCACGATCGAGATCTTTCTTGAACGCTTTTACGACGCGTGGTGCGTACTCAATCGTCCAGGCCAAGCTCAGCCTTCAGCTCATCATTGGAGACGGTTTCGAGCTGACCCGCGCGGTGAGCCTCGACGTCGCTCAAGATCGAGTACTCCCACTCAACCCGGTCAATCTCCCGCTCGATCATCTGGTTGATGTAGAAGCTCTGCGGCCTACCCGTCTGCACAGCCAGTCGCTTGATCCGCGCCTCAATATCGTCCTTAAGGCGAACCGTTGTCGGCATCATAACCTCCGCATGAATACTTGTATTTGATGTATTCAAGTATCTCACACCTCAGCTGCACAGAGCACTCCGTTGCGAAACCGCTGGACAAGTGATGTCTCACATTCCATGCGTTAGGAGACGCCGAGGTTGCGAGACACTTCTTCGGGAATGCGGTCTGATTCCAGCGCTCAACGCCGATGTTCGGCGCCCGCAAGCGGAACCCTTACCGGGCACCGTGGACTACGCATGCCGCGCCATTATTACTGGGCGTTCACGGTGACTTCACGTTCACCGAGGCGACCCTTTGTCAGCATAGCAACCACTGCAGCGGCCAGGATGATGCCAAGTCCCCACCAATTCGTAGTTTCGACGAGCGATCCGGGGAACGCGACTACCAAAACGCCGAGAGATCCATTGACCGATGAATGGGCCAGGACCGCAGCAAGGGTGCTACCGCTGCCGTTGCGCACCCACGCCATGATCACTGAAAGCCCCATGACAACGACCACGTACAGCAGAACCTGCGCAATAGTGCTGCGGGGTGTATCCCACGTTTGAGTCAGGAACAGGGGCGCATGCCATGCGGCCCAGACGATACCGATCAGCAGTGCTGCCACCAGCGGTGAAGTTTTCTTTTGAAGCTTAGGCTGGGCGAACCCGCGCCACCCGATTTCCTCCAAGCCGCCGCCGAGGAAGACGATGCCGAGGAGTTGCACAGGGTAGATCATCAGGACTTCGGTCAGTCCATCGGTCGTGAAGGAACCTAGCGTGCCGGGCAGGAGTATTACCCCGACTAACAGAATTGCGGGGACACCTAACAGGGCCGCACTCCACCAGAGCGGACCAAGTCGAAGACTAGTTACGTGTCCCCAGAAGCGACGGACTCCGGCATGGCCATCGGTGGCTCGGATGACGATGAGGGCGGCAGCGGCCGGGCCGAAGATGCCAAGTGGGTTCACCAGTGCTATCACCTGAAGGGAGCCAGGTATCGGGAGCAATCCGAGACCATCCTGCCCGAGCCACCACGGACTCCACGCGATCCATGAAATTGCGAGCGCGAGGATGAAGAAACTTGCAACGGGATACCGGGCGATCAGGCCGGACTTGTTCGCGGTCTCACGGTCTCCATTCGTTGGGGAAGATTCCATGTGCTGAATGCTATCCCAGTAAAAATCCCCGACCGTTGCCATGACGTCACTCAATGCGCTGGGTTTTGATGCGTAAGGATGGGCGTATGACGATTAGTCCACCCTCTGTGGTTACTTTGCCCGCATCCAGTTCCACGAATCTTCATTCGCCGCTTAACTTACGCCAGAGTTTGGTCCTCACTCTTTTCGGCTGTTGTGGCCACAGTGCTGACACTTGGGATAGCGGTGCTTGTCATTATTTTGGTACCCGGAGCTAGGGAAATCGGTCTTGTAGTGCTGGGGGTGACACTTCCCGTGCATGCGGCTCTGCTGCTGGTTGTGATCCATTGGGGCCTGCGTCGAGCAGGTACTGGATGGAGGGCGCTGGGGTTTACCCGACCAACGCTGCACATCCTCCACCTGTTGTGGCAGATTCCTGTCGTCTTCGTCGCGCTCATATTGCTGGCATTGGGTCTCAAGACGCTGGAGAACTTCCAGGCTTCCGGCAGGGTGCCGCGCCTGATGCCACGAACTGTCTCGAAACCATAGCGATGTGAGACGTCTCACCGCCGCCGCTTGAGCGTGAACATGATCCGAGTCGCAGAGGGGTGTCTCGGAACGCATGGGCTACGAGACACTCAGGTTTTGAGACAGCTTGACCTCTCTATAAAGCGGATCGATTGAGGGTTTCTACAACGAGGGCCAAGCGGATCGGAGCGAGTTGCGGGCGGCCGGCGGAAGAGGGCAGTTTATCGTGACCCTCAATAGTGATCGCGTGCTTGGAGGATCACAATGTGGTCGTCGGTGACGTAGTAGACGAGTCGGTTCGTTTCGTCGATGCGCCGCGACCAGGCGCCGCTGAGGATGTGCTTGAGTGGTTCCGGTTTTCCGATCCCGGTGAATGGGTCGCGGAGCACGTCTGCGATGAGCGTGTTGATCCGTTTGAGTGTCTTGCGGTCTTGGGTTTGCCAATAGACGTAGTCTTCCCAACCGTTCTTGTCGAACGCGAGCGCGCGGCTCATGCTTCGAGAAGATCGTGCTGTTCAAACTCGCCGCGTCGAGCGCGCTCGATCGCGTCGAGTAGACGCTCAGCGTTTGCGGAGTTGCGCAGCAAGTAAGCGGTCTCGGTGATTGCGTCGTAGTCGTCTTTCGAGAGGATAACTGCGTTGCCGTGCTTGGAAACAACCTCGACCGCAGTGTGGTCATCGTTGACGCGCTGGATGAGTCCGAACAGGCTCTTGCGTGCTTCAGTTGCTGTGATTGCGGGCATGATGACTCCTTGGTGAGTGGTACAGAATAGTGTACCACTTGACCGTGGGAAGCTCTCCGCGGGCAGATTGACGGTTATCCGTGGCATGTTGATCCTCACCCAGCCCGGCTATCGATCATCGCGCTGCGGAACGTCTCATATTTCATGGGTTACGACACCGAGGTTACGAGACACCATTCGTAAGCGTGTTTGTCGGCTGCTCGCGGGGTCTCATGCCGTGGGAGACATCATTGCTCGTCCGCAAAGGCGAGCATGTTCTGCGTCGACCGACCGAGGCGGTCGAGAGTCGTGCGCATCACTTCCAAGCGAAGCCAGACGCAGCGCCAACGACGGCAAGAGGTCGGCCAATCCAACTCCAGGTGAAGTTGACCTACCATACATATGGTAGGTAGCTTGGTGGCATGTCCTCCTCCGCCGAGATCCTCGATCACGCCGTCGCAGTGCTTGGCCGCGGCGAGGCCCTCACATTCGACGCCGTTGCGCGCGAGGCGGGGTTGACGAAGCCGGGCGTCGTGCACCACTTCGCCACCAAGGAGATCCTGACGGCGTCCGTGGTGGGTCGCGTCATCGACCGTTGGGAGGCGGGCCTCACAGCACACGCACACGACGCGGACGGCGCGGTCGAGCGACTGCGCGCTTACGTCGACTATGCGCTCGCCGGCGACTTCGACCTCAGCGACTTCGCATTCATGGTCGACGTGCGCATCCGCGACCAGCTCTCGCAGCAGTGGACCGAACGACTGCATCCGTGGTTCGGTCTCGACATCACGGGAACCGCCACCCAGCGCGCAGCGCTCCGCGCCGCCCGCCTCATCGCCGACGGCGCATGGTTCAACGACTCCCTGGCCATCCCGACCCTCCGCGACGACGAGCGAGACGCCGTCATCGCAATCGCACACCGCCTCGTCACCGAAGGAACAGCAGCATGAAGCACACGAAGAGGTGGCTGCTCCTCGCAGGCGCCATCGCGTCCGAGGTCACGGCGGCGCTATCGCTCAAGGCCGCACTCGAGAGCCCCGTGTTCTACATCGTCGTTGCGGTCGGCTACCTGACCGCATTCGCACTGCTCGGCCTCGTGCTGCGCATGGGCATGTCGCTCGGCGTCGCCTACGGCATCTGGGGCGCCAGCGGCGTCGCGCTCACCGCGATCGGATCGCTCATCGTCTTCGACGAGCCCATCACCCTCCTCATGGGCATCGGCATCGTCGTCATCATCGCCGGCGTGCTCTGCGTCGAGCTCGGCGCACAAGCAGTGATCAAGAAGGCCGAGGTCGCGTGATGGCATACATCTTCCTCATCGCCGCGATCCTCTTCGAGGTCGCAGGCACGGTCTCCCTCCGCCTCGCAGTCGACAACAAGCGCTGGTACGCCAGCGTCGCCGTCGGCTACCTCGTCGCATTCGCGATGCTCACCCTCACCCTCGCGAACGGTATCCCACTCGGCATCGCCTACGGCATCTGGGCAGCAGCCGGCGTCGCCCTCACCGCGATCATCGCGAAGTTCGCCTTCAAAGAGCCATTCACGCTCCTGATGGGCATAGGCATCATCCTCATCGTCGGCGGCGTGCTGCTCATCGAAGCCGGCGGCGCCCACTAATGCAGGACCCCGAGTCTTCGGACTGCCCTCGGAGCTCCCCTGCAATCAAGCACGCACCACCTGCTGAGCGCTCCCAGATCCGCTCTCGTTCTACGCTTGAAGTGCCCGGTGGTGCGTTGACCGGTTGAGACCGCCACCGTTTTCGGCGGAAGTCGTGAGGCCACCCCCTGGACGTGAACTGCCAGACGCATTGCTGGCATTTGAACGAAAGATACTGGAGAAGGTCCAGCATCCCGGCATTGGATGCCGCGACTCGATAGCGCGAAATGTGTCTCATAACCCTAGCGATGTGAGACGTCTCACTGTCGCCGCTTGAGCGTGAACACCATCCGAGTCGCAGAGAGGTGTCTCGTATCCAATGGGTTGGGAGACACCGAAGTTACGAGACACATCTCCGCATCGCTCCTACGCGGGCTGACGATTGGATTCGGTGTAGAGAATGAGGTCATGATGTTCCGAGTTCTCCCGCGCACGACCGACGACCGGCGGCTCGTTGTCGGCTGGGTACCCGATGCCGACGCGTTGTACCTCTTCACAGGGCCGCGACTGCACTGGCCTCTAACCGAATCACAACTCGCGGAAATGGAAGGGCGTAACGGATTCACCGCATGGATGCTGGTTGACGACGAGACCAACACCCCGGTTGGCCACTTCGACTTCTCATTGCAGAGCGGAACAGCACGCATCGGCCGCATCATCCTTGCACCTCAGATGCGCGGGCGCGGGCTCGCTCACGTTCTGGTAGACAACGCGATTCAACAGGCACGCAGACTTGGCGCGTCTGAACTGACCTTGAATGTCATCGTCGGAAACGAGCCTGCGATCCGGACTTACGAGCGCGCCGGATTCGTGACCATCGCGGAATCCGCTCGGCCAGGCGTTCGCGGTATGTCTCGCCTGCTCGAAGAGTCCGCCCCATAGCCGGTCGGGCTATCTCTCCCAGCGTGATGCGGGCGGTTACGCCATTCCCGCCGCCGCCACGATGGCCGTTTACTCTGCCCGGTGAATGTACCGTGCGGGTGCCTCCTATTCGACACGACGACTGTCGCATATCCCTAGGGATACGAGGTGACTCACGGACGTGGTCCGTGCCGTGCTGACTGTCTCCTATCCCATGCGTTAGGAGACACCGAGGTTACGAGACAGGTGCACCGTCTTCAGCGCCAGATCAGATTTGCAGATCGTTGCTTCGAGCACGCGAGACGGCAAGGATGAGTGGAACTGAGAGTGGGACTATGAGATCCAGCGCACCAATACCGGGCAACCCGTGGCCGCACGACATGTCGATCACCGTTGAGGATCGACCTCACACCCTTCTGGAGTTGCTCTGGGTCCGGGAGGCGTATGAGTTGCGGCCTCAAAGTGAAAACCTTCCTCCGTTGCTATTGGACACGCCCGTGACCGTTCAGGATTCTGCGGTCAGCGCCGAAACTCGCGACGAGTGGGAGGCCGCGTGGCCCGGCATCTGGCAAGCCGCCGTGGCGCACGTGGGTCAGGACAGTGACCCAGGACTGTTCGAGGAGCTTCAGAACACCGCGGACGGTTCAACTGAACGCGCCAACCATCTCCACCGGATAGTCGGACGCAACTGGCGCGACAACTTCGGAGACAGCGCGTTCGACGACTCGTACAGCATCTGGTCACAACGCGGAATGGATGCTCACTTGGCGGCGATGCCGACGCAACTCGAGAACCAACCCGAGCGGCGTGATCTGCCGGCACTGATCCCGGCGTGGCGTGCCGGCCTGACGAAGATCGTGACCATTCCTTGTTCGGGTGAGTTCATCCGCAGAGTCGGCGAGAACTCGCTTCTCACCACCGCTGCAACACGTGAGAACAGTGACAGCTACCGGCGCGCGTTGAGCACGTTCATCTGAGCGTCTCGTAACCTCGACGTCTCGTAACTCATGCGTTAGGAGACACCGAGGTTACGAGACAGTCAGTTGATTTCTGCGAAACTCGTCGGATGGCATCCGACGAGCGCGTAACTCTCGTTGCCAGTGAGCACGAAGCGTGGGCGCGAAAGGCCGCTGAGATGGCGGTCGAAATCTTAGAGCACCTACCTAACGCCAAGATCGAGCACATTGGATCCACGTCTGTTCCAGGGCTACCGGCGAAGCCGGTCGTCGATCTAGCGGTCGGCATGGTTGCGGATGAGATTATGCTTGCTGGTCGCGAGCTAGCGCGGCTCGGGTTCGACCTTGAGGGAAAACGAGCCGACCACGCATGGCTCAGCTATCCGGATCGCTCCGCTCGGTTGTTCGTCATCCACATCTTCGAGTTTCAAGGTGAGGAGTGGAACAAGCGGCTGCGCTTCCGCGACATCCTGCTGACGAATGAGGAGAGCCGGGAGAAATACCTCGCCGTCGAACGGGAGGCGGCAGCGTTGGCGGATGGATGGGGCGAGTACACCAGAGCGAAATCATCTGTCGTGTCCGAAATCCTCGCGAACGACTCGTTCGACCGAACCTGCTGAGAGCTGAACGTCTCGAAACCCATGGGATGAGAGACCCCGGAGTCTGGGATCTCTATGACTGAGCGCCGTCTCGGGTAGATCCCCGCTGACGCGGTCGATAGTGTCGTGTTCAACGCACAAGGAGGGTCATCGTGTCTCAAACCTCAAGGTCGGAAATATCGCTGAAGGCGTCCTCTCTGCCTGGAGCTGAGATCGTCGCTCGCGTTCGGCGTCTACTCGTGGTCGGTCTAGTCGCAGCTGTCGGCTACTCAATGTTCATGACAGGCAGCAAGGGGTACTGTCCAGGTGGTGTCGAGGCTGACGGCAGTTTCATCGACGCCGCCGGGAACGCTACTGATACCGCGCCGATGTGTATAAACCTCACGCTTCAACCCAGCGCGTTGGTCTTTATCGCAATCGCCGCAGTCGCTTTCGGAGCGCTTACCATGGTGCTCCGCCGCGCGGCAGACGTTCCCTCAGCCATCCGATATCTAGATCGGGCCGCTGCCGCCATCGCGATCCTGGCCGTCGTATCCGTCGCGATCAGCCAGATCTGGTTCGCGATGATCCCAATCACTGACTGGGACGGAACAGGGACTTTCTTCTACCCTTTCCCCTTCGGATCAGTGGAACTCGACACGGAACCGATGTTGATGGGCTAGGCCCTACGCGCATAGGCAACATTCCTGCGATCTCGCTCGCACGAAGAGATCGTGCGATCAGTCTGCCAGCGCACGCCTACCGCCCGGTGTCTCGTAACCTACCTGTCTCAAAACCCATGCGTTATGAGACACAGAGGTTACGAGACAGTCAGTTGATCTCTCAGCATCATCTGTCGGGCTGTGCCCTGGTAGGGGCATTCAGAGAGGTCGTCGCTCGAAGACCACGTTGAGCGGCGTGAAACCTTCTGCCTCGAAGAACGTGTGTGCGTCGTGGTTAAAGGACCATGAATCGAGCCTCACGGCATCAACGTTCTTCGCGCGCCCGACAGTGACCGCAGCGTCCATTAGCTGCTTGCCGATGCCGCGCCGCTGCATGGCGGGGTCAACCGCGATGTGGTGGACGTACAGGCTCTTGGACGCGTGACGGAATGGATTCGCAGGTCGCGCATTGATCTCTGCGAGCAGGTAGCCAGCGGCCGTGCCGTCGAGGTCCGCGATGAGGACGATCGCTCCGTTAGCCAGCTGCTCGGCGAGGAACGTGTGCAGTGCCTCGTGATCAGGTGCTCTGAAAAGGTCGGGTCTTCCTTCCGCGTGCAACCGTTGAATACCGATGCTGAGGGCACTCAACCGATCGACGTCTGCCTCTGCTGCTCTTCGAACCGACATGAGCGAAGCCTACCCACCAAGCGCCGCCTCGACGAACGCTCACTGATCGAACAAGGTGCTCCAGATAACGATCGTTTCGGCAGAAGTCGCGGGGCCTCCTCCTGGACGTGAACTGCCAGGCGCATTGCTGGCATTCGATCGCAAGATGCTGGAAAAGGTCCAGCCTTCCGGCATTGGACGCCGCGACCCGATGGCGCGAAATGTGTCTCATAACCCTAGGTATACGAGACGTCTCATGAGGGGTTGAGTACCAACTTTTTTCTTCGCGATTTTCCCAGGCTCGGCGATTCTCATAACTATGTCTCATAAGTGATTGATTAGATACGGGTATTCGCGCTTAGGTGCGAGGCACCTGGAGATCCCTGAAATGGCAAAGTTGATCGGCTGCGCACGAGTGTCTACCAGTGAGCAGTCGACGGATCGCCAAGAAGCGGACCTTCTGGTTGCGGGCGTCCGCCGAGATGATCTGTACACCGATCACGGAGTTTCCGGTGCCCGTGCATCTCGCCCCCAGTTCGATCGTGCGATCGAAGCAGTCGAAACCGGCGACACCCCTCGTCATCACGACACTGGATCGGTTGGGCCGATCGACAGAGAACATGCTCGCCTTCGCAGACGAGCTCCGCGCTCGAGGTGCAGGATTGCGCGTGCTGAACTTTGGAGGCGGCAACGTCGATACGTCCACGCCGACGGGCTCGATGCTGTTCACTGTCACGGCAGCACTCGCGCAGATGGAACACCAAATCAAGCGTGAGCGCATCGTTGACTCGATCAGCAAACGACGCATCGCTGGCAAGGATCTCGGCGGACGCCGACGGCGAATCACCAACAGCCAGATCCGCAATGCCCCCACCTCGTACAGAGCGGCCAGTCAGTAGCACAGGTCGCACGCGGCATCGGAATGTCCTGCGCAACCTTCTACCGACGGTCACGAGCACTCACCGATTAGCGCACGAATTGCGGAACCGGCGTTCACAGAATCGCCAGCTAGCGTCGAGCGCCACGCAAGACACCGATCATGCACATGAGTACGGACAGCCGTTTGCTCGTAGTCCCCAACACCGGACATGAATCCCAGGTCGCGCCGTGCCGACGACTTCGGACATCGACAGATAGAGGTCCGCGCAGAGTTCGATGCGGCGATCACAGCGAAGGCGCGCAGCGGCGCAAGGGGGAACCCCGGGCGAACCGCGCACGTTGACGCAGTTGCGTGCTGATATCACGGCCGCGACGCGCATGTCGCGCTCGAGACCGTGCGCGATGCGACGTCACACCGTGTCTGACGGCGATACGGCGTTGAGGCGTATGAGAAGGTCGCGTAGCTGCGCGAGCTCAGAGTCGCCAAGCTCTCGAGCCGCACGGCGGTCACGAGACCGCAGTGCATCAATGACACGCCGGCGCCTGAGTTGCCCTTGGGACGTCACATGGATGAGCTTTTCACGCCCAGACAGCGGATTCTGTTCGAGCAGTGCCATTCCGGTGCTCACGAGTTCGCGCACGACGACGTGGACTCTCTGGCGACTGACACGCATTCTCCGCGCAAGGACGCTGGGGCTCAGCGGAGCATCGCCGAGATAGGACATCATCATGGTTGCCCCGGGGCTCAGCTCTGGCTCGCCGTCTTCGGCGCTTCGCACCTCAACGCCGTCGGCGAACCAACGAAAGGCGTCACGGAGGAGCTCGGCCGTACTTTGTTCGCCGTCGCGTGCATTCCCCATGGAGACCTCCTTGTGGTGTACAACAATGATATCTACGATTGTCAATAACGTTGACAATCGAGGAGACAAAATGGAACTCGACGACCACTCAACCGAAATGCTTCCGAGTAACTGGGGGCGCTGGGGCATCGATGACGAAATCGGAACTCTGAACCTGATCACGGACGACGTGCGGGCTCGGGCCGTTGCCGAGGCCAGGGTCGGCACGTCGGTGTCACTGGCAATGCCCGTTGACCCGGCATCGATGATGGGCGGCCCGTTCGCCCCGCCCACGCCCTCGTCACCACCCGTGCTGCAGGCAATGCTGTACACCGGCGCGCCGCCGATGGCGATGGCTGAGGTTCTGATCATGTCACCGCATCACGCTGGTCTTACGCATCTGGATGCTGTCGTGCATGTGCCCGTCGACGGAGAGATCTACCCGGGGCGCCCACTGGCCGATGCGGTTGACGCCGGCGGCGTTCGTCACGGTTCGACCGCCGCGTTCGCTGATGGTGTGGTCACTCGCGGCGTTCTGCTTGACCTGAGCCCGGGGAGCAGGCTGCCATCAGCGCATCCGGTCACCGGCGCAGACTTCGATGCTGCGGAGCGACGAATTGGCGTTCACGTGGAGCCCGGTGACGCGCTCGTGGTTCGGGGCGGCTGGTCGGCGACGCGCGACATGGGGGAGCCGATGCCCGGTATGACGCTCGATGCCATCGCGTGGATGCACGAGCGTGACGTGGCCGTCTACGCAGGTGACATCGGCGACGCTCATCCGCCCGTTGACCGTCAGCTTCCAATGCCGCTTCACCAGGTCGGCCTCGCCCGGCTCGGAATGCCCCTTGTCGACCTGGCTGACGTCGACGAACTGTCGACAGTCTGTGACGGCTTGGGTCGGTGGACGTTTCTGCTCACTCTCGCTCCGCTCAGATTGCGTGGTGCCACCGGAGTGCCGGTCAACCCCCTCGCGATCTTCTGATCAATGCGACGTCATCTCGGCACGCACACGGCGAAGATAGCGTATGGCCGGTCGGTGGCGGATGCCTCGGGGCAGCCTCGGCCACAGCATCCGCGTGATTGTCATGAATGCGGTGAAGCGACGCTGTCTCGACGATGACCAGGGGAGGCCGTAGGCATCGCGGAGCGTGTCGTCGAGCAGGCCTGCGGTGACGAGGCGTGCGAGGGGCATTGCCGCCTTCAGCCAGAGGGGAGCAATGCGCGGGTGCAGAAGGTCTCGGGCGACACGGCGTGCCTCGGGCGTCACCCGCAGGGCGGAGAGCGCCCGGCTCCAGTAGTCGTCGAAGGCGGCGCGATCGGTCGGCCAGAGACTCTTTGGCATTCCCAGTGCCGCGCCGAGCACGGCATATTCGCGATAGATATGCTCCGTTGTCTTGTCGGGGAGAGGCCCGTACACGCGCTCGTGCAGACCGATCGCCGTGCGGTACAGGGTGGCGGCGACCCAGAGCTGCAGGTCGGGATCGCTCGCCGAATAAGCGGGGCGCTGCCCCGCGGCATCCGACCTGACGGGCTGATGTGCCACGCCGACCTTGCGGGCGACATAACGCCGCTCGGCAGCGGTTCCGTACGCCTGAACATAGACATACGTGAGCGTCGCGTGCAGACGGTCGAGAGGGCGCGATGCGAAGTCGCTGTGGTGCGCCACTCCCAGGCCGACGCGTTCATCGGCGATCTGCAAAAGAATGGCCGATCCGCCGCCGACGATGAGCACGGCCTCCGCCGCAACATCTCTCAGCTCACGCACCTGCCGCATCGCTTCAGCGTACGCGCTGTTCCGTCTGGCGAAAGGCCGCCCGGCACCGGGGATGACCCAGAGTAAAGTAGGGGTGGCGATTTTCTCTCGGCGTCGAGAATGCTGAGCATGTCGCGAATTTCGGACAATACAACGCAACGCCCCCTGAAAGCGGTTAGGAACCTACGTGGATCTTTACGAGTACCAGGCACGAGACCTGTTTGAAAAGCATGAGGTCCCGGTTCTTCCGGGAATCATCGCGGACACCCCCGAGGAGGTGCGCGCAGCAGCAGAGAAACTCGGCGGTGTCGTCGTTGTAAAGGCCCAGGTGAAGATCGGTGGTCGAGGCAAGGCCGGTGGCGTGAAGGTCGCCAAGAACCCGGACGAGGCCGAAGAGGCAGCACGCGCGATTCTCGGCCTCGACATTAAGGGCCACGTCGTGAAGCGCGTCATGGTGGCCGGGGGCGCCCGCATCGCCGAGGAGTTCTACTTCTCGGTTCTGCTCGACCGTGCAAATCGCTCCTACCTCTCGCTGTGCAGCGTTGAGGGCGGCATGGAGATCGAGCAGCTCGCTGTAGAGAAGCCTGAGGCTCTCGCTCGCATCGAGGTCACCCCGGGCACCGGCATCGACGAGGCGAAGGCCCGCGAGATCGCCGTCGCAGCGGGATTCTCCGCGGAGCTCGTCGAGAAGGTCGCTCCTGTCTTCGTGAAGCTCTACGACGTGTACACGGGAGAAGACGCGACGCTCGTCGAGGTCAACCCGCTCGTTCTCACGGAAGAGGGCGACATCATCGCTCTCGACGGCAAGGTCTCCATCGATGAGAACGCCGGCTTCCGTCACCCGGACCACGCCGACCTCGAAGACAAGACAGCGGCTGACCCTCTTGAGGCGAAGGCGAAGGCTCAGGACCTCAACTATGTGAAGCTCAACGGCGAGGTTGGTGTCATCGGAAATGGTGCAGGACTCGTCATGTCGACGCTCGACGTTGTCGCCTACGCCGGCGAGAACCACGGCACCGTGAAGCCCGCCAACTTCCTCGACATCGGCGGCGGCGCGTCGGCCGAGGTCATGGCTGCTGGACTCGACGTCATTCTCGGCGACGAGCAGGTCAAGTCGGTCTTCGTGAACGTGTTCGGCGGTATCACCGCGTGCGATGCCGTCGCAAAGGGCATCGTTGGAGCGCTCGCCGAGCTCGGAGACAGCGCGAACAAGCCGCTCGTCGTGCGACTCGACGGCAACAAGGTCGACGAGGGCCGACGCATCCTCGCCGAAGCCGACCACCCGCTTGTCACGCTTGCCGCGACGATGGACGAGGGCGCCGACAAGGCCGCCGAACTCGCCAACGCCCGCTGAGACCCACAGAGCTTTAGGAACAACTGATATGTCAATCTTCCTCAATAAGGATTCCACCGTCATCGTCCAGGGCATCACGGGCGGTGAAGGCACGAAGCACACAGCACTCATGCTGAAGGCCGGTACCAACGTCGTCGGCGGAGTGAACGCCCGCAAGGCTGGCACCACCGTCAAGCACGGCGACGTCGAACTTCCCGTCTTCGGCACCGTCGACGAGGCAATCGAGAAGACCGGCGCAGACGTGTCGATCGCGTTTGTGCCCCCGGCATTCACAAAGGATGCCGTCATCGAGGCAATCGACGCCGAAATCCCGCTGCTTGTGATCATCACCGAGGGTGTCCCTGTCGGCGACTCCGCCGAGTTCTGGGCGTACGCGCAGGAGAAGGGCAACAAGACCCGCATCATCGGTCCGAACTGCCCCGGCATCATCACGCCGGAAGAGTCGCTTGTCGGCATCACCCCGGCAAACATCACGGGCAAGGGTCCGATCGGCCTCGTGTCGAAATCGGGAACCCTGACCTACCAGATGATGTACGAGCTGCGTGAGATCGGCTTCTCCACAGCCATCGGCATCGGAGGCGACCCGGTCATCGGCACGACGCACATCGACGCACTCGCGGCGTTCGAGGCCGACCCCGAGACCAAGGCAATGGTGATGATCGGCGAGATCGGCGGCGATGCCGAGGAGCGCGCGGCCGAGTACATCAAGGCGAACGTGACGAAGCCGGTTGTCGGCTACGTCGCCGGCTTCACCGCCCCCGAGGGTAAGACGATGGGCCACGCGGGCGCCATCGTCTCGGGTTCCGCTGGAACTGCCCAGGCAAAGAAGGAAGCGCTCGAGGCAGCGGGGGTCAAGGTCGGCAAGACGCCGAGTGAGACCGCCGAGCTCATGCGCGAGATCATCGCGAACCTCTGAGTCGACGTTGCGTCAGGCCCCGCCGTGAATCGGCGGGGCCTGACGTGTTTCTCGGGGAGCCCAGGGTAGGCTTGGCCACCGGATGAACCGCCTCACTGCCTCCCTTCTCGCCGCTCTCGAAGCGTTCATCGTCGTGGCCATCGGAGTGTTTCTTCCGCTCGTTCCGCTTACACTCCTGTGGGCGATCCAATACGACTTCAGCGTCGACTGGTTCGTGTTCTGGCGAGCTGCCGCCGACATCTGGCTGCTGGGCAATGGCGTCGATCTCACGGTCACGCTGAATGACGCCACGTTGCAGATCGTGGGCATCCGCGCCGCAGCCGAACCGTTCATCGTCTCGTTCGCGCCGCTCGCGTTCGCGCTGTTCACCGTGCTCATGGGCGTGCGCACCGGGCGTCGTTCGGTGCGCAGCGGTGCGTGGCTTCCCGCAATCATCACGTCGTTTGCCGTTTTCGTCGTGTTTGCCGGCATCGTCGGCATCACGGCGATCAACGCAATCGCCTCGCCCTCTCCGTGGCAGGCGTTTGTCATCCCCGCCCTCGTCTGGGGCCTCGGGCTCGTCGTCGGCGTCGGCATCGAGCTGGCCGTCAGAGACACTGATGACCCGGTGCTTCAGCGCATCGAAGACCTGAGTGATCGGATGCCGTCGCACATCGCGGGCATCATCAAGGCAGCCCTCCGTTCGGCGACGGGGGCCGTCGCCCTGCTCATCGTCGGCGCGGGACTCGTCGTCACGGTGAGCATCGCGATTGGATTCAGCTCTGTCGTCTCCCTCTACGAAGCGGCCCAGGTGGGTGTGGTCGGCGGCATCGCCGTCACGATTGCCCAGATCGCGTTCATGCCCAACATCGTCGTCTGGACGGCATCCTGGCTCGTCGGCCCGGGCTTCACGCTCGGCGAGGGGTCAATCGTGTCGCCCTCGGGCACCATCACGGGCCCTGTTCCGAGCATTCCGCTGCTGGGAAGCCTTCCGAGCAACGATCTTGCCTTCGGGTTTCTCGGGCTCGCCGTGCCGCTGATCGCCGGCTTCATCGCGGCGCTCTCGGCGCGCGACCAGGTGATTGCCGCCATCGGCATCCGATCGAAGGTGACGTATCTGGCACTGAGCGCCGTTGTGATCGGCGTCGTCGCCGGTGCAGAGATGACGGTGCTCGCGTGGTGGTCGGCCGGCGCCGCCGGGCCTGCGCGATTCGAGAGCGTCGGGCCCGAGCCGCTGCTCGCGGGGGCGATGTGCGCGGTGCTCGTCGCTGTCGGCGCCCTCGTGGGAATGGCCTCGGGCAGCTCAGAGAAGGTGGCCTCTTCTGCGCGATCGGCTGCGCGAGGCATGCAGTCTCGCGGCGGGTAAGATAAACGAGTGCTCTCACTCGTCGTGCTGATCTCCGGCGGGGGCTCCAACCTCCGCGCCCTCCTCGACGCGGCATCGGACGCCGAGTTCCCCGCACGAATTGTTGCGGTGGGCGCGGATCGGGATGCCGCGGGACTCGCGCACGCCGAAGAGTATGGAGTGCCGACCTTCACGGTTCCGTACACGTCGTTCGACAGCCGTGACGCATGGGGCACGGCGCTGCTCGAGCAGATTCAGGTGTGGGATGCCGATGTGGTCGTGCTTTCCGGGCTCATGAGGCTCCTGCCGGCATCCGTCGTGCGTGCCCTTTCGCCGAATCTCATCAACACTCACCCGGCCTACCTGCCCGACTTTCCCGGAGCTCACGCCGTGCGCGATGCGATCGCCGCGGGCGCGACGGAGTCCGGGGCATCCATCATCGTTGTCGACAACGGCGTCGACACGGGCTCGATCATCGTGCAGGAGCGCGTTCCGGTCACTCCTGACGACACGGAGCATTCCCTGCACGAGCGCATCAAGCCCGTTGAGCGCCGCCTGCTCGTGCAGACCGTGCTCGATATCGCGAACGGTCTCGACCTGCGCACGGTCTAAACCCCAATCGAAGGAGCAGCAATGAGCGGACCCAGCCACGATAAGACCCTGTACCGCGAACGCGACATCGTTCGCATCAAGCGAGCTCTCATCTCGGTGAGCGACAAAACTGGGCTTGTCGACCTGGCACGCGCGCTCGCGAACGCGGGCATTGAAATCGTGTCGACGGGTTCAACAGCGCAGACGATCCGCGACGCGGGCTACCCGGTGACGGACGTCGCCACCATGACGGGGTCGCCCGAGATGCTCGACGGGCGCGTGAAGACGCTGCACCCCACCGTTCACGCGGGGCTTCTCGCCGACCTGCGCCTCGAATCGCACGAGCAGCAGCTCGCCGACTTCGACATCGAGCCCTTTGAGCTCGTCGTCGTCAATCTGTATCCGTTTGTCGAGACCGTCGCGGCGGGAGCCGAGGCCAACGATGTTGTCGAGCAGATCGACATCGGCGGCCCGTCGATGGTGCGCGCAGCAGCGAAGAACCATCCCAATGTCGCCGTCGTCGTCTCGCCCGCCTCATACGAGGAGATCATCGGCGCCGTCGCCGCTGGCGGCACAACACTTGCTCAGCGCCGCGCATTGGCCGCTCAGGCCTTCTCGCACACTGCCGCGTACGACACGGCGGTCGCTGGCTGGTTCACGGATGCTGCTGAAGGCTTCGGATCGTCGCTGACCATTCAGGGCGAGCTGTCACACGTTCTGCGCTACGGCGAGAACGCGCACCAGGAGGCGGCGCTCTATCTGCGCGCAGGTGGCCAGGGCATCGCGCAGTCGACGCAGCTGCACGGCAAAGAGATGAGCTTCAACAACTTCACAGACGCGGATGCCGCGGTGCGCGCGGCCTATGACTTCGCCGAGCCCGCTGTCGCCGTTGTCAAACACGCGAACCCCTGCGGGATCGCCATTGCAAAGCCCAAGGCAAGCGACCCGATCGCGTCGGCGCACCGTCGAGCGCACGACACCGACCCCGTCTCGGCGTACGGGGGAGTCATCGCGGCGAACCGCCCCGTGTCGCTCGGAATGGCCGAGGCAGTGAAAGAGATCTTCACTGAGGTGATCGTCGCCCCGGGCTTCGATGACGATGCCCTCGAGCTGCTTCAGACGAAGAAGAACCTGCGCATTCTGCAGCTTCCCGACGGCTTCGCCCTCGAGCCACTCGAGGCAAAGCAGATCTCGGGCGGTCTGCTCGTGCAGGAGTCTGACAGGTTTGACCCCGAGGCGAACGTGACGGCCGAGTGGAAGCTCGTGTCGGGAGAGCCGTCTGACGAAGCAACGCTTGCCGACCTCGCGTTCGCCTGGAAGGCGTGCCGCAGCGTCAAGTCGAACGCCATCCTCCTTGCCAAGTCGGGTGCGGCAGTCGGCGTCGGCATGGGGCAGGTGAACCGCGTCGACTCGTGCGAACTCGCGGTGAAGCGCGCGGGCGATCGCGCGACGGGCTCTGTCGCGGCATCCGATGCCTTCTTCCCTTTTGCCGACGGCCTGGAGATTCTGCTGAAGGGCGGCGTGAAAGCCGTTGTGCAGCCGGGAGGATCGGTGCGCGACGACGAGGTGATCGCTGCGGCGAAGGCTGCCGGCGTCACCATGTACTTCAGCGGAGAGCGCCACTTCTTCCATTGATCCCCGTGTGAATCAACCGATAGGGGCCGGGCACGTGGAGTGCCCGGCCCCTGGCATCCCGTAGGCTCTTTGTCATGACTGTTACTTGGGCCCGTCGCGTCATCGCGTCGCTTGCATCTGCCGTACTCGTCGCACTGATGGCCCACGTTGCCGCCGTAACAGCATTCTTTCTCGTCAACCAGATGCAGCCGACGATCATCGGCCCGGCGAGCTCATACTTCATTCTCGCGAGCCTCTTCACATTTTTGCTACTCTTCATCGCCGGGATGCTTGGCGCGCTGACCACGTGGAAGTGGGCTCTTCCCGCAGGCATCGTCATCGGCATCGTCGGGCCCGTCGTCGGCGTGCTGCTGACGACCGTGCAGCAGGGCACAGCCATGACCGGCGAGATCTTCGGCATGATCGTGGCGACGTTGACCAGCACAAACGCGCTTTACGCGCTCACCGTGTTCATCGGCGTGCCGACGGTCGGCCGCGCCGTGTACGCCGCGACAGTCGGCTACCGCGAGGCTCCGAGAGCTGCGGAGCGCCGCATTGCTCTTGTGCGGCTCCCCGCCACCGCTCTGACCGACGATGACGACGACACCGAGTCCGACTTCGATTCGGATCTCGCAGACAAGCAGTGGGATGCCTACACGGCAGCGTTCGAAGACAACGGCTGGACGACGCAGGAGGTGGCTTTCGCTAGCGAGCTTCCCGACTCCGTCTTCGTGCAAGACGGCGTCGTGCTGCTCGACGATCTCGCGATCATCACCCGCCCCGTCGACGAAACTCGACGCCGCGAGCTCGAGGGAATCGAAGACACCGTCCACGATCTCGGCTTCACTGTCGAACGCATCATGGATCCGGGCACGTTCGAAGGCGGTGATGCGCTGCTGGTGGGCGACACCCTGTACGTCGGACGCACCGAGCGCACGAACGCGGAGGCGATTCGCCAGCTGCGCAGCATCGTCGCGCCGTATGGCTACTCGATTGTCGCAGCGCCCATGAGTAAGGTGCACCACCTCAAGGCGGCGATCACCGCGCTTCCCGACGGAACATTCATCGGCGACCCGTCGTCCATCGATACCCTCAGCCTGTTTCCCGGGTTCATTGCGGCCCCGGAGCCCGCTGGAGGTTCGGTGGTCGTGCTCAACGACGATACGGTGCTTGTCTCAGAATCCGCGCCGCTCACGGCCGAGCTGCTCGATGACCTCGGCTACGCGGTTGTGACCGTCGACATCTCTGAGTTCGAGAAGCTCGGTGGCTCCGTCACCTGCCTTTCTGTTCGAGTTCGCTGACTCCTCTTGCGCTGGCGAGCAGAACTCGCTTATTCTGTAAGGCTGCGTACTGAGAGAACGGTCATGCAGCGCGATCCACGAGTACGCAGGGAGGACGATATGCCGAATGCCATTTCCGGGTTGCCGGGCGGTCGTCGCTTCCGCACACGCGCGGTCGTCGGAGAATCCGGCCTCGTCAGCGCCATGTAGCGCAGACCCCTCCCCGCAACCTGAACCCCGGTCGGCACCCTCCGGCCTGTCTTCCGACAACGAACGCGCCCTGACGCTCGTCGTCTGACCGCCGAAACAACCTCAAGCGAGACGCACACTATGTCCGGCACTGAAGCCACGCGAAAATCCAACCTCACTACAGTTCAGGCAATCTGGCGCATCTATCCGTTCGTCAAGCATGCGCTGCCACGAATTTCACTCGGGATGGTTGCGGCTCTGCTCGGTTCCATCGTTGCACTCGTCATTCCGATGGTGCTTGAGAAGCTCGTCAACGGAGCACTCGCGCAGAGAGATCCCGCTGAGATCTGGCCCGCCGTCGGCGTGATTCTCGCACTCGGCATCGTCGAGGCGGCCATGATCGCGCTTCGCCGCTGGTTTGTGCTGCTGCCGGGCACGACCGTCGAGGCGAAGATGCGCAACGAGATCTACCGCCAGCTGCAAGATCTCCCCGTCGCCTTCCACGACCGGTGGCCGTCTGGGCAGCTGCTGTCGCGCATGATGCAGGACCTCAGCCTGATTCGCCGGTGGCTCTCGTTCGGCACGGTGCTGCTCGTTGTGAACGTGCTGACGATCATCATCGGCTCTGCGCTGCTCTTCTCGTGGCACTGGCTGCTCGGCCTGATCTTTCTCGTCTGCGCCATCCCGGTCTGGATCTACGGCTACACGTTCGAGAAGCGCTACTCGACGATCGCCAGGCGCAGCCAAGACCAGGCGGGCGACCTCGCCACCAACGTGGAAGAGGCCGTGCACGGCATCCGCGTTCTCAAGGCATTTGGCCGAGGCAAGCACGCGCTTGACGGGTTCACCGTTCAAGCCGAGAATCTTCGCGGTGTCGAGATCGAGAAGGCGAAGGCGATCGCCGGCATCTGGTACTGGCTGATTCTGCTTCCCGACATCGGGTTCGGGCTGTGCCTCGTCGCGGGCATCTGGCTTGCGTCGCTCGGGCAGATCAACGTGGGTGAGCTGTTCGCGTTCTTCGCCACCGCGACGGTGCTGCGCTTTCCGATCGAATCGATCGGCTTTCTGCTCTCGATGACGTTTGACACGCGCACAGCTGTCGACCGAGTCTTCGAAGTGCTCGACGAGGTGAACACGATCACCGACCCCGAGCATCCGAAGACGATCGAGAACCCGCACGGACGTCTCGAATTTGCCGACGTGCATTATCGCTTCGCCGATTCGCCAGACCGCTACCCCGATCTCATCGACGGTGTGAACCTCACGATCGAGCCGGGCGAGACGATGGCGCTCGTCGGGTTGACAGGAAGCGGAAAGACGACGCTCACCTCGCTCACGACCCGCATTTACGACCTCACGGGAGGCGCCGTGCTTCTCGACGGGGTCGACGTGCGCGACCTCACGAGAGGGGAGCTGCGTCGGCACATCGCCATGGCGTTCGAAGACGCGACGCTGTTCTCGGCATCCGTTCGCGAGAACGTGCTTCTGGGGAGAGAGCACCTTGATCTCGACAGTGATGAGGCGCAGCAGATCCTCGACGAGGCGATCGGCATTGCCCAAGCCCAATTCGTTCACGACCTGCCGAACGGCGTCGATACGACCGTCGGCGAAGAGGGACTGAGCCTCTCGGGCGGCCAGCGGCAGCGACTTGCGCTCGCGCGTGCCGTCGCGGCGGCGCCGTCTGTGCTTGTGCTCGACGATCCGCTCTCGGCGCTCGACGTCGACACGGAGGCGCTTGTCGAGGCGGCGCTGCGCCGCGTGCTCGCCTCGACGACGGCGCTCATCGTCGCGCACCGCCCGTCGACGGTGGCGCTTGCTGACCGCGTCGCCCTGCTGCAAGACGGCCGCATCGCCGATGTCGGCACACATACAGAGCTGCTCGCGCGAAACGAGCACTACCGATTCGTGATCTCGTCGCTCGAAGACGAAGAGAGGCGCGAACGCGAGGAGGTTGCACAATGAGCACGGCTACCGTGCGAGGCGTGTCCGGCGAGGAGCGCGGAGACCTCACAAAGGAAGAGAGCAAGCAGATTCGCCAGCGATCGATGCGACTGCTGGGATCGCTGCTGAAGCCGCTGCGTGGGCGCGTGATCGGCGCGATGACGCTGGTGATCATCTCGACAGCATCCAGTGTCGCTGGTCCCGCGCTCATCGCATTTGGAATCGACACGGCGCTGCCCGCCGTGATCGACCGCGCGAACTGGCTGCCGACTCTCGGCGTCGGCGTCGTGTATCTCGTGACGGCGCTCGCCGCTGCGACCTTTATGGCGAGCTACGTCGTTGCGAGCGCGCGTGTAAGCCAGGCCGTGCTTCTCGACCTGCGCATGCGGGTGTTTCAGCACACGCAGAAGCTCAGCCTCGAGTTTCACGAGTCGTACACGTCTGGGCGCATCATTTCGCGTCAGACGAGTGACTTGGATGCCATCAAGCAGCTGCTCGACGAGGGAATCAGCCAGCTGGTGAACGGAATCCTCTACATGGGGTTCATCTTCGGCGCTCTGTTTCTGCTCGACTGGACGAGCGGCCTCGTCGTCGTCTGCTCTGTCGTGCCGCTGTACTTCTTGACGCGGTGGTTCCAGAAGCGCTCGCAGGTGATGTTCCGAAAGTCTCGGGTGCTCTCTGCCCGCGTGATCGTGCACTTCGTCGAGTCGATGACCGGAATTCGCGCCGTGAAGGCGTTCCGCAAGGAGAAGCGCAACGAGAAGGAGTTTGGCCGGCTCGTTGAGGACTACCGTGACATCAACGCCCGCACCATCCAGCTCTTCGGAATCTACGAGCCCGGAATCATCATGATCGGCAACCTCGCTGTTGCAGCCGTGCTGCTTGTCGGCGGGTACCGCGTCGTCGACGGGCACATGGAGATTGGGGCGCTGCTTGCCGCCGTGCTCTACGTGCGACGGTTCTTCGATCCGATGGAAGAGATGGCGATGTTCTACAACGCTTACCAGTCGGCGGCCGCTGCACTTGAAAAGATCTCGGGAGTGCTCGAAGAGCAGCCGAGTGTTCCCGACCCGACGTCGCCCATTGACCTCTGGCAGGCGAAGGGGCAGGTCACCTTCGACGACGTCACCTTCGCGTACAACGAGAGAACAACGGTGCTGCCGAGCTTTGCCCTCGACATTCCAGCGGGGCAGACGATCGCTCTCGTCGGATCGACTGGCGCGGGAAAATCGACTCTCGCCAAGCTCATCTCGCGGTTCTACGATCCGACGAAGGGCTCTGTGCTGCTCGACGGCGTCGACCTGCGTCAGCTGCATCCGAAAGACCTGCGTCGAGCGATCGTGATGGTGACCCAGGAGGCGTACCTCTTTTCGGGAACGGTCGCAGACAACATCGCGCTTGGGCGTCCCGATGCTACGCGCGAGGAGATCGTCGCTGCGGCGTACGCCGTCGGTGCGCACCAGTTCATCGACGATCTTCCAGATGGATACGACACCGACGTGAACAAGCGCGGTGGCCGCGTCTCGGCTGGGCAGCGACAGCTCATCTCGTTTGCGCGAGCATTTCTCGCCGACCCCGCCGTGCTGATTCTCGACGAGGCGACGGCATCGCTCGATATTCCGAGCGAGCGGCTCGTGCAGGAGGCTCTGCAGACTCTGCTCGCCGATCGCACTGCTGTGATCATCGCGCACAGACTGTCGACGGTGGCCATCGCCGACCGCGTGCTCGTCATGGAGCACGGGCGCATCGTGGAAGACGGAACGCCAGCTGCGCTGATCGCTGGAACAGGGAGGTTCGCTCAGCTCCACGCCGCGTGGCGGGACTCGCTCGTGTAGGTGCGGGTGCCGCTACGCTGGCTATGTGGAGTCGCCAGCTGAACCTCGTGTCGCCGTCGCCGTGCAGAATCTTCCGCCCGGCTACTTCGCGCTGGTGATGGCAACGGGCATCATCTCGCTCGGACTCCACCTCGAGGGCGTTGACGTGCTCTCGATGGTGCTCCTCGTCATCGCCGTGGTGGCATTCGTGATTCTGCTGGTACTCACGCTCTGGCGTGGCATCCGCTACCCGAGGCGTGTCGTCGACGACTTCTCGGCGGCGCACAACGGCTTCGCGTTCTTCACGTTCGTGGCGGGAACGAACGTGCTCGGGTCCCGGATTGCAGCCGGGGGCGGCACCGTGATTCTGCCTCTCGTTCTGCTCGGGGTGAGCTTCGCGGCGTGGATCGTTCTCGGCTATGTCATTCCAGGGCTCGTGATCGGGCGGCACCAGGGTGCCGACATACTTTCGGGCCTCAACGGCACCTGGTTCATCTGGTCGGTGGCCAGTCAGTCGATTGCTGTGCTCGCCGCATCGCTTGAGCCGAAGATGCCGGAAGGCATCAGCGACGCGCTCTCGATCATCGCCGTGCTCTCCTGGGGGATTGGACTGATCCTCTACGGAGTCATCGGGTGCGCCGTGGTGATCCGCCTGCTGACGAGAGGCATTCCCGCCGCCGAGCTGGGCCCGCCCTACTGGGTGACGATGGGCGCAGCGGCAATCACCGTGCTCGCTGGCTCGCGCATCGTCGAGATGTCGGACACCGCCATGGTGAGCGTTGTGCGTGCTCCCGTCGCCGCGGCCGCCGTCGTATTCTGGGCGTTCGCGACGTGGCTGATTCCCGCGCTCTTCGGCATCGGGGTATGGCGGCACGCGATCAAGAAGGTTCCGCTGCGATACGAGGCGGCACTCTGGAGCATGGTCTTTCCGCTCGGCATGTATGCCGTTGGGGGCATCTATCTCGGCGACGCTGACGACCTGCCCATCGTGGGTTGGATCGGCGGTCGCTTTCTCTGGGTTGCACTCGCGGTCTGGGCCGTCGTTCTCGTGTGGATGCTCGTGACCCTCGTCTCTTCTGCACGAAAGACTCAGCCTGCACGCTGAGGGTATGCGCTTTCCGTCCTTTCGGGTACTCTGGCGGAAGCGTCCCCCAAACAGGGGTGACGCATCTGAGTGCCAGGGCGAACAAGGGAGTACGCATGCGCAGTCTGAGCCGTCGAACCGTTCTGACCGCGGCGGGAGCCGCAGCTCTTGCCTCGGCGTTCTACAAACCACAGATCGCCTTCGCAGCACACCCATCGGCGTCTGGGGCAGAAGCGACGTCGGCGCTTCTCGACAACATCGTCGCTGGTCTGGCCGGAACAACGAAAACCAACGCGGCGGCATCGGTGCAGCCGAAGCTCACGGCGATGTACGACACCGCGACGAAGAACCTGGGCTCACTCGTGGCGACCCCGACGACGGAGCTGTTCACGGGGCTCGCCCTCGGCGGCGACGACGGCAACCTCGAGTCGACATATGAGAAGCTCCTCGACATCGCTGTGGCAATCACGATGCCCATACCGGCAGGCGCCGATGTTCCGACAGATCTCAGCGGCAGCGCCGACGCGACGCAGAAGGTGATTACCGGGCTGCGGTGGCTCTATGACAACTACTTCAGTGATCAGGATGCTGGCTACTACGGCAATTGGTACAACTGGGAGATCGGTATTCCGACGCACGTCGGGCGAACGCTCGCTTTGCTGCATGGCGACATTGCCGAGGTCGACGCGGAGATGCCAGGGCAGTACATCGAGGCGATGGATCTATACCTTCGCAATGGAATTGACGGCGATGTTGATCTTGACTCGCGATTCCACACGGGGGCGAATCTTGCCGACATCACGACCAACCGCATCGTGCAGGGAGCGATCACCGGCGATGACGCCCGGGTGACGAAGGCGATAGCGGATCAGCTCACGGTGTACGAGATCGTCGATCCCTACAACCTTCAGCACGGCGTCACCGACGGCTTCTACCCTGACGGCTCGTTCATTCAGCACGCATCCGTCGCCTACACCGGAAGCTACGGCATCGGCCTGCTCGAGCGCGTCACGACGACGCTTTCGCTGCTCGACGGAACCGAGTACACAACGGAGCCAGACCTCGAGTCGCGCATCAACGAGTGGCTGGCAACGAGCTTCTCACCCGTCATTGTCGAGGGCTGGATGATGGAGATGATCAAGGGGCGTGCCGTGTCGCGCACGACGACTGGCTACACAAATGCGTCGAAGGTCGCGGAGTCGATTGTCGCCCTCTCGCGGCACGCAACGGCAGACTCGGCGGCAGAACTCTCGGCGTACATCGTCTACCTGCACGGACTGTCGCACATGAGCATCACGGCGTCGTCATTCGCCGAGCCCGCAAACATCGTTCGCTACACGACAACGGTTTCTGATGACACGATCGTCGGCAAGAATCTCGTCCCCGACGCAGCGACGTTCGCATACAACGCCATGGATCGGCACGTGCATCACCGCCCCGAGTTCACCTTCGCTCTTGCACGGAGTTCGAAGCGCGTGAGCAAGTACGAGTACATGAGCGGTGAGAACCTGCGGCCCTGGTTTCAGGGTGAGGGTAGTCACTACCTGTATCTTGCCGACGACGATCAGACGCAGGCATACGGCGTCGACTACGTCACCGTCGTCGATCCCATGCGGCTCGCTGGCACCACGGCCCCTGTCGAGGAGCGCAAGTCGATTCCGGAGCTCTACGGTAAGCCGTTCTATGACAATGAGGATGCCGGTTTCACATCGTCCTCGGTGAAGCAGAACACCTATGTCTACTTTCCGCTCGGCACCAACGACTTCTCCGGGGGCGCGACACTGGGCAGCTACGCTGTCGCGGGCATGCAGCAGTCAGACGACGCCGCTTACACAGCAAAGCAGGCGGGGGAATTGCCCGAGGACTTCGTCGTCTACGCGAACGCGCGGTCGTCGAAGTCATGGTTCATGCTCGATAACGAGATCGTCGTGCTCGTGTCCGGGATCTCTGACGAGCACGAACGAGACACGGTGACGACGATCGACAGCCGAATCAGCAGCCCCGGCGATGACGTGAGTGTTGTGGGGGAGACGCGAGACGGAGCGCCCGTGACCGGTGCAGAGAACGTGAACGGGCTTTCCTGGTTGCGCTACGCGAACGCGACGCGCGGCACCTCGCTTGGGTACGTTTTCTACACAGACAGCACAATCGACGTGCGGCTGAAAGAGGTTGAACAGAGTCGCCGCTTCATTCGCACATCAAACACAGAAACGCTTGTGTCGAAGACGGTGTTCGACGTCTCACATACCCGGGCGGCGGAAGCGGACGCCGGGTCGCTGGCATATGCGATTGTTCCCGGCGCCGAAGCCGGTTCCCTCGCCAGCTACGAGGGTCCAGAAGTCGTGCAGCACACCGACGACGTGCACGCTGTGCGCCACTCGGGTCTCGGCCTGCTTGCCGCCACGACGTTTGCCGAGGGCGAGCACGACATCGGAGCACTCGCCGTTGACGGCCGCGCCTGTGTCATCGCGCAGGACGCGCCGAAGGGGCGAACAGTCATCGCCGTCTCCGACCCGACGTTTGCGCGCGACATCGTCAGCGTCACGGTTCCCGGCAGACGCGCAATCCTCGACGAGTCGCATCCCAACGTCACAGCGCACGTCGAGCGTGGACGCACCCGTCTGGACATCTCAACACATGAGGCGTATGGGGCAACGATCTCGGTAACCATCCGCGGCCGGGGAATCGTCTGATCGGCGGTTCAGCTCATGAACGCTGAGCGCGTCAGCGTGTACCCCGTGCCGGTCGGGCGCAGGGGAGTTCCCTCGTCGTCATAGTGCAGACGTGCCGATTCGTCGTGGCACTGCGGCGGCTTTCCGGATGCCTGCACGACTCGCCACCAGGGAACCTCGCTGCCGTAGCGCGCCATCACCCAGCCGACACCTCGAGCCGAGCGAGATCCGAACTGCGCGGCAACCTGCCCATAGCTCATCACCTTGCCCGGCGGAATGGACTCGACGACAGAGAGCACTGCCTCGACGAAGTCTTCGTTCACGCTTGGCGCCGACTATATGGTGAGCTGGCCGACGACCTCGCCATACTCGGTCTCGTCGACGGGGCTGAAACCGACGGCGAGGAAGAACTGCTCGGGACCACCTTCGCCTGGCTCGTACATGACGTTGATGTGCTGGAAGCCGCGTTCGCGCGCCTCAGCGGCAAGCGCGTCGACAGCGAACTTTCCAACGCCCTGTCGCTGGGCCTCGGCGTCGACGTTGATGCGCCACAGAACGCTCTGAAAATACTCGTCCATGCCCTCGTGATCGAAGTTGCCCTGAACGAAGCCAACGACGTCGTCCCCATCGAGAACGACGCGCTGCCAGGTGGTGGCGGGGTTCGTGACGGCAGCGGCAACCGAGTACGACACCGGTGCCACAAACTGCTCTTGGCCCGGACGCAACGACAAGGCGTTGACCGCCACAATCGTCGATGCCGACAATTCCACTACTCGCATCTCACCCATGCTCCCAGGCTAGCCGCATCAGGCCCTCGACCGGAAGAGGGGCTACGCCGAATTGCACACCTGAGCCACGTTGGCCTCGGCCTGCTCCGCGGCAGACAGGCTCTTGCTCAGCATGGAGTTGTCAACGGATTCGGGGTTCTCCTCCGTTGCCTTCGCAGCATTCGCGAATTCGCCGTTAAAGTCCTTCAGCGCTGCCGTCATAGCATCGACTGCCTTTTTGACGTCTCCATGCGAGATGGTCGAGACGTCTTTCTCGAACGTCGTCACGGCGGCGTCGAGGTCGTCGCGCGCGGTTGCGGGGTCGTCAATGAGAGAGCCACTCGAATTCGTGATCGCCTCGACAAGTGCGAGGTCGGCGCTGCTGAAGAGATCGCACGCCTCGCTCTTCGACTGAGCAGGAGCGCACCCGGAGAGCACGCCGCCGACGATGAGCGCGAGAGCAAGCGGAGCGAAGCGTGACGTCATGTGTCCCCCTATCGTTCTCGACGGTAGCCGATTTTCGCCTGTCGGTGTCGACAGAGAGACGATGACAGGATGGAGGCATGACAGTGCCGCCTGCCTCCGCAACGCTGCTTCCCGGTTTTGAGGGCACAACGCTGCCCGACTGGCTGGCCAGGCGGCTTCGCGCCGGACTCGGTGGCGTCTGCATCTTTGGCCCGAATATTGAGGATGCCGCCCAGCTGCGTCGCCTCACCGATCAGGTTCGCGAGGCGAACCCGCTCGCGATCGTCGCGATCGACGAAGAGGGCGGAGACGTGACGCGGCTGCACTACGCCACGGGCTCGCCGTACCCGGGCAACGCCGTGTTGGGGCGGCTTGACGACACAGCCGTCACGGCACGCGTCGCGGCAGCCGTTGCCGCCGAGCTGCGCGCATCCGGGTGCACCCTTGATTTCGCGCCGAGCATCGACGTCAATTCAAACCCCCTCAATCCGGCGATCGGGGTGCGCAGCTTCGGCGCTGACGAGCAGCTCGTCGCCCGGCACGGCGCGGCCTGGATCACGGGGCTGCAGGGCGCCGGCGTGGCCGCCTGCGCAAAGCACTTCCCGGGACACGGAGACGTCGACGCCGACTCGCATGTTGCCCTTCCTGTTCTCGACATCGATCGAGAGACCTTGCTGGCGCGCGAGCTCGTGCCCTTCGTCGCCGCCATCGAGGCGGGCGTCGCGTCGATCATGACGAGCCACATCATGCTCCCGCAGATCGACCCCCTCCACCCCGCGACGATGTCTCGTGTCGTGATCGAGGGTCTGCTGCGGCAGCAGCTCGGCTTCGATGGGCTCATCGTCAGCGACGCCCTCGACATGGCGGGGGCCAGCGCCGAGATCGGCATTCCCGAGGCGGCGGTGCGAGCGCTCGCCGCGGGCGTCGACCTGCTCTGCATCGGCACGGCGAACACCGATGAGCAACTGCGTGACATCGAGCGGGCGATCGCGGATGCTGTCGCGGGTGAGCGGCTCGCGGCATCCCGTGTCGAACAGGCGGCGGCCCGCGTACGCATGTTCGCGTCGCGCACAGGGGTCTCTGACACGGCAGCATCGCCGGAGACGTTCGACGATGCCGCGATTGCCGAGGCCGTGCGGGCGATCTCGACGTCGGTTGGAGCGCCCGAGCTCGACGAGGCGCGAACGCCCGCCGCCGTGCTGCGCCTCGATGCCGTGGCGAACATTGACGTCGGCTCGGCGCCGTGGGGCCCGTTCAGCCTCGACGACCCGTGGCGGCGAACCCCGGTGACGCGCATGGATCTGGCGCACGACGACCCCACCACTGTTGCACGTACGCTTGACGCCGACGCGAGCCCCGGAACGATCATCGTCGTCGGCAAGGGCAACCACAGGCATCCGGCCGCGATCGCCGTGATCGACGCTCTTCGGGCCGCTGGACGGCAGGTGCTGACCATCGACATGGGCTGGCCCTCGGACGATCGCGCCTATGCAGACGTTGCAACATTCGGCGCCTCGCGGCTGATGGGGGCCGCCCTCATTCGGCACATCTTCGGCCCGGACGCCTGACGGCGGGCACCGGAATTCACCAGAACCCGCTACGCTCGGAGGCGGCAGCCCGCAGAGCCCGTGCTCAACGCCCGCCCGCTGAAACTCAGAAGGAAAACATCAATGGCTGAAGTCATCATCGTCCCGTCCGCAGAAGAAGCGGGTTCCCTCGTCGCAGACGAGATCATCTCGCTTGTCGCGGATAAGCCGAACGCCGTGCTCGGCCTTGCGACCGGGTCGACCCCGCTGCCGGTGTATCGGGCGCTCGCTGGCAGGCGCGACGAGATGGACCTGTCGAAGGTCTCCGGCTTTGCGCTCGACGAGTACGTCGGGCTGCCGGCATCCCACCCCGAGAGTTACCGCTCGGTGATCACACGTGATGTCGTGGAGCCGCTCGGTCTCAACCCCGAATTCGTGCACGTTCCCAACGGAGCGCTTGAGTCGATTCAGCACGCGGGCGTTGACTATGAGGCGGCCATCGCGGAGGCTGGTGGCATCGACCTGCAGATTCTCGGCATCGGCACAGACGGGCACGTGGGCTTCAATGAGCCCGGGTCATCGTTCGCGTCGCACACGCGCGTGAAGACGCTCACCGAGCAGACGCGGCGCGATAACGCCCGCTTCTTCGACTCAGAAGACGACGTACCCATGCACTGCATCACGCAGGGGCTCGGCACGATTCAGCGTGCACGGCACATCGTTCTGCTCGCGTTCGGGGCGGGCAAGGCGCGTGCCGTCGCCGGTGCTGTGGAGGGCCCCATCACGGCATCCCTGCCGGGTTCGTCACTGCAGCTTCACGTGCGGGCGACGGTCATCGTCGACGAGGCCGCGGCGGCGGAGCTGAAAAACGCCGACTACTATCGGCATGCATACGCGAACAAGCCCTCCTGGCAGGGCCTTTGAGCCTCTGAGTCCCTGACGCGCGCACTCGCGTGCCACTCAAGCGCGCACAATCGCGTGCCACTTTTTGCTGAAATTTCGTCGCTGAAGGAGCAAAGAATGGCACGCGATTGTGCGCGGCTGAGACGTCTGCGGCGCGGACCCCGGGTACGGATGCGCAGGGCGCGGGCGCACACAGGTACAGACGTGTGGGATGCTCGGCGCTAGGCGGTGTCGTTGCGTGGCGCTGTGGCTTCCGCGGCCGGAGCCGGACCAGCGGCCGTGGCTGAAGCGGGTGCCGGTGTGGCGTCCGCCGGTGCAGCGGTGCTGGTTGCATCGCTATCGCTGGAGACCTCGCGAACTTCCTTCTTGAAGATCTTCATCGACTCGCCGACGCTCTTGGCAAGGCCCGGCAGCTTGGGAGCCCCGAACAGCAGCAGCACGATGAACAGAATGATGACGAAGTGCCATCCGGTGAGATTGGCGAGCATGCGGACCTCCACGTCGAAACGCTCAAAGACTTAAGTCTCTCCAGCATAAGCGCTGCGCTCGGTTCTTGCTGAGAATCGGGGTCGGGTCGAGAATCAGGGCCGCGCGCAGAACCTGAGCGTCAGAACACCTTGCCGGGGTTCAGGATGCCCAGAGGGTCGAACACCTGCTTGATCTGCCGCTGCAGGTCGAGCTGATCCTCGCCAAGCTCGTCGCCAAGCCACCGCTTCTTGAGAATGCCGATGCCGTGCTCGCCCGTGAGCGTGCCGCCGAGCTTCAGCGCTGCCAGAAACAACTCGTCTGCCGCCGCCCATACCTGATCGGGAACGTCCGGCCCGTCAAAGATGAAGTTGGGGTGAAGATTGCCGTCTCCCGCATGAGCGAGCGTGGGGATCGTGATGCCGAACTTCTTCTCGATCGCGGCGATCGCATCGAACATGTCGGGCAGCGCCGTGCGCGGAACCGAGACGTCTTCAATGAGCGTCGTTCCCAGCGCCTCGAGCGACGGGTGTGCGGCACGACGGATGGCGAGCAGCTTCTCTGCCTCGTCGCGGTCGGTTGTCATGTCGGCATCGCCGCCGCGACCTGTGATGATCTCGAGTGCTCTGTGGGCATCTTCTGCCGCGCCGGGGCCGTCGAACTGCACAGCGAGATGCGCGTTGCCCCGCTGCGCGAGCGAGCTGCCGACGAATGCGTCGATCGCGCGCAGCACAGACGGGTCGATGAGCTCCATCACGGCGGGCTGCAGACCCGCTGCGGTGATCGCGGCGGATGCTGCGGCGGCATCCCGAACCCCGGGATAGAACGAGGCGATGGCTGCCAACGTTCCGGCCACCTCCCGGCGAATGCGCACCGTCGCCTCGACGATGACTCCGAGCAGCCCTTCCGACCCGACCATCAGTGCCGTGAGGTCGAGGCCCGTAACGCCCTTGACGCTGCGATGGCCAAGGGTGAGCAGCCGGCCGTCCGGCAGCACCACCTTCAGGCCAAGAACAGCATCGCGCGTCACACCGTACTTGGCGCACAGCAGTCCGCCCGCGTTCGTCGCGATGTTTCCGCCGACCGTCGAGATCGCCTTCGACGCCGGATCAGGCGCGAACCACAGACCCTGTTCGCCGAGAATCTCGTTGAACCGGCCATTCAGGATGCCGGGTTCGACAACGGCGAGCAGATCGGACTCGTTGATCTCGAGCACTCGGTCCATCGCGAGGGTCGAGAGCACGATCTCGCCTGAGCTGGCGATGGCTCCTCCCGCGAGCCCTGTGCCAGCGCCGCGCGTCACGACGGGCGTGCGCGTCTGCGTCGCGATGCGCATCGTCGTCTGTACGTCAGCGATGGTGCGGGCGGTGACGACGGCGAGCGGTGCGGCGGCCGAGCTATGGCCCGACTTGTCCAAGCGCATTGCGTCGAGCTGCGCGGCATCCGTCGATACCGCATCGCCCAGCGCCTCGGCGAGCTGGGCCGCCACATCAGTCATGGTTGCCGATCTCCCTGCGCCCGCTCATGACGCCGCTTGTGACAGCGACAACGGCGAAGATTACCGCGACGATGGGCTGCCCCATGTCCCACCATGCGAAGACCGCGGTGCCCATCACGGCGATCTCGACGATGGCTTTGCCGAAGACATCCATCTGGAACACCGCCTTGGGGGAGCGGAACAGTGCCCAGAGCACGATGGCGATCACGGGTGCGCCGATGCCCACGACGACATTCCAGGGCAGAGCGAAGCAGATGAAGCCCCAGAGGCCAAGGGAGACGAATGCGAAGATCTCGAGAACGAACCGCACGATGTCGATGACGCTGACGCGAACGGGTTCAGATGTTGAAGTCACACATCAAGTCTACGATGCCTCATGGCGCCGGTCGGCGCGGCGTCAAGCGCCGGGGCGCCCAACGCGCGACAGGAACGCTTGCGTCTCGGCCTGCTGTGGATGGTCGAAGAGTTGCTCCGGCGTACCGGCCTCAATGATGCGGCCCTGCGAGAGGAAAATGACGCGGTCGGCGACCCTGCGGGCGAATGACATCTCGTGCGTCGCCATGACCATCGTGCTCCCCGCCTGTTTCAGCTCACCGACGAGATCGAGCACTTCGCCGACCAGCTGAGGATCGAGGGCGCTCGTGATCTCGTCGAGAAGCAGCAGTTCGGGCTCTGTCGCGATGGCGCGCGCGATCGCGACGCGCTGCTGCTGCCCTCCCGAGAGCCGGTCGGGGTACTCGGCAGCCTTCTCTTCCAGGCCGATGCGCCGCAGCAGCTCTCGTGCGCGTGACTCCGCCTCGGTCTTTCCGATGCCGAAGACGTTGCGGCTCGCCAACGTGATGTTGTGCAGAACAGAGAGGTGGGGAAAGAGGTTGTAGTGCTGAAAGACGACGCCGATGCGTGCGCGCACGCGATCGGCGTTCACGCGGGGATCGGTGATGTCATCGCCCTGCAAGAAGATCTGGCCGTCATCGACGCGCTCAAGAAGGTTGATGGTCTTCAGCAGCGTTGACTTTCCTGATCCGCTCGCGCCGATCAAAGCAACAACGTCGTGTTCGGCGACATCGATGTCGATGCCCTGCAGCACGGCAGTATCGTCGAACCACTTCTGCACACCGGTGACGCGAAGCACAGGCTCTGGCGTGGCGGGTCGCTCGCTCATACCTGTCCTCCCACCTGCTCGCGGCGTTGCGCTCGCGCCGTGTACCAGTCGGTGAGCCGGATCATCGGCCACGACAGCAGCACGAAGAGGATGCCCGCAACAACGTATGGCGTGAAGTTGTAGATGCTCGCGACTTCGATCTGCGCGGCTCGGATCGCGTCGACGGCGCCGAGCACGGAAATCAGGCCGACGTCCTTCTGCATCGAGACGAAATCGTTCATGAGAGCCGGTGTCACCTTGCGCACCGCTTGGGGAAGAACGACGAGCCGCAGGGTCTTCGAATACCCGAGCCCGAGCGACCGCGCCGCCATCCGCTGTGATGGGTGAACGGCTTCGATTCCCGCGCGCAGCACTTCGGCGACGTACGACGAATACGTCAGCGTCAGAGCGACGGTTCCCCACACCTGCATGGGCAGGCGATCGGTGAACCCGAGAGCGGGAATGCCGAAGCCGACGAGATAGAGAACAAGCAGAAGCGGGATGCCGCGAAAGAAGTCGGTGTAGATCGCGGCGCCGAGGCGGATCGGCGCAAAGACAGCGCCGCGAAGCGTTCGTGCGATGGCGAGAAGGGAGCCGAAGATTCCCACGAGAATGGCGGCGAAGAAGAGCACCTGAATGTTGAGCCAGAGGCCGACGAGGATGCTGGGAAAGGAGGCCATTGCGGTCTCGACGTCGAAGAACGAACGGCGCACGTCGTCCCAGCCGGGACTGTTGACGAGCACAATCCACACCACGACGGCGAAGACGATCGTGCTCGCCACGCTGATGACCAGCGACCGGAGCGTCTGCTTACGTCGATAGGATCGGCGTTCACGCTCGACGCGGCTGGGTTCAGGCCGCGCAGGGCCCGTAGACGTACTGGTATCTGCGTCGTTTGTCACGAGGTGTTGGGATGCTCCTAAGACAGGACTGTGGCGCCGGCGTTGTCAGCGAGCCACTTCTCGGCGAGTTCGTCGAGTGTGCCGTCGTCGCGGAGTGCATCGACGGCTTCCGTCACCGCATCGGTGAGGGGCGAGTCGTTCTCGAGCAGCAGTGCGAGTTCGTCGCCGCCTTCTGAGCTCTCGAATTGCCCAACCAGAACGCCGTCGTCGAGCACAGCGTTTGCATTGTAGAACGCCGTGGGAAGGTCGGTGACGAGTGCGTCGATGTTGCCGGCGATGAGTGCCTGAACCGTATCTTCGTTGCTGTTGAAAATGGCGGGATCCGTGCCGATCGCCTCTTTCACCGCCGCGATCGATGTCGAACCGGCGGCGACGCCGACCTTCACATCGGCGAGGTCGGCGAGCGACGTCGCCTCAGCGGCAGAGCTCCCCTCCAGGCTCACGACGCCCTGCGTCGTCTCGTAATAGGGAGATGAGAAGTCGACGGCCTTTTCGCGGTCGTCGTTTGCCGAGAACTGCTGAATGTTGATGTCGAAGTCCTTGGGCCCGGGCGCGATCACCGTGTCGAACGGAGTGCGAATCCAGACGACATCCGACGTATCGAAGCCCAGCTCATCAGCGACGGCGTAGGCGACAGCCGCTTCGAATCCTTCACCCGACTCCGGGTCGTCGTTCTCGACCCAGGGCGAGTAGGCAGGCTCGCCTGTCGCGATCGTGAACTTCCCCTGCGTCACGGTCTCCAGGCCGGAGTCGCTGCCGTCGGCGGCATCCTGAGGGGTCGACGCCGAGCACGCGGACAGCGCGATCATTGTCGCTGCGGCGCTGGCAATGGCAAGTGATCGCAGAACGAAACGAGTTTTCACGGGGGTCCTCTTCAGATGCTGGGCGCGCACAGGGAAACGGCGCCACTGAGTAACAATATCGTCGTTCGGCATCCCGGTGCGCGGGCATGACGAATTGTTGCTCTGTCAGTCGGCAAGACGCCAGTCTGCAAAGTCGAAACCGGGCGTCACAAGGCAGCTGACGAGCACATCGTCGTCGCCCGGGATCGTGCGCTGCCAGCATCCGGCGGGAACGATGAACTGCTGGCGCGCATTCTCTTTGCCGGGGGAGCCGAGCAGCGCAGTCTCACCGGTCTCGCTTGGGTTGTCGCCCGTGCCCCCGAGCTCCAATCGCAGTGCGCCCGGCCCATGCCACATCCAGACTTCGTCTGATGCGACAACATGCCAGCGCGAATGCTCTCCTGCGGGCAGCCAGAAATAGATGAGCGTCGCTGCGGGCCGATCGCCTCCAGGTGTCGCGAGTGCATCGGCGGCCGTGAATGTGCGACGGTACCAGCCGCCTTCGGGATGCTGTTCAAGGTTCAGCTCGCGGATGGCGTCGAAGGTCATGCTGATCATTCCTCTCTGCCGTAGACGGTCTCGCCCGCCACGATCGTTCGCCTGCAGGTGCCCGCTCCGGCCTCGACGAGTTCGCTGAGAGCCTCGCGCGGCGTGGTGTCGGCGACGTCGAAGAACGCCAGGTCGGCGAGGGCACCGACGGCAAGCTGCCCGACGCGCTGCGTTCCGGTGCCGAGCCCGAGCGCGTGGGCACCGCCGAGCGTGACGGCGTGGAACAGCCGTTGGTGCAGATCGCTCTCTGCATACCCCTGGTCGCGTGCGATTCTGTGCAGCTGCGCGACGTCTGCGAGGGGGTCGAGGCTCGGCGATGACGACAGCGAGTCGGTGCCGACCCCGATGAGGTTTCCCTCGCGCAGGTAGGCGGCGACCGGCGGTGCGTCGAGCCCGATCACCTCGTTCGAGCGTGGGCAGAGCGCGACTGCCGTTCCGCGTGCGCGCAGCAGTGAGCGATCGCGCCCCGTCATGTAGATGCCGTGGGCGATGTGACAGTCGGGCCCGAGCACGCCGAGCTGGTCGACGAACTGCGTTGAGCTCACTCCAACGCCGCGGCTGCGCAGTGCCCGGAAGCTCTCGGCGTTCAATCCCACCCAGGCATCGTCACTTTCGACGTTCTCGTTTTCGAAGTGCGCCTCGGCCAGGTGGATGTGCAGCCGCATGCCGCGGTTGCGCACGACGTCGGGGATGTCGAGAAGCGGCTGCACCTCGAGCGAATACGGAGCGTGCGGTGAAACGCCGACGCCGGGGGTTGCCGGCATGCTGTCGAGGTCGGCGATCGCTGCATCGCGGCCGTGAGCCCGCCAGTCGGCGTTGCTCCAGCCCATGACTTCCCAATACGCAATGCCGTGCAGTCCCGCGTCGTGCAGCGCCGAGACCGCATCGCGATCTGTGACGACGTCGGCGAGGGCCGTCGTACCCGTGGCGACGGCGAGCCGTGCACCCTCGGCGGCGGCAGCGCTCCAGTCATGGGCTGCGCCGTTGCGGTCGTAAACCGCGTCGAACGCCGCTGCCCAGTCGTCGAATCCGTCATAGTGCCGAGTCGCCACATCGGCCATGCGCGTGTACTGAAGGTGCGTGTGCGCGTTGACGAGCCCAGGCGTGATCACGCCATCCCAGTGCTCTTCGGCAAAGTCGATGCCGGCATCCTGCAGAGATTGCAGCACCCAGGGGCGCTCGCCGACGTGCAGAATGCGATCACCGCGCACCGCGATCGCTCCGTCGCGAATGCGCGGTGCCGTGACCGGGATCACCAGCGGTGCGCTGTACACCGTGACCGTCGCGTGTGCGGGCTTTTTCGGTGGAATGCTCGGCGCGCTGAGCACATCGTGCGAATAGCGGCTGCGCTCGGGAGCGGACGGCGCGACCGACGGCGGGGCATCAGAGCTCGTGGATGCTGCGGCGCCATGCCGCGCGCCGAGTGCGAGCAGCGCGATCTCGTTCTCGCGCTCCGGTGCGAGGTGGTGCAAGCCGGGAGCAAGTGCTGGGGAGTCCGTGAGCACACCAGCCGCGAGAAGCTGCTCGAGGGCAGCGAGCTGGGCGGCGAACGACAGGTCCATGATCTCGATGGGGTTTCCGCCGGATGCTGTGTAGTTCACGCCGTGCCCGTGCGCGAGCACGATCACATGGTGGTCTCCGAGAGTGAGGTCGCTGACCTGCGGGCCATGCTCGTTCCACATCGCGTTCGGTGCGTCGAGCTCGCCATCTGTCCCGCCCGCGACGGCGAAGACTGTCTGCTGTGCCGCGGTGCTGATGAGCTGTTCATCGATGGTGCCGCGCACACCGGATGCTGACACCACGATGTCCGCACGGCACACGCCCTCCGCTGCCGGCAGCACCTCGAATCCATCGACTTCAGCCGCGAGCGCCCGCACGGGATCGATCTCTGTGACAATCACCCGGGCACCCAGCGCTCGTGCATGGCGACAGACGCCTTCGCCGACGGGGCCGTACCCGAGCACGAGCCACGCCGCGGTGAGCGGGTCGCACTCGCTAATGCCGTCCGACCGCGCTTCGTCGAGCAGGTCGACGATGGCGAAGACGCAGGTCTGCCCTGTGCCATACCTGTTGTCGAACAACGTCTTCACGCGGGCGTCGTTGACGGGGATTACGGGAACGGCCAACTCGCCGGCGTGATCCATGTCGCGGAGCGGGCGCACGCCGCTCGTTGTTTCTTCCGCGGCGCCGCGTAGGTGAGCAATGGCATCCGGATGCTCGTGCACGAGGCGAATCAGGTGTGCGCCGTCGTCGATCAGCAGCTGCGGGTGCCAGCGCACCAGATCCTGTGCCTGCTCGTCGTCTTCGTCGGCCGTCGCATCGGGGGAGCCCAGCACGACGATGCCGCGTGCGCGCAGCGCTGCCGCAGCTTCGGGGTCCACCTCGTTCGCGGGTGCGAACACGCGCACGTCGGCGCCTGCGCGAGCCAATTCGATCGCGAGCACAGCGGTCTTGGGCTCGAGCACCAGCACGATCCCGATGCGCACTCCGCGCACGGCGCCGCTTCCCGCGAGGCGCGACGCCAGGGCGCGCGTGACCGGCATCGCTCCCGCCGCCCAATCGATGCGAATCGATCCGCGGTCGGCAAGAAAATTCTCGTGAACGGGCGTGGAGCTCCAGGCCGGAGCGCGAAGAATATCGGTATCGATGATGACAACCTCGCCCCGCGGGGCGAGTGCGGCACGCAGTCCATGCGGAAGCACCCGATCGCTTGCCGCGACATGCGCTGCGAGCCCCGATGCGCTGCTCAGCACAGCCGCGTCATCGACGATGATCGGCGCGTGCGAAGCCGTGTCGTCGTGTGTCGCCGTCGCGTCGTCGAGCCATACGCGCACCGTAGCCCTCTCAGCATCGGTCAGCACATCGAGAAGAATGAGCACATCGCACTCGTCGATGGCGACGATGTGGCCGCCCATGCCCTGCACGATCGCCCGCAGCGACGCCGCGGCATCCTGATTTCCGATAATGGCAAACCGCGTGCCGGCGACCAGACGGTTCGTGATGCGGTTGAACGCCGCGAGAATCGATGCTGCCTGTTCCCGGTGCTCGGCTGAGGGCGAGGGGGCAGAATCGTCGGGGAGCGGCACTCGCTCATTGTATTGTGTGGCAGTCGCTACGCTGCAACGAAGCCCGGCACATACTGCGCACCGCAGGCCTCTGCCAGCGACGACCCGAAAAGCGCTGCTGGCGTGAACGCGCCGCCCCGCCCCGCCCCATCGAGCAGGCGGCGCGCGATCTCGGCTGGCACAATTCCGGTGAACGTTGACGCGTCGTCGACCCGCAGCCACCCGTCACGAACCGTGCCGTCCGACCACTCCACATGGGCGTGACCCCACGAATATTCTCGGGGTCGCGGGGCGGCGGGCACCGACATCCGCGCGAGTAACCGTTGGGCGAATGCGGCGAGGGGTCGAATCGACAAGAGCGCCGTCGCTACGGGCATCACGAATCGAAACGCTCCGGTCGGGGCCATGCTCGATGCGCCGATCACAACCGGTGCTCCGCTGGTGCGCGCCGCAGCCGAACCATCGCCAAGGGGCATGCTCGCGGTCAGAACGTCTGTGCCATCCGGAAGGGTGAGTCGCATCCTGCGGCTTCCCAGTCGCCCGGCGGCTCGATCGCGGTAAGCGAGACCGCCGATCAGTGAAGCGGCGAGCGATTCCCCGACCTTCCCTGCTTCGGTCTCCATCGAGGGAACCATATCGACGCGAACGCGAGTGGGTGCGGGGCGGCCTTCGAGCAGTTTGACGAGGATGCTTTCGGATGCCGTGACGCCGAACCCGGCCCCCGTCACCGCGGTCTGCCCCGCAGACGCGAGCTCGGCGTCTCGCTCAAATAGCGAAGAGAAGGCGGCTCTGTCGTTGGCGATGTCAATGTAGTGAACGCCGGTCGCGATCAGCGCAGCCGCAGTGTCGGCAAACGGAGCGATGGTGTTGATCACGATCTGCGGACGCTGCCGCCGCACCTCGTCGACGATCTCGTCGATCGACGCCGAGACGACAGTTCTGCCGCTCTCGCCCGCTGCCGCAGCGAGCCGCTCGGCATTGCGACCGACCAGCACCGGTTCAATGTGGCGTTGCCGCAACTCGGCGGCGATTTTCTGTGCGCTGCGGCCTGTGCCACCGAGTATCCATACGTCGTTGCTCATGCGCTGTTCCCATCTCGTCTATGCGCTTCACGTCTGTGTGCTTCTCGTTGAGCGCATCGTGATGACACGCCATGTCATCACCCTACACCGTGATGACATGACGTGTCATCGGCTAGGCTGGAACCGTGAGCAGATGGGAACCCGGCGCGCATCGGAGGCTGGAGAAGGCGGCGTTCGAGCTCTTCGCCGAGCGCGGATTCGCGGCGACGACGGTGCCCGAGATCACAGCGCGCGCAGGATTGAGCACGCGAACCTTTCACCGGTACTTCGCCGACAAGCGCGAGGTGGTCTTCGGCAGCGAAGAGGTGCGAGCGGAGACCGCGCAGGTGCTCGCTGATTCCCTGCCCGACACCGAACCGCTTGAGCTCATCATGAGCACTCTGCGCATATTCGCCGAGCAGCGTTTCGAGGGTCGGCGCGACGAGGTGCGGCTGCGTCGGGAGATCGTGAACTCCGACGCGGGGCTACGCGAGCGCGATCTGCAGAAGCGCGAAACGGTAGGGGCGGTCGCGCGTGAGGCGCTGATTGCGCGCGGCGTGCCCGCCCGGCAGGCGGCGCTGCTCGCCGAGACCGGCGTCACACTGCTCTATGTCTCGGTGCAGGAATGGCTCGGCCGCGACGACGACACCCCGCTTGCAGACATCATCGCCGACACGCTCGAGACTCTGCGCTCTGCCCTGATCTCCGACATCGCCGTCTAGCCGATCCGGCGCCGAAGCTCCGCGACACCGTCGTCGTCAACATCCGTGAGAAATTCACTGCGGCCGGCCATGACCATCACCAGGCTCAGCAGCGGTCCCCGCACGAGTGGCCCGCTGCCCGCAGCGAAGTCGGTGTCGCTGGCCTCCAACGTGAGCCCCTTGACCATCCGATGGCTGTTGACCGCAAAGTCTTTGGCCGCGAAGTACGTCGCAACCTCGCGCACCGCGTCAGGGTCGGGTGTGAAAGTGATGCCGAGCGGACGCGCGATGTCTTGACCGTGCACGATGACCTCGCCGAGCCACGCGGGGTAGTCTCGCGTCGGCGCGATGGTGAGTGTCACCGAGCGACGAAAGTTCTCACGGGTCTCGTCCACAGTGCGGCCGAGGTGCTCGGCGAGGCGGCGGGCATTGTGCCTGTCGGGGTTGAAACCAGCGAAAAGGATGCTGCGCAGCCACGCCCACCGTCCGGTATTCGCGGCAGCGGTGAGGTGGGCGACGACCTGCTGCACCGTCCACTCGCCGCACAGTGAGTCGGCGTGCCATTGCTGGGCGGTCAGGCCGTCAAGCATGAGTGCAACACGGGCGCGCTCGGCGTGGATGAGCTCCCAGTACTCGTCTGCGGTTCGCGTCACGTCGTCCTCACGATACTCACCGGCGGAGAGCTCGTTCGACCAACAGGTGGGCGCCCGGCCCGGTCAGAAGCTCGGGGTCGATCGCGCGGCCCGACGCAGCGAGGAGGAGATCGACGGCTTCGCCCGTCACATCGGGGCCATCGCCCCACGCGTCGCCGGTAGCGGCGTCGACCAGGCGGCATCCTTCCGCGATCTCCCGACCCCCGCCGAACGATGCCGGTGTGCGAAGTTGATAGGCGAGCGCCTCATGCACCCCGACGCTGGGGTATTCGCCCGGAATCCCGAGTGGGCGGCGAATGTCTTCCCCATGAACGATTGCTTCGACGAGCCGCGTTGCGCGGTGTGCCGGTGGTGTTTTTTGCAGGTGCTCTGCCTGGCGGAAGGCTGCCAAGGTCTGCTGCGGGTCGTCGCGTTTGAAGCGACTCACGCCGTTGTCGTTTGCGCGGTCGAAGTCGCCCCGTGCGCGCACCATGCTCCAGACAAATGCGCGCTTCCCTGTTGTCGCCGTATCGACCAGATGGGCGAGCACATCATGGACGCTCCAGCCTCGGCACAGCGACGGAGTCTCCCACTCTGCGAGTGAGAGCGGTGCGAGATCGGCGATCAGGCGCTGGCGTTCGGTATGCACGAGCGTCCATACCTCAGATGTGGAGAGCGCCATCGCGAGCATCCTTTCGCTTCTCATTTAGTAGTCAGGGCTATAGTAAGAGTAGTATGAGCTACGAGTCAAGTAGTAAAAGGGAGTACGATGGGGTCTATGGGTGGGAGGCGTTCCTATAGTTCGTATAACGACGGGTGCGCGGCTGCTCACGCGCTTGATCTCATCGGTGAACGATGGACATTGATCGTGGTGCGCGAGCTTCTTCTCGGGCCCAAGAGGTTCATCGAGCTTCAGAACGACATTCTCGGGATCAGTCCGGCCGTGCTCTCGCGTCGTCTGCGTGACCTCGAGGCGCGCGGAATCCTGACACGTCACGCGCTGCCAGCGCCAGCCAAAGTCGATGTCTACGAGCTCACTGACTGGGGGCATCAGCTGGAGTCGGTCAATACGGCGCTGTCGATGTGGGCCGTCGCGTCGCCGACGCTTCCCTGGGATGCCGACATGAGCCCCGACACTCTGGTTCTCGCGATGCGCGCGCACGCCCGAGGCGACGCGACTCTCGCTTCGCCGGTGCGGGTCAACCTGTATTTGTCTGACTCGCGGGTCGACGAAGCCGAACCTGTCGCGTACTCGGCAGAGGTCACTCAACACGGCGCAACTGTCGAGAAGGCGCCCACTCCGGGCCCGGCCGACGCGGACGTGTACGCCACGACGGCCGGTTGGAAGGCCTGCATCCTGGGAGGGGCAAACTTTCGCGACGTGCCGAGCATCAGTGTCGTCGATAGCGCATTCGCCGTCGACGCCCTCGTGAGGGCGACCAATCTGAACGGGCGTGCTGAAGACGCCTGATGCGCTACAGCGTCATCGCCGCACAACGTCGCGCAACTGCAGATTCGCAGAATCGTCGAACTGGTGGGATGTGAGGAGTCACAGCTTGGGCCGGTTCTGCCGCTTCTTCGGGCTCTGCCTCGTCGGACTTCGGCTCGGTCGCCGTGTCGGCTTCCGTCTCGGCGGCAGCATCCTCGCTTATTGCCGACGACGTGTTGTCGATGCTTGTGCCGTTCAGCGAGCCTGTCACAGACGAGATCGGGCTTGAAACAACTCAGATTGGCATGCCGCTGGAGTATACGTCTCGATGAGCTTCGGGCATTGTCAGCGGTCCAAGGAAGAATGATGCTATGAACGCGATTGAACTGTACGAATCAGCGTCAGGCGAAATTATTCTTGAAGTGCGCGCAGGCGACGATACTGTCTGGCTGACCCGCCAGCAGATGGCAGCCCTATTTGGACGCGACGTGAAGACCATTGGTAAACACATCGCAAACGCGCGGAACGAGGAGCTATCGAAGATGTCAGGTGTCGCAAAATTTGCGACACCTGCTTCAGACGGCAAGTCCTACGAAACCGAGCACTACAATCTCGATGCCGTTCTTTCAGTCGGCTATCGGGTTAAGTCATCAGAGGGTGTTCATTTTCGTCGTTGGGCCACCGACGTCTTGCGCCGGTACGTCGAGCTGGGGCAGGTCGTCACGAGAGCTGATGGTGGCGCTGATTATCAAGATGCTCGAAACCGCGTAGCATCCGAAACCTATGTGCACGGGGCTGTGCGGGTGAGCGCTGCTGTCAACTGAGCAGCTCGACCTCGAGGGACTGATGGCGCCCGGCAAATGCGCGGTCAAGGGTCACAACTGAGAGGCCGCGAGCCTGAGCGAATGCGGCCAGGTAGTCGTCCGTCCACAGCTTGTGGCTTGTGTCGCCCCGGGCGGAAAGGGTCCGCCATACAGATTCGAGGTTCGTAGGTTCCTCGAGGTGTATCACTCGTTCGTCAGCGCGAAGGCGATCGAGGACTGACCAGCTGTCGGCTCGCGTAAGGGTGTCCTCGCGCATGATGCTCGGATTCGACAGCAATCGGAGAAAGCCCATCTCGGTGACTCGACAGAAGACGAGTTCGGAGTCCTGCTGATCAAACCACGACTGCACGGTTGGATGTGCGATATGGCGGCCCCAGGCGGCCGCGAGCCACACGCCGACATCCAGAAGTTTCACTTGGCGTACTGTTCGTCGTCAGATGCCAGGGCCGCTGCGATATCGTCCGATGTGACGTTCACCGTTGGTGTCGCCCCCGCGGCGACAAGCGGCAGAGTCACTCGCGTATGTGTGTTCGTGCTGCCAGCGATTTCGCGGGAGATCGCGCGCGTCAGCACAACCTTGAGCGTCTCGCCTCGCTGTGCCGCTCTCACCTTGAGAGCGCGAAGCAGATCATCGGGGAGATCAACCGTTGTGCGCATAAAAACATATTAGCATTAGCGACGAGAGCCAGCGGTACTCGTATTCTGGACGGCCCGGCATTCCGCGGCGAGGTGGCGTGGCCGCCTGCTTCATCTCGACAAGGTATTCGAGACGGCGCCGCGTAGTGACACGAGACAGATCGTGGCGGTCGCTGAGCTTCGTCGCCGAGAGCGCCAAGCTTCGCGCTGCGGTCCATGGGCAAAGCGGGAGAACCCGTCCTCAACGGCATCCATCAAATTCAGGCTGTTGTCTTCAAGCTCATGATGATGATCATGTGGGCGGCTCCGATCGGGGTCGCTGGACTCCGAACCGCGGGGCGACTACCGTGCAGGGTCGAAGGAGATCACCCCGGGAAAGCGCGAGAACCCGCGATCCGCCGTGGCGATCTTGGCGCCATGCACGACGGCAGCGGCCGCGATCAACGCATCGGGAACCATGTTTCCCTTGATCTTGTCATCGTCATCGACGAAGGAGCTCAAGGCGTTCCACATCTCTGGCGAGCTGCGAAGCCAGCGGGCGGAATGAGAATTCACGAGAGCCGTCACAAATGACAGCGCGACAGGTGTCGGTGCGGGGTGCGTGAAGACGCGCGGGTGAGTGACGATTCTCACGAATCCTGAAAGCACCGGGTCGAAGAGCGCAATATCTTCGGGGTCGTTCACGGCGCGCTCGAGCCATTGTGCGTATTCGCTGTGGCGAGGTGACTCCTCGTCGAACGCGTAGATGAGAACGTTAACGTCGGGCAAGATCATCGAACGTCATCCAAGACATCCCACACGGCATCCTTGTCATCGATGTCGACTCGGTATCCGCCACTATTCCAGGTGGGAAGCGCGCAGCGATGCTGTGGCGAACGATCCGTCTCGAGGTGCCGCCGCAGCGATTCTTCGACGATGCTGGTAACGGTGCGGTGCTCTTCGGAAGCACGCTTCTTGAGCTCTGTCATGAGCGCATCGGGCAGGTTCATCGTCGTCTTCATATTGCTAAGCATACCCGCGGATATGGTTATATGGTTACGGATCGTAAGTGAGCTCCTCAAGCGCGGCGAGTGCCCGGATGCGAAGCGGGCAGTCAGATGCCGTTAGGCGAGGTCGTGGTTACGCAGGGCCTGACCCATGCGCGTGATCGCGTCGCGCATGATGGGGCGCGGGGTCGCGAAGATAAAGCGGGCACTGCCCACCCCGGCTGCACCGCAGCCGCGGCCGTCTGTGACGCCGACACCGGCATTCTCAGCGAAGAACGCGCCGGGGTTCTCGATGCCGAGAGCCGTGAAGTCGAGCCACCCGACATACGTTCCCTCCGGGTGGCTCATGGTGACGCCGGGCAGATGCTCGGAAACGAGATCGAGCAATTCGGCACGGTTGCCGTCGAGGTAGTCAACAACATCGGTGAGCCACGGTTCGCCCTCGGTGTAGGCCGCGATCGTCGCTGCCGCGCCCATCGTGGAGGCGCCGTGTGAGATCCAGTCTGCGTCGTCGAAGCGCTCCCGATCTTCGTCGCCAGCCACAATGAGCTGCGCGCACTTGAGACCGGGGAGGTTCCACCCCTTTGCAGCGGACGTTGCCGTGACCGTGTGCTGCGCTGCAGCATCCGTCACCGTTGCATACGACACGTGCTTGGCGCCCGGAAGCGTGAGCGGTGCCCAGATCTCGTCGGCGAAGACGTGCCCGCCCACCTCATCGACGACGGCGCTCACCGCCGCCAGCTCATCGGCGGTGAAGACCCGGCCGAGCGGATTGAACGGCTGGCAGAGCAGAAGAATCTCGCCGCCGGCGGCGAACGCGGTCCGCAGCGCATCGATGTCGAAGCGCCAGGTGCCGGCGTCGTCGATCATGGGCACCTCGATGACGTCGCGGCCGATGCGCGGCGGAACGAAGAGGAAGGGCATGTATGACGGCGTCGGCACGATCACTTTGCCGCCGGAACTCGTGAGTCGCGTGAGCGTCAGCTCGAGAGCGCGCAGCACGTCGGGAACGGCAATCACGTGGTCAGGCGAGACCGGGTAGCCGCGGGACGCGAGAGTGGCGGCGGTCGCCTGCTGCACGTCGCGCAGCATCGACGCCGGGAGGTAGCCGAAGACCTGAGCGTCGACCGAGTCGCGCAGCGCCGACTGGATGGGCGCGGCCACCCCGAAGTCCATTTCGGCGATGAACGCGCCGATGTCGATGCCGGGAGCGACCCACTTGGTTGCGCCCGATGCCCGCAGATCGTTGATGGTCAGTGCATCGATGCGTTCGGCGAATGTCACAGCGGCCTCCGGTACTACTTGAAAATGATGGTGCGTGCGCCGTCGAGGAGCACGCGTTTCTCGGCGAACCATTTCACGGCCTGCGTGAGTGTGCGGCTCTCTTCGTCTTGTCCGATCGCGACGAGCTGCTGCGGCGACTGCGCATGGTCGACGCGCACGACGTTCTGTTCGATGATCGGCCCCTCGTCGAGATCGCTCGTCACGAAGTGCGCCGTTGCTCCGATGAGCTTCACGCCCCGCGCATGCGCCTGCTTGTACGGATTGGCGCCTTTGAAGCCGGGCAGGAACGAATGGTGGATGTTGATGGCGCGACCTTCGAGAGCGGCGCACAGCTCGGGCGAGATGATCTGCATGTAGCGCGCGAGAACGATGAGCTCGATGTCGAGCTCATCGACAGCATCCAGTACTCGCTTCTCGAACGCCGCCTTCGACGCTGTGTCGACGATGGGCAGCGATTCGAACGGCACGCCGTAGAACTCGGCGAGGGAGCCCAGGTTGGGGTGGTTCGCGAGAATGAGCGGAATCTCGATGGGCAGCTGATCGGCCCTCTGGCGAAACAGCAGATCGTTGACGCAGTGGCCCGCCTTCGTGGCGAGAATGAGGGTGCGCACAGGGCGCCCCACGTTGTCGAGGTTCCACGTCATGCCGAACTTCTCGGCAACAGGCTCAAGCGCCGCCTCGAAGTCGTCGCGCGAGGCCGACGACTGCACCTGAAGCCGCATGAAGAAGCGATCGGTGTCGACGCTCGCGAACTGCTGGCTCTCGGTGATGTTGCCGTGGGCTGCGACGATCGCGCCGCTGACGTCGTGCACGATGCCGGGCTTGTCGGCGCACACGAATGTGAGAACCCAGTGGTTGGGCGAATCGTCGGTCAGCGAACCAGAGGCATTTGTCACCTCACAAGACTAACCAGTCGCGCTCGTGGAATGGGTGAGCGACTGATCAGCGAACTGTCACGTCTCCACCAGATCGTCGCGCTCCGCACGCGTGAGGAACTCGCGCACGGTGTCGCGACTCTTCGACAGTGAGGAGATTCGGCACTCGAGGGCACTGAGCTCGTCGGCAAGCAGCTGGGCAAGCTCGGCGGAACAGCTGACGCGGGCATCCGATACGCACGCTGCCTGTGTCTCGAGCACCACCTTCGCTAATCGCGTTGTGAGACCTGACTGTACGAGGCCGCGAATCTGACGTGCGCGGCCGACGTCGTCTTCGGAGTACGAGCGGTAGCCGTTCTCTGAACGCACCGGGGTGATGAGTTCTTGCTGCTCGTAATAGCGCAGCATGCGGGTGGGGATACCGGTGCGCTCGGAGAGCTCGCCGATTTTCACAGTGCCTCCATTTCTGATTGAGTCTCCATGCTTGACATTGACATTAGTGTCAGAGTTTACGCTCGGGGCATGTCAGAAACAACAGCCGCGAAAACAGCCGAGTTACCTGTCGCGAGACCGTCCTCATCAACCGGGGGTTTCCCCTTCGCCGCGACCGGCATTCTGTCGCTCGTGCTCGCCGTCACGGTGACGGCCGAATCGTTGCCCGCAGCCATCATGCCGCAGATGGCCGCATCTCTCGGCGCCGACAATCTTCAGATCGGTTTGCTTCTCTCGGCCTGGGCACTCACGGTGATCGTGGCCAGCATTCCGCTTGCGCGCCTCACGCGCAACGTTGACAGACGTCTCGTGGTCGCCGGGTCGCTCGCTGTGTTCGCCGTCGGAAGCGCCGTCACGGCCATCGCGCCGACATATGAGATCGCCCTGCTCTCTCGCATTGTCACGGCTGCCGCGCACGGTCTGTTGTGGTCAGTCGTGATCGTGTACGCCACGGCGATCCTTGACCCCCGACACCTCGGGCGCGGACTCGCTATTGTCACAGGCGGCGTCACTGTCGCTCTCGCGCTTGGGCTTCCGCTCGGCGCAGCTCTCGCCCTCGCCGGAGATTGGCGTACCGCATTCGTCGGCGTCGCTGTGATTGTCGCTGCACTCGCGCTGGTGGTCGTGAGGTTTCTGCCGCGCGTGGTTCCCGAAGCATCCGCCCCCGCACGTGACACGCAGGGGGTCAAAGTACGCGTGGCGAGAGACGCGACGCGTGCTCCGGTCGTCGCCCTGCTCGCCGCCGCGCTGATCTTCGCGTTCGGGCACTTCGCGCTCTTCTCGTACATCACGCCGTACCTGGCCAACGCGGCGGACTTCGATGGGGCGTGGACCGGACCGATGCTTGCGCTCTTTGGCGCCGCAGGCTTCCTCGGCATCATTGTGAGCGGCCTGACTGTCGACCGATGGCCGACGATCGCGCTTCCCGCCACGTTCGCGGGAATGGCGTTTGCCGTGGCGGCACTGGCCCTCGCGCCCAGTGTTCCGTGGCTTGTGGTTGCCGGTGTTTTCGTGTGGGGCGTTGCCATGGGAGCGATGTCGCCTCTCGTGCAGACCGCCGTGATGCGCACCGCATCGCCGCGGCTGCGCGCTACCGCAAGCGCGGCCCTTGTCGTCTCGTTCAACGGAGGTATCGCCGCAGGGTCTTGGCTCGGGGGAGTGATCGAGAGCTCAGCGGGAGCGACGACGAATGCCGGTGTCGCGGCGGTGACATCGGCAGCATCCGTTGTTCTCATTCTTCTCGCGCAAAAGCTGGCCGCGCGCGTACGCTCACGGGCGTGACCGAAACGCGAGCGGGCGCTGCGCAGCTCATGCCACGCAGCGCCCGCTTTGCTGAGAACTCACTCGTCGTCTTTTTCCTCCGGATGCCGCATCAGGTGAACGATCGAGACGACCATGCCGCCCCACACCGTCAGAATCGCGACGCACATCATGATGATTGCTGAAGCGTTCATGACTTGTCCTTTCGTCTGCGAGGCGATCTCTTCATCGTCGGCTCGGTCTCTTCGTGTGCATTGGCAGCGGCGAACTCGCCCGTCTCAGTGTCGTGTCGTGCCATCTCGGCCGCATCGATCTCAGGGTCGAGAATTGGCGGATCAACGGGTTCGCCATCGATATCGGGATCGTGCAGTGCCGACTTCGACGACCAGGGCAGCTTCGACAGCAGATAGGCGACCACGATGAGCGCGATGGCCATTCCCCAACCGAAGACACCGACGAACCACGTGGGCATGTCGCCGTAGCCTTCGGCAATGCGGGTCTGAAGCGAGTCGATCAGAATGTAGCCGAGGATGATCGGCGTGATGCCACCGACGAACATCATCCACGTGCGCCCCATCTTCACAGACGATGTCTTGTTGAGGTGATCCCGCAGCTTTGGCAGCGCGGTGAACCCCGCCGTGAGGAAGATCACCACGACAAGGGCGACGGCGACGATGCCGAAGCTGTTGACGAACGCATCAGTGACATCGAGAAGGTTGAGCCCCGTCGTCGTGGGGAACAGCAGAATCGAAATGATCGCCATCGGAATGCCGACGCCGAGCGTCGCGCCCACACGTGAAAGCCCGAGCTTGTCTTTGACAGACGAGATCACGACTTCGAGGATGCTGACCATCGACGTGAAGCCGGCGAAAACCAGCGACGCGAAGAACAGTACGCCGAGAAGAGCACCAGCAGGAGCCTGCGAGATGATCGCGGGGAACCCGATGAATGCAAGTCCGATTCCGGATGTTGCCACTTCATCGACAGCCTGGCCATTCTGAACGGCGATGAAACCGAGCGCGGCGAAGACGCCAATGCCCGCAAGAATCTCGAACCCGCTGTTTGTGAAGCCGACGACGAAACCGCTGCCGGTGAGGTCGGTCTTCTTCTTGAGATACGACGAGTAGGTCAGCATGATGCCGAACGCGACGGAGAGAGAGAAGAAGATCTGTCCGTATGCGGCAATCCAGACGCCGCTGTCGGCCATCCGACTCCAGTCCGGAGTGAACAGCGCCTCAAGTCCGGTGAGAGCGCCAGGAAGGAAGAGCGACTGCACGACGAGAATGATGAACATCACGAACAGCAGCGGAATGAAGATCATCGCCGATCGGGCGATGCCCTTCTGAACCCCGAACGCGAGAATGGCGATCGCCGCGACCCAGACGAGCACGAGAGGAATCAGCACGCCGGGCACGAAGGAGAACTGCACGTTCACCTCATCGGACACGTGCAGAAACTCGCCCATGAGGAAGCCGGCCGGGTCGTCTCCCCACGCTTTCGTGACCGAGAACCAGGTGTAGCAGGCCGCCCACGCGATGATCACGGCGTAGTACACGGCGATGACGAAGCAGATGGCCACCTGCCACCAGCCGAACATCTCCGCTTTCTTGTGAAGTCTGCGGAACGCCATTGGCGGGGAGCCACGGAACTTGTGCCCGATCGCGTAGTCGAGAAACAGCAGCGGGATTCCCGCCGTGACGAGCGCGATCAGGTAGGGCACGATGAACGCGCCACCGCCGTTGTCATACGCGACGTACGGGAACCGCCAGATATTGCCCAAACCGACGGCGGATCCGATCGCCGCGAAGATGAAGGCATTGCGGCCTGAGAAGGTCTCTCGGGTCCGCAGACCCAGGCCTGAAGATTGAGCTTTCACTTTCCACCTCGTTGTTCGAGTGATGCAGTGTCACCATAATGCCGTGATTCTCGGCGAAATCACAGCATTCGACGTTCGAATGCCGAAAATTGTCGGCGATCGGCCCGTGTCGTAGAATATTTGACGGTTCACGTTTCCCGTCGAGCCCTGGGCGCGCACATCGGCGCGAAGTCGAACTCAGGGGCACAAGCATCCCCGAGTGAACGCCGTTGTTGGATTCTTCCGATGACCACCTCTCCGATTCCCATTGCTCCGCGCTCCGCGAGCATCCACACCGATCACCGGCCGTTCCCGTGGCTCGGGCTCATCTTGCTCTCCGCCGGCGTCTTCCTCGCGATCACCAGCGAAGTCACGCCGACGGGTCTCCTGCCCGAGATGAGCTCGGCGCTGAGCGTCACCGAGGCGCAGATCGGTCTGCTCGTCTCGATCTTCGCCTTCACCGTCGTCATCACGAGCGCACCGCTGACCGCACTCACCGTTCGTCTGCCGCGCAAGTCGCTCATCGTCGCCGTGCTCGTCGTGCTCGGACTCGCCAACTTGGCAACGGGTCTTGCTCCCACCTACGCGCTCGTCATCGTCGCCCGCATCGTGGGCGGACTCGCGCACGGCCTCTTCTGGTCGCTCGTTCCGGCGTATGCGGCACGCCTCGTCTCGCGCGAGAACCTCAGCCGCGCGGTGTCGCTGACGCTCGCGGGCGGCACTCTCGCCCTGGTTCTCGGCGTCCCTCTCTCGACCGCGCTCGGGCAGGCTGTCGGCTGGCGCTGGGCATTCGTCGCCATTTCCATCGGCCTGATCCTCGGCGCGTTCGCCGTGCTGATCTGGCTTGCGCCCGTGTCGCGCGACGTGCAGTCGAAACAGGATGCTGGCGCGCCACGTCGCCGCGATTCCACCGTGATGCCGGTGCTCGTGATCTGCATCACCGTTGCCATCATCATGATCGGCAACTACGCGTTTTACACCTACGTCACGCCGTTCCTCATCGGACCGGTCGGTGTGCCGTCGTCGTTCATCAGCATCGCGCTCTTCGTGTACGGCGGCGCCGGCGCGATCGGCCTCGTGCTCACCGGCACCGTCTTCGCACGTCGCACGCGGCTCGGCCTCGTGATCGGGCTCGCCGTCGTCGCGGCATCCGTTCTTGCCCTTGCCTTCACCATCGGGGGATTCTGGGGCTCGATGGTGGCGCTCGCCCTGTGGGGCCTGTCATTCGGCATGGTGCCTCCGCTGCTTCAGACGCGGATGCTGCAGACGGCGAGCGAGCGTTTTCGCGACGCTGCGAGCGCGATCTACACGACGGCGTTCAACGTGGGCATCAGCGGGGGAGCGTTCCTCGGTGCGATGCTGCTGCCGTGGCTCGGGGTGCAGGCGCTGCCGCTGGTCAACGTGGCGCTCACGCTGGTGGGCCTCGTCATTGTGCTGGCGGTGGTGCTGCGCGGCCGCCGCCGTGATCGCTCAAGCTGACCCCATATCTCATCGGTCACAATTGGTGCCTAAGCGGTGCCATACCCACCATCTTTGACCGACGAACATCAGACCGTCAGGACGCTTCTGGTGGCCCGTGCAGCCAACGGGTCAGCTTGACAGTGATGCTGGTGTCGCCATCCGGGACACCGTAACTGACAGTGAGCGTCGTCTTGTTCCAATTCTCGATGCTCACGGGAACGAACAGTCCCTCTTCACCAAATGTGACTTGGCCTTCAGCGTCGACCAGACCGGTGAATTCATAACCGCCGATTGCAACTGTGAGGGTCGTGTCAACGGGACCCTCGACTTTCATGGAACTAATCTCCAGGCACGCCCTCAGCAGGCTGTCGTCGAATTCGCACTCTTCATCTTCGGCCCAGCCGACGGTGAAGCTTATGTCGCTAATCGGAGGCAGCGGTTCGCCGTCGGACTCAGCTTGCGTCACCCTCACGGGATCTGACGGAGCCGAGGTGCGGCCATTGAGGGTCGCCGTGACCGTGACCGTGTAGTCACCTGGCTCCAAGCCGTCCATGGTCAGCGTCCACTTTCCGTCACCATCGGCCTCCGTTGTGAACGACCCGGGGAATGAACTCGGTTCGGCTGCAGCAGCGGGGGAGACGAGACTCGCCGGAATTGCGCTCGGGGAAGCGAGTGACGTCGATGCCGAGCTCAGCGACGGTGTTGCCGCCCCTGCCGACGCCGTCGACGCCGTTCCCGCAGGCTCAGCGGTGGCGGTGATCGTGCTTCCCGGCTCCGCCTTCCCCGAGATCACCGGATCTGACGTGCCATCGCTCGGCTCGACCCAGATATCGGTCGGCGCCGCGGGCGGAGCATCCGGCACGATCGTCTCGTTGTCGACATCGTTCGGCGGACCGCTCTCGTCCGAGTCGCCTGCGGGGGGATCGTCCGCGGGGGGCTCATCCGCGGGCGGATCGTCGGCCGGCGGTTCCTCCGCAGGCGGTTCCTCCGCGGGTGGGTCATCCGCGGGAGGAACGACCGGAGAGTAATCCTCCGCCGGAGGGCCCTCCGAGGGCGGTGCATCCTCTGTCGCATCGTCGTTCGGTGCGGCATCCTCGTCTGGGTCATCGATCGCCGGCGGCTGGGATGCTGCCTGAGGCGGCGACGTCGGGTTTGACTCGTTGCCGGGCAAGAGAGCCGGAATGAAGATGACGGCCGCAGCAACCGCCGCTGCCAGCACACCGGCGATAACGGTGCCGCCCACAGCGATAGCCCCTCCAGAGAGCCCGGATGCCGAGGAGCCCGCCCCCGGGCCGGCGCTGCCGCTCCCGCCACCCGCGCTGCCGCTCCCCGCAGCAGCTCCGGCGCCGACCGCTGCCGGAGCACCGACACCCGCGGCAACGCCGGCCGGCATCGCCATGACCGCCGCGGTCTGCCCTGACTGCAGCCAGGCCAGATAAGCGCTGGCCCCCGTCGCGCCGATTGTCAGAGGCAGAAGCACAAGAGCGATGCGCGAGCCGACGGCCTTCGCCTCGGCGACGACGATTGTGCACTTGGCACACTCGTCGAGATGGTTGTCGAACCGCACAGCGTCGCGCTTTCCCAACGCGGAGCGCGCGTAGGAGCCCATGCGTTCGAGGGTCCACCGGCACTCAGAGCCCTCGGCAGCTGAGTTGATGTGCGCCTGAATCCACGCCTGACGCAGTCCTTCGCGCGCCCGATAGGTCAGAGCGGCGACGCCGTTCGCCTTCATGCCGAGCAAGGGGCCGATCTCGGCTGGCGTCATCTGCTCGACCTCGGAGTACCAGAGCACTTCCTGCCACCGGGTCGGCAGGCTGCGGTACGCCGTCGCCGTCAGTCCCCGGTCGAGTGCCGCCTCGGTCGCCGCTTCGCTCGTCGACGGATCCTCAAACGCCTCAAGGGTGTCCAGCGATGTCTCACGTTTCTTGCGACCCCACTCCGCTGCCGTATTGCGCAGCGTCGTGAAGAGGTAGGGGCGAAACGCGCCTTTCGGCCCGCCGCCCTTGCGCACCGCCGTGAAGACGCGAACGAACGCCTCTTGCACGAGGTCGTCATGGTCGAGGCTCGAGGTGATCGATCGGGCAACCGTCAGTGCCGCAGCCGAATGCCGAAACCACAGCTCCGCATATGCCGACTCATCTCCATCGCGTGTGCGCGTAAGCAGAGTCGCGTCAGACGCGTCGCTTTGCGTGGCGCGAGGCATGGGATCGGTTACTCCAGGATCGGTTGCGAATAATGGCTGGCAGTTAAGAGACGTTGTCGACGCCAATTTATGACGCCGTCGGCCATTCTCGACGACCGCGGTGAGAAAAGCCACAAAAAGAATTGGGAAAGTCGCGTCATAATTCCCGCTCTTCGTCATCTCTCAGGTGAAGGACAGTGCAGCGGCTCTTCGGAGCAGCGGCAGTGGACGCCATCGTCCCTAGCGGTGGCCCGGGTGTCTCGCCCAGCGAGCACAACGGATACCTGGTGGGTAACCTGAACCTCACCGGGGTCCGACTTCGGGAGCACGCCAGCGAGGTCGGATGCGGCGGGGCGCGGTACCAAATGGGGGTGACCGCGCTCCGTCGCACTGCGTGTGGTGTCGGCCCAACCCCGCGGGCCGTGAAGATATTCCATGGTGGGAATCTTCGCGATTGGCGTCGTTTCTCACAGGAGCGGTCGGAGCGAACTCTATAGAATAAGGAGAAATCGCCCCCGACAATTCGGAGACGCGCATGGCTGTGCTCTTGACTGCATTCTTGGTGCTGTCAATTGTCACGCCAAAACTCACCCGCTGGCTCTCCACCCGCGTGTTCTTCGTCATCGCGCTGGTTCCCCTTGCAGCGTTCGTCGTGACTCTGACGCAGACGCCGATGATCGTTGCCGGCGAGGAGGCCCTCGAGTCGTACCCGTGGATTCCCTCGCTCGGCATCGAACTGTCGTTCCGCGTCGACGCTCTCGCCTGGCTGCTTTCGCTCGTCGTCACCGGCGTCGGAGCTCTCGTGCTGCTCTATTGCGCGCACTATTTTCGGGCAGATGAGCCGGGCCTCGGGCGGTTTGCCGGCATCATGCTTGCCTTTGCCGGAACGATGTACGGACTCGTGATCACCGACGACATCGTCGTGATGTTCATGTTCTGGGAGATCACCAGCATCCTGTCGTACCTGCTGATCGGTCACTACACGGGGCGCAAGGAGTCCCGCGGTGCTGCGCTGCAGGCGCTTCTGGTCACGACGTTCGGCGGGCTCATCATGCTCATCGGCGTGGTGATGATGGTGGTCGCGTCGGGAACCACGTCGATTGCCGCGATGGTGGCTCATCCACCAGAAGGCGCAGCCGTTGCGACAGCCGTCATCTTGATTCTGATTGGCGCGCTGTCGAAATCGGCTATCGTTCCCTTCCACTTCTGGCTGCCCGCCGCAATGGCGGCACCGACGCCCGTGAGCGCCTACCTGCACGCCGCTGCGATGGTGAAGGCGGGCATCTACCTCGTTGCCCGATTCGCGCCAGGCTACGCCGACTCGCCGGGGTGGATGCCGACGCTCGTTGTTCTGGGACTGGCCGCCATGCTCGTTGGGGCGTGGAGATCTCTGCGTCAGTATGACCTCAAGCTGGTGCTCGCCTACGGCACGGTCAGCCAACTCGGGTTTCTGATCGTGATCGCCGGATTCGGAACGCACGACGCCGGGCTCGCCGCCGTCGTGCTTCTGCTCGCACACGCGCTCTACAAAGCGACGCTGTTTCTCGTTGTCGGCATCATCGACCACCGCGCGGGAACGCGAGATTGGCGCAAGCTGTCGGGAATCGGCCGGCGAGCACCCGTGCTCATGATCATCTCGGCGATCGCCTGCCTGTCGATGGCGGGAGTGCCACCGCTCTTCGGGTTCGTCGCAAAGGAAGCCGTCTTCACGTCGTTCATCGACGCCGGCCTCGCCGGAAGCACCTGGGGCTGGGTTGCCCTCATCGGAACGGCCGTCGGCTCTGTTCTCACCGTCGCCTACACGGCCAGATTCTTCTGGGGCGCATTCGCCCGCCGTGAGAAGTGCGAGCCGACGCCGCTGCGCGCGGAGGGGTCCGGGCTGCTCGTCTCGCCGATCGTGCTCACCATCGGCACGGTTGCGCTCGGGGTCGTTCCCGGCGTGCTGGGGGCTCCGCTCGGCGTCTACGCCGAGAGCTTCTCAGACGACGGGCACGCGAGCCTCGCGCTCTGGCACGGGTTTGAGGCTGCGCTCGCGATCTCGGCGGGCGTGCTTGCCCTCGGCCTCGTGCTGTTCTCCTGGCGCACGCTCGTCGCACGCCTGCAAGACACGGTTCCCGACTGGATCGAGGCGTCGCGCGGGTATTGGTCGATCGTCAGCTTCGTCGACCGGCTCGCGGCGCGCAGCACGATCTTCGCCCAGCGCGGAGGGCTCTCGCAGTACCTGACGACGATTCTCGTGGTGTTCGTCGCCGGCATCGTCTACACGCTGTCTGTGAACAGAACCTGGCCAGACGGCATCCGCCTCTTCGATTACCCCGCGCAGCCAGTCATCGGGCTCGTCATGGTGATCGCTGCGATCATGGCGGCCGTCGTCGAGAAGCGCATGACGGCCGTGCTGCTCGTCGGCATCACCGGGTACGGACTCGTCGCCTTGTTCGCACTGCACGGGGCGCCCGACCTTGCGATCACGCAGGGGCTCGTCGAGATGGCGACGATCGTGATCTTCGTGCTCGTGCTCCGGCGTCTTCCGGTGAAGATCGCCCAGCACAACAAGCCAGAGCAGAAGAAGCGCCGCATGCTGGTCGGAGGGCTCGTCGGCCTGACGATGGGGATCGTCGGCGTCGTCGCGCTCGCAGCGCGCCAGGCAGAGAGCATTTCTGAGCAGCTGCCCGACCTCGCCGTGAACGAGGGGCACGGACGCAACATCGTGAATGTGATGCTCGTCGACATTCGCGCGTGGGACACCATGGGCGAGATCTCTGTGCTCGTCGTCGTGGCTACCGGAATCGCGAGTCTGCTCTTCGTCTCTGGGCGCATGGGGGCGATGCCGAGACTCGAAGGAGCTCGTGCCATGCGCCGATCGTCGCGGCGCCGCAACGTCGTTCACGACCCGCTCGCCCCCGCGCACGGCGACACGGAAACTCGGCACACCTGGATCTTCGCCGGCCGAACGCTGTCGCTTCACCACCGGTCGATTCTGCTCGAGGTTGTGGTTCGACTGCTGTTCCACCCCGCCATCATCGTGTCGATCTATCTTCTTTTCGTGGGGCACAATGAGCCGGGCGGTGGCTTCGCCGGAGGCCTGCTGGCCGGACTCGCGCTCATCGCGCGCTACCTTGCCGGAGGCCGCTTTGAGCTTGCCGAAGCGGTAACCGTCGACGCGGGAAAGATTCTCGGCGCCGGCATTCTGCTTGCCGTCGGATCGGCTGTCGGCTCGCTCTTCTTCGGCGCTGACGCGCTCACCTCCGCCTACCTCGAGACAGACATCGCGGTGCTCGGCCATCTGTCCATCGGAACATCCACGATCTTCGACATCGGCGTCTACCTTGTCGTCGTCGGGCTCATTCTCGATATTCTGCGCAGCCTCGGCGGCGAGGTCGATCGCCAGCTCGACGACGCCGAGGTCACCGTCGGCACACGAGGAGGTGCGGCATGACAGCATCCCTCACCCTCGTCATCGTCATGGCGGTGATGTATGCGGCGGGCGTCTACGTGATGCTCGAGCGCAGCCTGACGCGCGTGCTGATCGGCTTTCTGCTCGTGGGAAACGCCACGAACATCCTCATCTTCATCATGAGCGGTCCCAGCGGATCGGCGCCCATCGTTGACGGGTCAACAGCGGATGCTCCCATGGTCGACCCGCTGCCGCAGGTGCTCATGCTCACGGCCATCGTCATCAACTTCGGCATCACCGCGTTTCTGCTCGCGCTCATCTACCGCTCGTGGTGGCTTGCCCGACTCGGGGATCGCGGCGACACCGTGCCCGATGAGCACGCCACAGACACCGAAGAGAGCACAGACTCCGCATTCGACGCTGTCGATGTTGACGACCAGGCGATCCAAGACATTCTCGACGCCAGCGATGAGCACGTCGCCGACGAAAACGACACGACGAGGGAGGACCGATGATCGCCTCGCTTCTGCCGCTCGTCGTGGCCATTCCGCTGCTTGGAGCGGCGGTCACCCTTGCGCTTGGCCGACGCTCACGACTCCAGGTGATCGTGAGCACGGCAAGTCTCGTGCTCGTCACCGTGCTGAGCCTCGCGCTCATGTTCGACGTCGATACGAACGGCACTGCCGTCGTGCAGGTCGGCGGGTGGGATGCTCCGTGGGGAATCGTGCTCGTCGCCGACCGACTCTCGGCGATCATGCTGCTGATCTCGGCGCTCATGCTTCTCGGCGTTCTCATCTTCTCGATCGGCCAGGGCATCGCCGACCAGAACGATGAAGAGACCCCGATCTCGATCTTCCACCCCACATACCTCGTGCTCGCGGCTGGAGTGTTCGACGCCTTCGTCGCCGGTGACCTCTTCAACCTCTACGTGGCATTCGAGATGCTGCTCTCGGCAAGCTACGTGCTTCTCACCCTCGGCGGCACGGGTTCCCGCATCCGGGCCGGCGTGACGTACATCGTCGTGAGCCTCGTCTCGTCGATCATCTTCCTCGCCGCGATCGCGCTCATCTACGGCGCAACGGGCACGGTGACCATCGCTCTCATCTCCGAGCGCATCCGTGACCTGCCCATGGACATCCAGACGATCCTCTGCGTCGCGCTGCTCATGGCGTTCTGCATCAAGGCAGCAGTGTTTCCGCTGTCGTTCTGGCTTCCCGATTCATACCCGACGGCTCCCGCCCCCGTCACTGCGGTGTTTGCCGGCCTGCTGACGAAGGTGGGCGTCTACGCGATCATCCGCACAGACAATGTGCTGTTCGTCGATGTTCCGCTGCGCGTTCCGCTCATGGTCGTGGCGTTCTTCACGCTGCTCATCGGCATTCTCGGTGCGCTCGCGCAGGCCGACATCAAGAGGCTCCTGTCATTCACGCTCGTGAGCCACATCGGCTACATGATCTTCGGCATCGCGATCGGCGGGGTGCACGCGCTCTCGGCGACGATCTACTACATCGTGCACCACATCGCCGTGCAGACGACGCTGTTTCTGGCGGCGGGGCTCGTGGAACGCGTGGGCGGATCGACGTCGATCTCGCGGCTCGGAGGAGTGCTGAAGGCGTCGCCCATGGTGGCGGTTCTGTTCTTCATCGGCGCCATGAACCTCGGCGGCATCCCTCCATTCTCGGGCTTCCTCGGCAAGGTGAGCCTGTTTCAGGCCGGTCTTGAACAGGCGGATTGGCTCATCTACGTGCTCATCGGCGCGGGAGCCGCGACGTCGCTGCTCACGCTGTACGCCCTCGTGCGGGTGTGGAATATGGGCTTCTGGCGCAGCCGCAACGAGGTGACCGGCTATTCGTCGCCTCTGCTCGCATCGCTGCGCGAGAGCCCAGACGACTCGGGCTCGGTCATGACGAAGAGCATTTCGAAGCTCATGCTCGGAGCGACAACCGGACTCGTGGCGGTGACTGTCGCGCTCACCCTGCTGGCCGGACCGCTGTTCGGCTACACAGACAGGGCAGCAGAGAATCTCAGCAACCCAGACAACTATGTGAGCGCCGTCTTCGGGGAGGGGGAGCGATGAGCGACGCACCAGAAGTCAAGCCCCCGGAAGAGAGTTCGTCTGCCGGCGGACTCGTCGTTCTCTCTGTCGGCCTCGTGGTGATCTGGATGCTGCTGTGGGGTCAGTTCACCTGGCTCTCGCTCATCACCGGAGTCATTCTCTCTCTCGCCGTGTCGATCGTATTCTATCTGCCCGCCGTCGACATGAGCATTCGAGTGAATCCTTGGTACACGGTCATCTTCTTCGCCCGTCTGCTCTACGACATTGCGCACGCGTCGATCGACATCGCGTGGCTTGTGCTGAAGCCGCGATACGTGCCGTCGAACGCCATCGTGGCGATTCCGCTGCGCACGCGCTCCGACCTGATCATGACGTGGACGGCCGAGTCGATATCGATTGTTCCCGGGTCGATCGTGCTCGATGTCGACCGCGAAGACTCCGTCCTCTATGTGCACGTCATCAATGTGCGCACGGATGCAGCGGTCGCTGCCTTCGAAGACGAGGTCATTCGCACAGAGAAGCGCATCGCCCTTGCGTTGGGCACGAAGGCCGACGTCACGCGGGTGCGTGCCGGGTCCGCGGCATCCGTCACCATCGATCGAGGCGGTGATGCCACGTGACGATCATGAATGTTCTCATCGGCATCGCCGTCGTGCTGTTCACGCTCGGCGCGCTGGCAGCGCTCTACCGGCTGATCACGGGCCCGACGCTGCTCGACCGCGTCGTCGCGAGTGACGTGCTGCTCGTCACCGTGATGTGCGGCCTCGGTGCCGAGATGGCGATCAACCACCACACGACGTCTCTTCCGCTTCTGCTGGTGCTCGCGGCATTCGCCTTCGTCGGCTCGGTGAGCGTCGCGAGATTTATGGGGCGGAGGGATGACACATGACCGGTGATGTTCGCGATTGGATCACGATCGTTCTCGTGCTCATCGCCGCGGTGATGTGCCTCGCGGCGGGCGTTGGTCTGCTGCGCATGCCCGACGTGCTGTCGAGGCTGCACGCCGCGACCAAGCCGCAGATTCTCGGTCTCATCGTGATGATGGCCGACATCGCCCTCAACACGCCCGCCGTCGTGACGATCACTCTCGCGATCGCGATCATCTTCTTTCAGGGGATCACCGCGCCGATCTCTGCGCACATGGTCGGCAGAGCGGGCTACCGTGCGGGCAGCGTGCACACCGAATCGCTGATCCGCGACGACCTCGCGACGCGTATCGAGCAGGCGGAGCGCAGCCAAGAGACCGAAGAGTAGCGCTTCACGTTGACTGTGTGCACCTGCGTCGGAGATGTGCGAGTTCGGTCGGCAGCGACCCGCGTGATTCCGGGGTTGGTGCTCATGCCGTCGGCCGGATCTCCGAATTATGAACGCGCGTGTTCACGTATTCGGAGATCTTCACTCGCGGGCTGCGTGTTGCGTCGCGACACACCGTCGCAACGTCCAAGACTCCGAATGCGTGAACGCGACCGGCGCGCGAGGCTGTCGGGGACAGGACTGGCGAGGAGAAGCGCAGCACGCTAGGAACGCCGAAGACCCAGGATGCTGTCAGCGCAGCCGCGCCCCCGCGGCCCACACCCCGCGCACATCGAGCTCGGCGCCGAGCAGCACGGCATCTGCCGAGAACCCAGGGCGCAGACTGCCGAGCGTATTCTCGAGGCCGAGCGCACGCGCAGGTGCGCCCGTGACGGCATCCACCGCCTGCTCCATCGGCAGCCGCACATCGGTGACTGCGCGACGCAGCGCCTCGTCGAGCAGCAGCGTCGACCCAGCGATCGAGCCGCCCGTTGCACTGCCGTCGTCGAGCCGGGCGACGCCATCGCGCACCGTGACATCGAGCCCGCCCAGCGTGTACGCGCCGTCGGCGGCGCCGGCCGCAGCCATTGCGTCGGTGATCAGTGCGACCCGCCCCGGGGCTTCGCCACACAGCATCCGCACGACATCGGGGTGCACGTGCGTGCCGTCGTTGATCACCTCGAGGGTGACGTCGTCGCGGCCGAGCGCAGCGATAACGGGGCCAGGCGCGCGGTGGTGTATGCCGTTCATCGCGTTGAACGCGTGCGTGAGCAGCGTTGCCCCCGCGTCGAACGCGGCGCGGGTTTCGTCGTCGTTCGCAGATGTGTGCCCGACCGCGACGCGCACTCCGGCATCGACGAACGCGCGTACGGCGTCGAGCCCTCCGTCGAGCTCTGGCGCGAGAGTGATCTGCCGCAGCGTCCCGTCGGCGGCCGCGATCAGCGTGTCGATGTCGGCGGGGGTCGGGGCGATCAGCAGCTCTGCCGTGTGCGCCCCCTTTCGCGCGACGTCGAGAAACGGGCCTTCGAGGTGGGAGCCCAGAATGAGCGGGTCGGATGCCGTCAGCTCCGCGATCATGCGTGCCCGCTGTGCAAGATCGGCGACGGATGCTGTCACGAGAGACAGCACAGACCGCGTCGTCCCGTGCGCCCGGTGCACCGCAACCGCCGTTGCGATCGCGTCGACGCCGTCGTCGTAGGCTGCGGCGCCTCCGCCGTGCCCATGGATGTCGATGAAGCCCGGCGTCAGCCAGTCGCCTGCGGCGTTGACGAGCTGAGCGCTGTGAGCGGCATCGCTGTCGCGCCAGGAATCACCGGTTCCGGTCGCTGTCACGACAGCATCCGTCATCTGCACCCAAGCGTCAGCGGTGATCGTGCCGTCTGTGACCAGGCGGGCTGAGTGAATGATGACGGTCATTCGGCGATCCTCACGTCGATTCCGCGTTCTGTGAAGGCGGCGATGGTGTCGCTGTCTGCTCCGGCATCGGTGATGAGCATGTCGAAAGCGTCAAGCGGCGCGACCGACGCAAATGCACGACGGCCGATCTTCTGCGAGTCTGCCACGATGACCGCGTGTTTCGCACGCTCGGCCATCAGCTGGTTGACGCGGGCCTCGCCTTCGTCGTGCACCGTCGCGCCCTGCTCGACGTCGATGCCGTTGACGCCGATGAACGCCATGTCGATGCTGAGCTTGCTGAGCATCTCATCGGCGTAGGGGCCGGTGAGCTCGTAGGAGCGCGCGTGGACGACGCCGCCCGAGACGACGACCTTGATGTGCGGGCGGAGCGCAAGCTGAGAGGCGATGTTTATGGCATTGGTGACGACGGTGAGGCCGGCGTCGCCCTGAGGATCGTGCAGATCGCCGCGTGCGGCAAGCTCGCTCGCGACCGCGGTCGACGTTGTTCCGCCGCACAGCCCGACGACGGAGCCGGGCGTCACGAGCTCGCTTGCGACGCGCGCGATCGCCGCCTTCTCATCGGCGCGCTGCCCGCGCTTGTACCGAAGAGGAAGATCGTACGAGACCGAGTGGCCGACCGCGCCGCCGCGCGTGCGCGTGAGCAGGTTCTGCTCGGCGAGCGTGTCGAGATCGCGGCGCACCGTTGCGGGGGAGACCTCGAGGGCCTCAACGACGTCGTCAACCTCGATCTGGCCATTCTCGGCAAGCAGGTCGAGCACGGCCATGAGGCGGTCGGAGCGATTCACGAGGTCGTCTCCGGGGTGAACGCGAAGAGCCGCTGCAGTCGCTCCGCCTCAGCCGACAACGCGTCGCGAGCCGGTGCGAGGTACTTGCGCGAGTCGACGACCGAGGGATTGGCGGTGAGAAACGCGCGCACCGCCCCCGTGAACACGCCATTGAGGTGCGTCGATACGTTGATCTTCGTCATTCCAGCGCGCACGGCGAGCGTGAGCACGTCGTCGGCGACCCCAGACGACCCGTGCAGAACGAGGGGCACGTCGAGGGCTGCGTGCAGTCGGGTGATGAGGTCGAGGTCGAGAGCGGCGACCCGCTCGGTCATCGCGTGCGAGGAGCCGACGGCGACAGCGAGGGCGTCGACGCCGGTCTCGGTGACGAAGCTCAGTGCCTCGCCCGGGTCTGTGCGAACGCCCGGGGCGTGCGCGCCGTCTTTTCCGCCGACCTCGCCGAGTTCGGCCTCCACAAATACTCCAGCGGCATGCGCGTATTGCACGGTGCGCGCGGTTGCCGCGACGTTCTCGCCATAGGGCAGCGTGGCGCCGTCGTACATCACCGAGCCGAATCCCAGATCGACGGCCTCGCGCGTGAGCTCTTCGCTCTCGGCGTGGTCGAGGTGCAACGCGACGCTCGCGCTCGACTGCTCGGCGAGAGCCAGGCACGCGCGCGCGATCGGAGCAAGTGCGCCGTGATACGCGACGCAGTTCTGCGAGATCTGCAGAATGACGGGCAACGTCGAACGTTCGGCTGCGGCGACGAGCCCCTCGGCCGTCTCGAGGTGGATCACGTTGAAGGCGGCAACGCCGGTGCGCGAATGCACGGCGTCGTCGATGATGCTGCGCGTCCAGGTGAGGGTCATGATGTCTCCAGGGTGCTGATCGTCACGTCACGGGCAAGATCGGAATGAGAGTGATGGATGCTGCCAGCAAGCGGCATGAGCACGGCCGCAGCCGACCAGGCGACGGCGCGTCGCAGAAGCGTGTCGACGTCGAACTCACCAGCGGCGACGTGCGCGGCAAGAGAGGCCACGGCGGCGTCTCCCGCTCCCGTCGGATTGCCCCGCAGAACGCGGTCGAGGCGCGCGTGGCGAAGGGGCGCGTCGCCGCGTGGCACCGCGAGCATGCCCTCTTCACCGAGTGAGACGACGATGGTTCCGGCTCCGAGGCTCTGCAGGGCTCGAGCACCTGCGACGGGGTCGGTCTCGCCCGTCGTGTCGCGCAGTTCGTCGCGATTGGGCTTCAGCAGCTGTGCGCCCGCACGCGCCGCACCGATGAGCTGCGCACCCGTCGCATCGGCGATCGTCGCGACACCGGCATTGCGTGCTTCGGCGATGAGTTCTGCGGTCAGCGACTCGGGAGTCTCGGGAGGGCAGCTTCCCGAGACCACGAGGCATCGTGCGCGGGGAAGCCGCGACGTGACGACGTCGTGCAGCTCCGTCCATACGGTGAGCGGCTGCGGATTGCCCGACTCATTCAGGATTGTCGTCACGCCGCTTGCCGTCTCGACGATCGCCGTTGAGCGGCGCAGCGGCCACGGCGTGCCGACAAGCGAGTGCGGCACGTCGTGCAGGTCGGCACTGAACGCGGCCTCCGTCGCGCTCACCGGAGCGATGGCGACGGCATCCTCATTCTGCTCGCACAGCACACGCGCAACGTTTACGCCCTTGCCGCCCGCACGAAGCTCGGCGGGGGCGACGCGGTGGGTCGCCCCGGGCGTCAGTCGATCGAGCGTGATCGTCGAATCGAGCGCGGGGTTGGGCGTGACGGTGATGATCATTGTGCCTCCAGAACTGCCCTGGCGCGCAGTGCGGCTCCGACGAGGCCGGCGTTCTGCCCGATGCTTGCGTGCATCAGCTCGGGCCGGCGGTGGAACGTGAGGTGCGAGTAGAGCCGTTCGCGCACGGGGTCGAACAGCGCATCGCCGGCCTGCGCAAGCCCTCCTCCGAGCACGATCACCTCGGGGGCGAGCAGCGCCGTCGCGTGCGACAGGCCGAGCCCCAGCGCGTCGAGCGCCGTGATCCAGATTGCCTCGGCATCCGCATCGCCCGCACGTGCGCGCTCGAGAACCTCGCGCGCTCCGGGAACGGGAGCGGAGGTGAGCCTGTTGTATCGGCGGGTGATCGCCGCGGCCGACGCGATCGCCTCGAGGCAGCCTCGACCCCCGCACGCGCACGGCTCGCCGCCCGGCGCAATCACCGAGTGGCCGAGCTCGCCTGCGTAGCCTTCGCCCCCGTAGGGCTTGCCGTCGATGAAGATGGCGGCAGCAATTCCCGTTCCGATGGTGACGACGAGCGCGTTGCGGTATTTGGAGGCGGGCCCGAGGCGGTACTCGGCTTCGCCCGCGGCGCGAACGTCGTGCGTGAACGAGGAGGGAAGACCGAATGCCTGCTCGGTGAGTTCTCTGAACGGCACGTCGCGCCAGTTGAGGTTCTCGGCGAACAGGCCGACTCCGCGTTCGTCGTCGACGACGCCGGGGGCGATGAGGCCGACCGCTTCGGGAACGACAGTCGGATGCTGCTCACGCAGCTCCGCGCCCAGCTGGGTGATCGTCTCGAGCACCGCCCTCTCTGTGTGCTCGGCGAGCACGGGCGTCGGCGTGCGCCGCACTCCGACGAGCTCGCCGTCCGCCGTGACGAGGGCGGACTTGAGATCTGTGCCTCCCACGTCGAATGCGAGCGCGGGGGCCCCGGGGCCGAGCAGCGACGTCATGCGTCGAGAACTACCGAGCGCGTGAGGTTTCGCGGGGAGTCGGGGTCGAGCCCGGCGCCCAGCGCCCGCTGCAGGGCAACGCGCTGTGCGCGCACGAGGTCGGCGACGGGGTCGAGATCTGCGTTCTCGAAGTGAGCACCGGCGGCGGCGACGCTGTCGGCGAGGCCCGATGGCGCGTCACCGAACATCCAGCTCACGCGACCGGGGGCGGCGATCGAGATGGGTCCGTGGCGGTACTCCATTGCCGAGTACGACTCGGTCCACGACTGCGAGGCCTCGCGCATTTTCAGCGCTGCCTCGTGGGCGAGCCCCGTCGTCCATCCGCGGCCGAGAAACGAGAACTGCTCGGCGTCGATGAGCTCTGGGGCAAGCTCTTCGGTGACGATCTTCTCGGTGTCGGCGATCTGCGCTGAGACGTCGGCGCCCGTCGAGTGGCGAAGGAAGGTGAGCGCGGTCGTGGCGAAGCGCGTCTGCACGACCGACTTCTCGTCGGCGTAGGGGAAGGCGATGACGTCGTTCACCATGTCGACGATGGGAGTGTCGGTGTCGCCGATGATTGCGATCGTGCGCGCTCGGTTGCCCACGTGCTCCAGAAGCTCGAGAACCTCCGTCGTCGTTCCCGAGCGCGTCAGAGCGATGATCGCGTCGTAATCGCGGTCGACGAATGCCTCGCTCGCGGCGTAGGCGTCGGTGATGCCGAGTCCCGCGGTTTCCCGCAGCGACGCGTAAGACTGCGCCATGAACCACGATGTTCCGCAGCCGACGACGGCAACGCGCTGTCCTGCTGCTGGCAGCTTTCGCTCGTCGTCCGTCTGTGTGATCGCGCGCGACCACATTTCGGGCTGGCTGGCAAGTTCTTGGGCCATGAAGGCGCCGGCGTCAGACATATCGCATCCTCTCGATTGTGCGTGAAGATGATTATTGCACAGTTACTTCAATCAGCATCGATCACTTTCGGCTGACGGGAACCATCCGACTGCGCTGTTTCGCCAGCGTACGCCTGTCGTGTGTGAGCCCCGCCCCTGGCGGTTCCCGCCGCGGTGTCGTCGGCGTGGCCGCTCGATGTGCATCCCTGCGGATAACGTGCACCCGCACACGTCTGCACAATGTCCGCAGGTGTAAACGTCCACGGGTGTCAACACGGTCTCGCGCGACCGGCGCTACGCCGGGCCGTACGCGATGCCCGCAGCAGCGAGGCGCGGCAGAAGGTCTTGCACCCGCGACTCGACGTCGTTGACAGCATCCGCCCACGCCAGATCGGCAACGGCGAGCAGGCGCGGAAAGAGCAGCGTGTCGATATCGGCTGACGTTTCGACAGTCTCGGTCCAGAGCGCAGCCTCGATCCCCAAAATCACGCTCTCGTCGACGCCGGAGATGAGCGTGGCGGGGTTCCACGTGGCGACGCCTCCGAGCGGTGTCGGGCTTCCCGTCCACTCCTGGCCGATTCTGAAGTTCGGCTCGGGCATGATGTCGAGATACACGGCATTGGCGGGGGAGAGAATCAGCTGCCCGCCCTGGCGAACGATCGAGCGCGCCTGCTCGGCGGCGCCGGCCTCGGGGGCGATAGAGCCCCAGTATTGGCCGATCGTGCCCTCGGCAAGGTCATCGCTCGAGCCGATCTCGTGCCAGCCGATGGGCAGTTTGCCGTGGGCGGCCGCGATGCGCGTCGCTCGCGCAATAAACCGGCGATAGTCCTCCGGCTGCGTCGAGTGCGACTCATCGCCGCCGATGTGCAGATACGGTCCAGGCGTGACGGACGCCAGGTGGCCGACGACATCGTCGATGAACCCGAAGACGCGCTCCGAATCGGTGTCGAGCGTTGAGAAGCCAACGTCGATGCCGTGATACGGCTCGGGCGTCACACCGGCCGGCGCCAGCTCGGGGTAGGCGACGAGAGCGGCGTTTGTGTGGCCAGGCAGGTCGATCTCGGGGATGACGGTGATGAATCGGGATGCCGCATAGTGCACGATCTGCTCGTAGTCGGTCGTTGTGAGAAACCCGCCCTCGCCGCCGCCCACCTGCGTTGCGGCCCCGGCGCGTGTGAGCTCGGGCCAGCCGGGAACCTCAATGCGCCAGCCCTGGTCATCGCTGAGGTGCAGGTGCAGGTGGTTGAACTTGAACGCGGCGATCTGGTCGACCACTCGCATGATCGTGTCTACGCCGAAGAAGTGGCGAGAGATGTCGAGCATGACGCCGCGGTAGGCGAAGCGCGGTGCGTCGACGATCGTGACGGCCGCCACCTCCCCGGCGGCGTGCGCGGGCGCGTCGATCTGGGCGGGCAGGAGCTGCCGAAGCGTCTGGATTCCGGCGAAGATGCCGGCGTCGGCGGGCGCGTCGATGACGATCGTGCGGCGGTCAACGGTGATGCGGTACGCCTCGGCCGCGTTGCCGACCTCGACCCCCTCGATGGCCGGATTGATCTCGAGAACGATGTCGCCCTCGGCTGCTGCGCCCGTCGACACGGCGAGTTCGAAGCCGGTTGCCGGGCGCAGCACGCTCGCGAGATAGTCGCCCAGCTCGGGGCGATCGGTGACGATGCGCGTGCCCGTCGTGATCGTGAAGGCGCCGTCGGTCTCACTGACGGAACGGGGCTCGGGCAGAAGCACAAATGACGACACGGATGTTCTCCAGAGACGGTGGGGATGTTCGCCGCGAGTCTACCGAGATAGTGTGACCGAGTGACCGTTTCTGCACCTCGCTTTCAGCCTCCGTCTCTGCATGATCTGCGCGAGTCAGATCTGCATGATCTTCGTGCTGGCGATCTTCGCGACGGCGAGAGTTTCACCGGCGCATCGCTTGCCGACCGTGATCTCGCCGACCTCACGTTCTCGGAGTGCGCGTTCACCGATCTCGCGCTCGGCGGGCTGGTATGCCGCGGCGTTCGAGTCACCGAAAGCACGATCATCTCGGCAGACGGCGCCACGGTCTCTGCGCCGTCGTCAACGGTGCGTGACGTTGATGTGAGCCACTCGCGCATCGGATCGCTTGAGGGGTACGACAGCCGCTGGAACGGCGTGCGCTTCACCGGATGCAAGCTCGGCTACATCAACCTTCGCGGCAGCGCGCTCGCCGACATCGTGTTCGAGGACTGCCAGATTGACGAGCTCGACCTCGGTGCGGCGAGGGCAAAACGAATGAGCTTTCACGGATGCCGCATCGGCACACTCGAGGTGCCCAGCGCCACCCTCACAGACGTCGACTTGCGTGGGCTCGATCTCGCGCGCATCGTCGGCATCGAGGGGCTTTCAGGCGCGGTCATCGACGAGGGCCAGCTTCTGCAGCTTGCGCCCGTACTTGCGGCGCAGCTGGGAATCGAGGTGGTGTGACATGCGCCCCCTCGACGTCGACAACCGCATGGACGTGTCCGCCCGTTTTGCCGACTTTGCGCACCGCGAGGCGTACGGAAACTCCGAGCGCTACGACACGTGGTGCCGGGCCATCGCCGCCGACAACGACATCTGCGCGCAGATCGCGACGCTTCCCCCGAACAAGCAGCAGCCGAACCTCGTGCTCGCTGCGACACGCTATCTCGGGGTTCCCGAGGTGCCGCCCGAGCAGTTTCTCGAGTGGCTGCGCGAGACGTGGGACGACGTGCGCCACGAGGTTCTCGCCCGCTCGACGCAGACGAACGAGCCGGGGCGCACGGCAGCGATTCTGCCGCTTCTCGCGCAGATCGAGGGGCCGATCGCTCTCATCGAGGTGGGAGCATCCGCTGGCCTCTGCCTGTACCCCGATCGCTACAGCCACGAGTACGACGGCTCCGTGCGCATCGACCCGGCCAGCGGGCCGTCGACGGTTGTCACACGGTGCACGACAGCGGGCGGCGTGCCGATTCCGAGCGCGCTGCCCGAGATTGTGTCGCGCTCCGGCGTCGATCTGAACCCGCTCGACGTCGCAGCGGACGACGACATGCGCTGGTTGCACGCGCTCATCTGGCCGGGGCAGACCGAAAGAGACGAGCGACTGGATGCCGCGGCGGCGATCGCCCGCGCTGAGCCGCCGACGATTGTGTGCGGCGACCTCAACGAGCAAATCGACGCTCTCGTCGACGCCGTACCCGACGGCGTGACCGCTGTCGTGCAGCACACAGCCGTGCTCGCGTACCTCGACATGGCCGGCCGCGACCGCTTCTATGGGCAGATGGCGCGCCTTGCTGCGCGGTGGATCTCGTTTGAGGGGCGCGGTGTCTTTCCTCAGATCGACGCGACAATTCCCGAGAGCACGCAGCATGACGAGAACCGGTTCGTGCTCGCTCTTGACGGTCAGGCGCAGGCCTTTGCGACGGCACACGGGCAACGACTTCACTGGCTGTGACGGAATGCCCGCGCGCGAGCATTTCTCGAGCGCATCCGCTGTTATGCTGTACCCGTCGCGACTGGCGTATTGACGGACGATTCCGATGAGCTCGCAGCTTGCGGATGACCCGACTCAGATGGGGCACCATCGGGGAGCGACGTGCGATCCTCAGCGGAGAAATTCCGCACCGGGATTTCTCGGCATTGAGTCGGATTCGGCCGCACGCCTGGGCCGATACGGGTAACACCCATCCGTCTGTCACGAAGGAGCCAGCATGACCGATACGTTCAACGCGCCACTGTCGGAGGTCGATCCCGAGATCGCCGCCGTGCTCAATCAAGAGCTGGGCCGCCAGCGCGACTACCTCGAGATGATCGCGAGCGAGAACTTCGTTCCCGTCTCGGTGCTGCAGTCGCAGGGTTCGGTGCTCACCAACAAGTACGCCGAGGGCTACCCCGGCCGCCGGTACTACGGCGGTTGCGAGTACGTCGACGTCGCAGAGTCGCTCGCCATCGAGCGTGCGAAGACGCTCTTCGGCGCCGAATACGCAAACGTTCAGCCGCACTCGGGAGCAAGCGCGAACGCCGCAGTGCTTTCGGCGATCGCCACGCCGGGCGACACGATCCTCGGCCTCGAGCTTGCTCACGGCGGCCACCTGACGCACGGCATGAAGCTCAACTTCTCGGGCAAGCTCTACAATGCAGTCTCGTATGGCGTCGACCCCGAGACCTGCCTCGTCGACATGAACGTCGTGCGCGACAAGGCGCTCGAGCATAAGCCGACGGTAATCATCGCCGGGTGGTCCGCCTATCCACGCCAGCTTGACTTCGCCGCGTTCCGTGCAATCGCAGACGAGGTCGGCGCGACGCTCTGGGTCGACATGGCCCACTTCGCCGGGCTCGTCGCCGCGGGGCTGCACCCCTCGCCCGTTCCCTACGCCGACGTCGTCTCGTCGACCGTGCACAAGACAATCGGCGGGCCGCGCTCGGGCTTCATCGTCTCGCGCGACACCGCGCTGGCGAAGAAGCTCAACTCGAACGTCTTCCCCGGGCAGCAGGGCGGGCCGCTCATGCACGTGATCGCCGCAAAGGCGACGGCGTTTCTGCTGGCAGCATCCGATGATTTCCGTGATCGCCAGGAGCGCACGATCTCGGGCGCGAAGCTGCTTGCCGAAGCACTCACCTCAGACGAGTCGCGCGCAGCCGGCGTCAACGTGCTCACCGGAGGAACCGACGTGCACCTCGTGCTCGCCGACCTGCGTGAGAGCGAGCTGTCTGGGCAGGATGCCGAGAACCGCCTGCACGAGGTCGGAATCACCGTGAACAAGAACTCGGTGCCCTTCGATCCTCGCCCGCCCATGGTCACGAGCGGCATGCGCATCGGCACCCCGGCACTCGCAACGCGCGGGTTCGGCGATGCCGAGTTCGCCGAGGTCGCCGACATCATTGCGCTGACTATGCGACCGGATGCCGACCTCGCGGGGTTGCGCGGACGCGTCTCGACGCTGACCGAGGCGTTCCCCCTGTACCCCGGACTGCAGCAGTAAGGCCAGCACAGATGACCGCACAGATCTTGGACGGGCGGGCCGCAGCCGCCGACATCAAAGCTGAGCTCGCCGAACGCGTCGCCGCGCTTGCAGCCACGGGCATCACACCCGGCATCGCGACGGTGCTCGTCGGCGCCGATCCGGCATCACAGCTGTACGTGGGCATGAAGCACAGGCAGTCGACGGCGATCGGCATGAACTCGATGCAGCGCGAGCTGCCGGCCGATGCCACGCAAGAGCAGGTTGAAGCACTTGTCGACGAGCTCAACGCCGACCCCGAGTGCCACGGCTACATCGTGCAGCTGCCATTGCCGAAGCACATCGACACTGACAGCATCCTCGAACGAATCGACCCGGCAAAGGATGCTGACGGGTTGCACCCCACAAACCTCGGCCGGCTGGTGCTCAACGTGAACGGCCCGATCGACACACCGCTGCCGTGCACACCGCGCGGCGTGATCGAGCTGCTGCTGCGCAACGACTTCGATCTGAAAGGCAAGCACGTTGTCGTCGTCGGGCGCGGAGTGACGATCGGCCGCACGATCGGGCTGCTGCTGACGCGTCGCGAGCTCAATGCAACGGTGACGCTGACCCACACGGGCACCGTCGACATGCCGAAGTATCTGCGCCAGGCCGACGTGATCGTCGCGGCTGCTGGCGTGAAGCACCTGATTCGCCCCGAAGACGTCAAACCCGGTGCCGCGGTGCTCGACGTGGGTGTCACCCGCGAAGAGAGCCCGGACGGCGGCAAGCCGAAGGTCTTCGGTGACGTCGAGCCCGGAGTCGCCGACGTGGCGGGTTACGTGTCGCCGAACCCGGGCGGCGTCGGCCCGATGACCGTCGCTCTGCTCATGACAAACGTGGTCGAGGCGGCGGAGCGCGTCGCCGGCTGACGTTACTCGGCGGCTTCCTCTGCCAAAGTGACACGCCGTAAAACGTCGCCACCGGCGGCGACCGACGCGACAGTTTTCGGCGTGTCACTCGGTGACCGAGCGAACTGCAGCCTCCGGGCGATACGCCGGGCACGACGCACAACTGCGCGCACCGGAAGTGCGACAACGAGCGACAGTGCGCCAGAGAGCGAGCGGTCGTAGTGCCCCAGCCTCCGTTTGCGCTCAAACGCACGGCGCAGCGACCCACCGGTGAGGTTGAACCGACGCTCAAGTGCGGGGAGGCCCCGCGCCGCCCGGCGTGCCACGAGATCAGCGAGCCGATCGTCGACGGTTGACGCCTGGTCGGGGTGGAAGTAATTGTCGTCGAGCCACGCTGGTTCCGGATGCCGCCAGTCGCCGCGCGCCAGATCGGCGGCGTTGCCGAAAAGCCCGCTGCCAACGAACACCGTGTTGATCTGCTGGGGACCGACGCCGAAATCGTCGAGCAGCAGCACGGGGATACCCTGGGCAATCGCTTCGAGCGCGGCTGTCGAGCTCACGGTCACCAGCGCCGCGGCCCGCGAGAGGTGGGCGGCCATCGGGCCGTCTGAGACCACGAGGTTCTCGGGCACGCCACCGAGGCTGTCACTGACATCGGGCTGATCGAGGAGGTGGCCAAGGTCGAACTGCTCGAGATGAGTCTGCGCCTCCCCGCGCCGGGCGCGCGTTTTGACGACGACGCGCCTGCTCGAGTGTGCGCGAGCAGCATCCGCCAGAAGCGCGAGCACCTGCACGCGCTCCTCGCGAGAGGCCGGCACCTTTGCTTGCACGGCGAACACGATCGAGTTCGCATCGGTTCGCGTGCGCTGCCGCACGACGTCGTCGAGGAAGGGCAGCCGTGCGAGAGCGAATCGCATGCCGATGCCGAGCTGGGCGGCGTTGGCGCTGAATTCGCGCACCTCGCGTGTGCTGTGCAGAACGATCATGTCGCACTGCTCACGATAGATGATGGCCTTGGGCTCGGCGGGAATCGTGAGCCCGGGAAACCCCGAGATGATTGCCGGGCGCCCGGGCATCGCCGCGACGATCGGCGCGACGACACGAACGAGAGGACCGCGAAGGGCGAGCAACACGATGTGAGGGCGTTCGCGCTGGATCAGTTCTGCGAGGTCGTCGATGTCGATCGTGCGCACATCGCGTGCAGTGAAAGGTGTGCCGGTCAGAGCAGCATCCAGCTGGCGGGCGCTCGGCAGCACCGGCGTCTTCACGAGAACGAGCGACGAATGCCACTCGCCGCCTCGCTGCCCGGCGAACGCTGCGCCCCATTTGATGTATGAGTCCGAGTCGGCGACGACGAGCATCCGCCGCGGGCCTTGTGTCACGCGAGCACCCGGCGCAGTTTCGCCTTCGGTGCTTCTTCGCCGGGGAAGACACGTTTCACGCCCTCGCCCATCGCCTGTTCGATAATGCGAATGTCGCGCACGAGGTGATCGAGGCCCGTCGGTTCGAGGGATGCTGCGTGGTCGGAGCCCCACATGGCGCGATCCAACGTGATGTGGCGCTCAACGGCGACGGCGCCGAGGGTCACAGCGGCAAGCGAGATCTGCAGGCCACGTTCATGACCCGAGTATCCGATGGGCGCTGCGTATCGCTGCTGCAGCTCTGCGATCACCCGCAGATTGGCTTCCTCGGGAGGGAGTGGATATGTCGACGTGGCGTGCAGTATCACGAGGTTGTCGGTTCCGAGAGTGGCGACGGCCATGTCGATCTCGTCGAGCGTCGACATTCCTGTCGACAGAATCACCGGTTTCTGCGTCTCGGCGATGGCTTCGAGCAGCTCGAGATCGGTGACGGATGCCGAAGCCACCTTGAATGCGGGAACGTCGAGTTCATAGAGAAACGCGACGCTCGGAACGTCCCACGGCGACGCGAACCAGTCGAGTCCTCGCTCGGCAGCGTCGTCGGCGATCTGCGCGTACTCGGCGCGCCCGAACTCGACCCGGCGACGGTAGTCGAGATAACTCATTGTGCCCCACGGCGTCTCTCGCGGGACCTGCTTCATATGCTCGGGCGTGGCGATCTCCGGCGTGCGCTTCTGAAACTTCACAGCCTGCGCACCGGCATCGGCAGCCACGTCGATGAGCTGCTTTGCAAGCTCAACATCGCCGTTGTGATTGAGGCCGATCTCGGCGATCACGTAGACAGGCTCGCCCATCCCGATGCTGTGGCGTCCGATTGTCACGGTCATGCGTGTGCTCCTTCGATGCGGCGGGCAGTGTGAACAGAGGTGCTCGATGCCGTGCTGAGCACGGCATCGGCGAGTTCTCGCACGGCACCGTCGCCGCCACGTCGCGTCAGCACCAGCCGGGCCGCCGCGCGCACGTCAGGCGCAGCATCCGCCACGGCCACAGGCCACCCGACGATCGTCAGAGCAGAGGCATCGCCGAGGTCGTTGCCCAGGTACGCGATGCGATCGAGCCGCACGCCGTTCTCTCGCGCCCACGCGGTGAGAGCTGCGCCCTTGTCGTCGATGCCCTGGCGCACATCAACCTCGAGCTTGCGCGCCCGCGCACTCACAACTGCATGCTTTTCTGCCGACAGAATCAAGACACGGATGCCGGCGGCACGCAGCCGCGCGATGCCGGCTCCGTCGCTTCTGCTCACGCGCACAAGCTCGTCGCCATCGGCTCCAATGAGCGCCGTGTCGTCTGTGTGCACTCCGTCGAAATCGGTGACAACGGCATCAACGTCAATCTGCGGATCTGTGCCGTGAGGGTTGCCGTCGTCACCTTCTGCCGAGATCGCCTCGGCGACGACCAGGTCGTCCGGTGCGTCGATTTCGATCGCGTGCTTTTCCGCGACAAGCTGCACGCCGACCCGGCCGAAGAAACGATGTTTCGCCTCGAGGAAGCCGTCAGTGCGCATCACGTAGAACGCGCCGGTTTCGCGGTACTCGATCGCTCGATCCTGACGCCGCTGCCGCACGAGGCGGCGGTGGTTGACGCCCACCATATTGCCCGGGTCGATCTCGTCTGGCCGCCAGATGAATGCGTGATTCTGAACGGCAGAGAAGACAACGTCCGCCGTTCCCGCAGCCACGTTGTCGATCGCGGCATCCAGGTCATCCGGGGTGATGAAGGGCGACGTGGCTTGAATGAAGACGGTGATCGGCGGAGTATCGGCGCGCGATTTCACAACGTCGAGTGCGTGTAGAAGCGCTGTTTCAGACGGCGCTTCGTCTGTGGCGAGTTCGGCTGGCCTGTCGATGACATCGGCCCCGGCCGCCCGCGCGGCTGCAGCGATCTGCTCGTCGTCGGTCGAGACCACGACCTGGTGAATGCGCGCAGATGCGGCCGCTGCCTCGATGGCGCGCACGACGAGCGGCGAACCGCCGATGTGGCGCAGATTCTTGGCAGGTATGCCCTTCGAGCCGCCGCGGGCGGGAATCACGGCGACGACTGCCGCCCGGTCGTGGCCACCCCCATCAAAACCGTTCATATCGCGAACGTAAATGCGCGACGTTGCCCGGCGGTGGTGAACTGGTTAACGCACCGTGACGTGCGTGCGAACCTGCGTGCTCGCGCCGTGCCGCCTCGCAGTGACGCGCCGAAGAACGTCGCCGCCGTTGTGCCCGGCAAGCGCATTCCGTGGCATCTCACTTTCTGCGGGACGGCGGTGCCCTCCCTCAGGCGATTGCTTACGTCGATGACAGAGGAGCATGCGCGAGCGACGGGGCGTGGCCGTTCACCGCTGACCGGGCGGCGTGGACTCCATCACAGGGGCTGGGAGCTGCATCGTTGCCAGTGGCGTGGAAAGCGCTGTCGTCACGAGCGCTGAAATCTCGGGCGTGGAGTGGTTCGCCGGCCACGCGAGCACCGTGGTGATGTCTGGTGCGTCGGTGACGGGCACGGCTACGTGCTCCGGCCACTGCCAGGCACGGCTGGATGCGGGGATGACCAGAAGGGTCTTGCCTAACGCAACGAGCTGGGCGAGCTGCGACTGTGTGCGCACCTCGGGCCCCGGGCCGTCTGGATAGGTTCCATCGGTGCGCGGCCATCGAGCAATCGGCAAGTCCGGTACGTTGCTGACCTCTGCCATGGTGACCGCGTCGCGCTGGGCGAGCGGATGATTCGCGGGTACGATCGCCACCTGTCCCTCGACGACGAGACTTTCTGCGCGGAAGCCGACGAGGTCATCGACGGGGCGATGCATAATCGCTACGTCAGCCTGCCCGCTGCGCAGCAACTTGGCCTGCTCGCCCACCTCGCACAGCAGTACGTCGATCGGCGTGGCATCTTGTTCGCGCGCGTGCGCGTCGAGCAGCCGTCGCAGCAGCTCGTGAGAGGCCCCCGCTTTTGTCGCAAGCACGAGTTTCCGTCTCGGAGCTGCGGCACGCTGTGTTCGGCGCGCGGCGGCGGCGACGGAGTCAAGCGCCGGCCCTGCGTCACGAAGCAGCGTTGCCCCGGCCGCGGTGAGCGAGACGCCACGTCTGTCACGGTCGAAAAGCTGTACGCCGAGCCGTTTCTCCAGTGCGCGAATTGCGCGCGACAGCGGCGGCTGTGCAATGCGCAGCTGGTCGGCGGCTCGACCAAAATTCAGGTGCTCGGCGACGGCGACGAAATAGCGAAGTTCGCGGGTCTCAAGATATTCCACGAACGGAGCCTACTCCCTGATACCCGTGAGGTATCAGAGATGACCAACTCAGTCTTGGACAGGGGGTTCGGGCGTGCAGAGGATTGAGAGCATGAACGAAAAGAAGACAGCGCTCGTTACTGGCGCGAACAAAGGAATCGGTTTCGCCATCGCAGCAGGACTCGGGGCGATCGATTTCACCGTGGCGGTTGGCGCTCGAGATGACAAGAGGCGAGAGGATGCCGTTGAGCAGCTGCGAGCGGCCGGAATCGATGCTTTCGGAGTGGCACTTGACGTCACATCAGAGCACAGCGTTGCGGCAGCGGCGGCCGCGATCGAGCAGACCACTGGCCGACTCGATGTGCTCGTCAACAACGCGGGCATCGCCGGACCCACAGATGACGGAGCGCAGGTTCCGTCGACTCTCGATCTTGATGCCGTGAGCACCGTGCTCGACACGAACGTGTTCGGGGCGGTCCGGGTGACGAATGCTATGCTCCCGCTGCTGCGCCAGGCCGACGCACCGCGGATCGTGAATATGTCGAGCAACATGGGGTCGCTGACACTTCAGACCGGACCGCTGCTCGCGGCATACTCATCGTCGAAGACGATGCTCAACAGCATGACGGCTCTCTACGCCCGCGAATTCGCCGACACCCCCATCGTCGTGAATTCAGTCTGCCCCGGCTATGTGGCGACAGACTTTACGGGCTTCAACTCGCCGCGAATACCCGAACAAGGCGCTGCGATTGCGGTGCAGCTCGCGACGCTGCCAGACGACGGGCCGCGTGGCGGCTTCTTCGATGACAACGGTGCAGTGCCCTGGTAGGGGAGCTGTAGCTTTCGGCGACGAACGGCGGCTCCAGCTGGAGCCGCCGTTCGTCGTCAGTGCAGAGAGTCAGCGCAGAGAAATCAGCCGGTGTTCTGCAGGCCCGCCGCGACGCCGTTCACCGAGAGCAGCAGCAGATTGCGCGCCTGGTCGATCGTCGTCTCGGTTTCTTGCGTCGCCGCACCGCGCAGCGTGCGCAGCGCGCGCAGCTGCAACAGCGACAGCGCGTCGACATACGGGCTGCGCAAGCGAACGGCGCGCTGCAGCACCGCGCGGTTCTCGAGAAGCTCCGTCGTTCCCGTTGCGATGAGTGCCCACTCCCGTGTGCGCTCCATCTCTTCGAGAACGAGCGCCGCAAGGTCGTCACGGTCGCCGAGCTGCAGGTATCGCGCAGCGATGCGCTCGTCCGTCTTCGCGAGCGACATCTGCACGTTGTCGATCATCGTCGTGAACAGCGGCCACTCGCGGTAGGCCCGCTGCAGCTCGTCGCGATCGCCGACCGCCTTGAGCGCGGTGCCGAGACCGAACCAGCCGGCGAGGTTGATGCGCGCCTGCGACCACGAGAACACCCACGGAATCGCGCGCAGGTCTTCGAGGGACTCGACAGAGAGACCACGGCGTGCCGGCCGCGAGCCGAGGGGAAGAAGGCCGACTTCTTCTTGCGGGGTGACCTCGGCAAACCACGGAGCGAAGCCGTCAGCGTGAACGAGCTCGTAGAAGCGCTCCCTGCTCGCAGCATCCATCACACCGGCCATGTCGGCGAACGCCGTCGCCGCGCTCGCGTTGAGCTCGCCGTTCGAGGGGCTCGACGCCAGCAGAGTTGCCGACGCGATCTGCTCGAGGTGCCGAAGCGCGATGATCGGGTTGCCGTACTGGGCGAAGATGACCTCACCCTGCTCCGTGAGCTTGAAGCGACCATCGACGGAGCCCGGAGGCTGCGAGAGTACAGCCTCGTTCGCCGGTCCGCCGCCTCGGCCCATTGCGCCGCCGCGACCATGAAAGAGAGTGAGACGGATGCTGTTGCGCTCCGCCCATCGCGCGATGGCGTCCTGCGCCTCATAGAGAGTGAGCGTCGCCGAAACCGGGCCGACGTCTTTCGACGAGTCGGAGTACCCGAGCATGACCTCGAGGTGACGATCCGTTGCCTCGAGGCGCTGTTTCACCTCGGGCAGCTGGATCATCTTCTCGAGGATCTCGGGAGCGTTCTTGAGGTCGTTGAAGGTCTCGAACAGCGGAATGACGTCGAGCACCGGCGTCTCGCCGTCGCCGAACGCATAGCGCGCGAGGCGATGAACGTTGGCGATGTCGGCGACCTCTTGCGTGAACGAGATGATGTACCGGCGGGCGGCATCCACTCCGTAGCGCGTCTGCAGAGCGCCGATCGTGCGAAAGACGTCGAGCACCTCGTCGGTCATCTCGCTGGGCTGAACGCCGCGATCGAGCTCGTCGAGCGCCTGGCGGTGCACCTTCGAATGCTGGCGAACCTCAAGCTCGGCGAGATGGAAGCCGAAGGTCTCGACCTGCCAGATGAGACCCTGAACCTCGCCGTAGGCACTGCGCTTGTCGCCCGCTGCGACGAGCGAGTTCTGCACCGTGCGCAGATCGGCGAGCAGGTCGTCTGGGTGCGCGTAGGCGAGGTCGGCATTGCGGCCGCGCGTTGCGGCAATGCGCTCGGCGATCACCAGCACGACGCGGCGGTGGGGTTCGTTGGGGGAGCGCGTGGCGATCTCGTTCGTCAACTCGTCTGCGAGCGAACGCTGACGCTGCCATAGCGAGAGCAGGTCAGCGCTCGCGGCAGTATCGCCAGCGTCGAGCGTGAGCATGCGGCCAACGCGAGCGGCGGCGCGCTCGAGCCCGAGCAGCACATGCTCCGACTGAATTGCCGCGGCCTGACGGGTGGTCTTCGCTGTGACATTGGGGTTGCCGTCGCGGTCGGCGCCGATCCACGACCCGAAGCGAACGAATGCGTGCGAGCGCGGTGGCAGCGTTCCGGCAGCCTTGCCCGCGAGCCGGTCGTCGATGAGGCGGTAGATGCGCGGCATTGCCTCGAAAAGCGTCTGGTCGAAGATGTTCATCGCCGTGCGCACTTCGTCGAGAGGCGTCGGCCGTGTTGACCGCAGCGGCGCCGTGCGGAAGAGCACGTTCACCTCGGCGAGCAGCTCGCGCTTGTTCTCTGCCTGAACGTTCTCGCCGAGTCGCGGGTCGTCGTTTTCGGCGACGAGTTCGCTGATGCGGCGAATCGACGAGGCGACGGCGCGGCGACGAGCCTCGGTGGGATGCGCGGTGAGCACCGGGCGAAACTCGAGGCCATCGAGCATCCTCTGTGCACCGTCTTCGCCAAGCTCGCGAACCAGTGCGTTCATGGTGTCGGTGAAGGATGCTCCGACGTCGTCGCTCGGCTCGGGGTTGCGGCCCTGAAGCACGCGCACGCGGTGGCGTTCTTCGGCGAGGTTCACCAGGTGGAAGTAGCACGTGAAGGCGCGCGCCACCTCCTCGGCGCGTTCAGACGAAAACGACGCAACGAGTGCTTCGGCGTCTTCGAACGCCTTCACGTCTTCATTCTCGTAGGCATCGATCGTCAGGCCGCGCAGCTTCTCAACGTCGTCGAGAAGGCCTGAGCCGCCCGTCTCGATCAGCACACGTCCGAGTAGTTCGCCGAGCTGTCGTACGTCTGAGCGGAGGGCGTCGGGAATCTCCATGTTGCGTGGGGCCTGGATGATCGAGATTGCAGATGTGGGGGGATAAGAATCAGTCATCGTTTACCGAGGCTAGCGAGAGTTCGGGTGATCGCGTAATTGAGGGTACGTATGTGACGTCCCCTGGCCGTCTCGAATGCCGAGTTCAGGATGCCGCGGCTCAGAGCACGCGATCCGCGCCGTCTGCGGGGTGCACAGTGAAGCACTCCGGCTCGCGAAAGCCGGCGTCGGCGAACGCCCGCATGACAGCATCCGCCGTTGTGTCGACGCGATCACTCGAGATCAGCGCAACGGCAGCGCCGCCGAAGCCGCCCCCGGTCATGCGTGCGCCGACGGCGCCGTTCGCTTGCGCGGTCTCAACGGCGAGGTCGAGCTCAGGCACCGAGATCTCGAAGTCATCGCGCATCGACACGTGCGAGGCATTCAACAGCGTGCCGATCGCGCCTGGGCCCTCCGCACGCAGGGTTCGCACGGTGTCGAGAACGCGCTGGTTCTCGGTGATGATGTGCCGCACGCGGCGGAACGTCTCGTCGTCGAGTTCCCGTTCGGCGCGCGGGAGGTCGTCGACGTCGAGATCGCGCAGGCTCGCGACGCCCATGAGGGTCGCTCCGGTTTCGCACGAGGCTCGCCGAGCCGCATATCCGCCGGTTGCGTGAGCATGGTCGACCCGCGTGTTCATGACAAGGATCTCGAGGCCTGCCCGTTCAAGCCCTAAGTCGATCACCTCGGAGTCGAGCGACCGGCAGTCGAGAAACACAGCGGCGTCGCGGCGCCCGAACAGTGAGGCGCTCTCGTCCATGATGCCGGTCGGCGCGCCAACCGCCTTGTTCTCGGCGAGCTGGCCGACCCGGGCGAGCGTCTGCGCGTCGAAGCCGAGCTGCCATTCGTCGTTCAGCGAGACGGCGATGGCGCACATGAGCGCCGCAGACGACGACAGCCCTGCTCCCGTTGGCACGTCAGAGGCGACGTGCGCGTCGAATCCCGGCACCGATGAGAGGTCAGCGCCGAAATGCCGAAGCGCCCAGACGACGCCGAAGGGGTACGCCGACCATCCGCTCAGCGTGCCTGCGGCGAGCTGCGGGGCGTCGAGGTCATCGAGGCGCACCGTTGCGACGGCATCCGCGAAATCGCTCGACACGCGCACCGTGCGGTCGTCTCGCGCGCCGACGGCGACAGCCGTTGTTCTGTCGATGGCGAACGGCAGCACGAAGCCGTCGTTGTAGTCGGTGTGCTCGCCGATGAGGTTGACCCGGCCCGGGCCCTGCCACACGCCGTCTGGGGCGCGGCCGTAGCGGGCGGCAAAGGAGTCGGCTGTGGAACGCGGTAATGTCGTCAACGGGTCTCCTTGTCAGATGAGGGCACGGATGCCGCAGGCTCGACGGGATGCGCCAGATCGGCGCGCGCTATCGCATCGCGCAGATTCTGTGCGGACTTCTCTGGCGGAATGTCGCCGATCCAGGCACCCATCGCCGCTTCAGAGCCGGCGAGGTACTTGAGTTTGTCTGCGGCGCGGCGCGGCGAGGTGAGCTGCAGCATGAGCCGCACGTCGTCGCGCGCCACATTCACCGGGGCCTGGTGCCACGCCGCGATGTAGGGGGTCGGCGTGTCGTAGAGAGCGTCGACGCCGCGCAGCAGTCGCAGGTACAGGGTGGCGAGCTCGTCGCGCTCCTCGGGCGTGGTCTCGGCGAAATCGGCGACGTGCCTGTGGGGCAGCATGTGCACCTCGACGGGCCAGCGGGCGGCAAACGGAACGAATGCGCTCCAATGCTCGCCGCGCAGCAGCATCCGTTCACCCGCCTGCTCGCTCGCGAGAATATCGGCGAACAGCGTGGGCCCGTATGAACCGATGGAGTGGAGCAGGTTCTGGGTGCGCGGGGTGATGTATGGGTACGAGTAGATCTGGCCGTGAGGATGCTGCAGGGTCACGCCGATCTCGACGCCGCGGTTCTCGAACGGGAACACCTGCCGCACACCAGGCAGGGCGCTGAGTGCGCGCGTGCGCTCGGCCCACGCTTCGATGACCGTGCGCGCCCGTGCGCGGGTGAGCGAGCCGAAGGAGCCCTCGCGCTGGGGGGAGAAGCACACGACTTCGCAGCGCCCCACCGACGTGCGGGTGCGCTCGAGGCCGATGCGTGTGAGGTCGTAGAGGCCGCGCGGTTCGTTCTCGTCGCGTGTCAGCGGCCCGAACGACGGCGACTTGTTCTCGAACACGGCGACGTCATAGTTGCTCGGCACCTCCGACGGATTTGTCGGGGTCTGCGGGGCGAGCGGGTCGAGTTCGGCCGGGGGAAGGAACGCGCGGTTCTGGCGGGCGGCGGCGATCGAGACCCACTCTCCCGTGAGGGGGTCTTGCCGCATCGACGCCGTGGCGGGGCGCGGTTCGGCGTCGCGAGAATCGGCGCGACGCTCGGCGGGAAGGGTTGAGCCGGGGTCGTCAAAGTAGATGATGTCGCGGCCGTCGGTCAGCTTGTGTGCTTGGCTTGTGATTCCGCCGGTGAGAGTCGAGATCGTGGGGGGAACAGGCATGGGAGTCGTCCAGGTGTCGAATCGTGCGGAGAAACCGGCCTGGCGCAGTGCGCTCGCCGGCGCTCCAGTTCCGGTGTTGCGCCACAGAACTTTCAGGCGCGGCATTCTCGATCTGTAGCTCTTCAGAATCTATCGCTTTCGTATTGAAAAGTAAAGGCAAGTAAACGAAACTAAGTGCATGACGGATGCTGAGATTCTTCCCGCCGAGCTTCGCCGCGACCGCATCCGGGGCCGGCTCGACTCGCGCGGTTACGTTCGCGTCGCCGACATCGCGCGCGACTTTGCGGTGTCGAGTGTCACGGCGCGCACCGATCTCGACGCCCTTGTCGAGGCGGGCGTCGCGCGGCGCGTGCACGGGGGAGCGGTGGCAGCCGGAGCTGTTCCCGAGTCTCCTGTCGAGCAGTCGGTGCAGACGGGCATGGAGTCGAAGCGCGCCATCGGGCGACGAGCGGCAAGCCTCGTCGACTCGGGGCAGAGTGTGTTTCTCGACGTCGGTTCGACGGCGCTCGCCGTTGCCGAGGCGCTTGTCGAGCGCACGGAGCTGCACGACGTCGTCGTCATCACAAACGGCCTCTCGACTGCGCTGGCGCTCGAGCCGGGGCTGCCCCGCTTGACTGTCTACGTGACGGGCGGGGCACTTCGCCCGCTGCAGCACTCTCTCGTCAACCCGATGGGACAGCAGCTGATCGGTTCCGTTCATGCCGACGTTGCGATTCTGGGGTGCAATGGAGTCGACGTCGAGGCTGGCATCACAAACGTGAATCTGCCAGAGGCTGAGATCAAGCGAGCGATGGTCGAGGCATCCGACCGCGTGGTGATCACAGCGGATGCGTCAAAGCTCGGCAGGGTCACGCTCGGCCATGTCGCCGTGCTGAGCGACGTCGAGACGATCGTCACGGATGCCGCTGCCGACGTTGAGCTGGTGGCCGAACTTCGGCAGGCCGGCGCCCGCGTTGAACTGGCTGGTGATCTCTAGCGCGTTCTGTTCACGCGCTCTCCAAAAAGTACTTGCCAAAGTGGAAAGTACATGCGAGTATGGCAAGCATAAAGGGAGGGCATCATGGCTGATCACGCGACTCTGGAACCAAGCGAAGCCCGGCAGCTGCTCGAGAATGTGGAGCGACTCGGTACGGATGCACACCGGGCGGTGCGGCTTCCCTATATAGCGTTTCTTCTGACACTCGGAGTGGCGACAGCGCTCGGCACATTCGCCATGACCCTGACGACTGGTCGCGCGTACTCGGCAATACTCATGGGCATGGTCGCCGTCGTCGTGTTCCTCATTATCGGCTTCGCCATCGCGGTGCAGAACCACCTAGCGTTCTCATACAGCCGGCGTTGGTGCGCCTACATTGCAGCCTGGTTCGTTCCGTATGCCGTCGCCATCGCGACGATCGTCTGGCTGCCCGACGCTGACGTGTTCTCAGCTGTCGCATCCGCAGCCATTCTCCTTGCCACGTCGGCGTGTGCCGTCTGGGAGGCCCGGTCATGACTGCGCGCGACGTTCACCATCCGAGGCATCGGCTCGACGTCGAGCTTCAGAACCCTATTCGGCTCTCGATCCTCGCTGCGCTTCGCCGCGCAGGGACACTCGGCTTTGCTGAAGTACGCGATCTCATCGAGGTGAGTGATTCGGCCCTGAGCAAGCATGCCTCGGCACTGGAGCAAACTCGATACGTGCGTGTCGGCAAAACGTTTGTGGGCAAGCGGCCGCGCACCACATTCACGATCACCCGCGCGGGACGAGACGCATTGCAGCATCACATGGCCGCACTCACACAAATCGCTGAGATCGACGAAGACTGACCGGCCGCCGATACCGTAGGTGCATGGTGGAAATCAGCGTGAGGCCTGCGGCCCTCGAGGATGCTGTCGGCATCGCCCGCGTGCATATTCAAGCGTGGCGCGAGGCCTATGCCGCGCACGTTTCCGCGGAATACCTCGCGAGTCTCGACGAGGGTGCGCGTGTCGAAAGGTGGCGCGAGATCATTGCCTCCGGCGACACCGATGCCTTCGTCGCTGAAGCAGACGGAGTTATCGTCGGCTGGGCCTCAGCCGGAGCGGGGCGCCACATGGATGCTCCCCTCGACCGTGAGCTCGAGGGAATCTACATCACCGCGCAGATGTACGGATCGGGAGCGGGGCAACAGCTTCTCGACGCAAGCATCGGAGAGTCCGCCGCCTATCTGTGGGTGCTCGATGGCAACGCCCGTGCCGAAGCGTTTTACGCACGCAATGGATTTCGTCGCGACGGAGCAACACAGAATCACACGTTGGGCGACGCAACGGTCCGCATCATCCGCATGCTGCGTCTGGCGTGACGTGCCCTGACATTCGTGTGTCGAAGATGGTTCTGAGCCGACCATCCGAGCGCATTTATCGACATCTCAAACTGGCGCGGATGCTTGGCCGGCGTCGGAGGCCCGACATAGAGTGTCAGTCGTGCCAGAACCCGTCATTGAAGCGAAAAACCTCGTCAAGAAGTACAAGGACTTCGCCGCCGTCGACGGCATCTCGTTCGAGGTGGCGCCGGGGGAGTCGTTCGGACTTCTCGGGCCCAACGGCGCGGGCAAGTCAACGACGATGCGCATGGTCGGCGCTGTGTCGACCCGCACATCAGGGGACTTGAGCATCCTGGGGCTCGATCCCGACCAGTACGGGCCCGAGATCCGCTCTCAGCTTGGCGTCGTACCGCAGGCAGACAACCTCGATGAAGAGCTGCGTGCTCGCGAGAATCTGCTCGTCTACGGCCGCTACTTCGGACTGCCCCGCAAGCTCGTCGCCCAGCGCGCAGACGAGCTCATGACGTTCGCCCAGCTCGACGACAAGGTGAAGTCACGGGTCGACGACCTCTCGGGCGGAATGAAGCGCCGCCTCACCATCGCTCGCTCGCTCATCAACGACCCGCGCATTCTGCTGCTCGACGAGCCGACGACGGGGCTCGATCCGCAGGCGCGGCACATTCTCTGGGATCGTCTCTTCCGACTCAAAGAGCAAGGCACGACGCTCGTGCTCACGACGCACTACATGGACGAGGCAGAGCAGCTGTGCGACCGCCTCGTCGTCGTCGACAACGGCCGCATCATGGCGGAGGGGTCCCCGTCGCAGCTCATCAGGCAGTACTCGTCGCGCGAGGTGCTCGAAGTGCGCTTCGGCTCGCAGAACAACGAGCTGGTTGCACGCGACCTTGAGGGCGTCGGTGATCGCGCCGAAGTGCTCCCCGACCGCATCCTGATCTATTCGTCGAACGGCGAAGAGGCGCTCACGGCGGTCACCGCCCGCGGGCACAACCCCAGGACCAGCCTCGTGCGCCGCTCGAGCCTCGAAGACGTCTTTCTGCGCCTCACCGGGCGGAGCCTGATCGAATGAGCACAGACCACGCGACACGGGCGGATGCTGCTCGCGCGCTGTCTGCGGCGAGGGCGCCGCGCCGCTGGGGCGCCTGGTACGTGGCGGAGCACCGCTTTCGCAACATGAAGGCGTACACGCAGACGGTGATCGCGACAGGCATCGGGTCCCCGCTGATGTACCTCTTCGCGATGGGCGTCGGGCTGGCAAGCCTCGTCGATGCAAACGTCGAGCAGAATGGCCTCGCCGTCAGCTACCTCGTGTTCGTCGCCCCCGCGCTTCTCGCGATGGCGGCATTCGAGGCGGCCGCCGAGGAATTCAGCTACCCGATCATGCTCGGCTTCAAATGGAATCCGACGTTCACCGGAATGGGCGCGAGCCCCGTGACTCCAGGGCAGATCATCGACGGGCAGGTCATCGCCGTAACCGCCCGCATCGTCGTGACGACGGCGCTCTACTACGTGTTCATGCTGCTGTTCGGTGCCGTCCCCGGCGATCTCGGCTGGCTGTCGCTCTTCTCCGCCGTGCTCACCGGGCTCGCCTTCGGCACGCTTCTCATGGCCTATGTGGCGACGCTCGAGAACGACAGCGGCCAGATCGCCATGGTCATGCGGTTTCTTGTGCTTCCACTCACCCTCTTCTCGGGAACGGTGTTTCCGCTGACCCAGCTGCCATGGTTTCTGCAGTGGATCGGCTGGCTCTCGCCGCTGTGGCACGGCACACAGCTTGGTCGCGTGCTCTCATATGGTCATGCGGAGCCGGTGTGGCTCAGCATCCTTCATGTCGTCTACCTCCTGCTTCTGCTGATCGTCGGGTGGATGCTGGCGCGCCGCGTCGCCGCGAGGAGGCTCAACCGATGAGCGTTCAGACCGCTCCGGCGCGGCGTCGTGCGAACGGCCCGTCGGCGCTCTATTCCCGCAACGCCCGCTCGGTGATGCTGCGCGGCTGGCGGGCCACGGCGAGCACGAACTGGCTCGTGATGGTCTCGGGGTTCTTCGAGCCGATCTTCTATCTGCTGTCGATGGGCATCGGCCTCGGCGCGCTCGTCGGCGATGTCGAGGGCCCCGATGGCACGGAGATTCCGTACGCGGCGTTCATCGCTCCGGCCCTCCTCGCCGTCGCGGCGATGAACGGTGCCGTCTATGACTCCACCTGGAACGTGTTCTTCAAGATCAAATTCTCGAAAATCTATGAGGGGATGCTCTCGACATCGCTCGGCCCGTTCGACATCGCGCTGGGTGAGATCGCCCTCGCGCTCATTCGCGGCGCACTGTACGCGTTCGGCTTCATGATCGTGATGCAGGTGCTGGGCCTCAACCTGTCGTGGTGGTCTCTCCTCGCCTTCCCCGCCGTCCTGCTCATCGCCTTCGGCTTCGCGAGCTTCGGCATGGCGGTCACCAGCTACATGAAGACGTTTCAGCACATGGACTGGATCAACTTCATTCTCATGCCCATGTTTCTGTTCTCTGCCACGTTCTTTCCGCTGAGCGTGTACCCACAGGGCATTCAGATTGTCATTCAGGCACTGCCGCTGTGGCACGGTGTCGAACTGGTGCGCGGGCTCACCACCGGAGCCGTCGAGCTCGGGATGCTGTGGCACGCGCTCTATTTCGCGGTGATGGCGCTCGTCGGCCTCGTGTTCACGACTCGGAGGCTCCGGGCGCTGTTCCTCGACTAAGCTCGCACCGGCCGATGCGACGCTAGGCGACGCTGATGCCGTGGTCTGCGAGGAACGCTCGACTTCGGCCCAACTGGCGGTCGTCGGAGTAGATGATCCAACTGTGGTGGAGCCCCGCGTCGTGAATGGCATCTCGGAAGCGTCGAAATGCGCCTTTTCCCTCGAGCGAGCGTTTCAGCTGTTCGCTCAGGTGGGCATCGCGCTGCTTTTTGGCAAACGCCGCCATGTCGTTCCACGCTTCGTGTGGTCCGCTGTGCTCGATGGGTAGCCAGCGTTCGGGCTCGGCAGCGACGTCGATGGCCGCATCCACGCCGACCACTGAGGCGTCGAGGCTCTCCTCGGAGTGCACATCACCGGTCTTCAGGTCGAGGTACCCACCTGATGCCAGCTCGGCACCGCCTTCCCGCACCATCGAGAGCACGTCGAGGTCGACAGGCAACAGCCGGCCCGGAGGTTGCTCGTCGCGCAGGCGGGCGAGGAGATTTTCGCGCAGTACGTCGTCGCCGGGCCATGACCTCATCATGAGCCTGTTCACGATCGACAACGCCATCATCGAGGCATCCTCGCCGTGCTTGTCGAGGGCAATCGGCACCCCAGACCCCACAATCTGCAGGGCGTCGTCAACGTCACAGCCTGCGATCGTGGAGCGAAACAGATCGGCATCCTGCGCCACGATCGTTGCGCGGAGCGTTCGCATGTCAAGTGTGGGAATGTCTTCGACGCTCGGCCAGTCGTGCATCATGATCGGGTGGGGCCGTCGCGGGACCGGCGGAACCGGGCCCTCGCCTGGGTCCTCTGCCCATCGACGGCCGTACTGATCGGGAATGTTTCCCCAGCCCCAATAGGGCAGGGGACCGCGCGGACGAATGCCGAGTGTTTCCATCGGATCGATCTTCGCTGCATGGACTGTGCACAGATGGGTCCATTCGTCGCCCAGATCAAAGACGAAACGAAATTCGTCTCCCGGTTTCACCGTGCGTGCGACCTTTGCTGTCTCGGAGTCGAGTGTTGACGTCAGGGGACCGAATTCGGATGCCGCGAAATCGTCGGCGGTCTCGTCATCGGCGACAACCCGACCGTCCGACAACGTGAACACGGAAAGGTGCGATCGATCCCATCGCGCGAAAGCCGTGTTGATGGCATCAGCGAGGTCGTCGAACGAGTGGGACGGTCCGACGGCGAAGATGCGCCCCGGCCAGGGCCACGGCTCGACGTCTCGCCCGCCGAGCAATTCCACCGAAATCGAGAGCCAGGTTTTCGCCATCTCTCAAGAGTGCCACGCGCGTTCGTCTCCGGCGAGCAGTCACGCCATGATCAGGCGTTCGGTTCGCTCAATGCTTCGATGCAGAGCCCGAGCGCCTCATGCAGGGCGCGTGCCTTCTCTGCATCGAGCAGGCTGATCGTGCGGTTCTCGATCTGCTGCACGCTCTCGTCGGCGAGGTCGAGCAGCTGCCGGCCCGACTCTGTCAGCTTTGTCGGGAGGACCCGACCGGTCGCTGCCTGTTCAGCGCGCTCAATGAGACCGCGACGCTGGAGTCCGCGAAGAAGCGTGTTCATTGTCTGTCGGGTGACGAATGCGCCACGAGCAAGATCGGAATTGGACGCTCCGGGCTGCCGGCTGAGCAGCTCCAAGCAGATGTACTGGGGAGTCGAGAGGCCGAGCTCTCGCAGGGTCTCATCCATACGCGCGCGCAGCACCGACTGCGCTTGCTTGAGCCGATAGCCCACCAGTGCTCCGAGATCATCTTCTTGCAACATGTAAGTATTCTGACATACACTGAATGTCAGCATCCTGACATCCAGACCATTGGAGGAACATCATGACGGTAGTCGGACCCAGCTTTCTTGCCTTGCAGGTGCGTGACATTGAGCGCGCGGCTGAATTTTATGAGACGCAACTTGGCCTGCGCCGCGCTCCGCAGGCGCCGCCCGGGGCCGTCGTCTTTATGACGGAGCCGATCCCGTTTGCCGTGCGCGAGCCCCTGCCCGGAGTCGATCTCGATTCGACCCCGCGGCCAGGGCTCGGCATTGCGCTGTGGATGAGCTGCGATGCCGTGCAGAACCTGCATGACGATCTTGCCTCGAGGGGCACGCAGATTCTGCGTGCGCCCGAGCAGGGTCCGTTCGGGCTCAACTTCACGTTCGCCGACCTCGATGGGTATGCGGTGACGGTTCACGAACAGGCGCCCGCCCGCTGACCCGTCAGCTGCCGGCGACAGCGTGGGCCGTTGCCCGACGGCCCGCGCGGGAGAGCGGCACAAGGTTTCCGCGGCGGTGTGCAAGCACGAGCATGGTGACGGAGAGCAGAAGGCTCACGACAACAGGAACGATGGATGCCTCGAGCCCGAACGCGCCTCCCGTAAGGAGCGGCGATCCATGGGTTGTGACAGTGAAGAGGCCAGAGTACGCGTGGCCGGAGATGGGGATGCCGAGCAGACCCTCTGCCGTGTTCCAGGCGAAGTGCACGCCGATCGCAAACCACAGGTTGCGGCGCCAGAGGAACGCAGAGCCGAGAAGCACACCCGCTTCGAGCGCGATGGCACAGGCGCTCCACAGAGTGGCGCCCGGGTTCGCCAGGTGCAGCAGCCCGAAGATCAGTGATGTTGCGGCGAGAGCCACCCAGCTTCCGCCGAGCTTCTCGAGAGCCTGCAGTGCCAGACCGCGGAAGATGAGCTCTTCGATGACCGCGGCTCCGACATTGACGGCAACGACCGTCGCGATCACCGAGAGAACGTCGGCCGAAGCCCACTCGAAGGTATACCCGCCGAGAAGCGAGATCGTCGCGACGGAGACGGCGACGAAGACGAGCCCCACCTCAATTCCGTACAGCGTCTCGAAGAGCGAACGAGTGCGGGTGAGCTCCGGCGTCGGGCGTCCCGCCATTCTGTGCATGACGAGTCGGTACAGCAGCAGGCCGACGAGACTGCCGATTAGAGGAAGCGCGACGATGCCGAGCGCGCCGACAACGGGGGTCGGGGAGGTGATGAGGGCATACGCGCCGCCGATGGCGATCGCGCCCGCTGCGAGCCAGACGAGGGGAGATGAAACGATGCGACGAAGCACTGCGGATGGAGTCATGATCTGCTTTCAGCGTGAGGATGCAGACGCTGTCGCGTCGTGCACCCTCACGCTACGGATCTCCGCTCCCGCGCGCGTCACACCGGGGAGCCAACCTGTTCTCGTACCGTGGGTTGATCCCCGGCTGGCTGCCCGGGAGGGCGCTACTTCTCCATATCGACGTCTTTCGTCTCTGTGCTGATCAGCAGCGCCACGAGCGTGATCAGCGCCATCACCGAGAGATAGACACCGACCCAGAATGGGCTTCCGCCGCCGGCGCTCCAGAGGGCGACCGCGATGAACGGAGCCACGGCGGCACCGAGGATGGACGACACGTTGTACGAGACTCCAGATCCGGTGTAGCGCACGTTTGTGGGGAAGAGCTCGGGAAGCAGTGCGCCCATCGGGCCGAACGTCATGCCCATCAGCGAAAATCCGATGACCAGCAGGGCCATCACGCCGACAATCCCGCCGTCGAGCAGGGGGACGAACAGCAGCCCGAAGATGACGATCGCGACAGTCACCCAGGTGAGGGTGCGTCTGCGGCCCCACTTGTCTGCCCAGGGGCCAGACAGCAGGGTGAAGATGCCGAAGAATACGACGCCGATGATCGACATCAGGATGAACTGGGTTCGCCCATAGCCGAGGCCCGCCATGGCGGCATCCGTCGGTGTTGTTCCGTAGCTCAGCACGAACGTCGTCATCAGATAGAAGAGCACGTAGGTGGCGAGCATGAAGAAGGTGCCCAGAATGAGCTCGCGCCAATTGTTACGCAACACCGTGCCGAGCGGCATCTTGCTCACGGTGCCTTTGGCGACCGTCGCCGCGAACGCTGTCGATTCAACGAGCCTCAGCCGCACAATGACGCCGACGACGACCATGACGATGGAGAACCAGAACGGAACGCGCCAGCCCCAGGCGAGGAACTGTTCGTTGATCGTGCCGTTTGCGGGCTGGAGCAGAGAGATGATGATGAAGATGCCGTTGGCGATGATGTAGCCGAGAGGCGCTCCGAGCTGCGGGAACGTGCCGTACCAGGCGCGCTTTCCCTTTGGAGCGTTCTCTGTCGCGACAAGCGCGGCGCCCGACCACTCGCCGCCGAGTGCGAAGCCCTGTGCGAGGCGGAAGATCACGAGGAACAGCGGCGCCCACCAGCCGACCTGATGGTAGGTCGGCAGGAAGCCGATGAGGAACGTCGCGACTCCCATCGTTAGAAGCGAGGCGACGAGCGTGGCCTTGCGGCCCTTGCGATCGCCAAGGTGACCGTAGAAGATCGCGCCGAGCGGACGGGCGACCATTGCGGCGCCGAAGATGGCGAACGACGAGAGCAGTGCCACCGTCGGGTCGCCCTCGGGAAAGAAGAGGTGTGGAAAGACGAGAACGGCGGCTGTGGCGTAGACGTAAAAATCGTAGAACTCGATCGTCGTGCCGATCATGCTCGCGAAGATCACGCGAGAGCGCGGATTCGCGGGTGTCGGTATTTCTGTCGTTGCGTTGGGTGTCGTGATTGGTGCCTTGGACATGAGCCTTCGTTTGCGTGAGAAACCGGGTGTCGCTGAATGGATCACGCGGGGTATGCGCGGTCGTGTCGCGGCGATGACGAAGCCTGCTTGTGGCGGGACGTGCTTACTTTACGCCTGCTGGCAACGTCACCAAACTTTTGGATATTCCGCCGCGAGAGTCCCCCGAGCGGCCCTGAACGCGGTGGACCCATCGAAAGGTTGATGTCCGTGTGCAGGCTGGCGACTAACCTGTGAGGCATGGATACTTTGTTCGCAGTGCTTCACGTCGTCGCGGCGGTCTTCATCGTCGGCCCCATGGCGATCATTCCGATGACGGCGATGCGCGCCGTCAGGGCGGGAAACGGCAGCCAGGTTGCGGTGCTCGCCAAGTCGACGATGATCTTCAGCTGGCTTTCACTGCTTGTCGTTGTGTTCGGGTTCGGCGTCATGGGCATGTCGGAATACGACATCTCGATGACGACGCCGTGGATTCTCTGGTCGCTGATTCTCTGGGTCGTGGCGACGATCATCAACCTTGCGCTTGTGGTGCCGACGATGAACAAGGCGGCGAAGGCGCTTGCGGATGGCCCGTCTGACGACCGCGCCAGCTACCCTGCGATCGCCGCGGGAAGCGGTTTGGCCACCATCATGCTCATTGCCGTCGTCGTGCTCATGGTGTGGAAGCCGTAACGACGTCACGCTCACCGCAGTGAGCCGCAGAAACGGGGCTGCGCTCTCGAACGTTCGAGAGCGCAGCCCCGTTTGTGTAGCGCACGCGGTGTCGCGCGCACGGTCAGGAGGTGCGGTGGCTCAGGCTCGAACGGCGGTGAGCGCGCGCACCGTGGCGATGGCGGCCTCGGCCGCCTCGCGGCCCTTGTCCTCCTTCGACCCGGGAAGGCCGGCGCGGTCGAGCCCCTGCTGCTCGTCGTCAAGTGTGAGAACGCCGAAGCCGACCGGTTTGCCCGTCTCGACGGTGACCTGCGTGAGACCGGAGGTGGCGGCATCCGAGACGTACTCGAAGTGCGGCGTGCCGCCGCGGATGATCACGCCGAGGGCGACGACGGCATCGGCACCGGCCTCGAGAGCTGCGCGCGAGACGACGGGAAGCTCGAAGCTGCCGGGCACCCGCACGAGCGTGTGGTTCGCGCCTGCCTCCTCAAGTGTGCGCACGGCGCTGTCAACGAGCCCGCCCATGATTGTGTCGTGCCAGCTGGCAGCGACGATGACGATGTCGAGGCCCGTGCCGTCGACGTTCAGCGTGGGGGAGCCTGCTCCGCTCATTTCTCTCCTTGGGTAGATGTCAGTGTTGCCGTGTCGGTCGTGAGCGGCTGCTCAAGCTGGTGCCCCATGCGGTCGCGCTTGGTGGCAAGGTACTTGGAGTTGAACGGACCGACCCCGACGACGAGCGGCACACGCTCGGTCACCGTGATGCCGTGCGCCTCGAGCTGCTGCACCTTCGTCGGGTTGTTTGTGAGCACGCGCACCGTGTCGAGCCCAAGATCGGAAAGAATGGCGGATGCCGCGGTGTAATCGCGGGCATCGGCAGGCAGTCCGAGTGCGAGGTTGGCGTCGAGCGTGTCGAGTCCTTCTTCTTGCAGCTTGTAGGCCCGCAGCTTGTTGATGAGGCCAATGCCGCGGCCCTCGTGGCCTCGAAGATAGATCACCACACCACCGTGGCGCTGCACGGTGTCGAGTGCGGCGTCGAGCTGCGGACCGCACTCGCACTTGAGTGAGCCGAACGCTTCGCCCGTGAGGCACTCCGAGTGCACGCGCACGAGCGATCCGCTTTCGAGCTCACCCGAAATGACGGCGACGTGATCGGCGCCCGTTGCGCGGTCGCGGTATGCCCTCACGCGGAAGGTGCCGTGCGTCGTGGGGATTGTCGTCTCCACCTCGAAGATCACTTCGCTCGACTCGGGCACGCTCTGCTCTGTCGTGCATGCGCGTGAAGCGTCGGGCGTTGAGTCGATGTAGCGCACGAGTTCGGCGATCGTGATCACGGGGATGTCGGTCTGCGCACCCAGTTCGATGAGCCCGGGGAGTCGCATCATCTCGCCGTCATCGTGCACGACTTCGCAGATGGCGCCGACGGGAGGCAGCCCGGCGAGCTTCATCAGATCAACGGCCGCCTCGGTGTGCCCGTTGCGCTCGCGAACGCCACCGTCGCGTGCGCGCAGCGGAAGAACGTGCCCCGGGCGGATGAGGCTCGCCGGAGTCGAATCGGGGGAGCCGAGGGTGCGCAGCGTGTGTGAACGGTCGGCGGCGCTGATACCCGTCGAGATGCGGGTGGCGGCGTCCACCGAGATTGTGTATGCCGTTCCGCGAGGATCCTCGCTGTCGGCAACCATGATCGGAAGATTCAGCGCATCGGCGATCTCGTTCGGCATGGGCGCGCAGATGTAGCCGCTTGTGTGCCGAATGGTCCAGGCAAGCCACTCCTGTGTCGCGAGGGCGGCAGACATGATCACGTCGCCCTCGTTCTCGCGCGATTCGTCATCTGCTACGAGCACGGGCTTGCCCTGGCGCAGTGCGTCGAGGGCCTCGGGAATGGAGGCGAGGCTCATCGGTTGCTCCCTTCTGCGGCGCCGAGCGCCAGCATCCGTTCGACGTGTCGTGCAATGATGTCGGTTTCGATGTTCACGTGATCTCCGACGCTCAGGTCTCCCAGCGTGGTCGCGGTGAGCGTCTCGGGAATCAGCGAAACCTCGAACCACTGCGCGGCGTGCTCTGCCGGGGCGACGTCGCTCACAGTGAGCGATGTGCCGTCGACCGCGATGGAGCCTTTGTCGACGACAAGTCGGGCGAGCTCGGCCGGCAGGGAAAAGCGCAGCACGCGCCAATCGCCGTCGTCGGTGATGCTCTCGAGTCGCGACGTTCCATCAACGTGCCCCTGCACGATGTGGCCGCCGAGGCGATCGCCGACGTGGGCGGCGCGCTCGAGGTTGACGCGCCGACCGACGTCCACGGTCGCGAGCGTCGACATGGCGAGCGTTTGGCCCATCACGTCGGCGGCGAAGCCGTCGGCTGACTGCTCGACGACGGTGAGGCACACGCCGGAGACGGCGATCGAGTCGCCGTGATGAGCATCAGAGACCGCGAGCGGACCCCGCACGCTGAGGCGCAGAGACGACCCGCTGCGGGAGACGGCCGTCACGGTGCCGATCTCTTCGATGATTCCGGTGAACATTGTTTACTGTCCCTTCGGGGTCAGAGTGAGTCTGACGTCGTCTCCGACACGGGCGACGTCGCTGAGGGCGAGGCGAAGCGCATGGTCGATGGAGCGCACGCCAAGGTCGGTGAGTGCGACGCGGTCGCCGCCGAGCAGAGTCGGCGCGAGGTATGCGACGTAGCTGTCCACGAGGCCCGCGCGCACGAAAGCCGACGCGAGGGTCGGCCCTCCCTCGATGAAGAGGGAGCGGATGCCGCGCTCTCGCAGCTCGTGCAGATCGGCGGCGAGGTCACGGCCGTCGAGCTGAATGTGAGGGAGAGGATGCTGTCGCAGCTTCGCGCCGTCTGAGATCTCGCGTCCGCCGAACACAATGGGAACGGGCTGATTGCTCAGGAGCTCGCCGTGAGCGTCGCGCGCGGTCAGAGACGGGTCGTCAGCGAGAACCGTTCCGCTGCCGACGGCGATGGCATCGTGCTGGCTGCGCAGCAGGTGTGCGTCGTCGCGGGACTCCGGTCCGGTGATCCACTGACTCGAGCCATCGGACGCCGCGGCGCGGCCATCGAGCGATGAGGCCCACTTGAGTGTGACGAGCGGACGGCCGAGCGTCGCCGTCGTCATCCAGTCTCCGAGAAAGGCGTCGACGTCCGCCGCGAGCACGCCGGCCTCGACGTCGACGCCCGACGCGCGAAGCCGATCGCCGCCGCCGCTCGAGACGGTGCCCGGGTCGGTCGAGGCATAGACGACGCGCGCGATTCCGGCGTCGAGCAATGCATCGACGCACGGGCCGGTGCGCCCCGTGTGATTGCACGGCTCAAGCGTCACGATGGCTGTCGCGCCGCGTGCGGCATCCGCGCCCGCCGCCGTCAGAGCAGCGATCTCAGCGTGCGGCGTTCCTGCGCCTCGGTGCCACCCCTCGCCGAGCACAGTCCCGTCGGACGAGACGATGACGCAGCCGACGCGGGGATTGATGCCGCGCTCTGGGCCGTTTGCGGCGAGTTCGAGTGCACGGCGCATGAACTGCAGCTCGCGTTGTGATGCCACCGGCTCCCTTTCTCGAGGCTCCGGGGGCTCGCAAGGCTGCGATGGCAACGCGCGGAGGCGTCGCCACGTGCTTCCTCCCTTCCGGACTCGAATCGCCATGTGGCGATCCATAACCGTCGGTGCCGGAATTTCACCGGCTCAGCCTCCCAGAGGAGGGTCGCGGACTTTCACCGCCGGTTCGGACTCTCACCGACCCCGGAGCACGTTACGTATAACCATGTTACGTCACGGGTATTCCCGGTGCGGTGTGTGTCGCTTCATGACGCAAGCAGCAGCCGCGCCGTTGTTGCATCGACGATCAGATCAGTGATGAGGCCGGCCGCCAGCGCACCGCGCAGGCTCTGCAGCTTGCTCTCTCCTGAGACGATGCACACGCGCCGGGCAACACGGCGCTGAACATCGAGATCGGGACCGGACGAACGCGTATTGATCTCGATGCCGTCTGAGGAGCCATCTTCGCGATAGAAGACCGTAGCGACGTCCCCCACGACGTTCGCCTCCTGCATCGACGCGAGGTCGTGCTCGTCGAGGTAGCCGCCGACGTAAACGTGGCTCGGCACGACGGCGAACGGCGAGCCCAGCCCGAAGACCGTCATGTCCATGCTGCGCTGAATGTCGAGAACGCGGCGCACACTGCGTTCGCGCCACATCGCCGCTTTTGTGGCGGGGTCATCGAACAGCGCGGGAACAGCGAACTGCTGCACGGCCGCCCCATAGGCGGCACCAAACCGCTGCAGCAGCTCACTCGCATAGACAAGACCCGTCGTGCGGGGGTTCGCGGCACCGTTCAGCTGCACAATGCGCGAATTGTGCGTGTTCTTGGGCACGAGATGCCGGGAAACCGCCGTCATCGTCGCGCCCCACGCGACTCCGATCATCATGTTCGACTCGACGAAGCCTCCGAGAATTCGTGCAGCGGTGAGCGCAACTCTGTCGAGCCTGTCGACGTCGCTTGTCTGCTCGGGCACCGGAACCACGTGAGTGACGACCCCGAATCGACGGCGAATATCTGACTCGAGCTGCCGCGGAACGTCGAGCGGGCTCGACACGTTGATCGTGACGAGTCCGCTGTCGCGTGCATGGCTCAAGAGGCGAGATACCGAGGATCTCGAGGTATGAAGCTCGTCTGCGATGGCATCCATTGTGAGGTCTTGCAGGTAGTAGAGCTGTGCCGCGGTCAGGGCATCGCGGGTCTTCGCCGACAGAGTGTTCGACGGGAGTTTGGCCAATGTTCTCTCCTTGCACGTTTGTGCATCAAGTTTGAACGCCAGTGTAGCTTCTGTCGAGGATGGACAGAGACGGATAAGCCAGCGCACCGCGGCATCCGACGATTACCCGATGAGGAGTGGACAATGGCGAGCGAGAATTCCGGCACCGTCAGCACGCGAGATTCAGTGCGTGCGATCGCGGATCGTCCCCATGCGAGTGTGCTCATCATCGGTGGGGGCATCAACGGCATCTCCACATTCCGAGACCTCGCGCTGCAGGGCGTTGATGTCACGATCGTCGAGCGCGACGACTGGTGCTCCGGAGCATCCGCGGCGTCATCTCACATGATCCACGGCGGTGTTCGCTACCTCGAGAACGGCGAATTCCGCCTCGTGCGTGAGTCGGTTCAGGAGCGCAACAGCCTTGTGAAGATCGCCCCCCACTACGTGAAACCACTCGAAACAACGGTGCCGATCTTCTCGACGTTCTCGGGGATTCTGGCGGCGCCGCTTCGATTCCTGACGCACAAGCAGGGAAAGCCGACCGAGCGAGGTGCCTTCCTGATAAAGATCGGCCTGATGATGTACGACTCGTTCTCCCGTGACGGGGGAGCGGTGCCCCGGCACTCGTTCCGCGGTCGCACAGCGTCGCTGAAACAGCATCCGGCTTTCAATAAGGATCTCAAATACACAGCGACCTACTTCGACGCCTCTGTTCACGACCCCGAGCGGCTCGCTCTCGATGTGCTGCGCGACGGCATCGCGACAGGCCCACATGCCCGGGCGGCCAACTACGTCGAAGCCGTCGGATTCGACGACGGCGGCGTGACGCTTCGGGACAACGCATCGGGCGAGACGTTCACGATGACGGCAGACGTGATCGTGAATGCCAGCGGCCCCTGGACCGACCTCACGAACGAGGCACTCGGAAACCGCACGTCGTATATGGGCGGAACCAAAGGCTCGCACATTGTTCTTGACAACCCGGAGCTGCTCGAGGCGACGGGCGGAAACGAGATCTTCTTCGAGCATGAAGACGGCCGCATCGTGCTCATCTACCCGCTCAAGGGCCGCGTGATGGTCGGCACAACAGACATCGAGGCAGACCCCTCACAGCCCGCTGTGTGCACGGACGAGGAAGTCGACTACTTCTTCGACCTCGTGAAGCACGTGTTCCCCGATGTGAACGTTGAGCGCTCGCAGATCGTCTACCGCTTCTCGGGCATCCGGCCGCTGCCAGGGCACGGTGACACACAGCCTGGGTTTGTGTCGCGTGACTACCGCATCGTTCCGACGGATCTTGACGGAACGCCGATGCTGAGCCTCGTCGGAGGCAAGCTGACGACATTCAGGGCGCTCGGCGAGCAGCTCGGCGACGAAGTTCTGGGGCACGTCGCAGCAGAGCGCAGCGTTTCGACGGCGGGCATGCCGATCGGCGGAGGTAAGGGTTACCCGACAACGGATGCCGCGCGCACGACGTGGCTTGCCGCGCACAGCGACTCCCTCTCACGTCACCGCGCCGACGTGCTGCTCGAGCGCTATGGCACGCGCGCGGAATCCGTCATCGACGAACTTGAGGCGACGGGCGACTCACCACTCGTGCACGCCCCCGACTACTCGCGTGAAGAGATCGAGTATCTCGTGCGCACGGAACAGGTCGTTCACCTCATCGATGTGCTCAAGCGTCGCACCAGTCTCGCCTTCACCGGTACGGTGAGCGACGAGCTGCTCGATGAGATCAATCCGATCGTCGCCGCGGAGCTCCATTGGAGTGACGCGGAGGCGGCCGCAGAACGGGCAGAGGCAGCCCGCGTACTGCGCGATGCCCACGGCGTCGTGCTCTCTGGACGAAGGGAGACCCCGACTCCCGCATAACCCGAAGTGCTCTCACTCTTGTTACCGCACCGAGACACGGTTAGATTCTGAAGTGAGAGACGAGTTACACCCACCTGCACCAGCGACCCGGGCACCTGGCCCGGCGTCGCATTTATTTGGAAGGTCAAAGAAGACACATGGCACTTGGATCGATATTCATCTCCGAGGTAGTCGGCACTGCGCTGCTGCTTCTTCTCGGTGGCGGCGTCGTCGCCAACGTCGTTCTCGCAAAGACGAAGGGGTTCAACGGCGGATGGCTGCTGATCAACTTCGGCTGGGGCCTCGCGGTCTACGTCGGTGTTGTCGCCGCCGCAGTCTCGGGCGCACATCTCAACCCCGCTGTCACCCTGGGACTCGTCACAAGCGGTCTCACTGAGTTCGCCGAAGGCGTGCCGGTCAACCTCGGCACGATATTCCTCTACTTCGGCTCTGAGATGCTCGGAGCATTCATCGGAGCCGTTCTGGTGTATCTGGTGTACAAGAAGCACTTCGACGAGTCGGATGACCCGGGCGCAAAGCTCGCCGTCTTCTCGACGGGCCCGGAGATTCGCAGCTACGGCTGGAACCTCGTCACAGAGATCGTCGGCACATTCGTTCTCGTCTTCCTCGTGATCGCCTTTGGCCAGCACGGGGATGCCGCTGGTCTCGCCTCGCTTGGAGCCCTCCCCGTCGCCCTCGTCGTTCTCGTGATCGGTATCTCTCTCGGTGGTCCGACCGGGTACGCGATCAACCCAGCGCGTGACCTCGCGCCGCGTATTGCACACGCGCTCCTGCCCATCAAGGGCAAGGGTTCGAGCGACTGGTCCTACGCCTGGGTTCCCGTCGTTGGCCCTCTCATTGGTGGAGCCCTCGGCGGCTGGGCCGGCACCGCCGGTCTTCTGCCCGGACTCATCTAACGTTTCGGCGGGCCGGAATGCGGCCCGCCACCTGATACCCGAAGTCGCATAAACAAAGGAGTTCCCCATGGCGGACTACGTAATTGCCATCGATCAGGGCACGACAAGCTCTCGTGCCATCATCTTCGACAAGGCAGGCACAATCGTCTCGAGCGGTCAGCTCGAGCACGAGCAGATCTTCCCCAAGGCGGGGTGGGTCGAGCACGATGCAGACGAGATCTGGAAGAACACCCGAGAGGTGATCGGACAGGCGCTGTCGACGGCGAGCATTACACGTCACGACATCGCAACCGTCGGCATCACAAACCAGCGCGAGACCACGGTGGTGTGGGACAAGAACACGGGAAAGCCGGTGTACAACGCCATCGTCTGGCAGGACACGCGAACTCAGAACATCGTCGACGAGCTGGCGAAGGATGGCGGCGTCGAGCGATTCAAGCCGATCGTCGGACTTCCGCTCGCCACGTACTTCGCGGGCACGAAGATCAAGTGGATTCTCGACAACGTCGAGGGCGCGCGCGAGAAGGCGGAAGCCGGCGATCTGATCTTCGGCACGACCGACACGTGGGTGCTGTGGAACCTCACGGGCGGTACGGACGGCGGCGTGCACGTCACCGACGTGACAAACGCCAGCCGCACGATGTTCATGGACCTCGAGACGCTCGAATGGCGCGATGACATTCTCGAGGCGTTCGGCGTTCCCAAATCGATGCTGCCCGAGATCAAATCGTCGAGCGAGGTCTACGGCCACGCCCACACGTCGAGCCTCCTGCGCGAGACGCCGATCGCAGGCATCCTCGGAGATCAGCAGGCTGCGACCTTCGGTCAGGCTGCGTTCCAGGCCGGTGAGTCGAAGAACACCTACGGCACCGGAAACTTCCTCATCTTCAACACGGGTGAGGAGATCGTGCACTCCGAGAACGGGCTGCTCACGACGCTTGGCTACAAGCTGGGCGACAATGATCCGCACTACGCTCTCGAGGGCTCGATTGCCGTGACCGGGTCGCTCATCCAGTGGCTGCGTGACAACCTGGGGCTCATCAACTCGGCACCCGAGGTTGAGGCGCTCGCCGACACGGTCGACGACAACGGTGGCGTGTACATCGTTCCCGCGTTCTCCGGCCTGTTCGCGCCGTACTGGCGTTCCGACGCCCGTGGTGCGATCGTCGGCCTCACGCGTTTCGCCAACAAGGGTCACATTGCGCGTGCCGCTCTCGAGGCGACGGCGTTCCAGACCCGGGAGGTGCTGGATGCCGTGAACGCGGACTCCGGCGTCGACCTCACCGAGCTGAAGGTCGACGGAGGCATGGTGGCCAACGACGCGCTCATGCAATTCCAAGCCGACATGCTCGGTGTTCCGGTCATTCGCCCGAAGGTCATCGAGACGACGGCGCTGGGTGCTGCCTATGCTGCGGGTCTCGCTGTTGGCTTCTGGAACGACCTCGGCGAGCTCTCGTCGAACTGGGCTGAAGACAAGCGCTGGGAGCCGCAGATGGACGCAGACGAGCGCGAGCGGCTGTTGCGCCTCTGGAAGAAGGCAGTGACGAAGACCTTCGACTGGATTGACGAAGACGTGAAGTAGTCACCACAGAGAAACGCAGAATGGCCGGGGCGATCGCCCCGGCCATTCTGCGTTTCCGTCGCAACGATGTCAGCTCACAGCAGCGTGCTCACGTCGTCGAGCGATGTCACCGTGATGACACCGTTGTCGGCCGCGAGGCGTTCTGGCGGCACGTCCGCTCCGCTGCCATGCCCGATCGCGCCCTCCGGGAGGTCATCGCCGAAGCGGTTGAGCCACACACCGGTGAGACCGGCGCGCGCCGCGCCGACGGCATCCGTCATCAATCTGTCGCCGACATACATCGCATTGGCGGGGTCAACGCCGAAGCGCTCGCACGCCGTGAGAAAAATGGCCGGGTCGGGCTTGGCGACGCCTTCGGCGCCCGAGGCGATGACGTGGCCGAAGCTGCCCGCAAGCCCCGTGCGCTCGAGCTTCACCCGCTGAAAGTCGAGTTCGCCGTTCGTGATCACGCCGATCTGCGCACCAGCCGCCACCGTGGCGTCGAGACACCGTCGCGTGTCGTCAAACAGAGTCCAGCTCTCCCGATAATGCGCGGAATAGCCCTCGAACCAGTCATCGGCTGCCGTGTCAGCAAGCGTGACGCCGTGCGCCGCAGCGAACTCGATGGCTCGAGCACGGCGCTGCTGCGCATAGGTGACGTCTCCAGAGAGATACCGATGGTAGTGCGCGTCTTCGAGGTTGTGCCACAGCGTGAGCGAGTCGATGCCCGCGTCGGAATATGGCGAACCGAGCTCGGCGATGTGCGTGCGGATGCCCCGGACCACTGCTCCGCGGTGGTCGAGGAGCGTGTCGTCGAGGTCGAAGAGCGCGAGAGCGTGGCGAGTCATCGTCCGGCCAGAAAGCCGATCTTCTCGTACACGTCGGCAAGCGTCGCCTCGGCCACCTCCGTGGCGCGAGCGGCGTTGACGGCGAGCAGCCTGTCGAGTTCGGCCGGGTCGTCGAGCAGCTCCAGCGCGCGTGCGCGCACCGGCTCGAGCTCGGCGACGACAGCCTCGGCAACGGCCTTCTTGAAGTCGCCGTAGCCACGCCCGTCGAACTCGGCGGTCACCTGCGCGGCGGTGCTCCCCGTGAGCGCCGAATAGATCGCCATGAGGTTGGAGACGCCGGGCTTCGCCTCGCGGTCGAAGGCGACGACGCCGTCATTGTCGGTGACCGAGCGCATGATCTTCTTCTGCATTGCCTTCGGTTCGTCGAAGAGCCACAGAATTCCCTGCGGTGATTCGCCCGACTTCGACATCTTCGACGTTGGCTCTTGCAGGTCGTAGATGCGCGCGCTGTCCGCGGGGATGGTGGCCTCGGGAACAATGAACGTCTCGCCGAAGCGCGAGTTGAAGCGCTCAGCAAGAGTGCGCGTGAGCTCGACGTGCTGGCGCTGGTCGTCTCCGACCGGGACCGCGTTCGTCTGGTACAGCAGAATGTCGGAGGCCATCAGAATCGGATACGTGAAGAGGGCGACGTTTGTGGCGTCGGAGCCGTAACGCGACGACTTGTCTTTGAACTGCGTCATGCGGTTCGCTTCGCCGAACCCGGTGATGCTTCCGAGCACCCAGGCCAGCTGGGCGTGGGCCGGAACGTGCGACTGCACGTAGAGCGTCGATTTCTCTGGCTCGATGCCGGCGGCGATGTACTGCGCGGCCGTTCGGCGCGTCTTCTCTCGCAGCTCCTTCGGATCTTGCGGTACAGAGATCGCGTGCAGGTCGACGACGGAGAAGAACGCGTCGTACTCCTCCTGCATCTTTCGCCATTGCACGAGTGCGCCGATGTAATTGCCGATGTGCAGAGAGTCATTTGTGGGTTGCATGCCCGAATAGAGACGTGGCTTTGTCATTGTGTGTCCTTTGTGGAACGAAGAATGAGTGTGAACGAAGCGATCAGATGGCGTAATCGACGACCACGGCCGAGTGGTCGGACCAACGCGTGTCGTACGATGCAGCGCGATCGATCTCGTAGCTCGTCACTGTGCTCGCGAGAGCGGGGGTTGCCGCGTGGTAGTCGATGCGCCAGCCCGTGTCGTTGTCGAATGCCTTGCCTCGCTGCGACCACCAGGTGTACGGCCCGTCGACCTCGCCTGCCCATTGGCGGCCGACATCGACCCAGCCGAGTCCCGGTGCCTTCGTTCCGTCGACGCCTTCAACAGTTTCGCCCTGTGGCCCGAAGAACCTGTCGAAGTAGGCGCGCTCCTCGGGGAGGAAACCGGAGTTCTTGCGGTTTCCCCTCCAGTTCTTGATGTCGAGTTCGCGGTGCCCCACGTTGAGGTCGCCCACGACAAGGGCGAGCTCAGAGTGCTGCGCCAACTCCGCGAGCCGTGTCGTCATGGCATCGAGAAACGTGTACTTCTCGACCTGCTTCGGCGAGCCGACCTCGCCGGAGTGAACGTAGCACGAGACGATGGTGAGCGGTCGTCCTCCGACCTCGAAGTCTGCCTCGAGCCAGCGCCCTGCGCTGTCGAAGTCGTCGGCGCCGAGTGCTGTGCGGTGCGCCGTTGGTGCGAGTCTGCTGACAATGGCAACGCCCGCACGGCCCTTTGCCGTCGCTTCGTCGTGCAAAATGTGCCAGCCGTCGCCGAGCAGCTGCTCGACGTGCTCGTCTTGGGCACGCACTTCCTGCAGCGCAAGAATGTCGACGCCTCGGTTGGCGAGCCACTCGCCCATTCCCTTGCGATATGCGGCACGAATGCCGTTGACATTGACGGATGCGATGCGGAATGGGGTCTGATTCGCCATGCCCACCATTCTAGGTTGAGCCTGCGACATTGCGGATTCTCGAGTCGTCGAGCTATCGAGGTCAGAAAGTGACCTCTTTCGGTGGCATCCTGAGGGAACCACGACGAAGGAGCACACAATGAACATCACCCCCTTTCAGATCGCCATCGAGCAGGATGCTGTTGACGAGCTCGCCCGCCGCATCTCCGACGTTCGGTGGCCGAACGTCGCAGACGCTCACGCAGAAGAGCGCGGCCTGAGCCTCGAGTGGCTTCGCGGCGCCGCTCAATATTGGTTGGACAGCTTCGACTGGCGGGGGGTTGAGGCTCGACTGAACCAGCTGCCGCAGTTCACCGCGGACGTGGACGGCACGACACTCCACTTCGTCCACGCCCGTTCTGGCGGTGACGGTGTTCCCGTTCTCTTGGTGCACGGCTGGCCCGACTCGTTCGTGCGCTACCGCGACATCGTCGAACCACTTGTTGCAGCCGGGCACGACGTCATCGTTCCCTCTCTTCCCGGATTTCTCTTCAGCGGGCAGCCTTCCGGCCCTCTGCGTCTGACCGGCGTAGCCGAGCACCTGCACAGCCTCATGCGCGGTGTGGGTTACGAACGTTACGCGGTCTCCGGCGGTGACTGGGGCTCGAGCATCGTTGACTCTCTGGCCACGGCCCATCCTGATGCGGTTGCCGCGCTGCACCTCACGGACATCCCCTTCGCGAAGTCGTTCGCCGTCGATCGTGCCACGGCAACAGCCGCGGAACAGGCGTATCTCACGAGCGCGGATGCCTGGTTCCAGCAGGCGGCGTACTTCGCCATCCACGCATCCGAACCGACCGCGCTGGCCACAGGGCTCGCCGATTCCCCTGTCGCGCTTTTGGCGTGGATCGGTTCGAAAATGCGCGACTGGAGCGATACGGAGCCCGAGCTCGAGGGTCTTCTCACCCAGGTCAGCCTTCACTGGTTCACGAACGACGCCCGCTCGGCGTTGCGGCTGTACTCGGAGGCGATCGATCCCAGCGCCTGGAGTGATGAGGCTGAACCGTCGGGAACGATCGACGACGACTCTCACCAACCGGCTTCGGGTGGATGGGGCGTCGCTGCGCCAGCAATTCCGACGGGGGTGACGGTCTTCCCACAGGACTTTCTGAACCCACCGCGAGAGTATGCCGAGAGGTTCTACGACCTCCGCCGATACACCGTTGCTGCGCGCGGGGGCCACTTCGGAGCGACCGAAGATCCCGAGTTCTTCGCGAACGAACTCACAGCGCTGCTCGCCGAGGTGTGACCGGGCGGAAACGGCCGGGGTTTCTCGGCGGCTCTGTCAGCGTCTCACGTGCTCGATGACCTTCTTGAGGTGTCTGCGTGCACGTGCTTTGCCGAAGAACCCCGTGGCGGCATCGAACTGCTCTCGTGCCTCGCGCACGTCGGCAGCGGCGACAATGCGGCGAGCGTGTTCGACGGCTTCGCGGCGTTCTTCGTCTGTTGGCGTGTGCAGGGTGACGTCGTTGTCGGCGAGCTGAACGGAGATCCAGGACGCCGAGATCAGAATCACCCTGCTCACGAGGTTGAACCAGAGAAGCAGGGCGACGAACACGGTGAAACCAGTGAGCAGGGGGTTGCGGCTCGCACCGCCCAGAACGAGACCGCTGGCAATCGAGAGCCCAGCGAGAATAGTGCTGCCGAGCAGAACGCCGGTTGACAGCGTGCGCCAGGGGATCGGCAGGCGGGAGAGCACGCGGAACATGACGGTGAGGGATGCCGCATTGATGATGAGTGAGAGGACAATGCCGAGAATGGAGCCGCCCGCTCCGACGAGGAACGAGTTGGGGCCAAGACCGAGCAGCTGGCCAAACCACACGAGAAGCTGGGTTCCGACGATGCTGGCTGCGGCTGAGATGATCAACAGAAGCCCGATACCGAGGGCCATACCGAGATCCCAGAGCTTCTTGACGAAGAAGTTCCGCGGGTCGCGTGGCACCTGGAAGATGGCGCGGACCGCCTGCCGCGTATAGAACATCCACCCGGTCGCTGTCCAAGACAGGCCGACCAGCGCGACGGCACCCCACCAGCTGTAAAGCGTTGTGTTGAAGAGAGCCGCCGGATCGATCAGGTACGCATCACCCGAGCCGATGAGCCCCGGCACCGTCGAATTGATGACCACAATGAGCGAGTCCACGAGCTCCTCATTGCCCGACAGCCACACGCCGGTGATCGAGAAGCCGACAAACAGCCCGGCAAACACAGCGAACACGGCATAGAAGCTCATGCCCGCCGCCATGAGGTTGCCGTCTTCCCAGAGATAATGCTGCACGACGCGGTAGATGCGATTGTGCGACACCCGAGTTCCAATGCGGTTCACGGTGTTCACGGGCTTCACAAGCCAGGGGCTCCCCGGCCTGCCGGCACCCCGCGTTTCACCCGGCGTGTGCACGTCGGGTTCGCGAAAGGAAAACGGGTTTGCCACGTTGTCAGCGTAGCTGTGAGGCGGCGTGGCGGCCGTCTGCCTCGTCGCGTTGCGAGATTGTGACTGCCGAAACTCGCGTCAGAGGCCCAACTGCGAAACAATGGGGAAACACGACAGAGAGATGTCGGGACAATCGAGAGTAAAGGGGACTCATCGTGGCTGTGGGCCTGCGTTATTCCCCATCGGCATCCCCCGGCTCTCTCGTGATCGCCACCGACCGTACTCTCATCGCCCTTGATGCTGCCGCTGATCCGCGCCTTGTCGACCAGCTGTGGGAGCGCGTCAGCAACGGCGCTGACTTTGAGTCGCTTGTGGGTTTCATGCCCGCGGAATCAGCAGGGCGCCCCCTCTCGTTTGTGTTGATCGGCGATATTGCCGAGAGCGCAGACGGAGCGTCGTTCATGGCTCTTGTGAACGGGCAGACCGGCTTTGACGTTGCCGTAGCCGGAGCGCCACAGCACATTGCACCGAGCGGCAGCTCGCCCTGGCTGCGCACCCGCCTGCAGCAGGTGACGCACGTGGCCATCGGAGCGAAAGCGGGTGCTGCCGCGCCGCAGTTCCCCCTCGGCGCGGGCGTCGTCGCAGCGTCGCGCGTCGATGTGTCGATCGGCGCGGCACCGCAGCCGACGGCATCCGCTGCTGCATCGGGCAACGCGACCTCGTCATCCGTGCTGCTCGACGCGCACGGAGACGCCCACGACGGTCAGACCGTTGCTCGGGTTCCCGGCGCTGTCATGCTGACTGGGCCCGTTCGGCTGGCGAATGTTCCCCACACGCGTCCGACGAAGATGTTCGGCTACCGCGTCAACGGCGGGCAGGCGTTTGGGCTCGATCTTCCGCACCGCTTCGGGCGAAGCCCCCGCGTTGCGTCTGGCGGAGACGCGCGGTTGGTGCCGCTGCTGTCGCCGACGAAGACCGTGTCGGCAACGCACCTCGACGTGCGTCAGATTGGCGATGCTGTCGTTGTCTCCGACCTCGGGTCGACGAATGGAACGTCGGTCATCGAGCCCGGAACGCAGTGGCGTCGCATGGCGCCGGGGGAGTCGGTTGCGGTTGCCGCCGGAACGTTCATCGACCTGGGCGACGGCAACGTCATCGAAGTCATGCCCGGTGTGCCGCTGCACTGAGCGCTACAGCATCCGTTGTGATCGTGTGCGCATCACACGGCGCTACAGAAGAGGGCCGGCGCTCGCGATAATTCGAGAGCGCCGACCCACTTGTGCAGCGTGAGGTGTCTACGCCTTGCCGCTCATGATCGCCTGCTTGACCTCGGCGATTGCCTTGGTCACCTGGATGCCGCGGGGGCACGCCTCGGTGCAGTTGAACGTGGTACGGCAGCGCCACACGCCCTCTTTGTCGTTGAGGATGTCGAGGCGCACCTGGGCGTTGTCGTCGCGCGAGTCAAAGATGAAGCGGTGCGCGTTGACGATGGCTGCCGGCCCGAAGTACTGCCCGTCTGTCCAGAACACGGGGCACGACGACGTGCACGCGGCGCAGAGAATGCACTTCGTTGTGTCATCGAAGATTGCACGGTCGGCAACCGACTGCGTGCGCTCCTTGCCCGCGCCCGGCTTGCTGTTGGCAACGAGAAACGGCTGCACCTCGCGGTACGACTCGAAGAAGGGCTCCATGTCGACGACGAGATCCTTTTCGAGCGGAAGACCCTTGATCGCCTCAACGTAGATGGGCTTCGAAATGTCGAGGTCCTTGATGAGCGTCTTGCACGCGAGACGATTGCGCCCGTTGATGCGCATGGCGTCTGAACCGCAGATGCCGTGCGCGCACGAGCGGCGGAACGTCAGCGAACCGTCCGTCTCCCACTTGATCTTGTGAAGGGCGTCGAGCACGCGCTCTGTCGGAAGCATCTCGACGTCGAAGTCTTCCCAGTGCGGTTCCGTGTCAGCATCCGGGTCGAAACGTCGAATGATCAGCGTCACTGTGAATGTCTGCGTCGGATCGTTCGATACCGGCGCCTCTTCCACCACTTGCGCCATGACTAGTACTTCCTCTCCATCGGCTCGTAACGGGTGATCACGACGGGTTTCCAATCCAACCTGATGTGGTCGGAGGCATCCGCCGAATGCGGGTCGCCCGTCAGGTACGCCATCGTGTGCTTCATATAGTTCTCGTCGTCGCGCTTCGGGTAATCGTCACGCATGTGGCCGCCGCGCGATTCTTTGCGGTTGCGGGCCGAATACACGACGACCTCGGCGAGGTCGAGAAGGAATCCGAGTTCAACGGCCTCGAGCAGATCGGTGTTGAACCGCTTGCCGTGGTCTTGGATCGAGATGTTCATGTACCGCGTGCGCAGATCGTGGATCGTGCGCGTCACCTCTTCGAGAGTCTCGTCTGTGCGGAACACCTGAGCGTTCTTGTCCATCTCATCTTGCAGCGTCTTGCGCAGGGCGCCGATGCGCTCGGGGCCGTCGCCGGTGCGAATGCGGTCGAGCGTCGCGCGAACTTCCTTTGCCGGGTCGTCGGGCAACGGAACGAACTCCGCCGTCTTGACGTATTCGACGGCGTTGTTTCCCGCGCGCTTGCCGAAGACGTTGATGTCGAGCAGCGAGTTGGTTCCCAGCCGGTTCGAGCCGTGCACAGACACACAGGCGCACTCGCCAGCCGCGTACATGCCGGGAACAACAGTGTCGTTGCTCGAGAGCACCTCAGCATTGTTGTTCGTCGGGATGCCGCCCATTGCATAGTGCGCGGTCGGCATCACGGGAACGGGCTCGGTGACCGGGTCGACGCCGAGGTAGGTGCGAGCGAACTCGGTAATGTCGGGAAGCTTGGTCTCGAGCACTTCGGCGCCAAGGTGCGTGCAGTCAAGAAGCACGTAGTCCTTGTTGGGCCCGGCCCCGCGGCCCTCCTGCACCTCTTGAACCATGCTTCGGGCGACGATGTCGCGCGGTGCAAGGTCTTTGATGGTGGGAGCATAGCGTTCCATGAACCGCTCGCCCGATGCGTTGCGCAGAATGGCGCCCTCGCCTCGAGCTCCCTCGGTGAGAAGGATGCCGAGTCCGGCAAGGCCCGTCGGGTGAAACTGGAAGAACTCCATGTCTTCGAGGGGGAGCCCCTTGCGCCACACGATGCCGACGCCGTCGCCCGTGAGCGTGTGGGCGTTCGATGTGGTCTTGAAGATCTTGCCGAAGCCACCCGTCGCGAAGATCATCGCCTTCGACTGGAACACGTGCAGCTCGCCCGTCGCCAGTTCGTACGCAACGACGCCCGCAGGCTGCTTCTCGCCGTCGACCTCGGTCATGATGATGTCGAGAACGTAGAACTCGTTGAAGAAGTGGATGCCGAGTCTGACGCAGTTCTGAAACAGCGTCTGCAGAATCATGTGCCCCGTGCGGTCTGCCGCGTAGCAGGCGCGGCGAACCGCCGACTTGCCGTGGTCGCGGGTGTGTCCGCCGAAGCGTCGCTGGTCGATCTTTCCCTCGGGCGTGCGGTTGAACGGCAGGCCCATGTTCTCAAGGTCGATGACGGCGTCGATCGCCTCTTTCGCGAGAATCTCAGCGGCGTCCTGGTCGACGAGGTAGTCGCCGCCCTTCACTGTGTCGAAGGTGTGCCACTCCCAGGTGTCTTCTTCGACGTTCGCGAGCGCCGCGGCCATTCCGCCCTGTGCGGCTCCCGTGTGCGAACGGGTGGGGTAGAGCTTCGAGATGACCGCCGTCTTCGCGCCGGGGCCGGCCTCAATGGCGGCACGCATTCCCGCGCCACCGGCTCCAACGATAACGACGTCGAACTGGTGGTAGTGGATGCCGTCGATGATCGTCGAGTCGGCAGGTGCAGAGTTCGCAGCTGTGTTGGACATTGCTAGGTTAAATCCCCTTACAGATCGAGGGAAGCAGGTCGGCAGGAGCGCCGGCGGGGCACGGGTCGAATGTGAAGATTACGAGCGTGCCGAGAACGATCAGCACGACAACGGCGATGAGAATCGCGATCTTCAGTGTGCCGCGCAATCCGCGGCTGCGGGCGTAGTCGTTGACGAGCGTTCGCATGCCGTTGCCGCCGTGAATGAGCGCGAGCCACAGCATGAGGCCGTCCCAGACCTGCCAGAACGGATCGGACCACTTTCCGCCGACGAAGGCGAAGTCGATTGCGTGGACGCCGTCGCCGACCATGAGGTTGACGAACAGGTGGCCGAAGATCAGCACGACGAGAAGCACGCCGGAGGCGCGCATGTAGATCCAGCCCCACTTCTCCCAGTTCGTGCCCTTTGAGCGGTTCGGATACGCCGGCGTGCGGGGAGCATCAATGGTTTGCGACATGTCGTTCCCCTTTCTCAGTGTCCGAAGACGTTCATCAGGTGCCTCGGCACGAAAGCGAGCATGGTGATGACCCACACGACGACGACGATGTAGAACATCGCGCGCTGGTAGGTCGGCCCCTTCTTCCACAGGTCGATCAGAATGATGCGGATGCCGTTGAAGGCGTGGTACACGATGGCACCGACGAGAGCGACCTCGCCCAGCCCCATGATCGGCGTCTGATATGTGCCGATGACGGCGTTGTATGCCTCGGGCGAGACACGCACGAGGGCGGTGTCGAGAATGTGCACGAGGAGGAAGAAGAAGATGGCAACACCGGTGATCCGGTGCAGAACCCACGACCACATGCCCTCGCGGCCACGGTACAAAGTTCCTGCCGGACGCTTCGACGTAGTCGCTGACACTGGCGGAGTCCCTGCAGTCTTCGCTGACACGGAACGACCCTCCCTGATGGTTCGCATTGTGCGTCGGCCGGACGGCCGGCGAGCGCATGGCGCTGGTGTCCAGTCTATGCCGCTCTGAGCAGACTCTGCCCCTAAGGGGACCCTAAATCTCTCGATATCGAGATAGTTGTTCGACGCGGTGCAAGTAACGTGGAGTCATGACGAACCCCTCACGACGCTTCTACAGCGTGATTCCCGCCGGTGGCATCGGGTCGAGGCTGTGGCCGCTCTCGCGCGCGGACGCCCCAAAATTTCTGCACGACCTCACGGGCTCAGGCGTGACTCTGCTGCGCGCCACCTGGGATCGTCTTGCGCCCGTTGCCGGTGACGATCGAATCATGGTGGTGACGGGCCGTGCCCACCGTGCCGCCGTCGAAGCACAGCTTCCCGAGATCAGCGATGCGAACATCGTGCTCGAAGCCGACCCGCGGGACTCTTCAGTCGCGATCTGCCTCGCGGCTGCGATTCTTGAGCGGCGCGAGCCCGACGTGATCGTCGGCTCGTTTGCGGCCGATCACGTCATTCGCGGTGACAGGCTTTTCCGTTCTGCGGTGCAGCAGGCCGTGCTCGCGGCCGAGGCTGGGTACATCACAACAATTGGCATCCGTCCCACCGAGCCGGCCATTGGCTTCGGGTACATCAAAGCGGGTGCGCCGCTCGCCATCGACGAGACCGAAGGCGTGCTGACGGTCGACTCGTTCGTCGAGAAGCCCGACCTCGAGCGAGCGAAGAGCTATGTCGATGATGGCGGCTACCTCTGGAACGCGGGAATGTTCATCTCGCGTGCCGACGTTCTGCTTGAAGAGCTGGCGAGCAATGAACCAGAGTTGCACGCAACCATCGTCGAGCTTGCAGCGGCCTGGGATGACCCGGCGACCCGTGGCCCGGCTGTTGATCGTCTCTGGCCGACGTTGAAGAAGATCGCGATCGACTACTCGGTTGCCGAGCCGTCGGCAGCGAAGGGCCGCATGGCTGTCGTTCCCGGCCACTTCGGGTGGGACGACGTGGGCGACTTCGCCTCTCTCGCCAAACTGAACTCCAACGGCCGAACCGGTGACCTTGCGATTCTCGGCGAGAACGCCCGTGTTCTCGCCGATGCGTCGAGCGGCATCGTCGTGGCGAACAGCGATCGCATTGTGAGCCTCATCGGTGTGAAAGACATCGTCGTCGTCGACACGCCTGACGCCCTGCTCGTGACGACGAGCGAGAACGCCCAGCGGGTGAAGGGCGTCGTCGACGCCCTGAAGATCTCGGGTCGAGACGACGTGCTCTGAGCGACTGTTGCCGCTTAGAGGGGATTGCGAATGCGCTCGTCCATCGCATCGACGAGTCGCTGTGCTGCTGTTAACAACTCCCGAGCTCGTGCATCAGTAAGAAAGAGCGCGCTGTACTGTGAATCGTTCTTGCTGTCGATGAGTCGCCTCAGATGATTGGCATGCTTCTCACCTGCGGAGCTTGCGCGCTTGAGAATCTTGAGAGCATCAGCATGGTTATCCCCGCCCGAACGGATACCAAGCACGAAGCCTGAGATCGAGTCTGATGCGGCAATTCCTGCAAGAACGGCTAATGAACCGATGAGGTTGGATGTGTGTTCGATCTCGGTATCGGCGTCGAGTGTGTCGATAAGCATTGCTGCGTCGAGAAATGCGTGAGCGTGGTCGCGGCGGGTTCTTACATCTGTGGCGCTCATCGGTACTTCGCGCATCATGCTGATTGCCTTCCCATGAGTTGCGTAAGCGATGGGCCAGGCGTGACTTTCCGCCCTTCCCGGCGCCAGGAGTCCACGAGGGGGTCGTGAAGCTGGACCATATTCTTCAGCTCAGTGAACGTAACGGCTATCGCCTGAGCGCGATTGCCGGAGAGCAATTCGATGGAATCGCTCAACGCGGAGACCAGGTCGTATCGGGCATCGGCAGCGGTATTGTCGGGAACCACCACAAGAACATCGACGTCGCTTTCTGCGTTGGCTGTGCCGCGCGCAACGGATCCGAAGAGCACGCCAACAGAGTCAGGTGGTGCTAACTCGGTGATGGTCTGGCCGACCCTTTGCTCAAAAGTTATGCTCGCTGACAGCAACTGGCCGAGTGGTTCCCACAAGAGATGATCGCGATTGAGTGTGTAGAGCTTTGAGCGGGCGATTGGAGTCGCGCTAACCAACCCGACTACCTCGAGCTGGTCAAGAATGCGCTGCGTTGTTGAAAGCGACGACGCGCCGGAAAGCGAATGGATGCGTCGCCCAGACGTCGCTTCGGTGAGAATTGACAATCGACGAAGCACTCGGCTCATGTTCGGGCTGATTACTGACGATGCCGGGTCTGAGAAGTCCACGCAACGACCTCCTATGGTTCAGATATGCATCATGTGACTCAATTATGAATCATACTCGAGCTGTTGGCCATCGACAACCATGTGGTCTCCGGGCGTACTCGAAGCAACTCGACTCCGTGTTTCTGAGGCGCGCTGCGCGGTTTACATCGCTGCACCCATCGTCTAAGCTCGACCATCGTGAAGAACTAGCGCACTCCTGTCCAGTCCGTGCCCGTGGCATTGCCCGGCGGACATCGATGACGGGCGCGCAGGATTCACTCCGTTAAAGCGAGACAGCCCTGTCTTCGTGCGCGCGCCTGGCCGACCCGCAAGGGGACCAGATGCACAACCAGACACTCAAGCAACACACGGCTGCTCGCCTCGACCACATCCGCATCGACGGCATCTCGCAGTCGTTCGGCGACCGTCGCGTTCTGACGGACATTGGCTTCAGCGTTCCCAGGGGAGCGCGCATCGGCCTGATCGGCGAAAACGGCGCGGGCAAGTCGACGCTGCTGCGCATCATCGCGGGCGTTGATGAACCCGATTCCGGCACCGTAGCGCGCCCCGCCCGCACGGGGCTTCTTTGGCAAGAGGTGCCGCGCGACTCCGACGACACTGTCGACGACCTCATCGAGCGTGCGCTCACCGAGTTTCGGGCGGCCGAGAGAGAGTTGATGGATGCCGCCGAGCAGCTCGACGGCTCCGACAGCGCATCGGAGCACTACGCCGCTGCCCTCGAGAACGCCGAACGACGTGACGTGTGGGGCGTGGATGCTCGAAGGGACCGCGTACTTGCGGGGCTGGGACTCGACAGCATCCCGCGCCAGCGACGGCTTGATGCCGTGAGTGGGGGCCAGCGCAGCCGCTTCGCGCTCGCCGCTCTGCTGCTTGAGCGCCCCGATGCCCTCCTGCTCGACGAGCCGACGAACCACCTTGACGACTTGGCAGTGTCGTTTCTGCGCGACGAGCTCACCGGGTGGAATGGCCCCGTGCTGTTCGCGAGCCATGACCGCGCGTTTCTCGATGACGTGGCGACAGGGCTCATCGATCTCGACGCAGGCCGGGCGGCGCTGGGGGAGTCCAGCGGCGTCACCGTCTTCGGCGGCAGCTTCACCGAGTACCTCGAGGCGAAGCAACGGGACCGCGATCGATGGGAGGCGCAGTTCGCCGCTGAGCAAGACGAACTGAAGCAGTTGAAGTACACCGTGGATGTTGGGGCGCGCCAGGTGAGTCACGGCAGGGGCCCGACAGACAACGACAAATTCATCACCAAGTTCAAGCAGGCACGCACGGACGGCGCCATCAGCCGACGCGTCAAGAATGCGCGCGGACGGCTCGACGAGCTTCAAGAGAATCAGGTGCGCAAACCGCCAAAGCTTCTGTCGTTCGGCGGAATCCCGACCGGGTCCCACGCGCTGGGCGAGGGCTCTGCGCTTCTCGCGCTGCGCGGGGTTGGCATTGCCGGGCGGCTGGACGCCGAGCGCGTCACGATCGAGCCGCAGACGCAGCTGCTCGTGACGGGGCCGAACGGAGCGGGCAAGTCGACACTGCTACACGTGATGGCCGGAGATCTGCGCCCCGACAGGGGAGACGTCGCTCGAAGGCGAGGCCTGCGTGTGCGGCTGCTGGAGCAAGACGTGCGCTTTGCGAAACCGGAGACGTCTGCCCGTCAGCTGTACGAGAAGGCACTCGGCGAGAAGCGCGCAGCCCAGGTTCCGCTCACGTCGCTCGGGCTCGTCGCGCCGCGCGATGCGGATCGTCCCGTCGGTGCGCTGTCTGTGGGGCAGCAGCGACGTGTGGCGCTCGCGCTCATCATCGCGAGACCGCCCCATCTCTTTCTTCTCGACGAGCCGACGAACCACCTCTCGCTCTCGCTCGCCACCGAGCTGGAGCACGCGTTGGGCAGCTACCCTGGCGCCGTCGTGATCGCCAGCCACGATCGCTGGCTGCGGCGACGCTGGCGCGACGAAGAGCTCGCACTGACGGCAGAATAGGAGGATGCCGCGCTCGCAGACCCTCAATCGTCCGCTGGCGCTGCTTGTCGCCGCCACGTTCTTCATGGAGAACCTCGACGGCACCATCATTCAGACGGCAGCGCCCCTCATGGCCGTCGACCTCGGTGTGCGCGCCGTCGACATCAACCTGGCGATGACGGCGTACCTTCTCACCCTCGCTGTCGGTGTGCCGGCGAGCGGCTGGCTCGCCGATCGCTTCGGAACCAAGCGCGTCTTCTGCAGTGCGATCGTCGTCTTCACCGTTGCCTCACTGCTGTGCGCGCTCAGTCCGAGCCTTCCGCTGCTCGTCGCCGCCCGCGTTCTGCAGGGGCTCGGCGGTGCCATGATGGTGCCCGTCGGGCGCCTCGCCGTTCTGCGCGCCGTCGACAAACGCGACCTGCTCGACGCCATCGCCTATCTCACGTGGCCCGCGCTTCTCGCACCGGTGATCGCGCCGGCGCTCGGCGGAATCATCGCCGACACGATCGGCTGGCACTGGATCTTTCTCATCAACATTCCGATCGGCATCGTCGCGATGATCTTAGGCGTCAGGCTCGTGCCGTCCGGGCAGATCGCGCAGCGGCATCCGTTTGATCTCATCGGCTTCGCCCTTCTCGGCGTCGCGCTCGCAGCCCTCGTTCTCGGCATGGAAGAGTTCGGAACGAACCTCGGTGCCGCTCTGTTGATGGTCGCGCTCGCCGTTTTGGCGGGGGCGCTCGGCGTCTGGCGGATGCTGCGGGCTGCTCACCCGCTTCTGCGCTTCAGCGCGCTGCGCATCCCTACATTCCGCGTGGGGAATGTAGGCGGCGGGGTATACCGCATGCTGATCAGCGCCGCGCCGTTCGTCTTCACGCTGATGTTTCAAGAGGGGTTCGGTTGGAGCGCGTCGCTCGCCGGCATCCTTGTGGTGGCCGTCTTCGCCGGAAACATCGTGATCAAACCGGCGACGAGCCCGCTGATTCGGCGCTTCGGGTTTCGCGCGGTGATCGTCGGCAGCAATCTTGCCGGCGCCGCCGTGTACGTGTGGTGCGCGTTTCTCACCCAACAGACGCCGCTCGCGGTGATCGCCGTTGCCCTCTTTCTGAGCGGCGTCTTTCGCTCCATCGGGTTCAGTGGGTATAACTCTGTGCAGTTTGCCGACGTCGACCCCGAGCAGACGAACGAGGCGAATACTCTCGCGTCGACGATGCAGCAGACGGCGGCGGGGCTCGGCATCGCCGTCGCCGCGCTCATCGTTCGTCTCACGACGAGCGTCGCCGACCTCGTGGACCCCTCAGATCCAGGGCTCGGCTACCGCTGGGCGTTCTTCGTCGTCGCCGCGATGCTGCTGTTTCCCGCGATCGAGGCGGCACGGCTGCCCGCGCAGGCCGGGGCGGGCGTCGTCAGACGGTGAGTCACTGTCGCGCGGTTCTCTGCAGATTGAGCGCATGAGCCTCCCGCTCGGTTTCGACGTTGGGCTCTGAACCCTTAAGGGGATGCCCCGCGCTCTCTCGCAGAAGCGTGATGGCGACGAGCCCGATGATGGACATGCCGATCAGGTAGAACGCGGCAGCGAACTGGTTTCCGGTTGCCCGGATGAGCGCGTCGATCACGAGCGGTGCTGTCCCGCCGAAGACCGCGATGGAGATGTTGTATGAAACGCCGAGGTTCGTTGTGCGGCTGCTCGTGGGAAAGAGTGCCGGATATGTCGACGCGAGGGTTCCCATATAGAGCGCGACCGGAATGCCGATGAGAGCGAGTCCCAGAATCGTGCCGGCGAGGCTGTCGTTGCCGAGCAGCGCAAACGCCGGGACACTCAGAACGATCACCCAGATTGATGCTCCAAAGAGCACAGGCTTGCGGCCAACTCGATCGGACAGCATTCCGACGAGCGGCATCGAGCAGGCCATGAGCAGCAGAAGCGGAAGCGAGATCAGGTTGCTCTGCACGGCGTCGTGCTCGAGAACCGTCGACAGATAGGTCGGCATGTAGGAGGTGAATGCGTAGCCCGCTGAATTCGCGGCAGCAACCAGGACGATCACCATCAGCAGTGCTCGCCAGTTCTCGGCAAACGCGCGAATCGGGTTGAGCTTCATCCGATCCCGGCGTGCACCGGTTTCGTGGCGCCGAGCCTCGAGCAGCGCGTTGAACTGCGGTGATTCCTCGACCCGCAGGCGGAGGTAGATGGCGATCAAACCGATCGGGCCTGCGACGAGAAACGGGGCGCGCCAGAGTCCATCGAGCATCGCCTGCTGGCCAAAGAACACCTGCAGAGCGGTTACTAGGGCGGCTCCGAGGGCAAACCCCATATAACTGCCGGCGTCGAGGAACGCTGCGTAAAAGCCACGCTTCTTGTCTGGTGCCGATTCGCTGATGAAGGTGATGGCACCGGTGAACTCGCCTCCCGCCGAGAATCCCTGCAGCATCTTGAGCAGCACGAGGAGCACCGAACCCAGGATTCCGACCGTGGCATAGACGGGCAGCAGCCCGATGGCGAACGTCGCCGATGCGACGAGCGCAAGCGTCATGAACAGGACGCGTTTGCGGCCAATCTTGTCACCGAGCCACCCGAAGAACAGGCCGCCGAGCGGTCGAAGAAGGTACGTGCTCGCGAACGTTCCCAGCATGAAGACAACCTGAGCGGCGGTGTCGGCCTCGGGGAGGAACACCGGGCCGAGCGTCACGATGAGGTAACCGAAGACTCCGACGTCATACCATTCCATGACGTTGCCGACGAATGTGCCGAGAACGGTTCGTCTCAGCTGCCGGCGCTTCACGACGTTGATCGTGCCCGTGTCATAGGGTCCAGTGAAATCTGCGTGGTTCGACGTGGTCACGATGAAAACTCCATTGTCTTGGTGAGGTTCGCGTCAGGCCCGCGCCGCGTGCTGCCCGAAAACTGAGAAGTAATAGCAGAGGTACGCGGCGAGGGTCGACGTCATATCGCGGTGGTCGGTCATCGGGTTGACCTCGGTTACGGCGAAGGAATCGCAGTGCGGTGCAAGCGCGCTGACGATATCGATTGCCTGGCGTGAGGTGATGCCCCCGGGTTCGGATGCACCGGCCCCCGGCGCGTGTGCCGGGTCGATGGCGTCGATATCGAAGCTCAGATGAACATGATCTGCCCCAGCGATTCTCTCGAGAACACGATCCACAACCCCCGCGCTGCCGATCCGGTCGACGGTGCGTGCGGTGATCTGAGCAGGACCGTCGGCGAGAACATAGGCACGTGACGACGGGAAGTTGAAATGGCGGAGCCCCACTTGCACGCTGTGATCGCGACTCGCGCGCTCCAACTCGAGCGAACGGCGCATGCCGCTTGACTGACTGTGCCGCCCCTGCTGCTCGTTCTCGTCCATCACATCGAGGTGTGCATCAAAGTGGATCACCGCGACGGTCCCCGCATCGGTTCCGTCATGCAGCCCACGTGTGCCGGCGTAGAGAAAACAGTCGTCGCCGCCGAGCAGGAGAGGCACGTGTCCGGCGCGGATGCTCTGGGCAATGCGATTACTCGTGTTGGCAAGCGTCGCCTCGAGATCGTGCGCCACGACGTGTGCGTCACCGCCATCAGCGATGCGCGGGGCATCGTGTAACTCACCGGTCTCAAGGGAATACACAGCGCCGCCCTCGACCCTCATCGTGATCCACTCGAGTGCGCGGCGGATTGAACCCGGGGCATAGCGTGAGCCGGGGACGCCGAGAGTCGATGCTCCATCAAACGGAGCGCCGACGATCTCGAAACAGCGGGAGTCTGCCATTCTGAATCCTTGATTGTCGTGAGATGTGACGCCCCCAGTCTGCGGTGCGTGTGAACGAGGGCCAATCACGGTTATCGTGAGTGCTACACATTCTGTTCACGGTGTGCGCGATAACTGGAGGGCGAAATGAGTGTGACGGTCGCGGACCTTCTGACGGAGGGATCTCTGCAGTTGAACTGTGTCGTCGGGCATGAACGGACGGGACGGCCGATCCGGTGGGTTCACGTATCCGAGATCGGGGATCCCAGTCCCTGGCTCAGCGGCAACGAGCTTCTTCTCACGACGGGACTCATAGAGCGAAGCGAGGCTGACGTGCTCGCGTTGTTCGGGTCACTTGCAGACAGGGGCATCGCGGCCGTCGGGTACGGCGTCGGCTTTGTCTCGGATGAGGTGCCGCAGATGTGGGCAGACGCGGCCCGCGCCTGCGGCATCCCCTTGCTCGCCGTTCCCTTGAGCACGCCGTATATTGCGATCGCCGAGTTTGTGTCGCGACGTATCGCCGCCGAAGAGCTGACTCAGGTCAATCGGATGCTGGATGTACAGCAACGGCTTGCACGGAACACGCAGACTGCGGAACTGGTGCATGACAGCCTTGTCAAAGTCGCTCGTGTCCTCGAGGCGACGGTTGTTCTTCGGCGGGCTGATGGAAGCGAGGTCGTCGTCCGGGGAGGGGGCGATCTCGACGGGCAGGAGCTCGACAGCATCCGGAATGAGATTCGCATTCACGGCGACTCGGAACGGCAGAGTGCAACTGCGGGCGTGAGGGACCTCGTCATTTACACATCGCGGGCGGCGTCGTCATTTCTCGCTGTGGCGCGCAAACGACGGTATTCGGCTGTCGAGCAGAATATTATCGGATCCGTTGCAACCGTGCTCCGAGAGGATTCGGAGAGCCTCAGTCCGCTGACGGTGCGCCAAGAACTTGCCGAGCTCGTTCTTGATGATGTCGTGCCCCCAGAGGATGCGCTGATGCAGATTCTCTTGCCCCGGTCGCGCCGGTGCCTCGTCGTTCAGATTGAGTGTGAGTGCAGCGATGGCTCCCTCGACGAAGCTGCTTCCCAGCTGCGTTCCACGTACTCAGCACAGCGCATCGAGGGACTCGTGATGCGTCGTGCCCCCGGCATTGTCGCTGTCATGTCTGATGTCGCTATGGGTTCCCTTGAGCCAATCGTCACCCGAGTGATGCAACAGGCGATCGGCTCCGACGTGCGGTGGAGAGCAGGCATCAGCGGGGAACACGCACTGAGTGACTTACGGGACTGCGTCAACGAGGCATCAGCGGCTCGACGAATGGTGCCGCGTGACTCAGACGGCTCACGGGTGGTCGCATACGCGTCGGTCGGCGCCGGCAACCTCGCGGGGTGGATCGCAGAGCAGGCGGCTGAACAACCACTCATGGCCGAGTGGCGTCTCCGTCTCGAGGCAGCCGATGGTGACTCACAGCGACTCTCAGGTAGCCTTCGTGCATTCCTGCGCTGCAACGGCGCGCGGGAACGCGCGGCTGCGAGCATCGGCATCCATCGTCAGACGGTGAACGCGCGTCTTGCCGAAGCAGAGCGGATCCTTGACGTCTCACTCGAGTCTCCGAGCGACCGCGTGCTCCTCTGGCTCGCTCTTGAATCAGGCGATCGGGGCATGATGTAGCCGCGTGACCGCTACGGTAGAATCACCCACCGTTGCTGTCTGTGAAAGGGCCGCCACATGATTCGCCGCAACTTCGCATGCATCGCCGCGCTCGCCGCGGCATCCGCCCTCATCTTGACCGGATGCGGCCAGGCACCCGAGCCCGATGCCGACGACGGCGCGACCGCGGAGTACTGCGCGCGCATGGTCACCAACTCGGGCGGGCTCGAAGACCGTTCGTTCAACCAGTCGAGCTGGGAAGGCCTCGAGCAGGCGCAGGACGAGCTGGGAATTGACGCCCAGGCGATCGTGTCGAAGACGCCGAGCGACCTCGAGCCCAACGTGGAGCAGGCCGTCGACACCGGATGCCGCCTGATCGTCACCGTCGGGTGGGAGCTTGCCGAGTACACGCAGACCGCTGCAGCCGAGAACCCCGACCGGCACTTCGCGATCGTCGACGAGCAGCTGGACGGCGAGAACATCACGTCTGTGGTCTTCAACACGGCCGAAGCGGCATTTCTCGCCGGGTACGTTGCGGCTGGCGTCTCGACGACCGGAATCGTCGGCACGTTCGGCGGCGGAAACCAGCCGCCCGTCACGCTGTTCATGGATGGCTTCGTGGACGGCGTTGCGCACTACAACGATGTGCACGACGCAGAGGTTGAGGCGCTCGGGTGGGACAAAGAGGCGCAAGACGGCCAGTTCACAGGCGACTTCGAAGACGTCAATAAGGGAAAGGCGACGGCGGAGTCGCTCATTCAGCAGGGCGCAGACGTGATCATGCCCGTTGCAGGACAGGTGGGCGAGGGCGCTGCGGCCGCGGCGGCAGACGCCGGAGACGTGTCGATCGTCTGGGTCGACAACGACGGCTATGAGACGCTGCCCGCGGAGTATCGCCCGCTTCTTCTGACGAGCGTGCTCAAGAAGACTCAGGATGCCGTCACCGACATCGTGAAGCGCGATCTCGACGGCGAGCTCGACAACGAGCCGTTCATCGGAACCCTTGAGAACGGGGGAGTGGATATCGCCCCGTTCCATGACATGGCGGATGCCGTCGGCGACGACCTCGCCGCCGAGATCGACGAGCTTCGCCAGCAGATCATCGACGGCGATGTGGATGTCTCGTCACCCAGCTCTCCGACGGCCTGACAGCAGCCGGCCCCCATACTGGGGTGCTCTGAAGTGCAGAACTATGCTCATTCGTTGAGGGTCCCGTGAGGGTTATGCTCATATGAGCAGTAACGTGCGCAGTGCGCGAAATGCGGCTTACGATCGCTCCACAAGGTTTGAGTTATCGATGTGTAACACTTCGAGGTCGAAGTGCCCGAGAGCGCAAATGAAGCGTGTCACATTCGGTAACCTGAGCCTGAATCCCTGCGGCACCGCAGGCTGCGCAACCTGGAGGTCACCTTGACAATCACAACCCGAAAGGCCGTGATGAGCGGCCTTGCTGGCCTGGGCGTCGTCGCCCTGCTCGCCGGCTGCGGACAAGCCCCCGAGTCCGCTGGAGGCGGCGGCTCGGACGGCGAAGCCATCGACTATCTTCCCTGCATCGTCTCTGACTCCGGTGGATTCGATGACAAGTCGTTCAACCAGTCGAGCTATGAAGGACTCGTCAAGGCAGCAGACGACCTCGGCATCGAAGAGAAGCACGTCGAGTCGGCGTCCGAGGCCGACTTCGGCCCCAACATCACGAGCCTCGTCGACCAGGGCTGCGACCTGATCATCACCGTCGGATTCCTGCTCGCAGACGCGACAAAGGAAGCGGCGGAGAAGAACCCGGACGTCAACTTCCTGATTCTCGACGACAACTCAATTGAGGCAGACAACGTCAAGCCGATGATCTTCGACACCGCTCAGGCAGCGTTCCTCGCTGGGTACGCGGCCGCAGACACCTCGGAGACCGGCAAGGTCGGCACCTTCGGCGGAATGCAGATTCCGACCGTGACGATCTTCATGGACGGCTACGCAGACGGCGTCGCGTACTACAACGAGCAGAAGGACACCGACGTGCAGGTCGTCGGCTGGGACGTTGACGCCCAGCAGGGACAGTTCACTGGTGGCTTCGATGCAAACGAGACAGCGAAGCAGACGGCGACAAGCATCATCAACCAGGGTGTTGACGTGCTGCTTCCCGTCGGTGGTCCGATCTTCCTCTCCGGCATTGAGGCGATCAAGGACTCCGGTGAGGACATCGCGATGATCGGTGTCGACGCCGACCTCTACGAGACGGCCGATTCAGATAACGAGATGTTCCTGACGTCGATCATGAAGCAGATGAGCGATGGTGTCTACAACATCGTCACCTCAGCCGCGAAGGATGGCGAGTTCGACGCAACGCCATATGTCGGAACGCTCGAGAACGAGGGCGTCGGACTTGCCCCGTTCCACGACTGGGAAGACAAAGTGAGCGACAGCCTCCAGGGTGAGCTCGACGAGATCAAGGCGGGCATCATCGACGGTTCGATTGACGTCACGTCTCCGTCAAGCCCGAAGTAGTCGTTACTCGCAATACACAGCACTGCGGGGGAGGCCAGCCACCCAGCTGGCCTCCTCTGTCGTGACGGACGCACAAACCGTAGGATCCCTAACATGAAGCTCGAACTTCGCGGCATCACCAAGCGATTCGGATCGCTGACGGCAAACGATCACATCGACCTTGTTGTCGAACCGGGTGAGATCCACAGTCTCCTCGGAGAGAACGGCGCCGGAAAATCAACGCTCATGAACGTGCTCTATGGTCTGTACCAGGCCGACGAGGGCGAGATTCTCCTCGACGACGAGGTGCAGAGCTTCTCGGGCCCCGGCGACGCCATGCGCGCCGGCATCGGCATGGTGCACCAGCACTTCATGCTCATTCCCGTCTTCACCGTTGCCGAGAACGTGATGCTCGGCCACGAGTCGACAAAATTCGGCGGTGCGCTTGACCTCGCGGCCGCCCGCAAACAGGTCATCGAGATCTCCGAGCGATTTGGGTTCAATGTTGACCCCGACGCGCTCGTTGAAGATCTTCCCGTCGGCGTGCAGCAACGCGTTGAGATCATCAAGGCACTGTCGCGAGACGCCAAGGTGCTGGTGTTCGACGAGCCCACTGCCGTGCTGACTCCGCAAGAGACAGACGAGCTCATTCAGACAATGCGGCGACTGAGGGATGGCGGAACATCGATCGTCTTCATCACGCACAAACTCCGTGAGGTGCGCGAAGTCGCAGACCGCATCACGGTTGTGCGTCTGGGCAAGGTCGTCGGTGAGGCCGAGCCAACGGCGAGCAACGGCGAACTTGCCACGTTGATGGTGGGGCGCGCCGTCGAGCTCACCGTGCAGAAAGATGAGCCGAAGCTCGGAGACGTGTCGTTCTCGGTCAAGAATCTCACGGTGATCGACCCGCTTGGCATCAAAGTGGTGAACGACGTGAGCTTCGACGTTCATGCGGGTGAGATTCTCGCGGTTGCCGGAGTGCAGGGCAACGGCCAGACGGAGCTCACCGAAGCGATCATGGGCCTCCAACCTCGTGTCACGGGGACCGTCTCGTTGAACGGCGAAGACCTCTCGGGGCTCGATCCGCGCAAGGTTCTCGACTCCGGAGTCGGCTACGTTCCCGAGGACCGCTCCGAAGACGGCATCATCAAGAACTTCACGATCGCCGAGAATCTCATGCTCGACAGGGCGAACGGAGCGCCCTTCGTCAAGGCGGGGAGTCTGCAGCTCGGGTATCTCGATACCTTTGCACACAAGACGAAAGACGAATTCGATATCAGGGCTCCGTCCATCGAGACGAACGCGGGAAACCTGTCGGGCGGTAACCAGCAGAAGGTGGTGCTCGCTCGCGAGCTCAGCCGCGAACTCAAGCTGTTCATCGCTGCGCAACCGACGCGCGGCATCGACGTGGGATCGATTGAGTTCGTGCACAAACGCATGGTCGAAACGAGAGACGCCGGAATCCCCGTCGTCGTCGTGTCGACAGAGCTTGACGAAGTTGCCGCCCTCGCCGATCGCATCGCCGTCATGTACCGCGGTTCGATCGTGGGAATCGTTCCCGGAAACACATCGCGTGACGTGCTCGGTCTGATGATGGCCGGCGAAAAGCCGACGGGAGCTGCAGCATGACCGACGTCGAGACCGATAAGAAGACTCCTGAGGCCCCGCGCGCGAACCAGCTCGCGTCGCAGATCATGAACAGCAGCACGGTGATGACCGTGCTGGCCGTCGTGATCTCGCTCGTCGTCGGCGCCGTGCTCATCGCCTTCACCGACAGCAAGGTTCAGGCGACGGCCGGGTACTTCTTCGCGCGACCGACAGACATGCTCGTCGCCATCTGGGACGCCGTGTCTGGTGCGTACATCGCCTTGTTCAACGGAGCGATCTACAACACGAACCGCGACACGTTCCTCGCCGGAATCAAGTCGATCACCGATACGCTCCATCACGCCACGCCGCTGATCGCCGGAGGGCTCGGCGTCGCGCTGGCATTCCGGGCCGGCCTGTTCAACATCGGCGGTCGCGGTCAGATGCTCGTCGCTGCCGGCGCAGCTGGCTGGGTCGGTTTCTCGTTCCACCTGCCGATCTGGATCCACCTGCCGCTCGCGGTCATCGCTGGCATCGTCGCCGGCGCGCTGTGGGGCGGCCTCGTCGGCTACCTGAAGGCGCGCACCGGCGCTCACGAGGTGATCCTCACGATCATGCTCAACTACGTGGCGTTCTACCTGATTTCCTGGATGCTGCGCACGCCGGGACTTCTGCAGGCGCCGGGCACAGTGAACCCCGAGTCAGCGGCAATGTTACCCACGGCGATTCTGCCCCCGATCTTCGGAGAGCGCTACAACCTGCACGCCGGATTCATTCTCGTGATTCTCGCCACCGTGTTTGTGTGGTGGCTGCTCAACCGTTCGAACCTCGGCTTCAAATTCCGTGCCGTCGGGGAGAACCCGAACGCGGCACGCACTGCGGGCATCAACGTGAAGAGCATGTACATCTGGTCGATGCTCATCGCCGGTGGGCTCATGGGTCTCGCGGGCGTCTCGCAAGTGCTCGGCACGATCACAAGCGGATTCAGCTCGGGGATCGACGCCGGCATCGGCTTTGACGCCATTACCGTTGCCCTGCTCGGCCGCAGCACCCCGTGGGGAACGTTCGCCGCGGGCATCCTGTTCGGTGCGTTCAAGGCTGGCGGTTACGCCATGCAGGCGGGCGAGGGAATCCCGATCGACATCGTTCTCGTCGTGCAGTCGGTCATCGTTCTCTTCATTGCCGCACCGCCGCTCGTGCGCTCCATCTTCTTCATTCCGAAGCCGGGCGCGCGCGGCAAGAAAGACAAAACGCCCAACGTGTCGAAGGAGGTGACGGCCAAGTGAGCTCCGTCAGCAATGCAGCAGACGTTCCTGTCTCAGAGAGCCTCGAAGTTGCACGGGTGCGCAGTTGGAAGGCGCCTATCGCCTTCGCGATCGTCACCATCGTTGCGCTCATTCTGTTTGTGCTGCTCTCTCGCGAGGGCGACACGACGTTCAAGCTGTCGAACGACTCAGATGCCATTGTTCTGCCGCCCCTTGTGCTGAATGCGGCAGTGAGCGGCATCGTCGTCACGATTCTGCTCGCTGGGATCACCGCTGTATCGGTGTGGCGCACCGTCAACTACCGTGCAACGTGGCTCTGGCTCATTTCGCTGTTCGCCGTGATCTTTCTCATCGGATTCTTCGGGTGGGCCGCCGCGGGCGGAACCGTTCCGCTTCCCGGATTCCTGCTCGGCACCGTCGCGCTCTCTGCGCCGCTGATCTTCGGTGCCCTCGGCGGTGTGATCTCGGAACGCTCCGGTGTCGTCAACATCGCGATCGAGGGGCAGCTTCTTGCCGGCGCGTTCAGCTCTGCCGTCGTTGCGTCGGTGACGCAGAACCCCTACCTCGGTCTGCTCGCCGCGATGGTCGCCGGAATGCTCGTGAGCTTTATTCTCGCGGCGTTCTCGATCAAGTACTTCGTCGATCAGATCATCGTCGGCGTCGTCGTGAACGTGCTCGTGCTCGGCCTCACCTCGTTCTTCTACTCGCAGGTGCTCACCGAGAACACGCTGCTGCTCAACAGCCCGCCGCGCTTCGAGCGCATCAGCATCCCGTTCCTCAGTGAAATTCCGCTGATCGGGCCGGTGTTCTTCCGCCAGACGATCATCATCTACGTGATGTACATCGCGATTGCCCTCGTGTACTGGGGCATGTTCCACACCAAGTGGGGCCTGCGCGTTCGCGCGGTCGGCGAACACCCGCAGGCCGCTGACACCGTCGGCATCCGTGTGAACACCACGCGGTTCTGGAACGTCTCGCTCGCGGGGGCCATCGCCGGTTTCGGCGGCGCGTACTTCACGCTCGGCTCCGTCGGCGGGTTCACGAAAGATATGACCGCCGGCATGGGCTTCATTGCCCTCGCCGCCGTGATCTTCGGGCAGTGGAACCCCATCAAGGCAACGCTTGCAGCGCTGCTGTTCGGGTTTGCCACGAACCTGCAGAACCTGCTGGGCGCTCTCGGCTCTCCCGTGGAGAGCGAGTTTCTGCTGATGCTGCCCTACATCGTCACGATTCTCGCCGTCGCCGGCTTTGTCGGGCAATCGAGACCGCCCGCGGCAAGCGGCAGTCCATACATAAAATCGTAGGAGAGACCGTGACAGACGACGCGATTGACTGGGACCGACTGCGGGATGCCGCGACCGAGGCAATGCGCAAGGCTTACGCCCCGTACTCAAAGTTTCCCGTCGGGGCGGCAGCGTACGCCTCCGACGGGCGCATTGTCACGGGCTGCAACGTCGAGAACGCGAGCTATGGCGTCGGCCTCTGCGCCGAGTGCGGGCTCGTCTCGAACCTCGCCATGACCGGCGGAGGCCGGCTCGTCGCGTTTGCCTGCGTCGATGGCAATGCAGACAAGCTCATGCCGTGCGGGCGCTGCCGTCAGCTGCTGTACGAACACTCAGAGCCAGGGATGCTGCTCGACACCGTCTCGGGAATCCGCACAATCGACGAGGTGCTGCCCGACGCATTCGGGCCGCGTCAGCTCGAAGACTTCAGCCGCTGACCAGCGACGTGCGCAGGCGGCGGCTCACCAGCATCCGCCCTGCAACGAAAGGAACGCATGACCGACCGTATTGAAGCGTTCGACGCCGTCGACATCATTCGCACCAAGCGCGACAAGGGCGAGTTGTCGACGGACGAGATCAACTGGCTCGTCGACGCCTACACGCGCGAGTACGTGGGCAATGAGCAGATGGCCGCCCTCGCGATGGCGATTCTGCTCAACGGCATGACGCGCCGTGAGATTCGCGATCTGACGCTCGCGATGATCGCCTCGGGCGAGCGCATGAACTTTGTCGGTCTCGGCAAGCGCACTGTCGACAAGCACTCAACCGGTGGGGTCGGCGACAAGATCACGCTTCCCCTCATGCCGCTTGTTGCATCGTTCGGCGTCGCTGTGCCGCAGCTGTCGGGGCGTGGTCTCGGCCACACGGGCGGCACGCTCGACAAGCTCGAGTCGATTCCGGGCTGGCGCGCCGACCTGTCGAATGACGAGATGTTCGCGCAGCTGCGTGATCTTGGCGGCGTCATCTGCGCGGCGGGCTCCGGTCTCGCTCCTGCGGACAAGCGGCTGTACGCGCTGCGCGACGTGACGGGCACCGTCGAGGCAATTCCGCTGATCGCGTCGAGCATCATGTCGAAGAAAATCGCCGAGGGCACCGAGTCGCTCGTGCTCGACGTCAAGTTCGGCTCCGGCGCATTCATGACCGACTATGCGAAAGCCGAGGAGCTCGCCCGCACGATGGTGGAGCTCGGCACAGACGCCGGCGTCGCCACGTCTGCGCTGCTCACCGATATGAACGTGCCCATCGGGACGGCGATCGGCAACGCGAATGAGGTGCGGGAGTCGCTTGAGGTGCTTGCGGGCGGCGGCCCCGCCGACACCGTCGAGCTCACGATCGCCCTCGCACGGGAGATGCTCACGCTCGCCGGGCAGCCGGATGCCGACGTGGAGTCCGCGCTCGCTGACGGTCGCGCCATGGACATCTGGCGTCGCACCGTGCAGGCGCAAGGGGGAGACCCGGATGCCGCGATGCCGACCGCTCGCGAGTCGCACACGGTCACGGCAGACCGCGACGGCGTACTCGTGCGCCAGGAGGCGCTTCCCTTCGGCCTTGCCGCGTGGCGCCTCGGCGCGGGGCGCGCTCGTGCGCAAGACCCTGTGCTGCACGCGTCGGGCATCGACCTGCACGTGAAGCCGGGCGAGGCGGTCCGTGCAGGGCAGCCGCTCTTCACGCTGTCTGCCGACGACGATGCCCGCTTCGCGCGTGCGTTCGATGCCCTCGACGGTGCCTACGAGATCGATGCGGATGCGGCGCCGTTCGACCGTACGCCCCGCGTGGCGGCTCGCATCGGCTGACCTTCGAACCGTCCCCGATGTCACCTCTGGAGGTCACCTCTGGAAAGTGACACGCCGTAAACTGTCGCCTATGCCTGGCGGGGCAAGCGCATTCCTTGGCATCTCACATGGGGCGTGACGTTTTAGGTGGAAATGTTGCCGCTCGCGGACGGATCGGAGGGCGGCTGCTGCCGCTCGGAGATGACCGGGTGCGGCGCGACGGTGTAGAGATGCGCTGACGCGAGGGCGAGCCAGAGCCATCCGGCGAGAACAGCGATCCAGAGTGCTGCGACGCCGGCGGGCGACTGCGAGAGTGCGGCGCCCCCGACGAATCCCACGAGAATGATCGAGCCGCACCAGGCGCCGAGCTGCACGTGGCGCGATTCACCGCGCGACGCTGCCCACCGTGCATAAGAGAATGCCGCTGCGGCGAGGGCTGCGAATCCGACACCGCCGAAAACGAGGTGAAGGATGCCTCCAGCAGCTACGGTCTCACCTGACTGCTCTGGGGGGAACTGTTTCGTCGGCGCCGGCAAGAACACGGAACTGAGACCGAGGCAGATGCCGTACACCGCCGTGAGCGAGCCGATCGCGAGCCCGCGGCCCGAGCGGATCGTCCGCAGCACCCCGTATGCTGCCGCGAGCACCATGACTGCTGTCACGATCGCGGTCGACTGCTGCATCCAGCCGTGCTCGCCGAGCATGAGCAGACTCAGCGCATCTCGCGTGAGATCGAAGCCCGGTCGTGTCAGAGCCAGCACGAGCCCGACGACAACGTAGAAGGGGCCTGCCACGACGCCCCAGCCCAGAAGGCTGCGGGTGACGGCTGCTCCGCGATCAAATTCCTGCTTGTCGGAAGGCATACGAGAAAGTGTAATTCACGAGCATCCGTCAGGTCTCGGTGGCTCAAGCGAGGTGGAAGTACTCGGTCAGACGTTCGCTCGCGGCATCCGGGTTCGACTCTGACGCGAAGTACTCCGCCATGGTTGCCTGCCATCGCGCATTGACGACGGTCGCCGCCATCTCTCGCTGCGCCCTCTCGTAGTCGTCTGTTTCGAGGTAGCCGACGACAAGGCCGTCTTCTGCCCGCAGAAAGAGCGAGTAGTTGTGCCAGCCCGCAGCGCTCAGCGCCTCGAGCATCTCGGGCCAGACGTGCTCGTGCACGGCGAGGTAGTCGTCGATGCGCTCGGGCTTGAGGTGCATGAGAAAGCACACACGCTCACGCTGGGGCTGGGTGTTCTGCGGCATCAGTTCGACGCTCCTTCGGGTCGTGGGCGACAGCATCCAGTACTCATGATACGTTTCACCATCCGATGCTGTTCAGGGCCGTCGGCGCACGATAGCCTGAGGGCGTGACTGATCTCGATGAGGACTATTCGCTCGGCCGCGTCAACCTGCGAGACGTGCCCAAGGTGTCGCTTCACGACCACCTCGACGGCGGGCTGCGCCCCGCCACAATTCTCGCCCTCGCCGACGACGAGGGCGTGAGCGTACCGGAGACGGATGCTGATGACCTGGCCGACTGGTTTGTGTCGCAGTGCAACGCAGGCAACCTTGTCGACTACCTCTCGACGTTTGACCTCACAACGTCTGTGATGCAGACCGAGAACGCCCTCGAGCGCGTTGCCCGTGAGTTTGTGCACGACCTGGCAGACGACGGCGTCGTCTACGGGGAAGTGCGGTGGGCGCCCGAGCAGCACCTCGAGCAGGGGCTCAGCCTCGACGAGGCGGTTGACGCTGTGCAGGCTGGGCTCGAAGCGGGCGTCGCCGATATTGAGCGGCTGGGACGCAGCATCCGGGTCGGTCAGCTCGTCACCGCGATGCGGCACGCCGATCGGGGACTCGAGATTGCGCAGCTCGCGGTGCGCCACCGCGACAACGGCGTGGTCGGGTTCGACATCGCCGGAGCCGAAGCGGGCTTCTTGCCCAGCAGGCACCGACTCGCGTTCGATTACCTTGCGCAGAACTACCTTCCCGTCACCGTGCACGCGGGCGAGGCAGACGGCCTGCCGTCCATGCAAAGCGCACTCGTTGACGGGCGCGCGCTGAGGCTCGGGCATGGCGTGCGCCTCGCCGAAGACATCTCGACCGTGCGCAGCGACGATGAGAACACGTTCGTCTCGCTTGGGCGACTGGCGGAATGGGTGAAAGATCGCGAAATCGCACTCGAGCTCAGCCCGTCGTCGAACTTGCAGACCGGGGCGATTGACGCGTGGGGAACAGAGATCGTCGACCATCCGTTCGACGTGCTCTACCAGTTGGGCTTCTGTGTCACGGTGAACCCCGACAACCGCACGCAGTCGGGCACGACGCTGACCCGCGAGCTCGCCCTGCTCGCCGACGCGTTCTCGTACGACCTTGCCGACATCGAGACGTTTCAGCTCAACGCAGCGCAGTCGGCGTTCTTGCCGCTCGAAGACCGCGAAGACCTTGTGGACGTCATCAATCAGGGCTTTGAAGACGCCGAGAGTTACGGCGCGTGACCCTCTCGCCGAAGGGACTCGCCTAAAATGGAGGGTGTTGGGCGCGCCCACTCGATTTCCGAGTGCGAGCGTCACGTGCCCACACTGAGCCTCTGAGAGTGCCGATGTCGTTGCCACCGCTTCCCGATTCCGCCCTGAACATTGGTGCGCAGGCGCGTGACTGGAAGCACGCCGTGATGCTTGCGGGCAAGGCTCTCGAGACCAGCGGTGCCGTGACCGCCGAGTATGCAAAGCGCATGGTTCGCGTTGTCGAGGAATTTGGCGCATACATCGTGATCGCGCCGGGTCTGGCCCTCGCTCACGCTCGCCCAGGGCCAGACGTGCACGCCGAGGGGCTCGCTGTCGTGACGCTCGCTGACCCGGTTCCGTTCGGGCATCCGCACAACGATCCGGTGTCTGTCGTGATCGGTCTCGCCGTGTGCACGCCGGAGGAGCACGTGGCCGGCGTCGCAGCCCTCGCGAACGCCTTCAACGACGCGTCGACGATCGACGCTCTCGCCGGTGCAACGACGCCGGACGAGGTGCGGCGCATTCTCGGCATCCCCGAGCAGGTGACATCGTGAAGCGCATCGTCACCCTGTGCGGCGTCGGCGTCGGCACCGCCGGCATTCTGAAGGTGAACGCCGAGCGCGTGCTCACGCGACTGGGCATTGACGCGATGGTGACGGCGACTGACGTCGCTCATGTGCAGCAGGATGCCGCCGACGCCCAAGTGATTCTGACGTCGCCCGAGCTCGTGAAGCACATCGGCCCAACGTTCGCCGACGTCGTCGAGATCAACAGTTACGTCGACCTCGACGAGATCGAACGCAAACTCGACGAAGCCCTGGGCTAGCGCTCGGCGATTCGCTTCGAGAAGGCGTCGAGGTCAGAGCGGATGCTGGTGAGCACACCGCGGGCTCGCTCGCTCTGCTCTGCGGGAGCGGTGACGTCGATGTAGTACTTGAGCTTCGGCTCGGTTCCGCTTGGCCGCGCCATGACCCGCGACCCGTCTGCGAGAGTGAAGCGCAGCGCGTCGGTGGGCGGGAGCTCGCCCGAGCCGTCGAGCAGGTCGTCGACGCTCGTCACCGAGACGCCGCCGATCGTTGACGGTGCGTTCTCGCGCAGCTCGGCCATGATCGCCGCGATCACCGAGAGATCGGTGACGCGCACAGACAGCTGGTCGCTCGCGAAGAAGCCGAACGTCTCGGTGAAGCCGTCGAGCATCTGCGCGACGTTGAGGCCGTCGGCCTTGGCCTCGGCGGCCACGGCAAGAAACGCGACGCCTGCCGAGATGCCGTCTTTGTCTTTGACGGCATCCGGATTCACGAGGTACCCAATTGCCTCTTCATACCCGAAGACCAGTCGTGGAACGCGCGACACCCATTTGAAGCCCGTGAGCGTCTCGACAAACGTCAGCCCGTACTCGGCTGCCACCGCGCCCAGCGCGGGTGACGACACGATCGTGCACGCGAGCGCCGCGTCCGTGACGCCAGCGGCCTTCGCCTTGCGTGCGGCATCCCAGCCGAGCAGCCACCCCACCTCGTTGCCGGTGAGCTGACGGTAGCCCTCGGCGCTTGAGGCGTCGGGAATCGCCACAGACATGCGGTCGGCATCGGGATCATTGGCGATGATGAGGTCGGCGCCGACTTCGCGAGCGAGAGCAAACGAGAGATCGAGGGCGCCCGGTTCTTCGGGATTGGGGAACGACACGGTGGGAAAATCGGCGTCGGGCTCCTGCTGCTCGGCAACCGACGTGACACCGGAGTAGCCCGCTGCCTCGATGACGCTCGAGAACGTCTGCCAGCCGACGCCGTGCATCGCCGTGTAGACGATGCTCAGCTGCTCTGCGCCACGGGGGAGCAGGGCTGCCGCCGCGGCAACGTACGCGTCGACGACCGACTCGTCTGCCGTTTCGAACCCCGCGGTGCGCGGCAGCGTGAGAACGTTCTCGTCGCGGGCGACGCGGGCGATCTGCTCCGCGATCTCGCCATCGACCGGAGGCACGATCTGCGAGCCGTCGTCGTCACCGCCGAGGTAGACCTTGTAGCCGTTGTCTTGAGGCGGGTTGTGGCTCGCCGTCACCATGACGCCAGCGGATGCCCCGAGGTGGCGAACGGCGAAGGCGAGAACGGGCGTCGGCAGAAGCCGCGGCAGAAGAATGGCGCGAACCCCGGCCCCCGCCATGAGCTCCGCGGTGTCGCGCGCGAAGATGTCAGAGTTTGTGCGGCCGTCGTAGCCGATCACGACGGAGGGCGAGTCCTCACGCGCGCGCAAGAACGCTGCGAGCCCGGCAGCTGCCTGCGACACGAGCACGCGGTTCATGCGCGCCGACCCGGCGCCGATGCGGCCGCGCAGGCCAGCCGTGCCGAAGGAGAGCCGCGAATCGAATCGTGCGTGAAGCTCGTCGAGTGCGATCTCGCTTCCGGCCTCTGCATCCCGAACCAGGGTGTCGAGCTCGATACCGGTCGTCTCATCTGGGTCCTGCACGAGCCAGGCCTTCGCCGTATCGATGATGGGGTCGTGCGTGTTCTCAGCCATTACAGCTCCGTGACGATTCGTGCAAGAAGGGTGCTGATCGCTGCCTCTGCGGCGCGACCGGCTTCGATCACCTCTTCGTGGCTCAATGGGGTTGCCTGAATGCCGGCGGCGAGGTTCGTGATGAGCGACATGCCCAGCACTTCCATTCCGGCCTGGCGGGCGGCGATTGCCTCGAGGGCCGTTGACATTCCGACGATGTGGCCGCCGAGCGTTTTCGCCATCTGCACCTCGGCCGGCGTCTCGTAGTGGGGGCCGCGGAACTGGCAGTAGACGCCCTCGTCGAGCGACGGGTCGACGCTGTGGGCGATGTCGCGCAGCCGCTGCGCGTAGAGGTCGGTGAGATCGACAAACGTGGCCCCCTCGAGCGGCGAGTCTGAGGTGAGGTTGATGTGATCGTTGATCAGCACGGGGGTTCCGGGCTTCCAGTGCTCTTTGATGCCGCCGGCGCCATTGGTCAGGATCATCGTCTTCGCGCCCGCTGCGGCGGCCGTGCGCACCGAGTGGACGACGCGTCGAACGCCGTGGCCCTCGTAATAGTGCGTGCGTGCGCCGATCACGAGAGCTCGCTTGCCGCTCGGCAGCACGATTGACCGAATCGTGCCGACGTGGCCGTCGAGTGCGGGCTTCGAGAACCCGGTGATCTCTGTCGCTGGCACCGTCGCCGTCGTCTCTCCGATGAGATCGGCGGCCTTGCCCCACCCGGAGCCGAGCGTCAGTGCAATGTCGTGGTGGTCGACGCCGGTGGTCTTGGCGATATCTGCTGCTGCGAGCTGTGCGACCTCGAACGGGTCGGCGGTCGCAGCATCCAGCGGGTTCGTGTGCGTCTCTGGCATCCAACCAGTCTAAGCGGTGCAGATAGACTGGTGCATATGGCGTATGAGTTTGAACGCAAGCAACGGATCGCTGTTGTTGGCGGGGGCCCCGGCGGGTATGAGGCAGCACTTTCGGGCGCACAGCTCGGGGCCGAGGTTACGCTGATCGAGAGGGCGGGAGTCGGCGGGTCCGCGGTGATCACCGATGTCGTGCCGTCGAAGGGGCTGATCGCGACGGCCGAGGCGGCGAAGTCGATCAGCGGTGCCTCAGATCTGGGCGTGCAGTTCTTTGCCCGCCACGACACGACGGGCAAGCCGATCCGGCCCGAGGTCACGGTGAACCTGTCTGCGGTGAATAAGCGGCTGACGTCGTTGGCGCGGCAGCAGTCTGAAGATATGCGTGCGAACCTCGTGCACGCCGGAGTGCGCATCGTGCAGGGCGAGGGGCGACTTGAGGGCGACAACTCGGTGATCGTCTCGACGGGGCCTGGCGGTACAGACTTCGACCAGGTCGAGGCCGACACGATCGTCGTCTCAGTCGGCGCATCGCCGCGAGAGCTTCCCACGGCGAAGCCAGACGGGGAGAGAATCCTCACGTGGACGCAGCTGTACGAACTCGACAGCATCCCTGAGCATCTCATCGTCGTTGGCTCCGGTGTGACCGGCGCCGAATTTGCGTCAGCCTACTGCGTGCTCGGTGCGAAGGTGACGCTGATCTCGAGCCGCGACCGGGTTCTGCCTGGCGAAGACATCGACGCAGCGAACGTGATCGAGCGCGTGTTCAAGCGCGACGGCATGAACGTGCTCAACAAGTCGCGCGCCGAGAAGGTGGAGCGCACAGAGAACGGTGTGATCGCGACGCTCACAGACGGACGCACCGTTGAGGGCAGCCACTGCCTCGTCGCCGTCGGCTCGGTGCCCAACACCGAGAACATCGGTCTCACAGAGGCGGGCGTGCAGCTCACGGAGTCGGGGCACATTCGTGTCAACCGTGTGTCGCGCACGTCGATTCCAAACATCTACGCGGTCGGGGACTGCACGGCAGAGATTCCGCTTGCCTCGGTCGCATCGATGTCGGGGCGCACCGCCGTCTTCCACGCGATGGGCGACGTCGTCAATCCGATCGAGGTGCGCAACGTCACCTCCAACATCTTCACGCAGCCCGAGATCGCCACGGTGGGCTGGAGCCAGCGCGAAATCGAAGAGGGAATCGCGCAGGGCACGATCTACAAGCTGCCGTTGTCGGCCAACCCACGCGCAAAGATGATCGGCGTGCGCGACGGTTTCGTCAAGCTGTTTGCGCGTCAGGGATCGGGAACGGTGATCGGCGGGGTGATTGTTGCGCCGCGAGCATCCGAGCTGATCTTCCCGCTTGCGCTTGCTGTCGAGCACCGGCTTACCGTTGATGAGGTAGCGAGCGCCTATACGGTCTACCCGTCGCTTACGGGCTCCATTTCGGATGCTGCGCGGGCAATGCACATCGTGCTCTGACGCGGGCGCACCTCGCATCGCGGCGTGCTGCACGTTGGTGTGACGTGCCTGCCCCAACAGAACTCGTCATTCGGGAAGTAGACGTTGCCCTTCGCTGGGGAGCCCCTTCGATGACAGGATGCGGTACAGACGCTGAGGGTCGTCGAGATCGCGCTTCTCCCAGCGAGAGAATGCGTCGACATTGCGCCTGATCGCGTCTTCACGGCGCTTCTCAGCCATGACGATCTCATTGGCTGAACGCCCGTTCTGATACTCGGGCGAGAGGTACTTTCCCTTGCCATCGAACTCCGCCCAGTGACGATATCTTTTCCACCAGAAGTCTGCTCGGTACGTCTTGCCGTCGCACGTCAGCGTGCACTGGAGTTCTGGCGGCGGGAATCCGAGCTCGTGAATGAGCACGCGGCTGCGTGACTCCTGCACGGAGTCGGATAGATCCGTCGAAAATGCAAGGGCCTGCAGCGCTCGCCAGTAGCCGGGCCGTTTCGACTGCGACTCGAGAGATGCCGTCAGCTCGGCGAGTGTGAGCATCGGATGACGTCGATTCCGTAGAGCATCAAACATTGCGACGCGCTCTGTAAATGGAAGCATGAGGGCAAGATCCGCAGCCGTGCGGGCAAGCGACGTTACCGTGACACCGTCGATCGTGACGACGTCGTCGGCGCTGAGCTTAGCCATCTTGCGCGTCACCGCCCCCGATGAGCGACCGCCCTTTTTACTGCCTGTCGGTGGAACTGTGACACACACGCGATCAGGCCAAGAGCCGAGAAGCGTGCTCTTGTGGATGGACGCGGCCGAGTGGTGCGAGTAAACAACATCGCCGAGTCGAGGCAGTTGCGCGAAAACACGCAGTTTGTGGCGCGCATCTGGGTAGGACGACGTCCACGTGTCGGCCGAAACATAGACGCCAGGGGCGATCCGCACAAGTTCGCCATCTCGCACCGCTCGAACGAGGTGGTTGTGCGAACGGCCGCTCGCGGTGAAATCGGCATGGCGGATAAGTATCTCGTTGGCCTCGGCTCTGTTCATACCGCGATCATCGCTTGATTCGCGCACAGCAGCGGCCGACGGCGCTCGCGTGTGAATAACGTTCGACGCGAACACCATGTGGACGGATATTGAGATGCTACAGAAGGGAATCGGGGAGCCTCAAACGTGAGGCTCCCCGATTCCCTTCTGGCTCAGTCGGCTACACGTCCGCGATCGAGAGCAGGCGATGACCAGACGAGACGGTCTGCCCCACCGGGGCATTGATGTCAGCGACGACGCCATCACGGGGTGCCGCGATCGGCTGCTCCATCTTCATCGCCTCGAGCACAAGCAGCAGGTCGCCCTTGACGACCTTCTGCCCCTCCTCAGCGACGAGCTTCACGATTGTCGCCTGCATCGGCGCGGCAATGTCATTGCTGCTCGACGTGGCGGTCGCGCGAGCGTGGCCTCCGCGCTTCGGTGCGGCGGGAGCAACCCGGTGCGAACCGGCATCCGTTGGGAGAATGCGCGAGGGCAGGCTCACCTCAAGGCGTTTGCCCGACACCTCGACGACGACGCTGTGCCGTTCATCGAGGGGCTTCGGGTCGCCCAGCTCGCCGTCCCACGGCTCGATGTCGTTGTCGAACTCCGTCTCGATCCACCGTGTGTACACGCCGAACGTGCCGTCCTCGGCCGTGAATGCCGGGTCGTTCACGATCTTGCGGTGGAACGGCAGCACCGTCGGCATGCCGGTCACCTCGAACTCCTCGAGGGCACGACGCGAGCGCTCCAGTGCCTCGGCACGGGTGTTGCCTGTGACGATCAGCTTGCCGAGCAGCGAGTCGAACGCTCCCGAGATCTCATCGCCCGTTGTGACGCCCGAGTCGAGGCGGATGCCGGGGCCGCCGAACGTGCGGAACTCGTGAATGGGGCCGGGCTGCGGCAAGAAGTTACGCCCCGGGTCTTCGCCGTTGATGCGAAACTCGAACGAATGACCGGATGCCACGGGGTCGGCGTAATCGATCGTGCCCCCCTCGGCGATGCGGAACTGCTCGCGCACCAGGTCGATGCCCGTGACTTCTTCGGACACGGGGTGCTCCACCTGGAGTCGCGTATTCACCTCGAGGAACGACACTGTGCCATCCGTGCCGATGAGGAACTCGCAGGTTCCCGCACCGACGTAGCCGACCTCGGCGAGGATCGCCTTCGACGACTCGTACAGCTGGGTGATCTGCGCATCGGTGAGAAAGGGCGCTGGCGCCTCTTCGACGAGCTTCTGGTGGCGGCGCTGCAGAGAGCAGTCGCGCGTGGAGATGATGGCGACGGTGCCCTCGGCATCCGCGAGGCACTGGGTCTCGACGTGACGCGGTTTGTCGAGGTACTTCTCGACGAAGCACTCGCCGCGACCGAACGCGGCAACGGCCTCGCGCGTCGCCGACTCGAACTGCTCGGCTACCTCGTCGCGAGTGCGCGCGACTTTCAGCCCGCGGCCGCCTCCGCCGAAGGCCGCCTTGATGGCGACGGGCAGCCCGTGTTCGTCGACGAACTCGAGCACCTCGTCTGCGTTTTCGACGGGGTTGAGCGTTCCCGGTGCGAGTGGTGCGCCCACCTTCTCGGCGACGTGGCGTGCGGTGACTTTATCGCCCAGCTGCTCAATCGCCTCGGGGGAGGGGCCGACCCAGACGAGGCCGGCGTCGATGACGGCGCGCGCGAAGTCGGCGTTCTCGGCGAGAAACCCGTAGCCGGGGTGCACGGCGTCGGCGCCCGACCGGCGGGCCACCGAGAGGAGCTTGTCGATCACGAGGTACGTGTCGGCGCTCGTCGTGCCGTCGAGGGCGTACGCCTCGTCAGCGAGCTTGACGTGCAGGGCGTCGCGATCCTGGTCGGCGTACACCGCGACCGATGACCGGCCCGAGTCACGAGCAGCGCGAATGATGCGGACAGCGATCTCGCCGCGATTGGCGATCAGAACCTTCGTTATTCGTGGCACAGTTCCCAAGCCTAAACCGACAGCGGCCCGCAAAATTGGGCGACCTCAACAAAAATGCAGCAGAAACGGTGGATATGCTGCACAAACACACGGCCGACCGGATGCTGTCGCGCGAACGCCCGCGCGTGTCATTGGGCGGGTGGCGATCGTGGGGGCGCGCGTGAGGACGCCACGCCAGCCCACCGTCATTCCGCTCGCGCGGGCGCCGGCTGCCAGAGGTGCGTCCACTCGAATCCGAGTTCGCGCACCAGCCGACGCAGCGCCGGAATCGAGAGCCCGACGACCGTTGACGGGTCGCCGCTCACGGAATCGACGAACGCCGACCCGAGGCTGTCGATGGTGAACGCGCCGGCGACGCTCAGCGGCTCGCCGCTCGCGATGTAGGCGTCGATCTCGCCGTCTGTCATGTCGGAGGCGAACGAGACATCGGATGCCGAGACGCTGCGTGCGTCGGCATTCGCTGCCAGGTCGATCAGGCAGTGCCCAGAGAACAGCGTTCCCGTGCGCCCGCGCTGCAGCAGCCAGCGCCGCCGCGCCTCCTCCGGCGTGTGCGGTTTGCCATAGATCGTGCCATCGAGAACGAACACGGAGTCGCCGCCGAACACCAGGCCGCTCGTCTCGCCTCGCTGCCGAAGCAGGCGCGCGCCGGCCTCCGCCTTGGCCCGCGCAAGCAGATCAACGGTCTGCGACGGAGTCAGGGGAACGCCGGCTTCGCGCTCCGCGCTCTCGACCGCGGCATGCTCGTCGACGTCGGGCGCGAAGGCGTGCGCGTTGATTCCTGCCTGCGCCAGCAGCATGCGGCGGGCGGGTGACGTCGACGCCAGGTGAAAGATGGGCATGTGGTCCTCTCGGGCGGGCGCGGGGTGTGACATGCTCGAAAGCATGCCAACGTCTGCGCCGGAACAGCCCATCGAGCTCGACATTTCTAACGTAGCGCACGGAGGAATCTTCGTCGCCCGCCACGAGGGCCGCGTTGTCTTCGTGAGCGATGCGATCCCAGGCGAGAAGGTGCTCGCGCGCGTGTCGGATGCGCGCAAGAAGTCGTTCTGGCGTGCTGAGACCGTCGCCGTTCTCGAGCCGTCGGAGCATCGACGCGACCACGTCTGGGCCGAGGCCTCCGTCGACCGCGACCCCACAGAGCGTGCCGGCGGCGCCGAGTTTGGGCACATCGCCCTCGAGCACCAGCGCACGCTCAAGCACCGGGTGCTGAGCGAGGCGTTCGAGAAGTTCGCCGGAGGGCCCGCTCCCGCGTTCACCGTGGAGGCGATTGCGGGTGATGACGAGGCGGGAGGCCGCGGCTGGCGCACGCGCGTGCGGCTGCACGTTGACGAGAACGGTCGAATGGGCCCCTACGCCGCGCGATCGCATCGGGTGGTTCCCGTCACGTCGCTTCCGCTGGCGACGCCGCGTCTGGCAGAGCTGGTCGAACTCGACGCGCTCGTCGAGGGCGCAGCATCCATCGATCTCATCGACCCGAGCGGCTCGGATGCTCTGCTCTGCGTCGGCCCCGACGATCTGGCGGCGGCGGGCACCGTCATCGAGCGGGTGGGTGACCGAGGGTTCGCCGTTGACGCGGGCGGCTTCTGGCAGGTGCACCGCGGCGCTGCGGCAACCCTGACCGAGGCCGTGCAGCGCGCCATCGACGGTGCGCTCTTCGAGCCGCGTGCCGACAACCTCGACCTGTACGGCGGCGTCGGGCTGCTTGCCGCGGCGGTGCAGGATCGATTCGGCGACACCGTGCGCATGACAAGCGTTGAAGCGGATGCCGGTGCAACGCGTCATGCTCGGCGCAACCTGATTGCGGGCAACATTGAGGCCGAGACGGCGCGCGTCGACCGGTATCTCACCAATCTGCTGACGCGGCTCTCGCCCGTCGAACGTCGCGCTTTTCGCGACGCGACAGTCGTGCTCGACCCGCCGCGCGCGGGCGCGGGCACGCAGGTCACCGCGCAGCTCGCCCAACTCGAACCGGCTCAGATCGTGTACGTCGCGTGCGATCCCGTGGCTCTCGCCCGCGACGCCGGCGCCTTTGCAGCATCCGGATACGAGCTCACCAGCCTGCGGGCCTTCGACCTTTTTCCGCACACCCACCACGTGGAGGCCGTCGCGTCGTTTGTGCGCGCCTGACGAAAGCTGACCGACGTCCGCAAGGTTGCTGTGGTTTGCCGATACGATGAGTCCCATGGTGAGTGTGGCGATCATCGACGATCACGAGTCCGTGCGGCTGGGACTTCAGGCAGCGTGCACGGGTGCGGGGCATACCGTCGCCTTCAGCGTGTCGAGCGTCGACGACTATCTTTCGGCCGTGAGCGACACCCCGGGGGGTGAGGCTCCCGTCGACATCGCCGTTCTCGACCTGTCTCTCGGTGACGGCAGCGACGTCACGACAAACGTCACGCGCGTGCAGGCGACGGGCGCGGCCGTGCTCATCCACAGCATCGCCGACCGGGTGGCGCTCGTGCGGCAGGCGCTCGCCGCGGGGGCGGCCGGTGTGATTCCGAAGTCGTCTCCCACCGACGTGGTCATCGGGTCGATCGAGCAAGTCGCCTCGGGTGGGGTGCTCAACAACCTCGAGTGGGCAAGCGCGATCGAGGCAGATTCTGAGTTCGCGTCGGTGCAGCTCGGTCGGCGCGAGCGCGACGTGCTCCACCTCTATGCGTCGGGGCTGCCGATGAAGCAGGTGGCCACAGAGCTCGGCGTTGCGCCGTCAACAGTGAAGCAGCATCTCGACCGCATCCGCAAGAAGTACATCGAGGTGGGACGCCCGGCACCGACGAAGGTCGACCTGCTGCGCCGCGCCGTCGAAGACGGCATCCTCCCCGAGCTCAACCCGGGCGGATCGGATGCCGGGTAGCGACAGCAAACCGCCTGTGCTCGCGTCGTTCGAGGCCGGGCGCCGCCGCTCGCGGGTCTTCACGAGCACGCGCGTCGAGAACATGATCTCGCTCGTGCTTGTCATCGCCGTGCTCGTGTTCGGCGCGCAGGCGCTCGTGTTCGCGATGATGGCACCCGAGCTGCCGACGCCTCGCTCGGTGCAGCTCGCTGTGGGCGGCAGCGTCGACGCGGGCATCGTTCTTCTCGTTCTCACCTTTGTTCCCCTCGTGGTCGTCGTGGTCACGGGACTGCTGCGGCGCGGATTGCGCACCGCAGCCGGGGTCTTCGCCGTCGTCTACATCGGCGCTCTCGTCGTCTGGCCCTCGTCCACCGGATTTCAGCTCGGCGGGCAGCCGGGGGAGCCGTGGATCTGGTACCTGCTCACCGTCGCGACGGCGTGTGCGGCAATCGCCTTTCCCATCGTGTGGGCCGTCGCGTACACGATCGGCGTGCCGATTCTGTTCGGACTCGTTCGCTCGATTGGGCCATTCGGCTTCCGCAACATCGACGTGGGCATTCTTGACGCCCTGTACGGCGCGATCTTCGGCATGGTGATCGTCGTGCTCGTCGTGATGTTTCGGCAGACAGCGCGACGAGTGGATGCTGCGCGCGACGCCGCGCTCGTGCGCTACGACCGCGCCGTTCGTGCCCATGCCATCGAGGCGGAACGCGTCGAGGTCGACGCCCTCGTGCACGACAACGTGCTTGCCGCGCTGCAGGCGGCCGAGCGCGCGTCGGGCGCTGAAGCGGAGCGCGCCGCCGTGCAGATCGCGCAGCACGCCTTGACGGAGCTGCGCGAGGCGGGCTTCGACCCGGCAGAAGACGAGTCATCTGTGACGCTCAAAGAGATGGGCGGACGCCTGCGCATCGCTGCCCAGATGATGGAGCACGATTTTCAGGTAGAAAGCACGGCAGCGGCTGGAGCCGTTGTTCCGCAGGGGGTCGCCAACGCCATGGGGCTCGCTGCGGTGCAGGCGATGGTCAACAGCGCAGAACATGCTGGGGGCCCGGCAGGCGCGGGGGCAGCCGCCCAGGTGAGCCGCCGCGTCGTCGTCTCCAACACTCGCACGACGGCGACGATCGAGGTGATCGACGACGGCGTCGGCTTCGATCCCGCCGCCGTTCCCACTGACCGCCTCGGCGTTCGCGTGTCGATCGTCGAGCGCATGACGGCGGTCGGTGGCGATGCGCAGGTGCGCTCGGCTCCGGGCGCTGGCGCTGTCGTCGTGCTGCGCTGGTCTGCAGAGGAGGCGAGGGCGTGAACAGCATCCCGCGGTCAAGCCTCATCGCCCTTGCCGCCGTGTTCTCGGTGTACCACATCGCGCGCGGCGTGCTGACGATGGGTGTGCCGACGCATCCAGCGCCCGTCGTCGTCGCCCTGTGCGTGTATAGCGCGACAACGGTGCTTGTGCTCTGGCCCTTTGGTGGCCGTGGGCTGCCCACATGGGCAGCCGCGCTCGCGTTCTCGTGCACCGTCGTCATTACCCTGCTCGTCACGAGCCAGCTCGACGCGACGGCAGACAACGGTTATGCCACATGGCACACAAACGCCGAGGGCACGCTTCTCACGATCATCATGGTGCGCGGCCACAAGATGATGGCCGCGGCGGGAACGCTGTTTCTGGTCATCTACTCGGTTGTCTGGTGCGGCTTCGTCGGCTCGGCGCAGATCGGCGTGACGGGCGCCGTTGCGTGGGTGGTTCTCGCCTACGTGATGACCGGCGCGCTGCAGAAGGCCGAGGCTGGCGCCGCGCAGCTGATGGATGCGGAGCGCGAGGCCGTGCGCTGGGAGGCAGCGCAGCACGCGCACCGATCAGAGCGCCGTGAGCGCCTCGAGACGGCGAGCCGCATCGCCGGCCCCATGCTGCGTGACGTGGTGCTTGCGAACGGTCGACTGACGGATGCCGAGCGAAATCAGGCGCGCCTTCTCGAAGCGCGGCTGCGTGACGACATTCGCGGTCGCGCCCTCGTGAACGACCGCGTTCGCGACGCCGCGCTCGCCGCCCGTCGCCGTGGCATCATCGTGCAGCTGCTCGACGAGGGAACGATCGATGATCTGGATGCCGCAGAGCAGCACCGGGTGCTCGCTCGCGTCGCCGAGGCGATCGACGCCGCAGAAACGGAGCGGCTCATCGTGCGCACAGCTCCGGTGCGGTCGGACGCCGCCGTGACGATCGTTGGCGTGAGCACTCCGCAGCCCGGAAGCGGCGACACGGAAGACGACGTCGACGTGTGGCTGGAGATTCCGCGAAGCGAGCGACGCTGACAGCATCCGCTTCACGCGTCGGTAATTGCTCATGTAGTTCGCGGAGACGAGGAGTACAGCGTCACTCGGGTGAATATAGATCGCCGTCGTGTCGTGGAAAGGTAATCAATTCATCTCGCGAGCCGGATCGTATCCAAGGCTAACGAGCCGCCGTCTCTCGATCCAGCGGGCTAGAGCGCTCTCCAAGGTGTCTGCGTACCTCAATCGGCGAGGAATAAGCGGGATAAGCAAGCTGGCGAACCCTACAAGACCAACGATTAGGGCTCCCGTGTGACCCGCAGGGTCGGGCAAAGCGAGAAACAAAATCACAGCACCTAGTATCAGCAGAATACTGAGGCATCGGACGGTCACCAAAATGGCCCACCGCCATTGGTGGGCAACTGCCTTTGATCGCGCCCGTATATTAATCAGCTTCGACTGCTCGTCTGAACGTATCATTGATATTTCGGCCGCGAGCGCGGCTTCTGAACTCTTAACTGTATTGAGCTCTTTCTCGGCGCTCGTTCTTGCTTCCAAATGTTCGAGCCAAGCTGCGGACGCTCCGTCTGCAACTGCTACTGCTTCAGTTGTTCGTTCTTTCAACTCGCGGATCTGCTTCTCAAACGGCGCAGTAGCTTCCATTCGTATCCGATCAAGGGCAGCGAGTGGGGACTCAGATGTAATGGCCTCGGTCTGACCAAGTGACTCCTCCATGAGCGACTGTCGGCTTGTTCGGCTTGTTCTGAGTATCAGAGCTTCGTCAGCGCTAACCGTTTCATTGGACTCGAGAGTTTCGATTTCTTCCAAATATTTGGTCCACACAGCTGCGGTAGGCTGCATTCCCGCATAGGCCGCGGCCAGAAGCATCTCCCGAGGCGCGTCTGGCGCTGTAGCAGGGCTACGCACCCACAAGACGCTGGCGGCGGCGTCTGTCGTTATTGCCAACGGAAAATTCGAGCTAGCCTTTTCAAATTCGATTGCGCCGCTCACGAGACCAGTGTTGGAGGTAACAAGTATTGCTCTGCAATGTTCTAGCTCTTTGCTTCGACGTCCCTTGCGGAGTCGGTGCGTCGAAGATAGCGAGACGACATCGTTTACTCTGGCTGCGTCTTGAAAATAGTGGACTTTGGATTGAATGATGTCTTCGAGTCTTCCTTCGTCGAGACCGTACTGGTAGTAACCGTCGGGGCGAGAGACCACCTGGATGCGTGCTTCGTTGAGACGTGCATCGAGCCGACCTTGTAAAAGCGCGATGTCTGCTGGAGTTGCACCGATATCAACGAAGTGAAGGTATCCCAAGGAAGTTGAACGGCTTCGACTTCCATTGCGAAGAGCTTGGCTGACATGCTCGAGTACTCCGTTCAGCTCGCTTACGCTGTGGTCAAAAGTCGTTACCTCCGCCGCCTGATCCAGTGCCAGAGATATCAACTGGGCTGTAGCAGCCTGCGCAAGCTTGCCGTGGAATCCAAGAGCGTCCATCAGGACTGGCGTATCGAGAACAAGTGTTAGATCCCTCAATGAATTTGAGAGACTCGACGTGTCCAGAAGTAAGACTGCTGACAACATAGCGCCCTTTGCAGCTTCCACCACATACCCGAACCGAGACTGATCGTTCGAAGAGAGATAGGTCACGAACGAAGCGATAATAAAGTCCGCCCCTGGGTTTGGGGCACGTGAACTAGATTGTCCGCGCAGCGCCTGATTTAATAGGGGGGCGGCGTGTAGCTCGAAATAGCTAGCTAACGTAGTCGACGGAGCGGCTAATAATTGGCCCGCCTGTTCTGGAAATCGCTCGTTGACGAACTTCTCGAACGAGGAGACTAACTCGGTTTGTCGTTGATTGTACTGTATAACCTGTTGCTGAAGTGCCGGGGCGGAGGCCATACCTTTGTCAGTGATTCTAACGACTTCATTCCCGATGTTCTCCGTTAGACCTTGTTTCCTCATCAAGCGAAGTAAATTGCGCACGACCAGCGTCGGGATGCTAATTCCGAAGCTCTGGTGGATCGCGTCTGAAATTGCACTTCGCTCAAGATGAGGTAGTGACGATTCAGCGAGTATTGAGAGAATGAAAGGCTGAAATCCTTCTAAGTATGTGCGGGCGTTTGCGTTGTAGTTCGCGCGAAGTACTGCGAACCCGAGAAGTGTATTTTGCGATGCTTCGATCTCTCTGCTCCTCTGTGAGTCAATCCAACATCACAAATGTATCGGCAGAGGGGAGAGAATGCCGACAAGCCGCCGGCGACACGGAAGACGACGTCGACGTGTGGCTGGAGATTCCGCGAAGCGAGCGACGCTGACAGCATCCGCCGGCATGGAAAAAGGGGGACCGGCTCCCTAATTCCGGTCCCCCTCAAGCCCCGGATGACAACGACAACCCGAATATCGTTCTCATCCGCCCCCAAACCGGAAATCCATTCCCTAGGTGGATAACCGGCTCATGGTGAAACTCATAGAGTGCCACCTAGCAATTACTATTCTTGTGGGGATGGGCGTCCGACGCTAGTCGGCACTTTAGGGGACAAGGTCCCCCACTCTCGCAAGCCGTGAGGCTCCGAGAGCGCACGAGACATTATGCCGTAAAGTTGCGCCACCGTCCGGGACCCGGCGTCAGAGGGTGTCGAATGGGCCGCTGTGAGCGCGACCACTCGCTCGGGATCGCCTCGCCATCGGCGAGACCAGACTCGCGCGCCTCAGCGACGGCTGTGGCGATCACGGCGCTGACCGCGGCGACCTCGTCTTCTGTCGGGTTGCCGCGCACAAAACGAAACGCTCTTTCGGGGTGTGCTTCTTCGCCGTCGGTGACGGGGGAGGCGTGTCGTCCGGCGTTCATCACAGCGGAATGTTTCCGTGCTTTTTCGGCGGAGTCTGCGACCGCTTGCCCTTGAGCGAGCGGAAGGCCTTGGCGATCGAGACACGGGTCGCCGCGGGTTCGATCACCCCGTCGAGCTCGCCGCGCTCGGCGGCGAGGAACGGACTGGCGACGTTGTACGTGTACTCGTTCGCGAGGCGGGTGCGAACCGCCGCGATGTCTTCGCCGTTCTCTTCGGCTTTCTTGATCTCGTTGCGGTAGAGGATGTTGACGGCGCCCTGCCCGCCCATCACGGCGATCTCGGCTGTGGGCCACGCGAGGTTGATGTCGGCGCCGAGCTGCTTGGAGCCCATCACGATGTACGCGCCGCCGTAGGCCTTGCGCAGAATCACGGTGACGAGCGGCACCGTCGCTTCGGCGTAGGCGTACAGCAGCTTCGCGCCGCGGCGGATGACGCCCGTCCACTCCTGGTCGGTTCCGGGCAGGTAGCCGGGAACGTCGACGAGTGTGAGAATCGGAATCGAGAACGCATCGCAGAAGCGTACGAAGCGCGACGCCTTCTCGCCCGCCTCGATGTTGAGGGTGCCGGCCATGGCGTTCGGCTGGTTGGCGATGATGCCGACGCTTGTGCCTTCAATGCGCGCGAAGCCGATGACGATGTTCGGCGCGAACAGCGGCTGAACCTCGAGAAACTCTTCGTCGTCGACGAGGTGCTCGATCACCGAGACGATGTCGTACGGCTGGTTGGGGGAGTCGGGAATGATCGTGTTGAGCTTCTGATCAGCATCCGTCGTCTCAAAGTCGAACTCCGAGGAGTACGAGGGCGGGTCAGTGAGGTTGTTGTCGGGGAGATACCCGATCAGGGTGCGCGCGTAGTCGAGTGCGTCGTCCTCGTCGCTGGCGAGGTAGTGGGCGACACCGGAGCGGGTGTTGTGCGTGAGGGCGCCGCCGAGCTCTTCCATGCCGACGTCTTCGCCCGTCACCGTCTTGATGACGTCGGGCCCCGTGACGAACATCTGGCTCGTCTTGTCGACCATGATCACGAAATCGGTGAGCGCCGGGGAGTACACGGCACCGCCGGCCGCCGGGCCCATCACGATGGAGATCTGCGGAATCACGCCGGATGCCGCTGTGTTGCGACGGAAGATCTCACCGTACTTGCCGAGGGCGACGACGCCCTCTTGAATGCGGGCTCCGCCCGAGTCGAGGATGCCGATGAGGGGAACACCGCACTTCATGGCATGGTCCATCACCTTGATGATCTTCTCGCCGGCCACCTCGCCGAGCGAACCGCCGAAGATCGTGAAGTCCTGCGCATAGACGGCCACCTGCCGGCCGCCGATCGTGCCGGTTCCCGTGACGACGGAATCGCCGTACGGCCGCTTGGCGTCCATGCCGAAGGCGTAGGTGCGGTGGCGCACAAACTCGTCGAGCTCGACGAAACTTCCGTGGTCGAGCAGCTTCTCAATGCGCTCCCGGGCCGTCATCTTGCCCTTGGCGTGCTGCTTGATGATGGCGGCTTCGCCTGACGCCGTCACGGCCTCGTGATAGCGGAGTTTGAGATCGGCGAGCTTTCCGGCCGTCGTAGTGATATCGGGCTCGTTCGAGCTGTCGTCTGGAGTCACGACGTTCACTCTATCTTGGCAACCCACCGTGATGCCCTTGGAGGGTTCTGACAAGCCGTTTCGGTTGTGTTGGTGGTTATCGACACATTCGGATGCTGCTCGCCGCCGCCCCGCGCCATATTCTGTAAGCATGACCGCCCCCGATCTCTCCTCTAGTCTCGACGTCACGTCGCACATCACGTGGCTCGATGAAGCCGGTTCGACAAATGCCGAAGGTGCCGCGCGAGCCGCCGATCCGGCCGTGCCGGACTTCTCTGTCGTGGCAACGGACGCGCAGACATCGGGACGAGGCCGCCTCGATCGCGTGTGGACGACCCCTCCGGGGTCGAGCCTCGCCACGACGGTGCTGCTGCGCCCCGCCGTGCCTGCCGATCGTCTCGGGTGGATTCCGCTCATGGCGGGGCTCGCCATGACGCGTACCGTGCAGATGCTGTTGGCCGGCGCCGGCATGCGCGCGGCCGATGCCTCGCTGAAGTGGCCGAACGATGTTCTCGTGCGCGGGCGGAAAATCAGCGGCATCCTCAGTGAGCTCGTCGCGGGCGATGAGCTCGCCGTCGTCGTCGGCGCGGGGCTCAACACGGCGATGACGCGCGATCAGCTGCCTGTGGATACCGCGACGTCCCTCGCCATCGAGTGCCGCCGCACCTACAGCGTCGACGCCGTGCTGTCGCTCTACCTGACGCAGCTGCGCGAGCTGTACGAGGCGTTCGTGTCGTCGGGCGGCGATGCGCGGGCGGCTGGCCTCGTCTCGCAGGTGAGCGCCGCGTGCGAAACCCTCGGACAGGCGGTGAAGGTGCAGCTTCCCGACGGCGACCTTGTCGGCGTCGCTCGCGGGCTCGACGCCGACGGATGCCTCCTCGTGCAACCCGAGGGGGAGGCCGTTCTGCGCAGCATCTCGGCTGGCGACGTCACGCACCTGCGCCCGGTCGCCGACTCCTCACCGCGAACCTGATCAACCATTCGGAGGTCCCGCTCTCCATACGGCGTGTCGCGCACGACACGCCGTACGAATTTGCGCGTCTCCGAATGCGTAAACGCTCGGTGCTCACCGGCGAACGTCACCTGTGCGCGGTGCTGTGAGCGTGAGCAACCGGGTGAGTGCCTCATACACGATGTCCCAACTGTTGAGCGCATGGGAATAGCCGGCCCTGACAGTGGGAATGCCCTGTTTCATCGAGATGAGACCTTTGGCGAGGTCGCGCTTGCGTTGCTCCGGTGTCGAATGAAAACTGTCTCCGTCGAGATCTATACCCACGCGGTCGTCGACGAGCAAGTCGAGATCGCTTGCCCCGGGTAGAGGAACCTGCACATCGACTCGGTGCCCCAGCCGCACAAGTCTCACCCTGATGCGACTCTCGAGTCCGGAGTCTGCCCGCGCATCGACCAAGTTTCGACACACGCTGCGTGACGGCGGAAGGTCGTGCGCGATAGTGAGCCAATCTGTGAGGCTGATCGCGTCATGATGCAGCGCAGAGTCCACGCACGCTACGGCGTGCTCGATGTCTTGGCACTGCAGAACGTGGCGGATGGCCTCAACAGGTTCAACGATCCAGTCGAGCTCCTCATCAGCTGGGTGTGCAGACCAATGCCGAACTGGTGCGCCGAGCCGGGGGCGTGTGTCAACTGTGAGAGGCGAGTGCGGATGCGGCACAGCCGCCGTCGCGCGAATGGGAACGGTGAAGCGGGGCAGACTTCGACCGTGCAACGGCATCGCCAGATGCGGTCGCGTGTCGTCTGCACCCCAGAGACCCCAGCGTCGCAACGCAGAGATGCAGCCGAGACGGCCCCCTGAGCGAACCGCGATAATCTGCTCGGCGTCGGCTTTCGGCGTGGCGACCCAGCCCGACATGACGCGCGTGATCTCGTTATGTTGCGCGGCAGCGGCGATGTCGCGGCGAGACGCTCCGTGGCGAAGGAGTGTTGAACTCCGGGCGATCTCTCCGTGTCGGTGAAGAAAATCCGAAATGTCCATGTGAGTACCCTCGCGAGAGAGTTGCATCGGGTGGAGTGAGTTCGACGAACGGGGGATATTTGATGCGGCGTTGATGCTTGTGGACGGAGAGTCCGGTGCAGCCATTCGGAGATCTTGAGCGTTGAACGGCGTGTTGGGCCCAACATGCCCACGCTCCGGGACGATCTCCGAATGGCTGAACGCAGGTGTTCAGCACGGAGCGGAGCGGGGTGGAGCTCGCGGGCGGCGCTCGGCGTGCTGGCAGCGGAGACACGCGGTTGTGCGGCACAATGGACGCCATGGACAACCGCACGGGAGAGCACGCCTCTGAGCGCGTCGTCGCCCGCATGCATCGCCATGGCCGCATCCTGATTCTTCCCGTTGTCCTTCTGATCGGCGTTGTCGGTGTCGTCTCGTACTTCTTCGGGTCGTTCCGGGAGCAGTGGATCAACCTCACTTTTCTGTTCGGCGGCATCGCGGCGATCCTTCTGTTTGTGCTGCTGCCGTACTTCACCTGGCTCAACCGTCGGTACACGCTCACGACGCGCCGTGTGATCGTGCGGCAGGGGTTCTTTGTGCGCACGCGCAACGAGCTGCTGCACTCGCGCGGCTACACCGTCACCGTCAAACGCGGCCCGCTGCAGGCGATGTCGCGCTCAGGAGACATCGTGCTCACGTCTGGCGTCGACAAGCCGCTCGTTCTCAAGGACGTGCCTGGCGCCAACCAGGTGCAGAACGTGCTGCACGATCTCATCGAGCGCGCGCAGGGGCAGCTCGGCTACGGGGGCTACGCGGCGGGTTCGGTGCTGCGCGACGAGACCTCTGCTCTCTGACGTGCGGGGCCCGCAGACGCGGGAACCGGATGCTGCGCGGCAGCGCGCGTCGGTGAGAACACCCACCAGCGGTACAGCGCAAACCGAAACACGGCGCCGAGCGCGAGGCCGATCACGTTTGAGGAGATGTTGTCGGCGAGCACGCTCGTGAAGCCGAGAACGTAGTGCGACACCCACAGGCTGCCGAGGCCGAACCCCATGCCGGCAATGCTCACGGCGAAGAACTCGCTCGCCTCGCGCACCGTGTTTGCCTGTCGCGTGTCGGCGAACGTCCAGAAGCGATTGCCCACCCAGTTGGTGATGATCGCGAGCGTCGTCGAGATCACCTTGGCAATGAGTGGGCCCGTCTCGATGCTCTCGGGGGAGAGAACGGTGAGGCGCAGCGCATTGAAGACGACGATGTCGACGGCGAAGCCCGCGGCGCCGACCAGTCCGAAGCGGACCACCTGCATGCCGAGCTGCCGGAGCCGGGCGGCACGGTGATTCGTCATGCATCCGTCCTTCATGCGAGAAGATAGAGGAGTGAGCAGTTTAGCGACACTGGTTCGCTATCGACTGAGAATTCAAACAGCCTCACGGCGATAGGAGCGACGCATGCCCGTAGTCGGTGTCATTGGCGCAGGTCAGCTTGCCCGCATGATGATTCCCCCCGCGATCAATCTGGGGCTCGAGATTCGCGTGCTGGCCGAGCAGGAGAACATGGCGGCGTCGCTCGCCGCAACGCGGGTTGGCGACTATCGCGATGTCGACACGGTGCTCGAATTTGCGAAGGGCGTCGACGTGATCACCTTCGATCACGAGCACGTGCCTCAGAACGTGCTGCGCGCTCTTGTCGACTCTGGTGCCGCGGTGCACCCCGGGCCCGAGGCGCTGCTCTACGCGCAAGACAAGATCGCCATGCGCGAGAAGCTCACAGAGCTGGGCCTGCCGGTTCCCGACTGGAACACGGCACGCACAGAAAGCGAGCTGCAGAGCTTCATAGACGAGCACGGAGGCTCGGCCGTCGTGAAGACGCCGCGCGGAGGCTACGACGGCAAGGGCGTGCGCGTGGTGTCGACGGCGCACGAGGTGAGCGACTGGTTCACGGCGCTGAACGAAGACGGCCGCGGGGGAGCGCTTCTCGTCGAGGAGCTCGTCGACTTTCGCCGCGAGCTCGCGCAGCTCACGGCGAGGCGCCCGTCTGGCCCGCTCGCCGTCTGGCCCGTCGTCGAGACGGTGCAGAAGAACGGCGTGTGCGCTGAGGTCTTCGCCCCGGCGCCAGGTTCGGCAGGTCGTGTGGCCGAGGTCGCCGCGCAGATCGCCGTCGACATTGCCGAAGGGCTCGGCGTCACCGGTGTGTTCGCCGTTGAGCTCTTCGAGACGACAGACGATCGCCTGCTCGTGAATGAGCTCGCGATGCGCCCGCACAACTCGGGTCACTGGACGCAGGACGGCTCGACGACGAGCCAGTTCGAACAGCACCTGCGCGCGGTGCTCGACCTGCCGCTCGGCGCGACGGGGCTGCGTGACGACGTGTCGGTGATGATCAACATTCTCGGGGGTCCAGCCGAGGGCTCGGTGGCCGATCGCTACCCGCAGGCGCTCGCGAAGCATCCAACCGTCAAGGTGCACAACTATGGCAAGCAGCCGCGTCCGGGGCGCAAGATCGGGCACATCAACGCGGTGGGCGACAACCTCGACGACGTGGTGTTCGACGCGCGTGAGGCGGCGTCGCACTTCGAGTGATATTCCGGATGTGCTTGCGTGGCGCTGCGCGTTTTTTCCAGGTCCATCTTCTTCGTTGCATGGGCAGGCACACCATAGATATCGTCCTCGAAACCGGAAAGGCTCGTGAGGGCGAGGCGCCTGGCCCTCACCGATAGGCGGTCGGATCGAGTCCGAGCTTCTCAGCCACCTGGCTCAGTGGCTGCGGTTCGCCGGCGTCATTGCGGTCGCGCACGAGCTGCGCGATGTCGATCTCTTCGATCATCGGCAGTCGTTGTGCAGAGAGTTCGTACGAGATCACAACGGCTTCAGGTTTGCGGTGAGCACCGAAGATTAAGAGCTTGGCTGCGATGGTTCACAGCCTTCCCCGTATCGACTCCTGTCACCAACCAGATTGAGGTCGACCTGCTCGGCGCGCCCTCTGACGGATTCTCGCCCGGCTCGGTCCAAGGTTCCTCCCTCTCCTGCGCCTTTCGCGGCGTCACTGGTTGACACCGCCTGTGGGTGCCTTTAGGGTACAGATAGTTAGTTGTATACATGGTTGGATACAAATAGGTGTCCAGCTCTGTATGGTCCAAAGCACACTGGAGTGAGGACAGGGCGAGATGGAGCAGGTTCTGCTGGTCACGTTGAACGGGCTGACGCTCGCCGGTGTGTATTTCCTTGTCGCGAGCGGTCTGACCCTGATCTTTGGCCTGATGCGCGTCATCACGCTCGCTCATGGCACGAGCTTTTTGCTGGGCGGGTATCTCGGCTACGTCATCGCGACTGCAACGGGCAATTGGATTATCGGGGCACTCGGTGGAGCCATTGCCGTCGGGTTTCTCGGACTGCTCATCTATCACGGACTCATCCGCCGTTTCCAGCACGACGACATGCGAGTTGCCCTGATCACGCTTGGCGTCGCGATTATCGGCACCGACCTGATGATGGCGTCCTTCGGCGGACTCGCGACTCAGGTTCCAATCGAAGCCAATGTCCAGCAGGGCGTCGACGTGCCCTTTATCGGCCAGTACCCGCTCATCCGTCTTCTCGTTCTCGGCATCGCGATTGTCGTCGGTGTCGCCCTGACTCTGTTTATCTCTCGGACACGTTTCGGATCTCGCGTGCGCGCAGGAGTAGACGACAGTCAGATGGCTTCCGCAACCGGGGTCAACGTGCGCGTCGTGTTCACCGTCATCTTCTTTCTCGGCTCGGCCCTTGCCGGATTCGCGGGGGTGGTCGGCGGCACGCTGTTTCCGTTGCAGCCAGGCCAAGACGGTACGTACCTGCTGTACTCTCTCGTGGTCGTCATCGTCGGCGGAATGGGGAGCATTCCGGGCGCGGCGGTCGGAGCCGTGCTGGTCGGGCTTGTGTCGCAGTACACACTCGTTCTCGCGCCGACCTACGCGCTCGTGCTGACGTTCGCTCTGATGGTCGTGGTTCTCGCCTTCAGACCGCAGGGAATTCTGGGGAGGACGGCATGAGCCAGACTCCTGTGCTGAATCACAAGTCACGCGTACCGTTCTTGCGGCGATATGCGCTCATCTTCAGCCTGCTGCTTGTGATCGTTGCCATTGCCTTCCCGTACCTGGTCGATCGCCCGCGTTTCTGGCTTCCAAACGTTGGCATCAAGACGTTGTGGCTCGGGACGATCGCGATGAGCCTTGTCTTTCTCAACCGCTACGTCGGGCTGCTCTCGCTCGCTCAGATGACCATCGCCGGCATTTCGTCGTACGGTGTTGCCTACGCGACGGTGCAACTTGGGCTTCCGATGTTCAGCGCGATTCTGATTGGGCTCGCGACCGGAACCCTCGCGGGGTTCCTCACGGCGCTGATCGCGGCTCGAACGAAGGCGATCTACTTCCTGATGATCACCCTCGCCCTCGGGCAGGTGTTCTACTCGTGGGCCGCGCAGGCCATTGAGGTGACAAATGCTCGGCGCGGACTGGCCCCCGTGCCGCGGCCCGACTGGGGCCTGCTGGATTTGAGTAACCTGCAAACCTTCTACTATTTCGCTCTCGCGCTGGCTATCGGCTGCTATCTCCTGTGTCGATTCGTCGTGTCGACACCCTTCGGGCTGGCGCTCCAGGGCATTCGCGATAGCCCAGAGCGCATGAGCGCTCTGGGCTACAACGTCAACCGCTACCGCATCGCGGGCATCACATTCGCAGCCTTCATCGCCTCGGTCGGTGGAATCGTTCTGGTTCTCGATCGAAGTCAGGCAACGCCCGACATCGTCGATCTCCCATTCACCCTCGACATTCTGGTCGTCGCTGTCGTCGGTGGGATTGGCTCGCTTGGCGGCGCGTTCATCGGCGGGATCGTCTTCGTTTTCCTCGACAACTTCGCCCAGGATTTCACCGACCGGCACATGACCCTCACCGGCCTCGTGTTCATCGCCGTGCTGTACCTCGCGCCCGCGGGTCTCGCGGGCGTTGGGCACCAGCTGCGGCGCGTCTCGGATCGAATGCGAACCACAAAGCCACGTTCTTCCGACAAGACCTTGCGGCAAGGAACCCCGACCGAGCCTTCGGCGGATCGTGCACTCTCGAAAGGAAAGCAGCAATGAAGCTCACGAAGAGAAATGGCCTGCTGGCGGCTGCCGCCCTCAGCGCGTCAACGCTACTCCTCGTCACCGGATGTTCGTCCGGTGGCGGTGGGGGAGACAGCGGGAACAAGGAAATCACGATCGGTGTGCTCACGACAGACACCGGCACCTATGCCTTCGGCATGGACGAAACAAAGGCCGCAATCGGCGCGGCGATGTCGAACTTCGACGGAGATATGAACGGGGGGACGGTTGGCGACGTCACTGTGAAATTCATCTACGAAGGAACCGACGGGACGCCGGGATCGGCCCAGAGCAAAGTCAAGAAGCTCGTCGAGAACGAGGCTGTCGACATTGAGCTCGGCCCGCTCTCCGGTGACGCGGGGGAGACGATCGCGCAGTACGCAACGACGGTTCCCGAGGTGACTTTTGTCAACGGTGCGGCCAGCCCCGTATCGATGACATTGCTCGGGGCCGAGAACTTCTACCGATTCCATGGCGACGCTGCGATGTGGATGGGAGGGGTCGGGGACTATGCGTTCAACGAGCTCGGCTACAAGAACATCTATCTCCTGGCAGATGACTACTCCTTCCCGTACGACAACGCGGGTGGGTTCTTCTCGGAATACTGTGCAGCCGGGGGCACCATCACCGGCGCGTCCTGGGTGCCTCTCGGAACCACGGACTACGCAACCGTGCTGACCAAGATTCCTGAAAACACGGATGCCGTGTATGCGGGTCTCGGTGGTGCAGATGCGGCAGGCTTCCTCTCGCAGGCTGTCAGTGCCGGCCTTGACGTGCCTCTCGTCGGCGGAAGTATCGCCGTTGACACAACGGCTCTTGGCGCAAAGGCAGACATCGCCGTCGCTGCAGAGGGAATGATTAGCGGGAGCCCGGTTCCCGGCGCAGGTTATGACAACCCTGAATGGGCGAAATTCAATGAAGCGTACGCTGCCCAGCCGAATGCCGAGTTTGATGCACCGACGATCTTCTCGATGCTGTATTACAACTCCGTCATGCCGATCCTGAATGCCATCGAAACGACAGAGGGTGACCTCGGAGACAACCAGAGTGCCTTCCGCGATGCACTGAGCGCAACGAAATGGATGGGTCCAACCGGGGAGATCACTGTCGACGAGAACAACCAAGCGATCGTCGACAACTTCATCGTTGAAGTCGTCGCGGGCGATGACGGCACGCTCACAGTCAAGAACGTGAGTGAGACGAAGGGCGTGACGCAGGAGAGTACGAAGTCGTACGAGCGCTTCTCCTCCTGCGACGACCTGCAATAGCCAACGCCGGCGGGCACGCCGATGCGCAAGCAGACGGTGTGCCCGCCAGCCCTGACCGGAAAGGACCGAGAATGCGAGACGATGACATCGCGCTGAAAGTCGACGCGGTCTCCAAAAGCTTTGGCGGAGTGCGCGCCGTTCGAGATGTAAGTCTCGAGGTCGCCCGCGGTGAGCGGATCAGCATGATCGGCACCAACGGTGCGGGAAAATCGACGGTCTTCAATCTGATTGCGGGTGTCTTCCCGGTCAGCAGCGGTCGCATCGAGCTCTTTGGGGAGAATCTGACGCACCTTTCGACGGCGAAGCGCGCTGGCCGGGGGCTGGCCAGAACCTTCCAGACCTCCCGCCTCTTCGAACAGCTGACGGCAGCCGAGAATGTTTTCGTCGCACTGGGGCGGAGCGAGTTTCGCGGGAGGTCATTGCGCCCTGCCCGTTACAGTTCTGCGCGGTGGGAGCGCGTCAGCCAACTTCTCGAGCGTGTCGGCCTGAGTGGGAAAGGTGCGGCCGTTGTCGCTGACCTCTCGCACGGTGAACAACGCCAGCTTGAGCTCGCCATGGCGCTGTCGCTTCAACCCAAGCTTCTGATGCTCGATGAGCCTGCCGCGGGATTCTCGCCGGTTGAGCGTCAACACCTCGTGACGCTCTTGCGCGACATTCCGGAAGAGATCAGCCTGCTTCTGATCGAACACGACATGGACATCGCTCTCGCCGTTGCGTCTCGAGTCATCGTCATGCATGACGGTGAAAAGATCCTCGAAGGTACGCCAGAAGATATCCGATCGAGTGAACGTGTTCGCGAGATCTATTTGGGAGGTTCCGTTGACAACGCAGCGTGATCAGGAGAATGTCGGTCAGGCATCTGACGTTCTCCTCAAAGTTTCCGATCTGAATGTCTCGTACGGTCGCGTGCACGTGCTTCAAGACGTCTCGTTCGAGATGGGCAGCGAGCCGGTCGGGATGCTCGGAAGAAACGGTATGGGGAAATCCACTCTTGTGAACACCATCGCAGGCTTCATCCCGGCTCAGAGCGGCACTGTGGAGTTCGACGGCGTTTCTGTCCTCCGCAGGCAGCCCTATCACATCAATCGAGCGGGTATCGCCTACGTGCCACAAGGGAGGCGAATCTTTCCGTCGCTGAGCGTTCATGAACACCTCACAATGGTGGGAGGCTCAAAGAACGGGCGCTGGAACGTGGAATCTGTCTACGATCTCTTTCCTCGACTCGCCGAGCGCAGGAAAAGCGGAGGGGCCGACCTCTCCGGCGGTGAGCAGCAGATGCTCGCGATCGCCAGGGCGTTGCTGTCCAACCCGCGCCTGATCATCATGGATGAGCCATCTGAGGGTCTCGCGCCGGCCGTCGTCGACAATCTCGCCACCGTCTTCCGCGACCTGGTGAGTGAGGGGCAATCGGTGCTGCTTGTCGAGCAGAACCTGCGGTTTGCGACAGAGCTCTGCGATCGCATTCTCATCATGGTCAACGGTCACATCACGGCCGACCTCTCTGCGCACGAGGTCGCATCCGACAAGGCTGTGCAAAGCAAATACCTGGGAGTCTCGTAGCCCTCTACTGCTCGTCGCCAAAGAGCAGAGCCGCGCTCGCCAGCATGTCGAGCATGCTCGTGCGCATGTGCTCGATGTGTTCGACGACCGCAGGTCCGATCGCATCGTAGTCCTTGGCGATCATCGCCTCGGCCAGAACCCGGTGCTCCTCGGAACAGGTTTCGAGGCGGTGCTCCATCGAGGCAGCCCGCAACCAGAAACGCTGTATGCGCCGGCGAACCTCTTTGACCGTGCTCGCCACGAGCTGGTTGTCGGCCACCGTATTCACGAGTCGGTGAAACGCGGTGTCCGCCTCCGCCCACTTTGCACGATCGCCTTCCAGTGCGCTCTGGGACATCTGCGCCACGTTCGCCAGCAGAGCAGCGATGTCATCGTCGGTGAGTTTGCTCGACGCTTTGCGAAAGAGATAGGTATCGAGCACTTCGAGCAGATCGCACGCGTCGTTGACTTCGCGTGAATTGATCTGGGAGACCGTGAACCTGGCGTTGTCGGTCCGTTTGACCAGTCCTTCTTTTTCGAGACGCTGCAGAGCTTCGCGCACCGGCGTTCTACTGATCCCGAGCTGGCCCGCAACCTTGTTCTCCGACAGGGGGGAGCCGGCGCGCACGCGAAATCCCGTGATCTCGGCGAGAAGCCATTCGTAGGCGCGCTCGACGCGGCTCTCGGATGTTTCGGTTGCCGTCATTGTCGCGTCATCTGTCACAGGAATCACTATAAGTCACGCTGGTTCACAACGTGCGATCGGTGAATTCACGCGTGTGTACGTCGACGGGTACCTTTTCGAGTTCACGTACGCCTCGCGCCACATGCTCCGAGAGGCGCCTGAACGCTTCCTCGCCTTTTTCTGCCGTCGCGCGCAATGGATTTCCGATGATGCCATTCTCGACGAACTCATGGTGGTCCATGGGGAAGGTGAAGTACTGGTACCCCTCGAAATCCGTGTCGGGCATTCCGTCCTCTTTGCTGAACGCCTTCGGGAGGAAGGCCGGCGTGTGCGCACGCGTGTCGACGGCGCGCTCCATGCGCACCAGGTCGGGGTTCCACGCAAGATCCTGACTCGTCTCGAGTTCACTCGAGTGCCAACCGGGTGTTTCTTCTGGTGGGTTTTCCATGAGGCCTTCGAGGATTCCTGTGTAGCGCTCCATATATGGCTTGACGAACGAGATCAGCGCACCGGTCTCGTAACGGAGCTTACGCAGCACGGGATCGACAACTTTGACGTTCGAGCCATGGCCGTTGATGAAGATGATGCGGTTGAACCCGTGATGAATGAGGCTTCGAGCGACATCGTTCATCAGGTTCAGCAGCGTGCTCGCGCGCAGGGTCACGGTGCCTCGGCCCTGGCCGGCGCCGTACATGTGCTGTGGTGAGTACCCTGCCCACAACGGCGGCGTGTGCAGAACGCCGATGGCCTCGGATACCCGATCGGCGATCTCGGTAGCGGTGATCGTGTCGGTGTACAGCGGCAGATGCGGACCATGCTGTTCTGTGCTCGCCATCGGCACGAGAATTGTGTCTTTCGTCTTCAGGTACTCTTCGATGTCGACGTACGAGAGGTACGCGTGATTCCACGACCGAAATTTTGCGCGGAAATCGTCGTCACCCGAAGTCAGTTTGGTGATCACGCGCTCTGGACGGGGGTTCATGGTGCCTCCTTAGGCATCAGGGATACAAAGAGCTCGGCAGCCTTCTGGCCGAGCTTCGGATCGTTGATATGCAGATCGACGACATCGATGGGGATGTCGGGGCGCAGGTGTTCGCGAACCTCGGCGAGGAAGAGCGCATCGCCACGCGGATCCCAGAATGGGCCGTCGGGTGTGCTGGGTAAGGACAGTCCACCGGTCGGCATGATGACATGCGTGGGGCCGGTTGAGGCATTCAGCCGCTCGGCGAAGATGCGGCCGAGCTGTTTCTTCTCGTCGTGGTTCGTCTGCACCAGCGTGTACTCCGGATTGTGGTCGTACATCACGCGGCCGCGAAGGCGTTCGGGAATCGCTTGGGGAGCGAACACCGAGAAGTCGATGCATCCGGGGAGCACGACCTGAGGGAGCCCGCTCTCGCCGACGCGGCGCAGGCGATTGGGCCCGCCGTCGTGAATGCCGCCCGTGAGCGGATCGGTAATCTCATTTGTCGTGTAATCGACGACGCCAACGAAATGTCCGTGGGCAGCCAGCTCTTCCATCGCGGGGCCTCCCACGCCGCTTGAATGAAACACGACGGTCTCGTAGCCGAACTCTGTGAGACGGTCTTTCAGCGCGCCGACGGCGGTTGTCGTATTGCCGAGCATTGTGGCCGCGACATATCGACGCCCTGGCTCGGGCGGGCCGAGAGGATGCCCGTTGGCGAGCATGCCGGCCATGGCGGCCGCCACATTGTCGAACACCGTCGTCGCTATGGGGTTGAGGCCGAGGATGTCGACCACAGAGTGAACAACCATGACATCCGTTGTGCCCACGTAGGGGCCGAATTCGTGCCGGCCGGATGCGGTTGGTGCAACGACGATCTTCGGAACTCCGACCGGCAGAGTCTGGATCGCCGCAGCCCCCATCACAGCGCCGACGCCGCCGACGCTGATGCCGCCGATGATCTCGCCCGCCGCGAACCGTTCGCGAATGACGTCGGTCACGAGGATGCGCATCATCTCGACGGCCTTGCCGCGTGAGCCTGAGTTCTGCAGCGTGGCAAGCGTCATCCCCCCGCGTTCGGCCAGCTGAGCGTGCGTCACGTCAGGCTCGATACCGAGTGGCTCACCGAGGATTCCGGAGTCGACGACTAGAGTCTCGAGCCCGAGCGCGTGAATGCGGTCCCGGAGGTACGCAACCTCCGGGCCCTTGGTGTCGAGCGTGGCGACGATGACGACTTTGCTCATGCTGAGATCCCGTGTATCCCTAAATCAGCGGCAGCAGCGTCTCGGAATTTACCTTGACGAGCCAGTCGTAGAATTCTTCCGTCAACACGCTGGAACCGTGATCGATGATGAACTTGAGCTGCTCGGGATCGATGTCGAGACCCTCGAAGTTCGTCTCCAGCGCATTCGGGTACTTGTTGGCAGGCGTGCGATCGACGGGTGCGACGAACTCGGCCGTGAGCGCGCCGTCGTATCCGATCTCCTGCAGAGTGCCGATGACCTTTTCCCAGTCGTAGTCGCCGTAGCCCGCGGGCATCCGGTTGTTTTCAGCGACGTGGAAGTCGACAAGGCGGTCTCCGACGAGGCGGATCGCGGCGAACATATCTGCCTCCTCGATGTTGATGTGGAAGGCATCGAGCACGACACCGAGGTTCGGCCCGACCGCGTCGCACAGGGCAAGGGCCTGCTCGGCGCGCGTGATGAGGTAGGACTCAAATCGGTTGAGAGGCTCGATGCCGACTCGAACTCCTTTGGCCTCGGCGACGTCGTAGATCTCTGACACGCCTTCGACAAGCCACGTCCACTCGTTTTCCGGCGTGGAGTCGGGCACGACCTTGCCCACGGTGCCCGGAACAAGCGTCAGGATCTGACCGTCCAGGTCGTGGACGAGCTGGATGCAGTCTTTGACGTACTGCACGCTTGAGGCGCGCATTGCCTCATCGCTGCTCTGCATATTGCGCTTGTCAACCATGAGGGTGACCGCACCCCAGCAATCGAGGTTGTAATGATCGAGCAGTCCGCGCACGTGCTTGGCATCGTACTGCTCTGGCTCACCACTGATCTCGATGCTCTTGTACCCATACTTCGCCAGGCGCGCGATCGTTGTTTCGATGGGTTCGCTGCGCATCCAATTGTGCATTGACAGGTGCATGACACTCTCCTTTGAGGTTGACACGGCTTACGTGCCGGGTTGCTTCATTTCTGTATTCAGTTGTGATCCGCCGGTGTTGTTGGGGTCGTCACCAGCGGCTGTTTCTCGGCGGGCCGAACCCGAGTTTGCCCGGGTTCATGATCCCGTCTGGGTCCCAGGCGTTCTTGAGCGCACGCATCAGCTCGAATCCAGCGCCATACTGGGGTCGCATGAACCGGCCGAGCTTGAGACCGACACCGTGGTGATCATTGAGTACGCCGCCGTGTGCCAGCGCCTGAGTCACGCCGACGTCCCACAGTCGATCATGCAGCGCCATCGCCTCGGTCGGATCTGCGGGCGGTTCGTCAACGTAGAAGCGGTCGTAGATCATGGCTCCCCACGGGTACCAATGCGAGAGATGCGCCGTATATCTGGCGCCGTACTCGGAAAACTGTTCTTCGATAGCGCTCTTGCGCGCGCGATAGATGGCGGGAATATCGCTGAAGCGGGCAACGGTGTCGAACGTTCCGTAGAGGAGCGGCGGTTGGGGGAGTTTGCCTTTGGCGTAGGGCTCGTACTTGCCGTCCCACCAGGTCTGTCCGACGTCGGGACCGAGTGAGACCCCGCTGGCTCTCTCCGCGAGCGTGGTGATCGCGCGTGTTTCGTAGTCGACCAGCTCCTCAGCTCCATCGCACATGACGACCATGAGAGTTCCGGTGAACGGTGTGCCTACCCAGTCTTTGAGCTTCTTGCTGTCGGCCTCGTCATAGAGCCGGATGACAGCGGGGCGCAGCCTGCTTGTCATGATCAGTCGGCCAGCCTCGATTCCGGCGAAGATATCGGGAAAGCTGAACGAGAGAAACGCACGCGCTTGCGGGAGCGGGTCGATGCGCAGGCTGACTTGCGTGATGACGCCGAGCGTTCCCTCGGAGCCGACGAACGTCTGAAGGAGGTCGGATCCGGCTGCGTGACTGGGGACGGGCAGCGTGCTGATCGTCGTTCCCGGTGCGACAACGGCCTCAAGCTGCAGCACCTGATCTTCTGCCTTGCCGTACTTTGTGGAGACGACACCGGAGCCGCGAGCCGCGATGAAGCCGCCGATTGTCGCGCCGAGATGGTACGAGCCGGGATAGTGCGCGAGCGTAAACCCCTTCTCATTGAGCGACTTCTCAAGGACGGGGCCGTCGATTCCGGCCTGAGCTGTGACGACGAGGCTCTCATCGTCGATCTCGATGATGTCGGTCATGCGGGTCATGTCGAGGGCGATGCCACCGTAGGGGGCGAAGGTTCCACTCTGCGTGCCGGAGCCACCGCCACGGGGAACCACAGGGATCTGGTAGTCAGACGCGATGCGCACGACACCTTCGACGTCACGCGTTGTTCGGGGGCGCACAACAAAGTCGGCAGCCGGCTGCCGGAGGCCTTTGTGCGTGAGATATTTGGACATCCACGACCAGTCAGACGCCTCGGATTGCAAGTCAGCATCATCGATGCTGACATTATCGGGCCCGACGACTGCACCGAGTTCACGGACGATTTGGCCCCGCAGGAAGAGATCCCCGCTCACGGCGTTGGCCGGTGGTGTCTGGGTCACCGAGTCTCCTTCGACTTGGGTCTCTGAACTCGCAGCGCTTCATCAAGAACTGTAGCCGTCGACCTTGTATCCATATCTGTATACAAGTAAGAACACTAGCCGTCTTTCGGCCTGGGTGTCAACAGTTCATGGCGCTTCGAGCCGCAAGGGTGAGGGAGAAGCGCGGGCGCGGAGGTGGCGCCAGCAGATCAGGCGAGAGCGTGCCTCGGCTGCTCCTGCTCGTACTGCTGCTCGCGGGGCGCGAGGGCAATGGCGAAGAACGTTGTCACGGGCATTGCGAGAATGAGGCCGGCAGTTCCCACGAGCGTGCGCACGATCTCCTGACTGACGCGCTCGGTCGTGAGCAGATCCGTGATGTTCTGCGGATAGGTGTAGACGAGCAGAAGCATCATCATCACCGATCCGGCATAGGCGAACACGAGCGTGTAGATGCTCGACGCCACGTGGTCACGGCCGATGCGCATCGCCGCGGTGAAGATCTGGCGTCGGGGTGCGGTCGGGCTCAGCGCGCGCATCTCCCACACCGCAGACACCTGAGTGATCGTGATGTCATTGAGCACCCCGAGCCCGGCGATGACGATCGTCGCCGAGACGATCGCCGACATGTTCATATCCGGCACGCTGGAGAACAGCATCCACCCTTCTTCGCTTCCGGTGCCCGTGAGGTGTGCCCAGTCGGTGGTGACGACGCCCGCGATTGCTGTGAACACAATGCCGAAGAGGGCGCCGAATAACGCCGCGGTCGTGCGCACAGAGACGCCGTGCGCCAGGTACAGCACGATGAGCATGATGGCCGTCGCTCCGACGATCGCCACGAGAATGGGTGGCTTTCCGGTGAGCATCGCGGGAAAGATGAACACGGCAAGCACGCCGATCGCGATGGCGACGCCGATGAGTGCACGGATGCCGCGCCAGGTGCCGACTGCCGCCACGATGATCACGAGCGCGACGACGATGATGGCGAGCTGAATCGTGCGTTGGTAGTCATAGAACGCGTAGTTGACGGGGTCGGCCTCGGTCGCCTCAAGTCGAACCAGCCGCACGGCGTCGCCCGACTCCATGCCTGTGCTGGCATACGTCGACGGGTCGATATCGAACGTTGCGCGCTTTCCGTCGCCGAGGTGCGAGATGACGCGGGCGCAGGGCCCCTCGATTCCCGCCATCGCCGAGCGCTCGCCCTGGCCTTCTTGGCAGTCGAATTCGGTGACGACGGCCACAGATGCGTCGACGAGGCTCACGCCCTCGCCTTCGTAGGGGCCTTGCTGCTGCGGAATGGCTCCCGGCTGCGGCCACAGTGTGAACATTCCGACGGCAACGGCGGCCGCGACAGCGAGCACGACGATCGTCAGAATCCTCGCCAGACGGGGGCGAGGGGCATCGGGGCGGGCGGTGCCGTGCGAGTGACTCATCCGCTGAAACCTATCAGCAGATGGTGAAGCGGATGCCGTCGCACACGCGCCGCCGCGGCATCCGCTCGGTTAAATCCAGCCCTGCTGCCACGCGTGCTCTGCGGCCTCCTGACGGGAGTCGACGCCCAGCTTCGTCATGGCAGACGAGAGGTAGTTGCGCACGGTTCCCTGCGCGAGGTTGAGGCGCCCGGCGATCTGCTGCACGCTCAGCGTCGATCGGCTGAGGCGCACGGCGTCGAGCTCGCGGTCGGTGAGCGGGCAGCGTTCGGCGGCAAGCGCGGCGGCGGCGATCTCGGAGTCAATGTAGCGTTTGCCCGCGGCGACGTCGCGGATGACGTCGGCGATCTGCTCGGCAGGCGTCGACTTCGGCACGAACCCCGAGATGCGGGCAGACAGCGCTCGCCGCAGCACACCGGGTCGAGCGTGGCGAGTGACGAGTACCACGCGCGTCGACACGGCGCGGATGATGCGCTCCGCTGCCTCGAGCCCGTCGGCCTGCGGCATCTCGAGGTCGAGCAGACACACATCGGGCCGCGTTGCCACGGCGAGATCCTCCGCTGTGACACCGTTGTCGGCGCTCGCCACAACATCAACGTCGGGCTCGAGCGAGAGCAGCGCGACGAGTGCCGTGCGGATCATATGCTCGTCGTCGGCGATAAGCACGCGGATGCTGCGCTGCGGCGTTTCGGGGTCAGCCATGTGGTTGCTCCACGTGATCGAAACTGTCGTTCGCGGCGACGTCGGGTACCGAGGCGATTAATTCAAAGCGTTCGTCGCTCATTGCGATTGAGAGCGTGCCGCCCCGGTCAGCGACGCGGGCACGCAGGCCAGCAAGACCCGTGCCCTCCGTGCTCGTCGGGACCGCATCGACGCCGTCATTGACGATCGTCAGCGACGAGCATCCATTTTCTGTCTGCAGTGCTATCTCAACGTGCGATGCGTTGCTGTGGCGCAGAATATTCGTCGTTGCTTCACGAACGACGAAGGCCAACGCGCGACGCGCATCAACTGACGCCGGCAGGGCGTCGACCTTCAGAACGCACGTGGCGCTGGCTGCCGAAAGTACTTCGCGGGCATTCCGAAGCTCGTTGTCGAGCCCGACCTCGCGGTATCCAGCCACGAGCGAGCGCGTCTCTTGAAGTGCCTGGGCGGCTACGAGGCGAGTTTCTTGAAGCTGCTCCCTGGCTGCGACGGGGTCGCGCTCCAGCATCCGCTCCGCCAGCTCGGCCTTGAGGGCGATCACCTGCAGGTGATGACCTTGAATGTCGTGCAGGTCTGCAGCGAACCGCAGTCGTTCCTTTGCGATCGCAAGTTCGGCTGCCGAGCGGCGGTGGCGGTCGAGCTCGACAACGATGTTCCACCACCACAGGCTGAAGATCACGGCGAAGGGCAGCATCGTCGCATAGATGTACACCTGAATGCCGGCAGAGGGGCCCCCAGTCTCGGCGCCCCCGCCGAGGATCGCGTGGGCGGAAACTGCGTGCATGGCGAACAATATGATTCCCGCCGCGACCATCAGCCAGCGTGCACGCCGAGAGACCAGACAAGCGATGAGGACCGTAGACACCCACAGGGGGAGCGGGGTGAACTGCCAGAGTTCGGCGGAGAAGAGCCCGAGCGTCCAGACGATACCGGGCACAACGGCAACCGAGAGCGTCCATGCAGGGTATGGCAGACCGCCGCCGATGCCGACGCGCAGAAACCAGCAGTAGCGAGTCTGCAGCACAAGGGACGCGAACATGAACACGACGATCACCGCGTCGATGATCGTGTTCGACCGAGTGAATGCCGTGAGCCCGACCACGATCAGAACGGCGCCGATGAAGACGACGAAGAACACGATGGAACTCAGCGTGTAAATCCACGTCGCGTGCACGCCGCGTGCAACGGTCGGGCGTGTCTTCTCGGGCACCGCGGCCGCTGTGTCGCTTATCAAACGCTGGCGGTGTCGGTGAATCGGGACATGGAACAGAGTGTAGATCAGTGACAAATGTCACGGATGCTCGTGCGAAAACCCACGACGATCGGTGACGATGCGGCACTTACCACGGTGCGTGTGCGGCGACATGATGGGTGTACACGGTTGCTCAGCATCGTCACACGGACCACGCGACTTCACAGAGAGGCACCATCATGATCGAGGCAATTCAGGGCTTCGCCGCATCACTTCCCGAGCCGCTCACCTGGCTCGGCATTGTTCTTATCGCTGCCATTCCCCTCGTCGAATCGTACTTCGGGTCAGTGATCGGAGTGCTGCTCGGGCTGCATCCGGCCGTCGCGATCGGAATGGCCGTCATCGGTAACATCGTGTCGATGCTGATCTTCGTTCTGAGCGCCCACAAGGTCCGTCAGAAGGTGACGGCGAGCGGGGTGCAGAAAGAAGAGACTCCGCGCCGCCGCAAACTGCGTGAGCGCTTCGATCGCTACGGTGTTGCGGGTGTGAGTCTTGCCGGTCAGGCGCTGCTGCCAAGCCAGATCACGTCTGCGGCAATGGTTTCCTTTGGTGCGGCGAGAAACATCGTGATTTTCTGGCAGATCATCTCGATCATCTTGTGGGGTCTCGCGTTCGGCATTCTGGCAACGCTCGGCGTCACCTTTCTGTGATGCCGCTCGCGCCTCGCTCGGCCCCCGCGGTGGCTAATGACGCTGTTGATGCTGAAGGGGCAACGTTTGACGTCCGAATCTTTGTTCGGATGGGTGATCAGTAGACGGGCATTTCGTCGATCAGGCGGGCGGCGACGTCGATGATTTCACGTGCATAGCTCCGGGCAGTCATTGCATCATCCGCGTTGGCAACAGGACTATCGAAACTCGGATACTCCGACGCGTTTCGGACGGAACGCATCCACCCAAAAGCGTTTGTCAGCTTTCCGAGCGGAGGGTCGAGTTGCGCTCTCAATGTCTCCTCGATGACACGGTGGCCGCCCTTCGACGTCGGGCGTAACCCCTCTGAAATGAGAATGCCGGCAAGAGCCTTGCGCCCCGCGTCATACGCAAGTTGGAAACTGCTGAGTGGATCTTGGTCGGCGATTGCCCACGCAGCGCTCACGTGCGCACGAGCTTGCTTGACATAGAGGCCCGCAAGGTCTCTATCCGCGTGAACTCGTTCAAGCGTTCTCGACGAGAGTAAAGCATCAACGGTTGCTCGGCCGCGTTCCCAGCGGGCGATCATCGATCATGAGCGGTGAGAGGAACGAGCGGCCGTGACCGAACTGTCGTGATGAACCCATCATCAGCCGACGCCCATCGTTCGGGGGCTATCTGGTTAATATTCACTTCTTTGCCGATCAACTGAGATGCCTTGCGGGCAAGGGCATAGACCTCACTCTGGTCAGCATGTCCGATGACGAGAACGTCAATGTCTTCAGGGTCGTGCCCGGATTTTCCTGAGGATCGCTCAGCCCAAGAACCATAGATATATGCGGCATCGATGTATGAGACATCAGCGAGAAGTTTCGTGAGTACGACTGCGGGGCCATAGCCATACATAATTATTTGCCGAAGCGGTGCGAAGAGCGGGTGTGATGTGTTCGCGCGAATGAGGCGGGAACGGCCGATTCGACGGTCGCGCAGATACTCGCCAGCGACGAGGCGATCCACGTCTCGAAGGATCGTGGGAACTGCAACGTTTGCCCGCCGAGCCAGCTCGGTCAGTGTCAGCTCGACCTCTGGATCGAGGAGGAGGCTCGCCAGCATACGTCCTTGTGTATCTGAGCGAAGGATCGGGGAGAGAACAGCAGCTGAGGATTTCATTTCGCCTATTATAAATTAGGTCATATGAAAATATCCACTGGTTCAATGGCGAGGTTGCGACGATACAGAATGCGTTCCTCATGCTCAGAGTAAAACGCATTCCCGCTGCGGAGAATGATCGGCAATCACCATGTGGGGATAACTGGCACGCGGCCCCGCGCTGTGGACGGCGACTCCAATGAGGAGGCTCGCCAGCATACGTCCTTGCCGATCTGAGCGGGATCGTCAGGTGCGCGTGGTGAGCGCACGGGCGAACGCAGTGGCATCCATTGCGGGTACGGGGAGTGCTGGCCGGTCGCTGGCGCGAAGGCCGTCGAGCATGAGCGCCAGGTATCGTCGCCAGAGATCGGGATGGTCGTCGCTCGTGTGGTAAACGCTGTTGAGCATCGCGAAGATCGGGCCGATGTCTGTGACCGATACGCCGTCGCGCAGAACTCCCGCCGCATGTGCGCGGTCGAAGAGGGGAGAGAGAACGCCGACGAGTTTCTCGGCGACGCGCTCGTTCGGCCCGAAGCCGTCGGTTCCGAGAAATGTCTCGCAGAGACCACGGTCTCGGGCCTGATTTGCTGCCGTGATCTCGAAGAAGGCGACGATCGCGAGCCACGGATCGTCGATCTCCAACGCCGATTGCGCCTCGGCCAAGGCGGAGTCGATGGCCGCGTCGTACAAGCTCTCGACGATCGCCTTCTTGCTGGAGAAGTTTCGATAGACGGTGCCGACGCCGATTCCGGCGTGCCGGGCGATGTCCTCCAGCGTCGCAGAGAGCCCCTGCTCCGCAAACACCTCGCGCGCCGCCCGCACAAGACGCTCGTTGTTCAGCGCCGCATCTCTTCGCTTCGGCCGTACGCGGTGTTCGTCGAGGGACATGACATCATTATCGTCTCTGATCGGTCGCCCGCCCTGACCGTCGCCGCCGTCGGTGTGCATATCGGCTAACGGCCTCGCGCGAAGCCGCCCACCTGCTCGGTCAGCAGCTCGAGCTCGCCGGAGGCCGCAGCCGACGTTGTGCCCAGCGGTGCAGCGGCCGTGCTGCGCAGAAGCAGCCGGAAAAGAGCAACGAGCACACCGACGGGAAGCATGCGCACCGCGCTGAAAGCGCGCGGAACCGGTCGCGTCGTCAGGGCCTCGAGATTCTGCCTGATGAGCCCGATCATGCCACGGAGTGCACCCCGGTCGCTGGCAAGGGCGTCGGGGCCTCCCGCCGTGTGCACGGCTTGGGCGAGCGGCACCTCGAATGCGGCGTGCGTCTTCAGCCAGGCATCCATGCGGGGTTCCGCCTTCGCCGTGAATCCCGCGGAGCGCAGCATCTGCAGAATCCGTTGCACTCGTGGCGTCGTTTGGCCGTCGAGTTCACCGATCGGCATCGAGACGAGACGCGTCAGCAGCGTTCTCCGCCCGTAGCGGATGATATCCCCGTCCATTGTGCCGCCCTGATTGCCGAAGCCCAGAAGCACCCGCTCCCGTCCGATCGCTGCTGCAAGCGGCTCTGGGCCGCCGGCCCAGTTCACCAGAAAAAGCACGTCGCCGTCGTTTCCGACGAGCTGTTCGAGCACGGTCTCCACCTGGTGCGAGCGCACGAACACGAGGATCAAATCGTACTTTCCGGCCGGGCTCTCGACCGCGCGGACGGGAACCTGCGTGATCTTTTTGCTGTCGTTCTCGGCGAGAAGCACGCCACGCTCGCGCAGAGACGTCAGTCGGTCGCCTCGGGCGAGAAGCGAGACATCGTGCCCAGCGTCGTGGAGGCGCGCGGCGTACAGGCTCCCGAGCACGCCGGCGCCATACACGAGAATTTTCATTGCAGCGTCGCTTCGTGCGGTGCAGCGGATTGCGGGTTCAGCATAAGCACGAGGGCTCCTCTGGTCGATTAAGCGGAACACATAGTTCCGGTAAGACTCTACATCAACCGGAACCAGTCATTCCACTTAGCTCACGACACAAGATCTTCGAGCGCGACGCTCTCGTCTGTGAGCCGGGCGGGAGCGACGTCATGCCCCACCACCGCGCGCAGCTCGTCGTTGACGTCCCAGATGTTCACGTTCATCGCCGCCGTGACCCGGCCGTCGTTTGTCCAGAACGCGATGAACTCACCCGAGGCGAGTTCGCCGCGAATGTGCACGTCGTCATCGGAGCTGCCGTGGCCCACGTACTCCATGCCGAAGTCGAACTGGTCAGTGAAGAAGTACGGCTGCCAGTCGTAGACCTCGCCCGTACCCAGAATCGTCTGCGCGGCAAGCTTTCCCTGCCGCAGCGCGTTGTCCCAGTGCTCGACGCGCAGCGGTCCGCCCGTTGCGGTGTTCTGCGCAAGCGCCACATCGCCCGCAGCGAGCACAGCAGGGTTGCCCGTGCGCAGGTGCTCGTCAACGACGATCCCGCCGTCGACGGTCAGGCCAGCGGATGCCGCGAGCGCGGTGTTCGGAGAGGCGCCCACTCCGACGACGACGGCGTCGGCGTCGAAGTGCCCGGCCGAGCTCTCGACGCCCGTGACATGACCGTTCGCTTCGGTGAGCCCGGTGACGCTCACGTTGGTGCGCAGATCGACGCCGTTGTCTGTGTGCAGGTCGTAGATGTAGGCGGCGAGGGTGTCGCCCAGCACGCGCTGCAGGGGGAGGGCCGCGTACTCGAGCACTGTCACGTCGGTTCCGGCAAGCTTCGCCGCTGCCGCCACCTCGAGTCCGATCCACCCTGCGCCAATGATCACGAGCTTCTTGCCCTCGCCGAAGTGCGCCCTGATCGCTGCGGTGTCTGGCATGCGTCGCAGTGTGTGCACGCCGTCAAGGTCGGCACCGTCGAGCGGCAGCATCCGTGGTCGTGATCCTGTGGCGAGCACAAGGTGCTCGTACCCGATGACGTCGTTGTTCTCGAGGCTCACTGTCGCGTCGTCGAGGTTGAGCGTCGCGGCGGCCCGGCCGAAGAGCGTTGTCACGTCGTTTGCGGCGTACCAGTCGGCGTCGTGCACATAGAGCGACGAGGCGTCGTCTTTTTCGAGCAGAACCTCCTTCGACAGCCCTGGCCGCTCGTACGGGCGCTCGGGCTCGTCGCCGATGAGCGTGATGGGGTCGGCGTAGCCGCCGGTGCGCAGTCCCTCTGCGACCTTCGCGCCGGCGAGGCCTGCTCCAACGATGACTGTTCCGTTTGTACTCATGACTGATCCTCTTTCTTCGCGGTCGACGGCGTGTGTGCCGTGCTCAGTTCAGTGCGGCCAGAAACTCCGCGCGAGCGGCCGCTGCACGCAGGTCGCCGGTGAACGCCGACGTTCGGGTGCGGGCACCGCTTGTGCGCACGCCGCGCAGCGACATGCATGTGTGCTCGGCTTCGATCACGACGCCGACGCCGCGCGGAGCGAGCGCGGCGGTGAGGTGGTCGGCGATCTGCTGCGTGAGATTCTCTTGGGTCTGCGGCCTGTGCGCGAACGTCTCGACGGTGCGTGCAAGCTTCGAGAGCCCGACCAGTCGGTCTGCAGGAACGTATCCCACATGCGCCACGCCCGTGAACGGAAGAAAGTGGTGCTCACACAGCGACTGCACCGGAATATCCGTCATGAGCACGAGCTCCGCATACCCCTCGTCGTTGTCGAACGTGGTCATCTCGAACGGGTCGCTCGACATCATCTCGAGGTATGCCGTGGCCATGCGCATCGGGCTCTGCCGGCGAGCGGGCCCGCTCAGATCAACGCCGAGCGCCTCGAGAAAACCACGCGCGTGATGCGCCGCTCGCTCGACATCGGGGAGTGACTGCTCCACGGTCGTGGTCGTCGATTGCGTGAGGGTCATGGCGCATCTGCTTTCTAACGGATAGTATTGCTTACGTTAGAACGTTGCGGTCGGCACGTCAAGGGTGGCGAGATGACGGCGGCGAAAAGAGGAAACAATGTCGAACAATGCAAAGCTCACAGGCAACATCGCCGCGGTGAGCGCGCTCGCCGACGAGACGAGGCGCTCCCTGTACCTCTACGTCTGCGCTCAGCCGCATCCGGTCTCCCGAGATCAGGCAGCGGCAGCCGCTCAGGTTGCCGTGCACACGGCAAAGTTTCATCTCGACAAACTCGAGGCCGCGGGGCTGCTCGTCACCTCGTACGCCCGCACAAGCGGAAAGTCAGGTCCCGGGGCAGGGCGCAGCGCCAAACTGTATGAGCGCTCCGCCGTCGAGCGCGACGTCTCACTTCCCGCTCGAGACTACGTGCTGGCCGGCGAGCTGATGGCGCAGGCCATTGCGCGGGCGTCGCGAGACGGTGACGAGATCGCGCAGGCGCTTCGCGACGTCGCGCGAGAGAAGGGCGTGAGCCTCGCGGCGAGCCTCGAGAAGACGGGGACGGATGCCGCAACGGCGTTCGAGCTCGCCGTGACGACGTTGCGCGGCCTCGGGTATGAGCCGCGCGTCGAGGGCGACCACGTCGTGATGGCCAACTGCCCGTTCCATCGGCTTGCCGGAGCCCACACCGAACTGGTGTGCGGCATGAACCACGACATGCTGAGTGCTTTCACCGAGAGCGTCGCGCCCGGTGTGCTGCGGGCAGACCTTGACCCGGCACCCGGGCGATGCTGTGTCACCCTCTCCGCGGTGGAATGAGCACCTGCGCGAGGGCACGCTCGTCTGCAACTTCCCGCGCGGCCTGATGGAGCACTACTCGTTCGAGGCCGTCAGCCGCTGGCTCGAGGGCGAGCGCTGAGGGGTGGTGCCCGTGATGCCCTGTCGATTGTCCGTATGCCGTCGTACAATCAAGGTGTGACGCGGAGGCTGAGAGATTACATCGAAGAGGGCAAGTCGCTCGATGCCGATGAGCGTGAAATCGCAGCTCTTGCCCTTCAACAGGTCGACGAATCTGAGCAATCAGAGGTTGACGATGCCTGGGACAGAACCATTGACGAGCGCATTGATGAAATTCTTAATGGCGACGTAGAACTCGTGAGCGGTGAAGAGACTCTCGCGATGGGGCGTGCACTGTTGGCCGCCCAGCGAGAGGAATGACGTTTCGCTGGCGCGAGCATCATCTCGCACGTGCCGAACTTCTGGATGCGCTCGTCTGGTATGAGGGCCAAGGGGCCGGTCTTGGTGACCGCCTCGCAGACAAATTCGCAGAAGGAATTTAATTCGTACGAGAGTGGCCAGATGCCGCGCCGCCATATTCCGGCCGACTCCGAGCGAGGAACGTTCGCAGCAAGGGGCTGGATGGCTTTCCGTACAGAATTGTCTACTTCACGCGTGGAGACGAGATAGTCGTCGTCGCATACGCTCATGAGCGTCGTCGCCCTGGGTACTGGAAGAAACGCCTGTCAGATCTCACCGAGTGAATAAGCTCATTCTGTCGACTGATCTTCGACAGGATGCCGTCATCCGCCTGATGGACAATCGGCATTTCGCCAGGGGTCGTCGGCTACGGTGAACCTCATGTTGATTTCCGCTTCTGACACCGCACTCTCTGGCGTTGCCGCCTGGGCCGTCTCTCTCATGGAGGCACTCGGCGGTGTGGGGGCGGGAATCGCGATTGCCCTGGAGAACCTGTTTCCGCCGCTTCCCAGCGAGATCATCCTTCCGCTCGCGGGGTTCACAGCGAGCCAGGGCAACATGTCGCTCGCCGAGGCGATCATCTGGACCACACTGGGCTCGCTTGTCGGCGCGTTCACGCTCTACGGGCTGGGCGCCTGGCTGGGCCGAGAGCGGCTGATCAAAATCGCCGACTGGATGCCGCTCGTCAAAGTGTCCGAGGTGGAAAGCGCCGAGAAGTGGTTCGCCAAACACGGCAAGAAGGCAATCTTCTTCGGCCGCATGCTGCCCATCTTTCGCAGCCTCATCTCGATTCCCGCGGGCGTCGAGCGCATGAGCATCGTCTGGTTCGGCGCGCTGACTCTCGCGGGGAGCCTCATCTGGAACACCGTGTTCATCCTCGCCGGGTTCTACCTCGGTGAGAACTGGCACATCGTCGAGCAGTACGCCGACATTCTCAAGTACGTCGTCATTGCCGGAGTCGTTGTCGCGCTCGCCGTGTGGATTATCTACCGGGTGCGTGCCGCGCGTTCCGCACGAGCCAACTCCGACGATTCTTCGGGCGGAACCGCCGACGTCTGATCCTTGCGAGGAGCTGTGCGTCGGTGCAAAACCTGCAGCACAGCGTGCCGTAGCCGTGGATTTTCAGGCAGCGGCCGTAGCATTATGCGCATGCCACACCACGATTCCGAGCGCCCGCTTGTCGGCGTTGTCATGGGAAGCGATTCCGACTGGCGCGTCATGAGCGATGCGAGCCAGGTGCTCACCGACTTCGCAATCGACCATGAGGTTGAAGTGGTCAGCGCGCACCGCACGCCAGAGAAGATGATTGCCTACGGCAAGGATGCTGCGTCACGCGGTCTCAAGGTGATCATCGCCGGGGCAGGCGGCGCCGCACACCTGCCTGGCATGCTCGCCGCGGTCACCACGCTTCCCGTTGTCGGCGTTCCCGTGCCCCTCGCGACCCTTGACGGGCTCGATTCGCTGCTGTCGATCGTGCAGATGCCCGCGGGCGTCCCCGTCGCCACCGTCTCGATCGGCGGCGCCAAGAACGCCGGCCTGATCGCCGCAAAAATACTCGGCACGTCAGACCCCGACCTGCAGAGCAGACTCGAAGACTATGCACACGATCTCGCCGCGCAGGTTGAGGTCAAGAACGAGAATCTCAAAAACTCTCTATGAGCACACTGGTCGCAAATCCGATCAGGCACCCGGATACCGCCTCATCGCCGATGATGACGCGGCGTGCGTGGTGGCTTCTCATCTTGGGGTTCGTGATTCCCGGATCAGCACAAGTGCTGGCCGGAAATCGCAAGCTCGGACGCTTCGGGCTGGGCGCGACGCTGGGAATGTGGACGACGGCGATCATCGCCGTGCTGCTTTTCTCGTTTATGCGCACCCCGTTCATCAGCGTTGTCACGCAGGGCTGGTTTCTGCTGGCCGCACAGGCGTTCCTCCTCGCCTACGGCGTGCTCTGGCTCGTGCTCACCCTGAACACCTTCCGGTTGCTGAAGATCATCAAAGCGGCACCGAGCGCTCGCTTCTGGATCGCCGCCGCGACAGTGATCTTTCTCGTGCTGTCGGTCGGCAGCGCGGGCGGGGCCGCTTACTACGCGGGAATCGCGCGCGGCGCGCTCGGCTCCATCTTCGGCAACTCAGCACCCGTAGCGCCTGTCGACGGGCGCTACAACATTCTGCTGCTCGGCGGCGACGCCGGTGAAGACCGCGAGGGCCTTCGGCCCGACAGCATCTCCGTTGTCAGCATCGACGCGAACACCGGAGCGGCCACCATCATCGGACTGCCCCGAGACCTGCTCCGCGTTCCGTTCTCCGACGGCCCCTTCCACGATGCGTATCCTGATGGTTACCAGAACTGCGATGTGAGCGCGTGCAAGCTCAACTCGGTGTACACAGAAGCGCAGCTGCGGCACCCTGAGTGGTACCCGGATGCCGAGGGCCAGGGAAGCTCTCCGGGCATCGAGGCGACGCGCGACGCTGCCGAAGGCATCACCGGCCTCACCGTGCAGTTCTACGTTCTGATCGACATGGCCGGGTTCTCGCAGATGATCGACGCGCTCGGCGGCGTTGAGATCGACGTCAAGGAGCGCCTGCCCATTGGCGGCGACGAGCACCTCAACAACGTCGACGGCTGGATCGAGGCAGGAAAACAGAAACTCGATGGCTACCACGCCGAATGGTACGCGCGCTCGCGCCACTCAACGAGCGACTGGGATCGCATGCGCAGGCAGCATGAGCTGCAAGAGGCGATTCTTCACCAGTTCACTCCGGGCAACGTGCTCACGAAGTTTCAGGCGATTGCCGATGCGGGTACCCAGGTCGTCAAGACCGACGTGCCGCAGTCGATGCTCGGCTACTTCAGCGATCTCGCGCTCAAGACACGCGAGCACGAGATCACCAACCTTGAGCTCTCGCCGCCGACGGTGCCCGACCAAGACAACCCCAACTTCGAGCACATCCATGAGCTCGTCGTTGACGCCGTCGCACCGCCGGAGACCACGTCGAGTGACGACACGTAGCGACACGTAGGGGCAACGGTCAGGTTCGGTTTTAGCCGGCCGCACATGATTCGGTCGATACGGGCGACGTGAACGACTCGGCCTGCGCCAGCACAGGGGAGAGCTCCTCCATTGACAGGGCAAACCCCACGTTCTGCTGATTGTCAGCCTTGGCGAAGATCATGCCGACCACCGCACCGTCAGCATCGAGCAGGGGGCCACCGGAATTTCCATGTTGAACGTGTGCAGCAAGAGTCGTGACAGAACGCGTGACCCCGGTCTCCCCGTAGATGCTGCTGACGCTCATGTCGCTCGTGCCCACGACGGCGGCGCTGCGTGAGACGAACGGTCCTCCAAACGGGTAGCCCTGAAAGAAGACTGTTGCGCCGTTGTCTGGGTTTGCGGTGAACGGTAATGGTTCTGCGCTGAGGCCATTCACATCGAGCACCGCGATGTCGGCGTCGGCATCGAAATAGACAACGGATGCCGCACGGGGCAGCTCGCCCGGCGGTTCGACAACGACAGCCGAGGCGCCGGCGACAACGTGCGCGTTCGTCATGATCAGATCGTCGCCGATGACGAAACCGCTTCCGGCGCTCCGAGTGCCGCACGTCGGGGCGTTTGCGGTGATACGCGCAACAGATTCGGCCGCGGTGCGAAGAGCTGGCGTCTGGGTATCGGCGTCGGGGATCGTGACGTCGCTTGGAACCCCAGCGGCGTCGAGAATCGACGGAAGCCCATCGGAGATGACAAGACCGCGAAACTGAGAAATGGCACCGAGAACCGGCGTCGGCGTCACGTCGTTCAAGGTTTTCATCAAGGTGGACGACGCCACGGCCTGCGTCAGGGTGGGGATGCCGAGAGCGCTCGTGCTCATACCGAGCGTCATCACGACGAGGAGCGCGACCAAACCGCTGACGATCGCACCGAGAAGTCGATCGACAATGCCCAGCTTGAGTTTGCGAACAGGTCCGGCGATGAGCCTTCCGAGCCACGACCCGACACTGATGCCGATCCCGACGACGATGAGGCCGGAGGCAAGTGCGGCCGCGACGTTCCAGCCCGCCGCAGGAATAGCGCCAGAGACGAGAGGCATGATCAAAAGGGCAACGAGGCCGCCAGCGATCATTCCGGCAATTGCTCCGATCGTGTGGAGCAATCCGCGATTCCACCCACCGATGAGTGCAACGAGCAGGACGACGACGAAGACAACGTCGATGATGATTCCGGCAGTCATGCGCTCACCTGCTCTCAGAGATCGGCATGCAGTGCCCAGACCGCCTCGGCGGCGGACGACCAGCTGAACGAGTGGCCGCGATCCTGCGACAGGATCGAAAGTCGGTTTCGCAGGTCGTCGTCCTCGACGACTTCGCTAATGGCTTCGGCAAGACGCTCGGGGTAGCCAGGGCCGTCCGCTTCGACGACCTGCCCATAACCACCGGCAGTTTCGAGCAGAGCAGCATCGTCGGCGTGGATGACCGGCGTTCCGAACGTGAACGCCTCAACGACAGGAAGTCCGAAGCCTTCGCCGACGCTGGGAAACACAAACGCTGTGGCACGCGAGAGCACAAGCGCGAGATCGGCGTCTGACAACTGACCGAGGCCCGCGACGCGTCCCTCGACAACGCCCGCCTCGTCGGCAACTGTTTCGATCGTGAGCTCGCCCCAGCTCTCGGGGCCGATAATCAGAAGCGGAATGTCAGGTGCTGAGGGGAGGGCCATCGCGGAAATCAGGTCGACGATGCCGTGCCGAGGATCGAGCGATCCCTTCGCGACGATGTACTGGGGTGGCAGACCGAGTTCGAGAGCGCGCTGCTCCGGAACAACGGGCAGCCGGAGCGTGCTCGGCGCTGCTCCGGCGATGACACGTATCCGATCGCCGAAATCCGCGATGTCTGCAAGCTGGTCCGCCACCGCGTGGGTCGGCACGACAACGGCGTCTGCATACTTTCGCGCACGCTTGAGCAGAGCCTTCTGCAGGCTAACCGTGGCTGGTGTAAACGATTTTGGATGCGTCCACGGAAGAACATCGTGAATCGTGACTGTCGACTGCGAACCTGTCTCGAGATCGTGCTTCACCAAGGGGGCGAGCAAGGTTGGGGAGTGAAGCAGCCCCGTTGCCAAAGACGAGCCGCCCACGCCCATCTGCCAGGCGGCGCTCAACTCACGCCGCCGCAGCGTCGTCTGAGTGAGTCTGCTTAACCCACCGAGGCGATTCTTGACCTTCTCAAGTACCTCGTTGTCGCGCGCAGCGATAATGCCTTCTACGTCGCAACCAGACGGCGCGTGGCGAATAAGTGCCCGTGTGAGGTCTCGCGTATACGAACCGAGGTCCCCCCGAACTGGTGGCACCATCTCATCGACAATCACACGCATCGTGACCATGGATACTCCGTTTCTGCCTAGTGCTGGCGGGGGAAAGACCGCAAAACGGTCGTCCTTAAACCTACGGGATAAACCTGGTCTAAAAGGAGTTACCAGAAGTTAAGGGTGTGGTTTTTGTGAAAGTTGTGAATAGTATGTACACCATGACCAGCCGTCTTCGCAGCGCAATTGTGCGCTCGCTCGTGCTTCTCACCGTTGGAGTTATGACAGCAGCGGTGCTCACAGCGATGCCAATTGACGTGCAAAAGGCCGAAGCTGCGTCATTCGACGCCGGGCACATCATCGATGACGAGGTGTTCTACGACTCGACAACGATGACCGAGAGCCAGATCCGGTCGTTCATCAACAGCAAGGTTCCGAAGTGCCGGTCAGGCTACACCTGTCTCGACGCGTACAAAGAGAACACCACGGCCAGGTCGGCGAGCAAATATTGCAAGGCTATGTCTGGGGGAAAGAACGACGACGCAGCTCGTATCATCTACAAGGTATCGCGTGCATGTGACATCAACCCGCAGGTGATTCTGGTCACGCTGCAGAAGGAGCAGGGTCTTCTCACGCACGAATGGCCGTCGGAATGGCGCTACACGATTGCGATGGGATTCGGCTGCCCAGACGGCGCAGACTGCAACTCAAAATACTTCGGCTTCCAGAACCAGCTGTATCTCGGGGCGCGACAGTTTCAGATCTACCGTCTCTACCCGAATGACTTCGGCTACCGTGCCGGCCGCACGAACACGATCAAGTGGCACCCCAACTCGTCGTGCGGTACCAGCAGGGTATACATCCAGAACCAGGCAACGGCTGGGCTTTACAACTACACGCCCTACCGTCCTAACTCCGCGGCGTTGAATGCTGGGTGGGGAACGGGTGACAAATGCTCGTCATACGGAAACCGCAACTTCTTCCTGTACTTCAACACGTGGTTCGGCAGCACCTATAAGGGCTACTCCGCAAACCCGCAGCTCGAAGCCCTGCAGAAGAAGTACTTCAGTCAACTCGGCTACACGACGAGCGGCCTTGAGCACTATTCGAACGGCGGAGTCGGCCAGGAGTTCGAGAAGGGCTGGGCGTACGGAAGCAAATCGACCGGGGCCTACTACACGAAGACCGACATCGGTCGCTCCTACATCGCCTTACGTGGGCCCGTGGGCAAGCTCGGCTACCCCACGTCGAACCCGAAGGGGGAGCGCGATGGCGGGTCAAGTCAGCAGTTCCAGAAGGGCGCTCTCTACTACTCGCCGAAATTCAGCATCCATCTCCTCGGCGGAGAGATCCGCAACTCGTATGTTGCGCTGAAGGGTCCGTCGGGCATACTCGGCTTCCCCCTCGACGCGCAGAAGTCACTCGGCGGCGACAAGGTCATGCAGCCGTTCGAGAAGGGCGCTCTCTATTCATCGAAATCTCTGGGCACTCACCTCATGCAGAGTGCGATCGGTACGGCATACAACAAGGGCGGCGGGGTGAAGAGCTCACTCGGATTCCCGGTCGACAGCACCAAGAAGAACTCCGATGGGTCCGTATACCAGGAGTTCCAGGGCGGCTGGCTCTCAGTCTCGAAGAGCGGAAACGCCACGATCACCGACCGGATCTACGGCAGTGACCGCTATTCCACATCGGTAAAGATCTCGCGCACGAGTGGATCGGCCACGGGGGGCACCGTCTATATCGCAACGGGGCAGAACTATCCCGATGCGTTGAGCGCTGCCGCTGCTGCGGGTGCGAAAGACGCGCCTCTGCTTCTGGTCAAGGGAAGCAGCATTCCCTCGACGGTTGCCGCTGAGCTTAAGCGGCTGAAGCCGAAGAGCATCGTCGTTGTCGGCGGCACCGGCGTGGTGACCTCGGGTGTTGCGAAGCAACTCGGCTCATACGGCTCCGTGTCGCGCATATCCGGAATCGACCGTTATGAGACCTCGCGCAACGCGGCACTCACCTTCGGAAAGGCGAGTACGGCATTCATCGCCACAGGACGAAACTTCCCGGATGCGCTCTCAGCGGGCGCCGCAGCCGGGTCTGTGGATGCTCCGGTCATTCTGGTCGACGGCATGCGCGAGCCGCTCACATCCGCCACAAAGAGCACATTGACGAAGCTAGGCGTGAAGAACGTCGTGATCGCCGGTGGAACCGGAGTCGTGTCGACAACGATTGAAAGCCAGCTGAAGAACGCCGGGTTCGGCGTGAAGCGACTTGCAGGCAAGGATCGCTACGCAACGGCAGCCGCGGTCAATTCGGCCTACTTCTCGTCGTCGTCGGCCGCCTACGTCGCCACGGGCGCGAACTACGCCGATGCGCTCACAGGAGGAGTCGCTGCCGCCAGGTCGGGCTCGGCCATGTACATCACAACGCAAAAGTGCATGCCAGCATCGATCAGAAACGCAGCGGTCAAACAAGCACCGGAGACCGTGCACGTGATCGGTGGACCGCTTGTCGTCTCGTCGCACTCCGCGCGTTTCGGCGGTTGCTGACCCGCGGACGTCGTTCGGCGAATACCGAGAACATCGGGTTAGACTCCCGGAGCGTCAAAATACGTTCCAGGAAAGGGTGATGGTGAGCGGTCCCTCACGCGTGACAGCGGTCATCGTCGCCTACAACCGCCGGGATCTGCTGACGGAAGTGCTTGACGCGCTGGCGCATCAGACGCGAGCTGTCGACGCGATCGTCGTCGTCAACAACGCGTCAACGGACGACACATCGCAGGTCGTTCGAGAGAGTGGCCTGGACATCACGCTCATTGAGCTCACGAGCAATACCGGCGGAGCGGGCGGGTTCGCCGTGGGCATGGCCGCGGCGATGGTGAGAGATAATCCGGACTGGATCTGGGTTATGGACGACGACACGGTTCCCGACAAGCATGCGCTGCTCGGACTGATGAACACGGTGACCGCGTACCCGGGAAGCTCGCTTGCGGCCGTCGGCTCTCGCGTCGTCTGGACCGATGGTGACGAGCACCCGATGAACACCCCACGTGAGAATCCCTTTGCGTCGTCACAAGAGAAGAGCGATGCGGATGCCGTCGGCGCGATGCCAGTGCGATCGCTGTCGTTCGTGTCGTCGATGTATCGCGCCGAGAGAGTCCGCGCTGTCGGCTACCCTCTCGTCGATTATTTTCTCTGGAACGACGATTTCGAGTTCAGCACGCGAGTTCTTCGGGGGCATCGAGGACTTTCTACCCCGGCAAGCATCGTCGTTCACAAGACTGCGCGACGGGGATCGACAGATGATGACCCGGGCGAGCGGTTCCGCTTCGAAGTTCGTAACAAGATCTGGCTCTTTCGTCACTCACGTGGGCTCCGGCCGGCAGAGAAGCTCGTGTACGGTGCATCGAGCCTGTTGCGCTGGGGGCGGACGGCGCTGAAGTCGACCGACCGGCGTGTTCTTCGCGAAGGATTTACTCGAGGGAAACGTGAGGCGGGAGAGCGCCCGCCGCGACCAAATACTGAGGTCTTGCGCGACGTCGGCGTGCCCAGAGACGTTTTGGCTGAACTAGGACGTGCTGAGTGAGCGACGTATCAGCCGATCAGCGATTTTCTCTGCTGCTTCCGGTATACGGCAACGACGAGCCGTCGCAATTCGAGCGGGCTTTCGCCAGCGCGACGACAGGCCAGACTCTCAGCCCTACAGAGGTCGTTCTCGTACAGGACGGTCCCGTTCCCCATGAGCTTGAGAGTGCGCTTGTTCGTGCGAAAGAGAGTTGCCCAGCCCCTCTCGTTCACGTCGTTATCGACGAGCGCGGAGGGCTCGCACAGGCACTGACGCTCGGGCTTGAGCGCTGCTCGTACGACATCGTTGCCCGCATGGATGCCGATGACGTCGCTCTGTCTGAACGATTTGCTCGACAGATGGCGAAGATGGGCGAAGGATATGACCTCGTCGGCACGGGTATGTATGAGTTCGCTGATGATACAAGTGAGGTGCTGGGGCGGCGGACCCCACCAGTCGGCGCGGAAGCGATCGCCAAGTACGCGCGTTTTCACGATCCGTTCAATCACCCGACGGTCATGTATCGCAAGGCGGTCGTCGCACGCGCGGGGAACTATGAGGACATTGGGCTCATGGAGGACTATTGGCTCTTTGCCCGCATGATCAATGCTGGCGCCCGCGTCGAGAACTTGCCTGACCCACTCGTGATGTATCGTGTTGGCGCCGGAGCCTATGCGCGCCGAGGAGGTAAGCGGCAGTTTGAAGCCGAGTGGAACCTCCAGAAGGCGCTTCGAAGAATCGGGTTCACCACACGCGTGCAGTTCCTCCGCAATATTGCCATGCGCGGCGTGTACCGCTTCGTGCCCGTCGGTATTCGTCGAGTCTTGTATCGACGAATGATCCAACGCGGGTTCTCTGACGTCTCGCCACCGTCAACCTCGCATGGAAGGGCGACGTCATAACGGTGGGACGCGGGCAATCGGGAGTGTGTAGCTGGCAATGACATGGTTAGAAGCCATACCGGTGGCCCTTCTGGCGCTTCTGATCATCTTCGTGCCAGGTGGGCTCATTGCGGCGGCAGCGGGAGCGCGTCGGCTGCTTCTGGCGATTGCCGCTCCGGCAGTGACGGTCGCCGTGCTTGCCGTCACGGCTATCGTGTTTGGTTTGGTCGGTGTGCCGTGGAGAATCCCATTTGTCGCGTCAGTCTTCCTTGGTCTTACTCTCGTGATGTGGCTCGCGCGGCGCCTGCTCACCAGAACATGGGTGCCGCGTTCCGCCACTCGCCTTGCGGGCTTCTCCCCGGCGTTCGTCACTGGACTCGTCATCGCCGTCGTGATCATCACCGTGCAGATTGGCTTTGCGATCGGTGAACCGGGAAATGTCTCCCAAACCTACGATGCGCCGTTCCACCTCAATGGCGTGCGCTTCATCATTGACACGGCCAACGGATCGTCGCTGAACCTGACCGGCCTTATTCTGCCGCCCAGTCGATCGACGTTCTACCCGGCGGCGTGGCACGACCTCGTCTCCATTGTCGCGATGGCGGCACCATGGGCAGGTCTCATCAGCGTCGCCAACGTCACGAACCTTGTGATCGCCGCCGTTGTCTGGCCGCTGGGTGCCCTCAGCCTCGTTCGGCTGCTTGCACCGACGCGCCCGTCTGCCCTGGTGATCGCCGGTGTCGCGGCGGCAGCATTCCCCGCGTTCCCCCTGGGCATGCTTGATTACGGCGTTCTGTTTTCATACTTTCTCTCGTTGGCATTTCTGCCCGCGGGTCTTGCACTCGGCGTGAGCTTCTTCCGGCTCGTGGATGGCCGACGACTCGGTCCCGCGACACTGCAGATTCTGAGCCTCGCTTGCGTTGTCGTGGCAATGGGGCTTTCGCAGCCGTCCGTCGTCTTTGGGCTCGGGCTCTTTGGCGTCATCGCGCTGATTCCGCTGTGCGTGCGCGCGGTGGGAGCAACGTCGCGCACGTGGATTCGGGTCTCGCTCATTGTCGGGATGGTCGTTGTCGGCGTCGGATTCGCGCTGGTCTGGCGGCGCATTGGCAGCTTTGGCTATACAGCCCCGTGGAATCGATACGGATCGGTGCCAGAAGTGCTGCTTGACACGTTTGCGCTCTCACGAGGTGACCGGCCGCTCGCCGTGGTCATCGCCGTGTTAATCCTGGTTGGCATTGTCGTCGCGATCCGCACGAAGCGCTGGTGGTTCGTGCTGATGTGGGCCGCGGCTGCCGGACTCTTCGTTCTGGGTGGAGCACTCCCGAGCGGCGATCTGCGCAATATTGCCCTCGGAATGTTCTACAAAGACGTCCCACGGCTTGAGGCATTTCTGGTGTTGCCCGCATTCGTGCTCGCCGTGTGGGGGGCGGATGCTGTCTGGCGTGTGGTTGCACGACGTATCAAGCCTGTGTCTCGCGTCGCTGTCGCTGTCGCGGCATCAGGCATCGTCATCATGATTGCCTCAACGCAACTGACGGCAATGACCTACGCTGTCGCGCACGCGGCAAACGCGTACCGGCTCGACGATCGATCGCGCATTCTCGACGATAACGAGTACGCGTTGATTGAGCGACTACGGGACGAGGTCGGTGACGAAGCGGTGATCGTGGGGAACCCGTGGACGGGAACGTCATGGGCGATGGCTCTCGCTGACCGTGAGGTGCTGAACCCTCATTTCAACACGTCACACGCCCCGGCTCACGAGCTGGTCAATGCGGAGCTCAACGACGCAGTCTCTGACCCGAGCGTCTGCGCGGCCATCCGTGAGACTGGCGCACGCTACGTTCTCGATTTCGGTGCTGACCGATTCGCTGGCAGTCGCCTCGACGTGAAGACGTGGATCGGGTTCGAAGGCCTTCTCGACCTCGCCGAATCTGATGCCGTAGAGGAAGTGGACCGCGAAGGCGACAAGGTGCTGTATCGCATCGTCGCCTGTGGGCTCTAGCGCTCGTCTGAATCCTGTGACGACGCGTCGACGTCATCGATTGCGGCCTTGGCCAAAGTGATCTGCCGGGCAAGCTGTGTGATGCGCCGGTTGATCTGCACGTTGCGGCGATAGGCGGTCGAAACGTAGACGAGAAACGCAAGAACGAGAGCGTAGAGCAGCAAGTCTGCTCCGCGCCCCACACCGACGAGGTTGGCGAACCAGGTGAGCCACGTGGGGAAGATGATCGACAGAATCGCGACCACGACAAATGCCCCGAGAAACAAACGTCTGAGTGCCAAATGGCTGTCACTGCCGGTTGGGCGGGTGAAGAAGATGCCGATGGCAATAACACCGACGACAAGAACGATCTGAATAACCACGATTCGCCTAACGAACGATCAGGTCGACGAGGATGTTTATCGAGTTCAGCACAGATTGCCCCTTCGCCTTCGAATAATCGGTGTACAGCAGTTCGACCGGGTACTCGCGCCAGGGTAGCTTTGTGCGACCGAGTTTCAGCACGATTTCTGTTGCGTGCGCCATGCGGTCTTGTACAAGCCCAATTCGTGCCAAAGCATCGGTGCGAATGACGCGAAGCCCATTATGAGCGTCGGTGAGTTTGAGACCCGTCGTCATGTTCGTCACCCAAACGGCGGTCTTGAGAATGATTCGTTTTGCTATTCCTGGGTTCGTGCGCTTGTCGAGAAATCGTGAGCCAAACACGATGGCAAGGTCGTTTGCCCGCGCGAGAGCGACCATGTTCACAGCGTCTTCGAGGCGGTGCTGTCCGTCTGCATCGAACGTGACGACATATCGCGCATTCGACTGCGTCAGAACGTATTCGAACCCGGTCTGCAGCGACGCACCCTGACCCAGATTCACTGGGTGCTTCAGCACTTTCGCTCCGGCGCGGCGAGCAACCTCGGCGGAACCGTCTGAGCTTCCGTCGTCGATGCACACAACGTTGGTGAATTCTCGGTGAAGATCGTGAATCACAGAATCGATGACGCTGACTTCGTTGAAGAGGGGAATAACCACCCACACGTCGCTTGCGCCAGCACGAGCGTCATCTGGGGGTCCGGATCGCGTCATGCCTACATTCTGGCAGACCCGTTAGTCTGAGATGCGTCCTGCACCCGACAGAAGAGAGCTTTTGGTGAGAAGTCGCGCGAACACACGCGTCGTTGACACGGCAGATGTTGCAGATAGTGCGGAGCTTGGGTCGGGCACCTCAGTGTGGCATCTCGCTCAGATACGCGAAGACGCGGTTCTCGGTGAGAACTGCGTTGTCGGTCGTGGCGCCTACGTCGGCACGGGTGTGCAGATGGGAGACAACTGCAAAGTGCAGAACTACGCTCTCGTGTACGAGCCTGCTGCGCTCGCAGAGGGTGTCTTCATCGGCCCGGCCGCTGTGCTCACGAACGATACCTATCCACGCGCGATCAACGCAGACGGCACGCAGAAATCCGCTGACGATTGGGATGCCGTCGGAGTCACGCTGAAGCGTGGAGCCTCCGTTGGCGCCAGAGCTGTGTGTGTCGCGCCCGTGACAATCGGTCAATGGGCAACGGTTGCGGCCGGCGCCGTAGTCACGAAGAACGTTCCCGACTTCGCGCTTGTCGTCGGTGTGCCGGCTCGGCGCATCGGCTGGGTCGGCAAGTCCGGGCATCCCCTCAGCGAAAATGCCGGATACTGGGTGTGTCCGGTGTCGGGCGAGCGGTATGCCGAGGTTGATGGTGAGTTGAAAGAGGTAGCGGAATAGTGGCGGATGCGTTTATTCCACCGGCGAAGCCAATTATCGGAGACGATGAGCGTGCGGCTGTTGACCGGGTTCTGCTGAGTGGGATGGTTGCTCAGGGGCCGGAGGTGGCGGCATTCGAGACGGAGTTCGCTGCTCATTTTGTTGCGGGGCGCACGGTTGTTGCTGTGAATTCAGGCACGTCGGGTTTGCATGTTGGTTTGCTCGCGGCGGGTGTCGGGCCGGGCGATGAGGTTATTGTGCCGTCGTTTACGTTCGCGGCGACGGGTAACGCTGTTGCGTTGACGGGTGCGACTCCGGTGTTTGTTGATATTGAGCCGGAGCAGTTCACGGTGGATCCGGTTGCCGTTGAGGCGGCGATTACTCCGCGTACGAAGGGCATCATGCCGGTGCACCTGTACGGGCACCCGGCGCACATGCGCGAGTTGGGTGCGATTGCAACGAAGCATGGTCTGCACCTTTTCGAGGATGCTGCTCAGGCGCATGGTGCCGGGCTCGATGGGCGCGCGGTTGGCACGTTTGGTGCGTTCGGGATGTTCAGCTTGTATCCGACGAAGAACATGACCAGCGGTGAAGGTGGCATGGTTTCGTTTGACGATGCAGAGCTTGTCAGGCGTGCGAAGCTGCTGCGTAATCAGGGGATGGAGAAGCAGTACGAGAATGAACTCGTCGGCTTCAACTACCGCATGACGGATATTCACGCGGCGATCGGGCGTGTGCAGTTGGGCAAGGTTGATGCGTGGACGGCGTCGCGTCAGGCGAATGCGGCGTATCTTGATGCGCATCTTGAGAATGTTGTGACTCCGCCGGTGGCGGAGGGCGCTACGCATGTGTATCACCAGTACACAGTGCGAGTTACGGATGATCGTGACGGGTTCGTTGCAGCGTTGAAGAACGAACACAACGTGGGCGCTGGGGTGTATTACCCGGTGCCAAATCACCGGTTGCCGTCGTTGCAGGGGTTTGCTGAGGGGCTCCAGCTTCCGCAGACGGAGCGTGCGGCGTCGGAGGTTGTGTCTTTGCCGGTTCATCCGTCGTTGACCGAGAACGATCGTGAGCGCATTGTCACCGCGGTGAACATTGTTGCGCGGGCTGGAGCATGATGGCTGAGAATCTTCGTGCGGGGTTGTTGGGCATCGGCATGATGGGTCGTCATCATGCGCGGGTTCTGCGTGAGGTCGATGGTGTTGATCTTGTCGCTGTTGCTGATCCCGCGGGTGACCCGCATGGTGTTGCGGGTGATCTGTCGGTTTTGCCTGATGTTGATGGGTTGATTTCTGCGGGCATTGATATGGCTGTTGTTGCGGTGCCGACGCGGTTTCATGAGGGTGCTGCGTTGACGTTGGCGGCTGCGGGTGTGCATACGTTTGTGGAGAAGCCGATCGCTGAGACGGTTGAGGCGGGTCGGCGTATGACTGATGCGTTTGCGCAGGCTGGTCTGGTCGGTGCTGTCGGGCACATTGAGCGTTTCAATCCGGCATTGCAGGAGCTGAGGCGTCGTCTGGCCGCGGGCGAGCTGGGCAATGTCTACCAGGTGGCGACGCGTCGTCAGGGGCCATTTCCTGCTCGCATTGCCGATGTCGGGGTCGGCAAGGACCTTGCAACGCATGATATTGATCTGACGGCGTGGGTGACGCAAAGCGATTACACGCGTGTTTTTGCTCAGACGGGGTTCAAGAGCGGCCGGGAGCATGAAGACATGATTGCTGTGACTGGTCGGCTCGCCTCGGGTGCTGTGGTGAGTCACCTGGTGAATTGGTTGAGTCCGATGAAGGAACGCATCACTGTCGTGACGGGGGAGAAGGGTGCGTTCATCGCCGACACGGCGACGGGCGACCTCACGTTCTACGCGAACGGCACGATTCCGCTGGAGTGGGAGTCTGTCAGTGCGTTCCGCGGCGTTTCCGAGGGAGACGTCACACGGTACGCATTCGCGAAGCGGGAGCCGCTCCGCGTCGAGCACGAAGCTTTTCGAGACGCGGTGCTCGGCCAGGCAAGCGACGTCGTCACAATGCAGCAGGGCCTTCGCGCACTCCAAGTCGTCGAAGCCACACTTGAATCAGCACGCACAGGCGAGGCCGTCACCCCCTGACATATGCGGATCACAATTGTCTCGCGCATCTTCGCCCCCGAGCCCGGAGCTGCGTCGCTGAGGCTGAAAAGTCTCGTTGAGGCTCTCGCGCATGCGGGTGCGCAGGTTGACGTCATGACAACGGCACCCCCGGCCTCGAAATCGGGGCAGACCGACATGCCGGCTCGGGTTTCTCGATGGCCGGTGCTGAGAGACAGCAGCGGTTACGTTCGCGGCTATCTGCAGTACATGAGTTTCGACATTCCTGCTTTCTTCCGCGTGCTGTTTCACAAGCGGATCGACGTGATCGTTGTCGAGCCTCCTCCAACCACCGGGCTGTTCGTTCGCCTCGGCTCTGCGCTGCGTAGAATTCCGTACGTCTATTTCGCGGCAGACATCTGGTCAGACGCCGCTGGCTCGACGGGCGCGGCATCGTGGATTGTGTCGGGCGTGCGATTCATCGAGAAGCTCGCCCTGTCGGGTGCTACCCACGTGATCGCCGTGTCAGACGCGGTTGCCGACCGTGTGAAGACGCTCGCGCCGACCGCTCACGTGACTGTGGCGGGCCACGGTGTGGACACCAGCCTGTTCACCCCGGAGGGGGCGGCCCCCGCCGAGCCAGCAGACATCGTCTATGTGGGCACGGCAAGCGAATGGCACGGCGCCAGCGTCGCATTGGACGTGGTCATCGCGCTCCTCACCGAGAACATCGAGCTGACCGCCGCATTCATCGGTCAGGGAAGCGAATGGCTTTCGCTGAAGCAGAGAGCCGAGAAATCCAGCGTTTCCGCGCGAATTCGCGTCTTGCCGACGGTTGTGCCTGAAGAGGCGGCGATGTGGCTGAGATCAGCGCGAGTGAGCATCGCGACGCTAAAGCCAGGGCTCGGCTACGACTTCGCCGTGCCGACGAAGATCTATTCGTCGCTTGCATCGGGTACCCCAGTCGCCTATGCGGGCCCCGATCCTGTGCGGTCAATGGTCGTCGACAATCGGCTCGGCGTTGCCACTGACTACGATGCCGAGCTGCTCACCCAACAGCTGCGAGCGCTGCTCGAGGGAAGCGGCGAACTCAGCGCGTCGAGCATGCGCGCATGGACGCAAGATAATGTTTCTGCGACGGCAGTAGCGGGTCGCGCAGCGACGGCGATTATGCAGAGTGCGCGTCATGATGCATAGGGAGCGCCCCGTCGCCGGGTATCACCATCACCTCAGTGGAGAAGCATGAAAGTCATCGCCAATACGTTCGGGCGCATTCTGCCGTACCTGCCTGCTGGCGCGCGCCGCTTTCTCAGCTGGTACGCGGTGCTCACATCGATTCTCGCCGTCGTCGACGTCGTTGCTCTTCTCGCATTGGCTGCGACGCTCGCCGCCGCCGTTTCGGGTACCAGTTTCAACTTGCCCGTCATCGGAACGATTCCGGCGAGCGCGACGCTCTGGATCATCATCATCGCCAGCGTGGTAATTGTGACGAAATCGGCGCTCAGCGTGTGGCTGCAGTGGCAGGCCACGCGACGATTCGCCAAATATGAGCTGTCGATCGGCCAGCACCTTCTTGCCGCGTACATCCGCGCTCCGTGGACCGATCGCCTGTCGCGAAACACCTCGCAGATTCTGCAGATGACCGACACCGGCATCGCGAACGTCGTCGCAGGCTTTCTGCTTCCGCTCACGACGATGCCGGGCCTCATTGTGACGTCGGTGGGAGTGCTCGCAGCCATCGTCGTGACACAGCCGCTCACCGCTCTCGTGACGGTTGTGTACCTCGGCGGCATCGCCTCACTTCAATACGTTGTACTCGGTCGCAAGACACGGCAGGCGGCCCGGGTCGCACGCGACTCGGCGCTGCGTGTAGCGTCCCTCGTTTCTGGCATGGTGGCGGCGCTCAAAGAGATCACGCTTCGCGACAAGGCGAGAGAGCTCGAGGATGCCGTTGGCACGGTGCGTGCCCAGACGGCGCGCGCCCGCGCGAACTCCAGTTTTCTCTCCACGGTTCCGCGCTTTATCTTCGATGCAGCGATTATCGGAGGTTTCGTTCTGGCCGGGGGAGTGTCGTTCGCCATCGGAGGCATGGATCAGGCAATCTCGGCGGTTGCGCTGTTCGGCATCGCGGGGTTTCGGCTCATTCCATCTCTCACCGGCTTTCAGAACATCGTGACGCGCGCGATCACCGCGGGACCATACGTGAATGCGGTCGTCAACGACATCGACGACTCGCGTGAATACCTCGCAAACCACGAGCAGCTTGGCAAGGAGCCGCTTCCCGAGAACCCGCAGACGCTGACGTTCCGAGACGTCGAATACACGTACCCAGGCGGCACCGATCCCGTTTTGAGAAACGTCGACCTCACCATCCCGCTTGGCGCTACAGTCGGCATCGCCGGTTCGTCTGGCGCGGGCAAATCCACGCTCATCGATCTTCTGCTCGGACTGCTGTTGCCCACCCGTGGTTCCATCGACATCGACGACGCTGAGCTTTCGGGGGTGCTCTCTGCCTGGCGACGCCGGGTCGGATATGTTCCTCAGGAAGTCGCGCTTTTTGACGGGACGATCGCGCAGAATATCGCGCTGACGTGGGGCGAAGAGTATGACGTCGAGCGCGTGGAGAGAGCCGCTAAGAGGGCTCAATTGTGGCAGGTCGTCGTAGATCGCGAGCACGGTCTGAACACGCGCGTTGGTGAGCGCGGCCTCGCGCTCTCTGGCGGTCAGAGGCAGCGGCTCGGCATCGCACGCGCGTTGTACAACGACCCGCTCGTTCTTGTGCTCGATGAGGCAACGAGCGCGCTCGACACACGAACCGAGGCAGACGTCACTGATGCTATCCACGCTCTTCACGGTGACATCACAGTGATCGCCGTCGCGCACCGGCTATCGACGATTCGTACATCTGATCTTCTCGTCTTCATGAAAGAGGGTCGAATTCAGGCTCAAGGCTCGTTCGCTGAGGTGGTGGCGAACGACCCAGACTTCGCCATGCAGGCGAAACTCGCGGGCCTCACGTAAGGCGTCGGCGATGTCGCGATTCGGCCGGTACGCCGCACTTGGCGCGCGCGTGCTCCGCGCACGCGTTCCCGACCGGCTCGCAAATGTCTTTCTCCCCTCAAATCAGCGCATCCGTGCATTGGAACTGCCGAAGCCTCCCTCCCCACCAGGAGGAGCCTGTTCGCTGTACATCGCTCCCGTGAACTTTGCGGGACAAGGGAGAGCCTGGGCTCGAGCGGCGGGGATGCTCCCCGGAATTGAGGCGCGTAACATGCAGTATCGCGGCTCGAGCGACCTCGCATTCGACGCCGACTACTCTGTGTCGGATCATGTGTTCTGGCACTCACACGACTGGGCGGCGCGTCAGAAGCGGGCCGTCCGTACCGGGTTTTCTCATGTGCTCGTCGAAGCCGAGAGGGCGATATTCGGCTCTGCTTTTAGCGGATACCTTGAGCGCGAAGTCGCATGGCTCACTCGAAGCGGGGTGCACGTCGCAGCCGTGAGTCATGGCACAGACCTGCGCCTGCCCTCACGACACGCGCAGCTCGATGAGTGGTCTCCGTTCAGGGGCGCACCATCGTCATGGGTAGCAGGACTCGAATCTCGTGCACGACGCAACCACGAGATACTCGATGCCCTCGACATACCCGTCTTTGTGTCGACGCCTGAGCTTCTGCTGGATCGCGCCGGGTCCACGTGGCTCCCTGTCGTCGTCGACCCCGAGCGTTGGCAGACTGATGCGCCGCCTCTCGAGCGCGCTCGTCCTCGCGTGCTACACGCACCAACGAACCCGCTCGTCAAGGGAACGGCGCTCATCGAGCCGATCTTGCAGAAACTCGACGCCGAAGACGTCATCGACTACGTGCGAGTTGAGCGTGTTCCGGCCGCGCAGATGCCGCAGCTCTACCGCGAGGCCGACATCGTGCTCGAGCAGTTTGCCCTGGGAATGTATTCGGTGACTTCGGTCGAGGCGATGGCAGCCGGACGACTCGTCTTCGCTCACATTCACGATCAGGTGCGCGATCACGTATTGAGTGTCACGGGCAGGGACCTTCCCGTGCAATCGGTGACTCCCGCGCGACTTGAAGAACGGCTGCGCGACGTGGTGTCGCGGCGGGAGCACTATCGCGCGGTCGCAGCGGAAGGTCCGGCATTCGTGAAGGCGGTGCACGACGGGCGTTTCTCTGCCACCGTGCTCGCGCCCTTTCTCGGTGTCAGCGACTCAGCGAGAAAGGGCCTCGGCAAGAATTGACCGCGCAACCTGCGCCTCGGTCTCAAAGCTGAGCTCGCGCGCCGCGGCATCCGTCTTCGCCTTGAATGCCGTCACGGCATTCGCCGTGAGCGACCGGAGCGAATCGGCACACGACTCCGCCGTGAAGTCTCGTGACACAACGCCGAGTTCGTACTGGGTCACCACGTCGACCATCTCTTCTGACGGGCCGATGGCAACGGCAAGTCGCGCCTGCACGAAGTCGAACAGCTTATTGGGGAGGGTATATCTGGCGTTGGTGTGCACCGGCGGAATCCAGAACACACCGACATCGTAGGAATTGAGCGTACGGGGCAGGTTGTTCGGTTTGACCGGGTCTCTGAACCTCACGCGGGTGTCTCCGGCGGCACGCTCTTTCAGCTGGTTCAGGTAGGTACCGCCATCTGCCGCCGACACGAGGTAGAGATCTAGAGTGAAGCGATCGTCGAGGAGCTGCATCGCGTCGATCATCAGCTCGAGGTTGCGCCCGTAAACGGCGGCTCCGCTGTGCACGAGCCGGATGCTGTCAGGAGTGACCGGTTGCGGTTCGAGCGTGGCGTAGGGCGCTGCATTGCGCATGACGCGCGGCCGCACGCCGAAGGCCGAGGAGTAGAGTTCGGCGATTCTGCCGCCCACTGTCGTGACGGCAGCGGCGCGGGGAAGATACGCGCGACAAAGGTGAGTCATGAATGGCGCGACGAGCAGACGCCAACTCAGAACGTGCGTGCGCTCTTCCGGAGCCCATTCGTGCATGTCTGCCCACACGGGAGCACCGTCCGCGACTGAGAAGGCAAGATCGAGCACACGGGCATCGTTTGCAACAACGAGGTCAAAACGACGACCGGTGAGCGCCTTCTTCGCGAAGCGGATTCCCGGAGCACTCAGCTCGGCGCTGCGAAATCGGCGCGTCGCCAGTTTGAGCACGCCGATGGGGTCTTGCGGAAGGGAAGGCAGATCGCCGGGAACGCCGACGTGCTCGGTCGCCCCCTCGGGGGTATCGCCATAGCCGACAGTGACCACGTCGCCGTATTCAGCCAGAACAGAGATCTGGCGTAGAACGCGGGCATCTCGTTCTATCGGCGAGAGGGAGATGCAAAGAATGCGAGGTCGGCTCACTGGGATTCCTCCGTGTAGATCGCGGCGAGTTGACGGCAGCTCTCGTCAAGACTGCGTGAACGCACGGCGAAGTTGCGCGCGGCGTCACGCATTCGCTCCCGTTTCTCATCTGGTTGACCGAGAAACTGCGCCAGCGCGTCTGAGAGTTCTCCAATGTCTCCTTCGCGGGTGAGCGTTCCGGTGACGCCGTCATCAACCATCTCTGATGTTCCTCCGCTGTCATAGGCAATGACCGGCGTACCACAGGCCTGCGCCTCCACGAGCACGAGTCCGGCTGCTTCGCGCGCACCGTTGTTGACGCGCGTTGGTAGCACGAGAGTATCGGCCTGCTGCATAAACGCCTTCACAGCTGAACGGGGTTGCGATCCGCGAATATGCACGTGGGACGGTGCGGACGCCCGCAGTTCGTCGAGGAGGGGGCCTCCTCCGACAACATCCAGTTCGTGTGGCTGTTCATTGACGATGGATGCCGACGCCTCGATGAGGTCGCGTACGCCCTTGGTTTCCACGAGCCGCCCGACGAACAGGAGTCGCGGAATGTGGCGACTTTCCCGTTCAGCAGGGTGGAACCACTCGGTGTCGACACCTTGATAGTGCACGCGCACCCGTCGGGCATCTGCTCCGCCTTCGACGGCGATGCCCGCAATGTACTCGCTCACGGCGAGAACGGTGTCGGAATGCTTGTAGGCGGCACTGACGTGACGCTGCATGCGTGCGAGCGCTGGGCGACCAGCGAGAGAGCGCGACGACGGTGACTTGAGCATCGAGAATGCATCACCGCCGTGGACGGTGACAAGCAGGCGGGCTCCCGAATCCTTCGCCGCATGCACGGCCGCGAGCGATGCGTAGCCGAAGTGCTGGTGAATAACATCGGGGTGCCACTGCGCAATCTTTCGGCGCAGCACAAGAGGCATCGCCGCCGACACGATCTCGCGGTGCCTGGCTGAGAGCCGGCGCGAGACGGGAAGCACATCGTCGAGTGCATCGACGATTCGCAGAGAGTGCCGTGCGCCCGCATCGGTGATCTCCGTTGTTCCGGCAAACACGGAAAAGTCGAAATCGTCGCTCAGCCGTTGCGCATGCTGAACAGCGAAGTACGTGGGAGGAATCAGCAGAGACCCCTTGGTAATGGCGATTCGCAACGCGCCTTCACTTCTCTTCATGCCGGAATAACGTCCTGTGTCGTGCGTGCTAATGTGACTGTCGTCCATCGCCGAGCGTGCTGTCTGATCGGAGAAGGCTGACGTGTCTCTCGAAAGACGACCACACCTACTCTATGTTGCTTGGGGTTATCCGCCCTCGCGCAGCGGTGGGGCGTATCGCCTGCTCGCGACGGCGAACGCCTTCGCGCGATCAGGGTGGGACGTCACGGTTCTCACGTGTGAGCGTGAGGTGTTTCTGCGCAGCACGGGCATCGACCCGTCGATGGAAGAGCGCATCGACCCGTCTATCGACGTTCATCGCCTTCCCTTCCCCAATCGCGAGACAATTCTCGACCTCACGCAGTGGAGCCGATTTCGCGCGTGGGCGCCCGAGATCTGGAACATGTTGCAGGCAATGCAGACAGCTCGCACCTTCCCCGAACCGCGCTACGGACTGTGGCGTCCCGTGCTCGAGAATGCCGCGGAGCAGGTGCATCAGAAGCATCCGGTCGATCTCGTCATCGGGTCGGCGAACCCCAACGTCGTGCACGTGGCGGGGGCCTACCTTCACCAACAGCACGGCGTGCCATTCGTCATGGACTACCGCGATACGTGGCAGCTCGACATGTACTCGGGCAAGCGCACCCTCAGCGATCGGCATCCGGCAGCGACATGGGAGAGAAAGCTGGTCGGTGACGCGGCAGAGATCTGGTTCGTTAACGATCCGATCGCGCAGTGGCACGCCGAGCTCTACCCCGATGCCGCCGAGCGCATTCGCGTTGTGCCTAACGGGTTCGACCCGGGGTTCGTCGGCGCTGCCGCCGTCAGCAAGCACTCTGCTCCGACCACAGTTCACGTGGGAAACATCGGAACGATGACGGGACAGACGCCGATCCGTCCGCTCATTGAGGGGTGGACTCTGGCGCGCCAGTCGGGCGATGCGCTCGCCGATGCGCAGCTCGACCTCTATGGCTACCTCGGGCATCAGGGCGACGATGAGGGCGGCGTGCTCACGGCGATTTCCGAGGTCGGCGACTGCAGTGTCGCGTATCGGGGCCCCGTGGCGAAGGCAGAGATTTCCGCGATCTACAACGGGCTCGACGTGCTGATTCTCCCGCTGGGCACGAGTCGGTTCATGACCAGTGGCAAGGTGTTTGAATATATGGCGACGGGTCTTCCCATCGTGTCGGTACACGATCCCGTGAACGCCTCAAGTGGTGTGCTCAGCGGTTACCCCGGCTGGTTTCCTGTCGAGCTAATGGATGCCGCCAGCATTGCTGATGCGCTCGGCAAAGCCGTCACGTATGCACGGGGCCAGACGGATGCCGATCGCGTTGCTGCGCGCGAATGGGCATCCGCATTCGAGAGATCGAACATACTCGAGCCAATTATCGAACGCTGGACCGAACGCATCGAGAAGGGCAGCTGACCATGTCGAAAGTCGTCTATGTCGCCACCCGCGTGAGCTCGGTTCCCCGCGACGACGCGATCGATGGGGTAAACGAGATCACGGTGATCGGTCCGAGTGCGACGGACGTGTCTGCTGCACAACGACTCATCGAGGTCGATGCCGCAGCGCTCAGTCCGACGGTGCAGAAGCTCGTCGATGTTCTGTGGAAGTCCGTTGCGGGGCGCACCCTTGTGCGCATCACTCCGGCCGACCGCTCGCGACGCTTCTTCGCCGCGGTGAGGCGCACGCGGGGCATCGTTGCCGCAATTCGCGATGCTGACGTCATCGTCGCCGCAGACCGAGATGCTCTGTGGGCTACCTGGAATCTCGCTCGTGCGGCGCACGGCCCCGCGGCCGTCTACGGAGTCTCAGCCGCAAAGTTCGCTTTGAAGAACGCGTAACGTCTACCGCGGCGACCGTGCTCGCGTTCAGCGACACGTAGACTGATCGTCATGCAGATTGCGGTTGTTGCTCTTGGGAAAATCGGTCTTCCTCTTGCTGTTCAGTTCGCTGACGCGGGTCATGATGTGATCGGGGTTGACGTCAACCAGAAGGTTGTTGATCTCGTCAATAAGGGAGTGGAACCGTTCCCGGGGGAGGCGTACCTTCAGCAGAAGCTCTCTGAGCTGGTTCCCGCCGGGCGTCTGACGGCGACGACGGATTACGCTGAGGCGATTCCGAACGCTGACGCCGTTGTGCTTGTGGTTCCGCTGTTCGTCAATGATGAGACGTGGGATCCCGATTTTGCGTGGATGGATGCTGCGACGCAGTCTCTCTCGGAGCACCTCACGGCAAACACTCTTGTCTCGTACGAGACGACGCTTCCGGTAGGCACGACGCGCAACCGGTGGAAGCCGATGCTCGAAAAGGGCTCTGGGCTGAGCGAGGGCACCGATTTTCACCTCGTGTTCTCGCCGGAGCGCGTACTCACGGGGCGCGTTTTTGAAGATCTGCGCAAGTACCCGAAGCTGATCGGTGGACTCACCGATGAGGGTGCGCGTCAGGCGACGGATTTCTACGAGGCTGTGCTCACGTTCGATGAACGTCCTGACCTTTCGCGTGCGAACGGTGTGTGGGATCTCGGCACGGCGGAGGCTGCTGAGATGGCGAAGCTTGCCGAGACCACGTATCGCGACGTCAACATCGGGCTGGCGAACCAGTTCGCTGTCTATGCCGACACCGTTGGTGTTGACGTGTACCAGGTGATCGAAGCGTGCAACTCGCAGCCGTACAGTCACATTCACCGTCCGGGCATTGCCGTTGGCGGTCACTGCATTCCGGTGTACCCGCGGCTGTACCTGTCGACGGACCCCGATGCCGACATCGTGCGTCGCGCTCGTGTGTTCAACGCGTCGATGCCGGGCCGAGTTGTTGAGAAGGCGCAGGAGGTCCTCGGCACTCTTGACGGCGTCAGCGCCGTCGTGCTCGGTGCTTCCTACCGTGGTGGCGTCAAAGAGACTGCGTTCTCCGGTGTCTTCGAGACGGTCAACGCCCTGCGTGAGCGCGGTGCGAACGTCACTGTGCACGATCCTATGTACTCAGACGACGAGCTCGCTGCGTTCGGCTGGGACGCCTACCACCTCGGCGGTGCTGCTGATCTCGCGATCATTCAGGCAGACCATGCCGAGTACAAGAACATCTCGGCGTCAGATCTCCCAGGGCTGAAGCTCCTCATCGATGGCCGCAACACAACTGACCCTGCTGTGTGGGCCGGCACTCCGCGCCTCGTCATCGGCGGCGGCCAGTAGGCTTCGGCATGAGCGTTCTTGTCACGGGCGGCGCCGGATACATCGGCAGCCACATTGTGCGCATGCTCCGGCAGTCGGGCGATGTCGTCGTCGTCGATAATTTCAGCACAGGTGATGCGCGGCGAATCGCCGGCACGCCCGTTCGGCACATTGACCTCGTCTCCGAGCACGCTGTGCGGGAATTGAGCGAGGTCATGCGCGAGTTTCATGTGGATGCTGTCATTCACATGGCAGCGCTCAAGCAGGTCGGTGAATCCGTCGAGCAGCCGATCCGCTATTACCGCGAGAACATGAACTCGCTGGCAACCGTGCTTGAGGCGATGACGGTAGAGAGCGTTCCCTCTCTCGTGTTCTCTTCATCTGCCGCGGTGTACGGAAGCCCGCAGAACAGTTTCGTCAGCGAAGACGAGCCGACCTCTCCCGTTAATCCCTACGGAACCTCCAAACTGGCAGGGGAGTGGTTGGTTCGAGACGTCGCCAAAGCTTCGTCGATTCGGGCGGTGAGCCTGCGTTACTTCAACGTCGCCGGTGCAGGAGCTCCGGCCCTCGCTGATACCATCCCGGCCAACCTTGTCACCTTGGCGATAGAAGCCGTCGTCTCCGGTCGTGAGCCGCAGATTTACGGAGATGACTACGACACTCCAGACGGCACGGGTGTCAGAGACTACGTGCATGTGAATGATCTCGCGTCAGCGCACATCGCCGCGATTGATTTCACAAGGCGCACGACAGACAGCCACACGGTGTTCAACGTGGGTACCGGAACGGGCGCGAGCGTCCGGGAAGTGCTCACTCAACTCGCCGAGGTCAGTGGCAGCGCTGCCGCTCCGCGCGTCGTATCACGGCGCGCTGGAGACCCAGCTTCAGTTGTCGCCGACGCCCGTCGCATCAAGGCCGAACTTGGCTGGTCTCCGCAGTACTCGATCAAAGAGATGGTTGAGTCAGCGTGGAACGCTCGGGTCAGCCCACCCGTTTGACAGTGCCGATCGTCTAAAGTCGGTACAAACGCCCGCTTTCCCTACTCCTAGGAGCATGAGCACTCGTGAACTGTGATCTTCTCGTCGTCGGCTCAGGTTTTTTCGGCCTGACAATCGCAGAACGAGCCGCTGACAGCGGACTCAAGGTCGTGGTCATCGATCGCCGCCCGCACATCGGCGGCAATGCCTATAGCGAGGCCGATCCTGAGACCGGCATTGAAGTGCATCAGTACGGCGCGCACCTCTTCCACACGTCGAACCCCTCTGTATGGGAGTACGTCAACCGATTCACTACCTTTACCAACTACGTGCACAAGGTTTATACGACACACAACGGCGTCGTGTACCCGATGCCCGTCAACCTGGGAACGATCAACCAGTTCTTCCAGGCCGCGTATTCTCCAGGTGAAGCCCGGGAGCTCATCGCAGAGCAAGCGGGGGAGTTCACCGTCAAAGACGCGAAGAACTTCGTCGAGAAGGGCATTGCTCTGGTGGGCCGACCGCTCTACGAAGCGTTCTTCCGCGACTACACGGCAAAGCAGTGGCAGACAGACCCGGAGGACCTCTCCGCCTCCATCGTCAGTCGTCTGCCGGTTCGCTACACGTACGACAACCGCTATTTCAACGACAAATGGGAAGGTCTTCCGACCGACGGTTACACCGCGTGGATCGAGCGCATGGCTGACCACCCGAACATCGATGTGCAGCTGAACGTTGACTTCTTCGACGAGAGCCAGCCGTTCAACAAAAAGGCGATGGTCGGCCAGGTTCCGATTGTCTACACGGGCCCCGTCGACCGGTACTTCGACTATTCAGAAGGCGAGCTGTCGTGGCGAACGCTCGACTTTGAGAAAGAGGTGCTGCCCATCGGAGACTTCCAGGGCACACCGGTCATGAACTATCCAGACATGGATGTTCCGTTCACGCGAATCCATGAGTTTAGGCATTTCCATCCCGAGCGGGACTCATACCCCGATGACAAGACCATCATCATGCGCGAGTTCTCGAGGTTCGCAGATCGAGGTGACGAGCCGTATTACCCGGTGAACACGACGGCGGATCGCGAAGGGCTCCTCAAATACCGCGAACTGCAAGCCGACGAGAAGGACGTTTACTTCGGCGGACGGCTCGGCACTTATCAGTACCTCGACATGCACATGGCGATCGGTTCAGCGCTGTCGATGTGGAACAACAAGCTTGAGCGTCGCTAACTGAGCGAGATATGTGTGGTCGGAACCTTCAGCTTGAACGCCTGAACGAGGTGTTACGCTTTGTGAGCTGAGTGGGCTGAGCCCCTTTCGGCAACAGTCCAAGCGAACAACTTCTCTGAGATTTAGCGTGACACTTTCGAACAAAGATAAAAGCGACACTGCTCTTCCAACCTCTCTGAAAAAGAAGAGGGACTCGTACCTCGACAATGCGAAGGTCATTCTTCTCATGTTCGTGGTTATGGGGCATCTGATTGCCGTCATCAACAGTTCCGGCTTCGCAGACGCTGCGTATAAATGGATCTACTCATTCCATATGCCAGCGTTTGTCGCTATCACGGGATACTTGTCGAGGAGCTATCGAGGGGACCCCCGTCAGGTAAAAGCACTCATTACTGGCGTACTAGTTCCGTACCTCGTATTTCAATTCATTGTGCGCGTGGAGCCGTGGCTGTTCTTTGGGGAGCCTCTCCACTTGAACTTCTTCACGCCAGGCTGGTCAAGCTGGTTCCTTCTGGCACTCTTCGCCTGGAGGCTCCTTGTCCCCGTGCTGAAGCACCTTCGATATCCAGTCCTGTTCTCGGTAATCATCGTGTTCATGTCGGTGTTGTATGACGGCATCAGTCAGGGCTTGAGCGGCGCCCGCATTCTCTCGTACCTTCCGTTCTTTGCGCTGGGGCTTGCGCTCACTCCCGAGCGTCTAGAAGCTTTCAAAAGAATCGCCCGCAAGCCACTGATCCGGATCGCAGCCCTGGCATACTTGGCTGGCGCTTTTGCGGTCATGTTCATCGCGAGTGAATGGGTGAAGAGCAGCTGGTTTATGATGTCAGTGCTATCTAACATCGACGGTGATCTCAGCAACTCGCAGCACTTGGTCTTGCGAGCTTGCGTTCTTGCATTCACCACCTCGATGCTCGTAGCAGTGCTTGCCCTCGTTCCTCAGCGCCAGCTCTTTTTCACCCACATGGGATCTGTGACTCTCACGATGTATATGTTGCAAGGGGTCACACTCATGTTTCCGAGGCATTTCATCGATCAATGGGATGGGTGGACCTGGCCGACAGTAATATTGCTCATGATCGCGGGAGTTCTCTATACACTGTTGCTTGGCTCTAGACCTGTGCAATACCTTACGAAGTGGCTTGTTGATCCGATTGGCACGTTTGACTGGCTGCGACGGTTCATCTTCAAGAAAGAAGTATCCGTCGAGGCGGCTCAGAGACCGGTCTAACGGGTGAGATTAAAAACACGATTCGTGATTCATGTCGCACGGAGACCTTGACTAGCTAGACGTTTTGGACTCACGGATTTGCGTGTTCTGGCTCGCATATCGTGTTTCTGTCGCCTCCTTCTGTGGCGACCACCACCATGCGTTGGATTCGTACCATTGAATTGTTCGCGTCAGGCCTGACTCGAAATCAGAAAACCTCGGAGTCCAACCCAGCTCCGTGCGAAGCTTCGAATAATCGATGGCATATCGCAGGTCGTGTCCTGGCCTGTCAGCGACGAGATCGAAATCATCTTTATCACGCCCCAAGATCTTGAGGATAAAACCGATGACCTCCCTATTACTCTTCTGCCCGTCCGCGCCGATGAGATAGGTCTCGCCGATGCGGCCGTGTTCGAGAATCTGAAGAACCGCAGCAGAATGGTCGCTAGCGTGAATCCAGTCTCGAACGTTCTCGCCCGCTCCGTAGAGCTTCGGGCGCACCCCAGACAATATGTTGGTTATCTGCCGCGGTATGAACTTTTCAACGTGTTGGTAAGGGCCATAATTGTTGGAGCAATTGCTGATAGTAGCTGAAATCCCAAAAGAACGGGCCCAGGCCCGGACCAACATGTCACTTGCAGCCTTTGTCGACGAGTAAGGGCTCGAAGGGTTATACGGTGTGGCTTCGGTGAATCTTTCAACCCCATCGAGCGTAAGATCGCCGTAAACTTCGTCGGTGGAAATGTGGTGGTAACGCACGCCAAAGCGCCTCACAGCTTCTAAGAGCGTGTACGTTCCAACCACATTTGTCTCGATAAATGGTCGAGGGTCTTCGAGCGAATTATCGTTGTGGCTTTCCGCCGCGTAGTGGATCACTGCATCGTGCTCCGAGACCAATTGGTCAACGATCTGCGCGTCTTTGACATCCCCTTTCACGAGCGAGAATCGCTGCGCGTCTAGACCGTCGAGAGAAGCAACATTTGCCGCATACGTCAGCTTGTCAAGCACCGTTACCGAGTGCTCCGTGTTGTCTAACACGTATCGAACGAAGTTGGAACCAATGAAGCCGGCACCACCGGTAACGAGGAGCTTAGACATTTTTACAGCATAGTAGCCGCACGCCTGGACTGAGTTTAGAAGCCCTCGCTAGATGCTTCGTTCAGCGCCTCGCGCCATTGCCGCGGTTTAGTGAGACCCAGCTGTTCCCACCGCGAATGGTCGAGCACCGAGTAGGCGGGGCGAGGCGCAGGGCGAGGCATTTGGGCACTTGAAATAGGTCGAATTCTTTCAGGATCGAGACCTGATTCTTCGAATATCGCGCGGGCGAATTCAAACCAACTTGCTTGTCCAGAGTTTGTGCCGTGCATGATCCCCGGGGGAACTCGCGAGTCGATAATCAATCGGATTTGACGCGCGAGATCCCAGGTCCAGGTGGGTTGCCCGATTTGGTCGCTCACAACGTCGATTGAGTCCTGCGAATTCGCGAGACGCAACATCGTAGCGGCGAAATTCTTACCGTACCTTCCATAGAGCCATGCGGTTCTGACAATGATCGAACCCTCGGGGTGAATGGTTAGTGCGGCGGCCTCTCCCAGAGCTTTAGTGCGACCGTAAGCTGTTCTGGGGTTGCAGGGGGTGGACTCTGCATACGGTCGGCTTGCGGTGCCGTCAAACACATAATCGGTGGATACCTGAATAAGTCGAGTCTCGGCAGCTGCGCTTGCGTGGGCCAGGTGCTCGACAGCAACTGCGTTAATCACCCTGGCCTGTTCCTCATCCGATTCTGCGAGGTCGACGTTTGTATACGCTGCCGCATTCACCACCAAATCATGCTCAAAAACTGCGTCATAGACAGCCCCTCGTCGGGTGATGTCGAGCATCTCACGTGTTGCCAACGTGAGATCGTGGTGAGAAAGAGCCTTTCCGAGGTGCTGCCCGAGCATTCCTCTGGCGCCAGTGATCAGTATGCGCATTCGAGTCCCTAATTCATTGTCTGGTGATGCATGTCCCGGCTGGGAGGGCCCATTGTTAGACTCCGGGAGTGGACATACGTGAAATGGCTATCCCGGACTGCTACGAGATTACCCCGAAACAATATGGTGATAATCGAGGCATATTCTTCGAATCGTATCGTTTTGATCGCCTTCAAGAGATCGCAGGGCGCCGTATCGACCTGCGTCAGGTGAATACCTCAGTGTCCAAGAAGGGCACGGTGAGAGGGGTGCATTTCGCAGATATCCCTCAAGGGCAGGCAAAGTACGTCTTTGTCACCCAAGGGGCAGTTGTCGACTATGCGATTGACATTCGAGTTGGTTCGTCTGCTTATGGAACGTGGGACTCATCAGTGCTCGACGACGTCGACCGTCGAGCTCTCTTCCTCTCTGAAGGGATAGGACATTGCTTTGTCGCCCTGACAGAGAAAGCGACTGTTACCTACCTTGTGACGGATGTCTATCGACCAGAGAGAGAACACGGAATCACGCCACTTGACGAGCAGGTCGCGCTTGACCTGCCGTTTGCCCGAGAGGAGCTGCTGTTTTCGGAGAAGGACGCCGAAGCGATGACATTGGATCAGGCTCACGAGGCACACTTGCTGCCAACCTGGGATGAAGCACGAAAGCTATATGCGTCGTTCGCCTCTCAATAGTTTGGGGAATCAAATATGCGAGGAATAGTTTTGGCCGGGGGGTCGGGTACCCGGCTGTGGCCGATCACCAAAGGCATTTCCAAGCAGCTCATGCCGATTTTTGACAAACCGATGATCTACTACCCATTGTCGACGCTGATGATGGCTGGTATCCGTGAGATTCTGATCATTACGACACCGGAGCATCGGGAACAGTTCGAGCGATTGCTTGGCGATGGGTCCCAGCTCGGAGTTGAACTTCAATACGCGGTTCAGCCCAGCCCGGACGGGCTGGCGCAAGCATTTGTTATTGGCGAGCAATTTATCGGAGACGGATCAGTTGCACTCGTGCTTGGTGACAACATCTTCCATGGCACTGGGCTCGGAACGGCGTTGAGTGGACATCAGAATCTCGAGGGGGCAATTGTATTCGCCTATCCGGTTGCGAACCCGGGCGACTATGGTGTCGTCGAGTTTGACCCGACTGGTCACGCGCTCAGCATCGAAGAAAAACCGCAGCATCCAAAGAGCAACTACGCGGTTCCGGGGCTCTATTTCTACGACAACAGCGTCGTGAACATCGCTAAATCCATCCGTCCTAGCGGACGCGGGGAGCTGGAAATATCTTCGGTGAATGAAGAATACCTTCGAGTTGGAAGGCTGCAAGTTCAAAAGCTCAACCGGGCGACTGCATGGCTGGACACCGGAACAATTTCGACAATGATGCAAGCTGGGGAGTATGTGCGTGTCATTGAGGAAAGACAGGGTTACAAGATTGGGTGTATCGAAGAGGTTGCCTGGAGACAGGGCTGGATCAATGACGACCAACTTGATGATCTCGCACTAATGTATGAGAAGAGTGGCTATGGGGAGTATCTCCATCAGCTCCTCGAGTTCGGACGAGACCACTTTGGGGAAAGTTCGGAACCCTAGCCAAATATCACTCGATCGGTGGAGCCTAAAGTAATGAAGCTTTTGAAGCGACTACTAACCATCAGCGTGACGGTGATTGCTCTTGTTGCAGGGCTGATTGTTGCCCCTGTAAATCTTGGGCTTTGGGGCTCAACTGCTTCTCACGCCGCAGACCTGTCGAAGTTCGATGCTGGGGACATCATTTCGGACCAGGTTTTCTACGACTCGGCGACCATGACTGAACGCCAGATAGCAGCTTTTATCGATAAGAAGGTTCCGACGTGTCGTTCGGGCTATACCTGTCTTGATGCGTATAAAGAGAACACGACGGCTCGTGCGGCTGACTCGTATTGCAAGGCGCTCTCGGGGGGATCCAACGAGAGCGCGGCACGGATTATTTACAAGGTCTCTCGAGCTTGCGATATTAATCCACAGGTTATTCTCGTGACTCTACAGAAAGAGCAAGGGCTACTCACGCACGAGTGGCCGTCTTCATGGCGATACACAATCGCGATGGGTTTCGGATGCCCGGACGGAGCACCTTGTAACGAGAAATACTACGGCTTTCAAAATCAGCTTTATCTCGGTGCTCGTCAGTTCCAGATTTACAGGGCATGGCCTGGATCTTTCAACTACAGAGCTGGTCAGAATAACAAGATTCAGTGGCATCCGAATTCAGCATGCGGTTCGAGCACTGTATTCATCAAGAACCAAGCCACTGCGGGGCTTTACAACTACACGCCATATCGCCCGAATGGTGCTGCACTGAAGGCAGGTTACGGTCTCGGCGACTCGTGCTCGTCCTACGGGAACCGTAATTTCTACAACTATTTCACTGATTGGTTTGGGAGCACCCACAAAGTCGGCTGGGTCGTAAAATCACCAGACCGGCCGGAAGTTTACTTTGTGACAGGACAGACAAAACATCATATTCAATCACAATACGCATATCGAGAGTATCGGCGTTCGTTTGGAGGATTGAGCGCGGTCAGCGAAGGTTATCTCAATACTCTCAAAACAGGCTCTCCCGCAAAGGCGATCGTCAAGGACCCTTCGACCGGCGACATCATGTTGCTTCAAGACTCCGTTCTTCATCGCTTTCCCTCGTGTTCGCTCGCTGAAACGTGGGGATATTCATGCGCCATGAATATCGACCTCACGCAGGATCAGGTCAAGGCGCTCAAACGAGGCCCAGACATGAGCAACTATGCGACGGTGGCTTCAGGCGCAACCGTTCACAAGCTCAGCGGCGGCAAAATGTACCCATATGCCTCGGCAAAAGATGCAGCATATTACAACGGTGGCTCTATAGGTTTTGTCGCGAGCTTGCGCGATGAGATTGCGTCAAAATATAGCGTTGTGGGGAAAACGCAGTTCGCACCTGTCACACTCGCAAAGACCGGATCTGACAAGAACGTGTACTTTATGGGCGGCAATTTCACGAAGTGGCGCCTGCCATCATGGGCCATGGCGCGTGACTTCGGAATCCCGGGAGGGTATACCCAAACCTCGGCCATAGCGCTTTCTGGCTATGCAAGCTCCGGTGATCTTTCGATGTTTGTAAAGTGCGGCGGGGAGCTTTTCTTCGCGAATAGTGGGCACCTGACAAAGGTGAAGAGCGGATCGTCGTACGGCTCGCCAGTTGTGGCTCTAGATCAGACGGCCTGTTCTAGGTTGCCGAAATCTGGTGCATTCTCTAAGTCAGTTTTCGTACGCGCTGAGGGTCACCCGGAAGTATATGTAGTCGAAGCGGGAAACCTGAGGCACGTTGTCTCGAAGAGGGCGTTGGTTTCTCTCAACGGTGGCACCTGGCCAACTATTGGAGTTGTTGACCCAGGGTCGTTGGCATATTTTGGGGCAGGCAAGCCAGTCCTTGGGCCGGCTACTCTTGTCAAGGCTAGCGATAGCCCTCACGTTTATTTCGTGGACGGAAATTCGGAGAGACATAGGTTGCCTAGCTGGTCCTTGGCGAGGGAATTCGGTCTTCCTGCAGGGTACGACTCCGTAACCGCATTAACTCTTGCACCGTATAAGAATGCCGGTGACCTGGCGCAATTCGTGCGGTGCGACTCGAAACTGTACATTGCTGGTAGCGGCAGCTTGACGCTGGTCCACTCGGGCAACTCCGCAGGATTCGATGTGACCGACCTCCAATCGGCCTCGTGTTCCGTGCTTGAGAAAGCTGGCACAATATCCGGGAGTATTTTTGTCAGAGTTGCTGGCGCCCCAGAGGTCTACCTGCTTGAGAACGGCCAGATTCGACATGTCGTATCTAAGTCAGCGCTTCTCTCGCTAAACGGCGGAAAAATGCCGAGGCTCGTTGCCGTTTCGAACGAAACACTTGGAAGTTTTGAGCAAGGGTTCCCAGTGCTGGGCCCAGGAAATCTCGTAAAGGAGCGCTCCGGCTCGGAGGTCTTCCTTGTCAATGGAGATCAGAAGGTCCCGGTTGGGTCGTGGGGCGTTGCGACCGACCTGGGGCTCGGCACGACCTATAGCTCAGTTCCGAACGGTAGCGCACGCGGTTATGAACGGGCGAGCACCGATCTCTCTCCATTCGTGATGTGCTCTGGCGAGATGTATATCGGTGCGGGGGGCCGGCTCTCCGCCGTCGATAGCTCTTTTGGCCTGAGTTACACACAACTGGACGTAGACGTCTGTGACGCACTGGATCTTTCAGGCCCGGCGGTTTCTGACGAGCTGATCGTCGAAGATAAGGCGACCGGCCATTTATACGTGGTTGAGAACGGTGCGTTTAATCCTGTAGATGACAACGCGGCAAAGAATCGCTCCAAACAGGGCAGTGGCAACGTGATACTGACGCTCGACCCGCGAACGATTTCTACATACGCCACCTGACGAGTACATAGCCAGTTGCGTTCGGAGATTCCTCAAGAAACCTTACGTAGACTAACCGTGGGTAAACGTTAGGGGAACTGTGTCGACAAGTCTGTCAGCGAACAGGTCACGGATTAAGTTTGATGCTGCATCGAGCGGCGGTTCCGCCGTGGACTTCAGATTTGATGGACACAGAGTTTGGTCGACTGTCCTGCCCGATACGGTCGAAGGCGAACATACGAAGGTATTCTGGCCTCGAGCTCTCAGGCCGTATCTCTCTGGTAAAACGACTCTGGACATTGTTGATTCAGCGAGTGGTGTGTCCCTCGCCACCCAGGAGGTTCGCTTCTCGCAGAGCAGAGAACGTGTCTCTGTTTGTGATTCGAGGGGACGCTGGCTGGCTATCAACAAATGGAATCGTCTTGGCTCAAGCTTCGAGGGTGATGATACCGGTGTGCAGGAGCGGCTGCTCGAGAGCGCCGAGAGGCTGGTAGAAACACTGAATGAGTATGGATATCCCGTTTATATCGTCGGTGGGACGCTCCTCGGAGCTATGCGAGATGGGCGCCTGATGCCCCATGATGACGACATTGATCTAGCGTTTCTCTGCGACGAGAAGAGCCCCATTGATATTGGGTTAGAGAGCATGAGGATGCAACGTGAGCTTGAACGGGAAGGGTACTTTCCTGTCAGACACAGTCATACTCACCTGCAGGTCACGTTCTTTCGAGAGGACGGGTCAACTGATCACTACATCGATATCTTTACGGGATTTCTCGAGGAAGATCTCGATGGAACACCGCTCTATTCGCAGCCCTTTGCACTAAGAGGCCCTGAGGTCACACGCGAAGACTTACTGCCTGTGCAGAATATGGAAATTGATGGGCACATTCTTCCGGCTCCGGCGAACCCCGAAGCATGGCTCGCGTATGCATACGGAGAAAATTGGAGGATCCCCGATCCATCATTCGTCTTCGAAACCCCGAGCAGCACCGGGCGTCGCTTCAACAATTGGTTTGGAGTGTTCAACAAGAAACGCGTGTATTGGGAAAAGAACTTCGAGAAACAGTCGCGACGGCGAGTAGCGCTCAAGCGTGAGCCTTCGGCGGTCAAGTTCCTAGGGCTAATTCCACCGTCTTCAAATGTTGTCGACTTAGGTTGCGGAGATGGCTCGGTCACCCAGCAGATTGCGAACGCCGGTCACAGGGTGATCGGCGTCGATTACAGCTACGAGGCTCTCCGGCTTGCGCGCGCGGAATCATCGCATGACATCGAATACCGATATGTGAACATGAACGATCGAAGAGCGCTCCTCGAGTTCGCCGTCGAACTCATTAAGACTCGCAAGGTGTGGTATTTCTACATGGGCGATTCAATTCAAGGAATCACACGCGCTGATCGACGAAATGTGTACTTATTTATTCGCGAAGTGCTGCGGGGCCCGGCGTTTGCTTTTATGGCTTTTGACACGAACCTGCCTGAGGCCTATACCCATGCTGATCCGACCACGTGGCACTATCCAATTCCTTCGGCAAAGCGAGAAGCAAAAAGATTTGGCTTGAAGGCTCGAGTCGTCGCTGAGGGTGGAACGCGGGAAAGTGAGTGGGGCACGAGGACTCGGGCGGCTGTGACTGTTCGCAAGAAGAAGACGAGAATTGATCTCCGATCGACGAGGGAGTACTGAGCATTATGAAGGAGTACCTAGCGAAGTTCGTGCGTCGGCTAGCACCGAGGACTATGCGCAACTTGACGCTGTTGACTGAACTGGACGAGGGAAGCGAGACAGTCGCAGAACTGCTGGTGAAGTATGAGCTTCAGGTTCGCGACCTTCGAGCAGAGCTTAACGAAATGCGGCGTGACAATAGGCGTATGGCAGAGCTATACGATCTTGTCTTCGAACGACTTCGGGATGAGAACCCCCTCACTTAATCGGTCGACTTCCGAAGTTCAGATCTGCCAAATCTGCGAACTACCAGCGACATTCCAGTATCGTGCATTTTGCTCGGGTTTGCCCCAACTTTGATCGCATATCGTCCGGGGGTTGAACTGATCCTGGCATAGAGGAAGTTACCGCGGCCACGGTTCTCGATCACTGCGGGAATGACGTCGTGATCGCCGAGTTGTAAGCTGCAAGCGAGGCGAGTTCTCTTCAAAGTCAGCTTCTTGAGTGGAATCTTGACACTCAGCTCTTTCCAACCGGAGTAAACTGTCTGAACTGGTCTATTGCGATTCGGCCGGGCGATGGTTCGGATGCGCTGATCCATATCGAGACTGAGCATCCCGTTCTTGTTGACATATGCCTCGATCGCCCGACCGTGAATTATGGCAGGTGTCGTGACTTTGTCGCTTCTCAGACTTCGATGATTGACGACGCCGAAAAGTTCGTTCTTCGCGTTGAAGTCCCAGGTTCCTTGCTTCAGAGGGCCGCCGAATGCGGCGTTGTCAACATTGAGCGTGGCTGTACTGCGAACAGTGACGTCCGCCCGTGCGCCAAGTGACCCGAGGACTTCAACTCGATGAGTCGTGGGAATCAGCCAGGTGATCTTACTTGTTCTCGATTTGATTCCAATAGTTGTGCGCGCATTGTAGACATCGTCTGTCACATCAAGTAGGTCAACCCCGAGCACGTTGGAGAGCTCGTTTGGCAGGACACGCAGGATTCGACCGTCGTCGGCCAGTCTTAGCGCGAGCGGCTTTCCGGATGAGGTTCGCCATCTTGCGGTACTTCTAATCTCAAGCTCATTATTGTGCCAGGCCGCGTCATTGCAGACCGCTAATCCATACATGCCTGCATCGATTTTCACAAGCTGCTTGAGCAAATCAAATTCACCGGCACGAACGAGGCGCGCGCGAGCTCTGCCGTAAGAGGAGAGCTCGCTATCGAATTTCTCGGGGAGATACTCATTGATGAGATTGCGTGCGGTGAGAAGAGCGAACTCGACGTCACCCTCATCGTTCTCCCATAATGCTGGACCGAGCGCTGGAATGAGACGAGTGGAATATTGGTAGGCAAGCATGAGCGACTTCTGCTGGGCAAGTCCTGGCTCGGCAAGAGACACTACGGTCGCGGCGAAAATTTCATTGAGCCCAGCCCAGTAGTCGCGAAGATTGCGTGTAAACGTCTGCGACGTGTTGCTCCCGTGTTGAACCCAGTGGTAAAAGGGAGTCGACGTCATCGTCGAGACCACTTTGGCGTGCTTTGCGACGTCTAAATTGAAAAACACGTCCTCCCAGAGAACACGGCTTCCCTCTGGGAATCGGATGTCGTAATCGAGAAGAAACTGCCGTCGATACAACTTATGGGGATTGGTAGGAACTAACGGGTGTATATCCGCCCGGTCGACCGCGTTATCAAAGTCTGCAGTGTAGGTCTCCAAAGCCCATTTGGGCTGGTCGGTCCGAGCTTCCTTCCCATTGAGAACATCCGCGAAGTTTCGCGAAGCGAAATCGTACCCGCGACTTAGTGAATCTGGATAAAGCTCGTCATCGTGATCCATGAAAAGGATATACTCACCGCGGGCGGTCTCGATTCCAAAGTTTCTCGCGGAACTTGGCCATCCGGAATGCTCCAACTTAAATACGCGAACATTCGGGCGTGTCGCCGCAATGTGGTACAACTCAGTAGCTGTTTCGTCTGGCGAGCCATCATCGATGTAGAGGACTTCAAACTCTGCTTGAGTTAGATTCTGAGCGTCCAAGGACTTCACAACATTATATATGCGCTCACCGGAACAATATGTTGGAACGACGACTGTAACTTTTGGTGAAGTGGTCACTCGCGCAATCCAACCCGTCTTAACGTAGGGCCGACGTCGGCCATATGTAACTCCAGCTTATCCACTGGCATGCTCTCGCGCTGTTCGCGTGATTCAACTGCGGAAAACGGAAGAATCTCAAGGTCGTAGGTTCCGCGCAGACGAGGCCGGAAAACTTCAAGGACAGCCTTCCCGTCCTGCGATATCAGCCGCCCGGTGCGAATCTGGATGAATCGTGACAAAAATGGCTTCAGGGCTAACATGTAATTGAGCTTGTAGCTATGAACAACGCGTGACCAGAGCGAGTTTCTCTTGCGAAGCACAAAATGAAACCGCATGTCGATTGGTTTTCCATAAACATGTACCTCCGGCAGATCCACGTTGATCGTTCTGCGGGACGTGTCCGCTCTTCCAAATTTGAGATTTGGCCATAACGGCTTCGTAGTTGCGCCGATATCGAGACTCAAGGCCCCGTCGCGGTTGCAATACGCCAGTGCGACTCGTCCATTGATAAATCCGATCTTATTGGCGAGGTCAGTATTCACGAGTGCCGACTGTTGGATCCCTCCACCGAGCTCTGCTCTGCCATTGAGATCCCAAGCACCATCGCTCAGTGGAGAGCCCAGTGCAAGATCACGAATGTCTAGTCGAGAACGAATGTTTACAGTGCCTGTCGTCCCGGTCGAGTTCAGCGCGAGCTTGGATTCCTCTTCGGTCGGAATCATCCAGACGACCCGATCTCGCCTTGACCGAACCCCTAACGTCGCTGAAGCACTGTCCAAGTCATTCTCGAGTGTTCGAGAAGACCTAGCAACGGATTGATTTAGAGACGGTTTTACCGCGAGGAGCCATGCTCCGTCTTCGCCGCGCTCAGCCCAGGTTTTACCATCTGGGCGAGCCCATTTCGCTGTCGCCTCAACGACGAGGTGTGGCCCATCCCACGACATGGAGGTGGCAGCAACATCACCAACAGCGGCAACGTCTGACATAGCGAATTCTTCGAGTCCTTCTAGATTGCTGGCCCTTAGCAGATCGGCGCGAATACGTGCACGGGTGTCCAACGCCTGGTCGAGGTCAAAAGGAACAAACGTATTCGTGAGCCGCAGACAGTAATCATTCGCCATCTGACGCTCAGCATCTGCCCGCTTATGGAACTCTCGGTTGTATGTTCCAAGAACGCGCGATCGGTACTGGTGCAGTAAAAGCTGTCTCCGTTCGAGGTCGAACTCGGACGTTCCAAGTTCAGCGTGGATGGCTTCAAAAACCTTCGTCAAAGAGATCCACCACTCTTCGTTACTGCGACGGAAGCTGGTCGATCCACTTCCCGTCGTTTGTACCCAGTGGTAGTACGGTGTGCTTGCCATCACACCTATGACATCTGCTTTTGCCAGTACCTGGAGATTGAAGAAGATATCTTCCCAGAGAACCCGGCGGCCCTCTGGAAATCGTATTGCATGTCGATTCAGGAACTCTCGACGATAGAGTTTGTGCGGATTCATTGGGATCAGAGGATTGATCTCCGTGCGATGACGGGCGTTCCCAATATCTTCTGTGTAGGTTGAAATTGCCCATGCAGCATCATGGGTCCTCGCCTCTTTGCCACTCAGCACGTCCGCACGGTTCAGTCTTGCGAAATCGTACGCTGCCTGTAGCGCGTTCGGGTACAAGGAGTCATCGTGGTCAACGAACGCAATGTACTCACCGCGCGCTTCTTCGATACCGCGGTTTCGCGGCGCCGATGCCCACCCTGAATTAGGAATTTGGAATACTCGGAAGTTCGCGTGTGTAACTTCTAAATGTTGCAGTCGACTAATAGTGTCATCGGGCGAGCCGTCGTCAACGAACACCACTTCAAAGTCTCGATCATCGAGAGTTTGCGCTTCGATTGATCCAAGTAATCGATCAAGACCCTTACCTGGCTTATACGTCGGAACTATTACGCTGATCTTCATCATTGAGATCGAATGCTATTAATATGGTGCGCGGCTGCTGGTGTTGGTGCGCTCAACGTCGATCAAACGTGCTAATTCAAGATCCTGCGGAGTGGTGATTTTGATGTTGTCGACGTTGCCGAAGATGATTTTCACTGATGTTCCGCAGTACTCTGCCACAAGGTCGGCGTCATCACTTACAAGGCTATACTTATCCGCGATCGCCTTCTCGTATGCGGTCTCAAGGAGTTCGCGTTTGAACGCCTGAGGCGTTTGTCCGAGCCAGCTGTGTGATCGTTCCAGAGAACCCGTGATGAACTCTTCGTCGTTGACTAGCTTGACCTGGACTGTGCTCGGCAGTCCGAGCATCGCGGCATCATTTTCGATTGCTGCGTCGAGCACCGAGGTAACGAGATCAGGAGTTGTAAATGGTCGAACCCCATCGTGTACAACGATGAAGTCTCCAGACGTTGCGTTGAGACCGTTCATGGCAGATAGGTGTCTTTCCTCAGCGCCGATCACGAGCCGGACATCAAGGCCTGCATCGTCGATCAGAATCCGACGGTAGATGTCGTGATTCTCTGCACTTACCGTGACAATAACTTCATCGATGAAATCGAGAAGAAAGCAACGGACAGTTTTCTCAAGCACTGTAAGGTTCCCAACGTCGACGAGCAGCTTATTGCTGCCGAATCGGATTCCTTTTCCTGCGCAGTTGACGATAGCCGAGACCTTGAAATTCTTCCTCATACTGCGCCTTTCATTTTGACTGTGATGTCACGAAGTCTGAAATCATAGAGAATTCGGCTGATCGCGACATGATGTATGGGCCATCCTCGCCCCAGAGGTCAGCGAATACAGTTCTCATATCCTTCGTGTACATTTTCGAGAATTCGGATTCCGGGCCTGGTGGGGTCTGCAGTGCGATGTCTACGCCAAAACATTCCTTGGCGACCGCTGCACTAGTCAACGGCGGCGGCGCAATATTCAATGCATCTATGTCATTGGAGCGCGCCAGAGATATGTCGCTCCACAGATTCCGAATATCGTAATATTGAAAACGTCCCTGCGGATTGATGAACTCAACGCGATAATTATTGGACAAGTCGTAGATGATTCCCTTTTTGAGCCCGTTGCCGAGCAGTTGAGGAAGACGAATCGAACGTGTCTTGAATGTGGAACTCAATCGTTGCTCCTGATGGAGCCGATTTTGCCCGTATGGAGTGAGGCCTTCCGGCGAGAGCGGCGTCTCCTCGTTGGGTGCCGTGTTTCCCGGATATACACAAACAGTCGACATCAGTACGAGCTCACCGATTGATGCCTTTTCGAGGTGGTCGGCCAATTGGTCGACTTCTTGCAGGTCGTCTTCCTGATTGTTGTTGATTCTGAAGGAGTCCGCGCGATTGCCGGCTGATACGACGAGGTCATAGCTCTTCCCGCGAATGTCGGAGATATTCTTCGAGTTGTAAAGATCGTCGAAATCAAACTGCGCGGCCACGTTGGAACCCACGAAACCCGTATAACCGATGAGGGCTGTTCGCATACCTTAATTCAGTCCGTTTCCTGTGTGAAGCTCGTATTTAAGGCTCAGAGAATTGAGCGCCAGTCTATCTGTCCAGAGTTCGGTACCCGCCGATCCGGCGCGGCTTCTTCAAAATGGTTAGACATATCTTATAAAGCCTTTGTACATTCGAGGTCACCGGGGAACTGTAGAGTACGCGGGCGTAATCATTTGCCAAACGTATTGTCCCAGGCTTCCACTGACGTTATTCGAGGAAGAGAATGTCTGTAGGCCTTGCTGAGCGGGACCCAGTCGCCTCTCAACTTGCGGTGGAGCGCGAGGCTTTCCGTGAGTAATTGACGGAAGGTGCTTCGATCACGCTGAAACCACGACTTTCCTGAGCCGTCCGCGGTAGATATGAGCGCGCTATCGTAGTGCGGCGTCCTGAACCACGTGGCATCTCGCTTCGCCAGTTCAACTTGCGGTCGCTTGCGATTCGCGGCCGCAGGATTCGTGAACCAGTGGCGCGCGGTCATCTTGGCTGTGAACAGCGCAAGGCTGAGCCCGCGTGGTCCCGGCGCGGAAGAGTGGGGGGGTGGAACGGGGAATACCTGTTTGCCTTGGTTCGTCGGCGGGGTCTCATCGTCGGTGCGAAGCACCTGCATCTCTGAAAACGATGACGCTGCATTGCGGAGCACAGAGAGCTGCGATGGCAACTGCTGATGCATGTGAGAGGGCCCACTCAGAATGTCGCGAAGTGCCATATGTCTCAGCGTTACTGCGTAGTACTGCATTGACAGCAGGTGCTTGAGGTCGAGCCTGAAGCTGTCAAGCAAAAGGTCGCCGCTCTTCGTGAATCGCGAGTGCAGAAGCCCCGCGACGATTCGATTGCGAGCGTGAAAATAGGCCTGCCAATCGATCGAGTCGTCTTTGTCGAGCCACGACACGTGCCACAGGGCGACTCCGGGGAGCGAGACGGTAGGGAACCCCTTGCTGCGTGCTCGAAGACTGTACTCGGAGTCGTCCCACTTGATGAATGCGGGGAGAGACAGCCCAACTTCTTGGATTACCATCTTGGGGATCAGGCAGAACCACCAGCCGTTGTAGTCGGCGTCCATGCGGGAGTGCATCCACCGCGACTGACGCAGGTTCGTGTTGCGGAAGTCGTGGGGGAAGAGCTCCTTATGCTGCGGCCGCCAGATAAAGGGCTTCTCGTCGACGATCTCCGCGAACGCATGCAGAACGGGTCGATTCAGGAGGTCGAACATATGGCCGCCGACGATGCTCGGGCGTTTGCTGTGACGGGCAAATGCGACAGCGCGGAGGATGCTTTCCGGCTCGATCTTCACGTCGTCGTCAAGAAGGATGAGAAAATCGCTGTCGTCGCGTTTCAGCGTCTCGGCCATCGATCGAGAGAACCCACCTGAGCCGCCGAGGTTGGGCTGTGTGATGATCTCGAGCTGTTCGCCAATCGCACTGGCCACGGCTGAGTAGCCATCTTCATCTGCCACTTTCTGTGTTCCCTGGTCGATGATGAAGATCTTGTCGATGACCTCGAGCACCTCAGGGCTCTGTGCAAGTGCATCGAGGGTATTCACGCAGTAGTCGGGCTTATTGAACGTTGTCGTTCCCAGCGACGCCTTGCCCGTGCTCTTCTGCTTGGCATCGGTGAGCCACGTTCCGCGCTCAAGCACGAGATTGTCCTTGTCGGCCTCAAGTTCGAACCAGTACCAACCGCCGTCGCCGAATGATTTGAGCGCGAGGTCGAACCTGCTCGTCGCAGAGCCGCTCACGCGCCGTGACTCCACGCGCTGCTGCGCGCCCTGGGAATTCGAACGGTAGACGAGAACGGTACCGGAACCCCTCGTTGCCAGTTCAAGCCGCACCCGCTTCACGTTCGTCCAGTGCTGCCAATACGACGCGGGGAATGCATTGAAGTAGCTCGCAAAGGAGACGCGTCGTCCTGCAGTCACCTGAGTGCTTGTGCGAGAGAGCACGTTGTCAATGTGGGCGAGATTGCTCACCTTGACGTTCTGGCCGTCGATCGTCGTCCAGGTCTCCGGGTCCGCGTAGAGGGGGAGGACATCGGGGTCGCGGTCAAGCGGGAATACAACGTTCTGCAGTGCTGTCCACATGCGCGGCGTGTGACTCCTGTTCTTTTGGGCAATCGGCAGGAAAGCCACTTCGAGCCTAGCTTCCATGTTTCATGAAAGGCTGGCAGGACTCTGCACTCGGCAACATATTAGATAGCTATTCCAAACTCTCAATTGCGGATGCAGGCAACTGCATTATTGAACGTTCTGCTCGTCGCTATGAACCCTTGTGGTGACCGCCGTGGGTACGTACCATCGCGTCCAGGACATTCAGTGCAATGATCAACGGACGACCACGTCAGTTATCTTGGGCGCACCATCCACGAAAATGATTACATGGCGCCCTCTCGGGCTGAGCACTGATCTGAACTGAATTGTCGGGCTCTGCTCGGACGCTGGAAGAGTGCGCCATCTGGCACCTGAAATTAACCGCAATACGCGTCGCATGAAAATATGATCTCTTGCTAAACGAGCTATTTTTGCGGTCGCGAAGTTACTGCGAGCAGCACCAACAAGTACACGATCGACAACACCTGACCGCGCAAAGGAAATCGTTAGGTACCATTTCCCCGCTTGTTTCCGGGCGTTCGCTTCAGTAGCCAACGACTTTAGGTAAGCGCGTAGTGCACGCGGTCTCGTATCTAAAGCGGCACGCTGTTTCTTGACCTCTAATACTGCGGGCGAATTCGAACTTGATATAGCTCGCGTCTTAAGGGAGGTCCTGGCCTGCCGCTGTTGCCGTTGCTCAAAGAGAGAAGTGTAAGCGTTGATGTTCCACAGCGCCTCATCAAGTTTGTGCCCGACTGCCGCCGAATGAACATTGAAGTTGGATCTTGTTCGGACGACGATCTCATTGCCGGCCTGACCTATTCCTGTTTCGACTGTTTGGGCTTCGGTCGGAAGGCACCAGGTCACAAACGATTTGTCATTGCGTATGCCAACCCTCACGTCTAACGCGTTGACATCCGCGGTCACATCGATTAGCTCGGTCGGGAGCGCCGAACGCAAGTGATCAGGGAGGTCGCGAATTAGCCGGTCAGCCTGTGGAATCACCCTGGGGCCGTTACCCTCGTTATCACGCCAACTGGTCTCAACCTCGATTTCGAGTTCGCCAGCGGTACTGAGATTGGACGCGACGAGTCGGTTCTGACCAATCAGCGTCCTATCCCATTCTGACAATCGCTCAAGAGCATCGAGGTTGCCTTCTCGAAACAAGAACATCTTGGCTCGAAGCGGCATTGGTAATCGAGCATCGAGCTCCTCTGGAAGATGGTCCCTGACCAGATCCCTGATATGGGAGAGGTCGTGTTCGACGCGCTCGCGGGACTTCTTGTTCCAACCGGGTTTGAAATACCCTGCTATGCGAAGTCGGTGCTGATAGAGGCGCATTACCGCGAGTTTTTCGGCTTGGTCCGGAGCACTGAGCATATATTCGGCGTGTTTCAGAACGCTACGTATCGCGCCCCAAAACTCATCGGAGCTTTTGCGAAATGAAGACGTTCCAGTTTCTTCACCATTTCTCACCCAATGATAAAAAGGGGTGTCGGCCATTACCGCAATTTTTGGGTTGTGACCGAAACAAGAGATGTTGAAGAGATTATCCTCGTAGAGGACGCGACGTCCCTCTTTGAACCGGATACCGTTTTCAACCAGGAACTCGCGTCGATACAGCTTGTGTGGGTTCATTGGAGCGAGAGGATGTGGCGAGCTCTGATCCGACGCGTCCTCTTTATTTGCCCCGTAAAGATCCATGGCCCATGACGCAATCTTCGAGTTCGATTCTTTGGCGTTGAGCACGTCTGCTTGGACAGCACTGGCGTATTCATAGGCGCGCCTCATGCCATCCGGGTAAAGCTCGTCATCGTGATCGACAAAGACGACATATTCGCCGAGAGCATTTTGGATGCCAACGTTTCTTGGTCTCGACGGCCAGCCAGAATTCGTGATCTCTACGATGCGCGTGTTCGGCCGGGAGCTGAATGTCTCGTTAAGATGCTGAACTGTAGCGTCAGTCGAACCGTCGTCGACGAAAATGACCTCGTAGTCATGCATCGGCATTGATTGAACCGACAGCCATTCGGCGATGTGAGCGACGCGGGTGCCGGTGTTATACGTCGGGATTATAAGCGAGACCTTTAGGCGCAATAGGTATTACCTTTCACATGGCACTGACATTTGATCGCCGAGAAAACCGTCCAGAATTACCTCGCCCACTTCGTGATTCAGCGCAACTTCAGATTCCCGAATATCCAACAGTGTAGGCACTCGGATCGAGCGACGTCTATGTACCTGGGCTTGCCGTATGCCCCGAAGGGAGAGGTGCTGGCATCCGTATAGAAATACTGGATTCGCTGGCAGGACTCTGCAACAGGCATGATTTCAGGAAGACAGCGCTATGATTCCAGTTGGCCCTAGAGCTTAACCCGAGAGCACGACGACATTGGCAAATGCATTGACAAACGCTGACTTGAGCGATTTCAGGACCCCAGGACGGGGTCATGGAGTGCTTGACATCTTCACGCGACGCTACCTCTTGAAGGTGCTTGTCAAAAAGGATGTCACCACACGGTATCGAAACTCTGTTTTCGGCTGGCTGTGGTCCTATGCCAAGCCCGCAGCGCAGTTCCTCGTCTATTACCTTGTGATGGGGCACATCCTCGGGCTCTCCCGCGGCATCGACAACTTCCCTGTGTACTTGTTTTCTGGCATTGTCGTCGTCAACCTCTTCAACGAATCGTTCAGCAATGCGACAACATCGATTGTCAGCAACAAGGCGCTCGTCAAGAAGATTTACCTTCCCCGCGAACTATTCCCCGTCGCCACGGTGATCGTCGCGTTCGTACACTTTCTGCCACAGGTAGCGATTCTCCTCGTCGTTGCGCTTCTGACGGGATGGGTACCTTCGCTCATGGGAATTGGTGCGGCATTACTCGGAATGCTGCTGATCCTGATGTTCTCGACCGGGCTCGGACTCTTCTTCGGGGCCCTCAACGTCGCATTCCGCGACGCGCAGAACTTCGTCGAGATCATCCGCACGTTCGCAACGTGGACCGCCCCGGTGCTGTACTCCTGGACAATGCTTGCCGACAAGGCTCCTGCGTGGCTTCTCCACATATATATGTGCAATCCACTGACTGTCGCCGTTGAATTCTTCCACCAAGCATTCTGGTTCTCCACTTCAACAGGTGCGCTAGCGAATCCACCTGAAGATGCACTCTTTCCGCCGCCGCTCCTACCGCTTTACGCGGTTGTCGCGTTCGTCATTGCCATCTGCACCATTGTCGTCGGCCAGCTCGTCTTCCGACGTTTCGAACGCAACTTCGCACAGGACCTGTAAGCGCATGAGTACACTCACAACACGCCCCAGCATCATCGTTGAGAACGTGCGTAAGACGTTTCTTATTAGGCACAGCCATTCGATGAAAGAAGCCGTGATCGGCAAGATTCGCGGGCGCAAAGTAGGGTCAAGCCCGTTCCAAGCGCTCGACGAAGTCTCGTTCACCATCGACGAAGGTGAGTCTGTCGCGATCCTCGGGCACAACGGCTCGGGAAAATCAACGATGCTCAAGCTCATCTCTGGAGTGCTCGAGCCCAACGCGGGGCGTGTGCTCGTCCGCGGGCGTCTGGCGGGGCTCATCGAAGTGGGGGCCGGATTCCACCCCGAGCTTTCGGGCCGCGAGAACGTCTACCTCAACGCGGCAATTCTCGGAATGACGGAGAAAGAGACAGACGAGCGCTTCGATGACATCGTTGATTTCTCCGGCATCCGTGAGTTCATCGATCAAGAAGTCAAGCACTACTCATCCGGAATGTTCATGAGACTTGCGTTCTCTGTCGCCATTCACACGGAGCTCGATGTGCTGCTCGTTGATGAGATTCTCTCTGTGGGCGATGCGCCGTTCCGTGAGAAATGCAATAAGAAGATCCAAGAGCTAATCGACGCAGGAAAGACAATGGTCGTAGTCAGCCATGACACCGGAACGGTGAAAAGACTCTGCAAACGTGGAATCGTTCTCCGCAAGGGAAAGATGATCTTCGATGGACCCGTCGACGAAGCCCTCGAGGTTCACAAGGCAAAGAACAAGTAGCCGATCAGGCCATGCGATCCGGGTGGTTTAGCGGCATCGCCGGCCCGGCCGGGCGCCTGTCGATCTTCTGTCTCCAGCTCTGCGACTGCGACGCCTTCGCGGCGCAGACCACCAATAGGAACCACCCAGCTCCGGTGAGAATGTGGCTCTCTGCCGTTGACCCGGCCAGGAGAGTGACGAGCACAAGCGCCGGCCAGGTATAGATGAGGCTGCGGCGGTTCGACGCCAGGTTCCACGAGCGTAAAAACGCGAACATGCACAGCATTAGGAACAGGAAGATGCCGACGAGCCCGACCTGCAGGTAGACGTCGAGATACGCGTTGAGGGCCGAGCCGTGCACGCGATCGACTTGAATGTTGATCAGCACGTACGGGAACGTATCGTTGCGCCACGCGCCGATCCAGCCCCAGCCCTCGAGGAAGTTGTCTTTGACGATGTCCCACGTCGCGCGCCAGAGGTGGTACCGAACGCCGAATTCGCTGCCGGCGTCGAGCAGGCGGATGATGAGGTTGCGGGCAAGGTAGACGACCACGATGCCGAGAAGCGACACGGTGAGCAGGAACGCTTGGATGACGGTGCGGCGCTCAGGAGTGGATTTGCGCAGCCAGTACAGGGCAAGCGTTGCGACGAGCACCACAAGGATCAGGAGCTGGTTGACGGGTGACTGCGACAGCAGCAGACACAGCAGCGCGAGGGCGATCGACCCGTAGGCGATGGGGCGGTCGACGGAATGCGTGCGCCACTCGATCATGAATGTGATGAGCGCGATGACCGTCATGAGACCGAGCATGTTTCGGGTGACGAAGATACCCTGAATCGGCCCGCCGAGAGCGATGTTTCCCTCAATGCTCAAGAACGGGATCGGCACGTCGAAGAAGATTCCGCTGAGCATCTCGAGAATGAGCGAGGTGGCGAGCAGCGCGCGGAGCACGCCGCCAACGGCTCGCACGATCTGGATCATGTCGCGTGACAGAGCGATGGTCAATGCGACGATCGCCACAACAACCTGATAGCCGAGGCCGATGAACCCGTTGACGGTGTAGTCGCTCCAGAACGAGCTGAGCGCGCACCAGGCCATGAACGCGAAGATCGACAGCGGCCACCAGCCGCGCCACTCGATGTAGTGTCGCCGGCCGATGAGAACGACGCCCGCGAGCAGAACGAGGGTGCACAGCGCGCCAACGACGCCTGGCCAGCCGAGAAGGTTGCGAATGAGGGGGATCGCGAAGACGGTTCCGACGGCGCACACGGTGAATGCCTGAGCGAACGGTGCGGAACTCACGACCTCGTCGAGCCGGTGAGGGGCACGTCCGCTGCTTCCGCCCTGGCTCGTCACCGTGGCTCGTCTTCGACGATGGTTCGCTCTTGCTTCGTCTTGAGCGCAAGCAGCACGATGAGCACCCAACCCGATTCGATGAGAATGCGGCTCTCGGCGAGGCTCTGCACAAGCAAGACGACGGTGAACAGCAGCGGGAGCAGCGACAGCGCTGAGTACGGGCGATCGGTGCGCAGGTCGAATCGCGGACGGTCGATGGCGGCGAACCACGATCTCCACAGCAGCGACACGACGAGAGCGGCGAAGAGAACGACTCCCAGCACGCCGAGCTGAAGCCAGACGTCGAGCCAGGCATTGTGCGCGTGAAGCTGCACGACGTGGTGGCGGACGAGAGGATCGTCAAGGGGAAGCTGCCCCGGGATCCACGGGCTTGAGTACCCCCAGCCGAACCATGGCCGCTCGGACGCACGGTCGATGACGCGTGCCCAGAACTCAGTGCGACCCGTCAGGTCTTCGCTCTTGCCCATAATCGCGAGCAGCTGGTCGGTGAAGAAAAAGACACAGGCAACGATTGCCGCGACGATGACAGCGGCGGATGCGTAGAGCGTCGTGCGCCCTCGCGCGCTCACTCGTCGTGCGATGACGACGGCAAGAAGCGCCACCGCGGCGATGAGGGCCGCAACGATGATGGTGCTCGACCGTGTCAGGGCGAACGTGGCGATGGACAGGGCCATCCAGAGCCAACCCCAGCGGCCGCGGACGGCCCCGATGGAAAGCTGGATTCCGACGACGATGACCGCGAACAGAGCGCAGATGGCCAGCAGGTTTGAGTTGCCGAGGATGCCCTGAATCTTGCCGCCCTCGAAGAGCAGGTTGCGTGACCAGTAGGCGAGCAGGGGAGGCTCTTCTCCGACATAGACGCCGCCCGAGAGCGGTAGCACCATGTCGCGAACGATGAGCGAGACCCACAGTTCAAAGGCGAGCGAGAGCCCGATGATCCATTTGAGCGCGTTCGCCAGCCGGGTGAGCACCTGCTGCCAGGTGAAGAGGAGAGCCAGATAGACACCGGCAACCGTGCACATGACCGTGCCGAGGAATGTGAGGAGGGTAGCGCCCTGATAGTTCGACCACGCAACGGACGCGAGGGCGAGGACAAGGTACCCGATGAGCGTCTTCGGGAGTTCGCGGCGCGAGACTTTCGGGCGCGCTATCGCGATAATGCTCAGAGCTGCCACGGTGTAGACGCTGACGATTGCGACGTACGCGGGCCATCCGACCAGATTGCGGATACCCTCGCCTCCGAACGCGACGACGAGACCGAAGGTGCCGAGAGCCGCGAACACTCGCTGTCGAGTGGACAGTGCCGCGGGCGGGGCGACGACGGGCGAGCTCATTCTTACAATCTATCGCGTTAGCGTCAGGTAACTCCTGCGCGTCACACGAACACTCTGATTCCGCCGCCATCATCAGCATTCCTCGACATCGCGATGGCAACTGGTGGACATTTGAGATTCCCGCGCTGACATCAATGGAAAAAGAAGGTCGTCGCATCGTTGCCATGGGGCAAGCCCGAACGGCCGCGATCGCGTAGGCGAGCACGAGCGATACCTGCGGTGTGGTTATCTTCCTACAATGCGCATTGTGAGAAAATGCCGCCATTCAGGAGCTTCAGCGTGCCCGTCGGGCCGCTGAACGTTGGCCAGAGAACAGTTACAGCTACACAAAGGCGTTGTGGCCCGTGATCGAGCGCCCGACGATGAGGGAGTTCATCTCGTGCGTCCCCTCGTATGAATACAGCGCCTCGGCGTCGGCGAAGAAGCGTGCTGCCTCGTAGTCGAGCACAATGCCGTTGCCGCCCATGGATTCGCGTGCCCACGCGACGGTCTCGCGCATGCGGGCGGTGCAGAAGCCTTTCGCGAGGGCCGAGTGCTCATCGCGCTGCGTGCCTTCGTCGAGCATCTGCGACACCCGCACGCACAGGGCGATGGACGCGGTGATGTTGCCGAGGCAGCGGGCCAGATGGTCTTGAATGAGCTGGTGCTGCGCAATGGGCTTGCCGAACTGCTCACGCTCCTTGGCATATGCGACCGCAGCGTCGTAGGCGCCGATGGACACCCCAATGGATGACCAGGCGACCTGGGCGCGAGTGAGCCGCAGCACGCGTGCCGTGTCTCGGAACGAGGTGGCGTTCTTCAGATGAAGGCTGTCGGGAACGCGGACGTTCTCGAGCGTGATGTCGGCGTTCTCGACAGAGCGGAGGCTGATCTTGCGCTCGATCTTGGTAGCCGTGTAGCCGGGCGTTGATGTGGGCACGATGAAGCCCTTCACCTGCCCGTCTGCCTCGTCTTTTGCCCAGATGATGGTGATGTCGCTGAACGTCGCGTTTCCGATCCAGCGCTTTGAGCCGTTGATGACCCACTCGTCGCCCTCGCGCCTCGCCGTCGTGCGCAGGCCCTTGGCGCTGTCGCTTCCCGAGAGGGGCTCCGTGAGCCCGAAGGCTCCGATGACCTCGCCCGACGCCAGCTTCGGCAGCCACTCGGCGCGCTGCTCAGCGGAACCCGTTGCGCCGATCGATCCCATGGCGAGCCCCTCCTGCACGCCGATGAACGTCGCCATCGAGGCATCCACTCGAGACATCTCGAGGGCGGCGAAGCCGCGGAACACGGCGGAGTTCTCGAATGGCGTGGTCTCGGGGAAGGCATAGCGGGCGACGTCGGTCGCCATGAAGCCGGGGAGGAGGTGGCTCGGAAACTCTGCCTTCTCCCAGTACTCGTTGATCACGGGGCGAACATCGCTCTCCATGTAGTCGCGAATGCGCTGGAGCGCCTCGCGCTCTGCGTCGCTCAGCAGGCTCGAGAAGCCGTAGAAATCGGCGGAGAGTTGTTCGAACGTCATTGGCTGTCTCCTACGTGAAGTGTCGTTCCGTGCAGCAGGCATCGCTGCGTCGGTGTTCGCGAGCTTATTGCGTGGCATCGCGAGCGCGAGAAACGGTTGGTAGGTTGATGCAAGTGCTCCGTGCCGGATTCCGGCGTGATTGTGGGGACACAACAATCCCTGGCGCTGCCGAATGCGTTCGCGCGCCTGCGTCGACTGTGAGGTGCAGAATTGTTCGTTGCCATTGAGAACACCCCGCGTCCGTATGCGTGGGGTTCCACGACCGCGATCGCTGAGCTGCAAGGGCGCACGCCATCGGGGGAGCCAGAAGCCGAGCTGTGGCTCGGCGCGCACCCCGGGTCGCCCTCTCGAATCTTCGCGGGATCAGGCGTTGGGTATGCCGATCTTGCCGAGTGGATCGCACACGAGCCGGACTCCGCCGGCCTGTCTGGTGGACGCCTGCCATTTCTGCTGAAGCTGCTTGCCGCTGAGACACCGCTGTCGCTGCAGGCGCATCCGTCGCCCGAGCAGGCCGAAGCGGGGTTTGACCGCGAGAACGCCGCCGAGATTCCTGTCGATGCCCCGCACCGCAATTACAAGGATGCCTTCCACAAGCCGGAGCTCGTCGTGGCTCTGAGCGAGACGTATGACGCGCTGTGCGGCTTTCGGCCCGTTGCGGATGCCGCGGCAGACATCGATGCGTTGATCGCGGTTGCTGACGACAACGGCCATGGTCTGGCTGCCGCGGAGCTGCGCGGGCTGCGTGAGCGTCTCGATGGTGATGACGCCGAGGTGCTGCAGTCGGTGATTCAGTACCTTCTCGGCTCGGACGTGTCGGCATTGGTGTCGGCCGTCACCGACGTGGCGGCATCCGCTCCTCTCACTCCCGCCGTCGACACGGTGCGGCTTCTCGCGGAGCACTACGCCGGAGACCCCGGAATCGTCGTCTCGCTGTTCGTCAACCGTGTGACGCTCAAGCGCGGCGAAGCCCTCTCTCTGCCGTCGGGGAACATTCACGCATACCTTCATGGCTTCGGCGTTGAGCTGATGGCGGCGAGCGACAACGTGCTGCGCGGGGGACTGACGCCCAAGCATGTCGACGTGCCCGAGCTGCTGACCGTGCTGAACTTCACGCCGGTTCCCGTGCCGTATCTCGAGCCGAAGCGTGTGAGTGACGGCGTTGATCTGTTCGCCCCCGATGTTCCCGATTTCGAGCTGTACCGCATGAGCGTTCACGACAACGACGCGACGGTGGATCTGCAGAAGGCGGCGATCGCCGTGGTGACGCGCGGCGAGGTCGACCTCACGGGAGCGCAGGGGGCCGCCACGCTGAGGGCGGGCCAAGCCCTGTACATCACGCCGGACGAGACTGCATTGTCTGTGTCTGGTGACGGCGAGGTCTTTGTCGCGACATCGCGACTGTAGCGCTACGTGGTGACCCGACTCTCGACGTACCGTGTGTTACATGTAACAATTGAATATGGGCGTGAGAGATCGAGTTGGAGCGCATAGGGAACGGATGAAGGCGCAAGGATTCCGTCTGATTCAGATGTGGGTTCCAGATGTGAGATCTGAAGAATTCGCAGTGGAGGCGCGACGGCAATCGCAGTCAGTGGCTGAAGCCGAACGCCATTCAGACGATCAAGAGTTCATTGAAGCAATCTCCGTGGAATGGGACGAATGAACCGAGGCGAGATCTGGTCTGTCGCTGGCGGTGTCTACGCGACCAAACCTCGTCCGGCAGTGATATTGCAAGACGATAGGTTCGCCGACACAGAATCGGTGACTGTCTGTCCCCTGACGAGCATGAGCGTCGATGCCCCTTTGCTTCGCTTGCGTATCGAGTCGAGTAGCAGAAGCGGTCTCGATACGGCGAGTTGGGTCATGATCGACAAGATAACTACAGTTCGTCGCACGAACGTCGCTCGAAGAATCGGGCGGCTCTCTGCTGCCGAACTCGTGGAGTTCGAACGACTACTTGCGGTGTTTCTCGGTCTTGCAGACTAGCAACCAAGAAACCGGAACGGATTCTTTACGCTGGGTCCATACACCGTGAAATTAGGTTCAATGCGCAGTGCATGTGGACGGGCAAGCGTGATGCCGCGCTCGTGACAGGATGGAAACATGACGATCACGGCTGCCGCTGACGGCTCAGCGCTCGGCAACCCCGGCCCGGCCGGCTGGGCTTGGTACATCGACGATTCATCGTGGGCAGCAGGCGGATGGCCGCACGGTACGAACAATATGGGCGAGCTCATGGCCGTGCTCGATCTGTTCCGCTCCACAGCGCACGTTGCCGACGAGCACCTGCACATTCTGTGCGACAGCCAGTACGCCATCAACTGCATCTCGAAATGGATGCCGGGATGGAAGCGCAAGGGCTGGCGCAAAGCTGATGGAAAGCCGGTGATGAACATCGATCTGCTCACCGAACTCGACGCGGCGATCGCCGGGCGCGACTACTCATTCGAGTGGGTGAAAGGCCACGCAGGGCACGACATGAACGAAGCAGCAGATGTGCGCGCACGCGCCGCAGCAACCGCCTACCAAAACGGCAGCGCGGTGCCGTCAGGGCCTGGTTTCGACGGGCAGGGAAGCGTTTCGGAGACTGTCGAAGCACTCGAGCCGAACGAGCCGGATTTGTTCAGCGGACTCGAGGGATTCGACCTCGGGCGGTGATCGTTCGCCCTGCGCGGAACCCGTCGCGACGGCATCCGATTGTGGTTAGCTAAAACCATGGCTAACTCGTATGTCCCTTCCATTCAGTTGAACGATGGTCACTACATTCCGCAGCTCGGCTTCGGCGTCTTTCGCGTTGACCCAGAGCAGACGGAACGTATCGTCACCGACGCGCTCGAGGCCGGGTACCGGCACATCGACACGGCGGCCATCTACGGCAACGAAGAAGGTGTCGGCCGGGCGATCGCCGCCAGCGGCATTCCGCGCGACGAGCTCTACGTCACGACAAAGCTCTGGAACGACGCGCAGGGAACGCAGTCGGCGTTTGACGCCATCGACGCGAGCCTCGAGAAGCTTGGCCTCGACTTCGTCGACCTCTACCTGATCCACTGGCCTGCACCGCAGCGTGACCTGTACGCCGAGACGTGGCGGGCGATGGAGCGCATCAAGGCTGATGGCAAGACACGCTCAATCGGAGTATCGAACTTTCTGCAGCCGCACCTCGAGCGCATTCTTGCCGAGAGCAACACGGTTCCGGCTGTCGATCAGATTGAGTTACACCCGGCACTGCAGTCGCGCGAGCTCACCGAATACGCGCGATCGCAGGGAATCCACATTGAGGCGTGGGGACCACTCGGGCAGGGCAAGTACCCGCTGTTCGACGAGCAGTCTGTGGTGTCGGCCGCCGAGGCTCATGGCAAGACGCCAGCGCAAGCCGTGATTCGCTGGCACATTCAGAACGGCACAATCGTGTTTCCGAAATCGAACAACGCCGACCGCATTGCCGAGAACTTCGATGTTCTCGATTTCACGCTGTCGGATGACGAGATGGCGGGGATCACGGCCCTTGAGCGCGGCCAGCGCGGTGGGTCGCACCCCGACGAGCTCAACTGACACGTCATGCACGCGTCGCCCGGCTGACATAGGCTGGGCGATGTGCATGAGCGCGCACCCCACGCAATCGCGCCTGGCAAGATTCGAGGAGAAGCATGACTGATACCAACGATTTCGCCGTAGCCTGGGCGGACTGGCACGAATCTCGCGTTCGTGCCACGTCATCTCCACTCGGGCTCGCATCGCTGGTAGCGACCCACTGGCTGACCGCCGAGCCGCTCGAGTACGAGGGCGTTCCCGGTACCTGGCAGGCGTCGGGTGAGACGATCGTCGGTACAGCACCGGCGCTGCACGGCAAGACGATTCTGCAGGACGGGCGGCCCGTCGGAACCGTCGAAGGTGCGTCGATCGCGTTGGAGACCGGGCAGGACATCGAGTGGGGCGACAAGCGCATTCGGTATTTCGAACGCGATGCGGCACTGGCGCTGCGCTTGATTGACCCCGACGCGACGACGCGCACAAGCATCCGCGATCTCTCTGCCTTCGAACCCGACGAATCGTGGGTGCTCGCCGGGCAGTTCACCGACGCCGGCGACGGGGCAACGCAGAGCGTCGAGGCCATTGACGGACACGTGTCAACCGACGCGCTCGCGGGCCGGGTCGACGTGACGCTGCCCGGTGGCGAGCACGCAACGCTGACCGTGACGACGGACCCGCGCGGCCTGCGTGCCGTGATCAGCGACGGCACGAGCGGTGACGAGAGCTATCGCTTTCGCTTTCTGCCGATCACCGCGCCTGATGCGAAAGGCGGCGTGACGATCGACTTCAACCGCGCCTACCTTCCGCCGTGCGCGTTCGCCGATCACTACGTGTGCCCGCTTCCGCCCGCTGAGAACCGGCTGACCACGGCGATTCGCGCCGGTGAGAAGGCTGTCGTTCGCGACTGATCGGGTGACAGGCTGATGCCGCCCGGCATCCGTTACGACTTATGTCGACGCGGGATTTCGCCGCGGCGCTCGCGAGCGTAGCGTCTGTGTATGCCTGAACTAGATGTAACGCCTCTGAAGGTGGTCGCCGTCTCGGGGAGCCTTCACGAGCCCTCGAAGACAACGGCCCTGATCCGCGCAATCGTCGATGAGGTTGCGATGCGCGAGACGGTTGAGGTTGAGGTCATTGAGCTCATCGAGATCGGATCGGGCTTTGCCGGTGCGCTCACGAGGGACCAGGTGTCGCCGAAGGCAGAAGCGGCGCTGCGGTCAATTGAGACGGCAGACCTTCTGATCGTGGGCAGCCCGGTTTACCGTGGATCGTTCACCGGTCTGTTCAAGCACCTCTTCGACTTCGTCGGGCAGTACGAGCTGATTGACATACCGGTGCTGCTCGCTGCCACGGGCGGGGGAGAGAAGCACGCTCTGATTCTTGAGCACCAGTTTCGCCCGCTGTTCGGCTTCTTTCAGGCACTCACCCTGCCGATCGGCGTCTACGCGTCGAACACCGACTTCGCCGGGTACGAGCTGGCGAGCGAGTCTGTGCGTACACGTGTAGAGCTGGCTGTGCGTCGTGGTCTGCCATTCGTGCGTCAGCGCGGCATCCCCTCGGAGATTCCCGCGTCCACGTACGTCGGCACCTGGTAGCGCCGCGGGGGGCATTGCTCATCGACCGGGGATCCAGCGCCGCGCGGGGATCATGTCACCCTCGACACATTCTCCACAGGCAGCGGGGAAAAGATGTTCGATAATGAGTTATCCACAGATGGCAGGTTATTCGAATTGATGTCTGTGCATGGTGGCAAAATTGGTGCATGGATGATTACAGAGAACCTCCGGATGAACCCGACGAGTGGGTGCCGTCGGAGGACCATGAGAGATCCCATCAGCCGCCACCGACACCGCCAGCGACGCCGCCAGCGGACTCCCCGAAGTCTCGAGAAGGCGACGTTGGCGACGATGCTGTCGTTGATGCTTTGCGTTTTCGTTTGGACGGTGTTGTTGATGATTCGCAGTTGATTGCGGCGGCGGAGGCGTCCCGGTTGCGTGGCATGTATGCGATGCTGCAGGATGCCCTTGAGCACCCGGGGGTGTTCATTCCGAACGCTCACGGGCTCACGCGTGCCGATCTGACGGGTGAGTCGCAGGGGTGGGTGCGTTCCTCCCTCGCTCAGGAGGTCGGTGCCGCTCTCGGTATCACGAAGAGTCAGGCTGCCGGACTGATCAACGATGCTGAGACGCTCTGCGAGACGCTCTCGGCAACACTCGACGCGTTAGATGCCGGCGAGGTCACTCGGCAGCATGCTGATGCGATGATTCGCCAGTCTGTCGGATTGAGCGCGGACGAGGTCGCGGCGTTTGAGGCGAAAGCGTTGCCGAAAGCCATCCAGCAGTCACCGACGCAGTTCTCCCGCGCTGTAGTGAAGATCCGGGAGGGGTTGTTTCCCGACTCGATCAGTGAACGGCGCACCGAGGCGGTCACGAAGCGTCGTGTGGAGTGTTACGGCACCCAGGACGGCATGGGGGTACTCAGTGTGAGTGCTCCGATCGAGGTGGTGCAGAGCTTACGCAATGCTGCCCGTCTGACAGCGCGGGCGTTGAAGGCTGCCGGGGATGACCGCACGGTGGCGCAGATCGAGACCGACGCCATCATCGATGCACTCATGATCGGGTTCACCACCGAACCCGGTGACAAGCCCGGTGTCGGCGCATCCGGTGTCGGCGCTGACCGGCTCGGCAGCATCCGACCCACCGTGTATGTCACCGTCCCCGTCATGACTCTCCTTGGACACTCCGACGAGCCCGCGCATTTGGACGGATACGGGCCCATCGCCCCCGACATGGCACGCGAGTTGGCGGCGCAGGCACCGAGTTTCACCCGGCTGCTGACACACCCCGAGACCGGGGCTGTGCTCTCCATCGGCCGGCACAGCTACGCTGTCCCGGCAGATCTGAAACGGGCCGTGCAGTTACGAGATGAAACCTGCATCGGCATCGGCTGCGACAGATCAGCCACCACCTGTGACCTCGACCACCGGAAAGAATGGCAGCGCGGCGGCGAAACCAGCCTCAGCAATCTCCAAGCAGCATGCGAACAACACCACATGATCCGACACCACACCCAATGGGACGTTACCGTCACCGACGACAATCACATCGAATGGGTCTCACCCCTCGGGAAGACCTACCGGGTGCCCCGCACCTCCAACGTGCAATTCGCTCAGGCAAACGCGGCGAACAACGACGAGCGAATGGAGCTTCCCGACACCCCACCATTCTGAAGCGGCGGTTTCGGCGAAAGCCCGAGTAGCCGCTCGATGGCTGGTCGTGCGCTCGACGCGTCACGGGCGGCTATCGGTCACGCGTGAGTGCGCGTTCAAAGATGTCAGCGAGCTCGTCAGCATCCGCTCTCGCATCGTAGGTTGGCGTCGCACGGAGTTGCATCAGCAGACCATCGAGAGCGCTTCGAATTGTGCGAGCCATGATCCGGGTGGAGAAGTCGCGAAATTCGCCCGCCGATTTACCTCTTTCGAGAAGCACGCCGAGGGCAGAGAGCTCCTGCTCATTCGCACGCTGCTGCTCGGTGTGTCGCCTCGAACCGTCATCACCGCGAGGATGGCTGACGATCTCGTGCAACGCGGCCATCTGGGCAGGAAAATCGCGATAGAACTCCGCACTTCCGACGATGAACATTCGAATTGCCTGCATCGTGGTGGGTTGCGCTTCCATTCGAGGTTGAAGCTGCTCTGTCGCAATGCGGTACACCTCGGCGACAACGGCATCGAGCAGGTCGTCGCGATTGGCGAAGTGATAGGAAATCGCCCCTCGAGTGACCTCGGCTCGCTTGGCAATGCGTGACAGCGATGCCTGCGCATAGCCGTCTTCTGCGAGGACCGCTATGGCGCACTCGATGAGCTGCGCACGACGGGTGCGTTGGATGAACGTCAGTCGCGTTTGCGTGTGTTCGGTGTTCTCTGTCATGTCGTGAGGGAAACTATCATCATCTGTTCGGTCGGGAATTATCAGCGGGGCGTCGATCGTGTTCTTCGGCGTGAGTCCAGAAGTCGTCAAGTGCCTGCGCCAGTTGCACGGGCACCTGCATGGGGAGCGAGTGCGTTGTTGCGCTCCACACGGTGACCTCGCTGTTCGGCAATGCTGTGCGCACACGCTGTGCCGTTCTCGGGCCTCCAGCCAAGGAGTGCCGTTCAGCAAGGCCGACAGAGACAGGCATGGTCAACCGCGCGAGCTGGTCTGCCGACAACGGGCGCGGCACGGGCAGGGCTGCACGAAACTCCTTGACGCCGAGCGAGACCAAACGGCCGAGAGCCCCGGCATCCTCGTCATCGCTTCCTCCCACGCGGGCAAGCGCGGTAGCTCGCCACGTCTGAGGCAGAACGGGCAGCGAAAAGAGTGTCGTCCAGAGCATCATTCGCAGTGGCGGGAATGCCACAGTAAGCACGGGCTCGAGAAGTGTGAGCGACTTCACGATCTCGGAATGAGTATGTGCAAAGGCCGACGCAGTCGAACCGCCGAACGAATGACCGACAATGTGCGCGCCGCCTGGCGCGAGGTGCGCTTGCACTTCCTGAAGCCACGTCGCGTGGTCACGAGTACTGCGAAATGGTATCCGCTGCCGTGACATACCGGCGTCACCGAGCATGTCGATCGCAATGACGCGGCGATTCTTGATCAGTTCAGGTACATTCTCACACCACATCGGCGTCGCAGCAGCACGCCCGGGAAGCAGAATGACCGGTGAATGGGCGGATCCGTTGAGGGCGGCCCAGGAGTATGCGCGAACGGTTCCGAATGTTGTCGGGATGTTGTGCGTGGACGACGGTGCGGGCAACACGCTGAATGCGTCATCGTAGGCCTCGGCGTATGCGCGCCTGGCCGTGATCGAGCGGAATCGTCCGACGCGAGAGTGCGAGCGTTTCCTTCGAATATTTAGCGCCATGGATAAAAAACTATCACCCCTGCTGAATTTTTGCTAACCTGCCCGAATGACGAATTACACACCCACAGAATCGTCTGCGACCGGCGAGGCCGGGCAGACGGCGCGTCGCCCACGCTGGGGCGAGATTCCGCTCCCGCTGAAGTGGCTGATCCCCGCTGTCGGAGTGGGCATCTTTCTCTTGGTCGCGCTGCCGGTCGCCATGCTGATCGGCAGGGATGGCTTTCTTCTCGACAGCGTCATCGCGAACGATCCCACACTTGATCCGCGTTATCTGGAGTTTGCGCTGAACGCGTCGATCATCTACGCCGTGGTGCTTCATGCGATCGACGTCGTGCTCTCGATCTGGTTCGTGATCAAGATCATGCAGGGTCGTCAGTGGGCGCGCGTCGCACTCACGGCTTACCTTGTGATCGCGACGTTTGGAAGCCTGTACTCGGCTGCCGCGGGGAGCGCCTATCTCTGGGCGGTGATCCCCGGTGACAGCATCCACGTGATTATGCTCGTGCTGCTCTGGGCCCCTCGGTCGGTGCGGGACTTTTTCGCTCGGTACACGGCGCGTGGCATGCCCAAAACGATTCAGGATTCACCATGACGCGGGTTGAGAATGACGGCATCATGAGCGAAGGCAATCCTGCACGCAGGCCTCTCTCGGGCATGGGCGGCCAGATTGGCATGATCATCACTGATCTGGTTGTGCCCGTTGCCGGGTTCTATATTCTTCGGGGCTTCGGAATCGACGCCGTGCTCGCTCTGATTCTTGCCGGGCTGCCGACCGTCGTCGCGATTGGCATCCGTTCGATAAAACAGCGAAAGGTTGGTGCGCTCGGCATCTTCGTGCTCGCTATTCTCGCCGGTAGCGTGCTGCTCTCGTTCGTCACGGGGAGCCCGCGCTTTCTGCTCGCACGTGAGGGCTGGTTTACGGGTGCGATCGGAGTGGGCTTTCTTGTGAGCCTGCGCTTTCGGCGGCCCGTGGCATTTACCTTTGCGCGCACCATGATCGAGTCGACACCGATGGCGGCGCGGCTGTTTCCGCATCTCTGGGATGACCTGTGGGAGAGTGACCCGCAGTTTCGTCGCACCTGGCGGGTTGTCACGGCACTGTGGGGCGTCGGCATGATCGCTGATGCGATCGTGCGCGTGATCTTTGCCTATGCACTGCCCGTCGACACGGTCCCACTGGTCACCGGAATTCTGTGGGCCGTGACCTTCGTCGTGCTCCAGGTTGCACAGCATCACTACTTCATTCGCGTCGGGCTGTGGCAGCGCGTCGCGGAGTACGAGACACAGGAACGAAAGGACTCTGAATGACAGACGCACCGCTCACCGTCGCACTCGACACGGGACGGATCATGGGAAGGCGTACCCACTCGGCACGCGTCTTCGAGGGTGTTCGCTACGCAGACCCGCCCATTGGCGACAACCGCTGGACGCTGCCGAGACCTGCGACACCGTGGTCGGGCACCGCTGACGCAACCAAGCCGGGGGCTCTGTGCCCTCAACCGGGACAGTCGCCCGAGCTGACAGACGAGGACTGCCTGTTCGTGAACGTCACGACGCCGCTGGCGGAACCGCGCGAACCATTGCCCGTGATGGTGTGGCTGCATGGCGGCGGATTCACGACGGGAGGCGGGCACCCGTATGACGCGCAGCGGCTGGCAGAGCAGGGCGATGTCATCGTCGTCACCGTCAACTATCGGCTCGGGGTTTTCGGGTACTTCGGATACGAGGGGCTGCCCGGGTCGGGAAATTTCGGCCTCGCCGACCAGATCGAAGCGCTGAGCTGGGTACAGCGCAACGCAGCGGCATTCGGGGGCGACCCGGGCAACGTCACGGTCTTTGGGCAGTCCGCCGGAGCAATGAGCCTCGGTGCTCTGCTCGCAAGCCCCGACGCGGAGGGCCTCTTTCACCGGGCGATTCTGCAATCGGGTTCGCCGATGCTTCACTGGCAGCGCGGCGTCATGTTTCCACGGTCGCCTGAGCACACGCCGTATCTGTCAGCGTCTCGGGTCGCTGAGACGGGTGCACAGCTCGCCCGGAAGTTTAACATCGGGAAAGAGGATGCTCTCGAGAAGCTGCGGGCGATAGAGGCGAACACGCTTGTAGAGCACACGGGTGACTTCGCCAACCATGTGGCGTGGGGAACTTCGCTGCTTCCACAGCATCCGGCCGACGCTGTTCGTGAGGGCCGTGTGCACCCCGTGCCGATGATCTCGGGCAACACGCGTGACGAGATGAGATCGTTCATTGCCGGTGCGCACTCGGTGAACCCGATCACACGGGAGAAGCTGCCTGAGCTGATGGTGAACTCGTTTGACGACAGAGCCTCGTTGGTGGCCGAGCAGTATGCGCCCGTTGGGAATGACGTTGCCGTGATGACGTGGTCAACGATCACCACGGACGCCTCGTTTGCGTTCGCGGCTCACCGCGAGCACGAGCTGCTGTCGGATCGCGTTGCGGTTTTTGCCTACGAGTTCGCCGATCGCACGGCTCCAAACGTGAATGGCGTCGAGGAGGTGCCCGGGCTGCCGATGGGTGCCACGCACGCCTCGGATCTGCCGTATTTCTTCGACCTTTATGGGCACGACATGCTCACGCCCGAGCAGAGGGAGCTTTCTGACGTGATGATCGACTACTGGACGTCATTCGCCCATAACGGCGTTCCCACAGCTGAACGCGGCCCAGCGTGGCAGCCGTTCGGCGACGAGCAGAACGTGCTGGGCTTTGACGAGCGAGGAGTGGAGCCCATTGATTTTCGACGCCGCCACAACGTCGACTTCTGGGCCGGTATGCGGGCGTAGTGTCGCGCCGGAATGCGGGCGTAGTGTCGGGCCGGACCGCGGGTGGGAGCGCTACACAAACGCCTGCACCTGGTCGACGACCAGGTCGGGGCGCGTGATGAACGGGTGATGCCCCGTGGGCACCTCGACGGAGCGCGTCGCACGGCTCGCGTGGGAACGCTGCAACTCGACGGATGTGCTGTGATCCTGCGCGCACACGATGTACGTCGAGTCGACGCCGCGCCAGCCGGCGTTCGTCGTCGGCGTGACGAATGCGGCAGCGCCTTGCGCGGTCACGCGCTCCCAGCCTTCGCGCTGCGTCGCCTCGGCGGCATCCTGAAGGAAGCGCTGGCCAAAGGAGCCCACGTCGTAGCCAGACAGGCTGAGCGTGCCATCGCCGTTGTCGCCGATTGACACCGGGTCGCTTTCGCCGCTCATGATCTCTGCCTGCGACTGCCCGACATCGGGCAGATATGACGAGACGTAGAGCAGGTGCGAGATGGCGGGGTGCTGGCCAGCCTCTGCGATGACGGTGCCGCCATACGAATGGCCGACGACGATTGCGGAGGTGGCGGAATCGAGCTCGCGACGCAGCGCCTCGGCGTCGGCCGCAAGTCCGCCGCCACGATTTTCGGGCGTGGTCTCGCCTGTCGACGGCAGAGCGACCGCTCGACTGCGAATGCCCGTGCGCTCAAAGAGCAGGTCGGCTGTTGGCTGCCACCACCATGCCCCGTCGCTCACCAGGGCGCCGTGCACGAAGATCAGGTCCATTGCTTTCTCGCTACTCATAGTCACGACTGTATGGCGCTCGTGTGCGTTGCGGGGACGATTCTGCTCACAGCAGAGCGGCGCATTCGGCCGTAGTGTGGGGGCATGGTCAATCGCCTCGCCGAAGCGATGAGCCCGTACCTCAGGTCTCACGCCGAGAACCCCGTCTCATGGCAGCAGTGGAGTGGCGACGCCTTTGCCGAGGCGGTCGAGCGCGATGTGCCGGTCTTCATCTCGATCGGCTACGCCACCTGCCACTGGTGCCACGTGATGGCACGTGAATCGTTCAGCGACAGCGAGGTTGCCGCGTACCTCAACGAGCACTTCGTGTGCATCAAAGTCGATCGCGAGGAGCATCCTGAGGTCGACGCAAGCTACCTGGCTCAGGCCGCCGCGTTCACGCAGGGGCTCGGGTGGCCGCTCAGCATCTTCGCCGCGCCCGAGGGTGCCGCGTTTCATGCCGGCACGTACTTTCCGCCCTCACCTGCGGGCGGGCGGCCGTCGTTTCGGCAGGTGCTCGAGGCCGTCGTCGACGCGTGGGCGAACAGACGCGACGTGGCGCTGAGCACCTCGCAGGCGGTCGGCGCCGCTGTGCGCGCGGCCGGAGAGCGCAGCGCTGAGGCTGCGAGACTGCCGACGCGTGAGCAGCTGACAGCATCCGTCGGTCGACTCGAGCATGCCGAAGACACGCTCTTCGGCGGCTTCGGCGGGGCGCCGAAATTTCCTGTCGCGCCGGTGATCGGGTTTCTGCAGGCGTATGGAGCAGATGACCTCGCCACGCGCACGCTCACGGCGATGGCGCGCTCGCCGCTGCGCGATCGCGACGGCGGGTTCTTTCGCTATGCGACGCAGCGCGATTGGTCAGAGCCACATTACGAGCGGATGCTGTACGACAACGCGCTGCTTCTCGGGGCGTACACGCGGGCGTGGCAGAGCGGCGATGATGACGCCGCGGCCGTTGTGGAGGGAATCGCCGATTTTCTGATCGACACACTGTACGTCGGTCGGGGATTCGCGAGCGGGCAGGACTCCGAAAGCACCATCGACGGCGTGCGTTCCGAGGGTGGCTATTACACCGCTGCCGACCGCGGCGGGCTCGAGCCCCCTGCTCTCGACGACACGGTGCTGACGGGCTGGAATGGGCTCGCGATTGAGAACCTGGCGCGCGCCGGAATCGTGTGTGCTCGGCCGGACTGGGTGGCGACGGCTCGCTCGGCAGCCGACGAGGTGCTGCGCCGGCACGGCGGTGACGGCGGCTTGGTGCGCGCATCGACGGCAGACACGGTGTCGAGCGCTGTGGCCACGCTTGAAGATTTCGGCATGTTCGCGTGTGGGCTCATCGAGCTGGCGTGCGCAACGGGTGAGGGTGCGTATCTCGATCGAGCGCGAGAGCTGCTTGAGCGCGTGGCGACGCCTGACGGCTTCGCCGAACCGCGGCACGACGATGTTCTTGCCGCACATGGGCTTGTGCTGCGCGATGATCCGAGTGAGGGTGCGTATCCCTCTGGGGTGAGCGCGTGTGTGCGGGCGAGCCGCATGCTCTGGCTTCTCACGGGGGAGCGCGACGCCCGCGACAGGGCAGAGTCGGCGATCGCCCCGTTCACCGAGCAAGCGCTCGCGAACCCCGTCGGCTTCGGCGCGCTGCTCGAAGAGGCATCGCGGCTTGGCGGCGCGGCGAGCCAGACGGTCGTCGTGGTGCCAGACGACACCGCGTTCACCGTGCCCGAGACAGTGCGGCGCCAGCGCGCCGATGTGCTGCTTCAGGTGAGTGAGTCGCGCGCACGTGAGCTCGCGGCATCCGGAATTGACCTGCTTGATGGACGAACGACTGTAGGCGACGCACCGACGCTCTATGTGTGTGAGAACTTCGCCTGTCGTCTGCCGGAGCGGCTTGATCAGGAGCGATTCAGCACTCGATGACGTTCACCGCGAGTCCGCCCTCGCTCGTCTCCTTGTACTTCGTCGACATATCGAGGCCCGTCTGACGCATCGTCTCGATTACCGCGTCGAGCGAGACGACGTGCGTGCCGTCGCCGTTCAACGAGAGCCGCGCTGCCGTCACCGCGGTTGATGAGGCGATGGCGTTGCGCTCGATGCACGGCACCTGCACGAGCCCGGCGACCGGGTCGCACGTGAGCCCGAGGTGATGCTCCATGGCGATCTCGGCGGCGTTCTCCACCTGCTGCGGCGTTCCGCCGAGCACAGCGCACAGGGCCCCGGCCGCCATGGCGCAGGCCGACCCGACCTCTGCCTGGCAGCCGCCGACGGCACCGGAGATTGACGCGTTTGCCTTGAACAGCGTGCCGATGGCCGTCGCCGTGAGCAGAAACTCGCGCATGCCCTCGGCGTTGGCTCCGTCGATGAACGTCAGGTAGTAGCGGCCGACCGCAGGAATGATGCCCGCGGCCCCGTTTGTCGGCGCCGTGACGACGCGTCCGCCCGACGCGTTCTCTTCGTTGACAGCGAGCGCGTAGGCGAGCAGCCATTCGCCGGGCAGCGAACGACCGTTCTCGGACTCCGTGTTCTGCAGACGGGTGCGCAACGGTGAAGCCCGCCGAGCCACCTTCAGCGGGCCGGGAAGCGTTCCCTCCGTCTCCAGGCCTGCGCTGATGCAGTCGTGCATCACCTGCCACAGCTCGTCAAGGCGAGCGTCGACCTCGTCACTCGCGCGCAGCGACTCTTCGTTGAGCCGCGCAACCTGCGCAATGTCGAGACCTCGCTCGTCGCACAGCTCAAGCAGCTCGGCCGCATTTCGATAGGGAAGCGGAACCTCTGTCGTCGCTTCGTCATCGTCGTCTCCGTCGCGCTGAATGAATCCGCCGCCGACAGAGAAGTAGGTGTGCTCGACAAGCGGAACCGCGCTATCGCCCCAGGCCGCGAGCGTCAGGGCATTTGGATGCTGCAGCCGCGTGCGCGGTTCAAGCGCGACGTCGTCGTGCTCGAAGTGCACGCTGTGCCGCCCATCGAGCGCGAGGGAGCCGGCTCCTGCCGCGGCATCCCAGACGCCTCTCACCTGTGCCGGCTCGCACGTGGTGGGCTCGAGTCCCGTGAGCCCGGCGACTACCGCATCAGGTGTTCCGTGGCCGAGACCCGTGGCGCCGAGAGACCCATACAACGTGCAGCCGATACGGCGAACCTGGGCGAGATCACCTGTTTCGCGCAGCCGTTTCACGAAGTCGAGACTCGCGCGCATGGGGCCAACGGTGTGAGAGCTTGATGGGCCGATGCCGATGGAAAACAGGTCGAACGCGGAAACGTACATGCTCCTCCTTGAACTCCTCTAGGTTACGTCTCATTCACTGAACGGCGGGTGATTCGCGGGAACCTCCGACGTACACTGCGGGTGTGACCGACTCTTTCGTGAAATCAGGCCCGAACCCGCTCGGAGAGGCAGCTGGACTCCGCTGGCTTGCCGAGGCACACAGCGACGGCGGCGCCCGCATCGCCGAGGTCATCGATGTGTCAGAACAGCGACTGGAGATCGAGCACATTGACAGTGCTCCGCCGAGCGCAGCTGGCGCTCGCGCGTTTGGGGCCGCGCTCGCGCGGACTCATGCTGCCGGAGCCAGCTGGTGGGGGTGTCCGCCGGATGGCTGGTCGGGCCCGGCGTGGGTCGGGAACTCGCAGACTCCTCTCGTTGTCGACCGAGATCACGCCAAGGCGACCTGGGGTCAGTTCTATGCGCAGCACCGGATCGACGAGTTCGCGCGACGACTTCGAGCGGACGGCGTGATCGGTGCCGATGATGCGCGGCTCTACGCTCGATTGGCAGCGCGGCTCGACAACGGCGATTTCGACGTGGCGCAGCCTCAGCTGGTTCGTGGGGCGGGGCATGCCGTCGCCCGCGTGCACGGAGACATGTGGTCGGGCAACGTGCTGTACGACGGGGCGTCCACCGGAGCTGCCCTCATCGATCCGATGGCGCACGGCGGCCACGCTGAGACCGACCTGGCAACGCTCTCGGTCTTCGGCTTTCCCTATCTTGACGACGTCTACGCGGGGTACGACGAGGCATCGCCGCTGGCTGACGGCTGGCGTGAGCGCGTTGGCCTTCATCAGCTGGGCATCGTCATCATGCACGCGCACCTCTTCGGCGGCAGCTACATCGGCGCTTCCGCGCGTCTCGCTGATCAGTATGTGTGAGGATCTCGGGCAGAGCGCCGCCTGAAGGAAAGGACACGGACATGGCATTCGACAACAAGGTAGCGCTCGTCACCGGTGGAGCTTCTGGTCTAGGCGAGGCAATCAGCAAGCAGCTCGCCGCGGAGGGCGTCAGGGTCGTTGTCAGCGACATCAACCTCGAGGGCGCCGAGCGTGTCGTGGGCGAGGTCGAGTCCGCAGGCGGAACAGCGGCAGCGGTCAAGCACGACACCGCCAGCAAAGAGGATGCCGAGAAGGTCGTTCGTTTCGCCGTTGACACCTTCGGTGCACTGAACTACGCCGTCAACAACGCGGGGATCGGCGGAAAGCAGCTTCCCGCAGGCGAAACGGATCTTGACGACTGGGATCGTGTGATCAACATCAACCTCAACGGCGTTCTCTACGGAATGCGTTACCAGATTCCCGAGATCCTCAAGGCCGGCGGCGAGAGTGGCGGCATCGTGAACATGGCCTCCATTCACGGAACCGTCGCGGCGATCGGAAACGGCGCGTACACCGCAGCAAAGCACGGCGTCGTGGGCATCACCAAGAACGCTGCGGCCGAGTACGGGGCGCAGGGATTGCGCATCAACTCCGTCGGGCCCGGCTACATCGACACGCCGCTCGTGCGCAGCAGCTTGAGCGACGACGTGCGTACGGCACTCGAGAGCAAGCACATGCTCGGACGCCTCGGGCGCGCAGAAGAAGTGGCTCAGCTCGTCACCTTCCTGCTCTCTGACAAGGCATCGTTCATCACCGGTGGTTACTACCTCATCGACGGCGGCTACACCGTGGTGTGATGCATGTAATCTGAGCAGATGCGACTGTCTGTTCCCGCGCTGTCTGTGGCAACGGAGACCGCGTGGATGTGACCCTCGCGGTCGTCGCCGGTGCCGCAATCCTGATAGGTACGATCCTTCAGCGGTTGTCTGGCACCGGCGTCGGCCTTGTGGTGGCACCGATCCTCACCGTTCTGCTTGGGCCCGTCGCCGGCATTCTCGTCACAAATGCCACCACCGTCGTCTCCGGAATTCTGCTGCTTCTCTCGATGCGGCGCGATATCGAATGGCGGCGGTATTTTGCGTTTCTGCCGGGAATTCTGGTGGGGGCCGTCGCCGCCTCCTTTGTGGTCAGATCGGCACCGGCCAGCTGGCTGCAGATTCTGATCGGCGCGATCGTGCTCGCCGCCCTTGCAACGACGTTCGGTCTTCCGCGCTTGCCTCTCGTGCGCTCGAAGGCGCTGGGCCCGGTCACCGGCGCCATTGGGGGCTTCTTCAACACGTCGGCCGGAGTGGCCGCCCCCATCATGGTCATCAACGCGAAGCTCTCCGGGTGGAACCAGAAGGCCTTCGCCGCCACAATGCAGCCCACGTTCATGACGATGGGCATCGTCTCGGTCGTCACCAAGCTCTCTCTCGGTGCGACATCGATCTCTGAGCTGCCGCCAGTGTGGATGTTCGGCCCGGTCGTCGTGATTGTGCTCGGCGGCATCTGGATCGGCGGCCTGCTGAGCATGCGTGTGTCGTCCCGCACCGCACGCAACACGGCGATTACCCTCGCAGCGATGGGAGGTGCTGCAGCCCTGATCAGAGGTCTCGTGTCGTTGTAAACCCGATCGACGTCACGCTTACGTTGAATGCACGACTACTCAGCAAGGGAGCTGTCATGTCTACGATCGAACGTCTGAAATCTCCGGGTCAGCTCGACACCGGCCTCGATAAGAAAACAACGCGACGACGATGGATTGGGTTCTTCGGCGGCATCCTGCTGGCCATCGCCGTCTTCTACGCCATGCCGGCCGAGCTCGAACACTCGCCCAAGATCACAGCGGCGACCGCGGTGCTCATGGGTGTGTGGTGGATGACCGAGGCGATCCCCATCCCCGTCACCGCGCTCATTCCCGTGCTCGTCTTTCCCATCGCGAAGATGGTCGATTCAGACGACAATGTCGTCGGCTTCGATGACGTTGGCGCGTCATACGGCAACCACATCATCTTTCTGTTCATGGGCGGGTTTCTCATCGCCCTCGCCATGCAGCGCTGGAACCTGCATCGTCGCATCGCCCTGCACATCGTGCGTCTCATGGGCGGCAAATCGCAGGCGATGATCGGCGGGTTCATGATCGCCACCGGGTTCATCAGCATGTGGGTCTCGAACACGGCGACGGCCGTCATGATGCTGCCACTCGGCACGTCGGTTCTCGCACTCGTTTCGCAGCAGATGAAAGATCAGAAGGGCGACACATCAGCCGGCACGGCATCGGACGTGATTCGGACGAATTTCGGAACCGCGCTCATGCTGGGAATCGCGTATTCGGCATCACTCGGTTCGCTGAGCACGATCATCGGCACCCCGCCCAACACGCTGCTCGTCGGTTATCTGGCGAGCAACTTCGACATTCACATCGGGTTCGGCCAATGGATGCTCGTCGGGCTGCCGCTCGCGATCGTGTTCATGTTTCTCTGCTGGTACCTGTTGACGCACATTCTGTTCAAACCGGAGCTGAAAGAGATTCCTGGCGGGCGTCAGCTCGTTTCAGACGAGCTGCGCAAACTCGGCCCGATGGCAACGGGGGAGAAGCTCGTTCTCGCTGTCTTCGCGCTGGCCGCCGTGAGCTGGATCTTCGTTCCGGTCATCTTTGAAGAGCCGCCGATCGACGACGCAGGGATCGCGATCGCCGCGGGGCTGATTCTCTTTCTCTTTCCAGCCAAGGCGAATCGCGGCGTCAAACTGCTCACCTGGGAGTCGGCCGTCGACCTTCCGTGGGGAGTGCTGCTGCTCTTCGGGGGAGGGCTCGCGCTGTCGGCGCAGTTCACCGAATCGGGACTGTCGACCTGGATCGGTCAGCAGGCCGAGGTCGTCGGCGTCCTTCCGGTGATCCTGATCGTCGCGATCATCGCCACGCTGATCCTGTTTCTCACCGAACTGACGAGCAACACGGCGACGTCGGCGACCTTCCTCCCCGTTGTCGGCGGCGTCGCGATGGGCATCGGCCTCGACCCGATGCTGCTGGCGATTCCGACGGCGCTCGCGGCAACGTGCGCCTTCATGCTGCCTGTGGCAACGCCTCCCAATGCTGTCGCGTTCGGCTCGGGATACGTGACGATCGCATCGATGATCAGGGGAGGAATCTGGCTGAACCTGATCGGCATCGTGCTGGTGACGGCGACGACCATGACGCTCGCCGTCTGGGTGTTCGGTTTGACGTACTGAGTCGTGTGTGCGGCCGGCGTCTCGTTCTCGTCGGCCGCACACATCACGCCGGAGCGATCGTTGTGATGCCGTAGGAGCCGGCAGCATCAGCGAGGTGGCCGTCATACACGATGATCCCTTCGAGGTCCGCTCCGAGCTCGAGGGCCGCAGCGAGGTGGACGGCGTCGAGACTGCACAGTTCAGGCGGCTGAAGCCGTGCGGCCGCGTCGTACGTAGCCGTCGATAGGGACAGTGAGAACACGGACTCCAGCACCTCGCGGGCCCGCACTGCACGGTCAGGCGAGACGGGCCGCACTGCACGCATGAGCTCTGTTCGAGCGAGGTCGCACGTGACCAGCTCGCTCTCGCACGAGGTGAGCCATTCGTGAAGTGCCGCCGATTCTGCTTCGGCAACAACGAGTTTTACAAGCGCCGACGTGTCGAGATAGTACGCCACGTCAGTAGCGCTCGTCGTCGCGCTGACCTCGCAGTGCGGGCGTCAGTTCGCCCGGTGCGGGAACAGATAGATCTCGGAGCGAGCGCCGAGGCGCGCGTAGCCGACCAGACACCAGGAGGCGATTGAGTTCGCCAGAGACTAGCGGCGACAGCTGTGCGACCGGGCGCCCTCGATCCGTGATCGTCACTGAGCGCCCCTCGGCGACCGAGGCGACGACGGCTGACGCATTTTGCTTCAGTGCTCTAATGCCAACATCATCCATGTTCTACGTTGTAGAACATGTGACGCTGGCATGGAAGCGCGCGTGTGAATGACACATACCAGCTTCGTGACAGCGGCGTGACAGCATCCTGAAAGTGGCCGGGGTGACTCTTGTTCCTGACGAAAGGAACACAGATGACACCCTCAGAACTCGCGGTTGACGCGACAGGTCTCGTCAAGATCTTCGGCGGCAATCGCGCCGTCGACGGCGTCGACCTCACCGTGCGCGCTGGAACCGTTTATGGAGTTCTCGGCCCCAACGGCGCAGGTAAGACGACGACGATCAGCATGCTCGCAACACTGCTGCGGCCGGATGCTGGCAGCGCGCGCATCTTCGGCCACGATGTGCAGAAAGAAGCAGGAGTCGTGCGCCAGCTGATCGGCGTGACGGGGCAGTACGCCTCTGTCGACGAGTCCCTCAGCGCAACCGAGAACCTCGTGCTCTTCGGTCGGCTGCTCGGCCTCAGCGGCCGCGACGCGAAGCGCACAGCAAACAACCTGCTCGAGGAATTTTCACTCACGGACGCCGCCAGGCGGCCCCTCAAGAAGTTTTCCGGCGGAATGCGCCGTCGACTCGACCTCGCGGCGAGCCTCATTTCGCGGCCGCCCCTGATCTTTCTCGATGAGCCGACGACCGGCCTCGACCCCCGCACGCGCAACCAGATGTGGGACACGATCCGCCGCCTCGTGACGGAGGGCTCCACCGTGCTGCTCACGACGCAGTACCTCGACGAGGCAGACCAGCTCGCCGACCGCATTGCCGTGATCGACACGGGGCGCGTGGTCGCCGAAGGAACGGCAGACCAGCTCAAGGCCTCGGTCGGAACATCGGCGCTGCAGGTGCGCCTCGTCGACGATGCCGACGCCGAGCCTGCCGTGCGGGCGATGCGCGACGTTCTCGGCTTCCACGGCGAACCCGCGGTGCAGGGCGATGCGATCAGCGTGCCCATGGCCGATGCCGATCGGGTGACCGACCTGCTCATCGAACTGCGAAGCCGCGGCATCCATCTTGCCGAGATGAGCGTTCAGAAGCCCACCCTCGACGAGGTATTTCTCGCCATCACCGGCCACGCGGCAGAGCCCGCTGCCGACGAGCTCGAAGGAGCACACTCATGACGACAGCAACACTCGATACCAGGAAGCCGCTGTCGAATTCCGTCGGCCTCGCCGAGACGCTCTCGCACTCGCTGTCGATGGCCCGCCGCGGCCTCATTAAGATCAAGCGCACACCAGAGCAGCTCGTCGACGTGACAGTGCAGCCGATCATCTTCACTCTGATGTTCACGTACATCTTCGGCGGTGCGATCTCGGGAGACGTGCAGAGTTACCTGCCCGTCATCATTCCCGGCATCCTCGTGCAGACGGTGATCACCACGTCTGTCGTCACGGGTGTGCAGCTGCGTGAAGACATGGACAAGGGCGTGTTCGACAGATTCCGTTCGCTGCCGATCGCGCGCATCGCGCCGTTGGCGGGCGCTCTGCTCGCCGACACCGTGCGCTATACGATCGCCACAACCCTCACGTTCGTGATGGGCTTCATTATGGGGTGGCGTGCTGCGGGCGGAATCGGCAGCGTCGTGCTCGCCGGACTCGCGGTGATCGTATGCGCGTGGGCCATCAGCTGGATCTTCGCCTTCTTCGGTGTCATCGCCCGCACGGCATCCAGTGTGCAGGGAATTTCGATGATCATCCTGTTTCCGCTGACGTTCCTCTCGAACGCCTTCGTGCCCGTCGACACGCTGCCCGGTTTTCTGCAGGGCTTCGTGCAGATCAACCCCATCTCGCACCTCGTGACTGCCGTGCGCGAGCTCGCCAACAACGGTGTCGTGGGCGGCGACCTGGTGATCTCGCTGATCGGTGCGGCCGTGATCGTCGCCGTGTTCGCCCCTCTCACGGTGCGTGCATACATGCGCAAGGCGTAGCGGGAGCTCCGGGGCTCCCAGCGAACCCGGGAGATCGTTTCGGGCGGCAGTCACTGTGCACTCATTCGGAAAACTCAGGCGACACGCCGTGGAGGGCGCTTTCCCTGCGGCGTGTCGTCTGAAACTTCCGAATCTCTGCACGCGCGGGCCCGGGGTTCTACGCTGTGAACAGCACAACATCACACGAAAGGCACAGATGGAGACGTTTCTCGTCATCGCGGTGCTCGCCCTCGTGGTCATTGCCGCCGCATCGGCACTCGCGCCGAAGATCGGGGTGGCGAACCCGCTGCTGCTTGTGATTTTCGGCATCGTCGTGAGCCTCGTTTCCGTCGTTCCCGACGTGCACATCGAGCCGGAGTGGATACTCGCCGGTGTGTTGCCCCCGCTGCTGTACTCGGCGTCGGTATCGATGCCCACCATGGACTTTCGCCGCGAGTTCACCGCGATCGGAGGCCTCTCTGTGGTGCTCGTCGTCGGCAGCGCCGTCGTGCTCGGATTGTTCTTCTCGTGGGTGATCCCCGGGCTCAGCCTTGCGTGGGGCATTGCACTCGGAGCCATCATCAGCCCAACGGATGCTGTCGCCACATCCATCGTCAAACGCATCGGCGTGAGCTCACGTGTCGTCACGATGCTCGAGGGTGAAAGCCTGCTGAACGACGCGACAGCGCTCGTGCTGCTGCGTTCCGCGGTGGCTGGCGCCGCGGCATCCGTCTCGCTCTGGAGCGTTGTCGGAAGTTTCGCCTACTCGGTGGCGATCGCCTCGGTGATCGGCGTGTTCGTCGGTTGGGCAAACCTCGCGGTGCGCTCGCGCGTTGAAGACCCGACGGTGAACACCGTCATCTCGTTCACGATTCCCTTCATCGCGTCGGTGCCTGCCGAGATGCTCGGCGCGTCGGGGCTCGTCGCCGCCGTCGTTGCAGGACTTGTCACGGGGCGTGGCGCGATCAAGCGGCTGTCGCCCTCGCACCGCATCGCCGAGGAGCAGAACTGGAAGACAATAGAGCTGGTGCTCGAAGGTGTCGTGTTTCTGCTCATGGGGCTTGAGCTCAAAGCGATCGTCGCCCACAGCATCGCCGAAGACCACGGATTCTCGCCGCTGCTGTATGCCCTCGGCGCCCTTGCGATCACGCTGCTCGTGCGCATGGCCTACGTCGGCGTGCTGCTGTTGGCGTCGCGTCGGCGCACGGAGAGACACAGAGATATGCGCCCGCGGCTCGATGCCGCGCAAAAACGCCTCGATGAGCACACGGCCGATCCCGCCGCATTCCTCGGTGGCCCCGGAGCCGCCGCCCAACGCAGAGGGCCGGGACGTGGCCGAGGCAGCGACGTGCAGCGGGGTCAACAGGGGCCGCAGCCACGCGGGCCGCGGGGCGCCCGCACCCTCGAGCGCTTCAACGCGCGGCTGCGGCGCATGGGCGCTGACATCGACTACTTCATGAGCAAGCCGTTCGGGTGGCGAGAGGGCTCCGTCGTTGTGTGGGCGGGCATGCGGGGCGCGGTGACGCTTGCCGCGGCGCAGACCTTGCCTGCAGACACGCCGCATCGCTCGATGCTGATTCTTGTCGCGTTCATCGTCGCCGTCGGGTCGCTGCTGCTGCAGGGAGGATCGCTCGGTTGGGTGGTGCGCCGCGTCAAGCCGAGTGTCGAGAGCCCCGTCGAGCAGATCGCTGAGCGCCGACGGATGCTGACGCTCCTGAGCGAGGTGGCCGATGCCGTGCCCGAGAGCACAGAAGAGGGCGCCGCACGGCCCAGTCGAGCGCTCGCAGTCATTGAGGCGCAGCGTGCAGCCCTTCTCGACGCGCGCAACGACGGCACCTACTCAGCCGATGCCCTCACTAACGCACTTGCCGTGCTTGACGCAGACCAGATTCGCCTGGAGATGCGCGGCGAGGCGTCAGACGCACACGAGTAGTACGGCAGCGAGCGCCGCGCCGAGGGGCTCACTCGTCGGCTGCGGCCCGGTGGGTTCCCGAGCCCGACTGTGCACGTGCCAGCAGAGTGAGAAGCTCGGCGGCGCGGTCGAGGCGGCCAAACGGGGAGAGGGATGCCGCGACCGCGCGGGCCTCGGCGACGGCATCGGCTCCTCGCACCTGTTCGGCCTGCGCGAGCAAGACGGGGGCAGACAGCACGGCGAAATCACGCCGGTAGCCCATCTGTTCGGCGAGCACCAGAAGTTCAACGCCCGTTTGCGCTGTCGCGGCATCGTCGAGGGCAATAGCCCCCACAGCCGCGATGCCCGACCCTGTGACCGGCTGATCGGTTGACCAGCCGCGCACACGAATCAGCGCACGAACACGTGCCGAGAGGCGGTCGGAGTCGGCGAGAAGCGACTCGCGCGGCACCCCGGAACGGCGCCTGGTCAGCGCCCTCGTCGCCATGGCGAGCACCAGCCACGGCGCAGAGCGGCCGCCACTGATCTCAAGCTGCGCCAACCCGGCGTCGAGCGCGGCGATCGCATCGGTCAGGCGACCATCATGAACGGCGATCTCCGCGTCGAGAGCCAGCAGAAGCCCGCGAAGCTCGCCGGGAGAATCTTCGCCCATGTCGGCGAGCATCGCACGCGCGGCCGAGGCGTCGCCCTGGTGTAGCTCCGCGAGCGACAGCATCCATCGTGCTTGAACCATGTCTTCGTCTGCACCGATCTTCGCGAGCGCGTCCGTCGCAGCATGTGCCCATGGCCTCACCTCGGCAACTCGCTCGTTCTGGCTGAGAAGCTGGGCGACGACGGACGCGGCCATTGCCTGAAGCCAGGTGTCGTGCAGAGCAGTTGCTCGGGCATGGCCGGCGCGTGCGTACTCCAGGGCGCGGCGATATTCGCCGAGGTTCTCTGCACCGTTTGCCCCAAGCACAGCGGCATAGGCCGCTCGGGCATCGTCATCGTGCTGCAGCTGCGCGTCCACCCAGGAGAACAGCGACTCGGCGCCGGCGTCTGTGCTGATCGGGGGCAGCGCGAGCATCTCCGTGAGGGTGAGCGCGCGGGCATCGGTGACGTGCTTCGTGCTGACGAAATGTCGAAGACGAGAGAGTGCCGGGTAGGCGACGCGATTCGCGCCGAACATCAGAAATGTCACGGCGAGCATCGACAGTCCCAGCGCCGCAGCGTTGATGATGCGCGGTGAAACGGCATGATCATCGGATGCCGCCAGCACGTCGGTGCCGAAGCCCAAGAACTCCTCATGCTCGCCCCTGATCGACCAGACAAGCGAGAGCAACCCGAACAGGGCATACACCACGTCGCTTGTGGAGCGCGTGATCGCGTGACGCAGCGCCGCGACGAGATTCTCGCGTTCCGTCACAGCGACGGTGAGCGCATCGAGCTGCTGCGCGCCGAGCATCTGATCGAAGAGGTCGAGTGCCAACCGGGTAATCCACTCGTCGTACCGCGCGTCGATCATCGTGCGTTCGCCAGCGTCATCGAGACGATCGCGGGCAAACTCGCCGACGGTCTCCAGCAGGCGGTACCGCACGGCAGACCCCTCGTCGCGCACCTGAACGAGCGATTGCATGACGAGGGCGTCGAGATCGTCGATGACGTCGGCACCGTCGCCGGCTACCTCGCCTGCTGCCTCGGCGGTGAACCCGTCGGCGAACAGAGACAGACGGCGCAGCGTCTTGCGCTGCCGTGGTTCAAGAAGCTTCCAGCTCCAGTCGATCACGGCGAACAAAGTGCGGTGTCGCGCCGGAGCGGAGCGGTCGACGGCGGTGAGCAGGGCAAAGCGGTCGCGCAGCCGGCGCTCAATGTCGTCGAGGGACATGGAGCGCACACGTGCCGCGGCGAGCTCAATGGCGAGGGGGAGCCCGTCGAGGCTCGCGCAGATGCGGTGCACGGCATCGGGATCAAGCTCGGCGCCCGGTCTGATCGCGCGGGCGCGCTGCAGAAACAGCTCGATGGCAGAGCCGGGCCCACCGGCATCCGTCAGGGAAAGCTGGGGGAGGGCGATTACCTGCTCTCCTTCGATCGCGAGCGGTGACCTGCTTGTTGCCAGAATGCGCAGCGTCGGGACGGCGCTGAGCACGTGATCGGCGAGGGATGCGGCCGCATCGACGAGGTGCTCGCAATTGTCGAGAACCAGCAGCGTCTCGCGCTCGGCGAGCGTCGCCACGGCGCGTGATCGCAGATCGGTGAGCACGAGCGGGTCAGACAACCGGGCGACCGAACTGACCGTGCGGATGCCGAGAGTCGACGTCACCGTGATGAGCACGTCATCGGGGCTTGTCGCTCCGGCCAGCTCGACAACGACAGTGAGTGGCGCGTGAGATCGGCGTGCCACCTCGTGTGCCAGGCTGGTTTTGCCGAGGCCGCCGACGCCGAGGATGGTCGTGAGGCGGTGCGAGTCAACGGCGGCCTCGACCGCGGCGATGTCGGCGTCGCGTCCCACAAGGGGGCCACGACGTGCACGCACACCAATCTGTTTGCGCTGCGGTGAATCATCGCGCAGGAGCTTCGTGTTGAGCTCGATGGCATCGCTGCCTGGCGTGGTGCCGAGGATCTCGGCAAGTGCGCCGCGCAGTCGGGCGAACACGGCGAGTGCGTCTGTTTTGTGCCCGTTTTCGGCGTGCGCGCGCATCAGCAGAACTGCCGAGTCCTCATCAATGGGCGAGGCGTCGACAAGCGGGGTGAGCGCGGCGACCGCCTCGTCGAGGCGACCACCGTTCAGCAGTGCGCGTGCTCTCGAGCGAAGAATGCTTGAATGCAGCGTCGCGCCTTGAAGACGGAGGCTCTCGGCGACGGGTGCATCGCCGAGGTCGTCGCCGGGATCGCCGTGCCAGTGAGCCAGAGCCGCGGCGAGTTCATCGGGTTCTGATGCGCGACGCGCGATGTCAAGGTCGGTGCCGACCGTGAGCCGGTACCCGGCGGGGCCCGACGCGATGGCCTCGGTGCCGAGCAGTCTTCGCGCCCGGGAGACCAGCGTTTGCAGTGCGGCGCGTGGACGGTCAGGAACGTCGTCACCCCAGACGTCGTCAACGAGTCGCTGGGTGCTGGCGACGAGCGGAGCTGCGAGAGCGAGCGCAGCGATGAGCCGCCGGGGGAGCGGTCCGGACACGGGTTCGTCGTCGACGAGCACGGGGCCGAGTACGCGTATGCGTACGTTCTCCACAGTGTCGTTCTCCACTGTGCCCTTATCCTCCGAGACGTTCTCTCCCTCTGCCACGTGGTAAGTGTAGTGTCGCGGCGTTGTGCGAGCATGGTGGCATGACGCCGACGTTCGATTGGGATGCCTATTACAAGGCGATGTCGGGCCGGCCGCCGCGCAAGAATCTGATCGCTGCACTCGAGCATTGGGGCGATCGACCTCCCGGACACGCGGTCGACCTCGGGGCGGGCGACGGTCTTGAAACGCGTGAGCTTGCCTCTCGCGGCTGGCGCGTCACGGCGATTGACGGCGACGCCGGGTTACCCGATCGGCTGCACGAAATCGAGGGCGTCACTGCGCGGAGGACAGACTTTGCGCAGATCGCCGAGCTGCCGGCATCCGATCTGGTCTTCTCGGGTTTTGCCCTGCCGTTCTGCCCCCATGAGCACTTCGACGCGCTGTGGGGAGCGATTCGCACGTGTCTGCGCCCGGGCGGCCTTCTCGCCGTCGAATTCTTTGGCATGCGGGATGAGTGGGCGGGAACGCCGGGCATGACCTTCCACACCCGTAACGATGTCGAACGGATGCTGTGGGGGCTCGAGACGCTGCTTCTCGACGAAGACGAGCGCGACGGGCGCGCGTTCGACGGGCCGAAGCACTGGCACGTCTTTCATGTGATTGCGCGCTGCCTCGACGGGTGAGCCGACTATTCCGCGGGGGAGTTCGGCTCTGCCCAGTCGAGATTGGTGGGGTCTATCTCGTTGGCCATGTCGTCGATAAATCGCATGACCACGACGCGCTCGGCGGGGCTGAGGCGCGCCGCAGCATGGAACCGCTTCGCCTGCTGGCGACCGACGGTGGCCATCGCGGCTTCACGCGTCTCGGGCGTGATGGATATCGCGAGCGCGCGCCGATCGTGGGGGTGCGGCTGCCGCGTGATGTGGGTGCCCTTCTCAAGGCGATCGAGAAGCTTTGTCGTGGATGCCGTCGAGATGCCGAGGTGTGTCGCTATCGCTCCGGGCGTTGCGATCTGCTGCCGGTTGTGCGCGACGATCAGGTAATGCAGCGCGCGCATGTCCGTCTGGTTGAGCTTCATATACCGCAGGGATGCTTCTGACAGCCGATGCTCGGCGTCGCGCAGGTTGCCGAGTGACCCCATCAGCTCGCTGATCTGGCGCACATCGGTGTCGTCGAGTCCCGACCGATCGATCAGTCGACTCTGCGGGTCACTCGCGTCGAGCGCATAGATGTTCGACGAGGTGTTCTCGGGATCCATCATGCTGGTGATCTTAGCTGAATACGAGCGATACACGCCGAACTATCTGCATGCTACCCTTATTGCTAGCTTAGCTAGTGAAAAGCTCTCGGTGGGGGAACAGGTAGATGCACGAAAAGCAATCCGACAACACGCAGGCGTTGCCAACGCGCGCGTCTCTGCGCCAGCATCACCGCGCGCCGCGGTGGCTGCGCGTCGTCATTCCCGCACTTCTCATCATCGTCTGGCTGGCCGCGGCATCCGTTGGGGGACCCTACTTCGGCAAAGTCGACGAGGTGTCCTCGAACGATCAGACCAGCTACCTTCCGAGCTCGGCCGATGCCACCAAAGTGCAGGCGCTCAGGGAAGACTTCAGCGACTCAGACGCCATTCCAGCCATCGTCGTGTTCTCCAGCGACGACGAACTGAGCGACGAGAAGATCGCCACGGTAACCGACGCACTCGAGGGCCTCGATGGCGCGACCGGCGTCGCATCAGACATCTCGCCGCCGATTCCCTCCGACGATGGGCACGCACTTCAGGCGTTTGTTCCCCTTGATGCGGATGCTGACGTCGGCGACGTCGTGTCGAGCATTGGCGATACGCTGCGCTCAGATGCGCCCGATGGCGTCGCCGTTCATGTCACAGGCCCAGCGGGCTTCTCGGCCGACCTTGTCGCCGCGTTTGCCGGCATCGACGGCCTTCTGCTCGGAGTGGCTCTCCTCGCGGTCTTCATCATTCTGATCCTCGTGTACCGCTCGTTCCTTCTGCCGATCGCCGTGCTGTCGACAAGTCTCTTCGCGCTGTGCGTTGCGCTGCTCACCGTGTGGTGGCTTGCAAAGGCCGAGGTTCTTCTTCTGAGCGGGCAGACCCAGGGCATCCTGTTCATTCTGGTCATCGGCGCCGCAACGGACTATTCGCTGCTCTATGTCTCTCGCTATCGTGAGGAGCTGCGCGTCAATACCGATAAGTGGGCGGCGAGCATGCGCGCCATCCGAGGATCGTTTGAGCCGATCATCGCCTCGGGCGGAACCGTCATCGCCGGGCTTCTCTGCCTGCTGCTGAGCGACCTCAAGTCGAACAGCACGCTCGGGCCTGTCGCATCGATCGGCATCGTCTTTGCCATGCTCTCGGCGCTCACTCTTCTGCCAGCGCTGCTGTTTGTCTTCGGTCGGGCAGCGTTCTGGCCGCGTCGGCCTCACTACGAGCCAGAGGTCGTTGCCGACGAGCACGGCATGCCCTCGACGGGCATCTGGACGAAGGTTGCACGAGCGATCACGCGTCGCCCCCGCACGATCTGGGCCGTGACGGCGCTTGTGCTGCTCGCCGGAGTCTTCGGTGCAACGCAGCTGAACGCCGTCGGGGTTCCGCAGTCAGACCTCGTGCTCGGCAACTCGGAGGCGCGCGACGGTCAGGCCGTACTCGGCGAGCATTTCCCGGGCGGGTCAGGAAGCCCTGCTGTCGTCATCGTTGATGAGAACGCCCTGCTGAACGCCGCCGACGTGCTGCGTGACCATGATGGCGTCGACAGCGTCACCGTGACCTCCGCCGATTCGCCGAGCGGGTCGGCAACGATCACCGACGATGGCATTAAGGCGGTTGGCCCTCCGGGAGCGCCCGCGCCCGACCCGACGGTCGTCGATGGTGACGTGATGCTGCAGGCGACGCTGTCTGATGCTGCCGATTCCGACGCGGCTGCAGTGACGGTTCGCGACCTGCGCACAGAACTTGCGCATGCCGTTCCTGGCGCCCTCGTCGGCGGTGTGACGGCGACGGCCATCGACACGAACGACGCGTCAATCCACGATCGCAACCTCATCATTCCCGTGATCCTCGTCGTGATCATGGTGATCCTGATGCTTCTGCTGCGTTCGATTCTCGCCCCGCTGCTGCTTGTGCTCACCACGGTTCTGTCGTTCGGAACGGCGCTCGGCGTTGCGGCGCTCGCCTTCAACGGCATCTTTACGTTCCCCGGAGCGGACCCCGCGGTTCCGCTGTACGGCTTTGTGTTTCTCGTGGCCCTGGGAATCGACTACAACATCTTCCTGATGACGCGCGTGCGTGAGGAGTCACTCAAGCACGGAACGCGAGACGGCATTGTGCGCGGACTTGCCATCACGGGCGGCGTCATCACGTCGGCCGGCCTCGTGCTCGCCGCGACGTTTGCCGCGCTCTCGGTGATTCCCGTGCTGTTCCTCGTGCAGATCGCGTTCATCGTGGCCTTCGGTGTGCTGCTCGACACCTTCATCGTGCGTTCGCTGCTCGTGCCTGCGCTCAGCTATGACATCGGGCGCGCGATCTGGTGGCCGTCGAAGCTCTCCCGTCGCGCGCGTGACGCGCAGCTGACCGAGGGCGTTCACAAACACGTGCGTTGATCGTCGGTTCTCGCCCGTCAGCCGTGCGGTTCCGCATCGTCGACCAGGCTGTTCTGCAGAGCCGTGAGTGCTCGCTCGTCGAGGCCGTGTGCAGCAAAGTACTCGTGTGAACCGCCGTACTCGGCATCAACGGTCTCGAGCGCCGCGCGCATCGCCCCGGCATCCGTCCCGCAGACAACCTTCTCAACCGCGGGCGTCACCTCGAAGCCCATCCTTCGCACCTGCCCGAGCATCATTGCGCTCCATGCTCCCGCGAGGTTCTCAGCCGAGATCACGTAGTCGGCAATGATGCGCTCGCGCGGAACGCCAACGGCATCGAGCAAAAGTGCAATCGCGACACCCGTGCGGTCTTTGCCCGCCGTGCAGTGTACGAGCACGCCGCCGCTGGATCGAAGCGCGACCCATTCGCCAATGCGGGCGAAGCTCTCGCCGGCCTCGTCAATGAGGTCGCGGTACAGCTCGGTGAGCGTGGGAACCTGCGTCACTGTGTCGTGAACCGCGCCCTCGAGAAGCGGAAGCGAGACGTAGTCGGCAAGTGTGGACTCGTCGAGCATCGGCTGTGTCTGCTCCACCTCGACGCGACTGCGCAGGTCGAAGATCGTGGAGATGCCCGTCTGGCGAAACTGATCGATGCCGATCGGCGTCAGAGCGACGAGCGCATCTGATCGAAAGAGCCGACCAGCGCGGATGCTGCCGCCTGACGCCGGCAGACCGCCGACGTCGCGAAAATTGCTGAGCCCCTCGGGGACCTCTGTGGTCATGCCCACTGTCGCCTCCTCGCCATTGGTCAGGAACGTGCTGGTGAAGCGAGCTCCAGCTTACGTCGCGGTTGCTTCAGCAGTGCGAGCACCGCGATCACGATGCCCATCGCGATCCAGCCGGGAGCGCCGAGAATGGTGGACGTCGCCGCGTCGAACCCGGCCGGGAGCCAGAGGAACGTAAGAGACGTCACAGAGTTGAGGGCGCCGTGGCCGACGGCAGCGGGCCAGATGTTGCCCGTCCAGTACCGTGACCATTGAAGCAGCACCCCGACGCACAGTGTGAAGCCGCACATCCAGAGCAGCCCTGTCACATCCGTGCGGTTGAAGTTGTAGCCGAGCAGAATAATCGGCGCGTGCCACAGACCCCAGATGATTCCGATAATCACGGCTGATCTCCAGAACCCGAGGGGCGCGAGAGCCGATGTGAGAAACCCGCGCCAACCGAGTTCTTCGCCGAATGCAGAGACCGAGCTCATCAGCACGGTAAGCGGCAGCCACGCGAACGATACGGCCATGTACGACGCGACTGACACGTTGACGCCGAGCGCTTGCTGAAGGCTCGACGCCGACCAATCAGGCGTCGTCCAGCCACACACAACGGCAATGAAGAACGCGCCGAAAGCGAGAACGAGAAAGATGATCGGCCACCCGATGAACAGCGCGATATTGCGCCAGACCGGGCGGAACGGGATGAAACCGAGGTACCGGGCCTTTTTCACCGGCTTCACCATCGTGAACGTCACGATGAGCGCGGCGACGCTCGGTGTGAACATCATCGCGCCGAGCAGAGGCATTGTCAGGGGGTCGGCGAGGCCGTCACCGAGCCAGAGCGGCAGCATCACAAGCCACGCGAGCCCGCACGCCAGAATCGTGTACACGACGACTGCGGCCCAGGGCACTCGTGCGGAGTGCTCTGCTGAATGTGCCTGTTGTGTCTGCGTTGACGTATCCATGCATCCGACGCTACGAAGAACGGATGCTGCAGTCATCCGCACGCAGGCGGAACTTCGCTCTCCGCCTCGCGGGGGAGAGGCACACACGCTGCAGCCTATGGACGGGGCTCGAGCTCCAGGCTTCGGTGCGGTCAAAGTTGTACCCAAGCATGATGAGCGGTGAATACCAGATGCCGGCGATCACACCCGTGAGGAGCGCCGACTGCCAGAAGCCGAGCGGAGCAAGCGCGGAGGCGAGAAAGCCGCGCCAGCCGAGTTCTTGGCCGAATCCGGTGAGCGACGAGACGAGCGTTGAGAACGGGAGCCCGGCGAGCAGAATGAGTGCGTAGGAGCTCACCGTGATTTGATCGCCGTACAGCTGGTATATATCCCTCGAGAACCACTCGGTGCTCGTCATGCCGAACTGCACGGCCAGGACGAAGGCGAGGACGCCGAGAATTGCCCAGAACACCGGCCAGACGGAACCTGCGTCAGACGCGCTGCAGTATCCATGTGCGCGACTCTCAGGGATCTGCAGGCCGCTCGCCATCGACAAGCCCGATTGCACGCGAATCTGTGATGAACTCACGCTGGTGCCCGGAGTGCTGCCACCCCGCCGGGCAGATTGTCTTAGCGCAGGCCCTTCTTCGACGAGATCACGCCGGTGTCGAAGCCGAACAGATTGAGCTTGCCGTGGAAGCGTGCGTGCTCAACCTTGATGCAGCGGTCCATGACGACGGTGAGGCCCTTCTTCTCGCCGTCATAGGCTGCTTCTTCGTTCCAGATTCCCAGTTGCACCCAGATCGTCTCAATGCCAGCGGCCACGACGTCGTCGACGACCTGAGGAATGTCGCTCGCCTTGCGGAACACGACGGCAATGTCGGGCTTCTCCGGCAGCGATGCCAGGTCGGGGTACACGGGCTGTCCGAGGATCTCTTCGGCGTTCGGGTTGATGAAATAGAGCGTGTAGTCGCTTGACTGCTGCAGGTACGTCCCGACGAAGTAGCTTGCGCGCGCAGGGTTCGTCGACGCGCCGACGATAGCGATCGTCTTCGCCTCCCGCAGAATCGCCAGGCGCTGCTTGGCGTCGGGTCCGATCCATGTGCGCTGCGATTTCAGCAGCGTCGCGAGGGGGGAGTCTGCGGGCATTTCGCAGCTCAGCCCGTTCTGCAGTGCGACGATGTCTGTCTCTGCCGCTTTTTCTTGAGCCATGATCATGCCTCCACTGCCTGGCTGAGCGCCTGATCGAGATCGTAGATGATGTCGTCAGCATCCTCGATGCCGACGCTGAGTCTCACGAGGCCCGGCTGCACACCGGCATCCTCGAGCTGCTGCTCGGTCAGCTGCGCGTGCGTCGTCGATCCGGGGTGAATGATGAGCGTCTTTGTATCGCCGATGTTGGCGACGTGGCTGGCGAGGTTCACCGACTCGATGAGGGTCTGCCCGCCAGCGCGACCGCCCTTGACAACGAAGCTGAACACGGAGCTTGGCCCGAGGGGCAAATACTTCTTCGCGCGCTCGTGGTGCGGATGGCTTGCGAGCCCCGCCCAGTACACCGACTCGATGCGGCTGTCTGCGTCGAGCCACTCGGCGACGGCGCGTGCGTTCTCGACATGTGCGGTCATGCGGAACGGCAGCGTCTCAATGCCCTGCGCGAGCTGTTGCGCGGAGGTCGCCGAGAGTGCAGGCCCGATGTCGCGCAGCTGCTCGGCGCGCAGCCTGGTGAGAAATGCGTACTCACCGAAGTTGCCGGCCCACTGCAGGTCGCCGTAGGTAGGCACGGGCTCATGGAAGAGCGGAAACTTCTCGCGCGAATACGTGAACCGACCCGATTCGACGACGAGCCCGCCCATCGTTGTGCCGTGCCCGCCGAGAAACTTCGTCGCCGAGTGGGTGACGATGTCGGCGCCCCACTCGATCGGGCGGTTGAGATACGGGGTGGCGATCGTCGAGTCGATGATGAGCGGAATCTCATGCGCGTGGGCGACGTCGGCGAGCCCTTCGATGTCGGCGATTTCGCCCGAGGGGTTCGCGATGGTCTCGGCGAAGATCGCCTTGGTCTTGTCGGTGATCGCCGCGGCGTAGTCGGCCGGGTCTGTCGAGTGCACGAACGTCGTGTCGACGCCGAAGCGGCGCAGCGTCACGTCGAGCTGCGTGATCGACCCGCCGTACAGGCTCGACGACGCGACGATGTGGTCGCCCGCACCGACGAGGCTCGCGAACGTGATGTATTGAGCCGAGAGTCCGGATGCCGTCGCGACGGCGCCGAGTCCACCCTCGAGGCTCGCCACGCGCTCTTCGAGGCTCGCGACAGTCGGGTTGGCGAGCCGCGCGTAGATGTTGCCGTACTTCTGCAGGGCGAAGCGGGCTGCGGCATCCGCTGAGTCATCGAAGACGAAGGCCGTCGACTGGTAGATGGGCAGCGCCCGGGCACCGGTCTCGGGGTCGGGGATGTTGCCCGCGTGGATTGCCCGCGTGCGAAAGCCATACTCGCGATCTGCCATGCCTCGAGGTTAGCGGCGCGGATGCGCTCGCTCGAACTCGTGAGTAACACAGTGACGCATTGACCGGCGTGATGCATTACCGTACAGTAAGACTTACCGAGCAGTAACATATTGACGAAAGAGCCAGGGGGAGTTGTCGATGCCTGATATCAGCCGATCGCTTGAGATCTCCGCACCGCCGACCACGGTGTGGAAGTGGTTCACAACGCAGGAGATGCTTCGGCAATGGCTGCGACCCGACATCGTGATCGACCTGGTCGTGGGCGGCGACTACAGGATGCTGGGGTCAGACGGCACGACGATCAGTGGTGTCGTGCTCGAACTCGTGCCCGAGAAGCGTCTCGTGCTCTCCTGGCTTGAGGAGGGCACCGGCTGGAAGCATCCTGCTCGCCTCGTCGTAGAGCTCGAGCCGACTTCCGGCGGTACGCGCGCGACGCTGACGCACGATGGCTTCGCTGGCATCGGGACGCCGGGCTGGCAGAGCACCGCCGAATCGTATCGTCGGGGCTTGTCGACGCACCGGGTTCTCGAAGGGCTGGCCGAGGTTGTCCAAACAAGAGCCTGACCCGCGCGAGGATGCGTTTCGCGCGCTCGCCGACCCAACGCGTCGACGCATTCTCGATCTGATCGCCGAGCATGGCGTCCGCAGCGTGGGGGAGCTCGCCGATGAGTTTCCCGGCCTCGTGGCGTCGGGCATCTCGAAGCACCTCATGACGTTGCGCGCCGCGGGGTTGGTTGCGGCGACGAAGGAGGGGCGGCGGCAGCTCTACCGCATCGATGCCACGGGCATGAACCGTGCGTTCGGGGCGTGGGTCGCCACGTTCGATGCCTACTGGCAGACCTCGCTCGAGCGACTGCGCGATCTCGCGGAAGGCGATGGAGTCTGACGTGTTGCGTCGCAAGCCGTGCTGAGGTCGAAGCGGAATCGCTCGCGGGGTCACGTAGCGGTGTTCATGCGGCCCAGATGGGCGGCGCGACGCCCGCGCGCGCACGATCTGGGCCGCATGAACGGGTGCTCGCCGCACGCGATGCGATCTATTTCCGCATGGTGGAGAAATTCAGGTTGCTTGCGGAAAAACTATAGGCTTGAGCAATGACTTCTCGCGGCTCCTCCGGTGCAGACCGGGGCGCCTCGACGCCAGGTGGCGGGGCACGGCGGCTCCGCCCGGGCTTCGTCATCATCGGCATCCTGCTTGTCGCGTCGAACCTGCGCGCGTCGATCACCGCCGTGGGGCCCGTCCTCGACCAGGCACGCGCCGGCGCCGATCTGTCGGCGATCGAAGCATCCGCCCTCATCAGCGTTCCGCTGCTCGCCTTCGCCGCGTTCTCACCCGTCATGCCGGGGATCGCCGTGCGATTCGGCCTGGAACGCACAATCGGTGGCTCACTCATTCTGCTCGCCGCGGGAATCGTGGCGCGATCCATTCCCGGCGATGCATTTCTCTGGGCCGGCACCCTCGTTCTCGGGATCGCCATCGCCGCAATCAACGTGCTGCTGCCGTCTGTACTCAAGCGCGACTTTCCGCGTGAGATCGGGCGCCTGACCGGCGTGTATTCGGCTGTGCAGTCTGCGTTCGCCGCCGTCGCCGCCGGCATCGCGGTGCCCATCGCCGGCATCTCAGACGACGGATGGCGCATTGCGTACGGCGTTTGGGCGGGCCTTGCGATCATCGCCTTCGCCGCGTTTGCCCCGCAGATGCGCCGCCCCGGCGCCGTGACGACCGAGCTGCGCGCCGTGCAGATCGCCGAGGAGCCGGCGCGCGGAAAGTCACCCTGGACGCAGGCCCTGGCCTGGCAGGTGACTGTGTTTATGGGGCTGCAGTCCACCATCTTCTACGTCGTGATCACGTGGATGCCCGCAATCGAGCAGTCCGTCGGCATCGATGCATTCACGGCGGGGTGGCACCAGAGCGCCTTCCAAGTGTTCGGCATCACCGGAACGTTGACGGCGGCATGGATGCTGCACAAGTGGCAGCGCGACCAGCGCCTCGTCGTGTCGATCTACTCGCTGTCGTCGTTGCTCGGCATCACCGGCATTCTGGTGAACCCGCACATCACGCTGCTGTGGCTCGCGATGATCGGGTTCGCTCAGGGAGGCCTCATCGTGTTGGCGTTGGCGCTGTTCGGCTTGCGTACGAGCAATCACCGAGCGGCGGCGTCGCTCTCGGGCATGGCGCAGTCGATCGGCTATCTTCTTGCCGCGGTGGGACCGCTCATGATCGGTGCGATCCACGACGCCACCGGAGCGTGGACGCTGCCCCTCGTCGTTCTGCTCGGCGTCGTCGCGCTGCAGTTCGTCTGCGGTGTGCTCGCGAGCCGCAATCGCGTGCTCAGGTAGTCTTGGCCAGCACCTCGGCGATGACGTGGCGGGCATTTGTCGCCAGAGGAATGTTCGTCGTCTTGTAGTAGGGCAGCTGCACGAGCGCCTGCGCCAACGCTCTCGCACGCGCTCGCAGCCACGTCGCCTCGTCGACGCCGCTTGCCTCGCGCAGCGTCGCCCTGGCCTCGGCGGGCAGCAGGTTCCACGCCACCTGCAGATCGATCGCCGGGTCGCCGATGCCGCACCACGAGAAGTCGATGACGCCGTGCAGCCTGCCGCCGCGCAACAGCAGGTTTCCGGGCGCCACATCGCTGTGCACCCACGTGTTCTCGGTGTGCGCGGGGAGCGTCAGCGCCCGCTCCCACACTGCCGTCACGGCATCCGCGTCGATCTCGTCGCGCAGCGCCTCGATGTCGCGACGCACCTGAATGTCGCGCTCGGCGAGCGAGAAGCCTGTCGAGGGCGCACCATCAGTGTCGATTGCGCGCATCGCTCGGGTGAAAGCCCCAAGATCGCGGGCGAGACCATGCGGATGCCGCAGGGCGCCGACCCGCGGGTTGTCGCCCCCGAGCCAGGTGAGCACCAGCCACGGATACGGGTAACCGTGCCCGGGCTCGCCCAGCGCTGCCGGCGCGGGAACGGCGACCGGAAGCTGTGGTGCCAGATGCTGAAGCCAGCGATGCTCGTGAGCCGGAAGCTCCTCCATGCCTGGGCGCCGAGGCAGGCGAACAGCGAGCTCGTCGCCGAGGCGGAACATGGCGTTATCTGTGCCAGACGAGGCAACCGGTGTCACGGGCAGGTGCGCGAATCGCGGATGCTGGTCGGCGACGAGCTGCGCCACCTGCGCAGCATCCGGAATCACCTCGTCGTCGTGCATGAGGCGAATCTCGCTCATGCTTCGACGATACAGACTCCGGAAACTCTTCTGTGCCGCGCGATCAGCCCAGCTGCACAGCGCCGAGCGCGAGCGCCGCAATGAGCACCCATGAGAGCAGGCCGACAGCGAGGGCGCGCCAGCCCGCCGTGAGCAGCCGCTTGAGGTCGACGGCGGTGCCGAGGCCGAAGAGCGCCATGGCGAGAAGAACGGTCTGCAGTACGTCGGCCCCATTCAGCACAGCCTCGGGCAGCGGCACGAACGAGCGTACGAGGATGGCGATGATGAATCCGGCGACGAACAGCGGAACGATCGGCGGGCGCTTCGCGCCGCTTGCCGGAGTGGCGCGCTTACGCTCGACGGCTCCGGCGACAGCGACGATGGGCGCGAGCATCAGCACACGCGTGAGCTTGACGACGAGAGCGATGGCCAGCGCCGAGCTGCCGGCGATCTGCGCCGTCGCGACAACCTGGCCGACATCGTGAACCCCGGCGCCGACCCAGTGCCCGAACTGCTCATTCGACAGCCCGAGCGGCCCCCACAGCGCAGGCAGCACGAAGATGGCGAGCGTTCCGCACAGCGTGACAAGTGCCACCGGATGCGCTTGCTCGCTGCGCTTCGCGCCGACAACGCCCGACATCGCGCCGATCGCGCTCGCGCCGCAGACGGAGAACCCCGTCGCCATGAGCAGCGGTTCATGCCCTGGCAGTTTGAAGAGCCGACCCAACCCGTAGGTGCCGGCGAACGTGATGAGCACGATGGCGATCGTCGTCAGCAGCGTCGTCCAGCCGAGCCCCGCAATGTCGATGATGCTCAGCTTGAGGCCGAGCAGCACAACGCCAGCGCGCATGAGCTTCTTCGACGAGAACGCAAGTCCCGGAGCGAAGACGCCGCGTATGAGGCTCTGAGTTCCCGGCAGCTGCGCGAAGAGAATGCCGAGAGCGACGCACGCCGTGAGCAGCGGAACCTCTGGCACGCCAACGGCGATGCCCCACGACACGAGAGCGGCAGCCCCGCACGCGGCGATGCCCGGCAGCATCCGAACCGTGCTGGCCACAGTGACTGTGCTCACGGCTCTCCTCTCATCACGCCCGTCGCCATATTCTCGCCCGACGTCAGAGTAGTCCTGCTCTGACGGGGCGAGCCAATCAGATCCAACTCTGCAGCCAGTAGTGCAGCCCGATGAACCAGGTGGGAACGGACGTCGCCGTCCAGAGCGGATACCAGAACGCCGAGAGCAGCAGGCAGAATGTGCCGAAGACACCAACCGTCAGGATGCCGCTCGTTCGTCGATCCGGCGGGTCACCCGGTCTGCCGAGCACGAGGCCGATCACGAGCGTCAGCGCCAAGATGAGGTAGGGCTCGAACGCGATCGAATAGAACTGAAAGACCGTGCGCTCGGTGTAGAGAAGCCAGGGCAGGTACCCGCCGACGAACCCCATGAGAATGAGCCCGATCGTCCACTCGCGCTTCAGGATGAGACGCACGACGAGGTAGACGGCCGCAGCGGCGCCGGCCCACCAGATGAGCGGGTTCGCAATGGATGTGATGTCTTGCACGCAGTCGCCCGTGCAGCCGCCGGTTCCGTCGGGAACGCCCTCGTACCACATGGCGACGGGCCGCAGCATGAGCAGCCACGACCAGGGGTTCGACTGATACGGGTGCGGAGTGGAGAGCCCGACGTGAAAGTCGTACATCGACTGGTGATAGGCGACAAGGCTCTGCAGGGCGAGCGGAACCCACGAAAATGCGCCTGTCCATGCGTTGCCGTCCGTCGCGGCGAACTGCCTGTCGTAGCCGCCGTCGGTGACGAACCAGCCGGTCCAGCTCACGATGTAGACGATGAGAGCGACGGGAACGAGCAGCAGAAACGTCGCAGGGCCCTGCTTGAGAATGGCGGCTGACGCCCAGAACGGCACGCCGGCACGGCGGCGCGCGAGAGCATCCACGACCACCAGATACAGTCCGAATGCCGCGAGAAAATAGAGCCCCGACCATTTCGTCGCCGTGCACAGGCCGAAAAACACGCCGGCGGTGATCACCCACGGCCGGGCCCAGATCGCCGGGCCCCAGGTGAGAGGGCGATCGGATGCCGCGTTCCCGGCGAGGGCTGAAGCAAGACGCCGTTCGTGCCATCGTCGATCGAGAAGCACGCACGCGAACCCGCACAGCGCGAAGAACATGACGTAGCTGTCGAGCAGGGCGACGCGCGACATGACGATCGCGTGCCCGTCGATGGCGAGCAGCCCTCCCGCAATGACGCCGAGAAGCTTCGACTGGAAGAGCTGGCGGGCGATGAGAGTGACGAGCAGCACGGCCAGCACGCCGACGACGGCGGTCGAGACGCGCCAGCCGACGCTGGAATCGGCGCCGAAGACCGCCATGCCCGCGCCGATGAGCCACTTGGCGAACGGCGGATGCACCACGTATGAGCCGACGGTGCTGAACAGATCGGTGTCTCCCGCGGCGAACTGCTCATCGGCGTTCTCTGGCCAGGTGGTGGAGTAGCCGTTGTTCCACTGCGACCAGGCGTCTTTCACATAGAACGTCTCGTCGAACACGAGTGCGTGCGGGGTGCCCAGGTTCCACAGGCGCAGCACGGCGGCAAGCAGCGTGACGAAGGCCGGCCCGCCCCAGCTCCAGATTCGCTGTCGTGCGGGGGTCGACAGCATCCGGCCCCACCAGATGTCGATGCGCGAATGAGCGTTCATATGCCCCGTCGACGCGCGGTCGCCGGTGGCGTCGCTCGCGAGGGCCTCGCCGGAGTCGTCGACGATCGCGTCAAACGGCGGGTCGTCCGCTGAACTCTCTCTGCCCTGCACTCTGCCATGCTAGCGATCGGCCCGCTGTGAGAACCGGATGCCGGGGCACTCGCGGACCGAGGTCGCCGTTCTGGGGCACGCCACGATGGCAGACTTGCAGCATGATCATTCTTGCGGCCACGCCCATCGGCAACCTCGGCGATGCATCGGCTCGGCTCGTTGAGACGCTGAGCGCGGCGACATTCGTGGCTGCCGAAGACACGCGGTCGACCGTGCGGCTTCTCACCGGCCTCGGCATTGAGAACCGGCCGCAGATCGTCGCTCTGCACGACCACAACGAACGCGAGAAGTCCGCCGAGCTCGTCGAGCGCGCACGCGACAGCGACATCGTCGTGATGAGCGATGCCGGAATGCCCACGGTGTCTGATCCGGGCTACCACCTTGTGCAGGCGGCGATCGCCGCCGACGTCGGCGTGACCGTGATTCCCGGGCCCAGCGCTGTGGTCACGGCGCTCGCCCTCGCGGGAATGCCCACCGATCGGTTCACGTTCGAGGGGTTCCTGCCGCGCAAACCGTCTGAGCGTCGAAAGGGGCTGCGCTCCCTCGCCGATGAGCGCCGCACCATGGTGTTCTTCGAGTCGCCGCAACGCATCGCCTCGGCGCTCGATGACGTCGTGACCGAGCTCGGAGCCGACCGTCGCGTCGCCGTGTGCCGCGAGCTGACGAAGCTGTTCGAACAGGTCAAGCGGGGAACCGCAACAGATGTCGCTGCGTGGGCTGCCGAGGGCGTGAAGGGCGAGATCGTCCTCGTGATTCACGGTGCGGACGCGGCAGCCTTCTCGATTGATGACGGGCGAGCCCGCGTCACGGAGCGCGTGGCGGCGGGGGAGCGGCTGAAGGATGCCGCTGCAGCTGTCGCCGCAGAGACGGGTCTCGGCAAGCGCGATCTCTACCAGGCGGCCCTCGACGCGCGTTGATTCTCGACGTGCGCGCCATGGCGCTCACAGATTCGGAGATTCTGCCGACACGCCGTCTGAGGCAGCGCTTTCCTCGGCGTGTCGGGCGGAAACTCCGAATCTCTGCACACGTATTGGCGGGAGGTACCTCGCTACGGAGAATCGGCGAACCGTCTCGGCCACACAACGGCAAAGCGCTCGAGAATCAACTCGTCGTTCTCGCTGAACGTAGTTCCGCGGGCAGCACACGTGCGGTCGAAGAAGCGTCGGTGTTCGCGTCGCCACGACTCCAGCGTTCTATTGTCTTCGCCCTCGTCGTAGGCAAACTGGGCGTCGACGGCCATGAACGGAGCAACGCGCAACTCGACGATGCGCCGAATCGCCCGCGGTTCACCACGGCCGTCACACGAGACCCAGTGCGATCCGATCTGCGGAAACGGATCGCCGTCGTCACGGTACTCGGGTGTGTGCGACGATGTCGCACGCTTTCGACCCTCGAGAATCAGAGCGAGCAAGTCGTCAGCCATCTCGGCCGAGTCACCGAACTGCTCCGCCTCATACGTGTCGAATACTCGCGTGACCGTAGGATGCGCCGCCGCATAGTTGCGCCACATCGCCCTCACGGCATCTATGTCTATCGGTGCAGCTGGTGTTGTTTTCACGGCGACGAGCTTAGCCGCGTGGGGGGCAACGGGCGTATCGTGTCGGAATGCCGTCTTCTCGAATACGATCCTTCATCGCTGGCGTGCTTGTTGCAAACAGTGCACCGCACCTCGCCACCGCTGCCGGGGGTCGGCGCCATCTCACGCCGCTGGGAGGACGCGAGTCTGGCCCCGGCATCAATGCCGTCTGGGGCGCGCTGAATCTTGCCGGGGGACTGATACTGCTGGCAAGATCGCAGAAGAAGAGCGGTTCGCAGCGGAACGAGGCGCGTCGGTGGAACGGTGATCTGCCGAGTTTCGAGACCGGATATTTGGTCTTCGCGGTGTGGATGGCGGTCTCCGAACGACTGCTGAAGACAAACCACTGAACCAGGTCAGGCTCCGAGCCGTGCCAGCTGCTCGGCGCTGAGTTCGAGATCTGCCGCCTTCGCGGAGTCAGTGATCGATGCCGGCTGGCTGGCTCCGGGGATCGGAATGACGATCTCGGCCAGCGACAGCTCCCAGGCCAGAGCGACCTGTTGCGGGCTGGCACCCACCTCGCGACCAACCTCCCCGAACACCGCATGATCATCGGCGAGGTCCCCGGCTCGACGAATGCCGCCGAGCGGACTCCACGGCAGAAATGCGAGCCCGAGCTTGGCGCACAGCTCAAGCTCGGCGCGGCTGTCGAGGTGTGCGGGTGAGAACTGGTTCTGCACAGACACGAGATCGTCACCGAGGATGCCGCGTGCTTCGCGAATCTGATCGACGTTTGCATTCGAAATGCCGACGTGCCGGATCACGCCGGCTGCCACGAGGTCGTTCAGCGCCCCGATCGACTCGGCGTATGGCACCTCGGGATCGGGGCGGTGAAATTGGTAGAGGCCGATCGTCTCGACGCCCAGTCGCGTTGCGGACTGCTTGGCGGCGACAGTGAGGTAGTCGGGCTGGCCGCTGCGCACCCAGGGACCGGGATCCGCGTAGAGAAGCCCGCCCTTCGTCGCGACGAGCACCTGTGAGGTATCTGCGCCGTATGACGCCAGCGCCTCGGCGATGAGAATCTCATTGTGGCCCTGGCCGTCTGTCGATGTCGTATAGGCGTCGGCCGTGTCGATGAGCGTGACCCCGGCGTCAAGACCAGCGTGAACCGTGGCGATGGACGTATCGCGATCTTTGCGCCCGGGAATCGACATCGGCATGCCGCCGAGCCCGATCGAACTGACAGAGAAGGAGCCGATGCGTCGTTGTCTCATGCGGCGATCCTACGCCGCGACGGCCAGCGGTTGACCAGGCGTGCCCCGCGGAGTGTACTGAGACCCTGGCCGAATTTCGCCACCCGAGACGCAAGGAGGATTCCATGCCGACAGTGAGTGACTTCATTATCGATCGCATTCGAGAGTGGGGAGTTTCTCGAGTCTTCGGCTACCCCGGGGATGGAATCGGCGAATTCGACGGTGCGCTGGGTAAGGCAGAGCATGAGGGAAGGGGAGTCGAATACATTCGGCCAACGCACGAGGAGATCTGCGCGCTCATGGCGACGGCGCACGCCAAGTTCACCGGAGAAGTCGGCGTGTGCGTCGCAACGTCGAGCCCCGGCGCCTTTCACATGATGAACGGTCTGTACGACGCCAAAATGGACAACCAGCCGGTCGTGGCCATCGTCGGCCAGCAGGGGCTCAATTCCCTGGGCACGGGAAGCCAGCAGGAGAGCAACCTCGAACGAGCGCTCGCCGATGTTGCCGAATACGTGCAGACCGTTGTCTCGCCTGAGCAGGCCCAAGCCGTCATCGACACGGCGTTCCGAACCGCGCGCACTCGACTCGGACCCACCGTCGTCATTCTCCCGCACGACGTGCAGGGCCTGGAAATGCCCAAGCTGACACCCGAGAGCTGGGTATCGCGGTCGAGCGCCGTCGCCCCGTCTACACGGGTGACGCCGCCCGAAGACGACATTGTGCGCGCAGCGGAACTCATCAACGCGGGCGAAAAGGTGACATTTCTTGTCGGGCACGGCGCGAACGGTGCGACAGACGAGGTGCTCGAAGCTGCGCGACTCGCGGGGGCAGGCATCATCACGAGCCTGCGCGGCAAGCAGGTCGTCCCCGCCGATGTTCCGCACCACAGCCAGCAGCTGGGGCTTCTGGGGTCGCTCGCGAGCTACACGCAGATGAAGAACTGCGACACCCTCGTGCTGCTCGGAACCAACTATCCATACGGTCAGTTCCTGCCGAAGAGCGGGCAGGCACGTGCCATTCAGGTCGATCTCAAGCCCGAGCACACCGGTTTGCGCTACCCAACCGAGCTGGCGCTCTGGGGAGATGTGAAAGCGACGCTCACGGCACTCATCCCTCACCTCGACGCGACGACGGACCTCTCGTGGCAAGAGTCCGTCGCAGACGACATGCGCGATTGGGAACGTGAGATGGAGGCTCAAGCGAACGTCGACTATTCAGACGGCGTCAACCCGCGGCGGGTCTTCCACGAGCTCAACAAGCGCCTACCCGCTGGGGTGATCGTGACAGCGGATGCCGGCACCACAGCCGATTGGTATGGCCACCATATTCGCTTGCAGCGCGGCATGATGGGCGACCTGTCTGGGCGGCTCGCGACGATGCTCGCGGCTATGCCGTATGCGGTGGCAGCAAAGTTCGCACACTCAGACCGCCCGGTCGTGTGCACGATCGGCGACGGCGCGTTCCAGATGCTCGGCATGAACGAGCTCATCACCGTAAAGAAATATCTGAAGCGATGGGCGAACCCGCAGCTGATCATTCTCGTCGTGCACAACAACGACCTCGGTCAGGTGTCGTGGGAGATGCGCACTGAAGACGGCAACCCGCTCTGGCGCACATCGCAAGACGTCGAGTCAGTCGACTACGCGGGCTGGGCGGAGCTGCTGGGCTTCACCGGCATCCGTGTCACGACCGACGATGAGGTTGCGCCGGCGTGGGAGCGCGCATTTGCAACGCAAGGGGTGACGCTCATCGATGCGCACGTCAGCCGCAACGTGCCACCGCTTCCGCCGCACATCACCCTCGAGTTCGCGAAGAACACGGGAGAGGCGTTGCTGAAGGGAGATCCGTTCGCAAAGGACGTCATTCGCGACTCGGCGGAGGCGATGCTGGCCGAGGGAGCCCAACGTGTGAAGAACGCATTCACGAAGAACGACGACAACTGACAGGCAGCGATCCTCGGGCGTCATGTGGGTCATATGCGCAGGCGTCTCGCTTTAGGATGGAGGCCATGCGCTCAGGCAACTCCTTTTACGTCACGACCCCCATCTTCTATGTGAACGACGCCCCGCACATCGGGCACGCGTACACCGAGGTCGCCGCCGACGTGCTCGCGCGCTGGCACCGGCAGGCCGGAGACGACACCTGGATGCTGACGGGCACCGATGAGCACGGCGAGAAGATTCTGCGCACGGCCACAGCCAACGGCGTGAGTCCGAAGGAATGGGCAGACAGGCTCGTCGAGAAGAGCTGGCGCCCGCTGCTCGAGACCATCAACGTCGCGAACGACGACTTCATTCGCACGACCGAGCCCCGCCACGAAGAGGCCGTGCAGAAGTTTCTGCAGAAGCTCTACGACGACGGCTATATCTACGCGGGCGAATATGAGGGCTACTACTGCGTTGGCTGCGAGGAGTACAAGCAGGAGTCCGACCTCGTCGACGGCGCAGGGCAATACGAGGGGCAACGCGTCTGCGCCATCCATTCAAAGCCGGTCGAGCTGCTTCAGGAACGCAACTACTTCTTTCGCATGAGCGAGTTTGCCGATCGCCTGCTCGCGCTCTACAGCGAACGGCCCACCTTCGTGCAGCCGGAGTCGGCACGCAACGAGGTGACGCAGTTCGTCAAGCAGGGCCTGTCCGACCTGTCGATCTCGCGCTCGAGCTTCGACTGGGGCGTGAAGGTGCCGTGGGATGACACTCACGTCGTCTACGTGTGGTTCGATGCCCTGCTCAACTACATCACCGCCATCGGCTACGGCGACGATGCCTCAGACCAGCTCGAGAAGCTGTGGCCCGGCGTGCACATTGTGGGCAAAGACATTCTGCGATTCCACGCGGTTATCTGGCCGGCGATGCTCATGGCAGCGGGGCTCGAGGTTCCGCAGCGGGTGTACGGGCACGGGTGGCTGCTCGTCGGTGGCGAGAAGATGTCGAAGTCGAAGCTCACCGGAATCGCGCCGACCGAGATCACCGACACCTTCGGCTCCGACGCGTTCCGCTACTACTTCATGAGCGCCATCTCGTTCGGGCAAGACGGTTCGTTCAGCTGGGAAGACCTGTCGGCTCGGTACCAGGCAGAGCTCGCCAACGGCTTCGGCAACCTCGCCTCGCGGGTTCTCGCCATGGTGACGCGGTATTTCGACGGCGCCGTCCCCGCGGCATCCGAGTACCTGGAGTCTGATCTTCACGTGCAGAAGGTTGTGGCGGATGCTGCAAGCGCAGCCGATGCCGCCATCGAAACCCTCGCGATCCACGACGCCCTCGCGCACATCTGGACGATCGTCGATGAGCTCAACGGGTACATCACGGAGCAGCAGCCCTGGGTTCTCGCGAAAGACGATGCTCAGCGCGGCCGCCTGTCGACGGTGCTCTACACGGTGACAGAGGGCCTGCGTGCGCTGGCCGTGCTGCTCGCTCCGGTGACGCCGGTGGCGACGGATAAGCTGTGGACAGCGCTTGGCGCAGACGACACGCTCGGTGCGCTCGAGAACCAGCCGATCCGCGACGCGGGTCGCTGGGGGCAATTGCCTGCCGACACCGTCGTGCGCCCCCTCGAAGCGCTCTTCCCGCGCATCGAGACCGCAACGGACTGAGGACGAGACGAACGGAGCAAGAATGAGTGGCCGCTCGGCGAAGAAACGTCGCGACCGGAGCTATCCGCCCGTGCCCGAAGAGCTCATTGTTCCCGTCTACGACAATCACACGCACCTCGATCCATCGATCGTCGACGACTATCCGGTTGACGGCGACACGCTGAGCCCCGCCGAGCAGCTCGACCGCGCGTCGGCTGCGGGAGTGCGCGGCATCGTTCAGGTGGGCGTCGACGTCGCTTCGTCGCGGTGGTCCGTTGATGCGGCATTCACCGAACCCCGGATGCTGGCGGCCGTCGCGATTCACCCGAACGTCGCTCCGGCGCTCGATGCCGCAGGCACGCTCGACGACGGTCTCGCCGCGATCGCGGAGCTGGCGACGCGACCGCGGGTGCGCTGCGTCGGCGAGACGGGGCTCGACTACTACCGCACAGAAGAAGACGGGCGCGACGCGCAGCTGCGCTCATTCGAGGCGCACATTGAGATCGCCAAGCAGAACGACCTGGCTCTGCAGATTCACGATCGCGACGCGCACGACGACGTCGTGGCGACGTTGAAGCGGGTCGGCGCCCCGGAGCGCACGGTGTTCCACTGCTTCTCCGGAGACACCGCGCTTGCCGAGATCTGCACGGAGAACGGCTGGTACATGTCGTTCGCCGGAACGGCAACGTTCAAGAACGCCGGCAACCTGCGCCGCGCTCTCGATGTCGCGCCGCGCGCGCTGGTGCTCGTCGAGACGGATGCGCCGTTCCTCACCCCCATGCCGTACCGCGGCCGCCCGAATGCCTCCTACCTGCTGCCGCACACGGTTCGGTTCATCGCCGACCATCTCGACACCGACGTGACGATGCTTGCCGCACAGATTCTCTCGAACACCGAGTACGTTTACGGGCGCTGGGACAGCGAGCCGGTTGTGGCGCCAGGCGACCCGTTCGCGGCGGGTCCGCAATGACCGGCGTGACGCTGCTCGGCCCGGCCGAGATTCGCGACCTCGCGCAGCTTCTCGGCGTGCAGCCGACGAAGAAGCTGGGCCAGAACTTCGTCGTCGATGCAAACACGGTGCGCAAGATCGTGGCGACGGCCCGCGTGCAGTCGGGAGACCACGTCATCGAGGTGGGGCCTGGGCTCGGCTCGCTCACACTGGGCTTGCTGGAGGCGGGAGCTCGTGTTCTGGCAATCGAGATCGATAAGCGCCTTGCCGAGCAGCTGCCCCACACGATCGACCAGATGGCGCCCGGAACCGAGCTCACGGTGCTCGCCGAAGACGCCATGCGCGTCACCGATCTTCCGGGCGAGCCGTCGCGACTCGTTGCGAACCTGCCGTACAACATCTCGGTTCCCGTTCTTCTGCACCTCATGCAGACGGTGCCGAGCCTCGCCGCCGGCGTGGTGATGGTGCAAGCCGAAGTCGGCTATCGCCTTGCCGCCGACCCCGGGTCGAAGGTGTACGGCAGCCCGAGCGTCAAGGCAACGTGGTACGGCACGTGGCGCACAGCAGGAACCGTGAGCAGGCAGGTGTTCTGGCCCGTTCCAAATGTCGACAGCGTGCTCGTGGCGTTCGCGCGGCACGAGGAGCCCTTCGGAACAGAGGCGGAACGCGAGAAGACATTCAGGCTTGTGGATGCTGCTTTCATGCAGCGTCGCAAGATGCTGCGGCAGTCGCTGGGCTCCGTTCTCGGCGATTCGGCGACAGCATCCGCTGTTCTCGAACGTGCGGGAGTCGACCCGACGAGTCGCGGCGAGACGCTCACCGTGCACGACTTTCTGCGCGTCGCTCGCGTGGTGTAGCACGTGAGTCTGGTCCATCCATTCGGAGATCACGGCCCGAAACCGGCGTGTCCAGCCTGACACGCCGGCTTCGCACGCGGATCTCCGAATACGTGCACGTTCATTCGCTAACGGAACCCCCACAGAGACGGATGCTGGCACATGGGTGCTGGGTCGGGGACCACGGGCCATACCGATGCTGAGCAGACAGACGTCGCACCGATGCTGGACGACCGAGCCGCCTCCGGGCACACTGGATGCATGTCGAAGCCCACCGCAACGCACAGCGACTCCGTTGGAACCGAGGCGCTCGAACGCGCGACAGGGCGGTCGCGCGACGCGTGGAACGCCCTGCTCGCCGAGGCGGGCGCCCAGAAGTGGGATCACCCGACGACGGCCGCGTGGCTTGTGGACGAGCACGGTGTCGATGGCTGGTGGGCACAGGGCATCACCGTGGGATTCGAACAGCACATCGGCCGCCGCCAGCCAGGGCAGCGCGCTGACGGCAGCTTCGAGGCGAGCGTCAGCCGCACACTCGCGGCGCCGCGTGACGCCGCTTTGGCCGCGATCGTCGGCGCGGTGACCGCTGCGGCAGGCTGCGATCCGGCATCCGTCAACTCGTCTGCGAAGAATGCGAGCGCACGCTGGAAGCTCGACGATGGCCGCACGGTCGTCGCCGGCGTTTACCCGACGGGGGAGAAGACTCGAGTAGCGCTGACGATGCCGAAGCTGGGCTCTGCTGAAGAGCTTTCTGAGGCGAAGACTCTGCTGACGAGCTGGCTGCCGAGCGCCAGTGACATCGCCTGACCGGAGCGTCACGCGCGCCGTCTGAAATATGCGCGTCACGTTGCCTCCACTAGGTTGGAAGCATGAGCGATCTGCACGACGTCCCCCACGTTCACGTGCGCGCCCCCGGCAAGATCAACGTGTACATGAACGTCGGTCGGCGCACGGACGACGGCTATCACGACGTCGCGACGGCCTACCAGGCTGTCTCGCTCTTCGAAGACGTTCGCGCCTTCCCCTCCGACAGCTTCTCCGTTGCCTTCAACGGCCCCATCGACACGCGTGAACTGCCCGTCGATCGCACAAATCTGGCGATCAAGGCGGCCCGGATGCTGGCGAAGAAAACCGGCTACGACAGCGGCGTGCACTTGCAGATCGAGAAGCACGTGCCCATCGCCGGGGGCATGGGAGGCGGATCGGCGGATGCCGCAGCCGCACTGGTCGCGTGCGACTCGCTCTGGAAGACCGACGTCGGCCGCGACGAACTGCTGAAACTCGCAGCGAAGCTCGGCGCTGACGTTCCGTTCTCACTTGTCGGGGGCACGGCTATCGGCACGGGCAGAGGTGACCGCCTGAGCCCCGCGCTTGCCAAGGGCACGTTTCACTGGGTGCTCGCCATCTCAGAGTGGGGCATGTCGACCCCTGAGGTGTACGGCGAACTCGACAGCCACCGCACGAAACACGCAGCCGACATCGCCCCGATCGATGAGAGGCCGGCCGTGGACACGGGCGTGCTGCAGGCAATTCGAGCGGGCGACGCGCATCTTCTCGCCGATGTTCTGCACAACGATCTTCAGGTGGCGGCGCTGCACATTCGGCCTGAGCTCACGCGCACCCTCGAGGTGGGCGACTCCAGTGGTGCGCTCGCGGGCATCGTCTCGGGCTCAGGGCCGACAATCGCGCTTCTCGCCGCGAGTGCAGAGGCCGCGATCGACGTGCAAGTGAGCCTGTCAGCATCCGGAATTATCGCAAAGCATGTGACGGGCCCCGTTTCGGGCGCTCGAGTGATGGAGGCCTGATGGCGCACCTGCTCGGAGGCGAGAATCTGCACCTCGAGTTTCCAACCCGCGTCGTGTTCGATGCGGTGACGGTGGGGCTCAACGAGGGAGATCGCGTCGGAATCGTCGGGCGCAATGGCGACGGCAAGTCGACGCTTCTCGCGCTGCTGGCCGGGCGTCTCGAGCCCGACGATGGCCGAGTGACAATGCGCCGCGGCACGACGATCGGCGTGCTCGACCAGCGCGATGTGATTGACGACAATGCCACCGTCGCCGAGATCATCGTCGGCACGATGGACGAGCACGAGTGGGCAGGCGATGCGCGCATTCGCGACATCATCACGGGGCTCGCTCGCGACATTCCCTGGCAGGCATCGATCGGCTCGCTTTCGGGTGGTCAGCGTCGCCGTGTGGCACTCGCCGCGCTGCTTGCCGGGGACTGGGACGTGCTGTTTCTCGATGAGCCGACAAACCACCTCGACGTCGAGGGCATCGCGTGGCTCGCCGACCACCTGAAGCGACGCTGGGGTGCGTCGAGCGGCGGACTCATCGTCGTGACGCACGATCGCTGGTTTCTCGACGAGGTGTGCACGGCGACGTGGGAGGTGCACGATCGCATTGTCGAGCCGTTCGAGGGTGGCTACGCAGCGTACATTCTGCAGCGCGTCGAACGCGATCGCATGGCTTCCGTCGTGGAAGAGAAGCGGCAGAACCTCATGCGCAAAGAGCTTGCCTGGCTGCGCCGCGGCCCGCCCGCGCGCACGTCGAAGCCGAAGTTCCGCATTGACGCGGCGAACGAGCTGATCGCGAACGAACCGCCGCCGCGCAACACCGTGGCGCTGACGCAGCTGGCAACGTCGCGGCTCGGCAAAGACGTCGTCGATCTCATCGACGTCGGCGTCTCGTACGGCGACCGCACGGTGCTGAAGCAGGTGGAATGGCGCATTGCACCGGGGGAGCGCACCGGCATCCTCGGCATCAACGGTGCAGGCAAGTCGACGCTGCTCGGACTGGTGACCGGCGAGGTGCAGCCGACAAGCGGGCGTGTGAAGCGCGGACAGACCGTGCGCATCGCGAGCCTCACCCAGCAGCTCGATGAGCTTGACGATGTGGCGCACGAACGAGTGCGCACGGTGATCGGCCGTCTCAAGTCGGGCTATGTCACCGGCGGCAAAGAGCTCACCCCGGGGCAGCTTCTCGAGCGGCTTGGGTTCTCGAGCGCGCAGCTGTCGACACCCATCAAGGACCTCTCGGGCGGCCAGAAGCGGCGGCTGCAGCTGCTGCTCATTCTGCTCGACGAGCCAAACGTGCTCATTCTCGATGAGCCGACGAACGACCTCGACACCGACATGCTCACCGCGATTGAAGATCTTCTCGACTCCTGGCCGGGAACGCTCATCGTCGTGTCGCACGACCGCTACCTCGTCGAGCGCGTCACCGACCAGCAGTACGCCGTCATGAACGGTCATCTGCGGCACTTGCCCGGTGGCGTCGAAGAGTTTCTGCGCCTTCGAAAAACGCAGAGGGCGGATGCCGCTGACACGACGGTTGCGCCGCTCGCGGCATCCGCTCCCTCGTCTGCGACGTCGGGCGGCGACCTGGGCGGCGCCGAGCGCAGAGCCGCGCAGAAGGAGCTGTCGGCCGTCGATCGCAAGATCGCGAAGCTGCAGAAGCAGATCGCGCGCGTGCACCAGGAGCTTGCCGACCACGATCAAGCCGACTACGAAGGCCTCGGCTCGCTCACTGCGACGTTGCAGGGCATTGAAGCCGAGGTGAGCGATCTGGAGACCCGCTGGCTCGAGCTCTCGGAGCAATTGGAGTAACCGGGCGGATGCTGTCGAGCTGAGCGGGCGCGACGCAGTACCCCGGTACGCATTCCCCGGTGCCGAGCGAGTCATCAGGTCGCTACCACAGCGTGATTCGCTGGGGGCTCTCTGCTGGATAGCTTCTGGACATGATCGTCTCAGAACACCTCACCAAACGGTACGGCGACAAGACTGCCGTCAAAGATCTCTCGTTCACCGTTCGTCCCGGAGCCGTCACCGGATTCCTCGGGCCGAACGGTTCCGGGAAGTCCACAACCATGCGCATGCTTGTGGGGCTCGACCGCCCCACAAGCGGGACCATCACTCTCGGGGGGAAGGTCTACAGCGCACTTCCCGATCCAATGCGACATGTGGGTGTCATGCTCGACGCTCGGGCAGTGCATCCGGGGCGCAGCGCCTCTCACCATCTGCTCTCGATCGCTCAGACACAGGGATTCCCGAAGCAGCGGGTCAACGACGTCCTGGAGATGGTCGGCCTGGCCTCCGTGGCGCGGAAACGAACCGGAGGCTACTCGCTCGGAATGAGCCAGCGCCTCGGAATCGCGACAGCCCTTCTCGGAGACCCCGACGTTCTCGTTCTTGACGAACCGGTAAACGGCCTGGACCCGGACGGAGTTCTCTGGCTGCGCGAGACGCTCTCTGCACTCGCGCGGGAGGGCCGGACGGTCTTCCTCTCCTCGCACCTGATGAGCGAACTCTCGCTCATCGCCGAAGACCTGATCGTTATCGGCCAGGGCAGGCTGCTCGCCGCCGGTTCGGTAGACGAGATCGTCAGTTCGGTGGCGCCGGACACCACGCGTGTGGTGTCCGATGGCGCAGAAGCGCTCGCAGTCGTGCTTCAGGGCACCAACGTCAGCGTGACCTCCATCGACGGCGAGACCCTCCTTGTGCAGGGTCGGAGCGCCCGGGAGATCGGTGCGATTGCGGCGGCAGAACGGATCACCCTGTACGAGCTTGCCACCGAGCGACTCTCGTTGGAAGAGGCGTTTATGCAGATCACCCGAGACGCCGTCGATTACGGCATCCATCAGCAGGAGGTTGCAGCATGACATCCCAGGCAACACTCGTGTCCGCACCGGCGCGCGTTGAACTCGGAAACGCTCGAATCAGCGCGATTGGTCTGGTGAAATCCGAGTGGACGAAGCTGTGGTCCGTTCGCTCGTTGTGGATCACCCTGACCGTAGCCTTCGCTCTGACAACCGCGCTGTGCTCTTACCTGATCTTCAACGGTCAGATCCTCGGTGACGACGAGGGTGCCGGCGATATTCCTTTCGGCTGGACTGCCGTCTACCCGATTGGAATGCTCATCCTCGTGATCCTCGGTGTGCTGACGATCACGAGCGAGTACAGCACGGGTTCGATCCGCTCATCGCTCGTTGCCGCTCCCCGGCGCACAGGGCTGCTGCTGAGCAAAGCGGCAGTCCTGACCGCCGTGACAACGACTCTCGGTGCCCTCATGTCGGTGCTGCTCTACGCGGTTCTGCAGAGTGCCGGCACAGTTCCGTTGGCGCAAGGGATGTCGCTGTTCGACCCTCAGATGCTCTGGGGCGTTCTCGGCGGCACGATGATCCTGCCATACGGTGTTCTGCTCGGTCTCGCTCTCGGCGGGCTCCTTCGCAACGCGGCTGCTGCCATCGCTCTGTATTTCGGCGTCTTCCAATTGGGCCCGCAGCTCTTCCCCGTCTTCCTGCCCGAGGGGCTGGCTCACGTGGTGGACTACATGCCTCTGGCGGCGCTCGACGTCATGAGGTCTGGCGGTCTGAGCACCGAACCCTACGGTGTCGGTGTCGCCATTGTCGTCTTGCTGGCATGGTTGGTTGTACTCGGCGGATCCAGCTGGTGGCTACTGAAGAAGCGGGACGTCTGACGCGGGCGCAGCCCCGCGAGAGAATGATGACCATGAAGAGATTCCTGCAGCGGGTGCGTGCCTTCGACGGGCACCACCCGCTGTGGTGGGATCTGACAGTTGCTGTCGCCGTCACGGTCATCGCCGTCATCGCCAACTCACCCAGGGACCTGGTTGGAGCCAGCCTCGTGGCAGTGGTCGCCGTTGGAGTCATGCTGCGACGCCGGAAGCCCGTTCCTGCACTGATCACCGTGGTGTCGACCGTGGTTCTCGCCGTCATCGTCGCCGGCCTGACGGGATTCGGCGGCGCCTGGCTCTACCTGACGGTGTGGGTGATGCTGTTCAATGTCGGTCTCAGGCTGGGCACCCGCCGCATCTGGGCGTTTGGCGGCGTCATCCTGCTCGTCAGCGTCGCGGCGTACGTCGACCCGGTGAATGGCTTTTCCGCCGAGCTGCTCGAACGGGTTCGCTCGTCATTGGGCGTTGCGGCGATGGCAGCCGCGTCGTACCTCGGCGGAGTGCAGATCGACAGTCGCAGGCAGGCGCTCATCACTCATCGGAAGGAAGCAGCACGGGAAGCCGTGATCGCTGAACGGTCGCGGATTGCACACGAGATGCATGACATCATCGGGCACAATCTTTCGGTGATCACTTCGCTCGCCACAGGAGGGTCCGTCGCCGTGAGGAACTCACCGCCAGATGCCGAGCATGCGTTCGACGCCATCGGGGAGATCAGCCGATCGTCCGTCCGGGAGGTTCGGCGCATCCTCGCGGTGCTTCGGTACGACCAAAGCCCTGAGGGCGCACCGTTGACGCCCCAGCCCGGACTCGGGGATATTGCTGCGCTCGTCGATACGGTCAGAGCTGCGGGGGTCAGTGTTGCGCTTGACCGGTCCGGTGTTCTGGAGACGGTTCCGGCCGGGCGTCAGCTCGTCGCCTACCGCATCGTCCAAGAGTCCCTCACGAACGTTCTGCGCCACGCCGGCACGCAGGCACGCGTTGGTATAACGATCGCCCGCGACAACGCAGAGCTCACGGTGCTGGTCGACAACACGGGCGCGAGTTCACCGTCCGCTCCGAGGGACAGAGCAGCCGAGCCGGGCCACGGAATTCTGGGTATGAGGGAACGAGCCGAGGCCTATGGTGGCAGTGTCGACGCGCATGCCACTCGGGTCGGATGGCGCGTGACGGCTCGGATTCCCGACGACCGAGCAGGTAATCGGTGAAGGCAGAAATGGAGACTCCGACATTGGCCATCAGGATCTTGATTACAGACGACCAGCCGCTGCAGCGAATGGGCATGAAGATGTTCCTTGACGGGCAGACGGGCATCGACGTCGTCGGCGAAGCCGCAAACGGCGAAGACGCCATTCGCCTCGCCGAAGAATCGCAGCCTGATGTCGTCCTCATGGATATCCGAATGCCCGGCATGGATGGAATCGCCGCAACGCGAAAGATCGTGGGCGCGAAGGCAGCAACGGCCAGCCCCTGGGTACTGCTTCTCACAACCTTCGACCTTGATGAATATGTGCTTGCTGGACTCGAAGCGGGAGCGAGCGGGTTTTTGACGAAAGACGCCGATCCCTCCGACCTGCTCTCTGCGATCCGCGCGGTGGCGGTCGGAGACGCCGTGATCGCTCCCTCTGCCACTCGGCGACTGATCGACCGGCTTGCGGCGCACAGCACGCAGCCGCTGCGGGAGACGGACCAGGTTCCGTCTGTGCGTCGCCTCTCTGCCCGTGAGCGTGAGATTCTCATTGCGATCGGACACGGCCTGACGAATTCTGAGATCGCCGAGCAGCTTTTTCTCGCTGAATCGACAGTGAAAAGCTACGTGGGAAGAATATTCACGAAGATTAACGCCCGTGACCGTGTACAGGCGGTCATCATTGCCTATCGCGCCAATCTCGTTCGCGCTGGTGAGTCATCGGGGACCACCGAGTGAGAAGGCGTGACGCCTTCTCACTGTCTACAGAGCTGAGGCTCCGACACGCTGCCGGAGCGGTCGAGAGTGCTTGCACGATCGTTCGACCCAGATCACAGATTCGCAACGACAATTGTGAAAATCGCCGCGTGACTCGAGACTCATGCTGTGTATAGCCATTCTCCCGGTACCCTCGAGAGACACAGCTTCCCACTCGGGCATCAAAGGAGAACCTCAATGAAGAAGACCAGGGCGATGATGGGCCTGGCTATTGCCGCGGTCGGCGCACTCGCGCTCACCGGATGCAGCGGTGAGCAGTCGGGCGGAGGAGAGGGCGACGGAGGCACAGAGAAGCTGACGATCGGCATCAGCCAGCTCGTGCAGCATCCCGCTCTCGATGCGGCGACGGACGGCTTCAAACAGGCATTCATCGACGCCGGCTACGTCGAGGGCGAGACAATCGAGTTCGACGTGCAGAACGCCAATGGCGAGCAGTCAACGGCCGTCACGATCGCCCAGAACTTCGCAACGCAGGATCTCGACATGGTGCTCGCCGTGGCAACGCCAGCCGCGCAGGCTGCCGCGCAGGCGATCGCTGACATCCCCGTGCTGTTCACCGCCGTCACCGATGCCGAGTCCGCCGAACTCGTCGATTCGAACGAGGAGCCGGGCGGCAACATCACGGGAACGAGCGATGCAGCGCCGATCGGCGACCAGCTCGATCTTCTGAAGCAGATCGTTCCCGATGCGAAAGACGTCGGCATCGTCTACAGCTCGGGCGAGGTCAACTCGGAGGTGCAGGTCAAAGCGGCTGAAGAAGCCGCGGGCGAGCGCGACCTGACGATTTCGACGAAGACCGTGACGACGGCAAACGACATTGCGCAGGCCGTTGAGGCGCTCGGCGATGTCGACGCCATCTATGTTCCGACAGACAACACAGTCGTGTCGGGAATCGCCTCGCTGATTCAGGTGGCAGAGAAGAAGCAGATTCCCGTGATCGGTGCCGAGTCTGGAACCGTCGAAGGCGGAGCGATTGCGACGCTCGGAATCGACTACACGAAGCTCGGGCAGCAGACGGGGGAGATGGCCCTCAAGATCCTCACGGAGGATGCCGACCCGGCGACGATGCCCGTTGAGGTGTCAAAGGACTTCACCTATGTCGTGAACCCGGGTGCCGCCGAGCGCATGGGCGTCACAATTCCGCAGGACATTCTTGTCAAGGCAGAGACTGTCGAGTAGCACCCGCTTTCAGAAGAGGTTCTCAGCATGATCGGCGCTCTCGAGATCGGGATCATCTACGGCGTTATGGCGCTGGGGGTGTATCTCACCTTCCGTGTGCTCAACTTTCCCGACCTGACGGTTGACGGAAGTTTCACGACCGGAGCCGCGGTTGCCGCCGCGATGATCACCAACGGTCAGAACCCTGTCGTCGCCACCCTCGCGGGTGGCGCGGCAGGGCTCGTGGCCGGTGCTATCACCGGTGTGCTGCATACGAAAGGGCGCATAGACGGCCTGCTCGCCGGGATCCTCACCATGATTGCGCTCTGGTCTGTCAATCTGCGCATCATGGGAACGGCGAAAGAGGGATCGACGGTCGCAGCAAACCTGCCTCTTCTCCGCGCCGAGACGGTGTTCACGCCGCTGAAGGATGCCGAGGTTCTGCGCACTTGGGTGGGCGTCGGCATTCTCTTCGTCGCTGTCATGCTGCTGAAGCTCATCGTCGACTGGTTCCTCTCGACGAACCTCGGTCTGGCGATTCAGGCAACGGGCGACAACGGTCCCATGATCCGCAGCTTCGGCGTGTCGACGGATGGCACGACGATTCTCACTCTCGCGCTGTCGAACGCTCTCGTGGCCATGTGCGGTGCCCTCGTCGCCCAGTATCAGGGCTTTGCCGACATCAGCATGGGCATCGGACTGATTCTCGTCGGACTCGCCTCGGTCATTCTCGGGCAGGCGGTGCTCGGGCAGCGATTCATCTGGATCTCGACGTTCGCCGTTGTCTTCGGCGCAGTGCTGTACCGCCTCATCATCTTCTATGCGATGAGAGTGGGGCTCGACCCGAACGACATGAAGCTCGTGACCGCGGCTCTCGTTGTGCTCGCTCTGCTTCTTCCGCGGTGGGGTTTCCTCAAACGCATCCCGTCGTTGCGCGGCAGAGGCGGCCGAGTGCCGCCGCGCGATGCGGCTCCCGCCGATGGTCCGGCCCCCTCCATTGACAACCAGGGCGAACCCGCCACCGCCCAAACTGCACCTGCGCAGAGCGACGGAAAGTAGGCGCCATGCTTGTCATCGATTCACTGACCAAGACCTTCTTTCCTGGAAGCGTCAATGAACGCCGTGCACTCGCCGATGTGAGCCTTCGTCTCGAAGAGGGTGATTTCGTGACAGTGATCGGGTCGAACGGCGCGGGAAAGTCAACGCTTCTGAATGCCGTATCTGGTCGCTACACGGTCGACGGGGGGTCGATCGCGATCGACGAGAAGAAGGTGAATCGACTCAAGGAGCATCAGCGAGCGCGCTACATCGGCCGGGTCTTTCAGGACCCGATGGCGGGAACGGCGCCAAACCTCACGATTGAACAGAACCTTGCACTCGCCGTTCGACGAGGCAAGAGCCGCGGTCTGGGTTTTGCTCTCGGCACGAAGCAGCGGGAACACTTTCGCACAGAATTGCGCACGCTTGAACTCGGCCTCGAGGATCGGCTCTCTGCGAAGGTGGGCCTGCTTTCAGGCGGTCAGCGCCAGGCCCTGTCGCTGCTGATGGCCGGGTTTACGAATCCGCGCATCCTGCTGCTCGATGAGCACACGGCAGCCCTTGACCCGCAGCGCGCCGCGCTCGTCGCAGGCCTCACCGAGCGCATCGTCGCCCAGGGAAAGCTGACGACGCTCATGGTGACGCACAACATGGAGCAGGCGCTCTCGCTCGGAACCCGACTCGTCATGATGCACGAGGGGCGCATCGTCTTCGAAGCATCCGCCGAGGAGAAGAAGAAGCTGACGGTGCCGCTGCTGCTTGACGAGTTCTCGAAGATCAAGGGCGCCACGTTCGATGACCGCGCGCTGTTGAACTGAAAACTACTCGATTCCGTAGCTGCGCTTGGTCAGCGCTTGAACGTCGCTGTCAAGGGAGTCGACGCGGGCATCGAGTCGCCGAATATCGGCGCGCACAGCCGCGAAGCCGGTTTCCATCTCGCCGCGCAGCCCGGTCATCTCGCCGCGCAGCCCGGAGATCTCTCCCAGCATTTCGTAGCGCAGCCCGGAGATCTCGCCGAGCATTTCGCGGCGCAGCCCGGAGATCTCTGCGCGCAGAATACGGATGAACATTGTCGACATGAGCGTGAGCATGCCGAACAGCGCAACTGCGAAGACGCCAATCAGCGTCCACACCTGAGGTTCGGTCATCTCGATCACACCTCCAATTGTCCGTCACGTTCGACCAGAATGCCAGCAACTGACGGTGGGAGGAGTGCATCGGCAGTGCAATGTGGAGAACACGTCGACAATACTCACCTGTGGGCGACAATTGCATGCCGAGAACGGCGAAAGCCTCATGGTCGTGATGACCATGAGGCTTTCGCGGTGTTCAGTGCTCAGTCGAGCGGGCGAATGTTCTCTGCCTGCAGACCCTTGGGGCCCTGAGCCACGTCGTACTCGACCTGCTGGTTCTCGTTGAGCGTACGGTAGCCGCTCGTTGCGATTGCCGAGTAGTGCGCGAAGACGTCAGACGAGCCGTCGGCGGGTGTGATGAATCCAAAGCCCTTTTCGGCGTTGAACCACTTGACGGTGCCGGTTGCCATTGGTGTTACTCCTTGAGTTTGCGGACCCCGACTGTCGGGGTGCGCCATTGCCGTGTTTCTGTCCGCTCCCTCAAGTGCACTGACCGTCACCCTTCGACGGCACGTGCGCAAAAAATCACTGCGTACACAACTACTGCGACTCTCAACCTAGTGCAGAGAAGCTGGTAAAACGAGGTCTGTGACCAAACCGACATGAGATTCTCTGCTTTTCGGCTTCTGGACCGTTCATTTCACACTGTTACGCGGTGATTCGCCGGGGATACCGAAGCTTGCTTACGGTAAATGCATTCCCGTCAAGCAAAGGACCCCTTGTGTCGAAGAAGAAGATTTTCGCAGCGCTCGCCGCGCTGCCCTTGATTGCAACTCTTGCCGCGTGCTCAGGCGCGAGCGCTGAGGCATCGGCAGAGAAAGGCACAGCGGAGAACCCCGTGAAGATCGGCGTCGTCGGGGCGAGCGACCCGTACTGGGAGACCTACACCCAAGCGGCGGCCGATGAAGGAATCACCGTCGAGATCGTCGATTTCGGTGAGTACACGCAGCCGAACCCTGCGCTGGCCGAGGGCGACATCGACATCAACCAGTTTCAGCACGTCATCTATCTCGCGCAGTACAACGAAGCATCCGGTGATGACCTGACGCCGATCGGCGCAACGGCGATCTACCCGCTTGGGCTGTACTCGACACAGTACGACTCGGTCGAAGACATTCCGGACGGCTCTGACGTCGCTGTGCCGAACGACGAGTCGAACCAGGCGCGCGGCCTCCTCGTGCTGCAGTCGGCCGGCCTCATCGAGCTCAAGGACGGCGGAAGCGTCTTCTCTACAGTCGCCGACGTCGACGAGTCGGCATCCCGTGTGACAGTGACGGCGCTTGAAGCGAGCCTCACCCCGACGTCGCTTCCTGACGTGGCGGCGGCGATCATCAACAACGACTTCATCGAAGACTCGGGGCTCAAGGCTTCGGACGCCATCGCTCAAGATGACCCGGCCGATCCCAACGCGGTTCCCTACATCAACATCTTCGTGACGAAGGCTGAAGACGCCGACAACTCGGTGTACAACAAGCTGGTCGAGATCTACCACAACAGCCAGGATGTTCTCGACGGTGTTCAGAAGACCGCCGGTGGAACCGCCCAGTTCGTCGACACGCCGGCCAAGGATCTGCAGACCTCCCTCGACGAGGTCGTTGCCGACATCAAGGCCCAGGGCTGAGCCCCACCCCCAGCAGCAGAGCGATCCGGCGGGCGCCAGCGGCTCCCGCCGGATCGCTGTGAAATCGTAAGGACGCCATCGTGCCGATCGTCAGCCTCAGAGATGTGACGAAATCGTACCCCTCACCCACAACGAAGGGTGAGTTCGTCAACGCCATCGACAACGTCAGTCTCGATATCGAGCGGGGCGAGGTCTTCGGAATCATCGGCTACTCGGGTGCAGGCAAGTCGACGCTCGTGCGCCTGATCAATGCGCTCGAGCCGGTGACGAGCGGCACCGTTGAGGTGGACGGCACCGACATCACCGGGCTCGGGGAACGCGATCTGCGCACCATGCGGCTCGAGATCGGCATGATCTTTCAGCAGTTCAATCTGTTCACCTCCAAGACCGTTGCGAAGAACATCGCGTATCCACTTGTGATCGCCGGGATGCCGCGCGCCGAGCGCCGACGTCGCGTCGCTGAGCTTCTCGACTTCGTCGGCCTCTCAGACAAAGGGCGCAGCTACCCTGATCAGCTCTCGGGGGGACAGAAGCAGCGCGTCGGCATCGCACGCGCGCTCGCAACGAACCCGCGCATTCTGCTCGCAGACGAGGCGACAAGCGCGCTCGACCCCGAGACGACGCACGAGGTGCTGGGACTTCTCGACCGCGTCAACCGCGAACTCGGCATCACAATTGTCGTCATCACCCACGAGATGGACGTCATCAGATCGATTGCGAGCCGCGTCGCCGTCATGGAGCAGGGACGCATCATCGAGAAGGGCGAGGTGTTCGATGTGTTCAGCAATCCACAGCATCCAGCCTCGCGCCGATTTGTCTCAACGGTGGTCAAGGGCATCCCCGAGCCGACCGAGGTGACGGCGCTTCGCTCACGCCACGGCGGCCGCATTGTGACGTTCTCTTTTCGCGATGGTGATCGTTCGCAGTCCGAGGTGTTCGTCGAGCTCTCCCGCTCGAATGTCGGATTCGAACTCGTGTATGGCGGAATCAACGACATTCGAGGGAGGGCATTCGGGCACCTCACTCTTGCGCTTCACGGCGACGATTCAGCTATCGACGGTGCCCTGCGCACCATCGGAGCGACGATCGACGTGGTGGAGGCCGCCTGATGGATCAGATCATCGACCTTCTGCCCACGCTTCTCGAGGCAACGGGAGAGACGCTCTACCTTGTCTCGATCAGCTTGATCTTCGGAGGCATTGGGGGACTGGTTCTCGGGCTCGCCCTCTATGTCACCCGGCGCGGCGGCATCTACGCGAATCGGGGCGTCTTCACTGTGCTGAACGTCATCGTGAACTTCTTCAGACCGATTCCGTTCATCATCTTCATTCCCGCGATGCAGCCACTGATTCGTCCAGTGATCGGAACCGGGATCGGCAACAATGCGATGATCATGGCGATCTCGCTCGCGGCGATCTTCGGCATCAGCCGCATTGTCGAGCAGAACCTCGTGACGGTGCCTCATGGCGTGCTCGAGGCATCCCGGGCATCGGGGGCGAGCCGCCTGCGCACCATCTGGTCTGTCGTGCTGCCCGAGGCGCTGGGTCCGCTGATTCTCGGGTACACATTCATCTTCGTCGCGATCGTCGAGATGTCGGCGCTCGCAGGCTACCTGGGCGGGGGAGGCCTGGGATCCTTCGCCATCCAATGGGGCTTCAGGCAGTTCGAACCCGTCGTGACGTGGTCGGCAGTGATTGTGATCGTGATTATCGTGCAGGTCGTTCAATACCTTGGCAACACGCTGGCGCGCAAAGTGCTGCGCCGCTGATCACACGTCGTCGAAGCCGAGCAGAAGCCTTCGAAGCAGCATCGCCAGGGTTTGCTGATCGTCGGCGTCGAGAGTGCTGAGAAGCTCAGATTCCGCATCGACGAGCCTCGTGATCGCGGCATCCACCTGAGCAAGCCCCGTCGGCGACATGACGACGAGAATTCCGCGCCCGTCGTTGGGGTCGGTTCTGCGTTCGACGAGGCCGCGGGTGACCAGACGGTCGATGCGGTTTGTCATTGTGCCGCTCGACACGAGCGTCTGCGTCAGAAGCTGCTTCGGACTCAGCGTGAAGGGATCGCCCGCGCGCCTCAATGCAGAAAGCACATCGAATTCCCAGGACTCCAGCTTCGATCGCGTGAACGCATCGCGACGCGCACGCTCGAGGTGGCGTGAGAGCCGCCCGACACGCGAGAGAACCTGCAGGGGCGAGAACGTGAGGTCGGGGCGCTCGCGTTCCCACGCCGTCACAATGCGGTCGACCTCGTCGTGTGAATCTGCCATTTTCCTATTATCCTGTGTGCCGCTCTGACACGACCACCCCGCGACATCTGGCAAACTGGAACCTGTGCACTTTCGGGTGCGCGGTCCGCCTTGGTGTAATGGCAGCACGACAGCCTTTGGAGCTGTGAAGTCTAGGTTCGAGTCCTGGAGGCGGAGCATGAGCGATAAAAAACTGGCCGTCGTCATTCTCGCCGCTGGTCAGGGGACGCGAATGAAATCGCGGTTGCCCAAGTTGCTGCACCCTCTCGCCGGAGCTCCGATGCTCAGCCACGTGCTTGCAACAGCGCGTGCGCTGGATGCCGAGCACATCGTCACTGTCGTGAGACACGAGCGCGATCGCGTCGCCGAGGTTGTGGTGAGCGAGTTGCCCACGAGTCTCGTCGTCGATCAAGACGAGACTCCGGGAACCGGTCGCGCCGTTGAGCAGGCGGTTGAGGCGCTTCCGAGTGACTTCGACGGTGATGTTCTCGTCATCAACGGCGACGTTCCGCTGCTGGATTCCACAACGCTGACGCAGCTGATCCAGAAGCATCGAACGGCCGTCGCCTCGGCGACTCTGCTCTCGGCTGTGCTCGAGGACGCCACAGGGTACGGGCGCATCATTCGCGAGAAGGACGGCTCTCTCGACCGCATCGTCGAGCAGAAGGATGCCTCTGCTGCAGAGCTTGCGGTCACCGAGATCAACGCGGGCGTCTACGTTTTCGCCGCGCCGGCGCTGCGTCGCGAGCTCATGAAGCTCACGACAGACAACGCGCAGGCAGAGAAGTACATCACCGATGTCGTCGAGCACCTGCGCGCGACCGGTGAAGCTGTTTCTGCAGTGCCTGTGTCGGAGCCGTGGGTGATCGAGGGTGTGAACGACCGCGTCCAACTGAGCGCCGCCGCCGCACGTCTGAACTCCTTGATCGTTCGCGGGTGGCAGCGCGAAGGCGTCACCGTGCACGATCCAGCATCAACGTGGATCGATATCAAGGCATCATTTGCGCCCGACGTGACGATCAAGCCAGGAACACAGGTGCTCGGAGCCACCATCGTCGCCGCGGGCGCAGAGATTGGCCCTGACACCACACTTGTCGATTGCGAAATCGGCGAGGATGCTGTCGTGAAGCGCACAGATGCGACCCTCGCCGTGATCGGTGCGGGCGCGGTCGTCGGACCGTTCTCGTACCTTCGCGCGGGAACCATCCTCGGTGAGAATGGCAAAATCGGCGCCTTCGTTGAGACGAAGAACGCGAACATCGGCGTTGGAAGCAAAGTGCCGCATCTCTCGTATGTCGGCGATGCAACGGTGGGCGAAGGTGCAAATATCGGCGCGGGCACGATCTTCGCCAACTACGACGGGGTAAACAAGCACTCCTCCGTGATCGGATCGCACGTTCGCACCGGATCGCACAATGTCTTCGTCGCGCCGATTACCATTGGTGACGGTGCCTACACAGGCGCCGGAACTGTTGTGCGCAAGAGCGTTCCTGCCGGGGCCCTCGCCATCAACGTGGCGCCCCAGCGGAATATGGACGGCTGGACAACGGCCAACCGCCCCGGGACGGCAGCCGCAGATGCTGCGGCCGCCGCGGAACCCGAAGAGTAATCCGCACGTCGACAAGCGACAGAAAGCAGGGGTTGTGTCAGGAATCAAAGCTTCGGGGCAGAAAAGGCTCGTACTCGTCTCCGGGCGAGCGCATCCGGAACTCGCAGCAAGCATTGCCTCAGAACTCGGATCCGAGCTGGTTCCGACAGACGCCCGCACGTTCGCGAACGGCGAGATCTATGCGCGCTTCGACGAGAGCGTGCGCGGCTGCGACGCCTTCGTCATCCAGTCGCACTCGACGCCCATCAATGAGTGGCTCATGGAGCAGCTCATTATGGTCGATGCGCTGAAGCGGGCATCAGCCAAGCGCATCACCGTCGTTGCTCCCTTCTACCCGTATGCACGTCAAGATAAGAAGGGGCGCGGGCGCGAGCCGATCTCAGCTCGTCTCATCGCCGACCTGTTCAAGACCGCCGGTGCCGACCGCATCATGTCCGTCGATCTGCACGCCGCGCAGATTCAGGGCTTTTTCGATGGCCCTGTCGACCACCTCTTCGCCATGCCCGTGCTTCTCGAATACTTCAAGAAGCGTCTCGACCCTTCAGAACTCACTGTCGTGTCGCCAGATATGGGCCGCGTCCGCGTCGCAGACAACTGGAGTGACAAGCTCGGCGCCCCGCTTGCGATCATCCACAAGCGCCGCGATCCGCTCGTTCCGAACCAGGTATCGGTGCACGAGATCGTCGGTGATGTGAAGGGCCGCGTGTGCCTCCTCGTTGACGACCTCATCGACACGGGCCGCACGATCGTGAAGGCAGCGGAGGCTCTCAAAGAGAACGGCGCTACCGGAGTCGTCGTCGCCTCGACACATGCCGTGTTCAGCGACCCTGCCGCCGAAATTCTGCAGTCGTCGTCGATTGACAAGGTTGTCGTCACCGACACGCTTCCGCTGACGGCCGACCAGAAGTTCGAGAAGCTCGAGGTGCTCTCCATCGCCCCGCTGCTTGCACGCGCCATCCGCGAGGTGTTTGAAGACGGTTCGGTGACGAGCCTCTTTGACGGCGCTGCCTGACAGGGTCACCCGTGAACACGCCAGAATGGGAGTCAACGCATCCGTCTGCTGAGCGGACGGTGTTCCCTGGCGTGCGTGCGAATGGGTTTTCCATAGCCGGTCTCGTCTTCGCCATAACGACCGCGGGCAGCGCATTCGGGGCATCGGTGCTCGCGCTTGCACTTCCTCTCGTCTGCGCGCTTGTCTTCTCGGGAATCGGGTTCGTCCGATCACGTGACCGCAACGGGAAGTCGGACCTTCTCGCTCGGGTGGGACTCGCGCTTCCCCTCGGTGTGCTGGCTCTGCAAGGCATTCTGCACGTCGCCGTGCCGTAGCGTCGCCGTCGAACGACGAGTGGCCCCGCACTACTGCTCTACGGGGCCACTCGTTTGTGCATCTAGTGCGTGTCTTCGGCATTCACCTCGGTGCGGTCGCCCGACCAGAGCGTGTGGAACGTGCCGTCTTTGTCGACGCGCTTGTAGGTATGCGCACCGAAGAAGTCGCGCTGGCCCTGCACGAGCGCAGCGGGTAGGCGGTCGGCACGCAGGCCGTCGTAGTACGAGAGCGATGACGAGAATGCCGGAGCTGGGATTCCCGACTGAGCCGCGCCGGCAACAATGCGACGCCATGAGTCCTGCGCCTCAGCGACGATGTTCGTGAAGAACGGCGCCGTCACGAGGGCGACGAGGTCGGGGTTCTCGTCGTAGGCTTCCGTGATGCGGTTCAGGAAGCGTGCGCGGATGATGCAGCCGCCGCGCCAGATCTTCGCGATCTCGCCCTTCTTGATGTCCCAGCCGTACTGCTCGGCTCCAGCGACGATCTCGTCGAAGCCCTGCGAGTAGGCGATGATCTTCGATGCATAGAGCGCCTGGCGCACATCTTCAATGAATGCATCGGCGTCCTGAACCTGCCACGCCGATGACGGGCCAGGAAGGTCGGATGACGCGGCTCGCTGCGCCGGCTTCGACGACAGCGAGCGGGCGAAGACGGCTTCGGCGATTCCCGAGACGGGGATGCCGAGGTCGAGGGCGGTCTGCACGGTCCACGCGCCTGTTCCCTTGGCTCCCGCCTGGTCGAGAATGACGTCGACGAGCGGCTTGTCGGTGTCGGCGTCAACCTGACGAAGCACCTCGGCGGTGATCTCGATGAGGTAGCTCTCGAGCTCGCCGGTGTTCCACTCGGCGAAGATGTCGGCGATCTCGGCTGGTGACTTGCCCGTGCCGCGTCGGATGAGGTCGTAGGCCTCGGCGATCAGCTGCATGTCGGCGTACTCGATGCCGTTGTGCACCATCTTGACGAAGTGGCCCGCGCCGTCGGTTCCCACGTGGGTGACGCACGGCTCGCCCTCGGCGACAGCGGCGATCGACTTCAGGATCGGCCCCAGAGTCTCCCACGCCTCGGCGGAGCCGCCAGGCATGATGCTCGGCCCGAGCAGCGCGCCCTCTTCGCCACCGGAGATGCCGGCGCCGACAAAGTTGATGCCGGTCTCGCGCACTGCCTTCTCGCGGCGAATCGTGTCGGTGAACAGGGCGTTGCCGCCATCGACGATGATGTCGCCCGGCTCGAAGTGCTCGGTGAGCTGGTCGATGACAGCATCCGTGCCCGCGCCTGCCTTGACCATGATGATTGCGGTGCGGGGAGTCGACAGCGACGCAACGAAGTCTTCGATCGACTCCGACGCGATGAAGCCGGCGTCGGGAAACTCCGAGGTGACCGCGCGGGTCTTCTCGGGTGAGCGGTTGTAAATCGCAACGGAATTGCCTTCGCGGCTCGCGAGGTTGCGGGCCAGGTTGGAGCCCATCACCGCCATTCCGATGACGCCGATGTTGGCTTGTGCGGTGTCCGCCATGAGATCTCCTCGTTTTTCTGGGGGCGAAAGGGAAAGTCGTGAACGCACGCGAGCGTGGCTGACGTGCAGGAGTCGTGCGACGCTGGAGATTCCCTCGGTCAACGCTAGCAAACGGCCTGAGCCGCTGCGTTCACATGACGCGGGAAATCGTCAGACCACAGCGTGCGCATCGGCCGGGCGCAGCCGATCCTTCGCCAGGGTCACAGCCGCGACAACGTCAGCGTCGCGTGCGAGGTCACCGTCGACAACGGCCAGCAGCGCCCTCACGGGGTTCGGCGAGCGACGTGCCTCGGCGATTCCCCTCGCATTCGCATCGTGAATATCGAGACCGTCAAGCTGCAGCGCGATCCACGCAGCAAGAGCCCGAATGGATGCTGCGCCTGAACGGCCTTCCGCACGTTCTGCCGCAACGACCGGCGCGATGCGCACGGCGAGCTTTGTTGACCCCTCCATGCCGATCTGTGCGAGGTGGTGCGCGATGCGCGCATTGTCGAACCGCTCCTCGAGCTGTGCCCGATACGCGTCGAGATCGAGGGATGCCGGCAGATGGCGCACATCTTCATCCCAGAGCTCGCGCACCCAGGCGCGGCACTCGGTGTCGGCCATGGCCTCGGCGACGGTGTGGTGCCCCCGGAGGAGGCCCGCGTAGGCGAGGAGGCTGTGGGCACCGTTGAGGAGCCAGAGCTTTCGACGTTCGAACGGTTCGATGTCGTCGACGAAACGTACCCCTGCGGTCTCCCACGCTGGTCGTCCTGCGGGAAAGCCGCCGCTCAACACCCAGTCGGAGAACGGCTCGGTGACGACGGGGGACGCATCGGCAAAGCCCGTCAGCTGCTCGGCGGTGTTCCTGTCAGCATCCGTCGTTCGTGGGGTGATGCGATCGACAGACGTCGACACAAACGAGACGTGAGCGGCGATCCACTCGCGCAAGTCGGCGTCGATGCGCTCGGCCAAACCGAGAGTTCCTGAGCGCACAAGCGCACCATTGTCAGGAATGTTGTCGCACGACACGACGGCGATGCCCCCGGCATCCGCTGCCTTGCGGGCGGCAAGGCCCGCGATGAGGCGTCCGAGAACGGTCTCCGGGTCTGTGCCGGAGCGCAGAGCGTCGATATCGCGGTTGACCGCCGGGTCGGTGATGTTCGGCGAGCCGTCCGCGGCGACCCGGTAGGCGGTCTCGGTGACCGTCAACGTGACGACAGCTGTCTCGGGCGCCGCGAACAGTTCGCGGAGCCGCGCGAGGTTTGCTCCGTCGTGCGTCTCAACGATGCTGGGGATGATCTCGGCGGTGTCGTCGGCGGCTGCGCGCTCGATGAGCGTGTAGACGCCGCCCTGCCCGGCGAGTTCGTCTGCGGCCGTGGGGCTTCGCCCCGTGAACGCGGCGATGCCCCACTCCGCCGCATCGACAGCGTGTGCCGTGTACCAGGCTTGATGCGCACGGTGAAACGCGCCGAGACCGATGTGCACGATGCGCGGTGGTGCCGCGATCGTCGTGCCGAACGCTGCCTCGCGGGTCAACGGGGAAGACGTCGTCATAGTTTGAATACCTTTCGGGGGAGTGCGTCGACAAGGTCAACGGCGATCTTCTGTGCCATCGGCTCATCAAGTCGGCCTTCGGCAACAAGGCGAGCGAGAAACGCGGAGTCGAGCCGGCGGGCCATGTCGTGGCGTGCTGGAATGGACAGGAACGCCCGCGTGTCGTCGATGAAGCCTGAACTGCGATAAAAGCCAGCGGTCTCGGTGACGGCTGAGCGAAAGCGCTGCACGGCGTCTGGCGCGTCGAGGAACCACCAGGGCGCCCCGATGTACAGGCTCTGGTAGAAGCCGGCGAGCGGCGCAATCTCGCGAGAGTATGAGGTCTCGTCGACGCTGAAGAGCACGAGGTGAAAGTCGGGGACATTTCCGTAGCGCCGCAGCAGCGGGCGCAGGTTCTCGACGTACTCGGTGCGAACGGGCACATCGTGGCCCGTGTCAGCGCCGAACGCATCAAACGTCGGCTCGCTGTGATTGCGGAAGACACCGGGGTGAATGGTCATCACCAGGCCGTCATCAACGGACATGCGGGCGGACTCGAGCAGCATGTGCCCCTGGAACACGGCTGCCTCATCGGCGCTGAGCTGGCCGCGGACGGCTCGGGCGTACAGAGCGGCTGCCGTGTCGGCGTCAAGGTCGAGCGTCAGTGGCTGCAGAACTCCGTGGTCCGCAGAGAACGCTCCATGCTCCACAAAGTGTCGGCGGCGTGCCTCGAGGGCAGCGATGTAGCCGGCGTAGTCATCGACGGCAGTCCCGTTCCACGCGGCGAGGCGCTCGACATTGCCGATGAACGCCGGGTTTGCCGGGTTCACATATGCATCGGGGCGAAACGTCGGTGTGACCCGGCCGGTGAACGTGGGATCGGCGGCGAGTGCGGCGTGAGCGGCGAGGTCGTCCATTGGGTCGTCCGTCGTCGCGAGCACTTCGATGCCGAAGTCGGCGAACAGCGCACGGGGGCGAAAGCTCGGGCGCGACAGTACGTCGGAGATCGTGTCGTAGAGGCGGTCGGCGTTCGCGGCATCCGGCTGTTCAGCGATTCCAAACAGCTCTGTGAACTCGTGTCGGAACCAATAACCGGATGCTGTTCCCGCGAACAGGTGCCAGTTGGCACAGAAGTTTCTCCATGCCTCTCGCGGCTCCGCCGTCGGCGCAGTGCCCGAGCGATCGGGAACCCCCAGTTCATTCAGACCGAGGCCGGAAGCGTGCAGAAGCCGCGTCACATAGTGGTCGTACCGCAGCAGCAGCTCGGTCGGGTTCTGAAACGGCTCGTCATCGAGAAGCATTCGCGGGTCGACATGGCCGTGGGGCGAGATGATCGGCAGCTCGGCGACGCTCGCGTAGAGCCCTCTGGCGATTTCGCGGGTTCGCGGGTCGACAGGAAACAGGCGATCGGGGTCGGAGTTCAGCTCCATATGGTGATCCTCATTACGTTGAATGCTGTGGTTGGCACACGTCTGTGTGTTGTGTGTGTCAGAGTCGGGTTCCCCAGGTATCGCCGCACCAGACGTTCTCGTTGAACGTGCCGGTGAACTCGGACGCGCCCGTGATCTTCTCGATCGAGGCTCTGATCGACTCGCGACTCGGTGTGTACGCGTGCACGAGCGTTTTCACCATCGGCACGTCGATCAGGTGGTTCGGCTGGTTGAGCGACACGAGAACCGTGGGAACCTCGGTGACGTACCAGGGGATCTCGGCTGCCATCGGCGTCGACCAGTGAATGCGCACCGTTGCCTCCTGGGCAAAACCGGCGACGTTCGCGAACACGAGAGCGGCGTCGTATTTCTCGGCATAGTCACCGGAGGCCTCGTCGGCCATGACCGTGTGAAAATACACGCCCTCTTCGCCTTCGGCCTGCCGCTGCAGCGCGTTCTTGAACACGTGCACGTCGAAGCCAACGCGCTCGAGCTCTTCTTTCGCGATGTCGAGATAGCCGCTCGGGTCAGTTCCCGTGAAGTCTGACTGCCCCGTAATTCCATACAGCCGGATGCGGCGGTGGGTCTGCGGGGTCAGCGGCAGCGTGCCCGCCGTGTCTTTCACCAGCGTCACGGCACGTTCTGAGACGGATGCCGCGATGCCGCGATGCTCGTCGCTTCCGATCACCTCGAGGGCGTCGACCGGGGGAACGAGCTCGTCGCGTGGCGTCTCGTGCAGGCCGAGCGATGCCTTGAGCCCCAGCACGCGGAGCAGCGCCTCGTTCAGGCGTTCTTCCGTGACGACGCCGTTCTCAATGCCCGCACGCAGGTAGGCGAGGTCTTCTGCCGGGTCACGGAAGAACAGGAACATGTCGCAGCCGGCTGCGATGGCGGCGGGAACGGCGTCTCGGCGCGGCATCGCCTGTGTCATGCCGACCATCATCGACGCATCGGTCAGAATCAGACCGTTGAACCCGAGCTCGCCGCGCAGAAGATCCTGCAGAAGCTCGGGGGCGAGAGTCGCCGGCTTGATCTCGGCATCCGTCATCTCGGGTCTGAAGTGCCGAGACAGGTCAGGGGCGCCGATGTGACCGATCATGATCGACTGCACGCCGTGCTCGATGAGCTCGCGGTACACGCGGCCGTAACTGTCGTTCCACTCGTCGTAGCCCAGCGTGTTGTACGTGGTGACAACGTGCTGGTCGCGCTCGTCGATGCCGTCACCGGGGAAGTGCTTCATCGCCGCTGCGGAACCAGACTCGCTCAGACCGTCAAAGTACCGCTTGGCGCGCTCGATCACGATGTCGGCGTTGTCGCCGAATGAGCGTGTGCCAATCACCGTGTTGCGCCAGTTGCGATGAATATCGACGATGGGGGCAAACGCCCAGTTGCAGCCGAGCGCCGCGGTCTCGCGACCTCCGACGTACCCGAGCCGATAAGCGTCGTCTGGGTCGGGGCTTGAGCCGGCGCCGAGGTGCGATGTGACGAGTGTGCCGTCGTCGATGCTTCCCGCGCCGCCCATCTCGGGGTTCGATGCCACGAGCAGCGGAACCTTCGCTTGCGACTGCGCGTAGCGAACGTGCGCCTGCACCGTGGCAGAAGGGGCGCCCATGAAACGGATGCCGCCAACCTTGCGCTCGGCGATGACCGCGTCGAGGTAGCCCTCGTCGAACGAGGTGTTGAGGTTGATGAACAGCTGGCCGAGCTTCTCATCGAGCGTCATCGACTCCAGGGTGCTCTCCACCCACGCGATGGCGTCGGGTGAGAGAGAGAACGGCGCGCGGGACAGGTCGACCATGACTTTTTCCTCGTTCATTCGATAGAGAGGGCTACGCCACATATTCTCGCCCGCTCACCCCGTTTTGTCAATCGGTTGCCACTTGCTCAATACGAAGTTCGCGTATTTCATCTCGGACACATCGAATAAGCTATTCTCAATTATGGCAAGCGGTTGCTAAAGCGACGACTGATGTTTAGAGTGTGCATGATTGCCTTGCACGCGCAAGGTTCCCGCAGATGTGAACGAGCGAAGGCGGTTCGAGACCATGACAGACAGCGCAGTGACGTGGACCCTCTCGGGGTTCGGTGACGAGATCGACCCGGATCCGGCCATTCAGATCGCCGTGCTCAAGGCCCTCGACGCCCAGCACATCGAAGTGCGCAGCGCGTGGGGTACGAACGTCGTCGATCTCGACGACGATCAGCTCGCACAGCTTGCCACAATGCTGACGGACGCGGGCATGGGTGTCTCGGCGATCGCCTCGCCGATCGGCAAAGTCGACGTTTCGCTTGATCCTGATCTCGAGGTCGAGCGACTGAAGCGGATCATCCGCGTCGCGCACGCGCTGGGCACCGACAGCATCCGGGTATTCTCATTCTTCCGTGGGGAAGGGGTATCGGTCGACAGTACGCGCGACGCCGTCATGGTGCGCATGCGGATGCTCGCGACCGAGGCTGAGCGTGAAAAGGTCACGCTGCTGCACGAGAACGAGAAGGACATCTACGGCGATACACCGGAGCGTGTGCTCGACCTCGTCGAGTCCGTCGGTTCGCCGGCCCTTCGGCTTGCCTGGGACAGCGCAAACTTCGTGCAGGTCGGCGTGACGCACCCGCACGATGACGGTTATGCACTATTGCGCCCGTACCTCGATTACCTGCAGGTGAAGGATGCTGTCGCGGCAACCGGCGGCGTCGTCCCTGCCGGGGAAGGCGACGGCCAGGTGCTCAAGACGATCACCGCTTTGAAAGACGATGGGTACACCGGGTTCGCCTCCCTCGAGCCGCATCTGGATGAAGCGCATGCACTCGGCGGATTCTCGGGTCCCGCGGCTTTCGGGCAGGCTGCCCGAGCATTTGCCGGGCTTCTCGCTGAGGCGGGGGTGAGTACACGATGACGCGGTCTGCCGTTATCGGCTGCGGCGACATCTCGGCGCTGCACCTCGATGCGATTGCAAAGATGCCGGATGCCGAGCTCGTCGCGATCTGCGACGTCGACGCACGCCGCCTCGACGCCGCGTCGACGCGCCTCGGCGTTCCCGGCTTCGCGACCCACGGTGACCTCTTCGAGGCGGCGAAGCCCGACGTTGTTCACATCTGCACTCCGCATTCACAGCACGCCGCCGCGGTGATCGACGCGCTCGATCTCGGCATCAACGTCATTGTCGAGAAGCCCGTCGCGCGCGACCCCGAGCAGGCGGCTGCCGTCGTCGCCGCTGCCGAGCGCAGCACCGCGAAGATCGCTGTGTGCTTTCAGAACCGCTACAACACCCCCGTTCGTGCGGCGAAAGAGATTCTGGACTCTGGGCGGCTCGGCGAGGTGACGGGCGCGTCGGGCACAGTGATCTGGCACCGCACCCCCGAGTACTACGCAGCAGCGCCGTGGCGCGGAACGTGGGAGCACGGGGGAGGAGGCCTGCTGATGAATCAGGCGATCCACACCCTTGATCTGCTGCAGTGGCTTGTCGGACCGGTCGACTCCGTCAGCGGCAGTGCCGCGACACGTGCACTGCCGATCGAGGTCGAAGACACCGCTGAAATGACCCTTCGCCATGAGAACGGCGCGCAGTCCGTGTTCTACGCCACGCTCGCGCATACGGCGAACGAGCCCGTCACCATTGACATCGTCGCCGAGCACGGTCATCTCAGCATCCGAGAGAATCTCACGGTGCGCTGGAATGACGGAACGCTCGAGACGGTTGACCTAGAGCTGACCGCGACGGGGGAGCGATCTTACTGGGGGGTCTCGCACGAGCGGCTCATCACTGACTTCTACACGCGCCTCGACGAACCGCACGCCTTCTGGATCACGCCAGCTGAGGCCGCGCGAACCGTCGAGATCATCTCCGACGTCTACGCCTCGTCGTACCCCGAGCACGTGACGTCCACACTGTCCTCATCGAAACGGAGTATCAACGCATGACAGACACGAAGATTCGCCTCGGCATCATCGGCCTCGGAATGGAGGGCGGCATGTACGCCACCTTCATCCGCGACGGAATGGTGCCGAACATGGAGATCGGCGCCATCTGCGACATTCTGCCCGATAAGAAAGACCGGGCAGATGAACTCGGCGTTCCGTTCTACGAGGACTACATCGCCATGATCGAATCTGGGAACGTGGACGCTGTCGTCACGTGCGTTCCGCACTACCTGCACCCCGAGATGGGCATTGCGGCCCTTGAACGCGGAGTTCACGCTCTGCTCGAAAAGCCCGTCGGCGTCTACACGAAGCAGGCCCGCGAGGTGATTGACTATGCGGCGACGAAGCCAGAGCTCACGTTCGGCGTCTTCTTCAACCAGCGCACGAACCCGCTGTACGTCGACCTGAAGAAGCTCATCGCCTCGGGCGAACTTGGTGCGCTGCGCCACTCGTCGTGGATCATTACGAATTGGTGGCGACCGCAGGGCTACTATGACCAGTCGGATTGGCGTGCCACCTGGGGCGGCGAGGGCGGAGGCGTTCTCGTGAACCAGGCGCCGCACCAGCTCGACTTGTGGCAGTGGATGTGCGGCGTTCCGAAGAAGTGCTTCGCGAAGCTCGCTTTCGGCTTCCGTCGTGACATCGCTGTGGAAGACGAGGTGAATGCCCTCGTCGACTTCGGTGACGGCGCGACGGGCCACTTCATGACGGCGACGCACGATCTTGTCGGAACCGACCGTCTCGAGATGCTCTTCGACGCGGGAAAGATTGTTGTCGAAGGCTCGAAGAAGGTGACGATCACGCGCCTCAAAGCACCGGAGCAGGAGCTTTCGAAGGACATGTCCATGGACGACGTGCGCAAGCTCTTCACCGGCCAACTCGACGCCGACGCGCTGTATGAGACGGAAGTCACCGAGTACGAGTCGGTGTGGGGCCAGCAGCACGCCACCGTGATGCAGAACTTCGCTGCAAACATTCTCGACGGCACGCCGCTGATCGCCCCTGGTCCCGACGGCATCAACGGTGTTCGCCTGGCCAACGCCATGCACCTTTCGGCATGGACAGGCGAGGAAGTCGACATGGTCGACTTCGATGAAGAACGCTATCTTTCAGGGCTCAATGCGCGCATTGAGGCCGAGGGTGCGTTCGTCACGCGTTCATAACCCAGCCACGCTGTAGCCTCCGCATGAATGCGGGGGCTACAGGCCGTGCTTCGGCATCCATGTATCGGCAAAGTCACATTTTTTGACAAGCGGTTGCCACAGCGCGAATTGTGCTCTAACGTTGGCACAACACAGCGGAAGTCTCGCGTAATTTGGCAACCGCTTGCCCTCACAGCAGAGAATCCTCTCAAGGAGAAAACAATGAAGTTTCGACCCCTGGTGGTTTCGGCGGCAGTCGTCGCTGCAGCTTCCCTCGCCCTCACCGGATGCTCCGGCTCAGCCGCGAGCAGCGGCTCGGGCTCGGCCCCCACAACGCTGACTCTCGGCGTACTGCAGAACATCAACTCATTCGACCCGGCACAGGCTCACCTGGGTCACCAGATGCAGATTTACCAGGCTGCGTACGACACGCTCATTCTGCGCGAGCCAGATGGCACCCTCTCGCCGATGCTCGCCACGGAGTGGCAGTACAACGACGACAACACGGTGCTCACCGTGGATCTGCGCGATGACGTGACCTTCACCGATGGTGCGACCTTCGACGCTGAGGCGGCAAAGGCAAACCTCGATCACTTCACTGAGGCGAACGGTCCCGACGCCAACCAGGGGAAATCGATCAAATCAGTAGATGTCGTCGACGATGACACGATCGACATCACCTTGACCGAGCCCGACCCCGCGATGCTCTATTACCTCAGCCAGGCAGCCGGATTCATGGGAAGCCCCGACGTGCTGGGTACCGACGGCGTCAAGACAGTTCCCGTCGGCAGCGGCCCGTACATTCTTGACAAGAAGGCGTCCGTCAACGGATCACAGTTCACGTTCACGAAGAACGAGGACTACTGGAACCCCGACCTCCAGAAGTACGACAAGGTCGTCTTCAAGGTGCTGACCGAAGTCACCTCACGTGTGAATGCCATCGTCTCGGGACAGGTGGATGCCACGCTCCTCGACCCGAAGACCAGCAAGCAGGCAGACAAGAAGGGGCTCAAGAAGACGAGCTACCCCGTTGACTGGCAGGGCCTTCTTCTCTTCGACCGCGACGGTGCAATCGCACCGGAGCTTGAGGACGTGCGGGTTCGCCAGGCGATCAACTATGCATTTGACCGGCAGACCATGCTCGACGAAGCCTTGCTCGGCGAGGGTGAAGTCACCTCACAGGTCTTCGGCAAGACGACGGAAGCGTACATTCCCGAGCTTGACGACGCCTACGCATATGACCCGAAGAAGGCAAAGGAACTTCTTGCCGAGGCAGGTTATGCCGACGGCTTCACTCTCGAGATCCCGATGCTTCCCGACACCGAGACGTTCATGGCAATGGCCAAGCAGCAGCTCGCTGACGTCGGCATCACAGTCAAGCTCACGTCCGCGACGATCGCCGACTACGTACCCAACATCATTCAGGGCAAGTACGCAGTTGCATGGTTCAGCATCTTCCAGGGTGAGCCGTGGGTGGCCATCCGTCAGATGATTTCAACGGATGCCGCATACAACCCGTTCAAGACCACGGACGATGAGATCGCTGGCTACATCGATGCCGTGCACTTCGGCGGCGAGAAGAGCGGCGAGCTCGCAAAGGATGTGAACCAGTACGTCACAGACAACGCGTGGTTCGCCCCGTGGTACCGCGTGAACCAGCTGTACTACAGCGACGACTCAAAGGTCACCGTGGAACCGCAGGTGCAGCAGGCCGTTCCGAACCTGTACAACTATTCCCCGGTCTCCTGATGTCTGGTGGGGGAAGCGCAGCTTCCCCCACCGCTCATCGGCGACCAGTAATGGATCAACATCATGCTGACGTTCATCATCAAGCGCATCGTCTCGGGAATAACCGTTCTCGTCGCGATCTCCGTAGCAACGTTCTTCCTTTTGTACTACTCGGGATCAAACATCGCCCGAAACATCCTCGGTGAGTATGCGACACCGGACCAGGTCGCGGCCAAGGAACATGAGCTGGGCCTCGACCGCCCCATCATCGTGCAGTTCGGCGAGTGGGCCTCGCAGGCGATTACCGGCAACCTCGGGGTCTCATGGTTCACGAGCCAGGGTGTCGCCGAGTCGCTTCTCACACGACTGCCCGTCACGCTGACGCTGCTGATCGTCGCCATCATCGCGATCGCCATTTTCGCCACGCTCATCGGCATCGCAGCGGCTGTGAAGCGAGGCTGGATCGACCGTGTCGTTCAGGTGGGAGCGGTAGTCGGCGAAGCCATTCCCAGCTTCGTGCTCGGGGTCATCTTCGTGACGATCTTCGCAATCAACCTCGCCTGGTTTCCCGCGACAAGCAGCATTCAACCGGGAGCCCCGGGAAGTGCCTGGGTGCTCTCGCTCACGCTGCCCGCAATCGCCCTTGCGCTCAATGGCATGACCAGCACCGCTCAGCAGATCCGAAGTGCGGTCATCGCGCAACTCGAAAAAGACTATGTGCGCACCTTGCGCAGTCGGGGCATTCCCGAAACCGTGGTGCTCTTTAAGCATGTGCTCCGGAGCGCTGCTCCTGCCGGCCTCACCGTGCTGAGCCTGCACTTCATCGGCATGCTCGGCGGCGTCGTGATCATCGAGCAGATCTTCGCTCTCCCCGGCATGGGCGCCCTCGCCGTGCAGTCAACGGTTCTTGGCGATACCCCGCTGGTCATGGGCGTGGTCATCTACACAGTCATCATTGTCATCATCGTCAACCTGCTCGTCGATCTGGCGAATGGGTGGCTCAACCCCAAGGTGCGTGTCTCATGAGCGAACCAATCGAGGTAAAAGCGTCGCAGGCGACGATCGCCCGCACGCACATTTTCGTCAAGCTGCTGAAGAACCCGATGGGCGCGATCGCGATCGCGGTGCTCGGTGTCTTGATCATCGTCGCGATCTTCGCGCAGTGGATCGCACCTTTCGACGCGAACTTTGCGAACATCTCCAAGACACTGGCCAGCCCCGACGCGACGAATCTTCTCGGAACAGACAGTGCGGGCCGCGACACGTTCAGCAGAATTGTGCTCGGTGCCCAGACGACGCTGATCTCGGCGGCGCTCTGCGCCGTCGTCGCGATTGGGCTTGGGCTCCCCTCTGGCCTCATCGCTGGGTACTACGGCGGATTCTTCGATTCCGTTTCGAACTGGGTAGTCAATGTGCTGATGGCGATCCCTGCGATTATCTTGCTGCTGACCATCCGTGCCGCTTTCGGCCCGTCGGTCTGGATCTCCATGATCGCCTTCGGCGTCGTGATCAGCCCCGGTTACTTCAGGCTGACGCGCACGGCCGTGCAGTCCGTGCGCAATGAACTGTATGTGGATGCCGCACGCGTCTCGGGACTGGGCGACGGACGCATCATCGCCCGGCACATCTTCTCTGTCGTTCGCGCCCCCATCATCATTCAGACGGCCGTCGTCTGCGGTGTCGCGATCGCCATTCAGTCGGGACTGGAGTTTCTCGGTCTTGGCGACCCGGCCGTCGCGACATGGGGTGTCATGCTCGCCGAGGGGTTCGCCAACGTATACCTCGCTCCGACGCTCCTCGTATGGCCCGCCGTCGTGATCGGACTCGCGATCGGTGCTCTCGTGCTTCTCGGCAATGCCGTGCGCGATGCCCTTGAAGACCGCGAAAAGGTTGCGACGCCGAAAACGCGCAAGAACACGCTGACGTCGACGAAGCGCGTCACAGTTCCTGCGCCCGCATCCAGCGACCATCTTGTCGAGGTCTCGCACCTCGCGGTGGGCTACCCCCAGGCAGCGGGCACCGTCAAGGAGGTCGTGAGCGATGTGTCGTTCACCGTGGATCGCGGTGAAGTCCTCGGCATCGTCGGTGAATCGGGGTCGGGGAAGTCACAGACGGCATTCTCGATGCTCGGCCTGCTTCCCGATGAGGCACGCATCGTCTCGGGCAGCATCCAATTCGACGGTAACTACACGGTGGCCCCCGGCGAAGAGACCGTGAGCCAGTCGCGGCTGTCGAAGCTGCGAGGCAAGCGCATCTCCTACATTCCGCAGGAGCCGATGTCGAACCTCGATCCGGCGTACACCTGCGGGTCGCAGCTCGTCGCTCCAATGGTGCGCATTCTCGGCATCAGCAAGCGCGAGGCGAAGAAGCGTGCGCTGCAGCTGCTGACCGACGTTGGAATCGTCAATCCGCAGCGTACATTCGATGCGTATCCGCACGAAGTATCTGGTGGCATGGCCCAACGTGTGCTCATCGCGGGTGCGATCAGCTGCGAACCAGACCTGATCATTGCCGACGAACCGACGACGGCTCTCGATGTGACAGTGCAGGCCGACGTGCTCGATCTCATTCGCGATCTGCAGAAGCGCCTCGGCGTCGGCGTGATCCTCGTCACGCACAACTTCGGTGTCGTGGCCGACCTCTGCGACCGCGTCGTTGTCATGCAGCAGGGTCGGCTCGTCGAAACCGGTGAGGTGCGCGAGGTTCTGCGCAACCCGCAGGACCCGTACACGAAGACGCTGCTGTCTTCGATGCTCGAGGGGAAAAGGCCCATGACCATGCTCGTCACCGCCGAAGGAGGGTTGCAATCATGATGGATGCTGCAGACACGAAGAAGCCGCTCCTTGAGGTGGACTCGCTCAACGTTGACTACCGGGGAAAGGGTTTCAGAGCGAAGCCATTTCGCGCACTCACCGATATATCCATCAGCATTGGCGAAGGCGAGACTCTCGGCCTTGTGGGGGAGTCCGGCTCGGGCAAGACGACCCTCGGTCGTGCGGTGCTGGGACTCGCGCCGGTGTCGGCTGGAACGATTGCCTTCAACGGTTCAGACATCAGCCACGCATCGCGTGCGCAGCGACAGAAGCTCAGTCGCCACCTGCAGGTTGTTTTTCAAGACCCATACACATCGCTCAATCCGGCGATGGAGATCGGCGACATTCTCGCCGAGCCCCTGGGAATCCAGGGCATCGGGCCGAAAGAATCTCAGGCGCGGGTGAAAGAGCTGCTCGATCAAGTCAGCCTTCCCAGCGATGCGCTGCACAGGCAGCCACGCGAGTTCTCTGGAGGTCAACGTCAGCGCGTGGCGATCGCGCGTGCGCTTGCTCTGTCACCCAAGCTCATCGTGTGCGATGAGCCGGTTTCGGCGCTCGATCTCACGACGCAGGCGACAGTGCTCGATCTGTTTCTGCAGATTCAGCGGGACACCGGTGTGTCGTACCTGTTCGTGTCGCACGACCTCGATGTCGTGCGCCACATCAGTCACCGAGTTGCTGTGATGTATCGCGGAGAGATCGTCGAGCAGGGCGATGCCGGTCAAGTGACCCAGGATCCACAGCATCCGTACACGCAAAAGCTTCTGCTTGCTTCGCCGGTTCCTGACCCCGATCGCCAGCAGCAGCGCCGAGACGAACGCAAGCGACTCGCTGCACTGAAGTCACAGGATGCTGACGCCACCGCCGCGGTGTGAGCCTCCCGCGGCGGTGGTGTATTACCGTAGAGTCGGGTTGCTGTCTGCAGCCTCGGCCGAACGGGGAATGGAGATGACCGGTGGCGAGTAACCCCGCGTCTGCACGCAAGAAGGCCCGCTCTGCGCCCACAATCTACGATGTGGCGAAACTTGCGGGAGTGAATCCCTCCACAGTGTCACGTGCGCTGAGCCAGCCCGGCCGCATCAACGTCAAGACCGAAGCGAAGATTCACGACGCCGCAAAGCAGCTGAACTATCGGCTCAATCCCATGGCGCGAGCGTTGCCGACGGGGCGGACGAACACCCTCGGCCTGCTGATCGCTGACATTACGAACCCGGTGATCTTCGGCATCGTCCGTGGGGCTGAGAAAGCCGCAGCCGAGAGAGGCTACACGCTGGTCATCTCGGAGTCTCAAGAGTCGGGCGAGCGCGAAGCCGCGTCGGCGCAACGCATCCAACCGGCCGTCGATGGGCTTGTCCTCGGAACCTCCCGCTTGACTGACGAAGCGATCAAAGCGCTCGCCGAGGAGAAGCCGCTCGTCGTGATCAACAGGCAGATCGACGGTGTGTCAAGTGTGACGCCGAATATTGGGCCGGGCATCGACCAGGCACTCGCGCACCTCGAGCTTCTGGGGCACACTGATCTCGTGTTTCTCTCTGGCCCGTCAGGGTCATGGATGAGTCGCCACCGCTGGGAGACTCTTCAGGAGGGCGCTCAAGCGCGCGGAATGACAATCACGTCAACGGCACCGCAAGAGCCGACGATCGATGGTGGGCGTTCTCTGCTCTCACGCGTCATCGCTTCGGGGGCAACGGCTGTGATTGCGTATAACGACCTCATGGCGATCGGACTCATGCGCACGGCGGCCGAGCAGGGCATTTCGGTGCCCGGGACGTTCAGCATTCTTGGCTTCGACGACATCTTCGGATCTGACTTCACGTCTCCTCCGCTTACCACGGTGCGATCGCCGCTTCTGGATGCCGGAAGACTCGCTGTGAGGCAGACGCTTCAGCTGATTGAGGAAGGCCCAGACGGTGCCGCAGCGCGGCTTGCTACTCAGGGTCTCGATACTGAGTTGATTATTCGCGGCTCCAGCGGAGCTGTGCGGGAGAGCTCTCGGCCCTGACCGTCGCGAGTAGCTTCGCTGTTTCTTCGTCCACAGGTGAGAACTTTCACGAGTTATCCACAATGGGTGGTTGACCGGGTGTTCTGTCGGTGGGAGTGTCGGTGGGTCCTGCGATACTCTGGTCATGCACGAAGCAGTCACGGCACCTGGTTTTGAACCCAATGGGGGTCCGGATGCTGTTGCTGTGGAGGCTGCGGAAGATTTGCTTTCTGCCGCGTCACGACTCGCGTCGATCGACCCGGCCGGTCTCTCCGCCAACACACTGTTGACCTACACGGGCCTTTTGGGAAACAGCAGCCGCATCATCGAAGGCCGCCAAATCTCAAACGTCGGAGACATTGCCCGGCGGTCGGACACGGATGCCGGGTTTGATGGTCTCGCTGCTCGTCACGGTGCGAAGAGCCCCACGGCATTGTTTGAGGTGATCACGGGGGCGAAGAACTCCACAGCGTATCGGTTCGCGACAGTCGCGAAACACACCACACCGCGAGTGTCCGACACCGGTCTGCCTCTCGACCCGGTGTTCGCTCAGACCGCGCAGGCGTTGTCGGAAGGCACGATTGGTCTGGATGTGGCCGAGTCGATCACCAGCACGTTGGCACCGATTCTGCCCCGGGTTTCCCCAGAGCAGATCGACTGGGCCGAGAAAACGCTGATCGGTAATGCGACGGGTGCGTACGGTGAAGTGCCGTTCACGGCGGATGCTGTGCGGCAGCAGGCCCGCTTGTTTCGTGTTGCTCTGGACCCTGACGGTGTCGAACCCACAGCAGAAGAACTCCATGAGGCACGCAAGCTGGTCTTCAAACACCAAGACGACGGATCGATGAAAATCACCGGGGTGCTCTCTCCCGAGCAGGCAGCGCAGGTGACACCCGTGTTTGACGCGTGCATGTCGAAGAGAACCTCGCCGACGTTTATGCATGCTGAAGAGCTCGCCGCGACCAAGCAAGCACCCGAAGAACGGACAAGGCAGCAGGAACGCGCCGACGTGTTCACGTCAATCATCGGCGGTGTCGGGAAACAACACTCCACACCGAAACTCCACGGCCGTGGCCCAACAGTGATGGTCACGGTGAAAGACGACGATCTGGAGAACAGTACCGGTGCTGCCTGGTCTCCAGGAACACCAGCACCGTTGCCGATGAGCTTTGTGACACAGATGCAGTGCGATGGCGACACGATGAACGTCACCATTGATGAACATGGTGACGTGCTCAACCTCGGGCACGCCAGACGGTTCTTCACGGCGAAGCAGCGTTTGGCGTTGATCGCCCGCGATGGGAACACCTGCGCGGCTGCCGACTGTGACATTCCCGCCTGGTTGTGTGAAGCGCATCACGTGCAAAGATGGGAAAACGGCGACCGAACAGATGTTGCAAATGGCCTGATCGTCTGCTGGTTTCACCACAGATTGCTGGAACGCGGCGAATGGTCCCTCACCCGCGACAAAAACGGCCACCCCAGACTGACCCCACCAGACTGGTACGTGAACCGACGGTATCTGGGGCAGCGACGCGCTCCCGGAGACGACGACAGTGACCCGCCCGACGCCGGGCGAGATACCGGGCCGCGCACCTGACGTACGCGGCGGCCCCGACACACCCAACGCACGAGTCAAACAGCTCGAAGCGCTCTGAGGTGTGCCCGGCGCGCGTTAAGAAGGTGACGAGAATACTCAGAACAGTTTGCTGAACCCGAGATCGACGAGATTGTCGTAGGACGTTTGCAGGCAGTCAAAGACGCCACGGCCGTAAAGCTGATCCTGCTCGACAAGCAGATACTCAGCATCACTGTCGAGCGCAGCTTGGATGATTCCGGGAAAATCGAGATTTCCTTCGCCGACTTCGGCAAACTGCACAACGCCGATGAACGCCTGCATGAAAGTGGCAAAATCACCCGAGTCAAGCGCCGTGAAGGCCTCATCCGGCACCTGCCCAATGCGGTAATCCTTGAGATGGATCATCGCTACGCGGTCGCTGTAGCGCTTGATCGTCGTCGCTGGATCCTTGCCGCCACGCTGAATCCAATGAGCATCAAGTTCCAGACCGACGTCAGGAGCCCTGTCGGCAATGATGTCGAGCAGCAGCTTCCCGTCGTACTTCGCAAACTCAACGTGATGGTTGTGGTAATACAAGCGGATGCCATCGTCGGCGAGGCGCTTCGCATACTCATTCGTGTCATCGCAGAACTCGAGAACCTTGTCGAGCGAACCCATCGCATCGAAGGGGAGCATGCCGATGCGCACCATCGACGTGTTCACCCGACGGCAATCAGCGACGAGCTTGTCGTAGTTCTCTGAGAGCGTGTCGAGGGGCATCCCCGGCTTGCCGCGCAGTCCCGTCGACAGGGACGCGATGTCCATGCCCAACTCATCCCGGGCGCGCACGAGCTCATCGACATTGTCTGTGGTCATCGGGATCTGAGAGATCTCGACGGCGTGATATCCGATATCGGTGATCTTTCGAAGGGTCTCATAGGGGCCGACCTCCGCAAAGCTATCTTTCAGCATCATTGCCTGTACGCCGATTTTCGCCACCTGGGTCTCCTTCGTTGGATGCCGACCGTGATTGGCCGTCGTTCATGCGGATTCCTTCAGTGTGGCAGGATTCTCTGAGCGTGGCAACCGGTTGTCGCTCAATTTGGCGAAGCGAGCTCAACACTTTCTGGATGCAGGAAAGGGTAACGGCAACCGTTTGCCAAAAGTCGATGATCGTGTTTCACTTGAGAATCGGCAATTGAGATGTCGCAAGGGTGCAGCCCCGCGATGACGCGAAGGAAGGTCTCATGCTCCAGCCATACCGTTTTATGTACATAGCAGCCACCGCCACCGACGGGCTTGTCCGTTGAGCGCCGTTTCAGAAACGCAGTCCGCGAAAGGGAAGCTCTCAAAGCTGAGCATCGTGGGCTACGGTGCGGGTGATGCGGCGAACAACCTGGCCTTCACCACAGCGACGATGTTCCTTCTGGTGTACTACACGGATGTCGCGGGAATCTCAGCCGCCGCGGCCGGAACGCTCCTGCTCGTCGTTCGGGTCTTCGACGCCTTCTCCGACATCTTTGCCGGGCGCATCGTCGACCGCGTCTTCAGCAAGCGACTGGGTAAGTTTCGCCCCTTCATCATGTTCGGTTCGGTACCGCTACTCGTGCTCTCATGCCTGACGTTCTCTGTGCCGCAGATTGGCGAGAGCGGAATGCTTCTCTACGCTTACCTCACCTACGCAGCGCTCGGTCTTGCGTACAGCCTCGTCAACATTCCCTACGGCTCGCTTGCGGGCGCAATGACACAGGATGCCGGTGAGCGCGCCAAGCTCGCAAGTGCCCGCTCCATCGGGGCAATGATCGTGGGTGCCGGTCTCGGTGTGTTTGTCGCACCGCTGATCGTTCCCGGAGCCGATCTGCAGACGACGTTCACGTTCCTGACTCTCGGCTTCGTCGGCGTGGGCACGGTGCTTTATCTGTTCACAGCCTTCACCGCGAAAGAGCGGGTGGTTCGCGACGTGCAGAACGTCTCGATGAAGCAGAGCTTCGCGACCCTCAAGCACAACCGTCCGCTGCTCATGCTGTGCCTGAGCTCCTTCGTGTTTCTGACCGGCATGTTGGCGCTCATGACCGTTCAACTCTATTATTTGCGCGACGTGCTCCACGCTCTTCCGCTTTACGCGGTTGTCTCCGTCGCTCAGATCGTGATGACCTTCGGCCTCGCCGCCGTCATGCCCACGCTCGTTCGCACATGGGGTAAGCGCGCCGGATACGTCGCCGGGGGAATCATCATGGCTGCGGGCGGTGCAATCATGTTCTTCACGCCGTCGAACCTCGTCTGGCTCGGATTCGGCGGCCTCCTCATCGCGCAGCTGGGAATCGTGCTGGTGAACATGCTCGTCTGGACGCTTGAAGCCGACACCGTCGAGTACGGCGAGTGGAAGACAGGGGTGCGGTCTGAAGGCATCATCTACGCGCTCTTCTCGTTCACACGCAAGACGGGTCAGGCCATCGGGGGAGCGCTGGCGGCATTTGCGCTCTCGTGGGGTGGCTACGCGGCCGGGGCGGCAGAGCAGACCGCTCATGCGGAGCTGGGCATTCGCGCCGGCGCAGGGCTCATCCCTCTCGTCTGCTCGATCGTGGCAATTGCGATCATGATCTTCTACCCTCTGACTGACAGCCGTCACCGCGAGATTGTTGCCGAGATCGATGCACGCCGCGAGCGTGGCGAGACGGCATCCATTGATCCTGCGCTGTCGACGGCAGCATTTCAATCCCAGCGTCCCGTGAGTTCTGCTCCACCGGTCGACTGAGGTGTACCTTTCATTCTGAACAAGCACAAGGAGCAACTGACGTGAAGATCGACAAAGCCGAAGTGATTGTCACCAGCCCTGACCGCAACTTTGTCACGCTGAAGCTGACGACAGACGATGGTGTGACGGGCTTGGGCGATGCAACGCTCAACGGCCGCGAACGTGCCGCCGCCGCGTATCTCAGCGAGCACATCGTTCCGCTGCTCATCGGGCGCGACGCATCGAACATCGAAGACACCTGGCAGTTTCTGTACCGCAGCGGCTACTGGCGCCGAGGACCGGTGACGATGGCTTCGATCGCCGCCGTCGACATGGCGCTCTGGGACGTCAAGGGCAAGGCCGCGGGGATGCCCGTCTACCAGCTGCTCGGGGGCGCGAGCCGAAACGGCATGATGGCATACGGTCACGCGTCGGGTAAGGAACTTCCTGAACTGTTCGATTCGATCCGCGAGCACCAGTCGCTTGGGTATCGATCGATTCGCGTTCAGACCGGTGTGCCCGGCCTTGAATCCATCTACGGCATCGCGTCGAACAAGGGGCTGCCTGGCAACGAGGGCGTGCGCTACGACCACGAACCGGCCCAGCGCGGAGCACTTCCCTCGCAGGAGGACTGGGACACTCGCTCCTACCTGCGACACGTGCCGACCGTCTTCGAAGCGGTTCGAGGCGAGTTCGGGCCCGAGCTTCCGCTGCTTCACGACGGGCATCACCGCATGACCCCGCTGCAGGCGGCAAAGCTCGGCAAGGACCTCGAGCCGTACGACCTGTTCTGGCTGGAAGACTGCACGCCCGCCGAAAACCAAGAGGCGCTGCGCCTCGTGCGCCAGCACACGACAACTCCGCTCGCGATCGGCGAGATCTTCAACACGGTGTGGGACTTCCAGAACCTCATCTCGGAGCAGCTCATCGACTATGTGCGTGCAGCGTCAACGCACTTCGGCGGCATCAGCCCGCTCAAGAAGGTGATGGACTACGCCGCCATGTACCAAGTGAAGTCCGGCTTCCACGGGCCAACAGACATTTCACCCGTCGGGTTCGCCGCGCAGCTGCACGTCGGCCTCGCGATCCACAACTACGGCATCCAGGAGTACATGCAGCACGGCGACAAGACAAACGCCGTCTTCGATCAGTCGATGACCTTCGACGATGGCTACCTGCATCCGGGCAACAAACCAGGCCTTGGCGTCGAGCTCGACGTCGATGAGGCGGGAAAGTACCCCTACGAAACGGCCTACCTGCCCTACAACCGTCTCGCCGACGGCACGGTTCATGACTGGTGAGCCGTTAAGCTCGGTAGTGATGAGTTCCTCCACGGCGCAGACCCGCACCCCGCAGATCGTGGTGATGGGCGTCTCTGGTTCGGGCAAGAGCACCGTCGGGTCGGCGCTCGCCGCCGCGATGGGTGTTCCGTTCATCGACGGTGATTCGCTGCATTCGCCGTCGAACATCGCCACGATGGCGGCGGGAATTCCCCTGACAGACGAGGATCGTTGGCCGTGGCTCGCGGAAGTTGGACGCGTGCTGCACGACTCGGGACAGTCGGGGACCGGTGCCGTTGTCGCCTGCTCGGCGCTGCGCCGTTCGTATCGCGACGCAATTCTCGCTGTGGCGCCCGATGCGATCTTCGTGCATCTCACGGGTGACCGCGATGTGCTCGCGCAGCGCATGTCGGGGCGAAGCGACCACTTCATGCCGACAACGCTTCTGGATTCTCAGATCGACACGCTCGAGCCGTTAGCAGCAGACGAACCAGCCGTGCAGGTTGACATCGACCAGTCCGTCGCGGGCATTGTCGAGAACGCGCGGCGGCAGATCACGCGCGCATTGGACGCCCGCGCCCGCTGAATCGAGCGTCGGTCGGTGCTGAACGTGTGCACCCCTCTACACTCGGGGCATGAGCGAGATTTCGGATGCTGCGGCGAGCACGCGGTCTGCAGCGACGGCGCCGCCGTGGCAGCGCCGCGTTGCGAGCGCGATCGTCGCCGTTGTCTCTCAGTTTCTCGGGCTTGGTCTTGTGTTCACCGGCGGCGCGTCTGTGCTGGCGGGCGGTGCGGGGGATGGGGCGTTCGGCTCAGCCGACTGGTTGCGCATCAGTGCCGGTCTTGTGCTGATCGCGATCTCGGCGGCGACGATGGTCGTCTCGACGTGCGGCGTGATCATTGCGGCATCCGCTGAGATTCTCATCTCGATTCTGGCTCTCGTGATTCCGTTCTCCATCGGCAGTCGTGATGTGCACCCGGTCAACTGGCTTCGGGGCGTCTACGTGGTGGTGTTCCCCGACGGTGCCGAGGTGGCGGGCCTCGCGACAGCGTCCGGATTCGTGCTTGTGCTGGGCTGCGTCTGCCTTGCCGCAGCGCTCGGGCATCGAGAGCGTCGCCGAGCGGGTTCGCGCGTCTCGCCGCTCGGGCGCATCATCGCTATGGGAGCGGCAGTAGTTCTGAGCATTCCCGGCGCGGCTTTGGTCTGGGCAGGCGGGCATCAGCTCGGCGTCGAATACCGGGTGTTCGCGTCGCCAGACCTCTCGGTCGGCTCGGTGATCATGGTGTTCGCCGGAGCCCTTCTCTGCGCCGCTGTCGCTGCAGTCAGCAGGCTGTCTGCCGCCGCTCTCTATGCATTCGGGCTGTTCTGGGTGACGATGTGGGTGGCGTTCGGGGTCTTCTTGTCTGCAGCGACTCCCGAGACCGTGCCGATCATTCCGGTCTGGGCGACGACGACGGCCGTTGTCTGGTGCCTGTGCGGGTTCAGTGCCGTGCTCGCCGTCTTCTTGCTGACCTCCGGCGTTGTGATGCGCGTCGTGGCGTTGTCTCTGCGAGAGACGTCGCCCACTGCCGAGCAGGCTGCGCAGTGACGCATTTGTGATGCTGTAGACTCAAGGATTGAACTTCGGCGAGGGACTCCACTGGTGTCCGTGATCGACGCGGTGGATGGGCACAGGCTTGTCCTCACGCTGACACGCGTTCGAGTCGACAACACAATCGTTTATCGGGCCGCGTGCCCAACCAACCAGCCGGCCAGTCCGGCGAGGAGATATCACCATGGCTGATCAGCTCAAGCTCGGCGCGGAAACGCGCGAGTCGTTTGGCAAGGGTGCGGCGCGCAAGCTCCGCGCCGCAGGCAAGATTCCCGCAGTGGTCTATGGGCACGGCGAGGCGCCGCTGCACCTCACGCTCCCCGGGCACGAGACGATGCTGCTGCTTCGCCGCAGCAACGCGCTCATCGAGCTCGAGGTTGAGGGCAAGAAGCACCTCTCGCTCGTCAAGGATGTTCAGCGTGACCCGGTGACACAGATCATCGAGCACGTCGACCTCATCGTCATCAAGAAGGGCGAGCGCGTCGACGTCGAGGTTCCCGTGCACTTCGAAGGCGAATCCTTCAGCGGCACGATCCTGATGGTGGAGGTCAACACTGTTCGCCTCAACGTCGCTGCGACGAACATCCCGGAGCGACTCGTCTTCTCCGTCGAAGGCGCCGTCGAGGGCACGCAGGTTCTCGCTGGTGACATCGAGCTGCCCGAGGGTGCAGAGCTCGCCGAGGAAGCAGACCTGTTCCTCGCGCACGTCACCGTGCCTGCTGCTCCGTCTGAAGAAGAAGAAGCGGCCGCCGAAGAGGCCGAGGCTGAGGCTGCCGAGAGCGAGCCCGAAGAGTAATTCACACAGCGCCGGGCCCGTTGCACGCCTTCGAAAGAAGCGCGGCTGCGGGCCCGACCTGTCCGTGAGAGAGGAATCAGATGGCAGCCGACACCTGGCTCGTCGTTGGCCTGGGCAACCCGGGAACCGGCTACGCGAACACACGGCATAACGTGGGCCAGATGGTCGCCGACGAACTTGCCCGCCGGTGTGGCGCGAAATTCTCACGCCACAAGGCCCACGCCCTCGTCGCCGAGGGTCGGATGGTGCCGGGCGGGCCAAAGATCGTCGTGGCGAAGAGCATGTCGTACATGAACACCTCGGGTGGCCCCGTCGCGGCGCTTCTTGCCTACTACTCTCTCGGCGTCGACAGGCTGATCGTCGTGCACGACGAACTCGACATTCCCTTCGAGTCGCTCAAGCTCAAGACAGGAGGCGGACACGGCGGGCACAACGGTCTGCGCGACATCGGCAAAGCGGCATCCGCCGACTTCACCCGTGTTCGCGTCGGAATCGGTCGCCCTCCTGGAAGGCAAGACGCCGCTGATTACGTGCTGCGTCCGTTTGGCGCTGACGAGCGCCAGGTGCTGCCGTCTGTGATCGCGGATGCCGCGGATGCCGTCATGCTGATTGTCGACGATGGTCTCGTCGCCGCACAGCAGAAAGTTCACGCTCCGCGGATCTGACCCGCGTTGTCGTACGTGCCGCGTAGAATGCTCGGGTGAAACTCCAGGGCCTCAGCCGAATTCTCGCCCACGATCCCAGCTATTCGACCGCACTCACCTATGCCGAGCAGAGTGCCGACTTCTCGGTAGCCGAGGGCATGCGCCTTGCGCTGCTCGGCGGGCTGATCGAACGACGCCGCGCCGCGGGCAAGCCGCCCGCCGTGCTCGTGGTAACTGCGACGGGCCGTGAATCGGAGAGCGTGCAGCAGGCGCTGCCCAGCTTTGCCCCCGACGCAGAAATCGTGGCGTTTCCGGCATGGGAGACCCTGCCGCACGAACGTTTGAGCCCCAGCTCCGAGATTGTCGGCCGCCGCATCGACGCGCTCTGGCGCATGGCGGAATGGTCGGGGGAGAAGCCCCTCGTGATCGTCGCGTCTGTGCGCGCCGCCCTGCAGCCTATTGCCCACGACCTCACCGACATCGAGCCGATCCACTTGCAGACGGGAAGCCGTGGGCACGAGATGGGTGCGGTCGTCACCCGCCTTATCGAGCTGGCCTACTCACGCGTCGACCTCGTGTCACGTCGTGGCGAGTTCGCCGTGCGCGGAGGCATCCTCGATGTCTTTCCCACGACAGCCGACCACCCCGTTCGCGTCGAGTTCTTTGGCGACGAGGTCGATCAGATCAAGCCGTTCTCGGTGTCGGACCAACGCTCGAGCACCGAGGAGTACAGCGAGGTCTCCCTCTTGCCGAGCAGGGAGTTGCTGCTCACGGCAGGCGTCAGGCAGCGTGCAGCAGAGATGCTCCCCGAGTTTCCCAGCCTCTCGACGATGCTCGAGAAGGTTGCCGCCGGAATTCCCGTCGAAGGCATGGAGTCTCTCGCGCCAGCTCTTCTTGATCGGCTCGTGTCGATTGCGCACTACCTGCCCAAGGGTACGGGAGTCGCCGTGCTCTCGCCCGAACGGGTCGTCGCCCGGTCGATCAGCCTCTCTGAGACCAACCGGGAGTTTCTCGAAGCCGCCTGGAGCGCCGCGACAGCAGGAGCAGAGGCCCCCATTGACCTCGGTGCGGGCGAGTTCATCTCGTTGAACGCGCTGCGCGACGACGTGACGTTCACGCGCCCGGGAGAGCAGAAGACTGAGAGCCCGTGGTGGACGTTCAGCCCGTTCCAGCAGCGCCCAGACGACCTGCTGCCTGAAGAGCTCGAACTGGACGACCTCACAGAGGTGCGGGTCGCCGCCGACCCCGTTCCGAGCTTCCAGGGCAATGTCGATGGCGCGATCGGGCACGTCGACGCGCGCCGCCTGGCGGGGTGGACCATCGCCGTGGCGGCGCAGGGTCAGGGCCTCCTCGAACGAGCACTCGACGTGCTCGCCGAGCGCGGCATCGCGGCGCGCATCGTCGAAGAGCTCCCGGATGCTGTCGAAACCGGCGTCGTGTACCTCGTGCAAGCCGTCATCGAGCACGGTTTCGAACTCCCCGGCATCTCGTTCGCGCTTGTGGGCGAGGCCGAGTTCTATGGACGTTCCGTCGGATACGACTCGCGAGCCGTGAAGAAGCTCGCCACACGGCGAAAGAACGTCGTTGACCCGCTGCAGCTGACGGCGGGCGATCACGTTGTGCACCAGACGCACGGCATCGGCCGCTTCGTCGAGATGACGCGGCGTGAGGTGTCAACCGGAGGCCGCAACGCGGTGAAGACGATGCGCGAGTACCTCGTGCTTGAATACGCGCCCTCGAAGCGCGGTTTTCCCGGAGACAAGCTTCTCGTCCCCACAGATCAGCTCGACCTGCTCACCCGCTACGTCGGCGGTGAGTCGCCTGCCCTGTCGAAGATGGGCGGGAGCGACTGGTCGCAGGCGAAAAGCAAGGCGCGCAAGGCCGTACGTGACATCGCCGTTGAGCTTGTGAAGCTCTACGCCTCACGCATGGCGGCGAAGGGGCACGCCTTCGGGCCGGACACCCCGTGGCAGCGTGAGCTTGAAGACGCATTCCCCTTTGCCGAGACGCCAGACCAGCTCACCACAATTGACGAGGTGAAGCGCGACATGGAGCGGCCGATCCCGATGGATCGCCTGCTCTCGGGCGACGTGGGATTCGGCAAGACCGAAGTGGCGGTGCGGGCCGCGTTCAAGGCGGTGCAGGAGGGCAAGCAGGTGGCGATCCTCGTGCCGACAACATTGCTTGTCAAGCAGCACGGCGAGACATTCCAGGAGCGTTTCGCTGGCTTCCCCGTGCACCTGCGTTCGCTCAGCCGGTTCCAGTCAGACAAAGAAGCGCGTGAGACGCTCGAGGGGTTGGCGCAGGGCAGCGTCGACGTTGTGATCGGAACCCATCGACTGCTCACCGAGAAAGTGGCATTTAAGAACCTCGGGCTGGTGATCGTCGACGAGGAGCAGAGATTCGGCGTCGAGCACAAAGACACCCTCAAGAAGCTGAAGACGAACGTCGACGTGCTCGCAATGAGCGCGACGCCAATTCCCCGAACGCTCGAGATGGCCGTCACCGGCATCCGTGAAATGTCGACGCTCGCGACTCCTCCCGAGGAGCGACACCCGATTCTGAGCTTCGTCGGGCCGCGCAACGACAAGCAGATGAGCGCTGCGATTCGCCGAGAACTGCTGCGCGAAGGCCAGGTTTTCTTCGTGCACAACCGGGTCGCGAGCATCAACCGTGTCGCCACCGAGCTGGCAGAGCTCGTGCCGGAGGCGCGCATTGCCGTCGCACACGGAAGACTGTCGGAGTCGATTCTCGAGCAGGTTGTCGTCGACTTCTGGGAGCGCAAATTCGATGTACTCGTCTGCACAACGATCATCGAGACCGGCCTTGACATTCAGAACGCGAACACCATCATCATCGACAAGGCAGACAAGTACGGTCTGAGCCAGCTGCATCAGCTGCGCGGTCGAGTCGGCCGCGGACGAGAACGCGCCTATGCCTACTTTCTCTATGACGGCGAGAAGCCTCTCTCCGAGACTGCCCAGGATCGCCTTGAGACGATTGCCGCCAACAACGAGCTGGGCAGCGGAATGCAGGTCGCCCTTAAAGACCTGGAGATCCGCGGGGCTGGCAACCTACTCGGCGGCGAGCAGGCGGGGCACATCGCGGGAGTGGGGTTCGACCTCTACCTGCGCATGATCGGCGAAGCGGTGTCGACATTCCGCGGAGACGTTGCTGAGGGGCAGACCGAGCTGCGGCTTGAGATTCCCGTCGACGCGAACATTCCCGAGGACTTCATCGACAGCGAGCGCCTGCGTCTTGAGGCGTACCAGAAGCTCTCCGCGGCCGCGGCGCCTGCCGCTGCCGATGATCAGATCGACCTCGTGATCGACGAGCTCGTCGACCGCTACGGTCCGCTGCCCGAACGCGTGCAGAACCTCGTCGCCGTCACTCGACTGCGGCAGCGGGCGCAGCGCTCGAACCTCTCGGAGGTGATCACGATGGGCACCAACCTCCGGCTTGCCCCGGTGGATCTGCCCGATTCAATTCAGGTGCGGCTGAAGCGCATGTACCCAAAGGCGAGGATGCTTACACAGGCAAACGCCCTCATCGTGCCGATCCCGCAGCCGAACGGACAGGTGATGGCCGATGCCGACCTCATCACGTGGGTGCAGCAGCTTCTCGATGCTATTTTGCCGGTGAAGCCGAAGGAGCCGGAGGCCACAGCGACGACATAGATCGGGTCAGCCGATGTGCACGTCGTCGTGTGCCGCAAGCGTCCTCACGGTCTCGGTGATGCGTGAACGCAGTTGGGCGTGTTCCGGACCGAGTGCGGTCGCCGGGTTGCTCCAGTTTGATGGGTCGTAGTGCCAGACGGGTTTCGGGACAAGGTGTTCGGGCTCCCATTGGTAGCGCGGCCACACGTGGGCGTGAACGAAAGCATCGGTATTGCCCAGGATCTCGAGGTTGATCCGACGAAAGTCCGCGTCGATTTCGCGGCAGGACTGCTCAACGGTTGTTGCGAGAAGATCGGCATCGGCGAGAAACTGCACACGCTCCCGCCTCGGCATGTCGGCCAGGGACCGTGCTCGGGGGTCGCGCCCGAGCAAAACGCAATACCCGGGGAGAAACTGTACGTCGCCGATAACGGCGAAACCGCTCGTCAGTTCTGCGATGACTGTCGGGTTCTCGCCCCGAGCTGCTGATCCGATGCGGTCATTACGCCAATCCATGGCGACACCCTACTGCGTGTATCGAACGCGACTCTTTTCACAACGTCAGTTGGTCTTTCGAGACCGAACACGGGCGGGGTCTCGGTATCTGCGTACACAGCTGGGAGCGGCCGTGCTCAAAAAGTGAGATGCCACAAAATGCCCCGCTTTCACCGATGAAAAGGGGCATTTTGTGGCATCTCACTCGGGAAGGCAGTTCCCAGAGAGGAACTCGATCGGGGTGCCTGGAGACAATTGCGACAGGAGGAGGGTGCCTCGGTGGCGACAGCGGAAGGTTTCACGGAAGAATGGGGCCATGAGCTCGACCTTCACTCTCGTCACGGATGCTCCCGTGGACATCGATGCACTGTTCGAGATCTCATTGGACATCGACGCTCACGCCAGCTCGATGGCCCAGTCGGGGGAACGAGCAATCGCCGGGGTCAGGTCGGGACGGATCGGGCTCGGCGAAACCGTCACCTGGAGGGCCCGTCATTTCGGAATCTGGTTCACGATGACCTCAGAGATCGTCGAGTTGGAACACCCCGAACGGTTCGTGGATCAGCAGGCACGAGGGCCATTCAGACTGTTTCGGCACGAGCACACCTTCGAACGGCTCATCACCGGTACGCGGATGACCGACACGATCACTCTCGCGTCGCCGATCTTCGGGAGTCTGGCGGAACGCATCGTGCTTGTGCCCTACCTCCGTCGCCTGATCATCAAGCGAAACACTGAGCTCGTCTCAGTCGCGAGCTGATTCGCCGTCGCGGCCTTGGTACACGTCGGGAATGCCATCGTCGTCGAGATCGACGCTCTCTTCCTCCGTATTTTTCCGATAGTGCTTGTTGCGTGCGCGCAGCACGATAGCGGCAAGAAGAGCAGCCAGAACGGATGCCGTGAAGATCGCGATCTTGGCATGATCGCCGTGCGGGCTGTCAGGCCCGAAGCTCAGCTCAGCGACGAGCAGTGACACTGTAAACCCGATTCCGGCCAGCAGGCCGACTCCGATGACGTCGATCCACGCGAGAGAGCCATCGAGCCGCGCTTTCGTGAAGCGAGTGAGCAGCCAGGTGGTGAGCGTGATGCCGATGGGTTTGCCGAGCACCAGTCCGGCAAGAATGCCGATCATGACGGGGTCGGTGACGGCCGAGATGAATCCGTCCACTCCGCCGATCGCGACGCCGGCGGCGAAGAACGCGAACACGGGCACGGCGAACCCGCTCGACAGCGGGCGCAAACGATGTTCGAGCACCTCGGCGAGCCCTGGGCCCGAATCGGGACCGCCGTGCTTCGCCATCCGGCGAACGGGAACGGCGAAGCCGAGCGCGACGCCAGCAATCGTCGCGTGAACCCCCGACGAATGCAGCAGGGCCCATGCGACAATACCGATGGGAAGCAGGATCACCCACGGAGCCCACGCGCTCCGCCCGAAGAAGCGCGGAAACACGTGGGTGAGCACAGCGTATGCCGCGAGTGGAATGAGCGTGAGCAGCAGCGGGACCAACGAAAACCCGTCGGCGTAGAAAATCGCGATGATCACGATCGCGATGAGGTCGTCGACGACGGCGAGCGTGAGCAGGAAGATGCGGAGAGCACTGGGCAGGTGCGATCCGAGGATGGCGAGCACGGCGACGGCAAAAGCGATATCCGTCGCCGTCGGTATGGCCCAGCCCTGCAGCCCACTCGGCGTTCCGAGGTTGATGATCACGTAGATGATCGCGGGAACGGCGACGCCGCCGAACGCGGCAGCTACCGGAACAAGCGCTGTTGCCGGCGTGCGCAGGTCACCGATCACGAACTCCTTCTTGAGCTCGAGACCGGTGAGAAAGAAGAAGATGGCAAGCAGGCCATCGGACGCCCACTGCCCGATCGTCAAGTCGAGATGCAGCGAGGGGAGCCCGATCGTGATGTCGCGCACGGTGAAATAGCCATCAGCCCACGGCGAATTCGCCCAGATAATCGCGATGATCGCGGCACCGACGAGAAGCATTCCGCCGACCGTCTCCATGCGCAGGATCTCGCCGACGCGGGTGACCTCGGCGAAGTTGCCGCGGCCGAGAAATGTTCGGGTGCTGCGGTTCTTGGACATGCACGGTCTCCAGGGTCGCGGATAGGAATTGCCGACCAGACTTCCCGGCGCACCGCGGCCAGTATAGATGAAGCAGCACCGGCGTAGTGTTGTAGCCCAGTGCCTCGAACAGTGAAAGGGGAGTCGATGTCGACAACTCGCACGGATGCCGAGACAGCCGTCGAACACGTGCGCGCAGCGTTTTCACGTGGCGTCACGAAGCCGTACGAATGGCGCCGTGATCAGCTTCACGCTCTTCGGGATCTGCTTCTCGACAATCAGGAGCTTCTCGAGAGGGCGCTCACCCGCGACCTCGGGAAGCACCCGACAGAGTCTCAAGCGACAGAGATCGGCATCGTGCTCACCGAGCTCGACCACACGCTGCGCCATCTGAAGCGGTGGCTGCGGCCGCGCCGCGTCGGGATTCCTCTGGTTCTCGCGCCGGCATCCGCTCGAACCGTGTATGAGCCGCTGGGGACCGTGCTGATCATCGGCCCGTGGAACTACCCGGTGCAGCTGATTCTCGCGCCGCTGATCGGAGCGCTCGCCGCGGGAAACGCCGTTGTGCTCAAACCCAGCGAACTCGCGCCCGCGACGAGCGAGGTTCTCGCGGCTCTCGTGTCGACGTACCTCGACGAGCGCGCCGTTGCCGTTGTCGAAGGCGACGCCGACACGGCGAGTGATCTGCTTGCCCAGCGCTTTGACCACATCTTCTTCACGGGAAGCACGGCAGTTGGGAAGATCGTCGCGAAAGCGGCATCCGAGAATCTCACTCCCGTGACGCTTGAACTGGGCGGGAAGTCACCGGCGTACATCGACAATTCTGTTGACCTGGAGGCCGCCGCGCGTCGTCTCATCTGGGGCAAGCTGCTCAACGCAGGGCAGACGTGTGTCGCTCCGGACTATGTGCTTGCGACGCCGCGCACCGCCGACGCGCTGATTCCGCATCTTCGTGCCGCGATCACCGAGTTCTATGGCGATGACCCGTCGTTGAGCGGAGACTACGGGCGCATCGTCAGTACTCGGCACGCGCAACGCCTGAGCGACCTGCTCGACGGGCATGAGCCGGTGATCGGCGGACGCATCGATGTTGACGAGCGCTACGTCGAGCCGACGGTGATCGACGATGTTGACCCCACTTCGGCGCTCATGGCGGAGGAGATCTTCGGGCCGATTCTGCCGATTGTGCACGTCGCAGACGCGGGCGAGGCGATTCGCTTCATCGCCGACCGCGACAAGCCGCTCTCGCTGTATGTGTTCTCAGACAATCCCGATGTGAGGCGTCGGTTTCTGCGCGACACGTCGTCTGGCGCTCTCGCGTTCGGGCTGCCTGCCGCGCACCTCAGCGTTCCCGATCTGCCGTTTGGGGGAGTGGGCGCGAGCGGAACGGGCGCGTACCACGGCGAACTGTCGTTCACAACGTTCAGCCACGCAAAGGCCGTGCTGTCGAAGCGGCTCTCCCCAGACACCATGAGCGTCGTGTACCCGCCGTTCACAAGCGGCAAGAGCGCCGTCGTGCGCCGCGTCATCGTGCGCACGTCACGCCTCGTCGGTGGTGACGATGCCTGACCGCGACGCGTCTGCATCACCGCACACGGATCTGCTTCTCACCGACATGACCGAGGTGCTCGATCGCTGCGTGTGGAGTCAGTCGATGACGCATGGGTCGCTGGTCACCTATCTCATCGAAGAGAGCTACGAGCTTGTCGAGGCGATCGAGAGCGGCGACCCGAAAGCGATGCTCGAAGAACTGGGCGACGTGCTGTGGCAGATTGTCTTCCACGCGGAGATTGCGGCGCGAACGGCGGGAGAAGACTTCGACTTCGACGATGTGGCACGGGTCGCTCACGAGAAGGTTGTGCGTCGGCATCCCCATGTGTTCGGCGACGAGTCGGCGCCGACGTTGGACGACGTGTTTCGCGTGTGGAGCGCTGCGAAGGCTCATGAGAAGCACGCCCGTACGAGCGCGCTTGACGGCATCCCGCCGCAGCTGCCCGCCCTCGCGCTCGCCGACAAGGTGATTGGACGAGCTCAGAAAGCCGGAGTTCTTGCGCCAGAAAGCGCAGAGAACGAGCACGCGGATGCTGTCGCTGACGAGAGCGAACTCGGCGACCAGCTGTTAGACATCGTGCGCGACGCGCGAGCCCGCGGGCTTGACGCCGAACGGGCGCTGCGAGGCGCCGTGCGACGTTTGAGCGACGACGTGCACGAGCGCGAACAGGGGTAGGGTGCGCGTCATGCCAGAATTGTGGGCATGGCTTCCTCGGTATCACCGCCGCGCGGCATGCGCGATTATCTTCCGGCAGACAAGGCGAAGCGCGAGTACGCGCTCGGACGCATTCGCGACGTCTACACGCGCTACGGCTTCGACGAGATCGAGACTCCTGTCGTCGAGGACTACAGTCGCCTGCACGGCGGGCTCGGCGGAGACAACGAGAAACTTACGTTCTCTGTTCTGAAGCGCCGCCTCAGCGCCGACGACCTGCGTGCTGCCGCAGACTCGGGTGACACGTCGGCAATCGCTGACCTCGGCCTGCGGTTCGACCTCACGGTTCCTCTCGCTCGCTTTTACACAACTCACCGCGGTGAGCTTCCTCCCGTCTTCCGCGCCATCCAGATTGCGCCCGTGTGGCGTGCCGAGCGCCCGCAGAAGGGGCGCTACCGGCAGTTTGTGCAGTGCGACATCGACATCTTCGGAGAGCCGGGCCCGCTTGCCGAGATCGAGCTCATTTCGGCGACGGCCGCCGCGCTGCGCGAGCTAGGGCTCTCTGGTTTCACATTCCGGCTGAACGACCGGCGCATTCTCACGAGCATGCTCACCGCGTTCGGGTTTGACGACGCCGAGCACCCCGGCGTGCTGATCACGATCGACAAGCTCGACAAGATCGGCATCGCCGGAGTGGTCGCCGAGCTGCGCGAGCGTGAGGCCACGGCATCCGCCATCGATGCTCTCGAGCGGTACCTCGAGTCACTCGAGGGCACACAGCGGGGCGACTTCGATGCCGATCAGATTCGATCGCTGCTTCCAGACGGCGTCGACGACGAGGTCATCCGAGAGCTCGCCGGCATCGGTGGGGCCGTTGAACGCGCATCACAGACGGCGGGAGCGGCACACGGCGATGCGCCTCTCGTGCAGTTCGATCCGTTTCTCGTTCGCGGCATGGGCTATTACACCGGACCGATCTTCGAGATTCACCACCCGGAGCTCGGTTATTCGCTGGGTGGCGGTGGCCGATACGATGGCGTCGTCGGGCGCTTTCTCGGCCAAGACGTGCCCGCATCGGGCGCATCCCTCGGCTTCGACCGCATTGTCGATCTGATCGAGATGGATGCCGCTCGGCACGACGAAGCGGTCGTGCTCGTTCACGATCGCGATGTCGATCCGGCGACTCTCGTCGCGCTCAAAACGGAGCTTGTCGGGCGTGGCGCTCGCGTGCGACTCGAGAAGCGCGTGAAGAATCTGACAGCGCTGCTCGACCGTGTGACGGCATCCGGCTTCACGGGATTCGCGTTCGTTCGAGCCGGGCACGAGAACGCCGACGACCTCGAGATCAAGCCGCTCGGCTGACCCGGCCGTGAGCTTTGCTCGCAGTGTCGCTACACTTGACCGCGGGCCAACGACGTTCCACTCACTGACAATTCCGGCATAGAGGAGACATCCCGTGGCATTCATCGAGGCGACAATCGCCCGAGAGATTCTGGATTCCCGTGGCAACCCCACCGTTGAGGTCGAGGTCATGCTCGACGACGGAGAAGTGGGCCGTGCCGCGGTTCCCTCCGGCGCATCCACCGGTGCGTTCGAAGCATACGAACTGCGCGACGGTGACAAGGACCGCTACCTCGGCAAAGGTGTGCGCACCGCCGTGACCGCGGTTCTCGATGAGCTCGGACCCGCAATCGAGGGCCTCGACGCCTCAGAGCAGCGCCTCATCGACAGCACACTGCGCGAGGTTGACGGAACCGAGAACAAGAAGCGCGTCGGCGCCAACGCCATTCTCGGCGTCAGCCTCGCTGCGGCTCACGCGGCCGCTTCGTCTGCCGACCTTCCGCTCTTCCGCTACCTCGGTGGGCCGAACGCGCATGTTCTGCCCGTTCCTCTCATGAACATCATCAACGGAGGTGCTCACGCCGACACCGGCGTCGACATTCAGGAGTTCATGATCCTGCCTGTCGGAGCTCCGAGCTTCTCTGAGGCACTGCGCTGGGGTGCCGAGACGTACCACACGCTCAAGGGCCTGCTGAAGTCAAAGGGCTATGCAACGGGCCTGGGTGACGAGGGCGGCTTCGCGCCGGACCTCGCCAACAACAGCGCCGCGCTCGACCTCATCGTCGAGGCAATTCAGAAGGCCGGCTTCGCGCCGGGCAGCGACATCGCTCTGGGCCTCGACGTCGCATCGAGCGAGTTCTTCGAGAACGGCGTCTACCGCTTCGAGGGCAAAGACCGCTCGAGCGAGGAAATGACCGCGTACTACGAGAACCTCGTCGCGAACTACCCGCTCGTCACCATTGAGGATCCCCTCGACGAGGACGACTGGGCAGGCTACGCCCACCTCACCCCGAGCCTCGGCGGCACAGTCCAGATTGTCGGAGACGACCTGTTCGTCACCAACCCGACACGTCTGGCAGATGGCATCGCCAAGGGCGCGGCGAACTCGCTGCTGGTCAAGGTGAACCAGATCGGAACCCTGACAGAGACGTTCGACGCCGTGTCCCTCGCTCAGACCTCGGGCTACACCGCGATTCTGTCGCACCGCTCGGGTGAGACCGAAGACACAACGATCGCCGACCTTGCCGTTGCCACAAACGCCGGTCAGATCAAGACCGGAGCGCCTGCGCGTTCCGAGCGTGTCGCCAAGTACAATCAGTTGCTGAGAATCGAGGAGGAGCTGGGCGAGGCCGCTGTCTACGCGGGCCGTTCCGCTTTTCCGCGCTTCAGCGCGTAAGACCTGCGAACGCTCCCGGTGCCGCGCGAGGGCGCAGCGCCGGGAGCGTTTTGCATTTCACCAGGAGGATGCCATGGCACGACGGCCCGTGACCCCGCGCCGAACGTCGTCGCGCCGTCGCCACGACGACGACAATGTCGTCGTCGAGCAGTCCGAACAGGGCCGCTGGGTTGGCGGCATCCATTTCTCGGGATTCTCGCTCATGATGATGGCGCTGCTTGTGCTCGGCGTCGTCGTGCTCGCCCCGAATCTCAAGGCGCTTGTCGAGCAAAGGCAGCAGATCGCCGATCTGCGTCAGCAGGTTGCGCAGCAGAAAGACGACGTTGAAGACATGCGTCGTGAGCGCGAGCGGTGGGACGACCCCACTTTCGTGCAGACCCAGGCGCGTGAACGCTTCTTCTACGTGAGCCCGGGCGAGATCAGCTTCATCGTGATCAACGACCTTGACGAGACGTTCCTGCCCGACACAACAGACCCCATCAGCGATGAGCTCACAACGACGAACGTCGACTGGGCATCATCGATGCTGACGTCGATTATGACGGCGGCGTTCACTCCCGTTGAGGAGAAAGACACCTCGAAGACGCCCACGCCGACGCCAACCGAGACATCCACAGAGAAGAAATAGCCGCGTGACGACCCCACCCTTCGAGCCCGTATCCGACGACGACATCGCCATCGTCTCAGCACAGCTGGGGCGCCCGGCGCGCGACGTCGTGGGAATTTCGGCGCGCTGTGTATGCGGCCGCCCCACCGTCGTGTCGACGAGCCCTCGACTCGCAGACGGCACGCCATTTCCCACGTTCTACTACCTGTGCCACCCCGGGGCGACCGCTGCGGTGAGTGAACTCGAAGCGAATCACGTGATGGCGGAATACACACAGCTGCTCGCCGACGACAACGAGGTGAGCAAAACGTATAGAAGTGCCCATGTCGCCTACCTTGCCGACCGTGAGAGCATGGGGGTCGTGCCGGAGATCGACGGGGTTTCCGCAGGCGGAATGCCGACGCGAGTGAAGTGCCTTCACGCTCTCGTCGCTCATTCCCTCGCAGCGGGCCCCGGCGTGAACCCGATTGGCGACCTGGCGTTGGAACGCGCGTCGTGGTCACCGACCGTGTGCACGTGTACGTTCGAAGAAGTGACGGAAGAGAGCTGAGAATGACCCAGCGCCCATCAAGTCGTGGTCGTCTGCGCACTCGTGCCAGAAATCTGGCGCGCGCTGCTGCCGTCATCGCAACGACCGGTGCTCTGACGTTGCTTGTCGCCTCGCCCGCCGCTGCCGTCACGGTTGACCGCAGCACCCAATACTGGCTCGACAGCGGCTACGGCGTTCAGCAGGCGTGGAAGACCACAAAGGGGAAAGGCGCCGTCATCGCGGTGATGGACACGGGTATCGGAAAGGGTCCCGCCGACTTCTCTGGAGTGACCGGCGGCACCGACGTTTCCGGTGTCGGCTCTGCTGATGGGCGAACGCCGTTGGGCAGCGAAGAAGAGAAGAACCACGGAAGCTGGGTCGCCTCGCTCGCAGCGGGTCGGGGAGATGGCACCGACAAGGAACTTATCGGCATCGCTCCAGAAGCGTCGTTGCTCGCGATCTCCATCGGGTTTCCGTCGAGTGGCGCAACAGTTCCGTTTATCGATCAGGTTGCCACAGGCATCCACTGGGCCGTCGACAATGGCGCAGACGTCATCAACATGTCGTTTTCGACAAACACGAAAGACTGGGATCCATCGTGGGACGAGGCATTCAAGTACGCCCACGATAATGGCGTGATCATCGTCGCAGCGGCAGGAAACCGCGGAAGCGGTACCGAGATGGTCGGGGCTCCCGCCACAATTCCGGGTGTGCTCACTGTCGCCGGTGTCGATAAGGCGACGAAGGTCAGCGAGGGCGCGTCGACAGAGGGCATCACGATCGGCGTCTCGGCGCCGAGTGAAGAGCTCTCCGGCGTCTCGGCCGACGGTTCGCGCGTGCAATGGGCTGGAACGAGTGGTGCGTCGCCAATCGTCGCGGGAATGGTGGCGCTGCTGCGCTCCGCATACCCCGACATGGACGCGAACAACATCATCAATCGACTCATCAAGACGGCGCACCCGACAGATGATCAAGGTAACGAAATTCCGTCATCTGACTACGGCTACGGGCTCGCCAACATCGGCGATGCCATCGATAAGGACATCGAGACAGTGAAGTCGAACCCGATGGGCAGCCTTGAAGAATGGATCAAGGTAAATAGGCGCGCAGACGCCGAGAACGTCAAGCCGCCTCAGGACACATCGAAAGTGAAGGCGCTGCCGCCTCTTGACGAGGCGAGCTCGAGCGTGAATCCGCTTTTTCCCACGGCAGACACCGTGCGCTACGTGAGCGTGCCTGCAGCGCTGCTTCTGGGCGCTGGTACACTAATAGCGCTTGGTGCCATCGGCGCCACCCGGCATGCCAAACGGGTGGCACGCAAGAAGTAGTACGCTCGTTTGCTGTATCTGCGATCCAGTAGGAGATTATTTCACCGTGCCCAAGATTCTCGTCGTCGGCGGAGGTTACGCCGGCTTTTACACCGCATGGAAGCTCGAAAAGCACCTGCGTGCAGGAGAGGCAGAGGTCACCGTCGTTGACCCCCGTCCCTACATGACGTACCAGCCCTTCCTTCCAGAGATAGCGGCAGGCTCCATCGAGCCCCGTCACGCTGTCGTCTCGCTTCGCCGTCACCTCAAGCGAACCGAGGTCATCACAGCGAAGGTGACGTACATCAACCACGCAGAGAAGAAGGCGACGATCACCCCTGACGTGGGCGACGCGTACGACTTCGAGTACGACCAAGTTGTCGTCACGGGCGGCGCGGTATCGCGCACATTCCCGATTCCGGGATTGGCAGACGAGGGCATCGGGCTCAAGACCGTTGAAGAAGCCGTCGCCATTCGTGACAAGGTTCTCGACAATTTTGCCAAGGCTGCCCACCTTCCGGCTGGCCCGGAGCGCGACCGCCTTCTGACGTTCGTCGTCGTCGGCGGAGGCTTTGCCGGCATCGAGATCTTCGCCGAGCTGCGTTCGTTCGCCAGCGCCCTTCTCACGTTCTACCCGCAGATCGAGTTCGACGACATCAGCTTCCACCTCGTCGAGGCCATGGGGCGCATCATGCCCGAGGTCTCGCTCAAGACGAGCTACTGGGTGCTCAAAGATCTCGCAAAGCGCGGTGCTCTTGTGCACCTCGACACGCAGTTCTCTTCGTGCATCGACGGCAACATCGAGCTCTCCACTGGCGAGAAGTTCGAGTCTGACCTCATCGTGTGGACCGCTGGTGTCATGGCGACCCCGCAGATCGTTCGGCACACCGACCTCCCGATCGAAGAGCGCGGACGTGTCATGACACGCGCCGATCTTCGCGTCGGAACCGATGAGGAGCCCATCGAGGGCGCCTGGGCTGCCGGAGACGTCTCGCGCGTTCCTGACCTCACGGGCGGAGGCGTCGGTGGCTACTGCGTTCCGAACGCACAGCACGCAGTGCGTCAGGGCAAGCTCCTTGCGACGAACCTCATTGCCGTGTTGCGCGGTGAGCAGCCGAAGGACTACATCCACAAGAACCTTGGCGCTGTTGCTGGCCTCGGGATTGGAACCGGTGTATTTCAGTCGGGCAAGCTCGCGATCAAGGGCTTCCCCGCGTGGGTGATGCACCGCGGCTACCACGGTCTCGCCATGCCGACATGGGAGCGCAAGTTCCGCGTCTTCTGGGGCTGGTGGAACAACTTCTTCCTCGGTCGCGACATCGTTTCGCTGTCGGCCGTTCAGCAGCCGCGCGCTGCCTTTGAGGAATTCGCAGCTCGGCCGAAGCCGCCGGCTCCGGCCGAAGAGAAGCCTGCAGATACCTCGGCGCCAGAAAAGGCTGAGACGAAGAAGGCAGACAAGCCTGCGACGAAGGATGCCAAGAAGGCTCCAGCAAAGAAGGCGACGGCGAAGAAGCCCGCTGCGTCGAAAGCGCGTGAGAAGGATTCTGCCGACACTGTCGCGTAATCATCGTCAGACACGAGAACCCACCCCGCGTCGGGGTGGGTTCTCGTGCATGTGAGGCCTGTGATTCCCGTAATGTATGGGAGTGGCCCCTATAGCCCAACCGGCAGAGGCAGGCGACTTAAAATCGCTACAGTCTGGGTTCGAATCCCAGTGGGGGCACCGGCATCCGCTGCAGTACGCTGGGCGAATGAACGAACTCAGCGACGAAGAATTCACGAGGCTGTACGGCGCGTGGGCTGAGCACACACCGAGAGACGCCGCCGAGGCGTTTGCCGCGTATGACGGCACCTGGTGGGTGGCCGGAGGCTGGGCGATCGAGGCATTCACCGGCGTCTCGCGCCCGCACGATGACATCGATGTCTCGGTTCTGGCGAACGAGCTGCCCCTGCTCAGACGGTTTCTTGACGGCCGTCTCGACGCGTGGATCCCGACATCTGGCGTGCTCGCCCCGCTCCTGCCCGGTGATCGACCCGACTCCGCAGCCGGCGATGTGCTGCCCGAGGGGTGCACCCAGTTGTGGACCCGCGCTGACGCGGCATCCGTCTGGGAATTCGACATTCTGCTCTCTCCCGGAGACGAACGCACCTGGGTGTACAAGCGGGATCCGAGCGTGAGCATGCCGCTGGGCGATGCGCTGTGGCAGCTCGATGGGATTCCGTATCTGCGCCCAGAGATCCAGTTGCTTTACAAGGCGAAGGGCGACAGGGCCAAGGACCGCGCAGACCTCGAGAACGTGCTTCCGCGACTGGACAGGGAGCGGCGAGCCTGGCTGGCTGACGCTCTCACGCGCGAGGACACTCGGCATCCGTGGTTGGACGTACTCGCCACAACCTGATGCGAGATTGTCGGTGCGGGGACGATGTCTGTTCAGCGGCGTCTCGAGTTGAGGCTTTCGGTACCGAGGGCGTCGAGGAACGCGAGCGACTCTGCGGCAGGTGACCCTTTGGCAGCACTGTACAACACCAGATGTTGATCGCCGTCATCGATATGAAGTTCGTCGCAGTTCAGCGTGATCTCCCGGACGATTGGATGTCGGAAGGTCTTGGTAAGCATTCGGGCCGGTTGCACGTCGTTGCGTTCCCACAACCGGGCGAATTCGGCGCTGCCGTCACGTAAGTCGTCTATAAGGTTGGTCATAGCGGGATCGGAGGGATAGCGGGCGACAGCGGAGCGCAATTCCCTGACGACGTTCTGCCGGAACTCGGTGACGTCGGAGATCCCGTACAGTGGCCCCTCCTCTGGCGAGTCGGTGAGGAAAGCCCGACGGGCGAGATTGCGGGCTTCCGGGTCGCGCGCGGCGAAGTCTTCCATGAGTGCAACAGCCAGGTCGTTCCAGGCGAGCACTTCGAACGCGGCGGACATAACGAAGCCGGCGGTCTGCGGCAACCTCTCCAGCAGCGCCAGGACGCTGGGGCGCACATCGCGGCGGTGCCACCCGGTGTGGTTGAGCGGTGTCCCGGCGAGCAGATGCACGTGATCGGCTTCGGCATCGGTGAGCCGGAGGGCGCCCACGATCCCGGCAAGAACCTCGGCTGATGGACGCGGAGCGCGACCCTGCTCCAGACGTACGTAATATTCAGTGGAGATATGAGCAAGGACCGCGACCTCTTCGCGACGCAATCCCGCTGTGCGGCGCCGAGGCCCCGAGGTCAACCCGACATCTTCCGGCTGCAATCGGTCGCGTCTGTTGCGGAGAAATGCGGCCAACTCATGCTTGTCCATACTCTTCAGTATGCGCGGTCGGGTGCCGCTAAGCCTGGTACAACTTGTGCCTGGCTCCGCACACGTGTCCGGCGGATGCTGAAATCATGACAACCACTAATGGCAACCACACAGGGGTCGGCCTGCTGACCGACAAAATCATCTTCGTCACCGGCGCAAGCCGTGGAATCGGGGCGGCCGCGGCCCGACTCTTTGCTGCTGAGCGTGCCAAGGTCGTGCTCGCAGCGCGCGACACCGACGCTCTGGCTCGAATTGTCGCTGACATCCGTGCTTTCGGTGGCACCGCTGATGCAGTGACGGTGGACCTCGCTGAGTCCGACAGCATCATTGCTGCCGTGAACCACGTGCAGCAGCTGCACGGTCGTCTGGACGGCGCCTTCAATAACGGTGCCATGGTCCAGGAGCCGGGGCCGCTGGATACCACCACCGTTGATGACATCCAGGCTCAATTCAGGGTGAACTTTCTGGCCCACTGGACAGCGATGAACGCCGAAGTTGCACTCATGCGCCACAGTGGCGGCGGGTCGATCGTGAATACGTCGAGCATTGGCTCATGGCGTGCCAACCCGGCTCTCCCTGCCTACGGGGCCATGAAGCGAGCGTTGAACAGCATTACTGAGACCGCCGCAGTTACCTGGGCACCGGAGGGCATCCGCATCAACGGCATCGCCCCAGGCGGTACGGCAACCGACATGATGCTCGAGTGGGACAAAGCTACCCCGGGCGTGATCGACGCGAACAACGCTGCTACTCCGATGGGGCGTATGGCTGAACCCCGCGAGATTGCTGAAGCTGCCGCGTGGTTGCTCAGCGACCGCGCCTCCATTGTCACCGGTGCGATTCTCCCCGTCGACGGTGGTGCCGGTGCGAGTTGACGGGACGTTACCGAGATAGCGAGGCGGTCACCTCAAGAGGCTCGGCGAAGAACCGCAGTTCGTGCTCGGCCGAGAGCCGGAACGCCCGCCACATCCGCTCGCGGGTTGCGGCATCCGTTTCTGCGGCGCAGCGCGTGACGATCTCGATTGCCCGCGTGCTCGCGTCAGAAAACGTCGGATCCTCGTAGGTGCTCAGCCACGGCATGTACGGCGTATCGGCAACGGCGCTCGGCAGCATCCGGGTTCCCACATCAATGTAAATCCAGTAGCAGGGAAGCAGTGCGGCGATGAGCACGGCGTAGGAATCGCGGGCGGCCGTGGCGGCGAGATGATCTGTGTAGCCGACCGTCGCGGGAGCCTTTGATGCGGCATCCACAATCGACAGGTCGCCGAGGAAGTGCGCGTGAACCGCCGATTCGCCCGCAAGTGCGCCCTGTGCTCCCGACGCCCAGAACTCCTGCTCGCTCGTGGTCGGTGCGAGCGCGCTTGCCGTTGCGAGCATGCGGGAGTAGTCACGCAGATACAGAGTGTCTTGCACCAGATAATGGCGGAAGGCGTCCATTTCGAGACTGCCGTCGACGAGCCCGGTGATGAACGCCAGATCGTCGATGTCGGTGCGCACGTCGGCGATGCCGGTCCACCATTGCTCGGCGATCTCGGCTGGCGCCGGCGGCGTTGCGGCGCGCCGCCGCAGCGAGGCGAAGTGATCGACGGGACCGTTGCCTGTGCCCACGTTCAGGCGGGAGCCGAGGCGGATGCTGTCAGCGAGCCAGTGCTTCGCCCGCTCGAGGGCGCTCGCCCACTCGCCCGTCTGCGCGTGCAGCGTGGCGATCGACGACGAGAGCGAGCATCCGGTTCCGTGGGTGTTTGCCGTATGGATGCGGGCCGATGTGAACTCCGCGACGACCCCCGACGCAGAGACGAGTGCGTCGCGCACGACGTCGCCTGCGGAATGACCGCCCTTGGCGAGCACGAGAACGTCGTAGCGCTCGGCGACGCGGCGGGCCTGCGCAATGACTTCGGGCCAGGCGCGAACGGGAGCCTCTTTGGCGAGAACGGCAAGCTCCGGAACGTTGGGCGTCACGAGGTCGGCGTGACGCAGCATCCGGCCGAGCGCTTCTTCGGCCGACGAATCGATAAGCCTGTCACCGCTCGTTGCCACCATGACCGGATCGACGACAACAGCCGGCACCCGCGTGCGCTCGAGCCAGCGGTCGACAACGTCGATGTATTCGGCGTTTGCAAGCATGCCGATCTTCACGGCGTCAATGACCACATCGTCGCTCACCGCGTCGAGCTGTTCGGCGAGAAAGTCGGCCGGGGGAGTGTGCACCGATCGCACCCCTCGAGTGTTCTGCGCGACGAGTGCGGTGACGACGGCCATGCCGTATCCGCCGTTTGCTGCAATGGACTTCAGATCGGCCTGAATGCCCGCGCCGCCTGTCGGGTCAGTGCCCGCGATACTGAGTACCCGCGGAATCTGCGCTGCAAGCCCAGTGCCACCCGCGGAGGCGTGTGTGGCCGCTGCGCGCGGCGGAACGGACGTGGAGGCAGGTGTTTCTGGCGTACGCGTCATGCGCGACATCCCTTCGCTAGTACGAGCTAGATCAGGTTCAACGGGTGTTCTCTCAGCCCTCGCGGGCACCCCGTGTCACTTGTGACGGCCACTCTACCCGACGGCGGTCATGCGTCGGCGTAGCAGCGAGCGATCGCCACATCGAGCGGAAAATCGATGGGAAAGTCCCCGAAGAGCCCGCGCCCTGCGGCATCCGCTGCCTCGCGAACGGCGTCTGCGACGAGCTCTGCTGACTGTTCCGGTGCATGGATGACGAGTTCGTCGTGCAGAAAATAGACGATATGCGGATGCTGCTCGCCGCTGTCGAGCGCGAAGAGGCGGTGCCGCAGCTCGGCCATCCAGCAGAGCGCCCATTCGGCGGCGGTCCCCTGGGCGACGAAGTTGCGCGTGAAGCGGCCCCAATCTCGCGCTGCGCTGCGCCCCGCGCGCTCCTGGGCCGGCGTCGCGGTCACCTGGGCTCCCGCGCGTGTGACCGCCGCCCACGCATCTGAGGGCAACGGAGAGCTTCGTCCGAGCCACGTCGTCACCTGGTCGCCTTTCTCACCCGACCGTGCCGCGTTCTCGACGAGACCGGTTGCTCGTGGATACGTGCGGAGCAGCTTGGGCATGAGACGTGCACTTTCGCCCGTCGTTGCTCCATAGAGCGCACCGAGCATTGCGAGCTTCGCGTGCGCGCGTGTGTCGACGGTGCCCGCGTCGACGAGGCCCTGGTAGAGATCTGTTCCGTGGCCGGCCGCCGCCATGGCGACGTCGCCCGCCATCGCCGCGACGATCCGTGGTTCAAGCTGAGCCGCATCGGCAACCACAAACGTCCAGCCGTCATCGGCGACGACCGCTGGGCGCACCTGCGCGGGCAGCTGCAGTGCGCCGCCTCCATCTGTCGCCCACCTGCCGGTCACGACCCCGGCGACGACGTATTCGGGGCGAAAACGATCGCCATGCACCCACTCGTCGAGCCAGGCCCAGCCGTTCGCCGTCATCAGCCGAGAGAGCGACTTGTACTGCAGCAGCGGCTCGATCACGGCGTGTTCGTGTCGTTGCAGTTCCCACTTGCTCGTCGAATCCACGGTGACGCCTGCCAACCTCAAAGCTCGCAGCAACTCGATGTGGGAGTCAGGATTGAGTGACGACGAGCCGAGCTCGGTGCGAATTTTGGCAGCAAGCTGCTCGAGAACGGCGGGTCTGCCGCCGAAGATCGGGCGGGGCCCGAGCGCGTCGGTGAGAATTCTCTCGTGAATATCTCGCCTCCAGGGCAGACCGTCGTGGCGAATCTCGCACGCGATCAGAGCGCCGCATGACTCCGCCGCCAACAGGCGCTTCAGCCCCCACGGAGCCGACGAACCGGTGACGGCCTCGCACTGACGCTGGAGTTCGGCAACGGCGTCAGGGCGTGCCTCAGCACCCGTGAGCTCCGCGAACCCGGCAAGCGAGCCTTCGTCGGCCGAGGGCGTCCACGGGGCATCCCACGAATCTTGTGGGCGTTGCGAGAGCCCGTCTGCGGCCGTTCTCGTTGACCGGCGAAGTATGGCGCGACACAACGCAAGATCGTGGCTTCGCCCGAGTCGGATGCCCCGCTCGACGAGCTGCGGGTACAGCTCGGCGGTGCGGGCGAACACCCACCGAACGCCCGCGAGATCACGTTGAGAGATGACCTCGGCGGCGTCGTCCCAGCTCACGACGGACTCACCTGTGGCGGCACCGTTCTCATCGGCGTCGATCAGCCGAAGACCTGGCGGGTGTGAGGAAGGTTCGATGACGACGTACACGACTCTATTCTCGCGGCTGCCTCCGACAACAGCGGAGCGTGTGAGGATGGAAAGATGAAAGAGATCACCGTGACCGAGCTCGCCGCCCGCGAACAGCAGGGAACCGCCGCCATTGTCGACGTTCGTGAGCCAGACGAGTGGGCGAACGCTCACGTCGAGGGTGCCGTGCACATTCCTATGTCGCAGTTCATGGAACGCGAGGGTGAGCTTCCCGACTCAGACGAGCTGCACATCATGTGCCATTCGGGCGCCCGCAGCTCGCGCGTCGCGCAGTACCTTGAGCAGAAGGGCTTCAACGCCGCAAACGTCGACGGCGGCATCGTCGCATGGACAGGCGCGGGGCTCCCCGTCGTCAGCGGCTGAGGCTACGAGCTCGCGAGCATCGGCTGAACGTAGCGCTTCCACAGCCACACCGAAATGCCGAGCGCTGCGAAGGCGAGCACGAGAGCGAGCGCCGCAAGCACATTTCCTGTCGCACGCCAGTTTTCGATGCTCGGCCCGAGCATCACAAACAGTGCCGTCAGAATCGCCAGCACGGCCGCAAGCCACAGCGGTCGCGACCAAGCGAAGATCGCTCGTCCGCTCAACCGGCCAAGCGGCACCATCATGATCGCCGCGGAGCCGATGCCGACGAGCGCTGTGATGTTCGCCGTCTCGATCACCAGCTGAGTGAAGAAGCCCCCGCCCTGCGGCACGAACGAGGCAAGCAGCCACGCAATCACGCCCACGACGAAGACGCCGCTGATGCGCGAGAGCGCCAGGCGTGCGAGCACAGCGCTATTCAACACAGTCGGCACGCGCACGGTCGTGACGAGTGCGAAGAGCAGCGCGGGGTGCAGATCGAAGACGCGTGACGCGAGCACCGCGGCCGCAACGACGAGCAGCCAACGCGGGTTGAACCGAACCTCGGTGAAACCGCATTGCCACACGTGCGAGAGGATGCGCGGCAGCCATGCCGCTGCCGCGTTGATGATGGCGGCAGCCACGATCGCGGCCAAGAGAAGCCTCAGGTACGCGGGCCTGCCATCGACCGGGTTCGCGAAGATCGTGAGGGCCCCGGTCGCGGCGATGCCGAGCACGATCATGGCTATGCGCCCCGGAACGGCAAGCATCGGCGCCCTCTCGAACTCCGACTCCGATCGATTGCGCCCGGTGAAGACGACTCCGGATGCCGCGACCCGCCGCCGTGCGAGCGTACCGGCCAGCATCCTCGCGGGAATCAGAATGAGCGCGATCGTCAAGACAGCGAGCAGAAGCGCCCTTGCCCAGCCCGCGACCGCGTCGAGCCCGATTGCGGGCGGAAGCGACTCGGTAAACGGGGTTGCGTGGTTCCAGGGGCCCGGGCCGTTCGGCGGCGCGGCCGGGGGAGCGGCTTCGTTTCTCGAATCGTTGTCGTCGCTCTTCGAGGGCTCTGGCTCTTTTTCACCCGGAGTCTTGTCGCTGTCGCCCGGCGTCGTTTTCTCATCGGTCGGCTTGTCTGATGGCGAGGTCGCCGGAGGGTCCGACGGCGAAGACGAGCTTCCGAACAAGACCGTCACGGCTGGGCCATCACCGCTGGAGTTGCCAGCCGTGTCGTCAGCTTTGGCGACGATCTTCTGTGCACCTGAAGTCGCGACCTCAGCTGCCGTGCACGACCAGGTTCCCGACGACGAAACGTCGACCTTGCAGACGGACTGCGCACCGACGAACACGGTCACCGTGGAGCCGGGTTCACCTGTTCCGGAGATCGTCGCGCCCGATGTCGGAACCGTCGCGCCGGCTGCCGGCGCGGTGATCCTGGGCTTCGATGGCGCGCTCAGATCGACGGTGACGGGAACGGCGGCGCTCGGGTTTGACGCGCGTCCCGCCCCTTTCATTGTCTGCGTTGCCGTCGCCGAAGCCTTTGAGAACTCGTCGGTGATGGAGACTGCCCATCTGCCTTTGGCATCGGCGGAGGTTGTGTATCTATGTCCGTCGATCCTCACCGTCACTGTTGCGCCGTCTGCGGCGTTTCCGCCGCTGAGGGAGCCGTTCTTCCCGATCGGCTTCGAGGGGGCGTCTATCGACAGTGTGAAGAACACGTCTACTGTCGCTTCGGCGCTGACTTCGCCGCTTGAACCTGACCATGTCGCGGTTATTTCTTGGTCCGCGCCTTGGCCTACCGGAACTGACGTCGAGAACGAGCCGTCGGCACCTACCTTTGTGCTGGTGTCGCCTCGTGGCGACGTGATTTGGATTACCGAATTTTCCGGAATGTCGCTGACTGTTCCCGTAACCGGCATCTTCGGCGTGCCCCAGAAATCGCCCGGTTCGACGAGATCGATCTTTGGCTGTTCCGACGTGGGAGGCGGCGTCGTTGCGTTGTCGCCGGTGTTGGGCGGAGACGGTGTTTCCGTGCCATCATCGGTCTCTGTCGAGACCAGGGAGCCAGCGGAGGAGGCGGCTGCCGGGCTCACAAACAGGAGCGGAAGCGACAGGGCGGCCGCGGCGACAACCGCGAGGGCGAAAAAGTGCCATCGGCCACGCGATCTCACCGGCACGTCCGGAGAGATTTGCTGTGCTGTGTCAGAGAAAGTCCGCCCCACTTCACCATCCATTCACGGCGATAACAGGCGTGAAGTCAAGGCGGCACGGCGCTTTAAGGCGCGCTTCTCAGCGCTACCCCAGGGTGGAGGACGAATAACGTGAGCATAGCTCTCTTTGTGCCCTCGTGGAAGGTCGTTATCGTGTCAGTAAGACGAAAGGAACTCAATGGCGATTTCCCTGACCGCGCACGAGCAGGCGAGTGCGCACCCCGCCCCCTGGCGCTCACCCGAGAGATACTGGCCGTCAATCGACAATGCGACGGCAGGTGAAGATCCGCCGTTCGGAGTACTCCACCTTGACGCCTTGCGGTTCAACGCCCACGACATGATCCGACGGGCCGCGGGAACGCCCATTCGCATCGCGAGCAAGTCAGTTCGCGTCAGGTCGGTTCTGGATGCTGCGCTCGCGCTGCCCGGATTCGAGGGCGTTCTCGCCTACACCCTTCCCGAAGCACTGTGGCTCGCTGAGAGCATCGACGACGTCGTTGTCGGCTACCCGACGGCAGATCGCGCAGCCATCGCCCAACTCGCAGCCTCAGAGACCCTCGCCTCGCGCGTGACCCTCATGGTCGACAGCGCGGAGCATCTTGACGTGATCGATGCCGTCGTTCCCGCTCGCAAACGCGCGGTGATCCGCGTGTGCCTCGAACTCGACGCGTCGTGGAACGCGCCGCCGCCTCTCGGACGTCTCGGCACATGGCGGTCTCCGATTCACTCGCCACAGGCGGCGCGGTCGCTCGCGGAGTACATTGTCAGCCGCCCCGGCTTCGAGCTTGTCGGCATGATGGCGTACGAAGGGCAGATCGCTGGAGTGCCCGATCACGAGCCGCGCAAGGCCGCGATGAATGCCCTCGTCGGCTGGGTCAAGACTCAGTCGCGCGCCGAGCTTGCCGAGCGGAGAGGTGAAGCCGTCGCGCTTGTCAAAGACGTCGCTGATCTTCGTTTCGTGAACGGGGGAGGCACGGGCTCGCTTGAGAGCACATCGCAGGATGACTCCGTGACCGAGATCGCCGCGGGCAGCGGACTCTTCGCCGGGCATCTGTTCGACGGCTTCCGTGCGTTCAGCCCAGCCCCAGCGGCATCCTTCGCCCTATCTGTCGTGCGCAAGCCTCGCGGCGACATGGCCACAATTCTCGGCGGCGGCTGGATCGCATCGGGCCCACCCGGAATCGAGCGGCTGCCCAAACCGGTCTGGCCCGAGGGCCTACGCATGATGCCTCGCGAGATGGCCGGCGAAGTGCAGACTCCCGTGGAGGGTGCGTCGGCGGCTCGACTGTCGATTGGTGACCGCGTGTGGCTGCGGCACAACAAGTCGGGCGAGCTGAGTGAGCGCCTCACCGAGTTTCTCGTTGTCGACGACGACAGCATCGTGGACCGTGTGCCGACGTATCGCGGCGAAGGAAAGGCATTTCTGTGACAGCAACGGGCGGAGCCTGGCGAAATTGGGGCCGCACAGAGAAAGCAAAGCCCATCAGAGTGGAGCGTCCCCGAACGGCAAGCGCCGTTCAGCGGGCTGTCGTTGCTGCCGCGGGCAGCGGAATTCCGATCAAGGCAGTCGGAGCCAGCCACAGCTTCAGCGGCATTGCAGCCCCTGTCGGTGTGCTTCTCGAACTCGACGATCTGACGGGGCTCATCGACGTTGATGAGCGTCACGGGCTCGCCACGTTCTCTGCCGGAACACGGCTGCGTGACGTTCCGCGACTGCTTGCGCGTCACGGTTTGGCTATGGAGAATCTCGGAGACATCGACAGCCAGTCGCTTGCCGGAGCCATCTCGACGGGCACGCACGGGACGGGCGCATCGTTCCGCGGTCTTGCCGCGCAGGTCGCCGGAGTGACCCTGGTTACGGGGACGGGCGAGCTGCTGCACGTTGACACCGACACCAACTCTGAGCTTCTTCCTGCCGTTGCGCTCGGGCTTGGTTCTCTCGGCATTCTCGTCGATGTCACGGTGCGCTGCGTGCCGGCATTCGACCTCGCCGCGGTGGAGAAGCCGGAGCCGCTCGACGACGTGCTCGAGGCGCTGTCGCAGCGTGTGGCCGAGAGCGACCACTTCGAGTTCTACTGGTTTCCCCACACCGAAACGGCCCTGACCAAGACAAATACGAGGATGCCCTCGGGCACCGCGCGGCGGCCGCTCTCGCCTGCGAGGCGCTGGCTCGACGACACCCTCGTCTCGAATGGCCTCTACGAGGTGACGTGCCGGCTTGGCTCTGCCGTTCCTGCGATCACGCCAACCGTGAACCGCCTCGCGGACAAGCTCACGGGCAACCGCGCGTTCACTGATGCCTCCCACCGTGTCTTCACGACGAAGCGCACGGTGCGCTTCGCCGAGATGGAGTACGCGCTTCCGGCAGAGAACGTTGCCGATGCGCTGCGCGAGGTGAAGAAGCTCATCGAAAGGTCGGGCTGGTCGATCTCCTTTCCCGTCGAAGTTCGCTTCGCGGCATCCGATGATCTGTGGCTGTCGACGGCGACCGGTCGCGAGACCGGATACATCGCTGTGCACCGCTATGCCCGCGAGAATCCGGTCGAGTACTTCCGTGCCGTCGAAGAGATCATGCGCGAGAGGGGCGGGCGTCCGCACTGGGGAAAGATGCACTGGCGTGACGCCTCGACCCTGCGCGACAGTTATGCGCGGTTCGATGATTTCGTCGCCGTGCGTGACCGCCTCGACCCGTCACGGCTGTTTCGCAACCCGTACCTTGACCGCGTACTTGGACCCTGAGAATGCCGCGTGCATCGCCCTGAGCACACTGAATTCGCCGGTGAAGCTCAGAAAGCTGCCCGTAGACTGAGGGAACGCGGCTTCGACCGGGTCGCACACAGCACAGAGGGAGTATGCAAAGCATGGAATGGCTTATTCCAGTTCTCATCGTTGTGGCGCTCGTCGTCATCATCGGCATTTACCTGTGGGTGACATACAACTCGCTCGTCACGCTCGGTGTTCGCGTTAACGAGGCATGGAGCGACATCACGGTTCAGCTCAAACGCCGTGCTGACCTCATTCCGAACCTCATCGAGGCGGTCAAGGGCTACGCCGCACACGAGAAGTCCGTATTTGAGAACGTCACCGAAGCGCGCGCAGAAACCTTGAATGCGCAAGGCCCCGCCGACGCATCTACTGCAGAAAACCACATGCAGCAGGCGCTCAAGTCAATCTTCGCGGTAGCCGAGGCTTACCCGCAGCTTCAGGCGAGCAACAACTTCCTCCAGCTGCAGAGCGAGCTTGTTGACACGGAAGACAAGATTCAGGCATCACGTCGTTTCTACAACGGTGGCGTGCGCGAGCTGAACACGAAGATCCGGGTGTTCCCGAACAACCTTTTCGCGAAGAAGCTCGGATTCGAGCTTCGTGAGTTCTTCGAAGTCACCGACAGCGCAGCGATTGCGGAGCCTCCTCGCATTCAGTTTTAATTCCCTGCCGGCAGCTTGTTTGCGCAGCTGTCGGCGGCTTCGCCTGCTGCACACGTCGCCTGTGAAGGGACACTGATGTATCGCGCAATCCGCAAGAACAAGATCAACACCGTCGTGATCATCATCGGGTTTCTCCTGCTGATCGGTGCGCTCGGTGCCCTTGCCGGATACGCGTATAACAGCTGGACGATCACGATCGTCGTGCTCGCCGTTGCGATCGGCTACGCCCTTCTGCAGTACTTCATGGCGTCGTCGCAGGCGCTCGCGATCAGCGGTGGCAAGCAGATTCGCAAGGCAGACAACCCGCGTCTTTATCGGGTTGTCGAAAACCTGAGCATTGCAACGGGAACGCCGATGCCAAAGGTATACATCATCAACGACCCGGCCCCGAACGCTTTCGCGACAGGCAGGGATCCCGAGCACGCCTCTGTCGCCGCTACGACGGGGTTGCTCGACATCATGACCGACTCCGAGCTTGAGGGCGTCATGGCACACGAGCTCGGCCACGTTCGCAACTATGACATTCGCGTATCGATGATCGTCTTCGGCCTTGTGGTTGCGATCGGGTTCATCGCCGATATCTTCCTTCGCATGATGTGGTTCGGCGGTGGGCGCGGCGGCAATCGTGGCGGTGGGGGAAACCCCATCATCATGATCTTCGGCATCGTGGCCATGCTGATCGCGCCCCTTGTCGCCATGCTTGTTCAGCTCGCCATCTCGCGGCAGCGCGAGTACCTCGCTGACGCAACCGGGGCACTCACGACACGGCATCCCGATGCACTCGCGAGTGCATTGCTCAAGCTTGACGAGCATGCCCGCCCCATGAAGCGGCAGAACACCTCGACGGCGCACCTGTGGATCAATGATCCACAGAAGAAGCCCGGTGTTGCCAAGCGGCTCATGAGCTCGCACCCGCCCATTGCCGACCGCGTGCAGCGCCTGCGAGACATGGGGGGCAGCTTCTGAGCTCACCTGAGCTCACAGTACGTCCCGTGAGAAGCTGGGAAAGTGAGTATTTCGGGCTCTGAGTTTCTGCCTATTTGTGGCACGTTCTACCATTGATCCGAAATTCCGAGAGGTCGCGATCGCGGGATCGACGTCGGCCGGGCGATACTCCAGGGCGGATGAACCAACGCTACGTCCGCGTTGCGGAACCTCGGGACGTCGCCACAGATGAGCCCAGACCTACGCATTACACACGAAAGCGGGAGCCGATCCAGAGGATCGACTCCCGCTTTCGTGTGTGTTCAGACTGTTCTCGGTTTACCAGAACTCGAGGACGACCTTGTCGCCGTCGACGGTGATGTCACCGTAGAAGGTCCAGTACGAGCGAGCCTCGAGGTCGCCTGTCACTGACTTGCCTGAGTAGTCCTTACCGGTGACGGTGTACTTGATTTCGCCGCCCTCGGTCTCGAAGCTGCGGCCCGTGTCGTCGACGGTAACCGTCGGGTACTCAACGACCTTGCGAACGACCTTCGACACTTCGGAGAGGCCCGACACGTAGTCGACGTCCATGTCGCAGTTCTCGTCGACCTCTTTCGAGGTCTCCTTTGCACATTCGTCGATCATTCCATCGAGCTGGCTCTGCACCTCTTCGGTCAGGGCATCAGTCGGCTTCAGGTTCAACTCAACCGCGCTGTAGCTCGCCTTGGAGCCGGTTCCGGCGACGAACTGCTGGTCGTCAGCGGCGAACCACTTGCTGTCTGGGGCGCTGACCGTGTAGACGCCGGGGTATGCCTGAAGCACACCCTCTTCGCCGAAGTCGACGTTCACGCCGTTGACCGTAGCCTCGGTTCCCTGCGAGACGTAGACAGCAACGTCGACGAGCAGAGGCTTGTCGATCTTCCAGTCATCGAAGAAGACAGCCTGCTTGCCCTGGTTGCTGAGCGTGAGAGTGCCGTCGTACGTCGTTCCGTCGAGCTTGTAGCTGAAAGCGACCCGAGCGCTGTCGCCTTCCTTCTGCGTCTTTGAGACCTTCGTGTCTGAGATGCGCGTGTTCTTCTCTTTGAGCACCTTGTCGCTCAGCAGAACGGCCTGCTCTTTCTTGAGGCCCGGCTTGACGAGCTTGTTCGCCTCGCTTGCCTTGCCAGCCGAGATCGTCGTGAGGTACTTCTCGACGACAGCCTGGGGGCCGTACTGCGAGCCGTTGATCACGTTGATCACGACTGTCGCGATGATCAGAATGACGACGACCGCTCCCGCGATCGACGAGAGAAGAATGATCTTCTTCTTCTTGTTCGGGTCCATCTTCGTGGGTGCAGGAGCCGCATAGCCGCCAGCGGGGTACGCGCCTTGCTGCGGGTACTGTCCCTGCGGCTGCTGCGCGTACTGACCCTGCGGGCCGTACTGGCCGCCCTGCGGCGTGTACTGACCCTGCGGTGTGTACTGGCCCTGCGGCTGCTGCGCGCCAGCTTCTGGCTGCCCTTGCGGTGAATACTGACCGCCCTGCGGTGAGTACTGTCCCTGGGGCTGCTGCGCGTTTGCGTCGGGCTGTCCCTGAGGTGTGTACTGTCCACCCTGCGGCGAATACTGTCCACCCTGCGGCGCGTACGATGCACCCTGGTCGCCCTGAGGCGGCTGGGCGCCCCCCGAGTTGTCTGCCGGGTTGCCCCCCTGAGCGCCCGGTGCGTTTTCGTCCGTAGCCATGATGTGTCACTTCCCCTTCAAAACGAATGTGATATCAGTAAAAGTTACCAGCGCAGGCAGCGCGCAGCACTGGGGAGAACTGCCCATAGCGCCGCGTCGCCGTCACGGCGTCTCGTGACGTGACGCTCCTAAGGTGTGCGCCACCGCATTCGACAGGTCTCCTCGTGAGCCGACACTGATCGAATCGTGTTCTTGCCACTGCGCCGCAGCGCGCACTACCTGTGAGAGTCGTTCAACCGTATCAGCAGGAGCGTGCGGCTCCGCCCACGCCGACTGCACTCGCAGCACGCCAGCCTTTCTATCGCTCTTCAAATCGACACGGGCCGCAAGGCGGTCGCCGATCAGCACGGGCAGAACGTAGTACCCGTACACACGCTTGTGGCGCGGAGTGTAAATCTCGATTCTGTAGCGAAAATCGAAGAGACGCTCAGCGCGCGGCCGTGACCACACAACAGGATCGAACGGCGAAAGCAGAGCGTCGGCGCTGACGGCACGTGGCCGTACCTGGCCTGTCGGCATCCAGACGTCCAGCGCCCGAGATCCTCGCGTCCAGCCATCAACATGCACGTGGGTGAGTTCGCCTTCATCGTGCAGCTCCCTGATGGCCTGCGTCGTGAATTCAACGGGGAGACGATAGTAATCAGACAGATCGGATGCTGTCGCGATTCCCGTTGCACGCGCGGCACGTCGGACAAGCTCGCGAACGGCATCGTCACGACTGATCTCTGTCGCGCGAACGTGGTCGGGCAGCACCTGTTCGGCCAGCGCATAGCGCCGCTCAAACGTCGAGGTGCGCCCGGCGATCGCCACTTCACCCCACCGGAACAGCATTTCGAGCGCGTGCTTCACGGTAGACCAGTCCCACCACGAACCCCGCGCGCGGTCGACGTCTGTCTCGATCTCGCGTGCCAGCGACGGCCCGCGAGCGGCGAGCTCACGACGCACCCAGTCGAGCTCCGCCGCGTGCGCATTCGCCCACGACGAGTCATCTGCCAGGTCGCGCTCACGCAGCATCCGCATCTTCCAGCCCCAGAGCGGCAGATCACCCGTGCGCAGAAACGTCGCTTCGTGTGCCCACCATTCGGTGACGCGAGCGGGGCTGCGATGCGTCAGAGCATCGAGTGCCGATTTGTCGTAGGCGCCGAGCCGAGCGAAAACGGGAAGGTAATGGCTGCGCTCGAAGACGTTAACCGAATCGATCTGGAGCGCTCCGAGGGAATCGATCACTGAGGCGAATTGGCGCGGCCCTGGCGTGGCAGTGCGTCGGCGAGCGAAACCGTGCGCGGAAAGCGCGATTCGTCGAGCAGCATCCGCCGTAATCTTCTGTGACATGAGGTCACGGTACCAACGGGCACCGACGGTGCCAGACACCGCTCATATTCCGTGTCGCCGAACCGCGGCATCGTAGACTGTGACGCGTGTCGGAATCACGCAGTCCCCGGTGGTGGAAACGCCTTTTCGCCCGCCCCGCGCCCCAACGCGTTCCCTCACAGCCCGAGCCGGAACGACACGTGCCGTCTGAAGAGATCGTCGACACCGTTCCGCCCGGAATTCGCATCGCCGCTGCCTGGAGCTGGCGTCTGATCGTCATTGCCATTGCGACTGCCGTTCTCGTCTTCATCATCGTTCAGTTGCGGCTGATCGTCATTCCGGTGCTCGTTGCCGTGCTGCTCTCGGCACTTGTGCTTCCGCTCGTGACCTTTCTTGTCTCACACCGGTGGAACCGGGGGCTCGCCGTCGCGGTCGCAATGATCACAGCGATCGGCGCTGTGGGTGCCCTCGTGTGGCTCGTTGTGTGGCAGATCGGGTCGCAGGCCAGCGAAGTGCGCACGCGAACCATGGAGTCCGTCGAGGCTTTCAGAGACTTTCTGCTGCACTCGCCGCTTCACCTGACAGACAACAAGCTCAGCGTGATCTTCGACGACGTCTGGGCAAGCATCCAAGAAGACACGAGTGCGATCCTCTCGGGCGCGCTCTCGATCGGAACCACGTTCGGCCATCTTGCCGCCGGCATTCTTCTCGCACTGTTCTCACTTTTGTTCATTCTGATTGACGGCAAGAACATCTGGAAATGGCTGATTCTGTTTGTGCCGAGGCGGGCACGCGCGGCCGTCGACGGTGCCGGGCAAGCCGGCTGGACGACTTTGGAGAACTACACGCGCACGCAGATTCTCGTCGCCTCGATCGATGCGGTCGGCATCGGGGTTGGCGCGTTCATTCTCGGTCTGCCGCTCGCCATCCCCATCGGTGTGCTCGTATTTCTCGGTGCCTTCGTGCCGATCGTGGGAGCTATTCTGACCGGTGCCGTCGCCGTGTTGATCGCGCTTGTGTACAACGGGCCGATCATCGCGCTCATCATGCTCGGCGTCGTGCTTCTCGTGCAGCAGGTCGAGGGGCATGTTCTGCAGCCCCTGCTCATGGGCACTGCTGTGAAGGTGCATCCCCTCGGCGTCGTGCTTGTCGTCACGGGCGGAACGCTCGTCGCAGGCATCCCCGGCGCGCTCTTTGCCGTGCCCGTCGCCGCTGTCGTCAACGTCGTCATCGGCTACGTCACCTCCGGCGCGTGGAAAGACCCAGCCGCCACGTACAAAGCCGATCTCATCTGGCGCACGGTCCCCGCCGAGGGCCGACTGCGCCGTGAAACCCCGTCCACAGACAAGGATTAGCGAATGCCGCACACCATTCCCTCGCTTGAATCGATCGAGCACGCTCAGCAGGTGGTTGCGCGTGTCTCGCAGCACACGCCCATGGAGAGTTCGCGCTACCTCACGGAAGTGCTGGGGCAGTCGGTGTACCTCAAATGCGAGAACCTGCAGCGCACGGGATCGTACAAGATCAGAGGCGCATTCAACCGTCTCGCACAGCTGACCGATGAAGAGAAGGCAAAGGGTGTCGTTGCCGCGTCAGCGGGAAACCACGCTCAGGGGGTTGCATTCGCCGCGCGTGAGCTCGGGATCGCCGCGACGATCTTCATGCCCGTCGGCGTTCCGCTGCCGAAGCTGCAGGCGACGCGTCGCTACGGCGCTGACGTGGTTCTGCGGGGGCACACGGTGACCGAACCGCTCAAGGCCGCTGCGGAGTACGCGGAGAAGACGGGTGCCGTGCTCATTCCGCCGTTCGACCATGTCGACGTCGTGACAGGCCAGGGAACCCTCGGTCTCGAGATTCTCGATGACGTTCCCGATGCGACGACAATCGTCGTTCCCATTGGAGGCGGAGGGCTGATTGCCGGAGTGGCCGCTGCGGCAAAGCAGCGCGCAGCGCGCGAGGGACGAGAGATGCGCATCATCGGTGTGCAGTCCCAGAACGCGGCGGCGTACCCGCCGTCCCTCGCCGAGGGGCATCCGGTCGACGTCGAGATTCAGCCGACGATCGCCGACGGCATCGCCGTCAGCCGGCCGGGATCGCTCAACTTCGATCTCATTCAGCAGCTTGTCGACGAGGTCGTCACCGTCACCGAAGACGAGATTGCCAAGGCACTGCTGCTGCTGCTCGAGCGCGCGAAGCTCGTTGTTGAGCCGGCGGGAGCTGTGAGTGTTGCCGCCATCATCGAGGGCAAGGTCACGGCAACGGGTCCCACGGTTGCGATTCTCTCTGGCGGCAACATCGACCCGCTGCTGATGCAGCGCGTTGTCTCACACGGCCTCTCAGCGGCCGGGCGCTACATGACCCTTCGCATTCCGCTGCCCGATCGACCGGGGCAGCTTGCGCGCATCGCCGAAATTCTCGCCCAGGCGAACGCGAACGTCGTCGAGGTTCTGCATACCAGGCATGGCCAGGGAATGCAGATCAGCGAAGTCATGATCGACCTGAGCGTCGAAACGCGTGGAGACGACCACAAGGCGAGCGTCGTCGAGACGCTGCGCTCGGCAGGCTACGACCCCGCGATCGTGCAGGGCTGACCCTCAGCAAGTGCTGACCCTCAGCCGGTGTAGGCCTCGACGCCCGTGATCTTCACCGAGATCGACTTGCCGTTCGGCGCCTCGTAGCTCGTCGAATCGCCGACCTTCAGGCCAATGATGGACTCGCCGAGAGGGCTCTGCTCGCTGTACACGTCGAGGTCGGAATCTCCGGCGATCTCGCGGCTGCCGAGAAGAAACTTCTCGTCGCCGCCGGCCACGACGGCGCTGACCACGGTGCCGGACTGCACGGTGCCGTCGACCTCGGGAGCCGCACTCACCGTCGCCGTGCGCAGCAGCTCCGTCAACGTGCGGATGCGCGCCTCTTGCTTGCCCTGCTCATCTTTCGCGGCATGATAGCCGCCGTTCTCTTTGAGATCGCCCTCTTCGCGTGCAGCCTCGATGCGCTTGGCAATCTCGTCTCGCCCGACTGTTGACAGGTGCTCAAGCTCGGCCTGAAGGCGGTCGTATGCCTCCTGCGTGAGGAAAGTGACCTGCGAAGCGTCAGTCATTGAGAACTCCCTAACATGAACAGACGCCCTGACGTCCGTCAGGGCGCGATGATCCAACCCACCACGTGGGTATCAGAAGATCTTAAGGCAGCCAGCAGCGGTAAATCAAACCGGTGACGGCCGTGTCGACAGTTCTGACGCTCTCGGTGAGTTCACGTGTTCGCGTATCGGATGCCGGGATCTCGACGATCTTCCACCCGACGATCGAATGCTGATCGTCTTGCGCCTGAAGTGCGCACATCGCAGCGGTACCCGGATCGACGGTGAGCTGATACGTCACATCGACAGTGTGCTCGTCGACGACCGTGTGCGCAACGTCGACGGCATTCACATTTGCGGCCGGCGCGAGAAGCCCCGCCCACAGCACCCACGCGCCGAAGACCACGACGATGAATGCTCCGAGCGACCACATCAGAGCTCTCAGGCGAATGCGCGAAGCCCGGCTGTTGCCGTAACGTTCGTCGAGACGTTGCGAGGCGGCAGCCGTGCCGTCTGCTCGCGTGCTGGCGGCAGCATCCGATGAAGCCCGCCGATCAGTCATTCAGCCCACCCACACGTCTCGCATGATTATTCTTGTACTAGGTTATTCGCTCCCACCTGAAAGCAGGCCACGTGACCCATCGTCTCCTCACCGTTCACGCGCACCCGGATGACGAGTCGTCGAAAGGGTCGGCCACCCTTGCCTACTACCGGGCGCAGGGGGCCGAGACGATGGTCGTCAGCTGCACAGGGGGAGAGGGCGGCGACCTTCTCAACCCGGCACTGGCCGATGTCGCGATGATCGAGCGCGACATGGCCGGCTACCGGCGCCGCGAGATGGCGGCGGCGCGCGAGGTTCTCGACACCGAGCATCGGTGGCTCGGCTATCACGACTCGGGAATGGCAAACGATGACGGAACGCACCCCGCACGCTCTTTTGCGTCGATACCGCTGCAGATCTCCGCTGGCGTTCTCGTGCGCGTGATTCGAGAGTTTCGGCCACACGTGATGATCACGTATGACGAGAACGGCGGGTACCCGCATCCTGATCACATTCGCTGCCACCAGGTTTCGGTCGAGGCGTTCGAGGCTGCGGCAGACCCGGCGCGGTACGCGGATGCCGGTGAGCCATGGTCGGTGTCGAAGCTGTACTACGACCACATCTTCAATTTCGCGCGCGTCAAAGCGAATTACGACATGCTGGTGAAGACGGCTCCGGACGATCCGCTCGCCGAACGGCTCGGCGAGATGCTGAGCTGGCGCGAAGAGCGCAACGGAACGGATGACCGCACGACAACGCACATTCCCTGCGGCGACTTCTTTGAGAAGCGGGATGCTGCGCTGAAGGCACATGCCTCACAGGTTCCCGCAGACAGCCCGTTCTTCTTCTGGTCGAACGACCTGCAGCGACAGGCCTGGCCGTATGAAGACTTCGAGCTTGCGCAGACGCGACTGAGCACACCCGAAGACGAAAACGACTTCTTCGCGGGAATCGAGGACGACCGGTGATCGCAGAGCTTCTGCTGAGGGCGGCGACGCCGTCCCCGACGCCGACGCCCGGCTTCGATCCGAACGCCGTGACGCCGGGAGTGATCGGCTTCATTGCCATCTTCGTCGTCGCCCTGCTCGTCGTGCTGCTGATACTCGACATGGTGCGTCGAGTGAGGCGCGTGAACTATCGTGCGCAGGTGAACGAGCAGCTCGACGCCGAAGAGCGTGAACGCGGCGACCGCGACGGCGGCGACGACACGGAGCGACCCGACAACCCTCAGACGTAGAGCGGATCGAGGGCGATCAGCAGAATCGCGCTCCAGTGGCACAGAAACGCGAGCACTGTGCACACGTGGAAGATCTCGTGAAAGCCGAAGATTCCCGGCCACGGGTTGGGGCGTTTGATGCCATATACGACGGCTCCCGCCGAATAGAGCAGCCCGCCGGTGATCACGAGAATCATCGTGGCGAGGTTGGCGTGCGCGATGTCGGCGAGGTAGGCGACGGCGCCCCACCCGAGCGCGAGGTACAGCGGCACGTAGAGCCACCGTGGGGCGCTCGTCCAGAACACGCGGAACCCGATGCCCAGAAGAGCTCCGGCCCAGACGATCACCAGCAGCAGCATGCCTTTCGACGGTGGGAGGGCGATCACGGCGAGGGGCGTGTACGTTCCGGCGATCAGCAGAAAGATGTTCGCGTGGTCGAGGCGACGAAAGACGAGGAGCGTCTTCGGTTTCCACGGGATGCGGTGGTACAGCGCTGAGATTCCGAAGAGCAGAAGAGACGTCGTCATGAATACGGCGCTCGCCCATTTCGCGGGCGCGCCGTCAGCCAGCACGACGAGCACGATTCCTGCAGCCAGCGCGACGGGGAACGTGCCCGCGTGAATCCATCCCCGCCACCGCGGTTTCGCGTCGAGCGGGTGCTCCGCGGCATCCTCGATAATCGGAACGCTCGGCAGTTCGGGTGTGCTCGTGTCAGAGGGCTGTGAGGGGTCACGACGCGGCATGAAGCAATAGTACGGCAGACGGCTGTGAAGCCAGCGGCATCCGTGCACTAACGTAATTGTGTGAATACCAGAACGGAACCGATCGGGCGCGGGCTGCTGTACAACCTGTACCAGAAGCGCCTCCGTCGAGCCCTGACGCCGCAAATGATGCCCCACCACGTGGGCATGATCATCGACGGAAATCGGCGTTGGGCAAAGCAGCTGGGGTACCAGACGGCGGCTCACGGGCACCGGGCGGGCGCCGCGAAGATGCGGGAGTTTCTCACCTGGTGCGACGACCTGGGCATTGACGTTGTGACGTTGTACCTTCTGTCGGCCGACAACCTCGCCCACCGCGCGAGTGACGAGATCAAAGACTTGCTCGAGATCATTGCCGACCTCGCCGACGATGTGTCGCGCTTTCGCGACTGGCGGGTCAAGCACGTGGGAAATTCGAACTGCCTTCCGGAGCAGCTGATCCAGTCGCTCGAGGCGGCCGAGCACCGCACCGAGGGCAAGAAGGGCCTCCACATCAATCTCGCCGTCGGCTACGGTGGCCGCACCGAGATCGTCGATGCGATGCGCAAGATTGTTCGCGAACACGAGATTGAGGGCCGCAGCCTCGAGGAGCTCGCAGACATGCTCACGCCCGACATGATCGGCGAGCATCTGTACACAGGGGGCCAGCCCGACCCCGACCTCGTCATCCGCACGTCAGGCGAGCAGCGTCTTTCGGATTTCATGCTCTGGCAGAGCGCGCACAGCGAGTTCTACTTCGTTGAGGCGCTCGGCCCCGATCTGCGCGAGGTGGACTTTCTGCGCGCGCTTCGCGACTACGTTGGCAGATCGCGCCGGTTTGGGGGCTGACATGACGACGCTCGAGCAGTTTCGCGACACATTCCTCGAAGAGCCGGGGTACCTCAACTACGCCTCGATCGGCCCGGTCTCGGCAACCGTTCGCGACGAACTTCGTGCCGAATACGACTCCCTGACGCGCATGCGCTTTGGTGCGGGGGACCGCACGCGAACGCACGATGACCGATTGGCGGATGCTGTCAGCGCGATGACCGGTCACAGCGGTGCGGACATCATTGCGCAGCCCAACACGAGCACAGGCCTGCTGCGCGTGCTGTTCGGCCTGTCCGGTCACATCCTGATGTCACGCGACGAGTTTCCGAGCCTTCCGGTGGCCGCCGTGCGCGCACAGGGCGCACTCGACCGGCTGTCGATCACCTGGATCGACGGCGCCGACGGTCGCGTCAGCCCTGACGTGCTCACTCAGGCGCTCAACGACGACATCACAGCGGTCGCCGTCACCCTCGTCGATGCGCGCACAGGGTACCGGGCTGACCTCTCTGCGATTCGCGATGTGATCGGGGATCGTCTGCTGATCGTCGACGCGATTCAGGGCGCTGGCGTGATCGATGCAGACTACGCCGCCGCCGATGTCGTCGCCACGGGCGGCCAGAAATGGCTGCGGGCCGGATGGGGAACCGGGTTTCTCTCGTTCAGCGACCATGCACTCGAACGTCTCGATCCCGTGATCTCCGGCTATACCGGCACCGCCGAATACGAGCCGTGGGGCACCGTCCCCGACGCAGCGCGAGGCAGCGCCTCGGCCTTCACCGTCGCCGGGCCGGACTATGTTGCCGAAGCACGGCTCTCCGCCGCGATCGAAGAGATCACCGCGCTCGGCATCCCCCAGGTCGAGGCAGCAGTTCTCGATCGGGCAGACGAGGTGATCGCGATGCTCGACGCCGCTGAGCTTCCCCTCGTTTCGCCGCGCAAGCGCGACGAGCAGTCGGGCATCGTCGTCGTGCGGCCGGCCGAAGGGCGCCTCGGTGCGCTGGGCGCCGCCATGCACAACACCGGTCTGACGACGACAGCCCGACAGGGGACCGTGCGATTCAGCGTGCATGCGGGAACGATCGATTCGACATTTCGGATGCTGAAGCAGGCACTGCTCGTCTATCGGTCATCGACAGATACGTAACGTTCACCGCGCCGACCACACCTGTTTCGGCGTGGCGTGAGCGGATCGGCTGCAGTGCGTCGTAGCGTCAGGCGTATCAGGTGAATTGCCTGATCGAGCCGGCCGGGAGCGCGACTCGAACCACCAACCCGGGCGACTCGCCAAGAGAGCCGAGCGCGTTCGCTCGGGGTTGGAGCCTGACGTGACTGCCAGCGAAACCACGCAGATGACACCGTCGACAGAAGGGCAATCAGACACCCGCACAGACCACGGATCTCCCTCGATTCAGGCGCTGCGCACATACGTGCTCGATACAAGCGTTCTGCTGTCTGATCCGCGGGCGATGTTCCGCTTCGCGGAGCATTCGGTCGTGATTCCCGTCGTCGTTGTCGGCGAGCTTGAGAAAAAGCGGCACGATCCCGAGATCGGCTATTTCGCCAGGCAGGCGCTGCGACTTCTCGATGATCTCCGGGTGAAGAATGGCCGCCTCGATTTCGCGGTGCCCGTCGGAGACGGCGGCAGCCTTCGTGTGGAGCTCAACCACAGTGCAATCAACGTTCTGCCCAGCGGATTGCAGCTGGGAGACAACGACTCGAGAATTCTCGCCGTCGCTCAGAACCTGGCGAACGACGGCCTCGACGTCACCGTCGTCTCGAAAGACCTGCCGATGCGCGTGAAGGCGTCATCGATCGGACTCGCGGCAGAGGAATACCGAGCCGAGCTCGCCGTCGATGAAAGCTGGACGGGACTTGCGCAGGTGCACGTGGGTGCCGACGACATGGCGACGCTCTATGACACCGACGTGCTGCCGGGGACGCACACAGATGATCTGCCTGTGAACACCGGGCTCGTCATACACTCCGAACGTGGGTCAGCACTCGGCCGCATCTCCTCTGACGGCACGGCGCGGCTCATCAACGGTGATCGCGAGGTGTTCGGACTCCGCGGTCGCTCGGCCGAGCAACGCATCGCCATCGACCTGCTCCTCGACCCAAACGTGGGGATCGTGTCGATGGGTGGGCGAGCCGGGACGGGGAAGTCTGCTCTCGCCCTCTGCGCGGGACTCGAGGCGGTGCTCGAACGCCAGATGCACCGCAAGATCATGGTCTTCCGGCCGCTGTACGCCGTGGGAGGGCAAGAACTCGGGTACCTGCCCGGGGACCAGGGTGACAAGATGAACCCCTGGGGACAGGCGGTCTATGACACGCTCGGTTCCGTTGTCTCTCAGAACGTCGTCGACGAGGTACTCGAGCGAGGACTCATCGAGGTGCTTCCGCTCACGCACATTCGCGGCCGCTCACTCCACGATGCGTTCGTGATCGTCGATGAGGCGCAGTCGCTTGAACGTAACGTGCTGCTCACCGTGCTCTCGCGCATCGGGCAGAACTCACGGGTGGTGCTCACCCACGACGTCGCTCAGCGCGATAATCTGCGCGTCGGTCGTCATGACGGTGTCGCCTCGGTGATCGAGACGCTTAAGGGGCAGGCGCTCTTTGGCCATGTCACGCTCACCCGGTCAGAGCGCAGTGCCATCGCCGCACTCGTCACCGAGCTGCTTGAGGGTACCGACATCGCCTAACCTCCGCGGGCCGGGCGTCGATGTGACGTCCCGGCCTGTGGATAACTCGCTCGCCCGACTCGCCTGGACGTTAGAGTCCTCGTCATGGTTGAGGTTCGCGCAGGGGAGATTTCGCGCCCGCGCGTGCAGTGGATGCTGCGGGCGGCCACCCTTCTCGTCACGGCGATCGTGCTTGCGCTGTCTGTCGGCTGGAGCTGGCTGCTTGTTGGCTTCGTCGCTGTCGCCGTCGCGACCTGGCCGCTCGTTGGCACCGATATCTCGGAACACCGGCTGCCGAACAAGATCGTGCTGCCCTGTTACCCGGCGGCCGTTGTCGGCCTTGCGCTCCACAGCATCACCACGGGCGCCTCTCCCGTTCTCGCGATCGTGTCGAGTCTCGGCTGCATCGTGGTTTTTACCCTCATGCACGTTCTGGGAGGCATGGGAATGGGCGACGTCAAACTCGTCGGAGTGCTGGGACTCCTGTTGGGCTCACTCGGCCTCACGGCCCTCACGGTCGGGCTCGCCTCGGCGTTTCTGCTCGGCGCTGTCGCGGGAGCCTGGGCGATGGCGACGCAGCGCAGGGGGGCGACTCACCGCATCCCGTTCGGGCCCTTTCTGCTCGTCGGCTTCTGGCTCGGCGTGCTCGCACCGGTGCTTCGACACGGATGACGCCATAGGATCGTTGCATGGAACAACGAATCTTGGGACGCACGGGACGCACTGTATCGACAGTCGGCCTCGGCACATGGCAGCTGGGCGCCGACTGGGGCGCGGTATCAGAAGATGAGGCGCTCGCAGTGCTCGACGCCTCGGCCGAAGCTGGGGTGACGTTCTTCGACACCGCCGATGTGTACGGCGACGGGCGAAGCGAGGCGATCATCGGGCGATTTCGTGCCGCAAACCCCGATCTGCCACTGACCGTTGCCACGAAGATGGGGCGCAGGGCCGAGCAGCTCCCTGAGAACTACGTTCTGCAGAACTTCCGCGATTGGACGGACAGGTCACGCCGCAACCTCGGTGTGGACCGGCTCGACCTCGTGCAGCTTCACTGCCCGCCGACGCCGGTTTTTCACAGTGACGAAGTCTTCGATGCACTCGATACGCTCGTCGATGACGGGGCGATCGCGAATTACGGAGTGAGCGTCGAGGAGGCAGACCAGGCGCTCGCCGCGATTGCGCGACCACGAACGGCGACGGTTCAGATCATTCTCAACGCGTTCAGGCTCAAGCCGCTTGACCGCGTTCTTCCGGCGGCAATTGAGGCCGGAGTCGGGATCATCGCTCGTGTGCCGCTCGCCTCGGGTCTGCTCACGGCGCGGTACAGCGCCGACACCGAGTTCGCGGCAGACGACCACCGCACCTTCAACCGTCACGGCGAGGCCTTCGATGTGGGAGAGACGTTCGCTGGCGTGGACTACGCCGATGGTGTGCGTGCAGCCAGGGAGCTTGCAGCGTTGGCTCCTGACGCAGCCACACCGGCTCAAGCAGCGATCGCCTGGGTGGCGCAGCAGTCCGGAGTCAGCTCAGTGATTCCCGGCGCGCGCTCCGTCGCTCAAGCGCAGGCGAACGCGGCCGCTGGGAGTCTCGGGCCGCTGCCCGAGGCATACCTACAGCGCGTGGCTGAACTCTACGACGTGAACTTCAGGGCAACAGTGCACGACCGCTGGTGAGACGGAGGCTATACGCGACAACGAGGGCGGAAGAGCATCGGCTCCTCCGCCCTCGTTGACGCTGAATGCTAGTTCGGGTGCGTCATCGACAGAAGATCGAGGGCGGAATCAAGCTGCTCCTCGGTGATCTCCCCGCGCTCGACGTAGCCCAACTCGATGACGGCCTCGCGCACCGTGATGCTCTTGGCGACCGAGTGCTTCGCAATCTTCGATCCGGCCTCGTAGCCGATGATCTTGTTGAGCGGCGTCACCGTCGACGGCGACATTCCCGCCAGCTCAGCAGCCCGCTCGGTGTTCGCCTCGAGACCGTCGACCGTCTTGTCTGCGAGAACACGCGACGCGTTCGACAGCAGGCGAATCGACTCGAGGAGCGCTGTTCCCATGACCGGGATCTGCACGTTGAGCTCGAAGGCCCCTGAGGCACCGCCCCACGCGATCGTCGCGTCGTTTCCGACAACACGTGCCGCGACCATGAGGACAGCCTCGGGGATGACGGGGTTGACCTTGCCCGGCATGATCGATGACCCGGGCTGCAGGTCGGGAATGTGAAGCTCGCCGAGTCCCGTGTTAGGGCCCGAGCCCATCCACCGCAGATCGTTGCAGATCTTTGTCAGGCTCACAGCGATCGAGCGAAGCGCCCCGGACGTTTCGACGAGTCCGTCGCGGTTTGCCTGCGCTTCAAAGTGGTCTTCTGCCTCGGTGATCGGCAGCTCTGTCTCGTCTTGCAGCAGTGAGATGACGAGCTGAGGAAACCCCTTCGGCGTGTTGATTCCCGTGCCGGTAGCAGTGCCGCCCAGTGGAACCTCGGCAACGCGGGTCAGCGACGCGCGAACGCGCTCGATTCCCAGCCGAATCTGACGTGCGTACCCGCCGAACTCCTGCCCCAGCGTCACGGGAGTGGCATCCATGAGGTGGGTTCGCCCCGACTTCACCGCATCTTTCCACAGCTCGGCCTTCGCCTCGAGGGCGACGGCGAGGTGATCGAGGGCGGGAACGAGCTCATCGATGAGGGCACCCGTCACCGCGATGTGCACAGACGTCGGGAAGACATCGTTCGACGATTGCGAGCAGTTGACGTGGTCATTCGGATGAACTGTGCTGCCGTGCCGCTGCGTAGCAAGTGTCGCGAGCACCTCGTTCATGTTCATGTTCGATGACGTGCCCGAGCCGGTCTGATACGTGTCAACGGGGAACTGATCGTCGTGGGCACCTGAGATGACTTCGTCTGCGGCCGAGGCGATGGCATCGGCGATGGCGCCGTCAAGCACGCCGAGCTGCTTGTTCGCAAGCGCGGCTGACTTCTTGATGCGCGCAAGCGCCGAAATCTGCGCAGATTCAAGCCCCGAGCCAGAGATCGGGAAGTTCTGCACGGCACGCTGCGTCTGTGCGCCGTAGAGCGCGGTGATAGGTACGCGAACTTCGCCCATCGTGTCGTGTTCGATGCGGTACTCGGTGTCGGCCACGGGTTCCTCCTCTATGGTCTGCGCATCCCTGCGCGGTTGATGTGTGTGGGGCGTTTCGCTCTGCCGTCGTGTTGACTCAGGTGCCTGGGCACTCAGTCTTCGGGCAGCTCGGAGATTCCCACCATCGCATCAGCGACGACGCGACCCTCCGCAAGTTTGTAATTGGCGCCGACGATGCCCAGCGTGTTGTTCGCCACGCCTGCGCTGATCATCTCTGAGCGTTCAAGTAGCTCCGTGATGGTGCGGCGAATATGCAGGCGTCCCGCTTCGAATGGGTCGGCTTCGCCTGGCTTGACGGATGCCGCAGCAGCAGCCTCGCGCACCGAGGGAACGATCTGCTGCACAAGGCTGTCAATGGCGGGCGGCAGCGGAGCGGCATCCGGTTTCTGTGAGTCAATCGCCGCGGCGACGGCCCCACAGCTGTCGTGACCGAGCACAACGACAAGGGGGACATTCAGAATGCCGACGGCGTACTCGAGCGAGCCGATCGCCGATTCAGAGACGACCTGTCCGGCATTGCGCACAACGAAGAGGTCACCAAGCCCCTTGTCGAAGATGATCTCAGCTGCGAGTCGCGAGTCCGAGCAGCCGAACAGCACGACGTCAGGGTGCTGCACATGAGCGAGCGACTCCCGCCGGCCAATGTCCTGGCGGGGGTGACGAGGCTCTCCAGCAACAAACCGTGCGTTGCCACGCATCATCTCTGCCCATGCTTTTCCCGGACGCTTCTGTGGCATTAGCTGGTTCCTCTCACTTTTGTGCGTTGGCCTTGACCTGCTCGGCAATGGCCTCCGCAACAGTGCGGATGTCGTCTGTCGTTGCAGTTCCGTAGATGAGGATTGTGCTGGAGCCGGACTCGGTGGCGAGGGCGTACTCGATGTTGCCCGGGTCGCTTGGGCCGGAGCCGTCACGGTTGTCGTACACGGTCCACGTGATGCCCTCGATCGTCACTGTGGTGTCGGCACGTGCCCCTTCGAGCTGCTGCGCCTGCCACGTGGCATTGGCGTCGAACCCCTGCTTGATGCCGATGAACTGCTCGTTTGGGGTGAGAAGGCCGATGTACCAGTACGAGATCTGCGGGTCGCGCACCGCGCTCAGCTTCGCCTTGTTGCTTGTCCAGCCGCCGGGGAGCTGCGGGTCGATGATCACGTCGTCGCGGGAAGCCTGAGCGTCTGCCGCCGCCGAATGAAAATCGACGTCTTTCAACAGGGAGGTGTTTGTGCGGGGCACGATCAGAATGATGATGAGAACGATCGCGAGGGTCGCGAGCAGCGCATAGACGAGGTTGCTCACGGTTTTGCGCGCGCGGTAGTTGTGCGAATCTACCGCTTTGCGAGCCGCCGTCTCTTCCGGCGTCTCGGGGCGGCCCAGCTCCGCGACGACGCGCGGCGGCTTCTGCTGACGGCTCATTCGTCGTCTGCGGCGTCGTTCTGGGCGACACGCGCGGCTTCGAGGCGCTTCTTCGCCCCGAGCAGCCACTCCTCGCAGCGCGCGGCAAGAGCCTCACCGCGCTCCCACAGCGCGAGCGACTGCTCGAGCGTCGACGCTCCCTGCTCCAGCTCCGTGACAACGCGAACCAGTTCGTCGCGGGCTTCCTCGTAGCTCAGGGCTGATACGTCGGGGGAAGAAGGCATGGGTCCATCCTAACGGCGGTTTGTGGGGTGGTCAGCGCTCCGTGGCACCGCGGGAGACGGCGGCAATCGCGCCGTCAGCGAGGGTGAGGGAGAGCGGCGTGCCCTCGGGAGCATCCTGTGTCGTGCGCACAACCTGCCCGTCGGCTGTCTGCGCGATCGCATACCCGCGATCGAGCGTGCGCTGCGGCGACAGCGCCCGCACCGAGGCGGCAAGCTCACGTGTGCGCGTCTGCTCGCGCTCCAACCGGCGGTCAATCAGCTCGGCGCCGCGCGCAACGTAGCGCGTGAGCTCGTCGGCGCGCTGATCGACGATCCAGGTGTGCGTGGCGAATGCCGGGCGCGAGCGAAGCTGCTCTAGCGCTCCAATTTCGTGTGTGATGAGCGTTGTCATGCGGCCCGCGATGCGCGCTCGTGCCTGCTGAACGATGAGCTGCTGCTCGGCGACGTCGGGGACGACGCGCTTCGCGGCATCTGTCGGAGTGGATGCTCGAAGGTCGGCTACCTCGTCGAGAAGCGGGCGATCTGCTTCGTGACCGATGGCGCTGACGAGGGGAGTGCTGCACGCCGCTGCGGCCCGCACCACCGCTTCGTCTGAGAACCCGAGGAGATTCTGAAAGTCCCCGCCGCCTCGCGCCACGATGATGACATCGACAGCCGGGTCGGCGTCGAGCTCGGCGATCGCCGCGATCACGTCTGCGACGATGCGCTCGCCCTGAACGGCGGCGTGGCGCACGCGAAACTCGACGGCAGGCCAGCGCAGCTGGGCATTGCGCAGCACGTCTTTCTCAGCATCCGAGCCCTTCCCCGTGATCAGGCCAACGCAGTCAGGCAGAAACGGCAGCCGCTTCTTGCGCGCCACGTCGAAAAGCCCCTCGGAGGCGAGTTGTGCGCGCAGCCGCTCGAGGCGCTCGAGCAGGTCGCCGAGCCCGACGTGCTTCATCTGCAGAACCTGCACGGTGAGCGTTCCGCCCCTGACCCAGAAATTTACCTTGACCAGGGCGACGACACGGTCTCCCTGCTTCAGATCGGCCGGAATCTTCTGTTTTACCGACTGCCAGATGGTGAAACTCACCGTTGCATCGGCGGCGACGTCTTTGAGCTTGCCGTACACGTTGCGGCCCGAAACGCCCCACTGTGTGATCTCGCCCTCGACCCACACGGTGCCGAGCCGTTCGATGTACTCGTGAAGACTGTGCCCGAGCTGCGCGACGGGCCACGGGTTCTCCATTGTCGCCGGAGCGTTTGCCATGTTCTGGGGCCTTCCTCAGTCAGTCGCACCTAGAATTGGAGTCGTGAGCGACGTGACAATCAACCTACCGATGCCGAGAATTCCCGGTGCTTCGTCGAAGCTCAAGGATATCGCGGTAGACGGCAGCAAGCGCGTGCTCCTCGCCGCACCGCGAGGGTACTGCGCCGGAGTCGATCGCGCCGTGATCGCCGTTGAGAAGGCGTTGGAAAAGTATGGTTCGCCCGTCTACGTTCGCAAACAGATCGTGCACAACATTCACGTTGTGACCGAGCTCGAGGCGAAGGGAGCGGTCTTCGTCGACGAGGTGGACGAGGTACCCGAGGGCGAGCATATCGTCTTCAGCGCGCACGGGGTATCGCCTGCCGTCGTCAATGCGGCATCCGATCGTGGTTTGCGCGCCATCGACGCGACCTGCCCACTTGTGACAAAGGTGCACAAAGAGGCGGTGCGCTTCGCGAAGAACGACTATGAGATTCTGCTGATCGGCCACGACGGCCACGAGGAAGTCGAAGGAACGGCGGGCGAGGCTCCGGAGCACGTCACGCTCGTCGGCAGCCCAGACGAAGCAGACACCGTCGAGGTTCGAGACCCAGACAAGGTGGTGTGGCTGTCGCAGACCACATTGTCTGTCGACGAGACGATGCAGACTGTTGATCGGCTGCGCGCGCGCTTTCCGAACCTCGAAGACCCCCCGAGCGACGACATCTGCTACGCAACGCAGAACCGCCAGGTGGCAATTAAGAAAGTGGCATCGGATGCTGAGCTGGTCATCGTCGTCGGATCGGCGAACTCGTCAAACTCCGTGCGGCTCGTCGAAGTAGCGCTCGAGCACGGCGCCCGAGCGGCACACCGCATCGACTACGCGTATGAGCTCAAGCAGGAGTGGCTCGACGGCGTGCGCACGGTCGGCGTAACAAGCGGGGCATCCGTTCCCGAGGTGCTTGTGCAGGAGGTGCTCGAGGCTCTCGCCGAGGCGGGCTACGGCGACGTCGAGCAGATGACAACGGCCGAGGAAGACCTCATCTTCTCGCTGCCGAAGGAGCTGCGCAGCGATCTCAAAGGGCGCGGAGCACGATGAGCGACAGCGAACCATCTGATTCCACCCGGCCAGCTCGGCCGAGGTTTGGCGAGTACGCGAACGAGAAGAAGCCCGCTCGTCCGCAGTTCGGTGAGTATGCCTCACCGGAAGAGCAGCGTGCGGCAATTCGCGTGCCGGCCACCGAAGACAACGAGTCGGTGCCGATCGAGAGTCACGGCGACGAGAAGAAGTCGTCAGAAGACACTGCCCGTCATCACGTGCACATGCCGACGAACCGGCAGCCCAAGAAACCCTCGGCGGCAAACAACGCCCCGATCGTCGAGGCCCGAAGGCGCACCGACCGCTTTTCGACATTTCTGCTGCTCGGAGTCGGCCTGTTCAGCGTGATCTCGACGGCGCCGTCGCTGCTTCAGCTTCCGCAGATGCTCACGCAGGCGTACGCGCAGTTCGGCATGGGCGAGTACACGAATACGTCGTTTGGCACCACGATCGGGTGGACAATTCTCATTGTGTACGCGGGCCTCTGGGTCGCTGCGCTGCTGCTGTCGCTGCGCCGCCTCGCCGCGCGCAAGAGAACGTGGTGGGTTCCGTTCGTCGTCGGCGTCGTTGCGAACGTCATCTACCTGATTCTGCTGACGGTTGCGATGGTGAATGACCCCGCGTTCATGCAGTACGTCAACGGAATGAACGGCTGACATTCGCTGCTCCGGTGTTGCCGTGATCGCGCCTGAAGGTGAGATGCCAGAAAACGTCGCTCAGTGGTCGCCAGGTGGCGACAGTTTTCGACATCTCACTTTTACAGACGGAACGGCGGATGCTGTCGAACCATGTCCGACAGCATCCGCCGTTGTGCGTTTCTGGCGACCCTAGATGGTGAGCGAGTTGCCGTGTGAACCGAGGTGGCGCGTCGACTCGACGACGCGGGCGGCCATGGCGGTCTCGGCGACCTTGCCCCACGCGCGCGGATCGTACTTCTTCTTGTTTCCGACCTCGCCGTCAACCTTGAGCACGCTGTCGTAGTTCTCGAACATGTAACCGGCGATCGAGCGAGTGAACGCGTACTGCGTGTCGGTGTCGATGTTCATCTTGATGACACCGTTGCGCACGGCCTCGGCGATCTCGGCGTCTGTCGAACCGGAGCCGCCGTGGAACACGAGGTCGAGCGGCTTGGCGCCCGTGCCGAACTTCTCGGCGATGCCCGACTGAATCTCACCGAGCAGTTCGGGGCGCAGCTTGACGTTGCCCGGCTTGTACACGCCGTGAACGTTTCCGAACGTGAGAGCCGAGATGTAGCGTCCGTTTTCGCCGAGGCCGAGCGCCTCGACGGCCTTTGTGACGTCAGCGACCGTTGTGTAGAGGGCGTCGTTGGTTCCCTCGTGCTTCACTCCGTCTTCTTCGCCGCCGACGACGCCGATTTCGACCTCGAGAATCGCGTTGATCGCCTTGGTGCGCTTCAGCATGTCTTCAGCGATCTGGATGTTCTCGTCGAGGGGAACAGCCGAGCCGTCCCACATATGCGACTGGAAGATCGGATCGCGCCCGGCCTTCACCTCTTCTTCGCTTGCGGCGATGAGCGGCATGACAAAGTCATCGAGAGCATTCTTGGGGCAGTGGTCGGTGTGCAGAGCCACTGTGATGGGGTAGTTCTTGGCGACCTCGGTGACAAACCGCGCGAAGGCAAGGGCGCCGGTTGCGCGGTCTTTGACGGTGTGACCGGCGAAGTAGTCTGCGCCGCCCGTCGTCACCTGAATGATTCCGTCGGAGCCTGCCTCCGTGAGGCCTTGCAGCACAGCGTGAATGGTCTGCGAGCTCGAGACGTTGAAAGCCGGAAACGCGAAGCCCTTCGACTTGGCGTTGTCGAGCATCTGAGCGTACTGCTCCGGGGTTGCAATGGGCATGACTTCTCCTAGCGGGGCGTGACTTTGCTTGCCCCCACAGCTTACTGACCCGGATGCCGCCCGCGCACACATGCTCGTCAGGTGCGAGATCATGGGCCTATGACTTTTGTGCCGAGCGACCGCGCGCTGCAAGATCACCTTGTGCGCATTACAGAGCGTGCCGCTGTGGCTGCTCGTGATCTTGTGGGATCGGGAGACAAGCTGGCGGTAGACGGCGCCGCGGTGCGTGCGATGCGACAAGCATTCGCGTCAGCACCGGTTGCCGCGCGCATCGTCGTGGGGGAGGGCGAGAAAGACGAAGCGCCAATGCTCTACGGGGGAGAGATGCTGGGCACGGGCGGCCCCGAGATCGACGTTGCCGTCGATCCGGTAGACGGCACGCGGCTTGCCGCCGAGGCGCTGCCCGGCTCCGTCGCGGTGATGGCTGTGGCACCGCGAGGAGCTCTCTTCGACCCGGCAAACGTGTTCTATATGGAGAAGCTCATTTCGCTGGCAGCAGGTGCGACGCTCTCTCTCGAGCGGTCGCTCACAGAGAATCTGTCGATTCTCGCCTCAGACCTCGGTCGGCCGGTGAGCCAGCTTCGCGTTGCCGTGCAGACGCGGCAACGCAATCAGCGGTACATCGACGAGGTGCGCGCTGCCGGAGCGATCGTCGTGCCGTTTGCCGACGGCGATGTCGTCGAGTCGCTTCGGGCGGCTCGCGGCGAGGGCGTCGATCTGCTCATCGGAATCGGCGGGGCGCCCGAGGGCGTGCTGACGGCCGTTGCCGTCGCGGCATCCGGTGGGCATATGCAGGCGCGGCTCAGCCCGCAGACGGCGGGGGAGCGCGACCGCGCGGATGCTGCTGGGCAGCCGTACGGAGCGATTCTTCGACTCGATGACCTCGTCGCGTCACCGGGTGTCTTCGTGCTCACGGCAGTGACGGATGCCGCTGGCCTCGCAGCCCCGCACGTTGTCGACGGTGCTGTCGTGACCGAGAGCATCGTCATCGACGGCGTCGCGGAACCGCGCACCGTCGTGCGCCGGCATCCGATGGTGCCGTGATGGCGTGCACACTCGTGCAGAGTGCTTGGTAGAACTGTGCGGGAGGGTGGCCTGGGGCTAGGCTGATGACGGCGCGAACGTCCGGCCACTTCGTTCCATCGCCGATCTGACAAGGAAACCGTGAGCACCACTGACTCCGCATCCCACTACCGTCACCCCGACCGCAACCTCGCACTTGAACTCGTGCGCGCCACAGAGGCTGCGGCGATTCGCGCCGTTCCGTTCATCGGGCGCGGCGACAAGAACGCCGCGGACAAGGCAGCCGTCGACGCCATGCGCGCCTTTCTCGGCACCGTCAACTTCGACGGCCGCGTCGTGATCGGCGAGGGGGAAAAAGACGAAGCCCCCATGCTGTTCAACGGCGAGATTGTTGGCAACGGCTCTGGGCCGCACTGCGACATGGCCGTTGACCCCATCGACGGCACGAGCCTCACGGCGGCCGGGCGTCAGAACGCCGTGTCGGTGATCGCCGTGTCAGACCGCGGCACCATGCTCGACGCGTCAAGCGTGTTCTACATGGACAAGCTCGTCACCGGCGCCGAGGGGCGCGGCGTCGTCGACATTCGCAAGCCGATCGGCGAGAACCTGCGCGCCCTCGCGAAGGCGAAGGGCAAGAGCATCGAAGACCTCACCGTCGCCGTGCTCGACCGTCCGCGTCACGAACAGCTGATCGACGACATTCGTGCGGCGGGAGCCGGCACACGCCTCATGCTCGACGGAGACGTCGCGGGTGGAATCAACGCGGCGCGCTACGGAACGCGCATCGACATGTGCGTCGGCGTCGGGGGCAGCCCCGAGGGCATCGTTACGGCGTGCGCGCTGAAGGGACTCGACGGCTTCATTCAAGGGCGGATGGCTCCAAAAGACGACGACGAGCGTCAGCACGGCATCGACGCGGGTCTCAAGATGGACTACGTGTACGAGGCAGACGAACTCGTGAACAGCGACAACACGTTCTTCGTGGCAACCGGCGTGACAGACGGTGGTCTTGTCGAGGGCGTCCGTCGCCTCGGCCCCATCATTCGCACATCGAGTGTCGTGCTTCGGTCGAAGTCGGGAACGATTCGTCGCATCACAGCCGATCACCTGGCCAAGAAGTGGCTCGACAACGAGTAACGCGTTCGAATTTCTGTCGGGGCCGCGATCCTTCTGGATTGCGGCCCCGATCAGTTAATCGGATGCTGCCGGTTAGTCGGATGCTGTGCGGGCACGTTCGTCTGGTGCCGCGGCGTCGAGCTCTGCGACGAGCTCGTCGGCGACCAATTCACGTGGCGCCTCTTCGACTTCGCCTAGGGCAGGAATGATCTTCGACTCGTCTACCTTGTTGAGTTTGCGGGCCGACGGAAGCACGGTGCGCTCAAGCGATCCGACGAACCGGTTGTAATCGGTGACGGTTGCCCGCACAGAGCGACCGAGCTTGTCGATGTGCCCGGCCATGGTGCTGAGTCGGGAGTACAGTTCGCGGCTGAGATCGAACAGATCTTTCGCCTCAGCGGTGACGAGTTCTTGCTGCCAGCTGAACGCCACGGTCTTCAGCACAGACCAGAGTGTGACGGGGGAAGCGAGGGCAACGCGCTTGCCAAACGCATACTCCATGATCGTGGGGTCGGCCTCAAGTGCGCTCGACACGAGCGACTCGCTCGGAATGAACGCAATGACAAGCTCCGGGCTCGCCTCGAGCCCGTCCCAGTAGGCCTTGCCGCCGAGGGCGGAAATGTGGTCACGAACCGCTTTGACGTGCGCGGCGAGCAAGGCCGTACGCCGAGCACCCTCTTCGCCGGTCGCGGTCACCGGAATTGCGCTGGCCTCGAGGTACGAGCCCATCGGCACTTTCGCGTCGACAGCGATGCTCTTGCCTCCCGGCAGATGGATGACCATGTCGGGCCGCCCTGCCCCAGCATCCGACGAGATAGAGGTCTGCACGTCAAAATCGACGCGCTCAATGAGACCTGCCGCCTCGACGACGCTGCGCAGCTGCGTCTCGCCCCACACACCGCGCACGGAATTGTTGCTGAGCGCCGCGGCGAGGCTATCGGCTGTCTTGCGCAGATGCTCCTCGGACTGCGCTGCCGTGCGCAACTGCTGAGAGAGCTCGCCGTGCTGCTTCTGCCGCTGTTCTTCGAGCGTCGCAACAGTCTGCTGCATGTCGTGCAGGCTCTGCCGCACGGGAGCAATCGCCTGCAGCAGGGAGTTCTCTGCTTTGTCTCGCTCGGCCCGCTGTTCACGTTCGCGGGTGAGCTGCGTCACCTGCGCGTTCAATTGCTCGGCCGTCGCCTCCATGCGCGCGAGATCGGCGTGGAGCTCTGCCCGAGCAGACGACTCTTCAGCACGCACAGCCTGCAGCTGCTGCTGGTGGCGCGCGTCGAGGAGCGCAGGCGACGCGGCATCCGCCCCATTTTTCGACCGGATGAGAAACACGGCCCACGCAAGCATGGCGCCGACAACCGCGCCGATGATCAAGCCGATGATGAGGGGGAGAGCTGCGTCCATGCTGTCAGTGTCGCAGGCGCCGCCGACATTCTGGCAGAGCACGCCGGATGCCGGTGTGCGCAATCTCGCGGACTGGCGAGACGTGGCGATCAGAGTAGATCAAGCAGTTCGTCGAGGGTGTCAATGCGCTGCGCCGACGCCGTGAGCTCTTGGTGGCCGCCGGCGTAGTGCACGAATCGAGTGCCAAGGCTCGCCGCGATCTCGTGGTCGTGGTTTGTGTCGCCGACCATCACGACGCTCTGGGGCGCCGCCCCTGTGCGGTGAATCCAGTTTGCGATGACCTCGTGCTTCGATGCGTTCAGTGCGTCATCGATGCTGAGAATCTCATCGAAGCTTTCGCCAAGCGCGTGCGGTGCCATCTGGCGGTTCAACGGATCGGCGAGCGTGGCGGATGCCAGCACCTGATGCATTCCGCGTTCGTGAATGTGCGCGATCGTTGCGCGAGCTTCGCTCCGCAGTGGTGCGTTCGATACCGCGGGAGCAAGCAGCTCAAGGTAGCGATGCGCCGCCGGAGCGAACTCATGGTCGGCGATACCGACTGCGGCGTAGAACGAGCGAATGGGAAAGGTGAAGCGGCGCCGGTAGGCGTCACGGTCGGTAAGTTCGTCGAGGCCCCATTCGCGGAGCACCTGGTTCATGGTCACGCGGCAGATCTCGACGTCGTCAAGCAGCGTTCCGTTCCAGTCCCAGCACACGGTTTTGATCTGCACGTGCGTTCCTCCTCGTGAGCGTAGGCGGGCATCGCCGCCCACCGCACAAACCTACACACCTGACCGTGAAAGCACGCGCGGCTTCGCACCGGTACGATAGAGCCTCGTGGCTCTCACTATCGGAATCGTCGGACTCCCCAATGTCGGCAAATCAACCCTGTTCAACGCGCTCACCAAAAACGATGTTCTCGCGGCGAACTATCCGTTCGCAACGATCGAACCGAACGTGGGCGTCGTCAGCCTTCCCGACTCACGGCTTGACGTTCTCGCAAAGCTCTTCAGCAGCGAGCGCATTCTGCCGGCGACGGTGTCGTTCGTCGACATCGCCGGAATCGTGCGCGGCGCGAGTGAAGGGGAGGGGCTCGGCAACAAGTTCCTCGCCAACATTCGCGAGGCTGACGCGATCGCCGAGGTGGTTCGTGGGTTCCACGACGGTGATGTCGTGCATGTCGATGGGAAGATCGACCCGAAGTCCGACATGGAGACCATCAACACCGAGCTGATCCTCGCCGATCTCGAGACGCTCGAGCGTGCCATCACGCGTTATGAGAAAGAGGCGCGCGGCAAGAAGATCGGCCCCGAAGTACTCGCTGCGGCAAAGGAAGCGCTCGAGGTTCTGCAGGCAGGAACGCCGCTGTCAGCGGCATCCGTCGATCTCGACCCCATCAGAGAACTCGGCCTGCTGACATCGAAGCCGTTCATCTACGTCTTCAACGTTGACGAAGAGATTTTGACGGATGCTGCCAAGAAGCAGGAGCTCGCCGCACTCGTCGCCCCGGCCGAGGCTGTGTTCCTCGACGCGAAGATCGAGTCGGAGCTGATTGATTTGGATCCTGAGGATGCCGCGGAGCTGCTGGCCTCCACAGGGCAAGACGAATCGGGGCTCGACCAGCTCGCGCGCGTGGGCTTCGACACGCTCGGGCTGCAGACCTACCTCACGGCGGGGCCGAAAGAGGCCCGCGCATGGACGATCGGCAAGGGCTGGAAGGCGCCGCAGGCCGCGGGCGTCATTCACACTGACTTCGAGAAGGGCTTCATCAAGGCCGAGGTGATTTCATTCGAGGACCTTGTCGAGACTGGCTCCGTGCAGGAAGCGCGCTCGCATGGGAAGGCCCGCATGGAGGGCAAAGACTACGCGATGCAGGACGGCGACGTGGTGGAGTTCCGCTTTAACGTCTAGCGTTAATGACGCAGTGCGTTATATGTTGGTGTCGTGATCAGATCGTTCGGGAGTAAGGACACCGAACGACTGTGGCGTCGCGAGCGGGTGCCGTCGATCGATCCTCGGATTCATTCGGTGGCGCTGCGCAAGCTTCGTCAGGTGGGGTCCGCGGAGTCGCTCGATGATCTCCGTGTCCCACCGGGGAACCGACTTGAAGCGCTGAAAGGCAATCGGGCCGGTCAGTACAGCATCAGGATCAATGACCAGTGGCGGATCTGCTTTGTGTGGACAGTCGCTGGGCCAGAGGAGGTGGAGATCGTTGACTATCACTGACAAGATCGAGCCGATCCATCCTGGCGAAGTTCTCATGGAGGACTTCATCGAGGGCTTCGGCATTACTCAGAACAAATTGGCGGTCTCGATTGGGGTGCCCCCGCGCAGGATTAACGAGATCGTGCATGGCAAGCGCGCGATCACGGCTGACACCGCGTTGCGGCTTGGCAAATATTTCGGCACGTCAGCGCAGTTCTGGATCAATCTGCAGGCGCATTACGACCTAGACCGTGCTGAGGATCGCGTGGCGGATCAGATTGCCGCGATTACACCGTTGACGGTCGCGTAAGTGCGATGACCGCCGAAGGACAGCACCTGCTTACTTTGCGGGGATGGGACAGCGCTGGGCTCAGCGCCTTCTTTGAGCTCGTGGATCGGTACGAAGCTGGTTCTGGGCCGAGCTTCGACAGCGCAGTCGCTATGTTTTTTCCGCCATCGAGCCTGCGCACTCGTTTCTCGTTCGAGCGGGGTGCTGCCGAGATCGGACTCCAGTCGATTACCTTGCCGCCGGAGACGCTAGACAAAGATGAAGATCTGGCTGACGTTGCCGGATATCTTGCGCAGTGGGCCGATCTCGTCGTTGTTCGGCACCCGGAAATGGACGTGCTGGAGCAGCTGGCTGCACCAGGTTTTTTGCCCGTTGTCAACGCAATGACCAGCGTGAATCATCCGTGCGAGGTACTGTCTGATCTTTACGCACTTTCGCGCGATGCCGACATTACGCAGCTGCGTTACGTGTTCGTCGGCGCGGATGGGAACATCGCGCGGGCATGGTGGGAAGCGGCTCAGGCGTTTGGTCTAGATGTTCGCCAGAGCTGTCCGTCTGAGTTGCGCGTCGTTGGGATGCCGTGGGAGGAAGATTTGCGCCACGTAATCCCGACCGCTGACGTTGTTCTCACCGATGGTCCAGGGCGTCATGCCGAACTCCTCGGCACGTATCAGATAACGGGCGAACTGCTGAATCTTGCACCGCATGGTGTTCGGTTTGCCCCGTGCCCGCCATTTGTGCGGGGGCGTGAGATCAGCGCGGATGCGATTACACATCGCTCCTTCGTTGGATACGAGTTCAAGCGATCATTGAAGTCCGTGCAACAAGCGGTGATGGCGCGGTCGCTCTTGTCTTAAGAGGTTGGTATCTGCGGCGGCGTGGTGGAGTTTAGGTTTAACGTCTAGTCGCATTGCGGTTCAACCTCTCAGGTGGATCGCGTCGACCTCTCGCCGGTGGACGCGGGCGGTACACCAACGGCTGAGAGAATGTCCGGATGGCCCGTACTGACTGCGAACCCGATCTCGTTCCTGAACTTCTCGTCAACGACGTGGCGAGGAGTATCGACTTCTGGTGCAACGTCTGTGGTTTCGAGGTCTCATACGATCGTCCTGACGAGGGCTTCGCGTACGTCACCCGCGGACGCGCACACGTCATGCTCGAGCAACGTGGAGCCGGTCGGAACTGGCTGACCCAGGAGCTTGATCCACCATTCGGGCGAGGAATCAACTTCCAGATCGGCGTACCTGACCTCGAGCCGATCCTCGCCGCACTTGCGAACGCGAAGTGGTCGCTGTTCATGCAGCCAGAGACGAAGTGGTACCGCGTGAGCGACAGCGAGGAAGCAGGGGTAAGGCAGTTCCTCGTGACCGATCCCGACGGGTACTTGATTCGATTCCAGAGCTCGATCGGTCGTCGGTCCGTCGCTCGCTAGGGAAACCAGCACAAGCTCCGTGGCGAAGGAGCAGGTGCGCGCCCGGACAGATTAGAGGTTGGCCCGTGTGGGGATGTCGTCGAGTTCCGCTTCAACGTTTAGCCGGATCGTCTGAAGTCGCCGACTCAGTGAGCGCGGCGGCGTAGTTGCGCATCGAGCGCTGGTATTGGGGCAACGTTCCTATCTGCGCTTCGATGGCGACCCGCAGTGCTTCATCCTTGCGTCCGGCGCTATGGAGTGCCAGAGCCAAGACGACGCGGGGTGCGGAGCCCGTCGATTCATGCGTCGGCGCAGCTTGAAGGACGGCGATTGCCTCGTCGAGGCGGCCGAGATTGCGAAGGGTCGATCCGTACTGGACTGCGAGCTGCGCATGTCTGGCTGCGTCGAGGCCGAGTTCGAGAGCGCGCTCGTACTCGGCACCGGCCTCAGCCTCGAATCCCACGGAGTCGTACATGCCTGCGAGTTCGAATGCGGCCCTGCCATCGGTGGCAGGGCATGCCGCGGCCACGTCGCGCATAGCAGCCACGCCGTCATCGCAATCCAACGAGGCGAAGCGCTCCCAGAGATCAGCGACGGAGGCTTCCCACTGTTCAACTGCTGGTGTCATAGCGCCAACTCTGCCACGACGCGAAGCTCGTGGGCATCGTGATCGGACGGGCGACACCAGCGACAGACGGCCCAAAGGTTGGTCTGTGCCGGAACGCGGTGGAATAGAGGTTTGTGCTTTAACCTCTCCACAGAACTTATTGGGCCGCACCAAGTGTTTTGATCCCGATACTGGGGCGGATCTCCACGTCTTGCCCGATGTCCATCTCTGGCTGACTGATTCAGACTTCCTGACCGAGCGGGAGCTCGCTCGAACGCGACGGTTCAACGGCACGCGCCTGTGTCGCAGGTGCGAGCGAGAGAACCAGGAGCGAGGCGCAGATGCCCGCGAGCCCAGCCCATCCGATGGCGGGGAGGCGCTCTCCGACGATGGCCACGGCCAGAATGGCGGCGATCGCGGGTTCAGTGAGGGTGAGCGTAGTCGCGGCGCTTGGATTGACGCGTGTGAGGCCGTACCCGAAGAGCAGATAGCCCAGGAACATCGGGATCAGTGCCATGTAGAGCCCGACCATCATGGGCTGGGCCGAAGCGATGAGCGGTGCGCCGGTGATCAGAAGTACGGGCATCAGGGCAATGCCGCCCAGGCCGAAGACAGCGCCCATCGCTGCCGCGCGCCCGACGCCGCGGTTCATGAGGCGGTGAGCGCTCCACGAATACATGGCGTAGGTCGCGCCAGCAACCAGACCGAGAATGACGCCGGCGACCGTGGGGAGCGTCTCGCTCGGCGCGTCGTGCATCTTCGCAACGCACAGCACTGTGCTCCCCGCGATGCCGAGAACCGATGCGAGCATCCACCAGCCGCTGAGCCTGCGTCGCTCGATCACCCGTTCCAGAAGGCCAGAGGCGATCGGGGCAGAGCCGAGGGACACGACAGTGCCGACCGCGACGCCAGCCAGATGCATCGAGCTGTAGAAGGCCAGCGGGTAGATCAACACGGCTGCGCCTCCGGCGATCACTGTCCCACGTTGCGAAGACAGTGCGTGACGTTCCCGGCGGAGCGCGGGGGCAGCGATGGCTGCCTGCAGGATGCCGCCAATGCCGAGCGCGGCCGCGCCCATGGCCAGCGGCCCGACTGACGGTGCGAACGTCGCCGCAGTCCCCGTGGTGCCCCACAGGAAGGCGGCGGCGAGCACCGCGAAGATGCCGGTGGGGGAGCCTCGCTTCACAGTGCCGCCAGCATCCGCGATGCGATGGCCCGGGCGTGCTCCAGGCGCTCCGGGGTGCCCTCGAGGCCTGCCCGCGCGACGGCTCCTTCGAGGAGGAAGCTGAAGTGCTCGGCCAGCTCCAGCGCCTCGGCTTCGGTGGCCACGGATTCCAGGTTCTCGGCGAGAATCTTCTCCACCTGCTCCTTGTGTGCGCGCACGGACGAGCGGGCGGGGTGTCCGGCCGGAAACTCGGCGGCAGCATTGAGCAGCCCGCAGCCCCGGAAGCCCTTGCCGTAGGCGTCGTTCGCGTGGTCGATGTAGGCGTCGAAGACTGCCACGACCCGGTCCGTGACTGTCGAAGCTTTCGCAGAGCGCTCCCGATACAGGTCGAGCCACTCTTCGTGGCGGGCGTCGATGTAGGCGCTGACGAGCGCTGCCTTCGATGAGAAGTTGTTGTAGAGACTCTTCTTCGCGACCATGGCCTCGGAAGTGATCGTGTCAATCCCTGTCGCGTGCACGCCGTCCTCGTAGAAGCGTCTCGCCGCAGCATCGAGCAACCGCTCTCGCGCTGATCCTTGATTCATGTCACCCTCCCGTCGGTAGGTAGGTCAGTCTACCTACCGACTGACCGACCTGGAGGTGCTTCAGTCTCTGCACGCTTGGATGCTTCCGAGCACGGGTGCGAGGTCTTAACGGCCTGCGCGAGCCCGAGATGAGGATCGTTCTCCTCGAGCGGGCTGCGGCGAGACGGCATGACGAGGTCTGGGAAGCTGAGCACGCGCAGTGGTTGCTCCGTGCCGGAGTGCGGCGGAGTTCCGCTTCAATGTGTAGTCGCGTTCCGGTTCAACCTCTTCATGCTCGAAGTTGAACTGTCACAATAATACCGTTTTTGGTATAGTTGTGACATGGCTGGCGAGACGAAGTACCGGGACATTGTGCGCGAGATCGCACTGGATCAGTACGGGTATGTCACGACGCGAGACGCGACCGAGGCCGGTGTCCCCGCTGTAGAGCTGCCCAAGCTGGCGGCGCGAGGCGGGCTCGAGAATGTCGCATACGGGTTGTACCGTGTGCCCGATGCTCTTCCTACGCCGTATGACCAGTTCGCCGAAGCGCTGCTTCGTGTAGGCGAGGGTGCCTATCTTCACGGCGAGTCTGTGCTCGCATTGCTCGGACTCGGTGACGTCAACCCCCGGCGGATCAAAGTCGCGACGAGGAGGCGAGCCCGCCCTCGACTTCCTGCATTTGTGGAGCTGACAAAGGTGCGGGTTGGAGCTTCCGCTAGGTTCTACGAGGGGCTTGCGTCGCAATCTGTCGCGGATGCTCTCCTCGAATGCCGTGGGCGCATCGAGACGCAGGAACTCCTCAACGCTGCTGAGCAGGCTCGGGGCGAGGGGCTGTTGACCACTGCCGAGTGGCAGCGGGTGCGCAAGGAGATCGCGTCATGAGTTACGCGGGTGCGCCGACCAGCGTGCGTTCTTTGGAACAGCGCATCCGGAATCTCGAAGGAGACGACGCGTTGGCGCAAAGGCGCAGAATCAGCATGGCTCTGGTTGTCGTCGGCCAGATGCTCCCCGCCGGGGCTATCAAAGGCGGCAGCGCGATGGCGCTCCGATTCGGACGGAGCACGCGATTCACCCGTGATCTCGATGCCGCGAGGACCGGCTCGCTCGCAGCGTTCCGTGCTGAGTTCGAGGAGGCATTGGCGCGTGGTTGGGGCGGCTTCACCGGCAGGCTCGTGCACAAAGCGGCGCCGAGCCCGGCAGCGGTGCCCACGGCGTATGTCATGCAGCCTTTCGAAGTGAAGCTCGACTACCGGGGCCGGGCGTGGTGCACGGTGAAGTTCGAGCTTGGCCATAACGAGATCGGCGACGCTGAAGAGCCCGAGCTGCACCTCGCGGACGATCTCGCAATCATGTTCACGGAGGTCGGCCTCGAAGCACCGACACCTGTTCGTGTCATGCGCGCAGACCATTAGATTGCACAGAAGCTGCACGCACTATCCGCCGAGGGCAGTGAGCGCGCACGCGATCTCGTAGATCTCCAGCTGCTCGAAAGTCGTGAGAATCTGAACCTCGGACAGGTCGGGGAGACATGCGTACGGCTTTTCGAGTACCGGCGGCAACAGCAGTGGCCGCCGGTCATTACAGCAGTGGAGCAATGGCATCCGCTGTATGCCGAGGCTGCTGACGGCGTGGATGCACTGCATTCCGTCGACGAAGCCGTCATATGGGTGAATGACTTCATTCGGCGAATCGCCTCGGCCGGGTCTGCGACCACCGCTGAGCATAATCGCCGATGACCATCGCGACGACACGAATGCTCGAACACCGCGGGGCGACGATCTCGGTCACAGCCCTCGGTAGTGACGGACCGACGGTGGTTCTGCTCCACGGCTTGGCAGGAAGCTCCCGGGGAGCTATTGCCGACCATCTGTCGTGTGCCGCATTCGTGGGTGGTGTCGTGGCGGTCATGGATGCCTTCGCGCCGGGGGAGAGGTGTCTTCTCGTCGGTCAGTCGATGGGTGCGCACACCTACCAGCGCATTGCTCAGGACGCCACCTCCGACGAGGACCGCCCGCCGCAATCGCCCAGTCGTGAAGCGGACATCTTCTCGGACAGGCCCATTGCCATGCTGGCCCCAAGGCCTACATCTGATCCAGGATCACCGACGAGACCGTCGAACGACTCGCCGGATATCTGAACAGACTTCCTGACTCAGGACGTTAGGCCTTGTTTAAGAAGCGGGTGGCTCGTGGGCGGCGAGTTCTTGGGTCAATTCCATGCAACGCAGGCGGGCCGGGGAGTAGTCGTAGGGCATCTTTCCCATGGCTTCGACGACGCTCATGGACTCTTGCCCCATGCCAGGGTCTTGGTGGGCCTCGTCCTCGCCTTCATCAGCGGGAGCGGGGTGCAGAGCATCCCAGGAGTCGAAAATCGCATCATCGGCTTCCGCCAGGCCGGAATCCTCGATGACGGCATTCAATGCCTGTTCGAAGGCGTGCCGCTCGGCAGCCACCTGTGCCACACGGGGGTCGTCGACAGCAATCGTGTCGTCGAGTGCCTCCTCGGCGGCCTCAACGCGGTCGGATTCCTCCCGCAGACCCGGGCGGGTGGCCAAGGCGATGTATCGGGAGGCGTTGACGGCCGCACTGAGCGGGCTGAAGATCCGCTCGATGACCAGGAGGTTGTCCAGGTCCGCCTGGCGCAGGGAGCCCTCTGGCAGGCCCTCGAGGCGGCTGGCGACGAAGTCGGAGAGCAGATCCATCTTGCCGTCTGGGGTGCGCATGCGCGGCACGACAGCGACGTCGTGGTCGCTGACGGCACCAGCAGGAGCCGTGTCAGCACAGGCGTCACGGATGTCGTCCAAGGCGATCCCGGCGTCGGCCATCTTGTGGATCCACAACAGCCGGATCATGTCTTCGTAACCGTATAGGCGGCGGTCGTCACTGCCCCGTTCAGGCTCGGGGAGCAGGCCAGTCTCGTGGTAGTGACGGATCGTCCGCGGTGTCGTGCCGACGAACGATGCCGCGTCACCGATCGTGACCTGACGCGGCGGAATAAGGGACGAATGCATGAGCGAGGCCTTCCTGAGCAGAGCGTGACGTGAGTCCATCGGACCACAGAATGCTACGGAAGGTGCAACTCCAAATCCCTCATCGCCGGACGCTCAACCGCCTGCGCGGTAGGGCGTGCAAGTGCAGGAGATCGTCGGTTGGACCGCCTCGGTGGGCAGCATACCGTTCGCTACCAAATTCTCCAGCGCCTGCGCATCCAGGACGTGGCTGGGGACGAAAACAGTCTCGCCGTGGTCGAGTTCCGCTTCTCGAACTGAACCTCTGATGCGCTTTGCTCGACACGGCTGCAGAGCGAGATTTCTCGTTGCTGCAACTCTCAGAGGGCTGGGCGTGGGTGCAGCGTGTGAAGGGCCTTGGTCAGAACTTGCGAGCTGCGACGTCCGGTCGGTGTGAAGCTGCCAGCAGCCTCTCGAGCTCGCCGGCGATCAAGGGGCGACCACGGTCTGCCAGGTAGTCATCGCCGAACCCGTCTGGACCTTCTGCGTAGATCGCGGTGTATGCGCCGGATTCGGGCTCGGCTCGCCAGGACTCTTTGAGCGGTCCCGCGTCGATCGGATCGAAGCCGAGCGTTCGCACCAGTTCGCTGACTTCATCGTTGGCCTGGGCATCGTTTCCGAACACGGGCAGTGCCGTCCGCGGCTCTGAGTTCGCGAGCAGGGGGATGTGGTGAGCCACGATATTGTTGAATGCCTTGACCAGTCGCGTGTCGGGCAGCAGCGCCTGCTCAAGCTCGGCAGTGGTCGTCTCTCGTGTGTCGAGGGTCGGAATGCGCCCGTCGCGATGGGGATAGTAGTTGCCCGTGGACAGGATCATCTTGCCGTGCAGAACGGCATGCGGGAGCCGCTCGTACGCGGCGAGCGGAATGGCGAGGACGACGAGGTCGCTGAACGCGGCGGCCTCTTGCGTTGTGCCGGCTTGAGCGTTCGCGCCCAAGCCCGCCACGAGATCGGTGAGGGTCTCGGGGCCGCGGGAGTTGGCGATCGTCACCTGGATGCCTGCATCGACCGCGAGACGCGCGATGGCTTCGCCGATGGCTCCGCTGCCGATGATTCCGATCTGGTTCATTGCATGTCCTTGCTACCGCCATGCGGCGGATTTTCTCGTTCTTGTGGGGTGGTTTCGGCGTCGATGGCATCGAGTACTAGGGGGAGCAGGCCTGGGAAGCGACGAGCGAGTGCGTCTGTGCGGAGCCAGTTGCGGTGACGCGTCCCGTCGACCTCCTGACTGATGAGTCCGGACTCGCGCAGGATCCTCCAATGCCGCGTGAGCGCAGACTTCGACACACCGAAGTCGGAGCTGCTGCATGCGCCACCCGGATGGGACGCGATGTGGGAGACGATTGCCCGTCTCACGGGGTCTGACAGCGCGGAAATCACGGCGAACAGATCGATCTCGTCCTCCGTTGGGGCCAACAGGGGGCGAGCGAGTCGGCTTGCCATTAATGGCTCCTCGAGTTCTCGTGCATGTATGCGTACAGACGTACATGTTAGCCCATGTTCGCTCTCCTGTGTACATAAGGCGTGGTCCTCATGCGACGCAGAAGTGGTTCTGGGCCTGAGCTCGTTCGAGCATGACGGCACAACTCGGCCTCGTCAGGTCGGATCGGCCTGGAGCGCCACACGTTCGGTAACCGTGGCGACATAGTGGAGTTTCGGTTTAACGTCGAGCGTTAATGACGGTCTGCGTTAGATGCTGGGCTGGACCAAAAGGTTTCGATCGTCACCACTTACGGGTGAATGCAGCTGCCACCGCGTCCGTCGGGCACAATACTGAGATTCAGGTTCAGGAGGGTTCGATCGTGCGGCGCATGACGGTGTTCTTCAGCCCCTTAGAGCGGACGAACTCGAAGCCGGCATCCTCGTACATCGTGCGTGTCCCGTTGTAGACGAACGAGTTGTTCATCCTCTTCTCACCGATCTCGTGCGGATATCCCTCGACGACACCGCCACCCCTGGCGGCGATCTGTTCGAGCGCACCGGCCAGAGCAGACTTGGCGTACCCCTGTTTGCGATACCGCTTATCGACGAAGATGCAGGTGACGCGATAGTCGGGTGTGACGTCGGCCTCGGCGAGGTACTGCTTTCTGTGATGGATGCTCGGCAACTCCTCTGGAGTGCCGTACTCCGCCCACGCGATCGCCTCATCGCCAATCATCACCATCGCCGCGTGAGCCTGTCCGGCCTCGACCAGCCGTTTCTTGAGAGCGCGATTACCCTCGTGACCCTGCCCTCGCTCGGCGCAGTCGGGGTGGAAGTTGATGCACCAGCACCCACCGAAGATCCCGTTGTGCCGCTCCACCAGTGCGGAGAACGCGTCCCAAGTGTGCGCGGTCAATGGCTGAATCGAGTATCCGTTTGTCGCCATGCCGCCAATTTAAACACCTCATACGGACATCCGCACCTGGTTCGGAGTATTCTGCACGGTCCATTGCCAATACGTGGCGGCTGGAGCAGATCCTCGATAGTCTCCCGTCCATGGATATGTTGGGTGGGGAACACATCGCGGAGGCCCAGTTGGCCGTCTGGCGCAAGCTGGCCCAGGGGATGCATGCTCGCTACTTGGTCAATGACTTCGGCTCATCCGAGGAATTCTGGATGAACCTGCAGTCCAATTTCGAGCTGAGGCTGGAGCGTCGCATGCTGCGGAACAATGTCGCCGCGATCTCGCCGCTGGAGGTTGCGTGAGCTGCGTCGAGCTCCGCGGACGCCTCGTCTGCGCGAACCGAGCGGAGGCGGCCACAATTGAACGTCACCTGACCCGACACATCGAGCTTACGCGAGAGGAGCCTGGCTGCCTTTTGTTCGAAGTGCGCCCGACCGGGGACCCGCTCGTGTGGTCTGTCGCGGAGAAGTTTGCGGGACAGGAGTCCTTCGCTGCGCATCAAACGAGGCTCGCGGATAGTGAGTGGGGTCGAGCTACTGCTGGCATCAAACGGGAATACACGGTGTCGTCTGGCGGCAGAAAACCTGCTGCCGTCATTACGGACGAACTGGATATGGGGCCACAGACCTGATTCACACCTCATAGATGTCTTGGGCCGCGCAGAACGCGGCCCAAGCTTTCGGCCAGCGCGCGTAGGGCGCCACGTTCCATCCCACGAGGTGTCGTGCACGCCGCTGGCCATGAGCGCCGTACTAATCGCCGTGGATGCGGGGGAGTGCGTGGTATTTCGTACCTCCGGCCCGCATCCAATGGCCCTGCAAGATGCATATGCGGCATCCGCGTCAGAGTGGTTCCCCTCCAACCCGTGGGGGCGTATTCTCTTTATCGAGGCGACCAAATTGAGGGAGGCATCGACATGTCTGTCCCAGACGAAGTTTCATCAGATGAGCAGGTTCCAGCTCCAGGTGAGCGATTGGTCCCCGAACTCGAGGCAGATGAGACGGTCGCACCGCGGCCGGAGGAAGAAATCGCCGACGAGCTTCGGGCGGAACCGGACGTCGAAGACCATAGTCGGGGTCACGACTGATTTCGGGTACACAGGCCGCGATTATGAACGTCGCGATCGTCCGTTACGGCTCTCACCATCATGAAGGTGGTGCTGATCACGAGGTCTGCCGATTTCAGATCGCGTTGTACGCGCAATAGCTCCCTGATGGGTCTTCGCACGTCACATTAACCGGAAGCGACTACCACGTAACTACGATGAGCGGTAGGCGACGCCGTCCCGGCGTCAGCCGCCAGACTGAAGGAGATTGGGATGCCGAACGTCAGCGAACGCGCACACACATTGGCTTCAGCGCACGAGTCCGGTCGTGTCGTCGTGCTTCCCACGGTGTGGGACGTCTGGAGCGCTCGCTTAGCGGTGGATGCCGGTTTCGAGGGGATCACAATCGGAAGCCACCCTGTGGCCGACGCGATCGGGAGCGCTGATGGCGAGAACATGGACTTCACCGAATACCTCGCCGTCGTCAAACGCATCGTCGACGCGGTCGAGGTTCCCGTGAGTGCCGATGTCGAGTCTGGTTATGGGTTGGTGCCTGACGAGCTGATTGGGCGGCTTCTCGAGGTCGGCGCGGTCGGGGCGAACATCGAGGACGTCGTTCATTCTGAAGGCAAACGCGTGCGCGATCGCGCTGAGCATGCAGATTACATTGCCGCTGCGCGCCGCGCTTCCGACGAAGCAGACATCCCCTTCGTGATCAATGGGCGAACGGATGCTGTCAAGCTCGGCACTGATGTTTTCTCTGACCCTCTCTCGGAAGCCGCCGAGCGCCTGAGGCTGATGGAGCAGGCAGGCGCCCGCTCCGTCTACCCGGTAGGGCTGACGACCGCCGACGAGGTGACGCGTCTCGTCGAGGCCGTCTCAGTCCCGGTCAATGTCACGGCGCATCCCGTCGACGTTCACGGCGCCGGGGACCTGGCGGCACTCACCGCGTTGGGCGTGCGCCGCGTTTCGTTTGGCCCGTTGTGGCAGAAGTGGCTTGCCGCCCTGTCGTCGGCTCAGCTGGCCTCATGGTCATCGAACGGTTGAATGACAATTTGGCCGCCCAATCCTGGTGTTTCGATCAGGTCGTCTCCGTCAGAGGGGGAAGATTTCTCCAGAAAAGGGGGAGAAGTCGACCCACGAGTACCGAAATCTACGACTCGTGAACACCCAGCCATTACCCGAGCGTCGTAGGCGATCGGTCCACACGCCGGTGTTCTGATAGTAGCTCTCTCCAGGACCGCGCGCGGCCTCGTGGCACATACTGCGGGCGGTGGCCTCATCGCCGTTGATCTCGATGGAGCCTTGTACCGTGAATTGAATGAAGTAGTCTCTCTCATCCCGAAGCGCGCGCAGCATCGACACGATGTTGTCTACCCCCTTTGCGCGACTCTCGAAGGGCTGATTTTCGGTGCCTCCGAGTACCCACTCGGAATCGTTGGCCCACAACGCGCGAAAACCGTCGTAGTCGGCGTGAGTCGAGGCATCGGCGAAGCGGGCGGTTGCATCGCGGATAGCCGCTTCGTCCAGCAGGCGAGTAAGTGCAGCTGCATTTTCTGTGTTGTTCATGGGGCAATCATGCGCCCACTCCGGAGAACGCGCCAGGGAGGGCCCGACGGTAGGAATAGCGGTGCCACTCAGTTGGGGTTCCGGTTTTATTGTCACATCGCGGTGCCTGCTGGTGGCGTGAACAGGTCGTTCATGGCACGCGACGAATCACTCATCTAAGTAGTCCGGGCATGGGGATAGCCCGGTTCGCGGCCCTGGAAACTGAGGATGCTCGGGTTATTGATGACGCCGTCGCGGATCTCGATCGCGCGAGAGATCGTGAGGTCCTCTGCCCACGCGGCCGGACCTTCCATGACCGTGCGCAGGAACGGCAGGAGCGCCTCACTGATCTCCCACGTGGCCGAATTCCACAGGTATGACGGGCTGTGATCGACGGCGTAATAGTTCACCCCGTTGCCAACCGTGAACATCGGGTTGTCAAACCCTGTGGGTCTGGCCCACTCGAACCCCATTGATTCGTCACACGAGACGTCGATGATCAGACTTCCCGAGGCGAACTCGCCGAGGTCCTCGGTTCGTAGATAGGTCAACGGTGCGGCGACGTCCTGGAGCGTGCAATTGACGACGATGTCGTGCGATGCCAGGAATGCGGGGAGCAGGACGTCACCGTCTTTCGTGCTGACTTTGCTGAGGTGGGGCGCACCTCCGTCAGTATTGAGCTGAGTGATGTGAGCACTGTGGATCGGCGAGCCGACGGCGGCGACACCGCGTTGCGTGAGCACTTGGATGTCGTGGATGCCCTGGGCTTTGAGCGCGGTCACGGCACCTCGCGCCGTCGCGCCGAAGCCAATGACGACGGCGCTGAGCCGCGGCCCATAATCACCATTCGACCCGATGAGACTGAGCGCGTGCAACACCGAGCAATAGCCGGCCAGCTCGTTGTTCTGATGGAAAACGTGCAGGTTGAAATCGCCTCGCCCGGTCCAATGGTTCATCGCCTCGAAGGCAATCAGCGTGAGGTGACGATCGATCGCTGTCTGCGTCATCGCGGTATCCTGCACACAGTGCGGCCACCCCCAGAGAACGCGGCCTTCGGGAAGCGATGCCACGTCTGCTGCTTGCGGTTTCGGCAGCAGCAGCACATCAGCGGACTCAATCACCTCGGCGCGTTCCGCAACCTTGCCCACGCGAGATTCGATGTAACCGGGGTCCAATTGGAAGTCGGCTCCGTAGCCACGCTCGACAGTCATCCGTGCGCGAAGGGCCGGATCGATTCTGTCCAAGTGACGCGGGTGAATCGGCAGCCGTCGCTCGTTCTCCATCGAGGAATTCGCAAGCAATCCGAGGGTAAGCAAATTGTTTTCCGACCGTCTGTCAGAGGCAGAGGGGGAAGATTGAGCGGTGCCGGTCATCCGGACTCCCATCATCGGGGAACCGAAGTTAGCTCCTGGTTCGAGTGTACGTCGAGTGCTCACGGGCAGGCTGAGTGGGTCGCCTTCGTCGACGAGAGGGCCCAAGACTTCTATCGTGCCCGTGGGCGTCATTCGGAGTGTGGTGGTCTTCTATTGCGCTTGGTTTCGGAGCGCTGATGTTTTGCTTCCAGACGCCGCACGCGTGATCCTCTGCTGGGCCGAGTCGCGCGACGCGCGATTTCGGGAGCCACGGCATCGCGGAGCAGGGTCGCGAGGCGTTCCCGTGCCGCTGTGCGGTTTCGTCGTTGGGATCGATGCTCGGCAGCACTGATCGTCAGCACCGTGCCCGAGAGTCGTCCGGCGAGCCGGTCAAGGATACGTGCGCGTTGCACATCGTTCAGCGCGGTCGTCGAGCCGAGATCCAGGCTCAGCTGTACGCGCGAGTCTGCTGTGTTGACACCCTGTCCACCGGGACCTGACGCGTGCGAAAATTGTTCGGCCAGCTCACCTGCAGGAATTCTGAGCCCGAGGGGCGCACCGGGGCCAGCGGGCACGTGCAGATCGTCCATGCACCGAGTCTCCCGCATATTCGCCTTCGCCGCGTGAGGTGGAGTGTGCGACCTTCGACCAGCGATAGGCTCGGGATCACGCAGTGTATGCAGAGTCACATGTGGCAGCTCCCGATGCAGGAGGCGTCAATGGCACGACGACAGTGTTTCTCTCAGCTGACGCGTGCGCTTCTCACAGCCGGTGGCATCTGCTCTTTGATCCTCGGCTCGGCTGAAACGGTCAATCGCGTTCTGGCATCGAGAGTGCTGGGTCATGATCGCGGGGGCCGCACCGTCGTCATCGTTCTCGGGTTCGCGAACCGGAGTGAAGCGATTAATCCTGTCAACCGTTGGCGGGTCAGGTCGGGGATTGCGACGGCTGAGCATTATCGAGCAGATGTGATCGTGTTCTCGGGTGGTGATCCGGCCGGATTCTGCGAGTCCGAGATGATGGCGGCATACGCTCAGAAGCTCGGTTATCGTGGCGACGTTGAGATCGAAGGTGAATCGCGCACGACCGAAGAGAATCTTCGCAACTCAATGCCGTTTCTCGATGCGGCGGACAGAATCGCCATCGTCTCCAATCCGTTCCACGCGTATCGGGCGCGAAAGATGCTCAGGACGCTCCGGCCAGACCGAGCTTCGCATCTCGTCAGAACGATCGATGTTCGGTCGGGTCGCTGGAGCATCCTGATTCCACTGGGCACCGTCGTCGAGGCCGCTGTGCTTCTGGAGAAGAAAATCGCCAGACGCCATGTAGGTTGTAGGCCACGATCATGCAGAGCTGGAGGTTCCTGGTGAAAATGAACGGTGCGGACATCGTGTTCCCGACCGATTGCGGCAACTCGCCGCGACTGATCATCGTCAGCGAGTTTTCGGCAGCATGGGCCATGACAGACGCGGATGCTGTCGTGGAGCGCCTGGCCCAGGGAAGCCGCTGGGTGGTGGTCGGCGACGAAAACGAGGGCGGCCGGCAGGAATCGACGATTCCCTGGCCAACAATCGATCCCGAACTCGTCGAGATTCTCTCTACCGTGACTCACGGAAAGCTCGCTGCGTGCGAGGGATACATCACTAGCGGTGAATCTCGCGTCGATTTCTGCCACATGATCCGATTCACCGGGGCCGCGAAAACCGCCAGAATCTCCGAGATTCGCACGTTCCTGGTCGAATCGAAGCGTTAATCATCGCGTGAGCCTGTCACGTACGAGATTCTTCCTCCCGGAGTCGCGGTTCGACCCTGCGTGCAGGCCGGAGGCCAGACTTATCGGCGTAGAAGGCGCGTATGCGATCCATGTCGTGCTTCACGTCGCCCGTCAGCTCGAAAGTGGGTCCGAGGCCCGTCGTCATTGTCGTTCGGTCGACGAAGCCGAGTGTCACTGACATTCCTGTCTCACGAGCAATGCGGTAGAAGCCGGACTTCCAATGCGTATGGGCGCCTCGAGTGCCATCCGGAGTGACGACGAGACCGAAGACGGCGCCCGAATGCACCTGGTGAACAACGTCGGAGACGACGCGACCGGGTTCATTGCGGTCGACAGGAATGCCGCCGAGTCGTCGCATGATCGGATCACGCCAGCCGTCGAAGAGACTCTTCTTGCCGAGCCAGCGCACATCGATTCCGAGGCGCCATGCAATCGCGAGCATCAGAACGAAGTCCCAGTTCGATGTGTGCGGAGCGCCAACCAGAATAGTGGGCCGATCAGGGGCAGGCTCGCCGGTCAGCTTCCATCGACTCAACCCCCAGAAGGCGCGCGAGAAGAGACGTCGGAGCATGGCTCAACGCTAAGTGAGCTCATATGCGCGTGGGCGTATGTCTCAGCGCTGTCGCGTCTCTCTTGAGCACAGCCACGTGATTAACTACCGTTGATTGCGCGGATGCTTCTTGGCGACGCGTTCATTGCCGCGTTTGTAATTTCCCGTCCACCGCGCCATCGATCCCTGAGGGTCAGACGCGACCTCCTCGAGGAACTCCTCTGCCCGAGCATCGCGCAGAATCGCGGCTTTTCGTCCAAAGTGGGTGACCTTTACGCTGCCGTCGGAGCGAACCTCATATTCGAATCCGCTTGCGTGACCCATATTTCAAGAGTGCCCGACGTGAGCGGGTCGCGCAATGCCGACTCGTGCGAGTCCAAAGAGTCTCGCGGAGCCAGGCGCTACCTTCAGACCTGTCGAGTTCCCTCGAACATCCAATGTGCCCTGTTGATCAGTTGCATGACCTCGGACTGCGACAGGCCCTCCACCCCAGGCACGTAGATGTAACGATGCACGTGATTCCAGATCGGTCCGGTTGCCGGGCACACTCGACCGCGCAGATTCGGGGGCAGACCCTGATTCACGGTGGCGAATCCAGACTGCGACAGTGGCATGACGGCTCGTGAAACGTATCCATTACTGCGCTCAGCGGGAACCAACATGCGCTGAGCGGGAGCGAAATCGATCCAGGGAATCGGACCGACGCCGCGCAGAGTCAGCCCCTGCGGGCTCAGCCGTACCTCGCTGAGCTCAATCTGCTTGTACGCGCCTTGTCGCCGGTAACCGAAGACAAGCAGTGCCATCACGCCGGCCAGCATCGCGTATACGACAACGACGCCGATAACCGTGCCGGCCGTGACGTCGACGCCGGAGACCAGAGCGGCGATGATGCCGATCGGGCCGACGACGACGACGAGGAGCAGCACCAAAATGATGAGCACAAGAAACAGCCATCGAAGCGCGCCGGACCAGAGTGCGGGCTTTCCGGTCATCGTGACGCTGCCGGTGGATTGCAAGGTAGCTGTGGCCTGGGCATATGTCAGTACGGGTTCCATCACCGTCACACTACGTCAGGGGATGTTGGGCGGCGATGGGGAGCGGGCCCCACCCGAAGATCTGGTTTCGGATGGAGCCGCGCGCTGTTCGGCCGAGCCGCTCGTCGTGACGACTTAGCGGTCTGCGCCCTTTGGGGTGCTCGGCGCGGTCGATTCAAGCGAGCGGATCAAGGAAGCCGCGTCGAACGGGCCCACATGGCGCACGCCGTTGACGAAGAATGTCGGAACCGCTGAGATCTCCATGGATTCCGCATCGAGAGCGTCATCTCGAACCCGGGCCGCCACCTCGGCTGAACTCAGATCCGATTCGAATTGACCGACGTCCAAGCCGAGCTCGTCTGCGCGCCGCAGCATGTCTGCGGGTTGCTGGTTTGCCTGATCCGCGAAGAGGCTGCGCATGAACTCGCCGAATTTTCCCTGCCGGTGGGCTGCCTCAGCCGCCTCGGCTGCGGCGATGGCATTGGGGTGATAGCTTGCCAGCGGTGCATGACGCCAGACATAGCGCACGTCGTTGCCGAGCCGTTTCTGAACCTCGCCGACCGCGCCCGTCGCCTTCAAGCAGAATTCACACTGAAAATCGCCGTACTCGACAAGCGTGTAGCGGGCGTTCTCTGGCCCATAGACGTGGTCGCGGGTCGGATCGACGGGGCGGACGAGGCGGTGGCCAGCCTCGGACGTCGGCGACGTGCGCTCGGAGATTCGGAAGAAGAGCGCAGACAGTGCGAAGGCGATAATGGATGCTGTCAGCACGCCGACGCGCGCGATGTTCTGCAGCTCCGGGTCGGCGATCGCCAAGTCGACGATGAAGAGGGAGATCGTGAATCCGATTCCCGAGAGCAGGCTTCCTCCTGCGATGCGTCGCAGTGTCAGACCCGGTCCGAGACTGCCAACCCTGAATACCTTCATGGTCCAAATCGACCCGAAGATGCCGATGAACTTTCCGGCAACCAGCCCGGCGACGATGGCCCACATGATCGGTGACCGTACAGCGTCGGAGAGGATCTCCCCGTTGATCCTCACTCCCGCATTCGCGAGGGCGAAAAGTGGAACGATCGCGTACGCCACGATCGGCGCATACGCCGACTGAAGACGCTCATTGATCGAGATGGATTCACGCAGGCTATTTGCTGCCGCACGCGCGTACCGGGAGTTCGGCGACTGCCGAAATGTCTGCGTGAGACTGAGGGCGTGCTCGACATCTCTGCGGCTCGGCCGATAAACAGGGACGAGCAGTGCGATGGCGACTCCGGCAAGGGTGGGGTGCACACCAGATGCCAAGAACGCGAGCCACACAATGATGGAAAGAATTGCGTATGTGGGGCCTCGTCCGGAACTCAGATAGCGCGTAAAGAAGATCGCCGTGAGCCCGAGGGCGGCAAGTGCAAGTGGCAGAACCTGCAGCGAATCGGTGTAGACGAGCGCGATGATCGCGAGTGCGCCGATGTCATCGACGATGGCCATCGTGAGCAGGAACACGCGAAGTCGTCCTGGAGCGCGCGGCCCGACAAGTGCGAGGGCGCCAACGAGGAAGGCAGTGTCTGTCGAGATGACCACGCCCCAGGCATCCTCAGCTCCTGTGCCGACTGCGATCGCGACGAACAGCAGGGCGGGAACCGCGAGGCCGGCAAGTGCGGCCAGCACGGGAACCATCGCTCGAGACCACGTCGTCAGCTCACCGATTGCGAATTCTCGACGCACTTCGAGGCCGACGGTGAAGAAGAAGACCGCCATGATCGCGTCATTGACGAACGCGTGCAAGGTGAAGCTCAGCTGCAGGTCTTCGACGCCAATGACGAGGTGTGTTCCCCACACCTGCTCATACGATGCGTACGAGATATTCGCCCAAATGATCGCGATTGCCGTCGCAATGAGCAAGAGCAGTGCGCCGAGGCGGCTTTGACCCATAGCCTGGATGCGTTCTGACAGCGGCGCACGTCTGGGCGGCTCATTGTCGATCCTCGTGGGATTGGGCGACCGGGTGATGACGGTCAAACCGAAGTCAGGATGCTGGGTGGTCGGCGAGGGCGGCGGGGGAGCATTCATCGGCAGGAGCCTTCCGCTCGTTCGATTAGCGCGTGGTGTCGGGTCAGTGAGTGACGCAGCAGACGTCAACGGCGCGGCCGACATCCGCGTTACACAGAAGTGTTCACAGTAAGCGCTCGCCGCGGACAGGTTATTCCCGATTCGTCGCGAAAAGTTAGAGATCGTCGTCGGATAGAGTCGACAAATGGGTGCGGAAGATTGGCTGAGGGCCTCGCCACAGGAGCGAGCAGAGGCAGCGAGAGCCGAGATCGGAGGGGATCTGCTCGCGCACTGGTGCGGCGATGTCCTGGCCGGGCGCGTTCACATCGATTCGTCGTCGGCCGACGACGTTCCCGATCCACGGTGGCTCGCCGGCAGGCAGTGGGAGCGCTGGGGGCCCGCTCGAACCTGGCCGGAGCGCAACCTCGACTACTGGCCTCGAGTCTGGGCGGCGCGCACCCTACTTCACATCGGCGACGATGGTGCGCGCGGGGAGATCATTGGCGGTCTGTCCGACCAGAGTTGGCGAGTACGGGAAATGTGCGCCAAGGTTGTGGCCAGTCACGAGATCGGAGAGGCGGGAGACGCCTGCGCGCGCATCGTCAGGACAGATGCCAACTCCCGTGTACGAATCGCGGCATTGCGCGCGCTTGCCGTTATCGGTGAGTCAGAGCATGCCGGAGCAGTGCTCGATTCCCTCGACGATGATGAAATTGGTGCCGACGCGAGCACCACCCTGCGGGCGATGGAGGAGCGGCTCGACCGCCCGCTTCGCCCCTGACTGGATACCTAATCGGTCGCCGGATTGAGCAGTGCCGCCGCTGTGCTCCGGTGCTCTTGTTCGCCGCTCATCAGTGCGAAGAGCCCGTAGCCGAGGGGACTGGTTGCAAACATCTCGGCGCAATGGTCTGAGAGGCGTGGCCAGACGCGACCGCCGAGTTCGACATAGCGGCGAACGGTCAGATCAAATGTTTCCTGTGGCGCAAACGCCTGATGAAACATGAAGTCTCTCGCCGGGTCGCCGACCTCCGCCGTGGTCCAGTCGAGCACTGCTGTGATGCGTTCGCCCTCGAGCAGCGTATGAGCGGGATAGATCTCACCGTGGGTGAGCACCGACCAGTCCGGCCAATATGTGTCGTCGGCGAGCCAGGCATGCCACCGTGAGTTCAGATGGTGCGCAATCTCGAACTCGGCACTCACTGTGTCGATATCTGCGCGCCACTTCTCCCGCACATCGGATGGGGTGCGCACCTCAATGCCGGTTCCACGGACCTCAGAAGCGTCGATGGCGTGCAGTTCTGAGAGCAGGTCTCCGAGAGACGTGGCGTAGGTGCTGGATGCGATGTCGTAGGCCCAGACGGGCGATCCCGAATCGTCAAGCGTCAGCCCGGGTATCCCTGGAAGTAGAGGGTAGGCGATGAGCCGCTCCGAGACGATTCGCCAGTCCGGTACGTGCGCGGAGAGGCGGGGTGCAACAGCACGAAGCAGGCGTTCCTCGACAGCGGCGCGTTCGAGCACGTCGTGTCGACGTGGCATACGGACAACCCAAGTCTCGCCGTTGGTCGCCTGAGCAATCGCCACTCGAAAGTCCAGTCCGGCATCGTTGACGATGATCGATGATTCATCGACATTAAGGCCGTGCTCGGCGGCAAGATCTCGGATGCTGGAGGCATCTGCGGGCGGAGTGTCAACCATCGTCCTAGAGTCTCACAGGAGACGTATACATGCGTGTAGCTGTCCGGCGTACGCTGTGGGGACAGACGAAGAGGCGGGTGCTATGTCAGATAATCACGGTGAGACCGAACACACTGAGCACGTCGACATTCTGGTCATCGGGTGGGGAAAAGGCGGCAAGACTCTAGCTGGGACGGCCGCCCGACAGGGGCAGCGCGTCGCGCTCGTCGAGCAGTCGGATGATCGCGTTGGCGGCACCTGCATCAACGTCGCGTGCGTGCCCACCAAAATTCTCGTTCACGATGCCGAGAAGCGGCGCAGCTCCGATGACGTCGACGATTACTTCGCTTCGGCGGTGACGAGGCGCGATACGCTCACGAGCGCCATGCGCGCAATGAACTTTTCGATGCTCGATCAGCTCGACTCCGTTCTGCTTGTCAGCGGTCGAGCCACTTTCACGACGGAGCGCGAGGTGCGGGTGACGGGCGGAAGCGAGACGTTGACGCTGACCGCAGACACCGTTCTTGTGAATACCGGAACCTCGCCAGCCGTCCCGCCGATCGACGGTGCCGTCGTCGGCGGCCGCATCCATAATTCCGAGACCCTGCAGCATGTGTCTCCCATGCCGAGATCCCTTGTCGTCGTGGGCGGCGGCTACGTCGGGCTGGAGTTCGCATCGATGTTCGCCCACTTCGGTTCGCGGGTCACGGTGCTTGATCGCGGAGAGCGGCCGCTCAAAAACGAAGATGGTGATGTGGCAGAGACAGCCGCCGAGATTCTTCGCGACGATGGAATCGCGATCGTCTCACGAGCATCCGTTGTCTCTGTCTCTGACAGCGAGGATGCCGCGCACGTGACCTACGACATAGCGGGGGAGCTGACGACAGTGGATGCTGATGCTGTGCTGCTCGCGCTCGGGCGTACCCCCGAAACGGCAGAGCTCGGTCTCGACCGCGCCGGAGTGCGCAGCGACGACAATGGCTTCATCGTCGTTGATGAGCACCTGCGCACGAGCGCTGACGGGGTTTTCGCACTTGGTGACGTCAACGGCGGCCCGCAGTTCACCTACATTTCGCTTGATGACAACAGAATCGTCTCCGATCAGCTCTTTGGTGAGGGGACACGCTCAACGGCGGATCGGAATGCCGTTCCGTACACCATGTTTCTCACGCCGCCCCTCGCGCGGGTCGGCCTGACCGAAGCGCAGGCCAGGGAGCGCGGCTATGACGTGCTGGTGGGGGCGAAGCAGATGGCCGATATCGCCGCGGCGCCCCGGGCGAAGATCGAGGGCGACCCAAGAGGTATCGTCAAAGTCGTCGTCGATCGCGAAACCGACCTCGTGCTCGGTGCAGCGCTCATGCACGTGCATTCGCAAGAGGTGATCAACCTCGTGTCACTCGCGATGCGACATGGCATCAGCGCGAGCGCGCTGCGTGACTCGATCTACACGCACCCGTCAGCGACCGAGGCTCTCAACGAGGTGCTCGGAGTGCTTCGGTGAGCGAGTTGCATTGCTCACGTGCCATGCTCGGTGGAATATCGTCGACTCACACCGGTTGACAGTGGAGACGGATGCTGCCGCGGCAATGCGCATGCGGACAGCGACGACCGGCGTCGGAGACGGCGCAGAAGGAGGTTCATATGACGGACAAACGAGTGGTCATCGTCGGAGGACACGGCAAGATCGCCCTGCTCGCCGCCCCGAAGCTTGTCGCCGCGGGTTATCGCGTTGAGTCGCTGATTCGCAACGCCGACCAGTCGGAGGAGATCAGAGCCGCTGGAGCCGAACCGGTGGTTCTTGATATCGAGACGGCCGACGTCGGTGCGCTCTCGGGCGCATTCGCCGGAGCAGAAGCGATCGTCTTCTCTGCCGGAGCTGGCGGCGGCAATCCGGATCGCACGCGCGCCGTCGACTTTGAAGCGGCAGTGCGCACCATAACCGCGGCTGAGGGCGTCGGTGTTTCTCGCTACGTCATGGTGTCGTATGCGCGAGCGAGCGTCGACATCGAGAACATCGACCCGGAGAGCTCCTTCTACACCTACGCGAAGGCCAAGCACGACGCCGATGTCGCCGTGCGAGAGTCGAGCCTCGACTACACGATCCTCGGGCCTGGGCGGCTGACGCTCGAACCGGCAACGGGGAGCATCACCCTTGCGGACGAGTCAGGCAATGTCGTCGAGGGCGGGCGCTCTGACGACGACAAGGTGACGTCTCGCGAGAACGTCGCCGAGGCAATCGTTCACGTTCTGGCGACGAAGGCCGCGGTGAAGAAGACAGTGAACTTCTACGATGGAGACACAGCAATCGCCGACGCAATAGTCTGACTCGCGATGTGTGCCCCGGGGCGTCCTCACCCGCGTGGCGGGGCACGCCGGAATAAATAGCCGCACGATGCGTTGGTCTGTTGTGGACACACACGGAGGACTATGTCGGCGAGAAGCACATTCGAATCGGGCGGGGATGCCGTGCAGGAGCCACCGGATCCGAATCGCTGGCGCATTCTGGCTGTGCTGCTCGTTGCGATCTTCATGTCGCTCATCAGCGTCAGCATCGTCAACGTTGCCCTTCCATCGATCCAGAGCGGCCTCGACGCGTCTCAATCTGACATTCAGTGGGTGCTCTCCGGGTACGCGCTGACGTTCGGCATCGTGCTTGTCGCCGCTGGTCGTGCCGGCGACGTCCTGGGGCGCGGGGGCATCTTCATCGTCGGAGTCGTCGTCTTCACCGCATCCTCGATCGTCGCTGGCCTCGCACCGAATGCCGAGTGGCTCAACGTCACCCGTTTCGTGCAAGGCGTGGGCTCAGGACTTCTGAACCCTCAGGGCCTCGGTATGATTCAGCACTACTTTCGCGGCGCGGAGCGCGGCAAGGCGTTCGGGTACTTCGGCAGCGTCGTCGGCGTCTCCGTTGCGATCGGCCCGGTGCTCGGCGGCCTGCTGATCAATCTCGGCGGAGCAGAGCTCGGGTGGCGACTGACCTTCCTCGTCAATGTGCCCGTCGGCATTGTGGCCATTGTTCTCGCGCTCCTCTGGTTTCCGCGTCCGCTCATCAGCTGGGGAGCGAAAGCGCCCGTCGACTCACAGCAACCGGCGAAGCGCAGTCGCTCGATGGACCTCGTCGGCGCTCTTCTTCTCGGCTTCGCCGTGCTCTCTCTGCTCTTCCCGTTTGTCGAGAGCGGTGTTTCCGCCTTCGTCTGGCTTCTGCTGCCCGTCGGCATTCTGCTCGTCGCCGCCTGGGTGCTGTGGGAGCGTCGGTATGCACGGCTCGGGCACAGTCCGATGGTTGATCTCAAGATCTTCGCGACCCGCAGCTTTGCAAACGGAACGACGATCGTGACGCTGTACTTTCTCGGGATGACGAGCGTGTGGGTGCTCATCGCCCTCTACATGCAAGACGGCCTGGGGCACTCGGCTTTCGAAGCAGGCCTCGTCGGCATACCCTCGGCCATCCTCTCGGCGTTCTCTGCGCACTGGGCGGGCAGCAGAGTCGCGGTGTATGGGCGCAAGATCGTCGTGGCTGGGCTTCTGATCGCGCTCTTTGGGCTGGCATCGACAGTTGCTGTCGTGCTCCTCAATCAGGTTGGGCTCGCCAACGAGTGGTGGCTGCTGCTGTCGCTTGCGTTCATCGGCATCGCTCAGGGCGTCGTCATCAGCCCCAACCAGACGCTCACGCTCGCAGATGTTCCGCTGAGCTACGCGGGCAGCTCCGGTGCCATCATGCAGACCGGCCAGAGAATCGGCACGTCCGTCGGCATCGCCGTTGTCACCGCTGCCGTCTTCGCCTCTCTCGCGTTCACAGAATGGCCCGTCGCGATGGCGATCGGTTTCACGTTGATTGCCGTTGTCGTTGTCGCCGCCCTCATCGTCGCCATTGTCGATCTGCGGTATCGGGCGCGAATCGGCACTCGCTAGGCCGCGGCAAGGCCGTCGAGCGACGCACGAAGCGCCCCGACGTCGACGCCTTCGGCGACGAGTGCGTCATATGCTGTGCCACGCGCCCGCAGAATCCCGAGAAGGATGTGCCGGGCACCGATCGACTTCTCGTTCAGGCGGATCGCTTCGCGAAGGGCCAGCTCGAGCACCTTCTTCGCCTCGTTGCGGAACGGAATGTGGCGTTTTGTCGTTCCCGCGTTCTGCAGCGCCCCCTCGCCGAAAACATCGTCGGCGCGGGCGGTGACGCCGCTGATGTCAATGCCGATGGAGGCGAGTGCCTCAGCGTCGAGTCCGGAGGGTGCGTTGGCGTGTCGAATGCGGTTGAGCGCGGCGGCGGCATCCGGAATCGCATCGATGATCGTCGACGCGGTTTCTCCACCAGCATCCAGGACTCCCAGAAGCAGATGCCGCGAATCGATCTGCGATGCTCGCTCAGCGCGTGCCGTGCTCTGCGCCCCAACAACGATCTCGCGGGCGCTGGTTGTGAACTTCTCAAACATCTCTATCTCCTGCCATGTTTTTTGTGTACGGCCTGGCGCGAAACCCCGAGGGCATCGGCGATTTCCTGCCACGACATGTCGAGTGTTCGGGCCCGGTTCACGTGAAGCGACTCGAGCCTGTCGGCAAGCTCGCGCAGGGAGCGCACGGCGCGCAGTCCGATGCGAGGGTCGCTGCTTGTCGCGGCATCCATTGGATTCTCGATCATGCTGTCAACAATAGTTGACGTTCCTGGAATGTGTCAACCAAAATTGACAGGAGACCACTCTGTTGAGGCTCTCAACGGACTCAAGAACATCACGATCGTCTCGGCCGTGCCGTTTGTCATCGTCATGCTTCTGCTGTGCGTTGCGCTGTGGAAAGATCGAAAGCGACGGAAGCGGAAGCTCCCGAACATGCTCGGAGGTAAGACCAGGAATGAGGGTTGCGACAAAAATGACAGCATCCGTTGTGGCTGTGAGCAGAAGCGATACTCATTCCTTCAGCAAGCCGACTGTCGATGAGATCACGCTTGTCGAGGGAATCGGTGTCGCTGGCGACGCTCATTCCGGCACAACGGTGAAGCACCGTTCGCGTGTGAAGAAGAACCCGTCGACGCCGAACGTGCGCCAGGTGCATCTGATTCACCGGGAGCTCTTCGACCAGGTGGCGGATGCGGGGTACACGGTGAAGCCGGGGGAGATGGGTGAGAACATCACGACGAGCGGCATCGACCTGCTCGGGCTTCCCGTCGGAACCCGTTTGGCGATCGGGGACGTCGTGATCACGATCACCGGATTGCGCAACCCCTGTTCGCAGATCAACGACTATCAGCCCGGTCTGATGAAGCAGATGGTGTTCGCAGACGGCGACGGCCACACCGTGCGGCTGGCGGGAGTGATGGGCATCGTGTCTCGCGGGGGAACCGTGCGGGCCGGCGACGTCGTTGCGGTGACTCTGCCGACCGGGCCGCACCATGCGCTCACAACTGTTTAGCCACAGCTCTCGAAGGGAACCACACGAATGAAGACTCTCCCACTGCCCGGAACAGACATCACCGCACCAAACGTCGTGCTCGGCGCCATGCGAATCGCCGACAAGACAGATGCCGAGGTGCGCGAGCTGGTGGCGACGGCGCGCGAGGCGGGAATTGGCTTCATCGATCACGCGGACGTCTACGGGCCGACACCGCACGCGTGCGAGCGGCGGTTCGCCGAGGCGATGGCGCTCACGCCATCGCAGCGCGACGCCCTGACGCTGCAGACGAAATGCGGCATCGTGCCCGATGGCCCGTATTTCGACTTCTCGTATGAGCACATCGTCGACTCCGTGAACGGCTCACTCGCCGCCCTGCAGACCGACTACATCGATATTCTGCTGCTGCATCGCCCCGATGCTCTGGTCGAGCCAGACGAGGTCGCACGGGCATTCGATGAGCTGCAGAGCGCGGGAAAAGTGCGCGCCTTCGGAGTGTCAAACCACACGCCGATGCAGATCGAGCTGCTCAAACGGTCTGTGACGCAGCCGATCGTCGCAAATCAGCTGCAGCTGTCGATGACGCACGCGCCGCTGATCGCACAGGGCCTCGCCGCGAACATGGCGGGGGAGCAGCAGTCGGTGATGCTCGATGGCGGCGTGCTCGACTACTGTCGCCTCCACGACATCACGGTGCAGGCCTGGTCGCCGTTTCAAGCCGGATTTTTCACAGGCGTGTTTCTCGGCTCATCGGAGTACCCCGAGCTGAACGCCGTGATCGACAGGCTCGCTGCGGCCTATGGCGTCACGCCGATCGCGATCGCGACAGCGTGGATCACGCGGCATCCGGCTCGCATGCAGGTCGTGCTGGGAACGACGACGCCGCAGCGGGTCTCGGATGCTGCGGCCGGCTCAGACATTCCCCTGACACATTCGGAGTGGTACGAGCTGGCCAGGGCAGCGGGACACCGCGTTCCCTGACCGTCTCGCGTCGGGCGGTCAGGCGAGCCGGTCGCGCAACGCTCGTGCCGCTCGGCCGACGTTGTCTGCATCGGTGACAGCGCGCACGACGACGATGCGTGACGCGCCCGCGCCGACGACGCGGTCGAGCCGCATTCCGCCGGTGATGCCCCCGATGGCAAACCATGGCTTGCTCGCGATCTCGACGGCCCGCCGTACCGGGTCGAGTCCGACGGCATCCCGACCGGGCTTCGTCGGGGTCTCCCACACCGGACCGACGCAGAAGTAGTCGATGTCGGCGTCGTCGTTTGCCGCTTCAGCCTGGCCGATGGAGTGCGTTGAGCGGCCGAGGATCACGTCGGGACCGAGAATCGCTCGAGCGTGCTCACTCGGCAGATCGCCCTGGCCGACATGGAAGACGTCGGCGCCCACCAGCGCTGCGACATCGGCGCGATCATTCACGGCGAACAGCTTGCCGTGCCGCTTTGCCGCGGCCGCGAGCACCTCGAGGGCCTCAATCTCGTCGCGCGCCTCGAGCGACTTGTCGCGAAGCTGAATGATGTCGACGCCGTTGGCATAGGCCGAGTCGAGAAACCGCGCAAAATCGCCGCGATCCCGGCGCGCGTCCGTACAGACATACAGCCGCGCGCTCTCGAGTGCCGCCTGACGCACGGCACGGACGGAATCGTCAGCGGAGATCACGGGTCGCAGATGTGAGGGCATGTGCCTAGAGTAGAGGAAGTTCGCGGGAGCCTCCTGGAGGCTGAGAGGGCCATGTGCCGACCGCTATACCTGATGCGGATCATGCCGCCGGAGGGAGAAACGCACGTGCACGCTGTCGTTATCGGGGCCGGAATCATCGGGCTCGCCACGGCCTGGCGGCTGAAGAAAGACGGCTGGTCGGTGACGATCGTCGATCCGACACCCGGAAATGGCGCGAGTTACGCCGCGGCGGGAATGCTGGCGCCGGCGTCGGAGGTCGTCTGGGGCCAGTCGCCCCTGTACTCGCTGATGATCGCGGCAGCGCAGCTCTACCCGACGTTCGCGGAGGAGCTCGCGACAGCATCCGGCCATCACCTCGGCTACGCGCAGACCGAGACGCTTGTCTGCGCCAGCGATGCCGCAGACCGACAGAGCCTGCGCGAGCTCTGCGCACTGCAGACATCGCTCGGCCTGAGCCTCGAGCTCATCGCCGGAACACAGGCGCGCGCTCTCGAACCGGCTCTCGGCCCCGGCGTCACCGCGGCCGTGAGGATCGAGGGAGACCACTCAATCGACCCGCGGCGGATGACTGACGCGCTGCAGGCACTGCTCACCGAGAGCATCGTGCGACGCCGAGTCGCGGCTCTGGCCTCTGACGGAAGCCGCACGCGCGGTGTTGCGCTCGCGAACGGTCAGAACATTGTCGCCGACCAAGTCGTCGTCTGCGCGGGAGCCGACACGGGAACAATCGAAGGGATGCCGCGGCTTCCCCTGCGCAGCGTCTGGGGCGACGTCGTGCGTCTCTCGGTGCCTCGGCGGCTGCAGCCGATCGTCACCCGCACCATCCGGGGCCTTGTGCGCGGACGTCCTGTCTACCTCGTTCCGCGCCCTGACGGGACCCTCGTCCTCGGCGCGAGCGTTCGCGAAGACGGGGTCGACGGCATCAGCGCCGGTGGCGTGCACCAGCTGCTGCGCGACATAGAACGCGTCGTCCCCAGCGTGCTTGAATGCGAGATCACTGATGTGACGGCGCGCGCACGCCCCGGGTCGCCCGATGATCTGCCGTTGATCGGGCGCATCGACGAGGGATGCGTCGTGTCGACCGGCTACTTCCGCCACGGCATCCTGCTCGCGCCTCTCGGCGCCCAGCTGACCGCAGATCTCACAAGAGGCGAGTCGGGGGACGCCGACATGCTGACCGCCGTCGACCCCTCACGATTCGCTCAGGACATACGCAAAGGAGACTCACGATGACACAGACGATCGACGTCACTGTGAACGGCGACGCACGCGCTCTCGCCGTCGGAGACACACTTCGAGACCTGGTTGCCGAAATCACCGGCAAGACGCTGGCGGACGATGGTTCCCCCGCAGACGGATCGAAACTCGGCATCGCAGCAGCCGTTGACGGGGCGGTCGTGCGCCGCGGCGGGTGGACCACGCACACACTCGAGAGCGGACAGACGATCGACATCGTCACCGCGGTTCAGGGAGGCTGACATGACCACAACGACAACGCACACGGCAGCGGCCGATCCGCTGCAGATCGGCGAGGAGGCGCTCACCTCGCGCCTCATTATGGGAACGGGCGGAGCGACATCGCTCACGACGCTCGAAGAGGCGCTCGTCGCATCGGAGACGCAACTGACCACCGTGGCGATTCGTCGCTTCGACGCGGAATCGCGAGACTCGGTGTTTGCGCTGCTCGAGCGACGTGGCATTCGCGTTCTGCCCAATACGGCAGGCTGTTACACGGCCCGAGATGCCATTCTCACCGCACAGCTTGCCCGTGAGGCACTGGGAACGTCGTGGATCAAGCTTGAAGTGATCGCCGACGAAGATACGCTGCTTCCCGACCCCGTCGAACTGTTTTCGGCGGCGGAGCAGCTTGTTCTCGAGGACTTCACCGTCTTCGCCTACACAAACGATGACCCGGCGCTCGCCAAACGGCTCGAAGACGCGGGCGTCGCCGTGGTGATGCCGGCGGGATCGCCTATCGGCAGCGGTCTCGGCATTCTCAACCCGCACAACATCGAGACGATCGTCGATCGCGCAAGCGTTCCCATCGTTCTCGATGCCGGAATCGGTACGGCATCGGATGCTGCACTCGCCATGGAGCTGGGATGCGACGCCGTGCTGCTGGCCAGCGCCGTCACGCGTGCACACGACGCGGGCGCCATGGCGCGGGCAATGCGCCTTGCCGTTGATGCCGGACGCACGGCGCGATTCGCCGGCCGCATTCCGAAGCGCTCGCTCGCTCGCGCGTCGTCGTCGTTCGACGGTATGGTGACCCATCGTCCCTCGGAAGCGGGCCTGTGACTGTGCACGCCGCGCTCGGAACCCGACCCGCGGCGCCCGCGCTCGTCGAGCCGGGGCCCGCACTGGCACCCCATGAGATCGACCGCTACGCGAGGCACCTCAGCCTTCCCGATTTCGGTGAACTCGGGCAGCGTCGGCTGCGCAACGCGTCAGCGCTCGTCGTCGGCGCGGGCGGCCTCGGAGCCCCGATTCTGCACTACCTCGCGGCGGCGGGAATCGCACAGCTCACCGTGATCGATGACGATGTCGTCGAAGCGTCAAATCTGCAACGACAGGTGCTGCATCGTGACGCAGACATCGGGCGGCCGAAGGTGGACTCGGCGCGTGACGCGGTGCGGCGACTCGACCCGCGCATCACCGTCACTGCGCTGAACGAGCGCCTGACGCCGGATAACGCCCGCGAGCTCTTCACACGGCACGACATCGTCATTGACGGGGCAGACAATTTCGCCACGCGTTATCTCTCGAACGACGCGGCCGAGCTGACCGGGACCCCGCTCGTCTGGGGAACGATCTTTCGCTTCGTCGGGCAGGTGAGCGTGTTCTGGCCCGGCAGAGGGCCGATGCTGCGCGACCTGTTTCCCGACATTCCCGACGCGGATTCGGTGCCGGACTGCGCTGATGGAGGGGTGCTCGGGGTCTTGTGCGGCACGATCGGCTCTGCCATGGCCACCGAAGCCATCAAGCTCATCTGCGGCATCGGCACGCCGCTTCTCGGCCGTCTGCTGCGCTACGACGCGGGCGAAGCCGAGTACTCAACGTTGCGTTTCTCCGTCGACGAGAGCAGACCAGCCGTGACGAATCTCGATGAGGTGACGATTGCCTGCGCGGCCGTGAACGCGCAAGCGGATGCCGCGGGGCGCACGAACGCGCACGAACTCGATGTCGCCTCGTTCGACGCGTTTCGCGACGCGGCATCAGATGCTGCTGAAGCGCTTCTCGTCGTCGACGTGCGCGAGGGCTGGGAACGGGAGCTCGATGCCATTCCCGATTCCATTCACATTCCTCTCGATCGCGTTCAGGCAGAGGGATGGAAGGCGATCGCGGCGATTCGCGGCGACGCGCGACATATTGTTCTGTACTGCACAAGCGGGGTGCGGTCAGCGCGCGCCCGCGACCGGCTCGCAGACGCGGCGCCCGCGAGCATCACGCTCAGTTCACTGGCTGGAGGGATCAACGCCTGGCGGCTCACGTCGGCGAGCGATGCCAGCTGTGCCCCGGGGAGGGACTGACGCCATCCCTCGACACCGTCAACCGAGTGCTCTAGCGTGAAGGTGATTCGTCAATCCAGGCAGCCGCGACGACGTGAATTGGACGTGACCATGACAGAAATCGTGATGTTTCACCATGTGCTCGGGCGCACAGTCGCCCTCGAGCAGATTGCCGAGCGGCTGCGCGCCGCCGGGCACCAGGTGCATATGCCCGACCTCTTCGACGGGCACACGTTCGAGAGCGTCGACGAGGGAAAGACGTTCGTCGAATCCATCGACGACGAAGAGCTCCTGAGCAAAGCCGTTGCCGAAGTGCAGAGCCTGCCCGCTGACGTTGTGTACCTCGGATTTTCGCTGGGCGCCGCACTCGCGCAGTACCTCGTGCAGAACAGAGAGGGAGCAGCTGGCGGCATCTTCATGTACGGCTGTGTCGCTCCCGAGGTCTTCGGCGATTGGCCAGACAGGGTTCCCGTCCACATCCACGCGATGGAAGACGACCCCTTCTTCGTCGATGACGCCGATGCGGCAAAAGCATTGGACGCCGCGCACGAGAAGGTGAGTCTGTTTCTCTACCCGGGCAGCGGCCATCTCTTTCTCGAGCGCGGCCACGACGACTATGACGCGGATGCCGCTGAGCTTGCGTTGAGTCGTATCGATTCGTTCTTGACGTCTCTGGAGATTGTGTCGAATTAGCGGCGATATTCTGGAGCACATGAGCGTATCGGATGCTGACGCCGCCGTCGCCGCAGTGCGCGCCCAGCTGGCAGTCATCGTTCAGCAGCTCACTGACACCCATGTCGTGGCGGAGCCGCTTGCCGAGTTTGTTCCGGCGCGACGGATCGCCCTCGTCTTTCGCCGTGATTCGCAGCTCGTCGAGACCGGGCGTGTGTGGCGGCTCGGCGTTCTGCTCATCGATGGCGAGGCCGGTCTCTTTGCCGCCGGAGAGACGACGCGAGCCGTTGATCCGGGCTGGCCGCAATACCAGGCGCAGTCGATGGAGGTGCGACGCGAGTATCGAGGCGCCGCGATGCGCGGCAGGTTCCCCGAGGGCTCGACGATCAATATCAACGCGAGGCCAATCGATGTGTCAGTCGAGTCACTGACGGGCGCCGAGGGCCCCGTCTTTCTCCGTAACGGCCACGTGCGGGTGCGATGGTCTTCGCACGTCACCGACGATCAGGCTCTGCCGCTTGGCAGATATCTTGCCGAGCGCACCGAGCTGCTGCTGCACCCGGTCGACGGAGCGTGAAAAGATGATGGCATGTTAGCCGCTTCCGACGTGACGATTCGTCATCTTGCCCGTGGAGACGAAACCGAGGCGCTCGCCGCTCACCACGCGCTTGTCGCTGATGGATTCAACTTTCTGCTTGAGCACGTCGAGGGCGAAAGCTGGGGCAATTTCGTGGAGCGCTTGGCGATGATCGAACGCGGAGAGCAGCTGGCACCCGGGCGCGTTCCCGCAGCATTTCTCGTCGGAGTTGTCGAGAACCGCATCGCCGGCCGTGTCTCTGTGCGATACGAGCTAAACGACTATCTTGCGGATGTCGGCGGCCACATCGGGTACGGCGTCGTGCCGCGATTCCGTCGACGGGGAGTCGCGTCAGCGCTTCTGCGCAGCGGCCTTGACTCACTGGCGGCTCGCGGCGTCGAGCGCGCGCTCGTGACGTGCGACGAAGACAACGTGGCCTCGCGCGGCGTCACCGAGCGCATGGGCGGGCGCCCTGACGAGCGACGACCGCGGGCTGTGCGAGACGACGAAACAAAGCTGCGCTTCCTCGTTCCCACGGCATACCCCGGGCCCGTGCCTCGGTGACTCGACGCGAGGCGGCGCGCGTCATCCTGCTCGACGAGAGCCGGCGGGTGCTGCTTCTGCACGGAAGCGACCCCGAGAAACCACGGTCGCCGGCGTGGTGGTTCACACCGGGCGGAGGACTGGAACGAGGCGAATCTCACGAACACGCGGCCAAGCGCGAAGTGCGCGAGGAGACGGGACTCGACCTCGACTCTGTGGAGGGCCCGGTTTTTGAGCACACTCTCTCGTTTTCCTTCGCGGGGACCGACTACGTGCAGCATGAGCTGTTCTTCACAGCAACCGTTGCCGCATTCTCCATCACGACCGACGGCTGGACCGACCGTGAGCGCCATGCTCTGGGGAAGGCGCGGTGGTGGAGCCTCACAGAACTTCGATCGAGCACCGAGACCATCTATCCGCAGAATCTCATCGCCCTCATCGAGTAGCCTCAGCAATCTCCGATTGCCGCTCGTTTCAGCTTGACGGAACGGCTCTGGGCGACAAGCATAGATCGCATGCCACACAGCGTCGTCCAGGTCAATCTCATCGTGTCGGACCTCGCGCGCACTCGGGAGTTCTACCAACACCTCGGCTGGGATCTGCTGGCGATGGGTGACCGCGCCGCCCGCTTCTCCGGTGACGATCTCATCGTCGCATTTCACCTTCCTGAGTTTGCTCAGGCATGGGACAGCGGCTATCGCGGCGCCCGCGGAGGTAGCTCCGTGATCGATGTCGATTGCGACGATTCGGAAGCCGTTGATGCGACGTTCTCGTCACTCGTCGAAGCCGGCGCGACGGCGCGACAGTCGCCGAATGACACCTTCTTCGGCTGCCGGTATGCCGTCATTGCAGATCCCGATGGCAATCTCATCGGATTGAAAGCCCCACTCGCGTAGCTGTCGGCGCTGCGTTTATGCGGGTTCGCCTGCCCACCCCGGTAACGGCGCATCCCACGGTTCCGGATCCCATGCCGTATCGGGTTCCCAACTGTACCGGCGCGCATACTCCCGCGACCATCCGTCTGCTGACGCCAACCATTCGTTGGCCGCGTGCACGGCATGCTCGTCTCCGTGGAGAAGCGCGCCTGAACGGCGGAGCCACTGGATTGCAAGATCTTCAGCGATGCGGCGGGAGCCAGGCGCTGTGGGGAGTTCAGCGCAGACTCGCGCGAGCAGCTCTGCGCACTGGGTGCCGCCCGTCAGCGCGAGCGAGAACGCGATCGTTCCGAGGTCGTCTGCGCTCAGCCCGGCGATGCCGTGGCGAACGATAGCGGGCGGCGTCACGATGGGGGCAGGGGGAGGGGACTGAAGTATCGTGACACGCCAGTCGTAATCGTCACGAGCGAACTCCACGCGCGCCGCAGGGAGCACGCGGTCGGCAGGGCACCCGCGCATGTCGACGGGAAGAAGCTTTCGCACGCGGGTCAGGATCGTACCGCGCGCCCGGCCGATCGCCGCGGCGATGCGCTGATCGTCACTCCCCTCGCGCACTTCTGAGATCAGCGCCTCGTAGTCGTCGTCGTTCCAAGGCTCTCCGTGTCGTGAACCCTGGTGTCGTGAAACCTGCTGCTGTGGGAATGACATAGTCGTCATCGTCTCGCTCCTCTCGTCTGCACAGCCCCAGTGTGGCGCGTCACCGGTGCGGGGATGCGCCGGCATCGGACGACTGTGGATAACGCAACGAAGCGCGTGGCTGTGGACAAGAGACGGCGGTCAGCTCGTCTCCTTCTCCTTCTCCTTGTCCTTCGCCGCGCGCTTCTTCTCGCGCGCGAGCGAGGCGAGGTCAACGTCGACGAGGCGTTTCATGCGACTCTTGCGCATGCGGTCGTAGACATCGTCTTGGTCGGGAATGAATCCGGGTGGGCCCACACGCTTGCGCACTTCGCGGCCGATGTCTTCCCACGCGTCCGTGCGCGCACGTTCGATGATGCCAGCCATCTCAGCGTCATCGTCTGCTCGCTCGCGCAGCTGCTCCGCCAGCATCCGGTGAACCTGGGGCCTTCTGCGGTGTGCTTCATCGTCGTCTGGGCCCGGTTTGCGAAATCCTCGAGCTCTCTCCAGTCGCGACGCCGTCTGGTCGTTCTCCGCCGCGAGGGAGAGAACATGTCGCCGAGCGGAATCGGTGAGTTTCTCGACGTCAAACCGCTCGTCATTGCGAATCGCATTGACGATCAGTGTGTTCTTCACAGCCATGCGCACAGACGACAGCGCAATCATCACGCCCTCGTCGACGACTCGCTCGATCGGCGCGAGCACCGTCGACTTCGGCGGAATGTATCGTCCCACGTCACGGGTGCGCCTGCGGCGCCGAAGACGGGAGAATAGTGACACCCCTCTATTGTGTCTGGATTGGGGCCGCATGGGGAACCATTACTGCAGAAACGAGTCGATCAAGCACGTCGAGGCCATCGGGTGACAGCACAGATTCAAGATGGCCCTGCACCGACGCGATGCGTGCTCCGCGAAGGGCCTGCACCGATCCCGTTTCGGGATCATGCGCGATCTCGAGGGAGAGCCGTGGTGTGTGGCTTCGGCCACCGGCGACGGCCGCGAAAGTGTTGTAGAAGCCGATCCGCGCGCGGCTGCCGAAGATGTCAACGGTGCGCTGCACGCCCTGGCGTGGAGCAGGCAGGGGCTCAATCCTCAGCCCGACCATGAGCGACAGGATCTGATGGCTGAGGCACACGGCGATCATGGGCAGCCCTGACGCGACGCGATCGCTGATCAACCGGCGAAGGCGGCCGATGCGCTGCTCTGTTGAGCGCGGGTCGCCTGGGCCAGGGCCAAAGACCACGAGGTCGTCGTCTGGTGTGGGATGTGCGTGTTCCCAATCGACGACGCGGGCGGCGAAGCCGAGATGTGTGAGTTGGTGCACAAGCATCCGGGTGAAGTCATCGCCCGTGTCGATGACCAGAGCAGACAGCCCGCGCTCGGCCTGCGGGCGCTGCGGCTGACGCCAGAACGCTGCAAGGTCGTGATTGCGCGCGGCGAGCAGCTCGTCGAAGCGAGGGTCGTCGTGAAGTGGCTGCGCCGTGGCGCCTCGAGGGATGACACCGAGTGCGCTGAGGACCCCCGATGCCTTCACGCGGGTCTCGGCCACTTCGTTCTCTGGCGTCGAATGGCGCACGAGTGTCGCACCGGCCGACACCGTCACCGTGCCGTCATCGTCGAGGTGCGCTGCCCTGATGAGAATGGGCGCGTCGAGATCGTAGCCGTCGGCGGTCGGCATGAATCGCGCGAGCACGCCGGAGTAGTAGCGTCGGCCGCTCGACTCGTGGCGGGTGATGACACGGCAGGCGTTCTGCATGGGGGAGCCGGTCACCGTTGGGGCGAACATCGTCAGACGCAGCACATCGCGCACGTCAAGCGGAGTCGAGCCCTCCAACAAGTACTCGGTGTGGGTCAGGCGAGACATGCGCTTCAGGAAGGGCCCCCTCATGCGCCCGCCTTCTGCGCACACAGCACTCATCATCTTGAGCTCCTCGTCCACAACCATGACGAGCTCTTCGCTCTCTTTCACATCAGCGAGAAACTCCAGCATGCCTTCGGTCGTCGGTCCGCTCGCCGGGTGTCGGTAGGTTCCGCTGATCGGATTCATGCCGACAACGCCATCTGTCACGCTCACGTGGCGCTCGGGCGTCGCCCCGACGAGCGAGATTCCCGGCGTGCGCACCGCGAAGGTCCAATACGCGCCATGCTCGCTGACGAGCAGCTCTCGAAGCCAGCTGAGAAGCGCAGTGACCGGCTTGTCTGAGAAGCGCGCGGTGATGTCGCGGCGGATGACGAAGTTGGCGCCCTCGCCTCGGCCGATCTCGTCATCGATGACCGTGCGCACGGTGTGGGCGTATAGATCGTCGTCGATGTCGACGGCGACATCTGACACATCGGAGGGATGCTGCGGCAGAGCCTCGAGCGCCTGCTGCACGTCGAGCGTCTCACGATCGGTGACGACGAGGCACCGCAGCGGGGAGCCGTCGTCGTGTGCGGCATACCCACGCTCGGCCACCTGCCGGAACGGAACAAGCGTGAGCACCTCGTCGCCCGTCAGCGGGATGTCTGAGAGGGAATCGACGTCGACGACGGTTCCGACGAGAATGTCGATCGTCGGCTCGTCTTCGCGGCGGAGCAGGGCGAACGGCTGATCATCGGCGAGGATTCGGGGAAAGAGTCGCGAGCACGGTTGCATTGTTCACTTTCTGGTCTGGTCCCTCGCTGACCGCCGTCTGCACATGCAAAACGACCGCCTCGAGGGGCGGTCGTTTTGCGTCGAAACGTCGAGAGAACCGCCTCTCAGGCGGTCCACCACTGCATTGTCGATTCGATGCGCATGACTTGATGGTAGCGCATCAGTCTGCGGCGGCTGTCACCTCGGGAACGCGTGCGGGCTTCTGCAGGAGCTTCTCGGTGGGGCCGAGCGCGGCCTTGATCGTCATCATGCGCATTGCACTGTTCCTCGCGTGCGCAAGCAGTGTGCTTCGGCGAAACATGAGCCTGGCGAGCTGTCGCGAGTTTGCCTGTGCTGTCTCGACGCGGGGACGCTGTGCGGCTTCGTACGCCGTGAGCGCCGCAGCAACGTCGCCGCTCGTCGCGTCAGCGAGCGTGCCGCACAGCACCCAGGCGGACTCCATGGCCATTCCCGCTCCGATTCCCGCTGTCGGCAGAAACCCGGCCGCGGCATCGCCGAGCAGCACGGTGCGTCCACTTGACCAGCGCTTCGTACGCACGTCGTCGAGCACCCAGTAGAACGGCTCGTCTGCCGTCTTCACCGCATCGAGTATGTTGTCGAGTCGTGACGTGCGCGAGCTGAGGCGTGCCCGGATGCTGTCGACGAACGCCTGCGGCCCGACAGCCGTATCGTCACGCGGCCCTCCGATGAACGCGCCGATTGCGCCTGCGACCGGATAGCTTCCGACGAAGAACCCGTTGCCCCACAGCTCTTCTCCGAGGTCGGTATCGTCATCGGGGTCGGTCCAGACGACCCACCCGCCCCAGCCCGTGAGCGTCTCGTTTGGTTTCACACCGCCTGGCGTGAAGCGCCGGGTGTGTGAGTGAATGCCGTCGGCGATGATGACCGCGTCGAACGTCGCCTCAGCGGCCCCATCCGACGTGTCGAATCGCACGTGCGCCGAAGCCTCCCCGTCATTGAGCGAGCGCACCGTCGTTGCGAGGGTCACGGGCGCCCCCGTCTGTGTGAGCACGTCGAGAAGTGCTCCGCGGCTGATGCCTCGATAATCTCCGTAGTCGCGCAGCAGCTCACTGACGGAGTCTTCGCGAATCTGCGCGCCGCGGTGATTGAGCAGACGATAGCGATCCATCGGCGTGCTGGCGCTCACATACGCGTCGCGCACATCGAGAGCGTCGATCGCGGCATCCACCATCGGCATGAGTGCCAACATGTAGCCGGCGTCATCGAACGAGGTGACGCGATCGATGAGCACGGGGTGGAGCCCGCGGGCGCGGAGCAGCTGCGCTGCTGTCGTGCCGCCGATGCCCGCGCCGACGACGAGGATGCGCAGCGGGTCATGCGCGTTTGCCTGCAACTGGTCGGAAAGTGCTGCCTCTGTAAACATTGATGCTCCTTTTGGACTGCTCAGTCCAACTCTACTCGCTCTGGACCACTCGGTCCAGAGCGAGTAGAGTTGCGATGTGGCGATGATTGGCGAACGACGAACAGCTCTTGTACGCACGGCAGCGCGGGAATTCGCCGCCTCCGGGTACCAGCGGGCGTCACTCAATGCGATCATTCGCGAGTGCGGTCTGAGCAAGAGCTCGTTCTACAACATCCTCGATTCAAAGCTCGCGCTCTACGATCTCGTGGTGATCGACGTTGCACAGCAGCTCACAGCGGAACTCGCGCTACCAGCCCCCGCGACGTTTGGGGGCGACGCGTACTGGCAGCGCATCGTCGATGTGATTGTGCGACTCACGCAGGTGCTCACGAGCGACGACGTCTACGCTGATTTGGCGCAGATGCTCTATGACACGCAGGCTCCGGACGAACCGAACGAGGCGGGTCGTATTCTCGACGCGGCAGGCGAGTGGATTCGCGAGGTTGTGCGCGTTGGGCGTGAGTGTGGAGCAGTCCGCGACGATCTGCCGATCTCTCTGCAGGGCGAACTCGCCTTCACGATGCTGCGCACGTTTGACGAGTGGAGCGTGAATAACCTCGACACGATTCCCGCCGACCAGCTGACAGCGCTCGTCGACGCGCAGCTGGCAGCGTTGCGGAGGCTCTTCGCGCCCTCGTCGCCGTCAGAAAAGCGAACCGTGTGAGTCGATTCCACGCGGGTGCACGACGTGAGGCTGATCGCTTGGCGGATGCTCCTTGAGCTCCTTCATCGTCTTATACGGTTGACCCTCGGTTGGCGTTGCCACCGGAAGCCATGACCGAAAAGAGGCCAACTCCGAACTCGAGACCTGCGGTTCGTGCAGGTCTGTGCTCTGCTCCGCTGTTTCGTGCCGGCGAACCGGCTCTTCTGCCGTGCTCATATTTCTTACGGTACTCCGGCCCGCGAGAAGCGACAACGGCTTCACAGCGAGTCGCGGTGAACACGCACCGAGCTCACGTGAACGACCGTGCAAGGGAGCGAACGGATGCCGCGACAGCGGTTGCCGCAGACTCGGCGTGCTGCGGCGACGCGCCTGCAGGAAAGGTAAAGCGAACGCTGGTCTGCGCGATGGCGGCGTCGATGCCGATGGCGGTGAGCACGTGCGATGCCTCATCGCTTCCCGCGGCGCACGCGGATCCCGAGGAGGCCGTGATGCCACGGCGCTCCAGCTCAAGCAGCACAGCCTCGCCGCTGGTGTCGCTGAAGCAGAACGACGCGTGGTTGGGCAGACGCGACGACGCGCTCCCCGTGAGAAATGCGCCGGGGGCGTCCGTGAGAACGCGGGAGATGAAGGCGTCCCGCACGGCGCGGGCGCCTGACGCGGCATCCTCTCGCTCTGATTCGGCGAGCTCGAGGGCAGTGGCAAGGGCGACGGCAAACGCGACGTTCTCGGTGCCCGAGCGGCGGCCACGCTCTTGCCCGCCTCCGTGAATGATCGGCTCGACGGGCACACGTCCACGGATGGCGGCGACGCCGATGCCCTTGGGAGCGCCGACCTTGTGGCCGGCGAGCGTTACCGCGTCGGCGCCCAAACCGGCGAGCGGCAGCCAGCCTGCGGCCTGTACGGCATCGGTGTGAAACGGCACGCCGTGCCCGCGTGCGATGGCCGCGAGGGCGGGCACATCGGCGATGGTGCCGATCTCGTTGTTTGCGTACGAGAGGCTCACGAGAGCCGTGTTCTCGCGCAGCGCCGCTCTCAACGCCTCGGGCGTCACCGTTCCGTCGGGCGAGACGTCGACGTAGGTCACGTCGAATCCGTGACGGCGCCTGAGGTAATCGGCCGACTCCAAGACCGCCTCGTGCTCAGTGGGAGACGTGACGAGATGACGGCCCCGCGACGACGCAAGGCTCACGCCGATCACGGCGAGGTTGTCTGCCTCGGTTCCGCCGCTGGTGAACGAGATGTCTCCCGAGCGCATGCCCAGCACGCGGGCGACGCGGGCGCGCGCATCGTCGAGGGCTGCCGCTGCCCGTTCGCCGACCTGATGATGGCTCGATGGGTTGCCGAACTCTCCCGTGAGAAAGGGCCATGCAGCTTCGAGCGCTTCGCGGCGAACGGGAGCGGTGGCTGCGGTGTCGAGATACACGTCAGACTCCTTCGAGCGTCACGTCGAGCCCGAGATCGAGCGAGCGGACGCTGTGCGTGAGCGCGCCAGAAGAGATGACGTCGACGCCCGTCTCGGCAATGCTGCGCACGGTCTCGAGTGTGACGTTTCCGCTTGCTTCGACGACGGCTCGACCGGCGACGAGATCAACGCCGGTGCGCAGCTCGTCCAACGTGAAGTTGTCGAGCATGATGATGTCGACGCCGCCGGCGATCACCGGCTCGATCTGGTCGAGTCGATCAACCTCCACCTCGATCGACGTCGTGTGGCCCAGGCGCGAGCGTGCCGTGGAGATCGCGTCGGTGACCGACATTCCGCGGGCCGTGAGAACGGCGAGATGATTGTCTTTCGCCATCACCGCATCAGACAGGCTGAAGCGATGATTGCGCCCGCCACCGCACTGCACAGCGTGCCGCTCGAGCGCGCGCAGCCCTGGTGTCGTCTTTCGGGTGTCGGCGATGCGCACTCCGGTGCCCTCGACGGCATCGACGAAGGCGCGAGTTGCCGTGGCGATGCCTGAGAGTCGCTGGCAGAAGTTGAGACCGATGCGTTCGGCACGCAGAAGTGCGCGCGCGGGCCCCGACACCGTTGCGAGCGTCGCGCCGGCGTCGAACCGCTCGCCATCCGCCACGTGCAGGTCGACGCGTGTGGCGGCATCCGTCAGTCGGAAGGCAGCGTCGAAGACGGTCGACCCCGCGAGCACCCCCGGTTCGCGGGCACTCAAGATGGCCGTCGCAACGGCATCGGCGGGAATGAACGTCTCGCTCGTGATGTCGCCCCACGGTGCATCTTCGTCCAGCGCGAGCTGCACAACCCGGTCGATGTGGGAATCGGTCAGCATACGAGTGCCTCCGCAGCGGGAGCGGTGGCACGCGCAGAGTGCGCTTGCGTTGGATCGGCTCTCGGGTAGTCGATCCGTGTATGAGCACCGCGGCTTTCGCGGCGTGCCAGGGCCTGGCGGGCAATGACGCGGGCGATCAGCAGCAGGTTGCGGTTTTCGATTGCCGTGCGGCTCGCCGGCGTCGGAGCTGATGCTGAGTCCCACTCGTCGAAGTGCTCGATGGCCGACGTCAGCTGTTGTTCGCTGCGTTCGACGCCGAGCGCTGACCATGCGAGCCGTTGAAGCTCGCCTCGGTCGACAGTGGGCGCCGTCAGGTGAGTGTCGATGGGGGAGTCAGACGGATGCCCGAGGTCGGAGCCCCGCGAAAGAGCGGCGGCGGCCCGCTGGGCGAACACTGCGCCCTCGAGCAGAGAGTTCGACGCAAGGCGATTGCCGCCGTGCACTCCCGTGCGGGCAGCTTCGCCGATCGCCACGAGTCCGTCTATGCTCGTGCGGCCGATCTGGTCTGTGGCGATTCCGCCCATCCAATAGTGCGCCGCTGGCGTGACGGCGACGGGCTCGTGCGTCCAGTCGACACCCGTGTGCATGACGGCGGCCGTGATCGTGGGAAACCGTTCTCGAAGCCTCGGAACCCCCGTGGCATCCAGCATGACGGGCCGGCCGTTCTGCGCCGACATGGTTCGGGCGAGCGCGAGCGCGACAACATTGCGCGGCGCCAATTCGCCGCGGGGATCGATGTCGAGCATGAAACGACGGCCGTTGTCGTCGAGCAGCACGGCGCCGGCGCCGCGGACCGCCTCGGAGACGAGGAATCCGCTGTCGACAAGCGCCGTCGGATGAAACTGATAGAACTCGGCGTCGGCAATGTCTGCCCCGGCCCGAAGTGCGGCGGCGACACCGTCGCCCGTGGCTGCCGCGGGGTTCGTCGTGCGTGCGTACAGCTGCCCCGAACCTCCCGTGGCGATGATCGTCGTGTCGGCGAGCATCCTGATCGGCCCGTGAGGCGTGAGCACGTCAACGCCGATCACTGAATCGAGCTCGGTCACGAGATCGATGAGAACCGTGTTCTCGAGAACGAGAATGCGGCGCTCCCGCACACGCTGAGCGAGCGTTCGGGCGATCGCCCGACCTGTAGCATCGCCTCCGGCGTGCACGACCCTCGGGTACGAGTGAGCGGCTTCGCGCCCCTTCGCGTAGCTGCCCGCTTCGCTGTCGAAGTCAACACCTGCGGCTGAGAGATCTCGAATGCGCTGCGGCCCCTCGGTGCAGAGCACGCGAACGGCATCCTCGTCGCAGAGCCCTGCTCCGACCGCGAGCGTGTCGGCGATGTGGGACTCGATCGAATCGTCGTCGAAGAGCACTCCGGCGATGCCGCCCTGAGCGCGCGCCGTGTTTCCGTCACCGAGAGCATCTTTCGTGATGATCGTGACGTCGTGCTCATCGGCGGAGCGCAGGGCTGCCGTGAGCCCGGCGATGCCGGATCCCACGATGATCACGCGAGACATCGTCAGACCTTCGGCTTCGCGGCCAGCATTCGCTCTAGGGCGACGCGTGCTGGCTCGGCGACATCGGGCGAGACGGCAATGCGGTTCTCGACGACGCCATCGATGAGTCGCTCGAGCACCCACGCCAGGTAGCCGGGGTGAATGCGGTACATCGTCGAGCAGGGGCAGACGATCGGGTCGAGGCAGTAGATGGTGTGCTGCGGGTATTGCGCTGCAAGCCGCTGCACGAGGTTGATCTCGGTGCCGATGGCGAATGTCGTCGGAGTCGTCGCACCGGCAATTGCCTTGGTGATGTAGTCGGTCGAGCCGTACTCATCGGCAGCGTCGACGACCTCCATGGGGCACTCCGGGTGCACGATGACACGCACATTCGGGTCATCGTGCCGTGCCTTCTCGATCTGCGCCGTGGTGAAGCGCTTGTGAACGGAGCAGAAACCCTGCCAGAGAATCACACGGGCATCCTGCAGCTCAGCCTCGGCATTACCCCCGAGGGGCCGTGCCGGGTTCCACAGCGGCATCTGCTCGAGAGAGACTCCCATGTGCTTTGCCGTGTTGCGGCCGAGGTGCTGATCGGGGAAGAACAGCACGCGCTGCCCGCGCTCGAATGCCCACTCGAGAACGGTCTCGGCGTTCGACGAGGTGCAGACGATTCCGCCATTGCGGCCGCAGAAGCCCTTGATCGCGGCCGACGAATTCATATACGTGACCGGAATCACGGGGACGCGTCCCGTGGCGTCCGGCTCGGTGCCATAGACCTCGGCCAGCTGCTCCCAGCATTCCTCAACCTGGTCGATGTTGGCCATGTCTGCCATGGAACATCCGGCAGCGAGGTTCGGCAGAATAACGCGCTGGTCTGCTCCGGAAAGCAGATCCGCGGTTTCGGCCATGAAGTGCACGCCGCAGAACACGATGGCCTCGGCATCCGTTCTCGCCTTTGCCGCGTTCGCCAGCTGGAACGAGTCGCCGACGTCGTCCGCGTACTGCACGACCTCATCGCGTTGGTAAAAGTGACCGAGCACGACGACGCGGTCACCGAGCGTCTGCTGTGCCGCGCGGATGCGTCGGTCAAGCTCGTCATCCGAGGCCTCGCGGTACTCGGCGGGCAGCTCGCCCTGGCGTGGTGTCTCGGCGGGAATCTCGTCGTCCATTGATGCGCCGGGGCCGTAGCCGGGGGAGACGTCGACGTCCCACGGCGCGGTCAGGAGGTCAGTCGTGCAGACGGCGTCAGCAGAGGTCGCTGTGATGTCGCGAATTGTGAGGTCGACGGATGCCGTTGTGGTCATAGCGTTGTCCTTTGAGAAAGAGGGCAGATCAGCGCCCGGTGAGTGGTCCGTTGTCGGCGAGCTCGATCGAATGGTTGTGTCGGTAGAGACGGGCCGGTCTGTGGCGACCGCCCATGCGAAATTCGTCTGTGGAGATGACGTCACGCGCGGTCTCGATCTGGCGTCGAAAGTTCGCCGGATCGAGGGTGCGCTCAAGCACTACCTCGTGAACCTCCCGCAGCTCCGAGAGCGTGAAGGTATCGCCGAGAAAGGCGGCGGCGATGCGGCTGTACTCCATTTTGTTGCGCAGGCGCCACAACGCGTACTCGATGATCTGGTTGTGGTCGAACGCGAGAGTCGGCACGTCTTCGGCCAGAAACCAATGAACGTTGTCGCTTTCAACGCCAGCGCTTGCGACGTCGGCATGAACGAGAGCCCAATACACGATCGATACTGTGCGGTTCTGCGGTGCGGCCCGGTCGGCAGAGCGATCAGGGCGGCCGAAGGCGAAAAGCTGCTCGAGGTAGCGCGGAGTGAGCGCAGTCGTGTCGCGCAGGTTTCTGCCAGCGGATGCTGCAAGATCTTCGTCAGCGCGAAGGGGTCCGCCTGGCAGGGCCCAGTGCCCCTTGTGAGGGGATCGGATGCGCCGAACGAGGGGGAGCCAGAGTGCCAGATGTCCTGTGTCGGGGTGTGGGCGCAGGGCGAAGATGACCGTCGACACCGCGAGGGTGATGGATGCCGCCACTGTCACCTCCTGTTAAAGTCAGTGTGACCTTTACTGGTTCTCCATCTTAGTGTCATTCTGACCAGAACGTGAAATGCGCTGTGCCGACGCGGCGTAACAATTGGTGCAGCGCGTCATCGAGTTTTCGCACGCTGCCGGTGAGCTCCGGCTTTCGCCGAGACCGCCGCGTCAGAATGGTGGTGCGTCGGGAAGCTCCATTCGCTCGTCGTTGTTCGCCGCGTTTGCCTGAGCGAATTGCACGTTGGAGGTGCGGGGCACCCGGTAGGTCTTCCCGAGGGGTGAGACCCATTCGATGTGATTGTCGTCGGTGACGGTAACGTCCCATTGGGTGTGGTGTCGGATCATGTGGTGTTGTTCGCATGCTGCTTGGAGATTGCTGAGGCTGGTTTCGCCGCCGCGCTGCCATTCTTTCCGGTGGTCGAGGTCACAGGTGGTGGCTGATCTGTCGCAGCCGATGCCGATGCAGGTTTCATCTCGTAACTGCACGGCCCGTTTCAGATCTGCCGGGACAGCGTAGCTGTGCCGGCCGATGGAGAGCACAGCCCCGGTCTCGGTGTGTCAGCAGCCGGGTGAAACTCGGTGCCTGCGCCGCCAACTCGCGTGCCATGTCGGGGGTGGGCCCGTATCCGTCCAAATGCGCGGGCTCGTCGGAGTGTCCAAGGAGAGTCATGACGGGGACGGTGACATACACGGTGGGTCGGATGCTGCCGAGCCGGTCAGCGCCGACACCGGATGCGCCGACACCGGGCTTGTCACCGGGTTCGGTGGTGAACCCGATCATGAGTGCATCGATGATGGCGTCGGTCTCGATCTGCGCCACCGTGCGGTCATCCCCGGCAGCCTTCAACGCCCGCGCTGTCAGACGGGCAGCATTGCGTAAGCTCTGCACCACCTCGATCGGAGCACTCACACTGAGTACCCCCATGCCGTCCTGGGTGCCGTAACACTCCACACGACGCTTCGTGACCGCGTCGGTGCGCCGCTGACTGATGCTCTCGGGAAACAGGGCCTCGCGAATCTTCACCACAGCGCGGGAGAACTGCGTCGGTGACTGCTGGATGGCTTTCGGCAACGCTTTCGCCTCAAACGCTGCGACCTCGTCCGCGTTCAATCCGATTGATTGGCGAATCATCGCATCAGCATGCTGCCGAGTGACCTCGCCGGCATCTAATGCGTCGAGTGTTTCCGGGAGCGTCTCGCAGAGCGCTTCAGCATCGTTGATGAGTCCGGCAGCCTGGCTCTTCGTGATACCGAGAGCGGCACCGACCTCCTGAGCGAGGGAGGAACGCACCCACCCCTGCGACTCACCCGTCAGGTCGGCACGCGTGAGCCCGGCGGCATTCGGAATGAACACCCCCGGGTGCTCAAGGGCATCCTGCAGCATCGCATACGTGCCACGCAGCCGGGACGCCTCCGCCGCCGCAATCAGCTGCGAATCATCAACAACACCGTCGAGACGGGCACGAAGCGCACCCACGACAGCATCGTCGCCAACGTCGCCTTCGCGAGACTTCGGAGAGTCCGCTGGCGGAGTCGGTGGCGGTGTCGGTGGCGGCTGATGGGATCTCTCATGGTCCTCCGACGGCACCCACTCGTCGGGTTCATCCGGAGGTTCTCTGTAATCATCCATGCACCAATTTTGCCACCAAACACCGACATGTATTCGACTGAATTGCAATCTGTGGATAACTAAGATTCGAAGATAAATACGCATTCAATTTGTGGACAACCACCAGTACATCGGACGTCATCGAGTTTTCGAACGCGGCAGGATAAGCTGTGAGTGCAACTGAATATCAGGCCCACACACGATGCGGGAGAGCTCGTCACCTCGAGCACCGAAGGAGCAAGCCTCCCCGCCAATCTCTCAGGTTCCATACCGCATCGTTCTGGCCACTCTGAAAAGCGGAGCGACTGCTCCCGCCCACGGTGAAAGTCGCTTCCCAGCGGCGAAGCTCTCAGGCTCATGACAGAGGGGGAGTTCCCACACCATCGCACGCTGTGCGCACGGCGACATTGGAGAACTCGTGCCTGATCAAGACCAGACAAACACCGACGCGGATGCCGCGCGTCACAGCCCCCTTCACACTGTGCACGAGTCGCTCGGTGCCACGTTCACCGATTTTGCCGGCTGGCAGATGCCCGTTCGCTACTCGAGCGATCTCGCCGAGCACAAGGCCGTGCGTGAGGCCGCAGGAATCTTCGACATATCTCACATGGCCGAATTCACCGTCACGGGGGCCTCGGCGGGGGAGTATCTCGACTACGCGCTCGCGGGCCGACTCTCGGCGCTCGCCGTCGGTCGTGCGAAGTATTCTCTTCTGCTCACAGCGGCGGGAGGAGTGGTCGACGACGTCATCGTCTATCGACTGCAGGACGCCGAATACCTGATCATTTCCAATGCGGGCAACCGTGATGCTGTCAGCACCTCACTCGCAGAGCGGGCAACCGGCTTTGATGCCAGCGTCTCCGACGTCAGCGACGACTACGCGCTCATCGCCGTTCAAGGGCCGAATGCTGAGTCGATCCTCGCCGGGACGAGTGAGATTCGCGAACTCTCCGTTCCTTGGAGGGAACAGAAGTACTTCGCGTGGGCCGCGGCCCGCTTCGGCACGTCGTCGCTGCTTCTCGCTCGCACCGGGTACACCGGGGAAGACGGCTTCGAGCTGCTCGTGAAGACGAGCGAAGCGGCGGCGTTGTGGAATGCCGTCACGCTCGCCGGAGAAGCGCTCGGACTTGTTCCCGCGGGGCTTGCTGCCCGTGACTCGCTTCGGCTCGAAGCGGGGATGCCCCTCTACGGCCACGAACTGTCGCGCGAGCTGAAGCCGGCGCAAGCGGGCCTCGGTCGCGTGGTCGTTGCGGCCAAAGAGACATTCGTCGGCAAGGACGCCGTCGAACCTGATGAGGGCGCGCACGTTCTCGTCGGCCTGGTCTCGGATGGGCGTCGTGCAGGCCGCACGGGTTACCCCGTTCTGTCCGGTGATTCTGAGGTCGGAACAGTGACGAGCGGCATCCTGTCACCGACCCTTGGACACCCCATCGCTATGGCTCTCGTCGCTCCCGACGTCGCCGAGGCCGGCACCGAACTCGACATCGAGGTGCGCGGCAAGCGCATCGCTGCAACAGTGACCACCCTGCCCTTCTATTCACGGAAGAAGTAAACGCCATGACCGAGACCAGCGCACTGTCTTATACCGACGAGCACGAGTGGCTCAACATCGACGGCTCATCTGTCACCGTCGGCATCACCGACTATGCCGCAGAGAAGCTCGGCGATGTGGTCTTCGTCGAGCTGCCCGATGTGGGCGACGAGGTCGAAGCCGGAACTGTGGTCGGCGAAATCGAGTCGACGAAGTCGGTCGGAGAGCTCTTCGCTCCCGTCACCGGTACGATCACCGCGATCAATGACGCCGTCGTCGATGACCCGTCGCTCGTCAACTCGAGCCCGTACGGCGACGGATGGATGATGACCATCGAGTCGCCCGAGCTTCCCGCAGGTCTGCTCGACGCCGACGCTTACGCGAAGCTGGTGAGCGAGTGACGCCGCACCCGGGCGACGTATTCGCCGACCGCCACATTGGCATCGATGACGCGGCACGCCAGCAGATGCTCTCGACGCTCGGCTTTCGGAGCATCGACGATCTCGTCAGCTCGGCGATTCCGCCGGGCATTCGCGTTGACGAGAGTCTCGAGAGCCTGATTCCGGATGCCGCGAGCGAACGTGAAGCGCTCGCCGAACTGCGGGCGCTCGCCGCCCAGAACACGGTGCGCACGAGCCTCATCGGGCAGGGCTACTACGACACGATCACGCCGGCGGTCATCACCCGCAACGTGCTCGAGAATCCGTCGTGGTACACCGCCTACACGCCGTACCAACCGGAGATCTCACAGGGACGCCTCGAGGCTCTGATCAACTTTCAGACGATGGTCTCCGACCTCACGGGGCTCGACACAGCGAATGCGTCGATGCTCGATGAGGGAACGGCGGTCGTCGAGGGGATGCTGCTCGCTCGGCGCGCCTCCAAGGCAAAGTCGAACGTGTTCGTTGCCGATGCTGATGCCTTTCCGCAGACGCTCGCGCTTCTCGAAGCCCGCGCCGCAGCCGTCGGCATCGAGCTCGTCATCGCCGACCTTCGTGGCGGAGCAGAGCTCCCCGAGCATTTCGGCGTGTTCGTGCAATACCCGGCGGCGTCCGGAGAGCTCTGGAACCCGGCATCCATCATCGAGGCGAGCCACGAGCAGAAGGGCATCGCTGTCGTCGCGGCCGACCTGCTCGCTCTCGCCCTCGTCGCCTCGCCGGGCGAGCATGGTGCAGACGTCGCCGTCGGCACGACGCAGCGCTTTGGTGTTCCGATGGGCTTCGGCGGCCCGCACGCCGGCTACATGGCTGTGCGCAAGGGCCTCGAGCGCCAACTCCCTGGCCGCCTCGTCGGCGTGAGCAAAGATGCCACGGGGCAACCCGGCTACCGACTGAGCCTGCAGACTCGCGAGCAGCACATTCGCCGTGAGAAGGCGACGTCGAACATCTGCACGGCGCAGGTGCTTCTCGCCGTAATGGCGGCGATGTACGCGGTGTACCACGGGCCGCAGGGCATACGCTCGATCGCGCAGTCCGTGCACGCGAAAACGGTGATGGCCCAGCGCGTTCTGCTCGAGCACGGCGTTCGCGTGACGACGAAGCAGTACTTCGATTCGCTCTCCGTCGCCGTCACAGACGCCGATGCCGTTCTCGCGCGGGCTGCCGCGGCTGGGCTGCTGCTGTACAAAGTCGACGAGCAGACGGTGCGCTTCAGCTTCGACGAGGCGAGCGCGCAGGACTCCGACGTCACCGCGCGTCTCGTTGAGGCATTCGCCGAAGAACACGGCGACCCGCTTCCGGTTCCAGAACAGAGGGCGGTCATGCCTCTCGGGGGTGACCGCGGAGCACGGGCGTATGCACCGCTGGGATTGCGACAGTACCCCGAGACTCTCGCGCGAACGAGCGAGTACCTGACGCATCCGGTCTTCAACACGCATCATTCCGAGACGGCGATGATGCGCTATCTGAAGAGGCTCGCAGATAAAGACTACGCACTTGACCGCGGCATGATCCCGCTGGGCAGCTGCACGATGAAGCTCAACGCGGCGACAGAGATGGATGCTGTCACGTGGCCGGAGTTCGCGGGGCTTCACCCGTTTGCGCCCGCAGCAGACGTGGCAGGAACACTCGAGCTCATCGCGCAGCTCGAGACGTGGCTCGCCGACGTTACTGGGTACGACACCGTGTCGTTGCAGCCCAACGCGGGAAGCCAGGGAGAACTTGCCGGCCTTCTCGCGATCCGTGGCTACCACCGCGCGAACGGCGACGATCAGCGCACCGTGTGTCTCATTCCCTCGAGCGCACACGGCACAAATGCGGCATCCGCCGTTCTGGCTGGCATGAAGGTGGTTGTCGTCGCCTGTGACGACAACGGCAACGTCGAGCTTGCCGACCTGCGCGCAAAGATCGAAGCGCATGCCGACCAGCTCGCTGCCCTCATGATCACGTATCCCTCAACGCACGGCGTGTACGAGCACGACGTCGTTCGCATCACCGAGGCCGTGCACGATGCGGGCGGACAGGTGTACATCGATGGCGCCAACCTCAACGCCTTGCTCGGCTATGCGCGCTTTGGCGACTTCGGGGGAGACGTCTCGCACCTCAACCTGCACAAGACGTTCTGCATTCCGCACGGAGGCGGGGGCCCCGGAGTCGGCCCCGTCGCGGCGAAGTCGCACTTGGCGCCGTACCTCCCCGGGCATCCGATGGCGCAGACAAACATTCACTCGGGCCTCACCCACGATGGCGGCCCGGTCTCGGCAGCGCCGTTCGGCAGCCCGAGCATTCTGCCGATTACGTGGGCGTACATTCGCATGATGGGAGCTGAAGGTCTCGCCCGCGCCACACGTGCGGCCGTGCTGAGCGCCAACTACATCGCCGCTCGGTTGCGCGATCACTTCCCCGTTCTGTACACCGGAGACAACGGGCTTGTCGCCCACGAGTGCATTCTCGACCTGCGGCCGCTCACCAAGCAGACGGGCATCTCAGTCGATGACGTGGCAAAGCGGCTCATCGACTACGGCTTCCATGCGCCGACAATGTCGTTCCCTGTGCCGGGCACGCTCATGGTCGAGCCGACGGAGAGCGAAGACATTGCGGAGCTCGATCGATTCGTCGATGCGATGATCGGAATCAAGGCCGAGGCGGATGCTGTCGGAGCGGGCGAGTACCCGGCAGACGACAACGTGCTTGTCGGCGCCCCGCACACGGCTGAGTCGATTGCGACGTCGGAGTGGACGCATCCGTATTCACGGGAGCAGGCCGTGTACCCCGTGCGCGCGCTCGTGCACGCGAAGTACTGGCCGCCCGTGCGCCGCATAGACCAGGCATACGGCGACCGCAACCTCATGTGCGAGTGCCCGCCCATCGAGGCGTTCGCCTGACCTGACAGCGAGCGCGGGTCCGAAACATCGTTTCAGACCCGCACTCGCTCGTGACGCGCGTCAGTGCTCGACAGCCTTCTCCGAACCGTGTCCGGTCAGAGAGCGCACCTCCATCTCTGCGGCGATCCGCGGGTCTTCTGGCTTCGTCGTCGTGATCGTGCCGAGCCAGCCGAGCGCAAAGCCCAGCGGAATCGAGATGATTCCCGGGTTCTGCAACGGGAAGATCGCGAAGTTCGCGTCGGCGAACACCGACGTCTCCGTTCCCGAGAAAACCGGCGAGAGCACAATGAGCAGTAGCGCGGAACCGAGGCCACCGTACATACTCCACAGCGCGCCCCGCGTCGTGAATCGCTTCCAGAACAGCGAGTAGAGAATCGTCGGCAGGTTGGCGCTTGCGGCAATCGCAAATGCAAGCGCAACGAGGAACGCGATGTTCTGGCCCTGCACGCCGATGCCGCCGATGATCGCCAGAAGGCCGATCACGACAACTGTGACCCGAGCAACCTTGACTTCTTTGCCCTGCGACGTCTTTCCGCGTTTGATGACGTTTGTGTAGATGTCGTGTGCGAATGACGTGGCAGCCGTGATCGTCAGTCCGGCCACAACGGCGAGAATCGTCGCGAAGGCGACGGCGGCGATGATTCCGAGCAGCCACGCGCCGCCCAGCTCGAACGCCAGCATCGGTGCAGCCGAATTCACACCACCCGGGGCGGCAAGAATGCGGTCAGCGCCGACGAGCGCCACGGCGCCGTAACCCAAAACGAGCGTGAACAGGTAGAAGAGCCCGATGAGCCAGATCGCCCACACGACGCTCCGGCGTGCTTCCTTTGCCGTGGGAACGGTGTAGAAGCGCATGAGCACGTGGGGGAGTCCCGCCGTGCCCAGCACGAGAGCGAGCGCAAGCGAGATGAAGTCGAGCTTCGACGAGTCTGTTGCACCGTACTTCATGCCCGGCTCGAGAATTTCGGGGCCCGCAACGGCCGCCGCGTTGCCGAGAAGCTCCGAGAGGTTAAACCCATTGAGGGCGAGAACCCACACGGTCATCACGGCAGCTCCGGCGATCAGCAGCGCGCCCTTGATGATCTGCACCCAGGTTGTTCCCTTCATACCGCCGATGAGCACGTACAGGATCATGAGGGTGCCGACAACGGCGATCACGATCGACTGCCCGATTTCTTCATGGATGCCGAGAAGTAGAGAGACGAGTCCGCCTGCCCCCGCCATCTGTGCGAGCAGGTAGAACAGGCACACAGCAAGTGTCGACAGCGCTGCGGCCATGCGCACGGGACGCTGCCTGAGTCGGAAGCTCAGCACGTCGGCCATCGTGAACTTGCCGGTATTGCGCAGCAGCTCCGCAACGAGCAGCAGCGCGACGAGCCAGGCGACGAGAAAGCCGATTGAATACAAGAATCCGTCGTAGCCATTCACAGCGATAGCGCCGCAGATGCCGAGGAACGAGGCAGCAGACAGGTAATCGCCCGCGATCGCTGTTCCGTTCTGGCCACCGGAGAAAGACCTGCCGCCCGCGTAGTAGTCCGCCGCTGTCTTGTTATTGCGGCTTGCGCGCAGCACGACGATAAGCGTGATGACGACGAAGGCGGCGAAGATGCCGATGTTGAGGAGCGGTTCGCCGATCGATTCGTGTTCGGCGGCCGCGATGATCATCTCGTTCATGAATCGACCTCCACCTGAGCTGCACGTTCGCGTTCTTCAAGATCTTCTCTGATGGACGTTGCACGTGGGTCGAGCTTGCGATTGGCATAGCTCACGTACCACATGGTGATGCCGAATGTCGTCACGAACTGAGCAAGCCCGAGAATGACTCCCAGGTTGATGTTGCCGATAACGGGGGTCGACATGACGTCGTGCGCATAGTCGGCGAGCAGCACATAGGCGAAGTACCAGACGAGAAATGCGACAGCGAGTGGAAATGCGAAGCTGCGATGCGTTTTTCGCAGTTCACGGAATTGTTCGGAGTTCTGAACGGCCGGGTAATCGATCGAAGCCTGCGCATCGCGAGGCGGGTCGGTTGCTGGAACCATGATCCTCCTTGATCATGTGCGCCCCTCTCGGGCGGCACAACATTCCAGGCACACTACCTGACCCCCCGTTCGAGGGGAAGGCCTGATTTCGAAACTAGGCGGTGCCGAAGATTCCGGGCATGAGCACGACCGCGAGAGGATACCCGAGAAACGACACGATATCGAGAAGCAGGTGCGCCACGACCAGCGGAGCGACGCGTCCGAAGCGTGTGTACATCCACCCGAACAGCAGGCCCATCGCGACGTTTCCGAGGAACGGGCCGAACCCCTGGTACAGGTGGTAGCTGCCGCGCAGCACGGCGGCCGAGATGATAATCACCCACCGATTCCAGCCAAACTGGCGCAGCCGCGTGAACAGGTACCCGACAACGATGACCTCTTCGAGCAGAGCGGCGCGCAACGCCGAGAGAATCAGCACGGGGATGCTCCACCAGTAGTCGCCGAGTCCCGACGTACTGACATCGACGGTGATCCCGAGCATGCGTCCGACGACATAGAAGGCGATCCCTGGCACGCCGATCGCTGCAAACAGCAGCATCCCTCTCCCGATGTCTTGACCTGGCCTCGTTCGATCAAGTCCCACGCGGGCGAAAGCCGACTCTCGGGGGACCCAGAGCAGATAGAGAACGAGCGCGACAGGAGCGAGACCGAAAGCGATTCCGAGCAGCTGATACGTCAGATCGATCCACGGCTGCGGACTTTGCGAGGGGTTGAGCCCGGCTGACTGATCGGCAAGTGCGGTCTCGGCGAGCACTCGGCGAACAATCGTGAGAACAGAATAGACGGCGGATGCTCCGAGAGAGAGCGCGAGGACAATGCCGATCTCCCACCACAGCTGTGTTCGTGTCTGCCGGGGGATCGCGGGCGCAGAATCGGTCATTGAGGTAAGGGTCCATCCAGGGTTGTGGCCTGGCGTCAGTGTAGCGTTTTCGTCGGGGAGGACGAATGCGACAGGCACGAAAGATCATCGCCGGCGGTGCGCTCATTGCGGGAGTTCTCGGCTTGGCTGGCTGTGCTCAGACGGGGCCGGATGCTGAGTCGTCCGTTGCGATCGGAACCAGCGATCGCTTCACGTCGTACAACACGACAACGCCGTCTGGTTCAGCATCCGGAAATGCCGACATCACGGCGCTGACGCTGTCAAACTTCACAGCGTATGACGAGAGTCTCGAGGTTGCGCCCGACACATCATTCGGCACGGTGGAAAAGATCGCCGACGATCCCCTCGTGGTGCGCTATACAGTGAGCGACACGGCAACCTGGTCTGATGGAACGCCTGTTGACGCTGCTGATCTGCTGCTTGATTGGGCTGCTCATTCGGGAGCATTGAACACCGAAGATTTTGACCCGGCAGACTATCGGGCCGCAACCTCTGAGGGCGGCGCGGCCGAGCTGCCCGATGACGTCGTCTTCTTCGACTCAGGAGCGCGGCCAGACTCTGGCCTCGGACTCGCCTCAGAGATGCCGCAGCTGAGCGATGACGGCCGCTCCATGACGCTCACGTACTCGCAGCCGGTGGCCGACTGGCGAATCGCCCTGCCGCCGCCGCTGCCCGCTCACGTCGTCGGGCAGAAAGCCCTCGGGGTGGAGTCGTCAGAGGAAGCCGCGCACGCAGTCATCGATGCCGTGACACACAAGGATTCCGAGGCGCTCTCGAAGATCTCCTCGTTCTGGAACACCGGGTTCGCTCTCGATAACGTCGACTCGCCACAAAGCACCTACGTGTCGAGCGGACCCTATGTGATCGACGAGATCGACCCGGTCGAGGGCGTCACGCTGTCGGCAAATCCCGAGTACGACGGGGCGCACGCGCCGTCGATCGCGACAGTACACCTGCGATATCTCGATGATCCGGCCGCGCAGGTGACGGCACTGGAGAACGGTGATGTCGATGTGATCGCGCCGCAGGCCACTCCGGCCGTTGCTGAACAGCTCGCCGCACTCGACGATAAGAAGACGTTCACGGGTCTTGTCGCCAGCTTCGAACACATCGATCTGCAGTTCGGTGCCTCGGCCAACGGAACATTCGACGATCCGCTCGTGCGCGAAGCGTTTCTGAAGACCGTTCCTCGGCAGGCGATCGTCGAGAAGCTCATCAAGCCGATTGTCGGGTCTGGGGCCCACACCCGCGACTCCTTCGTCTTCACGCCGGGAACGCCGGGGTACGACGAATCAGCGTCCGACGCGGCGTTCTCATCCGTTGATATTGCCGGCGCGAAGGCCCTGCTCGAGAAGGCGGGCGCCGTCGAGCCCGAGGTGTGTGTTCTGTATGCCGCAAACAACCCGCGACGAGCAGCCGAGTTCGACCTGATTGCAGAATCTGCGGCCAAAGCCGGGTTCTCGATCACCGACTGCGGCACCGATCAGTGGCGTCAGCTCCTCGGCGTTCCTGGCAAGTATGACGCGGCGATCTTCGCGTGGGAATCCTCAAGCCTCGGCGCCGTCGATTCCGAGAGCAGATACGCGACTAAGGCACGGAACAATCTCAACGGCTATTCAAGCGAGACCGTTGACGCGCTGTTCCGCGACATGAGTGAGACTGCGGATGCTGGCGAGCGCAGTGAGCTGCTCGCCGACGTCGACTCCGAGCTGCGCGCTGACTTCTACGGAGCCCCGCTCTATCAGTTTCCGTCAATCACGGCGTTTGATCCCGATCACGTCACCGGCGTCACCCCTCGTGTCATCGCACCGACGCTCACATGGAACCTTTGGGAGTGGCGTTCGTTCGAGTAAGTCCGGCGCCTTCACGAATCATCTTCGTAGAATGATGTGAAGCTCGCAGTAATCGTGCATAGCCCACAAGATTCTTTCAAATTTATTAACTCGGGGTAACATTCCCGACGGTGCGCGTTGTGCGTGCCTGTCGGCAGCGCCTAGTGTCGTGATATTACTTTGCGGCAGTGTGGCCAAAATGGCGCTGCGGCAATTCACCTTGCACAGGAGGAACAGTGAGAAATACGACGTCGCGGATGCGACGCCTGCTCACCGCAACAGCGGTGGCAAGCGTTGCAGCTCTCGCGCTCGCCGGCTGCTCAAACGGCGGCGGCAGCGAGGGCGGTGGATCGAGCGATGACGCTGCGATCATCACCACGAATGGAAATGAGCCGCAGAATCCGCTCATTCCCACAAACACCAACGAAGTTGGCGGGGGCAAGATCCTCGATTCCATCTTCGCCGGTCTGATCTACTACGACGCTGATGGCAAAGAGCACAACGAAGTAGCCAAATCTATCGAGAGCGACGACGCCACGGTCTGGGACATCCAGCTCAATGAGGGCTGGAAGTTTACGAACGGCGAAGAGGTCACAGCCAAGTCATTCGTCGACGCCTGGAACTACGGCGCGCTTCTCAGCAATGAACAGCTTTCGTCGTACTTCTTCGAAGATATCGAGGGCTTCAGCTGGGATGAAGACAGCGAACTCACCGGTCTCAAGATCATTGACGACTACCACTTCACCGTGACACTGAAACACCCGGCATCAGACTTCGGTCAGCGCCTCGGCTACTCGGCGTTCTACCCGCTTCCGTCTGTCGCTTTTGAAGACATGAAGGCATTTGGCGAGAACCCCATCGGCAATGGCGTGTACAAGCTCGCCGGGGAGGATGCCTGGGAGCACGACGTCAAGATCGACCTGGTCACGAACGAGGACTACAAGGGCGATCGTGAGGCGAAGAACGGTGGACTGACCATCAAGTTCTACGCCAACCAGGACGCCGCGTACTCCGACCTGCTGGCCGACCAGCTCGACGTGCTCGATCAGATTCCTGACTCGGCGTTCGGCTCGTACGAGAGCGACCTCGGCGACCGTGCTGTTAACCAGCCTTCTGCGCTGTTCCAGTCGTTCACGATCGGAAACTACATTGAGCACTTCGACGGCGAAGAGGGAAACCTCCGTCGCAAAGCACTCTCGATGGCGATCAACCGAGACGAGATCACTGACGTGATCTTCCAGGGCACCCGTACACCGGCCAGTGACTTCACCTCACCGGTGATCGACGGCTGGAGCGACGACCTCGAGGGCGCTGACGTCCTCACGTACAACGAAGAGAAGGCGAAGGATCTCTGGGCGCAGGCCGACGAGATCAGCCCGTGGGAAGGCACGTTCCAGATCGGCTACAACGCCGACGGAGGCCACCAGGCATGGGTCGACGCAGTGTGCAACAGTATCTCGAACGTTCTCGGCATCAAGGCATCGGGTGACGCTTACCCGACGTTCGCCGAGCTTCGCGAGAAGGTGACGAATCGCACAATCACCACGGCGACACGCAGCGGTTGGCAGGCGGATTACCCCGGTCTGTACAACTTCCTCGGGCCGTTGTATGCGACGGGTGCCGGCTCCAACGACGGTGACTACTCAAGCGAGAAGTTCGACTCGTTGATTCAGGAGGGCATCAGCGCCACCGATCCCGAGGTCGCCAACCAGAAGTTCCAGGAGGCACAGGAAGTGCTTCTGCAGGATCTTCCGGCGATCCCGCTCTGGTACCAGAACGTCGTCGGCGGTTACTCGACTCTCGTCGACAACGTCGAGTTTGGCTGGAACTCGGTACCGCTGTACTACCAGATCACAAAGAAGGCCTAACCAGCCTGACGATGCGTGGGGTGGTGCAGCATGGCTGCATCACCCCACCTTCGAGCCCGACCCTCTCTCTTTCGAAATGGCACCACTTCTATGAGCCCACAACGAACGGCACGGTGAGCGCTACATGCTCAGATATATCCTGCTTCGAATTCTGCAGGCAGTGCCCGTCTTCTTCGGAACGACCTTCCTCATCTACTTCATGGTCTTCGCTATGCCCGGAGATCCGATTCTGGCAATGTTCGGCGACAAGACCCCGAACCCAGCACTTCTCGAATCGCTGAAAGCCCAGTACAACCTCGATAAGCCCTTCATCGTTCAGTATCTTCTGTACATCGGTGATATTTTCCAGGGCAACTTCGGCATCAGCTATTCGGGCCGCGAGGTCTCTGCGATCCTCGTCAAGACGTTCCCCGTCACACTCAAGCTTGCCGTCATGGCGGTTGTCCTTGAGCTGATCCTTTCCATTTCGATCGGATTGTTCAGCGGCATCCGCAAGGGCAAATTCTTCGACAACGCGATGCTGATCCTCAGCCTTGTTCTGATGTCGCTGCCCATCTTCGTCATTGCGTTTCTCGCGCAGTTCTTCGTTGCAATCCAGTGGGGCTGGGCAAGCCCGACGGTCGGCGGAGACACCTCATGGTTGAACATGCTTCTGCCCGCGATTGTTCTTGCGTTGAGCCTGTACGCCACGAGCATGCGTCTCATGCGCGGCTCCACCGTTGAGACCCTGGGAAACGACTTCGTGCGCACCGCGTATTCGAAAGGGTTGAGCCGGCGCCGTGTCATTCCCGTACACGTTCTGCGAAATTCGCTGATCCCGGTTGTCACCAACTCGGCGACAAACTTCGGCATCCTCATCGTTGGTGCCACAGTGACCGAGGGAATCTTCAACGTTCCCGGTGTCGGAAACACGCTCTTTCAGGCGATCGTGCGCGGAGAACGGCCGACAGTCGTGTCGTTCGTCACCGTTCTGGTGATTGTGTATGTGCTTCTCAATATTCTCGTAGACCTGCTCTACGCCGTGCTCGACCCCAGGATTCGCTATGTCTAAGCAAATACCGCACTTCGTCGCACCCGTCGACAAGACCCCGATCGCTGAGGTGGACTCCGTCACGCTCGGAGAAAAGCCGGGCAGCATGTGGCGAGACGCCTGGCGCTCGATGCGCCGGCGCCCGCTGTTCTACGCATCGGCTATCATCGCGCTCGTATTCATTGTGATGGCCTTTTTCCCCACGCTCTTCACGCCGGTCTCACCGACGCAGGGGTGCACGCTCGCGAACAGCAATGCCGGCCCGAGTGGCGATCACATTCTCGGCTTCACACGTCAAGGATGCGACATCTGGGCTCGGATCGTCTGGGGAGCACAGACCTCCCTCGCAGTGGGGATCATCTCAACGCTGCTCGGTAGCATCCTCGGGGTTCTCTTTGGCATCTTCGCCGGGTTCTACGGCGGATGGCTCGATTCTGTACTGTCGCGCGTCGGAGACATCTTCTTCTCGATTCCCTACATCCTCGCGGCGGTCGTCGTCATGTCGGTGCTCTCTGATTACCGAAACGTGTGGACGATCTCTCTGGCGATCGGTGGCTTCGCCTGGGCATCCGTCGCTCGTATTTTGCGTTCCGAAGTGCTTCGCGTTAAGAACCAGGATTACGTGATGGCGGCGATCTCGCTGGGCCGTACGCGGTTCACAACGATGATGTCGCATGTGCTGCCCAACTCGCTCATGCCCGTCATCGTCGTGACGACCCTCAACTTGGGTCTCGCGATGGTGGGTGAAGCGACGCTGTCATTCCTTGGCGTCGGTATGGACTCGTCAGTGATGTCATGGGGCAACGACATCAGCGACGCTCAGACGACGCTGCGCACAGCGCCCATGGCGTTGATCTACCCGTCGATTGCCCTCACCGTCGCCGTTCTGGCATTCATCATGCTGGGCGAAGTTCTGCGCGACGCCCTCGACCCGAAAGCGAGGACGCGATGAACGCCTCAGAACCACTGCTGAGCATCCGCAATCTGACCATGGGATTCTCGACGCAGCACGGCTTCGCAGAAGCTCTTCACGGCGTTTCGTTCGACGTCATGCCCGGTGAGACCGTCGCGATTGTCGGCGAGTCCGGATCTGGCAAGTCAACGACGGCGCACGGCATCATCAACCTGCTGCCCGACAACGGGAAGATCACGGGTGGCGAGGTGCTCTTTGAGGGACGAGATCTCTCGAAGCTGTCGAAAAACCAGATCGAGCACGTTCGCGGGCGTGAAATCGGCTTCATTCCGCAAGATCCCATGTCGAACCTCAACCCCGTGTGGTCGATCGGTTTTCAGGTGAAGGAGGCGATTCGAGCCAATGGCGTAGCGTCGTCACGGCGGGATGTCGAGAAGCAGGCAATCGAGGTGCTGAAGCAGGCGGGCCTCGATGATGCCGAGCGCCGCCTCAAACAGTTTCCTCACCAGTTCTCCGGAGGAATGCGCCAGCGTGTTCTCATCGGCATGGGACTGTCGGCACGCCCGAAGCTGCTCATTGCGGACGAGCCGACATCCGCACTCGACGTGACGGTGCAGCGGGTGATTCTCGACAACCTTGCCGAATTGACGATGCTGAATAACACCGCGGTGCTGTTCATCACACACGACCTCGGTCTGGCTGCCGAGCGCGCAGAGAAGCTCATCGTGATGTACAAGGGAAATATCGTTGAAGCGGGTGACAGCCGAGAGATTCTTCAAGACCCGCAGCATCCGTACACGCAGCGACTTGTCGCTGCGGCCCCGAGCCTTGCCTCACACCGCATTCAGGCCGCCGTCGAGCACAAGAGCACGGACGAACTCGGAGGCGAGTTCGATCTCGCCCACACGGCGGAGGAGCGCGCTGACCAGGTGGATTCAGCCACGGCGCGGGATCAGACACCGGTTATCGAGGTGGCAAACCTGACGAAGATGTTCAAAATTCGGCGCGGCAACTTCCGCTCCGAAAACTTCGTGGCCGTGAACAACGTCAACTTCACCGTCGCAAAGGGCACGACGACCGCTTTGGTAGGGGAGTCGGGCTCGGGGAAATCGACGATCGCGAAGATGGCTCTTGGTTTGGAAAGCATCACGAGCGGCAGCATCTCGATTGAGGGCTCCGACCTTGCGTCGATGAAGCGCTCGGGCCTGATGGCGCTGCGACGTCGGATGCAGCCCGTCTTTCAAGACCCGTATGGCTCGCTCGACCCGATGCGAAACATCGGAGACATCATCGGGGAGCCCCTTCGGGTTCACAAGGTGGGGAGCGCTGCCGAGCGCAGTGCACGCGTGCACGAGCTGCTCGACCAGGTGGCGCTGCCGCAGGCGCTCATCAACCGTTACCCGAACGAGCTTTCCGGGGGTCAGCGTCAGCGCATCGCGATCGCCCGTGCGCTTGCGCTCAAGCCCGACATTGTCGTGCTCGATGAGGCGGTGTCTGCCCTGGACGTGCTTGTACAGGCGCAGATTCTGCAGCTGCTCGCCGAGCTGCAGTCGGAACTGGGTCTCACGTACCTCTTCATCACCCACGATCTTGCCGTGGTGCGCGTGATCGCTGACAACGTGGTTGTCATGCAGAAGGGTGAGATTGTCGAGACCGGAACGACGGACGACGTGTTCGGAAACCCACGCGAGCAGTACACAAAGAACCTGCTCGACGCGATTCCCGGAGCGAATATTCCGCTCGCGGTGTGAGCGAAGCCTAGAGCACGATCGTCGCGATAATCGCGGCGACGACGGCGACCCCGACAATGGAGATTCCCCGCACGTGTACGCGGCGGGTGGCCTTCGCTTCGGGGTCGCTGTGTCCTTCCCAGTCTCGACGAATCGCTTCGATCTCGTCGCCCAAGTCTGTGGCGTGCACCGACCGCATGCCCATGGGGCGGCTGGGCACGGAGAACAGCGTGATGACCTTCCCGTCCGTTGTCTCAACGAGCAGGAGGCGCCGCGTGCGAACCGTGTCGACCTTGCTCCACGGGATCACCCAGGTCGTGAGTGGCCCAACACAGGTGAGTCCCTCCTGGTCTGCTGTGAGGCGTGGAAGGGCGAGGAAGAGCGACAGGGGAGCGACGATGGCGGCCGACCAGAGTGCGGTGATCACGGCAATGCCCCAGAACCCACGTACCGCTGCGTCAATTGTGAGAAACGCTGCGAGGAGCGCGACGATGATGACGAGGCCGATACTGAACGATGAACGGTAGGTGATGGAGCGCTGCGGCATCCATCCAGGGTATCGCGCGCCCCCGGGGGAGCTGACAACGAAAGGTCAGCTGACAACGAAAGCGGGGCCGGTGGATCATCCACCGGCCCCGCCGTCGTTGTGCGAGAAGTGCTTACTTCTCCCAACCCACGTTCTCAACGGGTGTGACGCCGAAGAGGTCGAGACCCACGTAGGGCTCAGGGGTCAGGTTGGCAAGACCTTCCGTGACAGCCATGATTGTCGGACCGTTGTACAGCGGGAAGATTCCCCAGGTCTGCTTCATGATCTCCGACTCCATTTCCATGGCCTTCACCGTGTTCTTCTCAGAATCGGTGATCGACTCGAGGTCCTCATGGATCTTGGTGTCGATCTCCTCAGTGCCGGTAGCTGAGAGGTTCAGGCCGCTGTCCGAGCAGTACATCTGGCAGAACCAGGCTGCACCGAACGGGTCAGAGGACGTGAAGCGCAGCGACATGATGTCCCAGTTCTTCGATGTGTAATCACTCGAGAAGTCCTGAGGCGAACGCACGTCGATGTTTACCTTGAAGCCGATCTCCTTCATCATCTGCTGCAGTGACTGCGCGCCGGCCTTCAAGGTCGGGTCGTCGCCAAAGATCGGGTAGGTAACCTCAAGCTTCACGCCGTCCTTCTCGCGCACGCCGTCGTCGTTCAGAGCCCAGCCAGCCTCGTCGAGGATCTTGTTTGCCTCGTCGGGGTTGTACTCCCAACCCGCGTCAACGACGGAGTTGGTGAAGTGCGGCTGGAACGAATACAGAATGAACGAGCCACCCGGATCCTCGGTGTAATCGAGGCCGTTCCAGGCAATCTTCATCTGCTGCTTGACATTGAGACCCATGTAGAAGGCCTTGCGAACCTCGAGGTCCTTGAACTGCGGCTTCTCTGAGTCAACCTCAAGGAGCGTGTTTGCCGTCTGCTGCGCACGGTGGATGGTGATGCCGTCCATGTCCGAGACCTGCTCAAGACGGTCCTTTGTAGCCACGCCAACCTGGTCGATCTCACCGTTCTTGAAAGCGTTGATCGAGGCAGAATCGTCAAGACCGCGGAACGTTACCTTGTCGAGCATGGGCTCGTTGCCCCACCACTTGTCGTTCGGAACGAACGAGACGATCTGGCCCTTGGAATCGAACTCGTCGATCTTGTACGGGCCGGCACCCCACTCAGCGTGCGGTTCTTCGATGAATCCCTCGTTGAAGATTTCCGGGGTGTTCACGTTCGGGTTCACGATGCCGGTGAGGAAGACCATCTGGGGCCAGGCAAACTCGCCGTCGAATGTCACGACGACGTCTTTCTCACTGTCGCCTTGCTCAACCGATTTGATCTCCTTGTAACCATCCGTCGCGTTGGGGGTGTAGCCCTCATCGTACGAACGGTTGGCGATCCAGGTCTGCTCGAAGGCAGTCCAGTCGATCGGGGATCCATCGTTCCAGACAGCATCTTCATTGATTGTGCCGTTGATGACGGTGTTTCCGCCGTCTTCGCCGATCTCCCACGAATCAAGATATGCGGGATTCGGCGTGGGTGTGCCGTCTGGATCCATCAGGAAGACCTGCGGTGTGTACCACGAGGCGAGCCTCGTGGTATCTGCGCTCGCGTCGCCGTGGAAGGGGTTCATTTGGGGCGTGATTTCGTCGATCGCGAAGGTGACGTCCCCACCCTTCTTCAGGTTCTCTCGCGGCTGCGGGTTGTAATCCGCCTGCGATACCTCTGTCTTCTTTTCTTTATCACCGGAGTTGTCTCCACCGGTGTCGCCCGACGCACAACCGCTCATGACGAGTGCGAGGGCGCCGCTGACAGCAACAATGCTCATCAGCTTCTGGTGCCTTTTCATGGTGCTCCTTTGTTGCCTTTCGGCTCTTTCAGGGTTGAAAGCAGACTATATCCAGTTAGGGGTCATAAACTGCGGACCCTGCTGGATTCAGCAAACTGTTTCGCAACCGTTATCGCCAGTGGCAGGCGTTGACGTGCACGCCTTCGTTTCCCGTGAGTTGCGGCTCTTCGGTCTCGCAGCGTCGTTGTCCCTCGGGTGTGAGCGTCTGGTAGAGGGGACACCGCGAGACAAAGGCACACCCTTCGCGCCACTCCGTGGGGCTCGGGAGGTCTCCCTCGAGAACAATGCGCTCGCGCGTGCGCTCGATGTCGGGGTCGGGTACCGGAATCGCCGAGAGCAGTGCTTGGGTGTACGGATGCTGCGGATCGTCGAACACGCTGTCGACATCGCCGTGCTCGACAAACGCGCCGAGGTACATGACGGCAACGCGATCGGCGATATGCCGAACGACGGACAGGTCGTGAGCGACGAAGAGATACGACAGACCGAGTTTGACCTTGAGCTCGTCGAGGAGGTTGATGACACCGGCCTGGATCGAGACATCGAGTGCCGATACCGGTTCGTCGAGCACCACAATCTGCGGATTCGTCGCGAGGGCCCTCGCGATGCCGATGCGCTGACGCTGCCCACCGGAGAACGCGGAGGGGAAGCGTGTGCTGTGCGTCGGGTCAAGACCGACGAGATCCATGAGCTCGTCGACCCGGGCATCCGCTTCGGTGCGAGAACGACCGATGGCGCGCAGTGGCTCGGCGATCACGTCGGCGACGGTCATGCGCGGGTCCAGGGCCCCCATGGGGTCTTGGAACACGATCTGAATGTTGCGTCGCAGCTCCCGTTCTTGGCGACCACCGTGAAGCTCAGAGACCTTCTGCCCGCCGATGGTGATCTCGCCATTCGACTGCTTGACCATCTCCATGATCTGCAGAAGCGTCGTGGTCTTGCCGCAACCGGACTCGCCGACGATCGCCATCGTCTCGCCCTTGCGAATATCGAAGGAGATGCCGCGTACGGCGTGCACGTCGCCGACGCGACGCTTCAGGAACGCCCCCTTGAGCAGCGGGAACGTCTTTGTCAGATTGTCGACTTCGAGGGTGATGTCGCGCTTTTCGCGAGGAATGCGCTCCAGTGCGCTCTCGGGAATGGGCGGCGCCGGGTAGACAAGCTCGCCGTCGATCATGCCGTCGTCATCGATTTCATCGGCACGGATGCAGGCGACCTTGTGGCGATCTTCTGCGTCTGTGTTGGCTGGCCGCAGCGGCGGCTCGCCGTGCACGCACGCGTCGATGGCGATCGGACAGCGCGGGGCAAACGGGCACGCATCGGGGAGATTCACCAACAGCGGCGGGTTTCCCTTGATGGGAATGAGGGGCTGCTTCTCTGCCTTGTCGACGCGGGGAATTGCGCCGAGAAGGCCGATTGAATACGGCATCCGTGTGCGGTGGAACAGCTCGCCGACTGGCGCTTGCTCAACGGGCTTTCCCGCATACATGACGAGCACGTCATCTGCGGTCTTCGCGACAACACCCATGTCGTGCGTGATCATGACGACGGCGGCACCTGTCTCACGCTGAGCCGTGCCGATGAGGTCGAGAATCTGCGCCTGGATTGTGACGTCGAGTGCCGTTGTCGGCTCGTCGGCGATGATCAGCTTCGGGTCGTTCGCGATCGCCATCGCAATGACGACGCGTTGGCGCATGCCGCCGGAGAACTCGTGAGGGAACGACTTCATCCGGCGCTCGGGAGTTGGGATTCCCACGAGTTTGAGCAGCTCGATTCCGCGCTCCCATGCCTCTTTCTGCGACTTCTTCTGGTGCGTCACAAGCGCCTCGACGATCTGGTCGCCGACGGTAAACACCGGCGTGAGTGCCGCGAGCGGGTCTTGGAAGATCATGGCGATGTCATTGCCGCGAATCTCGGACATTTGCTTGTCGGTCTTGCCGAGCAACTGCTGTCCGTCGAACTCGACAGAACCCGTGACCTTCGCGTTTTCGTCGAGGAGTCCCATGATCGACATCGATGTGACGGACTTTCCCGATCCGGACTCACCGACGATGCCGAGCGTTCGCCCGGGTTCGAGGTCGAAGGTGACACCGCGCACCGCATTGACGGTGCCGGCCTCTGAGGCGAAGCTGACGTTGAGATCACGAACTGAGAGAAGCGGGGCGGTCATGCTTGTCCTCCTGCCGCAGAGGTGGGATCGAGTGCGTCGCGAAGACCATCGGCAACGAGCGCCATGGAGACGGTCAGGAGCGTGAGCGCTCCCGCGGGGAAATAGAACAGCCACGGTGCGCTCGAGATTGTGTTCGCGCCGTAGCCGATGAGTGAACCGAGTGAGACGTCAGGAATCTTCACGCCGAATCCAAGAAACGACAGCCCGGTCTCGGCCATCACCGCGGTGACGACACCGAGTGCGAAATTGATCACGAGCAGCGAACCGATGTTGGGGATCAGGTGCCGCATCACGATCTTCATTCCGGGAACGCCCATGTAGCGGGCGGCGTTCACGTACTCGCTTTCGCGAAGAGGCAGCGCCATCGTCCAGATCACACGGGCGGGGAAGAACCACCCAGTGAAGATGAGGATGAGTGTAATAACCCGCCAGTCACCGCCGGCGTCGTTGGAGATAAGAGCGAGAATCAGGAACGTCGGGATCACCATGAGGAAGTGGATGACAAGCAGGATGCCGCGCTCGATGAACCCGCCGAAGTAGGCGGCTGCGGTACCGACGATGGCCGACAGAACTGTGGTTCCCACAGATACCGAGACAGCGATCATCAAGGAGCGCTGCAGACCGATAGCGACCTGTGCGAACGTGTCATTTCCCGCGCTCGTCGTGCCGAACCAGTGCTCAGCAGACGGTCCTGTGCTCAGGTTGAGGAAGTCGAGTTCGATGTGATCGTACTTCGCGATGAAGGGGGCGATGACGGCGAACAGCACAAGCAGAACGAAAATGACGATGCCGCCGACGGCGGGCTTATTGCGCATGAAGCGACGCGTGTAGAGGCTCCACAATGACATGCGCTTGCGCGGAATGCGCGATGCTGTTGTTTCGGGGCCGACGGGCGGTTGAATCTGATCGAGAGACATGTCAGCTCACCCTCACTCTCGGGTCGAGGACGACAATGGCGATATCTGAGAGGATCGCTCCGATTGCCGTCAATAGCGCGCCGAACGCCGCAACGGCAACGACACCGTGAACGTCGTTTTTAGAGATTGTGTCAAGGAAGTACCGGCCCATGCCGTTCCAACCGAAGATGCGCTCGGTGAGGATCGCGCCCGTGAAGATCGCGGGAATTGTGAACGCGACCTGAGTCGCGACGGGAATGAGCGAGGTGCGTAGCGCGTGCTTGCGAATTGCCTTCTGCTTCGTCAGGCCTTTGGCGCGCGCCGTGCGCACATAATCCGCATTGATGTTGTCGAGCAACAGAGTGCGCTGGAGCAAGTGGTATTGGGCGTAACCGACGAGAACGAGAGCAAGAGTGGGAAGCGTCAAATGTTGGAGGGTATCGAGGATCACGGGAAAGAAGCCCGTGACGTCTTGACCATGGGAACCCGTGACAAAGAAAACGCGAGCGCCGACGAGATCGTTGAAGCCGATGGCGAGAAGCACAATTCCCAGCGCGGCAACAACGATGTTGATGTTCATCGTGACGACCGATGTCGCCTGCCCCACACGGTCGGCCAGCTTGTATTGGCGAGACGCCGTGTACACACCGAGAGCGATGCCGAGGATCGTTGTGAGGATTGTCGCGCCGAGCACCAGCTCGGCGCTGATCCACATGCGATACGCGACCTGCTCGTTCACCGACTCGCCGACGGCGCTGACGCCCCAGTCCCAGCGGAAGAGAATGCCGCTGAACCAGTCCCACCAACGCTGAACCAGAGGGACGGTGTCGCTCAAGTTGCGCGGTGCGAGAAGCTGGGTGACTTCGTCGTGAGTCAGTGGCGGGCGACGGCCGACGTAATTGCTCCGTGGGTCGAGGAATGCCCACGCAAGAAAATACGTGACATTTGTCGCTACCACGATCATCAGCAGCCAGCCCACGAATCGGCGGAGCAGGTACTTGATCAAGTTGGTGTTCTTTCTCTCTAACAGACGCCTGATTCGGCGACCGACACAACACTGGGTCGAACTGTTATTCACTCTCTCGGAATGCTCACGAATGAGCAACCCGAGATCCCTGTCGTGTATGGCGAGGCACACTACGCACGTGAGTCGATGTGCGTAGGGAGCCGCTTCGACCTCGACACATTATCATCGAATCCGTGGCTGATTCGTATCGTCGTCTGTCGCGTCGTCGTGAGCTATGAGGCCCGTGTGCGCAAGCTTCACGGGGAACGAACACCTCGTGAGTGCGAGGTGGCGAACCTGCTGAGCATCGGGTCCAGCGGCCGGCGAGTGTCAGCGATGTTCAGTCTCCGCGAAGCTGAGGGAGTAGAATAGGACGTCGGGTCGTTATGACCCGCCGAATTTCCCACCCGCGCCCGCCGGTGCAGGCACCCGCCCGCCGGATCAGATGCCGACGCACACCGCGTCGCCACGCGCACAAACCGCACACACTGCAGGACAGGACACAGCCATGGCACTCGCCACGCGTGAAACCCTCCGGAACGTCGCCATCGTCGCGCACGTCGACCACGGCAAGACAACACTCGTTGACGCCATGCTGCGCCAGACCGATTCGTTCTCGGCCCACGAACACGTCGAGGACCGGGCGATGGATTCGAACGAGCTCGAGCGCGAGAAGGGCATCACGATTCTCGCGAAGAACACGGCGATCTCCTACAACGGCGAGCACGCGGTTCACGGCCCCGTGACGATCAACGTGATCGACACCCCGGGGCACGCGGACTTCGGCGGCGAAGTCGAGCGTGGAATCTCCATGGTCGACGGCGTTGTGCTGCTCGTTGACGCGAGCGAGGGGCCCCTGCCGCAGACCCGTTTTGTGCTGAGAAAGGCACTCGAGGCGAAGCTTCCTGTCATTCTTCTTGTGAACAAGACAGACAGAGGCGACGCGCGAATCGATGACGTCGTCGCCGAGAGCCAAGACCTCCTTCTCGGGCTCGCGAGCGACATCGCCGATGACGTTCCCGATCTCGACATCGATGCGATCCTCGACGTTCCCGTCGTCTATGCATCGGGCAAGGCCGGCCGTGCCTCGCTCACAAAGCCGGTAGACGGCACGCTTCCCGACAGCGAGAACCTCGAGCCGCTCTTCGAAGCGATTCTCGAGCACATTCCCGCGCCGACGTACGACGACCAGCACCCGCTGCAGGCGCACGTCACAAACCTCGACGCATCGCCGTTCCTCGGCCGTCTCGCCCTGTTGCGCATCTTCCAAGGCACCATCACGAAGGGTCAGACTGTCGCCTGGGCAAAGCGGGATGGCACCGTGTCGAACGTGCGCATCACCGAGCTGCTCATGACAAAGGCACTCGACCGTTACCCGGCCGAGAAGGCAGGCCCCGGCGACATCGTCGCCGTCGCCGGTTTCCCCGACATCATGATCGGCGAGACGCTGTGCGACCCAGACGACGTTCGACCGCGCCCGACGATCCACATCGACGACCCGGCGATCTCGATGACCGTCGGCACCAACACGTCGCCGCTCATGGGCAAGATCAAGGGGCACAAGCTCACGGCCCGCATGGTGAAGGACCGCCTTGACCGTGAGCTGGTCGGCAACGTCTCGCTCAAGGTTCTCGACATCGGACGCCCCGATGCGTGGGAGGTGCAGGGACGAGGTGAACTCGCCCTCGCGATCCTCGTCGAGCAGATGCGCCGTGAAGGCTACGAGCTCACAGTGGGCAAACCTCAGGTGGTCACGAAGACCATCGACGGCAAAGTGCATGAGCCGTACGAAGAGCTCACGATCGATTCGCCCGAGGAACACCTCGGCGCGATCACTCAGCTGCTCGCCGCTCGCAAGGGACGCATGGAGAGCATGACGAACCATGGAACCGGATGGATTCGCATGGAGTTCGTCATTCCCAGCCGTGGCCTCATCGGCTTCCGCTCGGAGTTCATGACGACGACGCGCGGAACAGGCATCGCCAACACGCTCTCGCACGGGTACGCAGAATGGGCCGGGCACATCGCCACGCGCAACAACGGCTCGATCGTCGCCGACCGCACGGGCGTCGTCACACCATTTGCGATCATCAACCTCCAGGAGCGCATGACGTTCTTCGTCAGCCCCACCGAGGAAGTGTATGAGGGCATGGTCATCGGCGAGAACTCGCGAGCCGACGACATGGACGTCAACATCACGAAGGAAAAGAAGCTGACGAACATGCGGCAGTCGACGGCCGACAACTTCGAATCGATGACGCCGTCACGTCGGCTCTCGCTTGAGGAGTGCCTCGAGTTCGCCCGCGAGGACGAGTGCGTTGAGGTCACCCCGCACGCTGTGCGCATTCGCAAGGTGATTCTCGGCGCCAATGAGCGTGGACGTGCCACGGCACGATTGAAGCGTCAGGACGCCTGAGCGTCTTCTGACGTTTTCGGGTTCGACTCAGCATCCGGCGGTTACCCTGGGTTCGTGAGTCTTCGTCGTCGCGCGTGCGTTGCCCTGATCGCTGTTGGCGTTCTGTTCACTCCTGTGCTCAGTGGGTGCAGCTTTGTCGAGCAGACAGTGAACCAGACGGTTCAGGATGCTGTTCGCGAGGCGACAGGCGGCGACGTCGAATTGACGGAAGGCGTGCCCGACGGGTTCCCGACGGACGGCGTGCCGTTGATCGACGGCTCGATCCGCGGTGCAACGCAAACCGATGGCTCTGACACTCATTGGGTGGTGCTTGTCAGCGGAGATGTGTCTGCAGATGAGGCAAAGAAGAAGCTCACGGATGCTGGATTCAGCGTTGACGGGGAAGCGTCGACGGCAAAGCTCGGCAGCGTCATGACGATGTCGAACGACGATTACGATGTCACCGTTGTCAGCGCTTCAGAGAGTGTGCTGTACACGGTGACGTCGCGAGGCTGAGATGTCGAACGATCGTGCTTCAGCGCAGCAGTCTGCGCTCAGGCAAGGGCTCGCCGTCGGTGCAGCCACCGCAGCATACGGGGTCTCATTCGGTGCCCTCGCCGTCGCCTCCGGTCTCGACATCTGGCAGACCTGCGTTCTCAGTCTTCTGATGTTCACGGGCGGATCGCAATTCGCCCTCGTCGGTGTGCTCGCCTCTGGTGGCGCGTCTGCGGGCGGCGCTGCCATCGCGAGTGCAGCCCTTCTCGGCGTTCGCAATACCGCGTACGGCATGCGCATGAAGCCGGTTGTCGGCGGCGGCCCTCTGAAGAACGTTGCCGCCGCATGGCTCACGATTGACGAGTCCACCGCCGTCTCGCTCGCTCAGACGGATGCCGCCTCGCGCCGGACCGGTTTCTGGGTGACGGGGATCGCCGTCTTCGTCGGCTGGAAACTCACAACCCTGATCGGTGCCCTCATCGGCGACGTGCTCGGCGACACTCGCGCATACGGCCTCGATGCCGCAGCGGCCGCGGCGTTTCTTGCGCTGCTCTGGCCCCGTCTCACGCGTCTTCAGCCCGTCGCCGTCGCCTGTGGCTCGGCGATCGTCGCCGCTTCGCTGACTCCCGTGCTCGCGCCGGGGCTCCCGGTGATCCTCGCGGCCGTGGTCGCCGTGATCGTCGGGGTCTTCAACTGGTTCTCCCACGCCAGGGGAGCCGAGTCATGACCCTCTGGCACATTGTGCTCGCCGCATCCATCGTCTGTGCGGCGCTCAAACTCGCGGGCTACGCGATTCCGCCGCGCCTGCTCGAGAAGCCCATCGTCTCGCGCGTGGCCGATCTGACGACGGTGGCCATGCTGTCGGCGCTCATCGTGGTGCAGGCGCTGGGAAATGCCCAGTCCATCGTCATCGATGCGCGGCTTCCCGCCGTCGGCGTCGCGGCGCTGCTGCTTGTTCTGCGGGCGCCGTTTCTCGTCGTCGTCGTGGCGGCGGCGGTCGTCGCATCGCTGCTGCGCCTCGCGGGAATGCCCTGAGAGCATCGACCAGGTGCACACAGCTTGTCCCGATACGATTTGAGCGTGAGCACTGCACCGGAACTGCCTGACCTGCACATCGACGAGCGGGACGACGTCGTCGATGATGGAGAGCCAAGCACCACTTCTCGCATCGTCACAGCGGTGATCACGCTTGTGCTCGGAGCCGTGTACGGAACCGTGGGAACCGTTGCTCATACGCTCACAGTGACTCCCTTCGGCATCCTCATTCCCTATGGACTCATACTGGGCCTGATCGGCACGCTTGCGCTGCTTGTTGGGCTTCGGCTCGTGATCGCTGAGAGGCTCCCGTCCGTCGCCGCCGGCATCGGGCTCGTCGGAACCGTCGCCTTGTTCTCGTTCTCGAGCCCTGGCGGCTCCATCCTGATCTCGCAGGGACTTCCCGGGCTGATCTGGCTCTTCGGTGTTCCGCTGATCGCAGCCGTCGTGCTCGCCTGGCCCCGCGTGCCGCAGCGGAGCCTTGTTGCAGAGCGCTCAGCGTAGACTGGGGAAACCCAGCGAGAAGGAGTTCAAGCACAGTGACATATGTCATCGCTCTTCCGTGCGTCGACGTCAAAGATCGCGCGTGCGTCGACGAATGCCCTGTCGATTGCATCTACGAGGGCGACCGGATGCTCTACATCCACCCAGACGAATGCGTCGACTGCGGCGCCTGCGAGCCCGTATGCCCCGTTGAGGCGATCTACTACGAAGACGACCTTCCCGATGAGTGGGCCGACTACTACAAGGCAAACGTCGAGTTCTTCGACGAGATCGGTTCGCCGGGCGGAGCAGCGAAGGTCGGCGTGATCCACCACGATCACCCCGTGATCGCCGCTCTTCCTCCCCAGACCGCCGACTGAGGAATCCGTGACTCGGACACTGCCTGACTACCCCTGGGACACGCTTGTTCCGTACCGGGAGAAGGCGGCAGAGCACCCGGGAGGAGTCGTTGACCTGTCGATCGGCTCTCCCGTCGACCCGACGCCGGAGATCGTGCGCAGGGCCCTCACCGATGCGACAGACGCCCATGCGTACCCGACGACAGTTGGCACAGCCGAACTCAGGCAGGCGATCATCGAGTGGTACGCGAGGCGCCGACACGTGCCGGATCTCGAAGACCGCAATGTGCTGCCGACGATCGGCTCAAAGGAGCTCGTCGCTCTGCTGCCGTTTCTGCTCGGACTCAGCACGGGCGACGTCGTCGTGCACCCCACAGCCGCGTACCCGAGCTACGCCATCGGCGCAGCGCTCTGCGACGCGACAGCCCTTGCCGCAGACGACCCGGCAGAGTGGCCAGACGAAACACGGCTGATCTGGCTGAACTCGCCAGGCAACCCAGATGGCCGCGTGCACAGCATCGAGCATCTGAGAGCGGCCGTCGCCCGAGCCCGCGAGCTCGACGCGGTCATTGTGAACGACGAATGCTACGCCGAACTCGGGTGGGAAGAACCCTGGGCGACCGAGCCAACGCCGTGCATTCTCGACAGGCGCGTGACAGACGGCAACCGCCGCGGCATCCTCTCGATCTATTCGCTGAGCAAACAGTCGAACATGGCGGGCTACCGCGCCGCGTTCGCTGCGGGCTGCGGAGGAGTGATCGCGTCGCTGACCACCGTGCGCAAGCACGCGGGGCTGATGGTTCCCGCACCGCTTCAGCACGCGATGACCGTCGCTCTGCGCGACGACGAGCACGTTGCCCGGCAGAAGGCGCTTTACCGACGCCGGCGCGGTGTGCTCGCACCCGCTCTCACCGACGCCGGGTTTCGCATCGAGAGAAGCGAGGCCGGGCTGTACCTGTGGGTCACCGAAGGGCGCGACGCCTGGGAGAGCATCGACAGGCTTGCGGGCTTGGGCATCATCGGCGGACCGGGGCACTTCTACGGTGACCACTACCCGGACTTCGTGCGGCTCTCGCTCACGGCGTCGGACGAGCGGATCGACGAGGGGGCGGCGCGGCTGCGGGCCGCAGCATCCGGTGGAGGAACCCTCCAAGCACGGCAGTGAACCATTGTCGATTGTGACAGAAGCCGGTTTGCACGATTAGGCTGTAGGGGAGTGCTTCGCGCCGACACCACGTGCGCCGCACACTCTCACTGACTTGTGACAGACATGCAAAAAGGAGGCGCCGTGGGCGACGTCGGACACCAGACGGATGACCAGGCACGCAAGGCGACACTGACGTTTCCGGGCGGTATGGCAGAGCTGCCGTACGTCGGCGCGACGAGCGGGGCGTCGAGTCTTGACCTCTCGACGCTGACGAGACAGTCAGGCCTGACAACCCTCGATTACGGCTTCGTCAACACGGCGTCAACAAAATCGCGCATCACGTACATCGATGGCGACCAGGGAATTCTGCGTTACCGCGGGTACCCGATTGACCAGCTTGCAGCGAACTCGACGTACCTCGAGGTGGCGTGGCTGCTGATTCACGGCGAACTTCCGACAGCAGACGAGCTCGCCGACTTCGACGAGCGTGTGCGTCGCCACACTCTGCTGCACGAAGACCTCAAGCACTTCTTCTCGGCGCTGCCGCATACGGCGCACCCGATGTCGGTGCTCTCGAGTGCGCTGAGCGCCCTCTCGACCTACTATGAGAACGGGCTCGACCCGAAAGACCCGGAGCACGTCGAGATGACGACGATCCGGCTTCTCGCCAAGCTGCCGGTCATCGCCGCCTACGCGCACAAGAAATCGCAGGGACAGGCGTTTCTCTACCCCGACAATAACCTGAGCTTCGTCGACAACTTCCTTCGTCTCAACTTCGGCAACATGGCCGAGGACTACGAGGTGAACCCCGTGCTGTCGCAGGCGCTCGAGCGGCTGCTGATTCTGCACGAGGATCACGAGCAGAACGCCTCGACGTCGACCGTTCGCCTCGTCGGATCGACGGGTGCGAACCTCTATGCATCGATCTCTGCGGGGATCAACGCGCTATCTGGGCCGTTGCACGGCGGAGCGAACGAGGCGGTTCTCGAGATGCTCGGCCAGATCCGCGACTCGGGCGAGGGCGTGAGGCGCTTCGTCGAGCGTGTCAAGAACAAGGAAGACGGCGTGAAGCTCATGGGCTTCGGGCACCGTGTCTACAAGAACTACGACCCGCGTGCGCGCATTGTGAAGGAATCGGCGAACGCCGTGCTCGATTCGCTCGGCATCACCGATCCGCTGCTCGACCTCGCGCAGGAACTCGAGCAGATCGCGCTCGAAGACGACTACTTCAAAGAGCGGCGCCTCTACCCGAACGTGGACTTCTACACGGGCGTCATCTACAAGGCGATGGGGTTTCCAACGCGCATGTTCACCGTGTTGTTCGCGATCGGTCGTCTGCCTGGCTGGATCGCCCACTGGCGCGAGATGAGCCTCGACCCCCAGACCAAGATCGGCCGGCCGCAGCAGCTCTACATCGGTGAAGGCGAGCGGCAGTACCCGCAGGGTTGAGGTGCTGGCGCTGATGCGCCCTGTGCGGCGCCTCATACTGAGATGCCACGAACTGTCGGCAATGCGCGGTGCATATGCGACGTTTCTTGGCATCTCACTTTTTCAGCGCGATGCCCGCAGGAGACCGGCCTGGTGAGGGCCGTGCTCCGTGGCGGCCTCAGGACGCCGGTGTGAGCACCAGCGTGTGCTCTGCGGCATCCGCCCTGGCCTCGGCGGTAAACGCCCAGGGGAGTGTCTCATGCGCGGCCCAAAGCGGCGTCTGGTCGACGTAGTTGGGGTGAAACGCGTGCCCCGAAGAGCCCGTGAGGTTGATCCACGTTGACGCGTCGAAGTCAGACATGTCGATCACCTGGCGCATCGACGGCACCCAGTTGACCTCGTACCCTTGTGCGGCGTCCCAGCCGTTCGCATTGACGACGCTTGATCCGCCTCCCACCGAGTACGGCCCTCGATTGAAGATCTTCTCGACAGGTGCGATTCCCGACTCACCGAGGCTTGCATTGCGCACAGTGAGCGTGTGGATGCTGCCCCACTCCCACGCGTGAGGGTCATCTCCCATGAGGTCGACGGCTTCGTCCCACGCGGAGTCCATCGCCCGGGCCAAGGCTTCGTCGCGCGTGGACACGGTGTCATCGCTCCACCACGCCGACTGGCTGAGGGGGAGCAGGTTCGAGACGACCTGGAACCACCGCGCGCTGCCCTGTGGGGCCTGCGTCTTCGGCAGCTTGGGGGCGAAGACCTCCGCAAGCAGGTTCTTCCAGACGATATTGAAATAGGCGGATGCTGCGCTGTCGACGTCGTCTGAGTAGTCCCAGTCTTCGAGGAGGGCGCGTGCCTGCAGCGTATGCTCGCTCGGCGTTGCGTCGAGAAGATATGGAACGAGCACTTCGGCGATCGCATTGTGGTTGTCTGCCTGAATGTCAGACATGTCTTTAGAGGTGATCGGTGTGCCCTCGTCGATGAGATCTGTGAGGCGTTCCGTGATGCGCTCGGCGCGGTAGCCGGCATCCCAATCCGTCGTGATGAATGCCGGATAGTCGGGGCCGACGGCGGCGTTGTTCGCCGTGACGATGTAGCCGCTCGCGGGATTGTATTCGCTGGGCAGCTGATCGAAGTCGAGGTAGCCGCTCCAGCCGTTGTCGCTCGTCCAGCCGGGCAGCGGCACTGTGCCGTTCCCCGCCTTGCGCACGGGAACGAGACCGGGAGCTTGGTAGCCGATGTTGCCGTCGGTGTCGGCATAGATGAGGTTCTGACTCGGCACGTCGAAGAGCTGTGCGGCCTCGCGGAAGGAGTCCCAGTCTGTTGCCGAGTTCATGGCGAAGACGGCCCGCGGCGTGTTTCCCGGTGTGAGGGCCGTCCATTGCAGCGAAACGGCAAGGCTTTCGCCCTCTGCGGGCTCGACGCGATTTGCCGCATTGTTGGCGATTGCCGTGTACTCGCCCGTCAGTCCGCTCACGAGCGGCCCGCGCTTCGTTGAGCGGATGGTGATCTCAACGTCGTCTCCGCCCGCGACCGAGATTGACTCGGTGTGCACATCGAGGGGAACGTCCTTGCCGTCGAGACGGTATGTTCCCTCTTGCGTGTCGACCTTCTCGATGTAGAGGTCGGCGACGTCGGGGCCAAGGTTGGTGAAGCCCCAGGCGATCTGCTGGTTGTGTCCGATGATGACGCCGGGGAGCCCAGAGAAGGTGAAGCCGGCTACGTCGAACGGGCACTCATCTGAGACTGTCGAACAGTGAAGACCCATCTGGTACCAGACGGAGGGCATTGCGGGCCCCAGGTGCGGGTCGTTGGCGAGGAGCGGCTCACCCGTTGCCGTGTGCTCACCCGAGACGACCCACGAGTTTGAGCCGATGTCGCTTCCCGCGTCACCGAGAAGCGTCGGCATGCCGTGCAGAAGATCAGAGAGCTTCTGAAGTTGAGGGGCGACGGAATCGAGCGCCTCCGGATCTGCGGCAGCATCCTGATTCTTTTCGGAGCGCGACGTGATGCTCTGCACGCTCGGCTCCGTGACGATCGTCGGGTGCGTGTCGTACGGGTATGTCGGGAAGAGCTTGGAGATCTGATTCGAGCTCAGCGTTGTGGCGAGGATCGACCTGTCGATCTCCTGCTCAAGGTTCGACCGCAGATCCCACGCCATCGCCTTCAACCAGGCGACGCTGTCTGCCGGCGTCCATGGTTCGGGCGAATAGTTCGGGTTCTGAAAGCCAAGAACGGCATACTCGAGCGAGACGTCGGCTCCCGAGTGCGTATCGAGGTACGCATTCACCCCGTCGGCGTAAGCCTCGTAGTAGGCGCGAGACGTGTCATCGAGCGCCTCCACCTCTTTCTCAGCCACAGCGCGCCAGCCGAGCGTGCGAATGAACGTATCGGTTCCCACCTGACTCTCGCCGAACATCTCACTGAGCCTGCCCGACGTCACGTGACGACGAAAGTCCATCTCCCAGAAGCGATCCTGCGCTTGCACATACCCCTGCGCGAGAAACAGATCGTGCGGGGTGTCCGCCGTGATCTGCGGAATGCCCTGTGCGTCGCGCGTGACCGTCACATCGCTCTCGATGCCGGGAATCTCGATCGTTCCCTCCGTCGTCGGGAAGGAGCGTTGAACCGTCCAGAACGCCAGCCCGGCGCCGATCAGCCCGACGACAAGCAGCACGACGAGAATCCAGAGAAACACCCGACCGATGCTGCGGGAGAGAGAATGAGCCACGGTGCTCCTTGAGGTGTTTGGCTGACGGGCTTCGCGCGGACTGCGCGAAACGGGAGATTAGACGTGCAGTGTTTCGTTGAGAGTGACGCCCGACCCCGAGCGGGGAAGGACTTCCACGGCGCCCGAGACGGAATTGCGGCGGAACAGCAGGCCGGCGACGCCGCTCAGTTCCACGGCCTTCACCGAGCGCCTCTCTGAGGTCGCGGGGTTGATCACTGTCACTTTCGTGCCCGCGGTGACGTAGAGCCCCGCCTCGACGACAGCGTCGTCGCCGATGGAGATGCCGATGCCCGAGTTGGCGCCGAGGAGGGCGCGCTCGCCGATCGTGATGCGCTGAGATCCGCCGCCCGAGAGCGTGCCCATCACCGAAGCGCCACCTCCGATATCGCTGCCGTCGCCGACGATGACTCCCTGTGAGATGCGTCCCTCGACCATGGAGGAGCCGAGCGTTCCGGCGTTGTAATTGACGAAGCCCTCGTGCATCACCGTCGTTCCCGGTGCGAGGTGGGCGCCGAGACGCACCCGAGAAGCATCGCCGATGCGCACGCGAGCGGGCAGAACGTAGTCGGTCAGGCGCGGGAACTTGTCGAGGCTCACCGCGTGAATGCCCTGCCGCAGCAGAGCGGGCCGCATGCGCTCGAAGTCGGTCGGCAGCACCGGCCCGGCGTTGGTCCACACGACAATGGGCAGGTGAGCGAAGATGCCCTCAAGCGAGATTGTGTTGGGCTGCACAAGCAGATGCGAAAGAAGATGAAGCCGCAAATACGCGTCAGACGTGCTCTGCACGGGCTGGACGAGATCAATTTCGACGGTCACGATGTCGACGGTGACAGCACGGCGCGGGTCGGGAACGGCGAGCTGCTCGATGTCGGCCGGTGCAATCCACTTCTCACGATCCGTGGGAATGGAACCCAGCTGGGGGGAGGGAAACCATGTGTCGAGCACCGTCCCGTCTGCGGCGACGGTGGCAAGGCCGTAGCCCCACGCAGCTGTGGGAGTTTCGTGTGAAGCAGTGGTCATGTTCACAAGGTTACCGAAGACGTGGTGGTGCTCGGCATTCCGCTGGGCGGTACTCGCGCGCCTCTAGACTGAGAGCATGCCCCAACCGGTTCTCGACCTCTCTGCGTCATCCATCGACATCACGCGAGCACTGTGCGATATTCCGTCGGAGTCAGGCGACGAGAAGCAGATAGCGGATGCCGTCGAAGCCGCCGTTCGTCAGGCCGAGCATCTCGAGGTGATTCGCGACGGTGACACGATCATTGCCCGAACGAATCTCGGGCGCGAGCAGCGCGTCGTGATTGCCGGACATCTGGACACGGTTCCGATCACGCACAATGTGCCGTCTCGATTCGAGACAATCGACGGGCGCGAATACCTGTGGGGCCGCGGCACCGTCGACATGAAGGCTGGCGTTGCCGTGCAGCTGAAGCTCGCCGTCGAGCTGTCGAATCCCATTGTCGACCTCACCTGGATCTGGTATGACCACGAAGAAGTTGCCGCCGAGCTGAACAGCCTCGGCCGCATTGCGGCGACACGGCCGGAGCTTCTCGACGGTGATTTCGCCATTCTGGGGGAGCCGACGGCAGCGCAGGTCGAAGGCGGATGCAACGGGAGCCTCCGCGTCGAGCTGCGGGCCTTCGGAACGCGCGCTCACTCCGGTCGCTCGTGGGTTGGGGTGAATGCCATTCACAAACTCGCTCCGGCGCTCACGGCGCTCGCCGATTATCGGCCCGCAACCGTTGACGTTGACGGCCTCGCGTACAGGGAAGGACTTAACGCGGTGGGCATCACGGGCGGCATCGCCGGCAATGTGATTCCAGACGAGGGCATGATCCACGTCAACTACCGGTTCGCCCCGGACAAGACGATTGATCACGCGCTCGAGCACGTGCGCTCGGTCTTCCCCGACTACGAGATCACCGTTGTGGATCGTGCCGACTCGGCCCGGCCCGGACTCGATGCTCCTCTCGCACAGCAGTTTCTCTCGGCCGTCGGGGGAGAGGCGAAGCCGAAGTACGGGTGGACCGACGTTGCTCGATTCTCGGCACTCGGCGTTCCGGCCGTCAACTATGGGCCGGGCGACGCACTGAAGGCGCACGCCGATGACGAGCGCTGCGCAACCGCAGAGATCACGCAATGTGAGCACGGCTTGAGACGCTGGCTCACCGGCCGGTGACCGACCGGTGACCGTGTCGCCTCTCATCGCTCGGTGGGTGCGCATCCCCGACTGGGGACGTGTGCTGCTCATCTATGGCGCCGCACGACTCATCACAACAGCGATGATGCTGTGGTTCGCGGCGAATCAGACGGCGAACCCCTGGACCGGACCCTCGCCGGAGTACCCGGCATTCGCCTCGATCTGGGACGGGCGCTGGTACCAGATCGTTGCGTTGTCGGGGTACCCGAGTGATCTTCCGATCACAGATGACGGGCACATCGGCGAGAACGCCTGGGCGTTCATGCCCGTCTATCCGGGAATCGTGCGGATTGTGATGGGCCTGACTCAGCTTCCGTGGGAGATCGCAGCACTCGTCGTCTCCGTGCCCTGCGGCTTCGGAGCCGCTCTCGTGTTCTACCGGCTGATGCGCGAGGTGCTCGACCGCCGCACCGCTCTCTTCTCGGTCGTGCTGTTCTCCGTCTCGCCCGTCTCGCCGATTCTGCAGGTGGCGTATGCCGAATCGCTGTATCTGCTGCTGCTTGGCCTTGCCCTGTTGCTCGTGCTGAGGCACCGCTACCTCACGGCGATACCGATCATCTGTGTGATGGCGCTGACACGCCCAAGCGGGCTCGCCTTCGCCTTGTTTCTGCTGCTGCACCTCGTGCATCGCATCGCGACGCGATCGCGGCATCCATTCAGCCTCTCGGCATGCGTACGGCTGTGCGTGGCCGGCATCGTCAGCGCCATCATGGGGCTCGCGTGGCTGCTCATCGCCTGGGGCGTGACCGGCTCCCTGACGGCGTACACCGATACCGAGCTTGCCTGGAGGTCGTCGTACGTCGGATACGGCCCGCTCGTTCCGTTTGAACCGTGGATCGACGGTGCCACCTGGTGGTTCGAGCGGTGGTTCGGCGTCGGCTTCGGCGCCGTCGCACTCGTACCCGTGCTCGCTCTCGTCGTGATCGGACTGCTCAGCAGACCAGCGCGTCGGCTCGGCGTCACCCTTCGACTCTGGGTCGTCTCGTACCTTGTCTACCTGCTCGCCGTTTTCTTTCCGCAGTCGAGCACGTTTCGACTTCTCGCCCCCATCTTCCCGATCGCCGGCGCGTTCGCTGTTCCGCGATCGCGTGTCTACCGTTCGGCGGCCGTCGTCGTGAGCCTGGCGCTGCAGTGGGCCTGGCTGTGGGCGTGCTGGCAGGTGAGCGGATACGACTGGACGCCGCCGTAATCTGCGTCTGTGTGACAGGGGATTGGCACCGAGTCGGAATTCACGGGATAATGGGGTGACACTGCACGAAAGGGGAGCCGAATGGCAGCAATGAAGCCGAGGACCGGAGATGGGCCTATGGAGGCCGTAAAGGAAGGTCGGCTGATCATTGTCCGTGTGCCGTTGGAAGGGGGCGGACGACTCGTCGTGTCAGTGAACGACGATGAGGCCAAAGAGCTCCACGACGCACTGGCTGGCGTTGTAGCCAGCTAGAGGCGGCAAGGCAACGCTGTGGGCGCGCGATCGAAAGTGATCGCGCGCCCACAGCGGTTTCAGGATGCTGGCTGGCTCAGCCCAGCTTCGTTACCTGCAGCAGGCCATCGCCGACGGGGCTGAGGGCGCTGACGACGGCGTCGGATGTCGCGACTTCCTCGATGATCGAGCGGAAGGCCGCTGTCACGTCGTCACGCTGGGCCGGGTCGGACACCTTTCCCTTGTGCAGCGCGCGGGGAACCACAACGGTTCCGCCCAGCCGGACGAGTCGCAGAGCATGTTCGACATTCTCGATCACGTCGGCCGGGTCGGCATCCACGAGCACGAGGTCATACGAATCTTCGTTCATGCGGGGGAGCACGTCACGGGTTCTGCCCGTAATGAGGCGTGTGCGCGCCGAGCCGATGCCAGCATCGACGAAGGCGCTTCGCGCAGCACCGAGATGCTCGGATTCTGAGTCGATCGTTGTGAGTACGCTCCGCGGCTGGGCCGACAGCATCCAGAGGCCGGAAACCCCGCAGCCCGTGCCGATCTCCATGATGTTGCGCGCCGACGTCGCGGCGGCGATGAGCGCGAGCTGAGCTCCTGTTCCGGGGGACACGGGGGCAACGCCGAGCTCAAGCGATTGCGCACGTGCTGAGCGGATGGCCTCCGCTTCGTCGACGATGTCGTCGGTGTACTTCCAATTCGACTCTTGTGTAGACACGGCGGCTCCTGAATCTGTTCGATTGCCAGTGTATGTTGCCGTTTGGCGGCATACCTTGAGGCGCGACACGGTAGTCTGAATTCGTGTTCGGTTTGACGGCAGACAAGATCATCATCATCGCTGTCATTGCCGTGTTCCTTCTCGGGCCCGAGCGTGTGCCGATGTACGCGGCGAAGCTCGCCCAGCTGGTGAAGAACGTGCGCAATATGGCGAAAGACGCCAAGTCCCGTATGCGCGATGAAATGGGCGATGACTTTGATGACATCGACTGGCAGAAGCTCGACCCGCGTCAGTATGATCCCCGTCGCATCATTCGTGAGGCGCTCCTCGACGAGGACGAGCCTGAGACGTCGGTCATCGAGCCAGCGACGAACGAGCCGAAGCCGGAATCTCGACAGCAATTGCTCGAGTCCGGCAAAGAGGTGATGGCGCCGCCTTTCGATGCGGAGTCGACCTGATCCGACGGCACTCTGCGCCGAGTGATCGGCAGCGTCGATGATGGAGCCGAATGCCTGGAGCGGGCACACGCGGGGAACTCCGGCATATCGGCGGGTGCTTTTCGGGCTCTTTCTCGCCGGCATCGCGACATTCGCACAGCTCTACGCGCCTCAGGCCGTGCTGCCGCTCATCGCGCGCGATCTCGAGATCACCGAGGCGACATCGGCCCTCGTCATCTCGGCGGCAACCCTCGGCCTTGCGATCGGTGTGCTTCCGTGGTCTCTCGTCGCCGACCGCGTGGGACGTGTTCGAGCGATGATCGTTGCCGTCTGCGGCGCCACTGCCGTCGGCTTCGCCGTTCCCTTCGCCCCAACGCTCGAACTGATGCTCGCCGGGAGGCTCGTCGAAGGTCTGCTGATCGGCGGGGTCCCTGCCGTTGCCATCGCCTACCTGACTGAGGAGATCACGAAGCAGCACGCGGCCCGCGCAGCGGGCACGTACATCGCCGGAACCACGATCGGCGGGTTGAGTGGTCGAATCATCGCGGGACCCATCGCCGCCCAGACCACGTGGCAGACGGGTGTGATCGTCGTCGCCGGGCTGTGCGCCCTGTGCGCCCTTGGCTTTGCGGTGCTCGCCCCAGCACCCCGCGGCTTCGTTCCGTTGCGAAAGCGGCAGCAGAGCGGGCCGCCGGTGCTCGAGCGAATTCGCGGGGCCGCGGGATCCCCCCAGCTTCTTGCCCTCTATGCGCAGGCGTTCCTGCTCATGGGCGGCTTCGTTGCCGTGTACAACTTTCTGAGTTTTCGGCTCATGGCCGCGCCCTTCTCGCTCGCACCGGCGATCGTCAGCTTCATTTTCGTCGCTTATCTTGCCGGCACATGGTCCTCGTCGAGGGCCGGGGCGCTCGCCGTGCGGTTCGGACGGCTGCCCGTTCTCGTGGGTGGGACGTTCGTGATGATTGCGGGCGTCATCGCCACACTGAGCGATGTGCTTGTCATTGTGCTCGCCGGCCTCGTCGTCATGACTGCAGGGTTCTTCGCCGCGCACGCGATCGCGTCTGGATGGACGGGGGCCGTGGCGACGGTGGGGCGGGCCCAGGCATCGTCACTGTACAACCTCGCCTATTACGCCGGATCGAGCGTCTTCGGCTGGTTGGGTGGCGTGTTTCTTGCCAGCGGCGGGTGGACGGGAACCGCGCTGATGGTCGTCGGCCTCGCTCTCTGCGCCGCAGTGATCGCTGTGGCGACGCTGCGCACGCGCTACCGCGACGGCAGCTGATTCGGTATTCTCGCGCCATGGCAATGACCGATCCACCACGAGTGCGCTGGCCGGAGTTCGACGACATTCGACGCCGGGCTGTCGCGACAGCATCCGGAACCGTTCTCGAGGTCGGTGCGGGAACGGGAGACAACTTTGAGCACTTCGGCGACGGAATCAGGTGGATTGGCCTGGAACCGCACGCGGCCTCGCGTTCCGCTCTGCAGCGAACGGCACGGGAGCGCGGTCACGAGACGGAGGTGCTCGACGCGCGCAGTGAGCGCATTCCGCTTCCGGACAACTCCGTTGACAGCGTCGTCGCGACATTTGTGATGTGCTCTGTCGACGACGTTGCCGCCTCGCTCTCAGAATTTCACCGTGTGCTCGTTCCGGGTGGTCAGCTCGTGCTTGTCGACCATCTGGCGGCACCGCGAGGCACGGGCACACGAGCTCTGCAGAATGTCGTCTCGCCGATCACGCGAATCGTCGACAAGGGATGCCGCTACAATCGCGAGATTACGGCAGAGATCTCGCGGGCGGGGTTCTCGCAGCTCGTGGCGAACTGGTACCGCCTTGCTGTGCTTCCCGGCATCGCAATGCCGTGCGCTGTTCACACGGCGGTCGCCTGACCGCTTACCGCGGCGAGAGACCGAGCGTACGCCCGGCGAGATCTCTGCCCTTGCGCAGAAGCGCGTCGGCGGCCTTCTCGATGGCGGCACGCGCGGGGTCGTCTGATTCGTCGAGAACGAGGGGACGGCCGCGATCGCCTCCGTCGCGCAGCGCGACGCTGAGAGGCACCGAGGCAAGCATGGGCACAGAGTGCCCGTCGGTGGAGAGCCTGCTGGCCACGTCGTTTCCGCCGCCGGAGCCGAAGAGATCGAGCACGCTGCCGTCGGGCTGCGTGAGGCCCGCCATGTTCTCGATCACGCCAACGACAGTCTGGCCTGTCTGCCGTGCGACGCGGCCCGAGCGCTCAGCTACGTCTGCGGCGGCGGGTTGTGGAGTCGTGACGACGACAACCTCGGCGTGAGGGAGCAGTTGCCCGACCGAGATCGCGATGTCCCCCGTTCCCGGCGGCAGGTCAAGCAGCAGCACGTCCAGATCGCCGAAGTAGACGTCGGTGAGAAACTGATTGAGCGTGCGATGCAGCATCGGGCCCCGCCAGGCGACGGCTGTCTGCGTGTCGTCGACGAACATGCCGATCGAAATGACCTTCACGCCGTGCGCGATGGGAGGGAGAATCATGTCTCCCACACGGGTCGGCGTCACGATCAGCGGCTCTCCGTCGTCGTCGACGGCACCGGGAACGAGGCCGAGCAGGCCGGGAATGGAGAACCCATGAACGTCGGCGTCGACAAGGCCGACGGTCAGACCGCGTTTCGCGAGCGAAACCGCGAGGTTCGCGGTGATCGTCGATTTTCCGACGCCGCCCTTGCCGCTTGTGATCGTGATGACGCGGGTCAGCGACTGCGGCGTGAACGGCATCTCGCGCCGTGCGCCGCGCAGTCGTTCGATGAGCGCTGTGCGCTCGGCTGGCGTCATGACACCGACGTCGATGGTGACGTCGGCGACACCCTCCACAGCTTCGGCAGCTCGCCGCACATCGTTCTCGATCGCTGTCGCTGCCGGGCAGCCGACGATGGTGAGGGCAATGCCGATCGAGACAGCACCGGAGCCATCTGCCTCGACCGAGCGCACCATATCGAGATCGGTGATGGGCTTGCGGATCTCCGGGTCGATGACACTCTCGAGAGCACGGCGAACGGAGCCGGCAAGGTTGTCAGGAGTCGTGTGTGTCATCGGAATCGGGTGTCTCCATCTTCTCGTCGAGTTCGTCAAGCAGCGCGCGGAGCTCCTGTCTGATGAAGTCCTTCGACGCCATATCGCGCATTGCCAATCTGAGGGCGACAACCTCGCGTGCGAGGTACTCGGTGTCTGCGAGGTTGCGTTCCGAACGCTGACGATCCTGCTCGATCTGAACGCGGTCGCGGTCGTCTTGGCGGTTCTGCGCCAGAAGGATGAGCGGTGCGGCGTAGGAAGCCTGAAGCGACAGCACGAGCGTCAGCGCCGTGAAACCCAGTGCGACCGAGTCAAATCTGCCCATCTCAGGGCCCCACGTGTTCCAGGCCATCCAGGCGAGGCAGAAGACGGTGAGCGCGAGCAGGAACGCTGGCGTGCCCATCGCCCGCGCCACCCATTCGGTGAAGCGTCCGAACCGGTCGCGGTCTTCGCCCTTGCGAGCAAACAACGGTGTGCGCACGCCACGGGGGGCGTCGAGTCGCTTGTCGTCTTTGGGAGACCTAGCCATTCGACGACCTCCTCACGCTCTCAGACTTCACGGGTTCGTCCTCGTCTTGGCTGCGCCAATCATCGGGCAGAAGATAGTCGAGGATGTCGTCAACGGTCACCACCCCGACGAGTCTGTCGGCGTCATCGACGACGGGAACCGACACCAGATCGTAACTGGCAAGAATGCGCGTCACTTCAGCGGCCGATGCCTGCGCGCTGAGCGGCTCGAGGCTCTGATCGAGAATGGCGCCGAGCCTTTCGTGCGGTGGGTGCCGCAGCATCCGCTGATAATGCACCATGCCGAGGAGCTTCCCCGTCGGCGGCTCATAGGGGGGCAGCGTGATGCACACGGCAGCCCCCAGCGCGGGAGGCAGGTCGGCCTTGCGAATCAGCGCGAGCCCTTCGGCAACCGTCGAATCGGCCGAGAGAATCACCGGCTCCGTCGTCATGAGCCCGCCGGCCGTGTCTGGCTCGTACTCGAGCAGCATGCGCACGTCGTCTGCCTCTTCGGGCTCCATCAGCCCAAGCAGCTGCTCTTGGCGATCGTCTGGCAGCTGCGCCACAAGGTCGGCAGCGTCGTCTGGCTGCATCTGATCCAAAACGGATGCTGCCCGCTCATCGTCGATCTGGGCGAGCAGCGACACCTGGTCGTCGACCGGCATCTCCTCGAGAGCGTCAGCGAGGCGGCTGTCGGGCAGCTCCGACGCCACCTCGAGCATGCGCTCGCGCGGCAGCTCAAGGATGGTGTTCGCCAGGTCGGCTGGCTTGAGGTCGCTGAGGCTCGCCACGAGGTGCTCTGCCGATTGCGCTTCGTTGGAGATCTTCTCTCGAATCTCGCGCCAGGTGGCAAAGGCAGTTGGGCCCTTCGCGAAGAGCGATCCGGATGTCTTCGGGCGACGCACAAAGTACTGACTCACGCTCCACGCGCCCTGGCGCTTCTCATCGATGGCGACGTCTTCGATCGTCGCCTCGCCCGAACCGTCGGCGAAGTCGATCTTGCGTCCGAGAATCTCAGCGATCACCCGCACCTCACCGCCGCGTTGCTCAAACCGGCGGAGGTTGATGAGACCCGTTGTGATCACTTGGCCAGGCCCGATCGACGTCACCCTGCCGATCGGAACGAACACGCGGCGCTTTCCGGGTATCTCGACGATGAGCCCCACAACGCGCGGTGGGTCATTTGTTCGATTGACAACGAGCACATCGCGAACCTTGCCGACCCGATCACCTGCCGGGTCGAACACAGTGCACCCCGCGAGGCGGGCGACGAAGACTCTCGTGGTACTCACACCACTAACTTAGACCGCTTGCTCTCTCTCTGCTGACGTCACGCGACTGCACAGAGAGGCATGGGACAATGTTGGTGTGAGCTATCAACAGTCGTCCGGACGCGGTCGCATGTCATTCCAAGGCATCCCGCACGGAGACACCATTGCCTCGTTCGAGTCCTACCCCGAGGCGCAGCGCGCCGTCGACAAACTCGCTGCCGCCGAGTTTCCCGTGAAGAAGGTGACGATCATCGGCAACGGTCTGACAAGCGTTGAGCGCATCACGGGAAAGCTCAGCTATGGCCGAGCCGCGGCGAACGGTGCGATGAGCGGCGCATGGCTCGGGCTGTTCTTCGGGCTGCTGCTCATTCTGATCAACCCTCAGTCCGACCTCATCTTCGTCGGCGCTGCCGTCTTGATCGGCGCTGGCTTCGGCATGTGCTTCACCATGTTCACCTACGGAGTCAACCGCAAGCGACGCGACTTCAGCTCCGTTGCGCAGATCGTGGCGAGCTCCTATTCGGTGATCGTCGAGCCAGAGCTGGCGAACAAGGCGCGGCACGAGCTCGGCGTCGAGCAGCCGCCGCTCTAACGATACGACGCGGCAGCTGACCGCCGCTCGGCGAAAGCGGATGCTGCAGGGCAGCGCCCGACAGCATCCACCGTGCGCTCTGCCTACTTCGCGTTCTGACGCGCGATCCAGGCCTCAACCTCGTCGGCTGTGCGCGGGATGTCAGAGGAGAGGTTGACCGCGCCGTCCGCGGTGACCAGAATGTCGTCTTCGATGCGCACACCGATTCCGCGCAGCTCTTCGGGAACAGTGAGGTCATCGGGCTGAAAGTACAGGCCAGGCTCGATCGTGAAGACCATTCCCTCGGCGACCTCGCCGTCGTGGTACATTTCGCGCCGCGCCTGCGCACAGTCGTGCACGTCGAGGCCGAGGTGATGGCTCGTTCCGTGCACCATGTAGCGGCGGTGAAACTGGTTCTCTGTGCGAAGCGACTCTTCTGCGGTGCCCGGAAGCAGGCCCCACTCGGCGGTCTTCTCTGCGATCACCCGCATCGCCTCGGCGTGCACGTCGCGAAAGATGATTCCCGGGCGAACGATGGCGAACGCGGCATCCGCGGCTTTGCGCACGGCTTCGTACACGCGTCGCTGCACGTCGGTGAAGGTTCCGCTCACCGGGAGCGTTCGGGTGATGTCCGCCGTGTAGAGGCTGTCGAGTTCCACGCCAGCATCCATCAGAATGAGGTCACCCGGAACGACGGGGCCGTCGTTGCGCGTCCAGTGCAGAACGCACGCGTGGGGGCCCGCCGCCGCGATCGTGTCATAGCCGACCGCGTTGCCATCGAGGCGCGCACGTGTGTAGAAGGTGCCTTCGACCGCTCGTTCGCCTCGCCGTTCGCGCACGATGCGCGGAAAGTCGGCGATCACGTCGTCGAAGCCGCGCTGTGTGGCGTCGACAGCGGCCTGCAGCTGTGCGACTTCGTACTCGTCTTTGACGAGACGCAGCTCCGAGAGAACCGATGCAAGCTCGCCATCATCGAGCGTGACGTCGTCGTTCGAGGTCGACAGCGTATCGATGTGCGCCGTGGCAATGTCGAGGTCTGCGGCGACCTGGGCCAGTGACGGACGCGCGCCCGTCCAGAACTCACCGATTGCGGGGTTGGCGTAGAACTCGCTTGAGCTGCGGTCGGCGCGCTCCCGAAAGTACAGAGTGACGTTGTGGCCGGATGCCGCGGGCTCGAACACGAGCACGGAGTCAGGCTCGGCGTCTGACCCCCATCCCGTCAGATGTGAGAACGCGGAATGGGCGCGAAAAGGAAAGTCTGTGTCGTTCGATCGAACGGCGAGCGAACCGGCCCGTACGACGAGGCGCCGACCAGCGAAGCGTTCGGAGACGCGGTCGCGGCGGTGTCGCGCGTATGATGCGGACTCGCGAGCGGGCGGCAGCTGATCGGCTCGCTCGGCCCAGTGCGATCCGATGTAGTCCTGAAATGCGGTGCTCGACGGCGTCGTCGAGCGGTTTGACGTGCCCGTGACCTCGGCGCGTGTGGCGCTTGTCTGGGCGGAGTGTGACGTGGAGGTTTCCATGCCCCCATTGTCTCACCGCTTGGCTGAAGGCGAGCTCTGGTCAGGATGTCGGAACAGGACGAAGGTGCGCGATGACCGGGCGGTGATCGCTCCCCGCCTCGTCGAGATTCGTGACGACGCGAAACCCAGTGACATCCCAGTTGCTCGTTGCCATGACGTGATCAATCGGGGTGCCGAGCAGAGCGGGCCAGTCGCTTCGCCACGTGCCAACGGCTCCCGCGCCCGCAGCAGATGCGGCATCGCTGCAGCGGCCGAGGACGCCGCCGTGTTCGCCGAGCGCCGCCATGTGATCGACTGTCGCGTTGAAGTCGCCCGCCATGATCACGTTGTCGCTCGCGCACTGCCTGGCGAGCCACGAGAGGTCGTTTCGCCAGTTCTCCATCTGCGTTTCGAGCGGAGAGACGGCGTGCACGGCGACGATGCGCGGACCGTCGCCGCTTGTGGGCTCGAGAACGACGGAGGGCAGCACCGCCGTGTTATCGTCGCGGTCTTCGCTTGTTGAGACCTGTCGATACTCGCCGAGTCGGGGGCTGATGAGCACGGTCGTCGATCGGGCCTTCGACACGGTGTCAAACGCGACAGTGTGCACCCACATCGGGTTCCCCGCGTCACGCATCGCCAGGGCAATGTCGATGCCGGTCTGCTTCGTCGTCTCGGGAAGCGTCACGACATCAGCGTCGGAGTCAATGGCAAGTTGCGCGATCTCGGCGGCTCCCGGTGCGTCTCCGAGAGTGTTCCACGTGAGAACCGTCACGTCACTCGTCTGAGCGTCGTCCGTGGTGTCGAAGCCCAAGCCCCGCACGGTGACAACGCCGCCGACGGCGACGCTGAAGATCAGAAGCAGCGCGGCGACCGAGCCGGCGAACCGGCGAAGCGGGCGTGCGAAGCAGAGCAGAAGCAGCACGATCGCCACAGCAGCGGCGCCCAGCGCCGTCGCTGTTCTCAGCGCAACAGCGTGCGCGATGATCCATGTTGTCTGCAGTCCGAAGAACTGGGGCCAGGCAAGAACGGTCAGCGCCACGAGGATCGCGAGCGTCAGGAGTGCGCCAAGAAACTTCGACATCGCCGCACACACTATCGAGGGTCTACTGAGAGAACGCCCCGCAGTGACCGTAGGATTCCCCTATGACACGTGAGCTTCCCAGCCCGGCAGATCTGCACACGCACTCGGCGGTCTCCGACGGCACGCAAAGCCCCCGCGCGCTCGTCGCGGCCGCCGCGGCAGCCGGAATCGGAACGCTGGCGCTCACCGACCATGACTCGACAGCGGGATGGGAAGAGGCAAGCGATGCCGCACTCGATGTCGGCATCGCTCTGATTCCCGGAATGGAGCTCAGCACACGTCACGGGCACAGAAGCGTTCATCTTCTCGCGTACCTCGTCGACCCGGAGAATCGCGCGCTTGTCGACGAAACCGCTCGCATCAGAGAGTCGCGCCTCACTCGTGCAGAATCGATCGTCGAGAATCTGGGGGCGGACTTCGCCATCACGTGGGACGATGTGCGCGCCCAAGCGCGTCCCGGTTCGACTCTCGGCCGACCGCACATTGCCGACGCGCTCGTTGCGAAGGGCATCGTCGCCGACCGAACCGAAGCGTTCACCGACATGCTCCATCCGGCACGGGGCTACGTCTTTCCCCACTACGCGCCCGACCCGGTCACTGCTGTCGCACTCGTGCGCGCGGCAGGGGGAGTGCCCGTGCTCGCACACCCCGCGACGATAGGACGAAGCGGCATGCTCTCAGAGAGCGCCATCCGCGAACTCGTCGACGCCGGTCTGTTCGGACTGGAAATCGACCACCGCGAGAACACGCCGGAGGGCAAGACTCTGCTTCACGCCTACGCGCAGCGATACGGGCTTGTCGCGACGGGATCAAGCGATTTCCACGGTGCGGGCAAACCGAACCTTCTCGGTGAGAATACGACTCCGTCGCCGGTCGTTCAGAGCATCGTCGCGGCCGCAGATGGGTGGTCGCCCGTCATTCCGTAGCGGACAAGGGCGGCAGCGGCTGGGTACCTCGTGAGGCTGGGTGCCCCGTTATTCTGACGGCGTCGACGCGGAGCGCCGGCGGCGGCGCCGACGCGGAGCGCTGTTGCCGTCCCTGTGCTCCGGACCGTGTCCGTCGTGCACACCGGACGCCTCAGACGCTGCCTGCTCAGGGTGCGCAGACGAGTGCTGATCCGCGCCCTGGCCCGCGCCGCCGGTGCGGCGCCTGCTGCGCTTTCGCGGTTCGCTGCGCGACGTACGCTCGCTCGGTGCGATCTCGGGCCGTTTGGCGATGATGCGACCCTTGGTTCCCTCTGCGATGTCGAGATCGGCGTAGAGGTGAGGGCTTGAGGAGTACGTCTCTGTGGGTTCGGGCTGGTTGAGCTCGAGTGCCCGATTGATGAGCGTCCACTTGTGCATGTCTGCCCAGTCGACGAAGGTGACGGCGATTCCCGTCTTTCCTGCTCGCCCCGTGCGACCGACACGGTGAAGGTACGACTCATGGTCGTCGGGGATCGTATGATTGATCACGTGTGTGACGTCGTTGACGTCGATGCCGCGGGCGGCGACATCTGTGGCGATCATGATGTCTTTCTTGCCAGCCTTGAACGCGGTCATCGCGCGCTCCCGCTGCTCTTGATTGAGGTCCCCGTGTACGGCGACGGCGGGGAAGCCGCGGTCGCGCAGCTCTTCGAGGAGCTTTGCAGCGGCACGCTTCGTTCGCATGAAGATGATCGTCTTGCCTCGGCCGTTCGCCTGCAGAATGCGGGCGATCGTCTCGTCTTTGTCGAGGGCATGCGCACGGTAGACCAGGTGCTTGATGTTCGCCTGGGTGATTCCCTCATCTGGAGCAGCAGCGCGAATGTGGATGGGTCTCGTCATGAAGCGTCGAGCAAGGGCGACGATCGGCGCGGGCATCGTCGCCGAGAACAGCATCGTGTGCCGCGTCGTCGGAGCGACCGAGAACAGCCTCTCGATGTCGGAGAGGAAGCCGAGGTCGAGCATCTTGTCTGCCTCGTCGAGCACCATTTCGCGAACACCCGTGAGAGACAGAACACGTTTGTTGATCAAGTCGATGAGTCGACCGGGCGTCCCGACGACGACCTGTGCGCCGTTCTGCAGCTGTTCGATCTGGCCCTCATATGCCTTGCCGCCGTAGATCATCGCAACCTCGACGTCGCGGTCTGCTGCGGCGACCTCGAGATCTTGCGCAACCTGTGTTGCGAGCTCGCGAGTGGGAACGACGATGAGGGCCTTCACTCCGGGCCCTGGCTGCGCGCCGATGCGCTGCAGGAGCGGCAGACCGAAGCCGAGGGTCTTGCCCGTTCCGGTCTTTGCCTGCCCGATGATGTCCTGACCCGTCAGGGCGAGAGGAATCGTCTGCTCCTGAATGGGGAATGGTTCGAGAATATTTTTGCGTGCGAGAGCGTCGGCCATGTCGTTGTCGACGCCGAGTTCTGAAAATGTCACGAGGTAATTGCTGCCTTGTCCGTGCCGAAAATGGTCTACGCCTGTTTTCGTTCACGTAAGGCGTAGTCACCCGATCCGATGCCGGGCTCGCATCGAGCTTAGCCCAGTGAGCATCACGTAAGCTGGGCGGGTGCAATTCGGGTTCAAGAGACGACGCTCGTCAGGGGAGCAGCCACGCCTGCGCGGGCGCGGCGAGACGTCGGCCGTTCGTGTGGAGTTCACCGACCTTCACCCAGACACGAGTACGTATCTCGGGCAGGCGGCCTACCTTCAGCTGAGCGTGTTCGAGATGCTGTCGACACTCAGCGCGGCAATGGACGATCTCACGTTTTCGCCCGGCGTCGCCGAGGCTGCCACTGTCGCGCTGCGCAAGCACACCTCGTTGACTGACGAGATTCGCCGACGGGAGGAAGACCCCGCAACGGCGATGGCGCAGCCGAAAGACTCGGTGAGGCGTCTCAGGGAAGAGACAGACGGTGGCTCGATTGAACAGCGGGTTCTGTCCGTCTACGTGACCGCCGGGTTCCTCGATGACCTGTTTCTCGGCTTGGCGTCGAGCCTTCCCTCCGACATCTCGAAGCGCGTCACCGCGATTCTCGCGGAAGACAATCGCCGCGATGTCCTGCGCCAGTACCTGCAGTCTCGCATTCAGTCGACTCCGGAGATCTCATCGATGCTCGCCCTGTGGGGGCGCCGCCTCGTCGGCGACACGCTGCTTCTCGCGCACACGATCGTGCCAAACGAGAACGGCGCGAACGAAGAGCGAGTGGAGCCCGTCTTCACCGAGCTGATCGCCGCGCACACACGGCGAATGGACTCTCTCGGCCTCACGGCATAGAGACTCAGTCGGCAGAGAAGCGCGAACTCAGGCGCCGAGATGTTCCAGCATTGCGGTGTCACGCGAGTTTCGCAGTGAGCCGATCAGCAGATCGAGGCACACCGAGATGACAACGCTTGCGCCGATGGAGACCACCCAGATCCACCCGCCGTCCCATGCCCAGCCGAGCCACGTCAGGCCAAGCCAGACGACGGCCGAGGCAATGGTGCCGATCGCGGGAACGAGCATGCTCCCGTGCTGCGGGCGCCACGGCAGAACGTACCGCACGGCGAGACCGGCGGCGACGCCGAAGAGCATGACGAAAAGCAGTTCCATGCTGAAAGCCTATGCGACGAAGCCGATGCGGCGGGACTCTTCATTGCCAAGCTCAACGTAGGCGACGCCCTCGGTGGGAATCACGTAGACGTTGCCCTTGTCGTCAGCGAGCTCGAAGAACGGTGCCTTGTCGCTGAGCGCGGTGCCGATCGTCTTCTTGACGTCGTCGATTGCCGAGTCTGTCGAGAAGTTGATCTCACGGGGGCTGTTGGTGATTCCGATGCGAATGTCCACGTGTGTCCCTTTCTTCGTGCTACACGCTCAACACTACGGCACCGCAGCGACCGCCGAAGACCGCGCGATACAGCCGACAGCGAACAGCTTCGCGCCCCGCCGCTGTCGGTGCGGGACGGTACCGTGTTCACTGTGACGCAGACGATTTTCGCCCCGCTCTCCGACGGTGACAAGCATCCGGATGCTCCCGCGCTCGACGCGTCGCAGCGCGCCGTCGTCGAGGCACCCTCTGGCAGACACTACGCCGTTGCCGGGGCACCGGGAAGCGGCAAGACGACAACGCTCATCGAGGTGATCGCCGACCGTGTGCAGAACCGCGGGATCGCGCCAGATGAGGTGCTCGCCATCGTGCCGTCGCGGCTTGCGGCGAATCGCTTGCGCGATGCTCTCGCGCTGCGTATCGGCGTGCCGACGAGCGGTCCGCTCGCTCGCACGGTCAACAGCGCCGCTTTTCAGATCGTCCAGCGCTCAATGCCCACAGGGTCCGAGCCGGCTCGACTGCTGACCGGAGCTGAGCAAGATCACATCCTCGCCGAGATCCTCCAGGGGCACGTGCTCGATGGAACGGGCCCCGTCTGGCCGGCGAGCCTTGGCGATGACGTCCGTGCTCTGCAGGGTTTTCGAACCGAGCTGCGCGAACTCATGATGCGCTGCGTCGAGAATGGAACGAGCACCGCAGAGCTTCGCGCCCATGCGGCGGCTCACGAACGACCCGAGTGGTCTGCAGCCGCCGATGTGATCGACGAGTACGGCGTCGTCGTCGACAGTTACGCATCGGCATTCCGCGACTCGTCTGAGCTTCTCGCCGAAGCCGTGCAGCTCGTCTCGGAGGGGAGCGCAATCGGCGGGCTGCGGCTCGTCGTCGTCGACGACCTTCAGGAGTTCGGGCCCGGAATGTCTCGGTTGCTTCGCGCCTTCGCCTCGCGGGGCGTCGACGTCATTGCCTTCGGCGACCCTGACGTCGCCGTGTCGACATTTCGCGGTTCAGACGTCGGTGCCCTCGCGCGACTGGGGGAGCGTCTCGGTGCCCCTGTCACCGACCACACTCTCGCGACGGTTCATCGGGGCACCCGCAGCATTCGGGAGCTCGTCAGCGGCATCGCCGAACGCATCGGCGCAGCGGGCGGAGTCGAGCACCGTCGCGCCGCTGCCGCGGCAGACGACGGCACGGACGAGCCGCCCGTCGTACGAATCGAGGCGACATCGCCCGCAGCCGAATACCGGCAGATTGCGCGCGTGCTGCGCGAGCACAGGCTGTTTCGCGACGTCCCGTGGTCGCGCATGTCGGTCATCGTACGCTCGGGGGCGCTCGTGCCCGCCGTATCGAAGGCGCTCGCGCTTGCCGAGGTGCCGACGAAGACGCCCATCGGTGCGCTGAGCATTCGCGATGCCTACGCGTCACGACAGCTTCTCGACGCGGCTTCGCTCGCGATCGGCTATGCGGAGCCCACCGTCGAACTCGTCGAGTCGTTGGCGACAGGCCCCGTGTGCGGCGTCGACACGGTTGCGCTTCGTCGGCTGAAGCGGGAGCTGCGCAACGAAGACATCGCCGGAGGCGGAACCTCGACTCCCGCGGAGTTGATCGTTCAGGCGTTCGGGCACCCGAACGGGTTTGCAACGATCGACAGCGCGTCTGCCCGGCGCGCCGGGCGTTTCGCCGCCGCGCTCGATTCCGCACGGCAATGCGCCGCTGGGGGCGGGAGCATCGAGGAAGTGCTGTGGACCATCTGGACGGCGAGTGGACGTGCCGAGAGCTGGGGCGCTCAGGCGCTCGGCACGGGGCTCGCCGCCGACGAGGCGAATCGACACCTGGATGCTGTCATGGCGCTGTTCACCGCGGCAAAGCGCTTTGTCGAACGCTCTCCGGAGAACCCGGCAGAGGGCTTTCTCGACGAGGTGTTCTCCGCCGACGTTCCCGAAGACTCCCTGACGCCGCAGGCGGCGTACGACGCCGTGTGGGTGGGAACGCCGAACTCCGCTGTCGCAACTGAGGTTGACGTTGTTGTCGTCGCCCACGTGCAAGAGGGAGCATGGCCGAACCCGCAGATACGTGGCTCATTGCTGTACCCACAGCTGCTGAGCTCGGTTCTCGCTGGACTTCCCGTCGGCGACCTCGACCCGCGCGCCGACGTGCTTGCAGACGAGCTGCGCATGTTCGCTTTGTCCGTTTCTCGTGCATCGACGCAGGTCGTCGTGAGCGCGAGCGCCAACGACGACGAGCAGCCAAGTGTGTTCTTTCGGTTTCGCCCGATCGCGCAAGCGCCCGTGCGTGACGCCAGAGAGGGTCAGCACCCGTTCACGCTCAGAGGGCTCACCGGTCGGCTTCGGCGCGTGGCGACGCACGGTGCGCATGCCGACGATCGCGCTCACGCGGCATCCGCCCTCGCACGGCTTGCGCAGAACAGCGTCGACGGAGCCGAACCCAGCCAGTGGTACGGCATGCTCGAGCCGTCGAGCACCGACCCACTTGTCGATCTCGGCGATGCCGACGCACACGTGCGCGTCTCGCCGTCGAAGCTCGAGACCTTCGAGAAGTCGCCGCTCGTGTGGTTTATCGACACGATGGCGGCGAGCCCCTCTGGCGTCATCGCCGGAATGGGAACAGTCATCCATTCGGCGATGGAGAACGCCGGGGCGCTGCCTGAGCCCGAGCAAACAGACGAGAGGCTCGGCACGCAGGCGCTGTGGGCCGATGTCGAGGGGCGATGGAAAGAACTGCGTTTCGATGCCCCCTGGATCGCCGACGCGCACATGCGTCGTGCCCGCGACCTCGTCGCCGCGCTCTCCGAGTACCTTCTCGACGCCAAACGGGAGGGCAAGACGGTTGTCAGCGCGGAGGGTCGCTTTGAGGTAGAGGTTGATCATGCGCGGCTCAGCGGCATCGTCGACCGCGTCGAGCGATTGCCGGACGGCCGCGTCGTCGTCGTCGATCTGAAGACAGGGCGTACGATTCCGCGCGCGGCAGATATTGCGACGAACGCTCAGTTGAGCGCCTATCAGCTGGCTCTCGCGCGCGGTGCAATCGGCGGTGCGGAGGGCGCGGCAAGCGGGGGAGCCGCGCTGCTTTTCGTCTCGAGCGCCGTGAACGGGCGACGCTATCGCATCATGGCTCAGGATGCCGCTGACAGTGACGCGGAGGCCGCATTCGTCGAACGCCTCCTCGCCGTGGGAGAGGGAATGGCGGCGAGCACCTTTCCCGGCGCTGTCGATCTCGATGAGCGCGACCCGGCATCGGCGTTCACGTATCGCATCCATCTGATCGCGGGAGTATCGGAATGAGCACACTCAGCGCACGTGAGATTGCACAACGGCTCGGGTTGCCACGTCCGACAGACGAGCAGGTCGTCGTCATCGAGGCGCCGCTCGAACCTGCCCTCGTCGTCGCCGGCGCCGGAAGCGGCAAGACCGAGACGATGGCCAACCGGATCGTCTGGCTGCTCGCGAACGAGTACATCTCCGTCTCGCAGGTGCTAGGGCTCACGTTCACGCGCAAGGCCGCAGGTGAGCTGGCCACCCGCGTGCGTGAGCGGATCGCACAGCTTCGGGGAAGCGACGGCCGCGACGACGATGTCCTTGAAGCGCCAACGATCTCAACGTACAACGCCTTCGCCGCCGCGCTCTTTCGTGAGTACGGCCGTCTCATCGGGCGCGAGCCCGACGTGACAGTCATCAGCGCGGCATCCGCATGGTCGCTCGCCCGCGACATTGTTGTGTCGAGTGACGATGAGCGGCTTGCCGACATCGACAAGAGCGTCGACACCATCACAACAGCCGTTGTGAGGGTCGCTCAGGCCCTGAGCGACAACGACGCGCTCGAGAGCATCCACGACATCGGCGTGCTCTGCGACGAGTTCACCGCCCTCGCCGATCTGCCGATCAACGACGAGACGAGTCGCAAGCGCAAACCAGATGACACGCTGATGGCGGCGTGCAGCGATGTCGCCGCGCTTCCCGTGCTGCTTGAGCACGCGCGTCGCTTTCACGACGAGAAGCGTGCTCGGGGGTTCATCGAGTTCAGCGACCAGGTGGCGCTCGCACTGCAGATCACTCGAACGATCGAGCGTGTTCCCGACGAGTACCGCGACCGCTTTCGCATCGTGATTCTTGATGAGTACCAAGACACCTCCGTCGTGCAGACCGAACTGCTGTCGAGGCTGTTCGCCGGTCACGGAGTGATGGCGGTGGGCGACCCGAACCAGTCGATCTACGGATGGAGAGGAGCGAGCGCCTCCAACCTTGCGCGCTTCAGCTCCGACTTCGGGGGTACGCGAGGGTTCTCGCTGTCAACGAGTTGGCGCAATGCCGCGTCGCTTCTCGATGCGGCGAATGCGCTCGTCGCCGAGCTGCCCACTCTGCGCGATGCTCCAGTGACCACCCTGACGCCGTCGCCGTTCGCCTCGCGCGGAACCGTGCAGATTCGGTATCCAGAGACGATTGTCGATGAGGCAGACCAGGTCGCGTCGTGGCTTGCCGAACAGCTGCGGCAGCCTGGGCGTTCGGCAGCATTGCTCTGCCGCTCGCTGAAGACAATTCGGCCATTCACCGAGGCTCTGGAACGCCACGACGTTCCGTACCACGTGCTCGGGCTCGCCGGTCTGCTTGAACAGCCTGTCGTCGTCGACCTGATCTGCGCACTGCGCGTTCTCGACGATCCGACAGCCGGGTCTGAGCTCATCAGACTGCTCACCGGAGCTCGGTGGCGCGTCGGGCCGAAGGACATCGCCGGGTTGAGGCACACGGCGCGATGGCTCGCCGATCGTGATCTGCATCAGCAGCGTGTGCCAGAAGAGACGCGGCGACTGCTGCGAGAATCGGTGGCCGATGACGACAGCGCGTCTCTCGTCGACGCCCTCGATTTTCTCGTCACGGCCCCCGACTCCCACCGGGCGCTCGAGAAGATCGGCGAGAGCGGTCGTGAGCGAATGCGTTCGTGCGGTGAGCTGATCGCGCGTCTTCGCCGGCGCTCCGGGCTGGCCCTTGCCGACCTCGTGAGTCTCGTTGTGCAGGAGCTTCGCCTCGACATCGAGGTGGCGGCGAACGCCGCGAATCCGCTGGGCCGTTCGAGTCTCGAGTCTTTCTCCGACCAGATCTCGGCGTATCTCGCCGTCGACGAGCGCGGCGCACTTGGACCGTTCCTTGCGTGGCTTGCCGAAGCAGAGAAGCGCGAAAACCTCAGCCCACGCACCGAAGACCCCGAACCGGGAACCGTGCAGATTCTCACAATCCACGGTGCAAAGGGCTTGGAATGGGACAGCGTCGCCGTTCCTCGGCTCGTTGACGGCGAGCTGCCGTCGAAGGCACGCAACAGACGCGGGTGGATGTCATTCGGCGAGCTGCCCTATGCGTTCAGAGGCGACCGTTTCGACCTTCCGGAGCTCGCCTGGAGGTCGGCGCAGAATCAGCAGGATTTCATTCGCGCGAACGCCGACTTCGCCGAGGCGATCGAGAGGCGAGGCGCGCAGGAGCAGCGTCGACTTGCCTATGTTGCCGTCACACGCGCCCGCGATGCTTTGCTTGCCACCGGATCGTTCTGGGCGACGCAAAAGCGACAGCGTGGTCCGGGCGCGTTCCTCGCAGAGATTCTGCGTGCAGTTCCCTCGGCGAGCGAGGGCCTGCCCGCGGCATCCGACCTCGACGAGAATCCGCTCGCGATCGAGGTGGAGCCCCTGCCCTGGCCGCGCGATCCGCTCGGCGCGCGTCGGGCTGTCGTTCTCGAGGCAGCGCGAGCGGTGACCGAGGCAGACGCCGCAGTTCCGACCCGGTGGGACGATGAGATCTCCCTGCTGCTCGCAGAGAGGCAACGCAGACTGAGCACGGCGTCCAGCGTTGCACTGCCTCAGCGCGTCCCTGCCTCGCGCTTCAAAGACTTCGTGGCAGATCCGGATGCCGTGGCCACAGCGCTGCGACGGCCGATGCCGGAGCGGCCATACAGGCAGACACGGCTGGGTACGCTCTTTCATTCGTGGGTGGAGGAGCGCTCCGGCCTCTATGGCTCCGTCGAAACCCTCGACTCGGATCTGTTCGACACAGACCTCGAGGTCGAGGCCGGAGGGACACTGCTGCCGGCAGAGCGAGCCGAACTCGACACCCTTGACACCCTCAAGACAATCTTCGAGGCATCAGAATGGGGCGACAAGAAGCCCATCGATGTGGAGCGTGAGATCAACTTCGTACTCGCCGACCAGATCATCATCTGCAAGCTCGATGCTGTGTACCGCACGGAGCAGGGCTACCAGATCGTCGATTGGAAGACGGGGAAGCCGCCGCGCACGGCCGGGGAACTCGCAGATCGCCAGCTGCAGCTTGCGCTCTACCGGGCGGCCTATGCGCAAGCGGAAGGGGTCGACCCAAACACCATCGATGCTGTTCTCTATTACGTCGCCGACGACCTGATCGTGCGCCCTGATCACGTCTCGTCTGAGGAGGAGCTGCGGTCGCTGTGGCTGTCGTCGCTCTCACGCAGCTGAGAGAGATCGATGGGGCCCGTCGCCTGCTCATCCGGCGCAAGCGGCGACGCGTCGTCAGCCTTCGCCTCGTCTCCTGCCTTCGCTAGCTCGCGCTCAAATTCATCGGGGTCGAAGCTATCGGTGTCCAGGGAAATCGCCGATGCCCCCGCAACGGCAGAGGTCTCGGGGGTGTTCTTCAACATCTCCTGCACGTCGGCAACCGTCATGACGGGCCCGGGGGAAGACGACAGCGGAGACATGAGGTTGCCGAGAACGCTGTCAACGAGTCCATCGAGCATCGCGACTGCATCGTCGATGACGGTCTGGTCGTGCAGATCCTTGCCGTGCAGCAGCCAGCGAGCGAGCTCGAGCTCTGCATAGAGCATCGAGCGCTGCCGGATCATTGCGTCTGGCGTGCGAACACTCGCAGCGACGTATGCGGCAAAGACACTCTCCGCAGCTTCGCCTGCGGCAGAGAGCCAGTGCAGGTCCCGCGCCGGATCGGCGACCCGCAGTGACCCCCACCCGATCATCCCGGAGACGATGGGGCCCGCTTCGTGATCGGTGATGAGAAAGGAATCCGCGGCGACGGAACCGCCGATGACCGTCGGCTGAAAGCGCCACAGCGCGTCGTCTGCCGCGGCATCCGCCCACCGCTTTCGCACGGCAGCGGGTAGCAATTTCGTCGCTGCCGCGCGCTCAATCACGTTTCGTGCTTCGTCTCTGCTGTCCGTTGAACTCTGCACGGGCAGGCCCGACTCAGAGACGAACGATCCGGGCAGTGCATGAATTGCGGCGAGAGCTCCGCCCATCGAACTGGCGACGCCGTCCCCTGGAGGAATCTCCTCTGCCTCGACCTGGTAGCCGGGAAGAAAATCATAGACGACGGCGCGCGTCTCGCCCGTTGGCGCCTGACCGAGCACGCGATGAACGTCGAACGGAAGTCGACTGCGAATGCCGTCACTCATCGCCTGCAGCACGAGGAGTTCGCGTGACTGATCGGTCTCAGACTGCTGATTCGCCGGAACGCGAACCACGTAGCGTGTGTCATCGTCGGCGAGCAGCATCGCCGAGTCGAACGCTCCGTTCTCGCGGTGCCCGAGCTCGCCGCTGCCGATGAACGCCGTGCCTGGGAGGGCCGACGCCGCGACCGCCGCTAGAGTGAGAGGAGACCTGGCCATGGCATCTAGGTTAGGTCGTGAACCTCGTCGTGACCCGTGCGCCACGCCCGTTCAACCGTGAGGAGTCCGATGACAGCCCTCGGCAGCCTTCCGCTGTCGCGTACAGCATTCGATCGCGATGGAAATGCCCGAACCCAGCCCGGGTTTCTCGACGGCATCCGCACCGATGCACGAACACGGGCTGTTCTCGTGCGCGGACGCGACGTCGCCGTCGACGGTGAGAACCTCGACCTGCGGCTCTGCTCACAGCGCGAGAACACAGAGCAGATGGTGTACCTCGGCACCACCGTGGCTGACGAGAATGGCGTTGCGACGGGCACGCCCGTCGTCGCCGTGAGAGCGGACGACGCCGACGCGAACTGGGCTCCGCTGCGTCAGATCGCAGCAACGCTGAGCGAGCGCGATGCGGGTCTTGCCGCAAGTTCCGTCGCCGTGCTCGGGTGGCACGAAGCATCCGGATTCTGCTCTCGGTGCGGCGCCGCGACGATTGTCGATCACGCGGGCTGGATGCGCCGCTGCCCGTCGTGCGAAACGGAACACTTTCCGCGCACCGACCCGGCAGTGATCGTTCGTGTGACGGATGCCGAGGATCGCCTGCTTCTCGGATCGAACTCCGCGTGGGAGGCCGGGCGCTACTCGCTTTTCGCCGGATTCGTTGAGGCGGGCGAATCGCTCGAGGCCGCGGTGATTCGCGAGGTGCACGAAGAGGCTGGTGTTCGGGTGACGCAGCCTCGGTATCTGGGATCGCAGCCCTGGCCTTTTCCCCGATCGCTCATGCTGGGTTACTCAGCGCAGCTCGAGAGCGATCAGGATGCCCGTGACACCGTGCCCGACGGCGATGAGATTCTCGACGTGCGCCGGTTTACCCGCGCCGAGCTCGCAGACGAGACGAGTGGCGTTCTGCTGCCGGGGCGCTCGTCGATCGCGCACGCCATCATCGAGCAGTGGCTGGTGCGCGAGTGACGCGGAGCCTGCTTGCCGATCTCGACGACGACCAAAGAGTCGTTGCCGAGACGCTGCGCGGACCCGTGTGCGTGCTCGCCGGAGCGGGCACGGGAAAGACACGCGCGATCACCCATCGCATTGCGCACGGCGTGGCCACGGGAACGTACGCCGCGAACCGGCTGCTTGCGCTTACCTTCACGAACAGGGCGGCTGCCGAGCTTCGCGGTCGTCTGCGCCATCTTGGCGCGGGAAACGTGCCGGCGAAGACATTTCACTCCGCGGCGCTCAGCCAACTCGGCTACTTCTGGCCGCAGGTGGTCGGCGGCGATATGCCGCGGCTCGTTGAGGGCAAAGCCCGTATTCTCGGCCACGCCGCAGAAAAGCTGAAGCTCGGCGTCGACACCGCAACCCTGCGTGACCTTGCTGCCGAAGTGGAGTGGCGCAAGGTGTCTGGTCGAAGCATCGAGCAGTACGCGGACGCTGGGCGTCCGCTGCCCGGGCGCCTGGATATCGAGCAGACCGTCGCGATGCTTCAGACATACGAAGACCTCAAGGACGAGCGGCGTCTGATCGATTTTGAAGATGTGCTGCTGTCGTGCGCCGGCATGCTGGAGCAGGAGCCGCGTGTCGCCATGCAGGTGCGCGAGCAGTACCGCTTCTTCGTCGTTGACGAGTACCAAGACGTCTCACCGCTTCAGCAGCAGCTGCTTGACCTGTGGCTCGGCGATCGCCGAGAGCTCTGCGTCGTCGGCGACGCGAGCCAGACGATCTTCTCGTTCGCGGGTGCGAGCTCGACATTTCTGCTGGGCTTCGGCGCCCGCTACGACGGGGCGAATGTGGTGCGGCTCGAGCGCAATTACCGTTCGAGCCAGCCGATCGTCACGACGGCGAACCGCCTCATGCGTGAGCGGCCGGGAGCGCTGACGTTGAAGGCTGCAGGGGCATCGGGCGACGAGCCAGCTCTCGACCCAGACCTCGTGAGGTATCACAACGATATGGCGGAAGCGCGCGGCATTGCGCAGTCGATCCTGGTGCGCATTGAGGCCGGGGCTCGACCGGAGGACATTGCGGTGCTGTATCGCGTGAACGCGCAGGCCGCCGTGCTCGAGACCGCGCTGGGCGACGTCGGCGTGAGCTATCACGTTCGCGGGTCGACGCGCTTCTTTGATCGCCCGGAGGTCAAGCGCGCAATACTCGCGCTGCGAGGGGCATCCGTTTCAGTGTCGGATGAGCCGCTCTTCAAATCGGTGAGCGACGTGCTGCGTTCGCTCGGCTGGAGTCAGATTCCCCCCGAGGGCCAGGGTGCCGTGCGTTCGGCGTGGGAACTGCTCAATGCGCTCATGGGACTTGTCGACCAGGCGCCCCCAGGCACAACGTTTCGAGAGTTCACCGACGATCTGCTTGAACGCCAGGCGGGGCAGCATGAGCCGACGATGCAGGCGGTCACCCTCGCGACACTGCATTCGGCAAAGGGCCTCGAGTGGGACGAGGTGTATCTGCCCGGACTCTCTGAAGGACTCATCCCGATCAGCTATGCGCGAAGCTTCGATCAGATCGATGAGGAGCGTCGGCTTCTCTACGTCGGCATCACGCGAGCGCGCCGACGCCTCACGATCACCTGGTCTGAAGAGGGCCAGCGTCGTCCTCGCGAGCGGTCGAGGTTTCTTCAAGAGATCGGCATCCGCAATCCGGATGCTGTCGGTGCACGTCCACCCGCTGCGGGGCGGAGGGCGACACCGTAATGCTCACGGCGGTCGATGACCGTCGGCCCTCGCGGTCGAACTCGTGAAGCATCCGGGTGGCGACAGCGGCGATGTCGCGGGCAAACGCGCCGCGATCGAGGTGAGACGAGACACCGAGCAGCTGGGATTCGATTGCCGTCCAGGCCGGGTCATTGTCGACTCGCTCGCGGTCGATGCAATGCAGGCATGGCCCCTCACCTCCGATGATGAGCGGCCCGACGCGGGCTTCGGCATCGGAGATGACGACGGGCAGATGAGGAACGTCGCGGCTCAGCCATCGCACGGACAGCGCCGGGTCGATCACGAAGTGAGAGACGATAACGGCGACGTCGGGAATCTCGTCGTCGTCTGCCGTGTCGACGTCACGCGCGATGTTCGTCGCGGTTTCGCCCGTTCCCTCGATCAGCACGCGCAATGGCGTGTGGGCGACGCGCGGAGCGCGGAGAGCGGGGGAGAGCACGGCGAGAAACGCGTCGACGTCGTCCTCGGTCAGGCCCTGATGCTCCCCGAGCACGCTCAGCGCGTGGCGGGGCACACCGCGGCGCACGGCGTAGAGCAGATGCTCAAGCGCCGGCGACAGCTCGGCGACGACGCGAACATCGTCGATGCCGAGCTGAACTGTCGTGGGGGAGCGCCACACGAGCGGAAAGCGTGGGTCGAGCTGGATAACCATGCTCGATATAGTGCCTCAGTCGGCATCCCTCACGCAGCGGTTATCCACAGGCGACTCGTCAGGGAACGGCGGGAGGGTCGTCTGGCGACGTGTCTGTGTCGGTCTTCTTCCCCGTGTCGCCGGTGTCGCCGGATTCTGCTCCGCCCGAGGCCGCATCGTCTTCGGCACGCAGAAGATCTTCGAGAGCCATGTCGAACTCATCGGGCTCGGGTGCTTCGCCGCGTTCGGCGGCCTCGAGTCGCGCGACGAGCGCAGCAGGGTCGTCGATGTCGGCCGAGGTGGGTACGAGGTCAGGATGCTGCCACAGGGAGTCCCGCGCGGCTGACCCGACGGCTTCTGTCACGGTTCGCCACATGGCCGCCGCCTCGCGCAGCCGGCGTGGTCGCAGCTCAAGCCCAACGAGGGTTGAGAACGCCTGTTCGGCTGGACCGCCCGTTGCGCGCCGGCGCCGCACCGTCTCGGCCACGGCGTGGGCCTTGGGCAGCCGCGTCGTCGCGTCTGCCGTGACAACATCGACCCAGCCCTCGATGAGCGCGAGCGTCGTCTCGAGACGCTCGAGCGCCGCGAGCTGCTCGTCGGTCTTCGGCGGAATGAGCGAGCCGTTCGTCATCGCCTCTCGCAGCTCTTCCGTGTTCGACGGGTCGAATCCCGACGCAAGCTCTTCGATGGCGTCGGTATCGATGCGAATGCCCTTGGCGAAAGCGGTGATCGACGAGATGACGTGCAGCCGCAGCCACCGCGCGTGGCGAAACAGGCGAGCGTGCGCGAGTTCGCGCACCGCGAGGTACAGCTGCACCTGGTCAGCGGGAATGTCGAGGCCCTCGCCGAACGCCGAGACGTTCTGCGGAATGAGCGCTGCCTCGTCGTTGAGAAGGGGAATGCCGATGTCTCCGCCCGAGACGACCTCGGTCGAGAGCTGCCCGACGACATGCCCAAGCTGCATGGCGAACATGGTGCCGCCGATGCCCTTGATCATGCGCGTCGCCTGCCCGATCATGTCTTGCAGCTGCTCGGGAGCCTGCTCTTTGAGCACTGTCGTGAGAGCGTGAGAAATGCTCGTTGCCACGGGCTCGGCCAGCTGCGTCCACAGCGGCATCGTCGCCTTCGACCATTCGGCGCGGCTCAGCGCGCGCGGCGACGTGGTGAGGGACGCAAACGATGTGACGTCGGCGAGCCAGAGCTCGGCGACGTGGAACGCCTGGTCAAGCTGCGATCGTTCGGCCGGCGTGATGCTGACGGCATCCTTTCGCCCGATCTCGACGGCCTGCTCTGTTGAGACGTTCCAGTTGATTTCGCCGTCTGGACTCTGCTGCATTGCGCGCTGAAACTGCATCATCATGGCCTGCAGCGACGCGGGGTCGCTGGGAAGCCCCGCGGCACCCGCGAGCTTGCTCGGATCCACTCCGGAATTGCCCGAGAGAATCTCCCGGATCATGTCCTGGAACTCGTCTTCGGGGTTCTTGTCCTCGTCTGGCACTTCAGCCACCTTTCAGCGAGAGACTGTGTTGTCGCTCTACGCTAGTGCCTGAAGCTTGAGGTTAGTCGTGGTCGCCGGTGGTATTCGTCCGCCCGTCGCGAACATCTTCGGAAAGGGAACCGCGTGACGCTGCCAGGCGATGATCGGATCGGCGCAGACGGCACCGACGTACCCGCTGTCGAACCCGAACCGGCGAGACCACGTCGCTCGAAGGCGACGACGACCGGCTGGTTCAGTCTCGCTGCATCGTTCGTGATTCTCGGTGTTCTCGCACTCTCGCCTTCGCCCTACGTCATTCAGCAGCCGGGACCAGTTTTCAACGTGCTCGGCGAGACGGAGCTTGACGACGAACCGGAGCCGCTCATTTCGATCAGCGGAACCGATACCTACGACGTGGGAAAGACCCTCGACATGCTCACGGTGAGTGTCGTCGGAAATCCCGAGCAGTCGCCCAATTGGTTTCAGATCGCCACAGCATGGTTCAACCCGAGCGAAGCCGTCGTGCCGATGTCTCTGTACTTCCCCGACGGCACGACAGCCGAAGAGCGTGACGCCCAGTCGCAGGTCATGATGGTGAATTCACAACAGGATGCCGTCGCCGCGGCGCTCACCGAACTCGACGTCGATTTCACATCGTCGCTCATCGTCGGCGACATCGTCGAGCATGCACCGGCAGACGGGGTTCTGAACGTCGGGGACGAGATCGTCGATGCAGGTGGAAAAGCCGTCTCAGATGTCGCCGGACTGCAAGACGTGATCGTCGAGCACGGGGGTGACAAACCGCTCACGTTGACCGTCGTTCGCGACGGCGAGAAGCTCGGCGTCGACGTGACACCAACCGAGGTCGAGTACTCAGACGGAACATCGGGCTTCGTGATCGGCGTTCAGACCACCGAGACCTACGAGTTTCCCTTCGACGTCTCCATCAAGCTCAACGATGTCGGGGGACCGAGTGCCGGCATGATGTTCGCACTCGGCATCGTCGATAAGCTCACGCCAGGACCGCTGCCCGGTGATGCATCCGTCGCCGGCACGGGAACGATCGATGCCGAGGGTCAGGTCGGCCCGATTGGCGGCATTCGTCAGAAGCTCTATGCCGCACGCGACGCGGGAGCCGAGTATTTTCTCGCCCCAGCCGATAACTGCGACGAGGTTGTCGGGCATGTTCCCGATGGACTCACGGTATTCAAAGTCGCAACGCTCGAAGACTCGCTCACAGTGCTGAACACGCTCGAAGGCGGCAGCGACACCGCGTCGCTGCCGACCTGTTCGCCCTGAGCACCTGCGCTGCACAGGCAAAGCATGGCGTTTATCCGTAGGATTGACAGTTAAACCCCCGACACTGAAAAGGCCAATCGATGTCATCTGCCACGGCACGTTCCTCGAATGCCGGTCGCAAGAAGCGCGCACCACTCGCCATCACACTCATCTCCGTCGGTGTGCTTGTCGTGCTCTTCTTCATTTTCGCGAACTTCTACTCAGACTTCCTCTGGTTCCAGCAGCTGGGCTATACCCAGGTGCTCACCACGCAGTGGGTCGCCACGATCGTCATGTTCCTCATCGGGTTCGTCGCGATGGCCGTTCCGGTGTGGGGTGCGCTGCAGCTGGCGTATCGGCTGCGACCCGTCTACGCGAAGCTGAATTCGCAGCTCGACCGTTACCAGGAGCTCGTCGAGCCGCTTCGCCGACTCGGCATGTGGGGCATTCCCGTGCTGCTCGGCCTGTTCGCCGGCTTCTCGGCCGCGACAAGCTGGGAGACCGTGTTGATGTGGCTCAATGCAACGCCAACGGGGCAGAGCGACCCTCAGTTTGGCCTCGACGTGTCGTTCTACCTCTTCCAACTGCCGTTCTTCCGTGAGATTCTCGCGTTCGCCTCGGCCGTTGTGCTTCTCTCGCTCATCTGCACGGCAGCGGTCACCTTCCTCTACGGTTCGATCCAACTCGTCGGTCGTGAGCTTCGCATCTCAAAGGCGGCGCGCATTCAGATCGCCGTGCTCGCCGGCGTCTACCTGCTCATTCAGGCGATCAGCGTCTGGGTCGACCAATACCTCACGCTGACAGAGACCGGCAGCCTCATCACAGGCGCCAGCTTCACCGACGTCAACGCGACGATCCCCACACGGGCGATTCTTGCGGGCATCGCTGCCTTTGTCGCGATCTTGTTCTTCGTCACCGCGTTTATCGGCCGCTGGCGTCTTCCGGTCATCGGCACGGCACTGCTTCTCGTCTCGGCGCTTCTCATCGGCAGCGCCTACCCGTGGGTTGTGCAGCGCTTCCAGGTGGAGCCGAACGAGCGCGCACTTGAGCAGCCGTACATCGAACGCAACATCGACATGACGCGCGACGCCTTCGGTGTCTCTGACGTCAAGGAGGTCTCCTACGACGCCACGACGGATGCCGAGCCGGGTGCACTCCGGTCGGACGCTGAGACGACAGCATCCATTCGCATCATCGACCCCGATCTCATCAGCGCGACGGTGACGCAGCTCGAGCGCTTCAAGACCTATTACCAGTTCTCGCCTGAGCTCGACGTCGACCGCTACACAATCGACGGTGAGGTACAGGATGCCGTCGTTGCTGTGCGCGAGATGAACCAGGAGGGCGTCAAGGACGACCTCAGCTGGGTAAACAGCTCGCTCGTGTACACGCACGGCTACGGTCTCGTTGCTGCGTACGGCAACCAGCGCTCCAGTGATGGTGAGCCCGTGTTCATGCAGTCGGGAATTCCCTCGACGGGCGTGCTTGGCGAGTTCGAGCCGCGCGTGTACTTCGGTGAGAACTCTCCGACGTACTCCATCGTCGGCGGCCCCAAGGGGGGAAGCGATGTCGAACTCGATTACCCGTCCGGCGAGTCGGGTGAGACGTACACGACGTTCTCCGGTGACGCTGGGCCCAAGCTCGACAACATCTTCAACAAGCTTGTCTATGCTCTCAAGTTCCAGTCAGAGCAGATCTTCCTCTCTGACAATGTGAACCCACAGTCGCAGATTCTGTATGACCGCAGCCCGCGCGAGCGCGTGCAGAAGGTCGCACCGTACCTGACGCTTGATTCCGATGCGTACCCCAGCGTCGTCGACGGGCGCATCGTGTGGATCATCGACGGCTACACGACGTCGAATTCGTTCCCGTATTCGAAGACGACGAGCCTCAGCTCGGCGATCTCGAACGAAGACGGAAATCAGTCATTCCTTCTCGACGACATCAACTACATGCGCAACTCGGTGAAGGCAACGGTTGACGCGTATGACGGTTCGGTGACGCTGTACTCGTGGGATGACAAGGACCCGATTCTGCAGACGTGGCAGAAGATCTTCCCATCGACGGTCAAGCCGATGTCGGAGATGGGCGGCGACCTCCTGTCGCACGTGCGGTACCCCGAAGATCTCTTCAAGGTGCAGCGTGATGTGCTTCAGCGCTACCACGTGACCGACCCGAACAAGTGGTACTCGGACTCCGACCTGTGGAAGACTCCGGCCGACCCGCAGGCGCAGGAGGGCAGCAGCGCTCTTCAGCCCCCGTACTACCTGTCGATGCAGATGCCCGGTGAGGATCACCCGGCGTACTCTCTGTACACGACGTTCATACCCGGCGGCGGTGGCGCGTCGAGCGTGCTTGCCGGTTATCTGTCGGCGAACTCGAACGCGGGCAACACGAAGGGCGAAGTCTCCGACGATTACGGAAAGCTGACGCTGCTCAGATTGCCGAAGGATACGACGGTGCCGGGCCCGGGCCAGGTGCAGAACTCGTTCAACTCGGACACGGCTGTATCGAACCTGATCAACATTCTGAAGCAGGGGCAGACCGAGGTGCTCAACGGTAACCTCCTGACGCTCCCTGTCGGTGGTGGTCTGCTCTACGTTCAGCCGGTGTACGTGCAGTCGACCGGTGAAACCAGCTACCCGCTGTTGCAGAAGGTGCTTGTTGCGTTCGGCGATAAGATCGCGTTCGAAGACACGCTTGACGAAGCGCTCGACAAACTGTTCGGCGGTGACTCTGGCGCCCAGGCTGGCGACCAAGCCGTCGCCGACGGCGAGAACGATACCGAGACGCCTCCGGATGACTCGGGTGACTCTGGCGACACGGGCGGCGATTCGGGCTCCACAACGCCCGACGTGCCCTCGTCAGACCTTGCCGATGTGCTCGCTGATGCACAGAAGGCGATGGAAGACAAGAAGGCCGCGATGGAGGCCGGAGACTGGACGGCATATGGCGAGGCAGACACGCGCCTCAATGAGGCCATCCAAAAGGCTCTCGAGCTGATCAACGGCTAAGCGCCTAGAATTGCACGGATGCTGCCGGTCGACGCTCTGCGCCGACCGGCAGCATCCGTTAACCGGATTCCCGACTCTGCCAGACAGAGGCCATCTCGATTTGGGGGAGCGTTAATGCTCTGGTAGAGTTATTTCTTGTGCCGCGGGGTGGAGCAGTTCGGTAGCTCGCTGGGCTCATAACCCAGAGGTCGTAGGTTCAAATCCTGCCCCCGCAACCAAAGACAATGGCCCCGACCTGGAATTTCATTCCAGGTCGGGGCCATTGTCGTTAGCCTTCTCCTGCCCGCGACCGCGGCGACAGCCCGTATCTCGAAAAAAGATATGAACGGTGCGTTCGTTTGTGTTATTGTTGCGTTCATTGGATATGAACGGAGTGATCATATGAGTATCTTTGAGGGCCGTGTCGCGGTGGTAACGGGCGGATCCGGCGGCATCGGTCGGACGATAGCCGAGCGTCTCGCCGCGGACGGAATGGCTGTGGCCGTGCACTACAGCGGTCGGCGTCAGCGCGCCGAAGACGTTGTCTCTGCGGTGACCGCCGGAGGTGGACGCGCGATCGCCGTCGGCGGAGACGTCGCAGATGAGCAGCAGATGGCCGCGATGTTCACGGAGGCGCACGACGCGTTCGGCGGCGTGGACGTGGTGGTCAACACCGCGGGGATCATGCCACTCGCGCCGCTGACGGAGATGGACTTGGAGACCTTTGACCGGATCGTGCGGACGAACCTGCGCGGAACGTTCGTCGTCAATCAGCTTGCCGCGCGCTCGCTGCGTGCCGGCGGTGCGATCGTGAATTTCTCGTCCTCAACCACTCGGCTCGCACCGCCAAACTATGCCGCTTACGCTGCGACCAAAGGAGCGGTGGAAGCCATGACCCTGATCCTGGCCCGAGAGTTGCGAGGCAGGGACATCACTGTCAACACGGTTGCGCCCGGCCCGGTCGCGACGTCGCTTTTCCTCGAGGGCAAGCCCCAGCAACTGATCGACACGATCGCGGCGGCCAACCCCATGGGCCGGCTCGGGCAACCGGACGACATCGCCGAAATTGTATCTTCACTTGCCGGTCGGGCCCGGTGGATCAACGGGCAGACTCTGTTCGTGAACGGAGGCGCCGCATGAGTCGCGCCCATGCCGCTGAGCGATCAGACGCCATCATCACGCTCGGGTCGCCGAGTTGCTGAGGATCACATCATGAGTACGAACCGACGCGTGTCTGACCCTGGAGCACGCCAAGGCCCCCGGCGGAGAGGTCGGGGGCGACGGCCTGCGAATGAGGTCCGTCGCGACGCGCTGGACGCCACAGCGAGGCTCCTGTTCGATCACGGGATGTCGGCGCTGAGCTACGAACGGGTCGCCGCCGAGGCCGCGGTCAGCAAGACAACCCTGCACAAGTGGTGGGCGTCCATCGGCGCCCTCGCTGCTGAGGCATACTTTGATCGCGTGGAGAATGACCTGAGGTTTCCCGACACCGGGGATATCACTGACGACGTGCGCAGTCAGCTCCATGCCTTCGTCACTTTGCTGACCACAGGCGAAGCGGGGCGGGTCACCGCCGAAATCATCGGCGCAGCTCAGAGTGACCCCACGCTGCAAGCGAGCTTCTCCGTCTCCTATTCACGCCCGCGCCGCGCCCTGGCCGTCGAGGCCTTCCGGCGCGCACAGCAACGCGGTCAGATCCGCCAGGATGTCGACCCCGACATGCTCGTCGACCAGCTCTGGGGCGCCTGCTACCATCGGCTCCTCATTCCCGACAAACCCCTTGACCTCGACTTCGCCGACGCCCTTGTCGCAAACGCGATCCGCGGTGCCCAAGAGCACCGCGGTCCGACCGGGCCCTGACCAGCGAGACGGGTGTACTGTAGCGGCCATGAACGCACGCGACATTCTCATTGAAGCAGCGAACCGCCCACGCCACGCAGCAGAACGTCTGCGTTCGACGCTTGGGCCTGACGTCTTGAACGGGCATCCTGGCGGCCACGACAATTCTGTTGCGTGGCTTCTCTGGCATACCGGGCGCGAGATCGATGTTCAGCTCGCAGGACTCTCCGGCGGCGACGAGGTGTGGAGTACGCGCGACTATGCACAGAGGACGGGTTTGGGGAGCGCTGGCGACGAGGTGGGCTTCGGCCATACGTCAGAGGAAGCTCGGGCCGTTCGCGTCGACGACGCGGAGGTGCTCTACGAGTATCTCTCCGAGACGACAGACGCTCTTCTCGCTTACCTGCGCACGCTCAGCGACGACGACCTCGGCGAGGTGATCGACGAGAACTGGAACCCGCCCGTGACCAGGGGAGCGCGGATCGTCAGCATCATCGACGATGCCGCGCAGCACATTGGCCAGGCTGGCTATGCTGCAGGTGCGCTCGCCTGACGACCACTACCGACTCGGCCAAACGAACCATATGCTGGCGGTATGACACTGCATGAACCGATCGGCGTTGCCGTCGCCCAGTTTGCGCCGACGCCCGACATTGACGCGAACCTGGCGACGATCCGCTCGTTCTCGGTCCGCGCGGCGGAGCGCGGAGCATCCGTCATTGTGTTTCCCGAGTACTCGAGCTACTTCGTGACCCCCATGGACGACTCGTTCGCCCGGCATGCTCAGAGCCTCGATGGTCCGTTCGTCCGATCGCTTGAGGCGCTCGCGAGTGAACTCGGCGTGCACATCGTCGCGGGTCTCGTCGAGACGACGGTTGATCCGCGTCGATTCGCCAATACCGCGGTGGCGGTTGGCCCTGAAGAAGAGACCGTCGCGGTGTACCGCAAGCAGCACCTCTACGACGCCTTCGGGCAGAAAGAGAGCGACTGGGTCGTCGCCGGCGAGCTCGACGAGCCGCAGACGTTCGAAGCCGGTGGCCTCCGGTTCGGGCTTCAAACGTGCTACGACCTGCGCTTCCCCGAGGTCACGCGGCGGATCGTCGACGCGGGCGCCGATGTTGTGCTCGTGCCCGCTGAGTGGGTGCGTGGGCCACTCAAGGAGCACCACTGGCGCACGCTTCTCACGGCGCGCGCGATCGAGAATACGGTGTACGTGGCCGGCGCCGACCATCCTCCGTCGATCGGCGCGGGAAATAGCATGGTTGTCGACCCGTCTGGGGTGCCGCTTGCCACACTCGGCACGCAGTCAGATGTTGCCGTCGCGTTCATCTCGCGTGCGGTGCTCACGGAGACACGCGCGGTCAACCCCTCGCTGCAGCTGCGCCGCTACGGAATCGTCGCTCGCACCGGAGAGTGAGCGAAACGACGCCGGTCAACGCCGGAGTCTGGCGAGCTGCGTGATGGCCTGCTCCAGTGTTTCTGTGCGCTTGCAGAACGCAAACCTCACAAGGGAGCGATACTTGGGGGCGTGCTTCCGCGTGACGAACGCGGAGATCGGCACGGCGATCACGCCGGCACGTTCGGGGAGAATGCGGCAGAACTCGACGGCGTCGTCGAAGCCGAGAGCAGCGGCATCGGCGACCGTGAAATAGGTGCCAGCCGACTCCGCAATGTCGAACCCCGCCGAGCGCAGTCCGTGATTCAGAAGAAGACGTTTGCGATCGAGATTTGTGGCCAGCTCCTCAAAGAACCGATCGTCACTTCGCAGCCCCGCGGCGATGGCAGGTTGAAATGGCGCGCCGTTTGAGTAGGAGAGGTATTGCTTGACGGTGAGAATCGCGTCGACGAGATCGGCGGATGCCGTCAGCCACCCGATCTTCCAACCCGTTGTGTTGAATGTCTTACCGCCAGACGAAATCGTCACCGTGCGGCTCCCTGCTCCAGGAACCGTTGCGATCGGTGTGTGGCGTTCGCCGAAGGTGAGGTGCTCATACACCTCATCGGTAACGATTATCGCTCCGTGCTTCTCGGCAAGCTGCACGATGAGCTCACGCGTCTCTGCGCTGAACACTGTCCCCGTCGGGTTGTGCGGGTCATTCACGATAATGAGTCGAGTTTTGTCGGTGACCGCGCGTGCGAGCTGATCCAGATCGGGTTCGAAGTGGGGCCAGGAGAGCGGAACCGTCGTGTGCACGCCGCCGGCCAACGAGATGAGGGCGCCGTATGCGTCGTAATAGGGCTCGAATGTGAGCACCTCGTCGCCCAGCTCGACTAACGCAAGAATCGTCGCGGCAAGGGCCTCTGTTGCGCCGGCCGTTGCGAGCACTTCCGATTCAGGGTCGACCTCAAGACCGTAGAACCTCTTTTGGTGCTCGCTCACCGCACTCCGAAGCTCGAGAATCCCCCGGCCGGGCGGGTACTGATTGGTGCCCGCCGCAATCGCCGCGCGTGCGGCCTCGAGCACATGCGCCGGGCCATCTTCGTCGGGGAAGCCCTGGCCGAGATTTATGGCGCCCGTGCGAGCCGCGAGGGCGGTCATCTCGGCAAATATCGTCTCGGCCATTGAGCCGTCTGCCGCCAGAAGTCCGGCTCCTGCCGCCGCTTTTCGCCATCCACCGTGATCACGCATGCACCTAGGCTATCCGCCACGGCGCACGCTGTCGGCTGCCGGTGCTCGCCAATCTCGGCACATCGGCAGGCTTCTTTCGGAGAATGGTCAGTCGCCTGCATTAGCCTGCGGATAGCACCTTCACAGGAGGGTCGCAGTTTTGACATAGCTCCGTCATAGGCGCAGCACGCGGGATCGATAGCTTCGAGTCGCACACTGGTGATGTCTGGAAGGAACTCAGCATGAACGACAACGATTCCAACACCCCAACGCCCCCCGAGTCCGGCGCTCCCGGAAGCGAGCAGGGCGCACCAGGTGAGCAGAATAGACCGCAGCCTGACGCGCAGAACGCCGGTGGCGAGGCCGTCTTTGATTCAAACGCGACGGGCGCCGCCGCGAACTCTGATCCCTTGCCTCCGAAGCCAGAGCTTCCCCACACATGGTCAGCTCCAGCCGCGGCATACACACCCCCTCAGGGTCAACCTCAGCCGCAGCATCCCGGTGCGGGCAACGCCAACGCGTTCGGCATGCCTCACCAGCAGCCGTACGGTCAGCAGTCGACCTTCGGAAACTACCCGGGCACGCCGCAGCCTGGCGCTGCGCCTCACGGCGCGCACGCGACGGGCACCATGCCGACACAGCAGAGCCCTGGCGCACCGCAGAAGCCCGCAAAGAAGAAGACAGGTACCCGGATGCTTGTTGCAGGCCTCGTCATCGGCGCACTCGTCGGCGGCGCATCCGGTGCCGGAACGTTCTCGATCATCGATAGCGCCCAGCAGGGCAACGAAGTGACAAACTCGTCTCCGAACTCGTCTGTGACGATAAACAACAACAAAGAAGTCACCGCGACGACGGCCATCGCCGCAAAGGCAGCACCGAGCGTTGTGACGATCTCCGTTCGCGGCACCCAGGCAGCCGGAAGCGGCTCCGGCATCGTGCTGAGCAAAGACGGGTATGTGCTGACCAACAACCACGTCGTCACTCTCGACGGCGAGTCGGCCGATGCCGATATTCAGGTGACAGACGACGCAGGCAATATCTACACGGCATCCGTCGTCGGAACCGACCCGGTCTACGATCTCGCAGTGATCAAGCTCAAGGATGCGTCGGACATGACGCCGATGACGTTCGGCGACTCATCGAATGTGAACGTCGGAGATGCGGCCGTCGCAATCGGTGCGCCGCTCGGTCTCAGCGGCACCGTCACTGATGGAATCGTCAGCGCGCTGAACCGCAGCATCACCGTCGCATCGTCGGCGGTTCCCGAAGACCCAGACAACGGCTCAGACAAAGATGCTCCGTTCACGTTCGGTCTTCCTGATCAGAAAGACGATGCATCAAACGGAGGGTACGTCTCACTCGCCGTCATCCAGACCGATGCAGCGATCAACCCCGGCAATTCGGGCGGCGCGCTCGTCGACGACAGCGGCGAGCTGATCGGCGTGAACGTCGCAATCGCGAGCGCTGGATCAAGCTCAGAGGGCGGCTCCCAGTCGGGGAGCATCGGCGTCGGCTTCGCGATTCCCTCCAACGTCGCGAAGCGCATCGCAGACGAGATCATCGAGACGGGAACGGCAACCCATGGGCTGCTCGGCGCCGCAGTCACCAACGCAGCGAGCGATCCGAACGCCTCGGTCGCCGGTGCCCTCATCAAGGACATCACAGCGGGTGGAGCTGCCGATGAGGCAGGCCTTCGCGCGGGTGATGTGGTGACGAAGTACGGTGACGTCTCGATCACCAGCGATTCTGACCTCGTCGCGCAGGTCAAGGCGAGCGCAGCAGGCAGCGACGTCGTGATCACCTACGTGAGAAACGGGAAGACATACACGGCGGATGCCACGTTGGGGAAACTGCCCGAATAGAATCTGAGTCGCAAGCGCCCGTGCTGAGAAAGCACGGGCGCTTGCGTCGTCTGGCGAGCGGCTGCTGATAAGCTCAACCCCGGCCCAACATCGAGTGGAGAACATGGGAACATCAGCGTCAGAGGTGCCCACGTCGGGCACTCTGCCTGGCGTGTCCTACGTCATGCCTGTGCTGAATGACGTAACCCATGTGCGTGCCGCCGTCGACAGTCTGCTCGCGCAAGACTACGAGGGGCCGTTCGACGTGGCAATTGCTGTCGGCCCATCCATCGACGGAACGAACGAGCTTGTCGAGGCGCTGTCCCGGGCGGACTCGCGCGTGCGCGTGATCGACAACCCTGTCGGATCGACGCCTGCGGGTCTCAACATCGCCATTCACGCGACCGAGAATCCCATCATCGTGCGCGTTGACGCGCACTCCGTGCTTCCCTCCGACTACACGCGCATCGCCGTCGAAGCGATAACGCGAACGGGCGCGGGAAATGTCGGCGGAATCATGGATGCACAGGGAACGACGCCGTTCGAGGAGGCCGTCGCCGCCGCGTACGGCTCACGTGTCGGGCTGGGCGGCACACCGCATCATGTGGGCGGCAAGGAGGGGCCTGCTGACACCGTGTACCTCGGCGTCTTTCGGCGCGATGCGCTGACGCAGGTGGGGCTCTTCGACGAGCGCATCAAACGCGGTCAGGACTGGGAACTCAACCGCCGCATCCGTCAGGGTGGGCATTCGGTCTGGTTCACTCCGGAGCTTCGTGTCGTCTATCGTCCGAGACCATCGCTGTCTCGATTGGCGAGGCAGTTCTTCTCGACCGGAATGTGGAGAGGGGAACTCAGCAGGCGTTTTCCCGTGCGCAATACACTGAGATATTTTGTTCCGCCGCTCATGGTGATCGGCGTTGCCCTGGGAACCGTTCTCGGCATCGTCGGCATTGTGCAGGCGTTCATGGGGATCACACCGTGGCTCGTTCTCGCATTCGCCATCCCTGCTGTGTACGTGCTCACCGTGCTCGGCGCCGCACTGATCCTTCCAGGGGTTCGACGCGTCGCCGTGCGGTGCTGGCTGATTATCGTGCTTCCATGCATACACTTCTGTTGGGGAGTGGGATTCATCCCCGGCTTCCTCCTGCTCGCCAGCAACATTGCCGCCCAGAAGTACGAGAGGGGTGGGGACTCCCGTGTCGCTCCCGAATGACGAACGCCCCCGTCGTCCTCGGACGATCGCCGAGCTTCGCGCTGTAGCGCAGCCTGACGAGGTCCGGGCACGCAAGAACGCCGAGCACTGGACGGCGGCGCTCTACCTGCGTGATCTGTCTCCGTACGTCACCTGGCTGCTGCTGCGCACACCCATCAGCGCAAACGGCGTCACCTGCCTCATGATCCTCAGCGGCTGGGCCGTCGCGGCATCCCTTCTCATTCCCGGCTTCGGCGGAGCGGCCCTCGCGCTTGTGATGTGCCAAGTGCAGATGCTCATCGACTGTTGCGATGGGGAGGTCGCCCGGTGGCGCAAAACCTCGTCGCCCGCCGGTGCGTTTCTGGATGCTGTCGGGCACTATTCCACCGAAGCCCTCATCCCGCTTGCCCTCGCCATCAGAGCGGCCGGATACCCCTTCACTCCCGACGGTGACTACCTCTGGACGACCCTGGGGCTGGCACTCGCGCTCGTGCTTGTGCTGAACAAGGCGCTCAACGACATGGTGCGCGTTGCTCGCGCCAACTTCGGGGCGCCCAAACTGACGTACTCCGATGACGAAATGGCACCCTCCGGCGGTCTTCTCGCCAAACTGCGTCGACTGGCGCGGGTGATTCCGCTCCACCGCATCTTCCACTCCGTCGAGATGACCATGGTGATCTTCGCTGCGGCAGTCATTGGCCTTTTCATCGGCGACCAGATCGCGATGCGCGGCATCCTTGTCATTCTTCTCGTCGTCGCCGTGCTGACGCTCATCGGACACTTTCTCGCGATCATGACGTCCAAGCGTGTCCGCGGCTGAGCAGGATGAGCCGTCCGTCGGCGTCGTGGTGCTCACGCAGGGCACGCGGCCAGATGAGCTGACGACAGGCATCCAATCGGTTCAGGCTCAGCAGGGCGTGATCTGCGACATCGTCGTCGTCGGCAACGGCTGGCAGCCGACGGGGCTCCCCGAGGGGGTTCGGGGACTCGGACTCGCCGAAAACGTGGGAATTCCGGCGGGGCGCAACCGCGGGGCTTCGTCGGTGACCGGAACGTACATTTTCTTTCTCGACGACGATGCGACACTGCCAAGCACCACATTTCTGCGCGATGCGATTGCCGTGTTCGCCGCGAACCCCGATATCGGTCTCATCCAACCTCGCCTGGAGGATGCCGCGGACGGTCGCGCCCCGCGACGGTGGATTCCGCGCATCCGCAAGGGCGAGCGCACCCACTCGAGCAATATCTTCTCGTGCCTTGAAGCGGTGATCGTGATGCCGCGAGGAGTCTTCGACGAGTGCGGTGGGTGGGGGAATGAGTACTTCTACGCACACGAGGGAATCGAGCTTGCCTGGCGGGTGTGGGATACCGGAAGGCGAGCGTGGTACGCCGGCGATCTTGTCGCAAATCACCCCTACGTTCACCCAACGCGACATGACGATTACTATCGCCTCAATGCGCGAAATCGGGTGTGGCTTGCACGCAGAAACCTGCCGCTGATCCTGCGGCCCATCTATGTTCTGTCGTGGACGGGAATCACACTGCTTCGCTGGTGGCGACGCCCCGCCGTTCTCTTAACGTGGTTCGGCGGATGGTGGGAAGGCTGGACGACGAGCCCTGGCCCCCGCTCCACAATGAGCTGGCGCACCGTCGTCCGCATGGCCCGAGCGGGAAGGCCACCGGTCATCTGATGGTCTCCAAGCAAACTGTTATCTGCCCTCGATACTGTGAAGCACGATGAATGTGATCGGAGACGCCCAAAAAGCCGTACAGCTGGGTAAGAAACTCGTCGACAACCGTCGAGCGCATATGGTGCTCCGGCAGAAAGTGCGGTCGCAGCCGCCGCTTGAGCCCGAGCGCTTCAAGATCGCCGTCTATTTCGCTGACGAATCAGTGAACATGTACCAGATCCGTCAGTGGTACAAGCCTCTGATCGAGCTTGCGAAGACCTGGCCCGTTCTCATCCTGAGCCGCGGGTCAACGGCGGCGCTCCAGCTCTTCGACGAATCGCCGCTTCCCGTCACATACGTTCGCACCGTGGCCGATCTCGAGAAGACGGTTGCCAGGCAAGATATTCGCATCGTCTTCTACGTGAATCAGAACGCGAAGAACTTCCAGATGTTCCGCTATGGTCAGCGCTGGCACGTCTTCATCAATCACGGTGAGAGCGACAAAATGTACATGACCACAAACCAGTTCAAGGCGTACGACTACAGTCTGATCGCCGGTGAAGCGGCTCGTGCACGCCTCGAACGGGTGCTGTGGGATTACGACTTCGACAAGCGTGCGCTGCCGATTGGCAGGCCACAGGCCGATCATTTCTCTGGAGCCCTTCCCTATACGCAGGACGACCGCATTGTCGTGCTCTACGCTCCGACCTGGGAAGGTGATCGGGCGGCTGCCGCCTACGGCTCCATTGCGAGCCACGGTGTTGGGCTGGTTCGTGCGCTCCTCGCGACGGGGCGGCATCGCGTGATCTACCGCCCGCATCCTCGTTCCGGCGTGGTGAACAACCTCTATGGGCAGGCAAATCGTGAAATCATCGGAATGCTCTCGGCGGCGAATAAAGCGGACCCGCGCGCGCAGCATGTCTTTGATGACGGCTCTGAGATCGGTTGGCAGATCGCCGCAGCAGATGTTGCCATCAGCGATGTTTCGGCAATGATCTACGATCGCCTCGCCACAGGCAAGCCGCTCATGGTGACGCGCCCGGTGAGCAAGCGAGCAAAGATCGATGCGGGTGGCTACCTGTCAGCGTGTGAGTGGCTCGAGGTCGACGACGTCGCCGAGATCACCGAGCAGATCGATCGTCTGCTCCACGACCCCGAGACCGTCGAGCGCATCGCCACGTGGTCGCAGTACTACTTTGGCGACACGACGCCGGGCACGGCCACGAAGCGATTCCACGAGACCGTTCAGCACCTCATGGATGAGTGGGAGACGCACGCGCGCATTCACGAGATGGATCTGGCCGAACGCACGGTGGATTCCCCGCACTGACGCATCAGCGTGCCGTCACCGCAGCAGGTCAGCGCGGCTCGAATTCGGCGGGAAGAGCGAACGGAGCAGGCCCGAAAGCGTTTCGTGCGCTGCGCACGACGTCGCGGCCAGCGACGTGATTGCCGACCCCGCCGATCATGGCGCCGATGCCGAACGGAACGACCTTTCCGATCATCGTAGCCCCGTTCGTCGTCACGAACTTCTTGAGAAAGCGCCTCGTGAGCTCATCCGCCACCGGACCGACGGCCGCCTGGGGCAGGTTTGACGTGATCATCTCTCCCCAGAACGTCGATCGCGGGCGAGCCGTTTTCATCAGCTCTCCCGAGAACTGGCGCAGGATCTCTTTGCCTGACCCTCCGAGCATCATTGTGACGACGAGTGCGCGCGCACGATCGGGGTCTGTCACGGGAAGACCGTGCACCTCGGCGACAGACTGGGCGAAAAGCGCTGTCGACTCGAGAAAGCCGAGTGTTTCGGCTCCCGCGAGGGCGAGAGCCGTTCCTGTTCCGACGACAGGAAAGGCGGCGGTTGTGCCAACTGCCGCACCACCCGCTGTGACGGCCGTCAGATAGCGCCGTTCGAGAACCCGCAGCATTCGTTCGTTCGTTGCCTCGGGGTTTCGCCGTCTGAGTCCGCGAAGGTGCGAGACCACAACCGGGCGCTGCACGGCGAGCACCTTGTCGATTGCCTTGACCCAGGCGGGCAACGGCTCGGTGCGTCGTGGCATCGCGGCAATCTCAGGCGCGACGATCTCTGGCACCGGGCTCGGTTTCTGCGTCGGCATTGGGCCTCCTCACTGCGTCAAACACAGTGTTTCGCGTTCGACTGGACGAGCCCTGCGAATCAGCTGTTGTAATCCTCGTTGTAGCGGTCGAGCACGTCGTCGATCGCGGCGTCGAGAACAAGCGCGCCCTTGTCGAGATACAGCCCGCGCGTGCAGAAGCGGCGCAGGTCCTTCTCGTTGTGCGAGACGAAGAAGAGCGTTCGCCCGCCAGCGAGCATCTCGTCGATGCGTCTGTAGCATTTCTCGCGGAATGCCTTGTCGCCGACAGCGAGAACCTCGTCGACCAGCATGATCGGCTCATCAAGCTGTGCAATCACGGCGAAGGCGACGCGCACCTTCATGCCACTCGACAGATGCTTGTATGGCGTATCAACGAAGTCGCTGATCTCGGCGAACTCGATAATCTCGTCGAAGCGCGCCTCGATATCGTGACGACTCATGCCGTGCAGCCCTGCCGTGAGATAGACATTGTCTCTGACAGTGAGGTCGTTCACGAAGCCGCCGGTGATCTCGATCAGCGGCGCAACTCCGTCTGTGACGGTCACCGTTCCCTCATCGGGCAGCAAAACGCCCGTCACGAGCTTGAGAAGCGTCGACTTGCCCTGTCCGTTGCGACCGACGACCCCAATCGCCTCGCCACGCTCCACCTCGAACGAGACATTGCGCAGTGCCCAGAACTCTCCAGGACGAGATCGCCGATTCTTGCCGGCAAAGAGATCTTTGAAATTGCGTCGTCCGCGTCGGTTGCGGCGAAAGCGCACGCCGAGGTCAACAACGGAAATAACGGATGCTGTCATCACAGCTCCTTGAGAACGCTGCGCTCGGAGCGGCTGAACACGAGCACTCCGATGGCGAGAAGAACGACAGAAACGAGCGCCGACATCGTTATGGCGAACACATTGAGCTGGTCGGCGAAAAACGCGGAGCGATAGATCGACATGATTCCGGCAAGCGGGTTGAACGCTGCGATCGGCTGAATGCTCTCGGGCAGGTCAGAGAAGCCGTACACGATGGGGGAGGCGTAAAACAAGAAGCGAAGAATGAGCTTCGTCGCTCTCTCGAGGTCGCGGAAGAACACAACGGCGGGCGCGATGATGAGCCCGATTCCCACGATGAGAGTCGCCTGCAGCACGATCCCGAGGGGAAACAGAAGGGCGAACCACGTAACGGGGGCGTTGTAGACGATCGCAAATGCCGCGAGAACGGGAAGCGACGCGACGAACTCGATCCCTTTCGAGAGCACGAGGCGATTCACCCAGATGCTGCGCGGGATCGATGTTGAGCGTACGAGCTTTGCATCCTTGAGAAAGGCCCGTGTGCAGTCCGACACCGTTCCGGTGAACCACATCCAAGGCAGAAGTCCGGCAAGCAGGAAGACGATGTACGGCTGCTCGCCGATGCTGTCGCCGCGATCGAAGACGACAGTGAAGACGAACCAGTAGATACCGGCCATGACCAGGGGGTCAAGAATCGACCACACGTAGCCGAGAGCGCTCGTCGAATAGCGCACGCGCAGATCGCGCTTTGTCAGCAGCCATAGTGCGCTACGGTAACGGCTCGCTTTCGTGTGCGGAGCCCTCGGGTTTGCTGCTGATGTCACAGGCTCCAACATAATGCCAAAATGATGCCGGCACGCGCATGGCGCGTGCCGGCATCATAATGAAGCGGGTCAAACGTACAGGTTTGCCTGCTCGAGGTCTTCGGCGAAATCGACCTCAACTGCGTAGAGATCCGAAATATCCATCGGCTCGACAAGAACATTGTCGTGGGCAATGGAGAGCTCAAGCCCACGCTCGAAGTAGTCCTGGTCATCGACACGCTGCAGATGACGGATGAACTTCACCTTGTCGGCGCGCGAAATGTAGTTGATGCCGACGGCTTCGCCGAGCGCACCGGTCTTGACGGTCTTCGAGAGCTCCTTGATGTAGCCCTCGGCGGTCGTCGTGTACTTGACCTCTTCGTCAGAGACGCGCGACGTGTTGACGGTCACGAACGACTGGTCGCGAGCAAGGAGCGCGGCTGCGCGCTCAAGCACGGACGGGTCAAAGACGACGTCGCCGTTCATCCAGAGGACACCGCCGGCTGACGATGCCTTGAGCGCGCGCATCAGGCTCTTCGACGTGTTCGTCTGGTCGTACTGCTCGTTGTAGACGAAGTTTGCGTCGGGGAACGCCTCGATGATGTGCTCAAGCTTGTAGCCGACAACGATCGACACTTTCACGTTCTTGCCGAACGCCTGGTGAATGTTGTCGAACTGCTGCTGCATGATCGTGCGACCATCGTTGAGTTCGGTCAGCGGCTTAGGGAGAGAGCGCCCGAGACGGCTGCCCATCCCCGCAGCTAAAATAACGACCTGTGTGGTCATGGTGGCTCCTCACGTTGCGATTCGAGCCGAACATCAGTGGGTGTTCACCCGTTTGAAACGCGATGTTCTCTCGACGATTAATGCTGTGACACCCCTTTATGCCAGTTTTCACGTTAGCGGACGACTCTGCGTGAATGAGGTTGAGGAGGCGCTTGTTGCAGTTTCGTAATCACACACTCGGTGTTCTCCCAGCCGGTAATTGAGGGAAATACTTCGCTCGGATGAGGCGCTTGTCAGAACTGCTTGGTAGATTTCATGGGTGACTTCTGCGCCTTCGCCATTGCCCGATGAGACGCCGCCGACTGATTCCGCAGAGAGCAAACCGGATCGAGTGTCGGCGTCGCCGGATGAGGCGACGCCGAAAGACAGTGATGGCACCTCAACAGCATCCCGTCCCGCGGCCGCCCGAAAGCCCAGCGCGTCACGTCCGAAGGCCAGTGAGAGCGGCAGCGCGGCAGCGAAGAGGAAGCCCGCAACCAGCCGAGCCGTCGTTGCGGAAGCTCCGGTGAAGAGCGCGCCGAAATCGGCGGCATCGGCCTCCGCAACGCAAAAGGCAAAAGCGGCATCGGCTGCCACAGAGCCCGCGGGCGCCGAGCAGGCTGAAGCAACACAGAAGCCGGCACCGACTCAAGCAAAGAAGAAGACGACGAGCTCGACGCGCACGACGTCTGCCCAGAAGTCGGCAGCCCAGAAACCGGCGGGCCAGAAAGCGGCGGGCCAGAAAACGGCGGCCCAGAAAACGGCGGCCCAGAAAACGGCGGCCCAGAAAGCGTCGAGTCCCAAGACGACGGCGACGAAATCGTCAACGACGAAGTCGACAACGCAGAAGACAACACCCAAGAAGACCACGCCGGCTAAGACCACGTCGGCAAAGACCACGCCGGCAAAACAAGCACAGACGAAGCCAACGCAGGCTAAGCCAACGCAGGCAAAGGTGACACAGTCTCAGGTTGACTCCGCCGGCGACGCGGCCATCGGCTCGTCACTGGGCTCGTCATCATCGGCGAAGGGGAGCACGTCGCCCTCAACCGATAAGAAGACCTCGTCCGCGGTGCCGGCACAGGGAGAATCGGCATCCTCTCGCGCGAAGTCGGCCGATGCACAGGAATCCGGGTCGGCTGTGAAGAAGTCGAACTCGACGACGGCTGCTGCTGCACAGACGTCAGCGCCGAAGCGAGCAACGCCCGCAGGGAGCAGTGGGGCAGCAACTGGCGCGGCGGCTGTTGCGACAGCCAAGGCCGCTGCTCAGGCCACATCCGCAACGTCGAAGCCCGCGAAGGCCCCGGTTGTCACGATCTCGACCGCTGTTTCCTCCGCGGCGAAGATGGCGGCCCAGGTTTCGGCGGCGGATCAGGTGGATGCCCCGCGAGAGGTCAGCGATCCCGCTGACGGCGCGCCACCGCAGGTGACATCAGATCATGCTTCGTCTGGAGACGCCGCTGTCGAAAGCGCCGACACCGAAGCGGGTTCGGAGACTGCCGTTGACGCAGCGAAAGCGTGGGCGATTGGCACCTGGACGCGCACGCGCGAACGCATATCGACTGAGCGAAAAAAGGCAGCCGAACGCTCGGCGGTGCGCACGGCGGCCCGGGCCGTTCGAGCTCAAGCGGCGAAAGAGGCGGCCGACGTGCTCGTCGCGGAAGACACGGAGGTCAACGAGAAGTCTCGTGGCGCCGTGACCCTTTCAGGACTTCACAAAGCATTCGGCGACACGGTCGCCGTGAAATCCATCGATCTCGACATTCCAGCCGGGGCGTTCTATGGGATCGTCGGGCCGAACGGTGCAGGAAAGACAACGACGCTGTCGATGATCACCGGGTTGCTGCGGCCCGATGAGGGCACCGTGACGGTGAGCGGCATCGACGTGTGGAAAGATTCTGCTGCAGCCAAGCGATCAATGGGAACCCTGCCCGACCGAATGCGATTGTTCGACCGGCTCACTGGGGCACAGCTGCTCTACTACTCTGGCGTCCTGCGCGGCCTCGACAACGTCACGGTACGTGCCCGCGTGAAGAGCCTGACACGAGCATTCGGGCTCGAAGATGCCATCGGGCGCCTCGTGTCTGACTATTCAGCAGGAATGTCGAAGAAGATCGCCCTCGCGTGCGCACTTATCCACTCGCCGCGGGTATTGGTGCTCGACGAGCCTTTCGAATCCGTTGATCCTGTTTCGGCGGCGAGCATCACCGAGATTCTGCAGAAGTACGTTGAGAACGGCGGAACGGTCATTCTCTCGAGCCACGGCATGGAGTTCATCGAGCGGGTCTGTGACAATGTCGCGATCATCGTCGGGGGAGAGCTGCTCGCAAGCGGCACCATCGACGATGTGCGCAATGGAAGCACGTTGGAGGAGCGTTTCATCGCGCTCGTTGGCGGACGCAAGGCGACGGAGGACCTTGAATGGTTGCACAGCTTCTCCGACTGAGGCTGCAGCTCGCGTTCGGCGCCGTTCGCGGCCGCCCGGCACGAATCGTTGGCGCTTGTCTGCTCATTGTCGTTGTGGCGCTCGCAACATGGCTTCTCGCTCGGGGGCTCATCGGACTCGCCGATGCCGGTGCGGCAAACGTTCGAGATCTCCTCATCGTCACCGGGTCGTTCGTCGTGCTCGGTTTCCTTCTCATCCCGGCAATGCTCGGTGTGACGGATCCGCTCGATCCACGGTTGTTTTCGTCATTCGGCATCCGAAGTTCTGTCCTGGCTCCGGCAACCCTGCTCGCCAGCCTTCTGAGCATTCCCAGTCTTGTGGTGATCGTGCTCAGCATCACAACAATCAGCACCTGGTCGCGGGGAACCTTCGCGACAGTTGTCGCGTCGCTTTGCGCGATCCTCGCCGTCGCCACGTGTGCGCTGGTTGGACGCATTGCCGAGTACATTGCCAGCGGTGCGCTTGTCACGCGAAAGTCACGCGAGCTCCGCGTGGTGTTTCTCGTTTTGACTCTCGTGCTTATCGCTCCCGCTGTTATTTTCGCCTTGGGCATCGACTGGAGCGCCAGGTCCGGGGTGAGCGATTTCGGGCGTGCCGCAGAAGCCGTGAGCTGGACACCGTTTGGAGCAGTCTGGGCGGCCCCAGGGGAGGCTGCTCTTGGCGACGTCGCCGGTGCGCTCGGCACGCTCGCCATCGCGGTGGGAACAACAGCGGTTCTGTACATGGTCTGGTGGGCGCTGGTGGCCCGTGCGCTGCGCACCGCACCGCGAGTGATTCCCGAGGGAGGCTTCGGCAGCCTCGGCTGGTTCGACATCATGCCAGCGCGGGCAACAAGCTCGATCGCGGCGCGCAGCCTCAGCTACTGGGGGAGAGACGCGCGGTATATCGTATCGATCCTCATCATTCCCGTGCTTCCCTTTCTGCTGATTCCGCCTCTTCTGATCGCCGGCGTGCCCGCGCAGCCGCTTGCGCTGATTCCTCTGCCGTTCATGTGCCTGTTCCTCGGCTGGTCGCTGCACAACGATCTCGCGTTCGACGCAAGCGCTGTATGGCTGCACGTCGCCTCCGGTGTCAAGGGATACGCTGACCGGCTCGGGCGCACGGCGCCGACACTTCTCATCGGAGTTCCCATCGTCGTGATCGGATCAATGATCTCGATCGCCTTCTTCGGCGACTGGTCGACGCTGCCGAGCATGTTCGGAGTCTCCGCATGCCTTCTGCTTGCCTCCCTCGGCGTCGCAAGCTACCTGTCGACGCGGTTTCCGTACCCCGCTGCAGCGCCGGGAGACAGCCCGTTTCAGCAGCCGCAGTACAGCGGAGCACGCGGAGGCTTCAGCCAGACGTTCGGTTTGCTGATTCCGTTTGTTCTGTCGCTTCCGACCCTGTACTTCGCATGGAGAGGTTTGGCCGGCGACGCGGACGCGACGATGTGGGCACTGGTGACGGGGGTGGGCACCGGCATCCTCGTCTTCGTCGTCGGCATTTGGCTTGGCGGTCGTGCCTTTGACCGACGCGGCCCCGAGATCATCGAGTTCGCCACTTCTCACTGATCACGCAGCGCGAACGGATTACACTGGAGAGCATGAACGTTCAGGTGCGCACTGAAGATCCACTCTCCACGGGAGGGTCAACGTCTGTTCTCGATCGCGAGCTTGAAGAGCTGCTCGAAAACGAGACGATCGATCCGGGCGATCACGAACGCTTCTCGCACTATGTCAAGAAAGACAAGATTCTTGAGTCGGCGATCAGCGGCAAGCCGGTGCGTGCGCTCTGCGGCAAGAAGTGGACGCCGGGGCGCGACCCCGAGAAGTTTCCGGTCTGCCCCGAGTGCAAGAAGGTCTACGAGCGGATGCGCAAGGGATAGCCCGTTTTCGCGGACGTTCCCCTAGGAGAACGTCGTCGAAAGCGCGGGGTCTCCACGACCGAGTCTGTACGCGTCCGCAGGAAGCTCTGCCCTCACCATCGCGTGGTGCTCGCGGGCAATGCTCGTGCCAGAAGCTCCGAGATAGCGGTCGCTGATCTCGCCTGCGGTGATCAGCGGGGCCAGAAGCGGGCGCTCTGACGCCGGAATCGATTTCGCCTCCTCAGGGCCCAGCCCGATGTACACCTTCTCTTGTCTGGCGACACCGTTTTCGTCGCGCAGCCGGGTAGCGTATTTGCGCCCGCCCACGGATCGCTTTCCCGCGGAGGCCTTGGCGACAGACACCCAGTCTCCGTCGGCCACCTGGCGAGCCACGAGCTTGTAGACAAGTCCGGCAGCGGGTGACCCAGAGCCGGTCACGAGAGACGTTCCGACCCCATACGAATCGACCGGCGCCGTGCGCAGGGTCGCGATCGCATACTCGTTGAGATCGCTGGTCACAGTGATCTTCGTGTTGTGCGCGCCGAGCATGTCGAGTTGCCGACGCACGTCGACGACGAGGGTCGGCAGATCTCCGGAGTCGAGACGGATCGCACCGAGTTCCGTTCCGGCGACGCGAATCGCTGTCTCAACGCCCGCGGCGACGTCGTAGGTGTCAACGAGCAGGGTCGTTCCCGGGCCCGCTGCGGCAACCTGCGCTCGGAATGCCTCCTCCTCGTTTTCGTGAAGCAGTGTGAACGAGTGTGCCGCCGTTCCCATTGTGGGAATTCCCCATGTGCGCCCCGCCTCGAGATTGCTCGTCGCGCTGAAGCCGGCGATGTACGCCGCGCGGGAGGCGGCGATGGCGGCATCCTCGTTTGCACGCCGTGACCCCATCTCGGCCAGTGGCCTTCCGGCTGCGGCCGTCACCATGCGGGTTGCTGCCGTGGCAACCGCGGAGTCGTAGTTCAGAATGCTGAGAATCAACGTTTCGAGCAGCACGCCCTCGCCGAATGACGACTCGACGATCAGAATCGGTGATTCTGGAAAATATGCTTCGCCGTCGACGTACCCCCAGATATCGCCGCTGAAGCGATAGTCGGCAAGCCAGTCGATGGCGCGTGCGCTCACGACATCGTTGTCGGCGAGCCAGGTGAGCTCGGCATCGGCAAAGCGAAAATCGCGGATGCGCTCAAGCAGCCGCCCGATGCCGGCAACGACGCCGAAGCGTCTCGCCCCGGGCAGCCGGCGCCCGAATGCCTCGAACATGCACGGCGTATCCGCCGTGCCGTGAGCGATCGCTGCCTCGAGCATGGTGAGTTCGTAGCGGTCGGTGCGAAATGCCGTCGACGTGTTCACGCCGCAAGCCTACCCGGGGGACGGCTAGGCTTGGTTCGTGACTGATGCGCCGATTGGGATATTCGACTCGGGTGTCGGCGGTCTCACCGTCGCTCGTGCAATCCAAGACCAGCTTCCCAACGAGTCGGTGCTGTACATCGGCGATACAGCGCACTCGCCCTACGGCCCCAAGCCCATTGCCGACGTACGACGGTACGCGCTGGAAGTGCTTGACGATGTCATCGCCCAGGGCGTGAAGATGATTGTCATCGCGTGCAACACGGCATCGTCAGCGATGCTGCGAGATGCTCGCGAGCGATACACGGTTCCGGTGATCGAGGTGATTCAGCCTGCCGTGCGCACCGCGGTGACGACGACTCGCAATCACAAGGTCGGCGTCATCGGCACCGAGGGCACCATCAATTCCCGTGCGTATCATGACGCCTTCGCCGCGGCTCCCGACCTGGAGATCGTCGCTCAAGCCTGCCCGCGCTTCGTGGAGTTCGTCGAGGCCGGAGTGACGACGGGTTCCGAAGTGCTTGAGGTGGCTGAAGCATATTTGCGCCCCCTGAGGGATGCCGGAATCGATACCCTCGTGCTCGGATGCACACACTATCCGTTTCTCAAAGGCGTGATTTCCTACGTTATGGGGCCAGACGTGACCCTGGTGTCGAGTGACACCGAGACGGCAAACGACGTGTATCGCACGCTCATCGATCGCGGCATCGCACGCACAGCTCTTGTTCCACCCACTCACAACTACGAGGCGACCGGCCAGAGCGCTGACGAGTTCCTCGAGCTTGCTCACCGACTGATCGGGCACGAGATCTCATCTGTCAACCTGGTTCAGACCGGAGCCATCGACCTCGCCTCGCTTCAGGCAGCACTCAGAGAAGGAGAAAATTCGTGACGACACGCAAAGACGGACGCACGGCAGACCAGCTCAGACCGATCACAATCGAACGCGGGTGGAGCGAGCAGGCAGAAGGCTCGGCGCTCATCTCGTTCGGCAAGACCAAAGTGCTGTGCACTGCGTCGTTCACGCCGGGTGTTCCGCGCTGGCTGACGGGCAAAGGCAAAGGTTGGGTGACAGCCGAGTATGCGATGCTGCCACGGGCGACAAACGAGCGTTCGGGGCGCGAATCTGTCAAGGGGAAGATCGGCGGCCGCACCCACGAGATCTCCCGCCTGATCGGTCGCAGCCTGCGTGCCGTTGTCGATATGAAGGCTCTCGGCGAGAACACCATCGTGATTGACTGCGACGTGCTGCAGGCTGACGGGGGCACTCGCACCGCAGCAATCACCGGCGCCTACGTTGCCCTGGTCGACGCCATGGAATGGGCGCGGGGAAAGGGACACATCGGCAAAAGGTCGGTGCCGCTCATCGACAGCGTCGCGGCGGTTTCCGTCGGAATTATCGATGGCGAACCGATGCTCGATCTGCCGTATGTCGAGGACGTTCGCGCGGAGACAGACATGAACGTCGTCGTGACCGGGCGAGGTCTGTTCGTCGAGGTGCAGGGTACGGCCGAGGGCGCGCCGTTTGATCGCTCTGAGCTCGATGCGCTGCTCGACTTGGCGACGAGCGGGGCACGGGAACTGACGACGCTTCAGCGCCAGGCGCTTGAGCGCGAATGACGCTGCACGTGGTGCTTGCGAGCCACAACGCTCACAAGATCGCCGAATTTCAGAAGATCCTCGGTCACGACGTTCCTGACATCGTGATCGAGGCGTATGACGGACCGGAGCCGATCGAAGACGGCACCAGCTTCGACGAGAATGCGCTCATCAAGGCACGGGCCGCCGCCGCGCACACCGGACGGGTGGCGCTCGCCGATGACAGCGGGATCAGCGTCGGCATCATGGGCGGTGCACCGGGGATCTTTTCGGCCCGGTGGTCGGGAACACGCGAGGATGCCGATAATAGGCGGCTTCTGCTCGCCCAGCTCGCCGACATTCGCGGTGCGAACCGTGCGGCGCAGTTTCACTGCTCGATCGCGATTGTCGACCCATCGACCGGGAGCGAGCAGATAGCGCGGGGGGAGTGGCCGGGCAGCGTGGCGTTGCAGGAGACGGGCGAGAACGGCTTCGGATACGATCCGATCTTCGTGCCTGAGGGATACTCCGTGAGCTCAGCGGAATTGCCACCGGACGAGAAGAACGAGATCTCCCACAGGGCGCGCGCGTTCCGCGCTGCGGCACCAATTCTTCGAGGACTCTGAGCCGCTTCACACCGGGCGACGATGGTAATGAGAATGGCCATCATTCCTATCTGTGCGACACGCTTGAGAACGGCGATCGTCCCTGCCTAACGTGGAGCTATGGCGCACGATCATTCCCACGGAACCACGAACAGAAGGCGACTCATCGTCGTCATCTGTCTGGTGTCGGTGACCCTCGTCGCCGAAGTGGTCGGAGGACTCGCCACAGGCTCATTGGCTCTGCTCGCCGATGCCGGTCACATGTTCTCAGACCTCACAGGACTCGTCATCGCGCTCGTCGCGATCGGAATCGCTGCTCGGCCGGCGACAGATCGTCACACCTGGGGTTTTCAACGCACGGAAGTGCTCGCTGCCCTCATCAACGGTCTGATTCTGACAAGCGTCGCGGTTGCTGTCGCGAGTGAAGGAGTACAGCGACTCACAGACCCGGAGCCCGCCAACGTCAGTGGTCTTCCCGTGCTGCTCGTCGCCCTTGTCGGGCTCGTGATCAACGCGATATCTCTTGTTCTTCTGAGACCGAGTGTCAGAAACTCCATAAACATGAAGGGTGCCTACCTCGAGGTATTCGGCGACCTCCTGGGATCGGTTCTCGTTGCGATATCGGCAATCGTCATCATGACAACCGGGTTTGCGAAGGCCGACGCCATCGCCTCGCTGCTCATCGCCGCCGGCATCCTCCCCCGTGCCGCCGTGCTCTTGCGAGACGTCTGGCGCGTTCTCAATGAGTCGACGCCCGCGGGCACCGATGTCGAGGTCATTCGCGCGCACGTGCGAAACGCACCGGGAGTCGTCGGGGTGCATGACGTGCACGTCTGGTCGATCACGTCAGGCCAATCGGTGTTCACAGCGCACGTCATCGTCGAACAGGATGTCTTCGAACAGGGACGAGTCGGGGCTCTGCTCGATCACCTCGGATCGTGCCTTGCCGAGCACTTCGACGTTGAGCACTCAACATTCCAGCTTGAGCCCGTCAAGCACGCCGACACCGAAGACATCGCGCACTCCTAGGCCGAGGCGTCAGCGACGTCGGTTATTCACGATCGAGGAATCTAGACGCAACTCGGCGGCTCCGTCAGCATCCGTTCGATCGGTTCCGCCTGCCTCAGCGGATCGCCGGGCTTTGCGTCGCGCCGAGAAGTAGTGCCACAGCGTCGGGACGACGGTAATGACGACGGCCGCCACGAGAATCAAATCGATGTAGTCGCGCACAAAATCTGCGACGGGCGGCACATAGCTCAGAAAGTATCCGACGAAGACAAGCCCGACGCCCCAGAGCATCGCGCCGATGAAGTTATACAGGCTGTACCGGCGGTAACTCATGTGCGCTACGCCCGCCGCAACCGGGGCAAAGGTGCGAACAACGGGAACGAAACGGGCGACGACGACGGCGAGGGGGCCGAATCTCTCGAAGAAGGCATTGGTTCGATGCACGTTCTCGATGCTGAAGAGACCGGACTCTTTGCGTTCGAATATTCGAGGGCCGGCGCGGTGCCCGATCAGATAGCCAACCTCGCCTCCGGCGAAGGCCGCGGCTCCGATGAACAGCGCTATCCACCACACATCGAAACCGAGACCAGGGCTGAAAGCGAGAAGCCCAGCCATGATCAGAAGCGTGTCTCCGGGAAGCAGAAATCCGACAAGCAGGCCCGTCTCTGCGAACACGATGAGGCACACGACGAGAACCGCCCACGGGCCCGCACCCGTGATGATGACCTCGGGGTCAAGCCAGGGGATGAGTCCGGCATGCATCATGAGGTGTGCTCCCAACAAGCGAGGGTCAACAGGGCTGCCCCTGAGTGCGGAAGGTGGGACTTGAACCCACACGCTCGAAAGCACAGGAACCTAAATCCTGCGTGTCTGCCAATTTCACCACTCCCGCGTGGGTACTAGTTTATTGATTTTCTGTTGTACGCAGACTGTGAGCTTGCTTCATGGAGAGGCGCGATTCTGCGACGGACGCGCGGCTTGTGGATAACTTTCACGGGCATGCTCAGTTTTCGGCATGATGACGGGATGACGACAGCAGTGGACATCGTCGCCGAAGCCGTGCGTGAGCGGGTGAGACGCGACGGAACCGACCTCTCGCACCACGCTGAGCTCACGGAACGCTACGTCACCGAAGAGCTGCAGCGGTATTCCGAGAAAGCTCTTGGCGGTACGGGAAAGCTCATTGCCGATGAGCGCACTGCGGCTCGGCAGATCATCGCCTCGCTGACGGGCCTCGGCCCGCTGCAGCACTTCCTCGATGACCCCGATGTCGAAGAAATCTGGATTAACAGCCCGACGCGTGTGTTTGTCGCGCGCGGCGGAGACCCCGAGCTCACCGATGTGGTTCTCACCGAGACTCTTGTGCGTGACCTTGTTGAGAGGATGCTTCAGGCAACGGGACGACGTGTTGATGTGAGCTCTCCATTCGTCGACGCGTCACTTGCCGATGGGTCGCGTCTTCACGTGGTCATTCCCGATGTCACGCGCAGGCACATGGCGGTGAACATTCGAAAGTTCACCTCCCGCATCCGAACTCTCCACGACCTCGTCTCGCGCGATGCTCTCACCGAAGAGGCGGCGGAGTTTCTCACCCGGAGCGTTCACGTGGGGTGCAACGTCCTGGTCTCAGGCGCGACGCAGGCGGGCAAGACGACGCTTCTTGGCGCGCTGCTGAACTCTGTCTCTCAGACCGAGCGAATGATCACCGTTGAAGAGACATTTGAACTCGACATCACGGCGGCCGACGTCGTGGGAATGCAGTGCAGGCAACCGAGCCTCGAGGGAACAGGTGAGATTACTCTTCGACGGCTCATCAAAGAGTCGCTGCGCATGCGCCCCGATCGCATCATTGTGGGAGAAGTTCGCGAGGCAGAGAGCCTCGATCTGCTCATTGCGCTCAACTCGGGGGTGCCTGGAGCGTGCACTCTTCATGCCAACTCCGCTGCCGATGGTCTGCGCAAGCTCTGCACGCTGCCGCTCCTCGCGGGATCGAATATTGACGGTGCCTTCGTCGTTCCGACCGTTGCATCGTGCATCGACCTCGTTGTGCATTGCGCGCGGGATGCCGCAGGGGTGCGACGCGTCATCGAGGTCGTCGCGCCGACAGGTCGAACGACCGGCGGCGAGATTGAGGCGACGACGATCTACCGGCGCACAGCAGAGGGCCTCTCCGCAACGGGATCGCTTCCGGAACGTCTCGGCAAATACGAGGCGGCCGGAGTCGATGCCGCCGAGCTGATCGTGCAAGGCAGCTGATGATTGCTCTCGGATTCGGCACGATCCTCGGCATCGGTGCTGCCCTCATTGTCATCGCCGTCGTGTTTCCCGACACCGTGCTGTTCACCAGGCGAGCCGCCCAACCCGTGTTCGCTGACGAGCTGCGATCGAGATTGGCGCTTGCCGGCATGGGGGCTGTTCCGGTACCCGCGTTTCTCGCTGTGTCGCTCTTGATGGCGGCGCTTGTGGGCGGCGTTGTGCATGCGTCGTTTGCCATCGTCGTTCTGTCTCTGCTGGCCGGACTCGGCAGCGCGCTAGCGCCCGCCGCGATCGTGACGTGGCGTGCACACGCGATGAGGCGGGCGCACCGAATGCTGTGGCCAGACGTCGTTGACCACCTGGTGTCATCAATTCGATCGGGAACGGCGCTGCCCGAGGCGGTTGCACAGCTCTCCGAGGCGGGACCGGATGCTTTGAGAAGCTCGTTTCGGTCGTTTGCGCAGGACTATCGCACGTCGACATCGTTCACCGGAGCACTCGACCGGTTGAAGGGCGAGCTTGGCGACCCCGTGGCAGATCGGATCATCGAGACGCTCAAGATGGCCCGCGACGTCGGCGGTACGGAGCTGCCGGGTGTGCTGCGCAGTCTGTCCGCGGCAATCCGCGAGGACTCGGGAATTCGCTCTGAGGTGGACGCACGGCAATCGTGGGTGCGCAACGCAGCGAAGCTCGGGGTGGCCGCACCCTGGCTCATCCTGTTTCTGCTCGCCTCTCGTCCAGAAGCCGCCGCCGCGTACAACTCGCCTCTCGGAGTGACGGTCATCGTCGCCGGCGCCGCTGTTTCGGTCATCGCCTATCGCGTCATGCTCGCGCTTGGTCGCCTCCCGGAGGAGCGGAGGTGGTTCCGATGAACGCGCTGGGACTCGCGCTGGTTCTCGGCTGCCTCCTGGGAACAGGACTGTGGTCACTGACCGCGGCAGTGCCGCGCCTCGGCGCTCGCCGTCTCTCCGAGCGCATCGCCCCCTACCTGCTCGATGTCTCTGACGAGGCGCGACAGATCACAGAACGACGTGTCGCCGACCCGCTGCCCGTACTCGGACGCCTCTTTGGCCCGGTTCTCGGGCGCGCAGCGCGCATGCTCTCTGCTGCGCTCGGCGGCAACGTCTCCGTTGAGAAGTGGCTTGGGCAATCGGGGTCAGCGCTCACGGTGCAGCAATTTCGCACGCGGCAAGTTCTTGCCGGAGTCGCTGGGCTCGTGGGCGGAGCCGGGCTCGGCGTTGCTCTCGTGCAGAACGGGCGTGGGCTGATCGCCCTGCTGATGCCTCTCGCGCTCGCCGTTGCGGCGATTGTGGGATACGACCTGCTGCTGCGTCGCCGCGCATCGTCCCGTGTTGCCCAAATCAGCGAAGAAGTCCCGACCGTGCTCGAATTTCTCAGCCTGTCGCTCTCGGCGGGAGAGGGCATCGTCGACGCTCTGCGGCGAGTGGCCGACATCGGATCGGGGGAACTCAGCGTTGAGCTGAGGCGCGCGCTCGTCGACACCGCGGCAGGCAGCCCCGTCGCGAGCGCGCTGACGCGGTGCGCCGCTCGCGTTGACTCGCCTCCCTTGACGCGGGCTGTCGAACAGATGTGTGCAGCGATGGAACACGGGTCGCCAATTTCGCTGGTGCTCCGTGCACAAGCGCAAGATGCCAGAGAAGAATTCAAGCGGACGCTCCTCGAAGCGGCTGGCCGCAAAGAAGTGGCGATGCTGGTGCCGCTCGTGCTTCTGATTCTGCCCCTCTCCATCGCCTTCGCGCTGCTTCCGGGAATTTTCGTGCTGCGCGCTGGATTCTGACAACGCAAACCATAGCCAAGAAAGGCAAGGAGATCATGAAAACACTCAGAAGACGGATGCTCGACACCACCGACGACACCGGTGATGTGCCGGGCTGGGTGCTGATCACACTGATGACGGCAGGCCTGGTGATTCTCATTTGGGGACTGGCCGGTCCTGCGCTGAGTGCGATATTCGAGCAGGCGATCGCAAAGGTAACCGGGATGTGACGGTGTGAGCGCCTGCCAGAGAATCCGTGGGGACGAGGGCTCGGCCGTCGCTGAGTTCTCGCTCGTCGCCGGGCTGCTGACCCTGCTCACCATGAGCGTGATTCAGCTGAGCCTCGGGCTGCTCGTGCGCAATACGGTTCTGGACGCGGCAGCAGAAGGCGCACGTACGGCAGCGTTGGCCGACACGACGCTCTCAGATGGCGCCGGTCGCACGCGACAGCTCATCACGACGGCCATCGGCGCCGACTACGCCCAGCACATTGACGTGGGGTATGCGAACTGGAACGGGCAGCCATGCACCGTCGTGACTGTGACGACGACGTTGCCGATCATCGGGCTGATCGGAATCGAAAAGGGTCTGGAGGTATCGGGTCATGCGGCGCGGGAGACACTGGACTGAGAGGGCGACCGACGACCGAGGGTCGGCCTCACTCGAATTCATCACGGCGGGGCTGATTCTCTTAGTTCCTCTCGTATACCTCGTGATTGCCCTCGCTCACATTCAGGGAGGCTCGCTGGCCGTCACGGGCGCGGCGAGGCAGGCGGCTCGAGTGTTTGTGCTCGCTGACTCACCCGCCGACGCTCGTGAGCGCGTCGACGCTGCCGTGCGTGTCAGCCTCGCTGATTTCGGAGTGGATGCTGACGATGCGCATGTATCTGTCACGTGCTCCGCGGGCGCCGGGGCCGAGTGCCTCGCTCGAGGAGAAGTCGTGACAGTGACCGTGAACGTGAGGGTTCCGCTCCCGTTGGTTCCCGACGTCTTAGATGTCAGATCTGCGTCGAGCGTGCCTGTTCAGGCGCGCGCCGTGCAGAAGGTCTCGCGGTTCTGGGGGGCGCCGTGAGACGGGCGACGGTGAATGACGACGAGGGTTCCACTCTCATTCTCACGATTTTCTACGGGGCCCTTGCCCTGCTGCTCATTCTCATCGTGGCGGCCGTGACATCGCTGTACCTGGAGCGCAAGCAACTGTTCAGCATCGCAGACGCCGCGTCGCTCGTCGGGGCGGAGGCCTTCTCGCTTTCCGACGTTAGCGCGGGCGGCGGGGAGGGGCCGACGCTGTCGCTTCGGCCCGATGAGGTGAATGCGGCGGTATCGGAATTTCTCGACGATCCGGCATTCGACTCCGTAGACGGGCTCACCCTCGACACCGCCACGAGCAACGACGGCGTGAGCGCGACAGTCACCGTGTCGAGCTGGTGGCGACCGCCGGTTCTCACGCTCTTCGTTCCGCAGGGCATCCGCGTGGAAGCCACGAGCGTCGCCCGGTCAGTCTTCGACTAACAGCATCCGTTGCTGGTCACTGATCCCGGCGGGGTTTATCGACGTACCGGGGGAGCCACGTCGCCATCACTCCGACTCCCAGCACCGCGAGCCCACTGAGCGAGCCCGCGGCTACCGCGATCGATGCGACGCCGGTGATCCCGGCGATGAGCAGCGGGCTGGCTGCCGCGCCAGCATCCGTCACGAATCTCCAGGCTCCGAGGAACGGTGCGGGATTTCGGGTGCCCGCGAGGTCGGCTCCAAGGGTCATCAGGATGCCGCTGCTCATGCCATTGGCGACAGCGAGAAAGCCGGCCGCAATGCACATCCAGACGATGGCGGCCGAAACATCGTGGGTGAGGGCGAGCAGTGCCAATCCCGCACCGAGTCCGATGAGCGGCGGCAATGCGCCCCAGAGGCGACCGTAGCGGTCCATGATGTGCCCGCTCACGTAGAAGAGTGCGAAATCGAGGGCGCCCGCTAGCCCGATGATCAAAGCGGTGGATGCTTCGTCGACACCGAGACTCACTGCCCAGAGCGGAATGATCACCGTGCGCGCCGATCGCAATGCCGAGAGAATGGCGGCACCGACGCCGACGGTTCCGAGAACCCGGCGATTTCTGCTGATTGTCGAGACGATTCCGCTCGGGGCTACGGCGATCTCCGGCGTTGTCGATTCTCGATCAGCGCGTGTGGCGCGCAGCACCTTCTCTGGATCGGGGAGGATCAGCAGCACGATCGCCGCGCTCAGGCAGAACACCACCATCGTCCAGTAGACCCCGGCCATTCCACCCGTGAGATGGATGATCGGGGCAGACAAGAGCGGACCGACGAAGTGCCCTCCGCGAAAGACCCCGCCGAGAAGCGACAGTGATCTGGCCCGATACCGAAGGGGAACGTACGTTGTCATAAACGCGTGGCGGGCGAGGGCGAACACGGCAGTGGCCAGTCCGAGCACGAAGACGCCGATGCCGAGCACCGCCGGGTTCGGCGCGAGCATGATCACAACGGCGGCAATGAGAGCAACGGCCACAGCCGTGATCATGGCCGTTCTCTCGCCGATGCGACTGACGAGGATGCCGCTTGGAATGTCGCCGATGAGCTCGCCGATCTTCAACATTGCCGCAATGGTGCCGGCAATCGCGATCGTGGCGCCGAGGCTCGACGCCGCCGCGGGAATCAGAGGGATGAGAGCGCCTTCGCCGATGCCGAACAGGAGCGTCGGCAGATAGACGGCGGCAGCGACAGTGCGCAGCGAGAACCCACGATCATCGACGGCCATAACGAGCCCAGCCTAATCTCGGGCAGGGCTCGTGGCAGCACTGTAGTGTTGTGACACGATGCTAGAGCTCGATTTGAGCGCGGACATTGCCGCGCTGCGCACAACGTTCGCCGACATTCGTACCGTTCTCGACGTCGATAAGCTGACCGCAGACGTTGCGGAGCTGAGCGAGAAGGCGGCCGAACCCGATCTGTGGAACGACCCCGAGCAGGCCCAGCAGGTGACGAGCCGCCTCAGCCACGCACAGGCAGATCTGAAACGAGTGGCGAGCGTCGAACAGCAGATCGACGACCTCGAAGTGCTCATTGAGCTTGCAAACGAGGCAGACGACGAAGAGTCCGCCAACGAGGCCCGCGGCGAACTCTCGAGCCTGCAGAAGACCATCGCCGACCTTGAGATTCAGACGATGCTGAACGGCGAGTACGACGCTCGTCCCGCCGTGGTCACAATCCGGGCCGGAGCCGGGGGCGTCGACGCCGCCGACTTCGCTGACATGCTGCTGCGCATGTATGTGCGGTGGGCTGAGCATCACGGCTATGCAGCAAAAGTTCTCGACACCAGTTACGCAGAGGAGGCCGGCATCAAGTCGGCGACCTTCGAAATTGATGCGTCGTATGCCTTCGGCAAGCTCTCGATCGAGGCGGGCACCCACCGCCTTGTGCGCATGAGCCCGTTCAACTCTGCAGGCAAGAGACAGACGAGCTTTGCCGCCGTCGAGGTGATTCCTTTGATGGAAGAGGCAAAAGAGGTAGACATTCCCGACACCGACATTCGCATCGACGTGTTTCGATCGTCTGGTCCCGGTGGTCAGTCGGTGAACACCACTGACTCGGCGGTGCGCATTACGCACATTCCCACGGGGATTGTCGTCTCGATGCAGAACGAGAAGAGCCAGATTCAGAACCGCGCGGCCGCCATGCGCGTGCTGCAGTCTCGGCTTCTGCTGATGCAGCGCGAGCAGGAGGCTGCGAAGAAGAAAGAGCTCGCGGGAAGCATCACCGCGAGTTGGGGCGACCAAATGCGATCGTATGTTCTCGCGCCGTATCAGATGGTCAAAGACCTCAGAACAGAATACGAAGTGAACAACCCGAGCAACGTGTTCGACGGAGACCTCGACGGATTTATCGCTGCGGGCATTCGTTGGCGCTCAATGAAAGTTGCGGAATAGCTGAATCCGCGCGTTCTCGGGGCGAGTCGCTCCGCCGGATGGCGTGTGCTCTGCTTAGGCTCGGAGAGTCATGATTCGATTCGACGCAGTCACGAAAAAATACCCCGGCAACCCTCGCCCAGCGCTCAACGGCGTACAGCTTGAGGTGGAGCGCGGGGAGTTTGTGTTTCTCGTCGGCGCCTCCGGCTCAGGAAAGTCGAGCTGCCTGCAGCTGATTCTCAAGGAGCAGAGACCGTCGAAGGGAACCGTCCACGTTCTTGGGCACGACCTCGGGTCGATCTCCAATCGCAAGGTTCCGTACTTCCGCCGCAATCTCGGTGTCGTCTTTCAAGATTTTCGACTGCTCACGACGAAGACAGTGTTTCAGAACGTCGCTTTCTCGCTGCAGGTGATTGGCAAGTCGCGGGGCTTCGTGCAAGAAACTGTGCCTGACGTGCTCAAGCTCGTTGGCCTCGACGGCAAAGGCGGTCGGATGCCGCACGAGCTCTCCGGTGGCGAGCAGCAACGTGTTGCCATTGCGCGCGCCGTGGTCAACAAGCCTCAGATTCTTTTGGCAGATGAACCGACGGGAAACCTCGACCCCGCGACCAGCGCCGGAATCATGCAGCTGCTCGAGCGCATCAACGGCAACGGCACGACAGTCGTCATGGCCACCCACGAAGCGGCAATCGTCGACAGAATGCGCCGACGCGTCGTCGAGCTCGTCGACGGGCGCATCGTGCGCGACGAGACAAAGGGCGGTTACGGGGACACGGCATCGATCATCGACATCACTCCACTTCCCGAGCGCGGAGAACAAGCGGCCATTGCAAAGGTCGAGGCCGAGGAAGCGGCGTCAACGCCCGATACGCATTCTGTTGCGGTGCCCGTGACCGTTGAGTCGGTTCCTGATGCCGAACCTGCATCTTCCGGCGACGCACAGACGCCGGACGCGTCTGATGACACCTCAGAGCATCTTTCGCTTGCAGAAAGGCTTGGCCTGCGTAAACAGGACGAGTCCGGTGACGACGAGCAGAACGTGGGGCCGACTCGATGAGGCTGAACCTTGTGCTCTCTGAGGCGCTCAACGGGCTGAGGCGCAACGCCTCGATGGTGATCTCGGTGATTCTCGTCACCTTCATCTCGCTGACGTTCGTCGGAGCGGCCGCGCTCATGCAGATGCAGATCGGCCAGATGAAGAACTACTGGTACGACCGTGCGCAAGTGGCGATCTACATGTGCACCGAGACCGATGCTGCCGTGGATGCCGCGTGTGCCGCTGGCGCCGCGACAGACGAGCAGCTCGCCGATGTGAAAGCGCAGCTCAAAGACGAGACGCTGTCGCGGTACATCCAGGAGTACTACTTCGAGGATCACGAGCAGGCATATAAAAACTTCGCCAAGCAGTTTGAGGGCAACGAGATGACAGAGCTCGTCACGCCTGAACAGTTCAACCAGACATATTGGGTGAATCTCAAAGACCCGTCGCAGTCCGCCGTACTCATCGAAGCGTTCTCAGATACCCCGGGTGTGGAGTCTGTCACTGACCAGCGGCAGTATCTCGACCAGATCTTCAGCGTACTGAACATCGCCAGCTACTCTGCCATCGGCATCGCGAGCTTGATGCTCATTGCGGCTGTGCTGCTGATCGCGACGACGATTCGACTTTCGGCGTTCTCCCGCCGAAAGGAGATCGGCATCATGCGGCTCGTGGGAGCGTCGAACCGATTCATTCAAACGCCGTTCATTCTCGAGGGCGTCTTCTCGGCCGTGATCGGCTCCATCCTTGCCGGGGGAGCCGTTGTGGCTCTTGTGCACTTCTTCGTGCAGGGCTATCTGGCGCCACGGCTTCTGTTCATCTCCTTCGTCGATGTGGGCGACTCGCTTCTCGTGGTTCCACTTCTCGTCATCATCGGCATTCTGCTTGCCGCGTTGAGCGCCAACTTCGCCATCAAGCGCTACCTCAAGATTTAGGCGCCCGGCTGATATACTGATGGGCTGCCTGCACGAGTGTGCGGGCAGCATCCATGACCGCATCTGAAAGACCCCGGAGTTCATCGTGCCCAAGGAACGAGGCGAGAAAGTCGTTGCCACCAACCGCAAGGCGCGGCACGACTATCTCATTGAGGACACCTATGAGGCCGGTCTCGTTCTGTGGGGCACCGAGGTGAAGGCGCTGCGAGAGGGCAGGGCGTCGCTCGTCGACGGCTACGCCTACATCGACAACGGCGAAGCATGGCTCGATGCCGTGCACATTCCCGAGTACATTCAGGGCACCTGGACGAATCACTCGCCGCGACGCAAACGAAAGCTCTTGCTGCACCGGCAGCAGATCACTCGCATCAGCCACAAGATCGTCCCGGGCGGCTACACGCTGGTTCCGCTGAAGATCTATTTCTCTGACGGCCGTGCGAAGGTGGAGATCGCGGTTGCCAAGGGCAAGCGCGAGTTCGACAAGCGTCAGGCGCTGCGGGAGAGACAAGACAAGCGTGAGGCCGAGCGGGCGATGGCGCAGCGCAACCGCCTTGGCGACTGAGCGTGTTAGTCTATAAAGCTGCATCGTCGCGATGCAGTTCCGGTGAATGCCGGATTTGGCAACTCAACAGCGTGTGATGTTGGTCCGCTCTTCACGAGCGCGCATGGGGATGATCGGTTTCGACACTGCCTGTGAGACTGCGAGAAGCGGGCCGAGGATCTAGGGTTATCTCGTTAACGCTCCCTGGAAACCAATAAGTGCCAACTCAAAGCGCACTGACTTCGCCCTCGCTGCGTAAGCGAGCTCGATAGTCCGTCAGACCGTGGTTGTTCCCGACACGGACCCTGGCGTCATTAAGGGGACTTGCTGCGCGTCGTCGCCTGAGCGGCGCGTGGGACTTTTTTCAGGCTGGGCCCGTCGACTTAGATGCCTGTGGCAAAGGTCGGGGCCGAGCAGAACGCTTTACACAGGCTACGCCCGTAGAAGGCGTGGAATCTCAGCAGTGGACGGGGGTTCAATTCCCCCCATCTCCACCACCGACCAACGTCACACGCTGTGCACGAATGAAGGGCCGTCCATCGGGCGGCCCTTCAAGCTGTCTGCGAGATTACGCGTGGGACTGCGCAATTCTCGAGACCACGGCCTCGTGCAGCGGCCCGTTCGTTGCGAGAGAGCTGCGCTTGGCAATGCTCACGCTTCCGTCGATTGCGCTGAACGTGCCTCCGGCCTCGGCGACGATCACGGCGAACGGGGCAATGTCGTACTCCTTCACGTCAAACTCGGCGACGACGTCGATGAGCCCCTCGGCGAGAAGTCCATACGACCACATATCGCCGTACGCGCGGTCGCGCCAGACTGTGCGTGACAGATCGATGAGGGAATCGAGGTAACCGGCTTCATCCCACTGTGCGATGCTTTGAAAGCTCACCGACGCGTCGTCGAGCGCGGAGACGGACGACACCCGGAGCTGCCGTGGCTCATTGCCCTTCTCGGCAAGCCATGCCCCCGTTCCGGTGGCTGCCCACCAGCGTTTGTCGAAGGCCGGAGCACTTGCCACGCCGACGACCGGTACGCCGTCGACAGCGAGGGCGATGAGTGTTGCCCAGTTCGGCACTCCGCGAAGAAAATTCGCTGTTCCATCAATCGGATCGAGAATCCACTGGCGCTGAGTGCTGCCCTTGGTTCCGAACTCCTCGCCAAGAACACCATCATCTGGCCTCAACTCGGAGAGGATGTCGCGGAGGCGTCGTTCGACGGCGAGGTCGGCGTCTGTGACATGCGTGCGATCCGGCTTTGTCGAGATGTCGAGGTCGGCAGAACGGAATCGGGCGAGCGAGATTTCGTCTGCAGCATCCGCGAGCGTCAATGCAAGCGAAAGGTCATCGGAGAGAGAAGCATTCACGTTCTCAACCATACTGTGCCGGCCACGATTCGTGAGCAGTGCTCGATTGGCGCAGGCGCTCGTTATGGTGCTAATGTTGTCCCTCGGTTCGGGGTTTATTCTGAACCGCATTTTCGCACCTCTAGCTCAATCGGCAGAGCAACTGACTCTTAATCAGTGGGTTCCGGGTTCAAGTCCCGGGGGGTGCACCAACAACACAGAAAAGAGTCCCGCAGCCAGTGCTTGGTTGCGGGACTCTTTTCGTTGACGATGGCTACACGGCGAGAGCCGGAACAGCTTGATGCACGAGATAGCGCGAGTATGCGAGTGTCGTCAAGAACGGCGGGAACTCCTCACTCAGCACGAGGTCGCAGAGCAGACCAGCCGCCTCGTCATAATTGTCGTCGTTTCGACGGGGGAGCGAATCAAGCGTGCTCTGGATGCACCATTCAACGCGCTCCCGCACGATGGGGAGGCCATCGTCCGTTATGGCGCCCTGGTTGATCCAATGCCAGAGCTGTGACCGCGAAATCTCCGCCGTTGCGGCATCCTCCATCATGTCGTCGATTGCGACGGCTCCCGTTCCAGACAGCCAGCTTTCGATATAGCGGAGAGCCGCCGAGACATTGCGCCGGATGCCTTCGCTCGTGACGTGTCCCTGGGGAACGTCGAAGGTGAGCAGATCCTGCGCCGTGACATGAACATCGTCACGCGTGCGATGCACCTGATGTGAGCGGCCATCGAGGACGGCATCGAATTCGCCGCGTGCGATTTCCACGAGATCCGGATGGGCCACCCACGTTCCGTCGAAGCCAGCACGAGCTTCTCTGCGCTTGTCATCGGCCGTTTGCGACATTGCGGTCGCTGTCACGTCGGGCTTGCGCCTGTTCGGAATGAAAGCGCTCATTCCCCCGATCGCGTATGCGCCGCGACGATGGCACGTCGAAACAAGCAGATCGGTGTACGCCCGCATGAACGACGCAGACATTGTCACATCTGCACGATCAGGCAGCAGGTGACACCGGCCACGATTGCGGAAGTTCTTGATGATGCTGAACAGATAATCCCATCGTCCTGCGTTCAAGCCTGCACAGTGCTCGCGGAGCTCATACAGTATCTCCTCCATTTCAAACGCCGCCGTAATCGTCTCGATCAAGATCGTCGCACGGATGACGCCATGGGGGAGCTGCAACGCACTCTCACTGAACGTGAAGACGTCATTCCACAGGCGGGCTCCTTTGTGGCTCTCGAGCTTGGGCAGATAGAAGTACGGGCCGCGCCCGTTCGCTATGAGCTCTGTCGCATTGTGAAACAGATACAGGCCAAAATCGACGAGGGTTGCAGAAACGGGAGACGTCACACCTGACGGTGAGGTGTACTGCAGATGCTGCTCCGTCAGATGCCATCCACGAGGGCGAAACACGATAGTCGGAGTTGTCTCGCCGACACGGTATGACTTCCCCTCATCGCTGACGAAATCGATGCGACGTCGAATTGCGTCGGCGAGGTTAATGTGACCGCCGATGATGTTCTCCCACGTCGGGCTCAAAGCATCCTCGTGATCGGCAAGCCATACTTGGGCGCCCGAATTGAGTGCGTTGATCGTCATCTTTCTGTCCGTTGGCCCCGTGATCTCGACCCGGCGGTCTTCAAGGCCCGGGCCCGGCCCTGCGACGCACCAGCTCGAGTCTGAGCGGATCTCTGAGGTCTCGTGCAAGAAGTCGAGTCTCGCCCCGGCATCTACCTGTGCAAGCCGCTGCGCCTGTGAGCGCAGGAGATCATGGCGGGACGCGGCAAAGCGATCGTGGAGGGCAGTGAGAAAACTCAGGGCTTTCGGGGTGAGGATCTCGTCGTACCGATCGGCGATAGGGCCCGTGACTGTAAGGCGGTTTTCGTGTGAGTTCGACATGGGGTGTCCTGTCTTCGTGTCAGCTGAATTGCTCGGACTCGGTTGACCCGGTGAGGGCCAGCGTTGCGCTTGACGGGTTGAGCGCCGTTGACACCCGGTCGAAGTACCCGGTGCCGACTTCCGCCTGATGCTTCGTCGCCGTGTAACCGCGCGACTCCGCAGCGAACTCGGCTTCTTGCAGCTCCACGTACGCCGACATCTGTCGGTCGCGGTAACCGAGGGCCAGCTCGAACATGCCGTGGTTAAGCGAATGGAATCCGGCGAGAGTGATGAATTGAAACGCGTATCCCATCGCCGCGAGTTCGCGCTGAAACTGTGCGATCGTCTCGTCGTCGAGATGACGCTTCCAGTTGAAGCTCGGAGAGCAGTTATAGGCGAGCTTCTGGTCGGGGAATTCAGAGTGGATGCTCTCGGCGAACCGTCGTGCCAGCTCGAGGTCGGGTTCGCTCGATTCCACCCACAGCAGGTCGGCGTACGGTGCGTACGCGTGCCCACGCGCGATAACCGGCTCGATCCCGTTCTGCACCTCGTAGAATCCGTCTCGGGTGCGGGTCCCGGTGAGGAAGCGTCGGTCACGCTCGTCGATGTCGCTTGTGAGGAGCGTCGCGGCGAGAGCATCCGTGCGGGCAATGATGAGCGACGGAACGTCGGCGACATCCGCGGCCAGTCGCGCTGCATTGAGCGTGCGCACGTGCTGGCTCGTGGGAATGAGAACCTTACCTCCCATGTGGCCGCACTTCTTCTCGCTCGCAAGCTGATCTTCCCAATGCACCCCTGCGGCACCGGCTCCGATCATGGAATGCATGAGCTCGTATGCGTTGAGCGGGCCCCCGAAGCCGGCCTCGGCATCGGCGACGATCGGTGCCTGCCAATCACGCGTTGTCGTGCCAGATTCGGCGAATTCGATCTGCCCTGCGCGCAGGAGAGCATTGTTGATCCGACGAACGACGGAGGGCACCGAGTTTGCGGGGTAGAGGCTCTGATCCGGGTACGTCTGCCCCGAGAGATTTGCGTCGGCGGCTACCTGCCAGCCCGACAGGTAGATGGCTTCGAGTCCCGCCCGCACCTGCTGGACTGCCTGGTTGCCGGTGAGCGCACCGAGTGCCGAGACCCAGGCATCGGGGTTCTCGCCGTTGCGTTCAACGAGCTCCCACAGCTTCTCCGACCCGCGCTGGGCAAGCGTCGCGTGCTCCCTGACGGGTCCTCTCAGGGCGATGACGTCGTCAGCCGTGTAATCACGTCGAACATTCTGCCACCGTGCGTTGATGTCCCATTCCGTCTGCAGCTCTTCTGCCGTCTGGGTCTGGTCACCCTGTCGTGTGCTGTTCTCGATCATCGTTCGCTCCTTCGGACTGAATATCGGTTCTTTTCCGAGCTTGACGCGTACGAAGCACATATTTCTCGATGAAGACTTGAGAAATATCTCAATATTTCTGTTGCGTAGAAGTCGCTGTGATGTCACGCTAGGGACATGACGTCACTGCAGTCCACGGCACACGACGACGATCCGTTTCTCGATACATTGACCATCGGCCGACGGATCAGACAGCTTCGCCTCGAGCGGGGAATGACCGTCGAGTCGCTCGGCACTCACATCGGCCGCGCCGCCTCCCAGATCTCTGTGATCGAGAACGGAAAGCGTGAGCTGAAGCTCGGAGAGCTGCAGAAGCTTGCCCGGGCGCTGGGAACGACACTCGACGGACTGCTGGAACCCGAGTCCCTTTCGAGGCGAGATGAGCTTGAGATCTCGCTCGAGCGGGCGCAGCGCGGGCCGCTCTATCAGTCGCTCGACCTGCCGCCGCTCGCCATTCGCAAGGGCCTGAGCGACGCGGCAATAGAAACGATTCTGCGTTTGCACCAAGAATTGGAGCACCTCCATACGCAGCGTGCAGCGACCCCAGAAGAGGCTCGCAGGGCAAACACCGAGCTTCGCGCCGAGCAGCGGCACCGAGACAACTACTACGAGGATCTTGAGCACACGGCGGCAGATCTTCTGCGGGCGATCGGCCACACGGGAGGGCCGTTGTCGCAGCGTTCGACCGCTGAGCTCTCGTCTCACCTCGGGTTCACACTTCACTACGTTCCAGACCTGCCTGTCACCACGAGAAGCATCACCGATCACCGCAATCACCGCATCTATCTGCCCACAAAGCAGACGGGAACCGATCCGCGCTCTGCCTTGCTTCAGGCGATTGCGTCCTACGTGCTCGGGCAGCCCGAACCACAGGATTACGGTGATCTGCTTCGGCAGAGAGTCGAGACGAACTACTTGGCCGGTGCGCTTCTCGTGCCTGAGGCCAGTGCCGTCGATTTTCTGACGCGTGCGAAGTCCGCGCGAGAACTGTCTGTCGAAGATCTGCGCGACCATTTCGCCGTGGGCTATGAGACGGCGGCACATCGGTTCACCAATCTGGCGACCCGTCATCTTGACGTTCCCGTGCACTTTCTCAAGGTGCATTCGAGCGGGGTTATTTCGAAGGCATATCAGAACGATGACGTTCAATTTCCGACAGATCCACTGGGGTCCGTCGAAGGTCAACGCGTCTGTCGGTGGTGGAGTGCACGCCAGGTGTTCGATGTCGAAGATCGCCTCAGTCCGTACCAGCAGTTCACAGACAAGCCGGTGGGAACGTATTGGTGCACGTCGAGCATCCAGTCTTCGGCAAACGGAGATTTCTCTGTGAGCGTCGGCACGCAGTTTGCCCACGTCAAGTGGTTTCGGGGGCGCGACACGAAACGACGCCTCACGTCGCGTTGCCCCGACCCGACGTGCTGCCGAGAGCCGGACGCCGAGGCAGCAGAGCACTGGAACGGTCAGGCGTGGCCGAGCGCGCGCCTGAATTCTTCGTTGCTCGCCGCCATGCCTGACGGGTCGACGAGCGGAATCGACAAGGTCGAGGTCTATGAATTCCTCGACCGTCACGCCGGATCGCACAGCGCGCACACGTAGTAGATGCAGCCGGGGCGTTGGCGGCGCCGCTTCGAGCCTTTGTGCGCATCGAGGCGTGGAGTATCGTCGCCCCTATGACAAAGCCTACGACTCTCTTTCTTCTTGGTGGGAGCGGCGATCTCAGCGCACGTCTGCTGATGCCCGCGCTCGGTCAATTGCTCACAGAGCACTCGGATCGACGAGTCACGCTTGTGGGCGTCGGTAGCGATTCGCTGACAGACGAACAGTGGAAGAATCGGGTCACGGAGTCGTTTCAGACGACGGAATCGACCGGTGTCTCCGTTGACGCGCTCCTGAAGGAGACAACCTACGTTACGGCCGATGTCACGGACGCACAGGCGCTTTCCGACCTTCTGGGGCGTTCAAACGATGCCCCGGCAATTTACTTCGCGCTCCCGCCTCAGGTGACGGAGAAAGCGTGTGCCGCATTGGAATCTGTCGACCTTCCGGAGGGCACGGTGCTGGCGATGGAAAAGCCCTTCGGCGTCGACGCCGAATCGGCTCGGCGGCTCAATGAGCAGCTGCAGCGACTTGTTCCCGAAGATCAGATTCATCGGGTCGACCACTTTCTCGGTCGCTCGACGGTGCTCAACTTGCTGGGGCTGCGGTTTGCCAACCGAGTGTTTGAGCCGCTGTGGAACCGCGAGCACATCGAGAGCGTCGCCATTGTCTACGATGAGCAACTGGGTCTCGAAGGGAGAGCAGGGTACTACGACCACGCCGGCGCCCTCGTCGACATGATTCAGAGTCACCTGCTTCAGGTGCTGTCGATCTTCGCGATGGAAGCGCCATATTCGACGGATGCTGTCGACCTTCGCGCCGCGAAGTCAGCGGTGCTCCGGGCAACGCGCGTTCGCGATAATGACCCGACCACCTGGAGCCATCGCGCGCGGTACACCGAGGGGACCGTCGCGGACCGACACTTCCCGTCGTATGCAGACGAGCCTGATGTGCACCCGGAATGGAAAACCGAGACGCTCGCGCAGGTGACGTTCGACATCGACAATTGGCGGTGGGCTGGAGTTCCGTTCACCCTGCGCTCAGGGAAGGCGATAGGCGTGCGCCGCCGCGAGATTCTTGTGACGTTCAAGGCGGCTCCGCACATTCCCGTCGGCCTGACCGGAAGCTCGGAGCCCGATGTACTGCGCATCGCCCTCGGGCCAGACGAGATGTCGCTCGCGATGAATGTGAACGGCCCCGGAGACCCGTGGGAGCTCGACAGGGCAGAACTGACGGCGACGTTCGGCGAAGGGCAGCTCAAGGCCTACGGCGAAGTGCTGGAAAGCATGCTCGATGGCGATCCGTCGCTGTCGGTGCGGGGCGATGCCGCAGAGCAGATGTGGCGCATCGTCGATCCGATTATCGAAGCATGGCGAACCGACGCGGTTCCCCTCGACGAATACGAGACCGGCTCGCTTGGTCCAGCAAGCTGGCCGCCGGCGTGACGTGCGGCCAAGCCGCGGTGCCGTCAGGCCCCGCGAATCTCGCGCTCAGCGGTGGGCGATGAGAGCAGCTGTGGATCCACATAATCTGGGTCGTGGCGCTGTGGGTCCGCCCAGGTGGCGATTGTCGTCAACTCGACATCGACCTGGCTGCGTTCCTCGTCATCACGGGGCACAGGTCGGATCATCGTGCGCAGACCGCTGTCGCGCGGCGCTGGTGTGACAGCGGGTTCAGCCTGCTCGGGAGCTGTCACCGCGGGAGCGTCAGACTCGACGTCGGCCGAGCGTTGCTCCGCGCCGACGAACACCTTCGTGATGTCTTTGGCGAGGAGAATTGTGGACATCGATGAGAAGATCGCGTCGTCCGATGCCTTCTCGGGGTCTCTGCGCACCAGAGCCCACGCGCCGTCGACGCCCATGAACTCTTCGAGTCGCTGATGCACGGCGTCAAACAACCGCTCTTCATCGAGCGCGTTCGAATCCCCGCTCGTCGGCTCCGGGAGCGCCGCGGGCGCGGTGCTTACCTTGCGGTGGCGACGGCGTAATCCGAACATGATCACTTCTTCCAGGATTGACTCCAAAGGCGTTACAAGTCTCACCCACGAATGCCCGGAATGACGCGGGACACGCCGACCTGCCACCCCTTCGGGGGATGCGGCTCGGTGCCGATGTGCGTCAGATGCTCAGCGTCACCTTGCGGGACTTCGCAGCCTTCTTCTCTGCCTTCTTCTCAGCCTTGGAACGCTCGTCATCGTCTGGGTCATATTCGCCCGCAGCGATCTGTCTCTTCGTCTCGGCGTCCTGAGCGACGACCCCGAACGTCAGGGCGACCGAACTCAGCCACCCGAGCCAGAGAAGGAGCAACCGCCAATCACGTCGGCTGTCGCGTGTTGCCTGAAAGAGACTCCAGCCGCTGAAGATCGATCCGAGCACACTTGTGTTGAGGAGGTACTTGCGCATTCGCATCCCTTTCTGCCTCGGTTTGCCGCCCTGGCTTTCCACCTCAAGCCTACGGTGCAACGGCGCTTCAATCGACTCTCACTCGCGCGAAACGTCGATGGCGGGCCTGGCGATCTCGAGTGCGCTGCCTTCGCGGGGTGCGCTGATACTCTGGTGAAACACCAGACCGCCAGGTCGGGAGAGGGGCGCATCGTGGCTTCACAATCTCGAAAGTCTGCGGCATTCGATTTCGTCGTTGTGGCAAATCGGCTGCCTGTTGACTCCGTGACAGGTCCCGATGGCTCGCAGATGTGGCGGCTGTCGCCCGGAGGGCTCGTCACAGCCCTCGAGCCCGTGATGCGCGGCGTTGACGGGGCTTGGATCGGGTGGCCCGGTGCGGCGGATACCGTCGTTGAACCGTTTGAGCACGATGGAATAAAAATGGAGCCCGTCGAGCTCTCAGAACTCGACGTCGAGTATTACTACGAAGGTTTTTCGAACGACACGCTTTGGCCGCTCTACCACGACGTCATCTCGCAGCCGACCTATCACCGTGAGTGGTGGGAAGCCTATCGCGAGGTCAACCGGCGTTTTGCCGATCGGGCGATCGCGATCGCCGCGCCGGGGGCGACCGTGTGGGTGCATGACTATCAGTTGCAGCTCGTCCCGGGCATGCTGCGTGAAGCGCGGCCCGACCTGACAATCGGCTTCTTCAATCACATTCCGTTTCCGGCATACGGTCTTTTCGCGCAGCTGCCCTGGCGCAAGCAGATCGTCCGTGGGCTTCTCGGGGCCGACGTGATCGGCTTTCAGCGCTCGGCCGATGCCGGCAACTTCTCGCGTGCCGTTCGTCGCATCTTCGGCTTCGAGACGAAGGGAACTCGAATCTGGGTTCCCGAAGACACCTCGAAGGACGAGGTAGCCGGATCGCCGCCCTCGCGCAAGGGACTTCCGGTGCGCAGGGTGGTTGCTCGGCACTTCCCGATCTCCATCGACTCAGCCTCATATGCACGGCTGGCCGAGGATCCCGCCGTCATCGCCCGGTCGCAGCAGATTCGCAAAGACCTCGGGAACCCGAAGACGATCATGCTTGGCGTCGACCGTCTCGACTACACGAAAGGCATCAGGCACCGCCTGAAGGCCTATGGCGAGCTGCTTCGCGAGGGGCGCATCGATGTGGAGTCGACAACGCTGATTCAAGTGGCCAGCCCGAGCCGTGAGCGTGTCGATGCGTACATCGCCCTTCGCGATCAGATCGAGGGAACCGTCGGTCGCATCAACGGCGACTTCGGCACAATCGGCCACTCTGCCGTCGTCTATATGCATCATGGGTATCCGCGCGAAGAGATGGTTGCCCTCTACCTGGCGTCCGACGTGATGCTCGTCACGTCGCTGCGTGACGGGATGAACCTGGTGGCGAAGGAGTATGTGGCCGTTCGCGCAGACAACGACGGCATCCTCGTTCTCAGTGAGTTCACGGGCGCCGCAGACGATCTGAAGCAGGCGCTCCTGATCAACCCGCACGATATCGACGGTGTGAAAGACACAATGATCAGCGCCATCGACATGTCGACGGCGGAGCGCAGACGGCGCATGCGCGCTTTGCGTCGGCGCGTCCTTGAGAACGACGTGGCGAAATGGTCAGCTGCGTTTCTCGACGAACTTCAGCACAACTCAACCGCAAAGCGCGGGATTGCGAACGGAGGCGCATCATGACTGCACAGGCACATGTTTTCGACGGAATCCCCGGCCCTCTGCTCGAGGCGCTGCGGTCGCTTGCAAAAACGGCGCAGCTCACCGTCGCACTTGACTTCGACGGCGTTCTCGCCCCGCTCGTTGACCGCCCGAACGATGCTCGGAGCGACCCGAAGAGCCTACAGGCGATTTCGGACCTCGTTTTGCTCTCTGGCACAACCGTTGCACTGGTCTCGGGGCGTTCGCTCGAGAGCCTCCGGGCGGTCAGCGGTTCACCGGATGGCGTTCTGCTGATTGGTTCGCACGGTGCAGAATACGATCTTGGCGATGGTCGCGCCGGCGTCGCGCTGACCGCAGAAGAGAAGCGTGCTCTCACGGAGCTGGAGCGGGCGATCACGGGCGTCGCCTCGCGGCATCCTGAGGCTCGCGTCGAGGGCAAACCAGCAGGGTTCGCGCTGCATACGCGAGGGCTGACTCCGGATGCCGCGCAGGCAGCGCAGCGAGACGCATCGCGCACGATCGGTGCAACTCTCCCCGGTGTCACTCATCGGGCGGGCAAAGACGTTCTTGAGTTCTCTGTCGTCGCCGCGACCAAGGCTGATGCAATGCACCGACTGCGGCTGCACACGACAGCGACCGCGATGCTCTATGCAGGCGACGACGTCACAGACGAGGATGCCTTCGCAGCTCTCGAGCCGGGAGACCTCTCTGTGAAGGTGGGCGCTGGAGCCACGGTTGCGCTGCACCGGCTGCACGGCACAGCCGAGGTCGCGCAGATGCTTCGGGTGCTCGCCTCGGATCGCCGCAACCATCTGCTGGGTGCATAACGCGGGAGTTTGACGCACGGCATAGACTCAAGACATGTCAGAGATCGACGTGAAACCACGCAGCAGGGTCGTCACAGACGGCATCGAGGCGACAACGAGCCGGGGTATGCTTCGCGCCGTCGGAATGGGCGACGAAGACTGGGATAAACCCCAGATCGGCATCGCGTCGTCGTGGAACGAGATTACGCCGTGCAACCTGTCGCTCGACCGCCTCGCGCAGGGAGCGAAGGAAGGCGTGCATTCCGGCGGAGGGTATCCGCTGCAATTCGGCACGATCTCCGTCTCTGACGGCATCTCGATGGGGCATGAGGGGATGCACTTCTCGCTCGTCTCCCGCGAGGTCATCGCCGACTCCGTCGAGACCGTCGTCATGGCTGAGCGTCTCGACGGAACCGTTCTTCTCGCAGGGTGCGACAAGTCCCTTCCGGGGATGCTGATGTCTGCGGCTCGCCTTGACCTTGCGTCGGTTTTTCTCTATGCCGGGTCGATCGCCCCGGGGTGGGTCAAGCTCTCGGACGGCACGGAGAAGGACGTCACGATCATCGACTCCTTCGAGGGCGTCGGAGCCTGCAAGGCCGGAACGATGAGCGAAGAAGATCTGGGGCGCATCGAGTGCGCGATCGCCCCGGGCGAGGGTGCCTGCGGCGGCATGTACACGGCGAACACGATGGCCTCTGTTGCCGAGGCCCTTGGCATGAGCCTTCCCGGCTCCGCAGCGCCGCCGTCTGCCGATCGCCGCCGCGACTATTTCGCGCATCGTTCGGGCGAAGCCGTCGTGGGCATGCTGCGCAAGGGAATCACCGCTCGCGACATCCTGACGAAGGAAGCGTTCGAGAACGCCATCGCCGTGGCGATGGCCTTCGGCGGTTCGACGAACGTGATTCTGCACCTGCTCGCCATCGCGCACGAGGCTGATGTCGATCTGACAATCGATGACTTCAACCGCATCGGCGACACCGTTCCGCACATCGGCGATCTCAAGCCGTTCGGCAAATACGTCATGAACGATGTCGACAGGCACGGGGGAGTGCCCGTCGTGATGAAGGCTCTGCTTGACGCCGGCCTGATCCACGGCGACTGCCTCACGGTCACGGGCAAGACAGTTGCAGAGAACCTCGCGGAGATCAACCCCGAGCCGCTCGACGGCGAGGTTCTTCACACCCTCGACAACCCGATTCATCCGACCGGGGGCATCACCGTGCTCAAGGGAACGATGGCCCCGGGCGGCGCCGTCGTGAAGACTGCCGGTTTCGACTTTGAGGTATTCGAAGGGCCTGCCCGCGTGTTCGAGAGGGAGCGCGCGGCAATGGACGCCCTGACCGAGGGGCAGATCTCTGCGGGCGACGTCATCATCATTCGGTACGAAGGCCCAAAGGGCGGTCCGGGAATGCGAGAAATGCTCGCCATCACGGGGGCCATCAAGGGCGCGGGACTGGGAAAAGATGTATTACTATTGACGGACGGTCGATTCTCAGGCGGCACAACCGGCCTGTGCATCGGCCACATAGCTCCCGAAGCGGTGGACGCAGGTCCGATCGCATTCGTGCGCGATGGTGATCTGATACGGGTCGATATCGCAGCTCGCTCACTTGATCTACTGGTCGACGATGCAGAGCTTGCGGCCCGCCGTGACGGCTGGGCACCGCTTCCTCCCCGCTACACCCGCGGCGTTCTCGCAAAATACTCCAAACTCGTGCGCTCTGCGTCAGAGGGCGCCGTCACGGGGTAGATACCTCTTTCTGCCGACGATCATCAAGGACACTCATCTCTATGTCACGTGACCCCCAACCGACTCCGCCAACACCCACCCCATCGCCTTCTCCCGCGCTCGGCTCGCAGGCTGAGGAGCTCACCGGCGCTGAGGCTGTCGTCCGCACGCTCGAGCTTCTCGGCGTCGACGACATCTTCGGGCTGCCGGGAGGCGCAATTCTCCCGGTCTACGACCCCCTCATGGACTCGAAGAAGCTTCGGCACATTCTTGTGCGCCACGAGCAGGGTGCCGGGCACGCTGCGCAGGGGTACGCGTCGGCAAGCGGCCGGGTCGGAGTGTGCATCGCAACATCCGGCCCCGGTGCGACAAACCTCGTCACGGCAATCGCTGACGCGCACATGGACTCGGTCCCTCTGCTCGCGATCACGGGCCAGGTGTTCTCGACCCTCATGGGAACCGACGCGTTCCAAGAGGCAGACATCGTCGGCATCACCATGCCGATCACGAAGCACTCGTTCCTTGTGAGAAAGGCAGCTGACGTTCCGGCCGCGATCGCGTCGGCGTACCACATCGCCTCGACGGGACGCCCAGGCCCAGTGCTTGTCGACATCACAAAGGATGCCCAGCAGGAGCGTGCGCCCTTCTCATGGCCGCCCAAGATCGACCTGCCTGGCTACCGCCCGGTGACGAAGGCGCACGGCAAGCAGATTCACGCGGCGGCGCAGATGCTCGCTCAGGCGAAGAAACCGGTCTTCTACGTTGGCGGCGGCGTTGTTCGCGCCCAAGCATCAGAAGAGCTGCTCACCCTGGCTGAAACGACGGGGATCCCCGTCGTCACCACGCTCATGGCACGCGGCGCGTTCCCCGACTCGCACAAGCAGAACTTGGGAATGCCGGGAATGCACGGCACCGTTCCGGCGGTGCTCGCTCTTCAGGACTCCGACCTGATCGTGTCTCTCGGTGCTCGCTTCGACGATCGCGTGACGGGAAAGACCTCCGAATTCGCACCGAATGCCAAGATTGTCCACGTTGACGTCGACCCGGCAGAGATCTCCAAGATCCGCACGGCAGACGTTCCCATCGTCGGCGATGCCAAAGACGTCATCGTCGATCTGACGTCTGCGTTCACGCAGGCCACGGGTGCAGACGAGCCCGACTACGCCGAGTGGTGGCGCTACCTCGACGGACTGCGCGAGCAGTTCCCTCTGGGCTATGCGGAGACGACCGATGGACTTCTGTCGCCGCAGAAGGTGATTCAGCGCATCGGAGAGCTCACCGGGCCAGAAGGCATCTACGTCGCCGGGGTCGGCCAGCATCAGATGTGGGCGGCGCAGTTCATCACGTACGAGCGCCCCAACTCCTGGCTCAACTCGGGCGGTGCCGGCACCATGGGATACTCCGTGCCCGCGGCCATGGGGGCGAAGGTTGCCGAACCAGACAGGCCGGTGTGGTCGATCGATGGTGACGGATGCTTCCAGATGACAAATCAGGAGCTTGCCACCTGCACCATCAACAAGATCCCCATCAAGGTGGCGATCATCAACAACTCGTCGCTCGGAATGGTCAAGCAGTGGCAGACGCTGTTCTACGACGGACGCCACTCGAACACCGAACTCGATACGGGTCACGACTCGGTGCACATTCCCGACTTCGTCAAACTCGCAGACGCATACGGATGCCTCGGCATCCGCGTCACGAAAGACGAGGAGATCGACGACGCCATCAAGCTCGCGCTCGAGACAAACGACAGACCTGTCGTCATCGACTTCGTTGTGAGCAAAGACGCCATGGTCTGGCCTATGGTGCCGCAGGGCGTCAGCAATAGCTACGTGCAGTATGCCCGCGAGCACAGCCCCGAATTCGATGAGGAGGTCTGACGATGACCGAACATGTTCTGAGTCTTCTTGTCGAAGACAAGCCCGGCCTCCTCACACGTGTCGCCGGCCTCTTCGCCCGGCGCGGGTTCAACATCGAATCGCTTGCCGTGGGTGCGAGCGAGGTCAGCGGCCTCTCTCGCATCACCGTCGTCGTCGACGTTGACACACAGCCGCTTGAGCAGGTGACGAAGCAGCTCAACAAGCTCGTCAACGTCATCAAGATCGTCGAACTCGAGCCATCGCAGTCTGTGTTGAGAGAGCACATGCTGATCAAAGTGAAGGTCGACAACGTCACGCGCTCTCAAGTGCTCGAAGCCGTCAATCTCTTTCGTGCTCGCGTCGTCGACGTGGCAACGGATGCCGTTGTCATCGAGGTGACGGGCGATTCGGGCAAGACGCGCGCGCTTCTCCGGGTGCTTGAGCCGTTTGGCATCAAGGAGCTTGCTCAGTCGGGGCTGCTCGCCATCGGCCGTGGACCGAAGTCGATAACGGAACGCGTTTTCAAGAACTGACACCGGGCGGCCCGCTGCATCGCAGCATCCGTCGAGACCTATTTCCAACAAGAAGGAGAACCCACACTGTGACTGAGATTGTCTATGACCAAGATGCCGATCTGTCGATCATCCAGGGTAAGAAGGTGGCCGTCGTCGGCTATGGCTCGCAGGGGCACGCGCACGCGCTGAACCTGCGCGACTCGGGCGTCGAGGTCGTCGTCGGCCTCAAGGAAGGCTCCACCTCGATTGCCAAGGCCGAGGAGCAGGGCTTCACTGTGAAGACCGTCGCCGAGGCATCCGCCTGGGCTGACGTGATCGTCATCCTCGCTCCAGACCAGTACCAGCGCACGATCTACGCTGACTCCATCAAGGATCAGCTGAGCGATGGCAAGGTTCTTGTCTTCGGGCACGGTTTCAACATTCGCTTCGGCTACATCGAGGCTCCCGAGGGCGTCGACGTCATCATGGTCGCTCCGAAGGGACCGGGCCACACGGTGCGCCGCGAGTTTGAAGCCGGACGTGGTGTTCCCGTGATCGTCGCCGTCGAGAAGGATGCATCGGGAAGCGCGTGGGATCTCGCGTGGTCGTACGCCAAGGGCATCGGCGGACTTCGTGCCGGCGGCATCAAGACCACGTTCACCGAAGAGACCGAAACCGACCTGTTCGGCGAGCAGGCCGTGCTCTGCGGTGGCACGTCGCAGCTGGTTCAGTATGGCTTCGAGACGCTCATCGAGGCGGGCTACCAGCCGCAGATCGCGTACTTCGAGGTGCTGCACGAGCTCAAACTCATCGTCGACCTGATGTGGGAGGGTGGCATCGCCAAGCAGCGGTGGAGCATCTCTGACACGGCCGAGTACGGGGACTACGTGTCGGGCCCGCGCGTCATCGACCCGAGCGTCAAGGAGAACATGAAGGCCGTTCTCTCTGACATTCAGGACGGCTCGTTCGCCAAGCGGTTCATCGACGACCAGGACAACGGTCAGAAGGAGTTCCTCGAGCTTCGCAAGAAGGGCGAGAACCACCCGATCGAGACGACCGGTCGCGAACTGCGCAAGCTCTTCGCCTGGAACTCCTCGAGCGACGACGACTACACAGACGGCTCCGTCGCCCGCTAGTCACGCGCAAAGCTGATGGGCTCCGGTGCTGGTTCACCGGAGCCCATCAGCGTCTGTGAACGCGAAAGCGCTCGTCAGTCCTGACGCGTCGAGCTGACCAGAATTCCGCGCTGGGTGAGCAGCTCGCCAACGGCCTGGTCAACCTCGGTGAACACGTTGTTCGCCCGGGCGACTCCGATTGCTCCGCCCATCGCGCCCGATCCCGTCTCGCGCATCGGGCGCGCCAGAAGCTGGCCGTTGTGATCGTAGAAGTAGAGCCCATATGCGAAACGCTGTTTCTTCCCCGCGAGAGCGCCAAGGAACATTGTGGCCTTCTTGCTTCCGCGTGCAACGCTCCACCTCCCACTCGGTTCGACCTCAACGCCGAAACCCTGTGAAGCAAGTGCCTCCCGGATCACTGCTTTTGCCTGCTCTGGATCCCCAGAGATGATGTAATCAATCGTCATAGCCATGTGGGCATCCTTTCGTCGGGCAGTTGCGCTCGTCATCGTAGCCGTGACCCGTGCGCGGTGCACAGGGGGAGTTCTCCCCGTCTGCTGCGACGCGAGTACGCTTGAGGCATGAGCCGTGACCGTGACGACGACCCACTGAGCTGGGCCGGGGACGACGATCCGACGCTGCAGACCGGCGCGGCCGATCATCCGGTGACGAAGAAGTCCGCACGAAAGCGTGCGCGGAGCACTGCTCCCACGGCGGCCGTCGCTGATTCATCGCAGCAGCTCGGCTCAACGATGCTCGTCGTGCTGGGCATCCTCGGCGGAATCTATCTCTTGTACACGGTGGGATGGGCGCTCAACATTGGCCGCGATAGCTACGCCGTTGCCTCTCCCATCGACCAAATCATGTACACGGGTGGTCTCTGGCTGGCCGCAGCGGCGGCACCGCTCTGGTTCGCGGCATCCTTGTGGTTCACACGCGGGCACGCACGAGCCCGCATCATCTGGCTCCTTCTCGGAATGCTGGTGCTGATTCCCTGGCCGTTCGTGATCGGAGGGCTGTGATGACGCAAGCGGTATCGCCTCGCGACCGGTACAGGCAATGGCCCTCGCTCGCCCTCGGCATCCTCTTCGGTCTGTTCTACGCCTACGATCTGTGGGAAGCCGTCGGCAATGTTCTCACTCTCGCCGGCGTGGCCTCGCAGCTCGGAATCACGCTGAGCGCTGCGGCGTGGGTCGTTCTGATCGTCAGCATTCTGATGCCCATCGGCATTTTCATCACGGCACTCCTGCTCGGACGCTCGCATCGGTACAGTGTTCAAGCCGTCTTCTACGTGTGCGGCCTTGCCGTCTCTGCCGCCACGTATCTGAGCCTCGTCTCCGCGATCAGCTTCGCATAACGTCACACGAATTTTGCGTCCACTAAACTGTGACGCATCTTCGTCTCACCGTCGCGGCGTTGCCATCTCATCCGCCGAACCCGTAAGGATATGCCTGTGTCACAGCCGGTCGTGCTGATCGCCGAAGAACTCTCTCCCGCAACTGTCGATGCCCTCGGGCCGGACTTCGATGTCAGAAAGGTGGATGGCACCGACCGCGAAGCCCTATTCTCGGCGCTGAACACCGCCCAAGCCGTGCTGATCCGATCCGCGACAAAGATGGATGCCGAGGCAATCTCGCATGCACCGAACCTGAAGGTCATTGCACGCGCCGGCGTCGGGCTCGACAACGTCGACATCAAGGCAGCGACAACAGCGGGCGTGATGGTTGTGAACGCACCGACGTCGAACATCATCTCGGCGGCCGAGTTGACGGTTGGGCACGTGCTCAGTCTGGCTCGTCACATTCCGGCGGCGAATCACTCACTGTCTAACGGTGCATGGAAGCGCTCGGCGTACACGGGCGTCGAGCTCTATGAGAAGACCGTCGGCATCATCGGACTCGGCCGCATCGGCGCACTCATCACGGCACGGCTGCAGTCGTTCGGCGTCTCCGTCGTCGCCTACGACCCCTACGTCACGAGCGCCCGCGCTCAGCAGCTCGGTGTTCAGCTCGTCACGCTCGACGAGCTTCTCGAGACAGCGGACTTCGTCACAATTCACATGCCGAAGACTCCCGAGACCACGGGAATGATCAGCACAGACCAACTCGCGAAGATGAAGTCAAGTGCGTTCATCATCAATGTCGCGCGCGGTGGGCTCATCGACGAAGACGCTCTGTACGAGGCTTTGGCTTCTCACACCATCGCTGGAGCGGCAATCGACGTCTTCGTGTCAGAGCCGCCGACAGCGTCAAAGCTTCTTGCCCTCGACAACATCGTCGTCACTCCGCACTTGGGAGCCTCGACGAGCGAAGCACAGGAGAAGGCGGGCGTTTCGGTGGCAAAGTCCGTTCGGCTCGCGCTCGGGGGCGAACTCGTTCCTGATGCAGTGAATGTCGCGGGCGGCATCATCGACCCATACGTTCGCCCCGGCATTCCGCTTGTGGAAAAGCTCGGTCAGGTGTTCTCCGGAATCACGCACTCGCCGCTCACGAGCGTTGACATCGAGGTGCACGGAGAGCTCAATGACTACGACGTCAGCGTTTACAAGCTCGCGGCGCTCAAAGGAATCTTCACAAACGTCGTCAGCGAGAGCGTCTCGTACGTCAATGCCCCTCTTCTGGCGGAGCAGCGTGGCATCGACGTGCGCCAGATCACGGATGCCGTCAGCGAGGAGTACCGAAACATCATCACGATTCGTGGTGCGCTGAGTGACGGCTCGCAGATCTCGGTGTCAGGAACGCTGACCGGAACCAAGCAGACCGAGAAGATCGTCGAAATCAACGGCTATGACGTCGAGGTGCCGATCGACAAGCATCACGTCGTGCTGCTGTACACCGATCGCCCGGGAATCGTTGCGGTGTATGGCCAGCAGTTCGGCGCCGCCGAAGTGAACATCGCGAACATGCAGATTGCACGCCACGAAGCCGGTGGTGAAGCCCTCAGCGTGCTCACGATCGATTCACCCGCTCCCGACGGCGTACTCGACCAGATCGCCGAGGCAACGCAGGCGAGGCTCGTCCGCGAGATCGACATCACGGAATAGCAGCACCATCTGAACAGCACACGGCGGCTGGCTCCTCACCGGGCCAGCCGCCGTGTGCTGTGTCGTTCCAGTGTTCTGTGTTGCTACAGGGCGCTGCCGTTGTCGCCGTGCTCTGTGGTGTCGTAGGGCTGGCCGGTTCGCCTGTCGATGCCCTGGCGGCGGGTGACAACCGTGCGGCGCTTGCGGAAGGCAAGCACGATGCCGAGAATGACAACCAGCACTCCGGCAGCCATCAGGATGTACCCGATCATGTCGAGGTCGATGAATTGCACGTCGACATTCACCGCGAACGTGAGAATCGCGCCGATGGCGATGAGAAAGATTCCTGCTCCGATGCTCATCGTGTCTTCCTTTCGGTAATGGTAACCGTCGGCTTCACCATACAACTCGCTCGGTGTTCGGCACGGGAACCTGCTAGATTCAGGTTTGTCGCCACTGCCATCGCGTGTGGCGGCGCTGTGGCTGAATGTGCGGGTGCGACAAGCACCGCAACCCGGCCAGGCAATGTCTGCCTCTCACGTTGACCGGTGCGTTACTGAGCGCTTGCGATCCCGCAGCCATCTCCGCAACCGGCGGCGTCAGCCTGTCCGTGGCGACATCGCACGCCACGACGTCCGCCACGAAGCTCCTCGCCCTGAGGCATCCCGCGACACGGCTGAAACCCCATCCTTTTTCCGCACGCCAGAAACACGCGTTTCTGCGTGGCACTGAACCGAGGACTTCCCGATGACGATCACCGCAGATGCGGCACCACTGAGCTTTCAGCGTCATCTCACAGAGACGCCGGCCCCGACGAAGACCCGTGAGCGCATTCTGACGGATCCCGGCTTCGGTCGGCATTTCACCGATCACATGGTGGCTGTCGACTGGTCGAGCGATCGCGGCTGGCACGATGCCCGGCTGCAGCCCTATGGCCCACTCGAAATGTCGCCGGCTTCGGCTGTGCTGCACTACGGGCAGGAGGTCTTCGAAGGGCTCAAGGCATATCGGCACGCTGACGGATCGATCTGGACGTTTCGGCCCGAGCAGAACGCGGCGCGGCTTCAGCGCTCCGCTCGCCGCCTTGCTCTTCCCGAGCTGAGCACAGCCGACTTTCTCGAGTCACTTCGCGTTCTGGTCTCGGCCGACGCGGCATGGGTTCCCAGCGGGGCCGAGCGCAGCCTCTACCTTCGCCCGTTCATTATCGCCAACGAGACATTCATCGGCGTGCGCCCGGCTCGTGTCGCCGCGTACTACGCGATCGCGTCTCCCGCGGGGTTCTCTTTTGACGAGGGCGTGAAGCCCGTATCGATCTGGGTGTCAACCGAATTCTCGCGGGCAGGGCGCGGAGGCACCGGTGCGGCAAAGTCCGGCGGAAACTATGCCGCGTCGCTGCTGCCTCAGCAGGAAGCACAGCGCAACGGCTGCGCGCAGGTGCTGTTCGCCGACGCCGAGACGGGAACGCGTGTCGACGAGGTGGGAAGCATGAACATCTTCTTCCTGACGCGAGAGAATTCACTCGTCACGCCCGCGGCATCCGGCAGCATCCTTGAGGGGATCACGCGCGACAGCGTCATTCAACTCGCGCGAGACCGTGGACTTCGGGTCGACGAACGCGACGTGCTGATCTCGGAGCTCTGCGACGGTTTGGCCGGGGGAGAGATCACCGAGATCTTCGCGACGGGAACGGCAGGGGTGATCACGCCGATCGCGCAGGTGAAGAGCCGCGAAGGCACCTGGGGACGAGTGGATGCTGCCGTCGGCCCCGTCACGCGAGAACTGCGTGACGAACTCACTGGAATCCAGCACGGCCACCGTGCCGACCGGTACGGGTGGATGTGGCGGCTCGATGAATGACGCACGCCACGATCCAACCCCCGCGACGGCGGTAGGCTTGAGCCGTAACACCGTCACATTTCCCAGGAGCCACATGTCACGCACGCTGTCACTTGCCGTTATTCCCGGAGACGGAATCGGTCCGGAGGTGATCGCCGAGGCAGAGAAGGTGCTTGATTCTGCGCTGTCTGGCAGCGACATCACGCTGACGAAGGAACGATTCTCCCTTGGGGCGCGGCGCTACCTCGAGACCGGCGACGTGCTCACCGATGACGATCTGGCAGCCATCGCGGCGAAAGACGCGATTCTGCTCGGAGCGGTCGGTGGAGAGCCGGGCGACCCACGGCTGAAAGACGCGAACATCGAGCGCGGGCTTCTTCTGAAGCTTCGCTTCAGCCTCGACCACTACGTCAATCTGCGGCCGACTCGGGTGTACCCGGGGGTTCCGAGTCCTCTGCGAGACGCGGGCGACGTCGACTTCGTCGTTGTGCGCGAGGGCACCGAGGGCCCCTATGTCGGCAACGGCGGCAGCATCCGTCAGGGAACCGAGAACGAGATCGCCAACGAGGTGTCGGTAAACACCGCATACGGGGTTGACCGCGTTGTTCGCTTCGCCTTTGCGAAGGCGCAGTCGCGCCGAGGTCGGCTGACGCTTGTGCACAAGACAAACGTTCTCGTTTTCTCCGGGTCGCTGTGGAAGCGAACCGTCGACGCTGTCGGCACCGAGTTTCCCGATGTCGCTGTCGACTACCTGCACGTCGACGCGGCAACGATCTTCATGGTCACCGATCCCGCTCGCTTCGACGTGATCGTCACAGACAACCTCTTCGGAGACATTCTCACCGACCTTGCCGGTGCGATCAGCGGGGGAATCGGTCTGGCCGCATCGGGAAACCTCAATCCTGCGGGAACCTTCCCGAGCATGTTCGAGCCAGTGCACGGTTCTGCCCCCGACATCGCCGGCCAGCAGAAGGCCGACCCGACCGCGGCCATTCTCTCCGTTGCGCTCATGCTCGACCATTTCGCCCTCGCGGCGCAGGCAGCAGCCATCTCGAAGGCTGTCGAGGCAGACATCGCGGAACGCACTGGAGCGACCCGCACGACGACCGAGATCGGCGACGCCATCGTCGCCCGCCTCACTGACGAGGCACTCGCATTCGCATCGAGACAAGAGGAAAACTGATGACAACGGTTTCTGACTCGCCCGCGCTCACCTTTGCGCGAACGCTCAACCCGACACCCGCAACGGCAGAGGAACGCGACGCCGTGCTCGCGAACCCGGGCTTCGGCATCCACTTCTCTGACCATATGGTGTCGATCGACTGGACGCTGGAGTCCGGCTGGCGCGATGCGCGACTTGTGCCGTATGGCCCGCTGCAGCTCGACCCGGGGTCGGCGGTTCTGCATTACGGTCAGGAAGTCTTCGAGGGCCTCAAGGCGTATCGCCACGATGACGGCTCCATCTGGACGTTCCGCCCCGAGAAGAACGCTGAGCGCCTTCAGCGGTCAGCGAGGCGCCTCGCTCTTCCCGAGCTGCCCGTCGAGGACTTTCTCACCTCGCTCAAGCAAATCGTCTCCGTCGACGGTGCCTGGGTTCCGCCGGGCGACGACGGCAGCCTCTATCTTCGCCCGTTCATGATCGCCAACGAGACGTTCCTCGGGGTTCGTGCCGCACACACCGTTGCGTACTACGTGATCGCCTCTCCGGCCGGGCCCTATTTCACCGGTGGAGTTACTCCCGTCTCCATCTGGCTCTCGACGCAGTACTCGCGCGCAGGGCGAGGCGGAACCGGTGCGGCGAAGTGCGGCGGCAACTATGCGGCATCCCTTCTGCCACAAGAAGAAGCAGCCAAGAACGGATGCTCGCAGGTGCTGTTTCTCGATGCAGAAACCGGCACGCACGTCGACGAGCTTGGCGGCATGAACGTGTTCTTCGTGATGGGAGGCGACACTCTCGTCACGCCGGCGACCTCGGGCAGCATCCTCGAGGGTGTCACCCGTGACAGCGTCATTCAGCTGGCGAAGGATCGCGGCATGACGGTGGAAGAGCGCGACATCACCCTCGACGAATGGCGCGAGGGCGTCGACTCGGGGCGCATCACCGAGATATTCGCCTGTGGAACCGCAGCGGTGATCACTCCCATCGCACAGGTGAAGAGCGCTGACTTCACCATCGGCTCGGCCGACGCTCCGGCCGGGGAGATCACCATGGCGCTGCGCAAGGAACTCACCGACATTCAGCATGGCCGCGCCGAAGACCGCCACGGCTGGCTCTACCGACTCGACGCCTGACACCAAAGGGGACCGACCCGTGAAGATTGCCCGTTTCAGCCACGATGGCGCCATCAACTATGGAATCGTCGACGGCGATGCTCTCGTCGTACTCGATGGCGACCCGATGTACACCGGATTCAACCCGACGGGGGAGCGCGTGCCGCGCGAAAGCGCGACGCTGCTCGCTCCGGTGATTCCGCGTTCGAAGGTCGTCGCCGTCGGAAAGAACTATCTCGATCACGCCCAAGAAATGGGCGGAGAGGCGCCAGAAGAGCCGCTGCTGTTTCTCAAGCCGAACACGGCGGTGATCGGCCCGGGTGATCGGATCATTCTTCCCGAGCTTTCCGACCAGGTAGAGCATGAGGGCGAGCTCGCCGTGATCATCGGCGCGATCGCGCGCAACGTCGCCGCGGAAGACGCCGCATCGGTCATCTTTGGGTACACCGCAGCAAACGATGTGACGGCGCGCGATCTTCAGCGTGCAGACGGTCAATGGGCGCGTGCAAAGGGCTTTGACACGTTCTGCCCGCTCGGCCCCATCGTCGATACGGACTTCACTCCGACGAGCGGAACCATTCAGACGCGGGTGAACGGCGAGGTGCGTCAGCAGGCTCCGCTGAGCAACATGATTCACTCGGTGGGGGCGATCATCGCCCATGCCTCGGCGGTGTTCACACTTCTTCCGGGCGATGTCATCTTGACTGGCACCCCCGCTGGGGTGGGGCGATTGCTCTCTGGTGACGTCGTTGAGGTTGAGATCGACGGCATCGGAACTCTCAGCAACCCTGTAGTCTGAGCCGCCCGGCCTCCCCATCGCGTGGCGATAAACTGTTCACCGAGCGTTTCCTCCATCGCGTGCGTTGCTGACCGGCCGCGCGAGATGTTGAGGTTCGTCCCGGTCGACCCGGCGGGCGAGCACTGATCAAGACGAGAGAGTACATGCACGAACCCGAGCGCAGGGCGGAAGGATCCGCCCATGCCAAGACGATCCTGCTTGGGGAGCACGCGGTCGTCTACGGCAGGCCAGCGATCGCCTTTCCTCTGGCATCACTGACGCTCACGGCTCACGCCCGCACGACTACGAGCGGGCTCTCGCTTGACACCCCCTACCATCGGGGTTCGGTGGCGAGCGATGACGATGGCACGGCTCCGCGTGAAGTTCATTTGGCCGAAGCGGCGCTTCGGCACACCCTCGATTATCTGAGGAAGCCGCACCACGGCGTTGACGTCACCGTCACCGGCTCGATTCCCGCAGCGCGCGGGCTTGGGTCAAGCGCTGCTGTCGCCAGCGCCATTGCCGTCGCCGTCGCAGCGCTCGACGGCGTACACCTGTCGAATGCCGAACGATTTGAACTCGTGCAGTTCGTTGAGCGCATTGCACATGGAACGCCAAGCGGGCTCGATGCGCACGCGACAATGGCGCCCGGACCAATACTGTTCGAGCGTGGACAGGCCCGTCCCGTGGCTGTCGACGCGCTCCCGCCGCTCGTCGTCGCCGACACCGGAATCCGAGGCCACACCGGTGCCGCCGTCGCGAGCGTGCGGGCACGACGAGAACGCGACATACGCGGTGTCGACGCGGCACTCGATGAGATTGCCGCGCGGGTCACTCGAGCAGAAGATGACCTGCGCTCGGGCGATCTCGCGAGCCTTGGCGACAGCATGAACGACTGCCACGGCATCCTCGCTGACCTTGGCGTCAGCAGTCCCGAACTGGACTCTCTCGTCTCAGCTGCTCGCCACGCGGGTGCTCTCGGTGCCAAACTGACGGGAGGCGGCCAAGGCGGATGCGTCATCGCACTCGCTCCGACCGCTGAGGCCGTTCCCGAGCTTGCGGCTGCGCTCACCGCGGCGGGCGCACACGGGGTCTGGCCAGTGACAGGCAGACCAGTGACAGGCAGACCAGTGACGGGCAGGGAGGAGACGACGTGACGAGCACGGCAACAGCTCACCCGAACATCGCGCTGGCGAAGTACTGGGGCAAGCGAAATGACGCGCTGATCATTCCCGCAACGGGAAGCCTTTCTCTGACCCTCGACGTGTTTCCCACCACGACATCGGTCACGCTCAGCGATGAGGGTGCGGATGCCGTGCGCCTTGACGGCGTTCTTCTCACTGGTGACGAGTCGAACCGCGTGCGCACCGTGCTCGATCGCATTCGAGAACTGAGCGGCCGAACAGGGCACGCGCGCGTTGAGAGCTCCAACACTGTCCCGACGGCGGCGGGGCTTGCCTCATCGGCTGCGGCGTTTGCCGCGCTGGCGACCGCCGCGGCAGACGCCTTCGGCCTCGACGCCGATGATCGGATGCTGTCGCGAATCGCTCGCCGGGGATCAGGCTCTGCGTGCCGCTCTGTCTTTCCTGGTGTGGCCAGGTGGAACGCCGGTATCGACGACGAAAGCTCCTATGCGGAGCCGCTTTCGTGGAACGGGCCCCCTCTCGCCATGGTCGTCGGGATCGTCAGCTCGCAGCGCAAGGCCGTGTCGAGTCGCACGGCAATGCGGCGCACTGTCGAAACGTCGCCCTACTTTTCTGCGTGGGTGACGTCGAGCGCGGCGCTGCTCGATCAGATGTCCGACGCCGTCGCCGCGGGCGACTTCGCGACAGTGGGGGAACTCACGGAGCAGAGTGCTCTGCGCATGCACGCCAGCATGTTTGGCGCGGTTCCACCGGTGCGTTACCTCAGCGCGGCAAGCCTCGCCCTGTTCGATGCCGTCGTGACGCTCCGCTCTGCCGGCATCGACGCCTATGCCACCGCCGACGCGGGGCCCAACGTGAAGGTGTTGTGCCGTTCGGATCAGGCCTCGCATGTCGTCGATGCACTGACCGCGACCATTCCCGATGCGGAATACGTCGTGGCGCACGCTGGACCGGGTTCGCATATCGTCACCGGGAAGGGCGCATGATCACGGTTAGAGCTCCGGGCAAACTCTTCATCGCTGGAGAGTACGCCGTCGTCGAAGCAGGAAACCCGTCTGTGCTTGTCGCCGTCGATAGGTTCGTTCGCGTCGACCTCACCCCCAGCGTCGGGAAGGGAAGCATCCACTCCGAGCAGTATGGGCGTCAGCCGCTCGTCTGGTATCGGGATGCACGCGGAATCGTTCTCGACCACGACATGCGACCCGTCGACTACATTCTCTCGTCGATTGAGGCCGTTGAGCAGTACGTCGCCGAGCAGGGAATCACCCCGCGCTTCTATGATCTGTCGGTGTCGAGCGAACTCGACGATGTCAGCGGGCGCAAGTTCGGCCTCGGCTCAAGCGCGGCAGTCACGGTCGCCACGATCGGCGCGCTTAACACGTTCTACGAACTGAACTTGACGCGAAGGGAGCGCTACAAGCTTGCGATGCTCGCGACGATAGCCGTTTCTCCGCACGCGTCAGGCGGTGACCTTGCCGCGAGCACGTTCGGAGGCTGGATCGCCTATTCGGCTCCGGATCGTGAGTACGCGCTTGGCCTCCGTGAAGCGCACGGGGTCTCGGGCGCTCTCCGCGCCGATTGGGACGGCTTCAGCGTGCGGCAGCTCACTCCGCCAAGCGATCTTCAGCTGCTTGTCGGATGGACGGGGGAGCCCGCGTCGACGTCGCGCCTCGTCGACGATCTGCGTGATCGGCGGTGGGTCGAGGAGATTCGCTACTCTGACTTTCTGGAGCACAGCCGCCACTACGTCGACGCGCTCATCGGCGCGCTCGATGACGACGATGCAGTTGGGGTCAAGAATGCGATCAGGGGTGCACGTCGCACCTTGTCTCAGCTGGATCGTGCCGCCAGATTGGGCATCGAGACTCCGGCGTTGACGAGGCTGAGCGACACAGCTGAGGCGATCGGCGCCGCCGCGAAATCTTCGGGAGCCGGCGGCGGAGACTGCGGTGTGGTCTTCGCAGAGCACGACGCCGACATCTCAGGTCTGCTGAGAGAATGGGAGCGGAGTGACATCCGTCATCTCGCATTGGCGGTCCATCCATCGGAAGGGGGACTCGATGAGCGGTGATCGCAAAGACGATCATGTGCGTCTGGCCACAGAGCAGAATCGGGGTCGAGCCCGCCTCAACGAATTCGACGACGTGCGCTTCGTGCACCACGCACTCGGCGCTTCAGACATTGATGCGGTGTCGCTGGCGACGCGCATCGGGCCGCTCGCGCTCCCGCTTCCTCTTTACATCAACGGCATGACCGGGGGAAGCGAATCAACGGCGCTCATCAATCGAGACCTCGGCATCGTCGCGAAAGAGACCGGCGTGGCCATCGCCTCCGGGTCGATGAGCCCCGTCTTCAAAGACTCGTCGACAACCGAGGGGTTCCGCGCGATCAGGGATGAGAACCCCAACGGCACGGTGTTTGCGAACCTGAGTGCCAATGCGAGCGTCGACAACGCACGCGCCGCCGTCGACATCATGCGCGCCGACGCGCTCCAGATTCACATCAACAGCGTTCAAGAGCTCGTGATGCCCGAGGGTGATCGTGCGTTCTCGCATTGGCCCGAGAACATCGCCCGAATTGCCGACGCCCTCGACGTGCCCGTCATCGTCAAAGAGGTCGGCTTCGGTATGAGCGGTGGCACCGTCGCGCAGCTCGCCGGGCTGGGCGTCGGCATCGTCGACGTCAGCGGCCGTGGCGGCACCGATTTCGCCGCGATCGAGAACGCGCGTCGCACCGGGGCGGACTTCAGCATCCTCTCTGGCTGGGGACAATCGGCGATCGTCGGCCTGCTTGATTCGCGGGATGCTGCGGCTGAAGCGAACGTCTCGCTTCTCGCCTCAGGCGGCGTTCGCACCCCGCTTGACGCGGTTCGGGCGCTGGCGCTCGGTGCTCGGGCGGTGGGCGTCGCCGGCAGCTTTCTGCGGGTGCTCAAAGACGAGGGCGTCGATGCTCTCATCGGGGAGATCACGCGTTGGACCGACCAGATTCGCTCAATCATCGCGCTGCTCGGGCAGACGTCGGTGTCGGGGCTTGCCGAAACGGACGTCGTGATCAGCGGAGACGTTCGCGACTTCTGCGACGCTCGAGGTATCGACACGACACGGTACGCGCGGCGCAGCGAGAACCGAGGAGGCCCCCGCTCATGACGGATACCATGTTCGCTCCCGTGCCGATGCGGTGGCTCGGCCCCGTGAGAGTCAGCGGAAACGTGATGACGGGTGAGCAGGAAGTTCCGCTGGCCACGTACGAAACCACGCTGTGGCCGTCTGTGCGCCGCGGAGCGCACGTGTCGACGATGGTCGATGGCGGAATTCAGGCGACATTGATCGATGAGCGCATGGCGCGTTCGGTCATTTTCGAGGCAGACGACGCGGCGGCGGCGCTCGCCGCTGCACGCCGCATCGAGGCCGATGTTGCGGCTCTTCAGGCCGTTGTCAGCGAGACGAGTCGCTTCGCCACTCTGATTGACGTGCACCACCAGATCGTGGGAAACCTGCTGTTTCTCCGCTTCGAATTCACAACAGGCGACGCGGCGGGCCACAACATGGTCACATTGGCGTCAGACAAGCTCATGGCGCACATTCTGCAGTCAGAGACCTCGCTTCGCTACAGCTCGATCTCGGGAAACTACTGCACAGACAAGAAGGCCTCCGCCGTGAACGGCATTCTGGGGCGCGGCAAAAACGTTGTGACCGAGATCGTCATTCCCGAGGAGATCCTCCGCCGTCGCCTGCGCACGAGTGCCGAGAAGATGGCGCAGCTCAACGTTCGAAAAAACCTCATCGGCGGCGCGATCGCTGGCAGTCTGCGCTCGGCAAACGCGCACTACGCGAACATGCTGCTCGGCTTCTACCTCGCAACCGGCCAGGATGCCGCGAACATCGTCGAGGGCTCGCAGGGTTTCACACACGCCGAGGTACGTGGCGACGACCTGTACTTCTCGTGCACGATTCCGAACCTCATCGTCGGCTCGGTCGGAAATGGAAAAGGGCTCGATGTCGTCACCGAGAACCTCAGACGACTCGGATGCTCAGAGCAGCGTGAGCCGGGCGAGAACGCCCGTCGGCTCGCCGCGCTGTGCGCGGCGACGGTGCTCTGCGGAGAACTGTCGCTCATGGCCGCACAGACAAACCCGGGCGAGCTCATGGCCGCCCACCTTCAGTTCGAAAGGACCGACCGATGACCACCGGTATCCACGACATCTCGGCTGCAACGGGCAGCCTCGTCTTCGCGCTTGCAGATCTGGCAGAGCACGAAGGCATTGACGTGGCCAAATACCACCGTGGCATCGGCCAGACCGAGATGAGCCTCACGGCAGAAGACGAAGACATCGTGACGATGGCCGCTCGTGCTGCCGCGCCCATCATCGAAAGGCATGGCACCGAGGGTCTTCGCACCGTCATCTTCGCAACGGAATCGGGCATCGATCAGTCGAAGGCGGCATCCGTCTTTCTGCATCGCCTCCTCAGGCTTCCGCGCACCGTTCGGGTCGTCGAGGTGAAGGAAGCCTGCTATTCGGCGACAGCCGCAATTCAATTTGCCCTCGGAATCGTCTCACGACGCCCAGACGAGCGGGTTCTTGTGATCGCGAGCGATGTTGCGCGGTACGAGCTCAACTCGAGTGGCGAGGCCACTCAGGGCGCCGGTGCCGTGGCCATGCTGGTCTCTGACGACCCGGCGGTGCTCGAGGTCGAGCCCGTCTCCGGCGTCTGGACGGACGACGTCTGGGACTTCTGGCGCCCGAACGATCGCAGTACGGCGCTTGTCGACGGCCGGTATTCCGTGCAGGTGTACCTCGAATCACTCGAAGGGGCGTGGAATGACTATCGCGCACACGGCGGCGCTGAATTCTCGAGCTTTGCGCGGGTGTGCTACCACCAGCCGTTCACACGCATGGCGGTGAAGGGGCAGCAGCGGCTTGCCCACATCGCCGATCCCGACGGCGAAAGCGCCGACATCGATCGGCTTGCCGACACCGTCGAGTACAACGCGCGCATCGGCAACAGCTATACAGCATCCATCTATCTCGCTTTTCTCTCGCTCCTCGACAACGGCCCGGATCTCTCGGGGGAGCGCATCGGGTTCTTCAGCTATGGCTCCGGTGCTGTCGGTGAGTTCTTCGGCGGAGTGCTCGTGCCCGGGTACAAGAGCCAGCTCCGCACAGAGGAGCTGCAGAGCATGCTCGCAGCCCGCCGACCCATCGGCTACGACGAATACCGCCACCGCCACATTGCCTACGATCGCGTCGGCGACTTCGAGACCGCAGACGAAACACACGGTGATGTGCGCTTTGCGGGCGTCGAGCAGCACAAGCGTCTGTACGAGGCGCGCTGACGACGGCGCCCGAACCGATCGGGCTCGACTAAGATCGAAACGATGTCACTCGCAGCCTCATACCCATTCTCCCCGGCCACCGGCACAGACGTACGTGTGCGTTTCTGCCCGTCGCCCACCGGCACCCCGCATGTCGGCCTCATTCGCACAGCCCTGTTCAACTGGGCATACGCCCGCCATACGGGCGGAAAGCTCGTCTTCCGCATCGAAGACACGGATGCCGCGAGAGACAGCGAAGAGAGCTATGCGCAGATTCTCGAGGGACTGCGCTGGCTGAACATCGACTGGGACGAAGGCATTGACGTCGGCGGGCCAAACGGGCCGTACCGTCAGTCGCAGCGCTCCGATCTCTATGCTGGTGTGATCGAGAAGCTCACGGCATCCGGCCATCTCTACGAGAGCTTTTCGACGGCGGAGGAGATCGCGGCGCGCAATGTCGCGGCTGGCCGTCCGGCCGAGCACGGCTACGATAATGTCGACCGCGATCTCATTGACGAGCAGAAGGCGGCTTTCCGCGCCGAGGGGCGCCAACCGGCGCTGCGTCTGCGGGTGCCAGACGAAGATCTCTCGTTCACCGATCTCGTGCGTGGAGACATCACGTTCCCGGCCGGATCGTTCATTGACTTCGTTGTTGTGCGCCCTAACGGCAAGCCGCTCTACACGTTCGTGAACCCGGTGGACGACGCTCTCATGGGCGTGACGCACGTGTTGCGCGGCGAAGACCTTCTGCCCTCGACGCCGCGTCAGATTGCGCTGTACCGCGCGCTGATCGACGTCGGGCTGACGACGTTCGTTCCCCGTTTCGGGCACCTCCCCACCGTGCTGGGTGAGGGCAACAAGAAGCTCTCCAAGCGCAACCCCGAGTCAAACCTCTTTCACCACCGAGACCGCGGCTTCGTTCCCGAGGGGCTCGACAACTATCTGGCGCTGCTTGGCTGGGGATACTCTGCCGATCGCGACGTCTTCACACTCGACGAGATGGTTGAGCGATTCGACATCACAGATGTGAACCCCAACCCCGCCCGCTTCGACCTCAAGAAGGCTGAATCGATCAACGGCGACCACATTCGGATGCTGCAGGTCGACGACTTCGCAGCACGCTGTGTTCCGTACCTTGTCGAGGCAGGCATTCTCACCGAGCCGCTCAGCGACCGCCAACGCGAGATTCTAGCGCAGGCGGCACCGCTCGTGCAGACCCGCATGAGCCTGCTCGGGGATGCACCGGGAATGCTCGGCTTTCTCTTCACTGACGCTGCCGCGATCGAGTTTCAGCCCGACGCCCTGAAGTCGCTGCCGAAGAATGCGACAGAGGTGCTCACGGCGGCGCTCGACGTTCTGCGCGTCAGCGACGACTGGAGCGCCGAGGCTCTGCAGCAGGTGCTCGCCGATGCTCTCGTTGAGAGACTCGAGCTGAAGCCGCGCATCGCCTACGGCCCGCTGCGTGTCGCGGTGTCCGGCCGTCGCGTGTCGCCTCCCTTGTTCGAGTCCATGGAGATTCTCGGAAAGACCGATTCGCTCGCTCGTCTCGAGCGCTTGGTGGCGCACCTGGGGGAGTGATGACTCAGCACTACGATGTCGTCGTCATTGGGGGAGGGCCCGCTGGTCTTTCCGCCGCACTCAATCTCGTGCGGGCGCGCATGCGGGTGCTTGTGCTGGATGCGAACCGTCCTCGCCACGCTGCGACGCTGTTTGCACACGGGTTTCTGACGCGCGACAATATCTCGCCGCTCGAGCTGCGTCGGCTCGGCCGAGAAGACGTGTCATCGTACGAGAACGGTGACGTGCAGTTCGCAACGGTGGAGGCGGTGACGTCACTTCCCGACGGCTACCGGGTCATCGCCGGCGGTGTGAAGGGCGACCCCGATCGCGATGTGCATACCAAGCGCGTCGTCGTCGCGACGGGCCTCGCCGAGATTCTTCCCGACATCGGCAACGCACGTGCCTTCTATGGAACCTGCCTGCACAGCTGCCTCGAGTGCGACGGGTGGGAGAAGCAGGATGCTCCGCTCGTGCTCATCGGCGAGAGCGATGACCTCGCCGAGCAGGCGTTCCGAGCTTTGCAGTGGACGAACGAGCTTCTCGTGCTCACAAATGGTTCGGGCGTCATCACCGATGCGGAAGAGAGCGAGCTCGACGCCGCAGGAATCGGCGTCGATCGAACACGGATCTCTGAGATTCAGGGTGGGCGTGGAGTGATGACGGGCATCGAACTCGCCGACGGTCGGGTACTCGATTATCGAGTGGGATTCCTCCGACCTCGCTGGAATGCTCGACTGGGCTTTCTCGACGGGCTCGGGATCGTCGCCGATGAAGCAGGGTTGCTTGTCGTCGACGAGCGAGGTCGCAGCTCGCGGCAGGGCATCTACGTGGCCGGTGATATTACTCCTCCGGGGCCGCAGCAGATTGCCATCGCTGCCGGTCAGGGTGCAATGGTCTCGGCGACGATCGTCGCCGACGAAGCGCGCTGGAGGCGCGAACCGTAGACACGCCCGGGTGCGTGCGTTTTGGCGCTTGCCCTTTCGTCGGCTAAAGTTATCTCTTGGTTCGGCTACGTCGAACACCCTTGGGGTATGGTGTAATTGGCAACACAGCGGTTTCTGGTACCGCCATTCTTGGTTCGAGTCCAGGTACCCCAGCAATCACATCCTCACGCAGTGCGCGTGAGGATTTTTTGTTGCCCGAGCGCTGCGTTACGGCTTCTGCGACGAGGGCAGGCACTCCCGCACGTCAATACGCATTCCCAGCGCTTCAGCGAGTTCGCGGCCAAGCTCGTCGGCCCGTTTGGCATCGGCGACCCTCACAACCCACACGCGTGTGACAGGCGCGTTGCCGACGTCGCCCGCGTGAACGTCACCTGTCGAATCGATGACTGTGGCGTGAGAAGCGGGTGCCAGCACTTCGCTCCACTCGAGTTCTGAATGAGTAGCGAGCGCATTGTCGTTCTCCCCCCGCCATCGCGGGCGAAGCTTTCCCGCTCCCGGCTGTGTCCATCGTGACACTGGTGCCGAGTCCTGTCGAGAGAAAGGTCGGGTGTTTCATCGCCGACGGCGGGTCGCCACCGATTCCGGGCTGATGAACGTGTGATGAGAGCCCTGTTGAAAGTTCGCTAACTCCTGCCGATGTCGACCTCTGGACGGCCAGTATTGACATGCACCTGGGCGCCCGTCTGCGAGTGATTGCGGGCTTCTGACAGCGAATAATAGGGGAAGAGCAACGTGGCATTTTTCAGAAAGCATTCTCGAGAGGATTCGGCGAGATCGCAGCATTCTCTTCGGCGAACGATAGCGATGGCGGCGACAACGGGACTTGCTGTCGTGGGTTGGGTTGGGCTCAGCGCAACACCGGCGATGGCCGATCCTTTCGAATTGGAAACTCCTGCATTCTGGATCTCGCAGGGGGGACCTACAACCGTCTCTCAGGGCGTGCAGGCTGATGGTGAGGTGACCTTCGAGCAACTGGGAGACGAGTCGGGGTTGAAGTTCAATGCAATGGGGTTTCGCAGCTCTGACGGCTACCTGTGGGCAATCGGAGGGGACAACGGGCTGGTCAGAATCGGCGATGACGGCGTGGTGGCTCAACACTCCCTTGATCTGCCCCTTCCAGGGATCAATGTCGGAGCATTTGGTGAAGGAGAGTTCGCCGACCGTCTGCTCATTACCTCCTCGACAACCATGGACATGATGTACATCGTCAATGTCGAAACAGGTGAGGTGGAAGAGCAGCCCCTTACACCTGGTGACACGGTCGGGGAGTTGGCTCCTGATGCCTCAGACTGGACCGCATACGCCGGCTATCTCTGGGGAGGACAGCAGGGCGGCGGTTACATCGTTCGAGTCGATCCGTCGACCGGCATTCTCGATATGTTTCCCGTGGCCGAACTCGATGTGGCGGGGGCCCTCGGCGGCGCATGGACGTACGGAAACAACAATCTGGGTTTCTCATCTAATAACTCAGGCGACATCACACAGGTTCACGTAGAGAATCCATCGAGCGCCGCTCCTGAATTCAGCATCGTCTCCGTCGTTCCAGGCCCCCCGAGCGGAGGAAACGATGGTGCAAATTCGATTGGTGATCCCACTGATCTTGGCGTCGTGAAGACGGCACCTCCGAGTGTGTCGCACGAAGGGCTGATTGCCTGGGACGTCACAGTGACCAATCACAGCACGTCGTGGTCATCGGGATTCACACTCACTGACGAAATGCCAGAAGGTGTGACAAACGTGCAGGCGACCGGACCGAATGCGTCGCTGTGCACCGTTGAAGAGCTTGCCGTGTCGTGCATCGGCGACCCGCTTGACGCCGAGGAGAGCGTTTCGTACTCATTCACCGGTACAGCTCCGGCGCTCGACACCACTCTTGAGAACACGGCGAATGTCCTCGCAAACGAAGATGACCCGAACTCGTCGAACGACACAGATTCCGCGACAACTGTCGTCGTATCACCCCATCTCGCGGTAGAAAAGTCGTCGAGTGCTGACGGAGCAGCGGTCGCCGGTGACATCGTCACATTCACCGTCGCCGTGACGAACGATGGAACGGCAGACTACACGGTTGACAATCCAGCTGAACTCACGGACAACCTGAGTGACGTGCTTGACGACGCTGAATGGAACGACACAGCGACAGTAGCCTTCAGCAACGACTCAGCTTCTGACGCGCCAGTCTTCGAGGGAGACACTCTCACGTGGAGCGGGCCGTTGAGAGCGGGGGAAACAGCAACGATCACGTATGACGTGACAGTGACGAGTGCAGGCAATCATTCGATCGTCAACGACGCGTGCGTACCCAACGAGGGCGAAGAACCGACATGCGCGACGACGAACACTCCATTGCCGGGCTTGGCAGCAGGCAAGACCGTTGACCCCGAGTCGGGAAGCGACGTGACCGGTGGACAAGTGCTCACCTACACGCTCACATACACGAACTCCGGGCTCGCTCCGGCGACTGTTGATGACGTCGACACGCTGACGGATCTGCTTGACGACGCAGACATCACCTCGGCACCTGTCTCTTCGAGTGACAGTCTGACGGTCTCAGAGATCACGGACGGCTCATTCGCAGTTACGGGAGCTGTCGCTCCCGGCGCCACGGTGACGGTGACCTACCAGGCGACGGTAACGTCGGATGCGAATCGCACAGGCGATAACTCGATAGTGAACTGGCTCCTGCCCTCCGGCGTCACCCCGCCCGCGGACTGTACTCCGATGGATTGCACGGTCAATCCGATCGTCGACGTTCCAGCGGCGAATACCAGTACCGACGACGAGCTTGCTTTCACCGGCGCTGCCGGGGTGGGCATTCTTGCGGGAAGTGCCGGGCTCCTTCTGTTGGCAGGGCTTTCGGTATTGGTCTTCCGTCGTCGTCGCCAGATGTCGAAAGTCTGACGGCCGTAGTCGGGAAAACCTCACGGGTTACTCGGGCGTCGATCCCCCGGATCGACGCCCGAGAAGCCGTCGAGGTTCTTCGTCGTCCAGGATCAGGCCTCTGATGGGAATGCTCGCGTCGGAGGCCTGAATCAGCAGACCCTGGGTTTGTGCTCGACTTACAGCGGCGACGCGGTCACGCACATCGAGCTTCGCATAGAGCGTGCGCACATGACTGCGCACCGTCGCCAGGCTGATGTACAGAGAGCTGGCGATCTCTCGGTGCGAAGCACCTGTCGCGATGCCGTGAAGCATCTGCGTCTCTCGCGCAGACAGCACAGGAGGTGACGGCCGCTCAGGGAATGCGTCGGGCAGGTCGTCAAGCCGCTCGGCGATGTTGCGCGGAAGCCGATCATGGGTGAGCGACAGAAGACCGTCACGATGATCACGAGAGATGGCGAGATACGTGGAGCGCAGACCATGAGTGTCTGCGATCGATCGAGCTCCGCGGAACAGGGCAACGGCTTTCTGTTCGTCTCCGAGTGCGAGTGAACTGGCCGCACTCATGAACAGAAACTGTGCGCGTTCGCGGTTTCCCATATCTTCGCTGGTCGTGGCAGAGTCCGTTGTCGTCAGAACGGACTCGTACTCGCGTCTCGAGAGGTGAAGCCGCGCGATGAGCACGGAAAGCCAGCCACTGTGCTCGCTCGACTCTGATATTCGATGCGCTGCGTGCTCCAAACGACCGGCCCGCAGGTCAGCGAGCACTCCGGACCATTCCAAGATCATCCGGCCAGTTCGTGATTCTTCGCCTGCGTAGGGATGCGACCACGTCATGTGCCGATATCGATCGTCGAGAGTATCTGACGTCTCGAAGAACAGGGCGTGTCGACTTTCGGCGAGGGCCGCTAACGGCCAGATCTCGCGATCAGAGGAATGCCTGTGAGCGTTGTCAAGTGCGGTTTCGGACCAGTCGCGATCGAGACTGTCAACGGCCGACATCGCCAAGGCGACGTTGTGCCGTGCCGGTTCCGCATGCGACTTGGTCGAGACACTCGTTCCGCTGGGTATCGGGGTTGGTTGCGACTGAGAGAGCCAGCCGTTTGCTGCTCGGATAACGTCCACGTATCCGAGGATCTCCGTTTCCAACGAACTGAGTTTGCTGGATCTGGCGAATTCAAGCGCGTGACGCGCCAGCTCGGCGGCTGCTGCGTGATCATTGTGCGACAGCATCCGAGTTGCCGCATTCTGAATGAGAAGAAGAGCCGAATTGATGGCCGTCGGCGCTCCAGAACCCGCTGCCATGCGGCTTCGCAGATCGTGCTGTGTTTGGTCGCCGAGCGTGTCTGCCTCCGTGAGCCGGCCGACGTGGCGGAGTTGGAGAATCCGAATGACGGCGGCTTCGACGAACTCATCGATTGATCGGACGGAATGACGGTTTTGGAGGGTGCGGTGCTGAACGCTGAATTGCGAGAGCCGTTCGAGAATCGTGGCTTCTGCAGAACTGTCTGCCGTCAGAGCAGCGGCAACCGTGAGCGTCGTCGAATGATTCACGACAGCGTCTGGAACAGCTGAGTAGGCAGCGCTCGCTTCGTGCGGATGCTCGATAGCGGCTTCGCCGTGGTCGCTCCAGAACTGCTCTAAGAGCTTCCACGAATGTCCGCGGTGAGCGTGGCGGAGAACCTCAGGGGCGAAACGGCGTGGCCCAGAGGCGTAAGCTCCGGCGGCGATTTTCGCGTGCATCTCTCTGTTCTCGGGTGCGGACATGGCGCTGATCCGCTCACCGATGACTGATTTCACGAGGGGGACGAGCGACCAGTTCGTGGTTCCTGTGCGCATCACGAGTCCGTGCTCGTGCAGCAACGCCAACCGATCGCTTGGGGGCGCGTCTGACGGGAGCGCATTCGCTGCGATGAACATCGTATTCACTGTGATGGACGTCAGGAGCGATAACCGTTCGAGGAGAGCGAGGTCGTTGTCACTGAGGCTGTCAAACGCGACATTCTCAAGCCACCGTTTTGCCGTGCTCAGATTCAGTTCGCTCGGGGACGACTCGTCGAGAATCATGCGAACGGGCTCGAGCCAACCATTTGTGAGATTCACGAGCTCGCCGATGCGACGGTGATCGACCGGCTGGCCCCTGGCCTCGGCCATTGCGGCTACGTCTGTGGTCGTTGCCCGCAGATCGTCACCGAAGCGGATCGTCGTTCGAATGTGATTGTGCTGTGCGCGCTTCTCGAGGGACTCGGCGGCCCGCCCCGCGACGATGATGCGCATTGTCGAATCGCTCCTGAGCGCGGTGAAGAGCAGGCACTCGAGATCTGCGGGGAGAGCGGAGTCAATATCGTCGATAATGACGGAAAGCGGAGCTCGTCCGGCACCGCTCGAGATCTGTTCTCTCGGGATCAGCGCGCTCAACTCGTGCGAGGGGGGCGGCGCAGCGAAATAAAGGATGCGGCGATCAGACTGACGAGCGGCCCATTGTTTGAGGAGCTCAGACTTCCCGGTTCCGGCTGGTCCATGCACAATCGCGAGTGGAATGTCTTTATCAAGCCAGTGCAGCAGCCGAGTTCGCAGGACGCTTTGCCGGGACGTCCCCGGTTCTTCACTCCGTATCGGCTGCAGCGTCGCCACCCTCTCGCGCGGCTAGAAGGGCAAAGGAAAGCGTTCTCCCTGCGGGCGCTCAAAGCTTAGTAGGTGTGCGGTGAGGCCCGCGGCCCCCGGACGGGGGGTGTCGATTGGCAGAGCGTTACGTGTGCTTCTCGTCCAGCGGGTGTGTCGTCGATGTCTCTGCGGAGCGCTCGCTGTCGCGGGGCTGTGCAAAGCTCTGCGCGTGCGCCGCCCAACCACTCTCCGCGGGGAGCGATCTGAGAGCGCGGTTGGAGAGTGCAAGAATGACGCCAAGCGCGGTCAGGGTCGCGCACGCGACGAGGGTTCCCGTTCGGCCGACGAACGCCAAACCGAACCCCGCGATCAGCGGGGCAAGGGGCATTGCCCCCATGCTGAGCACGCGGCTGGCGCTGTTGGCGCGCCCGAGCAGCTCTGTCGGCACGGCAACCATGAAGTAGCCCATGAGCGCGGAATTAAGCGCGGGTATCAGGAATACGGAGATGCCGATGATCGCCATAATGCCGGGCACAGTGTGGACTGCGGGCAAGATAGCCGTTCCCACGGTTGCCATGATCAAGCTGCCAATGACGATGACTCCTCCGCGAATGCGCGGAACAAGTATCGGTGCCGCGAAAGCGCCCGTGAGCATGACGGCCCCGAGGACGGAACCCAACGTGCCGATCACAAGAGGGGAGTGGCCCGATTGCTGCAGCGAGTAGATGATCGTTGTCATCGCGGAATTGAAGCCGAGATTGACGATCATTGATACCCACAGCACTCCTCGAAGGTCGACTCGCGACAACAGCCAGGCGAACCCTTCGCGCGCTTCGGCGAGTACGTTGGTTCGCCGCGGGGTTTGGTCTGATGGGTCACGCTCGGGCGCGCGCCGCTCGGTGCGCCCGAGCATCCACGCAGTCACAACAGACAGGAGGTACGCCGCTCCTGCGACAACGGCGACGAGCCAGCCGCCGACGGCGAGGAGAGCTCCTCCCAGAGGGCCGCCCGCAAGTTGGATGGCGGCGCCACGACCTTGGTTTGCTGCCTGTGCGCGACCCATCGCCTCGTCGGGAACCACTTCTTTCAGCGCTGCTTCCCCGGCAACGTCGAAAAGTCCATCGCGGGCGTTTATGACGACGTTCAGAACGAGAAGCACACCGAAGGTGAGTGCGGAGAGGGCGTCAAGCACCGCGAAGCTGCCCGCGAGTGCCACGCCAATCAGCGCGCCGAGAAGCATGAGCCCGGTGCGACGGTGCCGGTCGGCGAGAACTCCGCCGACGAGCGTGAAGACGAGTGCGGTTATGACTCCAACGGCTCCGATGATGCCCGCCTGCGCTGGGCTGTCGGTCACCATGAGCGCGATGAGGGGGACAGCGAAGTCCAGCAGCGATGCCGCAAGCTCTTTCGATGCGTCGCTGACGAACCAGGTGGGGTATCGCCGGACTCGCCATAGCCGGACAGTCGCGTGAGTGCTGAACATGATTCGAGAATAGATGCGCAAGATAAGATGCGCAACTGTAATTGCGCAATAGTTTCTGCACAACGGACTAGGCTGACGTTATGTCACGAGAAGAGCAGGGCGAGGATGCTGCTGACGGCGCCGAGACGTCATCAAATCTGGTAAGCAACGACGCCCACACGATGACGAGTGCCATGCTCAAGGCAATGACTCATCCGTTACGGCGGCAGCTGGTGCGATCGCTGTCAAAACACATCTACGCCCGAGCGGCTGACCTCGCGCAGGAGCTGAACGTTCCTGCGAATTCCGTGAGCTTTCATCTGCGGGTGCTCGCGAACGCCGGGCTCATTTCGGAAGCTCCCGAGAAGGCGAGAGACAAACGCGATCGCGTCTGGACGCCGATGCGGGGGAGTCTGAACGTCGGATCGCCGGAGTATGGTGCCGAAGACATTGAGCTTGCGGGCGCGCTGGTGCAGACAATGATCGAGGATCACTTTGATCTTGTGAAGCGCTCGAGTAATCGGTGGCGTGATTACGTGGCGGGGCAGTCGACGCAGGACCTTCACACCACGATGATGCACCTGAATGTTCCCATGGACGCTGCGACCGCCAAAAAGTTCTTCGAGACGATCAGCAGAATGGCGACCGAGGCCGCCGAGACGTTCGATGTCGACTCTCCCAACGTTCACGTGTGGGAAATCGACGTGCTCGGTGCAGACGATACAGTGTGAGCGCTGTGTCATCTGCTCGTCGCGCCTTCGCTTTGCTGCTCACGCGACTTCTGCTTGTCGCGGGAGTCACCGTCATCGCCTGGGCGCTTGTCGCCCGGCTCTCGGGCGAGCTCTCGTTTCCGCCGAATCCGATGATCGCCGCACTCAGCCTTCTGCCTGTGAACGTCATCTGCCTTGTGATCGCTTCCCGCATGCTGAGGGCCGAGGGGCAGAGCATCCGTGAACTCGTCGGTTACCGTCACGGTGCCCTCGGCCGCGACATTGCTTGGGGCATCCTGTGGCTCGTCGTGCTGTTCATTCCGTTCATTATCGGCATCATGGGTACGGCCTTCGTGCTGCACGGCGCTGAGACGTTCGACGCCTTCGAGACGATGTTCTACAACCCGGATGCCGCGGCGGTCATTCCCTCGGCCGCGGCTCTGGTTCTCGGCATCGTCACGTTCGTGACGTTCGCACCGCTCAACGCGCCGACCGAGGAGATCGTGTTTCGGGGGTATGCGCAATCACGCCTGAGTGCTTCGTGGTCGCCGGCCGCCGCCATCGCGGTCAGTTCCATCGCCTTCGGGCTTCAGCACGCATTCTTCGCTCCAACTGTCGACGCCATGGCTGTGTATGTCGTTGCCTTCACGCTCTGGGGTGCCTGCTCGGCGATCATCGTGCGCCGTCAGGGGCGACTGCTGCCCGTGATCATCGCGCATGTGATCGTGAATGTCTTCACAAGTGCACCGGCCATCGTCTTTCCTGCCCTCATGATCGCGGGAGTGCTCTGATCTGCCGTAGCGCTTCACGATTTCTCGGTGCACAATCGAAAGGAGCACGCAGAGTGCTGTGAAGGAGGTTCTGATGGCCGAGCTGACGTTGCAGCACGCTTTGGAACGTGAACACCGCGAGATCGATGGCGGCATCGAGACATATACGGCGCAGTTGGATCGAGGCGCGTCAGACCCCTTGCCTCTCATTCGCGCAATGCACGGATTGCGACGCCACATCTATCTCGAAGAGACGTTTCTCTTTCCGCCGTTGAAAGAGTCTGGACTGACGATGCCCATTTTCGTGATGGAGCGTGAACACGGTGCGCTGTGGGACCGCATGGAGAGCATCGGTCAGTCGCTTGCGGGCACCGACGATGCGGAGAGCATGGCTCAGGCGTGCCGCGAGCTCCTCTCGCTGCTTGATGCGCACAATTCCAAAGAAGAGCCCATCATCTACACGCAGGCCGATTCGACGCTTTCTGCCGAGGCCAGCGATGAGCTCCGGAACTTTCTCGAGCACGGGGACATGCCCGAAGGCTGGACGTGCGTTCGCGCCACCGCGACCGAAGGTTAGACGCCGTCAGATCTCGAGGGACTCGCCTGGCTCGAGGGGAAAGTGCTGGCCACCGGCGGCCTCGACAACGTCGGCTATGCGCTGATTCGACATGTTCTTGCCGATGCGAGAAAGCACCATTTCGTGGGTGGGAAAGCTGCGTCTCGGCGCGACTTCCGTGGCAAAATCCATCACCTCGCTGATCTTCAGCCAAGGGGCCCCAGCCGGAACGGCCATGATGTCAACGTCGACATCCTCGGGAACAGTGAATGAATCGCCCCCGTAATACACGGCGTCGTTGATGAGCACCCCCACATTGTCGACGAGCGGTATCGACGGGTGGATCACCGCGTGCGTGCCGCCGAAGAAGCGCAGTCGGAACGGCGCCACCTCGATCTCGTCGCCTGCTGAGACAACCTCAACGGGGAAGCCCTCTGCAGCAGCCGCAACCCCGGCCGGGCCGAAGATGCGTACGTCGGGGTTGATGGAGCGGATACGCTCGAGCTGCTCCGGCGTCCAGTGATCCGGGTGCTCGTGCGTGAGCACGACGGCGACAGTTCCGGCGGCATCCGTGATGGGCGTCGTGAACGAACCGGGATCGACGATCAGCCGTGACCCCTCGTCTGTGACGACGAATGCCGCGTGCTCGAGCTTTGTGAGGTTCATAGTGTCAGTCTCTCGCCGGGACAGAACGCCCGCAAGTGCATCTCCTGCCATAATCCAAGAGTGACTCGTGAACACCCTCGCATCGCTGTTGCGATCAACCCGGCATCGAGCTTCGGTGCTCATTCCGCGAAGGGAATGCGTGTTGTCGAAGCGCTCGCCGACCGGGGCGTCGAGGTGACCACGCTCATTGAGGCAAGCGCAGACAAGCTGTTCGACGCAACAGTTGCGGCGGTGCGTGATGCCCCTGATGCGCTCGTCGCGGTTGGGGGCGACGGGCTTGTGAACCTCGCCATCAATGCGCTTGCCGACAGCGGCGTTCCTCTCGCGATCGTGCCGACGGGAACCGGAAACGATCTCGCGAGAGGCCTGGGAATCACGAGGCAGAGACCGGATGCCGCAACGCAGCGCATAGTGCGCGCGCTGCGTTCGGGCGGCATCCGGGAGATTGACGTGGGCGTTGTCACGACGTCGCAGGGGGAGCGGCGGTTTGGCGGCGTCGTCTCTGTGGGGTTCGACGCCCGGGTGAACGCCAGGGCGAACGCGATGCGCTGGCCGCGCGGCGGCACTCGCTATGTTCTTGCGACGCTGCGGGAGCTCGCGTCTCTGCGGCCGGTGCAGCTGGCGATGACGGTCGGCGAAACGACGCGTGAGTTCGAGGCGGCCTTCGTCTCGGTCGCCAACAACCGTTTCATCGGCGGCGGCATGGCGATCGCCCCGGAGGCGAAAATCGACGACGGACTCTTCGACGTCGTTCGCGTCGAACCGATCTCTCGGCGTACACTGCTGATGTTCTTTCCCCGGGTGTTCGCGGGGACGCACACGAAGCTCGATGTTGTGCATATTCATCGTGAGGAAAGGCTCTCTCTCACCGGAACAGGCATAGATCTCTATGCGGACGGCGAGAACCTGGGAACGCTTCCCGCGGGCATCCGAATGCTCCCGCGGGCGCTGCGTGTGCTCGCGTAGTCGGGGCAGTGGGATGCCCGACACGCCCGGAATTGTGCCCGGCGCACCCGTGATTTGTTGACGGGGGTCGTTTCGTGGCATACTCATGGAGTTGTTTTCCGGCCCCATCGTCTAGCGGCCTAGGACGTCGCCCTCTCACGGCGGTAACGCGGGTTCAAATCCCGCTGGGGTCACATCCGGGAAAAAGCCTTCCAAGGTCACCAGTTTTGGAGGGCTTTTTTGTTGTCATCTCACGTTGGCAACGTTTTCAACATTTGTGCCCGCATCCGACCACGACCGGATTATGCTGAGTGCATGCAGTACAGCAACGTCGCTGGGCATACCTATGCCGGCGGCGTATCTCCCAACCAAGAAAGGGATGTACCGACAATGGCATCCGGAAAGTCCACAACCCGGCGCGTTGTGACGACGACTGCAGGTCTTGCAGTTGCCGCTCTCGCCCTCGCCGGCTGTTCAGGCAGTTCAGGCGATTCTGGCGGATCGGGGGGTGATGGCGGCGCGATTGTGATTGGCACGACCGACAAGATCACCACCATCGACCCTGCTGGCTCGTACGACAACGGTTCGTTCGCCGTGATGAACCAGATCTACCCCTTCCTCATGAACACCCCATACGGCAGCCCCGATGTCGAACCCGACATCGCGAAGTCCGCGGAGTTCACCTCGCCGAAGGAATACACCGTCACGCTCAAAGACGGTCTCACCTTCGCCAATGGAAACGAGCTCACATCCTCAGACGTGAAGTTCAGCTTCGATCGCACGATAAAGATCGCAGACCCGAACGGGCCGTCGTCGCTTCTCAACAATCTCGAGAGCGTCGAGGCGCCCGATGACACCACCGTCGTTTTCACGCTGAAGAGCGCGAACGACCAGACGTTCCCGCAGGTGCTGTCGAGTCCGGCCGGGCCGATCGTTGACGAAGATGTGTTCTCGGCAGACGAGCTGACCCCCGACAAAGACATCGTCGACGGCAAGGCATTCGCCGGGCAGTACTCAATCGACAGCTATGACTTCAACAATCTGATTCAGTACAAGGCGAACCCCGACTACCAGGGTGTTCTCGGTGCTGCCGAGAACGAGGTAGTCAACGTCAAGTACTACTCGGAGTCGTCGAACCTCAAGCTCGCCGTTCAGGAAGGCGACATCGATGTTGCCTACCGCAGCCTCTCGGCAACAGACGTCGAAGACCTCAAGGGCAAAGACAACGTCAAGGTGACGAGCGGCCCCGGTGGCGAGATTCGCTACATCGTGTTCAACTTCGACACGATGCCGTTTGGCGCAAAGGCCGACGGAGCAGACGAAGCGAAGGCCCTCGCCGTCCGTCAGGCAATGGCCGATTCGATCGACCGCGAGCAGATCGCCGAGCAGGTATACAAGGGCACGTACACGCCTCTGTACTCCTACATTCCTGAGGGACTGACGGGCGCGAACGAGTCGCTCAAGGGCCTGTACGGCGACGGCGAAGGTGGCCCGGATGCCGACAAGGCGAAGCAGCGTCTTGAAGACGCCGGTATCGAGACACCTGTGAAGCTCAGCATCCAGTACTCGAACGACCACTACGGCCCCTCATCGGCTGACGAGTACGCGCTCATCAAGTCGCAGCTCGAGGCCGACGGCCTCTTCAGCGTCGACCTGCAGACGACGGAGTGGGTGCAGTACTCGAAGGATCGCACGGCCGACGTGTACCCGCTGTACCAGCTGGGTTGGTTCCCTGACTACTCAGACGCGGCGAACTACCTGCAGCCGTTCTTCAGCAAGGACAACTTCCTGCTGAACCACTACGACAACGCTGAGGTTCAGGATCTCATCAACCAGCAGCTGGTTGAGAGTGATCCTGATGCACGAGCAAAGCTCATCGAGCAGATTCAGGATGTCGCGGCTCAGACACTGCCCACCCTGCCCTACCTGCAGGGCGCGCAGATCGCGGTCTCGGGCGCAGATGTTGAGGGCATCACCCTCGATGCCTCGTTCAAGTTCCGATACGCACCAATTCACAAGTAATCACGTTCGAGGGGCGGATGCTGGCCCAGCATCCGCCCCTCGTCGGGTCTCACGCCCGATCGTCCCCAGTTAGGCAGGTGGCACGCTGACTTCCCCCAGCGCACAACCCGGCGGCACAATCGCGCAGGTCGCTCCCTCCACGAAATCGAGCGGGGGAGGGAGTCTGCTTCGATACATCATCGTGCGCTTTCTCCTGATCATCCCGACGATCTTCATTCTCGTCACGCTCGTGTTCTTTCTCATGCGCACGACGGGCGACCCCATTACTGCAGCCCTTGGTGGGCGGCTCACGCCCGATCAGCTCGCTGAGCGAATCCACGATGCCGGCTACGACCGCCCCGTCTTCGTGCAGTACATCGAATACCTCGGCGGACTCTTCCGCGGCGACTTCGGCACGACGATCAGCGATCACCGCCCCGTCACAGAGATTCTTCTCACCTATGGATCCGCAACTCTCGAGCTGGCGATCTACGGACTGATCGTGGCGTTCATCGTCGGCATCCCGCTGGGCATGTGGGCCGCATATCGCCGTGACAAGGCATCTGACGCCGTACTTCGCGTTCTGGCGATCCTGTTCTACGCAACGCCCGTGTTCTTCGCCGGAATGCTGCTCAAACTGATCTTCTCCGTCGGCTTGGGAATTCTCCCGGTCTCCGGACGAGCGAGTACGCGAACCGAGCTCAATATTCAGCTTCTCGACGATCCCACTGGCATCCATCTGATTGACGCGTTCCGGTTGGGAAACCCCGATGCCATCGGCGATGTTCTGAGCCACGCCGCGCTTCCCGCTATCGCTCTCGGCCTTCTGACGGCGGGCGTGTTCTTGAGGCTCGTGCGCACGAACATGATCGGAACCCTGACCAAGGACTATGTGGATGCTGCCCGCTCACGCGGTGTCAGCGAATTCCGACTCGTGCGCAAGCACGCGTATCGTCCGGCGCTCATTCCCATCATCACCGTCATGGGCATGCAGATCGCTCTCATGCTCGCGGGTGCTGTGCTGACGGAGACCACGTTCGAGTGGAAAGGCCTCGGCTTCATGCTCGTGCAGTACCTTCAGTCGCGCGACTTCGTCGCCGTGCAAGGCATCGTCGTGCTTCTCGCCATTATCGTTGCCATCACCAACTTCATCGTCGACATCGTCGCGGCGCTCATCGACCCGAGAGTGAGGTACTGACATGACCGCACGCACGGGAACTCCCCGGCGTTCGATCCTCGATCGCCTGCCCATTCTTCGCCAGCTGAGGCAAAGCTACGGAATTCAGCGCGGCATGCTCATTGCCGGGATTGCTCTGACGAGCCTCTTCCTGCTCATCGCTATTCTTGCTCCCTGGATCGCGCCGTACGGCTACGCGCAGCTCAGCGATGACAAAGGCGGATTCGGCGCACAGCAGCCACCGAGCGTCGAGCATCTCTTCGGCACGACGGTCGGCGGGTTCGATGTGCTGTCTCGCGTGATCTGGGGCGCGCAGACGGCAGCGCTCGTCGTTATCGCCGCTGTGACACTGTCAATCTTCATCGGCGTGATCCTCGGTCTGCTCTCGGGGTACTTCGGCGGTTGGATCGATCGCGTTCTTGTCGTGATCTGCGACGCCATTTACGCGTTCCCCTCCCTTTTGCTCGCGATCGTGATCTCGATTGCGATTTCGGGAGGGCGCTCCAACCTCATCGGCGGAATCCTCACGGCAGCGATGTCGATCACCGTCGTGTTCATTCCGCAGTACTTCCGCGTGATTCGCGCCGAGACTGTCCGCATCAAGGCGGAAGCATTCGTCGAGTCGGCAAAGGTGCTGGGCGCGAGCAACGTGCGCATCATGAGCAGACACGTGTTCCGCAATGCGACGCGCACCTTGCCGCTGATCTTCACGCTCAACGCCTCTGAGGCGATTCTCACTCTTGCCGGTCTGGGTTTTCTCGGGTTCGGCATTGAGCCGACAGCGGCATCCGAGTGGGGGTATGACCTCAACAAGGCGCTCTCTGATGTCTCGAGCGGAATCTGGTGGACATCGATCGGGCCAGGTCTCGGCATCGTGCTTGCCGTGCTCGGCATGACACTCGTGGGCGAGAGTCTCAACGACCTCAACGACCCGCGTCTGCGCGGTCGGCGCGGAGTCGCCGCCGACTCGGGCGAAATGGTCGAGACAAGCGTGGTCCCCGTCGCCGGAGTGCAGGAAACGGCCGTCGTCGACGGCGAGGACAGAGGCGAAGGAGACCGGCCATGAGCGACGACATTCTGCAGATTACAGACCTGAAAGTCGCATTCTCGTCTGATGCCGGAGCGGTTCGCGCCGTCGACGGTGTCTCTCTGACGGTAGGCCCTCGTGAAGTCGTGGCGATCGTGGGGGAGTCGGGCAGCGGAAAGACGGTGACGGCGAAGACGATCCTTGGTCTACTCCCCGACACGGCAACCAGTTCTGGCGCCGTTGTGGTGCGCAGCCGCGATGGGCGGAGCACGGGCGACGTCATCTCTGTCTCGAAGCACCGTCTCCGCGAGATGCGCGGCCACGACGTATCGATGGTGTTCCAAGAGCCATCGACAGCGCTCAACCCCGTCTACACGGTTGGGTGGCAGATTGCCGAGGGACTGCGCGCGCACAATTCACAGCTCGGCCGTAAGGCGGCGAGGGAGACCTCGATCGATATTCTGCGGCGCGTCGGAATTCCCGATCCCGAGTCACGTGTCGACTACTATCCGCACCAGTTCTCCGGTGGGCAGAAACAGCGTGTCGTCATCGCGATGGCGCTCGTGCTCAATCCTGGGCTGATCGTCGCCGATGAGCCGACAACGGCTCTCGACGTCACAGTTCAGGCCGAGATTCTCGACCTGCTCCGCCGTTGTCGAGACGAGTTCGACACGTCGATCGTTCTGATCACCCACAACATGGGCGTGGTCGCCGACCTCGCCGACCGTGTTGTCGTGATGTACCAGGGAGAGATCGTCGAAGAGAACGACGCTCGCACGCTGTTCGCCTCGCCCAAGCACGATTACACAAAGAAGCTGCTCGGTGCGGTTCCTCGCATTGGGCAGAGCGTCCACGCCGAGGAACGTCGCGAACCAGACCGCAGTGCGACACAGGTTGTCGAGGCCAAAGACCTCCGCATTCAGTACCCCGGACGACTCGGCAAGCCGGGATTCATGGCCGTTGACGGTGTCTCCTTTCAAATCGCCCCGGGCGAAGTCGTCGGGCTGGTCGGGGAATCGGGCTCGGGCAAGACGACGATCGGTCGGGCGATTGCAGGGCTCACTCGCGTGACAGGCGGGTCGCTGCAGGTGCTTGGCTCTGAGATGAACGGTGTCAAGGAGCGCAATTTCAAAAAGCTGCGTTCCCGCATCGGCTTCGTCTTCCAAGATCCGGCATCGAGCTTCAACCCACTGCTCTCCATCGAAGAGTGCGTTGCCGAGCCGTTTCGGGTTCACCGGCGCGACATGACCGACGCGCAGATCGAGACGAAAGTGGCGGAGCTTCTCGAGGCCGTGCAGCTGCCGCGGGCATACGCCAAGCGGTTCCCGCACGAACTCTCTGGTGGCCAACGGCAGCGGGCGAGCCTCGCGCGCGGGCTCGCTCTCGACCCCGAGCTGCTCATCGCAGACGAGCCGACGAGTGCGCTCGATGTGTCTGTGCAGGAACGCGTGCTTGAGCTGTTCGCCGAGCTGCAGGCCGAGTTGGGGTTCGCCGCGCTTTTCATCAGCCACGACCTCGCTGTCGTCGACATTCTCTCTGACCGCATCGCCGTGATGTACCACGGGCGGCTTGTCGAAGTGGGGACGGGGGAAGAGGTTCTCGGTAACCCGAAGGATCCCTACACGCAGCGCCTCCTGGCATCGCTGCCCGTTCCCGACCCCGTCGAGCAGGAGGAGCGCAGAAATGCTCTTGCCGCGATCATCGCGGCCGAGAGAGCCTGACCGTCGAATGCGGCCTTGGCTTCCGATCCGACCGGATGCCGAGACCGCATTCGTGTCCTCAGATATCTGCAGGTGAATCCGTTAGAGTATTCAACAGCGAAGGGGAGTATTCCATCTCGCAGCGTCCGTCAGGACGGATCATGATGGCGTGATCCCGGATGCTGCGCCGACACCGTCGGGGAAGAGACTTTCGGCGATCATCGCACCCTCCTCCTCGAAAGGCACTCACGCATGCACCCAGAGCTCCCGCTTCTGTTTGAGATCGGCTCCTATGTCGTTCTCGTGCTCGTTCTTCTCTTCGACCTGCTGCTTGTGGTCAAGAGGCCTCATATTCCGTCGATGAAGGAATCTGCGCTCTGGGTCGCGTTCTACGTGACGCTCGCACTCGTCTTTGCCGGCCTGATGCTTGTGTTCGCCGGTGGCGACTTTGCCGGGCAGTTTCTTGCTGGCTGGCTCACTGAGTACAGCCTCTCGATCGACAACCTGTTCGTCTTCGTCATCATCATGGCGAAGTTCGCCGTGCCCAAGAAATTCCAGCAGGAAGTTCTCATGGTGGGCATCATCATCGCCCTCGTCTTCCGCGGCATCTTCATCATCGTTGGCGCAGCGCTCATTGAGAACTTCAGCTTCGTGTTCTTCATCTTCGGCGCATTCCTGCTCTACACCGCGTGGAAGCAGGCATTCAGCAACGATGACGACGATGACGGAGAGTCGTGGTTCACACGCTTTATGCGCAAGCGCATGAAGGTTGCGCCGGAATTCGACGGATCAAAGCTGCGCACCGTTGTCGACGGTCGAAAGATGTGGACGCCCATGGTGATGGTCTTCCTCGCCATCGGCGTCACCGATGTCATGTTCGCCATCGATTCCATTCCCGCGATCTTCGGCATCACCCAGAGCCCGTTCATCGTGTTCACGGCGAACATCTTCGCGCTCATGGGGCTGCGGCAGCTGTACTTCATGCTCGGCGGGCTGCTCGAGAGGCTCGAGTACCTGCACTACGGCATCGCCTTCATTCTAGCGTTCATCGGTGTGAAGCTGGTGTTCCACGCCCTGCATGTCAATGAGCTCCCCTTCATCAACGGTGGCGAGAACGTGCTGTGGGTTCCGGAGATCAACACCTGGGTTTCGCTCGGAGTCATCATCGGCTCCATGGCGGTCGCGACGATCGTCAGCCTCGTCGCCGCCCGCCGCAAAGAAAAGAAGAGCCAGCAGATCTCGGGCGAGTGATATCCTTGCTTCGTGCTGTTCGGTCTGCTTCTTAGCTGCCGCGGCGAGGCCTAGTCTTCAGGCATCCTCGTCGCGGAGTCTGGTGACGCCTGTTCAACTTCACCCAAGGAAGAACACTCATGCAGCAGAACGTTGAAAACCCGAACGCCCCTCGTACTCTCGCCGAGAAGGTGTGGGCAGACCACCTCGTCACGAAGGGCGAGGACGGCACCCCCGACCTCATCTACATAGACTTGCATCTCGTGCACGAGGTGACCAGCCCTCAGGCCTTCGACGGTCTGCGAATGGCCGGCCGTCCGGTGCGCCGCCCCGATCTCACGATCGCGACGGAAGACCACAACACGCCGACGCTCGCCATCGACAAGCCGATCGCCGATCTCACGAGCCGCACGCAGATTCAGACCCTGCGCACGAACGCCGAAGAATTCGGCATCCGGCTTCATTCACTCGGTGATGTGGAGCAGGGAATCGTGCACGTCGTCGGGCCGCAGCTTGGTCTGACCATGCCGGGAATCACCGTAGTCTGCGGCGACTCGCACACATCGACGCACGGAGCCTTCGGCGCCATGGCGTTCGGAATCGGCACGAGCGAGGTGGAGCACGTCATGGCGACACAGACGCTTCCGCTCACGCCATTCAAGACCATGGCGATCAACGTCGAGGGCACGCTGAAGCCCGGTGTGACGGCGAAGGACATCATTCTTGCCGTCATCGCCAAGATCGGCACAGGCGGCGGTCAGGGCTACGTGCTCGAGTACCGCGGCAGCGCCATTCGTGCGTTGTCGATGGAAGGCCGCATGACGATCTGCAACATGTCCATCGAAGCCGGTGCTCGCGCGGGCATGGTTGCGCCAGACCAAACGACGTACGACTACCTCGAGGGTCGCCCGCACGCGCCAGAAGGAACAGACTGGAAAGAGGCCGTCGCCTACTGGGACACTCTCGCCACAGACGACGGCGCCACGTTCGACGCCGAGGTCTTTCTCGACGCCGATGAGCTCGAGCCGTTCGTCACCTGGGGAACCAACCCGGGGCAGGGCGTGTCCTTGAGCGGTCAGGTGCCGAGTCCCGAGCAATTCGACGACCCGACAGACCGGTCGTCTGCTGAGCGTGCGCTCGAGTACATGGATCTGAAGCCAGGGACAAAGCTCAAGGAGATCCCCGTTGACGCGGTGTTCATGGGCTCATGCACGAACAGCCGCATTGAGGATCTTCGCTCGTTCGCATCGATCATCAAGGGACAGAAGAAGGCAGACGGCGTACGCGTCATGGTCGTTCCCGGCTCCGCCCGTGTTCGGCTGGAAGCAGAGGCCGAAGGAATCGACACCATCGTTGAGGAGTTCGGCGCCGAATGGCGCTTTGCCGGATGCTCGATGTGCCTCGGCATGAACCCGGATCAACTGTCGCCAGGTGAACGCTGCGCATCAACGAGCAACCGAAACTTCGAGGGGCGCCAGGGCAAGGGCGGGCGCACTCACCTTGTCTCGCCTGTTGTCGCCGCAGCCACAGCGGTGCGCGGCACGCTGTCAAGCCCCTCTGACCTGGAGAACTGAGCATCATGCAGAAATTCACGACAGTGACGGGAATCGCGGCGCCTCTGAAGCGCTCGAACGTCGACACCGACCAGATCATCCCCGCCGTGTACCTGAAGCGCGTAACAAAGACGGGCTTCGAAGACGCGCTTTTCGCCGGTTGGCGTCAGGCCGATGACTTCGTGCTGAACCAGCCGGAGTTCGCCGGCGCGAGCATCCTCGTGGCCGGGCCGGACTTCGGTACGGGCTCGTCCCGCGAGCACGCCGTCTGGGCGCTTCGCGATTTTGGCTTCTCGGTTGTTCTCAGCACACGCTTCGGTGACATCTTCCGCGGTAATTCAGGTAAGCAGGGACTGCTTGCGGCGCAGATCAGCGAAGAAGACCTCGAACGGCTCTGGGCGGCGATCGACGACAACCCCGGCGTTGAATTCACGGTGAGCCTCGATGACAAGACGGTGACTGTCGGAGACGTTCAGGTGCCATTCGATATCGATGATTACACTAGGTGGCGTTTGCTCGAAGGGCTCGACGACATTGCTCTGACGCTTCGAAATGAAGAGGCGATCACGCACTTCGAGTCCACTCGGGCAGGTTGGCGGCCGCAGACTTTGCCCGTCAAATAGTCGAATATCAGGGGCACGTATTGAAGACTCTTCTTGAGGATGCTACCGGGGCAGGGGCACGCGTGGGGCTGCATGCAGACACAATCACCATTCGCGGTGGACGCCCGCTGAGCGGGCGGATCGAGCTTAAGGGCGCGAAGAATCTCGTCACGAAAGCGATGGTTGCATCGCTGCTCGGCGATACGCCGAGCGTCTTGAAGGATGTTCCCGACATCAGCGACGTACGCGTTGTTCGCGGACTGCTTGACGTGCACGGGGTCAAGATCAGCGATGGTGAGGAAGACGGCGAGCTGCACCTCGACCCTGCCGCAGTGGAAACCGCCCACATGGCGGATATCGACGCTCACGCAGGCTCAAGCCGCATTCCGATCCTGTTCTGCGGGCCGCTTCTGCACAAGCTGGGCGAGGCGTTCATTCCCGACCTCGGCGGATGCCGCATCGGCGACCGTCCCATCGACTACCACCTTGATGTTCTGCGCACGTTCGGAGCCGTTGTCGAGAAGCTCCCCAGCGGCATTCGTCTCTCGGCTCCAACGGGACTCCGCGGCGCGAAGATCGAACTGCCGTACCCGAGCGTTGGCGCGACAGAGCAGGTGCTTCTGACGGCTGTGCGCTCTGAGGGCATCACCGAGCTGCGCGGTGCCGCGATCGAGCCCGAGATCATGGATCTCATCAATATTCTTCAGAAGATGGGCGCGATCATCTCGGTCGATACCGACCGGGTCATCCGCATCGAGGGTGTTGCGTCGCTGACGGGGTATTCGCATCGCGCGCTCTTCGACCGGAACGAGGCAGCGAGCTGGGCAGCCGCAGCTCTCGCGACAGAGGGAGACATCTTCGTCGGCGGCGCCCGTCAGTCTGAGATGCTCACGTTCTTGAACGTCTACCGCAAGGTCGGCGGAGGATTCGAGATCCACGAAGACGGCATCCGCTTCTTCCACCCGGGCACCGAACTGAACCCCGTGATCATTGAGACCGATGTGCATCCAGGATTCATGACCGACTGGCAACAGCCTCTCGTCGTGGCACTCACCAAGGCGCGTGGCGTGTCGATCGTTCACGAGACGGTTTATGAGAAGCGATTCGGCTTTGTCGATGCGCTCGTTGAGATGGGCGCGACGATTCAGATTCATCGGGAGTGCCTCGGCGGCCAGGCGTGCCGGTTCGGTCAGCGCAACTTCAACCATTCCGCTGTGATCTCCGGGCCGAGCAAGCTGCACGGCGCCAACATCGTCGTTCCCGACCTTCGCGGCGGGTTCTCTCACTTGATCGCGGCGCTGAGCGCTGAGGGTGAGTCACGCGTTTCGAACGTCGGAATCATCAGTCGCGGTTACGAGCGTTTTCTGCAGAAGCTCGAGCTGCTCGGTGCCGACTTCACTGCTGAAGGATAATGGGGGAGTGTCAGACACTCCAGATTCGCTGCCGTCGAAGCCAGTGAGCCGAAGAACGGATCGTTCACGTCCAACGATCTTTTGGGTTCTCGCATCATTGGTGCTCCCCCTTGCGCGCGTGATGATGAAGATCACGATCATCGATGCGCACAAGCTGCCGAAGTCGGGGCCGTTCATTCTCGCCCCGAATCATTTCAGCGAGATCGACCCGATCGTGATCGGAATCGCCACCTGGAAGATCGGGCGCTTTCCCCGCTTCATGGCCAAAGCATCGCTTTTTCGCATTCCGGTCGTCGGGTGGCTTCTGAAGGTGTCTGGGCAGATTCCGGTGGAACGCGAGGGCTCGGCACGAGGCAAGGGGCCCATTCAGGCTGCGGGCGATCTCGTCACGACGGGAGGCGGCGTGATCGTGTACCCCGAGGGCACACTGACGCGAGACCCAGACATGTGGCCGATGCGCGGAAAGACGGGTGCGGCTCGCATGGCGCTCACCCACGGACTTCCCGTGATTCCCGTTGCTCACTGGGGAACCCAAAGGGTGATGCCGCGCTACGCGAAGAAAGTCAGCCTGTTTCCGCCGAAGAAGATCACCATCAAGGTTGGCGACGTCGTTGACCTCTCAGAGCTTGATGGGCATGCACCTGATTCCGCCGCGCTTTCCCGGGCAACCAGCCTGATCATGGATGCCATCACTCGAGAGCTCGAAGACATCCGCAACGAGAAGGCGCCAGCCGAACGGTGGGACCCGACGAAGCACAACCAGAAGGAGACGGGACGCTTTGAGTCGTAAGACGACGGCGGCGCGCGTGGCCGTGATCGGCTCGGGCAGCTGGGGCACGACGTTCGGCAAGATTCTCGCCGACGGCGGCAGTGATGTGACCATGTGGGCACGCCGCACCGAGGTTGCCCGCGATATTGCGAAGAACCACCGCAATCAGGACTACCTGCCGGGAATCGAGCTTCCCGCGCGCATGACCGCGGTGACCGGTCTTGCGGATGCTGTAGCTGGAGCGCGGCACGTCTTCGTCGCCGTGCCGAGCCAATCCCTTCGCGACAACCTCGTCGAGCTTCGACCGCACCTTCCACAGGGGGCGAGCGTTGTGTCGCTCATGAAAGGCGTCGAGCGCAGCTCGGGAATGCGCATGAGCCAGGTGATTGAGCAGACACTTGACTGGGATCCGGCACTCGTCGCCGCGGCATCCGGCCCGAATCTCGCTCTCGAAATCGCCAAGGAACAGCCGACCGCCGCTGTCATCTCATCGCAGAGCCTTGAAACGGCACAGGCGATCGCGCTTCTCGCTCGCAATTCGTACTTTCGCACCTTCGTCAATACCGACGTGATCGGCACAGAGTTCGGCGGCGTGCTGAAAAACCTCATTGCCGTGGCAATCGGCATTGTCGACGGTGTCGGCTACGGTGAGAACACCAAGGCTTCGATCATCACACGCGGGCTCGTCGAGATGACGGACTTCGCCGTCGCTCTGGGCGCGCAGCCCGAGACGCTCTCGGGGCTCGCGGGGCTCGGCGACCTCATCGCGACGTGCCAATCGCCGCTCTCTCGCAACAACACGGCCGGACGTCTGCTCGGTCAAGGGTATAGTTTCTCGTCGGTCGTCAAACAGATGCAGCAGACAGCTGAAGGTCTGGCCTCGGTCGGGCCCATACTCGAGATGGCGGAGTCGGTCGGCGTAAACATGCCGATCGTTCAGCAGGTCAAGCAGGTTCTCGATGGAACGCTCGACCCGAAGGGCATTGCTCCGCACCTGACCACTGATTCTGACGAGCCACAAGGGGAGAGGACGACTGATGACGCGGAAGTTGCGGGTGGCGGTGCTGTTTGGGGGGCTCTCAAGCGAGCATTCGATCAGCTGCGCAACGGCGGGGGGAGTGCTGGGAGCGATTGATCGCGACCGGTTCGACGTGATTCCGATCGGAATCACGCGAGCTGGCCAGTACGTTCTCGAAGCGGATGACCCCCGCACGTTCACGCTCGACGGCGATGTGCTCCCCGAGGTGACCGACAACGGCACACGGGTGCGCTGGCCAGACGACGTGACGAGCCGCGAGCTGACTCTTGAACAGAACGGCGTGACCCGTTCGCTCGGCACGATCGATGTGGTTTTCCCGATTCTGCACGGAACGTATGGCGAAGACGGCACGATTCAGGGTCTGCTCGAGCTCGCTGGCCTTCCATACGTCGGCTCCGGAGTGCTCGCCTCAGCACTCGGAATGGACAAGCACTTCACCAAGTCGGTTCTGCAGCATGCTGGCATTTCTGTTGCGCCGTGGAGGCGCGTGCGTCGGGCGGAGTGGCAGAGCGCTCCTACTCGCGTCGATGGGCTTCTCGAGGGCCTCTCGCTTCCCGTGTTCGTCAAACCCGCTCGAGCCGGATCGAGCGTGGGCGTCAGCCGTGTTTCGCATGCAGGCGAGCTCGCCGAGGCACTGCAGATTGCCTTCGCCGAAGACGACTCTGTGCTTATCGAGCAGGGCCTCGACGGTCGCGAGGTCGAAATCGCCGTTCTCGGTGGACGCGCGGGAGAAGCACCGCGCACCTCCGAGGTTGCGGGAGAGATCGTTGTCTCGGGTCGTGACTTCTACGACTTTGAGGCGAAATACCGTGGAGCGGCAGGCATCGACCTCGTCTGCCCGGCAAACTTGAGCACGGCGGAGCTTGACGAGATGAAGAGCATTGCACTTCGGGCTTTCGATGCCGTTGGGGCCGAGGGCCTTGCCCGGGTTGACTTCTTTCTCTCCGCGGATGGTTTCGTGCTCAACGAAGTGAACACGATGCCGGGGTTCACTCCCATTTCGATGTTTCCGACATGCTGGATCGCATCGGGCGTCAGTTATGCCGATCTGATCACCGAGCTCATTGAGATCGCTGTCGACCGCGGGGCACGCTAACCTGTCACATCTTCGGGGTTGAGGCATGATCTCGTCTGGTCGATGACGCTGACGGCGGGCGAGAGGTCAAGCAGCGCAGAACCCGATGCTTCTCTGTTGTCGATGACGACTTCCACGGCGGGAGTTCGCCCGTACGTTGTGAAGCGAAAGACCGGAGATTCGCTGTCATCGCGCACCCAATCGACGCCGTTCACAGTGAAGCACGGCATTGTCGTCGGTCCGATCGGCTCGACGCCGCAGTGAAGGAGGATAGCCGCAGGATCGCCCCAGGCTCCCGTCGCCTGCGCCGTCGTCTCGCGTTTGTCGAGCTCGCCGATCACGTCGGGAAGCCGCACGGTGACGGCGGCGCACGCGGGATCGTTCGAATCGGGTGCCGGGGTCATGCCGACGGTGCCGGAGCACGCGGTGAGAGACAGCGTTGAGGCGCAGACGAGAACCGCCGCGGAGGCGGCGCGGGCAAGGGAATGCATCGAGTTCAGGCTACCGTTGATGGCATGGGGTTCACTGACAGTGCAGACGGGCAAAGCGTTGCCGATGCGACCGAGGGCGCGGTGCTCGCACGAATCGTCCCCCGGCTTCCCGCTGCCGAAGCCGCCATCGTCGGCCCGGGAGATGACTGCGCCGTGATGTCGGCGCCTGACTCGCGGTTCGTGGTGACGACAGACATGATGGTGCACGGTCCGGACTTTCGGCAAGCCTGGTCGACGCCGTGGCAGCTTGGCTGGAAGGCAGCGGCGACAAACCTCTCAGATGTCGCGGCAATGGGTGCGCGCCCGACGGGACTCGTCGTTGCCCTTGCTGTGCCGGAGTCAACGCCGGTGAGGGTGCTCGAGGAATTCTCCGATGGGCTCAGAAGTGCCTGCGAGTCGCTTGCTCCGGGCTGCGGCGTGGTCGGAGGCGACCTGTCAGTCTCCGCGACATTCACAATTGCCGTGACGGCGTTCGGCGATCTTGAAGGACGTCGGCCCGTGATGCGTTCGGGCGCGAGGCCCGGCGACGTCGTTGCCGTCTCTGGGCGTCTCGGAGCAGCATCCCGCGGTCTCGATCTACTGTTCTCGCACGGCGTTGACGCCACGGGGGCGCCCGATGCGTCGCGAGCGCAGAGCGTCGCCGAGCAGCATCCGCACCTTGTCGGAGCCCAGCTGACACCGCAGCCCCCGATTGGCGACGGACCCCTCGCCGCCGATGCCGGAGCGACAGCGATGATGGACATCTCAGATGGACTTGCTCTCGACGCGTCGCGACTGGCACGCGCGAGTCAGGTGACTCTTGCCTTTGAGTCGCTTCTTCTCGGGGACGACGTCGACGCCGCGCTGCACGGGGGCGAAGATCACGGGCTGCTCGCGTGCTTTTCCCCTGGAACCCAGATGCCGGGCGGCTTTGAACGGATCGGGATGGTGGGCGAGCGGGGAGCCGACGATGTCACCTGCGATGGAGACGCGGTCGCTGCCACGGGGTGGGACCCCTACACAGCGTGGGACGGCGCGGTCGGCTGACCGGCATCGCGCTCCGCCCACCACACAACGGTTTCACCGTAACGGCGGGATCGCACACACGTGATGCCGTGCGGCCAGTGCGGTTCGAGAGATCGTGAGCTGCGTTCGACGACAACCGTCGCGTCGTCGTCGAGCAGCGGAACCAGCGCGGCAAGGTTCTCGGCGAGATGCTCTTCTGCCAGATCATAGGGCGGGTCGAGAAAGACAAGCGTGTACCGGATGCTGCCGTGCGGCCGTTCGAGCCAGGTCTGCACAGCGGCGACAACGGTGTCGACGTGCAAGGATCTCTCGGCGGCGCGGGTGACCGTCGAGGCATTGGCGCGGCAGATCGCCCCCGCGCGAGACGAGCTGTCCACGAGCGTCACCGATGCTGCGCCGCGGCTCGCCGCTTCAAGACCTTGTGCCCCTGAGCCGGCGTAGAGATCGGCAACGTGGGCGCCGCGCAGGGCGTCACGAGACTCGAGAGCGGAGAAGATCGCCTCTCGCACGCGATCGCTCGTGGGGCGCGTCCCCTGGGGAGGCACCTTCAACGTGAGCGAGCCGGCGTCTCCGCCGATGATTCTGGTCATTGTCATCGAGAATAACGTGTGTCGGGCGCTCCGCGTAGAATCGAACACATGAACGAGTCGGGGTTGCAGGAGAAACTCTCTGGTCCGCTCGGAGGGCGCACGGCAGGGGCGTTCGATCGGGCGTTCGGGTACAAGACGGTCGGCGATCTCCTTTCCCATTACCCACGCCGCTACGCCCACCACGGCGAGCTCACGCAGTTGGGCTCTCTTCCGGTCGGCGAGAATGTCGCTCTCGTCGCCGATGTCGTTCGGGCGTCGTCGCGAAAGATGAACAAACGCAAGGGCACGATCTTCGAGGCGGTGATCTCGGACGGCCGCGGAATTCTCACTCTGACCTTCTTCAATCAGAACTGGCGCAAGGAGGAGCTTGTGCCCGGCGCACGTGGCGTCTTCTCTGGCAAGATCTCCTCGTACCGCGGGTCCATGCAGCTGACTCACCCCGATTACAAGCTGTTTGATCGGGCGGGAATTTCTGAGAACGATGCTCAGGTGTGGGCGGAGAAGCCCATTCCCATCTATCCCGCAACGAGCGCGCTCCAGACCTGGTCAATCGAGAAGTCGATGAAGATCGTGCTCGAACACGTCGGCCTCGGCGTCGTCGATCCGGTGCCGGCGGCCGTTCGCGACGCCGAGCAGCTGCTTGATTACGGAACGGCGCTGGAGCGCATCCATCGGCCACGCAGTGATGATGATTGGAAGCGCGCGCGGCGCAGCCTGCGTTTTCACGAGGCGTTCGTGCTGCAGGCGGCGCTCATCGACAGCAGGGCCAAGGCGAGAGAGCAGATGGCGATGCCTCGCGAAGCGATGCCCGGTGGCCCGCTCGAACGCTTCGAGGCTCAGCTGCCCTTTACTCTGACGGGTGACCAAGTCGCGGTCGGAGCCGCGATCACCGACGATCTGGCCCGGAGCAACCCGATGAACCGGCTGGTCCAGGGCGAAGTCGGCTCCGGAAAGACGCTCGTCGCGCTGCGCGCCATGCTTGCTGTTGCTGAAGACGGAGGCCAGACAGCGCTGCTGGCACCGACGGAGGTGCTCGCGGCGCAGCACCTCCGATCGATCGTCGCCTCGCTCGGGCCCGATCTCGCCGCAGATATGTCGCCGGTTCTGCTCACAGGGCGTATGCCGGCTGCCGATCGCAAACGGGCGCTGCTGAGAATCATCGGCGGGCAGGCGAAGATCGTCGTCGGAACGCACGCGCTGCTCAGCGACATCGTGGAGTTCTACGATCTCGGGCTCATCGTGATCGATGAGCAGCATCGGTTCGGCGTCGATCAGCGAGACACGCTCCGGCGCAAGAGCGCCGCACACCCACATACGCTCGTGCTGACGGCGACCCCGATACCGCGCACTGTCGCGATGACCGTCTTCGGCGACCTCGACGTCAGCACGATCACCGAGCTTCCCGTCGGGCGCAAGGGCATCGAGACGTTCGTCGTTCCGCTTGTCGTCAAACCCACCTGGATGCCGCGGGTGTGGACGCGGATGCGTGAAGAGATCGACCTTGGGCGCCAGGCGTTCGTTGTGTGTCCCGCGATCGATTCCGACCGCGGGGGAGAGCCCGAGATCGACGCCGACGGCGATCGCGAGAGCGACATCGACGCGAAGCGGCCACCCGCAACAGTGCTCGAGACGGCCGCAATGCTGCGGGCGGAGCCGTCGCTGCAGGGCCTGACGATCGAGATCATTCACGGCCGGCTCTCGCCGGAAGAGAAAGACGAGATGATGACTCGGTTCTCCTCTGGAGACATCGACGTGCTCGTGACGACAACGGTCATCGAAGTGGGTGTCGATGTGCCCAATGCGTCGACGATGATCGTGCTCGACGCCGACCGTTTCGGGGTCTCCCAACTGCACCAGCTTCGCGGGCGCGTTGGTCGAGGCTCAGTGCCAGGGCTGTGTCTTCTCGTCACCCATGCCGTGCCCGAGTCGACCTCGCTTGAGCGCGTCGAAGCCGTTGCCGCGACGAACGACGGGTTCGAGCTGGCGCAGCGCGACCTCGAACTTCGTCGCGAAGGAGATGTTCTGGGCGGTGCGCAGTCGGGAGGGCGGTCGTCGCTTCGGCTTCTGCGAGTGGCAACCGACGGCGACGTCATCGTTCGGGCACGGGATGCCGCTGAGGCTCTGCGCGCTGACGACCCCGGATTCGCGCAGCATCCGGAGCTTCGAGAGGCGATCGACAGACGACTCGACGAGAGCGAGCGCGAGGCGATGTCGAAGTCATGACGGGTTCGTCGCATAGATGAGGGCGCGCCGGGTAGGCTTGACGCATGAGCAGGATCGCCGTCGTTCCCGGATCATTTGACCCCGTCACCCTTGGGCATCTCGATGTGATTGAGAGAGCAGCGCCGCTGTATGACGAATTGCACGTCGTCGTGGTGCACAACCCAGGCAAAGAAGCCCTCCTGCCGATTGCGCAGCGCGTCTCGCTTCTTGAGGAGGCAATCTCGGAGGCCGGGCTGCCGCGCAATATCGTCGTGGCCTCGTGGAGCGTCGGCCTCCTTGTCGACTATTGCACTGACGTCGGTGCTTCCGTGCTGATCAAGGGCATCCGCTCCCAGATCGATGTGGCGTACGAGACTCCCATGGCGATTGTGAACCGCGACCTGGCAGCCGTGGAGACGGTGTTCATGCTCCCCAATCCCGCTCATGGGCACGTTTCCAGCTCGCTGGTTCGTCAGGTCGCCGCGCTCGGTGGTGACGTCACGCCTTACGTTCCGAATGCCGTCGCATCTTTTCTGAGGGCCACATGAGCGAGCCCGCAGCAGCGGAGCGCCGACGCTCAGAGGTGTCACCGCTTACCGGCACGACGCTCTCCGTCACCGAGGTGAGCAGATTATCGGCGCAGATCGTCGGTGCCATCGAACGGGTCATCGACGGAAAGCACGAGGCAGTTCGCACCGCCCTCACCGTCTTGCTTGCCGAAGGGCACCTGCTCATCGAAGACGTTCCCGGCGTGGGAAAGACGATGCTGGCTCGTGCGCTCGCGGCAACGGTCGGCGGAAACGTCAGTCGCATTCAGTTCACGCCCGACCTTCTGCCCAGTGACGTCACAGGGGTTGCAGTCTTCGATCAGCGTGAGAGCCGATTCGAGTTCAAGCCGGGCCCCGTTTTCGCACATATCGTTATCGGCGACGAGATCAACAGGGCATCGCCGAAGACGCAGTCCGCGCTTCTGGAGTGCATGGCAGAGCGCCAAGTGACGGCCGACGGAACAACCTATGAGCTGAGTCGACCGTTCACGGTGTTTGCAACCCAGAACCCGATTGAAATGGAGGGCACGTACCCTCTGCCCGAGGCGCAGCGAGATCGATTCACTGCTCGACTGTCGATGGGGTATCCCGACACGGATGCCGAGATCGCCATGCTCACCAGCCGCGACAGGAGCGACCCTCTGAGCGAGGTCGAGCCCGTTGTGTCATTGAGAGAGCTCGTGGCGATGATCGATGCCGTTCATCGCGTCTTCGCCTCTCCGGCGGTGAAGGCGTATGCCGTGGCACTCTCAACGGCCACCCGCGAGCATCCTCAGCTGCGGCTCGGCGCTAGTCCACGGGCAACTCTTCAACTTCTGAATGTCGCTCGGGCTCGAGCCGCCGTCGAGGGGCACGAGTTCGTGCTTCCTGACCACGTGGCGGCGCTTGCCGAATCGGTTTTCGCGCACAGGCTGGTGCCTGTGCCGCGAGTGGGGGAGCGCAGCAGAGACGCCGGGACGGCGCTCGCAGAGATCGTGGCGGAGATCGTCGACTCCACTCCTGTTCCGAACATTCGGTAGGCGCGATCATGTCGGTGCGCACGATTCGCCTCACGGCGCGGGGATGGGCACTCGTCTGGACATCGTTCGCCAGTCTGGCGCTTGGCACGCTGTTGGAGCGGCGCGAGGGGCTCTTCGTCGCCGTCTTTCTGATGATCGTCGTCGTGCTGTGCGCGGTGTCTGTCGCCAGCCAGAAGGCGAAAGTGCGCGTCGTCCGGCGCGTTCCCGAGGACGGCCAGTGTGGTGAGTCTCTCGAGATCGTGTGCGAGATTCACGCAACGGGTTCACTGGCCGCCGTCAGCGGATGGACGGATTCGATTCCCAGCACCTTCGGCCCGGCCCCGACGGGCGTTCTGCCTCCGCGACGGATGATGCGCGGAGGACGGGCTGCGGTTCGCTACAAGGTTGTCCCGTCCGTTCGCGGCCGGTACGACATCGGACCGTTCCGCATCACCCTCTCAGATGCACTTGGCGTCTGCGACATGTCTCGATCTGTCGGCGAAAGCACCGGAATTCTCGTTCTTCCTCTCGTGAGCGTCCTCGCGGCAGGTGATCTCATTCCGCCGGCGGGAGAGGGGAATCAGCATGACAGAACCCGTCCGACAGCGCCGCGCGCCGATGAGCTGATCGCCAGGGACTATCGCCCGGGTGATCCGCTGAGGCGAGTGCACTGGCGAGCAACGGCTCGACACGGCCAACTGATGGTGCGCCAGGAGGAGCCCCAGGCTGACCCCGAGACGCTCATCCTGCTTGACGTCGCAGCGGGACACGTGCGAGCCGACGCTCTCGTCGATTTGGCGGCCTCGATCGCCGTGCACCTGAGTAATGAAGGCTTCCGAGTGACGTTCGCCGAATCTGACACCACCTGGGTCGACGCGCCTCCCCGCGATCCTCACGCGATTCTCACAGCACTCGCCGTCTGGCCAGGCGGCACACTCGGCGCAGCTCGCGATATTGCGCTTCGCAGCGAACGGCGATTCTCCGACCGCATCCCCATTTTCGTTCTCACGTCCGATGTCGATCGGCTCGGTGATCTTGTCGCCATCGCTGCGAACGCCGTTCCGGCTGTCGCGTTTGTCGCGTCGGGATCCGGTCTGTCCCGAGCGGCTGTGCCCGCACCGTGGGTTGCCGCGGGACTCGCTGATCGGGTAGATGTCGCGGCGAGCTGGGATCGTCTGCAGAGGAGGCTCGTTCATGGCTGACGAGCACGGGACGATCCGCCGCAGCGCAATGCGCGACGGCCGTCGACACGTTCCTCTCAGCATTGCCCTCTCGCTTCTGATCGTCGCGTCCCTTTCGGCGTTTCTGCCGGTCGTCGACGGCGTCGGTTGGTGGCTGGGCTGCATCGTCGTCGTGGTCGCTGTCAACGGGGCGGCGGCCGTCGCGCGCGTGGCCGGACTCTCGCGGCTTCTCGGAAGCTTCGTTGGGGCTGCCACCGGCGTGCTGGGCATCACGGCGGTATGCGGGGGAGGAACCGCGCTTGTCGGTGTGATTCCGACGCCGGCGACCATTGGCCACTTCGTGGAGCTCTCCCAATCTGCGGGGGAATCAATTTATCGACAGTCGATTCCCGCGTATGCCGATGCAGGGATCACGTTTCTCTTAATCTTCGCCAGTCTGATGGCATCGGTGACCGTTGATCTCATGGCAACGGCGGCCGCAACAGCAGCTCCCGTTGGGCTCGTCTCCCTTGCGATTGTGGTGCCGCCGTCAATTTTGCTTGACGAGATTCCCTTTGCCCCCTTCGCGGCGACCGCACTCGCCTACCTGTTCGTGCTTTGGGCTGATCGTGCGCGGGAACGATCACGTGGAGGTCTCGCCCGCATGCTGGCTGTCGGGGTTGTGGCGGCATCCGTTGCGGGCATCGGCGCGGCAGCGGTGCCGGGGTTCTATGGCACGAACCCGTTCAGAGTCACGTCGTCGTCGACGCTCGCCTCTGGAGTGTCTCCGCTTCTGCACTTGGGAGAAGATCTTCAGCGCACCGGCAACTCGGTTCAGTTTCGATATACGTCCTCCGCCGATGACCCCGAACGATTTCGCCTGATGACCCTTGACTCGTTCGACGGGTCGACGTGGGAGTCGACGCGCGAGCGATCGGGCTTGTTCACCGTGGAAGAGGGAAGCAGTCTCGTGCGCTCAGATGCATCCGATTCTCTGACGGGAACGCTCGTCAAGACGGAGGTGGCCATCGCGGGTCTCCGAGACCGAGTTCTGCCGATTCCCGATGGCGCGATCGAGGTTCATGGCGCGGAGGGTACGTGGCTGTGGGATCCGGCCGATGAGACGATGAGCAGTCGAACAGACAGCACTGTCGGCCTCGAATACACTGTGTCGTCGGTGCGCGCAGAGCCGACGGTGACACGGATGCGTGCCGCTGATGTACCCGACCGAGGAATTTTCACAGCTGAGCGTGAACTGCCAAGCGAGATTCCCGCACTCATCACGCGAACTCTCGAGAACGTCATTGACGGGATAGACAACCCCTACGAGAGGGCTTACGCAATTCAATCGTTTCTTCGCGATGGCGATTTCGCGTACTCGCTGTCAGCACCTGTTGCTCAGGGCTACGACGGGGACAGCCTTGGGGTGATTGCAACATTCCTCGAGCGGCGGGCTGGATACTGTGTGCATTTCGCGGCGACGATGGCGACAATGGCGCGCATGATCGACATTCCCTCACGCATCGTCCTCGGTTTTCTGCCCGGCGACGAAGAGGCCGGAGGAACACATGTGGTGCGCTCCGATGATCTGCATGCTTGGCCCGAACTGTATTTCGAAGGAGCTGGCTGGGTGGCCTTCGAGCCAACTCCAGGGCGAGGCGGCACTCCGAGTTATGCTCCGGAGGAGACGTCAACGGCCGAGGCGGCGGGGCCAGACGACGTAGATCCTCGAACCATCGAGAGATCGTCTGAGCCGGATGCCTCGGAGACTCCCGAAACCGAAGCCGCCGTTCCGACCCAGCGCGACGAGGCAGAACCGAACCTGGTTCCGGTGGGCATCACATGTGTCGCGCTGATCGCCCTGCTTCTGATTCCCACACTGGTGCGTTCGTCGAGAAGGGCGCGACGGATGCATCGGGCGAGAACGAGGGCGGACAGCGTGACGGAGGCATGGGCGGAAGTCGTGGACACCGCGCGCGACCTGGGCTGGCAGCATCCGCCTGCCGACACACCCCGGATGTTGGGAGAGAGAATCCGGTCTCGTGTCGGCGCCGATGACGAGGCAAGCGATGCGATCGATCGACTTGTGCGTCGCGTCGAGCATGCGCGGTTCGGCCCGCAGCGCAGTGCAGAGCCGCAGGGGGCCGACTCGGATGCCCGAGCCATCATCGCCGCTCTTGAATCGGCGGCTTCCCGTGGTGAGAGGCTGAGGGCAGTGGTCTGGCCTGCATCGGTGTTCTCGCGCGGCGTCCAGCCGACAGCCAACCTCGCCCGGTAGACTTGTCCCCTGTGAGTGGAAGCAAGAAAGGCCCGTTTGCGATCGGAGTTCACGATCTCCTCGGTCGCCCAGGGCATATGCGTGAGCACGAACTGACCGTCGTGGCACCCGAGCAGCTTGGCGAGGGTCTGATCTCGGTCAAACAAGGCTCAGAGATCAGCGAAGATGTCCGACTCGAGTCGGTGCACGAGGGAATTCTTGTCACGGCTGACGTGACCGCAACGGCAACGGGGCAGTGCGGACGATGCCTGACCGACATGGCCCAAAACGTTCAAGTCGAGATTCAGGAACTTTTCGCGTATTCTACTGAGGAAGCTTCTGAGCAGGCGGTTCACGATGACCACGTGGATCTTGAACCTCTTGTCAGAGACGCAGTGGTTCTATCACTGCCGTTTCAGCCGGTGTGCCGGCCAGATTGCCCCGGACTCGACCCCGAGTCTGGCGCGCGTTTGGCTGATCACCCGGAGAAAGAACCCCGTGAGCTGTTGGATCCCCGTTGGGAAGCACTCGCCCGGTTCTCCTCAAGCCCAGGCACCGAAGACTCGAGTGCGTCAGACAGAGAAGAGAGATAACCATGGCTGTTCCCAAGCGAAAGAAGTCGCGGGCAAACACCCACGCCCGTCGTTCGCAGTGGAAGGCTAGCGCCCCCGCGCTGGTGAAGACCGTTGAAAACGGCCAGGTCACCTACAGCCTCCCGCACCGTGCAAAGGTCGTCACCGACTCAGCCGGAACCGAGCTGTTCCTTGAGTACAAGGGACGCAAGGTCGCCGACGTCTAAGGTGCGGCACGCCGCATCCGCTCGTCGCGAGCGAGAAACCATTGACCGAGGGCCGCTTCTGGCGGTCCTCGGTGTTTCGCTTGACGCAGACCTACTCGAACTTGCGCTCACGCATCGCTCGTACGCGTACGAGCATGGCGGTTCCCCGCACAATGAGCGTCTTGAGTTTCTTGGCGACTCCGTTCTCGGACTCGCCATCACAACGGCGCTCTACCGCGACAACCCCACACTTTCAGAGGGTGACCTCGCACAGATGCGCGCGGCCGTCGTCTCGACAGTCGCACTCGCAGAGGTGGCGACGACAATCGGGCTCGGCCAATACATTCTGCTCGGCAACGGTGAAGTGCTCACGGGCGGTCGAGAAAAGTCATCGATTCTTGCGGACACCATGGAGGCGCTGTTCGGCGCTGTCTATCTTGACAAGGGTCAGGATGCCGCAACAGCGACGGTCATGCGCCTCATCGGTCCGCTGCTGCACGACACCGCACGCTTCGGCGCCGCGATGGACCCGAAGACACACCTTCAGGAAGCCGCGAACGAGCGTGGCGCGCCCTCTCCCGAGTACGCGGTAGAGAGCACGGGTCCCGATCACGACCGCCGCTTCTCGGCGACAGTGACCGTTGGCGATCTTGTTGCCGCGACGGGCACGGGAACGAGCAAGAAGCAGGCAGAAATGGCCGCGGCCCTGACTGCCTGGACTGAGCTCAATGCCCGAACTTCCTGAGGTCGAGGTCGTCAGGCGAGGTCTCGAACCGGCCGTGACCGGTGCCTTCGTGACAGCAGTGGATGTTCGTGACGAACGATCACTGAGACGCCACGACCGCACGGTAGGCGAATTCGCCGATGTGCTGACCGGTCGGCGCCTCGCGGGAGCCGTTCGTCGCGGGAAGTTTCTCTGGTTCCCGCTCGGCGGCACCGAGGCTCTTGTCACTCATCTGGGCATGAGCGGGCAGGTGCTGCTGCGCGAGCCCGGGGTCGACGATCGACACACGCGCATCGCCCTGATGATCGAGCACCCGCAGCACGGGGAGCTGTGCGTGAACTTCGCCGATCAGCGCATCTTCGGAAGCATGGCCGTTGACAGGCTCGTGCCGACAGCAGATGGATGCCCTGCAGGCTTTGCCGGTGGCGCGACGGCTACACCGAGCATTCCGTCGCAGATGGCACACATCGCGCGTGACGTTCTCGACCCGGCGCTCGACAAAGACGCGGTGATCTCCCGCATCCGATCCAGACGATCAGCGATCAAGCGCGTCCTCCTCGATCAGACGCTGATCAGCGGCATCGGCAACATCTATGCGGATGAAGCGCTGTGGGCCGCCGGCGTACATGGTGAGCAACCGGCATCCCGCATGTCGCGTGTACGCATAGCAACACTGCTCGATGCGGTCGCCGAGGTGCTCGAAAAGGCTCTGGCCGAGGGCGGCACAAGCTTCGATGCGCAGTATGTGAATGTCAACGGAGAGTCCGGTTACTTCTCGCATTCGCTCAACGTCTACGGCCGCGGGGGAGAGCCCTGCAACCGCTGCGGTAGCCCTATCGCGAGGGAGAAATTCATGAACCGCGCGTCGCACTTCTGCCCGGTATGCCAGCGGAAACGCTAGCCAATGCGCTTGGCGCATGCAGGTCCTTGGGCGGCTCGCCGTACTTGTGTTGGTTAGGCCCCGCTTCGACTCTCTGTACCTGAAGTCTAGGTGGACCGGGAGCGTGCAATGACGTTGACGTACGCGGAGTGGCTGATATGCGAGAGATGACCAGCACCGGGGGAGTTCGGGGATGCATTGGACGCCTGGTGTCGGTGTGGCGACGGCCTCGCTCTTCGCTGCTCGTGCATTTGTCGGGTACTCCGAGGACGGTGGAGCCAGAACGGCACGCGACTAACGGTTGCCATCCGCAAGAAGAGGTCAGGTAGTCGAGCAACGCGGGAAGACTTGCGGTGCCGAGACGCTCGACCGCGTTGAACCAATGAACTCGGATCAGCGCGACTCTTGCATCGATAATTGTTAGTGACTAACATTACGTGTATGGTTCGCTGGGTTCGAACGCATGAAGCGTTGAGGCGCGCTGCGTGGACATTGTTTGCTGAGCACGGCTATGACGCGACGGCGACAGCCGAGATCGCAAATCGCGCGGGCGTAAGCGAGATGACTCTGTTCCGGCACTTCCCAACCAAGGAAGCGCTGCTTCTGGATGACCAGTTCGATCCGTCGATGGCCGAGGCAGTTCGCGCGCGTCCTGCGAATGAGTCCAACATGCGTGCGTTGGCAGAGGGGATTAGACAGGCATGGACGCGAATTGGTGCCGAGGACGCGAAGCTACTGCATGACCGACTTCGGATCATTGCTGAAGCACCGACACTGCGGGGCGGGATCGAACGCAACAGTGAGAAAACCATCGCTGCCCTTGTGCAAGCGTTGATGGATCGTGGAGCGTGTTCGGAGCAGGCACGAGTCGCGGCAACTGCCGTCATCGCCGGCCTGAGCAACGCTCTGCTGAACTGGGCGCGGTCGGAGCCTACTTCGTTGGACTCCACGCTTGACTCGGCCCTCGACACACTGGGAGGTAACTAGGCGTGCTCCAGTTCGAGATGGTCACCCGCAAATTTCGAGGTGGCGCTGGCGTGTCCGATCTGACATTCGAGGTCGGACCGGGCGAAATCGTGGCGCTGATTGGTTTGAACGGGGCCGGCAAGACCACACTGATGCGGCTTGCGCTCGGGATGCTCCGACCTCAACAGGGCACAGTGCGGATCCTTGACCACGTGTTGGACGATGTGCCCGCAGACGGGTGGGCGCAGGTGGGTGCGCTGATCGAGGTGCCGCTGGCCTACCCGGAGTTGACCGTTCAACAGAACCTGCACATCGCCTGCCTGCTCCACGGCTGTGACCCAGGGCGGGTGGAGAACTCGATGGAGGCATGGGAGCTCGACCCGGTTGCCGATCGCCGGTTCCGTCGTCTCTCGCTGGGCAACCGGCAACGTGTCGGCCTGGCCGCAGCGCTCCAGCACGATCCCCGGTTGATCGTGCTGGACGAGCCGAGCAACGCGCTCGATCCCGCCTCAGTGATCCTGCTGCGTGAACAACTCACCAGGCGCGCTGGAGAGGGCGCGGCGATCGTGGTCAGCAGCCACCACCTCGACGAAGTATCGCGGATTGCGGACCGGGTACTGCTGATGAACGCAGGCCGACTGATCGGACAGCTCGACACCACAGGTGCTGATCTCGAACGCGCGTTCTTCGAGCGCATCCGACTGGACGATACACACCGAGAAGTCGTTGAGGAGGCGAGATGAACGCGGTGATCCGCGTCGAGGAGCTCAAACTGACGCGGTCTCTCGTCGGAGTGATCGCCACCCTCGCCATTGTCATCGGCATGGTCGCGCTGCTCGGCGGTATCACCGCAGGCGTCGCCAGCGGAAACCCTGAGCTCATCGGACAAGCCGGAGCCGCTGCCGCACTGGACTGGGATGGTCTCCTCGCGGGCGCGTCACAGATCACCGCCGTCGTCGGCATCCTCGGTTTCGGGATCGTGTTGGCCTGGATGTTCGGCCGCGAGTTCACAGACGGCACGATCACCGGCCTCTTCGCTCTGCCCATCAGCCGGAGCCGCATCGCGCTCGCGAAGCTTGTCGTCTACGCGATCTGGGCCGCCTCGGTCAGCATCGCCCTCGTTGTCAGTGTGCTTGCCCTCGGGCTTCTGTCCGGGTATGGCTCGCCAGGGGTCGAGACCTGGACGGCACTCGGACGGCTCTGCGCACTGGGGATACTCTCGGCAGGGCTCGCTATCCCGGTTGCCTTAATTGCCACCATCACTCGTTCACTTCTCGCCGCAGTCGCAAGCACCGTCGCACTGGTCGTCATCGCGCAAGTGGGAGCCCTCGCGGGGGGCGGAGGGTGGATGCCGCTGGCCGCACCCGCGCTCTGGGCCATGTCGGACGGAACCACCGTCACCACCGTGCAACTCGCCGTCAGCGGTGTCATTCCGCTTGCCTTTTCTGCGTTTACGTGCCTGGCCTGGAAGCGCCTCCAGCTCGACCATTGACTCGCAGCTCCGGGATGCGGCGTGCCGTTTCTCGCATCGCTGACACGCGGGCGGTGTGAAACTCCGATGCATCCGATGATTTCGATTTGACGTTCGATGGCGGCCTTGCGAATTCAGTCGGAACGGTAGTCGTTCCAGGTCTTCCCTTCGACAGCGGCCACCGCGCGCTTCGCTCTCGCCTGATCAGTCTGCGATAGCGCTGAGGCGCCGCTCATGACCGCGTCACACGACGAGCCCGCTGGTTCCGCGGAATCACGGCCGTGATCCGTTACCGTAGACCACAGAGTTCCGCATCATCTCGGTCGGCGAAAGGCCAGCGCGTTGTATTTGAAGAGCCTCACCCTCAAGGGCTTCAAGTCGTTCGCTCAGTCGACCTCTTTTGCCTTCGAGCCAGGGGTGACCTGCGTCGTCGGGCCGAACGGATCGGGAAAATCGAATGTCGTCGACGCCCTTGCCTGGGTGATGGGGGAGCAGGGCGTCAAGAACCTGCGCGGCGGAAAGATGGAAGACGTCATTTTCGCCGGCACGTCAACGCGCGGGCCGCTCGGCCGCGCCGAAGTCACGCTCACAATCGATAATTCAGACGGCGCTCTTCCCATTGAGTACTCCGAGGTCACGATCAGCCGCACTCTCTTCCGCAACGGCGGCAGCGAGTACGCGATCAACGGAGAGGGATGCCGCCTGCTCGACGTGCAGGAGCTGCTCAGCGACTCCGGGCTTGGCCGCGAGATGCACGTCATCGTCGGGCAGGGTCGCCTCGACACCGTGCTGCACGCAAGCCCCGAAGAACGACGAGGCTTCATTGAAGAGGCCGCCGGAATTCTCAAGCATCGACGCCGCAAAGAGAAGACCGTGCGCAAGCTCGAGGCGATGGAGACGAACCTCACTCGCTTGAGCGACCTCGCGGGGGAGATTCGGCGGCAGCTCAAGCCGCTCGGACGGCAGGCGGAGATTGCGAGAGAGGCACAGACGATCGCCGCCGTCGTGCGCGATGCCCGTGCGCGAATTCTCGCAGACGACGTCGTGACGCTGCGCACGACGCTTGACTCATTTGGCCGTTCCGAGAGCGAGAGGCACACGGAGCGCATTGTGCTGCAAGAGCAGCTTGAGCAGAAGCAGCTTCGCATTGCGCACATCGAGAAGGCGCAACTGGGCGATTCCGTCGATGACGCTCGCCGTGTCTCGTACGAGCTTGATTCCGTGCAGCAGCGGCTGCGCAACCTGCACACGCTGACGGGCCAGCGCATAGCGCTGCTCGACGCGCAGACGGAGCAGACCGAGTCGTCGTCGACCGTCTCTGAGCAGATGATCGCCGACGCCGAGGGCGAGCTCGCGCAGCTGCGCGACGACATCGCGACGGCAGAGCAGCGTTCAGAGGCGGCGCGCACGCACACGGCGCAGACGCGGGAGCGCCTCGACGCCGTCGATCAGGAGATTCAGGCGCAGAGCGATTTGGTCTCTCAACACGATCTCGACATCGCCAAGCTGTCGGGGCAGGTCGAAACGGCCGGTTCGAAACTCGCTGCCGTGCGTGGAGAGAAGCTGCGCCAGCAAAATTCACTGGATGCTGCGGTGCAGCGCCGTGACGAGGCCCACCATCGCTTTGACGAGATCGAGAGCGCATCGAGCGAGAGCAGCGTGAACGAGTCGGGGCTCGATGAGGCCTACGAGCTCGCGCAGTCACGAGTCTTCGACGCGGAAGCAGAGATCGACAGGCTCCGCGATGTTCTGCACGGGCACGAGCGGGAACGCGATGCCCTCGCTGCGAAGACGAGTGCGCTCTCTCGTGCCCTCGACATTCGCGACGGCGCCGCGGACATGGTGGCGGCGAAGCTTGACGGAGTCACGGGAATCGTCGCTGACAGCGTGCAGGTGAAGCCCGGCTACGAGGCCGCCGTCACGGCAGGGCTCGGCACGCTTGCCGACGCGGTTCTCGCGGCCGGATCGGCAGAGGCCGAACACGCGCTCGCCTACGCCAAGCAGAACGACCTCGGTCGGGTCGAAGTGGTTCTCGCTGACGGACCGCGTCGCGAAATCGCGTGGCCGAGCGCATCCGTCGTCTCCGCGGCATCCGTCGTCACTGCACCTGACGGGGTTCTGGGGCTTCTCGACCACATCGGCATCGTCGCCGATATCGGCGCCGCTCGCGGCGCGCGCAAAGAACTCAGAGGCGCTGCCGGTCAGATCACCTTTGTCACCGAAGACGGCGACGTCATCACCGAACATGTGCTGCGAGGAGGCTCGGGCGGAACACAGGGCCGCATTGAGCTTCTCGCCGAGCGGGATGCCGCCGACGAACGCCACGCTGAGGTTGTGAGCATCATCGAGCGCTCGCGCTTCGAGCTCGACGAGCAGCGTGTCGAGCATACGGCGGCAAAGGAACAGTCCCAGCGTGCGCTGCAGTCTCTGAGGGAGCTCGACGCACAGCTTGCCGCTGAGACGGAAGCCCTCAACAAGGCGAAGGTGCAATACGACGCCTCCGTTGCCGAATGTGAACGCCTCACGGCGTCGCTCGCCGAGTCAGACGCTGCCGTTGTCGAGGCAGAGCGAGCGAGCGAGACGGTGAAAGCATCTCTTGCGACGGCGCAGAGTCGCCCGAGGCCCATTCTCGACGTCTCGGCCCGTGACGAGCTCGCGGCCGAACGCGAGCGCGCCCGCGAGGCGGAGGTGGAGGCGCGATTCCACGTGGAGACCGCGCGTGAGCGGGTCTCTGCTCAGCACGAGCAGGTGCGCTCGCTCACGCAGCGCCGTGAGCGTGAGAAGCAGGCGGCGGACGCTGCGGCCCGCCGCGCCGTCATCAGGCGCAGGCAGCTGGAAGCCGCCTCGCGAGTGGCCGACGCGCTTCCTGATGTGCTCGCTTCCGTCGACCGCTCGGTGCGCGAAGCATCCGTGACCCTCGCGAAAGCCGAAGAGCAGCGCGCCAGCCAGAATCAGGAGCTCACCACACTGCGACAGGAAGAGGCGGCGCTGCGCCAGCGTCTGCAGGCCGTGACCGAAGATGTGCATGGTCTCGAGCTGCAGATCTATGAGAAGAAGCTGCAGCTGTCGAGCTTTCTCGAGCGCGCGGGAAGCGAGCTGGGGCTTGTCGAAGACGTGCTTGTCGCCGAGTATGGCCCCGATGTGCCGGTTCCCGTCGATGTTGCCGACGCTCCAGAGCTGCCCGAACCGGCCGAGAGCGACCCGGAAGCCGACGAGGCCGCGGGTGGCAACGAGGACGCGGATGATGGGGGGAGTGCCCACGCTGAGCCACCTGCGAAGCCGCATCACGAGGAAGCCATCGACACCGAGGCCGGGCCGGAATTCGAAACCGTTCCCTACGATCGAGCAGAGCAGCAGCGACGTCTCGAGAAGGCCGAACGCCAGCTGCAGAAGCTGGGTCGGGTGAACCCGCTGGCGCTCGAAGAGTTCGCCGCTCTCGAGCAGAGACACAAATTTCTCACGGAGCAGCTTACCGACCTCACGAATACACGCAAAGATCTGCTCACCATCATCGACGAACTCGACGACAAGATGCAGACGATCTTCCGGGATGCCTTCGAAGACACGAAGCAGGCGTTCAGCGAGGTGTTTCCCATCTTGTTCCCCGGGGGAACGGGGAGCATCGCCCTCACAAATCCCGATGACATGCTGAACACGGGGATCGACGTGGCTGTGCGCCCCGCGGGCAAGAAGATCAAGCGATTGTCGCTGCTCTCGGGCGGCGAGCGTTCACTCGCCGCTGTCGCGCTGCTCATCGCCATCTTCAAGGCTCGCCCCAGCCCGTTCTACATCATGGACGAGGTGGAGGCAGCCCTCGACGATGCAAACCTCGGTCGGCTGCTCACAATCTTCGAATCGCTGCGCGAAGCGTCGCAGCTCATCGTCATCACGCACCAGAAGCGCACGATGGAGATCGCCGACGCCCTCTACGGCGTCTCGATGCGCCAGGACGGCGTGTCGGCCGTGGTCGGACAGCGGCTCGCCGACGAGCGAGAACCCGCGAGCGCGTGACGCGTGCTGGCGGCTACGCTTGAACCATGGCAGATAGCACCCCGTGGTCGCTCTCCGGCGCCCTGAAAGGCATGTTCCGGAGGCCCACCATCGACGAGTCGACCTGGGACGACCTCGAGTACGCACTCATCACCGCCGACTTCGGCTCTGACATCGCCGAGGCGATTATCGACGAGCTTCGTGCGAACGTTGACCGGTATCACACAACCGACCCCCGCGATCTTCAGCGGATGCTGCGGGAAACCGTCGATGAGCGGCTGTCGCGCTTCGATCCGACGCTGACGCTGAGCGAACGACCAGCAGTCGTGCTGATGGTCGGTGTGAACGGCGTTGGCAAGACGACAACCATCGGCAAGCTCGCGCGCTTCATCAGCAATGCGGGGCGCAGCGTTGTCGTCGGAGCCGCAGATACGTTCCGTGCGGCCGCCGTCGAGCAGCTCGGAACCTGGGCAGAGCGAGCGGGCGTCGCCATCGTCAAACCCCAGCACCCTGGGCAGGATCCTGCATCGGTCGCCTATCAGACCGTTGAGCACGCCCTCAGCGCCGGAACCGAGATCGTGCTCATCGACACGGCCGGTCGTCTGCACACAAAGGGCGGGCTCATGGACGAGCTGTCGAAGATCCGCCGCGTCGTCGAAAAGCAGACGCCCATTGCGGAGGTGCTGCTTGTGCTCGACGCGACAACGGGCCAAAACGGCGTGCAGCAGGCGCAGGCATTCATTGAGCACGCCGGCGTCACGGGGCTCGTGCTCACGAAGCTCGACGGCTCTGCGAAGGGCGGTTTCGTGCTCGCCGTTCAAGAGCGAACGGGACTGCCAATCAAGCTCATCGGCCAAGGCGAGGGCATCGGCGACATCACCGGTTTCACCCCTCACGTCTTCGCCCAGAACCTCGTGGGGGCGTAAATGGGAATCGAGCACGACTATTTCGGAGTCATCGAATCGGATGCCTCTGGCGCACTCTTCTGGTCAGAGAGCGTCGAGGCCGGCGATCAGTCCGTCGATGTCACACTGAGCACACCGCCGCAGGTGACGGTGAGCGACGAGGCTCTCGAGGTGGCTCAGGCCATGATCGCCACCCTCGAGGGGCTCGATTTGCGGGCGCGGGAGGCTCTTGTTGCAGAGCTCGGCACACCGGCATCCGATGTCGCTGCTTTTCTGCTCGAGATCGAAGAGCGTTTCGGCTCCGAGCTCACCGCCTTCATCACCCGCGAATCCGGTGACCTCGGCATTGACGTCATTCGCTCGCTCGAACTGTTGCGCGTGGCATTCCACCCGCACCAAATCGGAGAAGGAGACTCCTTCGTGTCTCTCGAGTTCGCTCTGGCGCCAGATGAGAACGAGCTCGCTCTGCTCGTGCATCTGAGCATGAGCGGCGAGCCCGTTTCGACTGACTTTCTCGACTGAGCCGGTCAGACCGCCTGGGCAAAGGGCCGCGTGTCATCGGCAAGGTGACGCAGCGCATCGGGAACGGGACGCTTTGAGGCGACCATCGACTGCGCCCAGAGCCTTCCCGCTCGGTACGACGAGCGCACGAGCGGCCCGGCAAGCACCCCGAGAAAGCCCATTTGCTCTGCGGCCTCTTTGTGCTCGATGAACTCCTGAGGCTTGACCCAGCGCGCTATCGGCATGTGTCGCGCTGACGGCCGCAGATACTGCGTCAACGTGATGATGTCGGTGCCGGCCGTGCGCAGGTCGTGCAGCGCGGTGATGACCTCCTCGGGCTCTTCGCCCATTCCCAGAATGAGGTTCGACTTGGTGATGAGCCCCGCGTCGTGTGCCTGCGTGAGCACTCCGAGCGAGCGCTCATAGCGAAACGCGGGGCGTATGCGCTTGAAGAGGCGGGGAACAGTCTCGACATTGTGGGCGAACACCTCGGGGCGTGCAGCGAAGATTTCGCCGAGAAACGCGGGATCGCCGTTGTGCTCGTTGGCAAGCAGCTCGACGCCGGTATTTGGATTGTGGGCGCGTATCTGACGCACCGTCTCGGCGTTCAACCAGGCACCGGTGTCGGGGAGGTCGTCGCGGGCGACGCTGGTGATGGTCGCATAGCGCAGACCCATACGTGCAACACTCTCGGCAACCCGCCGCGGCTCATCCGTGTCGTACGCCGCGGGCTTTCCCGTGTCGATCTGGCAGAAGTCGCAGCGCCGCGTGCACTGTGAACCGCCGATCAGAAACGTCGCCTCACGGTCTTCCCAACATTCGTAGATGTTCGGGCAGCCTGCCTCTTGGCAGACCGTGTGCAGATTCTCGTCTGTGACGAGTGCGCTGAGCTGGGTGAACTCAGGACCCATGCGTGCCCGGGTCTTGATCCACTCCGGCTTGCGTTCGATGGGCGTCTGCGCGTTTCTCACCTCAAGGCGCAGAAGCTGTCTTCCCGAGGGCGCTGTCGCCGCAGCCTGATCTCCGCTCTCCACTCCGCACCCGCTCATGCGACCACCTCAGCAGTGTCGAATGCGTCGACGATGGCGCGCGTGACCGAATCCGCCATGTCAGCCGGCGATACGCGCCGACCGAGCTGCTCCGTGATGCTTGTGACACCGGCATCCCGGATGCCGCACGCGACAATGTGCTCGAACGGGTCGAGGTCGTTGTCGCAATTCAGCGCGAAGCCGTGCATGGTGACGCCTTCTGCGACGCGAACGCCGATCGCCGCGATCTTCGCGTCGCGATCGCGGCCATGCACCCACACTCCCGAACGATCCCGAACCTGAACGGCATCGATGCCGAGCTCGGTGAGAACCTCGATGAGCGTCGTTTCGAGCGTGCGAACATACGCGACAACATCGATGGGGTCGGGGAGTCTCAGGATCGGGTAGCCGACAAGCTGCCCAGGGCCGTGCCAGGTGATCTTCCCTCCACGATCGACGTCGATCACCGGCGTGCCGTCGTCTGGGCGCTCGCTGGCTTCTGTGCGTTTGCCCGCCGTGTACACGGCCTCGTGCTCGAGAAGCAGCAGCGTCTCAGGACGTGTGCGGTCGGCAACCTGGCGATGAGTTGCGCGCTGCAGGGACCACGCGTCGAGATAGGGGACGAAATTGGGGGCAAGCCCGACTGTTGATGTTGTCAGCATTTCTTCACCGTAGCGTTAATGTACTGCGTCTATAAAACGATTTCGCGTCGTGTCGCCCCCGTGGCGCACTCGTCCAGCGAAACCCAGTAGAATCTGTGTCCAAATGGCTACATTCGGAACCCTCTCAGACCGCCTCGCAGAGACCTTCAAGAATCTTCGCAAGAAGGGCACGCTCTCGGCCTCGGACATCGACGGCACCGTCCGGGAGATCCGGCGTGCACTCATCGACGCCGACGTCGCCTTCGACGTTGTGAAAGACTTCACGTCGCGAATTCGCGAACGTGCGCTCGGTGACGAGGTGAGCAAGGCACTGAACCCGGCACAGCAGGTCGTTCAGATCGTGAACGACGAGCTCATCGGCATTCTCGGAGGTGAGCAGCGTCGGCTGGAGTTCGCCAAGACTCCGCCGACGGTGATCATGCTCGCCGGCCTCCAGGGCGCCGGAAAGACGACGCTTGCGGGAAAGCTCGCGCAGTGGCTGGCGAAAGACGGCCACACTCCGCTTCTCGTCGCCTGTGACCTGCAGCGTCCCAACGCGGTGACGCAGCTGAGCGTCGTGGCCGAGCAGGCCGGAGCGAATATCTTCGCTCCCGAGCCAGGCAACGGCGTCGGTGACCCGATTCGCGTGGCAAAAGACTCCATCAAGCACGCGCGTGACAAGCAGTACGACACGGTCATCATCGACACGGCCGGCAGACTCGGCGTTGATGCCGAACTCATGAAGCAGGCAGCGAACATTCGCAAGGCCGTCGACCCAGACGAAGTGCTGTTCGTCATCGACGCCATGATCGGTCAGGATGCCGTGGCAACGGCAAAGGCCTTTCAAGATGGAGTGGACTTCACCGGGGTCGTGCTGTCGAAGCTCGACGGCGACGCGCGCGGTGGAGCCGCGCTGTCTGTCGCGTCGGTCACCGGCCGGCCGATCATGTTCGCGTCGACGGGGGAGGGGCTTGGTGATTTTGAGCCGTTCCACCCCGATCGCATGGCGAGCCGCATTCTCGACCTCGGTGACATTCTCACCCTGATCGAGCAGGCGCAGGAGGCGTTCGACGAAGAGGAGGCGCGTCAGGTCGCAGAGAAGTTCGCGACAGACACGTTCACCCTCGACGACTTCCTCAAGCAGATGCAGCAGCTGCGCAACATGGGCTCCATCAAGAAGATGATGGGGATGCTGCCTGGCATGGCGCAGCAGCGCGAGCAGCTCGACAATTTCGACGAGAATGAAATTGTGCGCACCGAGGCGATCATTCAATCGATGACGCGCGCGGAGCGAACCAACCCGAAACTCCTCAACGGCTCTCGGCGACTGCGCATCGCGCGGGGCTCGGGGTCAACCGTCACCGACGTCAACCAGCTCGTCAATCGCTTTGAGCAAGCCGCGAAGATGATGAAGACCGTTGCCAAGGGTGGAGTTCCGCAGATTCCCGGCATGGGTCCCGTGCCCGGAGCCCGCGGTGGCGGTGGCGCTCGCAAGGCGAAGAAGGGCAAGAAGAAGGGCGGTTCGCGCTCGGGCAACCCCGCAAAGCGGGCAGCAGAGGACGCTGGCATCAGCGAGACGACGAAGGCGCCGGCGGGTAACGGCTTCGGGCTTGGCGCGGGCGGTACGCCGGAGCCGAGTGAAGAAGAGCTCGCTTCGCTTCAGAAGTTTCTCGGGCGCTGACCAAGCTCGCGCGCGAGCTGCGCAACAACGACGGTGAGATCACCGTTCGATTCCGCGGCCGCCTTCCGCTGTCTGGCGCTGCTTCCCCCGTCGGCGATGATGCCGTGGAGCGATGACAATTCGGCGGCGCAGCCGAGACGGTGGCTGACAGGTTCGAGACGCGCAATGAGCGCAGCGATGTCGTCGGCGACTGACCGCTGGCGACCCTCGCTGTCGATGATGATCGTCGCGTCGAGCCCGTAGCGTGCCGCTCGCCATTTGTTCTCGCGCACGAACCACGGCGGCAGCTCAGCGAGGCTTTCCCCGTCATCCAGCCTCTGCGCGAGGTCATCGACGAGGCAATGCACGAGCGCAGCGATGCCGGCGAGTTCCGCAGCGGTCGACGTGCTGTCGCAAAAGCGCACCTCGACGGTTCCCCACGTAGCCGACGGCCTCACGTCCCAGCGCACCTCCGTCTGGTCCTCGATGATTCCTGTCGACAGCTCGTCGTCAACGTAGCGCTCGTAGTCGCTCCACGTGCGAATCTGCTCGTACGGAAGCCCCGCGGTCGGCAGCTGCTGAAACATGAGCGAGCGATTCGAGGCGTACCCCGTGTCGACACCGCCCCAGAACGGGCTCGACGCCGACAGGGCAAGAAGATGCGGAAAAAACCGCAGCATCCCCGCGACGATCGGCAGAGCCTTGTCGACGTCGTCGAGCCCCACATGCACGTGCACGCCCCAGATGAGCATATTTCGGCCCCACCATTGTGTGCGCTCAATGAGCTTGTGGTAGCGCTCCTTGTCCGTGACCGGTTGGTCGAACCACTGACCAAACGGATGCGTGCCCGAGGCGATCGGAACGACGTTGCGTGCTGCGGCGATGGTGCGCAGGTCGTCGAGAAGGCGGGAGAGCTCCGTGACGGCATCCGACACTCTCGTGTGCACACCGCTCACGAGCTCGACGGTGTTCTGAAGGAGTTCGGAGACGATCTGAGGATGATCTTTGCCGTCGGCACGACGCAGATCTCTGAGCACGTCACCGGCCGCATTGGCGAGTTCGCCTGTCTTCTGGTCGACGAGGGCGAGCTCCCATTCGATGCCGATCGACGACCTGGCCGATTGCGCGAATTCGATCGTCATGGCCTGTGACCTTCCTCTGCCCGGGTCACTATCCTCACACGCGCGATCAATGCAGGATGATGCGACGGGCCGCTCGAATGATCAATTAGCGGTCGGCCCGGTAATCTGGCAGAATATATCGCTGAAGCTCTGGTTGCTCGACCCTCTATCCGGCAACCATCGCCTACCACTAGTTTTCGTGCCGTCTGTGTACCCCACCGGTCGGGCCGAGCACACCAACCAACAGACATCTCAGGAGAATTGTGGCTGTCAAGATTCGTTTGAAGCGCTTCGGAAAGATCCGTTCGCCCTATTACCGTATCGTCGTCGCCGACTCGCGCACCAAGCGCGATGGTCGGGTCATCGAGGAGATCGGCAAGTACCACCCGACCGAAGAGCCTTCGCTCATTCAGGTCAACTCCGACCGCGCTCAGTACTGGCTGTCGGTTGGCGCTCAGCCCACCGAGCAGGTGCTCGCGCTGCTCAAGCTCACGGGCGACTGGGGAACCTTCAAGGGCGACAAGGACGCCGTTTCGACGGTGAAGCTGGCCGACGCCAAGGCGGAGTTCGTGGCTGACGAGAAGAAGAAGCCTGTACTCAAGCCCAAGGCTGAGAAGCCTGCCGAGAAGGCGGCTGAGAAGCCCGCTGACGAGGCCAAGGAAGCTGACGCAGCTGAGGCGCCGGCCGAAGAGCAGGCCTAGTCTTGCTCGCACCCGCTCTGGAGCACCTCGTCAAGGGAATCGTCGAGAACCCTGACGACGTGAATGTTCTTGCCAAGAGTACGTCTCGCGGCGAGGTCCTCGAGGTTCGCGTGAACCCCGAGGACCTTGGCCGGGTCATCGGTCGCGCGGGTCGCACGGCGAAGGCACTGCGCACCGTCGTCGGAGCGCTTGCCGATGGCTCGCGCGTTCGCGTCGACGTGGTCGACACTGACGACTGACGTGGCACAGCAAGACCCTCGCCGTACATCGCTCCGCGTCGGACGTCTCTCGAAGGCGCACGGACTCAAGGGCGCCCTCAAACTTGAGCTTTTCACCGACGATCCAGATCGTCGATTCGTTCCCGGCTCCGCGTTCAGCCTTCAGGTTCCTTCAACGTCACCGTGGCACGGTTCGTCGATCGTGCTCTCGGAACTGCGGTGGTACAACGGAGCGCCCGTCGCCTTCTTCGAGGGTGTGTCGGATCGCACGGCCGCCGAGTCGCTCGTCAAGGCGATCCTCTGGACGGACGACGCAGACCAGTCGACGGAAGAGAACGCCTGGTACGACCACCAGCTCGTCGGCTTGCGCGTGCATCGCGACGGTGTTGACGTCGGCTCAGTGAGTCGCGTCGACCATCTTCCTTCGCAAGATCTTCTCATCGTTGCAACAGACAACGGGGACGTCATGGTTCCGTTCGTCGCCGCAATCGTTCCGCTCGTCGACATCGACGCCGGTACGGTCACCGTGACTCCGCCCTATGGGCTCTTCGAGGAGGCACCGGACGACGGTAGCGAGACCCGCGCGAAGCACGCATCCGGCCCAGTCGAGTAGCGCTGCACAGTCACGGCGATGGGAGACTGGTGAGATGCGCTTCGACATCGTCACGATCTTTCCCGAGTTCTTCGGAGTTCTCGACATCTCGTTACTCGGACGCGCCCGTCAGAGCGGAGTGATTGAACTCGGCGTTCACAACCTGCGCGATTACACGCACGACAGACATCGCACGGTCGACGACACGCCGTACGGGGGCGGAGCGGGGATGGTGATGAAGCCGGAGCCGTGGGGTGAGGCCCTCGATGATGTGATTGAGGAGGCCGACGATCCGCTGGTGATCTTTCCGTCGCCCGCAGGCGAGGTCTTCACACAGCGCATGGCGCGTGAGCTGGCCGAGGAGTCCCACCTGGTTTTCGGATGCGGTCGCTATGAGGGAATTGACCAAAGGGTGTTCGACCACACTCAGACCCGGGCGCGCATGAAGCTCGTGAGCCTCGGCGACTATGTGCTCAACGGGGGAGAGGTCGCGGTGATGGCCATGATTGAGGCGATCGGGCGTCTCGTTCCCGGTGTCGTCGGCAACCCGGAGAGCCTTGTTCAGGAGTCGCACGAAGACGGACTGCTCGAGTACCCCAGCTACACGAAACCCTCCGTCTGGCGCTCACGTGAGGTGCCCGCCGTGCTGCTCAGCGGCAATCACGGTGCTGTCGACACGTGGCGCCGCGAGCAGCAGATCGAACGGACGCGACGCGTTCGCCCCGACCTGCTGCCCGAATAGCCGTCAGCGCTGCGTCAGTACGATGGGGCCGTCATCGGTGATCGCGATGGTGTGCTCCATATGTGCGCCGCGCGAGCCGTCTGCGCTGCGGAGCGTCCAGCCGTCGGCATCCGTCACCAGCTTGTCCGTCGTCAGAAGGAACCACGGTTCGATGGCGATGACAAGGCCGGAGCGCAACGGGTAACCCCGGCCGGCACGACCATCATTGGGAACGTGTGGCTCGCCGTGCATCGTGCGGCCGACACCGTGCCCTCCGAAGTCAGTGTTGATCGAGTACCCCGCGTCGTGCGCGATCTCGGCGATTGCGGCGGAGATGTCGCCGATCTTTCCGCCCGTATTCGCCGCGGCGATTCCCGCGTCGAGTGCGCGGGTCGTCACGTCGATGAGCCGAACATCTTCGTCACGCGGCGTTCCCACAATCACGCTGAGCGCAGAGTCGGAGACCCAGCCATTGACGGATGCCGCAAAGTCGACGCTGAGCAGGTCGCCGTCGCGGAGGCGATAGTCGCGAGGAAGCCCATGCAGCACCGCGTCGTTCACCGAGGTGCACAGCACCTTTCCGAAGGGCATGGCGCCGAACGACGGGTGGTAGTCGATGTAGCAGGACTCGGCGCCGGCAGCGCGAATTCTATCGTGGGCGAGCCTGTCGAGGTCGAGCAGGTTCACACCGACGTCAGCGGCATCCGCCAACGCGCTCAGAGTGTCGGCGACAAAGCGTCCAGCTGGCCGCATCTGCTCAATTTCGTCTGGCGTCTTCAATTCGATCATTGGTTCCTCCACGTCCATTCTTTCAGCCAGCGAGTACGCAGTGGGCGTGGGTTGTTCTCTCAGTTTGCCGACCTAGCATGAGGTCATGTTTCTTCGCAGGGCCGTCTACTACTGGCAACTCGCCGCGGTGCTGCTTCTTCCCCTCTGGCTTTTCGTCGGCTGGGGCATCTGGGGCGGGAGCGCATGGACGTTTTTCGGCGTCGTCGTCGCTGCACCGATTCTCTTTGTCTCGCTGCTGATCGTCACGCTTGTGATCTATGGCCGCGCTGAAGTGCGCGAGCACAATGCGCTTTCATGGATCGACGTGGGAATTTTGGCCGCGTGGCACGCAAGCATCATCGGCTTCGGATGCTTTGGATCGACAGCATCCCTCTTCGCCGTGCTCACCGCGGTCTTCGGCCTCACGGCATTCTGGGTCGCACTGTGGGAGCTCGTGCGCAGCGTCACGCGCAAAGCACGCGCAACGCTGAGAGAGTTTGAATCGATGGCCGGAGCGGGCGGCCACAGCACGGTGACTCCTCCGCGCACTCGAGACGACAGTCCGAAATCCGCTGACGACGTCTTTGTCATCTACGAAGGGCCCCAGGACAAAAGCGCCTGATCGATTGGCGTCTAAGCCACAATCGTGGCAGAATTGACGCTTGTGCCTTGGCTCGGTTCTGCCTCAGGGGAACTTATGCGCACCGGAGTAATCCGAAAAGGGCATGCACCTTCAACGTCCTAATGATTCGCGCTCGACCTGTGGCGGGCGCAGAGAGCGAACAATCATGCACATCCTCGACAGCGTCGATGCAGCATCACTCAAGTCCGACGTCCCCGACTTCCGCCCCGGTGACACCGTCAAGGTTCACGTGAACATCATCGAGGGAACTCGTTCGCGTGTTCAGGTATTCCAGGGCGCCGTCATCGCCCGTCAGGGCCACGGCGTACGTGAGACCTTCACGGTTCGCAAGGTGAGCTTCCAGGTGGGCGTCGAGCGTACGTTCCCCGTTCACTCGCCGGTCATCGACAAGATCGAGCTCGTGTCGCGCGGTGACGTGCGTCGCGCAAAGATCTACTACCTGCGAAAGCTGCACGGCAAGAAGGCGAAGATTCGCGAGAAGCGCGCAAACTGATCCGCGCCGTTGGTCAGACGTCCCGAGCTCCCCACCTAGACTGGTGGGGAGCTCGGACTGATTAATGACAGAAGAATCAATGACGGCGGAGAATCCCGCAGACAGACGGCGGCGCGGAGCGCTCGCGTTCCTTCGCGACCTGGTGATCATTGTGATCGTGGCGCTGCTGGTGTCGTTCCTCGTGAAGACATTTCTCGTTCGCTCGTTCTACATTCCCTCGGGGTCGATGGAGAACACGCTGCAGATCGATGACCGCATCATCGTCAATGAGCTCGTCCCCGACATCGTCGATATGCAGCGCGGCGACGTCGTCGTGTTCACGGACCCGGGCGGATGGCTGAACTCGCCCCCACCTGCCGCCGACGTTCCGTGGATCGTCAGCGCATGGGACGGGCTGCTCAACTCGGTTGGTCTTTCTGTGAGCGACAGCAACGACCATCTCATCAAGCGCGTGATCGGACTGCCGGGCGACCATGTGACCTGCTGCAACACACTCGGGCAGATGAGCGTCAACGGTGTGCCGCTCAACGAGCCTTACCTGCTGCTCCCTCAGTCGGCTCAGGCCGTCTCGGCGACGTCGTTCGATGTGACCGTGCCCGATGATTCACTTTGGGTGATGGGAGACAACCGCTATAACTCGAAGGATTCCCGGTACAACGGAAACACACCGGGAAAGGGCTACGTGCCTGTTGATAACGTTGTCGGCCGTGCCTTCGTGATCAGTTGGCCTCTCGCACGATGGCAGTGGCTCAGCGACTATCCTGAGACTTTTGCAGGAATTCCGGATGCTGGGAGCTAAGCGAGTCGTGCATGGTTGTCTGTGATCCGAGGCTTGACGTCGAGTCTGAGCTGCTCACCGCTGGAGCCCCGTTTGTGATCGGCTGCGACGAAGTCGGCCGCGGAGCCGTCGCGGGACCTGTCGCGGTGGGAATGGCCGTCGTCGATGCGACGCACGTGAGCATCCCCGAGGGACTCCGTGATTCGAAGATGCTCAGTGAGAAGAAACGCACGATGCTCGCGCCCATCGTGCAGTCGTGGGCTCTGCATTCCGCCGTTGGCCTTGCGAGCCCTGGCGAGGTCGACGACATCGGCATCATTGCTGCGCTCGGGTTGGCGGCCAAGCGCGCCCTCGGCGTTCTGCACGAACAAGGACTCGCCGTTGCCTCGGGAGTGATCCTGCTCGACGGCAACCACGACTACCTTTCTCCGATGCTCACTCACCCCCTCGACGTGCGAACGCGGGTGAAAGGCGACCGTGACTGCGCATCGATCTCTGGGGCATCCGTCGTCGCAAAGGTGCACCGCGACACCATGATGATCGCCCAGCACGAGATGTACCCAGAGTACGAATGGCTTGCCAATAAGGGATACGGATCTTCGGTGCACATGGAAGCGATCAAGCTGAACGGGCCGACACCGCTGCACCGCCGAACCTGGCTCAAGAACCACGTAGGATGAGACGACAATGGATGAAGAGGATTTCGAGGACTACGACCGTGAGGTCGAGCTTGCACTATTTCGTGAGTACCGTGACGTCGTCGGGCAATTTGGCTATGTGATCGAGACCGAGCGCCGCTTCTATCTGGCGAACGACGTCGAGCTCGTCCGCCGAGACACGGAGCACGATTTCTACTTCGAGATCACGATGAAAGACGTCTGGGTGTGGGATATCTACCGTTCGGACCGCTTCGTGAAATCGGTGCGTGTGCTCACGTTCAAAGACGTCAACATCGAGGAGTTGCAGAGCAGAGAGTTCGAGCTTCCCAAGGATCTCGCTCTCGACGAGTAGTCGAATTCCGGATGCCGCGTGCCGGCGTCGTCCCCAGGTCACGCCACGCGAATCGTCGTCCACAGCCTGCCCCATGACTCGACGCGCTCACAGATGGGCGTGAGGCCCTCGCGAGCACGATGCCGCGGCGACACGATGGTCGTATGCGAGAGTCAACGATCGAATTCGGTGCGCGGGGCGAAGAGGCAGCGTGTGCGTACCTTGAGCAGGCAGGCTACGAGATACTCGAGCGCAATTGGCGCAATGCGGCTGGTGAAATCGATGTCATTGCGCGCGTGGGAGACACCGTCGTCTTCATCGAGGTCAAGACGCGGTCGAGCATCGGCTACGGGCACCCATTCGAGGCGATAACACGCGACAAATCTCGTCGTCTTCGCCGCCTTGCCGGTCAGTGGGTCGCCGATACGCACTCGGTGCCGCGCCGCATCCGCATCGACGCGATAGCGGTTCTCTGGCCGAGCGATGGGCATCCATCCATCGAACATCTTGAGCAGGTGTGCTGATGCCCGTCGCACGCACGTGGGCCGTCGCGCTGATCGGGCTCGACGGCACACTCATCGAGGTCGAAGCCGATATTTCTGCGCAGCTGCCTGCTTTTGTGATCATCGGTCTTGGGGATCGTTCGCTCCGTGAGGCCGAGGGCCGGGTGAGGCAAGCGGCGAGCAACTCAGGATGCCGGTTGGCACCGCGACGCATCACCGTCAACCTGTCGCCGGCGAGTCTGCCTAAGCACGGTGCGACGTTCGACCTGGCAATCGCGCTTGCGTGCCTTGCCGCGGATGGAATGGTGGAGCGCACCTCTGTGGACCGCGTGGTTCACATTGGAGAGCTGGGGCTTGATGGCCGTCTGAGACCAACCCCGGGGGTTCTTCCCGCCGTGCGCTCCGCCGTTCGTGAAGGCAGAGCTGTCGTGATGGTTCCGACGGCGAACGCCGAGGAGGCACGCCTCGTTCCGGGAGCCACTGTTGTGCCCGTTGCGTCGCTTCGCGATGCAGCAATTCACCATGGCGCCGATCTCGATGCCCACGTCGTCGAGCCGATTCAGGCCGTGTCGCGGGGCCAAACGCCTCCAGACGAGCGAGATATTGGCGAAATCGTTGGGCAGACCGAGGCAATCACTGCTCTCGAGACGGCAGCGGCCGGCGGGCATCATGTGATGATGCTCGGGCCGCCTGGGGCGGGAAAGACGATGCTTGCCGAGCGACTGCCCGGAATCTTGCCCGACCTCACGATCGACGAGGCACTCGAGACGGCGAGTGTTCGCTCACTTGCAGGGGAGCCGATCGACGGAACTCTCTGCGTGCGTCCTGGCTACGAGGCGCCGCACCATACGGCGACTGCTGCTTCGATCGTTGGGGGCGGGAGCGGAACGATCCGACCCGGCGCGGCGGCCCGAGCGGTGAACGGTGTTCTCTTTCTCGACGAAGCCCCCGAGTTTGCTCGCACCGTTCTCGATGCACTCAGGCAACCGCTGGAGAACGGCATCATCACCATTCACCGGGCGAATTCCGTTGCCCGTTTTCCTGGGCGGTTTCAACTCGTCATCGCGGCCAACCCCTGCCCGTGCGGGCAATACGGATCCGCGGATGGCTCGTGCACGTGTCCTCCGGCATCCATCCGCCGATATTTGGGGAGACTGTCGGGGCCGCTGCGTGACCGCGTCGATATCCATATGAATATCCCGCGCGTCTCCACGGCACATCTGCGTGGGGCGCACCCGGCGTCAGCGCGTCGGTCGAGTGATGTGAGAGAGCGGGTTGCGGCCGCGCGAGCCCGTGCAGCGGAGCGGCTGAGAGAAACACCGTGGGCCCGAAACTCGGAGGTCACCGGAGCCTGGCTGCGCGGCGACGGCGCGCTTCCCCGCAGCGTCACTGCGGTGATCGATCGAGCGCTGGAACGCGGCGGGCTCACAATGCGCGGCTATGACAGGGTTCTGCGCGTTGCGTGGAGCGTGAGCGACCTTGCTGAATCGCCGAGGCCCACAGCAGAGCATGTCGGCACGGCGCTGTATCTGAGAAAGGGAATGACGACGTGATGACTCCAGACGATGTCGGCAACAATGCCCCTGCGATCGAAAACGCTCGAGACGAGGCAGAACGGCGCGCACGCGAGCATTGGCTCGGCATTGTTGAGCCCGGCGACAGTACGGCGCACTCCGTCATCGGCGCACTCGGGGCTTCCACAGCGCTCGAGCTTGTGTCGGCTGGGGCATCTGCCCGCGACATCGTCGACGTTCTCGTGGAGCACGTTGATGCTGGGGCGGAGTTCATTGACGACCTCGTTGATCTCGTCAGCGATGGGCTCAAACGGTGGTCAGGGCGTCTTGGGGCCATTGACGTCGACGCCGTCCGTCGCTCGGCCGCCGCATGCGGAGCGCGATTCGTCATTCCCGCCGATTCAGAGTGGCCATGGGCGCTCGACGATCTGGGGGAGCATGCACCGCTTGGGCTCTGGGTGCGCGGTGCTCTCGGCACCTTTCCCGACAGGTCGGTGGCGCTTGTCGGATCTCGCAATTCGACGGGGTACGGAGAGCACGTCACTGTCGAGATTGCGTCTGGTCTGGTTTCGCGCGGATTGGGAGTGGTTTCAGGCGCAGCGTATGGAATTGATGGGCACGCCCACCGTGCCGCTCTGGCATCGAGAGGTGAGACCATTGCGATTCTTGCCGGGGGCGTCGACCGACCGTATCCCGCGGGGCACACTGAGCTGATCGAACGCGTAGCAACGCACGGTGCACTGATCAGCGAGGTGCCGTGCGGATCGCCGCCGACAAAGTGGCGTTTTCTGCAGCGAAACAGGCTCATAAGCGCTCTGGCAACCGCCACGGTGGTGGTCGAAGCGGGGTGGCGCAGCGGCTCACTCAACACGGCAGCGCATGCTGCAACGCTCGGGCGCCCGCTGGGAGCCGTGCCCGGGCCCGTGACGAGCGCAACATCGGCAGGGTGCCATCGGCTGCTCCGCGACAACGGGGCAACGTGCGTCACCACGGCAGACGACGTCGCCGAGCTTGCCGGTGTCAGCGGTGACGGAGACCTCCTCCAGCCGCTCCGCGACTGGACGCAGACGCGAGTTCTCGACGCGATGACCTCTCGGAGGTCGCGAAGCGTCGATGAGATTGCCACGTTGAGCGGACTCGATCACGACAGCGTCCGCGCGAGTCTTGGCGCGCTCGATGTTCTCGGCGATGTGCGTCATTCAGCGAACGGATGGATCATGTCGTGAGGAGCGAGGAACGGCACCCGTGTGCGCTCGGCTTCGGTTGCGAGAATCGCGGTGCGCCGAGCAGACAATCCTGCACTGCCGGTGGAAACTGTGGTCATGGACATCGCTGCGGCACGAGAGGAGTTCATCGACTACGTGCGCGTCGAACGCAACTTCTCTGCACAGACCGCTCGGGCCTACGCCTCAGATCTGAACGCGTTCGTGCAATGGGCGGCCGCGCGTGCGCTGATCGACACGCGCGACGTTGAACTCGACAACTACCGGGACTGGCTCTGGAAGATGTCGAACGATGGACTCGCGCCGTCAACGATCGCCCGGCGCTCCGCGACACTGCGCAGCTGGTCCGCGTGGATGTGGCGTGAAGGAGCAACCGAGACCGACACTGCGGCGCGTCTGCGTTCCCCGAAGACAGGCAAGCGCCTGCCGAAGGTTGTTCCGCGCGACGCCATGGATGCGGTTCTTCGCGGGCTGGGTGCTGCAGCCGCCGAGGGCGGTCCAACCGACGTGCGCGATCACGCGATCGTTGAGCTGCTCTATGCATCGGGGCTTCGCGTCTCAGAGCTGTGCGGTCTCGACATCGACGACATTGATCTCGACCGGCTCACCGTGCGCGTGACGGGAAAGGGATCAAAGCAGCGCATTGTTCCCTTCGGCGTTCCGGCTCAGTCGGCGATCATTGACTACCTCCGCGACGCCCGCGCCCACCTGCTCCGTCAGAGTTCGGCTCCGACGGCAGGAGACACCTCTGCCGTGTTTGTGGGAACTCGGGGAGCGCGCCTCAGCACTCGGTCGGCGTATACAGTGATCTCACGCATTCTCTCTCGTGTCCCGGCGGCAAGCGGGGTCGGCCCGCACACGCTGAGGCACACCGCCGCAACGCATCTGCTCGATGGCGGGGCAGATCTGCGTGCCGTGCAGGAGCTATTGGGCCACTCGAGCCTCGGGACAACGCAGATATACACTCACGTGTCTGCCGACCGTCTCAGAGAGAGCTATCGACTCGCCCACCCCCGCGCATAGCGTGCGATGAGAGAGGAAGAAGCACAGCTCTCTCGACCCCTCCAAAATAGATGAGCGGGTTCACGTACTCGCCGTGAACGCGCACGCCGATGTGCAGACAGTCGGATTCGCAGTGCGGCCCCGTCGTGACGGTGCCGATCACCTGTCCGCGTTTCACGCTCTCGCCCTTCGCGACGAGCGGAGTCACCGCCTCGAAGCTGCTCAGCACAGTGTCACTGTGCTCGATCGTGATCACCGGTCTGTTGACAACCGTGCCGGCAAAGAACACCGTTCCATCCGATGGTGCGCGAACCTGCTGATTCGCCGTCGCGGCAGCATCGATGCCTCGGTGTCCCTTTCCCCAGGGATCTGCCGGTGCCTCAAACGCTCGGGCAACGCGCCGTTCACCGTCCAACGGCCATTGCCACGTTGCGGCCGCTGTCGAGGGCGCGGGGGAAGGCGCAGCCGCGGCGGGGGCATGGGCAAACACCGCAGATACCCCGAGAATCACGGCGGCGACCGCAATGACACAGCGCGTTCTTCGTCGAGAGGAATGGGTTCTCATGCCCCGATTGTCGTCCCAGGGGAGTCGTTCATCTCACACGTCTGCCATGGTGTGCACGTCGACACACTCGCGTTCAGGTGTGGACGACAATTCAGACCCAGCCAGATGCTAGAATAACCGGAGCATCCCGTATGTCGGGATGACTACGCGTGCCCAATCGGCCTCCTCACCCAACGGTCTTCGCTCTGTGAGCGTTGTGGGTGTGTGCCGGGCACCAGGGAGTGCGATCACCAGTTCGCACCATCAACCGCCAAGACGCCGCACGGCGTCAGAGAAGGAGACACGGCCATGGCCGTCGTAACGATTCGCCAGCTGCTCGACAGCGGCGTGCACTTCGGGCACCAGACCCGTCGCTGGAACCCCAAGATGAAGCGCTTCATCTTCACCGAGCGTTCCGGCATCTACATCATCGACCTGCAGCAGTCGCTCGCGTACATCGACCGCGCATACGACTTCGTCAAAGAGACCGTTGCCCACGGCGGAAGCGTTCTCTTCGTCGGAACGAAGAAGCAGGCTCAGGAGTCCATTGCCGAGCAGGCCACGCGCGTTGGTCAGCCGTACGTCAACCAGCGTTGGCTCGGTGGGCTCCTCACCAACTTCCAGACAGTTTCGAAGCGCCTCGCACGCATGAAGGAGCTTGAGGAACTTGACTACGAGGATGCCTCGAAGTCGTCGTTCACGAAGAAGGAACTGCTGATCAAGAAGCGCGAGCTCGACAAGCTTCACAAGTCGCTCGGCGGAATCCGCAATCTCACGAAGACACCTTCCGCTCTGTGGATTGTCGACACGAAGAAGGAGCACCTCGCCGTTGACGAGGCGAAGAAGCTCGGTATTCCCGTCGTTGCCATCCTCGACACCAACTGCGACCCCGACGAGGTCAACTACCCGATTCCGGGTAACGACGACGCGATTCGCTCTGTGAGCCTGCTCACGCGCATCGTCGCCGACGCCGCAGCAGAGGGTCTCATTCAGCGTCACCAGAAGCCTGCCGAGGGTTCTGAGCAGGCCGAGCCGCTCGCCGAGTGGGAGAAGGAACTTCTCACTGCCGAGCAGGGCGAATCCACGACCGAGTCCACCGAAGAGTCAGCCGAGCAGAAGGCCGAAGCTCCTGCTGCTGACGCAACCGAGGCTCCTGGCGCTGAGGCAACCGAGGCTCCCGCTGCTGCCGAGGCTCCTGCCGCTGAGGCAACCGAGACTCCTGCTGCAGAGGCTCCCGCCGCCGAGGCAACTGAGGCTCCGGTTGACGAAGCTGCCGAAGAGGCACCAGAGGCTCCTGCTGCTGAGGCCGACGAGGCCGCCGCAGCCGACGACGCAAAGTAACTTTCGACTACAAGGAGTTCCACACAATGGCAAACTTCAGCATCGCCGATCTGAAGACGCTGCGTGAGCAGCTTGGCACGGGCATGGCCGACACAAAGGCCGCGCTCGTCGAAGCTGACGGTGACATCGAGAAGGCGACGGAGATCCTTCGCCTGAAGGGTGCAAAGGGCAACGCCAAGCGCGCTGACCGTTCGACGAGCGAGGGACTGATCCTCTCACGCGAGTCCGAGGGCTCAACGACGCTCGTCGAGTTGGCCTGCGAAACCGACTTCGTCGCGAAGAACGAGAAGTTCGGCGACCTGGCAAACACGGTTGCCGACGCGGTAGCCGCGGCTGGCGCGTCGTCTGTCGACGAAGGGCTCGCTGCCGTCAGCGACGGCAAGCCCGTCGCCGACATCATCAGCGAGCAGGCAGCGACAATCGGCGAGAAGATCGAACTCCGTCGCGTTGTGCGCGTCGAGGGCTCCAACTTCGCTGTCTACCTGCACCGCACGTCGAAGGACCTCCCACCGCAGATCGGCGTCGTCGTGTCGTACGAAGGCGACGACGCAGAGACCGCTCGAGCCCTCGCGCAGCACGTTGCGATGTTCGACCCGGCCTACCTTGGCGTTGACGATGTTCCGGCAGACGTGCTCGACAAGGAGCGAGAGATCGTCACCGAGATCTCGCGCAACGAGGGCAAGCCCGAAGCCGCGATGCCGAAGATCATCGAGGGTCGCGTGAATGCCTTCCTCAAGCAGGTTGTGCTTGTCGAGCAGGCGTACGCCCGCGACAGCAAGGTGCAGGTGAAGAAGGTGCTTGCCGATTCCGGCCTCACCGTCACCGGCTTTGCTCGTCTGAAGGTCGGCGCGTAACAAAACAAGAGGAGTCCGGGTTGCGAATTCAGCAGCCCGGACTTCTTTGTGTGTGCATGCATGCACGACACCCAGTAGTTTGAAGAGCACAGGATCGGAAGGATGTCATCTGCATGTCGGAAAAGAAGCGCAGGGTACTGCTGAAGCTGTCTGGTGAAGCGTTCGGTGGAGGCCAGCTCGGAGTGAACCCCGACGTTGTCGGCAACATCGCCCGCGAGATTGCAGAGGCCGCCGGTGAAGTCGAGATTGCGATCGTCGTTGGAGGTGGCAACTTCTTTCGCGGAGCCGAGCTCTCAGAGCGAGGCATGGAACGCGGACGCGCCGACTACATGGGCATGCTCGGCACCGTCATGAATGCTCTTGCTCTGCAAGACTTCCTCGAGCAGGCGGGAGCAACGACGCGCGTTCAGTCTGCAATCGAGATGACCCAGGTGGCCGAGCCGTACATTCCCCGTCGCGCTGAGCGGCACCTCGAGAAGGGCCGAGTCGTTATTTTCGGCGCCGGGGCGGGCCTTCCCTACTTCTCGACCGATACCGTCTCGGCTCAGCGTGCCCTTGAGATCGGTGCCGATGTCGTGCTCGTTGCGAAGAACGGGGTCGATGGCGTCTACACGGCCGACCCGCGCATCGACCCAGATGCCACACTCATCGACAACATCACGTATCAGGAAGCACTGCAGCGGGGACTCAAGGTTGTCGATTCCACAGCGTTCAGCCTGTGCATGGACAACCACATGCCGATGCAGGTGTTCGGCATGGAGCCCTCGGGCAACGTCACGTCCACCCTGCGCGGCAGTGAACTGGGAACCTTCGTCAGCAACTAGACTGGATCAAGGCCTACGACGAGAAGGAGCGACGAGTGATCGCCGATGTATTGACCGAGACGTCAGCAAAGATGGACAAAGCCGTTGAAGTGGCCAAGGAAGACTTCGCGACCGTGCGGTCTGGACGAGCGAACCCGCAGCTCTTTCAGCGCATTCTCGTTGACTATTACGGATCACCGACGCCGCTGGAACAGCTCGCTTCCGTCAACAACACCGATGCCCGTTCGATCGTCATCTCGCCCTACGACAAGACGGCGATGAAAGACATCGAGCAGGCAATTCGAGACGCTCCGAACCTCGGTGTGAACCCGACAAACGACGGGACGATCATTCGAGTGACGATGCCGGAACTCACAGAGGAACGTCGCAAAGAATACGTCAAACTGGTGCGGGGCAAGGGCGAAGATGCACGGGTCGCCGTACGCAACGTCCGGCGCAAGGGGAAAGACGATCTCGATGCGCTGAAGGGCGACGTCGGAGATGACGAGGTTGCGCGCGGCGAGAAAGAGCTCGAGCAGATCACCAAGACGCACACCGATGCCATTGACGAAGCGCTCAAGCGCAAAGAGGCCGAGCTTCTCGAGGTGTGACATCGGGGATCACAAGCGAGGAATTCAGTGAACGCTGATGAGGAGCACCCGGCGCGACGTGAGAGCGGCCGTCGTCGTCGATCGGACTTGCACGCGCAGCTGCGCGAAACGAGAGACGATCTCGAACGTCAGGTTCGTGACGGACGGGTGCGCTTTGACCAGGTGAATGAGCGGATTGAGGCCCGAACGGGTCGAAATCTGATTCTCGCGATCCTGATCGGCGTCGTTCTCGGCGGCGGTCTCGTGGCGAGTCTCATCTTCGTGAAGGTCGTCTTCGCGGTCTTCGCGACGATTATCGTCGGTTTCACCGCCTTTGAGCTCGCGAAGGCCTTGCAGCGAACAGGGCGGGCCGTCGACCCGATCGCCGCTGTGATTTCAGCGGTGCTCATCATCGGAACCGCTTACTTCATCGATGCTCCCTCCCGCGGCATGGTTTTCGCTGGCGGCATCGTGTTCGTCATCGTCTATCGGCTCGTCGCGCAGATGGCGTCTGGGCAGGCGCGAAGTGTGAAGCAGACGGTGAGCGACCTGGCAACCGTTGCATTCATTCAGGTGTACGTTCCCTGGTTGGCGAGCTTCGCTGTCGTTCTCGTCGCGCAGGAGGGCGGGGAATGGTGGACGCTCGCCTTCATCGCGCTCGTCGTGATGGTTGACGTCGGCGCATATGTCGCAGGTCTGTCGTTCGGAAAGCACCCCATGGCCCCGAAGATCAGCCCGAAGAAGACGTGGGAGGGTTTTGCCGGCGCCGTCGTCTGCAGCATCCTCGCCGGCGTGCTGCTCGCGCTCTTCATGATCGGTCAGCCGTGGTGGGTCGGGGTGATTCTGGGGTTGCTCATTCTGGGCAGCGCGACGGTCGGAGACCTCGTCGAGTCGATGATCAAGCGCGATATGGGCATCAAGGACATGAGCTCGTGGCTGCCGGGGCACGGCGGATTTCTCGACAGACTTGATTCGATACTGCCCTCGGCAGCCGTGATGTTCGCTGTCTACACGGTGGCGGTGCAGTGAGGATGTTTTCAGCAGCTCGTGAGAGACAATAAAAACGTGACATCACATTTTCCGTTGGTCAAGCACGGCAAGGGATACGCTGTCGCCGAAGTCGAAGCGTTCCTCGAGCGTGCCCGTGAGGCGTACAACGAGTCCGAGTCCGCGCAGATGACCGCCTCCGACTTACGTTCGGCGTCGTTCAGCATGAAACGCAAGGGATACTCGCCCGTGCACGTTGATGCCGCTCTCGAGCGCCTCGAGGATGCTTTTGCTCGGCGTGAGCGTGAGAATTCGTATGACGAGAAAGGGCGTGACCACTGGATCGAGGAGGCGACGACGACGGCTCAAGTCGTTCTCAACCGCCTCGCTCGACCGGACGGCGAACGATTTCGCCGCGTGAATATTCTGACGCAGGGGTACCGACGCGACGACGTCGATTCATTCGCCCGAAAGATCGAGGACTATTTCACAGATGGCGCGCCGATCAGCATCGACCGGGTGCGCACCGTCGTTTTCGCGAGCGAGCGCGGCGGATACGACGAAGCGCAGGTTGACGCTGTGCTCGACACTGTTGTGAGCGTGATGCTGGCCGTTCGCTGACGGTCGGCGCGTGGCACTGGAATCCCGGCGCGCCTCTCGTGTAACATGACCGTTATCGTGGGAAAGCATGTTGCAAAAATCTCGGCCACCGTTCATCCGGTCACGGCCAGGCGTCAACGACCCCGTACGCGGCGCGCCATTGCGCTCGGGTTCTTCTCGTTTCTCGCCGCCTTCGGATTCTTAGCTGTCAATATCGTTGACCCGTATTCCGGCGCAACCGCGTCACCGTACTTCCAAGTCGCCCAGACCGATCGCGCTGCCGATGCGCAATCGCTTGTCGTTGCCGGCTCGTACGAGACGGCAGTTGATCGCGACGGGTACGACGTCTACATCAAGCCGAAGCCCAAGCCCAAGCCGGACCCCGTTGAAGAGACGTCGACAGACAACGGTGGGTCATCTGGATCCTCTGGGTCCAGCGCTCCGCCCGCAGGAACACCCGACCCCGGCTCTGCCAAGGCGATTGCGCACGCAATGCTCGCCGACCGTGGTTGGGGCGATGATCAATACAACTGCCTCGTCTCCCTGTGGGACAGGGAATCCGGGTGGAACGTCTACGCCCACAACGGCTCCTCCGGCGCCTATGGCATTCCTCAGGCGCTTCCAGGCAGCAAGATGGCTTCGGCGGGAGCCGATTGGCAGACGAACCCGGCAACGCAGATTTCGTGGGGCCTTGGCTATATTTCAGGACGGTACGGGTCGCCGTGCGGGGCATGGTCGCACTCGCAAGCGACGGGCTGGTACTGACCTCACACGATCTCTGTGGAGTTGATGATGCCGCGCAGCAATCGGCCGCGTCGACGACGCCCTGCCGTTCAGAACGATGACGATGACCTCAGTCACCTGCTCTCGGGCTGGAAACGGACGGAGATGCGTCGCGGTGTTGCCTGGAACGTTCAGCCGGTGTCCGCTGCCCGTGCGCTGAAGGAGTACAGCTGCCCTGGATGCGGCGGCGTCGTGGTGACGGGTGTCGCCCACCTTGTCGCCTGGCGCGCAGACGGTGTTCTCGGCGACTCCTCAGACCTCGATGCCCGGCGCCATTGGCACTCTCACTGCTGGAGAATTTCATGACGACTGAGATCAAGGGCGCGATCGTGCTGCCCGCAAACCGTGAGGACATCACGCTGCGCACCGAAGATGGTCTGAGCCTTGTCGGCGAACTCGCGACTCCCGCAACCGGCACACCGATTGCGACGCTCGTGACGCTGCATCCTCTGCCGACGGCGGGCGGGTTCATGGATTCGCACATTCTGAAGAAGGCCGCCGCTCGACTTCCGGCCATCGCCGATATTGCCGTTCTGCGATTCAACACGCGCGGCACGACATCCCCCCGCGGAACGAGCGAGGGCCGCTTTGGCGACGGCATCGACGAAGAGGCCGACGTTGCGGCGGCAATGAAGTTCGTCGCCGACCGCGGCTTGCCGAACCCGTGGCTTCTCGGCTGGTCATTCGGCACAGAGCTCGCACTGAAGTACGGCCGCGCCCACCCGGTAACCGGGGCGATTCTGCTTTCTCCGCCATTGCATCGCACGACGGATGTCGAGTTGGGCGCCTGGGCCGGTGATTCGCGACAGCTCATCGCCGTCATTCCCGAGCTGGATGACTATCTGCGACCCGCTGAGGCGACAGAGCGCTTCTCGCTCGTTCCCGACGCGACTGTGGTGCCCGTTGAGAACGGCAGACACCTCTGGGTGGGGGAGAAGCAGACTCGTCGAGTGCTGACCGAGATTCTCTCCGTCGTCAACCCTGAGGCGCTTCCTCTCGCGCAGGAGTGGGATGGCCACCTCGGTTAAAGTTCGTTCTGCCGCGGAATTACCACTTGCTTGATGATCAGAAGGATCGCCGCGGCCGTCGGGATCGCCACGAGGGCTCCCAGCAGGCCGAGGAGCGAGCCCCCGGCAAGAGCGGCGATGACGACGACAGCGCCCGGCACCGAAACAGCGCGCCGCATGATGTTCGGGCTGATCACGTATGCCTCGATCTGCATGTACACGAGATAGTAGATGCCCGCGACGAGCGCGGTGAAGGGTGAGCCAAGCCCAGGAATCAAGCAGGCGAGCGTGATGATGATCGAGCCGGACAGCGTGCCGACCAGCGGAATCATCGAGGCGACGAAAGCGATCACGGCGAGCACGGGCGGAAACGGTGCCTGGATAATCGACAGAAAAATAAACGACAGGATGCCGTTGCAGGCGGCGATGCTTGCCTGTCCGATCACATAGTGCCCGATCGAGTCCGTGATCTGCTCGCTCAGATCGGCAAACCGTTCCCGCTTCGACGCCGGGACGAGCAGGTACATGCCGCGGCGCATCGTGGGGAGCGACGCCGTGAAGTACAGGGTGAGAATCAAGATGATCAGCGCGCCGAAAAAGAACGAACCGATCGAGAGGGCGACATTGAGGATTCCGCTCGAGAGATTCGAGACGTTGCTCGCGTCGGTGAGCCAGCCTGCGGCGCTGTCGATGAGCTCGTCGAAGGGAACGAACGGAAACTGCTGCTCGAGAAACTGCAGAAGCGTCAGATCGCCGATCTGACGCTGGATCTGCGGCACGAGAGCGACGAGTTTTCCCACTTGGTCCACGATGATCGGAACGACCATCCAAATCACGCCGGTGAACAGCGCGAGTACGCACACCATCACCGTGATGAGCGCGGCCCAGCGCGGAAAGCTCTTCTTTTCGAGCCAGGTGACGATCGGGTCGAGGCCGAGCGCGATGAAGAGTGCGGCCCCGATGTAAATGATGATCGTCGACAGCGACACGACCGAGTTGATGATCAGAAGGCCGATGCCGACGCCGAGGGTGCCAACGAGTCCGACCCGGAACGCGTTCTGGATTTTCACTCGAGCCCCCTTGAAATGCGTGCCCCTCATCCTAAACGCCCACGGCATTCGCCACCGGCACATCCGGGGCCGAGTCGCCGAGCGGGTTTTCAGGCAAATGGGCTAATCTGTAGCGTCTGTATTCGTCACCGCCGTTGCTCTCGACCCGAGATTCGGATGCTGCGCCTCAATCGCGGTGATGCTGGAGGAGAAACTCGTGCGATTCGTCTTGGCTATAGCCGCGTTTGTCGTGGCGGCTGCCATGATCGTCCTCGGAATCGCCCAGCGGACGATCTTTCTTCCGCCGGCAGCGGTTTCGTATGAGGTCAGCACCGACGATGATCTGGCGTTCACCGTCATCGACGGCGAGACCATGACGGCTTTGCCAGGCAAGCAGTCCGTGACAGCGACCGGGTCCGACACCGTCTTCGTCGCGTACGCGCGCACGGGAGACATTACGGCATGGCTGGGTGACGAGCCCTACAACACGATCTCCTTCAACGACGACAAGACAGAACTCGTCTCGAAGAAGCACGAGGCGAAGCCGGCAGAACCCGATCCTGACCAGACCGAGACTCCGGCCCCCGACGCAACCGAGACTCCTGACCCCGAGGCGACCGACGATGCAGCCGCCTCGGAGACAGAAGCGGACGACGAGAGGACCGCCCCAAATCCCGCCGGATCTGACCTCTGGCTGATGGAGAACATCGAGGAGGATGCTGTTATCGCTCCGATGAACATTCCGAAAGGCGTGAGCGTTCTCGTCGCGTCCGACGGCGCGCACGCTGCTCCGTCTCAGCTCAAACTCACCTGGCCGAGCGATAACTCGACGCCCTGGGCCGGCCCGCTGATCGTCGGCGGAATCATCATGATCATCGTCGGCCTCATCCTCTATCTCTTAGGGATCAACCATCTGCGCCGGTCGCGAGGGCCGCGCAGAAAGGGAATCGACGATGGGCGCAAGAAGGGCCTCCTCGGCCGAGGACCGCGCCCGCGAGCCCTCACCGGTTCACAGAAGTCGGGTCGAGGGCGGTTGCGCATGGTTGCGGTGCCCCTCGTTTTGGTTGGCGCCATCAGTCTCAGTGGGTGTTCACAGGCCTTCTGGCCCGACTTCACGCCCGATCCGCGCCTCCAGACAACGGCGACGCCGACACCAACCGCCGACGGTGAAGAACTGCCCGAACCAGCGGTATCCGTGCCGCAGCTCGAGCGCATCATGGCCCAGGTCTCTTCCGTTGCCACCGAGGCTGACAGCGCACGCGACTCAGATCTTGCCGCGACCCGCTTTGCCGGAGCAGCGCTCACGGAGCGACAGACAAACTACGACATCAGAGAGAAGATCTCTGACTACGCGGCGCCCGAGCCGATTCCCGCATCGCCCCTGACGATCAGCCTCCCGAAAGCGACAGATACCTGGCCGCGAACCGTGATCACCATGGTGAAGGACGAAGATCCAACTGTTGCTCCGACGTCGGTTGTGCTCGAGCAGAAGACACCGCGTGACAACTACAAGGTCGTCTATACGCAACGCCTCGAACCGGACGCCGTTGTGCCCCAGCTCGCACCGGCGAGCGTTGGCGCTGCCGGCATCCCCGCGGATTCCGCGTGGCTGACAATGCCTCCCGGTGAGTTGGCGTCCGCCTACGCGGATGTCGTGGCGAAGGGCGATGAGAGCGAATTTGCTTCGAAATTCGATGTGAGCAACGACACGCTCATTGACGCGATCGCCTCCGATCGAGACACGAAGAAGTCGGAGCTGCCCGATACCGCAACCATCTCGTTCGCGACGAAGGCCGGTGACTCCGCGCCCGTGTCGCTCGCGACGCTGAACTCGGGGGCGATTGTTTCGGTCAGCATGCTCGAGGTCGAAACGGTGAAGCCGAAGCAAGAGGGTGCGCTCATCAAGATCAAGGGAACGACGATGGCCGCTCTTGCAGGACTCGATGAGACTGCAAAAGGCATCGAATCGACGTATTCTGATCAATTGCTGTTCTATGTTCCGCCCGCTGACTCCGAAGGCAAGATCACACTTCTCGGCTTCAGTCAGGGGCTTCTGAGTGCCACGGAGTTGAAATGAGTGAAATGCCTTTTGACGGAGCATCCATACGCGGTGCTGTCGACCTGTCGAGCCTTGTCAACAGAGACGCCCCGACCACGCAGCAGCCTGCGCCGGGTCAGGCTCAGCCTTCCCAGGCGAACAACGGTCCGATCGTCGTCGACAGCCTCGTGCTCGACGCGACAGACCAGACAGTCGAGAAGTTCGTCGAGCTCTCGATGCAGGTTCCGGTGCTCGTCGACCTCTGGGCCGAGTGGTGCGGCCCGTGCAAGCAGCTCACGCCCATTCTCGAGAAGGTCGTTGCCGAGTACGCGGGCAAGATTCTGCTGATGAAGGTTGATGTCGACACAAACCCCCAGCTTGCGCAGGTTTTTCAGGCGCAGTCGATCCCAACGGTCGGAGTGCTGCTCGGCGGACGCCCGATGCAGGTTTTTCAGGGGGCCGTTCCCGAAGCACAGGTGCGTGAGGTGCTGGAGCAGGTGCTGCAGATCGCCGCGCAGAACGGTGTCACCGGCACGGCAACAGTGTCTGAGGACACGACAGATGCCGAAGAGAAGGAGCCGGAGCCCGAGCCGCTTCCCCCTCTGCACCAGGAAGCCCTTGACGCGATCGAACGCGGAGACTTCGCCGTTGCTGTCGCCGCGTACGACAAGGCAATCGCGCAGAACCCGAAGGACGACGAGGCAAAAGCCGGGAGAGCACAGGTTCGCCTGCTTGTTCGCGTGAACGGGACGTCGCTCGACGAGGCGCGCAGCGCCGCGGCATCCTCTCCTCTCGATGTCGCCGCGCAGATGGCCGTCGCGGACCTCGACGTTTCGGGCGGCCACGTCGACGATGCATTTGACCGGCTTCTCACGCTCTTCCCTGACCTTGACGATGATGGCAAGTCGACGGTGCGCGAGAGGCTCTTGGAGCTGTTCGAGATCGTCGGGGCCGACCCGCGCGTCACCAAGGCTCGCGCTCGACTGGCCGGTCTGCTGTTCTGAGCATCAGCTCGAGGTGAGCTGTGCCGCCTTTCCGCGTGTGAGCGCGAGGAGGGCAGCCGGGTCGATCTCAATATCGAGGCCGCGGCGCCCTCCCGAGACAAACACGGTGGGGTGCTCGAGACAGGACTCGTCGATGACCGTCGGCAGAGGGCTCTTCTGGCCGAGCGGGCTGATCCCGCCCACGACGTAGCCCGTTTTTCGCTGTGCGACCGCCGGATCGGCGAGCCGTACTCGCTTGACACCGAGGGCTGAGGCAACAGCGGAGAGCTGCATGCGGGAGTTCACGGGAATGACGGCAACTGCGAGTTGGCCGCCTGCATCAACGACGAGGGTCTTGAAGATGCGCTCGGCCGCGACATCGAGCTTTCTCGCCGCCTCTGCACCAAAATCGGTCACGGTGGAATCGTGCTCGTATCTGTGCAGAGTGAACGGCACGTCGCTCGCCGTGAGCGAAGCTGTTGCCGGGGTTCCGCCCGTTCCCGACGCATTCGATTTCGCCATGACCCCTCCGATCGATCTCGCGACGCCGAGTTCCGAGACCCCGCGTGACGGATCTAGAGTAGTGAATGCAACGCGATTCTGCGTTGAGCCGACCGGTGAAAGGCGACACGTGAGCGTGTATCTCGATCATGCCGCAACGACCCCGTTGCGTGCGGAGTCGCGTGCTGCATACATTGACGCGCTCGACATCGTCGGCAATCCGGCATCCATTCACGGGGTCGGCCAGAGGGCAAAGCAGCTGCTCGAAGAGTCGCGAGAGACAATCGCCCGCTCGCTCGGCTGTGATTCGATCGAAGTGATCCTCACCTCCGGTGGCACAGAGGCGATCAACTTTGCGCTCAAGGGCCTGTTCTGGTCGCGCAATGCCGAAGGGGCGCGCCCGATCATTCTCGCGCCCGGCGGCGAGCACCACGCAACGATCGACACGCTCGAGTGGCTTGTCGCGCACGATCGAGCGGACGTTCGGTGGCTTCCGCTCGACGAGGAAGGGACCCTGCATGCCGATGTTTTCGATGCGGCACTCGTCGAGGCGGCGGGCCGGTGCGCGGTTGCCACGGTGATCTACGGGAACAACGAGGTTGGCACCGTGCAGCCGATCGATGAGCTCAGCCGGGTGGCCGCGCGTCACGGGGTTCCGCTTCACGTTGATGCCGTGGCGGCATACGGGCACGTGGACATCGACGTTGCACGGCTGCGAGCGATCAGCGGTGCATCCGGAGAAGCCGGGCTTGTTGCCCTGAGCGTGTCTGCACACAAGATCGGGGGGCCGGTGGGGGTCGGCGCTCTCTATCTTTCGCGGGGTGCGACGGTAGAGCCGCTTCTGCACGGGGGTGGACAGCAGCGGAACGTGCGGTCGGGAACCCAAGATGTCGCGGGGGCGATCGCCTTCGCAACGGCAGCGGAGCTGGCCGCGAGCGAGCGTGCTGACGAAGCGCAGCGGCTCACCGAACTGAGGGATGTGCTGATCGCCGGTGTTCGGCACGCGGTTCCCGAGGTGCGCGTGAACGGTTCGCGCACTCATCGACTGGCGAACAACGCTCACTTCTCGTTTCCCGGCTGCGAAGGAGATTCGCTGCTCTTTCTGCTTGACATGGCCGGAGTCGCGGTGTCGACAGGTTCTGCATGCCAGGCCGGGATTCCCGAGCCGTCGCATGTTCTGCAGGCGATGGGGCGCGATGAGCGCGAAGCTCATGGTGCTCTGCGAGTGAGTCTCGGCCGCACAACGACTCGGGCCGATATCGACGCATTTCTCGCCGCGCTTCCCGAGGCCCATCGGCAGGCGAAGAAGGCTGGGCTCTCTGACCGCGAGGTGACACGGCGCTGACGTTCAGCCGCGCGGCCGTAAACTGGAACGATGAAAGTTCTCGCTGCTATGTCCGGAGGCGTCGACTCTGCAGTTGCGGCCGCTCGAGCCGTTGACGCAGGACACGAGGTCGTCGGTGTCCATTTGGCGCTCAGCCGCATGCCAGGCACGCTGCGCACGGGCAGTCGTGGGTGCTGCACCATCGAGGATTCGATGGACGCCCAGCGCGCCGCGAACATGATCGGCATTCCGTACTACGTGTGGGATTTCTCGGAGCGGTTCAAAGAAGACGTCGTTGACGACTTCATCGCAGAATATTCAGCAGGCCGCACGCCGAACCCGTGTTTGCGCTGCAACGAGAAGATCAAGTTTGCCGCGCTTCTCGAGAAGGCGCTCGACCTCGGATTCGATGCCGTCTGCACAGGGCACTACGCCAGCATCCGGTATGACGCCGACGGCAATCGCGAGATGCACAGGGCAAGCGCGTGGGCGAAAGACCAGTCGTATGTGCTCGGCGTGCTCACCGCCGACCAGCTTGAGCACTCACTCTTTCCGCTGGGAGATACGCCGTCGAAGGATCTCGTTCGCGCCGAGGCCGCTGAGCGCGGCTTCACCGTGGCGAGCAAGCCAGACAGCCACGACATCTGCTTCATCCCAGACGGAGATACCCGCGGGTGGCTCGCCGAGCACGTCGGATCGGAGTCGGGTGAAATCCGCGATCGCGAGGGAAACGTCGTTGGTAACCATGAGGGCGCGCACGCGTACACCGTCGGACAGCGGCGTGGTCTGAACCTCGGCGTTCCGGCGCCAGACGGTCGACCGCGATTCGTTCTCGAGGTGAAGCCGCGAAGCAACGAAGTGATCGTCGGGCCGAAGGAGGCGCTTGCGATCGCCGAGATTGCTGGGTCTCGATACAGCTGGGCGGGTCTTCCCCCGCAGAGCGCCGAGAGCGAGTTCTCGTGCGCTGTTCAGATTCGCGCACACGCAGACCCCGTTCCCGCTGTCGCGGTGATGGAAGCGAATGGTGAGTCCGGCGACCTCGAAGTCGTCGTGCGCCCCGAGACACCGCTTGACGGTGTCGCTCCCGGGCAGAGTGCCGTGCTGTACGTGGGAACGCGAGTGCTCGGACAGTTCACGATCGACCGTACGGTGAGCGCCGTTCCGGTCGGCGCGTCAGTGTGACCGAATGGATGCTGCTGTAGCCAGCAGTTCCCGCGCGAGTGTCTTCTCGACGTTCTCGTCAAATCGATCGCGGGCTACCGCGACGGAGAGCGCGAGCGACGGCTCCCTCGCGATGCAGACGCCGACCGCAACCACGTCGGGGTCGCTCTCGCCGAAATTGACGGCGTATCCGCGTTGTCGCACGCCGGTGAGCTCTCGCCGAAATTCGTCGAGCGTCGCCTGCTTCTCATTGCGCCACGGCGGCAGTCCCGTCGGGTAGAGGGCGGGCAGCGAGGCGTCGCCGAGGTCGGCCAGAATCGCTTTGCCTCCCGACGTGGCGAAAGCCGGAGTTCGTGACCCGATGCGAAGGCTGACGCGCAGCCATTGCGTGCCCTCGATGCCGTCGAGGAAGCGTACGTCTGGCCCCGTGAGAATGACGAGGTGAACGGTGTCATCGAGACGGCGGGCGAGCGACTCGAGGTGCGGGCGCATCGTGCGCACGATTCGGCGAAGCTGATTGCCGTCCGTTCGCTGACCCGTGAGCTTCGGGCCGGGGTGATAGAGGCGCTTCTCACCCTGCTCGACGAAGCCGCGGTGCGTCATTGTGGTGAGTAGACGGTGGGCCGTCGACGCGGCCACGTCAAGCTCTGCCGAGGCGTCGGTGACACTGAGAGTTCCTCGCTCGGCAAGGAGCTCGAGCAGATGCATTGCCCGATCCACTGATTCGACCCGGTAGGGGTCGCCTTTCTGAGCCACGGAATCACTGTAACGCACAGTGGCCGACTCTCTGCGCGTGTGATAGCGCATTTCGGCGGAACCGATGTCGGTTGCGGATCGTAGACTGAATTCCGTGACTGACGCCAGCGAATTGAGTCTTGACCAGGCAGCAGAAGAAGCCCGCGCACTGACGTCGCGAATCATCGAGCTTCGCGATGCCTATTACGAGCGTGATGCGTCGCTCGTCTCTGACCACGAGTACGACGAGATGATGCACCGCCTCGAAGCGCTCGAGCGAGCGTACCCCGAGTTGCAGGGGCAGGACTCACCGACGCAGACTGTCGGCGGATTCGCAGAGACGACTCTGTTCGCTCCGGTGATTCATGCCGAGCGGATGCTCAGTCTCGACAACGTGTTCAGCGACGAGGAGTTGCGTGAGTGGACGTCGCGCACCGAACGCGCGGCGGGCCGCAGCATCCGGTACCTCTCTGAGCTGAAGATCGATGGTCTCGCCGTGAACCTGCGCTATCAGAACGGCCGTCTGGTCTCTGCCGCAACGCGTGGCGATGGGGTTGTCGGTGAAGACGTCACAGAGAACGTGCGGTACATTCCCTCCATTCCACGCACGCTCGTGGGGGAGGGGCATCCTGACCTCGTTGAGGTGCGGGGAGAGATCTTCTTTCCCGTCGACGCGTTCACTGCCCTGAACGAACGACAGCAAAAAGCCGGGGAGAAGGTGTTTGCGAACCCGCGCAACGCAGCGAGCGGGAGCCTGAGGCAGAAGTCGGAAGCCAAGACAGACGCGCAGCGCGAAACAATGAGAGACAGGCTCTCGCGCCTGCAGATGCTTGTTCATGGAATCGGCGCGTGGCCGAACCCGCCCGTTGCGAGCCAATCGGACGTCTACGAACTGCTCAGGGGATGGGGGCTTCCGACCTCGACGCACTATCGAGTGTTCGACGACGCAGACGGGGTTGTCGATTTCATTCACTGGTATGGAGAAAACCGGGGATCGGTCGAGCACGAGATTGACGGAATCGTCATCAAGGTCGACGAATTGGCGCTTCACGACGAACTCGGGGCGACAAGCAGAGCGCCCCGATGGGCGACAGCGTTCAAGTATCCGCCAGAACAGGTGAATACGCGGCTGCTCGACATCGTTGTGAGCGTCGGTCGCACCGGGAGGGCGACACCATATGCTGTCGTTGAACCCGTACATGTCGCCGGGTCGACGGTGAGCCAGGCAACGCTGCATAATCAAGACGTCGTGAAGGCCAAGGGAGTGCTGATCGGCGACACCGTCGTGCTGCGCAAGGCCGGCGACGTCATTCCGGAGATTCTCGGTCCGGTGGTTGAGGCGCGCGACGGCAGCGAACGTGAATTCGTCATGCCGAGAGAGTGCCCGGAGTGCGGGACGCCGCTGAAGCCGGCGAAGGAGGGCGACATCGATCTGCGCTGCCCGAACGCGCGCTCGTGCCCGGCGCAGGTTCGTGGACGTGTGGAGCACATCGGCAGCAGAGGAGCCCTCGACATCGAGGGGCTCGGGGAAGTGAGCGCATCCGCACTGACGCAGCCGATCGAACCGTCAGAGCCTCCGCTCGTGACGGAGGCCGGCCTCTTCGACCTCACTCTCGCCGATGTGTTTCCGATTCGCACGCAGGTGATCGATCCCGAAACCGGGCGGCCGCGAACAGATGACGAGGGAAAGGCGAAGGTCGTCACGCCGTTTGCCCGCAAGCGCACGAAGAAAGACGGTGGGTTCGATCCTGAATCCGCCGAGTTCTCCGGCGACGACGGCTTCGTTCCGTCGAAGAGTGCTCTCGAGCTCATCGAGAACATCGAGCGGGCAAAGACAAAACCGCTCTGGCGGCTGCTTGTTGCGCTCAACATTCGCCATGTCGGGCCCGTCGCCGCGCGAGCGCTTGCCGACTGGTTCGGCTCGCTCGACGCAATCAGAAAGGCGTCTCGCGATGAGCTGGCCGATGTCGACGGCGTCGGCGGCATCATCGCTGACTCGCTCCTCGCCTGGTTCGGCGTGGACTGGCATCGCGACATCGTGACGGTCTGGACCGATGCCGGAGTGCAGTTTTCGACCCCGGATCACCCGGGGCCGGGGGCAGCAGCCAAACAGGGCGGCGTGCTTGCCGGTCTGACGGTGGTGGCGACGGGGTCGCTCGAGGGATTCTCCCGAGACGGCGCGAAAGAGGCGATCATCAGCGCCGGGGGAAAGGCAGCAGCGAGCGTATCGAAGAAGACGGACTTCGTCGCCGCAGGGCCCGGGGCCGGCTCGAAGCTCGGCAAAGCCGAAGAGCTCGGTCTGACAATTCTCGACGCCGAGCAGTTCGCTCGCCTCGTGACGGAGGGGCCCGGCTTTCTCGCCGACTCAGACTCAGACTCAGACTCAGACTCAGACGATTAGTCTCGCCTCACGCGTCGAGAAGCGACTCCCGCACGTCCTTTCGCAGCACTTTGCCGATGAGCGATTTCGGCAGCTCATCGACCTGAACGATGCGGCGTGGAACCTTATATGGAGTGAGGATGTCGCGAGCGAACGCTCTCAGCTTCTCGGGGTCGATCGTCGCGCCGGGCGCTGCGGTGACTGCCGCGACGACATCTTCGCCCGAATGCTCGCTCGGCATGCCCACAACGGCGGCCTCGTCGACGCTCGGGTGCGAGCAGAGGGCATTTTCGACTTCGGACGGCGACACGTTGAACCCGCCGGTGATGATGAGTTCCTTGATGCGGTCGACCACGGTAACGAAACCATCGTCATCGAGCGTGACGATATCGCCCGTTCGAAACCAGCCGTCATCCGTGAACACCGCAGCTGTCTCGTCTGGTTTGTTGAAGTAGCCGCTGAACACTTGTGGCCCTCGGACCATGAGCTCGCCGGGTTCTCCACGCTCGACATCGGCTGACGGGTTCTTCGGGTCGACAACGCGAATCTCGGTATTGGGAAGCGGAAGGCCGACGGTTCCTGCCTTGCGCCCCGGTGATATCGGGTTGGCGATGAGCACGGGCGAGCATTCGCTGAGGCCGTATCCCTCGATGAGGTAGCCGTTTGTCGCTTCCTCCCAGGGCTCGACGAGGTCTTGCGACAGCGGCATCGCCCCCGAGATGCAAATCTCCGTTCCCGTGAGGGAGATGCCCTTGTCTTTCGCCGCGGAAAGCAATCTCTCTGCAATCGGTGGAACCGCGGGGAAGAAGGTCGGTGGATGCTTGCGCATGACCTTGAGCACCAAATCGGGCTCGAACTTCGGGAACAGCACGAGCCGTGCCCCCATGCTCATTGCGAAGGTAAGGCAAAGCGTCAGGCCGTAGGCATGGAACATCGGCAGAACGGCGTAGACGACGCACTCGCCTCGAGAGATCGTGGGGACCCACGCCCGAGCCTGGGCGGCGTTCGCGAGGAGGTTCGCGTGGGTGAGCACGGCACCCTTCGGGGCTCCGGTTGTGCCGCTCGTGTACTGAATCACGGCGACGTCGTCTTTCGACGGGACCGGGTGGTCGTCTGCCAGCCGTTCCGAGACGGTCAGCCGCTCCCACCGAATCGTGCCGCTCACGGGTGTCGTGAGCGCGCGCCGCGACTCTCGGGCCTTCTTCAGCGGCAGCTTCAGCGCCAGTCGCATTCCGGTGGGAAGTGCGCGCGCAACATCGACGGATATGAGCGTACTCACCGCGACATCACGGGGGAAATCCTTGACGGTGTCGACGACGTTGTTCCAGACGATCGCCGTTGTGGCGCCGTGGTCTTCGAACTGATGCCGCAGTTCGCGCGCCGTATACAGCGGATTGTGCTCGACGACGATGGCGCCGAGTCGCAGCACGGCATAGAACGCGACGATGTGCTGCGGACAGTTGGGGAGAACGATCGCCACGCGGTCGCCGCGGGCAACGCCGCGACGGCGCAGTCCCTCGGCGGCACGAGCAACAGCATCGTCGAGCTCGGAGTACGTCGTTTCGACGCCGAAGAACTCCAGAGCGGGAGCATCCGGATACGAGCGGGCGGACTCTGCGACGATGTCGCCGAGCGATCCCGTCACGTCGTCGATCGTGTGCGGAACGTTTGGTGCGTAGCTGTGCAGCCACGGGGCGTCTTCGGGAGTCACCCATCCACCTTAACGCCGACACAAGGCAGAACCCCACGTCTACTTCACCGCCTAGAATGGTCAGATACCCCACGATCCATGTGACGGAGACCTATGTCTGAAATATCCGAGGAGCAGGTGGCGCACCTCGCGGGCCTCGCTCGAATCGCGCTCACTGACGAAGAGATCACGAATCTCACGTCAGAACTCGACCAAATTGTCGGCAGCATCGCCAAGGTGCAAGAAGTCGCGACAGCCGACGTGCCGGCGACGAGTCACCCGATTCCGCTGCGCAACGTGTATCGACCCGACGTGGTCGGCGACACCCTCACACAGAAGCAGGCGCTGCAGAACGCGCCAGACGACGACGGTGAGCGCTTTGTCGTCTCCGCGATTCTGGGGGAGGAGCAGTAGTGAGCGACATCACCGCACTGTCCGCCGCCGAGCTGTCGGCAAAGCTCTCGTCTGGCGAGGTCAGCTCGGTCGAGGTGACGCGGGCGCATCTCGATCGAATCTCCGCTGTCGATGGAGATATTCACGCGTTCCTCCACGTGTCTGACCATGCTCTCGATGTTGCAGCCGACATCGACGCGCGTCGCGCCGCGGGCGACGAGCTTGGCCCTCTCGCCGGCGTACCGCTCGCAATCAAGGACGTTCTCGTCACCAACGACATGCCGTCGACATCGGGAAGCCGCATTCTCGAGGGGTACATGTCGCCGTTTGACGCGACGGCGGTCGAGCGTTCGCGAGCGGCCGGGTTTGTGCCTCTGGGAAAGACGAACATGGACGAATTCGCCATGGGGTCGTCGACAGAGCACTCAGCATATGGGCCGACGCATAACCCCTGGGACCTTGACCGCATTCCGGGAGGGTCCGGAGGAGGCTCCGCCGCAGCCGTCGCCGCATTCGAGGCGCCGCTTGCCCTCGGCAGTGACACGGGCGGATCGATCCGCCAGCCCGCACACGTGACGGGCACCGTCGGCGTCAAGCCGACGTACGGTGCTGTCAGTCGCTACGGCGCCATCGCGCTTGCCTCGTCGCTCGACCAGATCGGCCCGGTGTCGCGCACCGTGCTGGATGCCGGTCTGATGCAGGACGTCATTCAGGGACATGACCCGCGCGACTCCACATCGCTGCCAGACGCGTGGCCATCGATGGCGGATGCCGCGCGGGCTGGTGCTCGCGGCGAGGGAGTCGCGGGACTCAAGATCGGCGTCATCTCCGATCTCATGGGCCCCGGCGTGCAGAGCGGTGTCGCAACGCGCTTTCGCGAAGCGCTCGCCGTGCTCGAGAAGAACGGGGCGGAGATCGTCGAGATCTCGGCTCCGCACTTCGAGTACGCCGTTGCCGCCTACTACCTCATTCTGCCGGCAGAGGCATCGTCGAACCTCGCCCGGTTTGACTCTGTGCGCTTCGGACTTCGCGTCACACCGGACTCCGGGGGAACCGTTGAACACGTCATGGCCGCGAGCCGCGAAGCCGGTTTCGGCCCCGAGGTGAAGCGGCGCATCATTCTGGGAACGTACGCGCTCAGTGCTGGCTACTACGACGCCTACTACGGCAGCGCGCAGAAGGTTCGCACGCTCATTCAGCGGGACTTCGAGAGCGCATTCGCCCAGGTCGATGTTCTTGCGAGCCCGAGCGCGCCGACGACGGCGTTCAAATTCGGAGAAAAGCTCGACGACCCCATGGCGATGTATCTCAACGACGTCACGACGATTCCCGCGAACCTGGCGGGAGTGCCAGGAATCAGCGTTCCCGTCGGGCTTGCTCCAGAAGACGGCTTGCCCGTCGGCATCCAATTCATGGCTCCGGCGAGGGAAGATGCCCGGTTGTACCGAGCTGGCGCATCGCTCGAGGCTCTGCTGGAAGCAGAGTGGGGACACACGCTCATGTCACAGGCTCCGCAGCTGGGAGGAAAGCACTGATGTCGACAGCTGAACTCATGGACTTCGACGAGGCGATCGAGAAGTTCGAGCCCGTGCTCGGTTTCGAGGTTCACATTGAACTCGGAACGAAGACGAAGATGTTCTCGGCGGCGCCAAACGGCTTCGGTGACACACCGAACACAAACGTCTCGCCCGTGTGCCTTGGCCTTCCGGGCTCGCTCCCGGTCGTCAACGAGCAGGCTGTACGCTATTCGATCAGCCTCGGCCTCGCGCTCGGCTGCTCCATTGCCGAGTCGTCGTCGTTCGCACGCAAGAACTACTTCTACCCCGACCTGGCGAAGAACTACCAGATCTCCCAGTTCGACGAACCGATCGCGTTCGAGGGCGAAGTCGAGGTGGAGCTGTCTGACGGCAGCATTCGGCGCATTCCCATTGAGCGCGCGCACATGGAAGAAGACGCGGGCAAGCTGACGCACGTGGGCACAAGCGGCCGCATTCAGGGAGCCGACCACTCGCTCGTCGACTACAACCGTGCGGGCGTTCCTCTTGTCGAGATCGTGACGCACCCGATCTTCGGAGCGGGTGCCCTTGCTCCCGAGATCGCGAAGGCGTACGTTTCGACGATTCGCGACATCGTCATCTCGTTGGGAATCTCTGAGGCGCGCATGGAACGCGGAAACCTGCGCTGCGATGCGAACGTCTCGCTTCGCCCGTACGGCCAGGAGAAGCTCGGCACGCGCACCGAGACGAAGAACGTGAACTCGATGCGATCCGTCGAGCGCGCTGTGCGCTACGAGATTCGGCGTCAGGCGGCAATTCTTGATGGCGGTGGAACGATCACGCAAGAGACCCGTCACTGGCACGAAGACACGGGAACGACGTCGGCAGGTCGCCCGAAGAGCGACGCGGATGACTACCGTTATTTCCCGGAGCCTGATCTGCTTCCCGTTGTGCCGAGCGCCGAGCTGATCGACGAGCTCAGGGCTGCGCTCCCCGAACCACCAGCGGCCAGGCGTCGGCGCCTCAAGGCCGAGTGGGGCTTCACCGACCTGGAGTTTCAGGACGTGCAGAATGGCGGCCTTGTGAACGAGGTCGCCGCCACGATCGCCGCGGGCTCCGCGCCTGCTGCTGCACGCAAGTGGTGGACAGGCGAGATTTCGCGACTCGCCAACTCCCGCGGCGAGGAACCGACGTCTCTGATCACTCCGCAGAGCGTCGCCGAGCTCACGACGCTCGTCGAGGACGGAACCCTCACAGACAAGCTTGCTCGGCAGGTGCTCGAGGGGGTCATCGATGGCGAGGGAACTCCGTCGGAGGTCGTTGACAAGCGCGGCCTTGCCGTCGTCTCGGACGATGGTGCCCTCATTGCCGCGATCGATGACGCACTCGCCGCCCAACCCGACGTGATGCAGAAGATCAAGGACGGAAAGGTGCAGGCGGCCGGCGCGATCATCGGTGCCGTCATGAAGGCAATGCGCGGGCAGGCAGACGCCGCGCGCGTGCGCGAGCTCATTCTGGAGCGCGCTTCCGAATAGCATGGCGCTCTGGCGGCAGCATCCCCTGTTCTCAGTGGATGCTGCCGCCAGCGCGTTTCGACATCGAGGTCTGGTGCGCGCTGCTCCGGCGGCTTACCATGAAAGCATGCTCGTCGAGGGCACGATTCGCTGGCAGGCCACGGAAGACTGTCCGTGGGACCTCCTCCTTGCCCTTGCCCTGAGAGATCTTGCCGGGCTCGAAAACACCTGCGCCCCCGACCTTCCACGGGCGATTCCCGACGTCGGCTCGATCGATGTTTCAGACATCGATGCCGCGCCGCTCGCGGCGCAATGGCGCGGCTGGTGGGCTGGGATCGTTCCTCTCGAGACACGGCCATTCATCAGCGAAGTGCGGCCACCGCATTTCGCAACGTTCGATCGTGCGCTTGAGCTGCAGGAGGCGATGTACCGAGGCTACGATCGCGCAATCGAGTGGGCGCGCCTGCGCCGCTTCGAGTACCTCAAGGCGGTCGAGGTGCGCGAGCATCCACTCGCAGATGTGTACGGCCTCGTGCAGAAGCGACAGTTTGAGCTGAGACGGCAAGCGACATCGTTTCGTCTCGATCTCGCGGTTCTACCGCTTGCCGAGTCGGGCGCCTGGGTCGTCGCGCCCGACACGATCGTCGTCAGCGAAACACTGCGAGACGACGCGAAGAGCTTTACAGAATGGCTGCTCCCTCTGGTCGTCGCGTTGGTCTGACGATTTGTCAGACGGGTGCGAGAGAATGGGCGCATGTCACGTCAAGACGGTCGCGCCCGCCGTGTCTCCGATGACGACGTTGACGACACGGGCGCGCACATTCTGCATGTCGATCTCGATGCCTTCTTTGCCTCCGTTGAGCTGCTCGATCACCCGGAGCTGCGGGGAAAGCCTGTCATCGTCGGTGGGCGCGAAGGTCGCTCCGTGGTGACGACAGCGACATATGAAGCGCGAGCGTACGGTGTCGGCTCGGCAATGCCGATGGCGCGCGCTCTGCAGCTGTGCCCCAAGGCTATTGTCGTGCCCCCGCGACACGAGCTGTATCGCAGCTACTCAATGCGTGTGATGAGCCTTTTCGACGACATCACGCCGTTGGTCGAGAGGCTGAGCATCGATGAGGCATTTCTTGACGTTTACGGTGCCAGACGTCTTCTCGGAAGCCCGGCATCCATCGCTCGGCTGATTCGCCAACGGGTGTACGACGACACGGGACTCACGTGCTCTGTCGGAGCGGCAGAGACGAAGTTCATTGCAAAGCTGGCGTCGGGAATGGCGAAGCCCGATGGCGTTCTTGTCGTTCCCCCCGCGCAGACTCAGGATTTTCTTCGTCCGCTCCCGATTCGAGCGCTGGCCGGCGTCGGAGGGAAGACCGAAGAGGCCCTGCAGCGTCTCGGCCTGCGGACGGTCGCCGACGTGGCAGAGATCCCCATCGGCGCTCTGCGCTCTGCGGTCGGCGACGCGACAGCGATGCGACTCCAGGAGCTCGCACGAGGCCGAGACCCTCGCCCGATCGCAACGGAGCATGTCGAGAAGAGCATCGGTCATGAGGTCACTTTTCACGATGACGTCGTCGACGGGGCAACGCTGGAACGGGAGCTTCTTCGGCTGAGCGATCGCGTGGGCGCGAGGTTGCGCGCAGCTGGCGTCACAGCAGGCGGTGTTGCGCTCAAGCTTCGCTACAGTGACTTCACGACGCTCAGCCGGTCACGTCGCCTTCCCGAGGCGACAAGCGTCGCTCGCCGGCTCTATGAGTCGAGCGTTGAGCTGTTTCGCGAACTCGAGGTGAGGGGGAGGCCGGTTCGACTGATCGGCGTTCGCGCTGAGCGACTCTCGGAGGGGGCCCCATCGATGAGTCTCTGGGACCCAGACGATGAGTGGCGCGACGCCGAGAGCACCGTCGACCAGCTGCGGGGACGTTTTGGAGTGGATGCCGTGACATCGGCGTCCCTTCTCGCCCCCCGACCCTCGACAGCGGGCGGAACGCGGCACCCCGGGCGGCGAGGCACCTGAGAGTCACCGTCGACGTCTGTGCAGACGGGCGAATGCGCGATAGCGTGGGCACATGGGAAACGTAGCCTTGGAACTCGCAGAAAAGTTCAAGTCCGTCGGCGTCACGACGGTGTACGGCGACGTCGTCGACATCGACGGCGTCAAGATCGTCCCGGTGGCGCTTGCCTCGTATGGCTTCGGCGCAGGGGAGGGCGACGCAACGGGCGACCTCAAGGGTGAGAAGAGTGCTGGAGCCCAGGGTGGTGGCGGCGGAGGCGGCGGCATGAGCATGCCCGTCGGCGCATACATCCGCACGGGCGACACGGTTCGCTTCGAGCCCAACCTGATCTCCCTTCTTGCCGTTGGAGTTCCCCTCGTCTGCGTCGCAGGGGCCGCGCTCAAAGGAATCATCAAAGCCCTCAAGAAGTAGCGGAGCGCCGCGAGCCGCACGCAAGCGGCTATACTTGCGCTTAACACGGGAGTCCGGTGAGCCGGGCTGAGAGGAAAGTTCTCAACTTTCGACCGTCGAACCTGATCTGGGTCATGCCAGCGCAGGGAGTGACAATCTCAATACCCGTGCCCAATTCCCACGTGAAAGGGGCACGTAAGTGCAGACATTAAATTCATCGTCCGCGACATCCACGCAGCGAAAGTTCCGCTGGCGCGTTGTCGACATCGTCGTCGCAAGCATCATCGGCGTGGCGTCCGGAGTCATCTTTCTCTTCTGGAACGTCGCATACGGGCCGCTCAGTCTGCCGCTCGCTGTCACCCCGGGACTCAGCGCGCTGCTCGGCGGCGGCTGGCTCTTTGCCGGTGTGCTCGGCGGGCTGATCATCCGCAAGCCGGGTGCCGCGCTGTTCACGGAGCTCGTTGCCTCTGTGGTGTCCGCGCTCGTCGGCAGTCAGTGGGGCTTTTCCACTCTCATCTGGGGACTCGTTCAGGGGCTCGGCGCTGAGATCGTCTTCGCGGCGTTCCTCTATGGCAGCTACCGGCTGTACGTTGCACTTCTTTCCGGGCTCGGCGCCGGCCTCGCGATGGCCTTCCTCGACACGACATTCACCGATTACGCCGTTCTCGACCCGGCGTTCAAAGCGGTTTATTATGTGTCCGCGGCACTATCCGGTGTGCTTATCGCCGGACTGCTGTCGTGGGCAGCGATGCGCGGCCTCGCCTCGGCGGGTGCGCTGAGCCGCTTCGCCGCCGGTCGCGAGGTGCGGCGGAAGGCCTCGTAGTGTCGGGCGCGCACGTTCGCACACACGGCTGGGGATGGACCCATGCCGGGCGCGCTCGGCCCGCAATTGCGGGTCTCGATCTGACGATCGAACCGGGCGAGAGAGTCTTGCTTCTTGGCGCTTCCGGCGCGGGAAAGTCCACGCTTCTGCACGGGCTTGCCGGGGTGCTCGGGGGAGACGACGAAGGCGATCAGACCGGTTCAATTGTCGTGGATGGCCGCAGCCCCTCTGACTCGCGCGGCGTCGTCGGCCTTGTACTTCAGGACCCCGACAGCCAGATCGTCATGGCGCGCGTTGGCGACGATGTCGCGTTCGCGTGCGAGAACCTCGGTGTGCCCCGTGAGGAGATCTGGCGGCGCGTGAGATGGGCACTGGATGCCGTCGGTCTGAACGTGCCCCTTGACCATCCCACCTCTCGGCTGTCCGGAGGGCAGGTACAGCGGCTTGTCATCGCGGGAATTCTCGCCATGAAGCCGCGGCTGCTTCTGCTTGATGAGCCAACGGCCAACCTCGACCCCGAAGGCGTCCGTGAGGTGCGTGACGTTGTGGCGCAGGTGGCCCGCGAGACGGGAATGACTCTTGTCGTCGTTGAGCACCGGGTCGCCGTGTGGAGCGATGTCGCCACGCGCGCCGTCGTTCTCGAACCGGGAGGCGGCGTGCTCGCCGATGGCGAAGCGCGGGATGTTCTCGTGGCGCAGGGCGCCCACCTTGCTGCGCGAGGGATCTGGATTCCGGAGCATCCGCCCCGAGTTCCCGAGTCGCCTTCGCGCGCACGCGGTGAGCTTCTGATGCGGGCTGACGAACTCGCGGTGGGGCGCTCGCCTTTTGGACAGAAGGAGCCCGTCGTGGCGGCATCCGGTCTCTCGTTCGAGCTCAATGCGGGCACGACGACAGCAATTCTGGGTGTCAACGGCGCAGGCAAGAGCACGCTCGCGCTGACGATCGCTGGACTCCTGCGTCCGGCAGCCGGTGTGCTTCATGCAGCGCCCGCGCTTGCTGATGGCCGTGGCGCCGAGCCGCGACGATGGAGGTCGCGTGACCTCCTCACGCGCATCGGCACGGTATTCCAGCACCCCGAGCATCAGTTTCTCACTGGTCATGTGAGCACCGAGCTCGCCATCGGCCCACGAGCACTGCGTCACAGCGACGACGAGGTGAAACAGCGCACGAGCGAGTTGCTCGAAAGGCTCAGACTCGAGCACGTGGCCGATGCCAATCCGTTCACGCTCTCCGGGGGAGAGAAGAGGCGTCTCTCGGTCGCGACGGTGCTCGCGTCGCGCCCACGTATGCTCGTGCTCGATGAGCCGACGTTCGGGCAGGATTCGCAGACCTGGCGAGAGCTCGTTCTTCTGCTTCGCGGCCTCGTTGACGACGGAGCATGCGTCGTCGCGGTGACCCACGACGAGCCGCTCGTCGGCGCCCTCGCTGACGAGACGATTCGACTGGGAAGTCCGCAGGGGGTATTGCGATGACGGCGATGACTCCGCACATCGCGCCTTCGCTCGTTGCGCGCATCAATCCGGTTGCCAAATTGATCGCCGCGCTCGTGGTCAGCATCACGCTGCTGCTGTCCGTCGACATCGTGTCTGCGTCTATCGCACTCGTGCTGACGCTGGCGCTCGTCAGCTTCGCAGGGCTGAGCGCCCGATCGTTCTGGGTTCGCACGGCGCCCGTCTGGTTTGCCGCCCCGTTCGCGGCGGTCACGACGATTCTGTATGGAGAAGACTCGGGGCGCGAGCTGCTGGGGTTCGGCATCGCAACGATCAGCGAAGGCTCGTTGTTGTTGGGCGTTGCGATCATGCTGCGAGTTCTCGCGATCGGCATTCCCGGAGTTGTTCTCATGGCGACGACTGACCCAACTGAGCTCGCCGACGGTCTCTCACAGGTGCTGAAGCTTCCGGCGCGCTTCGTGCTGGGAGCGCTGGCTGGCATGCGCATGATCGGACTGTTCATCGACGATTGGCGCGCAATGGGCCAAGCTCGTCGCGCCCGTGGCGTCGCCGATACTGGCGCGATCAGGCGCTTTGCTGCGCAGGCGTTCGCGCTTCTTGTTCTGGCAATTCGGAGGGGAAGCAAACTCGCAACGGCGATGGAGGCGAAGGGCTTTGGGGCCGAGACCGAGAGAACGTGGGCAAGGGAATCCAGGTTCAGGGGCCCGGAGACGGTGCTCGTTGCCATCGGAGTGCTGATCGCGGGCACTGCGGTGACGAGCGCGGTTCTCGCGGGGACGTGGAGCTTCGTCATTGGCTGAGCAACCGGCGCGCGTCACCCGCAATGCCCGAGCCATCGCCGCGGCGGCCGCACAGTTGCCGCGGCATCCGATCATTCTGATTGACGGTCCATCCGGTGCTGGCAAGTCGACGACAGCGGATGCCGTTGTCGCGGCGTGGCCTGGCGAGGCGCCGCTGCTCGTGCGCATGGACGACGTGTATCCCGGCTGGGGAGGGCTCGCACAGGCGGGCGAGCACGTTGAAACCCACCTGCTCGAACCGCTCAGTCACGGTGTCGCCGGTCGCTGGAGGCGTTACGACTGGCACGCCGAGCGTCTGGCTGAGTGGCACGATGTTGCCCTGGGGACGTCTCTCGTCATCGAAGGCTGCGGAGTTCTGACGCGAGGCAATGCCGCACGAGCGAATCTTCGGGTGTGGCTCGACGGGGCTCCGGATGCTCGCAAGCGGCGTGCACTTGAGCGAGACCGTGGGGGATTCGACGCTCACTGGGATGAATGGACCGCTCAGATGGAGGCGTTTGAATCCCGGCACCACCCGCGCACCCTGGCCGACCTTGTGCTGTGGGCCGATGACTGAGTCAGTCGCCGAAGAACTGACCAAAGAATGCGGGGATGAGCGTGAACGGGTGACCGAGCTTCCAGAGCACGTCAGGTGACTGGATCGTGCTGTCGATTTTCACGGGAATCTCCACAACAGATGTGCCCTCAGAGACCGTTGCCGTCGCGACGATGTCGCCCTGGGTCGCGAGGGCGAAACCGTCGGTTTTCACCTGAACGCTCGGCCTTCCGGAGACCCAGCGCGTTGCGGTCGCCGACGAGCCGATCACCCCGGTGGCCTTCTCGCCCCAGGGCGTTGTGAACGTGGCGACGGGAGTGTCCGCGGGTAGAACCGGGCCCGTGTGCACGCCCTTCTCTGCGCTGCTCATCAGAGCGTCCATTGCGTGGTCGAGAGAATTCCAGTCGGGCATGCGAATAAGTGCGCCGTAGAACGTGTACTCGGCGTCGTCGACGGTGACGGTGGCTGCGAAGAGCAGGCAGATTCCCGCCTGCGTTGTGAAGCTGCGTGAGATCCCCGTCACCCCGCGATCGGCCATGTACGCGGTGGTGTTCTCCACTCCGCGGGTCTTCGCGATTCCGGACACCTCCTGCGTAAGAACCGTGGGAATCACCGGATTCGCCATGGCCAGCGCGGCGAGGCGCGACAGATCGGATGCCGTCGAGACGTCGTCAGCCGACAGGCCTGTCGCGTCGACAACCGAGGTGTCGTCGAGCCCGGCGTCGTCGAGCCAGGCCGTCGCCGCATCGACATACTCATCGACCGAGCCGAATGCCCACGCGGCGAGGGTATCTGCGTGGTTGTTGCTCGAGCCGAGAAGCACGGCTTGGAGAACGGCGCGTTGAGACCATGTGTCGTCTGTGTAGACCGTGACGGCGCGGGCACCGGCATCCTGATAGTCGTTGTAGCGCAGAAAGTCCCGCGACGTGATGGGAACAGTCTCGCCGTCGCCTTCGGGAGTCATGGGCTTGGCATCGAGAACGACGAGCGCCATGAGAACCTTGGCGATCCCCGCCATGGGCACCGGTTCTGACTCGCCCGACTGCGCAAGCACGGGCCCTTCTGCCGAATCGGCGATCGCCGTCGCACCGACCTCGGGGAGGGCAGGGGGTGTTCCTGTGCTGTCGAGTTCGACATGGTGAACAGACATGTCTGCATCGGGGAGCGGCGCGAGAAGCGTGACCGGCCCGTACAGGCCGACGGCAAGAATGACGAGCACGCCGGCGAAGATTCCGAAACCGCGCAACACCCGCATCTGCACCCCTTAGCAATCCGTGTGATTCGAGGCTAGCGCGGCGACGGGCACACGAGGCTACGCCCAGCCGAGTCGGTGCAACTCCTCGTCGCCAATGCCATAGAAATGTGCGATTTCGTGCACAAGAGTGACGTGCACCTGATCGCGCAGCTGCTCTTCGTCGTTCACGATGGACAGCAGCGGGAGCCGGTAGATGCTGATGGTGTCGGGCAGCTCACCGAAGCCATACTGGCCTCGCTCTGTGAGCGCGACCCCGTGGTAGAGGCCGAGCAGCGACAGCGAACCGTCTTCCGGAAGGTCTTCGATGAAAATCGCCACGTTATCGAGCCCAGACAGCATGTCGTCTGGAAGTCGATCGAACTCGTCGCTGACCAGTTCTTCAAACTCGTCAGCACTCATCTCGTACACAGCCACCTCATTTGCTCGTCGTGTCAGTTCCAGCCTATGCGTGACGGCGGCAGCGTCGTGCGTCTGCCGTGACGGATAGCATGGGGATATGAGCAATCTCAGCGACCACTTGGTGTGGATTGACTGCGAGATGACTGGACTCGACGTTTCTGTCGACGAACTGGTCGAGGTCGCGGTCGTCATAACGGATTTCGATCTCAATATCATCGACGAGGGTTTCGACATCGTCATCAAACCGAACGACTCAGCCCTGTCGAACATGAACGATTTCGTCACTGAGATGCACCGCAGCTCCGGTTTGCTCGAGGAGATCCCCGAGGGTGTGAGCCTCGCTGACGCCGAATACCAGGTGCTCGAGTACATTCAGAAGCACGTGCCCGAAGAGCGCAAAGCGCCGCTCGCCGGCAACACGATCGGCACCGACCGAGCATTCCTCGCGCGGTACATGCCGCGTCTCGACGCTCACTTGCACTATCGCAATGTGGATGTCTCGTCGATCAAGGAGCTGTCGCGCCGGTGGTTCCCGCGCGCATACTTCAACGCCCCGAAGAAAGACGGTGGGCACAGGGCGCTCGCCGACATTCTGGAGTCGATCCGCGAGCTGCAGTATTACCGGCAGATCGTGTTTGTCTCGGAGCCGGGGCCGACCTCCGACGAGGCAAAGGCAGCGGCGCAGTCGCTCGAGTCGCAAACCACTCCGAAGGTGTAATACACTCTTAGGGTTGCTGTTCTTCACCACCACGTGAAGGGCAGCGCATGGTGGGTATAGCTCAGCTGGTAGAGCGCCGCCTTGTGGTGGCGGATGTCGCGGGTTCAAGTCCCGTTACTCACCCAGGTTCCGGCCCCAGTATTTCGGTACTGGGGCCGGTTTACTTTCGCAGTTTCCCTGGTCAGAGCGGAAGTTTGAGCGCTCCCATCATGGGAAGACTTCGACACGTATCCCCGCAACGACGTGCCACACCCGACTACACCGTCAATTCTGAAGAGCCGGTGTGGACTCGCCTTTCTTGGCTTCGGCAGCCCGGGTCATGGCCTTGCCATGCGCCACGTCGAGTCAAAATCGGTACAGCAGCACCCCGGCGTCGCTCTTCGCGGCAAGGGCGGGAAACCAATTGAGCACCCGGCAGGCGATCCGCTGCCCGACCGGCATCCGTGCGACATAGGGTGACCTGCTCAGCATGGATCTTTCTGCCAGGCGCAGGCGCGGGTCCCAAAGCTCGGGTGTTCGCGGATCATCAAACGCCGCCCCCATGTCGGGCATCAGACCGATCGTCTTCATCGCCGTGATTCTCTTGAGGAGTCGGGCAGCGAGCGTCGTGTACCCGTTCAGCCCAATCTCGCCGGAAGGGAAATGGCCGATCAGTTGACGGACGAGAGCTCTCAAGCGGTCCGTCTGGATGAACGGAATGAAGCCGTCGGCTATGACGAATACCGGCCGACCGCTCGGCAATTCGTTGACCCAGCTCCCCTCGGTCGCGTCGCCACGCACCTCGTGCACTGTTCCGGTCAAGGAACGAGGGATCGACACTCGGGAGCGGAAGTTCATGACGGCGTCGAAATCGACGTCGTACCAATCGACCCCGTCAGGAGGTGAAATTCTCCGCGAGCGATCGTCGAGGCCGCATCCGAGCTCGATCACGACGGCATCTGGATGACGCCGAATGAAGTCCCGACACCAATCATCGAGCTGTTTGCCGCGAATCGCGACAGTGAACTTCTCTTTCTCCGGCATCCGGAGCGCGTCGAAGTCGTAGTCGACACCATCGCGAACACACACAGACCAGGAGTCGCCCAGGATCGGTTGACGCGAGTGCGCATCACGGGCGCGCGAGACCACCGTGAGGTAGATGGTCTTCTCAACGGGGGTGAGTTCGGGTGGGGAGACGCTGTTCATCGGGCGTCTCCCTGCGTGACCAGACCGTCCGCGACGAACCCGGAGACAAATCCCCATTCGGCCGTTTTTGCAACAGGCCTGCCATCTCTCAACCGGGAGGCGAAGTGGGTATGCGGCACGTCGAAGGTCATCGCGAGCTGAACGGCGGGCGCCGGCGCTGACTGGATCCAGCCGTGCTCGGCGGCATCCTCGAACAGAGCGAGAAGTGCCGAGCCCGGCTCGTCGATGGAGTCGAGCGCGGCCTCACGAAAGGCAACCCACCCGGATGCCCGCTCCCAATGCAGTATCGCTGCAGCCTCGGGATGCTGCACCAAGAAGGCGATGTTCAGTTCCACGAGCTTTCGCACAACCTCGTGAAACTGCGTCGAAGAGCGCGGCTTGTCCGTCGACGTCACACGGGCGACGAACGCGGCTCGCGCAGCGGAGGCATCGTGGCGAACCCTCTCCAACACGGCAGCATAGAGACCCGCTTTGTCGCCGAATCGCTGGAAGAGCAGGGCCTTATTGGTGCCTGAATCGAGAGCGATGCGGTCGACCCGTGCGCCTGAGAAACCGCTCGAGGAGAACTCCGTCTGCGCGGATCTGAGTATCTGAGCCGTCGTGCGGGCGGCGTCCCTGGTGCGGCGAGGTCGAGCGAGGTGATTCGTCACGTGAACTCCTAATAAGTAACCAGATACTTATTAGTTTCACCCCTTTCTCGACTTACGTCAATCCGAGAGCGCGTCGAACGGCTTGGTATAACGGGTCTTTCCATCCCGCACGCTGCGACGTGTCGACGCGGCGATTCCACATCGCACGCGGGCCTGCGGTATTCTGAGTGCGCCCGCCTCCGTAGCTCAGGGGATAGAGCAGGAGCCTTCTAATCTCTTGGTCGCAGGTTCGAATCCTGCCGGGGGCACAGAGAAACGACGGGCCCGAGTATCGGGCAGAAATGTGAGCGCATTGGCGTGACTGACCAACCGGATGCCATCTCGTCGGCATACCCCACCGCAGAGACGACAGAGCAGTTCGCCGCGAACATCAGCGAGGTTCGTGCTCGCATCGACGCGGCGGCGCGCGCCGCGGGACGCGCCCCTGAGGACGTACGGCTGCTTCCTGTATCGAAAACAGTGCCCGAAGAGCGCGTTCGTCTGGCGGTCGCCGCCGGCGCAACGCTGCTCGGCGAGAACAAGGTGCAGGAAGCGCTGCGCAAATCAGAGAATCTCGCTGACATCGACGAGCTCGACTGGGCGGTCATCGGACACCTGCAGACGAACAAGGCGAAGTACGTCGCACGGTTTGCGGCAGAGTTCCACGCTCTTGACAGCATCCGTCTCGCTGAGTCGCTGCAACGTCGACTCGACCTCGAAGATCGCACCCTCGACGTATACGTTCAGGTGAACACCTCTGGTGAGGAGAGCAAGTTCGGGCTCGAACCCGCGGATGCCGAGGAATTCGTGCGGCGGCTGCCGACATTCGACAGACTCAACATCGCGGGCTTCATGACACTTGCCGTCTTCAGCGCGGAAGAGACACGCGTTCGACGGTGCTTCACTGTGTTGCGCGAGTTGCGCGATCGGGTCTGCGCCGAAGCGCCGGGCGGGCTGCACCCCGAGGGGCTCTCCATGGGAATGTCGGGCGATTTCGAGGCGGCCATTGACGAAGGGGCCACGACCGTGCGCGTCGGCCAGGCGATCTTCGGCTCGCGCGCCCTCCCCGACAGCTACTACTGGCCGACGGGCCCAGGCGGTGCGGAGGCCTCCGCATGACCACGGAGCCGACGGTGCTCACGAGCGGCTGGGAGATGGACAGGCGTCCTGTTGATGCTGTCGTGATCAGCTCGCAAGTCGCGTACGGAGCCGTCGGAAATACGGCGACGGTGCGGGTGCTCACCGAAGCCGGGTACCGCTGCGTTCACATTCCCACAGTGATTCTCGGAACACTCCCGCATTACCCGCGGCTGCACGGGGGTGCACTTCCCGATGAGTGGCTCGCCGGCATCCTCGATGACCTGCTCGAGCTTGATGCGCTGCACTCAGTGAAATATGTTCTGGTGGGTTATCTGGCTCATGCGGGGCAGGCGCGAATGATTTCAGAGTGGTTTTCTCGGCTTCGTGACAGAGCACCAGACGTGCAGCTCGTTGTCGACCCGGCTATGGGCGATGATGATGTGGGAATGTACACCGAGGCCGCCGTCGCCGAATCCTACGGCGCCCATCTGCTGCCTCTCGCAGCGGGGCTCACCCCCAACCGCTTCGAGCTCGGACTGATGACGGATGCCGTCGTTGACGCCGCCGCCTCGATGACAGAGGCCGCGTCACAGCTGCGCCCCGAGGGCGGGTGGGTGATCGTCACGAGCGCTGGCGGAAGCAGCAAAGCCACGGTCGAAAACCTCATCATCACCGATGGCGGATCTGCGACGGCCAGGCATGCACGAATCCGCACACGGGCAAAGGGCGCGGGGGACATCTTCGCCGCAACGGTGATTGTGCGCCTCCTCGCCGGAGATTCCGTCTATGATGCGGCGGAAGCGGCGGGATCGGCGGTCGCCGATGCGATTCGGCGCGCCGAGGGCATCCCAGGGTAGCGCGGTCAGGTCAGATTCGGCCGCGCAGCTTCTCGATCGCACGACGGTCGCGTTTCGTCGGACGCCCCGCCCCTGGGTCGCGCACGACCGCGGCAGGAGCCTCGGTCTTCGCCGGTCGCGGGGGAGTGCTGTCGATCAGACACTCGGCCGCGGCTGCCGCCGAGACGCGCTTGACTATCGGCTTTGTCACGGTGACGATGCGCTCAAATCCGCTGCGCCTGACACGCACCTCATCGCCAGGCTTGACGCGTTGAGCTGGTTTCGCGCGGTCGCCGTTCACCCGCACATGCCCGCCCTTGCACGCGGTCGTCGCCGCCGAGCGGGTCTTTGCGAGCCGAACGGCCCAGAGCCAGCTGTCGACGCGCACCGAGCCTGTTGTTTCCATCGCACCGAGTCTAAGCGGCCGCGTCCGCAATCGCCGAGAGAACAACGTCCGCGGTGAACTGCGACCCGGCCGGATTGGGATGCAGCTGATCATCGAAGAGCAGCTGGTTGAGGTTGTCCGACTCCAGGTAAGCCTCGTGCACGTCGATGAGCAGCACATTGCTGAGCGGCTGAACCCAGTCGGTGATGCTGGCGACAACGTCTTCGAACGGCTCCTTCCACCTGTCGAATCGCGGATTCTCCAGAATCACCGCGTAGCCGATCGTCTCGTCCCACCGGGCTTCGACGGCCTTCAGGAATGCCTGAATCTCGGGAGCGGCACCGGCGGGATTGCGCACGTTGTTGAGACCGTGGTTGATGATAACGGTATCCGGCTGCTCGGGCATGAGCTGGTCGAGATGCTTGAGTGAGTACGCGGGAGTTGTGCCCGAAGCCGAACCGTTCCAGACAATAATCGGGGCATAATCGGCAGCCCCGTCGGCGCGGGACGTCAGATCGTATTTGTGAGTGCGCTCGTTCCAGAAATGAATGACGAGGGGGCGTGACAGCCTGTCGGCAAGAGTGTGAAATGCGCGATCCACCCATTCGCCGGGGGCATTGCCCGTTGAGTCGCCGGCCACGGTGACGACGAACGGGGTTGTCGTGTCGTTGATTCTGCTCCATGCGTCACCGAATCGCGCCGAGGCGAGCACGGCTGAGCCACCGGCGTTCGGATCCTGCTGCGCCACGGTGACCGAAGGGGGAGCCGTTGGCTTCACTGCCGCCAAAACACCGGTCACAATGGATGCCGTCACCACTGCGCACGCCAGAATTGTGGCGATCTTCCATTGAACGGAACGCACGCGTCGGTCGGCATTCCTTCGAGTCATATATATAGGGTACGCACGCGCGGGCGATTTCCCCGAATCGAGAACTACCCGTGTCCTGGGGGTCGTGCGCGCGTGGAGGGGTTCATGAGGCAGAATCGCTAAACTTGACCCGTGGGCAATTCGAGGGATGACGAGGTCAGCGATCGTATCGTGACGATTCCCAATCTGCTGAGCTTTCTGCGGTTGGGTCTTGTACCCGTGTTTCTCATCCTTCTTGTCGAGGGAAACGATGTTGCCGCGCTCATCGTGCTCGCAGTCTCGGGACTGACCGATTTTCTCGATGGGTTTCTCGCGCGTCGATTGAATCAGGTGACCCGGCTCGGGCAGATTCTCGACCCGGCAGCTGACCGGCTGTACATCGTCGCCGCGCTGCTTGGCCTCGGGTGGCGCGATCTGATCCCCTTCTGGCTCGCAGTCGTGATCATCGCTCGCGATATCATGCTTCTCGTCTTAGGGGGAGTGCTCGCCAAACACGGCATCGGCGCGCTGCCCGTTGTGAAGACGGGAAAAGCGGCGACGGCGGCTCTCTTCGTCGGTCTGCCGCTCCTGATGCTGTCAGCGGCGGTGCCGACAATCGGCGATGCCGTCCTTCCAATCGCCCTCGGCTTCTCGCTGCTCGGAGCTGTGCTGTACTGGGCGGCTGGAATCATCTACATTATTCAAACGCGACGAATGATTCATGACCGGTCTGTTCCAGAGTCTGGTTCATCAGATACGCTGGATATGTGAGGAGGACCACGGTGCCCCAACCCGAAAACAATTTCCCTATGACCGGTGTCATCAAGCGCGGCTCGACGCCCGATGATCACTCAGGTGGTGGGCTGAATGACACGACAGTCGGCTATGGCGAAGACTTCAGCAATGCGCTTGCCGGCCTCGATGCCTCTGTTTCGCGCGAGGAGCAGGAGGCGATAGCCGCTCTGCCGTCAGGATCGGCATTGCTCGTCGTGCAACGCGGCCCCAATTCGGGAGCACGTTTCCTTCTCGACTCCGACATCGCGACAGTTGGCCGTCACCCCGAGGCAGATATCTTCCTCGACGACGTCACGGTCTCACGCCGCCACGCTGAATTTCATCGGTCAGGAACCACATTCGAGATCGCTGACCTCAACTCACTCAACGGAACCTATTTTGACGGCGTGCGCATCGACACCGCGCTGCTGTCAGACGGCGCGGAAGTTCAGGTGGGGAAGTACCGCCTGACGTTCTACGCGTCGCGTCGCGACCTGCGAACGTCGACTGGAAGCTAGTGGCTGCGGGGGCGGCCAAGTCGCAGGCACCGGGGGCGCAACTCCTTAACATCGGACAGGTTCTTGCGCGACTGCGAACTGATTTTCCAGATCTCTCGAATTCGAAGCTCCGCTTTCTCGAAGAGCAGGGTCTTGTCTCGCCATCGAGAACGTCGAGTGGCTATCGCAAGTTCTGCATGAGCGATGTGGAACGACTGCGGCTGATCCTGTCGATGCAGCGGGATCATTATCTGCCGTTGAAGGTCATTCGGTCGTACCTGTCAGAGCTTGACGCCGGACGGTCTCCGGCATTCCCGGGACTTCCGGACGGTGCGGCGACGCCGACGATCATTCCCGGCGGAAAGCGGTACAAGAAGAGCGAGCTTCTCCGCGAAGCTCAGTCTCCGCCGTCGCTATTGGCAGAAGCCGTGTCGGCGTCGCTGATTCAACCGGGGGAGTCGTATGGCGACGACGCCCTGACGATGCTCACCTCGCTCGTCGCGCTGCAGAAATGCGGAATCGAACCTCGGCACCTCAGGGGCTTCAGAACGGCTGCTGCGCGCGAGGTGGACCTCATCGAGAGCGCGCTGCGGCCCATGGTTCGCCGCCGAGACACGGCGAGCAAGGCGCGTGCGGCGGAACTCGCCGGAGATATCGCGGGAAATCTGGAGTCTGTGCGGGCAAGTCTCGTGCGATCGGCTCTAGGTCGAATCGCTCCCTAGGCTTAGACTGTGGTGACAGCTGCTCCCAAACCCGACACGCCGATCCTCTTGAGGCGGATGTCGAACGGAACCGGACTGTGAGTCGATAGCGTAGGGAGCACGCACAGCTTTACGTGCGAAAGGAGCAAGGGAGAACGATGAGCGAACTGAGCCGCGACGATACCGCTCGCTACGACCTTGGCCTTCTTTTTACCGACGGACTGCCCGACCTCGACGCCGACGCCGGCTATCGCGGTGCGGTCGCGGCCCGCGCAGCAGGCATCAGTTATCGTCAGCTGGATTATTGGGCCCGCACAGGGCTCGTCACGCCCACAGTGCGCAGTGCGTCTGGCTCGGGTACGCAGCGTCTGTACGGCTTTCGAGACATTCTCGTTCTCAAGCTCGTGAAGCGACTGCTCGACACGGGAATCTCGCTGCAGCAGATCCGCACGGCGGTTAATCAGCTGCACGCGGCTGGAGTTCACGATCTTGCACAGACGACGCTGATGAGTGATGGCGCAAGCGTCTACCTGTGCACATCAAACGATGAGGTCATCGATCTCGTCAGCCGCGGGCAGGGAGTCTTTGGCATCGCCGTCGGCAAGGTGCTGCGCGAAGTCGAGACAACGCTTGTCGATTTTGACCCGCAGGCGCCTGACCCGCTCGATGAGCTTGCTGCTCGACGTGCTGCGCGGAGTGCCTGAGCGGGTTAGGAACCCCGTGCGTTGACGGAACGCAGGCCGTCTGGTCTCAGACGTGCGTCGGAATTCGACCTGAGTGCGTCACCCGAAGCCACGCCGGGGTATGTCGCGCGAAACCGCGTCAGGAAACGGGTTCGATCGGTTCTGGCTCGTCGCGAGCGGGACTGTCAGCGTACTCACCGACGCGGCCTGTGCGAAGCACGCGTTCGAGAAGCTGGTCGAAATAGTGCGCGAGCTCCTGCGCACTGTCGCCAGGCCAGATGTGAAGTGGCTTGGCCGCGCCCTGCGCTTGCTGCAGAGACGTACGCTCAGGAAGCTGAGGGTTGAGAACGAGCGGCCCAAACATGTCGCGGAGCTCTTTGATGCGGAACTGGTGTTCCAGCGACTGATTGCGAACGCGGTTCACAATGATTCCGAGCGGCTGCAGTCGAGGGGAGAGGCCGCGCCTGATCTCTTCGATGGCCCGAAGCGCACGGTCGGCAGCGGCAACCGAGAACAGTCCCGGCTCCGTGACAACGCTGACGCGGTCGCTTGCCGCCCACGCCGTGCGCGTCAACGCATTGAGCGACGGGGCACAGTCGATGAGCACGAGGTCGTACTCATTCTCGAGGTAGGCAAGGGCTTCCTCGAGCTTCCAGATGTCGCGAATCGAGGGGTGAGGGCCGTCGAAGTTGATGGCAGACGGACTGCCGATCATGACATCGAGTTTGCCCGGGTGCGTCGTCGTCCAGCCAGACGGTGCGATCGCCTGTCGAACCGTCTTCTCCTTGGGAGAGGTGAGGACGTCTGCGATGTTGAGCCGGCCGGCCAGCGCGATGTCGAGTCCTGTCGAAACATCGGACTGCGGGTCGAGGTCGACGACAAGCGTGCGGACACCCCGAGCGAACGCGGCAGATGCCAGTCCGAGACTGACTGTGGTTTTGCCGACGCCGCCCTTGAGGCTGCTGACGCTTAATACGTGCACAGTCAATACGTTACCGTTACTAAGGTTGGAGAACCTAAATGTTGGCTGAGCACTACCCGGCCAGAGAGGACATCGCGTGTTCACAAAGATTCTCGTTGCCAACAGAGGTGAGATCGCCATTCGGGCGTTCCGAGCGGCGTACGAGGTTGGGGCACGCACTGTCGCTGTTTTCCCGTATGAAGATCGAAATTCGCTTCACCGTCTGAAAGCAGATGAAGCGTACGAGATCGGCGAGCCCGGGCATCCGGTTCGCGCCTATCTCGATGTCGACGAGATCATTCGCGTCGCACGGCATGCGGGCGCCGACGCCATTTACCCCGGCTACGGATTCCTCTCGGAGAACCCGGAACTTGCCGAGAAGTCGGCGGCAGCAGGGATCACGTTCATCGGACCGGGCACGTCGGTTCTGGAGATGGCGGGAAATAAGGTGACGGCGAAAGAACACGCGATTGCGGCGGGAGTGCCCGTTCTGCGCTCATCGCCAGCCTCTGACGATATCGACACGTTGCTTGAGAGCGCCGATGAGGTTGGCTTCCCGCTTTTCGCCAAAGCCGTTGCCGGCGGGGGAGGGCGCGGCATGCGTCGCGTCGCGTCGAGGGAGGAGCTCGCGTCTGCTCTGGCCGAGGCAATGCGCGAGGCAGACAGTGCTTTCGGCGACCCGACGATGTTTTTGGAGCAGGCGGTCATTCGGCCGCGGCACATCGAAGTGCAGATTCTCGCTGACCGCGAGGGAAACACGATTCACCTGTTCGAGCGCGACTGCTCCGTGCAGAGGCGAAACCAGAAGGTTGTCGAGATCGCTCCGGCCCCAAACATCAGTGACGAGCTTCGGTCGGCGCTGTACCGTGACGCTGTCGCGTTCGCGAAGTCGATTCACTATGTGAATGCCGGGACCGTGGAGTTCCTTGTCGACACCGCTGGTGAGCGAGCGGGCGAGCACGTATTCATTGAGATGAACCCGCGAATTCAGGTTGAGCACACCGTGACGGAGGAAGTCACCGACGTCGACCTCGTGCAGTCGCAGATGCGCATTGCCTCGGGGGAGAATCTCGACGACCTTGGGCTGTCGCAGGAGTCGCTCACGTTGAGGGGCGCCGCCCTGCAATGCCGAATCACGACGGAGGACCCCGCGCAGGGGTTTCGGCCGGACACAGGGAAGATCACAACGTATCGTTCGCCAGGCGGCAGCGGAATTCGCCTCGATGGCGGCACGATCAACCCGGGCGCGCAGATCAGCCCACATTTCGATTCCATGCTCGCGAAGATGACGTGCCGTGGCCGCGACTTTCCTACCGCTGTCGCGCGTGCGCGCCGGGGCCTTGCAGAATTTCGGATTCGCGGCGTCGCGACAAACATTCCTTTTGTTCAGGGAGTCCTTGACGATCCCTCGTTTCTCGCAGGCGACCTCAGCACCTCGTTCATCGAGGAGCGCCCTGAGCTCTTGAAGGGCCGCACATCTAAGGACCGCGGAACAAAATTGATGAACTGGCTGGCCGACGTCACGGTGAACCAGCCGAATGGGCCGCGCCCCGTGGGAATCAATCCGGTGGAGAAGCTCCCCAACGTCGATCTGCAGCTCGATGCTCCCGCCGGGTCGCGCCAGAAGCTCCTCGAGCTCGGGCCACGCAACTTCGCCATCGATCTCCGCGACCAGACGGCCCTCGCGGTGACCGATACGACATTCAGAGACGCACACCAGTCTCTTCTCGCAACCCGAGTGCGCACGAAGGAGCTGCTTCGTGCCGCGCCGTACGTTGCTCGACTCACGCCCGAGCTCCTCTCTGTCGAAGCGTGGGGCGGCGCCACGTACGATGTCGCGCTGCGTTTCCTCGGAGAAGACCCGTGGGAGCGCTTGGAAAGCCTGCGAGGTGCGCTGCCAAACGTCGCAATTCAGATGCTTCTTCGAGGGCGCAACACCGTCGGGTATACGCCGTATCCCACTCGGGTGACCGACGCATTCGTTCAGGAGGCCTCCCGCACAGGCGTCGACATCTTTCGCATCTTCGACGCACTCAATGACGTCGCGCAGATGCGCCCAGCGATCGAGTCTGTGCTTGCCACGGAGCGCTCAGTCGCAGAAGTCGCTGTGTGCTACACCGGCGACCTGCTGAATCCGAACGAAGATCTCTACACTCTGGACTACTACCTGCGCCTCGCGGATCAGATCGTTGAGGCGGGCGCGCACATTCTCGCGATCAAAGACATGGCGGGACTGCTCAGGCCAGCTGCCGCGGCAACGCTTGTCTCGGCTCTGAGGGAACGCTTTGATCTTCCCGTGCACGTGCATACGCACGACACGGCGGGCGGACAGCTGGCAACGCTGCTTGCGGCGGCACAGGCAGGTGCGGATGCGGTGGACGTTGCCTCCGCGCCTCTGTCGGGCACGACGAGTCAGCCCTCGGCCTCTGCCCTTGTGGCCGCGCTCGCACACACGGAGCGGGACACGGGCCTGTTGCTGGACAACGTGTCTGACCTGGAACCGTACTGGGAATCCGTGCGGCACCTTTACAAGCCATTTGAGTCGGGACTGTCTGGTCCAACCGGGCGTGTGTACAAGCACGAGATTCCCGGAGGCCAGCTTTCAAATCTGCGGCAGCAGGCAATCGCCCTCGGACTCGAGAACGACTTCGAGCTGATCGAAGACATGTATGCGGCGGCAGACTCGATTCTCGGTCGCGTGCCCAAGGTGACGCCCTCGTCAAAAGTCGTGGGCGACCTCGCGCTCCACCTGGCGGCAGTTCACGCCGATCCCGACGACTTCGCCGAGAACCCGGGCAATTACGACATACCGGACTCCGTCGTCGGGTTCATGGCCGGCGAGCTTGGTGAGCTGCCGGGCGGATGGCCCGAGCCCTTCCGCTCGAAGGTGCTGAGCGGAAGAGAGGTGAAGATCAGCGTCACGCCGCTGAGCACTGACGACGAAGCGCAGCTTGAGGGCACACCAGCGCAACGGCGTGGCGCGCTGAATCGGCTGCTGTTCCCCGCGCCTACACAACAGTTTGAACAGCGGCGTGAACTGTTCGGCGATCTGTCAGTGCTTGAAACCGCTGACTATCTCTATGGTCTCGAGCAAGGTCGCGAGACCTATGTGGAGATTGCCGAAGGAGTGCGGCTCTATGTCGGGCTTGAAGCGGTCGGCGAGCCAGACGATAAGGGAATGCGCACGGTCATGGCTGTTCTCAACGGGCAGCTGCGCCCGGTGTTCGTGAGAGATCGTTCCGTCGACGTCGCGACGAAGGCGGCGGAGAAGGCAGACGCAAACGTGCCTGGCCACGTCGCCGCGCCGTTCTCGGGAGTCGTGACCGTCAAAGTCAACCAGGGCGATTCGATCGAAGCGGGACAGGCCGTGGCATCCATCGAGGCGATGAAGATGGAGGCAGCCATCACCAGCCCGATCTCGGGGACTGTCGATCGGATTGCCATCAACTCCCCGCAGCAGGTCGAGTCGGGTGATCTCGTCGTTGCGGTCGCCGCATCCTGAGAGGTTTTCCACCCCCTGAATCGGCTGATCACCCGTCTGGTCATTACACTGTTCACGGATTATCTTGGCGTGAGTCATCGCCACAACCCGAAGGAGCACTATCACCATGCCCTCGAAGCATGACGGTATCGAGAAGGCTGAAACGCCGAGTGGCGACGCGCCGCTCGCCGAGTCTGCCGAGAAGCAGCACCTGCGCAGCCAGACGATCAGCGTCACCATTCCAGCATCCCGTGATGATGAACTCGACGATGACGATGTGATTCTCGACGATGTCGCGGTGAGTACGACGGATGCTGTTGTTCCACCGCGGCGGGAAGAGCCCGCCGCGCCGGCACAGGCGTCCTCAACACCAGCCTCGCCTCCCGCACCAGCGAAGAAAGCGCCAGCGACGAAATCGTCGGCTGCCGCGGCGCAGCCGAAGACAGGCCCGGCCCTCCCGGCGAAGGCGAGCGCGGCAACGAAGAGCGCGCAGACGAAGCCGAAGAACTCCGCCGGCGCCCCCTCAGGCGCCGCGACGCCGTCACGCGCACCCGCGCCGCGTGCTGCAGCCGTGAAGCCCGAGGCGCCAGAGGCTTCACCGACGCCCGCGCCAGAGCCTGAGCAGTCGACTCCGCAGAGCATGAGTGCGCGACGCGCACCCAATGGTGGAGCCGAGAATGCTGAGATGCTCACAGCGGAACGGCTTCTCGACGATCGAGGCTCGCGAAACCGCGCCCCCGACGGCGCTGTGCAACGTGCGCTCTACGCGGCAAGCGGCCATCTGATCAATCTCGGCGACAGCAAGAAGGCGCGCGCGAGAAAGGAGCTGACGCACCGCATTGCGAAGCCGTTCGTCGGATCAGCTCGTTTCGTGCCCGTGCTTACCCGCAAGGGCGGTGTCGGAAAAACGACGGTCTCTCTCCTCCTCGGAATGGCGCTCGCGGATGCTCGGGATGACCGAGTCATTGCCATCGACGCAAATCCCGACAGAGGGACCCTTCTCGGCCGTATCGGCGGACAGAGCGACTATACGGTTCGGGATGTCATTCGCCGCAAGAACGACATCACTGGCTACACCGAGTTTTCGACGCTTGTGGCCCGCGACGAAACCCGGCTCGACGTTCTCGCCTCCGATTCTGATCCCGCGGCGACAGCGGCATTCGGCGACGACGACTACGCGACAGTCGCAACGCTGGCATCACGGTATTACTCGATGGTGCTCACAGATTCGGGCACAGGGATGGTCCACGATGTCATGCGGGCAACAATCGAGCGCGCCGACAGCGTCGTGATTGTTTCAGGAACGAGCATCGATGAGGCACGCCTCACGTCCGAGACCATCTCCTGGTTGGAGGCGAACGGGTACGCCCCGTTGGCGAAGAATGCCGTCGTGGTGATCAACAACAGATCGGCCGCGCGGAGCCTTGTGAAGCTTGACGAGCTCGAAGCGCATTTCGCCTCGCGCGTGCGCGCGGTTGTTCGTCTTCCGTACGATCCAGCGCTGGCCTCGGGGTCATCCATCGAGTTCGGTGCCCTTCGCGGTGTCACCCAGCACGCGGCCAGGAAATTGGCCGCGTCTGTCGTCGATGGCATTCCGGTGCAGCGCCCGACGCTCACCGCTGGCTGAGGGAGATCACTCACATGACCGAACGTTCTATCCGTCTCTTCGGGGACCCTGTTCTGAAATCTCGGTGTGCCGAAATCACCACGATTGATGACGGCGTCAGATCGCTCATTGCCGACCTTATCGACTCCGTGCAGCAACCGGGCCGAGCCGGGGTGGCGGCAAATCAGATCGGTGTCGGGTTGCGTGCGTTCAGCTATAACGTCGATGGCGTCGTTGGCTACGTCATCAATCCGACGGTGGTTGAGGTGCGCGGCGACAAGGAGCTTATCGACGAGGGCTGCCTCTCGGTTCCCGAGCAGTGGCATCCCACCCCGCGGCATCCCTATGCGCGCGTGACGGGGATCGATCTGGACGGCGAACCCGTCACTGTCGAGGGCACGGGAGTTCTCGCGCAAGCGCTGCAGCACGAGGTCGATCACCTTGACGGCTACCTTTACCTCGATCGGCTTGAAAAGGGCGAACGTCGCGTTGCGATGAAGAGCGTGAGGGAATCTGACTGGTTCTGACCGGAACGCCTCGAGAAACGAGAGCGGCGCCGCCGTGGCGCGCCGCTCTCGTTTCTCGTCGGAAGGGCCTCCTCCTAGGAGAGGGAGAGTCCCTGCGTCGGCTGGGGCGTCGAGTACATGTTTTCGATGGCGTCGGCGAAGTCTGCGACGATGACATTGCGTTTGATACTCAGCTTCGGCGTGAGATGTCCGGAGGCCTCGGTGAAATCGGTGTCGAGAATTTCGAACTTCCGAATGGACTCGGCTCTCGACACGCGACTGTTCGCTGTGTCAATGGCTCGCTGAACCTCGGCGATGACCGCCGGGTTGCGGGCAGCATCCGCCACCGACATCGTGGCATCTTCGCTGTTGTTCTGGAGCCACGTGGGAAGCATCTCCGGGTCGAGGGTGACGAGTGCCGCGATGAACGGTTTCTGGTCGCCGACAACGACAATCTGCCCGACGATCGGGTTTGAGCGGACCGGGTCCTCGAGCACGGCCGGAGCGACGTTTTTGCCCCCCGCCGTCACGATGATCTCCTTTTTGCGCCCGGTGATGGTGAGGAACCCGTCATCGTCGAGGGCACCGAGATCTCCGGTGCAGAACCAGCCGTCGTCGAAGGAATCCGCTGTCGCTTCAGGGTTCTTCCAATACTCTTTGAAGACGTCGATTCCCTTCACCTGAATTTCGCCGTCCTCTGCGATGCGAACGCTCATTCCCGGCAGCGGAGGGCCGACAGTTCCGATCTTCGACCGGGATGGTGTGTTCACCGTCGCCGGTGCCGTCGTCTCGGTGAGGCCGTAGCCTTCGAGGATCGTGATGCCCAGCGCATGAAAGAAGTGGCCGAGTCGTTCCCCAAGCGGTGCCGAGCCGGATACTGCGTAGCGCACATTGCCGCCCATGGCTGCGCGGAGCTTGGCAAAGACGAGACGGTCGAACAGCAGAAACTTCATCTTCAGACCGAACGGCACGGAGCCAGATTCTTTTGCCTTGCTGTATTCGATGGCGGTCGCGGCAGCCGTGCGGAAGATCTTCCCCTTTCCGCCAGCTTCGGCCTTCTGCTCCGCGGAGTTGTAGACCTTCTCGAAGACGCGCGGCACAGCGAGAAGGAAGGTTGGCTTGAACGATCCGAGCGATTCGAGCAGCCGACTTGTGTCGGGTTGATGCCCAACCTTCACGCCCGTGTGGATGGCGAGCACCGCGATGAATCGTGCAAAGATGTGCGCAAGTGTGATGAAAAGCAGTGTCGAAGCACCCGGTGCGACGACCTCTTTCATTGCCACCGCCGCGTTGCGGGAGAGCTCGACGAAGTTTGAGTGCGTGAGCACGCAGCCCTTCGGAGTTCCCATTGAGCCTGAGGTGTAGATGAGCGTTGCCATGTCGGAACCCTGCGCCAGGCTGCGACGCCGCTCGATCTCCTCGTCTGGCACCTCTGTTCCGCTGAGCGCAAGCTTGTCGAGGTCGCCGAGATGCAGCTGCCAGACCGCACCGACGTCGCCGAGGTCACTGTGCACCTCATCAAAGCGCGAGAAGTGCTCCGGCGTTTCGACGATCATGGCTGTTGCGCCGGAGTCGCTCAGAATCCAGTGGATCTGCGACGGCGAACTCGTGTCGTAGACGGGTACGAGAACTGCCCCGGCGAACCACGTTGCAAAGTCGACGAGAGTCCACTCGTAGCTTGTCTTGCACATGAAGCCGATCTTGTCGCCGGGAGCAATGCCCGCGGCGACGAGCCCCTTGGCAAGTGCCGTCACCTGACGCAGGAACTCCGCGGAGGTCACATCAGACCATCCGTCTCCTGAGGGGACAGAGAACAGGGCAGCATCGGGAGTTGCCTTGACCCGGTCGATAAGAAGATCAGTTGCATTGGCAGCGGGATCTGCGGGGACAAGAGCGGGCACGGTGTGGTGATCCACTGTAGCTCCTTCGGTACGTGGGCGAGTACGGCTTCCTCTACTCTAAAGTGAGGACGCTTGTGTTCACGGGGTCGGCCAACACCGCCCTGGGATTTCCTGCATAGAACCGGCAGGGTACAAGCAAATTTTTGTGGGATTCATCAGTTCTCGCGACAAAGTCATCTGTGGAGGTACGGCGTGCACGCCATCGGGATCGATATCGGAGGAACAAAGATCGCGGGGGCCGTGGTTGATGACGACGGTGTGATCGTCAGAGAAGATCGAGTCCCGTCACCGGCCCGCGACAGTTCAGCAATTGAGGATGCCGTCGTCGAGATGGTGGAGCGTCTGCGCGACGGTCACGACATCGCCGGCGTGGGAGTCGCCGCCGCAGGGTTTATCGATGCGGCCCAGTCGACCGTCTACTATGCCCCGAATCTGAGTTGGCGCAATGAGCCATTCCAGGCAAAGCTGTCGGCGCGCCTGAAGATGCCTGTCGTCATCGAGAATGACGCGAACGCAGCGGGTTGGGCAGAATTTCGTTTTGGAGCGGCTCAACTTGTCAGTGACATGGTCATGCTGACGATCGGCACGGGCGTCGGAGGCGCCATCGTCACTGGCGACGAGCTCTTTCGCGGAGGTTTCGGCACCGGAGGCGAGCTCGGTCACATTCGGCTGATTCCCGGCGGCCTTCCCTGTGGCTGCGGCGTGCGCGGCTGTCTCGAGCAGTATGGCTCCGGCAGGGCGCTCGGCCGGCTCGCGGGCGAACTCGCTGATGCCGGTGGAATCGGTCAAGCTCTTGCCGATAAGCGTGCAGAGGCCGGCGGAACGCTGTCGGGCGAGGCGATCTACGAGCTCATTGTCGCGGGTGACGGCGGCGCTCTGACGGCTCTGCGCCGCCTTGGAGCGTACATCGGCCAGGGATGTGCGACCCTCGGAGCCGTGCTTGACCCGCAGATGTTCGTTCTTGGTGGGGGAGTCGCGCAGGCGGGCGAGCTTCTGCTCGAGCCTGTTCGCGCCGCGTATTTTGACAATCTTCCGGCGCGCGGATTCCACCCCGAGCCCGAGTTCGTGATCGCCGAGCTTGTCAATGATGCGGGAGTGGTCGGCGCCGCGGACTCGGCGCGGATCGCGGCGCAACGTCAGAGGTCATAGGCAGCGAACGGGATACTGTTACATACGATGTTCTACTGGATCATGAAGAACGTGATCGTCGGCCCCTTGGTCACGGCGATCTTTCGCCCCTGGGTCGTGGGCGCCGAGAACGTGCCAGCACACGGGCCGGCGATCATTGCGAGCAACCACCTTTCGGTGATCGATTCGATCTTCCTCCCGCTCTACCTCAACCGTCGCATCTCGTTTCTTGCAAAGAGCGATTACTTTACAGGCAAGGGCATCAAGGGCTGGGCGACGCGGGCGTTCATGACGGCGACGGGTCAGATTCCGATCGACCGGTCGGGTGGCAAAGCCTCCGAGGCATCGCTCAACACGGGACTCGCCGTGCTGGGCCGCGGTGAGCTTCTGGGCATCTACCCTGAGGGGACACGCAGTCCTGATGCCCGCATGTACCGCGGGCGCACCGGAGTCGCGCGAATGGTGCTCGAAGCGCGTGTGCCGATCATTCCCGTCGTCATGGTGAACACCGAGCACATCATGCCGATCGGCACCCGACTTCCTCACATCAAGCGCCCAGGGCTCATCTTCGGCGAGCCCCTCGACTTCAGCCGATTCGAAGGACTCGAGGGCGATCGATTCATCCTGCGCTCGGTCACAGACGAGCTGATGTACGAGCTGCAGCGGCTCAGCCAGCAGAAATACGTTGACGTGTATGCGACGTCGGTGAAGGACAAGCAGGCCCGGGTTTCGCGATAGGCTGAGAGCCGCGCATCGCGCTCTCCCATTCCCGCTCGCACACAGAAACAGGACAGCCCGTGACAATGTCAAATGACCCGGTAGTGAAGGCTGATGACTCAGTGATCGCCGGTCTCGACTATTGGCGCGAGCTTCCGATTAAGCAGCAGCCGGCATGGCCGGATCAGGATGCTGTCGCCGAGGTCTCTCGCGAAATCGAGACGCTTCCGCCGCTGGTGTTCGCCGGCGAAGTCGATCTGCTGCGCGACCGTATTGCCCGAGCTGCGCGCGGTGAGGCTTTTCTGCTTCAGGGCGGAGACTGCGCCGAGACGTTTGCCGGTGCCACGGCCGACCAGATCCGCAATCGGGTCAAGACGATTCTGCAGATGGCCGTTGTGCTGACGTACGGCGCATCAATGCCCGTCGTCAAGATGGGGCGCATGGCTGGCCAGTTCGCCAAGCCTCGCTCCAGCGACACAGAGACGCGTGGCGATGTGACGCTTCCCGCCTACCGCGGCGACATCGTCAACGGGTATGACTTCACACCCGAATCGCGGCGCGCAGATCCCAATCGTCTTCTCCGCGGGTACCACATGGCCGCGTCGACGCTGAACCTCATTCGCGCTTTCACCCAGGGCGGATTTGCCGACCTGCGCGAGGTGCACTCGTGGAACAAAGGATTCGCGGCGAACCCCGCGAATCAGCGGTATGAGCACCTTGCCAAGGAGATCGACCGCGCCATCAAGTTCATGGAGGCAGCGGGGGCCGACTTCGACGAACTCAAGCGCGTTGAGTTCTACACGGCGCACGAAGGCCTTCTCATGGACTACGAGCGGCCCATGACGCGCATCGATTCGCGCACAGGCCAGCCGTACAACACGTCTGGGCACTTCATCTGGATCGGCGAGCGGACACGCGACCTCGATGGCGCACACGTTGATTTCCTGTCGCGTGTGCACAACCCGATCGGCGTGAAGCTCGGGCCGACGACGTCGGCAGACGACATGCTGCGCCTGATCGACAAGCTCGACCCCGAGCGCCGCCCTGGTCGACTCACGTTCATCACGCGAATGGGTGCGGGCAAGATCCGCGACGCGCTTCCTCCGCTGCTTGAGCGCATCAAACAAGAAGAGGCGAACCCGCTGTGGGTCACCGACCCGATGCACGGAAACGGCATCACGACGCCGAACGGCTACAAGACCCGTCGCTTTGACGACGTCGTCGATGAGGTTCAGGGGTTCTTCGAGGCGCACCGCGCTGTCGGAACGCACCCGGGCGGCATCCATGTCGAGCTCACGGGAGACGACGTCACCGAATGCCTCGGCGGCTCAGAGCACATTGACGAAGAGACGCTGTCGACGCGCTACGAGTCGCTGTGCGACCCGCGACTCAATCACATGCAGTCGCTCGAGCTCGCCTTCCTCGTGGCCGAGCAGCTCGGCAAGGGCTGACGAGCGGCACCGACTGAAGCAGAGAGGGCAGGCTACGCGCCTGTCCTCTCTGCTGTGCGTCAGAGGTTCGCGACGATGGTCACCGTCGAGCCGCGCTTGATCATCGCGCCCGCTTCGGGGTCTGTCGAGTCGACGGCGAAGAGATCGTTGATGACAGCATCCCAGTATTGTTTGGGGATGTTGGAGTCGATCTTCACCGTGAAGTCGGCCTCCTCGAGCGTCTGCTTCGCCTCGTTGACGGTCATGCCGACGACATCGGGGACCGCGACGAGGTCCTGCCCCTTCGACACCAGCAGGTTGACACTGTCGCCTGGTGCCAGCGGCTTTTCATAATCGACAGAGATGACCTTGCCCTTCGGCACGTCATCGCTGAACTTCTCGGAGACGGAGCCCAGTTTGAGCCCGGCCTCGTCCAGTGCCGCAGTTGCGGCATCCTTGGTCTCGCCGACCAACTGGGGAACGGATCCGACCGAGACGATGAGATCGACGGTCTTGCCCTGGAACGTATCGGCGCCGCCCGTGACATCGTCACCGTCGATGGATGCCGCGATCACGCCGTCTGCGGCGACATCGGAGTTGAATTGGTAGCTGGCGTCGCCCATCTTCAAGCCCAGGTCTTCAATGGTCTTCTGTGCGTCAGCGATGGCAACGCCTGCCAGCGAGGGAAGCGTCTCTGGTTTCGGCCCGAGAGAGACATTTACCGTCACTGTCGAATTCTTATAGACGAGATCGCCCGGGCTGGGGCTCGTGCTCGTGACGAGTCCTTTGTCAATGTTGAGGCTGTATTCCTCACCGGCTTCCACGAGGAGGCCCAGTTCGGTCAACGCTGCCGAAGCTTCATCGGGAGACCCGCCGACGAGGCTCTCGGGAATGGCGATGCGCGAACCGGGGCCGGTTCCGTAAAACCATCCGGTGCCGCCAACGACGGCGCAGAGCAGCACGACGATCAGAAACATCCACAGGCCCTTGCGGCGACGCTTTGTGACTGTCGTTGTGAGTTTCTTCACCGTTCCCGTTGTCGCCACCATCGAGCCGAGAGGGTCCGTTGTTCCTGTCGGCGTCGTGGGAGAGTCGAACGCCGTCGTTGCGCCAAACGCCGCTGTCTCACCAAACGCGACGGTGTCGTCCATGGGGAACGCCACGGTGTGCTGCGTCGGTGTCGATGAAAGGGCGTAGCCGAGCTCGGCCTCCACCTCGTGCAGACGATCGAGCATCTCCTGAGCGTCGGCCGGCCGTTCGTCGGGGTCCCGCTCCGTCGCCCACAACACCATGTCGTCGATCTCATCTGGGATGTTCGGTACGCGGGCGCTGGGGCGGGGAACAGAATCGTTCGCATGCTGGTAGGCGATCTGCATGGGCTGCTCGCCCTTGTACGGCTGGTCGCCTGTGAGCATCTCGTACATCATGATGCCCAGCGCATAGATATCGCTGCGGGTGTCGGCCATGCCTCGAGTGACGAGCTCGGGGGAGAGGTAGGCGATGGTGCCGAGCAGCGCCTGCCCTGTCGCGGTGTTTGCCGAGGCGGCTCGAGCGAGGCCGAAGTCACTGATCTTGATGCGCCCGTCATCGGCAAGAAGCACGTTCTCTGGCTTCACATCGCGATGCACGATTCCGGCGCGGTGGGCTGACGCCAGACCGGTGAGAACGGCATCCATGATGTCGACGACCTGCTGTGGCGTCAGGGAGCCGTGATCGCGAAGCAGCTCGCGCAACGTGATTCCCGGCAGGTACTCCATGATCAGGTAGGCCATGTCGCCGTCTTGACCCTGGTCAAAGACGCTGACGACGTGCGGATTCGCGAGTCGAGCCGCCGATCGGGCTTCTTGCACGAATCGGTTGGTGAACGCCTGGTCATCGCTCAGGTGGCCGTGCATCACCTTGATCGCGACGCGCCGCTCCAACCGATGATCTGTCGCGACATAGACTGTAGCCATTCCGCCGCGCGCGATGCGCGAGCGCACCTCATATCGGCCGTCGATGACACGGCCGATCAGAGGATCGGTTTGCTGGCTAGTCGTCACGACACGAGTCTACGAACCGCACACTGAGTGTCAGCACGGACACACGGGTTGCGCGCCTATTCGACCCTCTTCGTTATGGGATTGTCAGCCGAGCTGCGCCAGCCAGGACCGGGCAGACGTCTCCCATTTCGCATACGCATCGGGGTAGGCCGAGATCTGTACGGCCTGCGCGGCTTCCGTCACAGACATGTCTTGCCACCCGGAGATGTCGAGAAGGCCTCGCGTCTTACCGGAGACACCGACAAAGAAGACCTTTGCCGAATACTCCGGATTCATGATCTGCTCCTTCGTTCCCCAGCCCTGACTTGAACGCTGTTGAAAGAGGCCCAGAGAGTCGCGATCTCCCCCGTTGACGTTGCGAAGGCTCGACTCCTGCATTGCGGCGGCCAGCGCGACGACGAGTCCGTAATCACTGACGCCCAACGAATGGCCAACGCGAATGATCGTCTGTGCGTTTGTCTTCATCTCCGCCGTCAGCGGGGTGACGCTCTCGTCAGTTGACTTCTTCGACGATTCAGACTCCGTTGATCCCGTGCCGGGAATCGTGAGCTTCTGTCCAACATAGATAATGCTCGACCAGGTCAGACCGTTGGCATCGAGAACCGCCTGAATGCTCACGTCATGTGCGGAAGCGATCCCGCCGACCGTGTCGCCCGAGACGACGGTGTACGTTCCGCCTTTCGACGTGGAATCATGCGACTCGGATTTCTTCGACTCTGACTTCTTCGAGTCGGACGAGCCCGAGGAGCTTCCGGGGATGGTCAGCTTCTGGCCTGGGAAGATCACAGACGACCACGAGAGGCCGTTGGCGTCGAGAACGGATGTCGTGCTGACCCCAAACCGTGAGGCAATGCCGCCGACAGTGTCACCGGAGACCACCGTGTAGGTGCTTCCCTTCGACGAGTGTGATTCGTTCGACTCCGTATTCTTCGTCGACGATGACGTCTTCGACCCCGAGCTCTCCGCAGGAATGATGAGCTTCTGCCCGGGGTAGATGACGCTCGACCACTCCAGCGAATTCGCCGTGAGCACGGACTGCGTGCTCACACCGTGGCTGCTGGCGATTCGACTGACAGTGTCGCCTGATCTCACGACGTGCGTTGACTGAGTGGATGCTGTCGACGCGGAGGCCCGAGGTGTCGACGATGAGGTCGTGGCAGCGAGAGTCAGATTCTGACCCTCGTGCACAGAGCTGTCGGCAGCAAGGCCATTGAGGGCGGCAACGGTTTCGGCCGCGAGCCCGAAGCGGGTGGCGATGACGGCGATGCTATCGTTCGCTCCGACCGTGTACGACGCTGGCGCGGGAAGAAAATGTGACCTGTGCGTCAGGGTCCCCGAGCCCCGTGTGAATCCATCGGGGCCGTGGTCCGCGGTGTGATGCTCGTCGGCGTGCGCCGGCATGATCTGCATTCCGGCGGCCACGGCGCTCAGCAGCGCAATCGGCACAATGCTTTTCTTGATTGTCGTCGTCGGCATTCTGTCCCCCTCGCAATGTCGTACAACGTCCCAACCGTTACATACGCGTGTGAAGCGTGTCAATAAAAGAGATGGATGAGAACTATGTTATTTGGCGGTCCACTGTTGCCCAAGTGGCTAATGTGATTAATGTGGTGAACGTTATAATAAAAAACGCGCAGTGATCGGTCATGGATGCTGTTGAAATGCCGCAACTGGCCTGAGCTCGCCAATCGTGGCACACTCGAATCGTGACTCACGACGACGCCTCAACTCAATGGCTCACCATCCCCGATCTCGCTGAGATGCTCGATGTGAAGCTGAGCCGCGTGCGCCGGCTCATTGAGGATCGTGAGCTCTTGGCAGTGCGCAGAGACGGGGTGCTCGTCGTGCCCGCTGATTTTCTGCGCGACGGTGAGCCGCTCACGGAGCTTCGAGGCACGTTCATCGTGCTGTCAGACGCCGGCTTTGATGACGAAGAGATTCTCACCTGGCTCACCGAAGCCGATGACTCCATCGGCGACACCCCATTGAATGCGTTGAGAGCAGGTCGCAAATCCGAGGTGCGACGAGTGGCTCAGGCGCTCGCGTAGCTGCTATGCGTCGCGCTGCGTGACGGCACCCGCGAGGCTGAGCAGTTCGTCAATCGCGCCGCCGTCGAGCGGTGCGTTTCGAATTGCCTCCGATGCCCTCGCCACTTCGTCGACGATGCGGGTCTCGACCTTCGCGTCTGCCTCGCTCTCACGGATCATCGTCTGAATTCGTGCGACGTCTGCGTCTCTGAGCTGCGGATCACCGAGAAGCCCATCGAGTTCGTCACGTCCAGCGGGGGAGAGTGCCATGCGGGTCAGCCCGATGAGTACTGTCCGTTTTCCTTCGCGCAGGTCATCGCCGCTCGGCTTGCCCGTGACTGTCGAATCGCCGAAGACCCCGAGAAGGTCGTCGCGAAGCTGGTACGCGATGCCGAGGGGCAGTCCGTATGCGCGAAGCGCCGCGAGCTGGTCTGGTTGGCCGCCGCCCACAAGGGCGCCGAGCGACAGTGGAGCTTCGACGCTGTATTTGGCTGATTTGAAGGTGGCTACCGTTTCGGCGCGGCGGACTTGTTCGGCATCGGTGTGCGTGGCCCAGGATTTCTCTTCGAGGATGTCGAGATATTGGCCAGCCGTCACCTCTGTGCGCATGCGACGAAACTCATTGCGGGCAACGCGTGCGATCGCGGGGTCGTTCAATGCAGCGAGCGCGTCGTCGAGCAGCTCGTCGCTCCAGCCGAGAAGCAGATCGCCGAGAAGCAGGGCCGCAGAGCGGCCGTATTCCTCAGAATCGCCGGCCCAGCGCGAATCCCTATGCTGTCGTTCAAATTGCCGGTGTGCCGACGGGCGTCCGCGGCGGGTGTCTGAATTGTCGATGATGTCGTCGTGCACGAGGGCCGCGGCATGGAAAATCTCGAGCGCGGATGCCGCGCCGATAATGGCTTCTGTCGCGTGTGACGCTGACGATCCCGTTACCGCGTGCCAGCCCTGATGGCAGAACTGAGCCCTGAACCTTTTTCCCCCTCTGAGAAATTCCCTTGAGAAGCTCGAGAATTGAGCTGTTTCCTCGGCAACTCCCGCCAAGATAGAGGTGCGCGCACTGAGAAACTCGTCGAGCCGAGTCTGGATAAACTGGAGCAGATGCTGTGGATCAGGCACGCGTCTAGCCTAGCCACATGAAGGCGGGATAGAATTGGTGCAGACATTGAGTCGCATCCGAACTCGTGAGAAGGGGGAAGGCGATGCCACTATCTGAACAGGAGCAGAGGCTCCTCGATGAGATGGAGCGTCACCTCTATAGGAATGACGCTGATTTCGTTTCGACGACAGGGGATCGTCGAGGCCGTCCCTCGTACCGCAGCATCGCTCTGGGCAGCCTTGTTGTGCTCATCGGCATCGGCGCACTCGTCGCTGCCGTGATGATCCAGCAGCCTGTCGTCGGGGTCGTCGGATTTGTCGTCATGCTGGGTGGTGTGCTCCTGGCAATGCAGCCGTCGAAGCATTCCGCTGAGCCCGCGGGGGACAAGAGCAAAGCACAGAAGACCCCGCGTGACGGCGCAAATTTCATGGACAAGATGAACAATCGCTGGGATCGTCGCCAGGAAAACGAACGCTGATTTTTACGTAGCTCCCTCTGACGGAGCGTGAAAAGGAATCGACCTGCGGGTCGGTTCCTTTTTTTGTGCGTGCGTGGCGGCAACAGCCGTCATCCATTTCCCTCCACCACCGTTCGTCACGCTCCGTCTCGACAGATCTGCCTAGCCCTCCACCGCGGCCGTTTGTGACTCGAGAGGCCCCTAATGCGGTGTCTCTGGCCAGTTATGCTCCGGATTGTGAAAAATCACTCCACCTTGCTCCACCTCAAAATTGCTTGTGTTTACGGGGTTCTTCACACTAAGTTCGCAAGAGATAGGCAAATGTGCTTCTGTTTGTGGTGCATTGTGGAGTAAAGTGGAGCAAGACTCCACGTTGGCCGGCGAAGAGGGGGAGGGCTCGATGTTTCTCGGCACGTACTCTCCAAAGCTCGACGACAAAGGGCGCATCATTCTTCCGGCGAAGTTTCGCGACGAACTCGCGGGCGGCGTCGTGATGACCCGGGGGCAGGAAAACTGCGTCTACGTGTTCAGCACGCGTGAGTTCGAGGAGATGCACGAGAAGATCCGGCAGGCCCCGGTTACCTCGAAGCAGGCGCGCGACTATCTTCGTGTTTTTCTCTCTGGCGCGAGCCCGGAAACACCGGACAAGCAGAACCGCATCACCATTCCGCACAACCTTCGTTCGTACGCGGGCCTCGATCGCGAGCTCACGGTGATTGGCGCCGGAAGCCGCGCCGAGATCTGGGACTCCGAGGCATGGGAGACCTACCTCGCCGAGCAGGAATCAGTGTTCTCCGACACCGCGGAGGAGGTGATTCCGGGACTCTTCTGATCCCTCGTCGCCGACTCCCAGCCGTTGGCGCCCTGACACACTTCCCCGGTGCCAGGTCGAACGGATGGGGATCAGCGCCGAGGGCCCGGTGACATCAATGGCACACAACGACATTCACACTCCCGTTCTCCTCGACCGCTGCGTCGACCTTCTCGCTCCCGCGCTCGACGGGCCCGGACGAGTCGTCATCGACGCGACGCTCGGCATGGGCGGCCACAGCGAGGCAATGCTCGAACGGTTTCCCGATGTGCACCTGATCGGCATCGACAGAGATGCCGATGCGCTTCAGATCGCGGGGGAGCGTCTCGCCCGGTTCGATGACCGCGTGACATTCGTCAAAACCGAGTATGACGACATCGAGGGAGCACTCTCCGCAGCAGGCGTTGATCACCTCGACGGCATCCTGTTCGACCTCGGTGTGTCGTCGCTTCAGCTCGATCGCGCAGAGCGCGGGTTCTCGTACTCTCACGATGCGCCACTCGACATGCGCATGGACGCGGACAGCGAGCTTACGGCCGAGAGCGTGCTCGCGACGTACAGCGAGGCCGACCTGAGAAGAATCTTTCACCGATATGGCGAGGAGAAGCTTGCCGGACGATTTGCGCGAACGATCGTGAGGATGCGAGACGAGCAGCCTCTGCACACGTCCGCGCAGCTTGTGCAGCTGATCGACACGGCAACACCGGCAGCGGTGCGGCGCAGCGGGCACCCGGCCAAGCGTGTTTTCCAAGCGCTGCGCATCGAGGTGAACAGCGAGCTCGCCGTGCTCGAGAGCGCGATACCCGCAGCGCTTGACGCTGTCGCGGTTGGCGGACGAATTGTCGTCATGTCGTACCAGTCGCTGGAAGACCGCATCGTCAAGCGCGCACTTCACGCGGCATCCCAGTCGAGTGCGCCTGCGGGGCTGCCGCTTGAGCTGCCGGAGCATCAACCGAAATTTGAGCTGCTGACGCGCGGCGCCGAGCGGGCGAGCGAGTCGGAGATGGCTGCGAACCCGCGGGCGACGCCCGTGCGGCTCCGCGCGGCTGAACGGATCAGGGGGAAGAATCGATGAGCACTGGAGTGGCGCACAGCATTCGTCCGCTGCGGGCGCCGGAACGCGAGACGCAGCGGCCTCCGCTTCGGGCTGTTCCCCTGCACACCGTCAGAAAGTCGCGTCCGAAGATCGCCTACGCGGTCACGACGATCGCTGCGGTCAGCGGCATCGTCATCGCCCAGCTGCTCTCGAGTGTCGCACTGAGCCAGGGTGCGTATGAGCTCTCGGCCCTCAAATCGCAGCAGGGCGATCTCAAGCTTGCTCAGCAGTCCCTCACCGAGCAGATCGATGTGCTCAACTCGCCGCAGCACATCGCCGAGAGCGCACAGACACTCGGAATGGTGATCAATCAGAGTCCGGTCTACATTCGGCTCTCTGATGGCACGGTGCTCGGCCAGCCCGGCCCTGGCGGTCAGGCAACGGAGCGGCCCCTCGCAGGTGGCATGGTCGGCAACAGCCTCCTTGACCAGCTCGGGCCGGTCGACACCAAGAAAGACGATTCGGCTCAGCGCGACTCTGAGGATTCAGCAGGGGCAGGCGAGTCTGGCTCGAAACCGCCGCCCACGCAGGTAATCTTCGAAAACGGCCTACCGTCTCCCAAAACCCACTGACGTAGCCGTGTCGTCGTGAGGATCCCTTAGTGCAACACGCGAATCGAACCAGCAGGCGTCGCGCCTTCATCGCGGTCATCTGTGTGCTTGGCGTTTTCGCCGCTTTTGTCATTCGACTCATTGACATTCAGGTTGTGAACGCCTCGTCGCTCCAGGCTGATGCTGCAGATAAGACGTCGGGGGAGCTTACCGTCTACGGCGAACGAGGCGACATCGTCGATTCAGACGGTGACGTGCTGGCTGGCAGCGTGATGCGGTACGACCTGTCTATCGCGCCGGCGAACGTCAATCAGTTCACGCGCACGGGAGACGACGGGGAGAAGACGAAGGTCAGCGTCGAGCAGGCGACGAGCGAACTCGGCGACATCATCGGCGTTTCCGGCAAAGACATCCTCGATATTGTCTCTGGCGCGTTGGACGAGGACGCCAATTCGCTGTACGCGCGAATAGCGAAGTCCGTGGGTGTCGATCAATATCGCGCCGTTGATGCTCTCGATATTCCCTGGCTGTACGCAAAGAAGCATCCCGCCCGCTTTTATCCGAACGGTGCCGTTGCCGGCAACGTCGTCGGTTTCGTCGGTTCAGACCAGGAGCCACTTGCCGGGGTCGAGCGGTTCATGAACACCTGTCTGAAGTCCCAGAACGGCACGCAGGCGTATCAGCGCGGCAAAGACGGCGTCGCGATCCCCGGGTCGATGCAGACGACCCAGCCGGCAGAGAACGGCGGCACAGTCAAGCTCACCCTCGACTCAGATCTGCAGTGGTATGCCCAGCAGCGACTTGCCGAGCAGGTGACAGCCACTCACGGCACCTGGGGAATCGTCACGGTGATGGAGGCGAAGACCGGCAAAATCAAGGCGCTAGCCGAGTATCCGTCCGTCGACCCCACGAATGTCTCTGCGACAGACGCGGAAGACCGTGGCGCCCGCGCCTTCACAACACCGTACGCACCGGGCTCGACGTTTAAGGCCCTCATCGCCGCGTCGCTGATTGACGCTGGGCTTGCCGATCCGACGACGCATGTTGTCGCTGACGGCTGGTATTACCCGAGCAATGGCGCCGAGATCAAAGACTCGTTCCCGCACGGTCCGATGAACCTCACGCTGACGGGAGTGATCTCGGAATCGTCGAACACCGGCATCTCGCAGCTGGGTGAGAAAATGTCGGCGAAGAATCGCTACGAGTACTTGCAGAAGTTTGGGGTGGGCTCAAAGAGCGCCATCGGGTTCCCTGGTGAGTCGTCTGGCGTGCTGCATCCGTGGGAGAAATGGGACAACCAGACGTTCTACGCGACGATGTTCGGCCAGGGTCTGACCACGACAGCCATTCAAGATGTGAGCGCATACCAAGCACTCGCGAACGGCGGCGTGAGACTTCCCGCGCAGCTCGTTGAAGGCTGTCAGCAGCCAGACGGTACCCTGACGAATGTTCCCAGCGACTCGGGCACCCGCGTGGTGTCAGAGAACGCCGCAGACCTGACGGTGCAGATGCTCGAGAGCGTTCCGACCGAGGGCCATTTCGGCACCATGCTGCAGATTCCCGGCTACCGCGTCGCGGCAAAGTCCGGAACGGCTCAGCAAGGCGACGGCTCTGGCGGCCTCAAATCCACCTATATCGTGTCGATGACGGGCATGGCGCCCGCCGAAGATCCTGAGTATGTGGTTTCAGTTACGATCGCGAATCCGACTACCATTAGGTCGTCTGCGGCTGCAGCTCCAACCTTTCAGCAGGTGCTCACACAGGTCTTGAAGTCGTACGACGTCCCGCCGTCAACGGAGCCGGCTCCCAACTGGCCGACGCGATTCTAGAACGTCGCATGAGGCCATACACGAAGGAGACAATGCACCGGTGATCACTCTCACCATCGGCGAGATCGCCACGGCCGTATCGGGGCGATATGACGCGGCGGGCACGGACGCTTCCGAGCTCACGCGCGTCTCTGGGCACGTCGACACGGATTCCCGCGAAATTGAGGCGGGCGGCATTTTCGTGGCGAAGCCAGGCGACGTCACCGATGGACACTGCTTCGTCGGCGCCGCGCGAGAGAACGGCGCCGCACTCGCCATTGTGGAGCACCCTGTTGACCTGGCGGTTCCCCAGATCATCGTTGACGATGCCGTCGACGCCCTTGCCGCTCTCGCCGCCGACGTCATCGGACGCGTCAAAGCACAGGGAACGCTGACCGTCATCGGCATTACCGGCTCAAACGGCAAGACGACGACGAAGAACCTGCTTGGTGCGATCCTCTCACCGGATGCCGAGACGGTGACGCCCCGCAACTCGTTCAATAACACCGTCGGAGCGCCGACGACGATGCTTCGGGTCACCGAGACGACGCGATATCTGATTTCTGAGATGGGCGCGTCCGGGCCAGGGCACATCGCGCATCTTGCGGCGCTCGCCCAGCCCGATATCGGCGTCGAGCTGAAGGTGGGCATGGCGCACGCCGGTGGTTTCGGAGGGATCGAGCAGACGGCTGCGGCAAAGACAGAGCTCGTCGCGGCGCTGTCCGCTGACGGCGTGGCGATCCTCAACAGAGATGACCCTCGCGTCGCGGCAATGGCCTCGCAGACGGCTGCCCGCATCGTGTGGTTCGGCGAGCACGACGACGCGGACGTGCGCGCGGCCGACATCGTCGTCACGGCGAGCGGAACACAGTTCACGCTGAGGACCACCGATGGCGACAGCATCCCCGTCTCGTTCAAAGTGCTCGGCGAGCATCACGTTTGGAACGCCCTTGCCGCGTTGGCGACGGCGCGCGAGCTCGGAGTGCCGCTCGAGACCGCCGTACGCCGACTTGAGACCGTGACGCGTGCCGAACGATGGCGCATGGAGGTCATGGGCGGACGAGATGGAATCACGATCATCAACGATGCCTACAACGCGAGCCCCGACTCGATGTCGGCGGCGCTCAAGACGCTCGCGCTCGTCACCCCGCGAGAACAGCGCACGGTCGCCGTTCTCGGCGCAATGAGCGAGTTGGGGGAGTTCACCGGGGACGAGCATGATCGCATCGGCTTGATGGCCGTACGCCTCGGAATCGACAAACTCGTTGTGGTCGGTCCCGAAGCCAGGCGACTGCATATCTCGGCAATCAACGAGGGATCGTGGGACGGCGAATCAACATTCATGCAGACGGCTGATGACGCATATGACTACCTCGCGGCCGAGCTCCGCGCCGGAGATACGGTGCTCGTGAAGTCGTCGAACTCTGTTGGTCTGCGTTTTCTCGGCGACCGGTTGGGAGAATTGTTCTCGTGATTGCACTTCTCACGGCTGGAGCCCTCTCGGGGGCGTTCTCCCTCTTCATGACTCCGCTGTTCATCCGTCTCTTCCGAGCGCTCGGCTGGGGGCAGTTCATTCGCGATGACGGCCCGCAATCGCATCACTCGAAGAAGGGCACGGCGACGATGGGCGGCATCGTCGTCATCGTCGGCGTCTTCTTCGGGTATTTCACGGCGATGCTGATCACGGGCGATCGCATCAGCGTCTCGGCGCTGCTCGTCTTATTCATGATGGTGGGGCTCGGCGTCGTGGGCTTTGTCGACGACTTTCTGAAGACCCGCAAGCAGCAGAGCCTCGGCCTCGGTGGCTGGGAGAAGATCGTTGGCCAGGTGATCGTCGCCGCGGTGTTCGCGGTTCTGGCTATTGGGTTCCCGAACAGTCAGGGTGTGACTCCCGGGTCGACGGCAGTCTCGTTCATCAGAGACCTCAACATCGACTTTCTCGCACTCACCCAGTGGGGGCTCGCCGGAACCATCATCGGCTTTGTGCTCTACTTTGTCTGGATCTCGTTCATCGTCACCGCCACGTCGAACGGCGTCAACGTGACGGACGGTCTTGACGGCCTCGCGACCGGTGCGAGCATCTTCGCCATCGGCTCATACGTCATCATCGGATTCTGGCAGTACAACCAGTCCTGCTTCAGCACCGCACTGCAGGGCGACCTCGCCTACAAGTGCTATGAAGTCGTCGACCCTCTGGGTCTCGCGATCGTCGCGGCGGCAATCGTCGGCTCGCTGATCGGCTTTCTGTGGTGGAACACGACACCCGCGCAGATCTTCCTTGGCGACACCGGGTCTCTCGCTCTCGGCGGCGCCGTCGCTGCTCTCGCGATTCTCACCCACACCGAGATTCTCCTGATCTTCATCGGCGGCCTGTTCGTGATCGAAGCAGGTTCGGTTATCGTGCAGCGTGTTTATTTCAAACTCACGCATGGCAAGCGCATCTTCTTGATGAGCCCCATTCACCATCACTTCGAACTCAAGGGGTGGGCGGAGATCACCGTCGTCGTGCGTTTCTGGATCATCGGCGGCCTCCTTGTCGCTGCCGGGGTCGGCACGTTCTACCTCGAATGGATCACGCGATGACCCCGAGGCACGCTGCTCCCGATCGTCTCGACGGCCTCACAAGCTGGCACGCTGATTGGAGCGGACTCCGCGTCGTCGTCCTCGGGCTCGGGGCGACGGGATTTTCCGTTGCCGACACGCTCACCGAGTTGGGCGCCGACGTTCTCGTCGTCGCAGAGAAGGCGTCTGACGAGTACGCGAAGCTTGTCTCCGTGATCGGCGCAACGCTGCTCACGGGCGATCTGCAGCATCCGCCTGCTGAGGTGATCGAGCACGATCCAGAGCTCATCGTCGCCTCGCCTGGCTTCTCACCGCGCCACCCCATGGTCCAGTGGGCCACAGGGCAGCAGATTCCCCTCTGGGGCGATATCGAACTTGCGTGGCGCGTTCGCGACAAGGTCGGCACGCCTGCCGAATGGATGCTTGTCACCGGCACGAATGGCAAGACGACGACAGTTCAGCTCACAGCCTCAATCATTGCCGCGGCGGGGTACAGGGTCGCGCCCTGCGGCAACATCGGCGTTCCCGTGCTCGATGCCGTGCGTGATCCTCAGGGATTCGATGTGTTCGTCGTCGAGCTCTCGAGCCACCAGCTTCACTATCTCGCGTTGACGGATGCCGCGGTATCGCCGCACTCGTCTGTGTGCCTGAACGTGGCGAACGATCATCTTGAGTGGCACGGAACGTTCGATGCCTACCGCGACGCAAAGGCACGCGTGTACGAGAACACGCGCGTCGCCTGCGTCTACAACAAGGCGGATGCCGTCACGAGGACGATGGTCGAGAATGCCGACGTCGTGGAGGGCGCGCGTGCGATCGGCTTTGATCTCGGCATGCCCGGCCCCAGCGACCTTGGCGTCGTCGACGGCATTCTCTGCGACAGGGCATTTCTCGACGAACGCCGACGTTCTGCACTCGAGATCATCACCGTCGACGAGCTGCGTGGGGTTGGCCTTGACGCGCCGCACCTCGTCGCGAACATTCTCGCGGCATCCGCCCTCGCGCGGTCATACGGAATTCCGCCCGAGAGCATCAAGCAGGCTCTCCTCGGCTTTTCTCTCGACCCGCATCGAATCCAACTGGTGCTCGATCGCGACGGCATCCGCTGGATCAACGATTCAAAGGCAACGAACCCACACGCAGCAGATGCTTCTCTTGCGGCATTCGCGTCGGTCGTCTGGGTTCTCGGCGGTCACCTCAAAGGCGTCGATATCGGACCGCTCGTTGAGCGACACGCCGCGCGGCTCCGCGGAGCGGTGATTATCGGCACAGAGCAGCAGGCGGTTGCCTCTGCATTGCAGCGACACGCGCCTGACATTCCGGTATTTGAGGTGGACCCGACCGAAACTGAAACTGTCATGACGCGTGCCGTGAAGGCGGCGCTCCGAATGGCTGAACCGGGGGATGTCGTGCTGCTGGCTCCGGCCGCGGCTTCGCTCGACCAGTTCACGGGTTATGACCAGCGCGGAACGTTCTTCGCGCAGGCCGTCAACGAGATTCAGGGGGGTGGGGCGGATGACCAATCAGACGAGCCTCACCGAACCGGCAGCTAAGCGACGAGGCTTCACGTCCGCACGCATATCGCTGGGCAAGATCGATAGGGCAGTCCCCTCGAATTTTGTGCTTCTGCTCGGAGTGACGCTCTTTCTCGTTGTCTTCGGGCTGATCATGGTCGCCTCGTCGTCGACAATCGATTCCTACCTCGACTCCCAAGGATTCTTTGGCGGTTTCTGGAAGCAGGCGACGTACGCGGCCATCGGCGTTCCGCTCATGCTCATTCTGAGCAGGCTTCCGATTTCGTTCTGGAAAGCCTGGGCATGGCCCGCGATCATCGTCGCCATCGTTCTGCAGATGCTCGTCTTCACTCCGCTGGGAATCGAAGATGGCGGAAACCGAAACTGGATCGCTATCGGGCCCGTCAGCGGCCAGCCGTCTGAGCTCGTCAAGGTCGCCCTCGTGATCTGGCTTGCCACGGTTCTCGCACGCAAGCAGCCTCTTCTCGGCAAGTGGTACCACGTGCTCATTCCCGTGCTTCCCATCGCGGGGCTCGCCATCGGACTCGTTCTGCTCGGCCACGACCTCGGCACGGTGAGCATTATGGCGGGAATCGTGCTCGGCGCTCTGTTCTTTGCAAATGTCAAACTGCGCTTTCTCGCGGTTCCCGTGCTCGGTGGGGCAGCCCTGCTTGCCGTCATGGCGCTGACAAGCGAGAACCGGATGCGGCGCATCACCTCGTTTCTCGACGCTCAGTGCACCGATTACGAAGGCCTGTGCTGGCAGCCGCTGCATGGCACGTGGGCATTGGCCGGCGGCGGGATCTTCGGCCGAGGTCTGGGCAACTCGCACGAGAAATGGGCGTGGCTTCCCGCGGCATCCAATGACTACATCTTCGCGATCATCGGCGAAGAGCTCGGACTCATCGGGTGCGTTGTGCTGCTCGCTCTCTTCGTCGTGATGGTGATTGTGTTCGTGCGCATCATGCGGTCAGCCAGCGATCCGTTTACCCGCATTGCCACGGGTACAGTAATGGTTTGGATCATCGGGCAGGCATTCGTGAACATCGGAGTCGTGCTTCGGGTGTTCCCCGTGCTTGGAGTCCCTCTACCGTTCATCTCGGCAGGAGGAACAGCCCTGCTCACGGGAATGATGGCGATTGGCGTTGTGCTTTCGTGCGCACGCCATGACGATGCGAGCCTTGCTCGCGCGAAGGCGGGACAATGACTCGATATCTGCTGGCCGGAGGTGGGACAGCCGGGCACGTGAATCCGCTTCTCGCGACCGCTGACGCTCTTCGCGCCCGCGAGCCCGACGCCGAGGTCGTCGTGCTCGGAACGAAAGAAGGACTCGAAGCGCGGCTGGTTCCCGAGAGAGGCTATGAACTCGTCACCATCCCGAAGGTCCCGTTTCCCCGCCGCATCAACGGTGCAGCAATGCGATTTCCCGGACTTTTTCGCCAGGCGCGCGCGCAGACCGTTCGGCTGATCGCCGATCGGTCGATCGACGTCGTTGTCGGCTTCGGCGGGTATGCGTCGACGCCAGCCTACGTCGCCTCCAAGAAGGCGAAAGTGCCTCTCGTCGTCCATGAGGCGAATGCGCGCCCAGGGCTCGCGAACCGGCTGGGCACTCGCTACACGACGTTCGTCGGCGTGGCCTTTCATGGAACCCGACTGAAGAACGCGCGCTTTGTCGGCATGCCGTTGCGCTCCGAGATCGAACAGATCGACATTGACGCGGCGCGGCGCGAGGGAATCGCGCGATTCGATCTCGACCCCGATCGGAGGACGCTTCTCGTCACAGGGGGCTCCCAGGGGGCTCGGCGATTGAACTCGACGGTGATCGACACCGCAGCGACGATCATCGGCAACGGCTGGCAGATCATCCATCTCGTCGGAGGCAAGGCAGACGTCGCCGATCCGGGCATCGAGCACTACCACATGATGCGATACTGCGATCGCATGGATCTGGCTCTCGCCGTCGCCGATTTTGCCGTGTCGCGTGCCGGGGCGGCAACGGTATCTGAGCTCACCGCCGTCGGCGTTCCCACCGTGTACGTTCCGTATCCCGTCGGCAATGGAGAGCAGAGGCTCAATGCCGCAGACGTCGTCGGTGCAAACGGTGCGCTGCTCATCGCCGATGCCCTCTTCGTTCCCGACTGGGTAAACACCACTCTGATTCCGCTGCTGAACGATCGTGTGCGGCTTCACGACATGGCTGTGCAGAGCCGACACATCGGTTCACGTGAAGGCTCACAGCGTATGCTTCAGCTGATCGACGACGCCCTCGACAACTGACCACGCCCTCACCCGATTGCGAAAGACCTACAGTGATCAAGCCAGATCTCACCGCTCCCGTTCCCGAGAACATCCAGTCCATCCACTTCGTCGGCATCGGAGGATCGGGGATGAGCGGAATCGCGCGGTTGTTTCTTGCGCGGGGGAGCGTCGTCTCGGGCTCCGACCGCGGTGAGTCAGCCACCGTCGATCAGCTCCGTGCGCTCGGCGCCAGGGTGCACATCGGGCACGACGCCGCGCATCTCGGAGCGGTCGACGCCGTTGTGGTGACGAGCGCGCTCTGGCCAGAGAACCCGGAGCTCGTCGCAGCCAACGAGCGGGGAATTCCGGTTCTGCACCGTTCGCAGGCGCTCGCGTGGCTCGTCGCAGAATCTCGGCTCGTGTCGGTCGCCGGTGCTCACGGCAAGACGACGTCGACGGGCATGATCGTGACCGGGCTCCTCGGGCTCGGAGCAGACCCGAGCTTCGTCAACGGCGGGGTCATCGAATCCCTCGGCGTCAGCTCGGCTCCCGGAACAGACAATCTCTTCGTTGTCGAGGCCGACGAATCTGATGGTTCGTTCCTGCTCTACAACACTGCTGTCGCGCTGATCACCAACGTCGATCCCGACCACCTCGATCACTACGGTTCGCTGGAGAGCTTCGTCTCGGCCTTCGTTGAGTTCGCAGACAAGGCACGCGAGCTCGTCGTCATCTCGGCGGACGACCCCGGAGCACGCGACGTTCGCTCGCGACTGACGCACCAGAACGTCGTGACGTTCGGGCAGTCGCCGCAGGCGGACGTTCGCGTCACAGAGGTCAGCGAAAGCGGGCCTCTGACATTCACACTTGAGTTCGACGGTTCCCGCTACCCGGCATCCTTGTCTGTTCCAGGCCTGCACAACGCGATAAACGCGGCGGGTGCATTTGCCGTTCTCACCGGGCTGGGCTGGGACCCGGCGAGCGTTATCGACGCCGTGAGCAGATTCGGCGGTACGAAGCGCCGATTTGAACGTCACGACGTCGTCGGCGGCGTCAGTGTGTATGACGACTACGCCCACCACCCAACGGAGGTCGCGGCTGCGCTGACGGCGGCCCGAAGCGTCGTCGGCGAGGGGCGGATCATCGCGGTGCACCAACCGCATCTTTACAGTCGCACGCAGGCCTTCGCCGGTGAGTTCGCCGAGACGCTCGAGACGCATGCCGACCACACGATCGTTCTCGACGTGTGCGGCGCCCGAGAAGATCCGATCCCCGGTGTGACAGGGGCAATCGTGTCTGAACGCTTTCACGACCCGTCGAACGTGGATTACGTCCCTGACTGGGCTGAGGCGGCTGCGCGCACGGCAGAGATCGCGAAGGAGGGCGACTTCGTCGTCACCCTCGGCTGTGGTGACGTCAATCTGATCATTCCGCAGCTGCTCTCGTCGCTCAAACGCGTGCGCGGGCAGGGAGGGTGAAGCGTCCAGGCGGATTCACTCCTCAGCAGCAGCCGGATGAGGAGAAGCCGTCCGCCGCCGACGATCCGGCACCCGTATCGTTCCTCGGCCGTTTTCGAGGGAAAGAAACCGAGTTCGACGACGCGTCCGCCGACCGTGAGAACGCGCGGCCCGACGGAGAGAACGACGCCGTTGCAGATGCCCACGAAACCAGAACGTGGAGCACCTGGTCGCTTCGCCGGGCCATACGTGAGAGAAAGCGCGTCGAGCGCTCTGAAGTTCGCCGATTCACGGCGCGCCAGCGCCGTCGCCGCCGGAACACCTGGATCTCGCTCGGCGCGATCGTCGCCGTCGCCATCGGGGCCGTTGCCACGGCGTACTCACCGGTTATGGCTGTGCGCGAGATCACCGTGGAGGGCGCAAAGCTCGTCAACAGCGATGGCATCGTCACTGATCTTCAATCGCAGATCGGCACTCCGCTTCCGCTCGTCGACGGGCGAGCGATCAAGGCTGCGCTTGTGAAGTATCCGCTGATCCAGAGTTACACGGTGGAGGCGGTTCCTCCGTCCACCCTCATCGTGCGTCTCGTCGAGCGTGAGCCGCTTGGTCTGGTGGACTCGGGCACGGGCTTTGCGCTTGTTGATGCAGCTGGGGTGACGCTTCGCACGTCTGAAAAGCGGATCGACGGATTTCCGGTCATCGATACGGTTTCCGATCCAGAGAGTCGCGGATTTCAGGCGGCAGTCTCCGTGCTGCGCGCGCTTCCCGAGAAGATCCGCTCCGTCGTTGACACGGTATCGGCGTCCACGCGCGACGACGTCGTTCTCGTGTTTGCCGACAGCGGGGCTCAGGTGCGGTGGGGGAGCGCTGAGGACTCGGCGCTGAAAGCGCGAGCTCTCACCGAACTCATGAGCGCGTACCCGCCAGAGGGCGTGGCGCTCTACGACGTGTCGAGCGCCGAGAACGTCGTTGTGAAACCACGCTGATCTTCGGATTTGCTGAATTCCGGCGCCGGCTCTGCGACACGCCCGCGTGTCAGCAGAGGATGCTGACCGTGCGCGCATAACGTGAAACTCAGGAAATGCATACTGAGCATAACTTTAACCCTTAACTAGAGGTTGAAAGTTCTCATCGGAGGCCGGACGTGACTACAAACCAGAACTACCTCGCAGTGATCAAGGTGGTCGGCATCGGGGGCGGCGGCGTCAATGCCGTCAACCGGATGATCGAACTCGGGCTGCGAGGCGTTGAATTCATCGCCATCAACACAGACGCACAAGCGCTGCTCATGAGCGACGCCGACGTCAAGCTCGATGTCGGTCGCGAGATCACCCGAGGGCTCGGCGCAGGTGCCGATCCCGAGGTTGGCCGTCGTGCCGCTGAAGATCATGCTGAAGAGATCGAGGAAGCCCTTGCCGGCGCCGACATGGTCTTTGTGACCGCGGGAGAGGGCGGTGGCACCGGAACAGGCGGAGCTCCCGTCGTCGCGCGCATCGCAAAGTCGATCGGAGCACTCACGATCGGTGTCGTCACAAAGCCATTCAGCTTTGAGGGACGCCGTCGTCAGCAGCAGGCAGAGCTGGGCGTCGCCTCGCTGAAAGAAGAAGTCGACACGCTCATCGTCGTGCCGAACGACCGGCTTCTCGAGATCAGCGACCGCGGCATCAGCATGCTTGAAGCGTTTTCGACGGCAGATCAGGTTCTTCTCGCCGGCGTGCAGGGAATCACCGATCTGATCACGACGCCTGGCCTCATCAACCTCGACTTCGCCGACGTCAAGTCGGTGATGCAGGGCGCAGGGTCTGCGCTCATGGGAATCGGCTCGTCCCGCGGTGCCGATCGATCGATCAAGGCAGCAGAGCTTGCCGTCGCTTCTCCGCTGCTCGAGGCGAGCATCGAAGGTGCGCACGGCGTGCTTCTCTCGATTCAGGGCGGATCGAATCTTGGAATCTTCGAGATCAATGATGCGGCCCGACTCGTGCAGGAGGCGGTGCACCCCGAGGCAAACATCATCTTCGGTGCCGTCATCGACGACACGCTGGGCGACGAAGTGCGCGTCACGGTGATCGCTGCCGGTTTCGACGGGGGAGAGCCGCCCGCGCGCCAGGTCGAGCCGAGGAAGGATGCTGTCATCACGACCGGCGGCGTCATGTCGTCGGCTTCTGAGTCCGACACTGACAATGCCGACGACGCGGTGTCTGTCGATGCGTCTCCCGAGCCTGAGCCGGAGCGTAAGCCGTGGACGCCTCCGCGTGCCCCGCAGCACGTTCCGGCCTCCACATCGGTCGACGCGTCGTTCTCAGACGAAGACGAACTCGACATCCCCGATTTCCTGAAGTAACGACACAGCCTCCGAGCGTGCGCCCGGATCCGCTTCGCGGGTCTGGGCGCACGTGTGTTTCGGCGACACGCTCACGAATTGCCCGGTTCAATCAGCGAAAACCGGCGCTGTCACCATTAACCTCAGAAGAGACGAACCACAATCGGAGGAAGCGATGTCGAACCCCCTGAAGAAGACCATGATGTACCTCGGGCTCGCTGACGAAGAGCTTGAGTACGAGGAGCAGGCTCAGGCTCAGCAGGCCGCTCCCGCACAGTCTGCGCAGGCCACGGCATCAGCGCAGCCTTCGGCTCCGCATCGCGCCGCGCCGGTGACGCCTCTGCGGCGACCCGCAGCCGTGAAGCAGGCGGCACCCGCCGAGCTCAGCGAGATTCTGACTGTTCACCCAAAGCAGTATCGGGATGCCCAGTCAATTGCCGAGAGCTTCCGCGAGGGCATTCCGGTGATCATCAATCTGTCTCAGATGAGTGACGGCGATGCTCGTCGACTCATTGACTTCGCGAGCGGGCTTTCTCAGGGGCTCTACGGCAAGATCGAGCGCGTTACCTCGAAGGTATTTCTGCTGTCGCCGTCGCACGTTTCCATCTCGGGCGAGAGCGATCAGAAGACCGAGTCAGACGCCACGTTCTTCGCTCAGCAATAATTGACGGGTGAGTTCCGTCATTTCTCTGATCGGCAGCATCCTCTATCTCGTGCTGCTCCTGTACTTTTTCGTGATGTGGGGTCGTTTCATTCTCGACCTCATGCGCACGTTCAACCGTGCCTGGCGACCCCGGGGGGCGGGGCTCGTCGCCGCGGAGTTCGTGTACTCGCTCACGGATCCGCCCGTGAACTTCTTCCGGCGAGTGCTGCCTCCGGTTCGTCTTGGATCTGTCGCGCTCGACTTCGGATGGACGATCACAATGCTCTGCGTGATCGTGGCGATGTTCATCGTCGGCTTCCTCTAGACACGCAGACTTTCAGACTCTCCGAACCGAGTGTCCGCTGAAACAGCGAATGTGGCTGTAATCTGGGACAAGCGTCACGCGTCGTGCGTCCCGGCAATTTGCCGTTGTGTTTGCTAACGTGGGCACGCTATACATGAACACAGAACACATGAAGGTGGTAAGCCATGGCGCTCACTCCGGAAGACGTAGTCAACAAGCAGTTTCAGCAGACAAAGTTTCGCGAGGGGTACGACCAGGACGAGGTCGACGATTTCCTTGACGAGGTCGTTGTCGAGCTGCGCCGCCTGATCCAGGAGAATCAGGATCTCAAGGAGCAGGTCTCACAGGCTGACTCAAGCTCAAGCACGTCAAGCCAGAGCGATTCCTCATCGAGCTTTGTCGCGCAGCAGCCTGCGGAAGCCGCGCCTGTCGCGACTCCTGTGCCTGCCGCACCAGCGGCGAAGACCGAGCCAGAGGCTCCGGCAGTGGCGTCGGCCGAATCGTCAGACGGCGACTCCGAGAGCTCGAACAGCCTCCTCGTGCTGGCCCGTCGCCTGCACGACGAGCACGTGCGCGAGGGTTCAGAGAAGCGCGACCAACTCATCGCAGAGGGCCACGCAACGGCCGCTCGCGTCGTTTCCGAGGCCGAGGCCAAGCAGCGTGAAGAGCTGTCGAAGCTCGAGACGGCAAAGTCGGGTCTCGAGAAGAAGATCGACGAGCTCCGCCAGTTCGAGAGCGAGTACCGCCAGAACCTGCGCAGCTACATCGAGGGCCACCTCAAGGACCTCGACAAGGCAAGCCCGTCGAGCGGCTCCTCGAAGCTCTCTGAGTCGACAAGCCACTAGGTCTTGCCCGAATCACCTTCTCGCACAGCCACGGTCCGCGCGCTCAGCGTGCTTCTGACCGTGGCTGTGCTGTGGGTGGGCCTCGATCAGCTCACCAAGTACCTCGTCGTCACGCACATGCAGGAAAACGAACGCATCGCCGTTTTCGGCGATGCCCTCCAACTTCTGTTCGTGCGCAATCCAGGTGCCGCCTTCTCGTTCGCGTCGGGGGCAACGTGGATCTTCTCTCTTCTTGCCACCGGCGTCGTCATTGCGATCATTGTGATGGCCCGCCGCATCCATTCCGTTCGCTGGGGTCTCGTGTTCGGACTTCTGCTTGGCGGTGTTCTCGGCAATCTTCTTGATCGACTTTTTCGTGAGCCGTCATTCGGCCTCGGCCATGTCGTTGACTTCATCTCCACTCCATGGATGATGCCAGCGATTTACAACGTCGCCGACATCGGCATCTGTGTGGCGATGGCGCTCTTCGTCCTCCTGACCATCCTCGGTGTCGGGCTCGACGGCAAACGTGCGCCCAAGCAGGCGTCCGAGACGGATGCATCCGACAACGACGCGGGCGATGTCCCCGGCGATCTCGTTGACCACGAGACGGTGGTGAACGACTCTGCAGACGGCGATGTCGCCGATGAGAACCCGAGCACGCAGAAGGGCAGCTGATGGAGTCACGCAGTCTGCCCGTGCCCGACGGACTTGTCGGCACGCGAGCGGATGCCGGCATCGCGAAGCTCCTCGGCTTTTCACGCTCGTTTGCCGCCGAGGTGATCGAGGCAGGAGGCGTCGAGCTCGACGGACGCGTGCTGCAAAAATCCGATCGGCTCACGGCTGAGGCGTGGCTTGCGGTGTCGTGGACGCCGCGCCACGAGCCAGTGATCGAGGCGATCGCCGTCGAAGACCTGGCCATCGTTCACGACGACGACGACATCGTCGTCGTGAACAAGCCGACGGGCGTCGCGGCGCATCCGTCTGTGGGGTGGACCGGCCCGACGGTGCTCGGGGCGCTTGCGGCCGCCGGCTACACGATTGCGACGTCCGGGCAGTCGGAGCGAGCCGGCATCGTGCATCGTCTCGATGTCGGCACGAGCGGCCTCATGGTTGTTGCGAAGACGGAACGCGCATACACGGCGCTCAAGCGCGCGTTCCATGACCGCGAAGTCGAGAAGATCTACAACGCCGTCGTGCAAGGGCATCCCGACCCGTTCACCGGGACGATCGAAGCGCCCATTGGCCGGCATCCGAAGCATGACTGGAAGTTTGCCGTCACGGCGGACGGCAAGCCGTCGGTCACGCACTACTCGACCCGTGAGGCCTTCCCCTACGCCAGCCTGCTCGAGGTGCGACTCGAGACGGGACGCACGCATCAGATCCGTGTGCACATGGCCGCCGTGAAGCATCCCTGCGTCGGAGATCCCCTCTACGGCTCCGACCCGCGGCTGGCTGAGAGGCTTGGACTCACCAGGCAATGGCTGCAGGCAGTGCAGCTGTCGTTCTCACATCCCGCCACGGGAGAGTGGGTTACCTACTCGGCCGAGTACCCGCCAGACCTGCAGCACGCGCTGGATGTCCTTGGCCGGGATTAGGCTGGAAGCATATCGTCGTCGTCACTCGGAGTAATGGTGTCCTCAACTGACTCGTTCGTCCATCTTCACGTTCACAGCGAGTTTTCCATGCTCGATGGGGCCGCGCGCATCAACGAAGTGGCCAAGGCTGCCGCCGACCAGCAGATGCCGGCACTCGCGGTAACCGACCACGGAAACATGTTCGGCGCGTTCGACTTCTGGAGCGCCGCAACGTCGGCTGGCATCAAGCCGATCATCGGCACTGAGGCGTACATCACGCCCGGAACGCATCGCAGCGACCGCACGCGTGTTCGCTGGGGTGATGGGGGCAGAGACGATGTTTCCGGGTCGGGTGCGTACACGCACATGACAATGCTCGCCGAGACCACCGAGGGAATGCACAACCTCTTCCGACTGTCGTCCCGTGCCTCGATCGAGGGCTACTATTTCAAGCCGCGCATGGACCGCGAGACGCTGTCGCAGTACTCGAAGGGGATTATCGCCACAACCGGATGCCCCAGCGGCGAGGTGCAGACGCGGTTGCGCCTTGGGCAGTACAAAGAGGCTCGCGAGGCCGCCGCTGAGTTTCGCGATATCTTCGGGCACGAGAACTATTACTGCGAGCTGATGGACCACGGCATCGGCATCGAGAAGCGTGTAGCATCCGAACTGCTCGACCTCGCGAAAGACCTCGGGCTGAAGCTTGTCGCGACGAATGACCTGCACTACACGCACGCGTCAGATGCGAAGAGTCACTCGGCACTGCTGTGCGTGCAGTCCGGGGCAACGCTCGATGACCCCAACCGCTTCAAGTTCGACGCAGACGAGTTCTACCTGAAATCGGCCGAGGAGATGCGCCTCCTGTTCCGGGACCACCCGGACGCGTGTGACAACACGCTTGAGATTGCCGAGCGGTGCGGCGTCGATTTCGACACGTCGGCGAACTACATGCCGCGCTTCCCCGTGCCCGACGGCGAGACCGAGCAGACATGGTTCGTCAAGGAAATCGAGAAGGGGCTTGACTACCGGTACCCGAGCGGAGTTCCTCAGTCGGTGCGCGAGCGTGCAGACTACGAGATCGGGATCATCTCCCAGATGGGCTTTCCCGGCTACTTCCTTGTTGTTGCCGACTTCATCAACTGGTCGAAAGACAACGGCATTCGGGTCGGCCCCGGTCGTGGGTCGGGCGCTGGCTCGATGGCCGCGTACGCGATGCGCATCACCGATCTCGACCCGCTCGAGCACGGTCTGATCTTCGAGCGTTTTCTCAACCCCGACCGTGTGTCCATGCCCGACTTCGACGTCGACTTCGATGACCGGCGCCGTGGCGAGGTGATCAAATACGTCACCGAGAAATACGGAGACGAACGCGTCTCCCAGATCGTCACCTTCGGAACGATCAAAGCGAAGCAGGCGCTCAAGGACTCATCCCGAGTTCTCGGATTTCCCTTCGGAATGGGGGAGAAGCTCACAAAGGCGATGCCGCCGCCCGTTATGGGCAAAGACATTCCGCTCACGGGAATCTTCGACAAGGAGCATCCGCGTTATCGCGAGGCATCCGATATTCGATCGGTCGTCGAGACCGACCCAGACGCCAAGACCGTTTTCGACACGGCCCTCGGCATCGAGAACCTCAAGCGTCAGTGGGGTGTTCACGCTGCCGGCGTGATCATGTCGAGTGATCCGCTGCTCGACATCATTCCCGTCATGAAACGTGAGCAAGACGGCCAGATCGTCACGCAGTTCGACTACCCGGCCTGCGAGAATCTCGGTCTGATCAAGATGGACTTTCTCGGTCTTCGCAACCTTACGGTCATCTCGGATGCGCTCGCGAACATCACAATGAACCGCCAGGAGACACTCGATCTCGAGACGCTCGATCTCGATGACCGGCCGTCGTACGATCTCCTTTCCCGGGGCGACACGCTGGGCGTCTTCCAACTCGACGGCGGTCCAATGCGCAGCCTCCTGCGCCTGATGAAGCCCGACAACTTCGAAGACGTTTCGGCCGTGATCGCGCTGTACCGTCCCGGGCCGATGGGCGCCGACTCGCATACGAATTATGCGCTGCGCAAGAACGGCCTGCAGAAGATCACGCCCATCCACCCCGAGCTCGCTGAGCCGCTCGCGGATATTCTCGACACAACCTACGGTCTGATCATCTACCAAGAGCAGGTCATGGCCATTGCGCAGAAGGTCGCGGGGTTCTCACTCGGTCAAGCAGACATTCTGCGCCGGGCGATGGGAAAGAAGAAGAAGTCAGAGCTTGACAAGCAGTACGTCGGCTTCAGTGGCGGTATGAAAGAGCGCGGCTATTCGGATGCCGCGATCAAGGCGCTGTGGGACATTCTGCTTCCGTTCTCCGACTATGCGTTCAATAAGGCGCACTCCGCAGCGTATGGCGTCATTGCCTACTGGACCGCGTATCTCAAAGCTCACTACCCGGCGGAGTACATGGCGGCGCTGCTCACAAGCGTCGGCGATTCGCGCGACAAGCTGGCGATGTACCTCAATGAGTGTCGGCGCATGGGAATTCAGGTTCTGCCTCCCGACGTCGATGAGTCGATCAACTTCTTCGCCGCCGTCGGAGAAGACATTCGCTTCGGACTCGGCGCCGTGCGAAACGTGGGCGGCAACGTCGTTGACGGCATCGTCGCTGCACGCGAGAAAGGCGGACGTTTCGAGAACTTCCACGACTTCCTCCGAAAAGTTCCCGCGCATGTCACGAACAAGCGCACCGTCGAATCGCTGATCAAAGCGGGTGCCTTCGACGAAATGGGGGCGACGCGCCGAGCACTCATCGAAATACACGAAGATGCCGTCGAGTCGGCCGTGCGCGACAAGCGCATGGAGGCGACGGGCCAAGTGGGCTTCGATTTTGACAGCCTTTTTGCGGAGGTCGGCGAGGCCGCGGTGACTCAGGTTCCTGAGAGACCTGAGTGGTCGAAGAAAGACAAACTCGCCTTCGAGCGCGAGATGCTGGGCCTGTACGTCTCCGATCACCCTCTGGCTGGGCTTGACGTGCAGCTCGCCAAACTCGCGAGCACCTCGATCACCGACCTGACAGCGTCGGAGCACACGCAAGACGGCGATACCGTCACGATTGCTGGACTCGTCACCAGCGTGCAGCATCGCGTGGCGAAGACATCCGGAAACCCATATGGCATGATCACTGTGGAAGACTTCGGCGCCGAGATGACCGTGATGTTCATGGGCAAGGGCTACCAGGAGTATCAGCACGCCCTGCAAGCCGACACGGTTGTTGTCGTCCGCGGGCGCGTCAGCATGCGAGACGACGGAATGAACCTTCACGCCTACTCGATCTTCGCTCCTGACCTGCAGCAAGACGGCCCCTCCGGCCCGCTGCTGCTCAACGTGCCCGAGCACCGCGCGACGGAGGAGGCCGTGACCGAGCTCGCCGAGATTCTCGCGCGACACCGCGGCGATAACGAGGTGCGCCTTCGCCTGCTTCGCGGCGACGTCGCCCGTGTCTTTGAGGTTCCCTTTCCGGTCTCCGTCACGGCCGATCTGTTCGGCGAACTCAAGTCGCTTCTCGGGCCGAACTGTCTCGGCTAGGATTGCCGCGCCGCTCGAAACAATGATGTGGAGAATATCGCAATGACGAACCAGCAGCCGCCTTCGGGGTGGAACCCACCTCAGAACACTGCAGGAGCACCGCACAACGGCGCTCCCGCTCCGTCCGCTCAGTACGGGACTCCACACCGGCCGCAGGGCTATCCGGCGCCAAACGGCTTTTCGGCTCCACAGCCGCAGCGGCCGCCATCCGAGAGCATCACCGTCGGGCCATTCACGCTGCGTGAGCTGATCATCTTCATTGCCGCGTTTCTTCTGCTTGTCTGCACGTTCCTCCCCATTCTGTCCGGTGATATCGGAAGCACGACGAACCTGTGGAGTCTGATGTGGCCGCTCGTGGTCCCCGGGGCACTGCTTCCGATTGCCGCCGCCGTGCTGGTGCTCATTCGGCGTCTTGCTCCCGGGGTGAGGCTGCGCGTCGGTTCTCTCTCCGTCGATCAGTTCGCCTCCGTCGTCGCCATCATCGCCGCGGCGACATATCTCGGCGTCATGATCGTCGTGCTGTCGATCGGCGCATCGCTCGGAGAGGTGGGCTTTTTCTCTGTCTCGCTGAGCTTCGGGCCGCTGCTCGGAATTCTCTTCTCGCTCATTCTCGTGGTCGTGACGACATTGGCAACGTTGATTCCCCCGTTCGCCGCCGACTTCCGCGGGCGTGTGACGGTGGAAGCGCACATCACCGCACGGCCCGCCAAACCGATCGTGCGTGCGCCTCGCCCCGTTCCTGCTCCCGTTCCTGGGTACGGTCCGCCCGCACCGCATGGTGCTCCGAATGGATATGGGCAGCCCCTGCAACCGCAGCCGCCTGCCGCGCAGCCTGCTCCTCAGCCTGCGCAACAACACGACGCATCGTTTGCTCCCGCGCCGTACGGTGCAACGCAGGGCGCGAGCCCGTATGCTCGTCAGGCAGAGCCCGAGGCCGCACCGGCGCACACCGCGCCTCAGCCGGAGCCAGCGACCGAGCAGAGCTCGACTCATCAGCCGACACCGATGGTCAGCGAACCTGTCGAGCCGCAGATTGACGAGGCGTCGCCGGTCGCGGATGCCGCCGACACAACGCCGGAGCCGGAGCCGGCTGCTGAGCCGAAGACTGAGCCGGGCACGGAGCCGATCAGCGCCGCTGCCCATATCAACGGATCTGACGGCCAGAGCACAACTCCGTTCTGGGTCTGGTCGCCGCACCCGCGTCCTGTCGTCGACGAGACAACGGGCGCTCCCGTGTTTGACATCGGCCCCGACGCCTGGGCTCTTGCCGTCGAGGATCGAGGCGAGGCGCTCGTCGTTCGTCACGACGACGGACGCGTCGGCATCTTGAACGATGTCGACGGGCTGACGCGAGGCTGACCAGCGCGCCCCGCTAAGATGAACGAGTTATGGTTCACGTCATAGATCTGCGTTCTCAAGACCTCAGTCGAGCTGAGCTCGTCGGCGTGCTGCCGCGTCCGAGCATCGATGTCGCCGTTGCCAGCGAGGCGGCCCAGGCGCTGATCGATGACGTCAGGTCGTCGGGCACGGCGGCCCTCCTCGATCAGGCGGAGCGGTTCGATGGCGTGCGGCCCGACTCGGTGCGCGTGGACATCCATGCCATCGACAGGGCCGTGCACGATCTTGACCCCTCTGTGCGCGACGCTCTCACGCAGGCCATTGAGAGGGTGCAACGCGCGACAACGGCACAGGTGCCGCAACCGCGCCACACAGAGATCGGACACGGCGCATCTATCGTTCAGCGCTGGCAGCCGGTCGACCGCGTTGGTCTGTACGTTCCCGGAGGCAAGGCGGTCTACCCGTCGAGCGTCATTATGAACGCCGTGCCGGCGCAGGTGGCGGGTGTGCGGTCAATCGCCCTTGCATCACCAGCTCAGCGCGAGTTCGATGGGGGAGTGCACCCCACGATTCTCGCCGCCGCCGGGCTGCTGGGAATCACCGAGGTTTACGCTATGGGCGGCGCAGGCGCCGTCGGTGCGTTTGCGTACGGTGTGCCGGATCTTGACCTTGTTCCTGTTGATGTGGTGACGGGGCCAGGAAACATCTACGTTGCTGCCGCGAAACGACTCGTTCGCGGTCAGGTCGGCATCGACGCTGAAGCAGGGACAACAGAGATCCTCGTCATCGCAGACGGCACAGCGAACGCGCGCTTCGTCGCAGCCGATCTGCTCAGCCAGGCGGAGCACGACGAGGCAGCGGCATCCATTCTTGTCACTGATTCACCGCGTCTCGCTCGTGAGGTGGCTGAACAGCTCGACGTGCTTTTGCCGCAGACGGCGAACGCCGAGCGGGCTCGCACCGCTCTCGAGGGCCCCCAATCGGCCATCGTTCTGGTCTCCGATATCGTGATAGCGGCTGAACTGAGCAACGCCTATGGCCCGGAGCACCTTGAAGTTCACACGCACGACCCTCACGGCACGCTCGAGCACATCACATCGGCGGGGGCGATCTTCATCGGTCCGTATACCCCGGTGAGCCTCGGCGACTACATGGCGGGCTCCAACCACGTGCTGCCAACCGGAGGGCAGTCGAGATTCTCATCGGGTCTCGGCGCGTATTCGTTCCTTCGTCCGCAGCAGATCATCGAATACGATAGGGCGGCGCTGGAGACCGTTGCGCGGCCGATTGTCGACCTCGCAAACTCCGAGCACCTGCCCGCGCACGGCGAAGCTGTCATCGAGCGCTTCGCGGAGTGAGCTGATCCCGCTAGGGAGTTGGGAAGACTATGCACTGTCCGTTCTGCCGCCACCCCGATTCGCGCGTCATCGACTCGCGCACGAGTGACGACGGCCTGTCCATTCGGCGCCGCCGCCAGTGCCCCGAATGCGGACGTCGCTTCAGCACAACGGAGACCTCGAGTCTCAACGTGATCAAGCGCAGCGGCGTCGTCGAGTCGTTCAGCAGAGACAAGGTCGTTGCCGGCGTTCGCAAAGCCTGCCAGGGCAGGCCCGTCACCGATTCCGATCTCGCCGTGCTCGCACAGCGCGTCGAGGAGGCGATCCGTCAGACCGGAACGTCCCAGATTGAAGCGAACGACATCGGGTTGGCAATTCTGACGCCGCTGCGCGAACTTGATGAGGTTGCCTACCTCCGGTTTGCGAGCGTGTACCAGGCGTTCGACTCGCTCGATGACTTCGAAGAATCGATTTCCGCACTGAGGCGTGAGCACGAAGCATCCGAGACGCCCGAGTCAGACGGCGAAAATCTGTGACGACCAGCCAGATAGCGCGACCCCCATTTCGAGAGGATGCCTGAGTGTATCGATTTCTGTTCCGAGCGTTTCTGTCGAAACTCGACCCGGAAGATGCACATCATCTGGCGTTCGTGGTGATCCGGCTGCTGCCGAAGATCGGCCTCGGAGCACTTGCGGCTCGTATCACAAAGCCAGCGCCTGCTCTGCAGGTGACAACGCTCGGGCACACATTTGCCTCTCCGTTCGGCGTTGCCGCAGGTTTCGACAAGAACGCCGAGGCCATTGCGGGCCTCGGACAGCTGGGCTTCGGGCACGTCGAGGTGGGAACGGTCACTGCACGGCCGCAGCCGGGCAACCCCCGTCCGAGGATGTTTCGCCTCATCGTCGATCGAGCGATCATCAACCGCATGGGGTTCAACAACGCGGGGGCAGCGGATGCCGCGCCACGGCTTGCGCGGGCGCACCGGCGCCGTGCACGCCCGATCATCGGCGTGAACATCGGCAAAAGCCGCGTTGTCGACGTCGCCGATGCCACCGAAGACTACGTCGCCAGCTGCCGCATGGTGGCTCGCCTCGCGGACTATCTTGTCGTGAATGTGTCATCGCCGAACACACCGGGACTGCGCGGACTGCAGGATGTCGATGTTCTTGAGCCGCTTCTCGAGCGTCTCAACACGGAGTCGGGCGACACGCCTCTCCTCGTCAAGATCGCGCCGGACCTCACCGACGATGACGTGACCAAGATCTGCGAGCTTGTCGTTCGCATCGGACTCGCTGGAATCGTCGCTACGAACACGACATTGTCGCGCGAGGGACTCTCGACTGATTCATCGATCGTCGAGGCTGCCGGTGTCGGTGGGCTCTCGGGCGCGCCGCTTGCGAAGCGCTCGATCGAGGTGCTTCACCTCATCAGGGCCGTTGTGCCCGCAGACATGTGCGTCATCTCCGTTGGCGGCGTCGAGAACGGACGCGATGTCGCTGAGCGGTGCGCGGCCGGTGCCACCCTTGTTCAGGGCTACAGCGGGTTCATCTATGAGGGCCCATTGTGGGCACACCGCATCAACCGTGAGCTGGCGGCGCTCCCTCAGCAGGGCTGAGCGAGGTCAGCTGGGCTGTCCTCCGCGCGCCACCTGAGGCTTCGGAAGGCGAAGCCTGCGCATCTGAATCATTCGCATGGCTGCATACCACCGAACCCCGCGTTCGACGCGTGTCTCACCGAACTTCTCGCGGAGATTCTTGCGAATGCGGATGCCGGCGAGAACGCACTCGACCACCATGATGAAGAAGAAGACCCAGAGGGCGAACATTCCGTAGACCTGAATCTGCGGGATCGGAACGAACGTGGCGACGATCACGAGAAACATGAACGGAAGCATGAATTCGCTCAGACTTGTGCGCGAGTCGATCCAGTCGCGAATGAAGCGCTTCTGCGGACCACGGTCTCGCTCGGGCAGGTAGCGTTCCTCACCATTCGCCATGCCCACACGAGCGCGCTCACGCTGAACGGCCATTTGCTCTCTGCCGCGCTTGCGCGCCTCCTTGCGGTCGTTCGGCACGAGTGGTCGCTTGTTCGCCGCAACCTGGTTGCTGCGCTTGGGAGTCGGGGCGCCCTTTTTGCCATCGCCAGAGACAGCATCCTCGCTCTGAACGGTATCTGGTGATTCGTCTGAAGTATTCTTGCTCACGTAGTCCTCGGTCGTTGTCGTGCTCTTAAGATTACCTGCATGACTGATTCCAAGGAGCATGTCCCAGCCAATGGTGACAATTTGAGCAGGCTCGTCGTCGACGGGCTGCCCGAAACCATCGCCGATCTGAGCGCGCTCGTGCGCATTCCATCGGTGTCGTGGTCTGCTTTCGACCCGATTCACGTGCAGCGAAGCGCCGAAGCCGTTGCTGAGCTTGCGCGCTCGACGACGGTGTTCGACAGCGTGGAGATCGCCCGGGCGCCGCTTTCTGGTTCTCGCGAGCTCGGCCAGCCCGCCGTGCTGGCACGGCGCGAGGCGAGAAACGGACGACCGACGGTTCTGCTCTACGCACACCACGATGTTCAGCCGCCCGGGCGCGACGAGGATTGGGATACTGCGCCATTTGAGCCGGTCGTCGCGGGTGATCGTCTCTACGGTCGAGGAGCCGCAGATGACAAAGCCGGAGTGATGGCTCATATAGCGGCTCTGCGATCGTTTGTCGCACACACGGGGGACGACTTCGACCTGGGTATCGCTCTCTTCATCGAAGGGGAGGAGGAATTCGGATCGCGGTCCTTCGCCTCTTTCCTCGACCAGTACCGAGACACTCTTGCTGCCGATGCCATCGTCGTCGCCGACTCCGACAATTGGGACATTGACACTCCGGCTCTGACGGTGAGTCTCAGAGGCAATGTGACGTTTCGTCTGGGGGTTCGAACCCTTGATCACGCGTCACACTCGGGGATGTTCGGTGGGGCCGTGCCCGACGCGATGATGGCGAGCATCCGGCTTCTCAATACGCTGTGGAACGAAGACGGCTCCGTCGCCATCGCCGGTTTGACGCAACACGATGCCCAGACCCCTGAGTTTGATGATGATCAGCTCCGCGCGGACGCTGCACTTCGTCCGTCAGCTACTCCCATCGGCGACGGGAGCATCCTCGGTCGGCTGTGGAACAAGCCAGCGATCACCGTGACGGGAATGGACGTGCCCGATGTGGGGAGCGCATCGAACACTCTGCTTCCGCAGGTGTACTCCCGAGTGAGCGCACGCATTGCCCCCGGCCAGAATGCTGAGGATGCGCTTGCGGCATTGCAGACTCACCTCACCGAGAACGTGCCGTTCGGTGCGGAGATCACAATCGACGAGGTCGACACGGGCAGCCCGTTCCTCGTTGACACGGGTGGGCCGATCGTGGCTGCAGCTCTCGAATCGATGCGCGAGGGGTGGGGGAGAGAACCGGTGAGCACAGGAATCGGTGGGTCCATTCCGTTCGTCGCTGACCTGGTCACGGCATTTCCCGATGCAGAGATCCTCATTACGGGAGTCGAGGATCCCGATACTCGGGCCCACAGCCCAAATGAGTCCTTGCACCTCGGAGTATTCCGGCGCGCGATCATCACGGAGGCGATTCTGCTGGCGAAGCTGAACGAATCTCTCGCGTGAGACTCGACATATTCACGTACAAGGCGAGTAGCATGGCTGAAGATCCCCTTCCTGGGGCACTGACATCGCGAGGAGAGTCATGAGCGACACACTGACCACTCAGAACCCGACGAAGGCGCACGGAGTCGAACTCACCGACACGGCCTCATCGAAGGTGAAGAGTCTTCTTGAGCAAGAGGGGCGCGACGACCTTCGCCTGCGGGTAGCGGTTCAGCCTGGCGGATGCTCGGGACTCATCTATCAGCTCTATTTCGATGAGCGTCAGCTTGACGGTGATGAAACCGTTGACTTCGGCGGCGTCGGGGTGATCGTCGACAAGATGAGTGTGCCGTATCTTGATGGCGCCGTCATCGACTTCGAAGACACCATTCAGAAGCAGGGCTTCACGATCGATAACCCGAACGCTGAGGGCAGCTGCGCGTGCGGAGACAGCTTCAGCTGATCTGAACAATTATTCCTCGGGGCGGGGCAGACGGAATTGACGTCTGCCCCGCCCCTTGTGCAATCGCGAAGCCGAAGTTGACCTTTTTGCGCGCCGCGCGCCAGCGTTGGTGACGCGGGTCGATGAATATCGGGCTAGACTGGGCTGTGAATTACCAGTGTCTTCGAAAGGTCCCAGGTGCGCTCGAATAGACGACTCCGCTGGGCTGCCCTGCCGATTGGCATCGCTCTTACAGTGATGTTGGCAGGTTGCACGCAAGCAGAGCTTCACGGTTATCTCCCCGGTTTCATTGAGGGAGAGAAGGCTGTGACCAACCACGCCGAGACGGTAGCGACGCTATGGACGTCCTCATGGATCGTCCTTCTGCTCGTCGGACTGCTGACCTGGGGTCTCATCATCTGGGCGATCGTCGTCTACCGGCGACGCAAGGGCCAGACCGGACTCCCGCCACAGCTTCGCTACAACATGCCGATCGAGATCTTCTACACGGTCGTACCGCTCATTCTCGTGATGGGAATGTTCGCATTCACGGCGCGTGATCAGACAGCCATCGAGACGCAGTACACCGATGACGAGGCCGACGTCGTGGTCGAGGTCTACGCAAAGCAGTGGGCGTGGGACTTCGTCTATGACGACGCGGTCGACGGCAATCAGGTCTGGAGCGCTGGAGTTCAGGCCGACGAGGGCGAGAACGGAACAATCGACCAGGAGAAGCTGCCGACGCTGTATCTTCCTGTTGACTCAAAGGTGAAGATCGCGCTCAACTCGCGCGACGTGGTTCACTCGTTCTGGGTCATCGACTTCCTCTATAAGAAAGACATGTACCCGGGCAAGACGAACTACATGTCGGTCGAGACGCAGCGCGAGGGTACCTATGCAGGTAAATGCGCTGAGCTCTGTGGTGAGTACCATTCGATGATGCTGTTCAACGTGAAGATTGTCTCTCAGGCTGAATACGACGCACACCTCGCCGATCTCGCTGCACAGGGTCACATCGGGGACTACGGTTCGGAGTACGACCGAAACCAGAACATGCCCGACGACGAGAAATCATCGGTGGACAAGAGGGAAGAGGGGGAGTAGAGCGTTGACGACTGTAACGGACTTGCCCGAGGGGCAGCAAAAGGTGGTCAACCAGTCGACGGTTGAGCGCAAGGGCAATATTCTTGTCAAGTGGATCACCTCGACGGACCACAAGACCATCGGGTACATGTACCTGATCGCGTCCTTCCTGTTCTTCTGCATCGGCGGCGTGATGGCACTGATCATCCGTGCCCAGTTGTTCGAGCCGGGGCTCGAACTCGTGCCGACCAAGGAACAGTACAACCAGCTGTTCACCATGCACGGCACGATCATGCTTCTCATGTTTGCGACGCCACTCTTCTCTGGCTTCGCGAACGCGTTGATGCCGCTCCAAATCGGGGCGCCAGACGTGGCTTTCCCTCGCCTCAACGCTTTTGCGTTCTGGCTTTATCTTTTCGGCAGCCTCATCGCTGTTGCCGGTTTCTTGACCCCCCAGGGGGCCGCCTCGTTCGGCTGGTTCGCTTATACGCCATTGTCGAGTACGACATTCTCGCCCGGCGCCGGGGGTAACCTCTGGGCACTTGGGCTGGCTATGTCCGGATTCGGGACGATTCTCGGTGCGGTGAACTTTGTCACGACCATCGTGACAATGCGTGCGCCGGGCATGACCATGTTCCGTATGTCGATCTTCACGTGGAACACGCTCATCACGTCGCTCCTGATCCTGATGGCGTTCCCTGTTCTCGCCGCGGCTCTATTCGGCCTCGCGGCGGACCGAGTCTTCGATGCGCAGGTTTTCAACCCGGCAAACGGTGGGGTGATTCTCTGGCAGCACCTCTTCTGGTTCTTCGGCCATCCTGAGGTGTACATCATTGCGTTGCCGTTCTTCGGCATCGTTTCAGAGGTGTTCCCCGTATTCAGTCGAAAGCCGATCTTCGGGTACAAGACGCTGGTCTACGCGACGATTTCGATCGCAGCTCTTTCGGTCACCGTGTGGGCTCACCACATGTACGTCACCGGCTCTGTGCTCCTGCCCTTCTTCTCGTTGATGACGATGCTGATCGCGGTTCCGACGGGTGTGAAGATCTTCAACTGGATCGGCACGATGTGGCGAGGATCCATAACGTTCGAGACGCCGATGCTTTGGGCGATCGGCTTCTTGATCACCTTCACGTTCGGCGGCCTCACAGGAGTGATCCTCGCATCGCCGCCGCTTGACTTCCACGTTTCGGACACCTACTTCGTTGTCGCGCACTTCCACTACGTGGTCTTTGGAACCGTTGTGTTCGCCATGTTCTCCGGCTTCTACTTCTGGTGGCCCAAGTGGACGGGCAAGCTTCTGAACGAGCGACTCGGGTACTGGCACTTCTGGCTGCTGTTCATCGGCTTCCACACAACATTCCTCGTGCAGCACTGGCTCGGAGTCATGGGCATGCCGCGACGGTACGCAACGTATTCGCCTGAAGACGGCTTCACGTGGATGAACCAGCTGTCGACGTTCGGTGCGATGATCCTCGCCGTGTCGATGATTCCGTTCTTCCTCAACGTGTACATCACAGCACGTCGTGCGCCGAAGGTTACGGTTGACGACCCGTGGGGCTACGGGGCGTCGCTCGAATGGGCGACGAGCTGCCCGCCGCCTCGACACAATTTCACGTCGATTCCGAGAATCCGGTCTGAGCGTCCCGCCTTCGACCTCAACCACCCCGAGACCGTGATGCCGATGCCTCAGGCCGCAGTCAGCTCATCTGCTGCACCCTCTGACGCACAGCGAGAGGAGAACTGACCGATGGTCGCAAACATCAGGCTCTTTTGGGTCATCTGTGTCTTCTTCTTTGTCGTTGCCGCGATGTACGCGGTATGGGGAGTTCTTGACCCGCTTCAGTCGGGTATCGAGTGGGCTGGAACGATTGCTCTTGCTCTCGCCGGAGTTCTCGGAGGCTTGATCGCGTTTTATCTTGGCCTTATCCACCGCAATCAGGGTGGTGTTCTTCCGGAAGACCGGGTCGACGCCAACATCGACGACGGTGACCCCGAGCTCGGACACTTCAGTCCGTGGAGCTGGTGGCCGATCTTTCTCGCCGGTGCCGCGGGTCTCCTGCTTCTCGGACTCGCTGTCGGGTTCTGGATCTCGTACATCGCTGTACCGCTCGTCGTGATCGCCCTTGTGGGCTGGGTCTTCGAGTACTACAGAGGCTATTTCGCGCGCTGAGGTGCCCACGCAGACGTCTGAGGCGGCGGTTCTTCGGAACCGCCGCCTCAGCGCTTTGCTGCTCAGACGCTGCGTTCGCACGTCGGTGACACTGTCTCCGTGACTTTCTCACGGGCCTGCGCCTTCGAGAAGCGACAGCGGATGCTTGGGGAGTGTTGTGCATCGCCCTTGAGACCGCCGGCGACCGCCGTGTCTGTAAACCGGCAAATCCAATGCGTCGACGAAGCGACATCTGCCTCGACCACCTGCACCTCGAGGGCTTCCTTCGTGGAGTCTGTCGATGCACGATGTCGAAAAGCATGCGGCCTGCCTTCGGATCGCCGCTGAACACCGCATTCTGCCTGCCCGGCGCAGCCCGCATCTCTGCCTTGGAGCGTGATCGTGCTCGCGGAAGTCAGACTCGGTCTGAGCCTCGTGCGCCGTGGAGCGGCCGTCTGCCGTTATGCGCAGAGGGCCGCGTCACGACGAATCGTGACGCGGCCCTCTGAATGCGCTTATTCAGTGGTTGTCGTGTGACTGATCGATTTCTTTCTGCGATACCGGTGCAATGCGGTCTTCGAAGAACCACCGGGACAGGGCAGCGCGGAAGCGCTGACCGGTTGTGATCTTTCCGCGTGAGTTCGGGCGGATCATGAGCGGCTTGAAGCTGTCGTGGCTCACGAGCTTCCACAGTTCGTACTCGTCCACGGGCTGGTGAACCTCGACATACTCGCCCCCGGGAAGTCGCACGATTCGTCCGGACTCATAGCCGTGAAGCGCGATCTCGCGATCCTTCTTCTGAAGAGCCAAACAGATGCGCTTCGTGACGAAATAGGCGACGATCGGGCCGAGGATCAGCATTGCCTGGAGGGCGTGGATGACACCCTCCATGGTGAGTTGGAAATGCGTCGCAATGAGGTCGGAGCTCGCCGCTGCCCAGAGAGCCGCATAGAACGTGACACCGGCCGCGCCGATTGCGGTGCGCGTCGGAGCGTTGCGCGGGCGATCGAGCAGGTGGTGCTCGCGCTTGTCACCTGTGATCCACGCCTCGATGAACGGGTACAGGAGTACAAGCACGATGAACACGCCGATGACCAGCAACGGGAGGATGATGTTGAACGACCAGGTGTGGCTCAGCCAGACAAACTCCAAGTGAGGAGGCACGAGACGCAACGCACCGTCGGCAAAGCCGATGTACCAGTCTGGCTGGGTACCCGCCGACACCGGTGAGGGATCATAAGGACCGTAGTTCCACACCGGGTTGATCGTGAAGAATGACGCGATGAGCGCGATCACCCCGAAGATGATGAAGAAAAAACCACCAGCCTTGGCGGCGTATACGGGAAGAACAGGGAAGCCGACGACGTTGCGCTGCGTCTTGCCCGGCCCAGGGTACTGCGTGTGCTTGTGCACCACAACGAACATCAGGTGAAGCGCGATGAATAAGACGACGATTGCCGGAAGCAGCAGAATATGCAGGGTATAGAGCCTGCCGACGATCTGGTCACCAGGGAATTCCCCGCCGAACAGCAGGTATGACGTCCAGGTTCCGATGAGGGGGATTCCCTTCACCATTCCGTCGATGATTCGCAGTCCGTTGCCCGAGAGAAGATCGTCAGGCAGCGAGTACCCGGTGAAGCCCTCGGCCATCGCGAGGATGAACAGCACGAAGCCGATCACCCAGTTGAGTTCACGAGGCTTGCGGAAGGCCCCGGTGAAGTAGATGCGGAGCATGTGCAGGCCGATGGCTGCGACAAAGAGCAGAGCCGCCCAGTGGTGGATCTGCCGCATGAGCAGCCCGCCGCGAATGTCGAACGAGATGTCAAGCGTCGATGCCATGGCCGCTGACATCTCGACGCCCTTGAGCGGAACGTACGAGCCGTCATAGTGAACCTCGGCCATTGACGCCTGGAAGAAGAACGTCAGGAACGAGCCAGAGAGCAAGATAACGACGAAGCTGTAGAGCGCGACCTCTCCGAGCATAAACGACCAATGGTCGGGAAAGACCTTTCGGGCAAATTCCTTGACGGCGGTCGAGATGCTCGTGCGCTCGTCAATGTAATTTGACGCCGCAGCAGTAAAGCCGCCAGAGGACTTCTTTGCCTCGGGGGATGACGTTGGTGCTGTGGTGGTACTCAATGACGCTCCCAGAAGCTCGGTCCGACAGGCTCGGTGAAGTCGCTCTGTGCGACGAGGTAACCCTCGCCGTCAACGGCGATCGGAAGCTGCGGAAGGGGACGTGCTGCCGGCCCAAAGATGACCGCACAGTGATTCGTGACGTCGAACTGCGACTGGTGGCACGGGCAGAGCAGGTGGTGCGTGCGCTGCTCATAGAGTGCAACAGGGCACCCGACGTGTGTGCACACCTTGGAGTAAGCAACGATGCCGTCGTACGACCAGGTCTTGCGCTCCTCGGTCTCGTGAAGCTGATCGGGCTGCAAACGCATGAGGAGAACGATTGCCTTTGCCTTCTCCTCAAGCATTCCGTCGGAATGCGAGATGTCTGCGAGCCCGTCGGGAATGACGTGGAACGCGGAGCCGAAGGTAACATCGGCCGCCTTGATCGGGGCGCCATCGGGGTCGCGCGTGAGGCGCGTGCCCTTCTCCCACATCGTCTGTTTGAGCAGCGCGACCGGCTCGGTTCCCTTGCCTTCGGGTGCCAACCCGCGAAACAGCGCAATGGCCGGGAGGGGGAAGACAATGAGCGCGCCGAAGAGCGTGTTGCGGATCATGGAGCGGCGGCCGAAACCGGACTCCTTGTTCGCAACGTCGAAGATCTCAATCGCTTCCTGCCGTGTGTCCTCACTGCCTCGCACAGGGTGCCGAATGTCAATAGCCTCTTCGTCGGCCATGAGTGCCTTGCCCCAGTGCACGGCACCGATTCCCAGCGCAAGAAGTGCGAGGCTGATGCCGAGCCCGATGAACAGGTTGTTGAGTCGCACAGATCCCATGTCCCCTGGAGTGATGGGGAATGCCATGTAGGCGGCGACGGCCCAGACGCTACCGACGATTGAGAGGTAGAAGAGCGTGTATACGGTGCGTGCCGCACGCCTTTCCTTCTTCGGATCGAGATCGGTAACGCGCTTGCGGTGAGGGGGGTGACCGGGGTTCTTCACCGCGTCCGGTGCCACGACGGCGGTGCCGACGGACGCGCCAGGCACTGCAATGTGGGCTGACGAGTCGTCAGCGGCGAGTTCTTTGCCGCTGTTGTCGTCCTGTGCCATTCTGCTCCTTCTTACAGGGTTTCGTTTGTGTGATTGCCAGCGTCAGTTCGACTTCGCTGTCATCCACACAGTGATCGCGACGATGCTTCCGAGCCCGAAGATCCAGATGAACAGACCCTCGGAAACCGGGCCGATTGATCCGAGGCCGAATCCGCCGACAGAAGGGGTGTTCTCCATGTACTTCAGTGCGGTGATGATGTCGCGCTTGTCTTCGGGGGAGAGGTTGGCATCGTTGAACACCGGCATGTTCTGCGGTCCGGTGACCATTGCTTCATAAATGTGCGCTTCGGAGACACCGGTCAGCGGGGGCGCAAACTTACCTTCGGTGAGCGCGCCGCCGGCACCAGCGACGTTGTGGCACATTGCGCAGTTGATGCGGAACAGCTCCGCGCCGTTCGCGGCGTCGCCTTGCGCATCAAGGTACTTTTCCTCGGGAATGGCTGGGCCAGGTGCGAACGAGGCGACGTATGCGGCAAGGGCTGCCGTGTCGCTCTCGGTGAACTGCTTGGGCTTGACGCGGGCCTGCGGGCCCTGCATCTGCAGCGGCATCCGGCCTGTGCCGACCTGGAAGTCGACAGATGCTGCGCCGACGCCGAGAAGCGACGGGCCATTCTCTGTGCCCTCGAGGTTCATGCCGTGGCAGGTGGCGCAGTTGGCGGCGAACAGCTTCTCGCCGGTCTGCAGCTGCTCCTGTGACGATGGAGCTGCGCTTGCCTCATCTGCTGAAGCGGTCGCGGAGCTGAACGCAACATAGGCTCCGCCGGAGAAGAGAAGGCCGATCGCAATGAGGGCAACGTTTGCGAGAGGATGACGGCGTCCCTTTTTTGACGTCTTCGCTGTGGCCATACCTGAACGTGACATACGCGCTGACTGCTCCGAAATCTATTTGAGAACGTAAATGACGAGGAAGAGGCCGATCCAGACGACATCGACGAAGTGCCAGTAGTACGACACGACGATGGCGGTTGTTGCCTCTTTGTGAGCAAAAGTCTTGACGGCGTACGCGCGTCCGATGACGAAGAGGAACGCGATCAGGCCGCCGGTCACGTGAAGACCGTGGAATCCGGTGGTGATGAAGAATGCGGAACCGTATGCACTTGACGAGAAGGTGATGCCCTCGCTCACGAGCGTCGCGTACTCCCAGACCTGACCGGCGACGAAGATCGAGCCGAGAGCGTATGTCAGGAAGAACCACTCGACCATGCCCCATTGAGACGGCTTCCATCCGGTCGCACGGGGCTGCATGCGCTCCGCAGCGAAAACGCCGAACTGGCAGGTGAATGACGACGATACAAGGATCAGCGTGTTCACCGTCGCGTACGGGACATTGTGAATCTCCGTCGACGACTCCCAGAGAAGCGGGGAAGTGGAGCGCAGCGTGAAGTAGATGGCGAAGAGACCGGCGAAAAACATCACTTCGCTGCCGAGCCACACGATGGTTCCGACCATCACGGCGTTCGGCCTCTTCAACGCAGCTGCGCTGGGGGCATAGTTCATTGAGGTGCTCGTCACGATTCCATTATGGCCGATATTCGGCGAGATTTTTTGCACGACGAGCCGAGGACGGGTTGGATCAGGCTTGTGAGCCGCTTAAAGTCGGCAGTTAATCGCCTCCGAGTTCTGATCAGCCAGCGTCATCGATAGGATCAGCGTCATGTCTGAACGATTCTCGTGGCCGCAAATCCTCACCCAGCTTCTTGCAAATGAGAACCTCAGCGTCTCTGAGGCGACGTGGGCGATGCAGCAGATCATGACGGGCGATGCGACCGAAGCGCAGATTGCCGCGTTCACTGTCGCCTTGCAGGCAAAGGGAGAGACCGTTGACGAGATCGTCGGTTTCCGCGACGCGATTCTCGCTGAGGCCGTCGAGCTTCCGGCAGATTCGATGGCACTCGACATCGTCGGCACAGGCGGGGATCGCTACGGAACATTCAACATCTCGTCGACGGCGTCAATCGTCATCGCCGCGGCGGGAGTCCCCGTGATCAAGCACGGGAATAAAGCGGCGAGCAGCAAGTCCGGCTCGAGCGACGTGCTTGCCGCGCTGGGAATCGACCTGACGCTGAAACCCGCTGACGTTGTGGGCGTACTTGAAGAGGCGGGCATCACATTCGCCTATGCCGCCGCATTTCATCCCGGATTCCGGTACGCGGGAAAGGTGCGCTCCGAGCTGGGAATTCCGACGGTGTTCAACTACCTCGGGCCGCTCTGCAACCCGGCCCGGCCGGAAGCCTCAGCTGTTGGCGTCGCTCAGCTCGACCGGGTGCCCCTGATCGTCGGGGTGTTTCAGACACGTGGTGCGACGGCGCTGGTATTCCGCGGCGACGACGGTCTCGATGAACTCACGACGACCGGGCACTCGCACATCTGGGAGGTGTCGCGCGGTCTCGTCACAGAACACGACCTCGACCCGCGTGATCTGGGCATCACACTCGCCTCGATCGACGATCTGCTCGGAGGGGATGCTGAGTTCAATGCCAATGTGCTTCGACGAGTGCTCGCGGGGGAGAAGGGCCCGGTTCGAGACATCGTGCTCTTGAACGCCGCGGCAGGAATGGTCTCTTACCGCCTCGAAGTGGATCCAGCGCAGTCCGAGCGACGCATGGTCGATCGGTTCGCCGAGCAGCTGCAAATTGTCACCGATGCGGTGGATTCCGGAGCCGCGTCAGCCAAACTCGATGCGTGGGTCGCAGCATCCGCCCGTCGGGCCTCGTGAAACCTACCCGAAGTCGCGGCAACAGCGTAGGTTGAATGGAGAGGGCTGCCCCGGCCCCGCACAGCCAGCGCTGAAGGAGAGTTCCAATGAAGAAGCTCATCAATGACCCGAAAGATGTCGTTGCTCAGTCGGTCGAAGGTTTCGCCGACGCACATTCAGATATCGTGCGTGCCGAGTTCGATCCGACGTTCGTCGTTCGCGCAGATGCCCCTGTCGCGGGAAAGGTCGGAATTGTCAGCGGCGGTGGTAGCGGTCATGAACCGCTGCACGCCGGCTTTGTCGGTTTCGGCATGCTGGATGCCGCGGTTCCCGGCCCTGTCTTCACATCGCCGACCCCCGACCCGATTCTCGCGGCAACGAAGGCCGTGGATGCTGGAGCGGGCGTGCTACACATCGTGAAGAACTACACGGGAGACGTTCTCAACTTTGAAACCGCCGCCGAGCTGGCAGAAGCCGAAGGCATAGAGACGGAATCCGTTGTCATCGACGATGATGTGGCCGTGCAAGATTCGCTCTACACGGCAGGTCGGCGCGGGGTCGCCGGCACGGTGCTCGTTGAGAAGATTGCCGGAGCGGCAGCGCAGCGCGGTGATTCGCTTGCTCACGTGGCGGAGATCGCCCGCCGTGTCAACGCGAACGTGCGCACAATGGGGGTTGCCCTCACGCCGTGCGTCGTTCCGCACGCGGGCGAGCCGAGCTTCGAGCTCGAAGACGACGAAATCGAGATCGGGATTGGCATCCACGGTGAGCCTGGGCGAGAGAAGATCGCCCTCGAACAGGCAGATCGCATCGTCGATCGGCTGCTCGAGCCGATTCTCGCCGATCTGCAGATCGAGAAAGGGGACGATGCGCTTCTGCTGGTGAACGGCATGGGTGGTACACCGCTGATCGAACTGTATATCGTCTACAGGCACGCCGCACAGGTTCTTGCGGACAGAGGCATCGCCGTGTCGCGTAAGCACGTGGGAAACGTGACAACGTCGTTGGAGATGCAAGGAGCATCGATATCGGTTCTCAGGCTTGACAGCGAGTTTGTCGAGCTGTGGGACGCCCCCGTGCAGACAGCAGGGCTTCGCTGGGGACGTTGAGAAAGCGAGAATATCGACCGAGAGTAGGAGTGAAACGATGACGGTCAACGCTTCATGGGTGCGATCCTGGGTGGACGAAAGCGCCGCTGTGATCGCCGATAATCGCACAGAGCTGATTCGACTCGATCGAGAGATCGGCGACGGCGATCATGGTGAGAACATGGACCGGGGTTTTCAAGCGGCGAAAGCGAAGCTTGAGGATTCCCCAGACGATGCCATTCCTGCCGACATCCTGAAGCTGATCGCGACAACCCTCATCTCCACCGTCGGCGGCGCTGCGGGACCACTGTATGGCACAGCGTTCTTGAAGGCGTCGGGGGCTGTTGCTGGAAAAGGCGAGTTGGGGCCCGCGGAGATCGTTGACCTTCTCGCGGCTGCACGCGACGGAATTGTTCTGCGAGGAAAGGCCGACGTCGGCGATAAGACGATGATCGACGCGTGGACCCCTGCCGTCGACGCAGCGTCGAAGGCAGCGGATGCCGGCGCGGATGCGGTCGCCGTCTTGGAAGCGGCTGCGCAGGCGGCAGAAGAGGGCGCGGCAGCGACAGAACCTCTCGTGGCCCACAAGGGTCGTGCGAGCTACCTGGGCGAACGGGCAATCGGGCACAGAGATCCGGGCGCTCAATCGACGGCTCTCATTTTGCGCGTCGCCGCTGAAACCGCGAAGGACGCCGAATGACCGTTGGACTCGTGATCGTCTCGCACAGCTCGAAGATTGCACAGGGAACCGTCGAGCTTGCGGCTCAGATGGCCCCCTCCGTGACCATGCGCGCGGCGGGCGGAACGGATGATGACGGCATCGGAACGAGTTTCGACAAGGTGTCCACAGCGATCGGCGAGGCTGAATCGGGTGATGGGGTCGTCGTTCTCTGTGATCTTGGGTCCGCTGTGCTCACGACAGAAACAGCCCTCGATTTTCTGGATGACGAGCAGCGCCGTCGCGTTTCGCTTGCCGATGCTCCCATTGTCGAGGGTGCCGTTGCCGGCGCGGTGGCCGCAGAGACGGGAGGAGACGTCGCTGCCGTCGTCTCGGCCGCTGAACACGCTGGGCGCGGTGGACTGAGCAGTCCAGCGCCAAGCACGAGCATCGACAGCTCGGGACCAGGTGGTCCAGAGAAGCGAACGGTCACCCTCGTCAACAGGGATGGTTTGCATGCCAGACCCGCAGCGGACTTCGTGAAGATGGCGAGCGGCTTCGACGCCCGCATCACGGTCAACGGTGTCGACGCCAAGAGTCTTCTCGGCATCATGTCTCTGGGTCTCGTGCGCGGCCGTGATGTCGAGCTGGCTGCGGACGGTCCAGAAGCCAGCAAAGCGATCGCAGAACTGGCAGGCTTAATCGAAACAGGTTTTGGCGAGAAATGACAGTGGAAGGATGATCATGAGTGATCGAGCTGAAGCACGGCGGCTCGGCGGCGTCATTCGAGATGTGCTTCGTCCACGACATGACGTCTGGCGGCTCTGGACCGAACCCGAGTTCATTCGCCGCTGGTTCTGGGCGACATCGTCTGGCACCGAGGTCGAGTTTGTGGCCGAGGTCGGCCAGCAGTGGCGTGTTGTGACGCCGGATGTCTCGGTCGGGGGCCAGATCACTGACGTGGTCCCGGGGGAAAAGCTTGTCTTTACGATGCGATGGACCGGCGACACCCATACACTCAACGTTGACGTCAGGCTCCTTGACGACCATGCAGGGGGCACCACCATTGAAATCAGCGAGTCAGGCTCCGTGAGCGATGTGGAGCGTGACGAGCATGTTGCCGGCTGGAACGCGAGCCTCGATCGCATGTCGAGAATTGATCTGACCTCATAACACAACTCTGTCCATTCTGTCAAAACGCGTTACAATGAGGGTATGGTCCCTACAGAGCAAAGGAGCGGTGCAGCGAACCGGTATGACCGATTCTTTCGACGGATCGAAGATACGCTGGTGCCGTATATTGGTTCGGCCAACGTCGGCCCGTATGACGCCGATGTACATGAGTTGGCGCAAGATGACTCGTGTCCGATCTGCGGCTATGTCATGGCGGAGCACAGCTTTGATCGCTCAACCGACAACGCGGTCCTCAATTGCCCAGTCGAGGTCAAGCCCGTGGCGAATGACACTGCGCCCCTGAACGAGCTTGGCATGCCGACTGAGTCGGCGCGCACACGCGCCGCGAAGCACGACGCTCGCACCTGACCGGCTTTCTTTTCCCAGCTGCTCGGTCAGATGCCTGCGCCGTCGTGCGCCATACTGGAACACGTGTCACAGGTCCGTTCGCGAGGCGAAGTGCTCGCTCGTCAGCTGCAGTCGTGGGTGCCGCTCTCTGCGGAACAGACGTACCGTCGCCAGGAGTATCTCGAGTTTCTGGGCGAGCGGGGCGAGAGTTCTCTTGACCGTGAGGGTGGTTCCGACCACCTCACCGCAAGTTGCTTCATCTTCACCCCAGACTTCAGGAAGCTGCTTCTCTGCTTTCACAAGAAGGGACAGTTCTGGGTGCAGCTGGGCGGGCATATCGAGGGTGCAGATGCAACGATCGCCGCCGCCGCGGAACGCGAGTCGCGCGAAGAAAGCGGGCTTGACAGCATCCGGATGCTTCGGGGCGCACCGTTCGATCTGAACCGGCACGAGCTCGCATCGTCGTTTGGGCGGTGCCGATGCCACTGGGACCTCGGCTTCGCCGCCATCGGTGCGGGGGACCCGAGAACAAGCGACGAAAGCGAAGATGTCGCGTGGTGGGCGGTGGACGAGCTGCCAGAACGTGTTCCGTGGGACTTTCGCGTGCGGGTGGCGAACGTGCGCGCAGAGCTTTCTCGCTGAGCTCGGCATCAGCTAGGTGTCGAGGACGGCCCAGGGCTGTGGAACGCGGTCGTCTGTGGCGAGGATGCTGCCGACCCAGTCGTCTTCGCGACCGACGCGGCCTAACGAGGCGGAACGCCGTATGCCCTCGAAGCGGAAGCCCGTGCGTTGTGCCACGCGCGCTGAGCCGTGGTTGCCCGCGTAGCATCGCCATTCGACACGCTCGAGGTTCAGCGTTCCGAAAGCGTAGTCGAGCACGGCGGCGACGGCCTCCGAGAGATACCCGTGCCCACGCTGATCCGGTGCCATCCAGAAACCGAGATTCGACGAGCCGTGTTCGATCGCGTCGAGTCCCACGACTCCCGCAAACGCGCCGTCTGCTTCGAGCGCCCAGGTGAGTCTCTCGCCGGTACGCCAGCCGTCTTCGCAGAACGACGTGACATAGGCGACGGCGTGCTCATGCCGGTAGGGGACAGGCACTGGAACGCGCCGCTGGATCTCGGGATCCTGGCAGGCGGCGGTAATCGCGTCGACATCGTCGAGGGTAGGGCAGCGGAGCAGAAGCCGCGATGTGCTGATGCGCTCGTCGGGCACGTCGTCCACGCGCGTGCGCGCCACCGACGCGACGAGGTAGGCCTGGGCAGTACGTTCTGGTGGTTCCGGCGCCGTCTCGGCACGGAGCTCGACGGTGAACCCGGCCGCCTCGAGAGCTGAGACAATGGCGTCCGGAGAATGGCGATACGCGACATAGTCGAGGTCGTCGTGGCCGTATGCGCTCGAGATCGTCACACTTTGCGAGGCGCCGGCTTGAAAAGCGATCAGCAGGATGCCGCTGGGTGAGAGTGCGCGTCGGAACTCGGCGATCACACTCGAGAGCTCGGATTCCGGCGTGTGAATGATCGAGTACCAGGCGACGATGCCGTCGAGCGATCCATCCGCGACACCCAGCTCGTCGAGCGCGCCGACGCGAAAGTCGATGCCCGGGTTCCGCCGCTTGGCCTCGGCGACCATCGCGGGGGAGAGATCGATGCCGGATGCTGTCACACCGCGATCTGCCAGATACCGGGCGACGCGCCCCGGCCCGCAGCCCGCGTCAAGGACCGGCCCACTCACGCGTGCGGCGAGGTCGTCAAGGAGGTAGCGGTGAAGCGGTCGTGCGGTGAGCTCATTCTCGAGAAGCTCAGCGTAGTCGACGGCGACGCGATCGTAGGCTGCGCGTGTGCGCTCACGGTGCGTTTGAGGCATCCGACAAGTTTATCGTTGCCCGCGTCCGACCTCCTTCATCGGTCGTTATCAGATCGTTGCTTCTTTGTTTTCGGAAGCGTAGATTGAGTTAATGGTCAGTAACGTTGCTGGGTATAGCGGTTTACGTGTGCGAGATGCGTCGCCGGGGCACACGTCGGGCGATTCGCGTACATTCGTGCGCACAGCGGCAATCGCCTACGGGTTTGGTGGAATCGTTGTTCCTGTTGTCGGCTGGCTGATCGGAGTTCTGATGCTCGTGCGGTCGCCTCAGTGGACCAGGCGACAGAAGACAATGGCGATCGCCGTTCCGACAGCGCTCTCGGGGATCGTCGCGCTGGTGACGATGGCAGCAAGCGCAGTCTCTGCGGGGGCAGAAGGCGTGTCGGCTCTGCCAAGCGGTTACGACGTTGCGTGGTCTGGTCTTGCCATTGTGATGATTGTTACGGCAACACTCGCTCTATGGCTGATGCACTCAATGCGGGAGTGATGCTATCCCGTCGCAGGGGCGTCAGTGAGTCGTGAGCATGTCGAGAATGGCGCCCAAGGCTTGGTTGCCAAGCGCACGATCGGCTTGCTCCGAGCCTCCGCGCGTCATTACTCGGCCTGAGGAGATCGGGGGCTCTCCGGGGAGCAAGGTGCGGTGCCCTGCTGCGTCGTGGCTCACGAGGGTCGTGGCGAACGGGCATCCCTGACGCCTATCGCGGATGCGTTCGGCGTGCGCAATACTCGGCCAGACCTGATCGTCACCTCCCGCGACGAGAACGAGATTTTTGATGCGCTCGACGGGAATCGACGCCGACTCGACGAGGTGTGTGTAAGTCACGCGTGAGGCGGTATACAGCGGGAGAAAACATGGCACTTCGTTGGGTACATGCGCATCGAAATCGAACGGAACGTAGGGGAGGGGTGCGCCGTCCAGCGTCCAATGGGAGGTCTCGCGTCCCGCGCCGTCGAAGCCAGCCCAGACGACATCTGACGGGGCGAACGCGACGACGCCGGAAACGGCATCGACGCGGGCTCCGGTCAGAAGCGCGGCCTCGGAACCGAACGACGTTCCGACAACATAGACACGGTCGCAGGTTCTCGTGAGATTCTCGACGCGTTCAGCAAATGTCTCGAGGGGAATCTCCCACGGTTCGTCGTGCTGCCCGGCCCCGCCAAACCAGCGAATCGACTCGGCGATGCAACCCAATTGCGCGAAGACTCTGGCTCGATCTTCGTCGATACGTCCACTCGAGCCGGCGAGCACGAGAACGCCTGCGCCGGAATGCTCATTCGGTATGCAGCGCACGCCTTCCGGTCTTTCGAGTGGGATGCAGCGCATGGCATCAGTCTTACAGAAATATTGTGGGGAAATGCGCGAACTGAGATGGGGGCGGGGTTCGAAATATTCGCGATCTTGGAGGGTTGCCCTCCTCGACGTCTCCAACAGGAGAGACCATCTACGGTCGTATCGCCCGTGGTCCTCGACGTGAGTTGATCTCGAAGGAAGGTTGGGAGTCGGCTCGCAGCTGGGGGTTGAACACAGTTGTCGATCTTCGTTGTCTTCATGAAACGGGCGCTCGAGAACAGGACCCTGAAGTCGACGAGCGATCAACGGAGAATATTGTGGTTCTGTCGACCCCAACAGAAGATCAGGAATCTGAGGAATTCCGGCGAACGTGTTTTCCCATTCTCGACTCGCCGGAATACTGGGTCCACAATTGGCGGATTCTGCCGGAACTGGTCCGAAACTCTCTCAGGGCGATAGCCACGTCGCCATCTGGGGTTCTCGTTCACTGCAGCGCGGGCCGCGATCGTACCGGCATGATTACGGCGCTACTTCTTGGAAATGCCGGCGTGCCGCCCAGCTCAGTCGTCGATGATTATGCACAGTCGGTTCGCGCGATGGCGGGCACTCCTCATCAGGGGCAGGCGGGAGACCGGCAAGCTGAGTGGAATTCGCAACAGCGTGAGGACTGGATCGAGAGTGTTTCACCGATCGTGTATGAGGCTGCTGAAGACACCCAACGAGCTTTTGACATGATTCAGCTGGATCGCCGTGACCAACGTCGATTGCGTGAAATGCTCACGCAGCCGTCCGTGATTTTCTCGGCTCACAAATGCTGATTCGGTTCTTTGTGATGAATACATCGCGTTCGTGCTCATTGGGCGACGTGAGCAGCACGTGGAATCAACCTGCAACAACGGTGAGTGCCCACGCTGCAATAACATCGTCGAGGTGGGAAACTGGGGTGTCGGATGCTGTCAACGGCACCCGCCATGCCAGTTCCACAAGCTCGTCGCTTGGTGTCGCAACGGCGTCAAAAACGCGCGCAAAGAAGATGGCCCCGAGTTCCTCTCGCGGGGGAGTTGTCAGCCCAAAGTACGCATATCCCACGAGCAGCGGTTGCGGAACGTTGATTCCGGTTTCTTCCTGGAGCTCCCGAGACGCGGCGCTCTCAAAAGACTCGTCATCCTCCACCATTCCACCGGGCAGCTCAAACGATCGCCGCCACCAATTGAGGCCGAAGAGAACGCGACCGGAATGCCCATCGGCGACGACCACGAGTGCGAGTGGGCACGGCGTACGCGCGCTTGCCTCGCTCAGCCCGGCCGAATCGGTGCGCACGATTTCGATTAGCGAGTCTCCGCGAGCATCAGTGGCAATCGGGGCTGCGGGCATAAGCGCCATTCTACGGGCGGCGAGGGTCACGGCACCGTCACCTCGACGAGATCGGGCATGGATAGTGCGCTCCAGAAGCGACCGGCCTCATGGCCTGGTCTCACTACGCCAACGGCGATAAGCCATGCCGTCAGCACCATGCCATGGCTCGCGACGACGATCGACTCGCCATCGATCGCGTTGATTCCTGCTTGAAACCGCGACGCTGCAGCTTCTGGAGTCTCCCAATGCTCATGGAGTGGGCACGGATGACCAACGATCCACGTGAACCGTCGATCGCGAAATCCATCGTCAAACGGCTCATCCGGGCGGCGCACCTCCGCGAAGCGGGAATCGACAACGATGTCTGTTTGCGTGCCGGGTGCGCGCTCGAGAGTCTGCCGAGCTTTGAGCTCTGGACTTGATGCGAGGACACCGTTAGTGGGAAGTCGCCCAAATAACCGCGACGCAGCCGCCGCACCGTCGTCGCTCAGCGGCCAGGCGTCAGGAGAAGCATCGAGTGATGCGTCGGGCATCGCGTGTCGAAGGAGCAAGATTCGACGTGTCATGGATTCAGGCTAACGAGCAGGGGAGAGCAATGCTCCTTGCCGGGCAGGGTCGCTCAGAGACAAAGCCCACCCACCTGTGAGGTGTCGCAGGGGGCATCGGCCAGAGTTTCCATAATGTGGAAAATGAGATGCTGCGCCCGTTCCGGCGAGGCAAGACGACGACAAGGAGTAGATACGGCAGCGCGTGTGGGTGAATCACCCCGCGGAGAGCGGAAATGGCGGGCGGATCGCGGTGGCGGATGGGTCGCGACGATGGTCGAGACACGTGTGGCGATCTCGAGTCACGGGGGCAGTGGCCCGGTGGGCCCAGAAAAGCTTAGTTGACATAATGTACATTATCAGCTTGAAGGTGCACACGTGAGGGCCGCTGCGCCCGGCGATATATGAGTTGTGCACCGCATCGTTCGCACAGGAGCTCTTGTGTCGAATGCGACATCGCGGTGAGTGCCGTGGAGTGCTCCCTGCGCGCCTTGGGGAGTCATGCCTGTACGTCGCTGAATCGAATGTCGAGTGCCAAATGTCTTGGATTGCACAGAAACAATTCTGTGAATGGCTTTGGGTGCGATGCGCGTTCGTGTGGGACGCGAATCACCGGCGCTCGAGATGCTGAGAGCTCCAGGATCTCTGGCGGCCGGTATGACGCCTGCGAGCTTCTTCGCATGCGCATACCGCTCTCACCAGACGCAAGATTTAGCGTGATAATTGGCATTACTTGACATAATGCGTTGGATATCGGTCCACCTTCCCCGCCCTGGCAAGGACAGCTACCATCGCGCAACGACAGTTCATCGAGATTTGCGGCGAAACGCGTGCATCTTGCATGAAACTGCGCGAAAGTAGACATCGGAACGAATTTCGAGGAGGAACGGTGTCTGAGAACACAACAAAATGGCTGATCGATCATGTGCGGCTCTCCCCCGGGCAGATCACGGGCATCAGGGTTGCCCTCATCATCGGAGGGCTCGCAGCTGTTGCTCTCGGCATCGTTATCTGGGCGTGGCCCGGCGTGACGCTGTTGCTCGTCGCCTGGGCATTCGGCGTCTTCTTTATCGTTACCGGGATTGTGCGCGCTGCCATTGGACTCTCAGCGTTCGAGGCGACAACCGGTGGCAAGATTCTTGCCGTCGTGCTCGGCATCCTCTTGGTGATCGCCGGCATCGTGATCCTCATAAATCCAGGGTTCGGCATCACGATTCTGGCGACGGTTGTTGGAATCGTATGGATTGTCGAAGGAATTGCGTCACTCGCGTCGCTTCCAAACAGCTCGCTGAAATGGCTCGCCGTCGTCTATGGGGTGCTGAGCATCGTCGGAGGAATCCTTGTGGTGATCTCCCCCGGATTCGCCGCCGGAGTCATGCTGATCGTCGCCGCGACGATGCTCGTCGTCGGCGGAATCGCGCAGACGCTTGAAGGAATCGTCTTCGCGCGTGGCCGAGACAAGCCTGTCACCGCAGGCTCATAGCCGCTAAGATTCGGGCGTGAAACCAGAAACATCGCCGACGAGTCGGGTGTTGTCTTCAGGAATCGGCTCGACTGCAGCGAGCGCGACCTCTGCGGCGAACTCAGCCACGTTATAGAGCTTGCCCGCTGCCTTCTTGCGCTCGTCGAGTGCTCCAGGGTTCATTCGGTTCAGCAGCGTCGCTGTGATGGTTCCCTCGATCATGTCGCCGGACACGACGACGAAGTCGATGCCCTTCTCCGCGAGAGCGGGGATCTGCTCTCGCAGGGCGTCCTCCCCCGCGCGCTTCGACGTGGCAACCTGCTCATACTCGGGCATTGTCGGCGTCGTGCGAATGAAGTGCGCCTGGTGGCTCGTGACGAAGACCACGCGCGAGCCGTGCCCGAGCAGCGACTGCGCGGCGGCCAGCGCTCCAACCTGCGCGTCGCGATTGAGCACCATTGCGTAGTCCTCATCCATTCCCGATTCCATGCCGCCTGACGCATTGAGAACGAGAATGTCGAGCTGTCCGAGCTCCTTGGCGACGATGTCGAACATGGCCTTGACGGATTCCGGTTTCGTGAGATCGGCACCGACAGTGATCGCGGTACCGCCGCTATCACGGATGCTGTCAGCAAGCTTCTCAGCGCGCGCTTCCTTATTGCGGAAGTTGATTGCGACGTGAGCCCCTGCCTCGGCGAAATAGCGCACAGTGTCGGCACCGACGCCGCGGCTCGACCCCGTCACCAGAACGCGCTTGCCATCGAGAGAACCAGGCTGAAGGGGGTTAGACACGAGGGGAACTCCTAGACGATCGGATGCGGCGAGCCGCGAGTACCTCCCGAGACTACCAAGTTGTGCATTGCTGCACTGATAGATTCGAGGGCAGGATGCTGAATGAGCGCGGTCGATGGAGGGCGCAGACAATGAAGCGGCGTGCACGAGACGCGAGGATTCCATCGATTTCTGCGTCGAACGGTGAGGCTTCGTGACCGTCCGTTTTCTCGCCCCGCAGCGAGACATCAGAATCTTCGCTCATCGAGGGCTCGCAGCCGGTGTTCCCGAGAACACTCTCGCCGCGTTCAGTGCTGCTGTCGCCGCGGGTGCTGATTACGTCGAAACTGACGTGCACGTCACCAAAGACGGCGTGTGCGTCATTCACCATGACGCCACCCTCACTCTCGGAGGAACGACCTGGAACATCGCCGATGAGCGCTACGAGACGCTTCGAGCACTCGACCTTGGTGAAGGCGAGAGCATGCCCGCACTCTCCGACGCGCTCTCGGCATTTCCCGAGGTGCGCTTCAATATTGACGTGAAGACGCGGGCCGCCGCAGAGCCTGCTGCCCGCGCCATACTCGACGCAGACGCCACCGAGCGGGTACTCGTGACCTCATTCGACGAAAAGACACGTCGCGCCGCCGTCGCTTTGCTGCCCGGCGTGACAACGAGCGCCTCCTCGGCGAAGATCATTGCGGCGCTCCCCTGGATGCTGCTCGGCGCGCCCACCCGCGTCGCCGCGGTGCTCACCGGCATCCCCGTTGTGCAGATCCCAGAAAAGCGAGGGAGACTGCGGCTCGTCTCTCCGCGAATTGTGCGGGTCATGCATCGTGCAGGGATCGAGGTGCATGTGTGGACCGTCAATGACCCGTCCGACATGGCCCGACTGCACGGTTGGGGCGTGGAAGGGATCATTACCGACCGGTGCGACGTTGCGATCAGAATGACCCGGCACTAATCGACGATGTGCAGAGCGTTTCCCTTCCCGCTGGAAGCATTTGCCCAGCTTGTTGGTTTATACATGAGGAGAGCGGCGAGAAGGAGACCACACAATGGCAGATCGCAGTTTGCGCGGAATGCGCCTCGGCGCCCAGAGCTTGCAAAGCGAAGAGGGCGTCGTCTTTTCAGAACGAGTTCAGCGCACATACCAGTGCACCGAGTGCAAAAAGGAGACAACCCTCACTTTTGCCGCGGATGCTGAAGCTCCGGACGTATGGGAGTGCAAGGCCTGCGGCGCGGAAGCGCTGCTTTTGGTCGGCACAGAGACCGTCACGGTCGATCATTCAGATGCGAAGACCCCACGGTCTCACTGGGACATGCTCCTCGAACGGCGCAGCCGCGACGAGCTCGAAGTGCTTCTTCAGGAGCGCCTCGAGTATCTGCGTGCGCGACGAGGAGAGCAGAAAAGCGCCTAGGCGTAAGAACCTCAGCGACGCTTTCGTGGCCGCCTGGCACCTGTGCCAGCGGCCACGAGTGCGCTCAGGCCGAAAACGACAATGATCATCTCGATCTGAGCGCCGAGCGCGACAGCAGGCGTTGTTCCTTTCATCAGTGGCAGCGTTTGCAGCAGATATCCCGGTTCGTGTGACGGAATCTCTTGAATCGTCGATCCGTCTGGGGCGATCATCTGACTCTCGCCGACCGTCGAGATGTTCACAAGCGCACGACCTGTCTCGATTGCGCGCATCCGTGCAATCGCCAGCTGCTGCTGATTCTCATCGGTCTCGCCGAAATCGGCATTATTTGTCTGCGCCAGAATGATCTGCGCGCCGCGGTCGATCGTGTCGCGCACGAGCGCATCGTCGACGATGTCGAAGCAGATCGAGATTCCGGCGATCATGCCGTTGACATTCATGACGGAGTCTCGGGTTCCCGGCGTGTAATCTCGCTGGATCAGTCCGAGAAGATCGGGTGCAAACGGCTCCCAGAACGCGCGGTCAGGCACATATTCGCCAAACGGAACAGGATGCACTTTGTCGTAGTAATCCGCGACGCGGCCGTCCTGCAGTAGCAATGACGTGTTGTAGTAGTTGCCGTCTCGGTGCGTGATGGTGCCTGTCAGTATCGGGGCTCGACCCAGCGATTCGCTCAGCAGATTGAGAGCCACAGCGGAAGCGCTGTCTCGAGTGGGGTCGAGGTCGGTTCCGTTTTCTGGCCACACGAGAAGATCGATGCTGTGACCGACAACATCCTGCGAGGCTTTGAGCTGTGAAATGAGGATGTCTCCGGGCTCGCGTTCGTCGAAGTAGCCCGCCTTGCCGTTTCCTTGGACGGCCGCGATCGTCGATGTTCCGTTCTGCTGGGTTGACCAGGCCGGTACCGCAAGTACGCAGGCGATCAGGGCAACGGGCACTGCCGCGGCCGAGAGCCTGAGGGCACCGGGCGTGATCAGCAGCTGAACGATGACGGCGGTGAGGAAGACGAGAACGAAGCTCAGCCCAGAAAGCCCGAGCCACGAAACGAGGTCGGCGAAAGGGCTCTGAGATTGGCTGAGCGAAACGCGTCCCCACGCGAAGCCTCCATACGGCCACACACTGGCGATCGATTCACGCGCGGTCCAGAGCGCTGCGACGACGGCGGGCAGAAAGGTGAACCGCGCAACGGGCGACGTCCACACGCGGGGCACCCAGCGGTACGCCAGGGTGATGAGCATCGCGCCGAGCGCGAAGAAGAGCGACTCCAGTGTCGACAGAGCCAGCCAGGGTATGGCTCCGAGATAGAGCGTTGCCCAGAAGATGTGTGTCAGGTAGAAAGACAGGCCGGCGACGAAGCCGACGAGAAAACCCGTGCCGGCTCTGCGTCCGATGAGGGTGACGAGAATCATCGCGACGCCGACGAACGCCAGCGGCCAGATGTTTTTGTCAGGGAACCCGGCGTCAAGAACCGGTCCAGATGCCGCGGCAACAATGAGCGCGGCGAGAAGAGGAATCGGTGGGCGGGTGCGGTCTTGCATTCGACGGCGAGATCTAGACACGCTCTTCAGCCTACGAGGTAGAGGCTGTGAATCAGACGGAGGCATAGGCAACGATGCCCCGACGCACCGCGTCGATCGCAGATCGCGACGTCGCCGTCATCGTCGGACCCGCGATTCCGCTGATCTGATCGAGAAGGTCGATGATCTGACGGCACCAGCGAACAAAGTCGCCAGCCGAGAGATCGGCCTCGACAAGAACGCGATCGAGCTCCTCACCTCGCGCCCACATGTGGATCGCCGGCGCAAGCCCTGTCGACGGCGGTTCGGACCTGCTGAGGCGGTGGCGGTCCTCGAGATCGTCGAGAGCCGTCCATACCTGCATCGTCTCTGTCAGCGCCTTTCTGAACGGCCCGCGAGGAAGGTACTGCTGGGCGTATTCAGACGAATCCCGCTTTGGCTCGAAGAGCAGACAGCTCACCATCGCAGCGAGCGAGGCGCCGTCCAGCTGGTCCCAGAGCCCCGTGCGCAGGGATTCGGTGACCAGAAGATCGCGTTCTCCGTAGACGCGTGACAACACATGTCCGTCGTCGGTGAGAGTCGGCTCACCGTCTGGGGCGGAGCGAACATAATCGAGCTCGGAGAGCACATCGGTCACGCGATCGAAAACGGCGGCGACGGCGTTCGTTCGCGATGCGATGCGTTTCTTCAGCTGGTCGGTCTCACGGCGCAGTCTCCACCAGCGTTCCGCCCACCGTGCGTGTGACTCGCGATCGGGGCATCCATGGCACGGATGCTGGCGCATGCGCTTCTGCAGCTCAGAGACGCGCTTCTGCCGTTTGTCGCGCTGCGCACGCGGCATCGAATGCACCCGAGCGCTCTTTCGCTCCAGATCGGTCAGCTCGCGGCGGAGCCCGGCGTATTCTGCGAAGTCGCCTCGATCGCAGGCCATTGACTCCGCATAGCCCGCGAGCGACTCCTCTTGTTCGCGGACCGTCCGTGCGAGCGCGAGCACAGCGCGGTCCGCTTGAAACTGCGCAAACGACGATTCGAGGATGTCGCGGGTGCGGGCGCGCCCGAATTGCGCAATCAAGTTGACAGCCATGTTGTACGTCGGACGAAAGCTCGAGGTCAGAGGGTAGCTGCGCTTCGACGCCAGCGACCCGACGGAGCCCGGTTCAAGCCCGTCGTGCCAGCAGATCACCGAGTGGCCCTCAACGTCGATTCCGCGGCGCCCTGCCCGCCCGGTGAGCTGGGTGTACTCCCCCGGGGTTATGCGCACACGCGATTCGCCATTGAACTTCTCAAGCTTCTCGAGAACCACGGTGCGCGCGGGCATGTTGATTCCAAGCGACAGCGTTTCGGTGGCGAAGACGACGCGGAGAAGCCGACGGCGGAACAGCTCTTCGACGACCTCCTTGAAGACCGGAAGCATTCCCGCATGGTGGGCGGCGACGCCGCGCTGCAGGGCGTCGAGCCACGACCAATAACCGAGAATCGATCGATCGCGGTCGGGAATGTTGCGGCACCGTTCTTCAGCGAACTCGCGAATGAGTTTGCGCTCATCTCTATCGGTCAGTCGGAGGCCGGACCGCACAACTTGCTCAACGGCACCATCGCAGCCTGCGCGGCTGAAGATGAAGTAGATCGCCGGGAGCAGCTGGTGACCTTCCAGAAGGCGCACGACCTCTTCGCGGCGAATACGGTGCACACCGCTTCTCCGATGGCGCACGTGTCTGTCGCGCTTGCTGGTTGGTGCGCGGCCGCCATATTTGGCGAGCCGAACGAGCTCTGGGTTCACCCGAGACCCCGCTCCCCCGTCAGCGAAAAGCCCGACGAGGTCGCCCTGGATCATGACGTGCTGGTCGAGGGGAACGGGGCGATCCTCCGACACGATCACCTCGGTGTCACCGCGTACCGTCTGCAGCCAGTCGCCGAATTCCTCGGCGTTCGAGACCGTGGCGCTCAACGAGATGAGCCGTACGGGCCCGGGAAGGTGAATGATTACCTCTTCCCACACGGCCCCGCGAAAGCGGTCGGCGAGGTAGTGCACTTCATCGAGGACGACGAACGCCAGATTCTGGAGCAGATCGGAGTCTGCGTACAGCATGTTGCGTAGCACTTCGGTAGTCATGACGACGATGCGTGCGCGGGGATTGATATTGGTATCGCCCGTGAGAAGGCCGACGGAGTCCGCTCCGTAGAGTTCCGTGAGTTCCGTGAACTTCTGGTTGCTGAGCGCTTTCATCGGTGCCGTGTAGAAGACCTTGGCATTCGCCTGCCGCATGGCAACGTGAATCGCGTATTCAGCGACGATGGTCTTGCCCGCCCCTGTCGGCGCCGCGACGAGCACACTGTGATCGGCGTCGATGGCATCGCACGCACGGCGTTGGAACTCATCGAGTGAGAAGTCCAACTCCGCTGTGAAAGCAGAGTAGGCGGCGGAGTGCACGGTGGGCTCAGGTGTCAAGACGAGTACTCGGCCTCCAGCTTCGCCGCTTTCTTCGCGCGGCGTCTGTCGTTGATGAAGGACACGCCGTATGCCGCGAAGTACAGCACGATCATGGGGACCGCGAGGAGGAACATCGATATGACGTCGGCTGCGGGCGTTGCGATCGCACAGAACAGCATGATGACGAGAAGAGCGATTCGCCAGCCGTTGATGATCGCGCGAGCGGAGAGCACACCGACGAAGTTCAGCAGTACGAGGAAGACGGGCAGAACGAAAGCGATCCCGACAGCGAGCACGAGCTTCAGTATGAAGTCGTAGTAGTAGCCGGCCTGATAGAGATTCGATGCGTCGTCTGGCGTGAAGCCGGCCATGAGCTCGACGATGTGTGGCATGACGATCCAGCCGGCGTAACAGCCGGCAAAGAACAGCGGGATCGCGGTGAGGATGAAGCCGAGGATGTACTTGGTTTCGCTGCGCTTCAGACCGGGAACGAGGAACGACCAGATCTGGTAAAGCCAGACAGGGGCAGACACGACGAAGCCGAGCGTCAGCGCAACCTTCATGTGCAGGTCGAAGCCGCTTGTCACCGTGTCGAAGTTCAGATTCGCCAGTTTCTTATCAGCGAGCTGACGGATGGGCTCCGACATGAGTTCGATCGCGTAGTTCGACACGACAAAGCCAGCGATCATCCCCACGACGATCGCGATCGCAGCGATAAAGAGTCGCTTGCGAAGTTCGAGCAGATGCTCACCCAGCGTCATCCGGCCTTCGCGGGACTTCGGGGGCTTCTTCTTGCTCGAAAAAGTAGGCCGCTCAGACACAGCCGTGATCAGGGCTTAGGGGTCGGATCGTCGGACGACTTCTCTGGTGCGGTCGAATCGGGCGACGTGGGTGTCGTCTTGTCCGTGTTCGGCCGTTCGTCGTTCGTCTTCGAGGTGTCATCGTCGTTCTTGATCTCGCTCTTGAAGATCTTCATCGACTGGCCGACACTGCGCGCGAGTCCAGGAAGCTTCGGGGCACCGAACAACAAAAGCACGAGAAACAGGATGATGAGCAGGTGCCATCCGGTCAAGTTGCCAAGCATTTAATACCAATCAGTGGAGGTCGAATCATTCTACAGTGTGCTACCGCAGAGAGCCCCGGGGCGAGTGCGGATCGTTCTCGTACCGTGACAGCGCTCTCGAAGCCCAGCGGGCAATCTGCTCACGTGCCTCGGGCGGCTCGATCACTCGAGCGTTTCCAGGCAGGCCGACGATCAGTCGTCCGAGGTTCGCTATGTGCGCGAGGCGAAGCGTCGCGGTGACACGACCGGGGTCCGCGTTCGGCGTTGTGGAGGAAATGTACTCGTCGATCAGCGGCACGGCATCTTTCGAGAGATCGACCACGACAGAGACATCGTCGTCGGATGCCTGGAACAGCGTGTCTGGCAGGGTGACGTCGCCGGCGCGGTGCGTGATCTCGGCGTCGATGATGCTCACATCAGACATGCGATCGAGTCGGAAGGTGCGGACTCCGCGGCGGAGGTGGCACCAGGCTCGCACATACCAATTCTGATCGAGTGAATCGATGCGCAGCGGATCGACGCGTCTGCGCTCGCGCTCGTCACGAGAATTGATGTAGGTGAACTCGATTTGGCGCTCAGACGATACCGCCGATCGGATGTCGGTCAGCGTCGTGTCGGCGACGCCCTTCTCGACAGCAACTTGAAGGGGCGCGCCGGAGGCGCCGCGAGTGAGTTTTGCCATGACGGCGCCGATGACATCACGGTCGGCCTGTTCGGGAAGGGCCGAGAGGTATTGCAGCCCTGCGATGAGCGCCGCAGCCTCGCGGGCGGAGAATCTCGGCGAATCATCGATTGCCACAAGATGCGTGATGATGATCTCATCGCGCTCCTCAAAGGAGTCCCAGTCGATGTCGAAGAGGTCGTTGTGCTGGTACTGCGTGCTGTCCCCCGGCACGCCGGAAACCGCGATCAGGCGAACAGACTGGCGAACGTGCTCTTCTGCGACATCGAAATGCGCGGCGGCCTCGGCGACCGTCGAATGACGCCGGTCAAGCAGATACGGAACCAGGGAGAGCAGAAACGCCAGCTTGTCGCGTGCCCCGGGCGTGCGTGCGTTCACCGTGACTCCTCACCGTTTGAATGCCCGGCCCGAGTGCGGGTGAGTCGCTGCACGATCGCGGCGCGGAGGCTCGGCGGAGCGAGAGCCTCCGCTTCGGGCCCGAATGCGGCGATCTCGTCGGCAAGGATGTTGATGTCTGTGAAATGAAGGCGAAAGAGATCGTCGTCGATCGCTTCGGCTCCGTGAAGCCGCGAAAGGCGAAACCAGGCATGGGTATCGGAGTCGGCACGCACCGTTGCAACGTTGCGCTCCCAGAGCCGGTCGAGGTCACGAAGAGCCGTTTCGGCGAAACTCTCGCTGTCATCGGGCGGATCAAACGAGCGCCCTGACGAGCGCGGCGTCTGCACCATGCGCGACAGCAGAAACGTTCGTCGCTCGTCGATCTCGTCGTCAATCGCGTAGAGATGCCAACGGCCACTGTGCTGCACGAGCGCGAGCGGCGCGACGGTTCGCACGCGCGCAGCCGTGTCACCGGGCTTCACGTACGGGAACGAGACGATGGCGTGCCGTTCAAGCGCCGTGCGCAGAGGTTCAAACGCGGCCTCGCGTGTTCTCAGCCGCGGGGCGACGCCGATGATCGGATCGATCTCGGTGACGCCGAGCGAGCGCAGCTTCATGAGCGCGCGCTGAGACTCGCCAGACAGTGTGCCCTCGCGCCAGACTGTCGCCGCGAGACCAAGAAGGGTGATTTCCTCAGCGGTGAAGTTGACGTCTTCGGGAAGATCGTATTCGCCCTTGGGGATGCGGTACCGCGTGTTCTGGGAGTTTCCCTCTTCGTCGGGCGGACTTGTCGCTTCGAGCGGAATGCCGAGGTCACGGATATCGTCTTTGTCTCGTTCGAATTGCCGCTCAAGGCTTGCGTTGTCTCCACTGCTCACGAATCGCTGACGATAGCCCTGCACTGTGGACAGGATCGCGTCTTTCGTCAGTCCCGATTCCGTCGCGACGAGTGCGAGGACAAGGCTGAACAGGCGTTCCTCGACAGGGACGCGTTGGGCAGCTGGAGTGGAGTCAGACACGTGCTTCATCCTAGTGATGCGCCGGCCTCACAGCATCAGACACACCCCGTCAGAGCACTCCGAGCACGTCAATGACATAGATTGAGGCATCGCCGTCTGGCGTGGGTACGAGAACAATCACCTGAGAGCCCACGTGAATGTCCGTGAGAGCATCCGTCAACTCTTTCGGCGCTTTGTTCATGGGAATGGTCTTAGGCGAACCGTCTGTCCAGGTCGAAGAGGTGATCGACTGGTTGTTCCACGATGCCTGTTGAATCTGGGCGAGAACGGTGTCTGAGGCCTTCACCGTGTCGCCGTCTCCGAGTTTCAGCAGAGCCGATTTCGCCGTCGTTGGTGCGGGCGAGGTGGGGATCGTGAGCCCAGGCGTGCCGTCAGGTGCTACCGCCACAGACGGGAAGCCAGGCTGAACAACCGGCATACTGATGCCGTCTGCTTTGCCGAGATAGGCGTTCTTGATATCGATGACCATCACGAGGGTGTCGTCGGCCTTCACCCCATACATCGGGTTGCCCGCTTCGCCGAAACCGTCATCTGGTGTGATGGCGGCAACGAGTCGAGAGCCAACGGTGTGGCACGCGAGAGCGTCGGCCATTCCCGGGAGCATTCCGCTTGGGCTGGCTGGTTTGACGTCATCGTAGGGCGTCGCGAAGATCTTCTCTCCGGTGCGGCCGTTGTACAGGCTCCACGCCAGCTCGACGACCTCGTTGCCCGCGAGCGTCTCGCCGTCGCCCTCGATGGCGGTACTCACCTGTGTTGCCGGAGCATAGAGCGGCGTCGGCATGGAGACCGACGGCTCTGAGTCGAATTTTCCCGTCACGGAAACTTGGTTCGACGCATCACCGGGCGTGGCGCACGCGACGTCGGCAGGTGCGCCGGCGCATCCACTGAGAGTCGCGGTGACGAGTGCTGCGGTCAGGAGCACGGCGGGTGCGTAGCGCACGGTACCTCGTTTCGATGTCACGGACGTGATTGTCTCAAGTTTAGTGCTCGTCGTCGGGCGCGTCGGCCACCGGGGGTGCAGATTCTCCGAGGTCGCGTGATTTCGACGCTTCGGCTCCGGCTTCAGCAGCGCGAACGCGCTTGCGCAGACTCTTCTCGCTGACGGTGCGCTGCCCGAGTGCGCCTGGCGTCCACACTTCGACGTCGTCTGCGCTGAAGTCGCTCTTGGAGGCGCGGCGTTTCAGTTCGGGAAGAACAGCCCCCGGCGCCAGCCGTCGCGCTGTGATGAGAAATCCAGTGTGCCCGATCATGCGGTGCTCCGGCCGCACGGCGAGACCTTCGACGTGCCACCCGCGCACCATCGTCTCTGTGGACTCGGGGTTCGTATAGAGTCCGCTGTCTCTGATGGCTTCGGCGACACGCGAGAGCTGCGTCACGGTTGCCACATAGCAGAGCAGCACTCCCCCGGCCACGAGTGCATCAGAGACGACATCAAGGCATTCCCACGGTGCCAGCATGTCGAGAACGACACGGTCGACGCTTGCGCGCGGCGCGGCGTTCGGCAGCTCTTCAGCGAGATCGCCGACGGTGATCGTCCAATTCGAGGGGTCGACGCCGGTGAACGTGGCGACATTGCCGCGTGCGACGGCGGCGAACTCCTCGCGACGCTCGAACGATGTCAGCGTGCCAGCCGGGCCGAGCGCGCGAAGGAGCCAGAGCGAGAGAGCGCCCGACCCTACTCCGGCCTCGACGACGGTCGCACCGGGAAAGATATCTGCCTGCGCGAGGATCTGCGCGGCGTCTTTCGGATAGATGATGGCCGCGCCCCGGGGCATCGACATGGCGAAGTCGATAAGCAGGGGGCGAAGTGCCAGATAGTCGAGGCCCGCGGAGTTGGTGATGACGGAGCCATCGGGGCGGCCGATGACGTCATCGTGGTCGATCATTCCCTTATGCGTGTGAAACTGCCGCCCGGATTCAAGGGTGATTGTGTTGCGCTTTCCCTTCGGGCCGGTGAGCTGCACGCGATCGCCGATGCGGAACGGACCGCTGTTCTGTGGTCGTTCAGACGAAGAGCTCATGCGGGGGAATCCGTTTCAGAGAAGGGAATGGAAAACAGGTCGTCGATTGTGCGTGCCTCGAGTGTTTGCCAGGTCGTGTGGCTTGGTGCCTCGTCGATGGGAACCGCGTGCGGAATGGCGAGCGTGCGGGCACCGGAAGCGATGGCAGAGGCGAGTCCATTGCGAGAATCTTCGACGGCGATGCACTCGGTGATCGCGACTCCCAGCCGCTCGGCCGCCGTGAGATAAGCCTCAGGGTGCGGTTTGGGCTGCGTCACCTCGTCGCCCGTCACCAAGAGCTCGAACGGAGTGAAGGGCAGGTGGCTGATCACCTGCTCGGCCATTGCACGCACCGACATCGTGACGAGAGCCATGCGCACGCCGCTCGCGTTGAGCTCTGCCAGCATCCGCTCTGCACCCGGTCGAAACGGAACGCCGTCGTCAGCAAGCCTGCTGCGCACCGCGGCCGTGAGATGGGAGACGATGTCGTCTGGCTCCATATCGACGCCGTGAGCACGCAGAATCTGAGCGGAGTCCCAGAGTCCGGCACCCACGAGTGTCATGGAGTCGTCGTGTGTCCAGGTGCGACCGTACGACTCGACGAGGTCGGTTTCGGCCTGGATCCAGTACGGTTCGGTGTCGACGACGGTCCCGTCCATGTCCCACAGAACGGCCGCCGGAGCAATGGCAGTCACGTGTCACCATGCTACCGGCTCTCGCATGCGCCTATTCTGGGATGACCGCCGGATTGCAGGCGGGACATCGAGAGACACAGGATGCGTGTGACTGACGGACTGGAATTCTTGGGCGGACGGCTGCTTGTCGTGGCGTTTGAAGGGTGGAACGACGCCGGAGATGCTGCCACAGGAGCAGTTCGGATGCTGAAGGACCAACTTGAGCTCGTGCCGCTGTTCGATGTGGATCCCGAACTGTACTTCGACTTCCAATTCAATCGTCCGCTCATCTCAGCCGACGCCGAGGGGCGAAAGAAGCTGACGTGGCCGAGCGCAACGCTCTACGGCCCGACGCACCCCGCTGATCCTGTCGACAGGCTCGCTGACGATGCCGAGATGCGCATCAGCGCGTCGAACAACGACAACATCTATCTGCTCGTCGGAACCGAGCCGTCGCGCAGCTGGAAGGCGTTTTGCGCCGAACTCCTTGACGCTGCGTTGACGCACGATATCTCGGGCATCATCTGCCTTGGCTCGATGCTTGCCGATGTTCCTCACACGCGCCCGATCAGCGTTTTCACGAGCAGCGAGAGCAGCGAGGTGCGCCAGGCTCTCGACGTGGAGCGAAGCAGCTATGAGGGGCCCGTCGGCGTGTTGAGCGCCCTCTCTGACGCCGCAGACATCCTCGACATTCCCACGCTGTCGATCTGGGCATCCGTTCCTCATTACGTTCAGCACTCCCCCTCCCCCAAGGCGATGCTCGCCCTGATCGACAAGCTTGAGGAGCTCGTCGACGTGGTGATCCCCCGAGGAGACCTGATGGAGCAGGCAGAAGAGTGGGAGCAGACGATCAACTCGCTCGCCTCCGATGATGAGGAGATGGCCGCCTACATCAAGCAGCTCGAGGCCGCGCGCGACACTGTCGAGGCTCCCGAGGCCAGTGGCGAGGCGATTGCGCGGGAGTTCGAGCGCTACCTGCGCACGTCAGACGGGCGCAGAGGCCCGGCAATCAGCGGTGACGACGCGTCAAAGAGCCAAGGCCCCGTCGTCGCGCCCGACGACAGACCACAGGGAAAGAGGAAGACCGGCGATGAGGTGGCACAGGACAAGCCGGATGCCGCGGATGAGCCGTCGGCGACGTCTGACGACGACGCGAAGCCTGACGACGACACGGAACCTGACTCTGATCAGGGCCAGGATCAGGCGTGACGATTGTCAGTCGAGTGCAACGCCGAGGAGCGCGTGAATAGCTGCCTTGACGCTCGCTGCGTCGTCAACGCCCGACGCTGATGCCTTATCCAGCGCCGCTAGAGCGGTTGGCGTGTCGAGGTCGTGTCGCAGCGCCGCTCTGATGTCGTGAAGGACGGTCGACGCGTCAGCGCCCCCTGGGGAATCGGCAGCGAACCCGGTCGTCCATTCGGCCATGCGCTGTGCTGAGTTTGGGAGCAGATCGTCTGTCCATTCCCAGTCGCTGCGGTAATGGTGAGCGAGAATCGCCAGCCGAATGATGCGTGGGTCCGTTCCCTGTTTGCGCAGGGCCGAGACCAGCACGAGGTTGCCGAGCGACTTCGACATCTTTTCGCCCTGGTAGGCAACCATCCCCGTGTGGTTGAACACGCGAGCAAGTGGTTTGCCCGAGAGCGCGGCAGCGTGCGCGGCACTCAGCTCGTGATGCGGGAAGATCAGGTCGCTGCCGCCACCCTGCACGGTGAAGTCGGTTCCCAACTCGCGAAGGGCGATCACCGAGCATTCAATGTGCCAGCCGGGCCTGCCCTCTCCGAGCGGTGACGGCCACCGTGGCTCCCCGTCACGTGCCGCCCGCCAGACGAGCGGGTCGATGGGGTCTCGTTTGCCCGGGCGATCCGGGTCTCCGCCACGTTCGCGAGAGAGCGTGAGCATCGTCTCGCGGTCGTACCGGCTCTCTGCGCCAAGTGTCCAGACGCCCGCGGCTTCGGTCGCCGCGATATCGAAATACACGTCATCGCCCGCCGTCGACTCGGGAGTGGGAACCCGATAGGCGGTTCCGTTCTGAAGCATTCGCTCGACGGCTCTGCCGATCGGGTCAATGACATCGGTGACGGCGACGAAATCGTCGGGTGGAATCACGCTGAGACTCGCCATGTCGTTGCGAAAGAGATCGATCTGCTCATCGGCGAGATCGCGCCAGTCTGCCCCTGTTTCGCGCGCACGCTCGAGCAGAGGATCGTCGATGTCTGTGATGTTCTGCGCGTAGTGCACCGTCATCCCTGCATCGCGCCACACCCGCTGCAGGGTGTCATAGGAGACGTAGGTGGCGGCGTGCCCCATGTGCGTGGCGTCGTACGGAGTGATGCCGCACACATAGAGCCGCGCGGTGTCACCTGTCTCGGCCTCGACAAGTGATGCAGTCGATGTGTCATACAGACAGGGAGGCGTTGATTCGCCGGGAACGACAGGGATCTCAGGGCTGGGCCACGACTGCATGATCCCAGCCTAATGCTCTTGTCAGGCGGTCATGACGCCGGTGAGAAGCATCACGATCAGGGCACCGCCCAACAGAATCCGGTAGATGACGAACGGAAGGAAGCTGTGCTTCGAGATCCACTTCATGAAGAACGCAATGACGACAATGGCAACGATGAATGCGACGACGGTGGCGATGAGCGTTTCGAGCGGTCCGAAGAGTTCTTGTGTGCAGCCGGCCGTGCCTGGCTCGCAGTCCGAGGCGATGCCCTTTGCCATCTGGTAAAAGCCGCTGCCCAGTACGGCGGGGATCGCGAGTAGGAATGCATAGCGAGCGGCTGACTCTCGTGAGTACCCGAGAAACAGCCCAGCGGTGATCGTGCCGCCCGAGCGTGAGACTCCGGGAATGAGCGCCATAGCCTGGGCGAATCCGTAGATGACGCCGTGCCCGTAGGTGAGATCGCCCAACTCGCGTCGTTTTGCCCCGACCCAATCGGCAATGCCGAGAAGCACACCGAAGACAATGAGCGTCGTCGCCGTAAACCAGAGGGAGCGCAGAACCGTCTCGATGGCGTCTTGGAACAGCAGCCCGAGAACCACGATCGGAATGCTGCCGATGATGATGAGCCAGCCCATCCGGGCATCAGGGTCATTGCGTGGAATCTTGCCGCGAAGCGCGCGGAACCACGCTCCGATGATGCGAACGATGTCGCGCCAGAAGAAGATGATGACAGCGGCCTCTGTGCCGATCTGCGTAATGGCGGTGAAGCGAGCGCCGGGATCTTCGCCTGTGCCGAGAAATTCGCCGACGATGCGCAGATGCGCGCTCGAGGACACGGGAAGAAATTCGGTGAGGCCTTGAACGATGCCGAGAATTACCGCGTTGAGAAGATCCACGTGAAGGGTATCCGCCTGTGATTAATGTGCTGTCAGTTAGTAGGTGCGCAGCAGGTCAGTCAGAACCTGCTTGCCAAAGACTAATGCGTCAAGCGGAACTCTCTCATCGACTCCATGGAACATTCCTGGGAAGTCCATGTCGGCGGGCAGTCGAAGAGGCGCGAAACCGTACCCGTTGATTCCGAGTTTTGAGAGCGCTTTGTTGTCTGTACCCGCAGGCATGAGATACGGAAGCACGGGAGCGCCCGGGTCGAAGGCATGCAGCGACTGCTTGACGGCATCGACGAGAGATCCGGAGAACGGGTTCTCCAGGCCAACATCCCTGTGGTTGACCTCGACCTCGATATCGGGACCGACAAGTTCCTGAATCTGGCGGACGACTTCCATCTCTTCTCCAGGCATCGCCCTGATGTCGAGTCGCGCCTCTGCTCTGTCGGGAATCACGTTGCTCTTGTAGCCGGCCTCGAGCATTGTCGGGTTTGTCGTTGTGCGCAGCGATGCCTGAAGGAACCCTGCGGCCGTGCCCGTCGCCAGCAGCAGATCGTGTGGCGTGACCTGGGAGAAATCAACGTCGAGAATGCGGGCGATCTCGCGCAGGAGGTTCTCCGTCGTCTCGGTCAGCCGAACCGGCCATTCCCGTGTGCCGACCGCCGCAACCGCGTGAGCGAGCTTCGTGATGGCGTTGTCGTTCATTACCCGCGAACCGTGGGACGCCGTTCCGTGAGCGCGCAAGGTGAGCCAGACAAGGCACTTCTCCCCCGTCTGCAGCAGATACGCGCGCTCGCCGTTGACATCGATGGAATAGCCGCCGACCTCGCTGATTGCCTCTGTTGCCCCTGTGAACAGTTCCGGGTGATTTTCAACGAGGTGATGCGAGCCGAGAACGCCGCCGTTCTCCTCATCGGCGAAGAACGCGACGATGAGATCACGTTCGGGCTGCCCGTCTGCGAGGATGCTCTTCAGACTGGTGAGGATCATGGCGTCCATGTCCTTCATATCTACAGCGCCGCGGCCCCACAGCATCCCGTCTCTGATGACGCCTTCGAACGGGTCGACCGTCCAATTTCGCGGATCGGCGGGGACCACGTCGAGATGTCCGTGCACCACAAGCGCTGGCTTGCGTGAATCTCGCCCCTCAACCCTCGTGACAAGGCTTGTGCGGCCCGGTTCGGAGTTGAAAAGCGACGCCGTCAGTCCGAGTTTCGCCAGGTATGCCTCGACGTACTCGGCGGCCTCGGTCTCGCCCTTTGCCTTGCCATTGCCAAAATTCGTGGTGTCGATTCTGATCAGATCGCGGGTGATCCGCGCGGTCTCCTCGCTCGCGGCTTCGTCCGTGTGCGGGGTGGCGTCGTTGTCGATACTCGAGCTCATCCTTCAACGGTACCGCTGAGTGTGACGAGGCTCTGTGGTGTGAAAATGAGGGGGAAATTCGTGCTAGAGTCTTACCTCGGCGACGGAGAGATCTGAAGCCGAAACAACACGCGCGGGTGGCGGAATTGGTAGACGCGCTAGCTTGAGGTGCTAGTGCCCACATATAGGGCGTGGGGGTTCAAGTCCCCCCTCGCGCACGTGAGAGAAAGAGCCGGATCGTAAAGATCCGGCTCTTTTTGCTCTGCAGCCGTTCCCTGACTCACGGGCGCCCTGACGGCGGTGAACGCGGGCGTAGGATCGGCGCATGCCGGAGCGCGAGATTTCATGGACGTCCATTGCAGATGAGGCCGAGCGGGAGCGCCGCATCGATGCAGCTCTGCGTCGTGTCATCGCGCAGCGTTCGCGTGCCGAGGGCCGTGACATCGAGGTGCCGCAGCTCGACGATGGTGACGTATGGCTGTTGACGAGGGACGAGCGGGAGCTCGCGGCGCTCTGGATTCTGGGCGACGAATCGCGCATGGTGCTTGGCGATGTCGCACGTGCCGACGAGGATTCCGTGACCGCCGAGGTGCTCTGGGCAGGACTGCGGAAACTCGCCTCCAGGCGTGGCTGGACGGGCAGCGTGAATTTCACTGTCTTTCCCGGAGACGCCCAGATGAGGCGTGTCGCTTCTGTGTCGAAAGCAACACGCGTCGCGACAAAGATGCGGGCGGATGCCCACACCCAGGCAGCTCCCGACGATGTCGTTCTTCGCTCGATGACCGGCGAGGAGTTCGCTCGTTACAACGACGGTCTCGCCGAGGATTTCGCACAAGAACTTGTCGAGAGCGGCGCGGCCGACACACTCGAGGCCGCACGGGAAGAGTCGTCTCAGCAGATGAGTGCGCTTTTGCCTGACGGCCTCGGCTCTGCGGGGCAGCACCTCTGGACGGTCCGGCACGGCGACGAGCGTGTCGGCATCCTCTGGCTGAGCCACGGCGACGATCGGGCGTTCATCTACGACATCGAGATGGAGCCCGCCTTTCGCGGGCGAGGCTTTGGCACGCAGACGCTCCGGCTCGCGGCGGAGAAGGCGCGCGCGTGGGGTCTGCCGTGCGTCGCACTCAACGTGTTCGGAAACAATGAGGGTGCGCAGCGCCTCTATGCGCGCGAGGGCTACACGGCAACCGAGACGCAGTGGTCTGCGCCGCTCGGCTCCCGCTCGAACTGAGGCAGAGAGCGAGGCGTCAGACAAGCCCTGTGCGGTGCGCGAGAATCACGGCGCTGACGCGATCGCGCAGCTCCAGCTTGGCAAGGAGCCTGCCGACGTGGGTCTTGACTGTGGACTCGGCGAGGTAGAGACGCTGCGCGATCTCGCCGTTCGTGAGTCCTTCCCCGATGAGAATGAGCACGTCGCGTTCGCGGTCTGACAGCATCGCGAGGTGATCGGCTGCTACGGTGCCTCCCGACTCTGGCAAAGAACCCCCGTACAGCTCAAGCAGCCGCTTCGTCACGCGCGGCGAGATGACGGCATCGCCAGCGTGCACAGATCGCACGGCAGCGATCAGTTGGTCTGCCGGGGCATCCTTCACGAGAAATCCGCTCGCTCCCGCGTTGAGGCCGCTGAACGCGTATTCGTCGAGGTCGAACGTCGTGAGCACGACAATGCGAGTCGCTGGGCGCTCCTCGACGATGCGCTGTGTTGCCTCGATGCCGTCAACGCCCGGCATCCTGACGTCCATGAGGACGACGTCGGGTTCGAGCTCGCGAGCCCGGGCGATGCCGGTTTCACCATCGGATGCCTCCCCGACCACGGCGAAGTCGGGGACGTCGCCGAGCACCATCGCAAGCCCGAGGCGCATGAGGTCCTGATCATCGACGAGAAGAATGCGGATTGTCATGCGCCGTCGCCCTCCTGAGGCGGAAGTGTGAAGCGGATGCTCCAGCCTGAACCCGTTGGTCCGGCGATCGCCTCTCCCCCAAAAATCGCTGCACGCTGTCGCATGCCCGCCAAACCTCGCCCGGGCTCCACGGCGTCTCCCGTGGGGTGGAGACGTCCATTGTCCGTAACGGTGATCGCACAACCGGTCGTGAAATCCATGTCCACGTTGACGGCTGTTGGACTGTCGGCGTGCTTGAGCGCATTCGTTAGCGCTTCCTGCACAGTCCGGTATACGGCCAGTTGGATTCCCGGTGAGCTCGGCGGCGTTCCTTTCCGCTGCACTGTGACGGGAAGGCCTGCGTGCAGAAAATCATCGACGAGTGCCGGAATCTGCTCGACTGTCGGCTGGGGCTCTCGTGACGCGTCCTCGTCACCGAGAACGCTGAGCATGCGTCGTGTGTCAGAGAGCGATCGCCTGCCCGTGTCGGCGATATGTTCGACAGCACGACTGACGTCCGCAAATTCTCGTGTGCCGCCGAGACGTGACCGCGCACCATCGGCAAGCCTCACCATGACGGTGAGGCCGTGCGCAATGACGTCGTGCATCTCGCGAGCGATGTGCTCACGTTCGTCGGCGACGGCGAGTTTTGCGCTCTGCTCCTGCTCGCGCTCGAGTGACTCGGCGTGAGAGAGGAGGGCGGAGACGTAGAGCCGCCTTTCCCGAATGCTGATGCCGACGGCAAGGATGGCGAATAAGACAACGAGGACGAATAGTGTATTTCCGGGTCCGCCGAGAACCTGCGGTTGCCCCGAAAAACCATAGACAAGAACCACGACGGCGAGGGCGGCAAACGCAAGCTGGGCAATGCGGGCAGCCCTCACTGCCCGATCGGACTGGTGCGCGCCAAGCGAATAGACGGCTATCGCCGTCGCGGCGATGCCCGCCCAGCCGTACGTGAGAGAGAACACACCGATCGCCGCGACGACGGCGAAGACGATAATGGGATGCTTCCGGCGAAACAGCAGAGCCGTACACGAGATCACCGCCGTGAGGTACCGTACGACAACGATCCAGACCTGATAGGAGCCATCCGCGTTCGAGCCAACGGTTCCGGGCAGGGCATGGTCATCCTGCGCAATCGCCAGAAGCCAGATGGCGACAAGGAGCCCCACGAGAATCGCGTCGATGGTGCGTGGGTGCGCGGCGACGACTCTGCCGATCCGTCCGGACGGACGGGGTAGCTTTCGGGGTGAAGACGACGATACTGCGCTCACGGACGCCTCGCTTTCCTGATCGCTTCGAGAGTACGCGGGCGATCGGGGAGCTGTCATCAGCCCGCGGTGCCGATCGACCGATCCCACGGGACGACTGACTGCTCACAGGAGCGGCGAATCAGCGGGCGCCGCCGAGCTTTCGACGAAGAAATTCAATGCGCGACTGCAACTGGGTTACGCTCGCCTGCGGCACGGCCGGTCCGCCGCAGACACGGCGCAATTCGGCGTGCACGAGGCCATGCGGCTGGTTCGTGTTCTTTGCGTAGAGTCCAACGAGGCTGTTCAGAAGGCTGCGCTGCTCCTTGAGCGTGCGGTACAGCGGTTTGCTGGCGTCCTGCTCCTCCACAGGAGCTGCCTTCTGTCGCGAATCGATCCGCTTGGCCTGGCGTCGGTGTCTTTGGGTGAGAAGCTCGTGAACCTGATCGGGTTCGAGAAGGCCGGGCAGACCGATGAAGTCGTATTCTTCTTCTGTCTCGGGCTGGGCGTAGCTGCCGAATTCCGCCCCGTCGAAGACAACGCGGTCGAACTGGGCGTCGCTTGAGATGGCTTCGTAGCTGAACTCGTCCATGAGCCCGTCAGACGCCTTGTCAGGACGATTCGCGTCGGCGACCATGGCATCTTCGGGGTTCCACAGTTCGCCCTCGCCTGAGCCGGAGTCGGAGCGGTCAAGAGCATGGTCCCGCTCCCGCTCGAGTTCGTTTGCCAATGCCATGAGCTGAGGAACGTTGGGCAGAAACACGGATGCTGTCTCGCCGCGTCTGCGTGAACGGACAAACCGGCCGATCGCCTGCGCGAAGAACAAGGGCGTTGACGAGCTTGTCGCATAGACGCCGACAGACAGTCGAGGCACATCGACGCCCTCAGACACCATGCGCACGGCAACAAGCCACCGGCTGTCATTCGACGCGAACTGCTCGATGCGGTCGCTCGCCTCCTTCTCGTCAGAGAGCACGACGGTCGGCTGCTCCCCCGTTATCGTGTGCAGAATCGCGGCGTAGGCACGCGCAGCGTAGTGATCGGTGGCGATCACTAGCCCACCGGCATCCGGTATGGCATTTCGCACCTCAGACAGCCGGCGGTCGGCCGCCGTGAGAACCTGGGGAATCCATGCGCCCTCGGGGTCGAGCGCCGTGCGCCAGGCCTGAGACGTGATGTCTTTCGTGTTGTCTTCGCCGAGGCGTGCCTCCATCTCGTCGCCCGTGTTCGTGCGCCACCGCATGTGGCCGGCATAGACCATGAACATGACGGGCCGCACAACGCCGTCGGCGAGGGCGCGACCGTAACCGTAGTTGTAGTCGGTGAGCGACGTGCGGATGCCGTGGCGGTCGGGAAGATAAGTGACGAACGGAATCGGGGCGGTGTCCGAGCGAAACGGAGTGCCTGTCAACGACAGCCGGCGCGTTGCGCCCTCGAATGCTTCGCGGATTGCGTCGCCCCAGCTGAGAGCATCGCCGCCGTGGTGAACCTCATCGAGAATGACAAGGGTGCGCGACGACACGGTGATGTCGCGATGCAGAGCCGCGCGCACAGCCACCTGGGCGTAGGTGACGACGACCCCGTGATAATGCCCCGCATACCGACCCTGGCGATTGGTGAACGTGGGATCGAGGCGGATGCCGGCGCGGTGCGCGGCGTCTGCCCACTGTTTCTTCAAATGCTCGGTCGGTGCAACGACAGTCACGCGGTCGACGGTTCGGCGAGCCAGCAGCTCGGCGGCAAGACGCAGAGCGAACGTTGTTTTGCCCGCGCCGGGTGTTGCCGCGGCCAGAAAGTCCCGTGGCTCATCGCGAAAGTAGGCGTCCATTGCCTCTTGCTGCCATGCACGCAGCTTGCCGACGGTTCCCCACGCCGCCCGCTCGGGGAAGGTCGGCGAGAGATGCTCAGCCGCCGCTGTGCCGATACGGGGTGTTGGATGCTGCAGGGAATCAGGGGTACTCACGACCTTCGTACTGTACCCGACCTGGCCGACAATCTGAGTCTGCGACGCACACACCGCGGGTCGACGCGATACGGTGGCATGAGTTCGACTTCGTGGGAAGGTGCTCTCTGTGACTGACAGCGCACAGCGATCGGCAGGCGAACCGGATCAGCCGGCTCAACAGCATCCGTGGTCCCGATACGTGGCCATCGGCGACTCCTTCACCGAGGGCATCGGCGACCCGGAACCCGCGCTTCCCGGTGGGAACCGCGGCTGGGCTGATCGCGTGGCCGAGGTGTTGAGCCAGAGCTCCCCCGACTTCGCCTACGCCAACCTTGCCGTGAGAGGCAAGCTCATCAGACAGATCGTCGGCGATCAGATCGAGCCCGCGCTCGAGCTGCGCCCCGACCTCATCACCATCTCTGCGGGCGGCAACGACGTGATCAGGCCGGGGAGCGACCCCGACGCCATCGCCGGGTTGTTCGAGAAGGCGATCGATCGTCTTCGCAGTGACAACGCGACCGTCGTCGTTTTCACTGGAGTCGATGTGGGGTTCTCTCCCGTCTTTCGAGGAATCCGTGGCAAGGTGGCGATCTACAACGAGAACATTCGTGCAATCGCGGAAGCACACGACTGCATCGTCGCCGACCAGTGGGCGCTGAAGAGCGTGCAAGACACGCGGATGTTCGCGCCCGATCGCCTGCATATGAACGCGCTGGGGCACCACGAGGTTGCCCGGATGGTGCTGCGCGCTCTCAACGTCGACAATGACCTGCAGCCGATGAAGCCGGAGCCGCTTCCCCTGCGGTCATGGCGAAGCGCACGAGCCGAAGACCTCGTGTGGGCCCGAGAGTACCTTGTGCCGTGGGTGCTGCGGCGCATGCGACACCAGTCCTCAGGGGACCACGTGACGCCCAAGCGTCCCGTTGCCGGGCCGTTCAACAGCCACGAGGACTGAGCCTCAGCGTCGGCGCAGCTCCCACAGGGCAACGGCGCTTGCCGACGCAACGTTGAGTGAGTCGACGCCGTGCAGCATCGGAATGACGATTGTGGAGTCGGCTGTGCGAAGCGCACGAGAGCTGAGACCATCGCCTTCGGCACCGAGGCAGAGCGCCACCTTGTCTGGGACGTCGCGCGAGAAATCGTCGAGCGTGATGGCGTTGTCGTCGAGGGCCAGCGCTGCCACGTGGAATCCGGCTTTCTTGACCTCGGCGATCGACGTCGTCCAATCGGGCATCCTCGTCCACGGCACCTGCAGAACGCAGCCCATGCTCACCCTCACGCTGCGGCGATACAGCGGGTCGGCGCAGCGCGGCCCGATGAGCACGGCGTCTGCTCCGATGCCGGCGACAGCACGAAAGATTGCGCCGACGTTCGTATGATCGACAATGTCTTCGAGCATGACGATGCGGTGGGCGCCCGCGATGGTGTCGGCGACGGATGCCAGCGGAGGCCGATGCATCGATGCAAGCGCTCCCCTGTGCATATGGAACCCCGTCAGCTCTTCAAGCACCTCAGACGTGCCGACAAAGACAGGAACGTCGGGAAAGCCCTCGAGATCAGGCTCGATGTCGGCAAGCCATTTTTCCTGCAGCAACAGTGATCGCGGCACATGGCCGGCCGCGATGGCGCGGCGGATCACTTTGGGAGATTCGGCAAGGTACAGCCCGCTCTCTGGCTCGAGCACTCGACGCAGCGCGACGTCAGTCAACTGCGAATAGTCCCGCAACTCGGGAAGAGTGAGGTCGGTGATGGGCTTGACGAGCATGTGAATCCTTTCGAGAGCCGCTGCCCACCGATGCAGAGTCGAGTGCCAGCCGCGTCTATTATCGTCGCAGGTGGCGACGACAGGGAGAGACGATGACGATGGTGGATGTGCGTGAGAGGCGTCAGCTTGACGACACAGCAGAGCTTCTTGCCGGTCGTCGCATTGCTTTCCTCACCGGTGCGGGGGTGAGCACCGACTCGGGCATTCCCGACTACCGCGGCGATGGCGCGCCGCGCCGCGCACCGATGACGATTCACCAGTTTCTCTCAGACGAGGCCGCGCGCAAACGGTATTGGGCCGGCAGCCACCGCGGGTGGAAGCTGTTCGACACGGTGAGCCCGAACGCTGGACATCGAGCGATTGCGCAATTCGAATCCGCGGGCGTGTCCACCGGCGTGATCACGCAGAACGTGGACTCTCTGCACGGTCGAGCGGGCAGCAGACGGCACGTTGAGCTACACGGAACTCTGCACCGCGTCGTGTGCCTGACGTGCGGGCAGGTGTACAAGCGCTATGACCTCGCGCGCACGCTTGACGAGTTGAACCCCTGGCTCGAGAGCCCGGATGCTGTCGTGATCAACCCAGACGGCGATGCCGATGTCGTCGATCCCAGCCGGTTCATCGTGCCAGTCTGCGAGCTCTGCGGCGGCATTCTGAAGCCCGAGGTTGTCTTCTTCGGCGAAGTCGTTCCCACAGCGACCTTCCGCCTCGCAGCCGGCGTTGTTGCGCAGGCTGGCGCGCTCGTCGTCGCGGGCTCGTCTCTCGCCGTGAACTCCGGCATTCGCATCGTCGAGGCCGCACGGCGACGAGACCTGCCGATCGTCATCATCAATCGGGGTGGGACGAAGGGCGACTCACGGGCGACCATTAAGCTGGATGCCGGAACGACAACGACTCTTGCGGAACTCGCAGACCGCCTGATTCGCCGATGACCGGCCTCGTTGCAGAAAGGGCACACGTGACCCAGATCACCTTCGTCAGGCATGGGCAGACCGATTGGAATCTCCATCGACGCATTCAGGGAACGACGGATATTCCGCTCAACGACACGGGGCGCGATCAAGCTCGACGTGCGGGCGAAGAGCTGGCTGGCGGCGAATGGGACGCCATCCTCTCCAGTCGACTCGGACGTGCGCACGAAACCGCAGAGATCATTGCCGAGCAGGTGGGGCTTTCCACGCCAAGCATTCTCGACGGCCTGCAGGAGCGGGCACACGGAGACATGGAGGGAATGACCTTCGACGAGCGGCAAGCTGCGTTTCCCGGCGACACCGTCGTTCCGGGCCTTGAGACCCGCGACGCCGTGATCGCTCGTGTGCTGGCGGCGCTTGACGGCTCAGAGCACGTCACGAACGACACGCGCATTCTGGCGGTTTCTCACGGTGGCGTGATCGGGTCGCTGATCCGCTATGCCACCGGCGGTGAGCAGCCGACCGCCGGTCAGGTGATCGCGAACGGCTCCTACCACGACTTCAGCTGGTCGGCTGGTGCGCTGACGCTGGTGACTCTGCGCGCCATCGAGGCAGACAAAGACCTTCCGCCCGTGAGGCTCCCTCAGCGCTGATCGTCGCTCCGCGCGCGTGTGCGGCGCTCCCTGTGAACCTCGTAGAAGAGCGCCATGAGCTGATCCGTCTGCTCTGACCAGTCACTGCCGGCCGGACTCAGGACGTTACGTGGGTCGAGCCTGACGATGGGCTGCCCTGGCCGCGTTGCGGTGACGGCATCGCGTTGTCCCGCGCCGGCGACGGCGACGACGGCATCGGCACCTCGCTGCAGAAGCCGATGGAAGACGGGTCGCAGCGGTCGCAGCGTCCGTCCGCCAAGCCCGGAATACTCGTCAGGATGCGTGGGGGCAGCCGAGCCGACGACGAGACCGTACCGCCGCCCGAGTGTGCTCCAGACGGGAACAGGTGAGAAGAGCACGTCGACGCCGACGTCGTTGAGGCCAAACGGGGTGACAAGATCGCGAAGATCGTCCGCAGGGCGAAGCAGCTGCCAGGGCAGCGGCGAAAGCACGTCACGCTGCCGGTGGTCACTGATCAGCATGGTGAGCGGATGCACGGAACCCAGGGCAGAGACGAGGCCGCGCGTCGTCGTGCTTACTGGATCATCGTCGCTCGATGTCACGAAGCGGCAGTCGACGACAAGCCTCACAGGTCTCCTCTCTCCACGAACTCCCGAATATACCGTGCCGCGTCGGCGGGCGCCTCGTAGTGAATCAGGTGGCCGACGTTGGGGATGACGCGGAGGGTCGCATCGGCGAACAGCGTCTCGAGATGCTGCTGAGCCGCGATCGGTGTGAGATCGTCGCGATCTGACGCAATCAGAAGCACGGGCGTGTCAATGTGCTCGGCACACTCGCTCACATCATTGCTCACCGATGCCTTGAATGCCTCGAGAACGACGTCACGGTCGGCGAACGCGCTGAAATACGTGTCGTGCTGATCGTGGATCCAGCTGCGGAGTCGACGATCGCGGGTCTTCGCCATGGTTTCGCTCATCACGCGGACGATCATCGGATTGCGCAACAGCGAGAATCCGAGTGGAGCGGGCAGCAGCGCACCGGCCCGATAGTACGCGACGGCAAGCCGAGTCAGGATGCCGCGGGGTCCCGCGAGCGCTGGAGCGGCGATCGGGTTGATCAGAACCACCTGCGGTGCGCTCAGGCCCGCCGCGACGGCGGCGGAGACGATGATTGAGCCAAAGGAGTGCCCGACGATCACCGCAGAGCCCTCGATGCCGAGTGCGCGTGTGAAGTCCGTGAGCCAGTCAGCATAATTCGCGACGTCGTGCGGGCGATCGGCGAACCGAGACGACTCGCCGAACCCCGGAAGATCGGGGGCGATGATGCGCACATCCGCAAGATTCGCGACAACCGGCTCAAGGCCGTGGTGGTCACCACGAAATCCGTGCACGAACACAAGCGTCAGCGGGGCATCCGGGTTTCCGTACTCCCAATATCGCGTTCGAGTTTCGCACGCGTCGATCACGGCGTCACGCACGGGAACCCGCTGAATCTGCTCTGCATATGGGGAGGGCTTTGGCATCAGTGTTCCAGTTTAGGGTGATCCTGCTCAGATTCTCTGCCGAGTGGTCCTAGAATCGGTGGGACATCGCGCCCGCACCATTCCCTGAGAGGGTCCCCTTCGTGACGTTCACAGCCCCCATTCAACTCCCCGGACTTGCTCACGACCCCCTGTGGCACCGCAAGGCGGTCTTCTACGAAGTCATGGTGCGCTCGTTCGTCGACAGCAACGGCGACGGCACAGGGGATTTGGCTGGCCTCATCTCGAAGCTCGACTACCTGCAGTGGCTGGGCGTTGATGCCCTGTGGATTCCTCCGTTCTTCGATTCGCCATTGCGCGACGGCGGATATGACGTTGCCGACTATCGCTCGATTCTTCCCGAATTCGGCACAATCGATGAGTTCACCGAACTCGTGACGAAGGCGCATGAACGCAATATGCGCGTCATCATCGATCTGCCCCTCAACCACACCTCCGATCAGCACGAGTGGTTTCAGCAGTCGCGATCTGATCCCGAGGGTCCGTATGGCGACTTCTACGTGTGGAGCGACTCAGACGAGAAGTGGCCAGACATTCGCATTATCTTCACAGACACCGAAGACTCGAACTGGGCATTCGACTCAGAAAGACGGCAGTACTACTTTCATCGCTTCTTCTCGCACCAACCCGACCTGAACTTCGCAAACCCAGCCGTGCACGAAGCGATCTTCGCGATCGTGCGCTTCTGGCTCGACCTCGGGGTCGACGGTTTCCGGCTTGATGCAATTCCCTACCTGTACGAATCAGACGAGGGAAACGGCGAGGGCGAGCCCGAAACGCACGATTTCATTCGCCGTCTTCGCTCCATCGTCGACGCCGAATACCCGGGCCGCATCATGCTCGCGGAGGCCAACCAATGGCCGAGGGAGGTCGCCGCGTTCTTCGGCACAGATGACGAGCCGGAGTGCCATATGGCGTTCGATTTCCCCGTCATGCCGAGAATCTTCTATGCTCTGCGCTCTCAGCACGCAGAGGAACTCGTACGGGTTCTCTCGGAGACGACAGAGATACCGGAGTGGGCTGGCTGGGGCGTTTTTCTGCGCAACCACGATGAGCTGACACTTGAAATGGTGAGCGAGGACTATCGTCAGGCGATGTATGGCTGGTATGCCTACGACCCCCGCATGCGCGCCAACATCGGCATTCGACGCCGCCTCGCTCCCCTGCTCGACAACTCTCGCGCAGAGCTCGAGCTGACGCATGCGCTGCTCTTTGCGCTGCCGGGGAGCCCGTTTCTCTATTACGGTGACGAGATCGGCATGGGCGACAACATCTGGCTCGCCGACCGCGACTCGTCACGCACCCCGATGCAGTGGACTCCCGACCGAAACTCCGGGTTCTCCAGCGCTGACCCCGGAAAGCTGTATCTTCCCGTCGTTCGCTCGCTCGTCTATAACTACACCCTCGTCAACGTCGAATCGCAGCTTGCGCAGTCGAGGTCTCTCCTTCACTGGGTGCGCAATGTCATCCACGTGCGCAAGAGCCACCCGGCGTTCGGCCTGGGAACCATGGCCGTCGTCGCGTCGAGCCACGATTCGATCCTCGCTTTTGTTCGCGAGTACCCCGGCACGTCGACGCCGGGCGGCGACCGCGCCGAACGCGTTCTCTGCGTGTTCAGCTTTGCGCACTACGCGGTGTCTACCACCCTCAAACTTCCCGAATTCGCCGGCTGTGAGCTTCGCGATATTTTCGGTGGCGCCGATTTTCCGTCGGTCGGTGACGATGGCACGGTGACTCTGACGATTGGAACGCAGAGCTTCTACTGGTTGCAGGTGTCTCCGGAAGGATCTGGTCAGGCCGGGCACTGAAGCGGGTTGCAGTGTGAAAGTCAGTGGTGAGTCATAGGGTGTGAGCGTGATTATCAACAAGGGTCATTGGTCAGAGTCCGTCGGCGTGTTCGATCTCGAGACGACGGGAATCGATGTTGCGACAAGTCGCATCGTGAGTGCGAACGTCAGCATGCTCGATGGTGACGGAAACATCGTCTCCCGCACGGATTGGCTCGCTGACCCAGGCATTCCCATTCCTGAGCAGGCGTCGAACATCCACGGCATCACGACGGCACGGGCGCAGGCAGAAGGGCGACCGTCACTGGAGGTTGTGACAGAGATCAGCGCGGCACTCCGCACGGTGTTCGCGACGGGTGCTGCCGTCGTTGTCTACAACGCGCCATACGATCTGAGTTTGCTTCGGCACGAGGCTCTCCGTCACGGCATAGAGCCGATTGCGGCGCCGCGCCCCGTCATCGACCCGCTCGTTATCGACAAAGCCGTTGATCGGTACCGCAAGGGAAAGCGCACACTCGACGTCGTCGCGGCGCATTACGGTGTCGAACTGCTTGATGCTCACGATGCGTCCTCTGACGCGATTGCCGCCGGCCGAGTGGCACAGGCGCTTGCGCGCAGGTACCCGGAGGCTCTCTCTCTCGATGTCGCCGAGCTTCACGATATGCAGGTCGGCTGGTGCTCGACTCAGGCGCAGAGCTTTCAAACGTACATGCGCACGAAGAAGGGACGTCTCGATTTCACCGCGTCGGGCGAATGGCCTCTCCGCATGTGAGGCGTTGCCCGTGCCTGACCCGGCACATCAACGCACGAGCGCCGAGAAAGGGGCCCGTTTCCGACTGGAACGGGCCCCTCTCGTCGTGCGGCTTTTACTTGCCGAAGTTCTTGAAGCGCTGGTTGAACTTCTCGACGCGTCCGGCCGAGTCGAGGATGCGCTGCTTGCCCGTGTAGAACGGGTGTGACTCCGACGAGATCTCGACGTCGATAACCGGGTACGTCTCGCCGTCGAGTTCGATCGTCTTTTCGCTCGACACGGTGGAACGCGTGAGGAACGTCGCGCCCGATGCAAGGTCGCGGAATACGACGGGTGCGTACTCGGGGTGAATGGCAGTCTTCATAAGGATTCCTTCGTCGTACAGAGATCAGATGCTCGTCTGCCGCGAGATAAACGCAGACAGAGAAGTCCGGGGCTTGCGCCGACTAACAACCTTAGCAGATTTCAGAAGAACTCATCGCGCCCGCGCGGCAAAGCGGCCGTCACTGTCGGTGAGCTCGATCGTCATATCGAACGTTTCGCTCAAGGTCTCTGATGTGAGGGCCTCGGCGAGTGGACCCGCAGAAACGATGCGTCCCTCTCGCAGCAGCAGGGCGTGTGTGATTCCTGTGGGAATCTCCTCGACATGGTGCGTGACCATCACAATCGCGGGGGCATCTGTCGCCTGCGCGTAGCCGCTGAGAAGCGCGAGAAGCTCTTCTCGCGCCCCGAGATCAAGGCTCGCGGCTGGTTCATCAAGAAGCAGCATCTCCGGGTCGGTCATCACTCCCCTGGCGATCTGCGTGCGCTTCTGCTCACCATCGCTCAGGGTGCCGAAGCGGCGATCGGCAAGGTGATCGAGACGCCATTCGGCGAGAACGCGGTGTGCTCGCTTCTCGTCGATTCCTTCGTATGCTTCGTTCCATCGCCCGGTGACCGAATACGCCGCTGTCATCACGACGTTGAGAACCGTTTCGTCGAACGGAATTCGCTTTGCCATCGCGCTTGACGCGAATCCGATGCGCGGACGAAGCTCGAAGACGTCAACACGGCCGAGCGTCTCGTCGAGAATCGAAACCTCTCCACGCGTCGGATACATGAGCGTTGACGCCAGCTGCAGCAGCGTCGTCTTACCTGCCCCGTTTGGACCGAGGATCACCCAGCGCTCTGAAGCATCCACTCTCCAGTCGACGCTGTCGAGAATTGCTGTGTCGTTGCGAATGACAGTGACATCGGTGAAATCAAGAACCGTCGACATATCCCCAGCCTAACGGTCGCCGAAGCCGCCCGTGCGCCGAGATCACCCGTGTCGTGCCATGATCGATGTGTACAGCTCGCACCAGGCCGAAGGAGTACGTCGCAGCATGCCGCGCCGCGAAACCGATGTCCCCGCCGCACGTTTCCTCGTCGTGCTTGACGCCGACTCCACGCTCATCCAGGACGAGGCGATCGAGCTTCTCGCGCACGAGTCAGGGTCGGCCGCTCAGGTGGCGGCGGTGACGGAGCGCGCAATGCGTGGCGAGCTTGATTTCGCCGAGAGTCTCCGAGAGCGCGTTGCGACTCTCGAGGGAATTTCGGATGCTGTCTTCGCCCGAGTCTCCGATCGGATGCGGCCAACGCCCGGCGCTTCCGAGCTCATTGGAGCGGTTCATCGCGCAGGTGGCCGCATCGGCGTCGTCTCCGGTGGATTTCACGAACTGCTCGACCCCGTCGCCGCGCGACTCGAGGTTGATGTCTGGCGGGCAAATCGGCTCGTCGTCGCTGAGGGGCGCGTGACGGGTCACGTCGACGGTGACATCGTCGACGCCGAGACGAAGGCGGCAACGCTGCGCGAATGGGCCGAGCAGGCGGGCGTACCGCTTTGTCGCACGATTGCCATCGGCGATGGCGCCAACGATCTGCGCATGATGGAAGCCGCCGCTCTGAGCATCGCGTTCAACGCCAAGCCCGCCGTCCGCACGGCCGCAGACGTCGCGTTGCAGCGCGTCGATCTCAGCGACGTGCTGCCGCTGCTCGGACTTCGCGGCTGAGAGATACGCGAGTCTGAACGGGGTTCAGTGCCCCATTCCGAGGCCGCCGTCCACAGGGATGACGGCTCCCGAGATGTACGCTGCATCGTCGCCGGCGAGCCAGGTGACAACGCGTGCGACCTCTCCGACCTGAGCAAATCGACCGGCGGGAATGCTCTTCTTGTACTCGGCCTGCGTCGCTTCAGGCAGCTCGGCCGTCATGTCGGTTTGAATGAACCCGGGAGCGACGACGTTCGCAGTGATTGCTCGGGCGCCGAGCTCACGCGTGATCGAGCGAGCCATGCCGACAAGGCCGGCCTTTGACGACGCATAATTCACCTGCCCGGCGGAGCCGTAGAGTCCAACGACGCTCGAGATCAGAATGATGCGACCAAAGCGCGCCTTCAGCATTCCCTTCGACGCTCGCTTGACCACGCGGAACGCTCCGCCGAGGTTTGTGCTCATGACGTCGTCGAAGTCGTCATCGCTCATGCGCATGAGCAGCGTGTCGCGCGTGATTCCAGCGTTCGCGACGACAACTTCGACGGGGCCGAGCTTCTCCTCGATCTCACTGAAAGCGGCGTCGATGCTGGCGGAATCCGTGACGTCCGCACGCACGGTCACCGTACCGGTCGGCCCTTCGCCGGAACGAGCCGTCACAGCGACGTTGTGGCCCTCGCTCACAAACTGCTCGGCGATCGCGTACCCGATGCCTCTGTTGCCCCCGGTCACGAGAACGGTGCGCTGGGTTGTCATTGATGTCCAATCCGATCGGTTGCGAACATGAGGTGTCAGGTTACGAGCATACAAAAGTCGTATTCTTGATGTGATGAAAAAGGCCACGATCACGAGCCTCGGAATGACGCCCGAGCAGGAACGGCACCGCCGAGTCGTCAAGTACTCGGTGGCGATGGGCATCCGTATGGTCTGCGTCGTTCTCATGCTCTTCGCCCACGGCTGGTGGCTGCTCGTGTGCGCGATCGGTGCCATCGCTCTGCCGTACTTCGCCGTCGTCATTGCGAACACACCCGTGCGCACGCGGGCCTCTGTTGAGACCCCGGGGGGTGTCGTCGTGGTGCGTCCAACGGACGAAAGCGACGAACCGTTGAGAGGCCAGCACGGCAACGGTCAGAATCGTGAGGCATCGTGATCGGAATCGGTGCTGAACCAGGTGCCCATGAATGTTCGCGAGCAGGATGCCGGCTGACGGCGACGTGGCGAATCGGTTGGCGTAACCCGCGCATCCACGCGGCCGACCGCGAGAAAGTGTGGCTGGCCTGCGATGAGCACGTCGACTATCTGCGCGATTTTCTCGAAGCTCGTAGCTTCCCCGTGGCTGTGGCCTCATTCGCAGAGAGACATGATCAATGACCGGCACGTGGACCTTCGCCTTCAGCTGGCGCTGGGTCGGTTATCTGTCCGTTGCCATCGTGTTTGCCGTCGTCTGCGGCTTTCTCTCGAACTGGCAGGTGAGCCGACTTCACGAGAAAGAGCAGATTCAAGCTCTTGTCGACAACAACTGGAACGCCGATCCGGCACCGCTCGACACGATCATTCCTGAGCGAGACGCCTTTGACGATGCACACGAGTATCACCCCGTGACCATGACGGGCGAGTATCTCGTCGAGGACGAGGTGCTCGTTCGCAATCGACCGCGTTCCGGTAAGCCGGGGTTCGAAGTCATCACTCCCCTCAAGCTCGAATCTGGGCTGATCTTCATGGTCGATCGCGGGTGGGTCCCGACGGGAAACGCGCAAGATCTTCCCGATACCGTCCCCGCTCCCCCGAAGGGAACGGTGACGGTAACTGCCCGCGTCAAGCCGGGCGAACCAGAACTTCCGGGACGAGGAGCAAGTGAGGGACAGATCGCGACGATCCATGTGCCCGACCTCGCCTCTCGAGTGTCAGGTGAGAGCTATACCGGCGCGTACGGTCTGCTCGTCTCCGAGAGCCCTGCTCCTGTAGAGACAGCACCGCTCCCCGCGTTCGAACCCGAGGTGAACGAGGGGCTTCACGCCTCCTACGCGATCCAGTGGGTGATTTTCGCTCTTCTCGCCTTCGCCTTTCTCGCGTACGCGGTGCGGCAGGAGTACCGGCAGCGAAACGCTGACGATCCTCGGGTGCGTGAGGCTGTCGAGAAGCGAGAGCGCAAGAGGCGAGAGAAGCGAACGGATGCCGATGTCGAAGATGAGATTCTCGACACCGTCCACTGAGGCTATGCGAGTGAGATGAGTTCTGCGTAATCCTTCGTCCACAGGTCTTCGACCCCGTCGGGCATGATCAGCACGCGTTCGGGGTTGAGCGCTTCGACCGCGCCCTCATCGTGACTGACAAGGATCACCGAGCCCTCGTAATGCGCGAGGGCATCGAGAATCTCGCTGCGGCTCGCAGGATCGAGGTTGTTCGTCGGCTCGTCCAAGAGCAGCACATTCGCGCCCGAGACGACGATCATCGCGAGAGCCAGACGCGTCTTCTCCCCACCGGAGAGAACCCCCGCTGGCTTGAGCACGTCATCGCCGGTGAACAGAAATGATCCGAGCACACGGCGGGCCTCGGTCTCCGTGAGATTGGGAGATGACGACATCATGTTCTGAAGCACGCTCCGTGCCGCGTCAATTGTCTCGTGCTCCTGTGCGTAGTATCCGACGCGCAGGCCATGCCCGGCATCGATCACACCGGTATCAGGCTCATCAACTCCCGCGAGAATGCGCAGCATTGTCGTCTTTCCGGCACCGTTGAGCCCCAAAATGACGACCCGCGATCCGCGATCGATCGCAAGATCGACGGCGCTGAAAACTTCAAGCGACCCGTAGCTCTTGCTGAGACCGGAGCCCATGAGCGGAGTGCGGCCGCAGGGCGCTGGCTTCGGAAAGCGCAGCTTCGCGACCCGATCAGCCTGCCTGACCTCCTCGAGGCCCGAGAGCATCTTCTCGGCACGGGCGACCATCTGGTGGGCTGCCGCCGCCTTCGATGCCTTCGCGCCGAACTTCGCAGCCTGCTGCTGCAGGGCCGACGCCTTTTTCTCGGCGTTCGCGCGCTCTTTCTTGCGGCGTTCCTGATCCGCTTCGCGCTGGCGCTGGTAGTTTTTCCAGTTCATGTTGTAGACGTCGATCGTCGTGCGATTGGCGTCGAGGTAGAAAACGCGGTTGACGGTCTCTCCCACGATGTCGATGTCGTGGCTGATCACGATGAAGCCACCAGCGTAGCTCTTCAGAAATTCGCGCAGCCACACGACGGAATCCGCGTCGAGGTGGTTCGTCGGCTCGTCGAGGATCATCGTTCCCGCGTCGGAGAAGAGAATGCGGGCGAGCTCGATGCGGCGCCTCTGCCCGCCAGACAGCGTCTTGAGCTGTTGGTCGAGAATGCGGTCGGGAAGGTTGAGATTGCTCGCAATCGACGCGGCCTCTGCCTCGGCAGCATAGCCGCCGAGCACATTGAAGCGCTCTTCAAGTCGCGAATACTTCTTCATCGCCGCCGCACTCGTCGCTTCGTCGCTGCTGGCCATGGCATCGGTGGCCGCGCGCATACCGCTGACGAGGTCGCCGATGCCGCGGGCGTTCAACACGCGCGTGCGAGCGGTTTCCTCCGGATCGCCCGACCGCGGGTCTTGCGGGAGGTATCCCAGCTCACCCGAGCGCTCTACCGTTCCCTCATTTGCCTGCAAGTCGCCAGCAAGCACCTTGGTGAGCGTCGTCTTGCCCGCGCCGTTTCGCCCGACGAGGCCGATCTTGTCGCCGGGCTGCACACGGAAGCTGACATTCTGCATCAGCACGCGAGCTCCCACGCGAATCTCGAGGTCTCGGACGTTCAGCACAAGGTTTCCGTTCTCCCGTCATGACGGGGTGAATATTGTAAATGACAGCGTCATGGCTCGGCTCCGGGTGAGGAGCCGAGCCATGACGACGTGAAGCGATCAGATGGCGAAGCCGAGAGCGCGCATCATGTCACGACCATCGTCGGTGATGCGCTCAGGGCCCCACGGCGGCATCCACACCCAATTGATGCGGAACTGCTCGACGACGCTCTCGAGCGACTCGGCAGTTTGCTGCTCGATGACGTCTGTGAGCGGGCATCCCGCACTTGTCAACGTCATGTGGATGATCAGAGCGTCTGTCTCGTCATCCCAGCTGAGGTCGTAGATAAGCCCAAGGTCGACGATGTTGACCCCAAGCTCGGGGTCCATAACGTCCTTGAGTGCATCTTCGACCGCGTCGAACTTTTCAGGGCTGAGCGTTGTGACCATACTGTTATGATACGTACGTTTCGGTGAGGAAGCGATCATAGCCCTCGTCCTCAAGACGATCGGCCAGTTCAGAGCCGCCCTCTTCTGCAACGCGACCGTTCACAAACACGTGCACGAAGTCCGGCTTGATATAGCGAAGAATGCGCGTGTAGTGGGTGATCAGGAGAACTCCGAGTCCGGTGTTCTCCTTCGCACGGTTCACGCCCTCTGAGACGACGCGCAGCGCGTCGACGTCAAGACCGGAGTCCGTCTCATCGAGAACGGCAAACCGGGGCTTGAGCAGTTCGAGCTGAAGAATCTCATTGCGCTTCTTCTCGCCGCCGGAGAAGCCCTCATTGACGTTGCGGGCCGCGAAGCTCGAGTCCATGCGCAGGTTGTCCATGGCGCCCTTGACATCTTTCATCCACCCGCGGATGCCCGGTGCTTCACCATCGATTGCCGTCTTCGCTGTGCGCAGGAAGTTGGTGACGGTGACGCCGGGGATCTCGACCGGGTACTGCATGGCGAGAAAGAGTCCCGCGCGAGCCCGCTCGTCAACGGTCATGCTGAGAACATCTTCGCCATCGAGCGTGATGCTTCCGGAATCAACCGTGTACTTTGGGTGGCCGGCGATCGTATAGGCAAGGGTCGACTTGCCTGAACCGTTCGGGCCCATGATGGCGTGTGTTTCGCCGGTGTTGATCGTGAGGTTGACGCCCTTGAGGATGGGCTTGGTTCCCTGGTCGGTTTCGACACTGACGTGCAGGTCGCGAATCTCGATGACAGACATGGGCTAAATCTCTTTCGTTACGGTCGGGTCAATGAAGATGGAGCCGTCGACGATATCGACGGAGTACACCGGGACGGGTTCGTAAGCCGGAAGGGAGAGCGGCTTTCCCGTGGTGAGTGAGAACTGAGAGCCGTGCGCCCAGCACTCGAGGGTTCCGTCCTCGACGAAGCCTTCAGACAGTGAGATGTCACCGTGGGTGCAGGTATCGCCAATGGCGTGGACGTCGCCCGATGAATCGAGCACAACGGCCACAGGCACTCCGTCGAGCACGCAACGCTTTGCCTGGTCGACGGTCAGTTCGCTGAGTTCACAAGCTTTCAGGGATGTCACGTTAGCGTGCGTCCCCCGTGAGCTTCGTCGAGGCCAACTCCTCTTCGACAGCGCGCTCGAGGCTCTCCTGCAGCTCTGCATTGCCGATCTGCTGAATGATCTCGGTGAGGAACCCGCGAACGACGAGGCGGCGAGCCTCTTCTTCGGTGATGCCCCGCGCCTGAAGGTAGAAAAGCTGCTCATCGTCGAAACGCCCGGTTGCACTCGCGTGCCCGGCGCCGGCGATATCGCCTGTCTCGATCTCGAGGTTGGGTACGGAATCGGCGCGTGTGCCGTCTGTGAGCACGAGGTTGCGGTTCTGCTCGTAGCTGTCCGTTCCGGTTGCATCCGGACCGATCAGAACGTCGCCGATCCACACAGTGTGTGCTCCCTCGCCCTGCAGCGCACCCTTGTATGTGACTCGGCTGCGAGAGTGGGGTGCCTCGTGATGGACGTATACCTGATGCTCAAGGTGCTGACCCGCGTCTGCAAAATACAGACCGAGTGACTCGACGTTTGATCCCGGCTCAGCAAGGTGAAGCGAAGGGTTCGCCCGCACGAGGCTGCCGCCCAACGTGACAAGCACATGCTTCAGTGAGGCGTCACGGCCGATCCGGGCGAAGTGAGACGCGAGGTGAACCGCCTCGTCGTCCCACCATTGAACGCTGACGACAGTGAGGCGCGCGCCTTCGCCGACAACGATCTCGACGTTCTCCGTGAGAAGCGCGCTGCCGCTGTTCTTGAGGATCAACAGAGCCTGGCTGTTCGGCTCGGCTGTGATCACCGTGTGTGCGCCGCGAGCGGCGTTTCCGAGCGCGGAGCGCTCGACCGTGATCGTCTTTGCTTCTTCGCCAGAGATGGTGATGGCGTATGCCTTCTCCGTCTTCGACCAGGCGTTCGCAGACGGTCGTTCCTCTGGAAGAGCGGCGCTGCCGACCCGGGCATCGTTCATGTCGATCCACTCGGCGGTCACGCCGTCTGAATCTGTCGTGGCAACGGTGTACGGGGCCCCGTCGAGTTCTCCCTCGCTGAGTGAGGTGAGACGGTCGACGGGTGTGTAACGCCATTCGGCCTCGCGCCCGGTGAGCGCGGCGAAATCGTCGACGTTCGCCGACCGAAACCTCTCGGAGCGGGTCTGAAGGGGAACGAGGCCCCAGCCCCCATCTGAGTGTTCTTTGAATCCGTGCTGGCCTGGCGCTGCTGGTGTCGCTGTGGTATCTGTGACAGTCATTGTTAGCCGACGGATCCTTCCATGCCCATTTCGATGAGTTTGTTGAGCTCGAGCGCATACTCCATGGGGAGTTCGCGCGCGATCGGCTCGATGAAACCGCGCACGATCATCGCCATTGCCTCGGTCTCCTCGAGCCCGCGGCTCATGAGATAGAACAGCTGCTCTTCGCTGACCTTCGAGACCGTTGCCTCGTGGCCGAGCTGAACATCATCGACGCGGATGTCGATAGCAGGGTATGTGTCGGATCGTGAGATCGTGTCGACGAGCAGAGCGTCACAGACAACGGAATTCGATGAATGGTGCGCAGACGGGTCAACCCGAACTTCGCCGCGGTACCCTGCGCGTCCCCCGCCGCGTGCGATCGACTTCGACGTAATCGACGACTGCGTGTACGGCGCCATGTGGATCATCTTGGCACCGGCATCCTGGTGCTGCCCTGGCCCGGCGAAAGCCACCGAGAGCGTCTCGCCCTTGGCGTGCTCACCCGTGAGGTAAATCGAGGGATACTTCATCGTCACCTTGGAGCCGATGTTTCCGTCGACCCATTCCATCGTCGCGCCCTCTTCGGCGATGGCGCGCTTTGTGACGAGGTTGTAGACGTTGTTCGACCAGTTCTGAATCGTCGTGTAGCGAACGCGAGCATTCTTCTTCACAACGATTTCGACGACAGCGGAGTGCAGCGAGTCGCTCTTGTAGATCGGCGCAGTGCAACCCTCGATGTAGTGGACGTAGCTGCCTTCGTCCGCGATGATCAGTGTGCGCTCGAACTGCCCCATGTTCTCGGTGTTGATGCGGAAGTAAGCCTGGAGCGGAATGTCAACGTGCACGCCTGGCGGCACATAGACGAAGGAACCGCCAGACCACACAGCCGTATTCAGCGCAGCGAACTTGTTGTCGCCGGAGGGAATGACCGTTCCGTAGTACTCCTCGAAGAACTCGGGGTGTTCGCGCAGAGCGGTGTCGGTGTCCATGAAAATGACGCCCTGCTGCTCAAGGTCTTCGCGAATCTGGTGGTACACGACCTCGGACTCGTACTGCGCGGCAACGCCGGCGACGAGGCGCGAGCGCTCGGCCTCGGGGATACCCAGACGCTCGTACGTATTCTTGATGTCGTCGGGCAGGTCCTCCCACGACGTCGCTTGCTTCTCCGTTGAACGGACGAAGTACTTGATGTTCTCGAAGTCGATTTCCGAGAGGTCGGCGCCCCACGTCGGCATCGGCTTGCGCTCAAAGAGCTTGAGAGCCTTAAGTCGGCGTTTCAGCATCCATTCGGGCTCACTCTTCAGGCCCGAGATGTTGGAGACGACTTCGGTGTTCAGGCCTCGACGGGCCGAAGCACCAGCGGCGTCCGAATCGCTCCAACCGAACTCGTAAACACCAAGGTTTTCAAGTTCAGGGCGGTCGATCAGAACATCTGACATATCTACCTCTCTTGAACCGCTAAGAAACAGGATCTCTGTTCACGGCTTTACCTGCGCATTCTCGAAAGCTGAATGCGAGGAAATGTGGTCCGCGTCGGCGTGAACCTACAATTGTTCATATGCAATCGAATCTGCGTTTGGCACACGCCAATTTCGGGTTGGTTACTTGAACAATGCAATTCTACAGGTTGTGTCGGCGAAAATGTGAGGTACACAGACGACACGAAGCCGGGGCGTCCCCGACAGGTATGAGTGAAGGAACCCGCAGTGAGCCGTGTGACATCAGAACATGAGGCCGAAAGCCGCGACGCGGCACCGAGAAACGCGGTTGCACGTTTCTGGGCGTGGCTGCCGAGCAGCGCTGACGACAAGCGCGTTCGGGTAGCGGTGTGGCTCAACGTCATCTTTCAAACGGTGCTTGTCGGCACCGGTGGTGCGGTGCGGCTGACAGCATCCGGTCTCGGGTGTCCGACGTGGCCCAAATGCACGGCCGAATCGTTCATCACGTCGCCAGAGATGGGAATTCACGGCGTCATCGAGTTCGGAAACCGAACGTTGTTCTTCGTGCTGCAGGCCATCGCAATCATTGTGCTGCTCTTCGTGATCAAGTACCGGAAGGAGCGCCGAGACCTCTTCGTGCTCGCGCTGATCCCTGCGTGTAGCGTTCTCTTTCAAGCCGGGATCGGCGGCCTGACCGTTCTGTCTGGCCTCAACCCCTACGTTGTCGGTCTGCACTTCGTGCTGAGCGTCGCGCTCGTGGTTCTTGGTGCATTGCTGGTGATGCGGGTTTATACCACGCCAGGGCCTCGTGAGCGTGTGGTTCCGCTGTGGTTTGCGCGTCTCGCCCACGTGGCGTCGTTCTTTGTTGCAGTGTCCGTCATCATCGGCATCCTGACGACGGGATCGGGCCCGCACGCGGGTGACCAAGGCGCGGCACGCAACAATCTGCCGTCCGAAGTGATGCAGCACGTTCACTCCTGGCCCGCCTACGTGATGCTCGCGCTCACACTCATCTTGTTTGTCGCTGCGTGGACGCGAGGCATCACAGCTCCGCGTGTCTGGCTGTCGTGGCTTGTCGTTGTGCAGTGCGCGCAGATTCTCATCGGTGTGGCCCAGTCTCGACTCGGGCTGCCCGGAGTGCTCGTGGGGAGCCATATGGTTCTTGCCTGCGTGCTCGCGGCGTTCATGGCCGCTGTGCTCTTCTTTCTGAAGCGGCCCATTGCGGGGCCGTCGGCCCGATAGCTCAGACGAGGATCAGAACGGCAGCAGTGGGTCGACTCCCACAGCAAGGAACAGAAGCGACAGGTAGGTGATCGACCCGTGGAAGACGCGCATCGGAGAGGCCTCTTCGTTGCGGATGGCGAGGTTGTACAGGCGGTGCGTCTCGTAGATGAACCAACCGCCGGCAACCAGCGCGATCGCTGTGTAGGTGATTCCCATGGGAGCGATCGGCACAAGCAGCAGCGAGCAGGCGACAGTCGCCCATGCGTAGAGGATCGTCTGCAGACCGACGACCGCGCGACCGCGCACCACAGCAAGCATCGGCACACCGACTTCCTTGTAATCGGAGCGGTACTTCATTGACAGCGGCCAATAATGCGGTGGCGTCCAGAGGAAGACGACGGCGAACAGAACCCACGCCTCCCAGTCAAGGGATGCTGTGACACTCGACCAGCCGATGAGCACAGGGAAGCATCCGGCGATGCCGCCCCAGATGATGTTCTGCTCGGTGCGGCGCTTCAACCAGAGCGTGTACACGCAGACGTAGAAGAAGATGGCAAGAACCGAGAGTCCCGCCGCGAGAAGGTTCGTCGTGAGGGCAAGCCAGACCGTCGAGCCAATGGCGAGCGTCCACGAGAAGACGAGCGCCTCACGCGGTGACAGTTCGCCCGTCACCAACGGGCGGTTCTCGGTGCGCTTCATGTGCCGGTCGATGTCACGGTCGATATAGCAGTTGAAGGCACCGGCCGACCCCGCGCTCATGGCACCACCGATCACCGTTGCGGCGACGAGCCACAGGTTGGGGATGCCGCCGTAGGCAAGGATCATCACGGGAACCGTTGTGACGAGAAGCAGCTCCATCACGCGAGGTTTCGTCAGTGAGAAGTAGGCGGCTGCCTTGCGTCGAAAACCGATCGTGCGTGCTTCAACTGGGGTGGGGGTGGTGACGTCCATTGCTCCTCGACTGCTGGGTTCCAGTCAATTCTAGGCCATCGCGCGTGAGAGCGATCCACGGAACAATGAGCACCCTTCACGCGTTGTCACATTTGTGCGCATGCATGGTCGGCTGTCTCTATACTGGGGGTGCTCGCCTACCTTCGCGGTATCCACCATGATCGATATCTCATCCGTGTGGAACCGCGACGTGCCAAAGTAGCCAAATGTGCGTGTAAACGCTTCGGCGGGCCGTCAGGCCCGGACGAAAAGACAGAAGGGTCAAACAACGTGGCAGCACTGCAATGGGATTCCATTGACGACAAGGCAGTTGACACCGCTCGCGTTCTCGCCGCGGATGCTGTTGAGAAGGTCGGAAACGGCCACCCCGGAACGGCAATGAGCCTCGCGCCAGCCGCCTACCTTCTCTTTCAGAAGGTTATGCGCCGGGATCCGCAAGACGACGCGTGGCTTGGCCGCGATCGTTTCGTCCTGTCTGCGGGGCACAGTTCGCTCACGCAGTACATTCAGCTCTACTTCGCGGGAGACGGCCTCGAGCTCGACGACCTGAAGGCGCTTCGCACCTGGGGATCGCTGACCCCGGGGCATCCGGAGTATGGGCACACGAAGGGCGTTGAGATCACGACGGGTCCGCTCGGTCAGGGACTATCGTCTGCCGTCGGCTTCGCCTATGCGTCTCGCTACGAGCGCGGTCTCTTCGACCCGGATGCTGAAGCGGGCACGAGCCCCTTCGACCACTTTGTGTATGTCATCGCGAGCGATGGCGACCTGCAGGAGGGCATCACGAGCGAGGCATCATCGCTCGCTGGCCACCAGCAGCTTGGCAACCTCATCGCGATCTACGACAGCAACCAGATCTCGATCGAAGACGACACAGACATCGCCTTCACCGAAGACGTCGCCGCGCGCTACGAGGCGTACGGCTGGCAGGTGCTGACGGTCGACTGGAAGAAGACCGGCGATTACGTCGAAGACATTCGCGAACTCAATGATTCGATCGCGGCGGCTCAGGCCGAATCCGACAAGCCGACGCTGATCGTGCTCAAGACAATCATCGGGTGGCCCGCACCGAACAAGCAGGACACGGGTGCCATCCACGGGGCGAAGCTTGGCGCGGACGAGCTTGCTGGTGTCAAGGAGGCGCTCGGGTTTGACCCGGAGAAGACCTTCGAGGTTTCAGACGAGGTCATCACCCGCACCCGGGGTGCCGCAGAAAGGGGTGCGCAGCAGCGCGCGGAATGGCAGAAGTCATTTGACGCGTGGAAAGCAGAGAATGCCGATCGCAACGCTCTGCTGGAGCGACTGCTCGCCCACGACCTCCCCGCCGGCATTGAAAACGCACTCCCCCGCTTCGAGGCGGGAACCGATGTGTCGACGCGTGCCGCATCGGGGAAGGTGCTCTCGGCTCTCGGAACCGAGCTTCCGGAGCTGTGGGGCGGCTCTGCCGACCTGGCTGGCTCGAACAATACGACGATCGACGGCGCGGCGTCATTCGTGCCGGCCGAGCACTCGACCGATTCGTGGGCGGGTAACCCCTACGGACGCGTTCTGCACTTCGGCATTCGCGAGCATGCGATGGCCGCGATCCTCAACGGGATCGTGCTGCACGGGCCGACTCGCGCATACGGCGGAACCTTCCTGATCTTCAGCGACTATCAGCGCCCATCCGTGCGGCTGGCAGCGCTTATGAACGTGCCGAGCGTGTTCGTGTGGACTCACGACTCCGTCGCGCTCGGAGAAGACGGCCCGACTCACCAGCCGATCGAGCAGCTGTCGACGTTGCGTGCCATCCCCAACCTCGCGGTTGTGCGCCCGTCGGACGCAAACGAGGTCGCATACGCTTGGCTCGAGATTCTGAAGCGCCACGATGGTCCCACAGGAATCGCGCTGACCCGTCAGAACCTGCCGGTCTTCGAGCGTGGCGACGGTGAGGCGAACGGCGACACTCTCGCTGCGGCGTCGAACGTCACCAAGGGCGCGTACGTTCTCGCCGAGGCGCCGAACGGAAAGCCAGACGTGATTCTGATTGCAACGGGCTCTGAGGTGCAGCTTGCCGTTGAGGCCCGGGAGCAGCTGCGCGGCGAGGGCGTCAACGCTCGTGTCGTCGCGGCCCCGTCGCTTGAATGGTTCGACGAGCAGACCGCCGAGTACCGCGAGTCGGTTCTGCCGGCATCCGTGACCGCTCGCGTCTCCGTCGAGGCAGGCCTTGACCTGACCTGGCGCGGCATCGTCGGGGATCGTGGCCGGTCTGTCTCGATCGAGCACTTTGGTGCATCGGCTGATTACAAGACGCTGTTCCGCGAATTCGGCATCACGACCGAGTCCGTTGTGAACGCCGCTAAGGAAACGCTCGGCGCTCACTGAGCCGGGCAGAGGAGAAATCATCATGACTGAGACACCTACTGCACAACTTTCGGCCGCCGGCGTCAGCATCTGGCTCGACGACCTCTCCCGTGAGCGCATCGAGACGGGCAACCTAACCGAGCTCATCGAGGGCCGCAATGTTGTCGGAATCACGACGAACCCGACGATCTTCGCCAACGCCATCAAAAACGGTGACCGTTACGCCGCACAGGTGGGTGAGCTCACTGCCGCAGGTGAGAATGTCGACGGGGTGGTCAGGGAGCTGACAACAAAGGACGTCGCCGACGCGGCAGACGTCTTTCGCCCGATCTTCGACGCGACGAACGGCGTCGACGGACGCGTATCGATCGAGGTCGAGCCAGGGCTCGCTCACGACGCGCAGGGCACGATAGACCAGGCAGCAGAGCTCTGGGAGAAGGTTCAGCGCCCGAACGTGCTGATCAAGATTCCCGCGACGCTTGAGGGCCTTGAGGCAATCACAGCGGCAACGGCACGAGGCATCAGCGTCAATGTGACGCTGATCTTCAGCCTGACGCGCCACCGCGAGGTGATCAACGCCTACCTGACCGGTCTCGAGCAGGCGAAGGAGGCGGGCATCGACCTGTCGACGATCCACTCGGTCGCCTCGTTCTTCGTCTCTCGCGTCGACACCGAGATCGACAAGCGTCTTGACGCTATCGGCTCTGATGAGGCACGTGCGCTCAAGGGCAAGTCCGGCGTTGCAAATGCGCAGCTGGCGTACGAGGTGTTTGAGCAGGAATTCAGCTCGGTGCGTGCCAAGGGGCTGCTCGAGGCCGGCGCGAACCCGCAGCGTCCGTTGTGGGCGTCGACGGGCGTGAAAGATCCCTCGCTCCCCGACACGCTGTACGTGACGGGGCTCGTCGCCAAGGGCGTCGTGAACACGATGCCGGAGAAGACACTCGAAGCGACATTCGACCACGGCGTGGTTGAGGGCGACACCGTGTCAGCACGCTACGACGAGGCGAACGGCGTTCTTGACGCGATCGCCGCTGTCGGGGTCTCATACGACGACGTCACGGCAGTGCTTGAGAAAGAGGGTGTCGAGAAGTTCATCGTGTCGTGGAACGAACTCCGTGAAGACGTCAAGGGTGCGATGGAGGAATCCCGATGAGCATCGAGATCCACGTGAGCGGAGCGGCTGAAGAAGCCGTCCGCTCCGTGGTGCCCACGCTTGTCAAGGATCTCGTCGCCTCGGGCATCACCGAGCAGAATCCGACGCTCTGGGGGCCGAAGGCCGAAGACGAGTCCGCGAAGCGGCTCGGCTGGACCGAGGCTGTCGCCGTGTCGCGCCCGCTCGTTCCCGAGATCACTGCACTGCGCGAGAAGCTCGCTGCCGATGGTGTGAACCATATTGTTCTGGCGGGAATGGGCGGCTCATCGCTCGCTCCCGAAGTGATTACCCGCACCTTCGGCGTCGACCTCACCGTGCTTGACTCGACAGCACCGGGGCAGGTGCGCGCTGCGCTTGATGCCGGGCTGCAGAACACGGCTGTCGTTGTCTCGTCGAAGTCCGGATCGACAGTTGAGACCGACAGCCAGCGGCGAGTCTTCGAGAAGGCCTTCAGCGATGCCGGAATCGATCCGCGAGAGCGAATCATCATCGTCACCGACCCCGGCTCGCCGTTCGATGTGTCGGCACGCGAGGGTGGCTTCGTCGTCTTCAACGCTGACCCGAATGTCGGAGGACGATATTCGGCCCTCACCGCCTTCGGACTCGTTCCGTCTGGTCTCGCCGGCGTCGACATCGACGCGCTGCTTGACGAGGCAGACCGGGTTCTGGCCGAGCTGTCGATCGATGACGAGCGCAATCCAGGGCTCATTCTCGGCGCAGCGATCTCAGCGACCTCCCCGCGCAAGGACAAGCTGGGAATCGTGTCGGACGGCACCCACATTGCGGGGTTCGCCGACTGGGCTGAGCAGCTGATCGCCGAGTCCACGGGGAAGGAAGGCACGGGAATTCTTCCCGTCGTGCTCGACACGCTCGCGCCAGAGTTGGAGAGCAGTCCGGCCGACCTTCAGATCGTCCGGCTCGTCGAGAACGCCGAAGCGCTCCACCTGTTTCCCCGTGACCGTCACGAGGGCGAGATTCTCGTGAGCGGCTCCCTCGGCGCACAGCTGATTGTGTGGGAGTATGCCGTTGCTGTCGCTGGCCGCATTCTCGGCATCAATCCCTTTGACCAGCCTGACGTCGAGTCTGCGAAGGTCGCGGCTCGCGGACTTCTCGACGATCGTCCCGAGCCAGCAGACCCTGCATTCGCCGAAGCCGGCATCGAGGTTCGCGGAGACGACGAGCTGGTCTCCGGTGTCGCGACGGTCCGCGATGCCGTTGACCGCCTGATCGCGGCTTTGCCGGAGGACGGCTATGTATCGATTCAAGCGTACGTTGACCGGCTTGAGCTGCCTCAGCTAGACGGCTTGCGAAGCATGGTTGCGGCACGTGCCGGTCGCCCGGTCACGTTCGGCTGGGGGCCACGATTTCTCCACTCGACGGGTCAATACCACAAGGGCGGTCCGAAGCAGGGCGTGTACCTGCAGATCACGCAGGCAGCACCCGTCGACCTTGAGATTCCGGATCGTCCGTTCACTTTCGGGCAGCTGATTGAAGCACAGGCCGCAGGCGATGCCGGTGTTCTGCGCGATCATGGCCGCCCCGTGCTCTCGCTCAACCTGACGAACCCGCAAGATGATTCCCTCGCACTGTTCGAGGCAATCAACTAACACACGACGCAGCACCCACATCGAAGGATGCTGTCTAGGAGTCGAATGTCCCCGGTGAATATCACCTCAGAGCACAATCCGCTTCGGTTGAGCATCGACCGCCGCCTGAATCGCATCGCGGGCCCCAGCGGTCTGATCATCTTCGGTGTGACAGGCGACCTGTCGCGCAAGAAGCTCATGCCCGCGGTTTACGACTTGGCAAACCGGGGTCTTCTCCCCCCGGGGTTCGCCCTGGTCGGATTCGCCAGGCGGGATTGGGAGGACCAAGCTTTCGCCCAGGTCGTTCACGACGCGGTGCGGGACTATGCGCGCACGCCATTCCGTGAAGAGGTGTGGGAGCAGCTGGCTCAAGGGATTCGCTTCGTCTCAGGCGAGTTTGGTGACGACGCGGCGTTTGAACGGCTCGGAGAGACGATCGCCGAGCTCGATCGCACACGGGGAACTATGGGAAACCATGCGTTCTACCTGTCGATTCCGCCGAAGGCGTTCCCCCAGGTGACCTCGCAGCTGAAGCAGTCGGGTCTCGCAGAGGAGACGGACGGCCAGTGGCGTCGCGTTGTCATCGAGAAGCCTTTTGGGAGCAATCTTGAGACGGCGAGGGAGCTCAACGAGGTCGTGGAGTCGGTTTTTCCCGCAGACTCGGTCTTTCGCATCGATCATTACCTGGGCAAGGAGACGGTGCAGAACATCATGGCGCTCCGTTTCGCCAATCAGCTGTTCGAGCCCATCTGGAACGCCAACTTCGTCGACCATGTGCAGATCACCATGGCCGAAGACATTGGAGTCGGTGGGCGAGCCGGCTATTACGACGGCATTGGTGCGGCCCGTGACGTGATCCAGAATCACCTTCTGCAGCTCCTCGCACTCACCGCAATGGAGGAGCCAGGCTCGTTCGACGCCGCCGATCTGCGTGCCGAAAAGGAGAAGGTGCTCGCGGCTGTTCGGCTGCCAACCGACCTCAGCACGGGGACAGCGCGCGGTCAGTACTCTGGCGGGTGGCAAGGCGGCGAGAAGGTGCTCGGCTTCCTCGAGGAAGACGGCATGAATCCGGACTCAGCCACAGAGACGTACGCGGCTATGAAGCTTCACATCAACACGCGTCGCTGGGCCGGGGTGCCGTTCTATCTGCGCTCGGGAAAGCGACTTGGCCGTCGAGTGACTGAGATCGCCGTCGTGTTCAAACGCGCACCGCAGTATCTCTTCGCGGAGTCGCAGACTGCCGAACTCGGCGAGAACGCACTGGTTATTCGGGTGCAGCCTGACGAGGGCGTCACAATCCGCTTCGGTTCGAAGGTGCCGGGAGCGGGCATGCAGGTACGCGACGTCACAATGGACTTCGGATACGGGCACGCCTTCACCGAGGCCAGCCCCGAGGCGTATGAGAGACTGATTCTCGACGTGCTTCTCGGGGACCCTCCGCTCTTCCCTCGGCACGAAGAAGTTGAGCTCTCGTGGAAGATTCTCGATCCGATTGAGGAGTTCTGGGAGAAGCAGGGCGGGCCGATCGACCAGTACGAACCCGGAACATGGGGTCCGACATCCGCCGACGAGCTCCTCGCTCGCGACGGCCGCACGTGGAGGCGTCCATGATCATTGACATTCCTGACACCACGACGAGCGCTGTCTCGAAGCGGCTCGTCATGCTTCGCGAAGAAGGTGGCGTTGTGGCACTCGGCCGAGTGCTCACGCTCATCATCATCGCAACGCGCGGTGACGAAGAAGAGGCGATTGAAGCCGCGAACGATGCCTCGCGAGAGCATCCGATGCGCGTGATCGTGATCTCTGTCGCCGACTCGCCCACCGAGGGCGAATCGCGCATTGACGCCCAGATTCGAGTGGGTGGAGATGCCGGTGCGAGCGAGGTCATCATTCTGCGCGCATTCGGCGGGGCAACCGACAACAAGGTAAGCCTCGTTACCGGCCTGCTTCTGCCCGATGCGCCTGTCGTTGCCTGGTGGCCAGGCGAGACCCCGGAAAGCGTGTCGGCCTCCCCCATCGGCCAGATCGCTCAAAGGCGCATTACGGATGCGTCGGCCCACTCCGACCCCCACGAGGCGCTCAGGCAGCTTGCGCGCTCGTATCGGCCGGGCGACACGGACTTCGCATGGACTCGTCTGACGCTGTGGCGCGCCCAGCTTGCCGCGGTTCTCGACCAGCCGCCATACGAGTCGATTACCTCTGTGCGGGTGACGGGCGCCGCGGATTCGCCCTCGACGACCCTTCTCGCGGCCTGGCTGCAATTGCAGCTTCAGGTTCCCGTGACCTGCGAGCTCACGCACGACATCGGTGGTGTCGGAGGAATTCACGGCGTTGAGATGACGCGGGCCTCAGGGACGTTCTCACTCGAGCGGCCCGTATCGAACATCGCGACGCTGACGATACCGGGACAGCCCGTGCAAGATATCGCCCTCCCCCGTCGCAACCTGCGGGACAGCCTTGCCGAGGAATTACGCCGACTTGACCCCGATGTCTTGTACGGTGACGTGATAGTGAGAGGACTCGCTGCGCTGGAAGGCATGGAGTCCGAACCGGCGGAAGGTGCCAAGTGACGAACGAACGGCGCGTGCTGATTCACAACGACAAGTCGGCATTGGCGGCATCGATTGCCGCTCGGTTTCTGACAAAGGTCGTCGATCTTCTCGACGAGCAGGAACGCGTGAGCATCGTTCTCGAGGGCGGCCGCGTCGCCCTCGACGTCCTCACACAGATCAATGCGAACCCAGCGCGAGACACCGTTGATTGGGCCCGCGTACACTTCTGGTGGGGTGATGAGCGATACGTATCGTCTGATGACGCTGAGCGGAATGATACAAAGGCGCGTACGGCGCTGCTCGATCACATCGATGTGCCCGAGGCAAACATCCACCCGATGCCATCAACGGACTCGGGGTTAGATCTTGATGCGGCAGCCAGGGCCTACGCGACCGAGCTGGCCGAATACGCGGAGGGGAGCCTGGCACTCCCCCGGTTCGACATTACGTTCCTCGGCGTCGGGCCCGATGGGCATACCGCGTCGCTCTTTCCCGACCACACGCAAGTACTCGAGAAGTCAGCTCTTGTCTTGCCCGTGACGGAGTCGCCGAAGCCGCCATCGGACCGGTTGACGCTGACTCGTCCGGCTCTGAACTCATCGCAACGGATCTGGGTAGAGATATCTGGAGCGGAAAAGGCGTCATCACTCGGGCTTGCACTGGCTGGCGCATCGTATTCCGAAGTGCCGATTGCGGGGATCAAAGGGCGTCGCCGCACCGTGTTCTTCGTTGACAAAGAGGCAGCGGCCGAGGTTCCTGAGAACCTGATCGCGCAGTCGTACTGAGAATTCGCGGTGCACACGACTGAGGGCCACGCACGTGCGTGGCCCTCAGTCGTGTGCACCGGCCCTGCCGCGTGGCCGCGATCAGGCGGTGCCGCGACGCTCACGCAGCTGCGTGAGAGCATCCTGTAGCAGTTGCTCGGCCTCTTCGTCTGTGCGCCGTTCCTTCACATAGGCAAGGTGAGTCTTGTACGGCTCATTTCTCAGTGCCGCGGGAGGGTTGTCTTTGTCGCGTCCCGCCGGCAGGCCTGAAGCCGGTGAACTGATGGTGTCAGGGATCTCTTCGTCGGGGACATCAGCGGCGAAATATCGCACAGTCTCGTTGCCGAGAGCATCCCAGTACGAGATGGCATTTCGGTCAGCGTGATGCCCATGGTCTTGTTCACCCATCGGACCCGCGCCAACGCGAGCCCCACGAATTGTGTTTCCTCCGAGTGCCATATCTCTGTGCCCTCCTAGACGCCTGACTGGAACTTGGTGATGAGTCCGAGAACGATAACGCAGGCAAACCAGATGCTTCCCAGCAGAACCGTGATGAGGTTCAGGTTCCGCTCGGCGACGCCAGACGCACCGAGGTTTGAGCCCATCCCTCCACCGAACATGTCAGAGAGGCCGCCACCGCGCCCCTTGTGCAACAGAATGAGGAACGTCAAGAGCAAGCTCGTTATTCCGAGCAGTACTTGGAGGATGATCTGGAGAATCTCCACAGGGGACCTTTCACTTCGTCAGGTGCCGGGCACGGCAAGACCACGACGATTATACGCGAGAGCGTGCCGTGCCCGTACTTCGACGGTCAGACGCCGACGTGCTTCTGAAAACGAGCGATGTTCGAGAACTCGGTTGCGTCGAGGCTTGCGCCTCCGACAAGCGCTCCATCGACGTTCGGTTCACGCATGAATCCGGCAATGTTGCCGGATTTCACTGACCCGCCGTACAGGATGCGGGTGCGTGCCGCGGCATCCTCTCCGAGTGACTCGGTAAGCACTGCGCGCAGAGCTGCCGCGACCTGCTCCGCCTGATCGGGCGTGGCGGCCTGACCGGAGCCGATTGCCCAGACGGGCTCGTAGGCGACGACAACATCAGCATCAGCTGACACGCCCTCAAGCGCGGTGCGCAGCTGCGAGACGGGAACAGCCGAAGAACCGTGCTTCTCGAGGTCTTCTGCCGTCTCACCAACGCAGATCACGGGTGTTACCCCGTGTTTCAGCGCTGCCGCTGTCTTCGCCTTGACGACCTCATCGGTTTCGTTGTGCAGAGTTCTGCGCTCCGAGTGGCCGATGATGACGTAGCGGCAGTCAAGCTGGCTGAGGAACGATCCCGAGATCTCTCCCGTGAACGCACCCGAGTCCTGCGCAGATACGTCTTGTGCGCCATAGGCAAGCGGAAGCTTGTCGGCCGAGACCAGCGTCTGAACGCTGCGAAGATCGGTGAACGGCGGGAAGACCGCCACCTCGACAGCATCGAAATCGTGCTTGGCGTCCTGAAGGCTCCAGGCGAGCTTCTGCACGAACGCGATCGCCTGAAGGTGATCGAGATTCATCTTCCAGTTGCCCGCAATGAACGGGGTACGAGTTACTGCTGCCATCCGAGAACCTCCAGTCCGGGAAGCTTCTTGCCTTCGAGGAATTCGAGGCTCGCCCCGCCGCCCGTTGAAATGTGGCCAAATTGATCATCAGCGAAGCCGAGAGCACGAACTGCCGCTGCCGAGTCTCCCCCACCGACGACGCTGAGCCCGTCGACGCGCGTCAGCGCTTCGGCGACGACCTTGGTTCCGGCCGCGAAGGGAGCGAGCTCGAAGACACCCATGGGACCGTTCCAGAACACCGTTTTCGACTCGGAGATGCGCTGGGCAAATGCCTGCGCCGTCTTCGGCCCGATATCGAGTCCGAGTCCTGAGGACCCGAACGGGGTGTCTTCGATGGAATCGATGGGACGAATCTCGTGATCGGCGTCAGCGCTGAAAGCTGAAGCGACGACGACGTCCTCAGGGAGAACGATCTCGACACCTCGTTCCTCGGCGTCGCTGAGATACTTCTTGACGGTGTCGATCTGGTCGCTCTCAAGCAAACTCGACCCCACCTTGTGTCCGTGCGCGGCGAGGAAGGTGAAGAGCATTCCGCCACCGATGAGTAACGAGTCGACACGGGGCAGAAGGTGCTCGATCACGCCGAGCTTGTCTGAGACCTTTGAGCCGCCCAACACAACCGAGTAGGGACGTTTCGGGTTCTCTGTGAGCTGGTCAAGAACCGTGAGCTCCGTCTCGATGAGAGTGCCCGCCGCGCTCGGCAGCAGTTGGGGAAGCTCGTAGACGCTTGCTTGCTTGCGGTGCACGACACCGAAGCCGTCAGACACGAAGGCGTCGCCGAGTTCGGCGATCTTCTTGGCGAACTCGCGACGCTCGCCGTCGTCCTTGCTGGTCTCCCCCGTGTTGAAGCGGAGGTTCTCGAGAAGCGCGATCTGTCCGTCCTGCAGGTTCGCGACGGCATCAGCCGCCGCGTGCCCGGTGGTGTCGGCGGCGAAGGTGAGAGACGTTCCCAGCAGCTCGCTGAGCCGCTGAGCGACCGGTGCGAGGCTGTACTGGGCATCGGGGGCGCCCTCCGGACGGCCGAGGTGCGAGATGACCACGACACGGGCACCCTGGTTGATCAGTGCATTGAGGGTCGGCAGAGACGCGCGAACGCGCCCGTCGTCGGTGATGACCCCGTCCGAGAGAGGGACGTTGAGATCACACCGGACGACGACGCGTTTGCCGCTCAGCGAACCCAGTGACTCTAAAGTGCGTAGCACGCTGAATTTCCTCGGCGCCTAGAGGCGCTCGGCCACGTACTCGGTGAGGTCGACAAGGCGGTTGGAGTAGCCCCACTCATTGTCATACCAGCTCGATACCTTGACCAGGTTGCCGCTGACGTTTGTCAGCTCTGAGTCGAAGATCGACGAGTGCGGGTCCTGCTGGATGTCGCTGGAGACGATCGGGTCAGCTGTGTACTTCAGGAATCCCTCGAGGCGACCGGACTCGGCGGCCTCGCGGTACGCGGCATTTACCTGGTCGACGGTGACGTCATCGCGTTCGATGACAGCGGTGAGATCGACGATGGAACCGGTGGGAACCGGAACACGATACGACGAGCCGCTGAGCTTTCCGTTCAGCTCGGGAAGCACGAGACCGATGGCCTTGGCTGCGCCCGTCGAAGCGGGAACGATGTTGATCGCGGCAGCGCGCGAACGACGCAGGTCCGAGTGCGGGCCGTCCTGGAGGTTCTGGTCGGCTGTGTATGCGTGAGCGGTCATCATGAAGCCACGCTCGATGCCGAAAGCGTCGTTGAGCACCTTGGCAAGCGGCGCGAGGCAGTTGGTGGTGCAGCTGGCGTTTGAAATGATGTTCATCGTCGCCGAGTCGTAGGTGTCTTCATTCACGCCCATGACGAACGTGCCGTCGACATCGGAGCCGGGAGCAGAGATGAGCACCTTCTTGGCGCCCCCCGCAATGTGCTTGCCCGCGTCTGCTGCCTTTGTGAAACGGCCCGTCGACTCGATGACGATGTCAACGCCGAGGTCTCCCCACGGAAGGTTCGCGGGGTCGCGCTCTTCGAACACCTTGATGCTCTTGTCGCCGACGGTGATGACGTCTCCGTCGTGGCTGACAGGCTGACCGAGGCGGCCACCCACCGAATCGTACGCGAGCAGGTGGGCAAGCGTCTTGTTATCGGTCAAGTCGTTGACCGCGACGATGTCGAGGTCAGCGCCCTGCGCGAGTGCCGCGCGAAGGAAGTTGCGTCCGATGCGGCCGAAGCCGTTGATTCCGATCTTTACTGACAAGAATTTCTCCTGTAACTGGGCGCTGGGAAGCGCGATTTCAATTAATCTCGCAAGCGAGGTGGAGAGGGTTGTCCCAGACAGGAGCCTGGGACAACCCTGTCTGTCTTACGACAGTACCAGCAGGCCTGAGGTCTTCTCACGTGCGGTCGTGAAACGCTGTTGCACGTTCGCCCAGTCGACGATGTTCCAGAACGCCTTCACGTAGTCTCCCTTGACGTTCTGGTAGTCAAGGTAAAACGCGTGCTCCCACATATCGAGGAGCAGAATGGGAACAGTTCCAGCGGGGAAGTTCGACTGCTGGTCGTAGAACTGCTGAATGAGCAGCTTCTGGCCAATCGAATCCCACATCAGCGCGCCCCACCCTGAGCCCTGGATGCCCAGTGCGGCGGCGTTGAAGTGTGCCTGGAACTTATCGAACGAGCCGAAGTTATCGTTGACGGCCGCTTCGAGTTCACCGGTCGGGCGGTCCCCGCCGTTTGGTGAAAGGTTCGTCCAGAAGATCGAGTGATTGACGTGTCCGCCGAGGTTGAACGCGAGGTCCTTCTCAAGCTTGCTGACGTTTGCGAAATCACCGGAATCGCGGGCTTCCGCGAGCTTTTCAAGTGCGGTGTTGGCTCCCGTCACGTACGTCTGGTGATGCTTTGAGTGGTGTAGCTCCATAATCGTGCCCGAAATGCTCGGCTCGAGTGCGCCGTAGTCATATCGAAGCTCAGGAAGCGTGTATTCAGCCATATAGATCTCTCCGTTTCATCTCACGCGCGAGAAGCCGCGCATGGCACTGAGTGACGCCAACAGTCTAGTCCCGACAGCTGACTTGGCCACACGCGGATGCTGAACATGACGGCGAGGGACTCTTAGTCGAGATGCGCCGGAAGATTCGCCTGGGTGTCGGGAATGCCGAGATCGCTTGCCTTCTTGTCTGCCATGGCGAGCAGCCGACGAATCCGGCCGGCAACGGCGTCCTTCGTCATGGGCGGTGTCGCGAAATGCCCAAGCTCGTCGAGACTTGCGTCGCGGTGGTCGAGGCGCAGCTTGCCGGCGTAGGCCAGGTGGTCGGGAACGTCGGCGTTGAGAATCTCCAGGGCGCGCTCAACGCGCGCGCACGCGGCAACGGCAGCCTGCGCCGATCGCCGAAGATTTGCGTCGTCGAAGTTGACGAGGCGATTCGCCGTCGCGCGAACTTCTCGCCGTTGGCGCATCTCTTCCCACTCGGTGACGGTGCTGTGAGCCCCCATCGCCGTGAGCATCGCGCCGATTGCCTCGCCGTCGCGAATGACGACTCGATGGATGCCGCGAACCTCTCGTGCCTTGGCCGAGATGCCCAGGCGTCCCGCAGCCCCGACGAGCGCCATTGCCGACTCGTTCCCTGGGCAGGACACCTCGAGCGCCGCAGATCGACCGGGGTCTGACAGCGTGCCCCTAGCGAGAAATGCGCCGCGCCAGATGGCGGCGAGCTCGTCGCGAGACCCCGTCGTTAGCCGGTTCGGAAGGCCACGAACGGGGCGACGCCGGGAGTCGAGCAGGCCGGTCTGACGCGCAAGGGTTTCTCCCCCGGCGACAACGCGTACGAGGAAATACGGCGCGCGTCGCGCCCCGGACGGCGAGATCGCCGTCGCCTCGCTGCGCACTCCGTAGAGTTCTGCCAGGTCTTTGCGTACGCGTCGCGCGATCTGCGGGGAATCAACCTCGGACTCGATGGCGATGCGACCAGAGATGATGTGGAGGCCGCCGCTGAACCGCAGGAGGGAGGCGAGTTCGGCCGCTCGAACCGTGTTGCGCGTTTCGGCTACTGCGGTCAATTCGTCCTTGACATCGGCTGTAAGAGCCAATCGTTGTCCTATCTGCTCGGGTGCCCGGTCGCCTATTCGCGGCCGAGGTCTCGGTGTTTCACGTTCACGACGACGTCGGGCTGATCTTGAAGCATAGTTGTGAGACGCTCAGCCATTGCGACTGAACGATGCTTTCCGCCTGTGCATCCCACGGCCACAACCGCATGTCGCTTGTTCTCGCGTTGATACCCAGCGAGAACCGGGGTCAGCGCGGAGGCATATGCGGTGAGGAACTCCTCGGCGCCCGGTTGTGTGAAGACGTACGAATCAACCTCGGAATCGAGGCCGGTGTGCATCCGCAGTTCCGGAACCCAGAAGGGATTCGGCAGAAATCTCGCGTCAGCAATCATATCCGCGTCAGTCGGGATCCCATATTTGAACCCAAAGCTCATCACCGTGACCTGCACGCCAGGCGTTGCATCGCTCTTGAACAGATCTCGCACTGATGATCCGAGCTGGTGAACGTTCAGGTCTGTTGTATCGATGATGAGGTCGCTGAGCTCGCGAATGGCGGCGACGCGCGCGCGTTCGAGACGGATGCCGTCAAGGATCGTTCCGTCTCCCTGAAGCGGATGCGGTCGACGCACAGCCTCGAAGCGCCTGACGAGAGCATCGTCGGCGGCGTCAAGGAACAGCACTCGCAGATGGGTTCCCTCTCTCAGACCCTGAAGCATCGATCGGAGGTCGCTGAAGAAGTCGCGACCGCGCACGTCAACGACAACGGCGAGCTTTTCCGTTCCTTCGGCGCGCTCCGCAAGATCAACGAGCGGCTTGAGCATCTGCGGCGGAAGATTGTCGACGACATACCAATCGAGATCTTCCAGAGCGTTGGCAACGCTTGAGCGTCCGGCCCCCGACATTCCGGTGACGATGAGGACTTCCTGCTCGGATGCTGGTTCGTCGCTTGCCATAGTGTGTCTTTCGCTCGGGCGTCTCGGGTAGCTACAAGACTACCGAGTGTGGAGCTTCGCGTGGATTGCCTGCGCAAGAGCGGGCCCAACGCCCGTCGCTTCCGTGATCTCTTCGGGCGATGCATACTTGAGGCGGGCAACCGATCCGAAGTGAGTGAGCAGTTTCTTCACCCGCGCTGGACCAACACCGGGCACCTCGGAGAGCACCGTCGAGATGTCGCGCTTCCGGCGTTTTCGTTGGTACGTGATCGCAAAGCGGTGTGCTTCGTCGCGGAGCCTCTGCACAAGGTAGAGAGCCTCGCTGTTGCGGGGCAGAATCACGGGGAAATCATCGTCAGGGAGCCAGAGCTCCTCGAGCCGCTTCGCTATTCCCGCAATCTGAATGCCCGTTCGGCCTGACTCTTCGAGCGCTCTCTTTGCCGCAGCGACCTGCGGTTGGCCACCGTCGACGAGAAGCAGCTGCGGCGGGTACGAGAACCGCTTGGGCGCGGTGTCCGTCGGTTCCTCCGCATCGCTCGGCTCATCAAGGTGAGCGAGGCGACGCATGAGCACTTGATACATGGAGTCGGTGTCATCCGTCGACTCGGCGATCGAAAACGTGCGGTACTGGTTCTTGCGTGCCAAACCATCTTCGAACACCACCATTGAGGCGACGATGTTCGTGCCCGAAAGATGAGAGATGTCGAAGCATTCGATGCGAAGCGGGGCCTCAGACATTCCGAGGGCATCTTGAAGGTCGGCGAGTGCCTGGCTGCGTGAGGCGAAATCGGAGCTGCGTCGAGTCTTGTGCCGAATCAGAGCCTGCTTGGCGTTGAGCACGGCTGTCTCCATGAGTGCCGCTTTCTCGCCTCTCTGGGCGGTCTTGAGCCGCACGGTTCCTCGCCCGCGCACCGTGGTAAGCCACTCAGAGATCTCTGCCGCGTCGTCGGGCAGAACAGGAACGACGATCTCGCGCGGAACATCTACCTTCGGTGCGCTGTAGGCCGTGCGGATGACTCCCTCGATCAGGTCGCCCGCTTCGACATCAAGCTCTTTGTCGACAGTCCACGACCGCACGCCGCGAATGCGGCCACCGCGCACGACGAACTGTTGAACAGCCGCCGACAGCTCATCGTGCTCGATACCGAACATGTCGGCATCAACGGACTCCTTCATGACCACGGTGCTCTTGTCGAGGACCGCCTCAAGAGACAGAAGCTGATCGCGATAACGCGCCGCAGACTCGTAGTCCTGCCGCTCGGCGGCATCTTTCATCGAGCGTTGCAGTTCCCGTGTGAAGCGCTTGTCGTTTCCGCTCATGAAGCTGACGAAGTCGTCGACGATACGACGGTGCTCCTCGATGCTCACCGTCATCGAGCAGGGGCCGCCGCATTTGCCGATCTGCCCAGGGAAGCACGGCTTCCCCGATTGCATCGCCCGCTTATAATTCGAGTCCGAGCAGGTGCGAATGGGAAACGCCTTGATCATCAGATCGATCGTGTCGTGTACAGCCCAGATCTTCGGATACGGCCCAAAATAGCGCGCACCCTTGATGCGGGGATTGCGAGTGACCATCACACGCGGAGCCTCGTCTCCCAGCGTGACCGCAAGGTACGGGTAGGTCTTGTCGTCACGGAACTTGACGTTGAAGGGAGGCTCGAACTCCTTAATCCAGGTGTACTCGAGCTGAAGAGCCTCGACATCGCTTCCGACAACCGTCCATTCGACGCTCGTTGCCGTCGTCACCATGCGCCGAGTGCGCTCGTGAAGCGTGCGCAGCGGCGCGAAATAGTTGCTCAGCCGCGAGCGGAGGTTCTTCGCCTTGCCGACGTACAGCACCCGCCGGTTGGCGTCTCTGAAGCGGTATACGCCCGGCTGGGTGGGAATTTCACCCGCCTTCGGACGATAGGAGAGCTGTTCTGCCACGGTCATCCCGCCCGGCGTGCGTCACCGAGCTCGGCTTTGAAGATCTCCTTCAGGAACATCCCGGTGTGGCTCTTCGTTGACCGTGCCACCTTCTCGGGCGTTCCCGTCGTGATGACCTGGCCTCCGCCGGCGCCACCTTCAGGGCCGAGGTCGATGATCCAGTCTGCGGATTTGATGACGTCGAGATTGTGCTCGATGACGATGACGGTGTTCCCCTTGTCAACAAGGCTGCCGAGCACGAGCAGCAGCTTTCGCACATCCTCGAAGTGCAGGCCCGTTGTGGGCTCGTCGAGAACATAGACGCTGCGGCCGTTCGATCGACGCTGAAGCTCTGTCGCAAGCTTGACGCGCTGCGCCTCGCCCCCTGACAGGGTCGTCGCGCTCTGGCCGAGCTTCACATACCCGAGGCCAACGTCGACAAGGGTCTTGAGATACCGATGGATCGCGGTGATCGGCTCAAAGAACTCAGCGGCTTCGACAATGGGCATCTCGAGCACCTCAGAGATGTTCTTCCCCTTGTAGTGCACCTGGAGGGTGTCGCGATTGTAGCGCGCTCCCCCGCAGACTTCGCAGGCAACGTACACATCGGGAAGGAAATTCATCTCGATCTTGATCGTGCCGTCACCCGAACAGGCCTCACAGCGACCTCCCTTGACGTTGAAGCTGAATCTGCCGGGCAGATACCCGCGAACCTTTGCTTCAGGAGTCTCAGAGAAGAGCGTGCGGATGCGGTCGAAGACGCCCGTGTACGTCGCCGGGTTCGAGCGCGGCGTTCGCCCGATCGGTGCCTGGTCGACGTGCACAACCTTGTCGAGATTGTCGAGGCCCGTTACACGTTTGTGCTTCCCCGGCACCTTCCGTGCGCCGTTGAGCTTGTTGGCCATCACGCGGTAGAGAATGTCGTTGACGAGCGTCGATTTACCCGACCCGCTGACGCCGGTGACGGCGGTGAAGAGGCCGATGGGAAAGTCGACGGCCACCGAGCGCAGGTTGTTCGCTGACGCCCCGAGGACGGAGATCATGCGATCGGGGTCGGCCGTGCGCCGCGTGGCCGGCGTCTCGATCTGACGACGGCCTGAGAGGTAGTCGGCTGTCAGTGAACGCTCATTCGTGAGCAGGTCGGCTACGGTGCCCGAATGAACGACGTGTCCCCCACCTTCGCCTGCTCCCGGCCCGATGTCGACGACCCAGTCTGCTGTGCGGATCGTGTCTTCGTCATGCTCGACGACGATGAGGGTATTGCCCAAGTCCCGCAGTGCGAGCAGCGTCTCGATGAGGCGTCGGTTGTCGCGCTGGTGCAATCCGATACTCGGTTCATCGAGAACATAGAGCACCCCGGTGAGTCCCGAGCCGATTTGCGTTGCGAGTCGGATTCTCTGAGCTTCACCTCCAGAGAGCGAGCCCGCCGACCTCGACAGCGTGAGGTAGTTGAGACCGACCTGAATGAGAAAGTCGAGTCGAGCCTTGATCTCACGTTGAACCTGAGCTGCAATGCGCGCATCACGATCGCTGAGCGTGAGCTCTTCCATGAACGTGCGAGCATCCGTCAGGCTGAGATTTGCGACATCGGCGATGCTCGTTTCGTTGACGAGTACGGCCAGCACCTCGGGCTTCAGCCGGTTTCCGTCGCAGACGGGACAGGGGATCTCCCGGAGGTACTCGGCCCACCGCGCCCTCTGAACATCGGTTTCTGCTTGCATGTACTGGCGCTCGATGTACGGGATGACACCTTCGAACCCCGATGTATACGACACTTCGCGTCCGAAGCGGTTGCGCCACTTGACGCGGACCTTGAAGTTCTTTCCGCGCAGAACAGCTTCACGTACGGTCTCGGGAAGGGACTCCCATGGGGTGTCGAGCGAGAAGTCGAGGTCGTTTGCGAGCCCGACGAGGAGCTTTTCGTAGTATTGGTAAAGGCCCTTGCCCTGCGTCGTCCATGGAACGACGACTCCTTGGTTGATGCTCAGCTGATCGTCTGCGAGCAGAAGGTCGGCGTCAACGGACATTCGCGTGCCCAGTCCCGAGCACTCAGGGCATGCGCCGAACGGAGCATTGAACGAGAACGTGCGCGGCTCCACCTCCGACAGCTGAATCGGGTGATTGTTCGGGCACGACAGCTTCTCTGAGAACGTGCGCACCGCGTCGTCGCCCTCGGCGTCGACGAAGCTCACTTGCACAACACCATCGGTGAGACGAAGCGCCGTCTCGAGCGAGTCGGTCAGTCGCGTGAGCATCTCGGGCCCGGCGACGAGCCGGTCGACAACGACAGAGATATCGTGCTTGTACGACTTCTTGAGCGTCGGAGGTGAGCTCAGCTGAATTGTCTCGCCGTCGACGAGCGCACGAGCGTAGCCAGAGGCACTCAATTCGGCGAAGAGGTCGACGAATTCGCCCTTCTTCTGGGAGACGACCGGGCTCATCACCATGTAGCGTGTGCCGTCCTCGAGCGTCATCAGCTGATCGGCGATCTGCTGAACCGTTTGGCGCTGAATCGGCTCACCGCATTCGGGGCAGTGGGGAACGCCGATGCGTGCCCACAGCAGCCTCATGTAGTCGTAAACCTCGGTGATCGTGCCCACCGTCGACCGAGGGTTGCGGTTCGTCGACTTCTGATCGATGGATACAGCCGGGCTCAGCCCCTCGATGAAATCGACGTCGGGGCGGTCAACCTGGCCGAGAAACTGGCGAGCGTATGCCGAGAGAGACTCGACATAGCGGCGCTGCCCCTCGGCAAAGATCGTATCGAACGCGAGAGAAGACTTGCCCGAACCCGAGAGGCCGGTGAAGACGACGAGAGAGTCACGCGGGATCTCGACATCGACGTTGTCGAGATTATGTACGCGAGCCCCGCTGACCGACAGGGTGGAGTTCGTGGAAGCTGGTGAAATCGTCACTCCCCTAGCCTAATCGTGACGACCGACAGAGTTCTCAGCAAGGCTTCACATCCGCCGCCATCCGGGCGCACAATGACGGTGTGGAGAGAAGACTTGAGCGGGAGAGGCGTCAGATGCTTGACGACCACCTTGCGGCTCGCGGAATCACGGATGCCAGCGTGCTCGCCGCGATGGGCACGGTGCCTCGCGAGCTTTTCGTTCCCGGCCACCTCTGGGAAGCCGCCTATGACGATCACCCTCTCCCCCTCGGCAATGCGCAGACAATCTCGCAGCCGTACATCGTGGCGCTCACCCTGCAGGCGGCGAACATCCAACCTGACGATGTGGTTCTCGACATCGGAACCGGGTCGGGGTACGCCGCCGCTGTGGCGTCGCGGATCGCGGCGAGAGTCGTCTCCGTTGAACGGGTATCGGATTTGTCCCGCCAGGCGGAAACTGTCCTGCGGAAACTGGGCTACGAGAATATCGAGCTGCTGATCGGCGACGGAACTCGAGGAGCGCCAGAGCATGAGCCGTTCGACGTGATCATCTCGGCAGCGGCGGCCGCGAACATACCCGAGTCGTGGAGCGAGCAATTGGCTCCAGGCGGCCGCATCGTCGCCCCCGTCGGCACCCGAAGCGGGCAGCGGCTTCGCAGCGTGCGCAGAGATGCGCGCGGTGACTGGATCGAGACAGATTTCGGCGGAGTTCGATTCGTCCCTCTCGTCACCGGTGGCTCGTCGGCCAGTTCCTCTCGCGCCGGCGAGCGAGAGGAACGATGAGGATGGCCGCCAGCACGACCAGCGCTGCGGCGCCGAGCGGAGCGAGCCACGGTATGGCGAGCGAGAACCGCTCTGTCGAAAACACGACGAGCAGAAGCACGAGCAGAGCCTGGCACGGCACCTGCACGATGGCGAACCGACGCAGAACCCTGAGGAACACGCGAGCGTCGATCATGCCGCGCACCGGAACAACAAGGGCAAGAGACGCAAGAACGTGGATCAGATGCAGGCCGGCGAGGAGCGCATATGGCCTCCAGTCGGTCGCTGACGGGTCGCGCGACAGCTGAGACAGCGAGAGCAGAATGATGAGCGCCCACGCTGTGTACAGGCGTGGAAACGCCCCCGCAGCAGCGCCGAGGGCGATGGCCACGACCAGCCAGAAAACACTGGGGATGATCGCGAGCGACAGAACCGTCGTGACGGTGACGAGACTCACGTGCACAAGCATTGCGGGCAGTCCCCGCGGTACATGAACGGATGCTGGCGCCGCATTCATCGAGCTCGCCCCCGCTCTCGTGCCAGCACTGAGAACTGTGCGTCGCGACGGGGGACCCCGGGGGCGTCGGCCCAGCGCACGACGCTCACGCCGGTCGACTCCATATCGACGAGGCGATCGTCGCGCTCCATCATGAGAATCGTGTGGGCCGTTGTCTGCTCCGGCGTGAGGCCGTGCCTGGTTCCCGCCGGGAGCGTGTCGATCGCGATTACGCGGTGCCCGACGGCGCGCCACATCGCGGCAAGCGAGGCAGCTTCAGCATCCACGAATGTGGAGAGCACGTAGATGATCGCGCCCGCCGCGACAAGTGGCGCTCGTCGCCGAGTCACACCGACACCGTTCGGTCGGGTCTCGGCGATCGTCGCAATCAGCCTCTCTCGGTGACGGTCGCCCGAGCCTCGGCGCACCTGCCGGGTGCCGAGGGCAAGGTTCTGAAGCGCCACCTGGTCCCCCGCCTCTGTGTAGGCAACAGCAATGGCGACCGCAGCTTCGCGCGCGGCATCCATCGATGTGATTCCGCTCTTGTGCGGGCGCCCGCGCGCCCACTCCGCCACACTCTCGCCAAGCTCATCTCCCGTGTCCATGACGATGACCGTTGTCGCATCGCTTGCTGCGAAGGTGCGCCGAACGTAGAGATCACCGGCGCGTCTGGAGAGCCTGGCCGTCGCCTTCCAATCGATGCGGCGCAGACGATCACCCGGCGCGAACGGATGAATGTCTCGGAAGCCCCCGCCATCACCAGGACGCGTTGACTCGTGAGAACCCGTGAGCCCGTGCAGCCGATGTGGCAGAAGCAGGCGCGGAAGCGGCACGATCTCGGGCCTGACGGTGTGGGAGACCTCATGAACGGCCGTTGGCTGCGAAACGAAGGAGCCATCGGCGCTCGCGACGGTGAACCGCGCGGCGAGCACATCGCACGGGCCGGAGTGAAGAACCGGAGACGAGGCGACGAGCTGCGCCGTTTCCCGGCAGTCGAGAACGGCAGAAACCGTTCGCGAGCCACCGACGATCATGCGGGCATGAGATATCTCGACATCGGCGCTTGCCCTCAGCTGAAGGGTTGCAGTGAGGCGCGATGCGCCATCCCGCACGAGCTGCGTGTCAATCTCGCTGCCGATCTCTGTCTCGTCGGCAGGCCGTCGCCGCCACATCCACGCTGCCCAGCTGAGAAGCGGAAGAGCGCAGCACGCAATGTCGGGACGCGACGACACGAAGCCGACGCCGAGAACGACGACGCCCGCGATGACAGCCCCGGCGAACGAACCGCTCGGGTGCCAGGTGATGGTGTGGCGCGCGGAGGTCATTCAGCGGATGCCGTGACGGCCGGCGGTCCGGCGACGGCGCCGAGCAGCCGAGAGACGATATGAGCCGGCTGCACGCCATTCGCCCAGGCTTGAGGCGTGAGCGTCAGGCGATGCGCCAGTACCGGAACCGCCGCTCGCTTGACGTCGTCCGGGGTCACGAACGCACGGCCCGCCATGACCGCAATCGAGCGGGCCACCAGCATCAGGCCCTGCGAGCCTCGAGGCGACGCTCCAACCTGCACAGCCTGGTCTGTGCGAGTGGCGCCCGCAAGATCCACACAGTAGCGGGCAATATCGGCGTCGACATGCACCGACTCGACACCCTCTTGCATTGCACGAAGAGTCTCAGCATCGATGACCGCGTCGATCTGCACGAGGTCATGCTGCCTGTGTGCGCGAGACAGCAGGATCCTCTGTTCGCTTTCGGCTGCGAGATAGCCGACGGACAAGCGCACCATGAAGCGATCAAGCTGGGCCTCCGGCAGAGCGTAGGTGCCCTCGAACTCGATCGGGTTGGAGGTGGCGATGACGTGAAAGGGGCGAGGCAGCTCGAAATGTTGCCCCTCGACAGTGACGTGGCCCTCTGCCATCGCCTCGAGAAACGACGACTGTGTTTTCGGAGTCGTGCGATTGATCTCGTCTGCCAGTACGAGGCCGGCGAAAATCGGCCCGGCTCGAAAATCGAAATCGCCCGTCGCCGGAGCATAGACGAACGAACCGGTGATATCTGACGGCAGCAGATCGGGAGTGCACTGGATGCGCCGGAACTCCAACCCGAGCGCCGCTGCGAGGCTGCGCGCGGCGAGAGTCTTGCCGAGACCGGGGACGTCCTCGAACAGCACGTGCCCGCCCGCGAGGATCGTTGCGAGTGCCAGGTCAAGGGGATCGTGCATATCGACGACGACGCTGCGAATTCGCTCGAGAATGTCTTGACTGAGTTCTGCGACGCGGTCCACAGACATGTGTTCGGTCATTGAGGCTCCTTCTTCAGCGGTTCAGACAGGCGAGAGAGTGCAACGTCAACGTCGGTGCGGTCGCACCGTTTGAGCGACGTCGGAGCCACGACGGCGAATGCGCGTTCGCCGATCGCGGCGACGATCGCCGGCTCGTCGGCCGGCTCGTCGAGGTGAAGGCCGATTCGCTCGAGTCGGTGTGAGGCGAGGGTGCGCACGCGGTTTCTCGCGGTGTCGCCAACCTGGCCCTGCGTCGAGCGAAGTGCCCAGGCCAGACGCGAGATGTCTTGACGTGCACCCACACCTCGGTAGGGGGTTGGCGGCTCCAACGGGGCAGAGTCGTTGTCGGCACGACAGGCCCAGAGGAGGGCAACGACGGGAACGAGAAGCGCGAACGCGAACGCGAATGGCGAGGCCACCCCGAAAAGCCAGAGCCCTGCGCCGAGGGTGATGCTGAGCAGGCAGACGGCGACAACGCGACCGATCGTCATGACCACACCTCCCGAATCGAAAGGAGAGCGGATCGCGCGTTGTCGATATCGGATGCTGTCGGGCGCTGATCTCCGAACCGCACGCCTTGATACAGCGAAACAAGCACTGCCACCTCATTGACGATGCTCTGCTCTCGGGCGAGAACACGAACGGTGAATTCCGTCGGCGTCTCAGACGCACGCAGCCGAAGCCCGGAGTCCTCGGCTGACTGCTGGAGACCGAGCCATGCTTCGACAATGGCATCGTGCGTGACCCCGCGCTCGTCAAGTGCCGTCAAGGCGCGATCGATGCCGCGGGCAACGGCTGGAGCCGAGATCGTCTGTTCCCTGTCACCGGCGTCTTCCTGAGCGGACGGGAGCGTCGAGACGGCTGCCGTGTCGAGTTCGGCACGTCGCCGACGGCGAACGGCGCGCACGATCAGAAACACCGTGATGACGAGAGCCGCAGCCGCGAGCGAGCCGAGTGCAAAGAGGATTATTGTGGGGTTCAGCAGCCCCGTCGACTCCGGAGCATCGTTTTCTGGAACCGTGTTCCCCGGGGCCGCTGGCTCTGTTGCCGGCGGCAGTGAGCTGCCAAGCTGAGGAACGATGAGGTCGAGGCGTGGCGCCCCGACGACGAGGGGGCCTTGCAGAGCAGCGATCATAATGACCAGCACAGCGCAGATGATGACGCCGGGGAAGAGATGCCGTCTGCTCATGCAGAATCTTCAGTCGACACGCCCGCGGTGCTGCTCATCTCTCCACACTATCGCGTGGATGTCAGGCTCAGATGTGTCCTGCCCTTTCCATGTTCCGCAGCTCCTTCTTGAGATCGGCGACTTCATCGCGCAGGCGACCAGCAAGCTCGAACTTCAGCTCGCGCGCCGCCGCAAGCATCTGCGCATTCAAATCGGCGATGATCGCCTCGAGATCGTTCGCGCCCTCGGAGGCGAGCCCTTCGTGGTGACGCAGCTGCGGCGTCGGCGATGATGTTCGCTCAACCCCGCGTTGAGCCAGCATCTTCTCGGTGTCGGCGCCCTCTCGTGTGAGAATGTCTGTGATGTCGGCGATGCGTTTGCGCAGGGGCGTCGGATCGATGCCGTTCTCCGTGTTGTACGCCACTTGCTTCTCGCGTCGACGGTTCGTCTCATCGATGGCGAATCGCATCGAGTCGGTCATGTTGTCTGCGTACATGTGAACCTCGCCCGAGACGTTACGTGCCGCACGGCCAATGGTCTGAATGAGCGACGTCGAGGATCGGAGGAAACCCTCCTTGTCGGCATCCAGGATGGCGACGAGCGAGACTTCGGGGAGGTCGAGGCCCTCACGAAGCAAGTTGATGCCCACGAGAACGTCGTAGGTTCCGGCTCTCAGCTCTGTCAGGAGCTCCACACGGCGCAGAGTGTCGACGTCAGAGTGCAAGTAGCGCACACGCACGCCTGCGTCCGTGAGGAAGTCGGTGAGCTCTTCGGCCATCTTCTTCGTCAGCGTTGTGACGAGCACCCGCTCATTGCGTTCTGAGCGTGCCCTGATCTCCTCGAGGAGATCATCGATCTGTCCGTCCGATGGCTTGACGACGATCTCCGGGTCGATGAGACCCGTCGGGCGAATGATCTGCTCAACGACGCCATCGGCAATTCCGAGTTCGTACCGGCCGGGAGTCGCGGAGAGATAGACGGTCTGGCCGACCCGCGCCGAGAACTCGTTCCACGTGAGTGGCCTGTTGTCTAGAGCGCTGGGAAGCCGGAAGCCGTGCTCGACGAGGGTTCGCTTGCGTGAGGCGTCTCCCTCGTACATCGCACCGATCTGCGGAACGGTGACGTGCGATTCGTCGATCACGACGAGAAAGTCGTCGGGGAAGTAATCGAGAAGGCAGTTTGGTGCCTCGCCTGGTTGGCGGCCGTCGATGTGGCGCGAGTAGTTCTCGATTCCAGAGCAAAATCCGATCTGCTCCATCATCTCGAGGTCGAACGTCGTGCGCATGCGCAGCCGCTGCGCCTCGAGGAGCTTTCCCTGCTTCTCGAGTTCGGCGAGGCGCACGTCAAGCTCGTCTCGAATCGTGCCGATGGCGCGATGTATCGTCTCGGGGCTCGCGGCGTAATGCGTTGCCGGAAACAGCGACACGGCGTCGAGAGTCTTGACGATGTCGCCCGTGAGCGGATGCAACGCGTACAGTGACTCGATCTCGTCGCCGAACATCTCGATGCGTATGGCAAGTTCTTCGTACACCGGAATAATCTCGATCGTGTCGCCGCGAACGCGAAAGTTGCCGCGCGAGAAGTCCACGTCGTTGCGGTTGTACTGCATGCCGATGAAGCGTCGAACAAGTTCGTCGCGCGAGATGCGCTGGCCGACCTGCAGCGCCACCATGGCTTCGAGGTACTCTTCAGCTGCACCGAGACCATAGATGCACGAGACCGTCGAGACGACGACGACATCGCGCCTGCTGAGCAGTGAGTTGGTTGTCGAGTGGCGCAGTCGCTCGACTTCGGCGTTGACGGACGAATCCTTCTCGATAAACGTATCTGTCTGAGGCACATACGCTTCAGGCTGGTAATAGTCGTAGTAGGAAACGAAGTATTCGACAGCATTCTCCGGCATGAGCTCACGGAACTCGTTGGCGAGCTGCGCGGCAAGAGTCTTATTGTGAGCGAGGATCAGCGTCGGGCGCTGAACTTGTTCGACCAGCCACGCCGTGGTCGCTGATTTGCCGGTACCCGTCGCGCCGAGCAGCACAACGTCGGTCTCCCCCGCATTGATGCGACTTGCGAGCTCGGCGATCGCCTTCGGCTGGTCGCCGCTCGGCTCATATTCGCTGACCACCTTGAACGGATGAACGGAGCGTGTCGGTTCCATGTTTCGAGTCTAGGTTGCCCCACTGACGTTCGGCTGACTCACGCGTTGTCGCTGGCGGTGAGGCGCGTCCAGAGTCGTTCTACCTCCGAGGCAGTGTGGTCGAGCGAACCCGCTGTGTCGATGATGACATCGGCGATCGCACGGCGTGCGTCATCTGACGCCTGCGCATTCACACGCCGCGCTGCCTCCTCTGGGCTGAGCCCGCGGAGTTCCACGAGGCGCGTCTGTCGCGTGTCTGCCGGCGCGTCAGCCAGCACGATCACGTCAAACTGCGCTGGAGTCTCAGATTCCGCGAGCAGCGGAACGTCGTAGACGATGATGGCCTCGGGGTCGGCGGCGGCCGCCTCGGCGAAGCGCTTCGTCGCCAGTTCTCGCACGGCCGGGTGGACGATGGCATTGAGTTGCATCCGTGCTCCCTCATCCCCGAACACGATGGTTCCGAGCTGTGCTCGATCGAGCGAACCGTCGGCGTGAATCACGGCGTCGCCAAACTGCTCCCGGATGCTGCGAAGGGCCGGCGTGCCGGGATCGACGACCTCTCGCGCCAGAAGGTCCGCGTCGACAACGACGGCCCCCTGAGCGTGAAGCATTCGGGCCACCGTCGACTTGCCGGAGGCGATTCCGCCCGTGAGGCCGATCAGCATCAGCGGTCAGTTGACGCTGTCGATGTACGTTGAGAGATACGCGAGTGGAACTGACGCTGCCTCCGCGATGAGTGTCGGGTCACCGTCGGGATTCGCATCGAACGCGATGCGCTGCATCGTCCGTGAAAGCTCAATCGAAATGGCGACCTTCTCTCGCCAGTCTGCACCCGTCGGCACGCCATCAAACTGGCTGAGCAGGGCAACAACGGCGTCGATGTAAGCACCGGTGCGCTCCTGATACTTGCTCTCATTCGGGCCGTCGGGAAGGATGCGGTAGTGCGTTGCCTTGTAGCCGGGGATCGTGCGGCGCGCCGTGCACGTGCTCTCGACAAGTGTTGTGAACGCCGCTTGCCATGTGGTGGCGGGCTCCTCGGCAAAAGTGTCAAGCGCAATCTCGATGTAGCGAGAGATCATGAAGTCGTACACGCCGAGCAGGAGGGCAACACGGTCAGGGAAGAAGCGATAGACGGTGCCGATCGCCATGTCGGCGCGCTTGGCAACTTCGGCCGTCGTCACTCCAGCGTGACCGGACTCGTCAATGATCTCACCGCACGCCCTCAGAATCTTTTCGAGACTCTGCTTGCTGCGGCTCTGCTGAGGACTGTTGCGCAAGAGCGAGGCATCCGCGTACTCGATCGACAGGAATTCCGTCAACGGGTCAACTATCACTACTCACCTTGAACTTGTCTGTGGCCGAGAACATCTCGGCATGGTCACTATGGGAAAACACTAGCAGGCATGCGATCGTACGGTGCCCAGCGACAACGCCGAAGGCCGGCCCAGTGTGTTCTGGGCCGGCCTTCGATGATGTCGAACGATCAGTTGGTGTTCGAGAGCTTCTCGCGAAGCGCGGCGAGTGATGCGTCGTCTGCGAGGGTGCCCGCTGAGTTCGCGTCGGCTGCGTAATTCGCTGCGGCTTCAGGCGCCTCGACCTCTGCGTCCTCGAGAAGCGAGGCCGCGACCTGCTTCTTGTGAGCTTCCCAGCGTCCCTGGGCAGCAGCGTAATCCTGCTCCCACTTCTCGCGCTGAGTCTCGAAGCCTTCGCGCCACTCGTTGGTCTCGGGGTCGAAGCCCTCGGGGTACTTGTAGTTCCCCTCGTCGTCGTACTCCGTTGCCATGCCGTAGAGGGCCGGGTCGAACTCGGTGCCCTCGGGGTCGACGCCCTCGTTTGCCTGCTTGAGGCTCAGCGAGATGCGGCGACGCTCAAGATCGATGTCGATGATCTTGACGAAGACTTCCTGGTTGACCGAAACCACCTGGTCGGCGAGTTCCACGTGCTTCGAGCTGAGCTCGGAGATGTGAACGAGACCCTCGATGCCATCGGCAACGCGAACGAATGCGCCGAAGGGAACGAGCTTGGTGACCTTGCCCGGCGTGATCTGACCGATCGCGTGCGTGCGTGCGAACACCTGCCACGGGTCTTCCTGCGTCGCCTTGAGCGACAGCGAGACGCGCTCGCGGTCAAGATCGACCTCGAGGATCTCAACGGTGACCTCCTGGCCAACCTCGACAACCTCTGAGGCGTGCTCGATGTGCTTCCAGCTGAGTTCGGAAACGTGAACGAGGCCGTCAACGCCACCGAGGTCGACGAACGCACCGAAGTTGACGATCGACGAGACGATGCCCTTGCGAACCTGGCCCTTGTGGAGGTTGTTCAGGAACGACGTGCGGCTCTCGGACTGCGTCTGCTCGAGCAGCGCGCGGCGTGACAGCACGACGTTGTTGCGGTTCTTATCGAGCTCGAGGATCTTGGCCTCAAGCTCCTGCCCGAGGTACGGGGTCAGGTCGCGAACACGGCGAAGCTCGATGAGCGAGGCCGGGAGGAAGCCACGGAGGCCGATGTCGACGATCAGTCCGCCCTTGACAACCTCGATGACCTGACCGGTCACGACGCCGTCGGATTCCTTGATCTTCTCGACATCGCCCCAGGCGCGCTCGTACTGTGCGCGCTTCTTCGACAGGATGAGGCGGCCCTCTTTGTCCTCCTTCTGGAGAACGAGCGCTTCAACGCTGTCGCCGACCTCGACGACCTCGGTGGGGTCGACATCGTGCTTGATGGAAAGTTCGCGAGAGGGAATGACGCCCTCTGTCTTGTATCCGACGTCGAGGAGAACCTCGTCGCGGTCGATCTTCACGACTGTGCCCTCGATGAGGTCTCCGTCGTTGAAGAACTTCAGTGTCTTCTCGACCGCTGCCAGGAAGTCTTCAGCAGATCCGATGTCGTTGATAGCGACCTGCTTGGCGGTCGTTGCGGTTGTCATATAAGTAAATGCTCCAGGGTGGACATGTTGTCAGGCCCGATTCGCGAGTGGTTCGTTGACGCGATGGGCAGGCGGATAGGACGTCACAGAAGTGACACTCCATCATAGCGGGGATTCGGCGCGCGAATCAAACGGCGTGAAGCGAATTCTGCGCTGGAATCTCCAGCATCAGACGGTAAGCGCGTTTTTGAGGGTGTCGAGCCCGACGCCGCCGAGGGCGAGGGCGCGACGATGGAAGTCCTTGATGTCGAATGACTCCCCCTCCGCCGCGCGAGCGTCGTCACGCATCTGCTCCCAAATGCGCTGCCCGACCTTGTACGACGGAGCTTGACCTGGCCACCCGAGGTACCGATTGACTTCAAAACGGACGAAACCCTCGTTCATGTTCACGTTGCGTCCCAAAAAGTCGAAGGCGTAGTAGGCCGTCCACGGACCGGCACCATCGGGACGCTGCTTTTCGAGATGCACGCCGATGTCGAGAACAACTCGGGCCGCCCGCATGCGCTGTCCATCAAGCATCCCGAGCCTGTCGGCTGGATCATCGAGGTACCCAAGCTGCTCCATGAGCCGCTCCGCATACAGCGCCCAGCCTTCCGCATGGTCCGAGGTTCCCGCGAGAAGTCGGCGCCACGAGTTCAGCGAGTCGCGATTATAGACGGATTGCCCGATTTGAAGATGATGCCCTGGCACGCCTTCGTGGTACACGGTCGTCAGCTCGCGCCAGGTATCGAATTCCGTGACGCCCTCGGGAACAGACCACCACATGCGGCCAGGGCGCGAGAAGTCGTCGGTTGGACCGGTGTAGTAGATGCCGCCTTCCTGCGTCGGCGCGATCATGCACTCGATCGTCCTGATCTCGTCTGGGATGTCGAAGTGGTCCTTCCCCAGATCGGCGACGGCACGATCGCTCGTCGCCTGCATCCACCTCTGCAGAGCGTCGGTCCCCTGAAGCTTGCGACTCTCATCGTGCTCGAGGTGCTCAATTGCCTCGAGCACGCTTGCCCCAGGCTTGATCTGCCTTGCGATCGACTCCTGCTCGTCGACCATGCGCGCCAGCTCCTCGATTCCCCATTCGTATGTTTCGTCGAGGTCGATCGTCGCTCCGAGAAACTGACGTGATCGCAGCGCGTACAGCTCGCGGCCGATGGCGTCGCGTTCGGTTGCCGCGCCGGCGAGCTCATCTGTCAAAAAACTCGCGAGCCGGCCGTATGCTTCGGCCGCGCGTGTTGCTCTCTCTGTGAGGTCGGCTGCGAGCGAGGACGGAAGCGAGCCATCTGCCGGTGAGGCAGACGCGGCGAATGTCGAGAAGAAACCATCGGATGCTGCAACTTTGCGTGCCTGCGCTGCGACTTCGAACACCTGGCGTCGTGCTGGCGTGATGCCCTGCTCGATTCCGCTCTGGAGGGTCTCGAGGTAACCGGAGATGGCCTCGGGAACGCGGGAGAGACGTGCCGAGATCGTTGACCAATCATCGACAGTGTCGGTCGGCATGAGATCGAAGGCTTCTCGAATCTCCTGTGACGGCGATTCGATGACATTGAGGTTGCGAAGGGGCAGACCGGCATCGAGCGTCTCGATTGACAGGTCGAGTTCGCGGCCCAGATCTTCTTTCGTCACGCTGTCGACGTCGTCGACAGCGGTCTGCGCATCGAGAGCAGATTTGGTACGTGCGAGCGACTCGCGCAGTTTCTGGATTCCCTCGGGCGAATAGTCGGAGAAACGGTCGTTCGCTTCGTTGCGACCGATGTACGTTCCTGCAGTCGGCTCAAGGTCGACGAGTGTGTCGACCCAGCCTTCAGCGACCGCGTCGATTGCCGTCGCGCTTCTCTTCTGTTGTGCAGTCATATCTCGAGGGTATGGGGGACGGCTGACGCGGTGCAATCAGTGAGCGGCAGCATCCCAGTTTGGGCCGTAGCCCACCTGAACGTCGAGAGGGACGCTGAGCTGTGCAGCATCGCCCATGCGCGTTCGCACAATGCGCTCAAGTTCTTGGTGTTCTCCGTCGCTGACCTCGAATACCAGCTCATCGTGCACCTGCATGAGCATGCGACTCGTGAGCTGTGCCTCGCGAATGTCGTTCTCAATCTCGTTCATCGCGATCTTGATGATGTCTGCAGCAGAGCCCTGTATCGGCGCGTTGAGCGCCGCGCGTTCAGCATTCTGACGCAGGGTGCGATTGGGGCTCTTCAGGTCGGGGAACGGTCGGCGGCGGCCGAAGATCGTCGTGGTGTAGCCATCGATCTTCGCCTGCTCGACGACGTTGCGCAGGTAATCGCGCACTGCTCCGAATCGCTCGAAATAGTCGGCCATGAGCTGTTTCGCCTCTTTGTTGTCGATGCGCAGCTGGCGAGACAGACCGAAAGCGCTGAGCCCGTAGGCAAGGCCATACGACATCGCCTTCACCTTCGAGCGCATCTCCGAGGTGACATCTGCCGGCTCGACACCGAAGATGCGAGCGCCGACGAACCTGTGGAGATCTTCTCCGGTGCGGAACGCCTCAATCAGCCCTGGATCTTCTGACAGGTGCGCCATGATGCGCATTTCAATCTGCGAGTAGTCCGCCGTGAGGAGGCTGTCATATGGTGCACCGACGCGGAAGGCCTCGCGAATGCGGCGCCCGGCCTCGGTACGGACGGGAATGTTCTGAAGGTTGGGATCTGTTGACGAGATTCGCCCGGTTGAGGTTCCGGTCTGCACGTACGACGTGTGAATGCGGCCGTCGTCGCCGATTGCTTTGACGAGGGTGTCAACGATCTGCCGCAGCTTCGTTGCATCGCGATGCTCAAGCAGAAGGCCGAGGAATGGATGCGGGTGCGATGCCTGAAGGTCGGCAAGCGACGCGGCATCCGTTGAGTACCCCGTCTTGGTTGCACGGGTCGTCGGCATCTCAAGCTGGTCAAAGAGCACGTCTTGAATCTGCTTCGGCGAACCGAGATTGATCTCACGCCCAATCTCGGCAAAGGCCTTCTCCGCGAGCTCACGTGCCGTAACACCCAGCGACTCGGAGAGCGTGTCGAGGGCGGGAGCATCCATGGCCACTCCCCTGGCTTCGATTGCGGCCAGCACATTCACGATCGGCATCTCGATATCACGGAGCACACGCGCAGAACCGTCATCGAGGCGCGTGAGCAGCGGTTCGACGAGGCGGTGCGTAAACCACGCGAGTGCCGCAGCTGTCGACGGCTCGACCTCGGGGACGAGCTGATTGGGATCGGCTTCGGGAAGCTTCTCGTCGAGATAGCGGAAGACCAGGTCGGAGAGGGTCTTCTCTTGCCCGCTCGGGCGGAGAAGCCACCCGGCAATGAAGGTGTCGAAGGATAGTCCCCTCACGGTGAGTCCCGCTCGAGTGAGCGCTTTGAGCTGTGCCTTTGCGCCGTGCATCACCTTGGGGATGCTCGCGTCGGCGAGCCACGCCTCGAACGGTGCGTAATCGGCTCGATCCGGCTGCCAGGCGAGGGCGACAGATTCCGTTTCCCCTGACACCCCGATGGAGGCAGGTCGATCGTCGATGACCTCAACAGAGACGGCGAGCCCGTTCGTGCTCGCTTGCGACTGACGCGTCAGCCACGCTCCCAGTTCTTCGTCGAGAAGGTTCTGTGCATCAGGCGCCGTGACGATGGGCGCAACCGGCTCAGAGTTCTCGACCCCTTCGAGTTTCATCACACGATCGAGGAGAGAGCGAAACTCGAGCTTCGCGAAGATCTCGCGCACGGCTGCCTGGTCGATTGGCTCCTTCTCGAGTGAGGCGATCTCGCACGGGAGCTCAACATCGGTGACCAAACGGTTCAGACAGCGATTGCGAACGGCATTCTCTTTGTGCTCCCGAAAGCTTTCGCCAACCTTGCCGGTGATCTCGTCTGCATGCGCGATGATCTCATCGAGACTGCCGAACCGGTGCAGCCACTTCACTGCGGTCTTCTCGCCGACCTTGGGCACGCCGGGGAGGTTGTCGCTCGTCTCACCGACGAGGGCGGCGATCTCGGGGTACTGGTGGGGCTCGATGTCGTAGCGCTCTTTGACCTTGGCCGGGTCGTAGCGGGTGAGATCGGTGACGCCCTGCCTCGACGGGTAGAGAAGCGTGACGTTCTCGTTCACAAGCTGAATCGTGTCGCGATCGCCCGAGACGACGAACACGCTATAACCCTCATCAGTGCCGCGAACCGAGAGCGTCGCAAGAATGTCGTCTGCCTCGAAGTCTTCGATGGAGATCGTTGTGATGTTCATCGCCTTGAGCGCCTCTTGCAGAAGCGGAATCTGACCAATGAACTCCGGAGGCGTCTCTCCGCGAGTGCCCTTGTATTCGGGGTACTCACGCGTGCGGAATGAGTAGCGAGAGATGTCGAACGCCACGGCGATGTGCGTCGGCTTTTCGTTCTTCAAAAGATTGAGCAGCATAGCGATGAAGCCATGAATGGCGTTCGTGTGCTGCCCTTCACTGTTCTGAAAACTATCGACCGGCAGTGCGTAAAACGCACGGAAGGCCAGCGAATGGCCATCGATCACGAGCAGGGTAGGCTTTTCGTTGTCCGACACAGGTCCCAGCCTACAAGTCGGAGACGACATCGGCTGGGGAATGCGAGTTCGAAGGTATACATGAGCCAGTCAGCATCCGACCCCCTTGAGTTTGTGCGCCAGCGCGGATTGGGCGCTCTCGCCGACAAGATGGGCATCGAGTTCACTGAATTCGGGCTCGAGCGCGCGGTTGCGACGATGCCTGTCGCGGGGAATACGCAGCCCGCAATGCTGCTGCATGGCGGAGCGTATGTCGTGCTGGGCGAATCTCTCGGGTCGATGTCGGCGAATCTCCATGCAGGCGAGGGCAGGCTCGCTGTCGGCATCGATATCAACGCGACGCACACGCGCTCAGCGACAAGCGGCACGGTCACCGGCGTCTGCACGCCCATTCACCTGGGGCGGAGTGTCACCGTACACGAAATCGCGATTTCAGACGATCAGGGCCGACGCTGCTCGACGCTGCGCATCACGAACATGATCAAAGACCGCCCGACGTCTTAACGCCGAAAGGCTCACCCGATGATCGGGCGAGCCTTTCACGCGACGATTTTCGTCAGAGAACTTTGTCGAGGAATGCCTTCGTGCGCTCGTGAGCGGGAGCATCGAAGATCTGATCTGGTTTGCCCTCTTCGACGACGTATCCGTCATCCATGAAGATCACGCGGTCGCCCATCTCGCGAGCAAAGCCCATCTCGTGGGTGACGACGACCATCGTCATTCCCTCGAGCGCGAGCTGCTTCATGACGGCGAGCACGTCACCGACAAGCTCCGGGTCGAGGGCACTCGTCGGCTCGTCGAAGAGCATCATCTTCGGTTCCATCGCCAAAGCCCGCGCAATGGCGACGCGCTGCTGCTGCCCGCCGGAGAGCTGCGCCGGGTAGGCGTCAGCCTTGTCGCCAAGACCGACCTTGTCGAGCAGTTTGAGGCCGCGCTCACGAGCGTCTGCCGTCGAGAGCTTGCGCACCTTCTGGGGTGCAAGCATGATGTTCTCGAGAACGGACTTGTGCGGGAAGAGGTTGAACTGCTGAAACACCATGCCGATCTCGGTGCGCACAGCGTTGATGTCCGCGTTCTTGTCCGTGAGGCTTTGGCCATCGATGACAACTTCGCCGCTCGTGATGTCTTCGAGCATGTTCAGGCAGCGCAGAAACGTACTCTTTCCCGAGCCGCTCGGACCGATAACACAGACGACCTCTTGAGGCTCAACGTCGCAGTTGATTCCCTTGAGTACCTCGTTATCACCGAACTTCTTATGCAGGTCTGCAACGTGGATGATCATGAGTATGTCAGCCTCTTCTCGGTGATATTGAGCACCTTGGACAGGGTGATGGTGACGACAAGGTAGATTACCGCGACCACCGTGTAGATTTCGAGTGCGTTGAAGTGGCTCGCCACGATTGTGCGCCCTTGGAACACCAATTCGGGAACGAGGATCACCGAGAGGACGGACGTGTCCTTGATGCTGACGATGAACTGGTTGCCGAGAGGGGGAATCATGCGCTTAAACGCCTGCGGCCAGATGACGTATTGCATCGTGAAGTGATGGCTCATTCCGAGTGAACGTCCGGCCTCCATCTGCCCTTTCTCGACAGATTGCACGGCGCCGCGGACGACCTCGGCAATGTATGCGCCCGAGTTGAGACCAATGGAGATAATTCCGGCGACAAGGGGGGCGATATTGAAGCCGAGCACCAGCGGCAGCGCGTAAAACACCCAAATTGCCAGGATCAGAATCGGGACCCCGCGAAAGACCTCGACGTACACGGTCGATGCCCCATAAATGATCTTATTTCGGGAGATTCTGCCAAGCCCGAAGATCGCGCCGAGCACGAACCCGATGAGTAGCCCGACAACGGATACGAGCAGTGTGTAGTACAAGCCGACGAGCAGAATGGGAAAGAATTCGACGACACCGAGCCAATCGAATGAGATTGTATGAATCATTTCTACCTCTCACAGGCAGCGGGCACGTGGAGATACTCTACGTGCCCGCTGCGCATTGTGTGATTTTCTGATCTACCGTCGTGGACTATTCGTCGCTTGGCGGAGCCTCGCCGAACCACTTCTCGTAGAGCTCGTCGTATGTGCCGTTCTCCTTGAGCGTTGCGAGTGCCTTGTCAATTGCTTTCACGAGGTTCTCGTTGCCCTGTGCGATAGCAATGCCGTAGTCCTGCGCCTCAAGGAGCTCACCCACCATCTTCAGGCTGTCCTTGCCCTTTGTCTGGATGTAATACGCGACGTTCGGAGCATCGTAGAGAATGGCATCGGAGGTGCCATTTTGCACGGCCAGGTAGGCCTGGTCGAGCTGCTCGAACGTCTGGGCCGTCGCGCCTTCAATGTTGTTGTTGATGTAATCAGCGCTTGTGGAGCCGAGGCGCGTCGCAATGTTCTTGCCCTCGAGATCTTTGACGCTGGTGATGTCTTCATTGTCGACGGGGACGCCGATCCGAAGGCCCGACTTGTAATAGGGATCAGAGAAGTCGACCTTCTTCGCGCGTTCGGGCTTGATGGTCATGCCCGCGATCGCAATGTCGAAGGTTCCGGTTTGGAGCCCGGGAATCATCCCATCGAAGTTCGTGGTCTTCAGGTCGACCTTGAAGCCAGCCTCGTCAGCAACGGCGTTGATGAGGTCGATGTCGAAGCCGACGTACTCGCCGTCTTGCTTGAACTCGAACGGCACGAACGATGTGTCCGTCGCGACGACGTATGACTCTTCGAGAGCGGCATCGGATTCTCCCCCGCCGCTGTCGCTCGAACATGCCGTCAGGCCCGTCATCAGGGCGAGCGAAGCGAACATCGCACCGCTGGCAAGCAGTCTTCTTTTGTGGTTCACGGATACCTTTCGTGAGGGAATATCCTCGTTTGGGGTCAGTGTTCTGTACGATACGGCTGGATTTCACAGCGTGTCAAAGGGGCACGCGGCCGTTACGTGATTGAGACGCAGCCCGGCATGGCACGGATCGCGCGTGTCGTACCAGTGAAGAAGCCCGCACAGGGCATACCTGTGCGGGCTTCAGAATCGTGTGAAGTACGCTATTTTTTGGCGCTGAGCTGTTCGATGATCGCTTCTGCGACGTCGTGCATGGTCAGCCGGCGATCCATCGATGCCTTCTGAATCCAACGGAATGCCTCGGGTTCGCTGAGACCCATCTTCTCGTTGAGCAGACCCTTGGCGCGGTCGACGAGCTTGCGCGTCTCAAAGCGTTCGACCATGTCGGCGACCTCAGCCTCGAGCGTGATGATCTGCTGGTGCCTGCTGAGGGCGATCTCGATCGCGGGAAGCAGGTCGTTCGGCGTGAACGGCTTGACAACGTAGGCGAGTGCTCCGGCTTCGGATGCCCTCTCGACAAGGTCCTTCTGGCTGAACGCGGTGAGCAGCACGACGGGCGCGATCTGAGCCTTGCTCAGGCGCTCAGCAGCGGAGATGCCATCGAGCTTCGGCATCTTGACGTCCATGACCACCAAGTCGGGGCGCAACTCAGTTGCCAGAGCCACGGCCGTCTCACCATCACCAGCCTCTCCGACCACTTCGAATCCGTTGTCACGGAGGATCTCGACGATGTCGAGGCGAATCAGCGATTCGTCCTCGGCGACGACGACGCGGCGGGGGGCGTTTGCGGTTGTCTCTTGCTCAGTCACTCTAGAATCCTACGATACGCTTGTCGAGGTTGTGTCAGCCGGTGTGGCGGAACGGTAGACGCGGAGCACTCAAAATGCTTTGCCTTCACGGGCGTGTGGGTTCGAATCCCACCACCGGCACAGCAGAAGACGTCGTGAATTCTCTCGGATTTCCGGCGTCTTCTCGCGGATTTTCGTGGATGTCGCGACAATTTCTGGGCGGGCGAACCGCCGGGCTTTGTCGCGCCCTGTGCGTTGCGACTGTCGATCTGCGGGGCCGGGCGTTTCGCGCGTGGCGTACCGCAGAACAGAATGGATGCTGTCTGGCGTTGTGCCAGACAGCATCCATTCGCTGTGTCGTGAGCTACTTACTGCTTGTGGTTATTGCGCAGCGCGTACGCCGGCGCGACCTCCTGGTGCACGTCACCCATGGTGTGCACGCGAACGTCATTCGTCGAACCGGAGATTCCGGGAGGTGATCCCGAGATCACGACGACCTTCTCGCCTTCTGCGGCTAGGCCCTTCGCCAGCAGAATGTCATCGACCTGCCCGAACATCTCATCCGTGTGCGTGACGGTGTCGACGAGGAACGACTCGATGCCCCAGTTGAGCTGCATGCGACGACGGATCGCCTCATTTGGTGTGAACCCGAGCACCGGAATCTTCGTGCGGAGTCGAGCCATGCGCCGCACCGAATCGCCTGACTCCGTGAAGACGCAGAGAAAGCGTGCCTCCACGAAATCGGCAACCTCAGATGCCGCGAGCGTCAGAGCGCCTCCCTGAGTGCGCGGTTTGCTTCCCAGCGGCGCAATGCGATCGAGACCGTGCTCTTCGGTTGTCGCGATGATCCGCGCCATCGTCTGAACGGTGATCTCGGGGTATTCGCCGACGCTTGTCTCACCGCTCAGCATGACGGCGTCTGCGCCATCGAGAATCGCGTTCGCGACGTCGGAGGTCTCCGCGCGCGTCGGCACGGGACTGGAGATCATGGACTCGAGCATCTGCGTCGCGACGATAACGGGCTTCGCCATGCGACGGCACTGCTCGACCGCACGCTTCTGCACGAGAGGAACGGCCTCGAGAGGGAGCTCGACACCGAGGTCGCCACGAGCGACCATGATGCCGTCGAAGGCGTCGATGATTCCGTCAAGGGCGTCGACGGCCTGAGGCTTCTCGATCTTCGCGATCACGGGAAGGGTGATGCCCTCTTCGTTCATGATCTCGTGCACCCGATCGATGTCTGCTGCGTCGCGCACGAACGAGAGCGCGATGAAGTCCGCGCCCAGCTTGAGCCCCCAACGCAGATCTGCCTCGTCTTTCTCCGAGAGCGCGGGGACATTGACAGCGACGCCGGGAAGGTTGATTCCCTTGTTGTTTGACACCGGACCGGGAACGATGACCTTTGTCTTGACGCGAACGCCGTCGGTCTCGAGAACCTGCACGCGCACCTTGCCGTCATCGATCAGCAGAAAGTCGCCTGGGGAGACATCGTTGGGCAGGCCCTTGAACGTCGTGCCGCAGATGGTCGCGTCACCGACAACATCCTCTGTGGTGATTGTGAAGATGTCGCCTTCTGCGAGTTCGTGCGGCCCGTTTGCGAAGGTGCCGAGACGGATCTTCGGTCCCTGCAGGTCGACAAGTACGGCAATGGGCTTACCCATGTCGGCTGCCGCCTTGCGCACATTCGCGTAGACGCCCTCGTGGACGTCATAGCTTCCGTGGCTCAGGTTCATCCGAGCCACGTTGACGCCCGCGTCGATCAATGCGCGGATCTTTTCGTAGCTGGATGTCGCGGGCCCGAGGGTTGCGACGATCTTTGCTCGTCTCATGTATGAGTTTCTCCATGTCCTGCGCAGGGGGAATGCGCTGGTTTGACTAGAACAACACCGAGTTCGCCCGGAACGCGGTATCAGAGTGCAAGGGGCCGATCCGTCGGTGCGACGGGCCACGGCAATTCGCTCTCCCCTTCAAGATACCGGTCAACGGCCGCCGCCGCTGAACGGCCCTCGGCGATTGCCCAGACGATCAGCGATTGTCCGCGCCCGGCATCGCCGGCGACGAAGACCCCTTGGGAGGACGTCTGGTAGTCCGCAGCGCGCGTGAACGCTCCGGTTTCGCCCAGCTCGATTCCCAGCTGTGTCGTCTCCGTGTCGGACTCCGGGCCCGTGAAGCCCAGCGCGAGCAGCACCAGATCCGCGGGAATCTCATACTCCGTTCCGGCCTTCGGAACGCGGCGACCGTCAAGGTACTCGGTCTCTGCCACGCGCAGCGCGCGCACAGCTCCGGAATCGTCTGACACGAACTCGACAGTGGAGACCAGATACTCCCTTTCACCTCCCTCTTCGTGAGAGGTCTGAACCTCGAAGATCGTCGGCATCATCGGCCACGGCTGATGTTCGGGCCGTTCTCCGGCCGGGCGACGCCCGATCGCAAGATTTGTGACGGATGCTGCGCCCTGACGGTGTGCGGTGCCGATGCAGTCAGAGCCGGTGTCTCCTCCGCCGAGAACGACAACGTGTTTGCCTGTCGCCGAGATCGGACTGGGCACGTCGTCGCCTGCGACCGCATGGTTCGACCTGACGAGGTAATCCATGGCGACATGCACACCGTCGAGCTCGCGACCGGGAATCTCGAGGTCGCGTGCGACGGGGGTGCCTGTGGCGATGACCACCGCGTCGAATCGCGCGCGAAGCTCCTCCCAGCTGATGTCGGTTCCGATGCTGACTCCGGGGCGGAAGCGGGTGCCCTCCTCGCGCATCTGCTTCAGCCTCTTGTCGAGAACCTGCTTTTCGAGCTTGAAGTCGGGGATGCCGTACCGCAGGAGTCCCCCGATTCTGTCGTCACGCTCGTAGACGGCGACCGTGTGGCCGGCACGGGTGAGCTGTTGGGCAGCAGCGAGCCCAGCGGGGCCTGAGCCGACGACGGCAACGGTCTTTCCCGTGAGCCTCTCGGGAGGCTGGGCGTCGATCCAACCGCTGTCGAAGGCCTGGTCGGCAATCGACACCTCAATCTGCTTGATGGTGACGGCCGGTTGGTTGATGCTGAGCACGCACGAGCTCTCGCAGGGGGCGGGGCAGAGTCGGCCGGTGAGCTCGGGAAAGTTGTTCGTTGCGTGAAGGCGATCGGATGCCCCACGCGCGTCGCCTTTCCACGTGAGGTCGTTCCACTCGGGAATGAGGTTTCCCAAGGGACAGCCTTTGTGGCAGAACGGGATGCCGCAGTCCATGCAGCGACCTGCTTGACGCTGCAGCTGGTCAGCATCCTGCCGTTCATACACCTCTTTCCAGTCCATAATGCGAACAGAAACGGGCCTGCGCTTGGGAAGCTCGCGTTCCGTCGTCTTCATGAATCCCCGCGGATCAGCCATGGGTTGCCTCCCTGATGCGCTTCCACACTTCGTCGCTGTCTGGGTCAAGACCCTCGGCGATCGCATGCTGTCGTGTTTCGAGTACCGCCGTGTAATCCCGCGGCTGGATCTTGACGAACGCGGAGACCGTCGCGTCGAGGTCGTCGAGAAGTCGCGCTGCCAGCGGCGATCGTGTCTCTGCGAGATGCTGCCTGAGAAGATCCGCGATGATCTCGCGATCGCCCGGCCCGGGCGCCGAGAGCTCAAGCTCTCCCGCAGCAACGGCCTCACGGTTGAGGCACGCCTCATCGAAGTCATACACATAGGCGCTTCCGCCCGACATGCCCGCGCCGAGGTTTCGACCGACGGTGCCGAGAATGACAGCGAGTCCTCCGGTCATGTATTCGAGAGCATGGTCGCCGACGCCCTCGACGACGGCTGTCGCCCCTGAGTTGCGAACGAGGAACCGCTCCCCCACGACGCCGTTGATGAACATGCTTCCGGCTGTGGCACCGTAACCCACCACGTTGCCTGCGATCACGTTCTTCTCGGGGCTGAATGTTGCGGCATCGTCCGGGCGGATGGCGATGCGGCCCCCAGAGAGCCCCTTGCCCACGTAGTCATTCGCATCGCCGCTCAGCCGAAGTGTGATTCCCGACGGAACGAACGCCCCGAAAGACTGCCCGGCGGAGCCGTTCAACGTCATGGTTATCGTATTCTCGGGCAGACCGTTGGCGCCAAATCTGCGCGTTACCTCGTTGCCGAGCATCGTTCCGACTGCCCTGTCCGTATTCGCGACGGGCAGGCCGATGTCGACGGCCTCGCCCCCCGAGAGCGCTGGCGAGCTTCGGCGAATGAGCTCGACGTCGAAGTGCTTGTCGAGCTCATGATTCTGATCGCGCATATGGTGCAGCGCCGTGGCGCCATCATGACCTGCATCCGATCGATCGCCGAGGATGGGCGTGAGATCGAGACCATCTGCCTTCCAATGCGCGACAGCGCGGCTCGTGTCGAGGCTTTCGGCATGCCCGATCGCCTCGTCGAGACTGCGGAATCCGAGGTCGGCAAGGTACTCACGCACCTGCTGGGCGATGAACTCGAAGAACGTCACCACGAACTCAGGCTTCCCCGAGAAGCGCTGACGCAGTTCGGGGTTCTGCGTGGCGACCCCGACAGGGCACGTGTCGAGATGGCAGACGCGCATCATGACGCACCCGGACACCACGAGGGGTGCCGTCGCGAACCCAAACTCCTCGGCACCAAGCAGCGCTGCGATCACCACGTCTCGCCCGGTCTTCAGCTGACCATCGACCTGCACGACAACACGATCTCTCAGCTCATTGAGCAGGAGCGTCTGCTGTGTCTCGGCGAGCCCGAGCTCCCATGGTGTTCCCGCGTGCTTCAGCGAATTCAGCGGACTCGCGCCTGTTCCCCCGTCGTGTCCGGAGATGAGCACGACATCGCTCAGCGCCTTTGCCACGCCGGCAGCGACGGCCCCGATGCCTGTTTCGCTCACCAGCTTCGTATGCACACGCGCTCGCGGGTTCGCCCGCTTGAGGTCGAAGATGAGCTGCTTGAGGTCTTCGATCGAATAGATGTCGTGGTGCGGCGGCGGAGAAATCAGCCCGACGCCCGCGGTCGCATGACGCGTTCTCGCGACCCACGGGTATACCTTCCCCGGCGGAAGCTGCCCGCCCTCCCCCGGTTTCGCGCCCTGCGCGAGTTTGATCTGCAGATCGTCAGCGTGCGTGAGATACATGCTTGTCACGCCAAATCGGCCCGAGGCCACTTGCTTGATCGCGCTTCGTCGCTCGGGGTCAAGCAGCCTGTCGACATCTTCGCCGCCTTCCCCGGTGTTCGACTTCGCACCGAGGCGGTTCATGGCGATCGCGAGTGTCTCGTGGGCCTCCTGTGAGATCGAACCGTAGCTCATGGCACCCGTGGAGAAGCGCGTGACGATCTCGGCTACCGATTCGACCTCGTCAATCGGAACGCGCGGACGCTGGCCCTCGACGAAACCGAAGAGGCCCCTGATCGTCATGAGGCGTTCCGCCTGGTCATCGATCAGATCGGTGTATTGCCTGAAGATGTCATAACGGCGAGACCGTGTCGCATGCTGGAGCCGGAAGACAGTATCCGGGTTGAAGAGGTGCGGTGGGCCGTCACGCCGCCACTGGTATTCGCCGCCCGTGTCGAGGCGTTCGTGGGCGCGGCTCGGCGGATTCGCCGGAAATGCAGACGAGTGTCGGGCGAGGTTCTCACTCTGAAGAACGTCGAGTCCGACGCCTCCGAGCCGCGTTACCGTTCCGGTGAAGTAGGCATCGACGAGTTCTTGGCTGAGGCCGACTGCCTCGAACGTCTGAGCGCCCGCGTATGACGACACCGTCGAGATTCCCATCTTCGACATGATCTTGAGCACACCGTTCCCCAAAGCGGAGATGACGTTCGCCACAGCGGCATCTGCCGTCACGCCCGTGATCTCTCCCCGGCGCACGAGGTCTTCGCACGTCTCCATCGCGAGGTACGGGTTCACGGCAGATGCTCCATACCCGATGAGCGTTGCAACATGGTGAACCTCGCGCACGTCTCCCGCTTCAATGATGAGACCGACTTTCATGCGGTTCTGGGCGCGAATCAGGTGATGGTGAACGGAAGCTACGGCAAGCAGCGAGGGAATCGGCGCCAGGTCTTTTGTGGAGTCCCTGTCGCTCAGAACGATGAAATGAGCGCCCGAGGCTATGGCAGCATCCACCTCGGTGTTTATCGCATCGAGACGGTTCCGTAGGGCATTGTCTCCCTCGTCGAAGCGGTACAGGGCGCGGACGATGGCCGTCGTGGTGCCGCCGGGGAGCGGGTCGATGTGCTCGATCTTTGCCAGCTGATCGTTGTCGATCACGGGAAAATCGAGAACGATCTGCCGCGCATGCTCCGGCCCAGAGACGAGAAGATTCCGTTCGGGGCCGAGCGTGAGCGTCAACGACGTGACGACCCGTTCTCTGATGGAATCGAGAGGCGGGTTTGTCACCTGGGCAAATCGCTGTGTGAAGTAGTCGAACAGAAGCCGCGGCCGGTCAGAGAGGGCAGCGATCGGAGTGTCGGTTCCCATCGCCCCGAGAGGCTCCGCACCGGTGGCGCCCATGGGCTTGATGATGCGGTTCACCTCTTCTTCTGTGTACCCAAAGGTGCGCTGACGTCTGGTTACCGATGCCGGAGTGTGAATGACGTGCTCGCGCTCGGGCAGGTCCGCAAGGTTGATGCGGCCCTGCTCGAGCCAGTCGCCCCACGGGCGGGATGCCGCGAGCGAGTCCTTGATCTCGTCGTCGTCGATAATGCGCCCCTCGTCGAGATCGAGGAGAAACATTTGCCCAGGCCGCAGGCGGCCCTTGCGCACGACCTTCTCCGGAGCGACATCGATCACACCGATCTCGCTTCCGAGCACGATGAGTCCATCGTCGGTCTCGAGCCAGCGCCCCGGGCGCAGCCCATTGCGGTCGAGCGTTGCACCAACGACGGAGCCGTCGGTGAATGTGAGAGCTGCTGGCCCGTCCCACGGCTCCATCTGCATAGAGAGATACTCGAAAAAGGCACGTCTCGTCGGATCGAGATCGGTGCGCTTCTCCCACGCTTCGGGCACCATCATGAGCATGGCGTGCGGAAGCGACCGTCCGGTGAGAGTGAGAAGCTCCAGCACTTCGTCAAATGAGGCGGAATCACTCGCGCCGTCTGTGATGATCGGCAGGAGCGGTGTGAGATCCCCGAGCAGCTCTGATGCCAGCTGAGACTGTCGAGCACGCATCCAGTTGCGGTTTCCCTGCACCGTGTTGATCTCGCCGTTGTGGGCCATCATTCGCAGCGGCTGGGCGAGAGGCCACGACGGGAACGTGTTCGTCGAATACCGGGAGTGCACAATCGCCACGCGGGAGGCGAAACGCTCGTCCGCAAGATCAGGGTAGAACGGTTCGAGCTGCAACGTCGTGACCATGCCTTTGTAGACGATCGTGCGGCACGACAGAGAAACAAAATAGGCCCCGATTTCGCGCTCTGCGCGCTTTCGGAGCCGATAGACGATGCGGTCGAGTTCCACACCGGACTCTCGAGTGTCACCCGGTGCTGACGCACCGGTGCACACGAAGAGCTGCTCGATCACGGGCATTGCCTGCCGTGCAAGTCGACCAAGCTGCGCTGGCGCGGTCGGAACGCTGCGCCAGCCGAGCACGACCAGACCCTCCTCGGCGGCAATCGACTCGATGGAGCGCTTCTCAGCGGTGCGCTCATCGTCGTCTGTCGGAAGGAAGACGAGCCCTGCGGCATATTCGCCAGCGTCGGGGAGGTCGAACGCCACTGCGGAGCGCAGAAAAACGTCAGGGATCTCGGTGAGGATGCCGGCGCCGTCACCGGTGCCCGCATCGGAGCCGACGGCACCGCGGTGCTCAAGGTTGCGCAGCGCCATCAGCGCAGCGTCGATAATGTCGTGGCCGCCGTTGCCACGCAACGTGGCAACCATGGCCAGTCCACAGGCGTCCTTTTCACAGGACGGGTCATACAGCCCCTGTTTTTCAGGTACGAGGCTAAACCGGGAGTACGGAGTGTGAGTGGTCATCAATCGCAGGGCCCTCAGTCGGCGTTAAGACGGGGCTGCTGCGTCCCGCCGGGAAATCAGACAGTGCTGGTCTGATGTGGAGCCCGGCGGGCGGTGGCCGCTCAGGTCCGGTTCAACGAGTCTCGCTCGCTTGTGGCGGCTGGCTCTCCCTGATCGACGACTCCATCAGCATCGTCACTGAGATCGACATACACCGAATCAGGGGAATCTGAGTCTAACTCTCCGTCTGTTTCGGTCGTGTTACGTCCGGGCCGATACGCGCTCGGAACGAGGCCAGGGTGCCGTCTGGCCTGAACAAAGAAGATGACGATGCCGAGAACCACGGCGATGAGGGCGGCCCACACGTTGACCCGCAGTCCGAGAAATACCTCGCTCGGGTCGATGCGGATGGACTCCCAGACAACACGTCCGGCCCCGTACCAGATGAGGTAGACCGCGAGCTGTCTCCCCCATTGCAGAGTGAATCGGCGGCCGAGCCAAACGATCACAGCGGCACCGAGAAGGTTCCAGATGACCTCGTAGAGGAACGTCGGGTGAAAGAGGGTGCCCGCGGGAAGGCCGACCGGGTACGCGGGGTTTGACGCGTCGATCTCGAGCCCCCAGGGGAGATCGGTTGGCAGGCCGAAGAGCTCTTGGTTGAACCAGTTGCCAAAACGGCCGAATGCCTGAGCGACAAGCAGGGCGGGCGCCAGCGCGTCGGCGAAAACCGAGAAGCGCAGTCCAAGAACCCGGCAGCCGATCCACGCACCGATTCCACCACCGATCAGCGCCCCGAAGATAGCGATGCCGCCCTCCCAGATATAGAGAGTTCTCAGCAGATCTGCCCCGGGGTAGAAGTAGTCGTCTGGGTGCGTCAGCACATGGAAGATGCGTGCGCCGATGAGGCCAAGCGGTACGACCCAGAGCAGAAGGTCGATGATGATTCCGGGCTCGGCGCCACGTCGTGTGAGGCGGGCGTTGGTGATCAGCGTCGCCGCGATGATTCCAACGAGAATGCAGAGGGCATAGAAGTGAATCGTGAACGGCCCCAGCTGAATGAAGCTGACGTCGGGACTCGGAATGCTTGCGGGAAGGGTCACCATGAGCCTTTCAAAGTTTTTCGCGTGCGCGTCGTACCAGAGGCAAGTTGTGCGGCGAGTGCGCTGACGGCATCGACGCCGCCGTCGCCCAGCGCCCTCACGAGCGCTGAACCGACGATGGCTCCGTCGGCGTATTCCAACACCTCTCGAACCTGTTCGGGAGTCGAGATTCCCAGTCCGACGCAGGCATTCTCCACTCCGGCATCGCGTAGCCGCGATACGAGGGTGCGTGCCGCCGCATCGACGTCGGTGCGGGCGCCGGTGATGCCCATCGTGGAGACGGTGTAGACGAAGCCCCTGCTGAATTCCACGGCCTGTGCGAGCCGCGCATCGCTCGAAGACGGTGCAGCAAGAAATACTCGATCAAGGCCCGTGCGCTCCGACGCCGCGAGCCAATCGGATGCTTCGTCCGGAATGAGATCCGGCGTGATCAGGCCGGCACCGCCCGCATCGAGCAGATCATCGGCGAACCGTTCGACGCCATACTGAACCACGGGGTTCCAATAGGTCATCAGCAGCACGTCAGCATCGCATTCCGCCGTGATGCGCCTCACCGCTTCGAAAATGTGAGAGAGACGAAAACCATTCGCCAAGGCACGCTGCGTTGCAGATTGAATGACAGGGCCGTCCATGACGGGGTCGGAATAGGGGACGCCAAGCTCGAGAACGTCGACACCGGAACGGGCAATGCCGATGGCGGCGTCAATGCTCTCGTCGACAGTCGGAAATCCCAGGGGAAGATACCCGATGAGAGCGCCATCGCCCGATTCTCGTTTTGCCCGAAGCGTCTCGGATACACCGGTCACGATTGCTCGGCTCCTTCGTCGATCAGATTGAAGTAGGATCCCGCGGTCTCCATGTCTTTGTCGCCGCGGCCAGAGAGACTGACGAGAATGACCGCATCTGGCCCGAGTTCCCGACCAAGGGTCATCGTGCCGGCAAGTGCGTGCGCCGATTCGATTGCCGGAATGATTCCTTCAGTGCGGCTGAGCAGCCTGAGTGCATCCATGGCCGCAGCATCGGTGACCGGGCGATAAATAGCGCGTCCAGACGTGGCAAGCCAGGAGTGTTCTGGGCCGACACCGGGGTAGTCGAGACCCGCCGAGATCGAATGGGACTCGATCGTCTGTCCATCGTCGTCCTGCAGGAGGAAGCTTCGGGCGCCGTGCAGCATCCCGGGCCTCCCCTTCGTGATCGTCGCGGCATGGCGCGGCGTGTCAACACCGTCTCCAGCCGCCTCGAACCCATAGAGGTCGACGTCGGCGTCGTCGAGGAATGCGTGAAAGATTCCCATTGCGTTCGACCCTCCACCGACGCATGCTGTGACAGCATCCGGAAGCCGCCCGGTGAGGGCCAGTACCTGCTCGCGTGCCTCTTCGCCGATGATCTTCTGGAGATCGCGCACCATTGCGGGGAACGGGTGCGGACCGGCGACGGTTCCGAAGATGTAGTTTGTTGTCTCGACGTTGGTCACCCAGTCGCGCATTGCCTCATTGATGGCGTCTTTGAGCGTGCGCGACCCCGTCTTGACGGCGATCACCTCGGCACCGAGTAAGCGCATGCGTGCAACATTCAGTGCCTGTCGCTCTGTGTCGACCTCACCCATGTAGATGACGCAGTCCAGACCGAAAAGCGCTGCGGCCGTTGCCGTCGCGACGCCGTGCTGCCCTGCACCTGTCTCAGCGATGACGCGTGTCTTTCCCACGCGCTTTGTGAGAAGCGCCTGCCCGAGAACGTTATTGATCTTATGCGAGCCTGTGTGGTTGAGGTCTTCGCGCTTGAGGATGATTCGCGCGTTGCCTGCGTGCTCAGCAAAGCGCGGAACTTCGGTGATGGCCGAGGGGCGGCCGACGTAGTCGCGCAGCAAGGCATCGAGCTCGCGGTGAAACTCCGGATCGGCTTTTGCAGCCTCCCAGGCTGTCGTGAGTTCGTCGAGGGTGGCGATGAGCGATTCGGGGACGAAGCGGCCGCCGAACTCGCCAAAGTAGGGCCCCGAGCTGTTTCGCAGAGACATGGTCAGACCGCCAAGAAGGTTGTGAGTGTTGATACGGGGTCGCTCGTGACAAGCGCTTCCCCAATGAGAACGACATCCGCGCCCGACTGCCGGTAGTGAGCGACGTCTTTCGGAGCGGCGACCGCTGATTCGGCGACCTTGATCACTCCGGAGGGAATCGTCTCGGCCAGGGTGCCGAACAGATCGCGATCGAGCTCGAACGTCTTAAGGTTCCGGGCGTTGATTCCCACGAGTTTCGCATCGAGCTCGAGAGCTCGCTCGAGCTCCTCAGCCGTGTGCGCTTCGACGAGCGCCGTCATTCCAAGGCCGACGATGAGATCGTGAAGCGTGCGCAGCCGCGTCTGATGGAGCGCCGCAACGATCAACAGCACAATGTCTGCGCCCGCCGCGCGTGCCTCGAGCACCTGGTACGGTTCCGACACGAAATCTTTGCGCAACACGGGGATCGACACTGTCGACTTCACCGAACGGAGGTCATCAAGAGAACCCTTGAAGCGTCTCTCCTCTGTCAGCACGCTGATCGCGCTGGCGCCACCTTCCTCGTAGAGAGATGCGAGCCGCGCCGGGTCAGGGATTTCTGCAAGATCGCCGCGGGAGGGGCTGGCGCGTTTGACCTCTGCGATGATCTTCACTCGATCGGCCGGTGCTAAAGCGGCAAGCGCATCACGGGCGGGAGCAGCCGCGACAGCCGCGGCTTCAATGCGCTCGAGAGGCAGGGCCTGCTCTCGGGCACGAGCATCGGCCCGCGCTCCTTCTGTGAGCTCCGCCAGGAGATCAGTCACCGGTTCAGTGGTCCTTCGGCAGATAGCGAGGTCCGTTGACTCCGAAACCGACCTTCTTCAAGATCCAACCGACGATGAGGCCGATGACGAGCAGAACGGCAGCTGCGATGACTCCGTATGTCTGGCCGAGAAAAAGCATGGTCGTGCCGATGCAGAATGCGACGAGCATGATGATCACGGCGGTCCATGCGGCCGGTGAGTGGCCGTGGCCGGGGTCGATCGATTCGGGGGTCACGTGAACTCCTTTACTGACGGTGGGTCGCCGTTAAGTCTATCTGCTACTGAGTGGGGTCCTCACCGCGACTCAGCTCATCCCAGCTGTCGACGGCATCATGCGTCTCGCTGGGCTGCGCTGTCGACGGCGCGTCGAACTTGCGACCCGACGTTGGCCAGAGCCTGCCCGTCGCCGCAACGGCTATTCCCAGCAGTGCAAGCACGACGCCGGCCACGATCGCGATAAACGGCCAGACGGTCGCGCTGCTCTGCGACACCAGATCGTGGGCTGCGGAGTTTCCGGCGACGCCCGTGAATTCGGTGATCGTCTTCGAACTAGCTCCGGCCGGATCGCTCACGGCAAGGACAGCCGAGAGCACGAGGCAGCCGCCGATGAGAACCTCGAGAACACCGAAGATCACGCGCAGCACGCGGCCAGCGATCGCCAGCGCGCCGCCGAGGGCCAGGCCGGCGAGGCCGAGCGCGGCAACCGCCGGGCCCGCTGCCTCACCGGGAACAGCGACGGCCGTTCCGGCGTGGCTGTTCTGAACGAGAGTCAGGGAGAACCACGTCTGCGTCCAGGTGAGGAGGGCGACACCGCTCACGGCCAGTGTGGCGAGAAGCAGGATGCCCTTGATGCGACGCCCGTTCATCTTTCCCCGATTCGAACCATGGCATCAGCGATCGCGACAGCTCGCAACGGAGCTGCCGCCTTATTGCACGACTCCTGATACTCCGACTCGGCGACCGAATCCGCCACAAGTCCGCCTCCGGCCTGCACGATCGCCGTTCCATTCATGAGAGTTGCCGTGCGGATGGCGATGGCGAGGTCTGTCTCACCCGAGAAGCCGATGTACCCGACGACACCGCCGTAGACGCCGCGCTGCGCAGGCTCAAGCTCGTCGATGATCTGCAGTGCTCGTGGTTTCGGTGCTCCCGACAGCGTTCCGGCGGGAAACGTTGCGCGGAAGATGTCGATCGGCGTCATTTCCGGTCGAAGCTTGCCTTCAACGCTTGAGACGAGATGCATGATGTGGCTAAAGCGTTCGACGCGCATGAATTCGGTGACGTCGACCGTGCCCGGAACGCAGACTTTTGCCAGATCGTTGCGTGCAAGATCGACGAGCATGAGATGCTCAGCACGTTCTTTATCGTCTGAGCGGAGAGTTCGCTCGAACGCGGCGTCTTCGTCTGGCGTGCTCCCCCGTGGCTGAGACCCGGCAATCGGATGCGTGACGACGTGCCCGCCTTGCGATTTCACGAGAGCTTCAGGCGAGGACCCGACGATCGCGTAGGGGGTACCCGTCGGTGTCTCGAGGCTCAGAAGGTACATGTAGGGGCTCGGGTTCAGCGTGCGCAGCATCCGATAGACATCGATCGGTCGGGCGTCGCTGTCCATCTCGAACCGCTGCGAGAGCACAACCTGAAAGATGTCACCCTCTCGAATGTACGATTTGCTCTTTTCGACAGCGGCAAGAAAGTCTTCTTTCGGCGTGCGGTGTCGGGGCTCAGGCTCGACAGCGAAATCGACGTCGGCAAGCTGCGCATCACTTGGGCGGGCGATCGTCGTTTGCATGTCGGTAAGCCGCGTCTGAGCGTCATTCCACAGATCGTCGAGCGCTGTCGAGTCGGCGAGCACGTTCGCGATCAGCTGCACGGTTCCACGGCGGTGATCGAGCACGACGAGATCGGAGACGAAGCACATCGCCTGACCTGGTATCGGGTGCTCGGCGACGGGCGCATTCGGAAGGCGCTCAATCTGACGAACGGACTCCCACCCGAGAAACCCGACAAGACCACCCGTGAGAGGCGGAAGCTCGGGAATCGATTCGCCTGACCACCGCCGAGTGAGCTCACCGACGGCCTCAAGCGGCGCGAGGTCGTCGAGGTCGCCGACGGCCCGCTCGGCGGAGAGGCCGTAATCGAGCCATTGGGCCGTGTCGCCCGACTGCGTCAGGACACCGTAGGAGGAAACGCCGACGAATGAGTAGCGCGACCAGATCCCGCCCTCGGCTGATTCAAGAAGGAAGCTGCCGGGGGTGCCGTCGGCAAGCTTGCGATAGAGACCGACGGGAGTCTCGCTGTCTGCGAAGATCTCGCGCACAACAGGCACAACCCGCATGCGCGACGCACGGTCGATGAACTGCTCCCGCGTCGTTGTCGACGGCATTCCCGTCATGACGCGTCGTCCTTCATCACGACAGGATCGAGCACGTCGGCATCGAAGCAGGTGTGGGCACCGGTATGGCAGGCCGCGCCGATCTGCTCGACGGAGACGAGGATCGTGTCGGCGTCGCAGTCAAGGGCTGCCTGCTTGACGTATTGAACGTGACCAGACGTGTCGCCCTTGCGCCAGTACTCGCCGCGGGACCGGGACCAGAATGTCACGCGGCCGGATGTCAGAGTGCGGCGGAGCGCCTCGGCATCCATGTACCCGAGCATGAGCACCTCACGCGTGTCCCACTGTTGGATGATGGCGGGCAGAAGGCCGTCATCAGCGAACTGAGCACGGTCGATGATGCCGTCAACGTCGTTCATCGAACGCTCGCCCCCTGTGCGGTAAGTGCGTCCTTGACGTCGGCGATCGTCAACTGCCCCGAGTGAAAGACGCTCGCGGCGAGCAGCGCGTCTGCGCCCGCGTCGATGGCCGGTGGGAAGTGCTCGGGGGCCCCGGCACCACCGGACGCGATGACGGGAACTCGACAGTTCTCGCGCACGAGCGAAATGAGTTCGAGATCGAACCCGTCTTGTGTGCCGTCTGCGTCGATCGAGTTGACGAGCAGCTCACCTGCGCCGCGATCCGCGGCTTCACGAACCCACTCGACGGCGTCAATCTCTGTGGTTCGGCGACCGCCGTGTGTCGTGACAACGAAGCCGGAAGGCATGTTCTCGGCACGCTTGATATCGAGTGAGAGCACGAGAACCTGGGCGCCGAAGCGGTCGGCGATCTCGCCAATCAGATCCGGGCGCGCGATAGCGGCGCTATTCACGCCCACCTTGTCAGCTCCGTGTGCCTGAAGGCGCGACACGTCGTCGACCGAGCGGACGCCTCCCCCGACGGTGAGTGGAATGAACACCTTTTCAGCTGTGGAACGGACGACATCGTACATTGTGCCGCGTCCCTCAACGGTTGCCGACACATCGAGGAACGTGAGCTCGTCTGCGCCTTGTTCGTAATAGCGTTGGGCAAGCTCGACGGGGTCACCCTGATCGCGCAGATTCTTGAAATTGACGCCCTTGACGACACGTCCGTCTGACACGTCGAGACAGGGAATCACTCGAACAGCGAGAGTCATGCGAATACCTCCTACAGGCGGGCTGCGTGAATGGCGCTGACGAGAATCGCCCGGGCGCCCAGTCCATAGAGCGCGTCCATAATCTGATTCATGTCTTTGCGCGGAACCATGACGCGCACAGCTACCCAGTCAGGATCTTTGAGCGGCGAGACGGTGGGTGACTCCATGCCGTGGGCGACCTCGGTCGCGCGCTCAAGCAGGGATGCCGGCAGGTCGTAGTCCATGAGCACGTACCGCCGCGCAACGAGAACACCCTGCAGCCGTCTCAGGAGCACATCGGTTCCCGGCTTCTGCTCGGGAGCTGAGATGACGACGGCCGTTGAGTCGAGGATGACGGGGCCGAAGATATCGAGCCCGGCGTTGCGCAGCGTCGTTCCCGTCGAGACGACGTCGGCGACGGCGTCCGCAACCCCGAGGTCGACGGCAGACTCGACAGCGCCATCGAGCTTCACAAGCTCGACCGACACACCGTGGCGCGCAAGAAACTCTCCGACCAGCCCGGTGTAGCTCGTGGCCACCCTCATGCCGTCGAGATCGGCAAGCTCGCTGAAGCGACCGACAGGGCCTGCGAAGCGAAACGTGGAATCGGCGAAGTCGAGGGCGGCGACCTCCGAAGCAGGCGACGCAGAATCAAGCAGGAGGTCGCGCCCGGTGATGCCGGCATCGAGGGCACCCGAGCCGACATACGTGGCGATGTCGCGGGGGCGGAGGTAAAAGAACTCCACGTCATTTCTCGCGTCAATGAGGTGAAGCGCTTTGGGGTCGGTGCGGGTGAGGTACCCGGCTTCAACCAGCATTCCTGCGGCCGTCTCGGCAAGCGAGCCCTTGTTGGGCACTGCGATTCGCAACATTCGGTTCGTGCTCTCGTGTCGGGGAACGTCGGGTGTGGATGCCGGTGAACGGTGAGCCTCACAGATGTCGGTAGACGTCTTCGAGACGCAGCCCCTTCGCGAGCATCATCACCTGCACGTGGTACAGAAGCTGAGACATCTCTTCGGCCGCGGCCTCGTCGGACTCATGCTCCGATGCCATCCACACTTCGGCAGCCTCTTCGACGATCTTCTTTCCGATAGAGTGCACGCCGCTGTCAAGCTCGGCGACCGTGCGCGAACCGGCTGGGCGGTTCGCTGCTTTGTCGCTCAGCTCGGCAAACAGCTCGTCGAAAGTCTTCACACGTCAAGCCTACTCGGTCGCGGAGGGTGTCCGTTCGGCAGACGGCGGCCGCTCACCGGTGGGTGTGTGCGGCTGCCCGCTCACGCAGCATCCGGATTTTGTCTGCCGGTTCTCCCCCGGCGAAGACGCTGGAACCGGCGACAAACGTGTCTGCGCCGTTCTGCGCGGCAACCTCAATCGTGTCGAGGGTGATGCCGCCGTCAACCTGCAGCCAGATGTCGAGCTCGTCGCGGTCGGCGGCCTCGCGAACTGCGCTGAGCTTCGGCATCATCTCGTGTTTGAAACTCTGCCCACCGAAGCCCGGCTCGACGGTCATCACGAGAACCTGGTCGAACTCAGGAAGCAGCTCGAGATACGGCTCAACAGCGGTGTCGGGTTTGAGCGCGAGTCCGGCGCGGGCACCGATCTTTCGCAGTTTCCGTGCGAGTCCGACGGGGTCAGCGGCCGCCTCCGCGTGAAACGTCACCGAGAACGCACCTGTCTCTGCGTAATCGGGCGCCCATCTGTCGGCGTCGTCGATCATCAGGTGCACGTCGAGCGGAATCGGCGAAACCTCTTGAATGCGCTGCACCATGGGGAGCCCAAAGGTGAGATTCGGAACGAAATGGTTGTCCATCACGTCAACGTGCACGAGATCTGCGTCGGCGATTCGGCCGAGGTCACGCTCGAAATTGACGAAATCGGCGGAGAGGATGCTGGGGTTGATACGCGCGGCCATGGCTTGATCTTACCGATCTGACTTACGCAGAAGCGCGACGTACATGGCATCGGTTCCGTGCCTGTGCGGCCAGAGCTGAACATTCGGAATCGCCGGTGACCGTGTCGGGTCGGGCTCGCCGAGATCGATGTCTCCGACGATGCTGCGCAGAACGTCGGGCGCGTTGATCGCTGTCACCGTGCCGTGCATGCGCCGAAGCACGTCGCCCACGATGGCACGCGTCTCTCCCAGATGTGGCGAGCAGGTCACATACGCGATGGTTCCGCCCGGAGCTGTCGCGGCGATTGCCGATCGAAGCAGCTCTGCCTGAAGTGCCGAGAGGTCGGCGACATCGCTCGGCTGCTTGCGCCACCGGGCCTCGGGGCGCCGGCGAAGGGCGCCGAGGCCGGTGCAGGGGGCATCGACGAGCACCCGGTGATAGGTATCTGGATGCTGCGAACCGAGTTCGCGGCCGTCGCTCGTGAGCACCTCGACGATGTTGTCAAAGGGCTGCACGGCACGTCGCACGAGGTCGGCGCGGCCTGGCGCCACCTCGTTGGCGTCGAGAGTCGCTCCGCCGCGGGCGGCCTCGGCTGCGAGAAGTGCGCTCTTGCCGCCAGGGCCCGCGCAGAGATCGAGCCACTTCTCGCCCTGCCGCACCGGCGCCACTCTGCTGAGCATGAGTGCGGCAAGCTGCGACCCCTCGTCTTGCACACGCAGCGTGCCGTGAGAACCTCCGACGACAGCATCCGGGTCACCCGTGCCCAGTCGAAACCCAACGGGAGAGTACGCGTCCGGCTCTGCTTTCTCGGGCAGCTCAGCGGCTCCGGGCAATGCGACGAGGTTCACTCGTGGCGCATCGTTGTCTGCGGCGAGGAGCGCCTCGAGCTCGTCGCCGCGGCCTTCCGCTTCGAGAGCGGTGCCGAATGCTCTGACGATCCAGGTCGGATGCGCGTGTTCGATGGCCAGCGCTTCTGACTTGTTCGTGACTCCCTCTCGAAGACGCGCAGTCCATGTGGAATCGTCGTCACGCGAGATTGTGCGAAGCACGCCGTTAACGAACCCCGCCGACGACTGACTCGCGTGCTTTCGTGCGAGCGCAACGGACTCGTTGACCGCCGCGTGGGGAGCGACGCGCATAGCGAGAAGTTGGTGAGCACCGAGTCTGAGACTGTTGCGCACAGGAACATCGATGTGGTCAATCGGGCGCTGTGATGCGCGTTCGATGATGGCGTCGTAGTGCCCGCGGCGGCGAAGCGTTCCGTAACAGAGCTCCGTTGCCAGGGCCGAGTCGTTGGGCGCGAGCTTGGCGCGCCGTATGTCGTGCGGAAGCAGCAGGTTTGCATACGCATCGTCGGCATCGACAGCCATGAGCACGCCGAAGGCGACCTGGCGAGATGGCTGGATGCTGTTGGAGCCTCGGGGACGCTGGGGCCGCGGCTTGCGGGTCGGCGCGCTCATTCGTTCTCCTCCACGTCTGCGCTGAGCTTCTGGTGCCGCAGCCCACGCCACCAGTCTGCCGCGTTCATCGCGGCCCTTCCTGCGGGTTGCACCCGTGTGAGCACGATCGGCGTTGTGCCCGTTCCGAGCACCACCTGGCGACCGTCGAGGGCGAATTCGCCGGGCGAAAGCGGCGACGCGGCGTCGTCGCTGCGAGTGGCGGCGAGAACCTTAAATCGCTCGCCGCCAACGGAGATGTGAGCTCCTGGCTCCGGAGTCACTCCGCGGAACCTGTTGAACACGCTCTCGGCAGATTCTCGAAGGTCGAGACGCCCGTCAGCGAGTGTGAGCTTCTCGGCGTAGCGGGAGGCACCGACCTGCGGCCGAGGCTGCAGCGTGCGCGACTCAATGCCATCGACAGCGGCGAGGAGGTCTGCCGCACCGCTGACTGCCATTCGGGCAAGCAGCTCCCCCGCAGTCTCATCATCGGTGATGGACGTCGTCGTCGCGTTCCAGATATCTCCCTCATCGAGGCCGGGCGTCAGCTGAAACACCGTTGTGTCGATTGTCGTGTCTCCGTTGATCAGCGCACGCTGAACGGGTGCCGCGCCACGCCACAAAGGCAATGCCGAGAAGTGCAGGTTCACCCAGCCGCCGGCCGGAGTCGACAGCAGCGGTTCTCTCACAAGGCCGCCATAGGCGACGATCACACCAAGATCGACGTCAAGCGAAGCAACCTGCGCTGTGACCTCAGCGCCCAGGCGATTTGCCTTGATCACGGGAAGGTCGAGCTCGGTCGCTTTGAGAGCAACGGGCGAGGGTGTGAGGGTCCGTTTGCGCCCCTGAGGGGAGTCTTCTCGCGTGATCACCGCGCAGACGCTGTGGTGCGAACGAGCGAGTGCGTGCAGGGAAGGGACAGCGGCCGCTGGAGTGCCGGCAAAGACGATTTTCACGTCACGAGCTCCGTTTCGTCAAAGCGAATGCGCAACGTCGGTGGGGGTCTGTAACCGCCTTTGGCCGAAGGGCCTCGTCGACGTTTCGTTGCGTTGGCAACGATAGCTGCTCGAAGGGACCGCGCGATCTCTGCTCCGGCAGCGTAGTCAAACCGAACAATCGACCGCACGCCGCCCTCGGCACGCTCATTCGGACCGAGAACGTCCCGGTACAGCTCCGCATCGAGGCCGGAGACGGCGGCATCAACGGCCGCCAGGTCACCGCTGACAGACACTGTTCGTACGGCAGGCGGAAAGCTGAGTTCACGGCGATCGGCAAGCTCCTCCGCGGCGAAGGCCGCCGACGTCCACGTAGCGAAAGCCGTTCCGAGTCGGCCTCCGACTCCGACGAGGATCACGGGGGCGCCGTTTGCGGCAAGCGCCGCCGCGTTCGACCACCATCGCAGACAATCGCCAGCGATCGTGAGCGCCTCACGCGCGAGCATCCGATCACCGTCGAGAAGCAGAACCGCACTGTAACCGTTTTCGGCGATCGGTTCGGCTCCCCTGGTGGCGACGACGAGTGCGGGCCGGGCGGGAATGCGCTCGAGCGGATGATCGCCGTCTGCTGTAATGACTGTGGTGCCGGGAAATGCCCGGCCGAGTTCCTCCGTTGTGCGTGCGGAACCGCGTGTCACAAGCCGCAGGCGGGTATCGCCGCATTCGTCGCAGCGCCAATCAGCGGACAGCGCGCCACAGAGCGCGCAGTGCGGAGCCTGCCCCGCCTTCTGGATGCTAAGGGCGCCCCCGCAGGCTCGGCAGCGCGCCCCGGTGCGGCAGCGTTGGCAGGCGACGACCGGCGCGTATCCGGGACGGGCGACTTGAACGAGCACCGGGCCGCTCTCCAGCGCAGAGCGCGCGGCTTTCCACGCAGACGAGGGGATTCTCGCGGCATCGCCATTCGACGCCGGGTCCGTGAGCGTCACTCGCGGTTGAGTATGGCGTTCCGGTGCGAGAGCCCGAAACCAGCCGATTTCGACAAGGCGCTGGCACTCGACGCTGCGGGTGTGCGACAGCAGTATGAGCGCGCACCCGGAGTCCTGCTGCCTGACGAGCGCGGCATCTCGTGCGTGCACGTAGGGCGCGAGCGGCTCAGAGTGCAGATCGTCACCGTCGTCCCAGAGCATGATGGCATCGAGGTCGGACGCGGGTGCGTAGACGGCCGAGCGGTTGCCGATGATCACCCTCGGCCCCGGACGGAGGCAGTCGAGAAAAGCACGATAACGCTGCGCAGCCGGCTGTTTGGCGTCGAGTCGTGACACGAGCCTCGAGGGCACGAACGACCTGAGCGCGGTCAGCACCTGATCTTGGTCGCGATAATCAGGAACAACGATGATGATCTTGCGCCCCCGTGCCAGCACCTGGGTCGCCAGCTCCGCTGCCGACTGGGCCCATCGCCCGACGGTGTCACCGTTCGGTGTCAGGCACAGCTGCGGAATGGCGGAGATGGCAACTCTCTCCCCCGGCGCAACGGCAGACGAGGCGTCGGAATAGCCTGCCAGAGGCAGGGGCGCGACCGTGTCGTCTGCCGGCTCGGCCTCGAGCCAGGCCTTCTCGACCCTCACGTGTCGTTTTGGTACGGCCAGGCGAACGATGTCGCTTGCACTTCCAGCAGCACGATCGGCAACCGCGCGCGCCACACGCCAGACTTCCGGAGCGAGAACGGGAACGGCCGAGACAAGGCTCTCGAGGGTGCTGAGTTCGCCGTCGAATGAGCTCGAGTCCGTGAGCTCGATGACGTACGCATCGGCGATGCGTCCTCCTGAGCGCAACGGAACGCGTACGCGGCATCCGACCCCGATGTACTCTGCAAGTGACTCGGGAACCGCATAGTCGAAGAGGTGATCGAGTGCCGGCACCGGGGAATCGATCATGACCCGGGCGACACGCACGGTCGCTGTCACAACCCGGATGCTGCCCGCAGGTCGGCGGCGCGATCGGTTGTCTCCCACGTGAAGTCGGGCAGCTCCCGACCGAAGTGACCATACGCCGCGGTCTGTGCGTAAATCGGGCGCAGCAGGTTCAGCTGGTCGATGATGGCACCGGGCCGAAGATCGAAGACCTCGTTGATGGCCGTGACAATGCTCTGATCGGGCACGCGGCCCGTGCCGAACGTCTCAACGTAGAGGCCGACCGGGGCTGCCTTTCCGATGGCGTACGCGACCTGCACTTCGATGCGGTCGGCGAGCCCGGCAGCCACCGCGTTCTTGGCGACCCAGCGCATGGCGTAGGTAGCCGAGCGGTCGACTTTCGACGGGTCTTTTCCGCTGAAGGCGCCGCCGCCGTGGCGTGCGGAACCTCCGTAGGTGTCAATGATCACCTTGCGCCCCGTGAGTCCGGCGTCTCCCTTGGGGCCGCCGAGCACGAACGTTCCCGTTGGATTGATGAACTGCTCGTACGCGCTCGTGTCGAGATCGAGCGGCTCGAGCACAGGGGCGATCACGTGCTCGTGAACCTCCCGGCGAATCTGCTCCGTCGAAACCTCGGGAGCATGCTGGGTTGAAAGCACGATGGTTTTCACCGCACGCGGAATGTCGCCGTCGTAGCCGACGGTGACCTGCGTCTTTCCGTCCGGACGCAGGTAGTCGAGTTCTCCCGCCTTGCGCACCGTGGCCAACCGCTCGGAGAGCCTGTGTGCGATCCAGATCGGCATGGGCATGAGCTCGGGCGTTTCGTTCGATGCGTATCCGAACATGATTCCTTGGTCGCCGGCGCCCTGACGGTCGTAACGATCAACCGACGACTGTTCGCGTGCCTCAAACGCATCGTCGACTCCCTGTGCAATGTCGGGAGACTGTGCACCGATCGACACGGAGATGCCACACGAGTCCGCGTCGAATCCGGTTTCGCTCGACGTGTAGCCGATTCGCCGAATGACGTCGCGCACGATCGCGGGAATCTCGACGTACCCGTGCGTCGAGACTTCACCCGCGACATGAACGAGCCCCGTCGTCACCAGCGTTTCCACGGCTACCCTGCTGTGCGCATCGGCAGCGAGCAAGGCATCGAGAATGCTGTCGGAGATCTGATCGCAGATTTTGTCTGGGTGGCCCTCTGTGACGGATTCAGAGGTGAAGAGTCGCAATTCGGTCATTCGTCGGTCCCTACGGTCTCGAGCCTGCGCAGAGAAATGTCGGTGGCTCCAGCATCCGCTGCACCACCGACATTCCAGAAAGAATTACTCAGAGATTGGACGCAGAACCAGCTTGTCCTCGTTGATCTCGTGCAGTGCAACGGACAGCGGCTTGTCTTCAACCGTCGAGTCGACGAGCGGGCCGACGTTGTCAAAGAGACTGCCTTCGTGCAGGTCTGCATAGTAGTCGTTGATCTGGCGTGCACGCTTCGAAGCGAAGATCACGAGCTGGTACTTCGAATCGACTTTGGACAGCAGTTCGTCGATCGGCGGGTCAATGATTCCCTTGGGCTTGTCGGCCATAGTGTGGTCACACTCCTCGTGCGGTGTTTGCGGCGGTTGGTGCAGCGTCAGGATGTGCCCGGCGAGGGCCCCGGCCGCGAGTCTTTATCAATTCTACGACTTCTTGCGCTGCTTCGCCGACAGTGGTGTTCGTCACTCGGAAATCGAACTCGTCTTGAGCGGCCAATTCGACCTGTGCTGAGTCGAGGCGACGGGCCCGTTCAACGGCATCCTCTGTTCCTCTGCCGACAAGTCTGCGCACGAGTTCATCCCAGCTGGGAGGCAGCAGAAAGACCAGCGTCGCCTCCGGCATTCTGGCGCGAACTTGGCGTGCGCCCTGCAGGTCGATCTCGAGCAGAACGCTCTTGCCTTCCGACAGGGCTTTCTCGATGGGCGCACGCGGAGTGCCGTAACGATACGAGTTGTGAACCTTCGCGTATTCGAGCAGCTCCCCCGCCTCGATCAGCCGGTCGAACTCTGCATCGTCGACGAAATAGTAGTTCACGCCGTCGGACTCGCCAGGACGCGGAGCTCTCGTCGTGGCCGAGACGCTCAGAAGCACATCAGGGTAGTTGTCTCTGATGTGCGCAGCGACGGTTCCTTTGCCAACGGCGGTGGGGCCGGCGAGCACGACAAGACGGCTGCGGCGCCGAGATCTGTTCGTCGATTCCCTGTGCTGCAGAAAGGCAGTGAGGCGGTGGCGCTGGTGGACGCCGAGCCCGCCAATGCGCTTTGCCCGCGAGATGCGAAGGTCCGAGAGGATGCGGTCGAGCTTCGTCGTTCCGATTGCGGGAACGCTGATGAGCAGGTCAGTGATGCGCATGCGTCCTTCGACGCCCTCGGGATCAGTGAATCCTGCATCGAGTACGTCGAGGGCGGACCGATGTCCGGCTGCGACGTCGGATTTCACGGCGGCGCGTGCTCGCCTGGCAGCCACGGCGGCTCGGGATGCGGCAAGGCGATCCACCTCTGGTGGACGCCGACTCGACGGTTCAGACAATGGACTCCCTCACTTCAGTGGCACGCTGTGCGGCCACGCGCGCAATATCATCAGGCCCGGCTGACAGGATACTTCGGGATTCGCTGACGATCACCCCCGGAGAAAGCTGACCGTAGATTCTCGAGGCATCGCCGACCCGTGCACCCTGATAGCCAAATCCAGGGGCGAGAACCGGAAGAATCGGATCGAATGTCGTATTCGTGTCGATTCCGAAAGTGCTCAATTCAAGAGTAGCCCCCGCGACGATTCCAATGTCGCCCAGTCGCTGCTCGAGATTCTCGGCATTGCGTTTCGAGACCCCCGAGACGATGTCGCTCGCCACAGTGGTTCCGCTCGAGGTCACCGAGCTCTGCAGCGTCGCAGCTTCAGGGTTGGACGTCGCCGCAAGCACGAACGCGCCCTTGCCGTTCTGACGCGCTGTGTCAAACGTCTCGCTGAGCGACTCGACCCCAAGGTACGGATTGAGCGTGACGGCATCGGCTTCGAGAGGCGACCCGGGCGTCAGCCAGGCTGAAGCGTAACCGCGCATGCTCGAGCCGATTTCACCGCGCTTCACATCAGCGATCACCAGCAGCTGCGCTGCACGAGCGGCGGCGAGAACATCCTCGAGCGCAGCGTAGCCAGCCGATCCGAACCGCTCGAAGAACGCCACTTGCGGTTTGACGATGCCGACGGCACCGTTTGCCGCATCAACGGTGCGCAACCCGAACTGGCGCGCACCGTCTGCGCTGTCGGGAAGCCCCCACGACGCCAGCAGGTGGGGGTGCGGGTCGATGCCGAGGCACAGGGGCCCGCACGCGTCGAAGACGCACGCGAGGCGGTCGCCGAACGCAGCCGACATCACACGAGATCCCGTGCGCGCTGGTAATCCTGCAGGCTTGTCACGTTGAACCCGGCGCGAATCGCACCGAAGGAGGCGACAGCGGCAGACAGCTCGGCAACAGTGGTGAACAGCGGTTTGTCCGCGGCGACGGCCGCGGCCCGAATCTCGTAGCCGTCGGCCCGTGCCGAGCTGCCGCTTGGTGTGTTCACGACGATGTCCACCTCGTTGCGATCAATGAGATCGACGATGCTCTCGCCTCCGTCGCTCACCTTGTTCACCGTGCGCGTCGGCACACCGTATCGGGTGAGCACACCGGCCGTGCCCTCTGTCGCGAGAATCGTGAATCCGAGCTCGTGAAGGCGCAGCACCGATTGGACGACCGAGCGCTTGTCGTTGTCAGAGACAGACACGAAGACGGTCCCCTCGAGAGGTAGCCCGCCATACGCTGCCTCCTGGCTCTTCGCGAACGCCGTCGGGAAGTCCTTGTCGATTCCCATGACTTCGCCTGTCGAGCGCATCTCCGGTCCGAGCACCGAATCCACGACGCCGCCATCGCGGGTGCGGAAGCGCTTGAACGGCAGCACGGCCTCCTTGACGGAGACGGGCGAATCCATGGGGATGCGGGAGCCGTCGGACTCGGGGATCAGACCGGTGCGAACAAGGTCGTCGACAGTCGATCCGGTCATGATCCGCGAAGCAGCCTTTGCCAGCGGAATGCCGAGTGCCTTCGACACGAAGGGCACGGTGCGCGATGCGCGCGGGTTTGCCTCGAGCACATAGAGAACTCCCTGGCCGATGGCGAACTGCACGTTCAACAGGCCGCGAACCCCGATCCCCTGCGCGATGGCGAGCGTTGCGTCACGCACGGCATCGATCTGCACGGTTCCGAGCGTCACGGGCGGAAGCGTGCAGCTTGAATCACCCGAATGGATACCGGCCTCTTCGATGTGCTCCATGATGCCGCCGATGTACAGGCGCTCGCCGTCGTAAAGGGCATCGACGTCGATCTCGATTGCGTCGTCAAGGAACCGATCGACGAGCAGAGGATGGTCGGGTCCAACGATTCCCTGGTGAGCAATGCGGCGGAAGTAGTCGACGAGCGCGCTGCGCTCGTACACTATCTCCATTCCCCGACCGCCAAGCACGAAGCTGGGGCGTACGAGTACGGGATACCCGATGTCCTCGGCGATGGCAAGGGCGTCCTCCTCGTTTGTCGCCGTGCCGTTGCGCGGTGCGAGGAGCCCAGCCTCGTCGAGGATGCGTGAAAACTGCCCGCGCTCTTCAGCCGATTCGATGGCTTCTGGAGTGGTACCGAGAATGGGGATGCCGTTCGCTTTGAGCCCTTCTGCAAGGCTCAGCGCCGTCTGACCTCCGAGCTGCACGATGACGCCGACGAGTTCGCCCGAGCGCGATTCTGCGTGGATGACCTCCAGCACGTCTTCCAGAGTGAGCGGCTCGAAGTAGAGCCGGTCACTCGTGTCGTAGTCCGTTGACACCGTCTCGGGGTTGCAGTTGATCATAATCGTCTCGAAGCCAGCGTCTCGCAGCGCGAACGAGGCGTGCACGCACGAGTAATCGAACTCGACTCCCTGCCCGATGCGGTTCGGGCCCGAGCCGAGAATGACAACCTTGCGCCTGTCGCTCGGCTCGACCTCGGTCTCGGTGTCGTAGCTCGAGTAGTGATACGGCGTGAGCGCCGGAAACTCGCCCGCACAGGTGTCAACGGTCTTGAAGACTGGCCGCACGCCAAGCAGATGCCGCACTTCGCGCACCTGGTCGTCGGCGAATCCGCGCAGCTGCCCGATCTGCGCGTCGGAGAAGCCGTGGTTCTTCGCCGCACGCATGACCGTTCCATCCAGCATCGCGGCGTCACGAATGTACTGAGCGACCTCGTTGATCAGAGCGATTTGGTCGATAAACCACGGATCGATCTTTGTTGCATCGAAGATCTGCTCTGACGTTGCGCCCTTGCGCATTGCCTGTTGCACAAGCACGATTCGACCGTCGGTCGGCGTGGCGATCTCTGTGAGAAGCTCGTCGACCGTGCGCTCCTCGTCGCCCCAGTGAAAGGACGAACCGCGCTTCTCGAGGGAGCGCAGGGCTTTCTGGAGGGCTGTCGCGTAATTGCGCCCGATTGCCATGGCCTCGCCGACGGATTTCATTGTCGTCGTCAGCGTGGGGTCGGCGGCAGGGAACTTCTCGAATGCGAAGCGCGGCACCTTGACGACGACGTAGTCGAGTGTCGGCTCGAAGCTCGCCGGTGTGACCTGCGTGATGTCGTTGGGGATCTCGTCGAGGCGGTAGCCAATCGCGAGCTTTGCCGCAATCTTCGCGATGGGGAAGCCCGTCGCCTTCGATGCAAGCGCGCTCGACCGAGACACACGTGGGTTCATCTCGATGACGATGACCCGACCATTGCTCGGGTCAATGGCAAATTGGATGTTGCAGCCTCCTGTATCGACTCCGACGGCGCGGATGATGTCGATTCCGATGTCGCGCAGGTTCTGAAACTCGCGGTCGGTCAGCGTGAGGGCGGGAGCAACGGTGATCGAGTCGCCGGTGTGCACACCAACAGGGTCGACGTTTTCGATCGAGCACACGACAACGGTGTTGTCAGCGGAATCGCGCATGAGCTCGAGCTCATACTCCTTCCAGCCGAGGATGGATTCCTCGAGAAGTACCTCGTGAGTCGGACTCTGATGGATGCCGTCGCCGGCGATGCGCACGAGATCCTTCTCGTTGTAGGCGAAGCCGGAGCCGAGCCCGCCCATGGTGAACGACGGCCTGACGACGAGAGGGTACCCGAGCTCGTTTGCGTACCGCTTCGCCTGCTCGAGGTCTGTCGCAATGTACGACTTCGCAACTTCTGCCCCGCACTCGACGACGAGGTCTTTGAATACCTGGCGATCTTCTCCCTTGTGGATAGCCTCGAAGCTCGCACCGATGAGCTCGACGTCATATTTCTCGAGGATGCCGTTGTTGTGCAGATCGATCGCGGCGTTGAGAGCTGTCTGCCCGCCAAGGGTCGGAAGAATGGCGTCGGGCTTCTCCTTGGCGATGATCGTTTCAATCACCTGCCAGGAGATCGGTTCGACATAGGTTGCGTCAGCAAAGTCCGGATCGGTCATGATCGTCGCGGGGTTGGAGTTCACGAGGATCACGCGCACGCCCTCTTCGCGAAGCACGCGGCAGGCCTGAGTTCCCGAGTAATCGAATTCGCAGGCCTGGCCGATCACGATCGGACCCGACCCGATGACCAGAACGCTGTTGATGTCGTCGCGCTTCGGCATTAGTTGTTCTCTCCTGCGTTGTTCGTCGTGTCGGTGTGATCGGCCTGCGCGATGACCATCTCGCGGAATCGATCGAAGAGGTACATCGCGTCGTGCGGTCCGGCGGCGGACTCGGGGTGGTATTGAACGCTGAACGCGGGAATGTCGAGGCAGTTGAGGCCCTCGACGACATTGTCGTTGAGTCCGTAGTGGCTGACCTCGACGCGGCCAAAGCCTTCGGCCGATTCGCTGACGCCCTCAAGAGGTGCATCGACGGCGAACCCATGGTTATGCGAGGTGATTTCAACCTTCCCCGTGCTCTTGTCGAGCACAGGCTGGTTGATGCCCCTGTGGCCGAAGGGCAGCTTGTATGTTCCGAAGCCCAGTGCGCGGCCGAGAAGCTGATTGCCGAAGCAGATGCCGAAGTACGGAATCCCCTCCCTGAGCACGGTGCGGAGCATGTTCACGTGGCGATCCGATGCTCCCGGATCGCCGGGGCCGTTTGAATAGAAGAGCGCGCTGGGAGCGAGGGCGAGAATTTCCTCGGCCGAGCTGTCTTCCGGAAGCACGTGAACCTCAAAGCCGCGCTCGGCGAGGTAGCGCACGGTCGAGGTCTTGACGCCGAGGTCGAGCACGGCGACAGAGCCGATGCGCTCTCCGACTGGTGCCATCGTGTAATGCTCTCGCGTTGACACATCTGCCGAGAGGTTGAGTCCCGACATCTCGATGCTGCCCCGCACCATGTCGAGCTGCTCGGAATCGGAGAGCGACAGAGAGTCTCCCGAGAAGATTCCGGCGCGCATGGCGCCGCCCGAGCGGATGCGACGGGTCACTGCTCGCGTGTCGATGCCGGAGATGCCCACGATGCCGTCGGTGAGAAGGTCGTTGTCGAGGCTGCTCTCGGCTCGGAAGTTCGAGACGACGCGAGAGGGGTCGCGAACGACGAAGCCGGAGACCCAGATGCGGGAGGACTCCTCGTCGTCGGCATTGACCCCCGTGTTGCCGATATGCGGTGCCGTCATCATGACGATCTGGCCCGCGTACGACGGGTCGGTGAGGGTCTCCTGGTACCCGGTCATCCCCGTCGCGAAGACGACCTCTCCGAGCGTTGAGCCCGTTGAACCGTAAGCATCGCCCGAGTATCGGGTGCCGTCTTCGAGCAGAAGGACAGCGGGCGGTTTGGGGCTGAAGAATGTTTGCGTTGTCATGCGTTGCTTTCGCTTTCAAGATCCGAGCGCGCTCGGTCAGTCGGAATGAGGTGTCTGATGGCGGCAAGAGCGCGAGGTTGGTCGGCGGATACGCGGAAGCGAACGTAGCTGTCGCACTCCGATCCGTCGAGTAGCGTCCACGCGATGCAGACGAGCCCGCCTGGCTCCACAACACGGTCGATGGCTACCTGTGCCGTGTGCGCCGAGCGCAGTGAGGCTGCGGGCAGAAATGCCGGTCGCTCGCCTGTGACGGCGAGAGATGCGCCCGCAGGAGCGATGCTGAGCGTTCCGACGCCGCGAAAACCAAGCCCGGGCAGCGCGAGCCGTTCAAGAGGCTCGCCAGAGCGCGTCGTGGCGACATACTGAATGTCATATGCATCGCTCGGAGCGAAGCTCTCGGGCACGGGAGACAGAGCGTGCTCAGCGTCGCGCGCCGTGCGTCGTCGCCAGGATCGCCACATAATGCCGAAAAGCACGATGACGATTCCAGCGGTGATGAGGCCAGGGATGAGCTTATCCATGGAAAGTCGCCTCCTGGATGACAGCCTCCGGCGCCTTCAGCTCGCCGTTGTCGAGCGTGATGCGACCATTGTGCATCGTCGTCACGACACGGCCGGGCAGCTGGCGACCGAGGTATGGGGAGTTTGCGCTGCGCCCCTTGAGCGAGCTCGGAGTGAACTCGTCGGCGGCCGAGTCGTCGTACAGCACGATGTTTGCGCTGCTTCCCACCGCCAACAGCTCGCCCTGGCCAGACAGCATGCCGATTCGCGCTGGTTCGCGACTCAGCACGCGCTCGACGTCCGTCCAGCCCAGCTGCCCCGTTGCGACGACGGACTGGTGAACGACCCGCAGGGCGGATTCGAGCCCGACCATGCCGTTCGCAGCGGCATCCCACTCGCATTGCTTGTTCTCAGCCGGATGCGGTGCATGATCCGTTGCGACGATATCGATGGTGCCATCGGCAAGTGCCGCCCGGACTGCCGTGACATCTTCCATCGTTCGCAGCGGTGGGTTCACTTTGTAGCGTGCATCGTATCCGGCGACGAGGTCATCTGTCAGCAGCAAGTGGTGCGGAGTGACCTCGGCGGTGACGGGGATGCCGCGGGCTTTCGCCCAGCGAATCACCTCAACGCTTCCTGCCGTCGACACGTGGCACACGTGCAGACGCGATCCGACGTGCTCGGCAAGCAGAACGTCGCGCGCGATGATCGATTCCTCGGCGACGGCAGGCCAGCCCGTGAGGCCGAGCTCTGCAGAGCGGACGCCCTCGTTCATCTGCGCGCCTTCGGTCAGACGTGGGTCTTGCGCATGCTGCGCGATGACGCCGCCGAATGCCTTCACATACTCGAGGGCGCGCCGCATGAGCAGCGGATCAGAGACGCAGAAGCCGTCGTCCGAGAAGACGCGCACGCGCGCTCGGGATGACGCCATGGCGCCGAGCTCTGCGAGACGCTCTCCCTTGAGGCCGATGGTGACGGCGCCGATGGGCTGCACCGTGGCGTAGCCGGCGCGGTAGCCCAGCTCCAGCTCCTGCTCGACGACTCCGGCAGTGTCGGCGACGGGCGATGTGTTCGCCATCGCGAATACAGCGGTGAAGCCACCGGCTGCTGCCGCTTGGGTTCCCGTGAGCACCGTCTCGCTCTGCTCGAACCCCGGTTCCCGCAAGTGCGTGTGCAGATCGACGAGGCCGGGCAGAGCGAGAAGCCCGTCGGCGTCGATGCGCTCGGCTCCTGCCGGGGCCGAGAGGGAGCCCAACTCGGTGATGACTCCGTTCTCGACAAGGATGTCGGTCGGCTGCCCATCGGATCGCCGAGCGCCCGCAATGAACTGTGTTGACATCGTCACAGGAGTTCCTCTCGTTCACCGGATAGCAGCAGGTAGAGCGCGGCCATACGCACCGACACGCCATTGGTCACCTGTTCGCGCACCGTCGACTGGGCCGAGTCAGCGGCCGACGCTGAGATCTCGAGGCCACGGTTCATCGGCCCGGGGTGCATCACAATCGTACTCGTCGGAAGCCGGGAGAAGCGTTCGTCGTTGAGCCCCCACCGTCGCGAGTATTCGCGGGAGTTGGGAAAGAATGCGTCGTGCATCCGTTCCGCTTGGATCCTCAGGAGCATGACGGCGTCTGGAGTCGCGCGGAGCACCTCGTCGAGGTCGTATGACACGGTGACGGGCCACGTCGAAACGTCGACGGGAACAAGCGTTGGCGGTGCAACGATTGTGACATTCGCACCGAGCGTCGTGAGCAGCCAGACATTTGATCTCACGACCCGGGAATGCAGAATGTCTCCGACGATCGCGACGTGCATACCATCCAGCCCGCGACCCCTGCTGCCGTCGCCGTGCGCGCGTTTGCGCATTGTATAGGCATCGAGAAGAGCTTGAGTGGGATGCTCGTGCGTGCCGTCCCCCGCGTTCATGACGCCGGCGGAGATCCACCCGCTCGACGCAAGTGTGCGCGGGGCACCCGAGGCGCTGTGCCTGATGACGACGGCGTCGGCTCCCATCGCCTCGAGGGTCTGAGCCGTGTCTTTGAGACTCTCGCCCTTCGACACGCTCGAGCCTTTCGCGCTGAAGTTGATAACGTCGGCCGAAAGCCGCTTTGCTGCCGCCTCGAACGAGATTCGCGTACGCGTCGAATCTTCGAAGAACAGATTGACGACTGTCTTCCCGCGCAAGGTCGGAAGCTTCTTCACCTCGCGCCGCTGCGTCGCGGCCATATCTTCTGCGACATCGAGAAGTGCGATTGCCTCGTCGCGAGTGACATCTTTCGTCGTGAGCAGGTGGCGCATCAGTCGCCGACCTCCTCAATTGTCACGACATCTTCGCCGTCGTACTCGACAAGGTGAACGTTGATTCTCTCGTGAGAGGCAGACGGCAGATTCTTACCGACGAAGTCGGGCCTGATCGGCAGTTCCCGATGCCCTCTGTCGACGAGAGTTGCCAGGCGAACGGCCCGAGGCCGCCCGATATCCCCAAGGGCATCGAGAGCGGCGCGAATCGTGCGACCGGAATACAGCACGTCGTCAACGAGCACGACGGTGACGCCGTCTATTCCACCCTCAGGAATGCTTGTGGGTGCCGGGGCGCGGGTTGGATGCCGGCCGAGATCGTCGCGATACATGGTGACGTCGAGTGCGCCTGAGGCGACGCGGATGCCGGAGATTGTGCTGATCGTCTCGGCGACGCGGTCTGCGAGGGCGACACCCCGCGTGGGAATGCCGAGAACAACGAGCTTCTCGGCGCCCTTGTTCGATTCGAGAATTTCGTGCGCGATGCGCGTGAGCGCTCGAGTGATGTCTGCGGATTGCAGCACAGTGCGCATGGTCAATGCGCCACTCCCTTCTCCGCCTCTCTGGACGGCATTAAAGGTTGTTGGTGCCCTGAGCCTATCGCACGGCGATCAGTGAAACGTCAGAAGGCGCCAGCCGCCTCTGCGATCTTGCCGAGCAGTCCGTTGACGAACCCGGCTGACTCATCCGTCGATAGCGTCTTGGCCGACTCGACGGCCTCGTTGATGGCCACGCCCGTCGGCACCTCGTCATTGTGCAGAATCTCCCACACGCCGATGCGCAGAATCGCACGGTCGACAGCAGGCATGCGCGCGAGGGTCCACCCCTGTGCGTATGTTTCGATCTGCTCGTCGATTTCGGTGCGCGACTCGACAATCCCATCGATGATGTCGCGGGCGTACAGCCACGATGCTTCGCGTGCCGGCTCGCTCGACGCGCGCTTCGCCTCGGCAGCTAAGGCGTCGACAAGATCTTGCTGACGCACGTCGGCGCTGTACAGAATATCGATGGCGCGCTTGCGCGCCTTTGAACGGGCGCTCACTAGTCGTTGACGCGTCCGAGGTAGTCACCCGTGCGAGTGTCGACCTTGACCTTGGTGCCGGTCTCGACGAAGAGCGGAACCTGAATCTCATAGCCGGTCTCGATCGTCGCGCCCTTTGTGCCACCCGTTGAGCGGTCGCCCTGCAGGCCCGGCTCGGTGTACGTGATCTGCAGCACGACAGACGCGGGGAGCTCGACGTACAGCGGGTTCTCGTCGTGCATCGCGATGGTGATGGACTGGTTCTCCAGCATGAAGTTCGCAGCGTCGCCGACGACGGCTGCCGGAACCTGAACCTGGTCGTAGTCGCTCTGATTCATAAAGATGAACGAGTCGCCGTCGTTGTACAGGTAGGTGTAATCGCGGCGGTCGACGTTCTCGAAGTCGAGCTTCGTTCCGGCGTTGAACGTCTTGTCGACGGTCTTTCCCGTCACAACATTCTTCAGCTTCGTGCGAACGAAGGCGCCGCCTTTGCCCGGCTTGACGTGCTGAAACTCGATGACGCTCCACAAATTGCCGTCGATGCTGAGGACGGCTCCGTTCTTGATGTCAGCGGTTGATGCCATGAAATGGATGTCCGTTCGGTGGAAGTTAGGGGGCTGATACTGGCCCAGCAAAGCAGTTTACCGGCAGAAACTTGCGCCGCCAAAGGGACGCACGGCACTTAGCGAAGCAGCTGGGTGAGAGCGAGACGATACGAGTCGAACCCGAAGCCGGCGATGACTCCCGTTGCAACAGACGTCAGCACACTCGTATGCCGAAATACCTCACGTGCGTGCGGGTTCGAAATGTGCACTTCGATGACCGGAACACCGGCCGTTGTCACCATCTCGACGGCGTCGTGCAGCGCGTACGAGTAGTGCGACCACGCGCCCGCATTGAGCACAACGGGTGTCGAAGCATCCATCGCCTCATACAGCCAGCCCAGCAGCTCGCCTTCGGTATCGGTCTGCCGCAGTTCAATGTCGTGTCCCTGTGCCTCGGAGCTGAGCTGCGCGTGAAGATCGTCAAGCGTCTGGGTGCCATAGACGTCGGGCACGCGAGCGCCGAGCCTGCCGAGGTTTGGTCCGTTGAGAACGAGAACGCGCGTCATACCGAAAGCCTAGAGCCTAGGAGCCGATTTCCTGATACGCCGAGAACAGCAGCGACTGGTCGGGAGCAGGAAGCATCGCCGGTCGGCCGATGTCATCGAGCACGACGAAGCGAAGAAGGCCCGCTCGTGCCTTCTTGTCGCGCTGCATCGTGGCAAGCAGCGTCTTCCACCGTCCGATCGGGTACTCAAGAGGCAGCGAAAGCGAACCGAGGATGCTGCGATGGCGATCAACCGCCTCATCTGAGAGCCGCCCGGCCAACCGTGAGAGCTCGGCCGCAAACATCATTCCGATGCTGACGGCCGCGCCATGCCTCCACTGATAACGCTCGGTGTGCTCGATGGCGTGCCCGAGCGTGTGGCCGTAGTTCAGGATCTCCCTCAGCCCTGCCTCGCGGAAGTCCTCGCTGACGACGCGGGCCTTGACGCCGATCGACAGTTCGACGGCTCGACGAAACTGCTCGCTCGCCGGATCGGTGACCCGGTCGACATCGTCTTCGATGAGGTCGAGAATCTCGGGTTCCGCGATGAAGCCGCACTTCGCGATTTCGGCGAAGCCCGCGAGAACGTCGTTGCGTGGCAGCGGCTCGAGCGTGTCGAGATCTGCGACAACGGCGCGCGGTGCGTAAAACGCGCCGACGAGGTTCTTGCCCTCGGCCGTGTTGATTCCGGTCTTTCCTCCGACAGCTGCGTCGACCATGCCGAGAACCGTTGTCGGAATCTGCACAAGTTCAACGCCCCTCAGCCAGGTTGCCGCGACAAAACCAGCGAGATCGGTGACGGCTCCTCCGCCAAAGCCGATGACGGCATCCGTGCGGGTGAAGTCTGCCTGGCCCATGACCTGCCAGCAGAACGCGGCAACCTCTACGCGCTTGCCCGCTTCGGCATCCGGAATCTCGGCGAGAAGCACCTGGCGGTCTTCGGACAATGCCGCGCGAAGCTCTTCTGCCGCCTTGGAGAGGGTTGGCGGATGCACGATCAGCACCTTCGCCACCGAGGCGCTGAGCTGGGCTCCGACGTCGAGGCGGGTTGCCCTGCCAATTGAGACGCCATACGGGGCAGCGCCCCCGACATCGATCGTTGTGGTCTGCGTCATGCTGTCCTTCCTTCCGTCAGTGTGTCGCCCAGGCGGCGATCTCGTCTGCGATGCGCGAGATGGGACCCGTTGACGTGTCGAAGCTCACTGCGGCAAGTCTCGAGTAGATCGGGCGACGTTCGTCGTAGATGCGCTGCCAGGCGTCTGGCCCGTCTTTCAGTAGCGGGCGCTTTGCTGTATTCATGCGATTGAGCACGGCGCGTGCAGTGACGGTGAGCTCCACGACGGTGTGGCTCTCGAGCAGACGCTGCGACTCCGGATCGATCACCGCGCCGCCGCCGAGGGACACAACGGCGCTTTCGCGCAGTGCATCGGCAACCGCCGTGCGTTCGAGAGCCCGAAATTGCGCTTCGCCCAACGTCTCGAAGATGTGCGTGATCGCCCCGTGCTCAGCGGCGATCACGGAGTCTGTATCGATGAACCGAATGCCGAGCGCGCGCGCAACACGGCGGCCGATGCGGGTCTTGCCCGAGCCCATCGGCCCGATGAAAACCAGGGGAAGCCGTTTCGTGATCACGTCAGAGCGAACCGTCGGATGTCCCGGCGGTGCGGAGGGTGTCGGGAATGCTCGCCAGGTACCCTTCGAGATTGCGGCGCGTTTCGCCAACGGAATCCCCGCCAAACTTCTCGAGCACGGCATCGGCGAGCACGAGGGCCACCATCGCTTCGGCGACGACGCCCGCTGCGGGCACGGCGCACACATCGGAGCGCTGGTGGTGTGCCGTCGCCTCGTCGCCGCTCTGAACGTCGACAGTGCGCAGAGCTCGGGGCACCGTGGCGATGGGCTTCATTCCCGCGCGAACGCGCAGAACGGTTCCCGTTGACATGCCTCCTTCGGTTCCCCCTGCGCGGTCGCTCGTGCGCCGAATCGTGCCGTCTTCTGTGTAGAGCTCATCGTGAGCCTGAGAGCCGCGTCTCGTCGTCGTGGTGAAGCCATCGCCGACCTCAACGCCCTTGATCGCCTGAATGCCCATGAGTGCCTGTGCCAGCCGACCGTCGAGTCGGCGATCCCAATGCACGTGCGAGCCGAGTCCTGGTGGAACGTCATAGGCAAGAACCTCGACGACTCCGCCGAGAGTGTCTCCGGCCTTGCGGGCATCATCGACTTCCGCGACCATCTGCTCACTTGTCTGGGCATGAAAGCAGCGCAGCGGATCGTCATCGAGCTGTGCGAGATGTTCCGGGCGAGGAAGCGGCGCCTCGTCCGGTACGCGAACGGGGCCGATGGCCAGCGTGTGGCTGACAAGGGTGATGCCGAGTTCAGCAAGAAACGCCTTTGCGACGGCGCCAAGTGCGACGCGGGCAGCGGTTTCACGGGCGCTGGCGCGTTCGAGAATCGGTCGCGCCGTCTCGAACCCGTACTTCTGCATGCCCACGAGATCGGCGTGCCCGGGCCGAGGACGAGTGAGAGGCGCTCCGCGTCCGCGCGACTTCTCGCTGAGCTCTGTCGGCTCCGGGTTCATCACCTCTACCCACTTGGGCCATTCGGTGTTGCCGATGCGAATCGCGACGGGGCTGCCCAGAGATTCGCCCTGCACGACGCCGCCCGAGAGGTTCAGCTCGTCTTGCTCGAACTTCATGCGGCTGCCGCGGCCGTACCCGAGTTTGCGGCGCGCGAGGTCTGCGCGAATGGCGTCAGGTGATACGGGCACCCCCGCGGGAAGTCCCTCGAGCACGGCAATGAGTTCGGGGCCGTGGGATTCTCCGGCCGTGAGCCAACGAAGCATGCCTCTATCTTTCCACAGCGCCAGCGTGCGGCAGACCGCGTGTCATCGTGATGAGCTCAGGCCAGCCCATCGGCGGCAAGATTGACGGCGCCGAGCATCGCCGAAATCACTCGCTTCTCGTCGGGAAGCGGCGTGAGCGGCGAACCGGAGTCGAAGATGCGCACCTGCAGCAGAGCCTGGTGCGCGAGCATGGCGAGACCGTTGATCACCCGACCCTGCTCCGCGTGCCAGGCCCGTGCAAGCTCGCTCGGCCACGGCCAATAGGCGACGTCGAGCAGAAGTGCTCGTCGGCGACTCGCGGCAGTGAACTGCTCCGGAGCGGCGACGCCGCCAGGGAGCGTGCTGATGACGAGATCGGCGTCTGGCGTCGAGGGCGCCGAGCCGAACTGCCGCACATCAATCTGCACGTCGATGGAGGCCGCCAACGCCTGAAGAGCCGTCGCCCGCTCCGGCGCGCGCACCGCAACGTCAACGTGCGAGGCGCCGAGTCGTGCAGCGGCGACGATAGCCGAGGCCGCTGTCGCCCCTCCCCCGAGAATCATGACCGAATGAGGCGCTGCAGTTCCGGCGGCGCGCACCGCTCGGACGATGCCATCGACGTCGGTGTTGAACCCGGCGACGGGGCCGTTGTTCAGCCGAAGCGTGTTCACCGCACCGGTGATCTCCGCATCGTCGTCATGAATTTCGGATGCCGCGAATGCCGCGTTCTTGAGCGGCATTGTCAGCGACAGCCCGCGCCACGATGACCCACACGTGTCGAGAAAATCGGTGAGCTCGTGCTCGCGAAGCTCCCGGCGCTCGTAGCTCCATGAGCGACCCAGCACCTGGTAGGCGGCAGTGTGCAGCGCGGGAGACTGCGAGTGCGCGATCGGAGAGCCGAGGACGGCAAGTCGATCGCTCATCAGCATCCGTTTCCGGGGTTCGCATCGCACCAGGCACGCAGTTTCTCAACGGCCTTCTCGTGTTCGGCATTTGTTGTCGAGAACACGGTCTCACCCGTCTTCAGGTTGACCGTCACGAAGTAGAGCCACTCGCCCGCGGCCGGATTGAGAGCCGCGTCGATGGCGAGATCACCGGGGCTCGCGATGGGGCCAACCGGAAGCCCCTCGTGCTTGTACGTATTCCACGGACTGTCTGATTCCAGCGCCTCTTTGCTCGACCAGACCGAATCGCCGTCTGTGTCGACGCCGTACTGTGCTGTCGAGTCCATTTGAAGCTTCATTCCCGCATCGAGGCGGTTCTGAATCACCCGGGACACCTTGTAGAAGTCGTCTTCCTGACGCGCTTCCCTCTGGATGATGGAGGCGATTGTCAGAACGCGTTCCCGGTTCTCTGGCGCAACATTCGCGTCATCGAGCGCGGTCATCGTTCGCGACACGAGCTTCTGAATGGCGTCGTGCGCGCTCACGTCGGGCGCGAACTGGTACACGGCGGGGAAAAGCCAGCCCTCGATCGACGGTGCCGACGCCGGTATTCCAAAGTCCGACGGCTTTGCGGCGGCCGTGCGGAGGTCGTCAAGGGGAATCTCTGTTGCGTCGCTGACAAGCTTGAGGATTGCTTCCCCCGAGAGCCCCTCACGAATCAGCGCTGTGCGTTCCACCTTGTTATCTTCGTCGAGCAGCGCGGTGAGGGCAGACCGGGCGCTCATCTTCTTCTTGAGCGAGTACGTGCCCGGTTGGAATGTCGGCTCTGGCTGCTGCGTGAGCAGCAGCTGATAGAAGGCCTTCGAGGTCTTTGTGACCCCTGATTCCGCCAACGTCGCGGCGATGTCCGAACCCGTGTCGCCTTCGGCGATCACGATGAAAACCTCGCCCTCGCCTGAACCCTCGTAGTCCGTCGGCTCTTCCCAGCCCATGACACTGCGAATCTGCGGCTCGAAGGTATTCCACACATAGAAGCCGCTGGCGACGATCGCGGCGATGACGACGATGGGGAGCACGGTCCAGAGAATGATGCTCGAGCGCTTCTTCGGCTTCGTGGGCGATGTTTGGGAACGGCGCCGCCGCGACGCACGGTCTTCAGCGACAGATTGCGACACGAGGAGGTCGAAGCTGGAGGTGACGGGATCTGTCGATGCGGGTGCGGAGGTCTCGTCACGGGGAGACGTGGCCTCATCGCCCGGGTGATCCGGCGCGACGGCATTCTGCGCTGCATCCTGTTCGGCATTCTGGCGCTTCCGACGCTCCTTGCGAGAGCGCGGTTGCGATGTGGCGTCGGGGTCGTCCGCCGACTCGTTGAACAGGTGGCGAAGAGGGTCCTCGCCTGGTGTGGGCTCACTGGGCATTCGTACTCACGATTCCGGTGTTGTCGTCACCCGAGTTCCGGGTGGCGCTGACGTCGACTTCTCTGTGTCGATTGCATGTTGCAGGATGATCACGGCCGCAACTTGATCAATGATCTTACGGGAACGCTTCTGAGAGCGGCCATTGTCGCGCATCGCTGAATGCGCGGTGACCGTGGACAGCCGTTCGTCGACGAGTCGGACGGGACGGCGTGCCGCATCAGCCAGACGCTGTGCGAACAAAACGGCGTCGTCTGTCGATGCCGTGCTCGATCCGGACAGAGAAAGCGGCAGCCCGACAACGATCTCGAGGGCGTTCTGCTCGTCAGCGATCTCAACGATCCGAGCGACATCTGCGGAACCCGAGGCATCGCGCGCAACGGTCTCCACGGGGGTGGCGAGCATTCCTAAGGGATCGCATCGCGCAACCCCGATCCGTGCTTTGCCCACGTCGACGCCCACTCGCACTCCCGTACGAAATTCGCTCACTCTCACGCCTTCACAGCATCGATGACGCTTGTCAGAGCCGCGGGGATCGCTGTGGCGTCCTGCCCTCCGCCCTGGGCGATGTCGTCTTTTCCGCCGCCTCCGCCGCCGAGCACGCCCGCCGCGGTTCGAACGATGTGTCCGGCACGCACGCCTGCGCTGCGAGCTGCCTCGTTTGTCGCGACGATGATGACCGGGCGCCCCGTGATGTTCGCTGCGAGGGCGACGATGGAGGGCTCGGAGCCGAGACGTTCACGCGTGGTCGTGACGAGCGTGCGAACGTCGTCTGCTGAGGTCATGTCCGTCAGCTCTTCAGCGACGACGCGTATCGAGCCGACCGTCTGAGCGCTTGCCAGAAGCGCGGGAACACGCTGAGCTTGAGCGCGCGACTCGTACTCCTTGATCTTCTTCTCAGCCTGCTTGAGGTTTGCAACGAGATCGCTGATGCGCGAGGGCAGCTGTTCTCTCGGCGTCTTCAACGACGAGGTGAGTTCGCGAACAATCGCTCGCTCCGCCGCAAGGTCGTCAAATGCTTCGAGGCCAACGAGTGATTCGACACGACGATTCGTCGAGCCGACCGAAGACTCGTTCACGAGGTTGATCATGCCGATCTCGGCGCTCGTTGACACGTGCGTTCCCGCGCAGAGTTCCCGAGACCAGGGTCCTCCGATATCGACGACGCGCACGACATCGCCGTATTTCTCCCCGAACAGTGCCATGGCGCCCAGCGACTTTGCCTCGTCGAGCGGCAGCTCGCGTGTGACGACCTCGAGATTGTCACGAATCGCGTTGTTGGAAATCTCTTCGATCTCTGTCAGGGTCTCCCGCGAGAGCGCCTGGTTCCACGAGAAGTCGAGACGCAGGTACCCAGCCTTGTTGTATGAGCCCGATTGGTGGGCGTTCGGGCCGAGAATCTGGCGAAGCGCCGCGTGGATCACATGTGTGCCGGAGTGAGCCTGTCGCGCGCCGCGGCGATATGTCGCATCGACGATCGTCGTCGCCTCGGCGTCAACAGACACGACACCGCGCGTCACAACCACCGTGTGGCTGATGAGGCCCTTCACCGGCTTCTGCACGTCGAGAACCTCGAGTTCGTAGCCGTTTCCGACGATGGTTCCCTTGTCGGCATCCTGACCGCCAGACTCGGCGTAGAGCGCTGTTTCGGCAAGAATCACCTCTGCCGTCTGCCCCTGCGAAGCGCTCGTCACCGACGTGCCATCGACAATGAGTCCGAGCACGCGCGATTCGGCGGTCATCTCGGTGTAGCCGAGGAAGCGGGTCTCACCGTGGGCACGGAAGGCGCCGTAAACGCTGAGATCAGCGACCTGCGATTTCTTGCTCTTCGCGTCTGCCTTCGCCCGCTGCTTCTGCTGCGACATCAGTGAGTCAAACGCGTTGCGGTCAACGCTTAAGCCGGCCTCATCGGCAATCTCGAGGGTGAGATCGATGGGAAAACCGTACGTGTCGTGCAGCAGGAAAGCGGTGTCGCCCGCGAGAACCTTCTTGTTTTCCTTCTTCGAGGTGTCGACAGCGAGGTCGAGAATCGATGTGCCGCTTTCCAACGTGTGGAGAAACGTCTCTTCCTCACCGTAGGCGGACTGCGAAATGCGGGCGAAATCGTGGGAGACTTCCGGGTACGACGCGCTCATCACATCGCGAGAAGCCGTGAAGAGCTCGGGGAAGCTGGGGCCCTCGACGCCGAGAAGGCGCATGGCACGCACGCTGCGTCGCAAGAGCCGACGCAAGATGTAACCGCGACCTTCATTCGACGGTGTGACACCGTCGCTCATGAGCATGAGGGAGGAGCGAACATGGTCGGCGATCACGCGCATGCGCACGTCGTCATCGTGGTCGGCGCCGTAGCGACGTCCGGAAAGCTCCGAGGCGCTGTCGAGAACGGGGCGAACCTGGTCGATCTCGTACATGTTCTCGACGCCCTGCTTCAAGAATGCGACACGCTCGAGTCCAAGACCGGTGTCGATGTTCTTGGAGGGCAGCTCGCCGACGATGTCAAACTCCGTCTTGCTTCGGACATTCTCGATGGCGTACTGCATGAACACGAGGTTCCAGATCTCGACGTAGCGGTCGTCATCTGTCGCGGGGCCGCCGTCTGCACCGTAGGCAGGCCCGCGATCAAAGAAGATCTCCGAACTCGGACCGGCCGGTCCGGGATGCCCCGTCGACCAGTAGTTCGTGTCTTTGTCGAGGCGTTGGATGCGTTCGTCCGGCAGTCCGGCGATGCTCTTCCACAGAGCGATCGCCTCGTCATCGTCTTTGTAGACGGTGACCCAGAGATCCTTCTCGTCGAAGCCGTACCCACCGCTGGACTCGGACGAGGTCAGAAGCTCCCAGGCATACCCGATGGCGCCTTCCTTGAAATAGTCGCCAAAGGAGAAGTTGCCGGTCATCTGGAAGAACGTTCCGTGACGTGGGGTCTTGCCCACCTCGTCGATGTCGTTCGTCCTGATGCACTTCTGCACACTCGTTGCGCGAGGATACGGCGCGGGAATCAGCCCGGTGAGATAGGGGATGAACGGGACCATGCCGGCGATCGTGAACATCACGGTCGGGTCTTCGCTCACAAGCGAGGCACTCGGCACGACCGTGTGTCCTCGCTCCCCAAAGTAGTCAAGCCAGCGCTGACGAATCTCGGAAGTCTTCATGTGTCCGTTCGTTCGTGAATGATGAAAAGCGGGTTCACCGTTTGTTGAGGTCGTCGATCGCCGCTTCGGCGTCTTCGACGAGTGAATCGATCGTTTCGCGCAGCTCGGCTTCGCGCTCACGGTACGCTTCGGCGACGGTGTCAGTGAACTCACGCATCTTTGCATCGACGTCGGCGAAGAACTCGCGGCCGCCTTGCGTCTGGTTGACCTTGTGGGCCACGACGAATCCGGTCGCCACGCCCACGAGAAGCAACAGCAGGTTCTTCATCTTCATCTCCTCGTCGAATGTGCTGGGAAGTCCGGGACAATCCTACCCGGTGCTCGTGGTCATACTGCGTGTGCGAAAAGCGAAGGAGGGCCACGGCGAACCGTGACCCTCCTCTCGTGCTGATGTCAGCGAGCTGCGTAGTACTCGACGACGAGCTGAACTTCACAGGTCACGGGGATCTCGGCGCGCTTCGGGGCGCGAACGAGGCGTGCCTGCAGCTTGTCGAGCTCGACCTCGAGGTAGCCGGGAACCTTCGGCAGAACCTCTGCGTGGCCACCGGCGGCGGCGACCTGGAAAAGGTCGCTGCCTTCGCTGCGGGGCTTCACGTGGATGAGCTGCCCTTCCTTGACGCGGAAAGACGGGCGGTCAACGAGCTGACCGTCGACGAGGATGTGACGGTGAACAACCATCTGGCGAGCCTGAGCGGTGCTGCGTGCGAGGCCGGCGCGAAGCACGAGGGCGTCGAGACGCGTCTCGAGAATCTCGACGAGGTTCTCACCCGTCAGCCCCTGACGGCGACGTGCCTCTTCGAAGGCGATCTTCAACTGCTTCTCGCGGATTCCGTACTGGGCGCGAAGACGCTGCTTCTCCTTCAGACGGACCGAGTAGTCCGAGTCAGCCTTGCGCTTGGTGCGGCCGTGCTCACCAGGAGCGTAGGGGCGCTTCTCCATGTAGCGAGCGGCCTTCGGGGTCAGTGCGACGCCGAGGGCGCGCGAGAGGCGCGTTTTGGAACGGGACGTGTTTGACACGGTGTCCTTTCAATATGATTTCTCTAACAGTGCTTTGCGAGCACGCGTGAGCGTACGGCAGGGCAGAGGGATCGACCAGGAACGTTCGGCTACAGAACGCAATCCGTCAAGACAGGTGAACACGCAGCCGCACGCACTCACCAGCTTTAGGCCAACGGATATCTTAGCATGCGCGATCAGGTGTGTGATCCTCGAATGATGCGCAGAAGCTTGGCGAGCCGAGTCGAGACGTCACGCTCGTTGCCGTGCTGGGTTGGGCGGTAGTACTGCCTGTCGGCAAGCTCGTCTGGAAGGTACTGCTGCGGCGAGACTCCGAGCTCTGAATCGTGGGGATAGACATAGCCCTTGCCATGCCCTAATCGCTTGGCGCCGGGGTAATGGGCGTCACGCAAATGAAGAGGAACGCGTCCGATGCGACCGTTTCTGACATCGGAGATCGCTTCGTCGATGCCTCTGTTCGCCGAATTGGATTTTGCGGCGGTGGCGAGATAGACGACGGCTTCGGCCAGAGGGATTCGCCCCTCGGGCATTCCGATGAATTGCACAGCGTGTGCCGAGGCAACCGCGATCTGCAGCGCCTGAGGGTCTGCCATGCCGACGTCTTCCGATGCGGAGATCACGATGCGTCGTGCAATGAAGCGGGGGTCTTCGCCCGCCTCGATCATGCGAGCGAGATAGTGCAGCGCGGCATCCGGGTCTGAACCCCTGATCGACTTGATGAACGCGCTGATGACGTCGTAGTGCTCATCTCCGTTCTTGTCGTAGCGCAGCAGAGCGCGATCCACGGCCTGAGCAACGACCTCGGGGGTGATCACGGGCGAATCAGATTCAGCGGATGCCGAGACCGCGGCGGCCTCAAGCGCCGTGAGCGCACGACGCGCATCACCCGAGGCGAGACGGATGATCGCGTCGCGGGCATCGTCGTCGAGCGCGACGCGATCCCCGAGCCCACGCTCATCGTGCACCGCGCGGTCGACAAGCTCCCCCAGGTCGTCATCGCTGAGTTGCTGAAGGGTAAGCAGGAGCGATCGTGAGAGAAGCGGAGAGATGACGGAGAACGACGGGTTCTCTGTCGTCGCGGCAACGAGAATCACCCAGCCGTTCTCGACGCCGGGCAGAAGCGCGTCTTGCTGCGCCTTGGTGAAGCGGTGAATCTCATCGAGAAAGAGCACGGTCGACAGGCCGTAGAGGTCCCTGCTGTTGAGCGCCTCCTCCATGACGCGGCGAACATCTTTCACCCCGGCGGTGACGGCAGAGAGCTCGACGAAGCGTCGGCCAGAGGAATTGGCGATGGATTGGGCGATCGTGGTCTTGCCCGTGCCGGGAGGGCCCCAGAGAATCAACGAGACCGACCCCGATGTGCCCCCAGAGTCGCCCGCGAGTGCGACGAGCGGAGAACCGGGGGTGAGCAGATGCTTCTGGCCCGCTACCTCGTCAAGACTGCGTGGGCGCATGCGTACGGCAAGCGGTACATTCGACTGCTGATAAGCCGTGCCGGTATTCGCCATGCCGATAGGTTATCGGCTGCACCTGACAGGCAAGACTGTAGGCTTTGCACCGCGCGGCCACTCCCCCGTAAGGTTCTTCTGGGTAACGTCGCAGTTTCACACGCGACGTTACCGTCGCACACCCGGGCTTCGGCCATCACGTTGGAGGAATCTGTGGCCCCTAGCAAATACGATGAGAAGAAGGCGCGTCTTGAGCGCAATCGACTCCGAGCGTTCCAAGCACGGCAGAGCGTGCACGATCATCGTCGCAAGCGCCGCATCCGCGACAACTGGATCGCCGGAATTCTCGTTGTGCTGGTAGCCGTTGGCGCGAGCTTCGCGCAGGTCTTCTACTTCTCGAATGGTCCGGGAAGCCCGGAAGCCACAGCAACGCCGTCACCGACGGCATCCGCCTCGCAGTATTCGAAACCGGATGCTTCCCTCGCCGAGGATCGCGAGTGGACAGGCCAGATGACCATCAACGACATTCCCCTTGGCATCACTCTTGACGGCGCGGCCGCACCGATGGCGGTGTCGAACCTCGTCTACCTGAGCCAGGAAGGCTTCTATCAGGGACTCAGTTGCCACAGGCTGACAACGACCGATGGCTTCGGCGTGCTGCAGTGCGGTGATCCGAATGGTGACGGAAGCGGCGGGCCTGGCTATTCGTGGGGGCCAATTGAGAATGCCCCAAAGGATGACTTCTACCCGGCGGGCACAATTGCCATGGCCAGGCAGGGCAATAACGCCGAGAGCATGGGAAGCCAGTTTTTCATCGTCTACGAGGACACCACGATCCCGTCTGATCAGGCCGGCGGATATACCGTGCTCGGCACGATCACAACCGGGCTGGACGATCTGAAGAAGACGGTTGTCGACAAAGGAACAGCCGACGGTTCGGCAGACGGTCCTCCCGCCGTCGACACGGTCATCAACGGCATAACGGTTAAGTAGCGGCCGCCCCGGTCGGTCAGCCCGCATAATAGGCTGAGAACTCAGTCCCGCACGACCGTGAGCGCGGTCAGGATCACAAGTAGGTAGAGGCACGTGGCAGAGACACAAGAACAACCGTGGGGTCGCGCAGACGAGACTGGCACGGTGTTCGTCCGTGAGGGCGACGAGTGGCGTGAAGTTGGTCAGTTTCCTGACGGAACTCCGGACGAGGCTCTCGCATACTTTGAGCGTAAGTTCACCGATCTCGCCGGGCAGGTGAATCTGCTTGAGCAGCGGGCAAAGCGCGGCGCTCCGGCGAAAGACATCGCCAAGGCCGTCGCGAGCCTGACGGAGAACCTGCGCGAGCCGAGCGCCGTTGGCGACATCGCATCGCTGCGGACGCGTGTCGCTGCACTCGACACGACAGTCGACGAGCTGAATGAACAGCAGCAGGCGCAGGCCGAAGAGGCGCAGAAGGAAGCCATCGCGCAGCGCGAGGCCATCGTCACCGAGGTCGAAGCCCTCGCCGCGATCGACCCTGCCCGCGTGCAGTGGAAGCAGATGACGGGGCAGGTCAATGACCTCTTCGCCCAGTGGCAAGCGCACCAGCAAGACGGCCCAAGGCTTCCGAAGGCGCAGGCGAATGCCCTCTGGAAGCGGTTTCGCACCGCCCGCAGCACAATCGAACGGGAACGCCGAGCGTTTTTCGCTGAGCTCGATGCGCAGCACCGCGATGTGAAGGTGCGCAAGCAAGAGTTGATCGAGCAGGCGCAGGCACTCGTGCCGCGCGGGATCGACGGAGTGCCCGGTTATCGGCGTCTGCTTGACGATTGGAAGCGCGCTGGCCGAGCGGGCAAGAAGCAGGACGACGCGCTGTGGGCTCGATTCAAGGCCGCAGGCGATGAGATCTATGCGGCCAAGGCCGAGGTCGATGCCCGTGACGATGCCGAATACCGCGAGAACTACGACAAGAAGCTCGAGCTCCTCGATGAGGCGCAGCCCTTGCTCTCCGCGACGAACCTCGACAAGGCGAAGTCCCAGCTTCTCAGCGTCCAGCGCCGATGGGAAGAGATCGGCCGGGTTCCTCGCGACAAGGTGAAGACCGTCGAAGAGCGCCTGCGTCGCGTCGAGCAGGCCGTGCGAAAGCTCGATGAGGAGCATTGGCGCAAGAACGATCCCGAGACGAAGGCGCGCACCGAGGGGCTTGCCGCACAGCTTCACGATTCAATTGCGAAGCTGGAGTCAGAGCTCGCCGATGCCGAGGCGAAGGGTGACCGCAAGCGCGTCGACGAGGCAAATGAAGCGTTGCGCACCCAACGGCAGTGGCTGAACGCGATCGGCTGACTCTCCACAGGCCGCTGCTCGTACACCCTGTTCTCCACAGTGGACGGTGAGCTCCGGCCGCGCGCGCCCTCGTCCGCGACGATGGGGACATGTCCCGTTTAATCCCTCCGGTGATGCGCGCTACAGACCTGCCGCTTGCCGTGTTGAGCGCCGCACGGCTCGACGGAGTGCTCTGGGGCGTCCACGACGGCTACTGCTCCGTCGATGAGCCCGATCGTCCGGAGCTGCGAGCCCTCGCTCTCTCGTACGCTGTGCAGCCGCACGACATCGTCGTGGGAAGAACGGCGGCCTGGGTCTACGGTGCGGGCAGCAGGGTCATCGGCCCCATCGAGGTGTGTTCGCGAGCACGCCCACTCGGCTCATGGCGAACCGGCGTGCGTTACCGGGAAGTCGCGATCGACGACGATGATCTCACGCGGCTGTCCCCGCCTACCCCGATTCTGACGACCCGATCACGCACGATCAGCGACATCGCCGTCGACTCGCTGCGAACCATTCATGACATCGACCTCGTACTTGCGCTCTGCGATGGCACCGCGTCCACGGTCCGCTCGCATGCAAACGACCTCGCAGCTGCACGTCGCAGACCGGGAAAAGCTGCCGGACTCGAGTTTCTCTCCGTCGTCATCGCGGCTGCCGAACGGCGCGGCACGCCGTCCGAGTGACGGTCAGCCTCCGTTGACGCGGTAGACGTCGTACACGGCGTCAACGCGTCGCACAGCGTTCAGCACGCGCTCGAGGTGGGTCGTGTCACCCATTTCGAAGACAAAGCGGCTGATTGCCAACCGCGCGTTCGACGTGGTGACTGTCGCTGAGAGAATATTCACATGGTGCTCGCTGAGCACTTGCGTGATATCGGAGAGCAATGCAGCCCGATCGAGCGCCTCCACTTGAATGTTCACGAGGAACAGACCCTTTGAGGTCGGTGCCCACTCGACATCGATCATCCGCTCGGGCTCCTGCTCAAGCGACTGAACGTTATGGCAGTCAGAACGATGGACAGAGACTCCAGAGCCACGGGTGATGAAGCCGACGATCTCATCGCCTGGCACCGGTGTGCAGCACTTGGCAAGCTTGACGAGAATGTCGGGTGCACCCCTGACCAAGACCCCCGACTCGCTGTTCGACGCGCGGGCACGCGAGCGCCCACGTACTGGCATATCGACGATAGTGTGCTCGGACTCGGCGTCGCCCTGGACGATCGCGGCAACCTTCTCGAGAACCGACTGTGTTGACACGTGGCCCTCGCCGACAGCGGCATACAACGCCGAAATGTCGTTGTAGTGGAGCTGTGAGACAACCTCGTTCAGTGAGTCCAGCTGCCGCAGCGGCAGGTTCTGCTTGCGGAAAGCCCGCGCGATGGCATCCTTGCCCTGCTCTATCGCTTCGTCGCGGCGTTCCTTGGTGAACCATTGGCGAATCTTACTTCGCGCACGAGGACTCTTGACGAACCCAAGCCAGTCCTGGCTGGGACCGGAGTCAGGATTCTTCGATGTGAAGACCTCGACGACGTCTCCGCTGCCCAACGCGGTTTCCAGGGGAACGAGGCGTCCGTTGACGCGGGCACCCATCGTGCGGTGCCCAACCTCTGTGTGCACGGCATAGGCGAAGTCGACGGGTGTCGCGCCCGAGGGAAGCCCGATCACACGACCCTTCGGAGTGAAGACGTATACCTCTTTGGCGCCGATCTCAAACCGCAGGGAGTCGAGGAATTCGCTGGGGTCGGCCGTCTCAGCCTGCCAGTCAGAAATATGCGCAAGCCAGGCAAGATCGGTGTCGGCGGAGGGCCCTGACGCCTTCCCTCCGTTCATGCGCTCCTTGTACTTCCAGTGGGCCGCGACACCGTACTCTGCATGCTGGTGCATTTCGTGCGTGCGAATCTGTATCTCGACAGACTTGCCCTCAGGGCCGATGACCGTTGTGTGCAGCGATTGATAGAGGTTGAACTTGGGTGTCGCGATGTAGTCCTTGAACCGACCGGGAATCGGCGTCCAGCGAGCGTGAATCGCGCCGAGCACCGCATAGCAATCGCGCACCGAGTTGACGAGCACGCGGATTCCGACGAGATCGTAGATGTCATCGAAGTCGCGCCCGCGCACGATCATCTTCTGGTAGATCGAGTAGTACTGTTTTGGTCGGCCGACGACCTTGCCGCGAATCTTCTGGGCCTTGAGATCGTCATTGATCGCATCGATGACCATCTGGATGAAGTGCTCGCGCTTCGGCGTGCGCTGCTTAACGAGGCTTTCGATCTCGGCGTAGATCTTCGGCTGGAGCACAGCGAACGAGAGGTCCTCGAGCTCCCATTTGATGGCTTGGATACCGAGCCGGTGCGCGAGTGGAGCGTAGATCTCGAGAGTCTCTGTCGCCTTCTTCGCTGCCTTCTCCGGTGGCATGAAGCCCCAGGTTCGCGCATTGTGCAGGCGGTCTGCGAGCTTGATGATGAGCACACGAATGTCCTTCGACATCGCAACGATCATCTTGCGTACGGTCTCGGCCTGGGCTGCCTCGCCGTATTTGACCTTATCGAGCTTGGTGACACCGTCGACGAGCATGGCGATCTCGTCACCGAATTCGGCTCTCAGCTCATCGAGGGTGTACTCCGTGTCTTCGACGGTGTCGTGCAGCAACGCCGCAGCGATTGTCTTCGAGCCGATTCCGAGATCGGCGAGAATCTGCGCGACCGCGACCGGGTGTGTGATGTATGGCTCGCCGCTGCGCCGCTTCTGCTCTCTGTGCGCTTCTTCTGCCACGGTGTATGCACGCTCGATAACCGAGACGTCGGCCTTTGGCTGGTGCATACGCACAGTTCGGATGAGCCGATCGACAGCGCCGACAGGCTGGGCGCGCGAAAAGATGCGCGGCACGAGTCTGCGCAACGATGCAGATTGTGTCGACGTTGATTCTGTCATCGCGGATCACCCCCTTGAACTCTCAAGGATACTGCCCAGATGCGCGTTACTTGACCGGCTCGGCCCGTGACGCACGCTCACGTGCCGCAAGCACACGAGCATCACGCTTCTTGATCTCCGGTTCGTTCTGACGGAACAGTGCGTAGAGCGGTGCCCCAACGAAGATCGTGGAATATGTGGCGACGATGATTCCGACGAAAAGTGAGAGCGAGATGTCTCGGAGTGTCTCTGCGCCCAAGAGAAAGTCGCCGATGACAAGAATCGCGGCAACAGGCAGCGCGGCGACGACCGATGTGTTGATCGACCGCACAAGAGTCTGGTTCACAGCGAGGTTCACCGATTCAGCGAAGGTGCGCGGGGAATCTTCGCCATCTTCGTGCGTATTCTCGCGAATCTTGTCAAAGACGACAACTGTGTCATAGAGGGAGTACCCCAGAATCGTCAGGAACCCGATCACTGCCGCCGGAGTTACCTCGAACCCAGACGCCGCGTAGACACCGAGTGTGATCACCAGCACGTCTGCCAAAGTGATGATGGCAGCCGCTGACATCTTCCACGTTCTGAAATACAGAGCCATGATGATGAAGGAGAGCACAAGAAAGATGACGAGCGCCGTCAGAGACATCTTGGTGACGTCGCTCCCCCACGTCGCTCCGACGAAGTTGGTATTGACGTCTGACGTCTCAACGCCGTACGCGCTCGCGAGCGTCTGGGTAATCTGGTGCGTCTGATCCGCTGTCAGCTGATCTGTCTGCACCCGAACGCCGTCGTCTCCGACAATCACGACGCGGGTGACAGCCTCGGGCACGACCTCGGCAACGGCGTCGGTCGCCAAGCTCTGCTCTGTGCTTTTCGCCCCCGAGATGGAGAACTGGGAGCCGCCCGTGAACTCAATGCCGAAGTTGAATCCGCCCTTGAGAATCGGGGTGAGGATCGAAGCGATCACAAGGAGCGCCGCGATTGTGAACCACACTCGGCGGTTGCCGACGAAGTTGACGGAACGCTTGCCCGTGTAAAGGTCGTTTCCGAAGCGAACGAAGCTGGCCATCAGGAATCCTTCTCGTCATTCTTCTTCGCTGTGCCGGACGAAGCCAATTCAGCCTTCTTCCGCTCAGCAATTGTCTGGCGCTTTTGCGCTTCCTTGCTCGACGATGCGATCTTCGATCGTTTCGCCGAAACAGGCGAGCGGAATTGCGCTCGGCCTCGATAGACGGCGCCGAGGGCTTCGGGATCGAGACCTGAGAGCGGATGGCCGCTCGAGAAGAATCGGGTCTTAGCGAGCAATTGGAGCATGGGGTGCGTGAATATCACGACAACGAGAACGTCGATGAGCGTCGTGACGCCGAGAGTGAACGCGAAGCCGCGCACGTTTCCAACGGCGAGTACGTACAGCACAACGGCGGCGAGAAGGTTGATTCCCTTTGCCGAGTAAATGGTGCGCGCGGCGCGTTTCCACCCCGCTTCAACGGCGGATTCCAAGCCTCGACCATCTCGAAGCTCGTCACGTATTCGCTCGAAGTAGACGATGAAGGAGTCGACTGTGAAACCGATCGCGACGATCAGACCCGCTATTCCGGCGAGAGACAAGCGGTATCCCTCACGCCATCCAAGAATCGCAATCACCAAGTAGGTCAGTGCTGCCGCTATGACAAGAGACAGAATCGTCACGAATCCGAGAAGTCGATACTGGAAGAGCGTGTAGACGACGACGAGCAGGAGGCCGATAAGGCCGGTGATCAGACCGATCTCCAGTTGAGCCGAGCCGAGCGTCGCCGAGATCTGGTTGGAACTGAGCTCCGTGAAGTTGATGGGAAGCGCACCGTACTTGAGCTGGTCGGCCAGTGCTTTTGACGTGTCCTCGGTGAAGTTTCCGCTGATCTGCGCTTTGCCGTCGGCAATAACAGCTTGCGATCGAGGCGCTGAGATGACTTCACCGTCGAGCACAATGGCAAACTGGTTCTTCGGAGACTCAGCGCCGGTCAGCCGGGACGTGACATCCGCGAAGGCCTTTGCGCCTGTGCTGTCGAATTCGAGGTTGACGACCCACTGTCCTGTGGTCGCGCCCGTCTGGGTCTGTCCCATGCCAGCGGATGCGTCGCTGATGTTCGCACCTTCGACTTCGACGGGGCCCAGAATGTACTTCACCGTTCCGTCTGTTTCACAGGCGATGATCGGCTGATCTTCTGGTGCGTCCGCGGCCTCGCCGCGCTTCGCATCGCAGTCGAATGCCTGATATTCCTGTTGCAGCTTCGGAGTGATCCAGCTGTTGTCACTGCCATCGGTTGGCTCGGCGGTCGGTTCGTTGGGAACCGTCGGCCCCGGAGACGGATACGGCGTTGCCTGTCCATCTTCTCCCACGAATTCGTTGGAGGGCTCGCCTGCGACGAGAACGGGTCGGAACGAGAGCTTTGCCGTGGAGGTGACGCGATCGCGGGTTTCTTGATCGGCGACACCGGGGATAGCCACGACAATGTTACGACCACCCTCGGTCGTAACCTGTGCCTCAGTGACACCGGACGCATTCACGCGCTGGCGGATAATCGAAACGGCCTGGTCGAGCTGCTCCTGGGAGACGTCAGAGCTGTCGGAGACCTGGGCCTCCAAGATGATCTGCGTGCCTCCCTCAAGGTCGAGTGCGAGCTTTGGGATGAAGCTCGCTCCTCCCCAGAGAACACCCCCGGTGAGAACTGCGATGAGGACGAGGACGATGAATCCCAGCCACGAAAGCGAACGCGTCGCCTTCCGGGTAGGTGTGGAGCGTGGAGACACCTATGTACTCAGCTTTCTGTTGCGAAAATTCCGGGCGCCTCGAAAGGCTTACGCGTTATCAGACTTGTTGTCACCGTTGGGCGTTGAATTGTCGGTGTCGTCTGGCTCGATCGCTTCGTCTGCGTCGTCCATGGGTACATCGTCTGACTCTGCCTCGTCTGCGTTGTCAATTACACGCGTGATCGTCTGGCGGTGAACGGTCAGAACGACGTCGGCACCAGCCTGCAGCTCTACCTTGTTGTCCTCTTCGTCGATTGACAGGATAGTTCCGAAAAGCCCGAAGTTCGTCATCACTTCTGCGCCCGGAGCCACTTTGGACTGCAGATCCTGCTGATCGCGCTTGCGCTTCTGGCTGTTCCGGAACATGAAGAAGATCAGAACGGCCAGGATTGCCAACATGGCAATAGTTAACGGGTCCATACAGTTTCACGGCTTTCCGCGGTGTTTCACCGCTGATTGTGGGGACGGCCGGTGGGCCAGAGTCGATTATAGGGTATCGAGAGGTAGCGACTCCTGAGCAGCGGCTATGCCGAAGTGCTTATACGCAAGTTGTGTAGCCATTCGACCGCGTGGTGTACGCGTGATCAAGCCGATTCTCACGAGGAAAGGCTCGACGACGCTCTCGATCGTCTCTCCCTCTTCGCCGACGGAAACAGCGAGTGTGCTCAGTCCGACGGGGCCTCCACCGAACCGTGTGAGGATCGTGTTCATTACTGCGCGGTCGAGCCGGTCGAGCCCGAGCCCGTCGACATCGTAGAGACGCAACGCCGCTCTGACGGCGTCAACGTCACCAGACGTGTCGTGAACGAGCGCATAATCCCGCACACGTCGGAGGAGTCTGTTCGCAATTCGAGGAGTGCCGCGGCACCGACCAGCGATTTCGGCAATACCTTCCTTGTCGAGCTGGAAGTCAAGCATCGGAGCCGCTCGTTCAATCACCTTCGCGAGATCGTCATCGTCGTAGAACTCGAGATGAGCGGTGAAGCCGAACCGATCGCGGAGCGGATTGGGCAGAAGCCCCGAGCGCGTCGTTGCGCCAACAAGTGTGAACGGTGCCAGATCGAGGGGAACGGACGTGGCGCCGGCGCCCTTGCCGACCATGATGTCGATTCGAAAGTCTTCCATCGCGAGGTAAAGCATTTCTTCTGCCGAACGGGCCATGCGATGAATTTCGTCGATAAAGAGGACTTCGCCGGGAACCAGACTGGAAAGGACGGCAGCGAGATCTCCTGCGTGTTGAATTGCGGGCCCGCTGGATGTTCGCAGGGGGCGGCCTGACTCATGAGCGACGATCATGGCAAGTGTCGTCTTGCCCAGTCCGGGCGGACCGGCAAGCAGTATGTGATCCGGTGTTCGATTCTGCATGCCCGCCGCTTTGAGAAGAAGCTCGAGCTGTCCGCGCACCTTTGGCTGGCCGACGAATTCGGCGAGGCTCGCAGGCCGAAGCGCCCCCTCGAAGGCGAGCTCCGCCTCCGAGAGTACGTTTGACGATGTCAATTCCTGATCATTCACTGTCGGCCTCCCTTTGATGTCGCCGGGCCGAGTTGCGCGAGGGCAAGGCGCAGAAGGGTCTGCACGGGCGCAGATGCGAGGTCGGGTTGTGCGGAGAGAACGGACGTCAGCGCGGAGTCTGCGTCGCGTTCAGACCAGCCGAGCCCTGTGAGCGCGACGACGACGTCTGCGCCGTTCCCCTGTTTCGGAGAGACCGCATCTGTTGAGTACGCGAGCGACGTGACCTTGCCCGCCAGTGAAAGGATGATCAACTTCGCTGTCTTGGGGCCGATGCCGCTCACCGCACGGAACGCCTTATCGTCTTCGTTCTCGACGGCAGCCGCAACCTGGCCTGGCCCGAGCGCCGAGAGCACGCCCAGCGCCGACTTGGGGCCGACGCCATTGACGCGAAGCAACAATTCGAAAATCTCGAGCTGCTCGCTGGTCTCAAAACCAAAGAGACTCAACGCGTCTTCGCGAACGATCAGACTCGTGTGCACGAAAGCGGTCTCACCCGTGCGCAGAGCAAGCTCGTGTTCCGGCGTCACCTGAACGGCGAGACCGACCCCACCTACCTCAATGACGACGCTCCCACCACGTGCAGACAGAACCGTCCCGCGTACCGAAGAAATCACAATCCCAGCCTATGCCGTGAGTCCGACAGTGCGGTTCAGGCTCGCGGCGGTCCTCCCCGCCGTGAGGCGTGTTCAGCCGCAAGCCATGCCCGCTGAGCGGGCGTCTCGGCGGCCGTTCCCGCTGGCGTCACGGCGCTCCCGACTCGCCACGCGTGGCAGAGCGCCAGGGCAAGGGCATCCGCCGCGTCGGCCGGCGTTGGGGGCGCGGCGAGCCTCAGGATGCGGGTGACCATCGTCGCAACCTGCTTTTTGTCTGCGGAGCCATAGCCGGTGATTGCTGCTTTCACCTCGGACGGAGTGTGGTGTCCAACCCGAAGACCGCGCTTCGCTGCAGCGGCAAGAGCGATCCCGCTAGCCTGAGCCGTGCCCATGACAGTGCGCAGGTTGTGCTGAGCGAACACGCGCTCGACAGCGACGGCCTGTGGCGCGTACTGATCGAGAGCAGCGTCGATGCCTTCGGCGATCGTGAGCAGTCGTGACTCGATTTCGACGTCTGGGAAGCTCTTGATGACTCCAAAATGGACAAGTGTGGCTTCGCGATTCGGCGCAACGTCCACGACTCCGATGCCGCAGCGGGTGAGTCCAGGGTCGATGCCCAGCACACGAAGCGGCACTCGTCAGTCTTCGTCTTCTTCGAGCTGTGCTCGCACGTCGGGACTGATGTCGAAGTTGCTGTAGATATTCTGCACATCATCGGAGTCGTCGAGAGCGTCGATGAGCTTGAACACCTTGCGTGCGGTGTCGGCGTCGATCTCTACCTTGAGGTGCGGAACGAACGCGACATCTGCCGAGTTGTAATCGATGCCGGCCTCTTGCAGTGCCGTGCGGGCCGGAACCAGGTCGGTTGCCTCGGTGATGATCTCGAAGGTGTCGTCTTCAGACTGAACCTCTTCTGCTCCGGCATCGAGCACGGCTGCGAGCACATCATCTTCCGTCGTCTCCTCTTGGGGAACGACAATGAGGCCCTTGCGGCTGAAGTTGTATGACACGCTTCCTGGGTCAGCCATCGTCCCGCCATTGCGCGTCATGAGTGTGCGCACGTCAGCTGCAGCGCGATTCTTATTGTCGGTCAGACACTCGACAAGAAGGGCAACTCCGTTTGGCCCGTACCCCTCGTACATGATCGTCGTGTACTCGATGGTCTCGCCCGTGAGTCCAGCGCCCCGCTTGACGGCGCGATCGATGTTGTCGTTGGGAACGGATGTCTTCTTCGCCTTTTGGATGGCGTCTTGCAAGGTGGGGTTTCCCGCAAGATCCGGCCCGCCGATCTTGGCGGCAACCTCAATGTTCTTAATGAGCTTCGCGAACGACTTTGCACGCCGCTGATCGATGATCGCCTTCTTGTGCTTTGTCGTCGCCCATTTGGAGTGCCCTGACATGTGCTCCCTCACTGCGTCTTGTAAAGTACGGCCATTCTACGGTAGGTGGTTGACCGGCCCGCAGGCCCTCAGCCCATGCGACTTCGCACCCCTTCAACGAAGCGCTCGTGAAAGCGTCGCTCGCCTGATACCTCGGGGTGAAATGACGTTGCCATGACGTTGCCTTGTTCGACGGCGACAATGCGGCCTGTGCCGATCTGACTGAGCACGCGAACCTCGGGGCCCACGTCTGTGACCACAGGCGCCCTGATGAAGACGGCGTGTACGGGACGCTCCCCCAACTCGGGAATATCGAGGTCGGTCTCGAACGAGTCCGTCTGGGACCCAAACGCATTGCGCTGCACAGTGACATCGAGGCCGCCGAACGTGTGCTGGCCGTCAATCCCGTCAACCAGCCGCTCGGAGAGCATGATGAGGCCCGCGCACGTGCCGAAGACAGGGAGCCCACGCGCGATCGCACGTCTGATGGGATCCGCGACGCCGAACGTGCGGCTCAGCTTGTCAATGACGCTCGACTCCCCACCGGGAAGAACAAGTCCGTCAATCGCTGAGAGATCGGCGGCCGTTCGGACTTTCGTCACATCGACGTCGAGCTCGCTCAACGCCGATGTGTGCTCGCGCACGTCACCCTGAAGAGCGAGAACTCCGATTCGTGCCCTACCAGCCACGCTCGGACAAGCGGTGAGGAGCGGGAAGGTCGCTGACGTTGATTCCGACCATCGCCTCGCCGAGCCCGCGTGAGACGTCGGCAACGACTGAGGGGTCGTCGTAGAACGTCGTTGCCTTGACGATGGCGGATGCTCGCTGCTCGGGGTTTCCCGACTTGAAGATTCCCGAACCGACAAACACTCCATCGGCACCGAGCTGCATCATCATCGCTGCGTCTGCCGGCGTCGCGACGCCGCCCGCAGTGAAGAGGACGACGGGGAGCTTTCCTGTCTCGGCGATCTCCTCGACGAGCGCGTACGGCGCCTGGAGCTCTTTCGCCGCGACGTAGAGCTCGTCCTTCGACAGCGCTGTCAGCGCCCGAACCTCTGAGGTGATCTTGCGAATGTGCTTCGTGGCCTCCGAGACGTCCCCTGTGCCGGCCTCACCCTTGGATCTGATCATCGCCGCTCCCTCGTTGATGCGACGGAGCGCCTCACCAAGGTTCGTTGCCCCGCAGACGAACGGAACGGTGAAGTTCCATTTGTCGATGTGATTCACGTAGTCGGCCGGGCTGAGAACCTCTGACTCGTCAATGTAATCGACATCGAGCGCTTCAAGGATCTGAGCCTCGACGAAGTGGCCGATTCGTGCCTTCGCCATAACGGGGATTGAGACCTCAGCGACGATCGCATCGATGAGATCGGGGTCGCTCATGCGTGCGACGCCGCCCTGTGAGCGAATATCCGCGGGCACGCGCTCGAGAGCCATCACCGCGACGGCTCCCGCATCCTCCGCAATGCGTGCCTGCTCTGGGGTGACGACGTCCATGATGACGCCGCCCTTCAGCATTTCCGCGAGTCCGCGCTTGACGCGGCCCGTGCCGGTCTCGTTCTGCGAGTTGCTGTCAGTCATGATGCTCATTCTCCGTGTGATCGGGCTTCGGCCAAGCGGCCGCGAGTGTTTCGCGAACCTCGCCGAGAAGCTGTGGAAGTGCCTTGGTCTTGGCGATGATGGGTAGAAAATTGGAGTCCTGCGCCCAGCGCGGCACGATGTGCTGGTGCAGGTGCGCAGATATTCCGGCTCCGGCGACGGCCCCCTGGTTCATTCCGAGGTTGAACCCATCGTTGCCAGAGACGGCGCGGATGACGCGCATGGCAACCTGCGTCAGCTCTCCGATTTCAGCAACTTCTTCAGGAGTGGCCAAATCGTACGTCGAAATATGACGGTACGGGCACACCAGGAGGTGCCCGGAGTTATAGGGGAAGAGATTGCAGATGACGAACGCGTGGCGACCTCGCGCAACGATCAGCGAGTCGCTGTCGTCCATGCTGGGGGCACGGCAAAACGGGCAGTCATTGGTCTCGGGCTCGCCCTGCCGAATGTAGACCATACGGTGCGGTGTCCACAGCCGCTGAAACTCGTCTGGGACGCCAACGAGATGGAACTGCTCGGCTGACTCCGCCTGAACATCCTGAGGCTCAGTCATGCAGACCACGCCGTCGTCACGTGCTCGTGAGACTGAATGCTCGCGATGATCTTGGATACGGCGTCGTCGACAGCAACGCCGTTGAGCTGGGTTCCATCTCGGAATCGGAAGCTGACGTTTCCGTTCGAGCGGTCTTCCTCGCCGGCGATCAGCAGAAATGGAACCTTTTGCTTGGTGTGCGTGCGAATCTTCTTCTGCATGCGATCGTCGGAATGGTCGATCTCAATGCGAACCCCGTGCTCCTTCAAGCGACTGGCGATCTTGTCGAGGTACGGCCCAAATTCTTCGGCGACGGGGATTCCGACAACTTGCACGGGCGCGAGCCAGACGGGGAATGCTCCGGCGTAGTGCTCGAGAAGGATTGCAAAGAACCTCTCGATCGAGCCGAGCAAGGCACGATGGATCATCGTCGGTTGCTTGCGCGTTCCATCGGCGGCCGTGTACTCAAGCTCGAAGAGCTCGGGCTGATTGAAGTCAAGCTGAACTGTGGAAAGCTGCCAGGTTCGGCCGATGGCGTCTCGGGCCTGAACCGAGATCTTCGGGCCGTAGAACGCGGCACCGCCCGGATCGTCGACAAGCTCAAGGCCGGATTCGAGGGCGACCTGGCGAAGGGTCTCGGTCGCGTCATTCCACGCGTCGTCTGTGCCCACCGATTTCTCAGGGTCCCTCGTTGACAGCTCAAGGTAGAAATCGTCGAGGCCGTAGCCGCGCAGAGTCTCGAGGACAAATTCAAGCTGCCTGGCGACCTCGGGTTTGATCTGGTTGTCTGTCACATAGATGTGCGCATCGTCTTGGGTCAGTCCGCGGACTCGTGTCAGCCCCGAGAGCGTTCCGCTTTTCTCGTAGCGGTAGACGGTGCCGAACTCAGCGAGTCGCAGCGGCAGCTCGCGGTAGCTGCGACCTCGTGCCCGGTAGATGAGATTATGCATCGGGCAGTTCATGGGTTTGAGATAGTAATCCTGGCCCTGTTTCACCACCGTGCCATCAGCATCGGTCACCTCGTCGAGGTGCATCGGCGGGAACATGCCGTCTCTGTACCAGTTCAAGTGCTGGCTGATCTCGTAGAGGTGACCCTTGGTGATGTGAGGTGTGTTGACAAGCTCGTAGTCATTTTCGACGAGACGCTTGCGCATATAGTCTTCGATTTCGGCCCGGATGATTCCACCCTTCGGGTGGAAGACCGCGAGCCCTGACCCGATTTCGTCAGGGAAGCTGAACAGATCGAGCTCCGCGCCCAAACGACGATGGTCCCTTTTCGCAGCCTCTTCGAGCCGAGTCTTATACGCCCGAAGCTCGTCTTTGGTTGGCCAGGCGGTTCCGTAGATCCGCTGCAGCTGCGGGTTCTTCTCAGAGCCGCGCCAATACGCCGCGGCGACGCGCATGAGCGAGAAGCCGTTGCCGATCAGTCGCGTCGAGGGAAGGTGAGGGCCTCGACAGAGGTCTTTCCACACCGTCTCCCCCGTCTTCGGGTCGACGTTGTCGTAAATCGTGAGGTCAGCGCCGCCGACTTCGACATTCTCGTTCTCGTTTCCGGCCGACGCCCCAGCACCCTTGAGCCCGATGAGTTCGAGTTTGTATGGCTCTGCTGCGAGCTCGGTGCGTGCGCCATCGTCCGTCACAACACGGCGTTCAAACCGCTGTCCCTGCTTGATGATGCGTTCCATCGCCTTCTGCAGAGCTTTGAGATCATCGGGAGTGAAGGGCTCAGCGACATCGAAGTCATAGTAGAAACCATCGGTGATGGGCGGGCCGATCCCGAGCTTTGCCTCCGGATTGACCTGCTGTACCGCTTGTGCGAGGACGTGTGCCGCCGAGTGGCGAAGGATGTTCAGGCCGTCAGGAGAAGCCACAGTAACCGGCTCGACATCGTCTGTCTCCGTCACCGTCGTTGCGAGGTCCTTGAGCTCGCCGTTGACGCGCATGGCGACAACGGAACGGTCGGGAAACAGATCGAAACCGTCTGACACCGGTACTCACTCCTTGGCTTGCTATCACTGACCCTGACAACTTTAGCCGCCCTGGGCCGTGTGCCGGACCGCAGCGACACAAAACCCCCCGGCGAGAGGCCGAGGGGTTTTTCTGTGCGCGATACTGGGATCGAACCAGTGACCTCTTCCGTGTCAGGGAAGCGCGCTACCGCTGCGCCAATCGCGCCCGTTAGGGCTATTCACTTTTGAGTCGAGGTGGCGACGGGATTCGAACCCGTGTGGACGGCTTTGCAGGCCGCTGCCTCGCCTCTCGGCCACGCCACCGCGTGTGGGCAAACCCACAGGCCGTAACCAGCCTTGAGACTGATCCTCAGCACTCGAGCGGATGACGAGATTCGAACTCGCGACCCTCACCTTGGCAAGGTGATGCGCTACCACTGCGCCACATCCGCATTGCTCGCATTTCTGCGTGCTCAAAAACTGTAACCGAAATGTCTGCGAATGTTCAAACTGGCGCATCTCGCGCGTGTCGTCTTCTGCCCGAGCAAAACCGCGGCTTCGATTGTGCGTGCCGAAACTTTCTCGGTTAGTATCGAGTGTCGTTCCGGCACGTTGCCGGTTCGGGCGATTGGCGCAGTTGGTAGCGCGCTTCCTTCACACGGAAGAGGTCATCAGTTCGAGTCTGGTATCGCCCACCCAATGTCGGATGTTCAAACCCGCGACATGAATGAGTCGAGCATCCGATCCGCTTGGTGGACGGCGTCGTAGGCCAGCGCATCGGCGTGGAGATCTGGCTGAACAGCCCGTCAAAGGGATCGCCTGGCTCCGCCTTTACTGTGTCGGCGCCGTCGGCCTCGTAGACTCGGTGATAGCGCGCTGCTTGTCGATGGCCTCGGTCGCTTGAGTAGACATGGTGTCGAGTCTCGCGTTCGCCTCGTCTTCGACAGCGGTGAGTGCTTTCACCTCGTCATCTGTGAGCTGCGGGGCGAGTGTCGCGGCTCGGACGTTCTCCTGGAGGTGACTCGGCGACGCGGTGCCCGGAATGGGGATGACGGCGGGAGAGCGCCGCAGGAGCCACGCCAGAGCAATGGTCGTCGTGGGGGCGTCGAGTCTGCGGGCTGGCGCGATGAGCGCATCGAGGTTCGCGAGAGTTCCGGTGGCGAGGGGGAAATAGGGAACGAAGGCGATCTCGTCACGTTCGCATGCAGACAGGACACCAACGCCGCTGCGATCGAGCAGGTTGAAGCGGTTTTGCACGGCGGCGATTGGGGTGATGCGTCTGGCGCGTTCAAGCATGGTTGGGGAGGCTCCGGAGATGCCGATGTGGCGAACCTTGCCCGCCTCGCGTAGCTCGACGAGGGTGCCGAGGGAGTCCTCCAGCGGAACGCCCTCGGCGATGGCGCCAGCGCGATCGGTGCTGTCACCCCAGAGTCGCAGGTAGGTGAGCGGACTGATGTCGGTACGCAGATCCAGCAGCGCGTCCTCAACTTGCGTTCGGATGGTCTCAGGACGGCTGTCGGTGAGCCATTCACCGCGGGGGCCGCGCGATGCGCCGACCTTGTTACCGACAACGATCTCCTCGTTGAAGGGCGCGAGGGCCCGTCCGATGAGCTGGTTGACGGTCCGAGGGCCGTAAGCATTGGCGGTGTCGAAGAACCGCACGCCGAGCTCGACGGCGTGCCTCAGAATCGCGATCGCCCCGTTTACGTCTTCCGGTAAGCCAATCACACCGGGGCCGCGCGATGCGCCGACCTTGTTACCGACAACGATCTCCTCGTTGAAGGGCGCGAGGGCCCGTCCGATGAGCTGGTTGACGGTCCGAGGGCCGTAAGCATTGGCGGTGTCGAAGAACCGCACGCCGAGCTCGACGGCGTGCCTCAGAATCGCGATCGCCCCGTTTACGTCTTCCGGTAAGCCAATCACACCGGGGCCGCTCAAGCGCATCGTCCCATAGCCGATGCGCGGTACGCGGTACTGGCCGCCAAGCAGATGGGTGCTGTCGGCAGGGTATGTTGTGGTGCTGGTCATCGTATGGATCCTTTCCGTGAGGGTGACGAGACTGGTGCAACCTGCTCGGCGTCGGGCGCGGTAGCGAGCACGGCCAACCATTGGCGCAACAGCGACGCCTCCGCGGGAGTGAATGATGTGCCCGGTGAAGGCATCCGGGCAAGGAGCGCTCGCGCCGCCTGCTCCTGGCTGATCTCGTCGCGCGGCTGTCCAGTGATCTGCTCGATGAGGCCGGCGCGGATATGCTGGGCCCACGATGCCGTCGGGGCTGCGTGCAGGCGGTTCAGCATAGTGACGCAGCCGATGGCCGTGGCTGTCGTTGTTGCTGCGGCATCCTCGACGGACACCCGTAGCAGGCCTTCCGCGGCGAGTCGTTGAAGACCGCGTCGGAGTTCAGCGTCGGCCGTGGCTGCGGCTCGTGACAGATGCGGACCGTACATGAGGGCATAGAGCATCGGATTGGCCACCCCGAATTCGATGTGCAGGTCCCAGCCGGCCGCGAAATCGGCTAGGAGATCTCCGGTACGCAGCATCCCGTGTTTTCGCTCTAGGTAGTCGGCAAAGGCCTGCTCGACGACGATGTCGAGCAGGCCCTCCTTGGTACCGAAGTGGTGATAGAGCGTCGGCGCGGCGACGCCGGCAGCCTGATACAGCTCGCGTGTGCTCGGCTCACGCTCGGGGTGCTGGGACAGCAGCGTCGTCGCGGCGTTGAGTAGACGTTCTCGACCAGATTTCACGTATATCGACGATATACGCAAAGCCCCGGTTTATCTACTGTCGATCTAGACGGTGCGAACATTGTCATCGGATTCGCACAGAGGCGTTCCGCAGATCGGTGATCCCCTCGCACAAGCCGAGCTCGCCCTTCCTGCTCAGAACGGAAAGAGAGAGTCGCCTGGCGCGGGCTGCTCAGGCCGCCGTATACCCGCCGTCGATTGGCAGCACCGCACCGGTGATGTACGACGCCGCCGGCGATCCGAGAAAGTAGATCGCCTCTGCGACCTCTGCGGGCTCGGCGAGTCGTCCGAGAGGGATTGTCGCGGCCTGCTCTGCGCGGTTTTGCTCAGGGTTCGGATGCTTCTGGATCCACGATTCGATCACGGGAGTGACGGTCAGACCCGGAGCGGCGACGTTCACGCGGATGTTGCGGGGCGCAAGTTCGACGGCAGCGCCCTTCGCCAGCATGATGAGGCCGCCTTTTGCCGCGGAATACATCACCTGACCGGAAATGCCGGCAATGCCGAGCCGAGACGCAACGCAGACGATGGCGCCGCCGTCTGACATGTGCGTCGCTGCGTGCTTGATGACACTGAAGACGCTGAGAACGTTTGCATCGAGAAGCGCCCGCGCGTCGGCGAGCGACATCGCCGTCAGCGGCCCTTCCTGCTGAAGCCCGTGAACGAGCAGCACGGCGTCAAGACCGCCGAGTTCCGCGACCGCGCGCTCGACGAGGTCAGTGACAAACTTCTCATCGGAAAGGTCACCGGGAAGGTAGAGCTCGTTATCCCTCAGCGACAGCGTGGGAGAACGGCGTCTGCCGGTGAGAACGAGCCGCGCGCCATCCCTCCTGCAGCGCTCGACGACAGCTTCGCCGATTCCGCTCGATGCGCCTGTGATGAGTACACGCAACGTCCCGGTTTCCATGTGACCCTCCTCAATTCAGCCGTCCGCGTGCCGATACCGGCCACATCTCGCAGCCGCCGTCCGGCATCACAACCGTCAGCTCGTCGAAGCTGTTCACGACGGGACACACGTGGTTCGGCAAAACAGGCACCATCGTGCCGACAGGGAGCTGCGGCTCGTCGACAGGGAGCCTGAGGTACCCGTGATATTCATTCAGCTTGTGCAGTCGGTAGCCGAGGCCCGCTACGACTCCGAAGCCGCGATCGGGGTCTCCCTCGCGACCGATTGCTTTCGACCCCACATCGAGAATCGCACGACCTGGCTCCTGTGCGCTCACCACCGTCGCTGCAACGAACAGCGCGATGTCTGCCTCGCGACATGCACCGAGTCGGAGGTTGTCGCCGTCGTTGAAGACGTACTCCCCCGGTCGAATCTCCGTGATCACGCGATCCGTCGAGAATTCCGCCGTCGGGGTCGACCCCGCGCTGACGACGTCGGCCGTGAGTCCCACTGCGTCAAAGCTGCGCACTGCCTCGGTGAGAGCCTCGCCCTGATCACGAGCGGCATGCTCGCGAGCACCCGGTGTTCCGCCATGTCCCGGGTATGTGTACACACCGGCCACGAAGAAGCCGAGCTCGGTCGCGTAACGCGCAAGTGCGCCCGCCTGAGAGGGAGCAACGCCGGATCGCCCTGCTCCGCACTCGATCTCGACGATCAGAGAGACAGCCGCACGTCGCTCACCGAGTGCCGCGAGGAGTATGTCGGCAGCAGCCCTGCTCTCCACGCCGATGCTCAGTTTCGTTCGGTCCGCCAGCGATCGAAGCCGCTGCTCTTTGGTGCCCGAGGCCCAGAGCGGGTAAGCAATGAAGATGTCTGCCACTCCGGCATTCGCGAACACTTCGGCTTCACCCACCGTGCCCGCCGTGATTCCGCGTGCACCCGCCGCCAACTGCAGACGCCCGATCTCCACGCTCTTGTGCGTCTTGACGTGCGGACGCAGGTTCTTGCCATGGGAATCGGCGAATCGCTGCATGCGTGCGATATTGTCGCTCAGCGTGTCGTGGAGCACGATCGCTGCCGGGCTCTCCCGCAGACGAACATTGCCCGCCAGAATGCCAGCGAATCGATGCACGATGAACCACCCCCACCCGAGCGTCGGTGCGAGGATGTCGTCGTCTGACTTTTCAGCGACGCCGCCCATGCGGGCTCCCTCGCCTCGATGTGGCGATTCTCTCATGGGCGGTGACGTCTGCTAAGAGGCTCGCGAAAACGGCTACGGCTCGGCAATGAGAATGCCCATGCTGACGCACTCCTCCGGAACCTGCGCTCTCAATGCGTCGCGTGCGCTCGTGTAGTCGGCCCCGGTAGCCTCGATCGGGGTCACAGCGGTCGAGCGGATGATTCCTGTCACGCGAGTGCCGCCATCGATCTTGCCGATGTCGAGCTGAATGATCTCGAACCCGTCGGGAACGGTCTGCTCGATCATCGTGCGAGCTTCAGTGACTTCGGCAGCATCCTGTGTGATTTGGTCGGTTTGAGTGGTGCGGTAGGCGCTGACAAGTCGGGTCATATCACCAGCGTAACGAGGTGTTCCGGCCCGCATGACGCGACGGGCCGGAACACCGGGGAACGCTGATCAGACTCTCTCGCGTACGTCCATGTCGTAGGCGCTCTCTCCGTGAACGGAGTTATCGACGCCGGCAACCTCTGCATCGGGCTCCAGGCGAAACCCGATTGTCTTCTCAATGACGGTGCCGACGATCCAGGCGATGACGAAGCTGTACCCGAGAACCGCGATTGCCGCGATGAGCTGAAGCGTGATCTGCTGAAGCCCGCCCCCGAGAAACAATCCGGTTCCCGTGGCAAAGAACCCAAGGTAGAGCGTGCCGATCAATCCTCCAACCAGGTGGATGCCGACGACATCGAGCGTGTCGTCGTAACCGAGCCGGAATTTGAGCTCGACGGCGAGGGCGCACACGGTGCCGGTGAGGGCTCCGAGCAGCAGCGACCATCCTGGTGTGAGGTTCGCGCAGGCGGGGGTGATGGCGACAAGCCCGGAGACCGCACCGGATGCCGCGCCGACAGATGTGGACTTGCCGTCTTTGACCCGCTCGACGATGAGCCAGCCGATGATCGCGGCTGCCGTTGCACCGAGTGTGTTCACAGTGATCAGTCCGACGCCGGCGAGCCCGTTCGTCCATTCGGCGCCAGCGTTGAACCCGAACCAGCCGAACCACAGGATGGCTGCGCCGAGAAGTACGAGCGGCACGTTGTGCGGCTTGTCAGCGCCTTTGGCGAATGTTGACCGCTTTCCGAGCACGAGAACGAGCGCGAGTGCTGCCGCCCCCGCATTGATATGCACTGCTGTTCCGCCCGCGTAGTCGATGACGGCTGCGGCGCTGTCTTCCCCGAACAGAATCGTGCCGAGGTTGAGGATCCATCCTCCACCCCACACCCATGCGGCAACGGGGAAGTACACGAGAGTCGCCCACACGCCGGCAAACAGCATCCATGACCCGAACCGTGCGCGATCGGCAATCGCCCCCGAGATGAGCGCGACGGTGATGATGGCGAATGTCGCGCTGTATGCCGAGCCGAGCAGATCGGTGTTCGCGGTCTCGCCTGACGCGAGCGAGGTCAGACCGAGATCATCGAGCGGGTTTCCCGAGAAGTCCCAGAGGCCAGTGACAGTGCTCATGCTTGCGCCGTAGAGCACCCACAGCACGCCAATCAGGGCGAGAGCCCCAAAGCTCATCATCATCATGCTGACGACGCTCTTTGCCTTGACAAGGCCTCCGTAGAAGAAGGCGACTCCTGGCGTCATGAGGAGCACGAGCGCCGTGGCTGTGACGGCCCACGCAATGCTTCCGGTGTCCATATTCTCTGCCTCTCGGTGGTGCGAGCCGACGGCGATCGTCGCCGGTGCACTCAGCTTCGGGCGGGAATGTTTCACCGGGAGGCAGTCCCTGTTTCCATACGGTGACAGATGTGCCCGTTCTGTGAACGGCAGGTTTCAGGATGCGGTGGAGAGCGAGATCATCCGCGACATGGCACGCAGATATTTTTTGCGGAATCCACCGGAGAGCATCTCGTCAGAGAACACGGTGTCGAGCGGGATGCCACTGACGAAAAGGGGAATCTGCGCGTCGTAGACGCGGTCGATAAATGCTACGAGACGCAGTGCCGATGCCTGAGAGTCAAGCTTCGCCGAGTTTCTGATGGCAATCGCGTCGACGTCGTCGAGAAGCCGGATGAACCGCGAGGGATGCACGACGGCAAGATGCTCGATGAGGGCCCGGAAGTCGTCGTCGGTCATGGTGGTCTCGGATGCCGCCGCACGCTCAAGTGCCGTGTCGATCTCGTCGTCGGTCACCGTGACGCAGTTTCCTTCAATCGCTCGTCTGCGGTAGTCGGTGCCGTCGATGCGCAGCGTCTCGAACGTGCTGGAGAGCGAGTGGATCTCGCGCAGGAAGTCCTGGGCGGCGAACCTGCCTTCGCCGAGCGCATTGGGCGGAGTGTTCGATGTGGCTGCCAAACGGGTGCCCGACGCGGCCAGCTCTGTGAGCAGCCGTGTCATCATCATCGTGTCGCCCGGGTCATCGAGCTCGAACTCGTCGATGCAGATGAGTGACGATCCGGTCAGAAGTGACATGGTGCCGACGTAGCCGAGTGCGCCGACGAGCGCCGTGTACTCGATGAAGGTGCCGAAGTACTTCTTCGTTCCCGGCTCGGCATGCCAGAGCGCTGCCAGAAGATGCGTCTTGCCGACGCCGAAGCCGCCATCGAGGTACACGCCGGGCTTCAGAGCATCCTGCTTGGGCTTGCGCGAGAAGAGCTTCGCCTTCTTCGGCGTCTGTCCCGCAGAAAACGTGCGCAGATAGTCGACGGCGGCCTGCTGAGATGGGTATTCGCTGTCTGGGCGGTACGAATCGAAGCGTGCCGTCGCGAACTGGGGAGGCGGAGCGAGGTTCGCTGCGAGGTCTTCCCCCGACATTTCAGGACGTCGATCGACGAGGTGTTTGAGCGTCCCGGCGTGTGACGGGGGAATATTCATCGGGTGAGAAACCTTCATGTGAATGCGGGCTGCCAGCTTGTGTCAGACTCTTACGCTGACGCACGACAACTCTCAGCCCGCGAGCGTATCGTCGGGCATGACAGCATCCAGCTTAACCGCTGTGATCGCGTGTGACCGGGGACCATCTCAGAGGAGGAACGATGACGGTTGAGGCCGATGCAGGTACAGAGAAGTTCGCGGGTTATGCAGACCCAACGCGGCTCGTCAGCACAGAGTGGCTTCAAACGCACCTCGGTTCCCCCGGTCTCGTGATCGTCGAGTCAGACGAAGATGTTCTGCTCTATGAGACGGGGCACATTCCCGGCTCCGTCAAGATCGACTGGCACACAGAGCTCAACGACTCGGTGACGCGGGACTACGTCGACGGCGACGGGTTCGCGACCCTGCTCAGCCGCAAGGGAATCTCTCGCGACGATACCGTCGTCATCTACGGCGACAAGAGCAACTGGTGGGCAGCGTACGCCCTGTGGGTGTTCAGCCTCTTCGGGCACGCGGACGTTCGCCTGCTGGACGGCGGCAGAGATAAGTGGATCTCGGAGGGGCGCGAGATCACGACGGCTGCAGCGAACAGGGCAGCGACGAACTATCCCGTCGTGGCGCGCGACGATTCGACGCTGCGTGCGTACCGTGACGATGTGCTCGCGCACTTCGGACATCCGCTCATCGACGTGAGGTCGCCAGAGGAGTATCGCGGCGACCGAACGACGGCCCCGGCCTACCCAGAAGAGGGAGCAATGCGCGCCGGACATATTCCGAGCGCAGCCAGCGTCCCGTGGGGCAAGGCTGTGGCGGACGACGGCACGTTCTTGCCCGTTGGGGCGCTCGAATCCGTGTATCGCGATGGTGCGGGTCTGAGCGACAGCGACGACGTGATCGCCTACTGCCGCATCGGTGAGCGTTCGAGCCACACGTGGTTTGTGCTTCGCCACCTGCTCGGGCTGTCAAACGTGCGCAACTACGATGGCTCGTGGACGGAATGGGGCAGTTCTGTCGGCGTTCCGATCGTTCTCGGTGACGACCGCGGCGACGCACCACAGCCCCGACGCTCATAACGCGGAGAGGATCATTACTCATGGCTGACAGTGCTCTGACCGATGCGTTGGCGGAGATTCGCGACGAGTTTCTTGAGCTCGAGAAGCAGGACCGCCTTCTTCTGCTGCTTGACTTTGCAAACGAGCTGCCCGATCTCCCTGAGCGGTACACAGACCACCCCGACTTGCTCGAGCGCGTCGTCGAATGTCAGTCCCCGGTTTTCCTGACCGTGGAGGTCGAGCAGGGCGCTGTCTCCGTCATCGCGTCTGCGGCGAAAGAGGCACCGACGACGCGCGGCTTCGCCAGCATCCTCGCTCAGGGAATCAAAGGACTCCGTCCAGACGACGTTCTCGCCATTCCCGGCGATTTTCCGCAGATGCTTGGGCTCGGCAGAGCCGTCTCCCCTCTTCGCCTGAGCGGAATGAGCGGCATGCTCGCGCGCATCAAACGTCAGGTTCGCGAGAAGGCGGATATCGCAGGCTGACTCAGCTGAGAGCGTGCCCGGCCAGCCAGCGTGTGATCGCCCGACTCCAGCGTTCGCTGTCGAAGTTCCAAAGCTTCGTGTGCCTGGCGACGGCGAATGTCTCGAGGGTCACGAGGTCGGGTCGTGCCTCGGCGAGGGCGTGCGAGGCGTCCGAGGGAACGAAACCGTCGTCGTCGCTGTGCAGAATGAGCACCGGATGCCGGAGGTCGGCGGCATGCGCCACGCGATCGAGGCGGTCGAAGTCGATCGGCTGATGCTGTCCCGTGACAATTCTGCTCAGCGGGTGACTGATGACCCACATCGCCGCGTCACGCACGAGCGAGGGAATGCGGGAGGCGCGGGCTTGATAGCGCAGCACAGTCCGCCAGTCGATGACGGGAGACTCAAGCACGAGACCCGCGATGTGGCTCGCATGCGGCGAGAGGGCTGCAGTCTGTAGGCAGAGTGCCCCGCCCATCGACCACCCCATGAGCATGAACCTCGTGTGGCCGGCCTTGGCGGCTTCGCCCATCGCGGCATCCACGTCTCTCCATTCAGTCTGCCCGAGCCCGTAGCGACCATCTGCCGACGCTGACGCATCACCGTCATTGCGATATGAGATCGCGAGACAGTCGTACCCGGCACGGTGGAATACGGGTACGGCACGCAGCACCTCGTTGCGCTGCACGCCCCTGCCGTGAACAAGAACCGCACAGCCCTGCGACTGCGCGGATTCCGCGGGAAAGTACCAGGCGGGCGCGGCCCCGTCTTCTGTGGAAATCGTCCAGTCGTCAACCGGCAACCCCAATTCGACCGCATCGCGGTAAAACCACCCCGTGAAGGATGCTCCGCCATGCTGCACGTGGTCGGGAAGCTCGGACAATACGCGACGGGTGACTCCATGATGCGTCTCGGCGACGATCTCTCCGAGCTGCAGGAAGTCGCGGGAATTGTTCACCCACAGACCGTAGCGTCCAGGCAGCCTCGTGTCAGGAGTCGATGTCAGGGTGACCGTGCGTTTTGTCGTGTCGACGCGTGTGATGCGCGTGTTGTGAGAGCGCGTCGAATCGGTGCGAACGACGGTTTTCGCGACCTGGGCCGTCACGCCGAGAAACGCGCCGACGAGAGTGACGCCGACGGCGCTGAGCGTCAGCGGCAGCCAACGCAGGGAGCCGCGGTCGGCGTGGCACAGAGGTTTCATCGAAGAATAACTCTAGTCTCTGGGTGTGGCTGAGCGACCAGAAACCGAAGACGTGCCTCAGGAATTCACCGATGCCGTGGCCGCTGTTCGCGCTGCGAGCCTGCGTGACGAGCTCGTTGTCTCTGAGATTCCGGCGCCCGCCCAGCTCGCCCCCCACGCACTCGCCCTCTCGGCCGATGTGCGCCCGAATTCGCACGGAACCGACTCAGAGCTTGGCACGGGCAGGTTCATCATCCTGTACGATCCGAGTGAGCCGTCGTCGTGGCATGGACGCTTTCGCGTTGTGTGCTTCGCGCAAGCGCCGCTTGAGACAGAGATCGGACTCGATCCCTTTCTCACAGACGTCGCGTGGTCGTGGCTCGTCGATGCTCTCGACGCGCGCGACGCGAAGTACACGGCAGCCTCGGGCACAGCTACCCGCATTCTCTCAACAGGGTTCGGAGAGCTGGCAGACCAGGGCGATGGCGCTCAAATAGAATTGAGGGCATCGTGGACTCCCCTTGAGTCCAGTGTGTCCTCCCATGTGGAAGGTTGGGCCGAGCTTCTGTGCATGCTCGCAGGACTGCCTCCCTCGACCGAAGGAGTGACATTGCTTTCCGCCCGCAGGACGGCTCGTGACTGAACGTCACGTCATAGAAACACGAACCGAATACGACAGTTCACTGCGCGCGATCGCTGCCGGATCCGGCCCCATCGCCGTCGACACCGAGCGCGCTTCCGGATACCGCTACTCCCAGAAGGCCTATCTCATTCAGGTGTTTCGGCGCGGGGCCGGAGTGTTCCTTTTCGACGCACCGGCGATCGGCCGTTTCGACGATCTCAACGATCTGATCGGAGACGAGGAGTGGGTGCTGCACGCCGCGAGCCAAGACCTGCCGTGCCTGCGCGAGGTTGGCATCGATCCGCGCGAGCTCTTCGACACGGAGCTGGCCGCGCGTCTGCTCGGAATGCCGAAGGTCGGACTGGGCGCCGTTGTCGAAGACACACTTGGGGTGCACCTTGCGAAGGAGCACTCGGCAGCTGACTGGTCAACCAGGCCGCTTCCGCAATCGTGGCTCGAATATGCCGCTCTTGATGTCGAGCTTCTCGTTGATGTTCGCGACGAGCTTGAGCAGTGGCTCGTTGAGCAGCGCAAGACGCGCATTGCCCGTGAAGAGTTCGAGGCAGAGCTGAACGCCGAGGCGAAGCCACCGCGTACCGATCCCTGGCGCAAGCTCAGCGGCATCCATTCGTCTCGTGGGTCTCGGCATCTCGCCGTCGCAAGGGAGCTGTGGCAGGCTCGCGACGATCTTGCACAGGCGACCGACACAGCGCCAGGTCGGCTGGTCCCCGATCGCTCGCTTGTCGCTGTCGTGAAGGCAACCCCGCGAACGAAGGAAGCTCTCGCGGGGATGCGCGAATTCAGCGGGCGCGCAAGTCGAACCGAACTTGATCGGTGGTGGACCGCGATCGAACGCGGTCTGACAACGGACGACGTGCCCGACGCTCGACGCTCCACCGGCGACCACGTTCCGCCTCCCCGCGCGTGGGCCGACCGTGACCCCGAGGCTGATGCGCGTCTGAAGCGGGCAAAGCCTGCCATCGCAGAGATCGCTGATGCCCTCGGCATGCCCGTCGAGAATCTCCTCAAACCCTCGATCCTGCGCGGCGTTGCATGGAGTCCGCCATCGCCTCAGACGGCCGAGCAGATCAGTTCAGCTCTGCGTGACGCGGGTGCCAGGCCCTGGCAATCTGAAGCAACTGCACAATCGATCGCCCATGCCTTTGTGGAGGCTGCCCAAAACGGGGCACCCGAGCCGGAATCAGAATCGTAGAAAGAAGCAAAGGATTCCCAGAACGTCGGCGATGCCTCATAGGGTCAAGAAGAACCCCTAAGGAGGCACAGTGACGAGCAACGCAGACGTCTATTTCATCGACGGCGTTCGTACCCCGTTCGGTCGGGCAGGTGAAAAGGGAATGTACTGGCAGACCCGCGCCGACGACCTCGCCGTCAAGGCAATGATCGGGCTCCTGGAACGCAACCCAAACGTGCCGAAGGACCGCATTGACGAGGTAGCTGTCGCCGCGACGACGCAGCAGGGCGATCAGGGCCTGACGCTTGGCCGCACAACGGCACTGTTGGCGGGACTCCCCCAGTCGGTGCCCGGCTACGCGATTGATCGCATGTGCGCCGGTGCGATGACCGCAGTGACGGCGGTGGGAGGTGGCATCGCTTTCGGTGCCTACGATGTCGCAATCGCCGGAGGCGTCGAGCACATGGGGCGCCATCCGCTGGGAGTCGGTGCAGACCCCAACCCGCGGTTTCTCGCCGAGAAGCTCGTCAGCGCTGATGCCCTCGACATGGGCAAGACCGCTGAGCGCATTCACGACCGCTTCCCGCACCTGACGAAGGAGCGAGCTGACCGCTTCGGCATGCTCAGCCAGCAGAAGGTCGCCGCGGCATACGAAAACGGCAAACTTCAGCCCGACTTGATTCCCGTTGCCACTCGCAGCGACTCCGGATGGGGTCTTGCGACGCACGACGAGGGGATGCGGCCCGAGACGACAATGGAAGGGCTCGCCGGGCTTCGCACGCCGTTCCGCCCCCACGGTCGAGTGACCGCAGGCACCTCGTCACCGCTCACAGACGGCGCCACCGTGAGCCTCATCGCGGGAAAGGCAGCAGCGAAGGAGCTCGGTCTCACGCCGAAGATGCGCATGGTGAGCTTCGCGTTCGCCGGCGTTGACCCGGAGATCATGGGCCTCGGGCCTGTTCCGTCGACGGAGAAGGCTCTGCGCAAGGCGGGTCTCGGCATCGATGACATTGGTCTGTTCGAGCTCAACGAAGCGTTTGCCATTCAGGTGCTCTCGTTCCTCGATCACTTCGGCATCTCCGACGACGACTCTCGAGTCAACAAATGGGGAGGAGCCATCGCGATCGGCCATCCCCTTGCCGCATCCGGTGTTCGCCTCATGATTCAGCTGGCAGCGCAGTTCGCAGAGCACCCAGAGGTGCGCTACGGCGTCACCGCCATGTGCGTCGGGCTCGGCCAGGGCGGCACAGTGATTTGGGAGAACCCCGCATGGAATGGACGACGGAAGTGACTGAAACGAACTATTCGGCAATCGACTTCACCCCCCTCGTTGAGATGTCTGGGGACGAGGTAGTGACGCACAATTACGTGAGGGACGTCACACTGCCCTCGGGCAAGACGCTCGCGCTCGTAACGCTCGACAACGGCAAGGACCACACGCGACCGAATACGTTCGGTCCCGTCGGCCTTCTCGAACTCGACGCGACACTTGAGACGCTCAGGGGGCGAGCCTCGTCTGGAGAGATCGCCGGCGTCGCGATCACAGGCAAGCCGTTCATTCTCGCTGCAGGCGCCGACCTCTCGAAGGTCAACGACATTCCCTCGCGAGAGATTGCTGGGCTTCTGCCCAAGCTTGGTCACCATGTCTTCGGAAAGCTCGAGAACCTCGGTGCACCGACGTTCGTCTTCATCAATGGTCTCGCGCTGGGCGGCGGACTTGAGATCGGCCTGAACGCGAACTATCGCACAATTGATGCGTCCGCGCAGGGCATCGCACTGCCTGAAGTGTTCCTCGGTCTCATTCCGGGCTGGGGCGGGTCTTATCTGCTGCCCAACCTGATCGGCATCGAGAACGCACTTACCGTGATGATCGAGAACCCACTCAAGATGAACCGGATGCTGAAGGCCCCGAAGGCGTTCGAATTCGGCATCGCCGACGCGATGTTCAACGCGTCAACGTTCCTTGAAGAGTCGATCGCGTGGGCCTCCGACGTGATCGCCGGAAAAATCACTCCGAAACGCAAGAATGTGCCGGGTAAGCTTGAGAGAGCCGTTAAGTGGGACGCTGCGATCGGCATCGCCCGCAAGATGCTGGAGGAGAAGATCGGCACTGTGCCTGCCTCCCCCTACAAGGCTCTCGACCTCTTGAAGGCGGCGAAGTCCGGATCGAAGGCTGAGTGCTTCGCGCTCGAAGATGCGGCGCTCGCTGAGCTGATCTCCGGTGAGCAGTTCCGTGCCTCGGTGTATGCGTTCAACCTTGTGCAGAAGCGCGCGAAGCGACCAGCCGGCGCTCCAGACAAGGAGCTCGCGCAGCGCGTCACGAAGGTCGGCGTGATCGGTGCGGGTCTCATGGCGAGCCAGTTCGCACTTCTCTTCGCGCGGCGCTTGCGTGTTCCCGTCGTAATCACCGATCTCGATCAGAAGCGCGTCGATCAGGGCGTCGCAACAATTCGAGAAGAGATCGACACGCTGCACGAGAAGGGCCGCATCTCTGCTGATGAGCGCAACCGTCTCACCGCACTCGTTCATGGCACGACGGACAAAGCTGAGTTCGCAGATTGCGATTGGGTGATCGAAGCGGTCTTCGAGGAGCTCGGTGTCAAGCAGGATGTCTTCGCCGAGATCGAGCCGCATATCTCCGAAGATGCCGTTCTCGCGACAAACACGTCGTCGCTGTCTGTCGAGAAGATCGGTGCCAAGCTAACGCATCCGGAACGCCTCGTCGGCTTCCACTTCTTCAATCCGGTGGCGGTCATGCCTCTCATCGAAGTCGTGCGCACGCCGGCTACGAGCGATGGTGTGCTCGCGACGGCGATGGCGACGGCAAAGAACCTGCGCAAGAACGCCGTGATTACGCGTGATACTCCCGGATTCGTTGTGAATCGTGTGCTGGCGAAGCTTCTCGGCGAGGCAATGCACGCTGTCGACAGCGGAACGAGCTTCTCCGATGTCGATGCGGCGCTCGCGCCACTCGGTCTGCCGATGGCGCCGTCAGAGCTGCTTGACCTTGTCGGCCTGCGTGTTGGCGCGCACGTGCTCGATACGCACCACCGTGCGTTCCCCGACCGCTTCTACGACTCGGAGAATCTGCACAAGCTCGCAGAATACGGCGTGCTCTTCGAGAAAGATGCGAAGGGGAAGATCAAGGGCTTCGACAAGAAGGCTCTCAAGATCGTGGCCGGGGGAACCTCGCCACTCGACAAGAGCGAGATCTTGCGTCGCGTGCAAGACGGCCTGGCAGACGAGATTCATCGGATGCTCGATGACAACGTCGTTTACGCCGCAGAAGACATCGATCTCTGCCTCATTCTCGGGGCAGGCTACCCATTCCAGATGGGCGGGGTCACGCCCTACCTCGACCGCGTGGGAGCGAGCGAACGGGTGTTTTCTGACACCTTTCACCACCCTCCGATGATCGCGCTGGACAAATAGCCGCTACGGCACAATGCGGGCCGACTCCCTCGAGGGAGTCGGCCCGCATTTGCGCGATGTCAGTTGAGCTTCTTTTCGCTGGCCACGGAGGGCATTCCTTCAGAGTCAGAAGCCGCCATCGGTCGCGCGATCGGAATTCTGCTGCCAAGCACCTGCGAAACGACATCGCGGGCGATCTGACGCCCGGTCAGACCGGCGTCTTCCAGAATCTCATCTCGTGTCGCGTGCGAGATGAACTCGTCTGGCACTCCAAGCTCGTCGACAGCCGTATCGACACCGGCGCCTCGAAGCACTTGTCTGATGCGTGTGCCGATTCCGCCGACGCGCACACCGTCTTCGATCGTGATCACAAGTCGGTGATCTCGCGCTAGGTCGACAACGCTCTGAGCCACAGGCACAACCCATCGGGGATCGATGACCGTGGCGCCGATACCCTGAGCCGTGAGTCTGTCCGCCACGTCGAGGGCGGTACCGGCCATCGAGCCGACAGCGATGATGAGCACGTCCTTGTCATCGCTTGATCGCAGAACGTCAACGCCGTCGTCACGTCTGCACTCCGCTTCCAGCGGAGCATTCACCGCACCCTTGGGAAAACGAACGACAGTCGGGGCATCGTCGACGTCGACGGCCTCGGCGAGTTCTTCACGCAATCGCTCGGCGTCTCGCGGCGCGGCAATGCGAATGTGCGGCACCGCCTGCAAGATCGAAAGGTCCCAGATGCCATGATGTGACGGACCGTCTGGACCGGTGATTCCCGAACGGTCGAGAACGAAGGTCACACCCGCCTTATGCAGGGCCACATCCATGAGCACCTGATCGAATGCGCGATTCACAAATGTCGAGTAAAGAGCGACAACGGGGTGCAGCCCACCGTAGGCAAGACCTGCGGCGCTCGTCACCGCATGCTGCTCGGCGATCCCGACATCGTGCACACGGTGAGGAAACATCTCGGCAAACCGGTGAAGGCCGGTGGGGTGCAGCATCGCTGCCGTGATCGCGACGATCTTCTCGTTCTGTGCTCCGAGCTGCACAAGGCTGTCAGCAAAGACGCCCGTCCATGATTCGCCAGCATCCGCCGCCATCGGGCGTCCCGTCGCCGGGTCGATCTTACCCACGGTGTGGAACTGATCTACCTCGTCGTGACGGGCGGGAGGGTAGCCGCGCCCTTTCTCGGTGATGGCATGAACGATCACAGGAGCGGCGTAGTCACGCGCTTGCTCAAGGGCCTCGATCATTGCGCCGATGTCGTGTCCGTCAATCGGGCCCACATACTTGATGTCGAGGTTCGAATACAGCGCAGCGTTGTTGACGAAACGACTGAGAAAACCGTGGATGCCGCCGCGAACGCCGCGATAGACAGCACGCCCCGGTCGGCCCATGCGGTTGAAGGCCGCCTCGCTCGATCGATACAGCGAACGGTATGTCTTGCCTGTGCGCACCGTGTTGAGGTACCGCGCCATTCCGCCGATCGTCGGAGCATAGGAACGACCGTTGTCGTTGACGATGATGATCAGGCGGCGTGTGTTGTCATCGGAGATATTGTTGAGAGCTTCCCAGGTCATTCCCCCGGTGAGCGCTCCGTCGCCGACAACCGCAACAACACATCTGTCGTGTTGCCCGGTGAGCTCGAATGCGCGAGACACTCCATCGGCCCAGCTCAGCGAACTTGACGCGTGCGAACTTTCGACGATGTCGTGCACCGACTCTGAGCGCTGAGGATATCCCGCGAGCCCGTCGCGCTGGCGCAATCGCGAGAAATCCTGCCGTCCGGTGAGCAGCTTGTGAACGTATGACTGGTGCCCGGTGTCGAAGATGACTGCATCGTTTGGCGAATCGAAGGTGCGGTGAAGGGCCAATGTGAGTTCGACGACGCCCAGGTTGGGGCCGAGATGACCGCCCGTCTGAGAGACCTCGCTGACGAGGAACTGTCGGATCTCTTCAGCAAGCTGCTCAAGCTGTGCGCCCGAAAGCGCATCGAGATCTCGTGGACCCGAGATCGACTCAAGTAGGGTCATGCAGCTGCTCCTCGCAGAAACGTGAATCTGGTTTCGCCAACTCTACGCCGATGCCCCGTGGCCGCTCTCACGGAGCATCCAGGGGCATCGGCGTGTCAGTTAGGAAGCCAGGCTGCGAAGCACGTACTGCAGAATTCCACCGTTGCGGTAGTAGTCCGCTTCTCCCGGCGTGTCGATGCGCACGTCAGCGTCAAATTCAACAGGCTGCTTACCCTCAGCGGAGTGCTCGCTTGCCGTCGCTGTGACATGCACCGTCGATGGCGTCTCTCCGTTGTTGAGCTCTTCGATGCCCGAGATCGCAAAGACCTCGGTTCCGTCGAGTCCGAGATCATCGGCTGTCTTCCCTGCAGGGAACTGCAGCGGGATGACACCCATGCCAATCAGGTTCGAACGGTGAATGCGCTCGAAGCTTTCGGCGATGACGGCATGCACTCCGAGGAGGCTTGTTCCCTTCGCCGCCCAGTCGCGACTTGAGCCGGAACCGTATTCCTTGCCCGCGAGGATGACGAGAGGGGTTCCTGCCGACTGGTAACGCTGAGATGCGTCGTAGATCGTCTCCTGTGGAGCATCCGTTTGCGTGAAGTCGCGGGTGAACCCACCCTCGACGTCGGTGAGCAGGAGGTTGCGAAGCCGGATGTTCGCAAAGGTTCCGCGGATCATCACCTCGTGGTTGCCTCGACGCGATCCATACGAGTTGAAGTCGCGCCGCGCGATGCCGTGATCGCTCAAGTACCGACCTGCAGGGCTGTCTGCCTTGATCGAGCCGGCGGGGCTGATGTGGTCCGTCGTGACGGAATCGCCCAGTTTGGCCAGAACTCGAGCACCCGAGATGTTCGACACGGGCGTTGTCTCGAGGGTCATGCCATCGAAGTACGGGGGCTTGCGCACATAGGTGGACTCGCTGTTCCACTCGAACGTCGAGCCTGTCGGCGTCGGAAGCGAACGCCACCGGTCATCGCCGTCGAACACTCCGCTGTACTCGTGCGAGAACATGTCGCTTGAGATTGAGCTGTCGATCGTCGCCTGCACCTCATCGGCGTCTGGCCAGATGTCCTTCAGGAAGACGTCATTGCCGTCGGCGTCCGTTCCGAGCGGGTCAACGTCGAAGTCGAAGTTCATCGAACCGGCAAGCGCATAGGCAATGACGAGCGGAGGGCTCGCCAGATAGTTCATCTTCACGTCGGGGTTGATGCGCCCCTCGAAGTTGCGGTTTCCCGAGAGCACCGCCGTGACGGCAAGGTCGCTGTCGTTCACGGCAGCAGAGATGTCGTCTTCGAGCGGTCCTGAGTTTCCGATGCAGGTCGTGCAACCGTAACCCACGGTATAGAACCCCAGGGCTTCGAGGTCGGAGGTGAGGCCGGCCTTCTCGTAATAATCCGTGACAACCTTCGACCCCGGTGCGAGCGTCGTCTTGACCCAGGGCTTTGCCTCGAGGCCCTTTGCCGCAGCGTTGCGGGCGAGAAGCCCCGCGGCAAGCATGACTGACGGGTTCGATGTGTTCGTACACGACGTAATCGCAGCGATGGCGACAGCGCCGTGATCGAGGGTGAACGAGTCACTGCCGTCGCGCTCGACCTTTGTCGGCTTGGATGCTGTGCGCGGCGTGTGGCTCCGGTGAGTATGGCTGTGCACAACGTGCTCGTCTTCGGGTGTGTTCCCCGGAGGATCCGATGCGGGGAATGACTCCGACGTCTCGAGATCGACGAGATCGTGCGTGACGTCAGCGTAGTTGTGAAGGTCGGCCTCAAACTGCGTCTTCGCCTCGGTGAGGCGAATGCGGTCCTGCGGCCTCTTCGGGCCAGCGATGGACGGCACGACGGTCGAGAGATCGAGCTCAAGATACTCGCTGAACGCGGGCTCGACGCTCGGGTCGTGCCAAAGGCTCTGCTCCTTGGAATATGCCTCGACGAGAGCGATCTGCTCCTCGCTGCGACCCGTCAGTCGCATGTAGTCGAGCGTGACATCGTCGATCGGGAAGATGGCAGCTGTCGACCCGAACTCGGGGCTCATGTTTCCGATGGTGGCACGGTTCGCGAGTGGAACGGCGGCAACGCCAGACCCGTAGAATTCGACGAACTTGCCGACAACACCGTGTTCGCGAAGCTTCTCTGTGATTGTGAGAACAACGTCGGTTGCGGTGACTCCGGAAGGGATGTCTCCCGTGAGCTTGAAGCCCACAACCTTCGGGATCAGCATCGATACCGGCTGTCCGAGCATCGCGGCCTCGGCTTCAATTCCGCCGACGCCCCAACCCAGTACTCCGAGCCCGTTCACCATCGTTGTGTGCGAGTCCGTTCCGACAAGCGTGTCGGGGTATGCCTGAACGGTGCCATTCACCTCACGCGTGTACGTCACGCGCGCAAGGTATTCGATATTCACCTGGTGAACGATCCCGGTTCCCGGCGGAACGACTTTGAAGTCCTCGAATGCGCTTTGACCCCAGCGAAGGAACTGATACCGCTCGCCGTTGCGCTCGTACTCGATCTCAACGTTACGCTCGAGCGCCTCAGCTGTGCCGAAGACGTCGGCGATCACCGAGTGGTCGATGACGAGCTCTGCGGGCGACAGCGGGTTGATCTTGTTCGCGTCTCCCCCAAGCTCGACGAATGCCTCACGCATCGTGGCGAGGTCGACGATGCAGGGAACACCTGTGAAGTCCTGCATAACCACGCGCGCGGGCGTGAACTGGATCTCTGTGTTGGGCTCCGCGGTGGGGTTCCAGGCGCCAAGGGCATCGATGTGGGCCTTGGTGATGTTCGCACCGTCTTCAGTGCGAAGTAGGTTCTCGAGGAGAATCTTCAAGCTGAATGGCAGCTTCTCGTAGCCTGTGACGGCATCGAGGCGAAAGATCTCGTAATCGGAGTCACCGACTGTCAGGGTGCTCTTAGCTCCAAAGCTATTTACCGTGGACACGTTGCCTCTCCTTCGTTGGCGCTTGTTGCGGGCGCACGCTCAGAGTCAATTCTGACCTCCCGACACTCCCACAGCTAGCAAGGCGCACCTAACAGGGTGCACATCAGCGTCGGGTCAGATTTATCTTGATGTCAAGATAACTCTATCAGGTATCCGGCTCGCTCTCTGCGAATGCGCGCCGCTTGCGCAGTGCTGTGACGACGAGCCATGTCACGACAAGAAGTGGCGCGTAGAGCGGCACTCCCAAGACAAGCTTGAACGTGCCCAGCATGACGAGATTGTCGGCGAAGTAGAGCGGGAGCTCGACGGCGAGGCGGATCGCAAACATCGCAACCCACATCCAGGTCAGCCCCGCGTACGTGCGTCGGAGTGCGCGATCATTTCGCCAGCCATTGCCGTCCCCGCTGAGAACGCCGACGATGACGCCCACGATGGGCCAGCGAACCACAACGGACACGGCAAGTGCGACGAGGTAGATCCCGTTCGTCCAGAATCCGAGAAGGTAGAAGTCCTCGGCCTTGCCCGTTATGGCGGCCAACGCCGCCGAGACGGCTATCGCGACGAGTCCCGTGATCGACTGCATCAGGGTTTGCCGCTGAATCAGGCGAACGAGCGTGAAGACGACGCCAACCACCCCCGCGGCGATGATCGCGAGGACGAGTTGATTCCTGTCGTCATCAGCGAACTGCCGAGCCACCGTATAGGCGACGAGAAATATCAGGCCGGGCAGAACGGCTTCGAGGATGCCGCGGATGCCGCCCATAGCGGCAATGAGGGCTCGAGCGTCGAGTGACTCGGCATGCCCCAATGCAGACAGTGATGACTTCGCCGCGGCCTTCTGGATTCCCGCAGACAGCGTGTCGCTCGGTGCCGCATCCTCATCGGCCGATGGCGTGTCATCACTGTTCATTTACGTGCTCTGCCCCGGCTGCTCGGGCATCTTGAGCGGGATGAGGTCTCGAGGCGGCATTGCCTGCCCGCCGCGAACGACAACGATGCTGCGGAAGAGATCGTCGATTTTGTCTGCGGCGTTCCCCTCGCGTGCGCCAGCGCCGGCAACGACTCCGCGCAAGAACCAGCGCGGCCCGTCGACTCCGATGAATCGTGCGTCGCGGGTCTTCGAGCTGTCACCCTGAGCTGCCACCGGAACACTGGCCACGAGCTCCCGTCCGAACGGACCGTCAACGTCCTGTGTCGTTCCGCCTTGCTTGTCGATCTGGTCCCGGATCTGGTCACGCGTCTCGTGCCACAGCCCGCGCCCCCGAGGAGCGGCAAATGGCTGAACCTGCAGGGTCGAGTCAGCGTAGTCAAGCCCGACGGCGACGATGCGCTGCGACGATTCCTCAACCTCGAGTCGAAGGTTGAGCCCTTCGCGGGGAAGAATTTTCACGCCACCGAGATCGATGTAGGGGCGAATGGGGTTCGCCTCCGTCTCATCGAAGGGGCCGTTCTCTTCTCGGTCGGCGGGCGCCGACTTCTCTGCCGGATCAACCTCGACTTCTTCGACGTCATCCGTCTCCTCTGCTTCGTCGGCGGCAGCATCGTCGTCGAGTTCCGGCTCGACCGCCGCGTCGCTCTTCTTCTTGCGCAAGATCATGATTCAACTCCTGTCTGGCGTGCCTCGTATCCGGTTGAGCCGAACCCCGATGCTCCTCGAGCGCTGTCGGGCAGTTCGGCAACAGGCACAAACCGAGCCTGTGTGACCGGCATGACGATCATCTGAGCAATGCGGTCGCCTTGGGCGATGCTGTATGCCTCACGAGCATCCGTGTTCAAAAGAATCACTTTGATCTCGCCTCGGTACCCAGAGTCGATCGTCCCCGGGCTGTTGACAATCGTGATTCCGTGCTTCGCAGCGAGGCCGCTGCGAGGCACGATGAATGCCGCGAACCCCTCGGGAAGTGCGAGGGAGACCCCGGTGCCGACAAGTGCCCTCTCCCCCGGCTCAAGCCTCACCGCTTCGGCAGCGACGAGATCGGCGCCGGCATCGAAGGGGTGAGCGTAGCTCGGAGGCTGGGGCGCGATAATAGGTATGTCTGCGCTTTCAGTCACAGATCGAGAATAGTGCAGAAACCTGATCGAAGAGGGACATTGACTACCTATCACGAACGCATCTGGGCCGCGAAGTGGATCCCGTGGGCACTTCTCCTCGTCATTCCAGCCACCCTGCTCGTGCTGCAGCCCGTCTCGTGGCTCGTCGGCGCAATCACCGGGCCGATTCTCTACCTCGCCTGCCTCGTCCTCTGGATTGTTTCGGCGGGAACTGTGGAGATTCGCGACGGGATGCTGTTCGCCGGGCGCGCGTCGATCAACGTCGAGTTTCTCGGCGAGGCTGAGGCGATCTACGCGGATGACGCGTTCGCCGCCCGCGGACAGGAGCTTGACCCGCGAGCGTGGCTCCTGATTCGCGGAGGCGTTAAGGATGTTGTGCGGGTGCTCGTCACAGACCCTGACGACCCCACGCCGTACTGGCTGCTCTCAACACGCTCCGCACAAGCATTGGCCGCCGCGATCAATGATGCGCGACGGCCAACGGCCCAAATTGAGGGCGAATAATCAGGAAGCGCACTCCCTGCACACGGGGCCGAGCTTCTCTTGGTGATCGAGCTGCGAACGGTGCTTCACGATGAAGCAGCTCACGCAGGTGAACTCATCTGCCTGGGGAGGCAGCACAACGACGTCAAGATCGACGTCTGAGAGATCTGCTCCCGGCAGGTCATATCCGCCGGGATTGTCGGCGTCTTCGACGTCAACCGTACCTGACATCTTGTCAGGAACCCGCTCCTTGAGTGCCTCAATGGAGTCGGAGTCTTCCTCCGTCTTACGGGGCGCGTCGTAATCCGTTGCCATTCTTTTCCACTTCTCGCTTTCAGGGGGCCAAACAAAATCGGCGGCCACAGTTTGCACCATCGACCCGCAAAGAGCAAACTGCTTTCCGCTCACCGCAGTTGCCCGACACAAGCAACTGTGACTGCGTTACAGAGGCAACTGACGGCACGCCCGCGTTATTCCCGCCAAAAGGCCGTAAAGCATGTGACGATGGCGGTTAAGAAGTAGCCAGCCGGAAAGGCGTTTTGCTCATGCACGATCTGAAGGTAATCGGGGTCGAGGACGGAGCGCTCGTCGCTGCCACGGAGCAGGGGCAACGCTTCCGTATCGTCATCAACGAGGTTCTGCTCTCCCACCTGAGGCCGCCGAAGCCCGCGCACTCCGAGGAGCGACGGTTGAGCCCTCGCGAGGTGCAGGCTCACATCCGCTCAGGCCTGTCTGCCGAAGAGGTCGCAGACCTCACCGGTGTGGGTGCCGAGTACGTGCGCCGATTCGAAGGCCCCGTTCTCGCTGAGCGTGAACACATCGTCGGGGCGGCGTTGAGCGTCCCCGTACTGTCTGCGATCGAGGTGCCCGGAGGTGACGAACCGACGTTCGGCGCCGCGATTGCAGCGCGCCTCGAAGGCCTCGCTGCGACAGGCGAACGCTGGACAAGTTGGAAAGACCCCGGAGACGGCTGGATCGTGAAGCTGTCGTTCACTGCTGCGACGATTGACCACGATGCTCGATGGAGCTATGAGCCGAAGAAGCATACGCTCGCTCCGTTGAACCAGGAAGCGATCACCTTGTCGAAGCAAGGCGAGCTTCCGCATGGAATGATCCCACGGCTTCGCGCTGTGGAATCTGACTCGCGCTTCGATGCCGAACCACCGACGCCAGATGAATCCCGATTCGACAGCGGCGCGTTCCGTTTTCGGCAGACCGACGGCGAAGACCCGAAGACAATCGCCCTGCTCGAACCAGCAGCGCTCTCGCCCCGTCACCCCTCGGCGGCGTCGCAGGCCGCGATCAACAGGGGCGCGGGTTCAGAAGAGAATGCCCCGTCGAACCAAACGGCTGATCTTCTTGAAGCGCTCCGCAAACGTCGCGGCCAGCGTGAATCTGCCCCGGAGCCCGAGAACGCTGATGCCGACGAAGGCGATCACGATGAGCACCGTGGCGGCGAGGCAAATACGCCACTCGACTTCGGTTCGATCGCCCCAGAAGGGCAGCTGGATGTCGACACAGCGCAGCCAACTGACGAGAAGCGATCGTCAGGGCGAAGCAAGAGAGGCCGCGCCTCAATGCCGTCGTGGGATGAAATCGTCTTTGGTGCGCGATCCGACTCTGACGACTGACGTCAGTTCGCCCACGCGCCGAGGCGAATGAACGGTGTGCTGCGCTCCTCGTCTGACAGAGAGCCATGCTGGCCGATCATCCGTCGTGAGGAGGCAGAGCCCGGAGCACTGTCGTAGAAGGCGACACGCGTTCGCGCGGCAACGAGCACGTTGCCGATTCGTGGGTGAACAGCGGGCGACACCGGCCCGTACCATCCCGCATCGATTGCCTCAGCGCGAGTGGCAATGACAGCAACATCCCCGTATGCGTCCCGCCACCGTGCGGCTACCTCGGCGGCGCGAGATTCCGACGTGTACAGCTGCAGGAAACGCGGCTCGCCCCCGACGCTCTCGACGTCATGAAGAAGTCCGGGAACGCTGTCGTACAACAGCTGATCAGACGCGGGAACATCGACGACGCCGTGATCAGCGGTGGCAATGATTCCGGTGCGTCGCGCGCCGACGAGTGAGTGCAGCCGTGCCAGCTCTGAATCCACCGTCTCAAGGGCTGCAAGCCATCTGTCGCTGCGCCATCCGTGCTTGTGGGCGATCTTGTCAAGCTCGGGAACGTACAGGTAAATGAACTGCGGGCCCTTCTGGCTCACGATCTCTGCGGCAGCATCCACCCGAGCGGCGACGGTGTCGGCGGACACGTAGCGTGATCCACGCAGAACGGCCTGGGTGAAACCCGACCCGGCAAATTTTGCCGGCCCGACGGCAACCGCTCCGATACTGATCGCCGTCATCTGCTCGAACACCGTGCGCGAGCGCTGCCAGGCGTCAGGATTGGCGATGCTGTCCCACCCTGTCAGCTGATTCACGAGGCCGCCGGTGTCTGGGTCTCGTACTCTGTAGCCCAGCATTCCGTGCTCACCGGGCAGACGTCCGGTGAGGATGGTGGGAAGCGCCGCAGCGGTCGTCGAGGGAACCGGCGAACGGAGCGATCGCCCGCGGTTCGCCGAGAGAACGCGGGCGTGCCCGGCGCGCTCAGCCAGGTTAGACGTTCCGAGTCCGTCAATGACCACGAGAACGACGGACGTCACCGGTGTGAGCCCAAGAGCGCCCTGTCTGCCTTGCGTCGTCGCAAGAAATTCGGGGGCAAGTGCGGCAAGGCTCCGGGCCTGCGAGCCTTCGGTCGGTAGCATTGTCGTCATCGTGGCTAGTCTTCCACACGCGTGCGATGACCAGCATTCAGCACACCAGAGAGATCCCGCATAACCGAATGGCCCACTCGAAAGAACCGACTCCCCCCGAACAGATCGCCGAACGCATCGAAGATGTCGATGTGTCGACCGAGATGCAGGGGTCATTCCTCGAATACGCGTACTCAGTCATCTACTCGAGAGCATTGCCCGATGCCCGTGATGGGCTGAAGCCAGTGCAGCGGCGCATCATCTACCAAATGGCCCAGATGGGCCTTCGTCCCGACCGCGGGCATGTCAAGTCCGCGCGCGTTGTCGGCGAGGTGATGGGAAAGCTCCACCCCCACGGAGACACCGCGATCTACGATGCTCTCGTTCGCATGGCGCAGCCGTGGACGATGCGACTTCCTCTCGTTGACGGACACGGTAACTTCGGTTCGCTTGACGACGGTCCCGCGGCGCAGCGCTACACAGAAGCCCGACTTGCCGCCGCCGCCTTGGCACTCGCCGAGAATCTCGACGAAAACGTCGTCGATTTCGTGCCGAACTACGACAACCAGTTTCAGCAGCCGGCTGTGCTTCCCGCTGCCTTCCCAAACCTTCTCGTCAACGGAACGACCGGCATCGCCGTGGGCATGGCCACCAACATGGCGCCGCACAACCTCATCGAGGTCGTGGCTGCGGCTCGACATCTGATCGACAATCCCGATGCCTCGCTTGAGGATCTGATGGCTTTCGTTCCCGGCCCCGATCTGCCGTCGGGCGGCACGATTATGGGGCTCGACGGCATCAAAGATGCGTACGCGACAGGACGCGGTGCTTTCAAGACCCGAGCACGCGTCTCTATCGAGCCGATCACTGCACGCAAGAACGGACTTGTCGTGACCGAGCTGCCGTATCTCATTGGCCCCGAGAAGGTGATCGAGAAGATCAAAGACGGCGTTCAATCGAAGAAACTCAGCGGCATCTCTGACGTCACCGACCTGACAGACCGGACACACGGGCTTCGCCTGGTCATTGGCCTGAAGACCGGGTTCAGCCCCGAGGCTGTTCTTGAGCAGCTGTACCGATACACGCCCCTTGAGAACTCCTTCAGCATCAACAACGTCGCGCTTGTCGAGGGCGGACCGCGCACACTCGGGCTCAAAGAGCTTCTTCAGGTGTACGTCGCGCACCGTGTCGACGTCGTCACGCGGAGGTCACGGTTTCGACTTGCGCGGAGGCAAGAGCGGCTGCATCTTGTCGAGGGTCTCCTCATTGCGATTCTCGACATCGACGAGGTCATTCAGGTCATCCGCACCAGCGATGACAGTGAGCAGGCTCGCGCCCGACTCATGGATGTCTTCGATCTCACCCAGGTGCAGTCTGAATACATTCTCGAGCTGAGGCTTCGGCGCCTCACGAAGTTCTCGCGCATCGAGCTGGAAGCAGAGCAGGATCAGCTCAAGAAGGAGATCGCAGAACTTGAGGAGCTGCTCGCCTCAGAGGCGATGTTGCGGGCTCAGGTGTCGAACGAACTCGACGAAGCATCCGAGAAGTTCGGAACCCCTCGACGTACGCTCCTCACGCAGGCCAAGCCGAGCATCGCCACGGCCGGACGGAGCAAGAAGACGGCACCGGTTCTCGAAATTCAGGACTCGCCGTGCCGGGTCTACCTGAGTGCCACAGGACGTGCGGTTCGCGTTGACCTCACCGACGATGCCGAGATCGCGCACCCGACGCGTCGCAGCAAGCACGATGCGATTCTGGCGGTTCTCGATACGACGACGCGAAGCGAGCTCGGTGCCGTGACGAGCACAGGGCGGCTTGTGCGCTTCACACCTGTCGACCTGCCATCGGTCCCCGCATCGAGCATCCAGCTGCGCGCTGGCGTCAAGATCACGGAGTACCTCGCTCTCGGGAATCGCACGGAGCGCGTGCTCGCGATTATCGAGCTCAGCGAAGACCGCACACTCGCCCTCGGCACGGCTGGGGGAACAGTGAAGCGGCTGCAGATGGGCTCATGGCCGAAGGGCCCTGATTTCGACGTCATCACGCTCAAGGACGACGATTACGTCGTTGGCGCGGCGATCACCGGCGATGACGATCAGCTGGTGTTCGTGTCATCTGACACCCAGCTGCTCACGTATGCGGCGTCGGCTGTTCGGCCTCAGGGCCGAACGGCGGGAGGCATGTCGGGCATCAAACTGGGGTTAGGGGCCTCTGCTGTGTTCTTCGGTGTTGCACGGGCGGATGCGGGAAAGCATGTTGTCGCCACGGTCGCGGTGAATTCGCAGATGCTCGACGGAACGGACCCCGGGTCGTCAAAGGTTTCGTACCTTGCGGATTTCCCCGTCAAGGGCCGTGCCACCGGCGGAGTACGGGCTCAGCGCTTGCTCAAGGGCGAAGATCGTCTCTCGACAGCCTGGGTTGGACCTGCTCCGGTGTTCGCCGTCGCCGCGGACGGAACTCCCCGCGTGCTCCCCGCACCCGGCGCGAAGCGCGACGGGTCGGGAGAGCCTCTCGAGGGCAGCGTCGCGGAGCTGGGCCACCACATCTGAGGGCAGCATCACCCGCGCTGACGCGGCGCATGCCGCGTCAGACGTCGATGCGCTCCTGGCTGAGCCTGTCGGAGTTATCGATGATGAACTCCTTGCGTGGCGGCACGTCGTTTCCCATGAGCAGCTCGAAGACCGTATCCGCGGCAGCGGCATCCTCGATGTGCACGCGCCTGAGCGTGCGGTGTCGACGATCCATCGTGGTCTCGGCCAGCTGATCCGCATCCATCTCACCGAGTCCCTTGTATCGCTGGATCGGCTCTTTGTACCGCTTCTTGCTGCGTTCGAGACCCTTCAGGACGCCGTGCAGCTCCTGCTCCGAGTAGGTGTACATGACGTCGTTGGGCTTCGAGCCGCCATTGACGGCAACGACCCTGTGCAGCGGCGGCACCGCAGCGTAGACGCGGCCCGCTTCGATCATGGGGCGCATGTACCGGAAGAAGAGCGTGAGCAGAAGCATCCGGATGTGAGCGCCGTCGACATCGGCGTCGCTCATGAAAATGACTTTGCCGTACCGAGCAACGTCGAGGTCGAAGGTGCGGCCGGAGCCGGCACCGAGCACCTGAATGATTGCCGCGCATTCAGCGTTCGACAGCATGTCGCTGACAGATGCCTTCTGCACATTGAGGATCTTTCCCCGAATGGGCAGCAGCGCCTGATAGCTGCTGTCGCGAGCCAGTTTTGCGGTGCCGAGGGCAGAATCGCCCTCGACGATGAAAAGCTCGCTCTGCGCCACATCGCTTGAGCGGCAATCAACAAGCTTGGCCGGAAGCGTCGAACTCTCGAGAGCGTTCTTGCGCCGCTGCGTCTCTTTGTGGGCACGAGCAGAAATGCGCGACTTCATTTCGGCGACGACCTTGTCGAGCACGACGGCCACTTGGTTCTTGTCTTCTCGCTTACTCGACGCGAATTTCTCAGCCAGAGCGTCAGTCAGAACCTTCGACACGATCGTTCGAGCAGCGGGTGTGCCGAGAACCTCCTTTGTCTGCCCTTCGAATTGCGGTTCCGGAAGCCGTACGTTCAGCACTGCCGTCAGCCCGGCAAGGACGTCGTCTTTCTCGACCTTGTCGTTTCCCGCCTTGAGGCGCCGCGCGTTCTTCTCCACTTCCTTGCGAAAGATCTTGAGCACTCCCTGTTCGAATCCGGAGAGGTGCGTTCCGCCTTTGGGGGTGGCGATGATGTTGACGAAGGATCGAACCGTTGAGTCGTAGCCGGTCCCCCAGCGAAGCGCGATGTCGACCTCGCACGTGCGCTGCACGTCAGTCGACACCATCGAGCCGTCCTTCTGCAGCGTGGGGACGGTTTCTGTGAACGTCCCTGACCCCGAGACGCGCCAGACGTCGGTGACAGGCGAGTCTGCGGCCAGATATTCAACGAACTCGGAGATTCCGCCGTCAAAACGGTACTCGGAGGTCACGACCTCTGACGAGTCCGAACCGGAAGCGCGCTCGTCATCAATGCGGAGAGTCAGCCCCGGAACGAGAAATGCTGTTTGGCGTGCACGACCCTGAAGGTCATCGACGTTGAACGTGGCGCCCTTCTCGAAGATCTGACGGTCGGCCCAGTACCGCACACGAGAGCCGGCGATGCCCTTCTTGACCTTGCCGACGACACGGAGCTCGCTCGTATTCTTGAACGGAGTGAACGGTGCTTCTGGGCTCGGCTCCCCGCCCTTGTCGTCGAACGTTCCAGGTTCGCCCCGGTGGAATGACATTGCCCAGGTCTTTCCATCACGGTCGACTTCGACGTCGAGCCGCTCTGAGAGCGCGTTGACAACCGACGCGCCGACGCCGTGCAATCCTCCGGATGATGAATACGAACCCGAACCGAATTTGCCGCCAGCATGCAATTTCGTGAAGACGACTTCAACGCCGGTGAGTCCGGTCTTCGGCTCAATATCGATCGGAATGCCGCGCGCATGGTCGATGACCTCAACACTGTCATCTTCTCTGAGTCGAATTTCGATGTGGTCGCCGTAGCCTGCAAGTGCCTCATCGACAGCATTGTCGATGACTTCCCACAGGCAGTGCATCAGACCGCGTGAACCGTTGGAGCCGATGTACATTCCCGGCCGTTTGCGTACAGCCTCCAAGCCCTCGAGGACAGAAAGATGGCGTGCGGAATAGTCAGAGCTCACGCAACCAAGACTAGTTCGCTCTGCGCAGTAACTCGGCCACCGACACCCCTCGTCTGGCGGCTTAAGGAGTCGGTACGCGGTGAGCGAACTCGCCGCACATGAGGAAGGTATTCAGGCGCGGCGTGGTTACATTGGAGCAAGAGGGGCGTAAAGGGCGCTCCGTGAGGTCAGGAGGAGCTCATGTCGCACACCGGTACACAAACTGTCGACGAAGTTCAGCCCCAGCTGACCGCGGCGGATCGATGTGATAGCTGCGGCGCGCAAGCTTATATCCGCGCTGTTGTCAGCAATGGCGAACTGCTGTTCTGCGCACATCACGGGAAAAAGTACGAGGAAAAGCTCATGGCTGTTGCCGAGAGCTGGCTCGACGAATCTGATCGGCTTCTCGAGGACGCTCGCGCCTAAAACGTCACGACGTACGCGGGCGGATGCTTCGGCATCTGCCCGCGTCGTGGTTAACGCGCGATGCATCACTCGACGTAGATGTGCTCGGCCGACCTCGCTAGTCGAATCACGATCTCTTCGCCGATGGAACCCATGGCGTCCGCCCACACCTGAAGCGATGCTTCCCCGTGCGCTCCGTTCCCGAAGAGGTAGACCTCGTCTCCGACCGCTGCTTCGCCTCCGCTGACATCAACGTCAGCGTCTGTGCTGCTGACGCGAACAACAGGGAAGCGGCGATCTCGAATGGCGACGTGGGTGGCCCCTGCGGCCTCGCTGTAGAGCCCATTCACCTGTCCGACGGGAATGCGCGCAATCGTTCGACGATTCACCGTCTCAACGGAGCTCACTGTTGATGAGAGCGTGAGTGCGGGTGTGAGTCCGAGCTGCTCTGGACCGATGCCGTCCCCGGGCGCGATCCCGTACACAAACGCCCCGACACGGACCATGTCGTATCGGGCATCGGAACGCTCAAACGAGGCGGCACTCGCCGCGAGGTGACGCACCCTGGGGTGCAGCCCAGCGGAATGCGCTTGACGAATCGCTGCATTGAATCGATCGATCGCCGCGGAATCGGCTTCGAAAGATGCCTCAGCGATGTGCGTCCACATTCCGGTGACGTCGATCACACCCTCGTGCTGAAGTTCGGCAGCCCGCCGGACGAAGCCTGGCCAGCTGTCCGCAAGCACTCCGGCCCGGTGCAGGCCGGTATCGATCTTCAGGTGAACGCGTGCGCGGTCGCCTGTGCGCCGTGCCGCTTCGGAAACGCGCTCAAGCATCGACGGGTACGACACGCCAAGATCGACGTGAGTGGCGATGGCTGCGTCGAGATCGTCCTCTTCGCCGAACACCCAGGCGAAGACCATGGCGTCAGGTGCCTCGTCGCGTACGGCGCGCGCGGTGGCGAGGTCGAGAGCGCCGAATCGCCGAAAGCCGGCACCCGAGAGCGTGGACACAACGTCAGTAACTCCGTGCGCGTACGCATTGTCTTTGACGACGATAGCCACCTCTGCAGGGGCGACCCGCTGCGCGACGAGCTGCGCATTCCTGATGAGAGCGCTGCGGGAGACAACCGCACGGGCGTGGGATCCTCTGCTCACCGGACAACGTTCCTTTCGACGCGATCATCGAGGCACGCGGCAATCGAAACCGGCGATTCTCCGATTGACGCCGCCCACTCCGTGAGTGGAACCTCATGGCGGCCCGGATCTCCGAAAACGCAGACGCGCGATCCAGGCGACACAGGAGCGTCGCCGGCATCCACGACAAATTCGTCCATGGCGACGCGACCGACGATCGGCAACCGCATCGGACTCCCGTCGACAGGCGACCATGTCACGGACGCGCGATTGCCTGCCTTTCGAGGAAGACCGTGCCCGTAGCCGATCGCAACACGCGCGAGTGTCGTCGGATGCTGCGTGACGAAGGTGTGACCGTACGAGACACCGGAGCCCTCGGGAACCCGCTTAGTCGAGAGCACCTCAACGAACAGTCGAATGGGATCGGAGCTCACTGTCGCGTCAAACGCAGCAGCTGCAGCGGCATCGCCCGTGAGGGCATCGGCGATTCGTGAGTTCTGGGAAGCAGAAAGATACAGTACTCGTGCGCCGGCTGTGTGAGCATCGGACATCAACGAGATCATTTTCCTCCCCCGCGCGAAGGCGCGACCACAGTCTATCGTGGAGCGTCGGGGCCAGCGCACAGCACCGGCTCTCTATACTTGGGTGTTCCAGACAGAAGACGATGGGAGCGCCCCGAGCTATGCCGAAGGCAAACCGCCTCAAGATCCGCCTTGACTACCTCAAGAACCGAGCACGTCGGTTGGACATCGCCTCGGTCATCGAGCGGGCAAAGGACGTTTCGGCCGAGCACCACAAGCCGACGCCGATCATTGTCGTCGACATGCTGTGGTCGGCGGCGTTTCGAGAGACGGCATTCCAAGACTATGTCGATTGGGATTACGCGATCCTGAGTCGTGCAGAACGCGAGACGTTCATGACGCATTCGATTTCGAACCACATCGCCATGGAGCACGATGCGGCGGAGCACCGAGGAATCTTCCACGACAAGATCGAATTCAACGCGGTATTCGATGAGTTCCTCAAGCGTGCGTGGCTTGACGTTCGCGAAGCCTCTGTTGACGAGGTTCGCGAATTCGTCGAGCGTGCGGGAACGGTCATCGGAAAGGTCCCGTTCAGCAGCGCTGGTCATGGCGTTCATCGCCATCTCGCCGATGACGTGACCGATTGGAAAGACTTTCGCACACAGCTCCTCGACGACGGGCAGTTCTTGCTTGAAGAGGTCATCGAGCAGCATCCTGTTCTCGCTGAGATATGCCCTGGCACGGCGAACACGACGCGCGTGACGACTTTCTTCGACGGCGAAAAGACCCACATCCTGTCGATGGCACAGAAATTCGGACGCGGACAAGCGAGTGACCAGCAGACATTCGGTGGCTTCTACACGATGCTGAGCCTCGACGGCGCGTCAATGGGACGCGGCTACGACTCGCACAACAATGTGCACACGACCCACCCGGAGTCCGGAGTATCCATTCCGGATTTCCAGCTTCCGCTCGTTGACACGATCCAGCCGTTCTTCGACGAGGTCGCCCGCGTGGTTCCCGACATGAAGTACGTCGGGTGGGACATCGTGATGAGCGAGAATGGCCCGGTCCTCGTCGAGGGCAACTGGGCCGCAGGCGTCTATGAGAACAAGCCGAGCGTCACAGGTATTCGCACCGGCACCCGGCCGCGATTCCAGAGCATCATCGGCTTCTGACGGGCACAGAGAAATGGCTCGGTGCCCCGCACAACTGCGGGGCACCGAGCCATTTGCCTCAGCGGGGTTACGCCAGAGCCCTGATGATGCCGATGGGCGTGCTCTGATGCTTCTGACCAAGCGGGTTGTCTTTCAAGACACGCACCATATGATCGTCGCCGGCGTGGCCGCGAGTATTGCCGAGGATGTTTCCCCCGAGATCGTTGATGTCGACGATCATCACATCGACTCGGCCCCCGAGTGCTGACTTGAGCACCTGGGCGACCTCGTCCGGGCGCTCGGGCCCGAGGACGACGTGGGAGTTGTACGGTGGAATGGTGTGGCTCGTCGGGCCGTCAATGGCGCGTGCTTTTTCTCCGGCGACGCGATAGAAGTCGCCAGAGCGTTTCAGCAGCTTTGAGACGACAGAGACGGCCGCAGCGAGCAGGATGCGGGGTGTTCCGCACTCGCGCAGCGCCATCTCCATGGTCTCCGGCATTCCGAGCCCAATTCCATAGGAAGTCTTGGTGACGTACTTCGACAGAATGCGCGCAAGCGGCCGCGGGGCGATGGAACTCACCGGGTAGGCTCGCCCCTGCGTGATCGCGACGATCTTCTCTGTGACAAAGACGACGTCACCGTCTTCGACGTACTCTCGCGCGAACGTCGATACGACCTCGACGATGTCGTCGTCAGCGCCCACCAGACGGGTCTTCACCGGAATACGCTGGTAACGGACGCTGTCGACTGTCGTCTCGAGAGTCTTGCCTTCATTGGCCTCTGCGGGCATGCCCCTGCCTTTCGTGAAAAACGGTGGAGACCGGGTTCTTCTATTCGAGATAGTCCCGAAGGGACTGCGACCGGCTGGGGTGACGCAGCTTTGCCATCGTCTTTGACTCTATCTGGCGAATGCGCTCGCGCGTCACGCCGAATGTGTCGCCGATCTGGTCGAGAGTCTTCGGCATCCCGTCGCCAAGGCCGAACCGCATGCGAATCACACCCGCCTCGCGCTCAGAGAGCGAGTCGAGCAGAGACTCGAGCTGCTTCTGAAGCATCGTGAAGCCGACGGCGTCGGCCGGCACAACGGCCTCCGTGTCTTCGATCAGATCACCGAACTCGCTATCGCCGTCTTCGCCAAGCGGGGTGTGGAGCGAAATGGGCTCACGCCCGTACTTCTGCACCTCGACGACCTTCTCAGGCGTCATGTCGAGCTCCTTGCTGAGCTCTTCAGGCGTCGGCTCGCGTCCAAGGTCTTGCAGCATCTGACGCTGAACGCGTGCGAGCTTGTTGATGACCTCGACCATGTGCACGGGAATGCGGATCGTTCGGGCCTGGTCCGCCATTGCCCTGGTGATCGCCTGGCGAATCCACCACGTTGCGTAGGTCGAGAACTTGAAGCCCTTCGTGTAGTCGAACTTCTCGACGGCTCGGATCAGACCGAGGTTCCCCTCCTGAATCAGATCGAGAAACTGCATTCCCCGACCCGTGTATCGCTTGGCAAGCGACACGACGAGACGCAGGTTTGCCCCGAGGAGATGACTCTTCGCGCGCTGACCATCACGCGAGACCCACTGAAGTTCACGCCCGAGCTTCTGCCGCTTCTCGGCATCCGTCATGGGGCTCAACTTGTCTTCGGCGAACAGGCCGGCTTCGATGCGCATCGCGAGCTCAACCTCTTCGGCGGCGTTGAGCAGCGGAACCTTGCCGATCTGCTTCAGGTAGTCCTTGACAGGGTCTGCCGTTGCGCCCGTGATGATTGTCGAGTAGACGGGCATTTCGTCTTCATCGTCGCCCTGTGAGAGAACGAGCGCGCCCTTTGGCAGCGGCTCGTCTTTGGCCGTCGAGCGCTTTTGCGGGGCCTGGTCATCGACCGCTGCGTCCGCTGTCGACTCATCCGCCACCGCTTCGGCGACGGGGTCGACTGACTTCTTTTTGCGCGTTGTCGTCTTGGTTGCAGCTGCCTTCTTCGCTGGTGCGGACGCCGCGCTCTTCGTTGCGGACTTCGCGGCGGTCTTCGACTTCGTCGCGGCCGCAGCCGACTTCTTCGCCTGTGTGGCTGCTGTGACGTCGGCCTCTTGCGTGGCGTCCGTTTTCTGTGCAGGCTTGCTTGCCATGCGAGCACCCTTTCGGTCCGTGGCGCACCAGTTATGGTGCAGAATCACCGACGTGTATCGATTTCGGACAGTACTAAGACCCATGTCAAGTCCCGCGCCCGCATCGTGAAATGCAGGCAGGGACACAATGGGTCCATTTCTCATTATGTCATGGATTTGCATCACCCTGTGACACACCGCGGTCACCCGCGGTTTCCACGCATCCTTCTGACCAGTGCAACCCAGAGAGGGGCCACTTTTATTCCTTCAGCCTCGGCCAGCGCTGACCGGGTTGTCCGCCTGGCAAGGAAGAGCATCACCACGCCGCCGCCAATCACCACGTACTGAACGAGGAAGGCGATCTTAAAGGACGCGAGGGAGTATGTCTGCTCGGGCGACGTTGCTTCAGGACTCAGCAGATCAAGAATGAAACCGATGACGAACATCATCGTGAAGCTCGCCAAAAACCCGCCGACGTTGACGATGCCGTTCGCTGAGCCGAGCGCTCGACTGTGATTGAAGGTGCGCGCGAAGTCGAACCCGATGAGCGAGCCGGGGCCGCCGACGCCGAGCGCGACAAGAAGCACGATGAGCAGCCACATCGGCGGCTGCCCCGGCCACGCCAGAAAAGCGGTCCATGCGACGCCCATGACCGAGACGATCGTGAGAACAAGGTTGCTGCGACGCAGAGGGAACCGAGCCGTGAGGATGCCGAGGATCGGCCCGAAGACGACGCCGGAGAACACAATGACGAGCAAGAGGGCCGCCGCAGTCGATTCCGAGAGATGGAGCGCGTAGACCATGAAGGGGAACCCCCAGAGCAGGGAAAAGACGGTTCCACTCGACTGCGTTGTGAAGTGGGCCCAGAAGCCGAGTCTGGTGCCTGGGCGTTTCAGAGAGTCGAGAAGAATGTCGAGAGAGCTTCCCCAGGTGCGGCGAACCGGCCCCGTGCTGTCACTGGCGGGGCGATCCGAGATGCAGATGAGAACGCCAATCAGCATGAGGATGCAGAGAGAAGCGGCCGCGAGGTAGGCGCTCTCCCAGCCGATCGTGTTGAGCAGCAGGGCAAACGGCAGAGCCGAGAGCACCTGCCCGAACTGCCCGATATTCCCTGTCCATTGGCTGAGTGACGGCACAATCGGTCCGCTGAACCAATAGTTCACGAGTCGGAGAACTGAGACGAAGATTCCTGCGTCGCCGATTCCCACGCACACTCGACCGAGTGCCGCGATCGAGAGGTCGGGGGCGATCGCGAGCACCGCTTGCCCGATGCTGATCAGAACGAGGCCGATGATGAGCAGCCGACGTGGCCCCCATCTGTCGATGAGCAGACCAATCGGAATCTGCATGGCGGCGTAGACGACAAGCTGCACCACAGCGAGAGAAGAGAGCGCTGCCGCCGTGATGTCGAATCTCTCGACAGCAGCTACTCCGGATACCCCGAGAGTGCTGCGTTGAAGGATCGCGACGACGTACGCCGAGACACCGACGACGAAAACGATCCAGGAGCGACGAGAGTTCACTCCAGAGATGCTAGCCGTCGTCAGCGGTTCGGTGCGTCGCTGTCACCGTCTGATGCGCGCCGTCCGGCAAGATAGCGCTCAAGTTCCGCAGCAATATCGTCGGCGGACGGCAGGTTGTGCTCGTCCATCGTGAGCGGAGGGCGCTGCTCGGTGCCTTCCATGTACGTGTCGTATCGCGCTTCGAGTGACGAGACCAGCTTATGCAATTCGCCATTCTCAGCGACCTGCTCGTCGACGCGGGTGATGAACTGGCGTCCATCTTCGCGAAGCTCGTCGCTCGGAAAGACAAGTCCGGATGCTGCCGTGTACAGCTCAAGCGCGGTGAGTGCCGCCGCGGGGTACTCGGTCTCGGTCAGATAGTGCGGAATCAGAAGAGCGAAACCTGTCACCGGAAGGTCGTTCTCTTGAAGTCGATATTCCAAGAGGTGCAACACATTGGCTGGCACCTGCGTTGACGGGCGCCAAATCGACAGCGACTCAATCAGCTCTTCTCGATTGCCGCTGACGGCGGCGCCGAGCGGTCGCGTATGCGGAACCGGCATCGGAATGCCGTGAACCCACGTTGTGTGACTGACGTCGAAACGCTCAATCAAACCCATCACCGTCTGGGTGAAGGATTCCCAGCGAAAATCAGGTTCATACCCGGTCAGTAGGAGGAAGGGTCGGCGCAGTTCGTCGTACGCAAGCGAGAGCGCGAGGCGAGAGGGTTCGTAGTTCGTCAGATGGTCGTGCTCAAACTGGATGATGGGGCGTCGGGCCCGATAGTCCAGAAGTTGGTCATTGTCGAAGATCGCGACATCGTCGTAGCTGAGGCTGTCGCGCAGATACGTCACAGCTTGCGCAATTGTGCTTCCGGCATCGGAAAAGCCGGTAAGGCCAATGACCAGCGGCAGTCCCGCGGGGACGGCGGATGCCGACTCCGTGAAACGAACGAGGTCTTCAGGGATGCTCATGCCTCCATGCTATTCGGGCACCGGTCCTTCGCGGCCGTTCCCTGTCGTGCCCAGAGCGAACGTCCGCGCCGATACCATGAATACATGAGCAAAATCTCTCTTGATTTCGAAACTGAGTCCTCCCCAACGACTGAATCTGACATCACGGTGATCGGTGCCATCTCAACGTCGGACGGGCCGCGACTTCATGCCGTCGAAGGATTTGAGAGCCTCTCGGGACTGCTGAAGAAGCTCGGCGTGAGTGGATCCGCTGACGCGCTGTCTCGCGTCGTCGTCCCCGATTCTCCATCCACTGTGGTCGCTGTCGTGGGCCTCGGGCGAGAAGTGACGACCGATGCGCTCCGGGCGGCGGCAGGAGCGGCCGTGCGGCAGCTTGCTGGCACAGCATCCGTTCGCTTCGCTTTTCCGCTGACCGATCACGTCGACGTGATCGCTGTGGCAGAGGGCGCCGCGCTCGGGGCGTACGCATACACGCAGGAAAAGGGGAAGAGTGAACGATCGAACCCCGTCGAGACCGTAACGATCGTCGCCCCAGAACCCCTCACTGCCGATGAAGCGAAGCGTGTGGCAGAGACGGCCCGCGCCGTGCATCTTGTTCGCGACCTCGGCAATACCTCCGCGTCAGTGCTCACGCCAGAGGTCTTTGCAGACACAGCGCTGGACGAGGCGTCGGATCTGCCCATCACAACCCGCGTCTGGGATGTCGCTCAGCTCGAATCAGAGGGCTTCGGGGGCATTCTCGGCGTCGGACGCGGCTCAGAACGCGGCCCACGACTTGTGAAGCTCGATTACTTCCCCGAGGGTGCGACACGTCACATTGCGATCGTCGGTAAGGGAATCACGTTCGACACGGGCGGACTCTCGCTCAAACCGGCAAGCGGAATGATGGGCATGAAATACGACATGCTCGGCGCCGCGACGGCACTGGCAACCATCACAGCGGCCGCACGACTGGGCACCTCCACGCGCATCACCGCGTGGCTGTGCCTCGCCGAAAACATGCCGTCTGGATCGGCGACCCGGCCTGGCGACGTTCTGAAGATGTACGGCGGGCGCACGGTCGAGGTCACAAACACTGACGCGGAGGGGCGGCTAGTGATGGCCGATGGCCTTGTCGCAGCGAGTGAAGAGAATCCCGATCTCATCATTGACGTCGCAACGCTCACGGGCGCCGCCGTCGTCGCTCTCGGCAAGCGGTACACGGGCGTCATGGGGAACGACGAGAGCGCGACGGACGTTGTCAACGTCGCCGATGGCATCGGCGAGAAATTCTGGCGGATGCCGCTTCCCAGCGAACTTCGGTCGGCGCTCGACTCTGACGTTGCCGATCTGGTGAACGCGAATCTTTCGCGCCGCGAAGGCGGAATGCTCGTCGCGGGCCACTTCCTGTCGGAGTTCGTCGGCAATCGGGCCGACACTGACCAGCAGATTTCCTGGGTCCACCTTGACATCGCCGGCCCTGGTGACAATGGGACGTCCACCTACGGATACAACGGCAAGGGTGCGACCGGCGTCACCGTACGAACTCTTCTCACGCTAGCCGAGCGGCATGCTGGCGCGTAGTAAGGTCGAAGAGGCGCTTCAGCGCAACCGAACGGTCGCTCGCTGCACACCGGCGTGCGATCGAAACCGCATCAACAATCGGCAAAGGGAGAAGCTCAGTGTCGGAGCAGAATTTTGACATCGTCGTACTCGGCGGCGGAAGTGGCGGATACGCAGCGGCGCTCCGAGCGAGCGAGCTCGGATTCTCTGTCGCACTGATCGAGAAGGACAAGGTCGGCGGCACCTGTCTTCACCGCGGGTGCATCCCGACGAAGGCGTTGCTGCATGCGGCCGAGATCGCCGAGAACGCGCGTGACTCCGCGAAGTTCGGAGTAAAGACCTCCTTCGAGGGGATCGACATCGAGGGCGTGACGAAGTACCGCGAGGGAATCGTCGCCAAGAAGTACAAGGGCCTTCAGGGGCTCGTGAAGGCTCGCAAGGTCACCACGATCGAGGGTGAGGGCCGTCTCACCTCACCGACGACCGTTCAGGTTGGCGACACGACAGTCACGGGCAAGAACGTGATTCTCGCGACGGGCTCATACAGTCGTTCGCTTCCCGGCCTCGAAATCGGCGGCCGTGTGATCACAAGCGAAGGGGCTCTGTCGCTCGACTACGTTCCCAAGAAGGTAGCGGTGCTCGGCGGTGGGGTGATTGGCGTGGAGTTCGCGAGTGTCTGGCGTTCATTTGGCGCCGACGTCACCATCATCGAGGCGCTTCCTCATCTGGTTCCCAATGAGGACGAGGCGATCAGCAAGCTTCTTGAGCGTCAGTTCCGTCGCCGCGGAATCGACTACAAGATCGGCATCAAGTTCAAGAGTGTCGAGCAGGACGACAATGGCGTCACGGTCACTCTCGAGAACGACGACACGATTGACGCCGACGTGCTTCTTGTTGCTGTCGGACGCGGCCCCGTCACAGAGGGGCTCGGCTATGACGAGGTCGGTGTCGAGATGGACCGCGGCTTCGTCCTGACCAACGACCGCCTCGAGACGAACGTGTCGGGCGTATACGCTGTTGGCGACATTGTGCCTGGTCTTCAGCTCGCGCACCGCGGGTTCCAGCAGGGAATCTTCGTTGCCGAAGAGATCGCCGGTCAGAACCCGGTCGTCATTCCCGACTCGCACATCCCCAAGGTGACATACTCCGACCCGGAGGTCGCATCTGTTGGGCTCTCCGAGGCCAAGGCGAAAGAGGAGTATGGCGACGACAAGGTGACGGCATACGACTACAACCTGGCAGGCAACGGGAAGAGCGAGATCCTCGACACAAGCGGCCTGATCAAGGTCGTCCGCGTCAACGACGGCCCGGTCGTCGGCGTGCACATGATCGGGGCTCGCGTCGGCGAACTCATCGCAGAGGGCCAGCTCGCTGTGAACTGGGAGGCCTACCCCGAAGATGTTGCCCCGCTGATTCACGCACACCCGACACAGAACGAGGCCCTTGGCGAAGCATTCCTCGCGCTCGCGGGCAAGCCTCTGCACGCGCTCTGATCGTTACGCTAGGAGTAGGAATTGCTTTCAAAGGAGACTAGGTCATGAGCGAAACGGTCAATCTTCCGGCACTCGGTGACAGTGTCACTGAAGGGACCATCACCCGGTGGCTGAAGAACGTCGGTGATCACGTCGAGATCGATGAGCCGCTGCTCGAGGTCTCGACAGACAAGGTCGACACGGAAATTCCCTCCCCCGTCGCCGGAGTGCTTGAAGAGATCTTTGCGGCAGAGGACGACACGATCGATGTCGGAGCGCCGCTCGCCACGGTTGGGGACGGCTCCGGAGCATCCAGCTCTGACGCCCCTGCCGAGCCTGCTTCGGAGAAAACGGCAGAATCAGCAGCTCCTGCTCCGGCCACGGAGGCAGAATCTGAGCCCGAGCCCGAGCCAGAAACCGAGGCGCAGGCTGAATCTGAGCCCGAGCCAGAAGCCGAGGCGCAGGCAGAACCAGAGCCTCAGCCTGCGGAATCGGCAACTCCGGCCAGCGCCGACGAGTCCGCTGCGGACTCGCCAACTGAGTCTGAGGATGCCGCTCCTGACGCATCCGCTGCTCCGTCGACCAAACCCGCAGAGCCCGCGAGTGCCTCGTCACCGTCTGAACCCATCGATGTGACGGGCAACGCGGGATACGTCACACCGTTGGTGCGTCGTCTGGCCAACCAACACGACGTCGACCTCTCCACGGTCAAGGGAACGGGTGTCGGAGGGCGCGTCCGCAAGGAAGACGTGCTTGACGCTGCGGATCGCGCCGGTGCTCAGGCTGCTGAGCCGAAGGCGCACGCTGCAGTGTCTGACCTTCGGGGCACCTCGCAGCCGATGACACGCCTTCGCAAGGTTGCCGCTGAGCAGGCAGTCTCTTCGCGACAGACCACGGCTCAGGTGACGACGGTGATCGAGGTCGACGCCACCTCGATCGCAGATCTGATCGAGCGCGTGCAAGACGCGTTCACGACAAAGACAGGAAAGGCTCTCGACTTCGTTCCGTTCTTTGCCAAGGCCGCAACGCAGGCACTTCAGGCGCATCCGATCATCAATGCGACGGTCGATGGGGATCAGATTGTCTACCCTGGCGCCGAGAATCTCGGCGTCGCCGTCGACACCGATCGGGGGCTGCTCAGCCCCGTCATCAAGAACGCGGCCGATCTTGATGTCGCCGGCCTCGCATCGGCAATTGACGATCTCGCTGAGCGCACGCGATCCAACGGCCTCAAGCCGGATGAATTGTCGGGCGGTACATTTACGATCGCAAGCTCAGAGGCACGCGGTGCTCTTCTCGAGACGCCGATTGTGTTCCTGCCGCAGTCTGCATCGCTCAGCAGCGGAACACTGACAAAGCGCGTCGCCGTTGTCGACGCGGGTGGAGTTGACGCCTTCGCCATCCGTTCCATGGTCTACCTCTCGCTCTCATACGATCAGCGCATCATCGACAGCACGGATGCGTCCCGCTTCCTTGACTCGGTGAGACACAGTCTCGAGAACGATGATTTCGAAGGGCAGCTCGGCCTCTAAAAGTCGAACACATCTCGAATCAGCCAGCCGGTCTCCGTTTTCACCAGCAAGACGGAGACCGGCTGTTTTGCGCCGGGGCTGTCACTGCTCCTCACGACAACGACGACGGCTCCCCCTCTGTCTTGCTGCGTAGCGAGTGTTCGCTGCGATTCGTCGAGGCTGAGCACAGGAAATGGATCCGGCTTGCCTGATCTGGCGGCCGATTTATCTGCAGAAAGGGCGGGCGACGTCGGCTCATAGACAGAGGCGAGGCACGCTGATGGCGCATTGCCCGCAAGACACGACGAGCGGCCCGCGAGCAGCGCAGTGAGAGCCTGGGCTGGTGCCAAAGAAGGCGAGACAGCGGGCACCGGCTCGACAGTTGTCTCTGCCGTTGTCTCGTGAGGCTCCTCTGCCGACGAAGGCTGAGGGATCAACCACAGCGCGCCAGCGACGGTTGCGACGAAAACGAGAGCGACGACGAGAATGAGGTTGCGGCGCCGCGTTGTGCTCGCGACGGCCGTGAACAGCCGTTTAACTGGTGCAATCAGAATGGGAAGAGAGAACGAGAGCTCCCCCTCAAGGAGGCGTGTCAGCGTCGAATCCTGCGCTCTTTCTCGGAGCGAGGACGCTCGACGCGCATCGGCACCACGTTGTCTCACCGGTTCTGGTTCGCGTCCGACGGCGAACGGGAGCGGTTCTGCCAGTGCAAAAATTCTGCACTCGAGGTCGGCGTAGAGATCCGCGGCTGGTTTGCTTTCGCGAGAAAGCTGGTTCTGCAGCCACCCCGTGATGTCAGAAGCCCCGCGCCCCCGCGAACCCTCATCGCTGTGACCGAGGGTGGCTGTGATCAGATGGGCGAGGCCTTCTAAATCGGAACGGATGCTGCTCGGGGTCGCGGGCATGCCGCCGTCGGCTCCAACCAGCACGGGCCGCCCGTCAGCCCCAAACCGGACATGAGCGACGTCGACGGCGCCATGGGCAATGTCCTTCGCATGAAGATCACGCAGAGCGTTTACGAGCGGGGCGGCTAGGGTGACGACCGACCCAGCCGCAATATGCCCTCCGCCTTCCAGTTGCTGACTGAGCCGGTTTCCGAGCCGTTCGCAGATAAGGACTGGATCACCGGAGGGACTCACCCCGGCATCCCGCGCGCGCTGGAGATGCGGGCTCGGAACCTGAGCGCCGAGCTGCAGCTCGGCGTGTGCACGCGCCGGTCCTTCCGCCCCGGAGAATGTGCGGAGAACGACGTGGTCGCCCTGCGCAGCGCGTGCAAGAAACCCGTGAGTGCGTTCGCCCGTGTGCACACGCCTCAGCACGTGGAACCCGCAGATCTCGCCGTCAACCCGCGCGCGCTGCGCAGTCGCATTCGTCATGGTCTCGTCAGTCCGCGTCATAAATCGAGTGTCGTGTTTTTCGCCGCGTCTGTGGCCCCTACCGCGTTTCACTGTGAGTAAACGATGCGTGATGATGCGCTGTGGGCGAAAGATCGACGTTCTCTCGTCCCGCGGGGACAAAACGGGTCTTCCGTGTGTCGTATCCTTGATGTCATGGCACGAGAGTCAAAACGCGCAAAATCTTCGAAGGAACCTGGCCGCCTCAAGCAGATGTGGCAAGTCTTCCAGATGACGCGCCGCTACGATTCGATGGCGCAATGGTGGATGCTGCTTGGCCTGGTGATCGGCGTGGCTGCCGGAGTGCTGCTCGGGGTATTCCTCGCGGGCGGCAACGTCTTCATGATGATCATGTGGATTCTCTCCGGCCTGTTGGCGGGACTGCTCTCGGCCATGATCATTCTTGGTCGGCGTGCAGAGAAAGCCGCATATAGCCAGATCAGCGGTCAGGCGGGCGCCGTTGGCGCCGTGTTCAAGAGTTCGCTTCCCCGTGGCTGGGCTGGCAGCGAAATGCCCGTGAACGTGAACGGTCGAACGCAAGACGCCATTTACCGAGCGGTCGGGCGCGGCGGCGTTGCGCTTGTTGCCGAAGGACCAGAATCACGCACCAAGCGCATGCTCGATGATGAGCGTCGCAAGGTGAAGCGTGTTCTTCCAAACGTTCCCATCTCGGTATTCCAGGTCGGTCCAGATGAGGGATCGATTCCGTTGTACAGGCTTTCGAAGTCGATGCGCAAGGTCAAGCGTGAGCTGACGAAGGCAGAGGTTCTCGCCGTGACGAATCGGCTGGGCTCTCTGAACAGCCAGCTGCCTATTCCAAAGGGCGTTGACCCGTACAAGGTGCGTCCGCAGCGCGCACGGTAGGCGATCAACCCCGAAGAAGCACCGTTGCGGCGATCTTGTCGTGAAAGCCACGCTGGTCTGAGTCCCAGACAAGCATCGGAAGAACGAGGCAGAGAAGAATCGTTCGCACGATCGGCCGCCAGAATCCGATATACCCGCCGGAGAGCGGAGCCAGTCGCATGCCGCACAGTCGGTGGCCGATGCTCCCACCGATCGTCGGAATGAAGACGATGTGCAACAACGCGAAAACGGCAGGAATCGTCGCGGGATGCTGCGCAACGGCGGTCAGGGACGGGAAAGCCACGGCCAGGCCAGAGACGATCACCGAGGCAATTGCCCAATCGATGATCACGCCAAGCAGCCGCCGCCCGAAGCGGGCAATGCTGCCGTGACCCTCGCGAGGAAGACCGAGCCGTTCTCCGGGATATTCGCTCGGAGCAAGATCTCCGAAAGTCTGACCGGGTATGTTGGAAGATGGCACCAAGCCATTCTAGCTGTGCCGCACTAACGAAACATCGTGGAAACATGAGCGATATCGTCGAGAAATCGCCCAGCTCTATGGTGGTTTCGTTGCATCGTGCAGCTTGATCAGAGTCAGACATCTGGAGTGACCCACATGTTCAGTACCCCCTCGGAAGTTCTCGAATTCATCACGGATACCGACGTCAAGTTCGTCGACATCCGTTTCACGGACCTCCCGGGGGTGCAGCAGCACTTCAACATTCCGGCGTCCACTGTTGACGAGGAATTCTTCACCGTGGGCCAACTGTTCGACGGCTCGTCGATTCGTGGTTTCGCAAGCATCCATGAATCTGACATGCAGCTCATCCCTGACGTCACCACCGCGTATGTCGATCCGTTCCGTCGCGAGCGGACTCTCATTCTGATCTTTGACATCTACAATCCGCGCACCGGCGAGATCTATTCGAAAGACCCGCGTCAGGTCGCGAAGAAGGCAGAAAAGTACCTGACGTCAACGGGCATCGCAGACACGGCGTTCTTTGCCCCGGAGGCAGAGTTCTACATCTTCGACGACGTTCGCTACTCCGTGACCGAGAATTCAGCGTTCCACAGCGTCGATTCCAGCGAAGGCGCATGGAACTCCGGGCGCGAGGAAGTCGGCGGAAACCTGGCAAACAAGACGCCATTCAAGGGCGGGTACTTTCCGGTCAGCCCCGTTGACCAGCATGCAGACCTGCGCGACGACATCTGCATTAAGCTCACAGACGTCGGTCTCGAGCTCGAACGAAGCCACCACGAGGTGGGGACAGCAGGCCAGGGCGAGATCAACTACCGCTTCGACACGATGGTGCACTCAGCAGACGACATTCTGAAGTTCAAGTACATCGTCAAGAACACCGCAACGCAGTGGGGCAAGACGGCGACGTTCATGCCGAAGCCGCTCTATGGCGACAACGGCTCGGGCATGCACACGCATCAGTCGCTCTGGAACGGCGGCACCCCGCTGTTCTATGACGAGAACGGGTATGGAGGGCTCTCGGATGTTGCTCGCTGGTACATCGGCGGCCTGCTCGCTCACGCCCCGGCCGTGCTGGCATTCACGAACCCGACTGTGAATTCCTACCACCGCCTCGTCCCCGGCTTCGAAGCGCCCGTGAACCTCGTGTATTCGGCGGGGAACCGATCGGCATCCATTCGCATTCCCATTACGGGAACGAACGCCAAGGCGAAGCGAATTGAGTTTCGTGCTCCGGATGCGTCGGGCAACCCCTATCTTGCCTTTGCCGCTCAGCTCATGGCCGGGCTCGACGGCATCAAGAACCGCATTGAGCCGATGGAACCGATTGACAAAGACCTCTACGAACTGCCACCGGAAGAGGCGAAGGGCATCCCCCAGGTTCCGGCATCGCTCGGGGCTGCTCTCGAAGCTCTCGAAGCCGACCACGACTTCCTTCTCGAAGGTGGCGTGTTCACACGCGAGCTCATTGACACGTGGATCGACTACAAGCGAGAGTACGAGCTGAAGCCTCTTGCGCTGCGGCCGCACCCCTACGAGTTCGAGCTGTACTACGGCGTATAGCGTCAGCACGCAGCAGAAGGGCCAGGCGACGCGATGTCGTCTGGCCCTTCCGCAGTGGTGTGACGATCAGAACGCACGCGTGTGTGGAATATCTGGTCGGCCGTAAAAGGATTGCTCGAAAACTCGTCGCGCCCGGCGGGTGATGGCGAAGTAGTCTTCTTCAAGCGATGCGGCAGAGCCAGGCGGGTAATCGAGAATTCGAGCGATGCCCTCGAGCTGCCTGCGTTCGATCGGCAGAACGTCAGTTGTGCGGTTGAGCCACAGTGTCATTGCGGAACGAGCGCGAGACGAGAAAATCCACGCCTCTCTCAGCTGGTCCGCGTCGTCTGCCTTGATGAGGTCGTGTTCTGCCGCGACACCGAGTGCGGCAAGAGTCGATGTCGTCTGCAATTCCGGGATGCTGTTCGCGTATTGCAGCTGGATAAGCTGAACGAACCATTCGACGTCACTGAGCGATCCCCTGCCGAGCTTCACATGACGTAGAGGATCAGCGCCGCGGGGCAACCGCTCGTTTTCTACGCGCGCTTTGATTCTCTTGACTTCGCGCACGTCGTGCTCGCTGATGTGAGCCGGGTATCGAATGGTGTCGGCAAGCGCGATGAACTCCGAGACGAGACCGTCATCGCCAGCAACGCCCCGTGCGCGAAGCAGGGCCTGTGCCTCCCACGTCAGAGACCAGCGACCGTAATAGCTGCGATACGACTCGAGCGACCGAACGACGGGGCCGTTCTTGCCCTCGGGCCGGAGATCGACGTCGAGATCGAGAGGGAGCACAGGGTCATCGGTGAGCCTGGTGAGCTCAGACACGTATTTCTGGGCGACCGCTTGAGCCTTCTCTGTTTCGGCTGTGAGAGGCCGAAACACATAGACGACATCGGTATCGGAGCCGAAGCCCAGTTCCGCTCCCCCGAACCGACCCATGCCAATCACCGCGAATTCAAGGAGCTCGCCCCCGGGAACTGTCGATCTGATCTGTCGAAGCACGCCCTGCAGCGTCGCATCCGTGACATCGGCGAGTGCGGGCCCAAGCTCAGTGACGCCGTCGATGTCGAGAACTGCTCCAAGGGCCAATCGAAGTATTTCGCGACGACGAACACGAAGAACGGCCTTCGTTGCGCGTTCGAGCGATTCGTGGCGGGAGAATATCGCCTGCATCTCGGCGCGCAGCGCAGCGAGCCCGACGGGCCGAAGCTCACGGTCTTTCTCAAGCCAGGCAGACGATTCGGGAAATGCCGCGAGGAGCTCCCCGACGTACCGTGAACTCGACAGCACGCGAGTGAGTCTCTCGGCCACCATCGACGAGTCACGCAGCATGCGTAAGAACCAGTGGGTGGACCCGAGTGCGTCACTCAATCGACGGAACGCCAGAAGGCCATAGTCCGGGTCGGTGCCCTCGGCAAACCACCGGAGCATGACGGGCAGCAGATGTCGCTGGATCGTCGCTCGTCTCGACACGCCAGCGGTGAGCGCAGCGATATGTGCCAGGGCCCCCCTCGGATCGCGAAAGCCAATTGCCGTGAGTCGGGCCTTCGCCTGGTCTGTGCTGAGCGCCAGTTCGTCTTCGGGCAACGACGCGACCGCGCTGAGCAGGGGGCGATAGAAGAGACGTTCGTGGAGCTCGCGCACGTCGTGTTTTGTCTTCTCCCATGTGCGAACCAAGCCGGCGGCGCCACCTGGCCTTCGGGTGGCGCGAGCAAGAACACGGAGGCTCTCTTCATCACGCGGCATCAAGTGCGTACGCCGCAGCCGCACGAGCTGCAATCGGTGTTCGAGAACGCGTAGGTAGGTATACGCCTCGGCGAAGTCAGCGGACTCCTGTCGACCGATATAGCCGGCGTCTGACAGCGCCGTGAGCGCGGAGAGCGTTCCACGCTGGCGAACGCTCTCGTCCGTCTGCCCGTGCACGAGTTGCAGGAGCTGCACGGTGAATTCCACGTCGCGCAATCCACCAGGTCCGAGCTTTATCTGGCGTTGCACCTCATCTGACGGAATGTTCGCCGTCACTCGGCCGCGCATCGCCTGCACCGACTCGACGAAGTCTTCACGGTGCGCTGTCGCCCAGACAAGCGGTGACAGCGCATCAACATAGTCGTTTCCCAAGTCGATGTCGCCTGCCAGGGGTCGCGCTTTGAGCAGCGCCTGAAACTCCCAGCTCTTCGCCCAACGCTCGTAGTAGGTGACGTGTGATTCACGAGTGCGGACGAGCGCACCGTCTTTACCTTCAGGGCGCAGATTCGGGTCGACTTCCCACAGGCCGGGTTCGCTGTCGGGCTCGTCGATGATCCTCTGAATCTGCATAGCGAGCCGCGTAGCCACGTCGACGGCTCGGCTCTGACTGAGATCTCCCTCGGCCTCAGCCACATAGATCACATCGACGTCACTGACATAGTTCAGTTCCCGTGCGCCGGCCTTCCCCATGCCGATCACCGCGAAACGCGTGCGCTCAACGTCGGCGCGAGGAAAAAGCGGGTTTCCGACGGGCGGATCGCACAGCCGCGTGCGTGCAATGGTGAGAGCTGCCTCGAGCGCCGCGGCGGCAGCGTCTGCGAGGTAGCTCGTCACGCTGTCGAGTACATCGGTGGGGTCATCTGCGGTGAGGTCGACGATGACGATTCGCGCAAGGATGCGTCGGTACCGCTCTCGGAGGAGGCAGGCAGCGGCGTCATCGGCCGATTCGGCGAAGCCATTTCTCACGCCGAGCGCAGCGAACAGGTCATCCCGCATCTCTGAGGCCGTCGGCATCGGAACGTCGGTGAGAGAGGTGACGTCGAGATGCTCAGGATGTCTCAGGAAGAACTCAGCGAGACCGCCTGACGCACCAACCAGCCGCACGAGGGCTTCGCGCTGGCCTCGCGCATCCCAGCATCCTTTGACCGAGCCTGGATGCGCACGTTCCACATCGATGAGGTGGTTCAGCGCAGCATCCGGATCGGCGGCAAATCTGAACTCGGGAGAGATCTCGTCTGCGGGGATGCCCAGGAGCTCGCTGAGCTCCGTCAGTGATTGTCGCGCCTCCGTGAGCCGTGAGAAGCCCACACGAGCAAGCCCGCTGAGCGCAGATTGATCACGTTGAGCCATGGAGGCTCACAGGGCTGTCAGATTCGTGCGCAGCTCATAGGGAGTGACCTGAGCGCGATAGTCGTACCACTCCTGCCGCTTATTGAGCATGAAATAGTCGTAGACCTGCGAACCGAGAGTTTCGGCGACGAGTTCAGACTGCTCCATGTATTGCACGGCGTGATCGAGGTTTGACGGCAGCGGCTCATAACCCAGAGCCCTGCGCTCGGCGTCAGACAGACTCCAGACGTTATTCTCCGCCTCGGGTGGGAGCTCGTAGCCCTCCTCGATTCCCTTCAGCCCTGCGGCGAGCATGAGGGAGAATGCAAGGTACGGATTGCACGCCGAGTCGATTCCGCGATATTCGACGCGAGAGCTCTGCCCCTTGTGCGGCTTGTACATCGGCACCCGGATGAGAGCAGAGCGATTGTTATGTCCCCATGTGACAAAGCTCGGTGCCTCGTCGCCGCCCCAGATTCGCTTGTACGAATTCACAAATTGGTTGGTGACGGCGGTGATCTCTTGAGCGTGCGTCAGCAGGCCGGCGATGAACTGACGGCCGACCTTCGACAGCTGGTACTGGGCGCCAGCTTCGTAGAACGCGTTGGTATCGCCCTCGAAGAGTGACATATGCGTGTGCATTCCCGAACCGGGTTGCCCTGACATCGGCTTCGGCATGAACGTGGCGTGCACGCCCTGCTCGATGGCGACCTCTTTGACGACCGTGCGGAACGTCATGATGTTGTCGGCCGTCGTCAGCGCATCTGCATACCTCAGGTCGATCTCGTTCTGCCCAGGGCCGCCTTCGTGATGGCTGTACTCGACAGAGATGCCGATGTCTTCAAGCATCGTGACGGCCCGGCGCCGGAAGTCGTGTGCGGTTCCTCCCGGAACGTTGTCGAAGTACCCCGCGTCGTCGACGGGCACGGGGCCGCCGTCGACGATCGCCGTCGACTTCATGAGGTAGAACTCCACCTCTGGGTGCGTGTAGAACGTGAAGCCGAGGTCTTTTGCCTTTTCGAGGGTGCGCTTCAGCACATGTCGAGGATCCGCGGCAGCTGGCTGCCCGTCGGGCGTCGTGAGATCGCAGAACATGCGGGCTGTCGGATCAATCTCACCTCTCCACGGCAGCACTTGGAACGTGCCGGGGTCGGGCAGCGAGAGCAGATCAGACTCATAGCTCCGCGTGAAGCCCTCAATCGCCGAGCCGTCAAAGCCGAGGCCCTCGGCGAATGCCCCCTCCACTTCGGCGGGAGCGATGGCGACGGACTTGAGGGTTCCGACGACGTCGGTAAACCAGAGCCGGACGAACTTGATTCCGCGCTCCTCGATCGTGCGAAGAACGAAGTCCTGCTGCTTGTCCATCCACTCCCCTTTCGACGGCCATGGCGGCACGTTCCCAGGCTAGTCGGTGAAGGGGTCTCCCGTGCACGAACGGAGTGCGTTCATCGCTCGGATTCTTCCTCTTCTTCCCACTTGCGACTGTTCTCGGCAAGTCGCTCGAGCGCGTGCGATGCTTCGTCCGGCGTGTCAAACGGACCAACCCTGTCAACCGAGGGCGAGACGTACCCGTGCTCCACCTCGCCGGACTTGAGGTTGTACCAATACTTCTTCGACGGGTCGTCAATCATTGATGCTCCCTTGCGCTCACTTAGAATCGAGTGTATGCCCAAGGATTCCCACGGTCATCTCATTCCCGGTCGCGTCGGCCCGCTCCGCACGGTTCCGATCTCGATACCTCGTCCCGAGTATGTCGGGAAGAGGTCTCCGGCGGCTCCTTCCGGCAATGACACCTACACAGACGAGCAGATTCAGCGGATTCGCACGTCGAGCACGATCGCCGCTCAAGCGATAGCGAGAGTCGGAGAGCGCATTATTCCTGGTGTGACGACCGACGAGTTGGATCGCATCGGACACGAATTTCTCATCGAGCACGATGCTTACCCGTCGACCCTCGGCTATCGCGGGTACCCGAAGTCTCTGTGCAGCTCGCTCAACGAGGTGATTTGCCATGGGATCCCTGACGACACGGTTCTCGAGTCCGGCGACATCATCAACATCGACATCACCGCATTTCACCAGGGAATGCACGGCGATACGAATCGCACGTTCATTGTCGGAGATGCGCCGCAGGAGGCTCGAGACCTCGTCGAGCGAACGGAAGAGGCTCTGCGTCGTGGAATCAAGGCTGTCGCCCCCGGTCGCGAGGTGAATGTCATCGGCCGTGCCATCGAGTCGTATGCGAAACGCTACGGGTACGGGGTTGTGCGCGACTTCACCGGACACGGCGTCGGCGAGGCCTTCCACTCGGGTCTGATCATTCCCCACTACGATTCGGCGCCCGAGCACAGCACGATCATGCAGCCCGGAATGGTTTTCACAATTGAGCCGATGCTGACCCTCGGGGATGTCGCCTGGGATCTTTGGGCGGATGACTGGACAGTGACGACGAAGGATAAGTCGCTGACAGCCCAGTTTGAGCACACGCTCGTTGTGACCGAACGCGGTGCCGAGGTGCTCACACTCCCCTGAGGAGCGGTAATCTGGTGGCATGAGCTCGCACGACAGTGACGTTGCAATTGGCATCGACATCGGTGGCACCGGAATCAAAGGAGCATCCGTTAATGTGCGCACGGGTACCTTGATCAGCGATCGCATTAAGGTTCCGACACCTCCGGGCGCACGCCCCGATGATGTGATCGACGCAGTGTGCACTCTCGTCGATCAGCTCTCGCATAACGACATCGAGCACGCGCCGCTTGGCGTCGCCTTTCCCGCCGTCGTCAAACACGGAATGACGATGTCTGCCGCCAATGTTTCTGATGACTGGATCGGCCTCGAGGCAGAGAAGCTCTTCGAAAAGGCGCTTTCCCGCGACATCAGCTTTCTCAACGATGCGGATGCCGCAGGCCTCGCCGAGCTTCGCTATGGAGCCGCTCGAGACGTGGACGGTGTGACGTTGATGACGACGCTCGGAACCGGAATCGGAACGGCGATTCTTTCTGACGGCGTTCTCGTTCCCAACGTCGAATTGGGACACATCGAAATTGGCGGGCACGATGCCGAGACCATCACCTCGAATGCTGTTCGCGATCGAGAAGACCTGTCGTGGAAGTCGTGGGCGAAACGGCTCCAACGGTATTACAGTGCATGCGAGATCTATCTGTCGCCTGATCTCATTGTCGTCGGCGGCGGGGTATCGAAACACCACGAGAGCTTTCTTCCGCTCCTCGACCTCACCGCACCGATCGTTCCCGCACAGCTGCGGAACAACGCCGGCATTCTCGGCGCTGCGGCGCGAGCATCCGAAATGCACCCGACGTTAGTGTGAACGGGCCGACTGGTACGCCGGGTTCTGTCTAGGCGCACGCGCCCTGGACGGCCATCTCTCTCGGGGACGTGTTGCCACGGCCCTCTAGCGGTCTACCCGGGAACGAGACGAGCAGCCTCATGGTTCCCTGTCTGACCTTGCTCCGGGCGAGGTTTACCGAGCCATCCGAGTCACCCCGGATGCTGGTGGTCTCTTACACCACCCTTTCACCCTTACCGCCGGCCGGAGCCGGAGGCGGTCTGCTCTCTGTTGCACTGTCTCGCGAGTTGCCTCGGGTGGGTGTTACCCACCACCCTGCTCTGTGGAGCCCGGACGTTCCTCGGCACCGTTACCGGTGACGCGACCGTCTTGTCGACCCGTTCACCGTTCTATCGTAGCCTGCTCACCAGAGTCCAGATTCCTCGGTGCGCACGACGATGCAATTGCATTCGGGACAGCGAACGACATCGTCGAGAGCGGCTGCGCGAATGGTAGCAAGGTCTTGGCCTGTCAGGCTCATCGTGCAGCCGCCGCACGTGCCCGCTCTGAAGAGGGCGGCGCCGATTCCGGTCTTCGCTCGCTGCTTCTCGTAGGCCTCCAGCAACTCGGCATCGAGCTTTTCCGTGAGCACATGGCGCGTTCCGGCGAGCGTTCCGCGCTGCTCGGCGATGTCGTCGAGCGCCGTCTGCCTCTGTGCACGGATGTCGGCGATGCGTGCATCAATCTCGACACCCTCCGCGCGCGTTGCGTCGGCTACCCCGCGCGCGTCTTCGACCGTTTGCATCACATCAAGCTGCTGCTCTTCGAGAACCGCGGTGCGTCCACGAAGCGACTCAAGCTCTGATTCGAGCGCGGTGACGTCTTTCACCGACGAGGTCTGCTGCAGTCGCTTATCGTCTCGCTGCATCCGAGCCGACACCGTTGCGGCGTCTGATTCAAGACGGCCGAGATCGGCCTCGGCATCTTCGACAGCGCCAACCTCTGTCGCGAGACGACTGACAATGCCATCCCGCTCAGCCGCGGCCTCCTGGAGCAGGGCGCTCTCAGGCAGGTTCTTCTCGCGGTGCATGAGTCGATCGAGGCTCGAATCGGTCTGCTGAAGCTCAAGAAGCTTCTTCTGCTCGGCATTCGGTGCTTTCACGTGTGTCTCTTTCGTCAGGCGTTGTGGACCGAGAAGTCCCACGGGTCGGTGCGCGATTCGCTCACTCGAACATCGAGTGACGGAAAGCGTGCTGTGAGCTGTGCTGCGACGTTGTCGAGCCAGAGGGATTCTGCCGCCCAGTGCGACACATCGATGAGCGCCGGTCCGTCTGTGAGCAGCGCCTGCTCGCGCGCTTCAGACGCAGGGTGATGTCTGAGATCGCTCGTCACGTACACATCAGCCGATGTCACTGCCGGGTGGCTCAGCAGGGAGTCCCCCGCACCACCGCAGATCGCGACTCGGTGCACGGATGCCGCTGGGGCTCCCGCAACGCGCACACCACTGACCGTCTTCGGCAAGACATCGGCGACACGCGCAGCAAATTCTTCAAGCGTGAGCGGGTGCGTCAGATCTCCGACGCGCCCCAGCCCGCCGATGCCGTTGCGTGCGGACGTGATCGGTTCGCTGTCGATGATCCCCAGAGCATTTGCCAGGGCGGAGGACGTGCCACCATCGACGACGTCAGCGTTGGTGTGAGCAGCGAGCAGTGCACAATTGCCGCGGATCAGGCGAGAGAGAACGTGCCCCTTGTACTGATCCGCAGCGATGCTTGTGACGCCCCGCATCAGAAGCGGGTGGTGCACGAGCAGCAGCTGAGCGTTCGCGGCGATCGCCTCATCAACTGTTGCGCCGACGGCATCAACAGCGAGAACGACCCGCTCGACGCTGTCATGCGGGTCACCGCTCACCAAACCGGTTGCGTCCCATTCCTCCGCGCCGGAATGCGGCCACAGGTCTTCGGCGGCGGCGAGAATCTCTGATAATAAAGCAGCCACGACGCAAGCCTACGCGACCAGAAGGGCCCGTGCGTCGAGGCTGCTTCAACAGCAGCTCCCTCTGACAAAATGAGCCGGTGCGTGGAATTCTTGAACAACTGTGGTGGCGGCTCATCTCAATCGTCGGAGTCGTGGTCACGATGCTCATCTGGTGGCCCATCAGAGATCTTCTGATCGGCTGGCTTGAACCGTGGGCGGGGTGGGGACTGACACATGGGCTCAACGGTGTGCTGGGCTTCGCCTCGAACGCGAATCCACTCGGAGTTCTCGGCGGCCTCGCGATTCTGCTGATTTCCGTCACGCTTGCTTCAATCCCGATACTCGTGTTTATCGTCTTGTGGACCCGCATTCTTTCCCACGAGATTGAGCGCGCCCGTCAGGTCGAGCTCTGGATTGCGGTGGGTGCTGGGGTGCTTGTGGTTGGAACGGCAGTGATTGGCTGGATCGACGGAGGCCGAGGCAACGCGACGCTCGATGCCGCATGGGCGGTGAGCGTCGTCACGCTCGTCTGGGCATTCGGCATGCTTGTCTCCCTGAAGCTCCGAGGCCTCGCAGAGCGCTCGAACATCCTGATCGTGCTTCTTGCTCTCGTTGCGCTCGGCATTGCTCTCGGCCTCACCCTTGTGCCTGTGATCCTCTGACGTCGTGGCGAGACGACCACCTGGCTGCGCTATGGGCGCACTCGACCCCCTTGGGACGAACACCTAGGCTGGGTGCACACTGCACAATGAGGGGGCTGAAGTGGCCGAGACGTCGGTACCCGAGATCATGGCCGAACTCGCTAAGCTCGAGAACCCGAAGATGCGGGCGGTGAACGAACGGCACGGTGACGATCACGGGGTAAATCTCAGCGCGCTCAGAGCAATTGCCACGCGACTGAAGAAACAGCACGACGTCGCCCGTGCGCTGTGGGCGACGAACGACACGGCCGCCATGCTGTTGAGCACTCTGATTTGTCGCCCAAAGGAGTTTGACAGAGAAGAACTCGACAGGATGCTGCGCGCTGCACGTGCGCCGAAAGTTCAAGACTGGCTTGTGAACTATGTCGTGAAGAAGTCGTCGTCTGCAGAGGATCTTCGGGTGCTCTGGGTTGCCGACCCTCATCCGAATGTCGCGAGCGCGGGGTGGGCGTTGACCTCCGACCGAGTTGCGAAGAAGCCAGAGGGACTCGATCTTGCTTCCCTCCTCGACGTCATCGAGAAGAATATGAAGGATGCCCCCGAACGACTCCAGTGGGCGATGAACACCTGTCTTGCCCAGATCGGAATCGTGCATCCGGAACATCGCGGCCGCGCGGTGTCGATCGGTGAGCGTCTCGAGGTCTTGAAGAACTACCCGACTCCCCCGAACTGCACGTCGCCCTATGCACCAACCTGGATCGCCGAGATGGTGAGGCGGCAGAAGTCATGACGACACGCGTCCCGCGGTCTGACGGGCACCAGCGGATCAGGACTGGGTCGCCCTGACAAGTGGGAGAAATACCGTGTCAACAATGTCGACGATGGTGTCCTCTGAGATGCGTCCGAGATTCATGATGAGTTCGTGACGAAAGAGGTCAAAGGGCAGAGACGCGACTCGCGCCGGTGGCGTGGACGAGATCTCGCCGCGGTCCATCGCGCGCTCGATGATACGGGGCATCGCGAGTGCACGGTCTCCGAGTAGTCGCGTACGCAGCTGTGCGGGCGTTGTGTCCAAGTCGTCAAAATAGGCGCCAAGCATCATGCTGAGTACCGCAGCTGCGCTTTCGCCAAACCGATTCGCAGCGACAAGGAGCTCGATGACGTCTCCGCGGAGGGAACCCGTGTCGGCGACGTCCGGCGGCGTTCCGAGGTAGCGGTGAGCGAGTACCGCAAGCATGAGCGACTCTTTGTCCGGCCACCGTCGATACAAGGCAGCCTTGCCCGTCTTTGCCCGTTCCGCGACCGTCTCGAACGCAAAGCCCGGGTAGCCTCCCTCAAGAAGCTGTTCCCACCCGGCGTTGAGTATTGCGTCTTCCAGCGCCGCGCCGCGTCGCCTCGTTGTCGTCATGCCCACCCCATTAGGTCCGCTTGCGTTCCTTATTCTACCCATCTAGCATAGTGAACGCATACGTTCCCTATGGAGGTGCAATGACTGACACCCTGCCGACGACAACGTCGCCGACGCAATCAACCGGAAAACTGCTCACGGCGCTGATCGTCGGCGGCATCACGGCAATTTTCGATACGACAATCGTGGCGATTGGTCTCCACACGCTCACCGAGCGGTTGGATGCTCCGATATCGACAATTCAATGGGTCAGCACCGGGTATCTGCTCGCCCTTGCTGTCGCGATCCCCTTTGTGAGCTGGGCGCAGGAAAAGTTTGGCGGAAAGCGGTTGTGGTTGTTCGCCCTCGGCCTTTTTGTTCTCGGCTCGATACTGTGCGCGTGCGCATGGAACGCAGAATCCCTCATCGCCTTCCGTATCGTGCAGGGTCTTGGCGGCGGAATCATGTTTCCGCTGATGCAGACGCTGGCCATGCAGAATGTCGCACCGACGGCGATGGCGCGCACGATGGCTGTCGTGGGTCTGCCGATCGCCCTCGGACCTATTCTCGGTCCGGTTCTTGGCGGAATCGTGCTGCACTGGCTCGACTGGCAATGGCTCTTCCTCATCAACGTTCCACTGGGAGTAGCCGGCCTCATCCTCGCCGCTATCGTCATCAACGCCGATCACCCACACCGAGGAACGACGTCTCAACGCCTCGATCTCGCTGGTGCCGCACTTCTCGTTCCTGCGCTTGCCGGATTGCTCTATGGGCTGTCGAACGTACATGCCGAGGGCGGACTCAGCAGGATAGACGTGTTTCTTCCCTGTGTCGCCGGCGTCGTGCTGCTTGTCGCATTCGTCGGCTGGGCGATTCGGCGCGCTGGAACTGCGCTTATCGACGTGCGTTTGCTTGCGCAGCGCTCGGTCCGCGCCTCGTCGATCACACTGTCCTTTCTTGGCGCAACGCTGTTCGCAAGCACATTCCTGCTCCCCCTGTATTTTCAGTCTCTGCGCGGTGCCGACGTCCTTACTGCCGCGGTGCTGCTCATTCCGCAGGGCGTGGGAACGCTCCTTGCCCGGCTCATCGCGGGAAAGCTCGTCGATGCGCTCGGCGCTCGGCTTGTTGCCGTCGTCGGTTTCCTGATCATCGCCGCCGCCACGATCCCGTTCGCCCTCGCGGATGCGAACGCCAGCGTATGGCTGCTCGGCATCACCCTCTTCATACGAGGTTTCGGGCTTGGCGTGGTGTTGATTCCGGTGATGACCGTTGCCTACATTGATATCCGAAAGGATCAGATGCCCCATGCATCCGCCATCACTCGCATCGTTCAGCAGCTCGGGGGCGCATTCGGAACGGCCCTCGTCGCGGTGGTCCTCTCCGCTATAACTGCCCAAGCCGATGCGCAGTCGGGCTTTCAGACGACGTTCTGGTGGACCATCGCCATCACGATCGCGGCCGCTATCGCTTCGCTTCTTCTCCCGTCGCGAGAGAAAAACCAGTGAAATGTGGGCCCTACCGGGATCGAACCGATGACATCCACGGTGTAAACGTGGCGCTCTACCAGCTGAGCTAAAGGCCCTCATCGCCGAGGCGACGTGTCAATGATAGCGGTTCATTCGACATCCTCGAACATCGACAGGGCCTGGGCGTACATCGCCGTTGTGCGCGCTCGATCGGCAGGGGTCGAGAAAACCGAGACGACCGTCCCCCGCTCATCAATCGCGATGCTCGTCCGAGTAGCGCGCCCTGTCTCCGCATCGAATGCGTGGAAACGATCCGCGACAGCACCGTGGGGCCAGAAATCAGAGAGCAGACGAAACGGCGCGCCGATGGCATCCGTCCATGTCCTCAGCGCAAACATCGAATCCACCGAAATGCCGATCACCTCGGTGCGCGCCGATGCGAAGAGCGGCTGGTCATCAACGAGCTGTTCAAGCTCGCTCGCGCAGATGCCGGAGAACGCAAGCGGGAGAAACACAAACATCAGTCGTCGGCCCCGCAAGCTCTCCAGCGTCACTGATCTTCCGTGCTGATCGACGAGGTCGAAGACTGGCGCAGCATCGCCGACAGAAAGCATCCTTCTCAGCCTTTCACTTGGCGTACTCGCCCAAGGCTATCGGGTGGCATAGTTAGGCTGAGTGGTCGATGGCCGCTATTGCCCATTACCCCTGACACAATCGTTGGTGACTGCGAGGAGACAACTCAGACGTGCCACGGACTAAAGAAGAAACACTTGCCTGGCTGCGCCGCATCTCTGGTGAGCTTGCCACCGTCACGATCAAACGGCTGGAGAATACGCTGCCGTGGTACGCGGACATGCCTCCCGGACGGCGCAGCTCCGTTGGTTTGGTTGCTCAGGCGGGCATCTCATCGTTCATCGCCTGGTTCGATGATCCACGCTCGACGCCATGGATCGCCGCAGACGTCTTCGGAGCGGCGCCGCGTGAGCTGCTTCGCTCGGTGAGCCTGCAGCAGACGCTTCAGCTCATTCGCGTGACAGTGGAAGTGGTCGAAGAACGGGTTGCTGGCCGGGACGAACAGCTGAGAGAGGCAATTCTGCTGTATTCCCGTGAGATCGCCTTTGCAGCGGCCGACGTCTATGCCCGCGCCGCAGAGGCTCGCGGTCTCTGGGACGCTCGGCTCGAAGCTCTCGTCGTCGACTCGATTCTGACGGGTGAAACAGACGACGAGCTCCCGAGTCGGATTGCCGCACTGGGCTGGCACGGGCACGGAGAAGTCTGCGTTCTCGTTGGCACCACTCCCCCACAACTCGATGTCGATCACCTGCGCCGTGCTGCTCGGCACATGCAGGCGGATGTCTTGATCGGCGTGCAGGGCAAGCGGCTCGTTCTTGTCATCGGACGTTCCGATTCACGCACTGCCGACGGCGAGGAAACCGTCGGAACAGCCCCCGGTCTGTCGTTCCAAGAAATCGCGTCGCAGCTGGAGTCAGGCTTCGGCGAGGGGCATCTGGTGCTCGGACACCCTGTTCCTACCTTGATTGAGGCATCGCAAAGCGCCCGCGCCGCGCTCGCGGGATTCGCGGTCGCGCGGGCCTGGCGACACGCACCGCGTCCGGTTCTCGCAGACGATCTGCTCCCCGAGCGCGCTCTCGCCGGCGACCCGCTTGCGAAACGCACGCTCATCGAACGCGTCTACCGACCGCTCAAGGATCACTCGACTGAGCTCGCGACGACCCTCTGGTGCTATCTCGACAACGGCCGATCTCTCGAGGCCACGGCGCGCGAGCTCTTTGTGCACCCGAACACCGTTCGGTACCGCCTGAAGCGTGTCTCGGAAGTCATCGGGTGGGATGCCACGGGTGCGCGCGAAGCACTCATTCTGCAGTCGGCATTGATTCTCGGTTCCATTGCGGAACACGAGCCCGCTCGCCGGAAGAAGCCCAAGGCATGAGACATTCCACAAAGGAAGCTTTTGTTCTTCGTGGGTGTTCAACACACACGAGACGCAGCGGACCGGCAGACTAGAACGGTGATTGTCATCGTCTGCCCTGGACAGGGCTCGCAGAAACCCGGATTCCTCGCTCCATGGCTCGAGTCAGGCAATGCGGGAGCTCAACTCGCCGATTACTCGGATGCTGCAGGACTGGACCTCGTCGCACACGGCACAGAGAGCAATGCCGAGACAATCAAAGACACGGCGGTTGCCCAGCCGCTGATTGTCGCTGCCGGACTCCTCGTGCTCAATGAGCTGAATCAGCGCCACGCGTTGGCTCATATCGGGGGCATCGCCGGGCACTCCGTCGGAGAGATCACCGCTGCTGTCGGCGCAGGAGTGCTCACCGCAGCCGACGGGATGGCGTTCGTCGGGGAACGTGCCGCGGCGATGGCTGAGGCCGCACAGGTTGTCCCCACAGGAATGAGCGCCGTTCTCGGCGGAGACCCTGATGACGTCGTGCGCAGCGCCAAAGCCGTCGGCCTCCAGCCCGCGAATTACAACGGCGGAGGGCAGATCGTTGTAGCCGGAGAGCTGCCCGCCCTTGCGCGGCTCGCAGACGAGCCACCCGCGAAGGCCCGCGTGATGCCGCTCAAAGTGGCCGGCGCCTTCCACACTCGCTATATGAACGACGCGCGCAGTTTTCTTGAGACACGCGCCAGTTCATTCGCCGCAGCTGACCCTTCGCTTCGTCTCTGGACGAATAACGATGGTACCGAGGTCACGAATGGCGCCCGATTCCGCGACCTTCTCGTTACCCAGGTCGCCTCGCCCGTACGCTGGGACCTGTGTATGGAATCGTTCGTCTCTGCCGGAGTGACCGGCGTGATCGAGATCGCTCCGGCCGGAGCTCTCATCGGGCTTGCGCGTCGAGGGCTCAAGGGTATACCGACGCTCGCCGTGAATACCCCGGATGACATCGACGCCGCCGTCGACATGATTACAGCAGCCTGACAATCGAAAGAGCCATGACAATTCCCATTCTCAACCAGTCATCCGGATCCGCGCACACCCGTTTTCTCGGGTTCGGCGCTTCCCGCGGGGACCTCTCGGTGCCCAACGACGATCTTGTGGAACCGATCAACTCGTCTGACGAGTGGATTCAGCAGCGCACGGGAATCGTTTCACGCACCCGTGCATCAGAGGGCGTGCTCGCTGTCGACATGGCAACGGATGCCGCTCACGAGGCGATTCGAACCTCGGGCGTCGACCCCGTCGACATCGATCTCGTGGTGATTGCCACCATCAGCAATGTTCAGCAGTCACCATCGATGGCCGCGGTCGTCGCGGATCGTGTCGGCGCAAACCCTGCTGCCGCGTATGACATCAATGCGGCGTGCGCAGGGTATACGTACGCCGTCGCTCAAGCGGATGCTCTCATTCGCTCTGGAGCCGCGCATTACGCACTCGTGATCGGAGCCGAAAAGCTGTCGGACGTCGTCGACCCGACCGATCGCAGCATTTCGTTCCTACTCGGTGATGGCGCTGGGGCCGCCATCGTCGGGCCGAGCGACACGCCGGGGATTTCTCCCACCGTGTGGGGGTCCGATGGATCGCGTGCCGACGCCGTCGGCATGAACAGCACGCTCATCGATTACCGTGAGGGCCGTTCCGAATGGCCGACACTCCGCCAGGAGGGCCAGACGGTCTTCCGCTGGGCCGTCTGGGAGATGGCGAAGGTCGCCCGCCTGGCGATCGAGGAGGCCGGCATCGCTCCGTCAGATCTCGCGGCGTTCGTTCCGCACCAAGCAAACATGCGGATCATCGATGAGTTTGCCAAGCAGCTGGGTCTGCCCGATTCCGTTGTGATCGCACGCGACATCGAATCAACGGGAAATACCTCAGCAGCATCCATTCCTTTGGCTACGCACCGCCTTCTGCAGGGGCATCCCGAGCTTTCCGGCGGCCTCGCACTGCAGATCGGTTTCGGCGCCGGACTCGTTTTCGGCGCCCAGATAATCGTGTTGCCGTAGCGGAGCTCTCGGATCTCGCCCCAACTCACCTCTAGACTGTTCATCGGTCAATCGACACTCAAGGAGAAACACATGGCACTGTCCAACGAAGAAGTCCTCGCTGGCCTCGCCGAGCTCGTCAATGATGAGACCGGCATCGCAGCTGACACCGTCGAGCTCGACAAGTCGTTCACCGACGACCTCGACATCGACTCGATCTCGATGATGACCATCGTCGTGAACGCAGAAGAGAAGTTCGACGTCAAGATTCCGGACGAAGAGGTAAAGAACCTCAAGACCGTCCGTAACGCCGTCGACTACATCGTCAAGGCCCAGGCCTAGCTCGTACGACTCCGGTGCGGGCCGCAGCAAGCGTGCCCGCACCGATGTCGAGCGTTCACGACAGACCCAAGAGAGTCGAAGGAATGACCAAGAAGATTGTCGTCACCGGAATCGGTGCAACATCACCCCTTGGCGGGACCGCCCGTGAAAGCTGGAGCGCGTTGTTGGCCAAGGAGTCCGGCACCCGCACACTCGAGTACGACTGGATCGAGGAGTACTCCATTCCCGTCACGTTCGCTGCCGAGGCGAAGGTGCGTCCAAGCGAGGTGCTGGAGCGCCCCGTTGCAAAACGTCTCGACCCGTCAAGCCAGTTCGCCCTGATCTCGGCGAAAGAGGCCTGGGCTGATGCTGGCGAACCCGACGTCGAGCCAGAGCGCCTTGGAGTGGACTTCGCAACAGGCATCGGCGGCGTGTGGACGCTGCTTGATGCGTGGGACACTCTGCGCGAGCGTGGCCCCCGTCGTGTCATGCCCATGACGGTTCCGATGCTCATGCCTAATGCGGCAGCGGCAGCGGTATCGATGCACTTTCATGCGCGCGCTTTCGCGCGCACCGTGGCGTCGGCATGCGCGTCGAGCACCGAATCCATCGCCAATGCGTATGAGCACCTGCAGCAGGGGCTCGCTGACGTTGTGATCGCTGGTGGCACGGAATCCGCGATTCACCCCATCACCATCGCGTCCTTCGCCTCAATGCAGGCTCTCTCGAAGAGAAACGACTCCCCAGAGACTGCCTCGCGCCCGTACAGCGTTGATCGCGACGGCTTTGTCATGGGTGAGGGCGCCGCAAGCCTCGTGCTCGAAACCGAGGAGCACGCTCTCGCACGCGGTGCTCACATTTACGCTGAGCTGGCTGGGGCGGGGGTCACCGCCGATTCGTATCACATCACAGCGAACGACCCCGAAGGGCGGGGCGCAAGCCGTGCGGTTATGCGCGCGCTCACACAGGCCAGTGCCTCGGTAGATGATGTGACGCACATCAACGCCCATGCAACGAGCACCCCTGTTGGCGACGTCGCCGAGTACGCAGCCCTGCGAGCTGTTTTCGGTGAGCGGACCAACTCGATCCCCGTCTCCGCCACAAAGGCATCTACCGGTCATCTGCTTGGCGGCACAGGGGCACTCGAGTCGGTGTTCTCGATCTATGCGATTGCCGAACGCATTGCCCCTCCGACGATCAACCTGACGACTCAGGATCCGGAGATTCCGCTCTCGATCTCAGGAGATGTTCAAGATCTGGGTCGCGGAGACCAGCTCGCCATCACCAACTCGTTTGGGTTTGGCGGGCACAACGCGGTTGCGGCTTTCCGCTCGGTCTAAGTAGCCTCGGCGAACCCCGCACACAGTTGAGGGCCCCTTCATCATGAAGGGGCCCTCAACTGTCGGTGACCAGCGACGCGCGGTTCAGCCCACTTTGTGAAGCCAGACGACGGGTGAATGGTCACTCGCGTAGCGAAAGACATCAAGTTCGTCATCCCAGGCCTGGCCGAGGGCGAGTCGAAGGTTCTCCGCCATGAGCTGGCCCGACCCCTGTGCCGAGTCCATCGCGGCTCGGATTCGGTCTTCGGGCACGACAGTATTTCCGACAGTGTCGAGCTGAGCGTAGAAGATGCCGAGGTCGGGAGTGTGCATCCAGCGACCGCCGTCCGCACCGGGCGTGGCGTCCTCCGTCACTTCATAACGAAGATGCTCCCAGCCACGAAGGGCCGAAGAAAGTGCGGCACCCATGCCTTGAGTGCCCTCCCAGTAGAACTCAGTCCGATGAGTTCCGGGCAAGATGGGCTGGTCGGACCAATCGAAATTGACCGCACGACCAAGAGCGCGCCCTGCCGCCCACTCAACGTGAGGGCATAGCGCGCGTGGCGACGAGTGAACATAGATCACTCCCCGAGCAGCTGGCGTCGTCATCTTGTCTCCTTTGTTTCACCGGTACGTCTTCCCCTACGACCAGTGACAAGGCAGATGATGCGCGTTCATTATGAAATTAGCTGAACTGACGTTCATTTCACATTATGCCCTACGTCAGGAGGCGATAACAAGCGGCAATTGCGCGAGAGGCGAACTGCACGGCTCGCGGTCGGCGTCCCCTTCGGCATCCAAACGGTATCTATACTCGGTATAGAACAAGGTGAGGAGCGTGTGTGACCGTTAAGCACAGTCTTCTCGCGATTCTCACCCTCGGCCCTGCCTACGGCCTTCAGCTTCGCGACGAACTCGTCAGACGCGCTCCGCATCGCGCGGGAATCAACGTCGGCCAGGTGTACGGAACACTCGAGCGGCTCCGCAGAACCGGACTTATCGTCGAAGGTGCGCTCACTGCCGATAATCTTCAGCTCTATTCGCTGACAGCTTGGGGGCAGCAAACCGTCACAGACTGGATGTCCCGCCCAGCCCACACAGATTCGCTGGATTGGACCGAGATGCTCGATCAGGTACTCGTGGTGTCGTCGATTCCCGGGAGCTCCGTCGAGGAGCTGCTCAGCGGCTATCGGCGGGCACTCGCTCTCCCCACCCAGAGCGGCAGCGAGCCGGAGGCTCAACGGGCGGCCCTTGACTCGGCCACAACGATGCTGCATGACGCAGCGACGCGGTGGCTCGATGATGCGTCACGAACGCTTCACCTGCCGTATGCGTCATACGGGCTCTCGACGCTGCGGCCCCGCCGTGGGCGACGCGCAACGGTGTCATGAACTACTGAGCGCGGCCCCAGACTCTGCACAGCACACACTCGTAACCTGTTCGTGATGTCGAGCTTGGGGAGAATTCGCAGTCTTGACGGCGTGCGAGGGATCGCCGCGGTCGTGGTGATGCTCTATCACACAAGCCTCATTGCCCGACCGCACTTGTCAGACGAGACCTGGGCTTGGCTCACACAGAGCCCACTCAAGCTGCTCTTCGTCGGCACAGAGTCGGTGCTCGTGTTCTTTGTTCTTTCTGGCGTTGTCGTCGCACTTCCCGCGCTTCGCGACGGCTTTTCTTGGGCAACGTATTACCCGCACCGGGTCTTGCGGCTCTACCTTCCCGTGATTGCGTCCCTGCTGGTTGCTGCAGCCCTCATTCTGCTCGTCCCCAGGGATCCGTCGACCGTGGCCGAGGGCTCGTGGCTGCATGATGCGCAAGCCACGTCCGTCTCGCTTGAGAGCTTTTTCAGCGAAGCGTCGCTTTTTCGTGTCACGTACGACATCAATAACGTGCTGTGGTCGTTGCGGTGGGAGCTCGTGTTCTCACTGCTCCTGCCCATCTTCGTCATCGTCGCGTCGATCCTGCGCAAACACGCGCTGTGGCTCGGCTTCGCGTGCGCAGCGCTCAGCATCGTCGGTCGAATGGTTGCCATCGATGCGCTCGTCTACCTCCCCGTCTTTATGATGGGCAGCCTCATCGCCGTCCGACTGCACGACATCGTGGAATGGGGCAACCGTCCTCACCGACAGAGCACCTGGCTGGCGCTTTCCATGACCGCTGCCATCTTCATGGTGGCGAGTTGGCTCGCGCGGCCTGTTTTCGAATCGGGAAGCATCGGAAACCTCGCCCTCTGGGGGCTGTCAGGCGCCGGGGCAGGAATCATCATGGTGCTCGCCGTGGCGTGGCCCCCATTCAAGCGGCTCCTCGAGGTGCGCCCGGTGCAATGGCTCGGCAAAGTCTCGTTCAGCCTCTACCTCGTGCATGCCCCGATTCTGGGCACCCTCGGCTTCCTCTTCGGAGACAGCCTCTGGATGCTCACGGGCGTCGTTGGCATTCCCGTCAGCATCATCGCGGCCGCGCTGTTCTTCCGCTTCGTGGAGTCGCCGTCCCAACACCTCAGCCGGAACCTCGGCACGTGGAGTGGGCGCACGGTGGCGAAAGTGACGGCCTCGACAGCCAGCTGACTACCGGTCGAGACCGGTCACGCGCTCGAGGCGTCGCTTCAGCCGACCAACGCTCTTGCGCGCGCGAACGAGCGGAGGAAGCTCACCAGCGTGTCGAGTGCGCTTTGCTTCGAGAGCGACTTCCATCGCGCGGGCCCAACGTCGCGCAACGACGGGGTCGGAATACCGTGTCGAGAAGAGCTGCGCTTTACGGCGCATGCGCACGAGTGCCTCGGGAGGCATCGTCTGTTCCCGGAGGATGCTGCGAACGAGCGATTCCACATCGCCGTCGTCAGCAAGGAAGCCGTTGCGACCCTCATCAATGATGTCGGCCGGACCATAGCGAATATCGTAGGCGATCGGAATGCACCCGTACGCCATGGATTCGACGAGCACGAGTGGTAGTCCTTCCGCCGTTGACGAGAGCAGACTGAAGTCGGCATCAGCGAATCGTGCGGCAGCGTTTCGCTCAAAGGGGCGCAGCGTCACAGCATCCTCGAGTGAGAGCTGCTCGATCAGTGACGTCAGACGCTCTTTCTCCGGCCCATCGCCGTACACCTCAAGGCTAACGTCGAACCCCCGTTTGCGAGCCATCGAGATTGCGTGTACTGCATGACTGACGCGCTTTCGCTTCGTCAGTGAGGCGAGCATCACGCCTCTCCCCCGATGGTGGGCAGTCGCAGGAACAATCGGTGTGTGCGCGCGGCTGTTCGGAATGACAAACAGCGTGTTCGGCCGCGCACCATCGGTGAGCAGATCGTCACGTTGCCTTTGTGTCAACGTGACGAGTGCATCGTACTGATCGGCATGTTCGAAGGACTCACGGCGTGAAGCGCTGAGCGTCTCGGATCCGTCGGCGCGACGATGTGAGCCGTGCATCAGGTGCATGGTGATGACATTGTCACGGCGGTAGCTGTGAACGAAACGCGCTGCTGTCTTTGAGTCGATGACGAGGAAGCTCCTCTTGCCCTCTGTCAAGGTGTCGAGCCAATATCGGTACACGGCCCATAGGCTCTTCCACGACCGCACGGGAGCGCCCGAGTCGTCGTAGACAACGATCGAACGCTTCGTGTCGCCCTCCCTGTCCGTCATGAGAAGCGATCCGTCGTCGCGATAGCGATCCACAGACAAGTCTCCGGAGTCTTTGCTCCTTCGACGGCACACCACGACACCGTCGCGCGTGTGCACATCGTCATCATCGCGGGGTTCGAGTGGGGCAGCCGGGCGATGATTGCCTGTTTTGGGCTTTACACCGTTCTCGCGAAACCAATCCCAGATATTCAGCAGTTGCATCTCGTCGGAAAGCTCGCCGTCAGCGCGTAGCTTCCACTCCAGCTCGGGATAATCCGATCGATCGTCGAGCGTGAGCACCGTCAGCGAGACTCCGCCCTCGCGAACGAAGGCGCGCGAGCGATGGAGCATGGCCGCTGTCATGCCCCCGAAATGTTGCGGTATCCCCCAGGTCAGAGCGAACTGCCGCCCCCGCGGGAATCGCACTTGTGCAATAGACACGATGTGAGGCTAGGCCTGCTGCCTTTGCGTAAGCTGTGATGTTCTCGAGAGCGGCAATGCGAAGGGATACGGGGCCTCAGATTCGCACACGTCGATTGAGCCGCTCAGACATGAGCATGCCGAGGGCTACGAGCACGACGATGAAGAAAGGGAAGATCCACATTCCTGTCCAGGCCGAGATCGCGCCGAACAGCGGTGGCGCGAGCGTAGAGCCGGTGTAGGCCGAGGCCATCTGGATGCCGATGATGGCCTGCGAGTTGCGGCGGCCGAAGTTGACCGGAGTGGAGTGGATGATTGCTGGATAGATCGGAGCGGAGCCAAGACCCGCGACAACGAGCCCGACGAGTGCGAGTGCGTGTGTCTCCAACGGCAGTGCAAGCATCAAGCCGCCGATTCCCACCGTGACGAATCCACCGCGAATGAGTTGCCGATCCCCGGCCCGGTCCGCAAAGAATCCGGCAAGGAATCGACCGGCAGTAATGCCGAGCAGAAAGAGCGCGGCGAACGCAGCGGCCGTGGCTGGCGCGACGCCGCGGACGCTGACGAGGTACGTCGACGACCAGAGGATCGCTGTACTCTCGAGCGCGCAGTAGGCGAAGAAGGCCGCGAGGATGGAGAGAACACCGGGAATCCTCAGCGCACGTACGAGCGGAACGTGGCCACTTCTCTCAACGGACGACGCGGTCGCGGTGTCGTACCCGTCGTCTGAGGCGCCGGAGCGGCCACTCGGGGCAACCACATTCACCTTTCCCCACAGCGGGATGCTGACAAGCAGCAGGAAAGTCAGGACGGCTTGAATGAGACCGACGATGCGGTATGCGCCGGACCACTCCAGCCCCGATGTGAGGGCATAGCTCATGATGAACGGACTGATGGAGGCACCCACACCCCAAAAACTGTGCAACCAGTTCATGTGTCGCGCGGCATAGTGCAAAGCAACGTAGTTGTTGAGAGCCGCGTCGACGGCTCCGGCGCCCAGTCCAAACGGTATCGCCCACAGGCACAGCATCCAGAACTCGCCGGAGACAGAGAACCCGACGAGAGCTGCCGCGGTCATTCCGACACTGACGGCCGTCACAACGCCAGCGCCAAACCGGCGAGTCACCCGCTCTGATGCCAGGCTCGAGAGGATGGTGCCACCGGCGATGATCATTGTGATGATTCCGGCGAAGGCGACAGGAACACCCAGGTCGTGATGCATGACCGGCCAGCCGGCTCCCACGAGAGAGTCCGGGAGTCCGAGGCTGACGAAAGCGACATAGATGATCGCTAAGAGGATCGAGTACACGGCGTGGAGTACCGCCTTTCACGATGTGTCAGAGGAAGCGATCGGTGCCGAAGATCGCCACATGTTCCTGGGGATCATCGGGAATGCGCTGGGGAATACACAGAGTGGGGCGTGCGGGGCTTGAACCCGCGACCGACGGATTATGAGTCCGCTGCTCTAACCGGCTGAGCTAACGCCCCCGACGTTCGTCATCGGACATATCCGTGACATCGGTGACTGGGTCAGTCACCGCCTCACCACGATACAGGCTCTCGAAGGTCGAGAGTGTGTTCTGGATGTCGTGTGGCCTAATCATGCGAAGCGATGCGCGCTTCATCTCCGTCAGCCGATCTTCGTCGGCCGTGAGCACATCGGTCAAGCGCTCAGCGAGTTCCTTGTCATCGCCCGGAGTGAAGAGGTATCCGTTCTCTCCGTCGTGCACGAGATGTGGGAGTGCCATAGCGTTCGCGGCGACAACGGGAAGCGCCGTCGCCATGGCTTCCATCGTCACGATGCTCTGCAATTCTGCGATGGACGGCATCGCGAGCACCGTTGCTCGGCTGTACGCATCTTTCAGCTGTTCATCGGTCACATAGCCGGTGAACGTGACGCGGTCGCTCACTCCGAGCTGCTGGGCGAGCGCTTCAAGGTTCTTCTTCTGGTCGCCGTCGCCGAGAATCTCGAGACGGGCATCGAGGCCCGCATCGAGCTGGGCAAATGCCTTAATGAGCACATCGATCTGCTTCTCGCCCGTGATCCTGCCGACGAACGTAATTCTGTTGTCTGAGCGCGGATCGAAGTCAGGTGAGTATCGAGACGCATCGATACCGCACGAAATAGCGTGCACGTCGTTTCGGCCCGTTGCCCGCTCGAGGAAGTCTGCAGCTCGACGCGTTGGCGTCGTCACGGCAGACGCCTTCGAAAGAATCTTTCGTGCATCCGCCCACATGGTCTTCACCGCACGCTCCTGAACAAGCCGCGGGAGCATCGTGAATTCGAGGAGGTTCTCTGGCATGAGATGGTTTGTCGCGACGACCCGGATTCCGCGCCGTTCCGCCTCGATCGTCATCGCTCTCCCGATCACCAGAAATGACTGAGAGTGCACGACGTCTGGCCCCACGGCATCCAGGATTCGAGCGGCATTCTTGCGTGCGCGCCACGGTAGCGCAAAGCGCAGCCAATCGTGGGGGAACCATCGCCAGCTGTAAAGTCGGTGGGCGGTCATCCGCTGACCCTCGTGCGTCTCCGTCCAGGTTCCATGGCGGCGAGAGGATGCGGGCACGACAACGTGCACGTCGTGCCCGCGCTCGACAAGCCCGGCGGCAAGCCGCTCTGCAAACCGTGCCGCGCCATTCACATCGGGGGCGAATGTGTCGGCAGCAATCAGCACCTTGAGTGGGCGACCGTGAGGTTCGGTGTCGCGATTTTCAGACTCAGACAAGGTGTTGGTCATTCCTCCGTCTCGGCGGGCGCTTGAACACCGCTCACACACGCGAACCTTTGTGAGACGATCGCGCGCACCTGGACAGTCTAATCACCGACGCGGCCTCGGCGCTGGGGTGACGTGGGTGTGTCAGCAAGCTCACGGTTTCACCTGCGGGTGATGACGAGCAAGTTGAAAGACACCCCAGATGGCAATGCATCCCGCAGCGACAAACGAGAGCACAGCCCAAAGCGGAGCGTTGGCTGCCTCGCGAAGAATGACGATGCCGACGGCCACCGCGACGAGTGGGTCGATGACGGTTAGGCCCGCTATGACGAGGTCGGGCGGCCCTGAAGCGTATGCATTCTGAACGAAGTACGCGCCGAGTGCCGTTCCTGCGATGAGGCCGACAACGCACACAATGGTGAGCCAATCGACGTTGCCGTGCGACAACCGGCTCAAGATCACTTTTGCGAGTGTCGCGACGAACCCGTAGATGCAACCCGCTGCGATGATGTAGAAGATTGCCTTCGCCCGCGATCTCGTGATGGCGAAAATGACGGCGAAGATGATGAGCACTGCGGCCATGGCGCAGAGGATGATGATGAGGGCTGTCGTTGTGACGGGCCTGTCGATTCCGACGATGGCCGCAGTCGTCACAAATAGCGCAACCCCGGACACACACGCGACAATCGCGACGATGGAGCGCCGGTTGAGCGTGATGTTGGCGATGCGCGCATTGAGGATCGATGTGATGACGAGAGCAATCGCTCCAAGGGGCTGCACGAGAATCAGCGGAGAGAACGCGAGCGCCGAGAGTTGAAAGACGATCGCCAGCGTAAGCATGACGGTGCCGATGACCCACGACGGTCGCCGCAGCAGTGCCTTCAGCTGAACGAAGTTGAGGCCGTGAGAAGCATCGTGTCCACTTGCCGTCTCGACCTTGGCGACTCCCCTGTGCTGAAACTGCGCACCGAGCGACATCAACACGGCGCCGACCAATGCGAACGGGATTCCGATGAGGCGAGAGGGATCCTGCGTGAATTGGTCCGTGAGTCCTGAGAGGTCGTCGAGCGGAATCATCACCAACAGAGACTACCCTGTGCCTTCGATAGATAAGCTGATTTCATGACCGTACTTCCGATCCGAATCCATGGAGAGCCGGTCTTGCACGAGAAGGCCGCTCCCGTCACAGAGTTTGACGAGAGACTTCGCACGCTCGTCGCAGACATGTTCGAGACAATGGATGCCGCCCCTGGCGTCGGTCTTGCGGCACCGCAGGTGGGCGTCGGGCAGCGTCTCTTTGTGTACAGCTATCGGAATGACGATGGTGCCCCCTGGCGCGGCGTCGTCATTAATCCGAGCCTCTGCATGACGCCGCCGCCCGCTGGCCCAGCCGACGAAGACGAAGACTCAGAGGGGTGTCTGTCGTTTCCTGGCGAGAGATTTCCACTTCGACGTTCCGAGAATGTCGTGGTGACGGGAGTCGATTCGGAAGAGCGGCCAGTGCGCATCGAGGCCGACGGCTGGCGCGCACGAATACTCCAGCACGAATACGATCACCTCGACGGAACGCTCTACATCGATCGCCTTGATTCGGCTTTCGACCGCGTGCTTCTCCGCATTGTGAAAAAGCGCGGGTGGACTGGTCCGGGCAACAGCTGGAATCCGATGGACGAGAGGCTTGAGGGCTGACGTCGTCTCCTGCACCCAAAACGCCCGGGCTGTGCCCTGGATTTGGTGCGACAGAATCATTTGGTAAAGTAGCTGTGCTGTTCGACAGTGATCCTCGATAGCTCAATTGGCAGAGCAATCGGCTGTTAACCGATAGGTTGTTGGTTCGAGTCCAACTCGAGGAGCCACGGGCCCTTTCCTTTGGAAAGGGCCTTTTGCGTGCTCAGGTTTTGGCCTCAAATCCTCGAGCCAACGGGCTCAGGCCGTGCCGCCTTCCTCGTTCGCACCCAAAGCGCTCAAATACGGATGCGATCTGTCGCTCAGGAGGGCGTCGAGCTCGCCAAGGCCCACAAGGCCGCCCTTATGCAGAGCAAGCACTCGTGAGGTGACGTGACGAAGCAGTGCGAAGTCGTGGCTGATAACGAGGGCAGACAGCTTCTTCTCATCACGCAGAGTGCGCAGCAGCTCGTGCAGCGCCTCGCGCGCCAGCACGTCTATTCCCGTCGTCGGCTCATCGGCGATGAGCACACGCGGGCCCAGCACCAGAGAGCGCGCGATTGCGATGCGCTGACGTTGACCGCTTGAGAGTTCAAAGGGATACGACGTGAGGTAGCCGAACGGCATGTGCACGGCATCGAGAATCGTTGCAACATGGCGCCCGAGAACAGCACGGTCGAACCGCCTGTCTCGCTCGAGAATCGGCTGACTTAGAATCTCGGAGACGGTGTATTCCGCGGGCAACTGCATAGCAGCATCCTGCGGCAGATATGCTGTGCGAAATTGCAGCTCAGCAAGTCGCCGCTTCGGCACTCGACCCCTCAGCGGCGTGCCGAACAGTCGTGCCTCTCCCCCGGTGATCATGGGAGCGAGCCGCCGGCTCTTTGGCGTCTTGAAATCGGCGGAGAGAACTGAAGCGAGCGTTGATTTGCCCGACCCTGCCTCGCCGATGACACCGAGAATCTCCCCGGTGCCGACCGTGAACGATACACCGTTGATGGCGATGTGCTCATTGCTTGCGCCGTGCGCGGGATAGCTGATGGTGAGATCGGATGCGGCGAGTACGGGTTCGGGCTCGGACTCGGATTGCATGAGAACCATCATGCCTCAGGTTGTGCCCTGTACGATCATCCCGCGCGGAGGCGGCGCCGTTCTGTCTCAAGCTGCACGAGCTTCTGCTGAATCTTTCGGGACCCTTCGGAATCCCGAGGATCGTGCCGTTGCAGCGACCCGAGAAGCTCCGCTTTGCGTCTGAGCATGTCTCGTTCGACCAGGGACACCGCGACATCGCGCACGTACACCTCGAGCTCGCGCTCCCCGCGCTCGGGAAGTGGGGCGACACCCAGCTGGTGCAGGAGGTCCCGGTAGGGTTCGGGGGTGTCATCGCTGATCGCCTGAAACCAGCCGTCCGAGGCGAAGGTGTCCATGTGAGCGGCGATCGCATCGCGAAGCACAGAGAGCGGGTGGTTCGTAAAACCCGTGTGCACGGCATCGGCGACGATGTCTTCGCCGATCACGCGGGGGTGCTGCACGATCGCCATCAGGGCGTCTCGTTCGAGCCGCGTTGAGGGGTCCTTCGGAAGATCGGCAATGCCAACGGGCCTCTCGGCTTTGGGTTCGCCTGACGGGGCCCGCGCTTCGTGCCCGTGAGGTTTCTGGCCGCGCGACGAGCGGACCGCACGTTGCACCTCGCCCAGATCAACACCCAGCTGACGGGCGAGCACGCGCGTATATCCGGGTCGAAGCGAGGCGTCTCGAATATCAGAGACGATGGGGGCCGCAGCCTGCAGTGCGCCGACCCGGCCCTCAACCGTGTCAAGGTTGTACTGCGAGAGCACCTGCTTGATGACGAACTCGAACATGGGCTCTTTCGTCTCGAGAAGTCGACGAACCGCCGAATCTCCGCGCTTGAGCCGCAGGTCGCACGGATCGAGCCCCGCGGGAGCGACGGCCACGTACGTTTGGGCGGCAAAGCGCTTCTCTTCGGAGAACGCGCGGAGTGCCGCCTTCTGCCCTGCCGCATCTGGGTCGAACGTAAAGATGACTTCGCCATTGCGATTGTCATCACCCATGATGCGGCGAATCACCTTGATGTGGTCGACGCCGAACGCGGTTCCGCAGGTAGCGACGGCCGTGGTTATTCCGGCAAGATGACAGGCCATCACGTCTGTATAACCCTCAACGACGACAACCTGATTACCTCGGGAGATATCGCGTTTCGCGATATCAAGCCCGTACAGTACGTGTGCCTTGTGATACACGGGAGTCTCTGGAGTATTGAGGTACTTCGGGCCCTTGTCATCGTCGAAAAGCCGTCGTGCTCCAAACCCAACGGTCTGGCCCGTGACGTCTCGGATGGGCCAGACGAGGCGACCGCGGAATCGGTCGTAGACTCCTCTGTCTCCCTGTGAGAGAAGCCCGGCCGTCACCAGCTCGTCGCGTGTGAATCCTGCAGCCGTGAGGTGCTTCTGCAGGTTGTCCCAGCCTTGTGGGGCAAAGCCGACCCCAAAGCGTGCTGCAGCCGCGGCGTCGAAACCTCGCTCGCCGAGAAACGCACGGCCTGCTTCAGCACTCGGGGCTGTGAGCTGCCGCTGAAAGTAGTCTTCCGCAGCCTTGTTCGCAGCCAGCAGCCGTGATCGTCTGCCGTGATCGACGCCGGGGCCCGCACCGTCTTCGTAGTGCAGCTCGATGCCTGCGCGCGCCGCGAGACGTTCGACAGCCTCAGCGAAGGTGACGTGATCCATCTTCTGCAGAAACGAGATCGCGTCGCCTGATTCGCCGCAGCCGAAGCAGTGATAAAAACCCACCTGGGGGCGCACGTGAAAACTCGGGGTCCGTTCGTCGTGAAAGGGACAGAGACCTTTCATTGAGCCGATGCCGGCCGACTTGAGCGTGACGTAATCACCGATGATGTCGGCGATATTCGTGCGCGACTTGACCTCTTCGATATCAGTCTGTCGAATGCGGCCTGCCATGCACCCATCCTAGCCGTCGGCGAACGCCTGCTGAGCTGCCTGTGGACGCCCTCAGGAAGTGGGGATAACTCCGGCGACAACGTCGCGGTGAGCGTACCTCGCGACAGCACCCTGGTCGGTCAGACTGGCGATCTGATCGATAACGATGCGCTTGCGCGCAGCATCCGATGTCGCTTCTGCCCAGTCCGCTGCGAAGGCGATGTCGAGGCCTTCTCCGCCTGAACCGTAAATTCGGTCGGCGAGTGTTGTCAGAATCTCTCGCTGCTGCCTGTAGATCGGCTGCCGAGCATCACTCGACATGACGAAGGCCGCGACCACTCCTTTAAGCACCGCGATTTCTGAGGCGATCTCGTGAGGAACTTCAACGTGGGCGCCGAAGCGGATGAGGCTGCGCTGCGGGTATGCCGTCTGAGTCGCCTCGGTTGCTGCCCGGGCAAAATGGCCGATCATCGAGCTCGTGAAGTCCTTGAGGCCTGCCAAATCACGACGCGATGAGTTCCAGGTGCGGGGCCAGGAGGGATGCAGCGACAGCCGTTCGAAGGCCGCGCCGAGATCGTCAACGGTGAATGCGGAACCGGCCCATGCACGCACCGCCTGCAAGAGAGAGCTGTGTCCTGCCTTCGCATTGAGAAAAGCCGGATCGATGTATTCGCTGACGATTGCATCTTCGAAATCATGCACGGAATAGGCGATGTCATCAGAGAGATCCATAACCTCGGATTCAATGCACCTCTGCCCCTCAGGGGCGCCATCGCGAAGCCAGGCGAAGGCAGCAGTGTCGTCGTCGAAGAACCCATACTTGGCGCGTCCGCTCGGGTCGGCAACAGCATGCGAAGCCGGCCACGGGTACTTGCAGCTGGCATCGAGACTCGCTCGCGTGAGGTTCAGCCCGTACGGCGTGCCTTCGTCGCCAAACACCTTCGGCTCCAGCCGGGTCAGCACGCGAAGTGTCTGCGCGTTTCCCTCGAAGCCGCCGATGTCGGCTGCCCAATCGTTAAGTGCCTTTTCGCCGTTGTGGCCGAACGGCGGGTGCCCGATGTCGTGCGCAAGGCAAGCTGTGTCAACGACGTCTGGTGCGAGGGCAAGGCTTGCGGCGAGCTCGCGCCCGACCTGCGCGACTTCAAGGGAGTGCGTGAGCCTGTTACGAGCGAAATCGACACCGGACGTCGGACTGAGCACCTGGGTCTTGGCCGCAAGGCGACGCAGAGCACTCGAGTGCAGTAGTCGCGCGCGATCGCGGGCGAAATCGCTTCGCCGTGATGTGTGGTGTTCGGGCAGCCATCGAGCCTGGTCGTGCGCGTTGTAAACGTCAACCGCCACTGGTGTTCAACTCCGCTTCGTGGATGTCTTGTGCGTCACGACCGGCGATGACGTGTGAATCGAGCCAGCCCTCGGGAAGCACGGGACGCTTCGGATGCCCCGAACGCCCACGTGGCCCCTCGGCATCGTCGCCCGGGTAGGGAGCGGACGCGTCAAGAGACGCGAGAAGCTCATCGAGCTGCTCGAGTGACTCGACGGTGGCGAGGCGCGTGCGCAGATCGCTGCCAACCGGGTACCCCTTGAAATACCAGGCAACGTGTTTGCGAATGTCGCGGCATCCACGTTCTTCCGATTCGAAGAACTCCGCGAGCAGCTGCGCGTGTCGCCGGAATGTATTGATCACCTGACCGAGCCCTGGTCTGAACCGCTGCGGCTCGCCGCGGAAGGCGGCGGCGAGGTCTCCGAAGAGCCAGGGACGCCCGAGGCATCCTCGGCCGACGACGACGCCGTCGCAGCCTGTCTGGTACATCATATCGAGCGCGTCGGAGTCAGACCAGATATCGCCATTGCCCAGAACGGGAACATCCGGGACGGTTTCTTTCAGTGTCGCAATCGCGCTCCAGTCAGAGTGCCCTGAGTAAAATTCGGATGCCGTTCGAGCGTGAAGCGCGATTGCAGACACCCCGGCATCTTGTGCGAAACGGGCTGCGTCGAGATAGGTCAGGTGGTCCTTGTCTATGCCTTTGCGCATTTTGACAGTCACGGGTGTCTGCCCGGCCGCGTTGACGGCCTCGGTCACGATGTCGCGGAAGAGGTCGTGCTTCCACGGCAGCGCCGCGCCACCGCCCTTGCGCGTCACCTTCGGAACAGGGCACCCGAAGTTGAGGTCGATGTGGTCGGCGCGGTCTTCTGCAACGATCATCGTCACGGCCTCACGCACCGTCGTCGGATCGACCCCGTAAAGCTGAATGCTGCGCGGAACCTCCGACTCATGGTGTGAGATCAAACGCATTGTTTCCGTCGTGCGCTCGACGAGGGCACGCGACGTGATCATCTCGGAGACGTACAGCCCTGCGCCGAACTCACGACAGAGGCGCCGAAACGCCGTATTCGTGATTCCGGCCATCGGTGCGAGCACGACGGGCACATCGAGAGTGAGCGAGCCGATCTGAAGCGGACGCGTGCGCGTCGAAGTCGAGGTCATAACCTCTCAATTGTCCCAGATTGGGGAGCCTCCTGCACCGCCGTGGTCGGAACCGCGCACACATCGCCTTCGCACGAAGCCGCCGCGGTGTCACCGAGCATCTGAAACACGTTCGCTCCGTCTGTCGTCGCCTCTGAGCTCACGCGGCCTCACCCCGTCGCGACACGACCTCGCGCAGCACCTCACCGAAGGTCTCCGGTTCCTGGGCGCCGGACACTCCGTATGCGCTGTCGAACACGAAGAACGGCACTCCGTTAATGCCGTATTCGGTTGCCTGCGCCATGTCTGCGGAGACGTCTGCGGCGTATGTCTCCTGCTCAAGCGCGTGAATGGCGGCGTCTCGGTCGAGGCCGACATCTGCGGCAAGATCGGCAAGGTCGTCGACACGTCCGACGTGCCTGCCCTCGACAAAATAGGCGCTCATGAGCCGTTCCATCAGCTCATGCTCCTTGCCCTGCGCTCGAGCAAAATGCACAAGCTGGTGCGCTTTCAGGGTCTTTGTGTGTTTGATGGAGTCGAAGTCGTATGCGAGCCCTACCTGCTGAGCAAGACCCGTGACATGGTCGAGCATCTGCGTGATCTGATCGGGTGGCAGTCCCTTGTGCGAGGCAAGAAAGTCCCGCTCGTTCCCGTCAAAATCGACGGGCGTGTCTGGGGCGAGCTCGAAGCTGTGAAATCGCACCGACACCGGTGGGTTCTCAGCATCCTCGGAAAACGTGTCAACCGCGCGCTCGAAACGGCGCTTACCGATGTAGCACCAGGGGCAGGCAATATCAGACCAAATGTCGACGGTGATGGGTGCGCTCATGATCGATGCAACGAGGCGAGACGCGAGAGAATTCCCGAGATCAGGATGCCGGCGCATCTCTCGCCCCGCCGAATCGACGATCGCGACTGACGTACAGGCTCACGGCATGCCAGAGGTCTTCACGCGTGAAGTCCGGCCACAGGGTGTCGAGGAAAACCATTTCGGCGTAGGCACTCTGCCAGAGCATGAAATTGCTGGTGCGCTGCTCCCCAGAGCTTCGCACGAAAAGATCGACGGACGGCGTGTCGGGCACATACAGCCGAGAGGCAATCGTGCGCTCGGAGATACCTCCTGGCTTCAGCTTGCCCTCGCTGACGTCGCGGGCAATGGAGCGCACGGCATCAGTGATCTCGTTTCGCCCTCCATAGTTGACGCACATTGTGAGTGTGAGCACGGAGTTGTCCGCGGTGAGCTGCTCGGCATGGTGAAGCTCTTTGATGACCGAAGACCAGAGTCGTGGCTTGCGGCCGGCCCAGCGGATTCGCACTCCCCATTCGTTGAGCTGGTCCCGCCTGCGGTGCAGCACCGATCGGTTGAACCCCATGAGAAAGCGCACTTCCTCGGGCGATCGTGCCCAATTCTCTGTCGAGAACGCGTAGACGCTCACGTGGCGAATGCCCAGCTGAATGGCACCGGCTACAACGTCGAGAAGTGCGGCTTCGCCCGCTTTATGCCCCTCGATGCGTGTCATACCGCGCTTGTTCGCCCATCTCCCGTTGCCGTCCATCACAATCGCCACGTGCTTCGGCAGTGCCTTCGCCGGCAGCTCGGGCGGGTACACACCGGTCCAGTCGATGGGGCGATACGGAACAGCGTCAGCGTGCGTATATGGTTTGGGGGTCACTTTCGCCTTTCTGCCGACGGACTCGAGCTGAGATGGGCGTACGATCGGATCCCCCGCTCGAGATGCCATTGAACGTATGCGGCGACAAGGCCGCTTGCCCGTGTGCGAACTGCCGCGTCAGCCGCATCCACGATGTTCCATTCCCCCGCGAGCAGCGAGCCGAGGAGCTCTCGGGTCGGCACATCGATCTTCGGGCTTCCCGTTGGAGCGCAGTCCACGCACACCACTCCCCCCATCTGCACGACGACGGTTTCATGCGGACCGGGACGCTGGCAGCGCGCGCAGTCGATGAAGCTCGGTGCCCAGCCTGCGAGCGACAATGCCCGAAGCAGGTAGGAGTCGAGAGTCATAGCCGGTGCGTGCTCGGCGCGTGAGAGCGACCGCAGCGCCCCGAGAAGCAGCAGGTACTGCTGGCGGTTTGTGTCGGACTCGGTGATCTTGTCTGCCGTTTCGACCATGACGTTCGCGGCGGTATAGCTGTCGTAATCGGCGGCGATGATCTGTCCGTATGCGCCCAGAGTCTCTGCCTGAGTGATGGTGTCGAGGCTGCGGCCTTCGTATAGCTGCAGATCCGCGACCATAAACGGTTCAAGACGTGATCCGAATCGTGAGCTCGTGCGCCGAATTCCCTTGGCGACGGCGCGCACCTTGCCGTGCTGCCGCGTCAGCAAGGTCACGATGCGGTCGGCTTCGCCCAGCTTGTGGGTTCTCAGCACCACGCCTTCATCTCGATATATCGGCACACTTGATTATCTCTCGTTCGCCTGCATGCGGGCGGAACGACACCATGAGACGACGGGCGCGGCCAGGGGATGAACTCCCCTGCCCGCGCCCGTCGTCTCGAGTGCCGGCTCAGACCCCGGCTGCTTCCAAAGCCGGGTCGGTAGTCGTTGTGCGAAGACCACGGTTGACCGCCGATATGATCGCCTTCAGCGACGCGACGGAAATATCGCCATCAACTCCGACCCCCCACAGCCGTTTCTCGCCGACCTGCAGCTCGACATACGCAGCCGCAGCGGCATCGCCGCTCGCGCTGAGCGCGTGCTCGACATAGTCATAGAGCGTCACGTCGACGCCATGCTCGTTCATCACTGTGAGAAACGCCGCGATGGGGCCATTTCCATGCGCGGTGTGCTGGTCAAGCGATTCACCGTCGCGCAACGTGACGTCAACGTCGACGCCGCCATCGACGCTGCTCGACGTGCGAAGGCCGCGCAGTTCGAATCGACCCCACTGGGACTCACCGAGGTCGGAAGGCAGATATTCGTCGTGGAAGATGCGCCAGATCTCTTCACTGGTGACCTCGCCGCCTTCGGACTCCGTGCGACTTTGAACGACAGACGAGAACTCGATCTGCAGCTTGCGCGGCAATTCCATTCCATGGTCGGACTTCAGAAGGTAGGCGACGCCGCCCTTGCCCGACTGAGAGTTGACGCGAATCACCGCTTCGTACGAGCGCCCGAGATCCTTCGGGTCCACGGGCAGGTAGGGAACGGCCCAGACAAGATCCTCCGTCGATACGCCCGATTCGGCCGCTTCCGCTGCCATTGCCTCGAAGCCCTTCTTGATGGCGTCCTGATGAGAACCGCTGAACGCGGTGAAGACGAGATCTCCCGCCCAGGGGCTTCGTTCATGCACCTTCAGCTGGTTGCAGTATTCAGCAGTGCGCTTGATCTCGTCGATGTCGCTGAAATCGATCTGCGGATCGATTCCCTGCGTGAACAAGTTGATACCGAGAGCAACGAGATCCACGTTGCCTGTTCGCTCCCCATTGCCGAAGAGGCATCCTTCGATGCGGTCTGCACCGGCCATGTAGCCGAGTTCCGCGGCCGCGATCGCCGTTCCCCTGTCGTTGTGGGGATGCAATGACAGAATGACGTTCTCACGATGATTGAGGTTTCGGTTCATCCACTCGATCGAGTCCGCGTAGACGTTCGGGGTGGCCATCTCGACGGTTGCTGGCAGGTTGATGATTACCTTGCGTTCGGGTGTCGGCTCCAGCACATCGAGCACCTCGTTGCAGATCTGCGCGGCAAACTCGAGCTCTGTGCCGGTGTAGCTCTCTGGCGAGTATTCGTAGAACACCGTCGTGCCGGGAACCGTGCTCTCCATCTGCTTGCAGATCCGTGCACCGTTCAGCGCGATATCGATGATCCCCCGCTTATCTGAGCGGAACACAACGTCGCGCTGCAGAACGCTCGTGGAGTTGTACAGATGCACGATCGCCTGCTTCGCGCCGGCGATCGACTCGTACGTGCGGCGGATGAGGTGCTCACGGCACTGCGTCAGAACCTGAATCGTGACGTCGTCAGGGATCGCGTCTTCGTCGATCAAGGAGCGCACGAAATCGAAGTCTGTTTGGCTGGCACTCGGAAAGCCGACTTCGATCTCCTTGTAGCCCATGCGCACGAGCATGTCGAACATCACACGCTTGCGCTCGGGGCTCATGGGGTCGATCAGCGCCTGGTTGCCGTCCCTCAGGTCGACGGCGCACCACCGCGGGGCAGCTGTGATGACAGCTCCCGGCCATGTGCGGTCAGGAAGATCGACCGAAATCTGCTGCTGGAAGGGCCGATACTTGCTGATCGGCATCGGCGATGCCTTCTGATTGTTTTTCATTGCTTCATTTCTCCTCGCGAATCTTCTGCAGCCGACAACGAACTCCGCGACGAGTGGGGCTTGAGCTAAGCCTCGTCGCGGCAGCTAAGGAGAAGCGCGGTGGAAAACACGATTTCAGGATAACACCATCGAGTGGGAGCGGCGGCACGCGTTAACCGGCGATGCCGTGTTCGTACGCGTAAATCACCAGCTGCACGCGATCGCGCGTGCCGAGCTTGCTGAGCACGCGGCTTACGTGCGTTTTGACCGTGGCCTCGCTGAGGAATTCCTTGCGGGCGATCTCAGAATTGCTCATTCCGGATGCCGCGAGAACAAAGATCTGCTTTTCGCGCTCCGTCAGCGCCGCATATTCGATGGGCTCACGACTGCGTGCCGGCTGTCCCATCTGGGCCAGCAGCGCCTTCGTCGCGCCCGGAGCGATCACGGCACTTCCGGAATGCACCGAGCGGATCGCCGCAAGAAGGAATTCGGGCTGGGAGTCCTTCAAGAGGAATCCACTCGCGCCGATATGCAGTGCGCGCGCAGCGCCTTCGTCGAGTTCAAATGTGGTGAGCACGATCACGCGCGGTGCCGGGCGTCCGGCAGAATCCGCCTCTGCCAGAATCCGTTCCGTCGCTTCGATGCCGTCAAGCTCTGGCATGCGAACGTCCATGAGTACGACATCGGGGCGCCGAGAACGCACGAGCTCAACGCCTTTGAGCCCGTTCTCTGCTTCCCCGGCGAACGAGAGATCCTGCTGCGAGTCAATGAGCATGCGGATCCCAGCTCGAAAAAGTGATTGATCATCAACGAGCGCGACGGAAATAGGTTCTGTCATGGGGATCAAGCCTCACTCACGCGATCGGAAGACGGGCGATCACACGGAACCAACCGGGTGTCGACGCGTCGATATCGAGGGTACCGCCCGCCAGTGTGGCGCGTTCGCGCATTCCGGGTAGGCCGTGTCCCCGTGACAGGTCTGTGCCCCGCGAAGGAGCACTCTGACCGACCACGTTCTGCACGATGAGTTCGACACCGGCATCGCTGCCGACCACCGTAACCTCGACGTCACGGTGCGGTTCCCCGTGGTGCATCGCGTTCGTGAGGGCCTCTTGCATGATGCGATATGCGGCAATCTGTCGACCCGTCGGAAGGTCGGGCAGCGTGCCGACAAGGGTGTACGACACCATAAGTCCCGCACTTCGCATTGTCTCAACGAGTGTGTCAATGTCTGCGAAGCCGGGCTGAGGGCCGGCTTCCTGCTCGTGACGCAGTTCACTCAAAAGCAGCCGCACGTCGCCCAGCGCATGTCGCGCCGTGTCGGATACAGTCTCAAGCGTCCGTGCCAGCGCATCGGCGTCTCCCTTGTGCACGTATCGAGCTCCATCGGCCTGAGCGACGACAACGGCAAGCGAGTGCGCAACCACATCATGCATATCGCGCGCGATCCTGCCGCGTTCTTGCTCGACGACGGTGGCGCGCTCGGCGAGCGATTGCGCCTGACGCGCTCGAAAGCGTTCATAGCCTGCCTGACGAGCAGCATCAGCTGTGCGCATCAGCTGCCCAAGAGTCCACGAAAGCCCAAGAACGACAACCCCGGCCGTCGCGCCCGCGACCGTGGCGAATACCAGAATCGGGAGTGCCTCGGCATTGGCGGTCACACCCGTGTTCGTGACAAGCACCGTGTAGGCAGACGCGACGAGTCCCCCGACGACGGCAGAGATGAGCCCGTACCAGCGCACCCAGCCGTCTCCATAGCGGGCCGTGGCGTAGAGGATGATCGGAATGGCCACGTTGTAGGCGTTTGCCGAAGCTCCGAACGCCATCTGCGCGATCACCGCGACCCAGGAAATGGTGAGAGCGATTCCTGGTGATGCGCGCCGCAGCGAAAGAGATCCCCAGACCACGAGCACCACCCAGGGCTCGATGAAATTGCCGCGCAACGCGAATGGAAGACACAGCAGCGCAACGAGCGCCCCAACGGCCCCATCGATCGCGTATTGACGCGGCAGCAAAGCTCGGATCATGCGCTCAAGAGTAGTTCTCATGAACGCGCCTTTGGCCTGAGACGACCCCTGATCATCCCGTGGATGCGCAAAATCATCCTCCGGTGGCATGGCGTCGAATCAGAATCCGAGCCGGCCGAGCTGCTTGGGGTCGCGTTGCCACTCGCGCGCTACTTTCACTCGAAGCGAAAGGAACACCTTTGACTCAACGAGGGGCTCGATCTGCGCACGGGCTCTCTCTCCGACCTCTCGGAGACGTGCCCCATGCTTGCCGATCACAATCGCCTTCTGGCTATCTCGCTCGACGAAGATATTCGCGTAAATGTCGACGAGAGGCTTGTCGTCTCTCGTGCTGATGTCGTCGATCGTCACGGCAAGCGAATGGGGCAGCTCATCATGCACACCCTCGAGTGCGGCCTCCCGAATAAATTCGGCAATGCGGTCTTCGAGCGATTCGTCAGTGATCCGCTCGTCTGGATAGAGCTTCGGCGATTCAGGGAGAAGCTTGACGAGCTGTGCGACAAGCACGTCAAGTTGAACAGCCTCAATGCTGGAAACGGGGATGATCTCATCCCATTCCCGAAGTTGAGAGACCGCCAACAGCTGGTCGGCAACCCGCGCCTTCGGCACCGCGTCGATCTTCGTGACGATGGCCACCTTCTTCGCGCGCGGATAATCGTCGAGCTGCTGGTTGATGTAACGATCGCCCGGCCCGATCTTGTCCCCCGCCGGCACACAGAGCCCAATCACATCCATGTCGCCGAGAGTGGACTGCACAAGATCGTTGAGTCGTTCGCCAAGCAGCGTTCTCGGTCGGTGCACCCCTGGCGTGTCCACAATGATGACCTGACCGTCGTCGCCGCTGATGATGCCGCGAATCGCTTTGCGCGTTGTCTGCGGCTTTGCGCTCGTTATTGCAACCTTTGTGCCGACTAGCGCATTCATCAGCGTCGATTTCCCGACGTTCGGGCGCCCAACGAATGAGACAAAACCTGCGCGATACCCTTCGTGTTCCGGTTCAGTCATTTCTGCTCCTGTTCGGGTGAATCGGCGGCATGAGCCCCCACGTCACGCTGCACGATAATCGTGCTGATTTCGCCTTGTCTTCCGTGGGTTCGCTCGGCCGTCATCACCAACCCGTGAGTGCTGACGCGGTCCCCAGACACCGGCAGCCGATCGAGCGCTTTGGTGAGGAGCCCGCCGGCCGAATCGACATCGTCGTCATCGATCTCGATATCGAAGAGGTCGCCGAGCTCATCGATGGAAAGCCGCGAACGCACCCGAAACTGAGAAGTCGTCAGCTGCTCAACGTCGAGAGGCTCACGATCGTACTCGTCCGCAATGTCTCCGATGAGCTCTTCGATCAAGTCTTCGAGGGTGACAAGCCCCGCGATACCGCCATATTCATCGACAACCATCGCGAGATGATTCGACTCCACCTGCATCTGCTGAAGCAAGTCATCGACCTTCTTCGATTCGGGAACGAACCAGGCGGGGCGAACCAGATCCAGAGCGGGGTTTCGCTGCGCGTCAGCGTCGCCTTCGTAGACGACCCGCGCCAAATCCTTCAAATAGAGGATGCCGAGGACCTCGTCGACATCGTCAGAAACGACGGGAGCCCGAGAAATGCCCGTGCCGAGAAAAACGCCGAGTGCGGCACTGACCGTTGTGTCGTGATCGATGCTCACCATGTCAGTGCGTGGAATCATCACCTCACGCACGTAGGTGTCATTGAACTCGAAAATCGAGTGAATCAGCTCCCGATCGTCCTCTTCGAGCACACTCATCTCTGTGGCTTCATCAACCATGCTGAGCAGCTGCTCTTCCGACGAAAACGAGATCTCGCGCGGCACTCCGGGCGTCACCCGGTTGCCGAACGCCATCAGAGCATGCGCGACAGGGCCGAGCAGAACCCGCACGAAGTGGATGAGCGGAGCGGTGAGGCGCAGAATCATGTCTGCCTGATTGCGTCCGTAGCTCCGCGGACTTGCCCCGACGAGAACGAAAGAGGCGAGAGTCATGATGAAGGCCGAAATCAGCAGCGCAAGCCACAGCTGTTCAAAAAGTCGCACGAAAACGAGTGTCACGAGGACGGCGGCCGTGGTTTCGGCGAAAATGCGCATGAAGTTGATGGAGTTCATGTGCGAGCCGGGGTCGAGTGCAATGGCTTCGAGCGCTCGCGATCGCCGTGGCTGCTCGGCGAGATCCTGAATGTCGTTGCGAGATTTCACACCGATTGCTGCGTCAGCTGCGGTCAGCAGCCCGGCGAAGGCGATGAGCACGAGCGCCGCACAGGCAAAGATGACGAGAAGCACCTAAGCTCCGTGGCGGTCTATTGTGGCGAACGACAGCAGAATGTCTCGCTGAATTCCGAACATCTCGCGCTCTTCGTCCGGCTCAGCGTGATCGAATCCGAGCAGATGCAGGATGCCGTGGGTGGTCAAGAGCAGAAGCTCATCCAGCGTTGAGTGGCCCGCCGTCTCTGCCTGCATTTCGGCAACCTGCGGGCAGAGCACAATGTCGCCGAGCAGTCCGGGTGGCGCGGGGTTCTCTTCGGTTCCGGGTCTCAGCTCGTCCATGGGAAAACTGAGAACGTCCGTCGGCCCGGGCTCATCCATCCATTGCACGTGCAACTGCTCCATCGCGCCCTCGTCGACGACGACGATGTTCAGCTCAGCCTCCGCGCTCACGTGCATCACGCCGAGCGCGTGGTTGCAAAGCCTCAGCAGCGCTGCTTCATCGACCGCGACTGCAGATTCGTTGTTGATCTCGATGCTCACGAGCTGAAGCCTCCAGGTTTGCGTTTTGCATCACGTTGCTGGCGCCCGCGCTTCTCGACTCGGTTCGCGAACTCACGTGCCTGTTCTCGCTCAGAGCGCTCTGCCTGCTGTCGCTCGTCGTACTCGCTGTACGCGTCGACGATCTGTCCGACGAGGGTGTGACGCACCACGTCGTCGCTCGTCAGCCGACAGAATTCGATGTCATCGATGGTGTTCAGCACCCGTGTGACCAGGCGAAGGCCGGAGGACGCCCCTGGAAGATCTACCTGAGTGATGTCCCCGGTCACGACCATCTTTGAATTGAAGCCGAGTCGCGTGAGAAACATCTTCATCTGCTCGGGTGTCGTATTCTGAGCTTCATCGAGCACGACGAACGAATCATTCAGTGTTCGCCCGCGCATATACGCGAGAGGCGCCACTTCAATGGTTCCTGTCGCCAGAAGCTTTGGAACGATCTCGGGGTCCATCATCTCGTTCAGTGCGTCATACAGCGGTCGCAGGTAGGGATCGATCTTGTCCGTGAGTGTGCCGGGCAAGAACCCGAGCCTCTCCCCTGCTTCGATCGCCGGTCGCGACAAGATGATCCGTGTCACTTCTTTTCGCTGCAGCGCCTGCACGGCCTTCGCCATGGCGAGATAGGTTTTGCCGGTCCCTGCCGGCCCGATGCCGAAGGTGATTGTGTTCTCGTCGATCGCGTCGACGTATGACTTCTGCCCAGCCGTCTTCGCCCTGATCGCCTTGCCTCGTGCAGAGAGGATCGTCTGTCCGAGCACCTCGGTCGGCGTGTGGCCGCCCTCTTCGATGAGGCGTGACGACGTCGTCACATCCGACTGCGCAAGATCGTGCCCGCTGCGCGCGAGCTCAAGCAGTTGCTCAATCAGCTGGCGGGCAGCCGCAACTGCGGGCTCCGGGCCTGTGAGTGTGATTCTGTTGCCGCGAACGTGCACGTCGACATCAGGATGCTCCTGCTCAATGGTCGTCAGAAGGCGGTCCTGGGGCCCGAGCACCTGCACCATTGCGATGCCGTCGACGAGAATCTCTGCCGTCGCCTCGCTGTGCGGTTGTGGTTGGTCAGTGTCCGACAAGTGTTCCCTCTCCGAGATCTCCAGCCAGCACATGGGCATGCACGTGGAAAACTGTCTGGCCAGCGTCCGCACCGCTGTTGAAAATCAGCCGGTATTGTCCACCAGCGCGTTCATCCGCGATCTGCTGTGCCTGTGCAACAAGCTTCGCTAGGAGTGCGGGATCTGCGGCAGCGAGCTCTGCAACTGTTGCGTACTCTGCTGTTTTGGGCACAACAAGCACGTGAACTGGTGCCTGAGGATTGATGTCTTCGAACGCAATCAGATCATCGTTCTCCGCGACAATCGTCGCCGGAATCTCACGGGAGATGATGCGGCTGAAGATGCTCGGAGTTGTCTCTGTCATGCCTCTATCCTACGGAACCATCGCGTGCGCGGTAGCTACCATTCCTGTGTCAAGACGTTGAGAACTGCGAGCGCCGCCGCGCCGGCAGACGACGTGCGCAGCACCTGTGAGCCAAGACGCACCCTCTCGGCATTCGCCGCGGTGAGCTCGCGTAGCTCCTCGTCGGCGATTCCGCCCTCCGGACCGACAACGAGAACGATCGAACGATCATCGAGCTGGATGCTGCTGAGCGCGGTTTCTGCGTCGGGGTCGAGCACCAGCATCCGCTGTTCCGCGCTGCCTGAGGCAAGCATCGCGGTTGTGGCGAGCGGCTTCACTGTCGGAACGTGTGCTCTCAATGACTGCTTCGTCGCCTCGCGCGCGATCGTCTGCCACCGTTGCGCACCCTTGGCTGCCTTTGCGGCGTCCCAGCGTGACACGCTGCGCTTTGCCTGCCACGGAATGATGCAGCTGACGCCGAGTTCCGTGCACATCTGCACCGCCCGTTCGTCTCGATCGCCTTTCGCCAGGGCCTGGGCAAGCGAGATCACGGGCTGCCGCTCGTCGTGGCTGCTCACGCTCTCTGCGCGCAGTGTGACTTCAGTCGGACGAGCCGTCTCGACGACGCACTCGACGAGCAGCCCGCGACCGTTTCCGACGAGCACCGCTTCACCGGCACGAACACGAGAGACCGAAACGGCGTGCTTTGCTTCCAACCCGGAGAGCACAAGGCGGTCACCAGGCGACGCGCCCTCGAGCGCGTCATTGAGGAAGAGACTGCTCATGTCAGCTCACAAAACGGTCGCGAAGCTTCGCGAAGAGGCCCTGCTGAAAGTGAGCGAGTTCGGGCTTCGGGTCGCGACGGCGCTCCGAGAACTGGCGGATCATCTCCCGTTCCTTATGATCGAGCTTCGACGGCGTCACCACTTGCACGCCGACACGCAGATCTCCGCGCGCGCTGCTGCGCAGACCCGTGATCCCGCGGTCCTTGATCACCAGAACATCGCCGCTCTGAACGCCAGGGCGAATATCAAGATCGACGTCACCGTCCAGTGCATTGATCGTGCTCGTCGTACCGATGATCGCATCGGCCATTGACACTTCGAGGGTGCAGAGAACGTCGTCGCCGTTGCGGCTGAAGACGTCGTCGTGCCTCACCTTGATCTCGAGATAGAGATCGCCCGATGGACCGCCGCCTTGTCCGACCTCGCCGCTTCCTGGCATCTGCAGACGCAGCCCGGTGTCGACGCCAGAGGGGATATCTACCGAAACGGTGCGGCGTGCGCGCACGCGACCCTGCCCCTGGCACGTCACGCACGGGTTTGGAATGATCGTGCCGTACCCCCGGCACGATCCACACGGGCTTGCGGTGACGACGTTGCCGAGCAGTGACCGAACGGTGCGCTGCACCTGCCCCGTTCCGTGGCAGATGTCACAGGTGATCGGTGATGTCCCCGGTTGACAGCACGAACCTTCGCAGGTCTCGCAGAGCACCGCCGTGTCGACCTCGATGTGCTTCGTGGTTCCGAACATCACATCGATGAGGTCGATCTCAATACGCAGAAGCGCATCTTCTCCTCGCTCTTGGCGCGATCGGGGGCCACGCCCTGCGCCGCCTCCACCGCCGAAGAACGTATCGAAGATGTCGCCGAATCCACCGAAGCCACCACCGCCGCCGCCGAACGGGTTGCGGCCCCCGGCATCATATTCGGCGCGCTGCTGCGAATCGCTGAGCACGTCATAGGCGTGCGTGACATTCTTAAACGTCTCTGCTGCCTCGGGACTTGGGTTGACGTCAGGGTGCAGCTGCCGCGCAAGCTTGCGGTATGCCTTCTTGATCTCGTCGACAGACGCGTCACGCGACACGCCGAGGGTTTCGTAGTGGTCAGCCACTCGCGGCCTTTCCTCGTCGTTCGCCGGTCGGGCTCGTCCGGCGGTTGTGCAATTCTGTGCGCCGAGCCGCGCACGTGGAGAGTGTCACTCGACCCCGAGAAGCCGAGAAAGATAGCGGGCAACGGCGCGCACGGCCGTGATGTTTCCCGCATAGTCCATTCTCGTGGGTCCGAGCACACCAAGACGGGCGATTTCGCCAGCAGAGGAACGGTACCCGCTCGTCACGATGCTTGTCTCATCGAGACCGAACGGTGCGTTTTCTCTGCCGATGCTCGCCGAGACTCCCAGCTGGTCGGCCTGCATCTCGCCGAACAGTCGGAGCAGCACGACCTGCTGCTCCAGCGCCTCGAGCACGGGAAAAATGCTTCCTGAGAAATCCTCTTCTGTTCGCGCAAGGTTCGCAGCGCCCGCCATTACCAGGCGGTCTTCGCGATAATGGCCGAGAACCTCGAGCACGACGTCGCGCACCGCACCAGCAAGCGCAGAAGGCTCCCCCGCTGCGTCCTTCTCACCGCGATTCATGAGCTCAACGGCGGCGGCATTGACAGTGCGCGACGAGACGTCGTCGTTGATCTGAACCTTGATACTCCCGACCGCATCATCGTCGAGCGGATGATCTGCTTCAACAAGTCGCTGATCAACGCGTCCGTTATCGATGATTACGACGACAAGCAACGTGCTTTCGCTCACAATGACAAGCTCGACGTGACGCACGGACGCCCGCGCGAACGACGGGTACTGAACGAGGGCCACTTGGTTTGTCAGCTGCGAGAGAAGGCGAACAGTTCGCCGCAGAACGTCGTCAAGGTCGGCCGATGGCTCAAGGAACATCTCAATGGCACGGCGCTGGGCAGGCGAAAGCGGCCGCTTATCAGCAAGCTGATCGACGAAGAGTCGATACCCCTTATCTGTCGGCACACGACCAGACGAGGTGTGGGGAGCGACGATGAGCTCTTCTTCCTCGAGCAACGCCATATCGTTGCGTATCGTGGCGGCAGAGACACCGAACCTGTGACGATCGACGATGCTCTTTGAGCCCACAGGTTCGCGAGAAGACACGTAGTCGGTGACGATCGCCCGCAGAACATCGAGACTGCGTTCAGACACCACGGTTACCGCCTCCTCTCTGGCACTCGTTCTCTCAGAGTGCCAATCTTAGTCGGTGACAATGCGGCGCGGACAATTGCAGCCTCACCGCCGTGTCTGTAGGTTTACTCCTAAGTCTTGCGAAGGACTTGACTCGAGCGTTCGCCAGCAAGCGAACTCACCACAGCGAAAGGCGAAGCAATGACTGACCCGAATGCACCGCAGCCGGCCGATCCAAATCAGCCGCCCAACACGCAAGGCCAGCCATCCCAGACACCACCGCAGCAGCCGCAGTACGGCCAGCAGCAGCCACCCCAGTATGGACAGCAGCAGCCGCCGCAGCAGGGTCAGCCGGGTCAGCAGCCGTATGCACAGCAGCCCCCGCAGCAAGGACAGCAGCCCTACGGTCAGCAGCCGTATGCACAGCAGCCCCCGCAGCAAGGACAGCAGCCGTACGGTCAGCCCCAGTACTCCCAGGCTCCCGGTGCTCAGCCGCTCACTCCTCAAGATGACAAGATGTGGGCGATGTGGTCCCACTTCGGCGGTGTTCTGAGCATTCTGCCGTCGCTCATCATCTACCTGGTGTTCAAGGACCGTGGTCCTTTCGTGCGTCAGGAAGCAAAAGAGGCTCTCAACTGGCAGATTACGATCCTTATCGTCATGATCGCATGGTCGATCATCGTGGGCATTTTGAGCGGCATCATCGTGACGTCCATGATCGCTGGGGGAAGCTTCGGCGCGATCGGCGGTCTGACTGCACTGTTCAGCCTCTTGAGCTGGCTCCCGTACATTCTCAACCTGATCTTCTCGATCATCGGCGGAGTCAAGGTCAAGGGTGGTCAGCCGTACCGCTACCCGGTCAACTTCCGCTTCATCAAGTAAGTCAGTCGGTCAGACGTCGCACGACGGCGTCGGCCAGGAGCCGCCCTTTTACGGTCAGTACGATTCGACCGCGAAGGGCGGCTTCGGCGTTAACGAGCTCATCGGCAATGAGCTCAGCGACAGCGGTCCGCCCAGAAGCGCTCAGCACACGTGTCGAGAGTCCCTCTCGGATTCGGGTTTCGAGGAGAATTCGCTCGATCCGTCGCGTCTCGCTGTCGAGCGTTTCCCTGCCAGCGGCTGGCGATGTCGCATCGGCAAGCCGCGCCGCATATGCTGCGGGGTGCTTGACGTTCCACCAGCGCACGCCCCCAACGTGACTGTGCGCTCCCGGGCCGACCCCCCACCAGTCCTGTCCCGTCCAATACGCGCGATTGTGGCGCGACCGTTCGTCGGGAGTGCGCGCCCAATTGCTGACTTCGTACCAGCTGAAGCCCTCGGCGGCGAGCGTCGATTCTGCAACCTCGTACATGTCGGCCTCGAGATCGTCATCGGGGATGGCGACCTCACCTCGGCGAATCTGGCGGGCGAGCTTCGTGCCGTCCTCAACGATCAGGGCATACGCAGACAGGTGATCAGGGTTCTGGCGCAACGCGTGCTCCAGTGAGCGTTTCCAATCGTCGAGGCTCTCCCCAGGGGCACCGTATATGAGATCGAGACTGACGCTGAGCCCAGCATCGCGAGCGGCCGAAACAACGTCGGGGATTCGGGCAGGGTCGTGCGTGCGCTCCAGGGTGGAGAGCACGTGCGGAACAGCGGATTGCATTCCGAAGGAGACCCGTGTGAACCCGGCGTCCGCAAGGTCCTGAAGGTAGCGTGCGTCGACGCTATCCGGATTCGCCTCCGTCGTCACTTCGGCATTCTCGCTCAAGCCGAACTGGTCGCGAACACCAGCTAGCATCCGCGCCAGGTCTTGCGCGGGCAAGAGCGTCGGCGTTCCCCCGCCGAAGAACACCGTCGACAGTGTGCGCGACTCTGCACCGAGGTCGTCAAGGACCTGCCAGGCTAGACGCACTTCCTGCAGCGCTTCATCGGCGTAATCCACCTGGCGTGCGCCGCGAAGCTCTGTGGCTGTGTAGGTGTTGAAATCACAGTAGCCGCAGCGAACGCGGCAGAACGGCACGTGCACGTACACGCCGAGATCACGCGCTGCGGAGTCAACGGCAGCCGACGGCGGAAGACGCCCATCGGGTGGTGCGGGGTCGCCGAGCGGCAGAGCGGACGGAGACATCTATTCGCGCACGTCGTTCGCCCAGGCGGGCGACAGTGCCCGCAGATACTGGGCAGACAATCGCTTGCGACGCCGCATGAGCAAAAACGGAAACACCGTGTAAAACCACCGGGCAGGTCTCACGAATGCCCGCACGGTGAACCACACGCTGTCGTCATCGCGATGCTCGATCGCGAACGATTCCTCGCCGCTGATCGCATGCCCGGAGACGGTTCCAAACGCAAATGCCACACGCTGCGGATCTTCAATCACATACACAACGCGCACGTGCCCACGAACAGAATATTGCCCGACGCGGCCCGATAGCGTTGCCGTCGTTCCCGACGTGATGTATGGGGTGCCATCAGAAGAGAAGCGGTCCTCCGTCCGATCGGCACCCGGCCGTATCGGCGTGCCGTCCTCTGCGAAGCGCACACCTTGGTAGGCGTCGCCGCTGCCTCGCTCGATGTCTGAAACGGTGATTCCCGCGAGCCGAAGTACTTGCCACGAGAGAATTGAGGCGGATGCAGCGGCGAAACGCTCATCGCCGCTGCCGATCTTGATGGTGTCCTCGTACGGTTTGTAGCCATCGGGAGGGTACTGCAAGAGGTCGGCAGCCTGAGTCGCGCCGACGGCCGCGTAGTCCGTCGGCTTGTCTTCGAAGTTGGACCGGCGCATCAGCTTACTTCTTGTCCTTCTTTGTCTCGGTCTCGCCGCTGAGAGCCGCGATGAAAGCCTCCTGGGGCACTTCCACGCGCCCAACCATCTTCATGCGCTTCTTGCCCTCTTTCTGCTTCTCCAGCAGCTTTCGCTTTCGCGAGATGTCGCCGCCGTAACACTTTGCGAGAACGTCTTTTCGCATTGCGCGGATCGACTCGCGAGCGATAATACGCGATCCGATGGCCGCCTGCACGGGAACCTCGAACTGTTGCCGTGGGATGAGCTTCTTGAGCCTCTCCGTCATGAGCACTCCATAGGCATATGCCTTCTCGCGGTGCACAATCGCGCTGAACGCATCGACCTGATCGCCCTGAAGCAGAATGTCAACTTTGACCAGATCGGATTCTTGCTCCCCCATCGGTTCGTAATCGAGGGACGCATACCCCTGCGTTCGGCTTTTGAGATGGTCGAAGAAGTCGAACACGATCTCGCCAAGGGGCATGCTGTACCGAATCTCGACGCGTTCCTCTCCCAGGTACTCCATGCCGAGCAGAGTTCCTCTGCGCGATTGACACAGCTCCATAATCGTGCCGACATATTCCTTTGGCGCGATGATCCCGACCTTCACGACGGGTTCGGACACAGTGCTGATCTTGCCCTCGGGAAACTCGCTCGGGTTGGTGACCGTCACCGTCTTCTTGTCTTCGGTTGTCACCTCGTACGTGACACTCGGTGCTGTTGCGATGAGATCGAGCCCGAATTCCCGTTGAAGTCTCTCGCTCACGATCTCCAGGTGAAGCAATCCGAGAAATCCACAGCGGAAGCCGAAGCCAAGCGCAACGGACGTCTCAGGCTCGTAAGCCAGCGCAGCATCCGACAGCTTGAGCTTGTCGAGCGCCTCGCGCAGGTCGGTGTAATCCGCACCATCAATCGGATAGAGCCCCGAAAACACCATCGGCTTCGGGTCGGTGTACCCAGGCAGCGCTTTCTGCGCCGGAGTCTTCGAATCGGTGACAGTGTCGCCGACTCGGGATTGCCTGACATCTTTCACACCAGTGATGAGGTAGCCGACTTCGCCGACGCCCAATCCTTTGCTCGGTGTCGGCTCCGGGGACGATACGCCGATCTCCAGGAGCTCGTGCGTCGCGGTCGTCGACATCATCTGCACCTTTTGGCGCGGTCGCAATGAGCCGTCAACCATGCGAACGTAGGTGACGACCCCACGGTAGCTGTCGTATACCGAATCGAAGATCATTGCTCGGGCCGGTGCCTCCTCGTCGCCAGCTGGAGCGGGTACCCGCCCGACGACACGATCGAGAAGCTCGTCGACACCAGCTCCTGTCTTACCCGAGACGCGCAGAACATCGTCTGGTGAACCGCCGATGAGATTGGCGAGCTCGGCAGCATACTTGTCTGGGTCTGCCGCTGGGAGGTCGATCTTGTTCAGCACGGGAATGATCTCAAGGTCGTTCTCGAGTGCGAGATACAGATTGGCGAGGGTCTGCGCCTCGATCCCCTGTGCGGCGTCAACGAGCAGAACCGCTCCTTCGCAGGCAGCGAGTGAGCGGGAGACCTCGTACGTGAAATCCACGTGCCCAGGAGTGTCGATCATGTTAAGAGCGAATGTCGTGCCGTCCTTCTCCCAGGGCATGCGCACGGCTTGGCTCTTGATCGTGATTCCGCGCTCGCGCTCGATGTCCATCCGGTCAAGGTACTGTGCCCGCATATCTCGATCGGCGACAATCCCCGTGACCTGAAGCATGCGGTCAGCGAGCGTCGACTTTCCGTGGTCGATATGTGCGATGATGCAAAAGTTGCGGATGAACGCAGGATCGGTAGCGGCTGGCTCAAGGGCCGTCATTGCTCTGGGGCTCAACGCGTTCCTTACTCTGTTCAGTCGGTAAAGCACCATTGTCCCATGTCGCTGGTCAAAGGTTCGCGGAGAACGCGAAGCCGACATGCCGCGAGGGCCCGTTGGTTACGGCGCTCCGTCGAAGCTGGTAGCATTGGGCGTTGGCTTGCGTGTGGCGGAAACCGCACGAACTGCCGGGAGCGCCCTCTCTCGCCCCACCGGCACCACCGAACACACCAAACGAAGGCACATATAAACGTGGCAAACATTAAGTCGCAGATCAAGCGAATCGGCACCAACCTCAAGGCTCAGGAGCGCAACCGCCAGGTCAAGAGCGAGCTCAAGACCGCCGTGCGCGGTGCCCGTGATGCTGTCGCTGCAGGCGACAAGGACAAGGCAACCAAGGCTCTCGCACTCGCGTCGAAGAAGCTCGACAAGGCAGTAAGCAAGGGTGTCATCCACCGCAACCAGGCGGCTAACCGCAAGGCCGGTCTTGCTCAGAAGGTCAACGCCCTCTAAGCGCACATTCTTAACGTCGAAAGGCCCCGCTACGGCGGGGTCTTTCGACGTTAAGAGCTGATCGAAGACTCAGACCCGTCCACGAGACGCGATCACACCGATCAGCCTCTCGACGGCGAACACCGGGTCTCGCTCTGCGCCCTTGACCGCGGCGTCAGCTTCGGCCAGTGCCGTGAGCGCGCTGCCCAGTGCTTCGTCAGTCCAACCGCGAACGTCACGGCGGGCACGATCGACCTGCCATGGAGCCATCCCAAGAGCCCCCGCAAGCTGGCCCGAACTCCCGGTAGCATTCGCCACCTTCGCCATCGCACGCACTTTCATTGCAAAGGCAGCGACGATCGGCACCGGGTCGGCGCCAGAGTCGAGCGCATGTCTCAGACTGAGAAGCGCCTCCGCTGTTCGGCCAGCTAGCGCAATGTCAGCCACGGCGAATGCCGTCGTCTCGACGCGACCTCCGTAGTAACGGTCAACAATGCTCTCGGTGATCTGATCTGCCGCATCGGCGACGAGCTGCTGGCAGGCCGCGGCGAGCTCGGCGACGTCGTCGGAGAATGCTGAGACGATCTGACGAAGAGCGCCCGGAGTGATCTGCTTGCGAGCACGAACGAACTCAGCCTTCGCGAAGTCGTACTTCTCGGCATCCTTCTTCAGATCATTGCAGACGATCTCAATCGCTGTTCCCGACGCTGCCCTGATGGTTTCGAGCAGCTTCTTTCCTCGCACGCCACCACCGTGCCGCACGACGAGATATGCGCCTTCGGCAGGCCCCGCAACGTATTCGATCGATTCGGCCAGAAATGCGTCGGTGCATTTCTCTGCGCCGCTGACGCGGATGAGTCGTGGCTCAGCGAACAGCGACGGACTCGCGAGGGTAAGCAGCTCACCAGGTTGGTATGCAGCTGCGTCGATATCGTTGATCTCCAGATTCGGGTCTTCAGCTCGCAGATAATCGCGGAGACCTTTTATCGCGCGATCGGCGAAGAGATCTTGAGGCCCGGAAACGAGCACGACGGGTGCCGGACGCACCTCGTGCCATGAGAGCTGCGGTATGGCCGCTGAGCTCTTTGCTGCCGGACTACGTCGTGTCGCTGCCACGTGTTCCTTTCGTCACCGTCCGAACTCAGCTTATCCGTCGGCACCGTCAGGGTTGCTCCACGGACACAGCCAAGCAGACTTTCGCCGAGCATACCGAGTGCCAGATGTCGCTTCTCGAGATCACTCGGTCGAGACAAACGTTGCAATCGCCCGGGCAGTTTCTGCTGGAGCCTCGAGGGGAATCAAGTGTCCGGTGCGCGGGATAACCGCGAACTCCGCGCCGGAAAGGTACGGAACCAGGTTGTTGCGTAACACTTCGCTGGGTTCCACGACGTCGTTCTCGCCAGCCAATACGAGAGTAGGAACGTTCACCTTCTGAGTCTCCGCCGTGATGTCCTTGGCGATGCCGTTCAACGGCCACTCGGTCCGAGCCTCTTCGGCGGCCGAGCGGGAGTCCTCGAGAACCTGCATTTTGATCAGGTCAGGCAGGACCGTTGCGGTCAGAATGCTGTCGCGGGCGTTCGCCGCAGACTCGTCACTGTCATACGCGTGGGCAAGACCCTCCTGGTATTCCAGTGTAATCTCAGCGGCTGGCTTCGCCGGACCAGAAGCGACGAGAACGAGGCCACGTAAACCGCTGGGCCTGGTCGAGGCGACCAGTTGGGCGACCTTGCCGCCCATGGAGTGACCGATGATGGCGTAATCCGTAACGCCTTCGGCCGCGATAACGGCGAGCGTATCGCGAGCGAGTTGGTGAAGCGAGTACGGACCGGATAGAGGGCTCGAACGACTCCAGCCCCGAAAATCGATGATGATCAGGTCACGGCCAGCAAGTGCCCGTGCCACCTCGTTCCATGTGCGCGCCGAGCCGCCCCAATAGTGAAGAAAAACCAATGTTGGGCCGGAGCCCCGAACACGGTCGTATACGGGCACGGCCTCAGGGTCAGTGATTGTCATGGTTGCTCCTCTTGCGAACTGATCATCGTGGTTTCTTCCGGTATCCATTGGACTCCGCTTCTCGAAAACGCGCATCGGGCAAAGAAGACTCGCTGTGGTGGAAAATGGACAAATGGCAGAAATCACGCAGATGACGTACCAGAGACAGGACACGTCGCGTGTGCCCGTAGAGGTCATCAGCTTTGACCAACTCCGCGCGCTGAACCACGGCCAGACCCAACGCACGGACTTTACGATCGTCGCGGTCATCAGCGGAGGTCATGGATCTGTCACCATCGACTTCACCGACTACGTTCTCGCATCACGGTGTGCCGTGTGGATTGCGCCAGGAGCAGTGCACCGCTGGGCAGATATCGCCCATCTCACCGGCCATCTCGTTCTTTTCGTCCCCACTGCGCCGGTCACGCCAGCCACGCGCGAAAGCGCCGCAACACCAAACGCGGTAGCCGTCTGGCCAGTCGACCCGGAAATCTGGAATTTCGTGTGCGGAGCCCTCAGCCACCTGCAGCTGGAAACCTCCCCGGAAACAACAACGCAGCAGACAGAGCTGCCCGAAATTCTGGTGTCGGCTTTCATCGCTCGTCTGAAACCGCCACACACGCGCGCTCCGTCCGGCAACTCAGCGTTTGCACGCTTTCGCACCAACGTGGAGGTTCACTTCCGCCAGCATCATGACGTGAGCCACTACGCCCGCGCCCTCGGCTACTCTCCCCGAACCCTGTCCCGCGCGGCGCTGAAGGAAACCGGCCGCACGGCGAAAACGTTCATCAATGACCGTCTCATTCTCGAGGCAAAACGGCTGCTTGCCCACGACAGGTACACGTCGGCGCGCTGCGCGAGCGAGCTTGGCTTCATGGATGCCTCGAACTTCTCGCTGTTCTTCCTCCGCGCCACCGGACAACGTCCCGGAGCATGGCAAGCCCACGCGACGGGATCTCGGCTCGGCGGGGACGTTCGGTGATCCTGCCGCTGTGTGTGCGCGTCATCGTCGTCCCCCTTCGCTCAACCGGAGGCGGTGTCGGGGACGCTTTTCTGTGACCAGACAGAGTAACCTGATGCCTTCTGTGAGATCAGGATCATTCCGCGCACATCTGTGCGGAGCACCTGGCTGCCCGACGCCCGTAGCTCGTCGATGGTCTCTCCATTTGGATGCCCGTATGTGTTGTCGGCTCCGACCGAGATCACAGCGAGCGACGCCTGTAGCTGCTCGTACAGCGCCGTGGATTGATCGGGGCTCCCGTGGTGCGCGACTTTGACGATGTCTGCCCGCGTGCCAGCGCCCATGCTGGCAAGCAACGCTGACTGCTCGGTTTCCCCGAGATCCCCAAGGAGCACGATGTGAGTGCCGGCAATCGTGACCGAGAGCACAATGCTGCCCGCGTTTCCCGACAGTTCGCGAGACTCGGGCCAGATCACAGAGAAGTCGATCGTGCCGACGGTGCCGTGCTCGCCCTTCGTCACCACGTCGACTCGGATTCCCGCGTCGTCAAGCAAACGTTTGGTTCGCTCGCCGGCATCGTCGTGCACCGCCTGCACCATGGCCCGATCGGTTCGTGAAAGCACTCCCGTCGCTCCCCCCGCGTGGTCGGTGTCGTAGTGGGTAAGCACGAGCAGATCAATCGTCGTGATTCCCAGATCGTCAACGCACGCGGAGACGAGCCGGGGATCTGGTCCGGTATCAACGAGAATCACCCCGCCACCCGCTCTGAGCAGAACGGCGTCGCCTTGCCCGATATCGCATGCTGCGACGATCCAGTCGCGAGGTCTGCTGACGGTTTCCGCCAGCGAAGGCGTCACAACGATGCCCCCGTAGGCGCCCAGGCTGACGCAGAGAGCAGCGACCAAGGCCTTCCCCATCCAGTGAGACCGCCACCTCGGCACAATCGCGAGCGCACAGGCGAGTGCCGTCACCGCAGCGAGCACCACCGCGCCTGTCGCTCCAGGTATCCAGGGGATCAGCGCGATCGGCAGCCCCGAGGTGACGGTTGCGACCCCGGCAATCCAGGCGGATGGAAGATATGCGAGCCAGGCAAGCAGCATCGCCCCCTGCGGAAAAACGGGTGTTGCGAGACAGGCGATCAGACCGATGACAGTGCCGATGGGTGCCGCGGGCGCTGCAAGGATGTTCGCGGCCACGCCGTAGACGCTGATCGTGCTCGACAGAAGTATCAAGATGGGCTGGCAGGCGAGCTGTGCGGCAAGTGGAACGGCGATCACCATGGCCAGGCCACGCGGGAGCAGCCGTGCAAGCGCCGCGGTCAGCGGGCGTGTGAGAAGCAGCAGACCTCCCGTCGCCAGAACGCTGAGTGCAAAACCCGCATCGTAGGCGTACCAGGGGTCGACCACGAGCATGAGGATGACGCTGCCCGCCAGCACGGGGATTCCGCCGGAGGGCCGCCCGGTGAGCTGCACGAGCAGCGCGAGCGAGGCCATGATTGATGCGCGGACGACGCTTGACTGCGGGGTGACGAGAATGACGAACGCGAGGAGCACGATGAGCGCTGCCCCGACGCGCACAATGCGGCCGGCTCCGAGCCGCCCGAGAAGCAGAATGGCGAACACGACGACGATGGCGCAGTTGGCCCCGGACACCGCAGTGAGGTGGCTGAGTGAGGATGCTTTCATCGCAGCGTCGAGATCGGAATCGACAGCGCTCGTATCGCCGACGGCCAGCCCAGGCAGAAGACGGCCTCCCGCACCCGGCAGCGCTGAGCAGAGATCGACGAAGCCGCGACGCATGTCATCGGCCCAGGCGAGATACCAGGGAGGTGGCTCAACGACGGTGAGCGGCTCATCAGCGAAGAAGAGGGCTGCAGACGCGTCTGACGGCTCGGTGAGAATCACCTGCCCCGTCGTTTCGACAGTGCTCCCGATCGCGAGCACTCCCCCGCTGTCCTGGCCGAACAGCGTTGCGGGCACGCGGAGCTCGGAATCATTCAGCGACGTGATTGTCGCGCTTACCCTGATCTGGCTCGGGCCGCGATCAGTCGCATTCGCCAGCCCGTCGATCGTCGCAACGACGTCGACGCTGCGATCGGACGATGTCGCGTCGATGAGCTGATCCGGCCGACGCTGCTCGGCGGATATCGACGCGCTGAAGCTGACAAACGCGGCGACCCCGAGCGACACCGCGAGAAGTGCCGTCACGCCGCCGCGCGCCCTGACAACGCACAAGATGGTCAGTGCGCCCGCGACGCCGATGCACACAACCCACACGGCGAAAGATGCCTGCAGCCCCACCGCCAGAAGCGCGGCAAGCCATGCGCACACGGCCGGAATCAGCATCCTCATGTCAGACCGTCACCAGGTCTTTGAGCGTAGCGAAGGTCTTCTCGCCGATTCCAGACACATTGCGCAGATCGTCAACCGAGCGGAAGCCTCCGTTGTCGTCGCGCCACGCAATAATGCGCTCGGCAAGCGCCGGCCCAATGTTGGGAAGCTCCTCGAGCTGTTCGGCCGTCGCCGTGTTCAGATTCACGCGACCCTGCGCGTCTTTACCCTCCTGCTGCTCTGCGGTTTCACCGACCTCGGGCACGCGCACCTGCTCGCCATCGGTCACGAAGCGAGCCAGGTTGATTGCTGCTTCGTCCGCGTCGTCGGTGAGTCCGCCTGCCGCAGCGACAGCATCCATCACCCGTGCGCCGTCACTCAGCTGATAGAGCCCAGGCGACGCGACGGCCCCGAGAACATGCACGTATATGACGGCGGGGATGCTTGTGGAGAACGTGTTGTGCGGCTGAACTGTGGAAACGTGCTCGCCGTCTTTGACCAGGGCAATCACGACGGCAGCAGAGAGGCCCGCGAGCATGAGCAAGACAGCGACACCGGCACCAAGACGCAGTCGCTTCGGACGTCGAGCGCGTCTCGACAGTTCGGCCCGCTCGTGCATTCAGCAAGCCTAGAACGGCCTACTCGTCAGAGGCCGACGCCCACAGGCCCCTGTGTGCCGTGCCCTGCGAGGGGTGGCCTGTGGACGACGGTTGGTTATTTCGCCGTGGCGATGCTGACGATCTTCGGTGCACGCACAATGATGTTGCGAATCTCGGTGTCGCCGATCGCGCGAATGACGTTCGCATCGGCACGCGCGAGGGCTTCGAGTTCGTCTGGCGCGATCGACGGCGCGATCTGCAGGCGCCCCCGAACCTTGCCATTTACCTGCACAACAGCTGTCACCTCGTCTTCGACGAGGAGTTCGGGCAGTGCCGAACGCCATTGCACGTGTGCGACAGTCGGTTGGTGGCCGAGGAGAGCCCACATGTCTTCAGCGGCATACGGCGCGAACACGTTGAGGGCGATCGCAATTGTCTCTGCCGCTTCTCGCACAGCGGGGTCTGCTGCCCCGGCCCCAGCATCGATCGTTTTGCGAGTGACATTGACGAGCTCCATCAGGCGAGCGATCGCAACGTTGAACTTGTACGACTCGATGAGCTCGGGGGCATCTGCGAGAAAGCGATGAACAGAGCGGCGCAGAGTCACGTCGCCCGCCGTGAACTCAACGCCGGGCTCGCTCGCAACGTCGTGCGCGATCCGCCAGGCGCGCGCAAGAAACTTCGTCGATCCGGCCGGAGACACGTCGGCCCAGTCAATGTCGTCTTCCGGAGGGCCGGCGAATGCCAGTGTGACCCGAAGCGCGTCTGCACCGTAATCGCGCAGCTGATCGGCGAACTCGACGAGATTTCCGATGCTCTTGCTCATCTTGTGGCCGTCCATCAGAACCATTCCCTGATTCATGAGCGCCTTGAATGGCTCATCGAAGTCGAGGTAGCCGTAGTCGTGCAGAACCTTCGTCATGAACCGTGAATACAGCAGGTGCAGAATCGCGTGTTCCACACCGCCGACGTACTGGTCGACGGGAGCCCATTTCTTCGCCTCATCGATGTCGAAGGCCACCTCGTCAGAATTCGGGGAGAGGTAGCGCAGGAAATACCAGGAGCTGTCGACGAACGTATCCATCGTGTCGGAGTCACGACGTGCACTGCCGCCGCACGAAGGGCAGTCGACTGTTGCCCAATCGTCGGCCCCGCCCAGCGGACTCGTCCCCTTTGGGCGAAGGTCAAGCCCCGCTGCGGGTGGGAGTGTGACCGGAAGTTCTGATTCGGGGACGGGAACTTCGCCGCACTTCTCGCAGTGGATGATGGGGATCGGTGTCCCCCAGTAACGCTGTCGCGAGATCAGCCAGTCACGTAAGCGATAGTTCTTCGCCGTCTTTCCCATGCCGCGTTCCGCAAGGCGTGCCGTGATCGTCTCGAGCGCCTCAGGCTTCGTGAGGCCATCGAACTCTCCGGAATTGACCAGCTGGCCATCGCCCGTGTCGGCGATTCCTGTCGCCGCGGGGTCTCTCTCGGCATCCAGCTCTCCATTTGGCGCCACAACAACACGAACGGGCAGGTCGAACGCGAGCGCGAAGTCGAGGTCGCGCTGATCGTGCGCTGGCACGCCCATCACCGCTCCGTGTCCGTAATCGGCGAGAACGTAATCTGCGGCCCAGATGGGAATGAGGTGGCCCGTCAGAGGATGCGTCGCATACCGTTCGAGGAAGACACCGCTCTTCTCGCGTTCGGTTGACTGACGGTCGATGTCACTCTCTGTCTTCGTCTTCTCGAGATACGCGGTGAATTCCGCCTGCACCTCGGCGCTGCTGCCGGCTGCGAGCTCAGTGGCGAGCACCGAGTCCGGGGCGACGGCCATGTATGTCACGCCGAAGAGCGTGTCGGGACGTGTGGTGTACACGGTGACGGGATCTGCGCGCCCCTCGATGGCAAAATCGACGTCGGCTCCACGTGAGCGACCCACCCAGTTGCGCTGCATTGACAGCACCTTCGAGGGCCACGTGGCCTCCAGCTTGGAGAGATCGTCGACGAGCCGATCGGCGTAATCGGTGATGCGAAAGTACCACTGGGTGAGGTTTCGCTTCGTGACTTGAGCACCGCACCGCTCGCATTTTCCGTCGATAACCTGCTCATTGGCGAGAACCGTCTGGTCGTTGGGGCACCAGTTGACGGGGCTCGCCTTGCGGTAGGCGAGGCCCTTCTCATATAACTTCAGGAACAGCCATTGGTTCCAGCGGTAGTACTCGGGGTCGGACGTGTGAATTTCACGAGACCAGTCGAACGAGGGCGCGTAGACCCGAAAACTCGCCTTCTGCTGCTCGATGTTGCTGTATGTCCAGTCACGGGGGTCAGCTCCGCGTTTGATCGCCGCGTTTTCCGCGGGCAGACCAAAGGAGTCCCAGCCGACGGGATGCAGCACGGTGTGCCCTCTCTGCCACCAATAGCGCGCCAGCACGTCGCACAGGCCGAATGCCTCGGCGTGTCCCATGTGCAAGTCGCCTGAGGGGTACGAGAACATGTCGAGCACATACTTGCGCGGGCGGTCGTCAGCAACGTCAGCCGTTGAAAAGGGCTGCAGCTCGTCCCAGACGGGAAGCCACTTCTCCTGGATCGCGGCAAAATCATACTTCTCGGCTGTGTCGTGCGTTGTCTGCTCGTGGGGCACGTGACTCTCAATCTCCGTCTGCTGGACGACCAGGCCTCGTCGGCGCGAATGGTCCGATTTCCAAGGATACCGCTAGACGAGACTGCCCTCTCTCATGCTGAACCTCTGGTCAACAAGGTGATCAGGCACGTCACCATGCGTGATCACGATGATGCTTCGCCCGCTCGCGCGAGATGCCTCAACCATGTCACGCACAAGCGGCTCGGCACGTTGCGGATCGACGTTGGCGGTCGGCTCGTCGAGCACGAGAATCGGAAAGTCCCTCAGAAGCGCCCGCGCAAGCGACAATCGTTGGGCCTGCCCTCCAGACACGAGCGTCCCCCGCTCACCGACTCGTGCGTCGAGCCCGCCGCGCGATGCGACCCACGGCCCGAGCCCCACCTGATCGAGCACGTCGAGCAATCGCTCATCAGTCGCACTATCGTCGGCGAAGAGAAGGTTCTGCCTGATGCTCTCATCGAAGAGATACGGATGCTGTTCGCACAGCCCGACGAGTGAATGAACGTCCGCAATGTCGCGCGCTTCTGCACCTCCGATACGGTAGCTGCCCTGGTATTCGAGAAACCGAACGAGAACGTTAGCGAGCGTGGTCTTTCCCGCTCCACTGCCGCCGGTAATTATGACGGCCTCCCCCGGGCCGACATCGAGATTCACGTTCTTCACCGTGAGCGCGGATGAGCCTGGCCACGCCGCGGCGACGTTCTGCAGAGTCAGACGCGTGCCACCGCACGGCGCAGATCGCGTCTCAGCATGGTTCTGCGCGGGAATCTCAGGCGGAAGACCATCGGGAACAAGAGACGCGAGCCTGTCGGCACTTGACCGCACCGCTCGCCAATGGCTGAGTGCAACGGGCACCGTCCCCACAACTTCGAAGACGGCGAGCGGTACGAGCGCGACAACAGCGAATGTGGGTCCGCCCACGCCCGCAGAGCTCACGAGCGGTGCACCGACGACGATGGCGCCCGCAACGGCCAGGCCCGCGCAGAGAGCAACCATCGCGGCACTGAGTCCGAACCCGCGTGACCGGCGCAGAGCCGTGCGTGTCAGGTCGGAATCTGCCGCGGCGATGCGTTCTCGCGCAACGGGTTCGGCTCCGAAGTGCGACAGCACGGCGAAGCCCTGCACATAATCGATGAGCGAACTGGTGAGAGCTGCTCGTTTTGGTGCGAGTGCGATCTCGGCCGCCCCTGCGAGCGAGGTGGTCATCCACGCTCCTCCGGCACCGCACAGTACGAGCAGGCCAGCCAACACAATGGCCGCCGCGGGCGAGAGCAGCGCAGTTCCGGCGATCGTGATCACGCAGACCGTCACAGCCACGACGATGGGCTGAACCACACGCAGCGAGAGGTTTTGCATTTCATCGATGTCGGAAACTATCGCATTCAAGAGCGACCCTCGAGAACGATTCGTGAGCCCGGCCGGTGCGCGAGGGATCAGCCTGGTAAGCAGGTCAGTTCGCAAGGTTGCGAGCTGACGGAACACAGCATCGTGACTGTAGAGACGTTCGAGATATCGAAAGACGGCTCGCGCGAGTGCAAACGCGCGAACGCCGACAGTGGCGATCGTGAGAAAGAGCACGGGCGGCTGCTCGGCCGCGCGCGCGATGAGCCAGGCGCTTGTCGCGAGCAGGGCCACGGCGCCGAGCCCCGTGGCAATTCCCGACAGCATCCCGGGCAGTGCCTGTCTGAAGCTCGGGAGTGCAGTGCGCAGGATGCGGGTACGATCCCGTTCTGCGGTTCCGGCGCTCATGCAACCACCTCCCGTGCGACATCGATCGACACATGCTCGTCTGCCCAGTCGAGCAGCGCGCGCTTGTGCGTAACGACGATCACGCACATGCCGCTCGCTGCGAGCCCGCGAATCCCGCGGGCAATGATCTGTTCTGTGCGCCGATCGAGTGCCGATGTCGGTTCGTCGAGAGCGATGATGCTCGCCGAGTTCGCCAACGCGCGGTAGTAGCAGCGGGCGAGACCGACACGTTGTGCCTGGCCTCCCGAGAGACCGGCTCCGGCAGCGCTAAGGGGAGCGTCAAGCTGAAGCTCACCGGCGCCCGCCAGGTGAAGCGCTCGCTCAGCGAGTCGCCGAGCGGGGGCAGAATCACCAAGCGTCACGTTGCTCAGTACCGTTCCCGATTGCAGCCCTGGGTGCTGAGGCGACCACGAAAGCCACGGTCGTCCGTGGGCGGGCGCGTTGCTGACGTCGACTCCTCCGACGAATACCGTTCCCGTGAACGGAGTGAGTCCCGCAATCACCCCTATGAGCGTGGATTTTCCGGCACCGCTGGCGCCCGTCACCGCGGTGACGCTCCCGCGGCGAAAGCGTAGCCGCACATCATCAAGAACCGTGGTGTCGTCGCGCACCACAGTGACGCCGCTCAACTCGAGGTCACCCGAGGCTGCGACGGGCGCGCCAGCATCCGGTGTCGTCTGTGCCGAATCGAGAATCTCGAACGCATCCTGCGCGGCTTCAACGCCTTCGGCAGCGGCATGGAAATTTGCCCCAACCTGTCGGATGGGGAAAAAGACCTCCGGTGCGAGAAGAAGCACGAAAAGACCAGTAAGCAGTGGCATGGTGCCATCGACGAGACGAAAGCCAATGGAGACCGCGAGCAGGGCAACTGACAAGCTCGCCATGAGCTCGAGCACAAAGCCAGAGAGGAACGACACCCGCAGCACCGACATCGTCGAATGACGATAATCAGCGGTGATCTGTCCCATGCGGGTGATCTGCCGCTTCTCGCGACCGAAGATCTTGAGGGTCGACAGACCTCCGACCACATCGATGAATGAACTGGACAGTCGGCTCAGGCCCTCCCACTGCCGGCGTTGAACTGTGCGGGTAGCAAGCCCGATCAGCACCATGAAGATCGGCACGATCGGAAGCGTCACGATAAGGGTCACGCCGGAGAGCCAGTCGTGCCAGAAGACAACAACCACGAGAAGTGGAACGGTAATGAGCGTTCGAATCAGCTGGGGAAGATAGCGGGCGAAATAATTGTCGAGCGCATCGAGACCGTGACCGAGCAGCGTCGTGAGCGCTGCAGAGTTTCGGCGAGCAAGCCAATCGGCACCGAGACGCGGCAGAGCGTCGAGGATGCCCATGCGAAGTTCGCTCTTCGCACGGGCAGCCCCACGTGCGCCGATGACCTCAGTGCCCCAGGCAAGCAACGCACGCGTGAGGGCGAAGCCGGCAACGGCCCAGACCCCCTCAGCGATGCCAGCGAACGGCGCCCCGCCGATCACGCGCGTGATCGAGAGCGTTGCGAACCAGGCGAAGCCGATGATCGCGACGGTGTCAGCGAGAGCGACAATCGCACCGATCGTAAAGAACCCCCGTGACGAACGCGCGTAACGAAGCAGACGTGCGTCAAGCGGCCGCATGAGAATCCGCCTCTTCGGGAATGTGGGCGCGGGAAACACGCTTGCGAAAGACCCAGTACGTCCAGCCCTGGTAGAGCAGAATCAGGGGAACCGCGAGGAGAGCGATCCAGCTCATCACCTCGAGCGTGTACGCCGATGACGAGGCATTTTCGATGGTGAGACTGTTCGCCGAGTTGTTGATCGCGGGCATCACAGCCGGGAACAACGCGGTGAAAAGGGTGAGCACGGCGGCGGCGATCGTCGCTGCCATGCTCGTGAACGCGATTCCTTCTCGATTGAGCGCGTTGGCAATGAGGGCGCAGACAAGCAGGGCGGCCGCTGCGAGAGCCAGCACGAACACCATCGGTGTGTTGTGATCAACCACGGTCCACGTGAGAAAGGCAACGGCGACCACGGCAGCAATCAGTCCGGCGCGCGCCGCAAGATGGCGCGCTCGGCCGCGAATCTCCCCCTCGGTCTTGAGGGCCACGAAGACAACGCCGTGCGTGAAGAACAGCATGAGCGTCGTCAGGCCTCCAAGCAGCGCATAAGGGGTGAGTAGGTCGAGGATGCTGCCAATGAAGTCGTGATTGGCATCAAGCGGAACACCGCGCACGATGTTGGCAAAGGCAACCCCCCATAGGAAGGCGGGAACAGCGGATCCGACGATGATCATGGTGTCGAATCGGTGCTTCCACGATTTCTCAGGGCGCTGGTGCCGGTACTCGAATGAGACGCCCCGCAGAATCAAAGCGATGAGAATGAGCAGAAGCGGAAGGTAGAAGCCGCTGAACAGCGTGGCATACCACTCGGGGAATGCAGCGAAGAGCATTGCACCGGCAACGATGACCCAGGTCTCATTCAGATCCCAAACGGGCCCGATCGTGTTGATGAGCACTCGCCTGTCGGTGTCGTCCTTCCCTAAAAAGGGCAACGACATGCCGACGCCGAAGTCGAATCCATCGAGAACGAAATAGCCGATGAAGAATGCAGCGATGATCCAGAACCACACGAGCGTCAGATCCATGATCTCTCCTAATACACCGTCACCCGGGCGACGGGCTCGTCGTTGTCGTTCTCTGCAGTCTCGATCGGTTCGGGGCCGACGCGCACCGCCTTCAGAATCAGCCGGAACTCAACAACAGCCAACGTTCCGTACACGAGGGTGAATGCCACAAGCGACGTCAACACGGTGAGGCCGCTGACGCCGGGCGAGACTCCGTCTTCCGTTTTCAGCAGCCCGAAGACAAGCCACGGCTGCCGCCCCATCTCGGTGAAGATCCAACCAACGCTCATTGCGAGCAGTGATGCGGGGAACGACCAGATCGCCGCCTTCCACACCCAGCGGTTCGTCGGCGTGCGCCCCTTCCGCGTCAGCCACAGTCCGACGACCGCGACGAGAATGTGCACCACGCCGAGACCAATCATCCACCGGAACGACCAGTACGTCACCCAGATGATCGGTGCGTAGTCTCCCGGACCATACATCGACTGGTAGGCAAGCTGAATGTCGTTGATCCCCTCGACAGTTCCGTCAAGAGAATGTGTGGAGAGGAGCGAAAGAAGATACGGCACACGAATGGAGAAGAGTTCGTGCACGCCGTCCGGAGTGCCGAGGGTAAATATCGAGAACGATGCATCGGCGCCGGATGCTGTCGTGTACAGCGCCTCAGCTGCCGCCATCTTCATGGGCTGAGCTTCGACCATCGCAAGGCTCAGCTGGTCGCCCATGAGTGCAGTGCCGGCTCCGGCGATCAGCATCGTCCAGAGGCCGAATTTGAGCGCAGGACGCATCGTCTCGAGGTTCTGACCTCGTGCCAGGTGCCACGCCGCCACAGAGATGACGAGGCCCGCCGACACCATGAAACACGCGAAGATCGTGTGAGGGAATGCTGCAAGAGCAATCGGATTGGCAAGCAGCTCGCCGAGGCTCGTGAGTTCGGCTCGCCCCTTCTCTTCATTGATCGTGTAGGCAAGGGGATTCTGCATAAATGCATTCGCCGCAATGATGAAGTACGCGGACGCGATCGTTGCAACTGCGGTCACCCAGATTGTCGCCAGGTGAAGACCACGAGGAAGCCTGTCCCAGCCGAAGATCCAGAGGCCGATGAATGTGGCCTCGAGGAAAAACGCGAGCAGAGCTTCGAGAGCGAGCGGCGCACCGAACACGTCACCGACGAAACGGGAGTAGTCCGACCAGTTCATTCCGAACTGGAACTCCTGCACGATGCCCGTGACGACACCCATGGCGAAGTTGATCAGAAAGATCTTGCCGTAAAAGTGCGTCAGCTGCAGATAGTGCTGCTTTCCGGTTCGCACCCAGACCGTCTGAAAGAGGGCGACGATCGTCGCCAGGCCGATCGTCAGAGGAACGAACAGAAAGTGGTACAGCGTCGTCAGACCGAATTGCCACCGTGCGAGAACGAGAGGGTCGAGAAACTGCTCCACCGGTGTACCTCCCAGAAGACTCAAGTTCTACGCGCCGTAGAACATTCACTTCTACACAGTGTAGAACACATTCTTCTACCCGACGTAGAGCAATGTTTCTACGCCATGTAGAACCTTCCGTCAAAACCACGTATCCTAGAGTCATGGCAACTCTTGGTGATCTTGAACGCTCGGTGATGGATGTGCTCTGGGCATCCGCTGAGCCGCTCAGCGCTGGTGATCTGAGGGACCGTCTCGTGACGTCCGGCACCGGTGAGGCGCAGCGACAGCTGGCAGCGACGACAGTCTTGACTGTACTCTCGCGCCTCGAGTCAAAGGGCTTCGTCTCCCGCAATCGTGCGCATCGCCCTCACCTCTATGAGTCCGTCACGACACGGGCAGACCACACAGCTGAGCTGATGCACGAGGTGCTTGGCTCATCACCCGACCGAGAGGCGGCGCTCGCTCGCTTCATCGGGCACGTCTCGCCGTCTGAGGCTGAGACGCTGCGCTCGCTGCTCGACCCCACGTCAATCCCGGCAAAATAACCGTATTCGACAGTGCGATGGTTGTAGCCTCTGCACTTCTCGCTGCGCTCGCATTCGCGCTTGCCTGGCCTGTGCCGATCGTGCTCGCACGAGCGGACTGGCCGTCGCGGGCGCCCGCCATCGCCCTGGTGGTATGGCAGGCGATCGCCATAGCCGGTGTGCTCTCGACGATCGGCGCCTTCGGCACATTCGGTCTCTCCGGGATCGCCTCCACCGTTTCCGACGGACTCGTGATTCTTGCCTCTGCGGCGATGGACGGCTCAACCCCGAGTGGTCTGGGTACCGCGCACATTTTCGCACTCTGTTGCGCCGTGCTCTTTGCGGGGCACCTTCTGCTCAGCGTGCTGACGACAATTGTGCGCACAGAACGCGAGCGACGGCGGCAACACGATCTCGTCACGCTTCTGAGCACCCCGACAAGCTCCATTCCCGGAACACGACTGCTGGAATACGCCGCCCCGGTCGCCTATTGCCTGCCCGGCGCATTTCGCACGGCCACGGTGCTGACCGATGGTCTTGTCAAGGCGCTCAGCACCGACGAAGTGAACGCCGTCATCTCCCACGAGCGCGCTCACCTGGCGCAGCAGCACCATCTGCTGCTTCTGGCGTTCAGGGCGTGGCGCAAGGCTCTCCCCTGGTTTCCGATCGCGACGAGGGCAAGCGACGCCGTCGGGCTCCTCGTCGAAATGCGCGCAGACGACACTGCGAGAGCCGAATACTCCGCGGATTCTCTTGTGTCCGCGATCATCACCGTCGCCACGGGCGGAGGTGGGTCTCCCGATGTCGGCGTAGCCGATGCAACGCCGCAGTCGGCTGCTCCCCGCGTGACACGACTGTTGACACAGCCTCACCCTCTACCCTCGTTTGCCGTTGTCGGCATCCTTGGTGCATCGCTTGCCCTCGTGCTCGTTCCTCCCCTTCTCCTGCTCACAGCGTGATGGACGTGTTGTGGTTTAGGCTCTCAGGGTGAACGAGATTCTCGACAGCATTCTGGATGCTGTTCAGAGCGTTGACCCGGTACTGCGCACGCTCATCGCCGGGGTGGGCATCCTGCTCGAAACGAGCATCCTCATCGGGCTGATCGTTCCGGGCGATACCATCGTCATCGTCGCCGGCACCGGCATCGAAACCCCATTCCAGTTCATGGCGATGTACGTCGCCGTCGTCGTCGGTGCGCTCACGGGAGAAAGCATCGGGTTCGCCCTTGGCCGATACTTCGGCGACCACATCCGCCGCTCACGACTCGGAAAGCGAATCGGCGAGCACAACTGGCAGAAGGCCGAACGCTATCTCGAACGACGGGGCGGCATCGCTGTTTTTCTCTCCCGCTTTCTTCCCGTTCTGCATTCGCTCATTCCCTTGACCGTTGGCATGAGCACGATGAGGTATCGCCGCTTTCTCGCGTGGACGATCCCAGCCTGCCTCATCTGGACCGGTGCCTACGTCTCCGTTGGATCAGCCGCAGCGGAGACATATCGAGAGCTCTCGCAACGCCTTCATTTCGCCGGCTACGTCTTCGTCGCCATCATCGCCCTGTTCTTGATCGTCGTCTGGGCCGTCAAGAAGATTCTTCACCGCATCGAACGGCGCCACATGACGCGCTCCCAGGCTCAGGAGCCACCGTCAGATCGCAGCGACGACGACAACGTGACAGGATTGACTGATGCCCCGCACAGAGATGAGTCAGCCTGAACCTCGGCGCATTCATCGTGCAGCCCGCCTCGACGATGCTTTCTTGGCGTGGCGTGCCCGACGCGCTATTCGGCGTGGGCTGAAACCGACGGCCGTCACTTACGCCGGCTACGGTTCGACGACCTGGGTTCGGGTGCTCGGACGCGTGCTCTATACGCATCCTCATCGCGAAGACGAGGCGACGAGTCGCACCCGCGGCTGGCGCAGCTTCACCAGCATCCCCGTGGTCTCCAGCACCGCCACCGTCGAGATCGCGGGACGACAGTACGAGGTTGTGGCCGACCGGGGTGGGGTGATCGATGCGGTCATCTCGGCCGAACTTCCACCGGGGTGGCAGACAATCCGCATGTCAGCCCAGGGCTCCGACCCGGTCACGAGCGATGTCTATATCGTTGACCCGGCAACGCGCATCGGCGTGATCTCTGATATCGACGACACGGTGATGGTCACGGCGCTGCCAAGACCGTTCGTCGCCGCATGGAACACATTTGTGCTCGACGAGCACGCTCGCACGCCGGTGCCGGGCATGGCTGTGCTTCTCGATCGGCTCTCGCGCATTCACGGAGGCTCCCCCGTCATCTATCTGTCCACGGGCGCGTGGAACGTCGCTCCGACACTTCGCCGATTTCTCTCGCGTCACCTCTACCCGTCCGGCGCGCTCCTTCTCACCGACTGGGGCCCGACCCACGACCGCATTTTTCGAAGCGGCCGGGCTCACAAGCAAGAGAACCTTCGTCGCCTCGCTCAGGAATTTCCCGACATCAAGTGGATCCTTGTCGGCGATGACGGGCAGCATGATGAGGAATTGTACGCAGATTTCGCCACAGAGCTCCCCGGCAATGTCTCGGCCGTCGCCATTCGTCAGCTCTCCCCCGGTGAGGCCGTTCTCGCTGGCGGACGCTCAAAACATGAGCAGTACGATTCCGGGCACACCTGGGTGTATGCACCCGACGGCGCGGGTCTCCTGAACGAACTCGACAACGTCATTTCCGACTGACGTCGGACGGCTTCGATACGCTCGGAGCATGACTGCAGAGCTCACGGCGGCACAACTTCGCCGCGCTCGATGGCACTCACTCGCGCTGAGCGGGGAGAGCATCGCCACGGCGCCGGCAGTCGTTGACCGTCTCGGCGCGTTGCAAGGCCAGGACCTGCCTGGCGTCTTGATCTCGCTCGCCATCCGGGCGAAGGGCACAACGGTTCACGACGCACGTCGGCATTTCGACGACGGAACGCTGGTGCGAGGGTGGCCCATGCGCGGCACACTTCACGTGCTGCGGGCAGAAGATCTTCTGCCGATGGCTGCGGTCACGCGCAAGCGTGTGCTGGGAGGAATGGCTGGCCAGGCACGGAGGCTGGACATCTCTCAGTCGACTATTTCTCGCGTCATCGATGCGGTGACCGACGTCCTCAGCGTTTCCGAGCCAGTCGGCCGCGCTGAGCTTCGTGAGATTGTCGTGCGCGCCCACGGGGGCGAGCCCGCCCGCGAGGTCGTCTCGCATCTGATTTATCAGTTGTGCACACGCGGCCTGATCTGCCACGGTCCTTTTCGCGGTGAGCAGCACCTCATCGTGCACACGGAATCGTGGCTGGGCGCGCACCCCGCTTCAGCCCGCGTCAGCAACCCCGACCTCGACGATTTTCTGGCTCAGATGCTGAAGCACTATGTGACGGGACATGGGCCAGTCTCTGAGGCAGACGCGGCGCGCTGGTTTGGATTGCCGCTTACGACGATCAGAGAAGCCCGCCTGTCTCTCGGCGAGCAACTTGTCACCGTGCTCACACCATCAGGAGCGCAGTGGATGTCGACAACCGCAGAGACCGAGCGAATCCTCAGCTCGCTGAGCTGCCGGCCGCGAGTGCGACTTCTTCCCGGCTTCGACGAGTTCATGCTCGGGTACGCTGATCGGAGTTTTGCTGTGCCGGCGCACGCTCGTGACGAGATCGTTCCCGCGAAGAACGGAATGTTCCGTTCGACCGTCTGCGCCGGTGCGTCTGTCGTCGGCACGTGGTCAAAGGGAAAGCTCGGTGAGCAACTTCACGTGCAACCCTTCGCCGAACTTTCTGCGCATACGAAACAAGGCATACACACGGCTGCCCAAGAGATTGGGCGCGTCACGGGCAAACAGGTTTCGGTGCGGTTGCCCCATTAGTCTGAAGTAATGAAACTCACCCGGCGCATCCAAGCCGCGAAGCGCACTCCGCTGCTTCAGGTTGTGAAGACGTCGGTCGCGGCGGTTCTCGCCTGGGTTGTCGCTGGCCTCGTTCTTCCTGTCGATCTTCCGATCTTCGCCGCGATCGCCTCGCTCTTGGTGGTGCAGCCGAGCGTCAATCAGTCGTTCGGCAAGGCGGTCGAGCGAAGTGTCGGGGTCATTTCGGGTGTGGTGATTGCCACATTGTTGAGCCTTGCGTTCGGACCGTACACGTGGGTGGTCATGCTCGCGATCATCGTCGCTGTGCTTCTGTCGTGGGCGCTGCGCATGACAACGGGAACGTCGAATCAGGTGGCCATCAGTGCCATGCTGGTACTCGCTCTCGGGGCGTCGTCCCCTGAGTACGCTGTCGATCGCATCGTCGAGACGCTCATCGGTGCGGCCATCGGATTCATCGTGAACATTCTCATCGTTCCGCCCGTTTTGATCGCGCCCGTGCGCGAGAACGTCATTCTGCTCGGCAATGAACTGGCTGCGACTCTTGAGCGGCTCGCCCTCGCGCTCAGCGAACCGCAGTCGTCCGGCGATCGCGAACGAATCATGATCGAAGCTCGCTTGCTTCGGCCGATGAAGGATGCTGCGGTGACAGCAATCGAAGAGGGCGAAGATTCACTGTCGCTCAATCCTCGCAGATCAGCGCACAGGGACGATCTCAGGGAACTTCATGAGGTCACCGACCGATTTGGGCCCGTCGTCACTCGCGTCATCGGAATGACACGAGCATTCCGCGACCATTACGACGAGACTCTCTACGACGAGCCGACACTGACGGCGATTGCCGATCAGCTGACCCGCGCAGCCCACGACCTTCGTCTCATCATGCGACCGTCGATTCCCGATCCTGAGCCGATGACGAGCGAGTTTCCTGCCCTCACGGCGCCACTGCAGGTCAAACCGCCGCAGTCAACGCACTGGGTTCTGATCGGGTCGCTCATGGAAGATCTCCGGCGCATTCGCGAAGAGCTCCTCATTCCGTCCGAAGACGATCTCGACGAGTGATCCAGGCGAGGTCACGACGCCGACGATTCACCGTCGACGTAGTACCAGCTACCGTTCTCGCGAACGAATGTGCTTTTCTCCTCCTGCCGACCACGGCCGTCTGCTGAACGGTACTGCGCAACGAAATGCACGGTTCCCTCTTCGTCGAACGGCCCACCTGCGCGCACCTCGAAGATGTCAAGGCGTGTCCAGACAATGCCCGCATCTAGCGTGAGCGTGCTTGGTCGTGTCGTGCTGTGCCAGGTACGCAGAAGGTGCTCCGTGTTGCCGAGAACAAACGCGGTGAAGCGCGACCGCATCAGCTGCACGGCTGTCGGTGCCGGCTTCCCTCCAGACAGGGCCGGGCCACAGCATCCGCTGAAAATGTCGCCGCTGCCGCACGGGCAGCGATCGTTGTCATCGACAACCGCATACATAACGTGTCACCGCCTCCTCCAAACAGCTGTCCGTCGAGGCTACCTGCTCGTTTCCCTGTTCCATGCAGCCGGAACCTCTGCGCCGAGTGCGGCGAGTGGCGCGCGAGCCTTGACGGCGACCTCGCTGATCTCGAAGTCCGCGCGCGAGTCGATCGTCAAGCCTCCTCCCGCACCGACGTAGGCTTCGTCTGCGTCGATGACGACGCCACGGATCGTCATGGCCAGCTCCATTGCCCCGTCGTCTCCGATCCAACCGAAGCATCCCGAGTATGCGCCTCTGGGAGAGCCCTCAAGCGCGGAAAGAAGCTGCATGGCCCGTTCCTTTGGCGCACCGGTCATGGAACCCGCGGGAAATGCGGATGCCACGACGTCCTCTGCAGTTCTGCCGCTGGCAAGACGCCCCGTCACCTGGCTTACGAGCTGATGCACGTGAGCATGGGACTCCACGTCGAAGAGTCGAGCGACCTCGACGCTTCCTCGCTCGCATACGCGGCTCAGGTCGTTGCGCATGAGGTCGACGATCATCAGGTTTTCTGCGCGTTCTTTTGCATCGTGCTCGAGCTCCGTGGCGAGCTCGGCGTCTGTCTTCGCATCTCTTCCGCGCGGACGCGTGCCTTTGATCGGACTCGTCGAGAGAGCTCCGGATGCTGTCAGCTGCAGAAACTGCTCGGGCGACGATGCCACGAGTGCTCGTTCTCCTACTCTGATCAGGGCCGTGTACGGAGCATCCGCCTCTCGCATCTCGGCGTGCACCGCACGCGGATCAACTGGCCCGTCAACGGTGAATCGCGTCGTGAGGCACAGTTGGTACGCATCACCCGATCTGATCGATTCGAGAGCGGACGCGATCATCGTCGCGTACTCATCGGGAGTGTGCCGGGCGCGTGCCTCTCGACGCACCGTTGCCGTGGGCCAGTGCGCGGCGGGACTCGGCGTATGAAGAGCTCGCTGAACCTCGAGCACCCAGGCCGCAATCTCGTCCTCTGGCGCGTGTGCCCACACAGCGCCTGTCGCATGGTCAACGCTGACGTAGCGAGAAACGCGCAGCCACGCAGAGGCTTCGCGCTCATATCCGTACCACCCGATCCAGCCGCCCGAAAAGCGGTGCTCTGCATCGTCGCAGAGAGAGGAACGTCCTGGCCACGGCTCACCCATGTCACCGTCGGGAGAGCCGATTCCGAGAAGGCTGACACGGCCGATCGGGGATGCGGTGGTCAACCAGAAACCGAACCGATCGTCACCGACCAGTGTGTCGTAGAGAACATCGGCACGTTCGTGCTCCGCCGCAGCGAGCTGGCGCACCCCTGCCATGGCGATGCTCCTTCTGCTCGACTCCTGTCGCCGATGCGACAACCGCCTTCCATTATGCCGTCTGGGCACAGCGAATCTTCACGCTCAACGCGAGTACGCCCCGAGCCGGCCACGTCATTCCGCGAGCTTGCCTTCATCTGACACGTCGTGCATCAGAGCCTTGATATCGGCCGACGTGTCGGGAATCTCCTCTCGGGTAATACCTCCCGTTGGTGACCACACGAGATTCACCTGCAGAGCTGGGTCGAGCTCTGGGTAATCACTGCGATTGTGGCAACCGCGCGTCTCGCGGCGTTCCAGCGCCGATTCGAGAGTGGCACGGGCGGCGACGCCAGAAGCCTTCAGATCGAAGGCGTGGGCGAGGTCTTGGAATCCCGCGATGTCCGGGTGGATTCCCACATCTTCCATCCGCTCGTCAATCAGGTCGAGCTCCACGAGACCGGCGCGCAGGCCGTCCTCCGATCGCACGACACCACCGTGCTCGGTCATGGTATTGCGGATCGCTCGTTGCAGGGCGCGCACGTTTTCTCGCCCGTCGGCAACGAGCAGATCGTCGATCTCAGCCCGTGCTTCTGCGACGGCCGCCGCGGAGCGTCTCTGTGCGTGCAGGCCGGCGGAATGCTCGATCGCCGCATGGCCGACCAATCGACCATACACGAGCAGTTCGACCAACGAATTTCCGCCCAGACGATTTGCCCCGTGCAGCCCGCTTGATGCTTCGCCGATCGCGTAGAGCCCGTCAACGTCGGTACTGTGATCGTCAGAGCGAACCCAGACGCCGCCCATTGAATAGTGTGCCGTGGGCGCGATCTCGATCGGATCCGTCGTGATGTCGAGCATCTGCAACTCCAGCATCGTCTGATAAACCCGCGGAAGTCTGGTCATAATTGTCTCGCGAGGCAGATGAGAGACGTCGAGCCAGACACCGCCGCTCGCGGTCCCCCTGCCCTCCTTGATCTCCGTGTAAGCGGCAAGCGCTACCCGGTCGCGCGTCGAGAGCTCCATCCGCTTCGGGTCGTACTCCGTCATGAAGCGATCCCCGAGGGCGTTGCGCAAAATGCCGCCCTCACCGCGTGCCGCTTCCGAAATCAGCGTTCCTGCCGCGTTCTCGGGCTCGATGATGCCAGACGGATGAAATTGCACGAGTTCCGGGTCGCGCAGGCGGGCGCCGGCTTCGACGGCGAGACGGAAAGAGTCCCCGGTGTTCTCATCTCGACGCGATGACGTGCGACGCCAGATGCGGGTGTGGCCTCCGGCGGCGAGAATAACGGCATCCGCGTGAATCACATAGCGCGTGCCGTCACGCTGATCAAATCCGTACGCCCCAAAGACGACGTTGTCTTGCACGAGGATGCGGGTGATGTAGACGTGATCCACCATGGGCACGTCGAGCTGCTCGGCGCGCCGCACCAACGTGCGCTGAATCTCGAGTCCCGTGTAATCGCCGGCGAATGCCGTGCGCCGAAAAGTATGTGCACCGAAGAATCGCTGCGAGATGCGGCCGTCTTCCTCGCGGGCGAAGTTCATCCCCCACCGCTCCAGGTCGCGGATTCCGCGCTCGGCACCGCGGGTGACGACGTCGACCGTGTGCGGATTCGCGAGGAGGTAACTCTCGGTGATCGTGTCCGCGGCATGCTGTTGCCAGCTGTCATCGACGTCCATCGTGCCCAGCGCCGCGTTGATGCCACCTGCCGCAAGGGAGGTGTGTGCGTCGTTACGCGGACGCTTGCCGACAGCCAGCACGTCAACGCCTTGTTCTGCCACCTCGATGGCGGCGCGCAGCCCGGAACCTCCCGTGCCAATAACCAAGACGGTCGTAGAAATCTGTCGTTCGCGTGTCGATGTGGCCATGCACTCCACGCTAGGAGGAAGCAGTCAATACCTCCAATGCATTATCCTGCTTCAACCGATGCAGATAGGCTATCCACATGAATGTGGAGCAGCTTCGGGGATTCGTCGAAATCGCACGCCTCGGGCACTTCACCAGGGCCGCGGACGGCCTGCATCTGGCCCAACCCTCGCTCAGCCGGCAGATCGCCTCACTCGAACGAGAGCTCGGTGCGAAACTCTTCCACCGAGCACACGGACATATCACCCTCACCGCCGCTGGCGAGCTGCTCATGCCGAGAGCGAAACGCATGCTCGCCGACGCCGACGCGATAACAAGCGAAATGGGTGAGCTTGCTGGACTCCAGCGCGGACGCGTTCGCCTGGGGGCGACACCGACCCTTTGCGTCAGTCTCGTGGCCGAGGCTCTGAACACCTTTCACGCCGAGCACCCCGGAATCGATCTGGAGATCACAGAGGGAGGGTCTCACCTGTTGATTGAGCAGCTCGCGGGTGGGAACTTGGACATGGCCCTCATCACCGTGTCTGACGGACCACCGACCACTGGAGCCGCACTTTCACGCACACCATTGCTCACCGAGGAACTTGTCGTTGTGTCTTCTGCATCGCAGCCCGCCATTGCAGCTCCACACGGCATCGACATCGATCAGCTCGCGCAGATGCCGCTGATTGCGTTCCACGAGAGCTACGATCTGCGAGCAGCGACAGACCTCGCGTTCCGGTCAGCCGACCGTGCTCCCCGCATCGTCGTGGAAGGCGCAGAAATGGATGCCGTGCTGCGCTTCGTTGAGCGGGGCCTTGGCGTGGCTGTCGTCCCGGCAACGGTTCTGCTCGACCGACCGACACTACGATCAGCGCGTCTCTCGTCTCCCCTGCTCACGCGCACCATCAGCCTGGCGCGTCGCTCTGACGTCACGCCGACTCGAGCGGCAGCAGCGATGCGTGAGGTGATCATCGCCACGGGAGGTGAGCTTGTCGAACGCGCTCCGACGACCATCAGTCTCGTGAAGAGGTGATGAGTGGATGCCCAATAAGCAGTTTTGGTGGATCTGAGGGGACTCGAACCCCTGACCCCCTGCATGCCATGCAGGTGCGCTACCAGCTGCGCCACAGACCCAGAATGTCGCCGAAGCAACTCCCCCACTCTACTACACGCTCACGCGCGATCAGAAATCGACGCGCTCCGCGCCCGGGTTCGCGAACTACCGCGCGAGGGCCTCTTCAAGCGGAATGACGGGGCAGTCCTTCCAGAGCCGTTCGAGCGAATAATAGTCGCGCTCCTCTGGGTGGAAAACGTGCACGACGGTATCACCAAAGTCAATGAGCGCCCAACGACCCTCGGCCGCACCTTCACGTCGTTTGACGCGCGTGCCAGCTTCACCGAGCTTGTCTTCCACAGCGTCGGCAATCGCGCTGACGTTGCGTTCGCTGCGCCCCGACATGATCAGAAAGGCATCTGCGAAGGGCAATTGCCCAGACACGTCGAGTGCGACGAGTTCTTCGGCACCTGCGCCGATGGCCGCCAGAGCGGCGAGCTGTACCTGTGCGCGTGTATCGTCAGTAGCTGTCACGTGGTCTGCGTATTCTTTCTCTCGATTGTCAGAACTGCCCGGTCATCAACCCGACGATCACCACGCCGATGACGGCTACACAGAGCACGCCAGCGGTGATTGCCAGAATCATGAGAAGTTTGGAGCTCGATGCTTTGGTCGGTGGAGTGATGACGTCGCGCGTGACCGCGTGAGTGCTGACAGCACGCGTCGCAGAAACGGGAGTGCCGGCCGTGGCCGGTGATTCGTGGCTGTTATCGCTGCCCGAGTCGATGTCCGAGTGCTCTGCGTTCGACTCGCGATCGCGGGCCTTCGACTTCGGGAGATCAACGGAACCGGTCACCATGATCTCGCCTGTTCCCGGCGCAGGAGTTCGTGTCTGCCTACTCGGCATCCCAGGCAGTATGAGCACACTCGACGTCGTGAACACGTCTGAAGCGCGGGCTTCGGGCGCTACGAGTGTGTCGAACGCTTCCGCGGCCCGCTGAGGGGAATCTCCCGTGTTCCGTTGCCCGTCACCAAACGTTGGCGACAGCTTTGGCACGTCGTGAGCGAGTTCCGAGGCAGATTCCGACTTCTTCTCCGCTGCGGCCGGTGGCGTTACTGGCCCGGGCTTCTGAGGTTCTGCCGAATCGTTGCTCTTATCCTTTGCCTCAGTCTTCTTACGCCCGATTCCAAGCTTGGCGCCCTTCGACTTTTGTGGCGCCTGCTTCTCATCATCTGCGGAGGATGAGGCTGTCTTCGGCTTTGGCGCATCAGATACAGCCGGCGCAGAAGGCTCTTTCGGCGCAGAAGCTTGTTTCGCTGAATCAGCGTCCTCAGACGGTGGGATGACCGCCGTTGCCCCTGTCTCGGCCCGGAGGGCACGAAGCTCCCGACGTGTCAGTGGTCGTTCGCCAGAGGCTGTCTCGTCTTCGCTCCGAGGTGCCTGCGCGCCTGAATCATCGTTCTTTTCCGGCGTGATCTCCGTGGGCGTCTCCGGTGCCCTTGCTGCTGCGGTCGTTTCGGGTGGAGTCTCTGATTCGGGAGGAGTCTCGGACGATTCCGTCTCCGAGACAGGCTTCGATTGCAGAACGCTGTCTTGCGCCTGCTGTGCTCGCAGCCTCTCGCGTCGTTGTCGCCGTGAGAGTGGCTGCTCGTCTGAAAACGAGGTCATTCACTACTCCGATACAGATGATATTTCGTGATGTACTGCACGACACCATCCGGAACCAGATACCACACGGGATGCCCCCTGCTGACCCGGCTTCGGCAATCCGTCGACGAGATCGCAAGTGCCGGAACTTCCAACAAGCTTACGTGCTCCGTTGGCAATCCAGAAATGTTCAAGGTATGTCCCGGACGACTCACAGCGACGAAATGTGCAAGCGAGAACAGCTCTGCGTGATCCTTCCAGCTGAAGATCTGAGCGATCGCATCGGCGCCCGTGATGAAAAAGAGGTCGGCATCGGGCCGCTGCGTCTTCAGGTCTTGGAGCGTGTCGATCGTGTACGTCTGCCCTGAACGGTCGATGTCGACGCGACTGACCGTGAATTGGGGGTTGGCTGCCGTCGCGATGACGGTCATCAAGTAGCGGTGCTCACTCTGGCTCACCTGAGATTTCTGCCACGGCTCACCCGTCGGAACGAAAATCACCTCGTCCAAATCGTACGAGTGCGCGACTTCGCTGGCGGCAACCAAGTGCCCATGGTGAATGGGATCGAAAGTGCCGCCCATCACCCCGATGCGCGGACGGGCTGCAGTGGCTGTCATCACGGCTTCACACCGTGCTTAATGATGCGTGTCAGCGTCTGGAGTGTCGTAGGTGTGCGCTGTGGGAGCGGAGCCGGTCTTGTGACTGTGTCGATTCGCGACGTCGCGGTACGTGAACGTGATCACGCCAAGAAAAAGGAAGACGACGATCGCGATCACGCCGAACATGACGCCCGGCATCGGCAGCTCATTCACCACGTGCTCGGACTCGGCCATCAGGATCGTCGCAAACGACATGTTCTCTCCGTTTCTTGCGGCTTATCGCCGACCCGACAAGTCTACAGGTCAGGCACGCACTTGGCCGTCACCGCGAACAAGCCACTTCGTGCTTGTCAGTTCGGTGAGTCCCATGGGCCCGCGTGCATGGAGTTTCTGCGTGGAGATGCCCACTTCGGCACCAAAGCCGAAGACGCCTCCATCGGTGAATCGTGTCGACGCGTTAACCATGACGACGGCGGAGTCTACGTGAGCGAGAAACCTCTCGGAGTTTCGCACGTTGTTCGTCACGATGGACTCTGTGTGGTGCGTTGAATATGCGGCAATATGGTCGATCGCTTCGTCGAGTGTGCCCACAATGCGCAGCCCCAGCGTCAGGTCCAGATGCTCGGTTGCCCACTCATCAGCTGCTGCTGGCTCGACGTTTGCTGAGAAATTCTGTGCTTCGGCATCACCACACACCGTCACGCCCGCTTGGCGAAGGGCATCGAGCAGGGCCGGAAGAATGCGAGGTACCGCATCTCGATGAATGAGAACAGTCTCCGCGGCATTGCAGACGCTGGGTCTGTGGGTCTTGGCGTTGAGAACAATGGACACGGCCATCGACTCGTCGGCATCGGCATCCACGTACACATGCACGACGCCGGCCCCGGTCTCAATCACGGGAACTGTCGATTCCGCGACGACGGTCTCGATGAGGCTCGCGCTTCCTCGAGGAACAAGCACATCGACGAGCCCGCGGGATCGCATGAGTTCTGCCGCGCCGTCGCGGCCAAAATCATCGATCGTCTGAATGCTGTCAGCGGGCAGATCAGTGCTCTCGAGAGCCCCGCGAAGGGTTGCGACAAGCTGAGTGTTGCTGGCAATCGCCGCTGAGCCGCCGCGCAGCACAACCGCGTTCCCGCTGCGCAATGCCAATGCCGCAATGTCGACGGTGACGTTCGGACGCGCTTCGTAGATTGCTCCGACCACGCCGAACGGTACTCGCACCTGTTCGATTCGCATCCCGTTTGCCGCGGTGCTTCCACGCACCACCTGGCCGAGAGGATCACTCAAAGCAGCAATCTCTCGCACGGCGGCAGACAGTGCTGCGATGCGCTCACTGGTCAGCGTCAGTCTGTCGATGAGACCGTCAGCAAGCCCATTTTCCCGGCCTCTGGCGATGTCTGCGGCATTCGCGCTCAGTATCGCATCGGAGTCCCTGTCCAGAGCGACAGCAATCGTCTCAAGCGCAGACTCCCGTTCGGTGCCCGTCGTCACAGCGAGCGCCCTCGAAGAACGCCGAGCCGCCTCAAGTCGCTCGCGCACGGTGTTGAGAGGGGTAGCTTCGATCATTGTCTGATTCTAGCGGCGTGACTCAGCTCGCATTCGATTGTGGCGAGAACCATGTCCCCACGTCGGCACCGCGCAGCGCCTCGCCGATCTGCGAAGCGGACGTGACAAGCACGCCGGTTCCGCGGCTTGCGGCGAGCCTCGCCGCAGAAACCTTGGTCGAGGCGCCTCCCGTCCCGACCCCGGTACGCGACGCTTCACCGAATTCCACTCCAGCAAGCTGATCCCCAGGCGAAACAATGCGAATGCGTTCCGCACCGGGTATCTCCGGTGGGCGCGTGTAGATGGCGTCGACATCGCTCAGCATCACCATGGCTTCGGCACCGATGAGCGTGGCCACGAGCGCCGCAAGACGGTCGTTGTCTCCGAAGCGGATCTCGTGCGTTGCTACCGTGTCGTTCTCGTTGACGATCGGGAGGATTCTCAGGCTCAGCAGCCGTTCCATCGCACGCCTCGCATTGCTGCGCGAGTTCGGATCGTCGAGGTCACCAGCCGTCAGAAGGACTTGTCCGGAGACGATGCCATACCGGTCAAGGCTGTCCTGATATCGATAGACGAGCACATTCTGTCCGACGGCAGCAGCAGCCTGCTGCGTTGCAAGGTCTTCTGGGCGACTCTCGAGGCCTAAATACGGCATTCCAGTGGCGATGGCGCCCGAGGAGACGAGAATCACTTCGATGCCGAGGGAGTGCGCCGTCGCCAAGGCATTGACAAGTGGCTCGACTTGTCCGCTATTGACTCCACTGATCGACGACGAGCCCACTTTTACGACAATGCGACGAGCGCTGCCGATCTCCGACTGCGAGGCGATCATCAGTCCTGCTGGTCCTCAGACCACAGCCCAGCTTCACGTTCGCTCTCAAGCTGCTCTCGGGCTTCCGCCTTCGCGTCCATCCGATCGTAGTAAGCGTCTCTGCGCTGTTCCCTCGTCGGGCGCACATTCTGATCGAAGCGCGGATCAGTGCCACGTGGCGATGTCATCAGCTCGGCTGCGGACGTGAGGGTCGGCTCCCAATCGAATACGACACCCTTACCAGGCCCGATCACGACGGTCGAGCCTGCCAATGCGCCGGCTTTGAAGAGTGCGTCCTCGATGCCGATCTTTGCGATCCTGTCGGCAAGATAACCCACAGCTTCGTCGTTCGTGAAGTCTGTCTGCTGCACCCACCGCTCGGGTTTCGCTCCGAGAATCCGGTAGACATTGCCGTAGGTGCCGCCTTCGACCACGATGTCGAATGGCTTCCTATTCACTGGCTTGGGCATCACGATGATGCGCGGCGCCTGCTCCTCGAGTTCTTGCATCCGATCGCGGTGCTCCTGCACGAGCGCACCGAGTGCGAATGTCAGCGACCGAAGGCCCTCATGACTCGCCGTGGAAATCTCAAAGACGCGATAGCCTCGTTCTTCAAGTTCGGGGCGAACGAACTCAGCGAGCTCGCGTGCCTCTGGCACGTCCACCTTATTGAGTGCAACGAGCTGCGGCCGCTCCAGCAGCGGAACTTGCCCGTCAGGAACAGGGTACGCGGCCAACTCCCTCTCGATCACATCGAGATCAGTCACTGGGTCACGGCCGGGTTCTAGCGTCGCGCAGTCGACAACATGAAGCAGTGCCGCGCATCTCTCGACGTGCCTCAGAAACTCGAGGCCAAGGCCCTTTCCGCCGCTTGCGCCCTCGATCAGCCCCGGAACATCAGCGACCGTGTATCGGTACTGCCCTGCCTGGACAACACCAAGATTGGGATGAAGCGTCGTGAACGGATAATCGGCGATCTTCGGCTTTGCCGCGGAGATCGCGGCGATCAGGCTGGACTTTCCCGCGGAGGGAAAGCCGACGAATGCAACATCGGCGATCGTCTTGAGCTCGAGGACGATGTCCCCCGACTGACCGGGAGTTCCGAGAAGCGCGAAACCGGGTGCCTTGCGCTTCGTCGACGCCAGCGCTGAGTTGCCCAGCCCCCCGTAGCCGCCCTCGGCGATGACGTATCTCGTGCCTGGCTCCGTCAGATCGATCAGGGTCTCACTGTTGTCGTTCTTGACAACCGTTCCCACAGGAACGGACAGAACCAGCTCCTCGCCCGCCGCGCCGTGGCGGTAATCGCCCATGCCGAACCCGCCGTTCTCCGACATCCGATGCGGCGAGCGGTGGTACGGCAGCAGCGTCGTAACCTGCGGATCGGCAAGCAAAACGATGTCGCCGCCGTTTCCGCCGTTTCCGCCGTCCGGGCCGGCGAGCGGCTTGAACTTCTCGCGGCGCACAGACACACAGCCGTTGCCGCCTTTGCCCGCACTCACGTGCAGTGTCACGCGATCGACGAATGTCGTCACAGCGCCCTCCTCGAGTTCTTCCGCTTCAATGGTGCCGGAAATAGGACAGGGGCGGGCAAATGCCCGCCCCTGTTGTGAACCTGTCTTCGACTACGCGTCGACCGTCACGATGTTGACGACCTTGCGGCCACCCTTGTTTCCGAATTCAACTGATCCGTTCGACAGCGCGAACAGCGTGTCGTCGCCACCGCGACCGACGTTGGCGCCGGGGTGGAAGTGAGTGCCACGCTGACGAACGATGATCTCGCCTGCGTTGACGCTCTGCCCTCCGAAGCGCTTCACACCGAGGCGCTGGGCGTTCGAGTCGCGACCGTTGCGAGTAGAACTCGCACCCTTCTTGTGTGCCATCTCGTTATCTCCTCGATGCCTTACTTGATTCCGGTGACCTTGACGCGCGTAAGCTCCTGACGGTGCCCCTGACGCTTCTTGTAACCGGTCTTGTTCTTGAACTTCTGAATGTGGATCTTCGGCCCGCGCAGATCTCCGAGCACCTCAGCGGTGACGGTGACCTTCGCGAGTGACTTCTGATCTGTGGTGACCTTGTCACCGTCAACCAGAAGCACTGCGGCAAGCTCGACATTGCCGTTCTTGTCTGCCTGAATACGATCCAACGTCACGATGGTGCCGACTTCGACCTTCTCCTGCCGACCACCGGCGCGCACAACTGCGTAAACCACTTGGAATACCTACTTCTCTGAGGAGCAAAAGCTCCGCTTGTCTGTCAAAGGAAAAGTCACTGCTCCAGACATACCCAGCGGGAAAAGAGGTGTGCCTGTCAGAAAACCATGTGGCGACACGGGGATAAGCCAGTCACCAACGATCGAGTTTACTTCATTGCACGGAGTTTCGACAAATGAAGCGCTCGCGTGTTCCTAGAATTAGGAATCATGACCATCTTGATTGACCCGCCACTGTGGCCAGCACACGGAACGGTGTGGTCCCACCTGGTCAGTGACAGCTCAATCGCCGAGCTTCACGCCTTCGCGTCGTCTGCTGGACTGCCGTCGCGGAGCTTCGATCGAGACCACTACGACGTGCCTGCTTCGCGCCACGATGATCTCGTTGTCGCTGGCGCGTTGCCTGTCACGGCAAATGAACTCACGCGCCGGCTCATCGCCAGCGGCCTCCGCGTCAGAGCACGCGACCGCTGACGACGGACGTTACGCTTCGGACGAGTCGGCGGCGTCGCTCGTTGAGACAGGCGTCCCCGTGAGGGCTGCTGTCGTTACGCGGCGCGAGCGATTGCGGCCCTGTCCTGGCTTCTTCGGCTCGGGAAGCGAATCGAGTACAGATCCGAGAAGATCCTCGGCCTCGCGCTTGTCGATGTGGCGTGACGCAGGCTGCGCAGGCTCAATGGGAATATCGAGAATCTCGACAGAGCTCCCCTGTTCTGCAGCATCCGTGACTGCCGGTTTCTCCGGCTCTGGTGTGCCTTCTGCAATGCTCGCTGGCTTCTCAGCCGAGTCTGCATCGGGGTGAATCGTGCTCGCGGCAATCTGGGAGAGCGCCTTCTTGGCGTCGTCCGTAATTGAGTGAGCGGCACCCGCTGACTTCTGCGGGCTGTGCCCACCGCTGGTGCCGTTGCCCCCGTGGGAGCCCCCGCCGTTGCCGCGACGCTTCCGCCCGCCATTGTCAGAGCCAGACTGACGGTGCTTCGACACGGGCTCGTGATGCACGACGACGCCGCGACCTGCGCACGCGTCGCAGGCTTCGCTGAACGTCTCGAGAAGCCCGAGACCGAGCTTCTTGCGAGTCATCTGCACAAGACCGAGAGAGGTGACCTCAGCGACCTGGTGCTTCGTGCGGTCGCGACTGAGGCACTCGACGAGGCGGCGCAGAACGAGGTCGCGGTTCGACTCAAGTACCATGTCGATGAAGTCAACGACGATAATGCCGCCAATGTCGCGAAGTCGGAGCTGACGAACGATTTCTTCCGCAGCCTCGAGGTTGTTCTTCGTGACCGTCTCCTCGAGATTGCCCCCAGATCCCACGAACTTACCCGTGTTCACGTCGACGACGGTCATGGCCTCGGTGCGGTCGATGACAAGGGATCCGCCGCTAGGCAGCCACACCTTGCGGTCGAGCGCCTTCTCAATCTGCTCGGTGATGCGGTACTCGTCGAAGACATCCTTGCCGCCGTCGTACGTCTCAACACGCTCGAGCAGGTCTGGAGCGACCTGGCTCAGATACTTCTCGATCGTCTGTTTCGCGTCGGAGCCGGCAATCACCATGTTGTGGAAGTCCTCGTTGAAGACATCTCGAACAATCTTGATGAGAAGATCGGGCTCGGAATGAAGGAGCGCTGGGGCCTGCCCGTTCTCCACCTGCTTCTGAATCGATTCCCACTGGGCGGTGAGTCGATTCACGTCTCGCGTGAGCTGTTCTTCCGTGGCGCCCTCGGCCGCCGTTCTGACGATCACGCCTGCGTTCTCAGGCAGAATCGCCTTGAGAATCTTCTTGAGGCGCGCTCGCTCCGTGTCGGGCAGTTTGCGCGAGATGCCATTCATCGATCCGTTTGGCACGTAAACGAGATAGCGCCCGGGCAACGACACTTGGCTCGTCAGACGCGCACCTTTGTGCCCAACAGGATCCTTCGTCACCTGCACGAGAACCTTGTCCCCCGGCTTGAGCGCCAGTTCGATGCGGCGCGGCTGGTTTCCCGTCTCAACGGAGTCCCAGTCGACCTCACCCGAATACAGAACGGCGTTGCGTCCACGGCCGATGTCGACGAACGCCGCCTCCATGCTCGGAAGCACGTTCTGCACCTTACCGAGATAGACGTTTCCGATGAGCGAAGATTCCTGCGAACGCGCAACGTAATGCTCGGCGAGAACATCGTCCTCAAGCACGCCGATCTGAATGCGGCCGCTCTTCGAGCGCACGATCATCTTGCGATCGACGGACTCCCTGCGTGCCAAAAACTCGGCCTCGGTGACAACAGTGCGGCGGCGACCAGCGTCACGACCGTCACGTCGTCTCTGCTTCTTCGCTTCAAGCCGCGTCGAGCCCTTGACCTTCTGCGGTTCCGTAATCGGCTCGGGCTCATTTTGAGACGGCCCATCGCTGTCACCGCTTCTGCGACGGCGCGACCGCCGACGAGAATTTCCATCGTCACCCGAGTCGCGATCGTCCAACTTCGGCAGCGGCGGCAGAGGGGTGATATCGGGCGCCTTAAAGAGGAGCTGTGTTGACGGGACAGCCACAGCAGCCGTCTTCTCTGCTGGCACTTCGGCGCCCGTCACGCCCGTCGTTGAGGCGTCACCGCCCGCACTGTGGTCTATATCTGCTTCGCTGGGCTCCCCGGGGGCATCCGTGCTCACAGTCTCTTCTGCCGGTTCGACCTTCTGTGTCTCTGTCGTGTCAATTGGCTCGTCGACGGGGTCAACGGCATTTGTCGTGTTCTCTTTTTCCACCATCTCTGGTGCACTCCTCGACCGGACGGACAGCCGCGCCATCCATCCGGGAACTCTCAAAGGGAAGATGCGCCTCAGCGAACTCCTCCACACTCCTGTTGATCGCGATCGGCTTGACGCACTCATCGCGAACCCTCGGTCACTCCGACCGAATTACAACACTGGGCAGTCTGTGCCCAATAAGCCTTTATCTGCCGGGAGGCGAAGCGCGGTTCGCCTGACGACTGTGCCATTATCGCACGTTACCCCGCGATCCGCCTCATGCGCTCTCGACACAGCGGCCTGTGCCATAATCCCGAACGTGAACGTTTCGCGCGATGCACCCCCTGACGACGCCCGTCCGATTCCTCTGGCAATCTTTCTCATCGTTGCCGGCATCGTGGGATGGATTGCCGCATTCGCGCTCACACTCGACAAATTCGCCCAACTTGAGAATCCCGATGCGAAGCTCGGCTGTGATTTCAACATCCTCGTCGGCTGCAGCACGAACTTGGCATCTGAACAGGGAGCCGTCTTCGGGTTTCCCAATCCGATCATCGGTCTGGCCTGCTGGGTCGTCCCCATCGTGCTCGGCGTCGCGTTGCTTTCCGGAGCACGATTTCCTCGATGGTTCTGGCTCCTGACGTGGGCCGGATTTCTCGGTGGCGTGTGCCTTGTCGCCTGGTTCATCACGCAGAGCATCTACGTCATAAGCTCACTCTGCCCCTGGTGCATGCTCACGTGGTCCGTCACGATTCCGTCGTTTCTCGCCGTCACCTTCCATGTACTGAAAATCGGCGGCTTCGGACCGCGACTGAAGGCGTTGGGTGTGACACTGTCGGGCTGGACGCCTCTCATCACACTCCTGGCGTACGTTCTCATCGCGGTTCTCGCGCAGACACGGCTCGACGTCATCGGCTCCCTGTTCTAGCCGGTCAGCCGCAGACAAAAGGGCCGCACCCCTGGAAAGTGGAGCGGCCCCTCTTCTGATGCGCTAGCTGAACCAGAGCCTCAGTTCACGTTCGGCAGACTCTGGGCTGTCTGAGCCATGAACGAGGTTCTGCTGCACAGCGAGACCCCAATCGCGACCCAGGTCTCCCCGAACGGTACCGGGCGCCGCATTTGTGGGATCGGTTGCGCCTGCAAGCGATCGGAAACCCTCGATCACCCTGTCGCCTGCCACACGCAGGGCAACCACGGGACCAGACATCATAAACTCGACGAGCGGTTCGTAGAACGGCTTGCCCTCGTGCTCTGCGTAGTGAGCGGCGAGAACCTCTCTGTCTGCCGGCACCATGCGGATATCGACAAGTGAATATCCCTTTGCCTCAATGCGACGGAGGATCTCGCCGGTGAGGTTGCGCGCCACCCCATCCGGCTTCACCAGAACAAGTGTCTCTTCAACAGCCATTTAGCTTTCTCCTGCCTCGAACCTGTGGTTCTTCTCTCTGTCAATCCGTGTGCCGACGACCATGCAGTAAATCCACATGATCAGAAACAACCCGCCGACAACGTACATCAGGGGCATCACGATGCCGGTAGCAACGATAACGCCTTGGAGCACCCAGCCGCAGACGATGCCCCAGCGAAATCTCAGAACCGGAATCACAGCGACCATCAAAACACAGAGGATGCCGCCGGCGACGAACGCCGTCACAGGATCCACCGCGTCCAGCCCGTAGGCAACGAGCGTGGCGAGAAAGACGATCAGCAGCTCGGCGCTGAAGACAATAGAGCCGAGGGTCGCCCTGACCCCTCCTCGCCTCAAGACCAGTCCCGATCCTCGACGACGAGCAGAGCCTCGCCGGCGAGAATGACCGAACCGGCAACGACGACAACACGCCCGGGCTCTTCCCCAGCCCATTCGCGGGCGACGCTGAGCGACTCATCAACACTGTCGTACGAGAGCACCGGCTTGTCTGGATCACTGCGCAGCACCTCCGCTGCGAGATCCTCGGCGTCACGAGCACGTTCGGACTCGACCTGTGTGGTGAACACGCGTTCCGCGAGAGGCAGCAGCTGACTCAGCATGCCTCGAGCATCCTTGTCGTCAAGCACACCGATCACGAGGGCAACGTGGTCACTGTCGAAGTAGCGCTCGAGCGCCTCTGCGAGGGAGCGCGCACCGTGCGGGTTGTGTGCTGCGTCGATGATGATCGTTGGCTGCGTTGCTGCGAGCTCAAGGCGACCGGGGGTCGTTGCCTCGCCAAGGCCTTGGGCAAGCACGTCAGCGTCGAGAGGAACTGCGCCATCGCCGAGGAAGGTCTCACAGACGGCGATGGCCAATGCGGCATTGTGGCCCTGATGGTCTCCGAAGACCGGAAGGAACTGACTTTCGTAGGCTGCCGCACGGCCCTGCACGGTGATGAGCTGTCCGCCCACGGCGACAATGTCACTCGAGAGGACGAAGTCGCGATTCTCCAGGACCAGGGGCGCTCCAACGCTCGCCGCGGCCTGCTCGATTTTCGCCAACGCCGCCGAGACCTGCACGGCCGAAACCACACGCGATCCCGGCTTGATGATCCCTGCCTTTGTCGAGGCGATCTCCGCGATCGTTCCCCCGAGAGTCGCGCTGTGGTCCATATCGATCGGCGTGAACACCGCCACCGAGGCATCTGCCACGTTTGTCGAATCCCACTCGCCGCCCATTCCCACCTCGACGATGGCGACGTCGACGGGAGCCTCTGCGAAGCACGCGAACGCGAGCGCCGTGAGCGCCTCAAAGAAGGTCAGACGCACATCGCCCGCCTCCTGCAGTTCCGCGTCGACCATCTCGACGTAAGGTTTGATGTCGTGCCAGTTCTCGACGAGCTTCTCGTCTGAGAGCGGTTCACCGTCAATCGTGATTCGCTCATTGAAGACACGCAGATGCGGACTCGTGAAAAGTCCGGTGCGCAATCCATGCACGCGAAGAATGCTCTCAATGAACCGAGACGTGCTGCTCTTGCCGTTAGTGCCCGTGAGGTGAATCACGGGGCACGCTCGTTGCGGATCACCCAGCAGTTCAACAACACGGCGCGTCGGGTCGAGGCGCGGGCGAGGCCGGCCCTCCCCCGTGCGTGCGAAAAGCTCAGCGATGACATCCGCTGCAGCCGCAGCGAACCCGGCGCTTCCGACGACTGGCTCAGACATGTGCCTCCTTGACTCGACTGACGGCGATTGTGACGCGGCCGACATTGGCGAAATCGCCACCCGCAACCGATTGAGTGTGCTCTGGCTCGTGGCGAGCTCGTGACCTCGAGACATCAGTCTCGCCGAGATCCTTCTCGATGTGCACGTCGAAGGAGACGGCAAGCGTCTCGGCCGCAAGGCTGACAGCGGTGACCCGCCTGACGGCGTCGGCGTCTGACTCGTTCTCGAAGACGAGATCGAGTCTGATTCGATCACTGACGTCGAAGCCCGCTGCCTTCCGCGTGTCCTGCACCGCACGCACCATATCGCGGACGAGACCTTCGGCCTCAAGCTCCACCGATGTTGTCGTGTCCAGCAGCACAAATCCCGACTCCGAGAGCAGCCCGAGCGCGGTGCCCTCGCCAGCATCCGCGGTCTCAAGCACGAGGCCGTACTCGCCCTCGGCGAGTTCGATGCCTCCGGCCGTCACAACACCGCCGGCCTCAGCCCAATCACCCGTCTTCGCCGCCTTGATCACCTGCTGCACGTTCTTGCCGAGCCGGGGCCCCGCTGCACGCGCATTGACCGTCAAACGCGAAGTGATGCCGAACTCGACGGCGCTTGAATCCGTGAGGGAGACGAGCCTGATGCTCTTGACGTTGAGCTCGTCGCGCAGAATATCTTCGAATGGCCTCAACGCATCGGCGAGCGGAGTGACCACGGTGAGCTCGGCGAGCGGAAGCCGAACCCGGCGCCCCGCCTGCTTGCGCAGAGCCTGCCCAACAGAGCTGATCTCGCGCACGCGATCCATAGCGGCGACGAGTTCAGCATCGGCCGGGTAGTTCTCGGCATCGGGCCAGTCTGTGAGGTGCACGCTCCGATCACCGGTCAGACCCTTCCAGATCTTCTCGGTGACGAGCGGCAGCATGGGCGCGGCAACCCGACAGAGCGCTTCGAGCACCGTGTACAGCGTGTCGAACGCCTCTCGCCCTGTGCCGTCAGCCTGCACACCCGTCCAGAACCGATCGCGAGATCGTCTCACGTACCAGTTGGTGAGCACGTCGGCGAAATCACGCAGCGAGTTCGACGCGAGCGTCGAATCGAAGGTGTCGAGATCCGCCGTCACGCTCTCAACGAGCTGGCGGAGCTTGGCAAGAATGTACCGGTCAAGGACATCGTCCGAATCGGTTCTCACTTCTGCCTCGTAACCGCCATCGATAGCCGTGTTGGCGTACAGGGAGAAGAAGTACCAGGTGTTCCACAGCGGGAGGAGAAGCTGCCTGACGCCCTCGCGGATTCCCGCTTCGGTCACGACGAGGTTTCCTCCGCGAAGCACAGAGCTCGACATGAGGAACCAGCGCATCGCGTCGGACCCATCGCGATCGAACACCTCGTTCACATCGGGGTAATTGCGCAGCGACTTCGACATCTTCTGTCCGTCGCTTCCGAGCACGATGCCGTGGCTCACGACATTCTTGAACGCGGGCCTGTCAAAGAGCGCCGTTGAGAGCACGTGAAGAAGGTAGAACCACCCACGCGTCTGGCCGATGTATTCAACGATGAAGTCAGCAGGATTGTGCGTATCGAACCACTCGCCGTTCTCGAACGGGTAGTGCACTTGCGCGTAGGGCATCGATCCTGAGTCGAACCACACGTCAAACACATCTTCGATGCGCCGCATGGTCGACTTTCCGGTCGGATCATCAGGATTCGGCCTGGTCAGTTCGTCGATGTACGGACGGTGCAGGTCTGAGGGACGCACACCGAAGTCGCGCTCCAACTCATCGAGAGACCCGTACACGTCAACGCGCGGAAACTCCGGGTCGTCGCTCTTCCATACCGGAATCGGCGATCCCCAGTAGCGGTTGCGGCTGATCGACCAGTCACGGGCGTTCGCTATCCATTTGCCGAATTGGCCGTCCTTGACGTTCTCGGGCACCCAGTTGATCTCCTGGTTGACCTCGACCATGCGGTCGCGAAACTCGGAGACGCGGACGAACCAGCTCGATACAGCCTTGTAGATGAGCGGATTGCGGCACCGCCAGCAGTGCGGGTACGAGTGAACGTAGCTAGCCTGCCTGAGCACACGCCCGTTATCGCGCAGCATCCGAGCCAGTGTCTTGTTTGCCTCGGACCAGAGCTCGCCAGAGACGTCCGCGGCGCTGGACAGGAACGTGCCCGCATCATCGACCGAGAGAATCACGGGGATGCCGGCGGCTTCACAGACTCGCTGGTCGTCTTCACCGTAGGCGGGCGCCTGGTGCACGATTCCCGTGCCGTCTGTCGTCGTCACGTAGTCATCGACGAGGATCTGCCATGCATTCTCGGTGTGCCAGGTTTCGACGTCAGCGTAGTAGTCGAAGAGACGCTCGTAGGTCACTCCCTCGAGATCACTTCCCGCAATCGTGCGCAGAACAGCGTCTCGCGCGGCTTCCGGCGAGTCGTAGCCGAGTTCCTTCGCGTGCGCTCCAACCAGCTCGGAGGCCAACAGGTAGCTCTGCGATTCCTGGGCATCATCGCGTGTCGAACTCAGGTCTGCCGCGCCGTTCGGACCAGAGGGAACCACCGCATACTCGATTGCAGGCCCGACAACGAGCGCGAGGTTCGTGGGAAGAGTCCACGGCGTCGTCGTCCATGCAAGTGCCTTCACGCCGACGAGACCGAGCGCGTCGGCCTTCGTTCCCGTCAGAGGGAAGGTCACCGTCAGCGTCTGGTCCTGGCGGTCCTTGTACACGTCGTCGTCCATGCGAAGCTCGTGGTTCGACAGCGGGGTCTGGTCGCGCCAGCAATAGGGCAGCACGCGGTACCCCTCATAGGCAAGGCCCTTGTCGTGCAGCGTCTTGAACGCCCACAGAACACTCTCCATGAATGTGATGTCAAGCGTCTTGTAGTCGTTCTCAAAGTCAACCCATCGGGCCTGGCGTGTGACGTACTCCTGCCATTCGCCCGTGTAGTGAAGAACCGATGAGCGCGCGGCCTCATTGAACGCCCCGATACCCATCTCCTCGATCTGGGACTTATCGGTGATGCCCAGCTGGCGTTCCGCCTCAAGCTCGGCAGGCAGACCGTGAGTGTCCCAGCCGAATCGTCGATGAACCTGCTTACCGCGCATTGTCTGGAAGCGCGGAAACACGTCCTTTGCGTATCCGGTGAGCAGGTGCCCGTAGTGCGGAAGGCCGTTGGCGAAGGGCGGGCCGTCGTAGAAGACCCACTCAGCCGCACCCTCTCGCTGCTGAATGGATGCAGCGAACGTGCCGTCCTTCTCCCAGAAGTCGAGCACAGAGAGTTCGACGTCTGGGAATGACGGTGAGGGCGTCACTCCGAACGCGGCGCCCGTGTGTGTTGTGTCGTCTGACTTGGGGTACGGCATATCGCTCCTGGCAGGTCTGATGTTCTCCTGCGAGGGCGGCAACGCCGCGGTACCACCTCACTTGCCCGATCTCTCGAGCCACTCATTCTTTGGCGATGACGGGCCAGCCCCGTTCGGTTCTACTAGGCACACGTGCTGTTCTTCCGAAGACTCCCCGGTGATGCCCGGATCGCTGTCGATGGTGCAAGTCTAACGGTTCGCGCCCGTGTGGTGTGAGCGGATGCACCACGTTCGTTAAAAGTACGGTGCGAACCCGGTGACGATGGGGGCGATGGCTTCACGAACATATGCATCGAGCGAGCCGCGACCGACGCCGTCGCCTGCCCACCGCGCCGCCGCTGTGGCAGCGGCCGCCGTCACAGCACCCGCGACCGTTGCTCCGTGCGCATTCGCACCGCTCCGACCGCGGATGAACGAGGAGATCATCTCGGTGACGGCAAGCAGCCGCACCATTCCTGAGCTCAGCAGCACGTCGCGCGTGCCCATGAGGTCGACCTGGGTCAGTGCCCACGGAACCCGATGAGACGGATGCTCCGAGGCCACCCTCGTGAGCGCAGCCTCGACATCATCAAGAACGTTCCCGTTGGCAGAACGAGAACTGAGGATGCCGCCGAGCGCGCTGACCGTCTCATCTAGATCGACCCAAAGCACGTCGCTCTTCGACGAAAAATAATTGAAGAAGGTGTTGCGGCTGACTCCGGCACGATTCGCAATGTCGTCGATCGTCGTGCCTTCGTACGTCTGCTCGAGGAACAGCTCAGCAGCTGCTTCCTCAAGCATCCGTCGAGACGACCTCCGCGGCCGACCTACGCGCTGTTTTTCAGCCATCCTGGCCCCAACACATCACTCCGCTATTCTGCCATAGTGCTCGGCTGCGGCCCGAGCGAAAGAGTCGCTTTTTCGCTCTAGCTCGCGTCGGCTTCGACAACCTCATCGATCTTGTCGCCGAACGGAACGGCGAGGGTCGATGAGTACACCCAGCTGATGTGGTGTGTGTCTCGGAAAGCAAGCACTCCTCCGATGACGGGCGGACACTCGCCATCCACGATGAAGTAGCCGCTCATATCGATCAGCGATACGCGGGAGTCTGAGGTCTCGTTCGCGGCCTCGGCAAGCGGGTCCTCACCGAACGCGTCATCTTCTGAGGCCGCGCACTCGGTAGCGGCGCGCTTGCCATTTACCGTCACGCATCCGAGAACGTCGCTGCTCATTCTGGGCGTGTCACGAACGGCGATGACGCTTGTGATGTTGTCGGGCAATTCGCTCCAGCGCTCCTCGTAAGCCGAGATCGCCGTGTCTTGCCACGACTCTCCCGCCGCAGGCTCAATCGGGTTCGACGACTTGGCCGCCGTCACGATGGTATCGATCTCCGAGTGTTCGTCGAGATAATCCATCGCCTCGTCGTTCCAGGTGCTGCACGTCTCCACGAGCGTCGCCACCTCAGCATCCGATTTCTCCGGCTCGTCTCGCGGAACACCGATGAAGGGGCATGATGCCTTCGTCAGCACTGTGACGTGCCACTCTCTCTTCTCCGCTGTCATCGACATCGCGCTCAGCCACTGCTCGGCGTGAGAATCACCGACGAGAGCGATGACGTGATCGGCATCCTCTTCGTCGACGCCGTATTCACACACCTTGAGCTCATCGTCTCTGGTGTTGGTGATGCACCGCTCCGGTGACTTGTCGACGAGAGCCGGGTCGGGCACGGCGGCCGTATCGGGTTCGACCACGCAGTCGGAGCCTGGTTCAAGCGCAGCGCCGCCAAAACACGGGTCCTGGTTTGCGACGAGTGTCTCGAGCTTCTTCTGACTCACCTTCACCTGTTGGTCTGCAGCGCCGACGCCCGTGAAGGTGACAGCGACAACAGCGCCCATTGCCGCTGCCGTGGCAACGAACGTGAGACGCGGACGCCACGAAGACGTCAGCCCGATGCGCACCGGATCCTCAATCCAGTTCTTCGATGCCCATGCCAGCGCCAGCGTAATCGCGGTGATGACGAGGAGGTCAATACCGGTGAGCGCCCGCTTCAGAACAAACGGGGCAAGAATCACCAGGGGAAAATGCCAGAGGTACACACTGTACGAGACGTCTCCAAGCCACTGCACCGGTCGCACAGCGAGAAGGCCGCGTGGCGACCATGCGGTGACCGGGTCGTGGGCAATGATCACGGCGATCGTCGCGAGAACGGGGAGCAGCGCCGTGTACCCGGGAAACGGGGTCTCCCCCGTGTAGACCACGGCGCTCACGAAGATGCCGCCAATGCCGAGCCAGGCCATTCCGCTGCGGATGTGCGCGGGTATCGCCTCGAAGAAAGCCGGTCGCGAGACGACGGCAAGGGCAGTCAGACCGCCGAGCGCGAATTCCCAGGCACGTGTCGTCGTAACGAAGTATGCGGCGGAGGGGTCGAAAGCCGTTTGCCACACGGACCAGCCAAACGAGAGCACGGCGACGACGCCGATGGTGATTCCGATTGCACGGTGCGGGTGGGTACTGCGCCGTCGCGAAGCGATCCACAACGCAGCGACCATCAGAAGCGGCCACAGAATGTAGAACTGCTCCTCCGTTGACAGTGACCAGTAGTGCTGCACCGGGGAGGCCTGGGCCTCTGCCGCCATATAGTCAACGGCCTGATCGGCGAGCACCCAGTTCTGCCCGTACAACGCTGACGCCGCCACCTGATTGAGAAAGCTCGGCTTGAACCCCGTTGGCACAATCATCCAGACGGCGCCAACAGTGAGCACAAGCACGAGCAGTGCGGCTGGCAGCAGCCGTCGCGCACGGCGCGCCCAGAAACGGGGCAGATCGACCCTTGAACTCGTGTCGATTTCGCGCAGAAGATGCGCCGTGATCAGAAACCCAGAGATCACGAAAAAGACGTCAACCCCGACGTAACCGCCGGGCAACGCGGCCGGGACGAAGTGGAAAACCACAACAATGCCTACGGCAACGGCCCGCAGGCCCTGTATATCGGTCCGCACTCCGGTCGTGCGTCCGCTCGTCTTCTGAGACATGAGTGGATCACCAGCCATTCGTCGACTACCCCCACTTTAGGGGTCAACTGTGCCGACGATGCTCAGAGAGCATTCAGGAAGTGCTCGCATTCCGTGCAGTGGCGCCGGGAGGCTACGATGGGTGAACACACTTTCCAGGCACGTTCACACGGTGCCGTCTATATCGAATCGGAGATACGACGATGACTACTGTTCCCGACAAGCCAGCGCTCGAGGGGCTCGAAGAGACCTGGGCGTCCGCCTGGGAGACGAGCGGCACCTACCGATTCGACAGAACAGCCGCTGCAGGGGGCGGGCGTGCGTGCGTCTACTCGATCGACACACCACCTCCGACAGCATCCGGATCTCTCCACATCGGGCACGTGTTCAGTTACACCCACACCGATGTCATCGCGCGCTTCCAGCGCATGTCGGGGAAGAACGTTTTCTATCCGATGGGGTGGGACGACAACGGGTTGCCGACCGAGCGCCGTGTGCAGAATTACTATGGCGTGCGTTGCGACCCGTCACTCCCCTACGACGCAGACTTCGTGCCGCCACACAACGGCGACGGAAAGAGCATCAAAGCGGCCGACCAGCAGCCGATCTCACGCCGCAACTTCATCGAGCTCTGCGAGAAGCTGACCGTTGACGATGAAAAGCAGTTCGAAGACGTGTGGCGCAGGCTCGGTCTCTCCGTTGACTGGTCGCAGAGCTATCGCACGATCGGTGACGAATCGCTCGCCATCAGCCAGCGAGCGTTCCTGAACAGCCTGCAGCGCGGCGAAGCGTATCAGGCGATGGCACCAACGCTCTGGGACATCACCTTCCGCACAGCCGTGGCGCAAGCGGAGCTGGAAGACAAAGACCAGCCCGGAACGTACCATCGACTTTCATTCCACCGGCCAGACGGCGGAACGATTGAAATCGAGACGACGCGCCCTGAGCTGCTTCCCGCGTGTGTGGCCCTCGTCGCACACCCGGATGACGAGCGGTTCAAGCCGTACTTTGGCACAACGGTGACCACCCCGGTGTTCGGCGTGGAGGTGCCCGTGCTCGCACACCACCTTGCCCAGCCAGACAAGGGCGCTGGAATCGCCATGATCTGCACGTTCGGTGACATCACTGACGTTGTGTGGTGGCGCGAGCTCAACCTGCCGAACCGCGCCATCATCGGTTTCGACGGACGCATCATCGACGAGACCCCCGACGCGATCACGACGCAGCACGGGCGCGATGCCTTTGCCGAGCTCATCGGCAAGACGGTGTTCTCCGCCAAGAAGGAGGTCGTTCGCCAGCTCACAGAGTCCGGCGACCTCATCGGTGAACCGAAGCAGATCACCCACCCCGTGAAGTTCTTCGAGAAGGGCGACAAACCGCTCGAGATCGTCTCCACACGGCAGTGGTACATCGCGAACGGCGCGCGCGACGAAAAGCTCAAGGCTCGGCTTCTCGAGCTCGGCGCTGAGCTGAATTGGCACCCCGACTTCATGCGCGTGCGTTACGAGAACTGGGTCGGTGGGCTCAGCGGCGACTGGCTGGTCTCACGCCAGCGCTTCTTCGGCGTGCCGATTCCTCTGTGGTACCCGCTCAATGACCAGGGAGAGGCGGACTACGACTCCCCCATCGCGGCGGGTATCGCTGCCCTTCCCGTTGATCCGTCAAGCGATGCTGCGCCCGGATTCGACGAGTCGCAGCGGGGCGAACCCGGTGGTTTCATCGGTGAAGTTGACGTGCTCGACACATGGGCGACATCCTCGCTCACTCCTCAGATCGCTGGCGGCTGGGAGCGCGACCCCGAGCTGTGGAGCCTTGTTCGCCCGTATGACCTGCGCCCCCAGGGCCAGGACATCATTCGAACCTGGCTGTTCTCGACAATGCTGCGCTCCGTGCTCGAAGACAACGAGAAGCCGTGGATGCATGCAGCAATTTCCGGTTTCATCGTCGACCCCGACCGCAAGAAGATGTCGAAGTCGAAGGGCAACGTTGTCACGCCTGCCGACATGCTCGTGACGCACGGCTCAGACGCCGTGCGCTACTGGGCAGCGTCTTCTCGCCTTGGCACGGATGCCGCGTTTGACCCGCAGAACCCGACGCAGATCAAGATCGGCCGGCGTCTGGCCATCAAGATTCTCAACGCATCGAAGTTCATTCTGGGATTCGAAGGGACGGATGCTGTTGAGGTGACCGAACCGCTCGACAGAAGCATGCTGGCCACGCTCAAGCGCGTGACCGCGGAGGCATCCTCGGCACTCGAGTCGTACGATCACGCTCGTGCCCTTGAAGTGACAGAGAGCTTCTTCTGGACATTCTGTGACGATTACCTCGAGTTGGTGAAGGAGCGTGCGTACGACACCTCCAATCCGGCGAGGGCGTCCGCCGTCTCGGCACTTCGGCAGGCGCTTGCGACGCTGCTGCGCTTGTTTGCCCCTTTCGTGCCGTTCGCAACGGAGGAGGCCTGGTCCTGGTGGAACGAGGGCTCGGTGCATCGTGCCCCGTGGCCAACGGCGGATGAGTTGGCGGTCAACGGCGACGAAGATATTCTGACGCTCACGGGTACGGCGCTTATCGGAATTCGCCGCGCCAAGACTGATGCCAAGGTGTCTCAAAAGGTCGCTGTCGAGCGTGCCACGATTGCGGCCCCGTCCGAGAAGATCTCCTCGCTTGAAGCCGCCGGCGCAGACCTCGCAGCTGTCGGCCGCATCGCCGACCTCACGTTCACAGCCGGTGATGACATCGCCGTCACCGAAATCGTGCTGGCGCCGTCCGCCGAGGCATAGGAGAGCATATGCAGTTAGGGAAGCGTTGGGCCGTCGGCGCCGATGTTCCAGCGGATCTGCCGCCCGTCGTCGCGAGCGCCATTCGCGACGTCGAGGCGGAGCTTCGCGCCGACGCCGTGCCCGTCGAGTCGTGGGCGTGGACGCTCACCTGGTTAGAGCGGCGCCCTGTTGTCGAACTCGACGATGGAACCGTTGTCACGTACAACAGCGCTGAAGACACGGCGACCGTCCGTCAAGATACAGACACGGGCGAGAACGACGACTATTAAGCCGTTGGCGCAGGCGCCGCTTCTTTGCGCGCAATGACCTCGCCGTGCGGGATAGCAAACCAGCCGCTCTCGTCACGCGCCCACTTTCGCCACGCGCGTGACATGGAGTGGAGGTCGTCAGCCTGCGCAGCTCCAGACTCCACGGCCATCACGGCAAAGTGCGAGTCGGTGGCGCGTTCTGCCCAGGCGCTTCCCCAGCTCTCGCGCTCGTCTTCAGCCGAGTAGCACCACACGGATGCCGATGACGCCACGATTGTCGCGCCCGCGTGCAGCGCGATTGCCCGGAGCCGTCTGCCGATATCGGGATCACCGTGCGCATACCGCGCGGCGGACAGGTACGTGGAGCGCCAGCTATCGAGTCCTTCGCTATCGGGATACCACACGGTGCCCGAATAGATCGCATCGCGCACAGCGACGAGTCCTCCCGGTTTGACAACTCGAAGCATCTCGGCCATCACTCTGCTCGGGTCTGAAACATGCTGCAAAACCTGGTGTGCGTGCACGAGATCGAACGTATCGTCGGGCGAATCGATCTCGTAGCCGCTTCCGGTGTCGAATTCCACGTTCTCGATGCCCTGCGACTCCGCGAGGCCTGTGGCGCGCTCGGCCATCGTCGGTTCCACGTCTATGCCGCGCACCAGGCCAGGATGGACTCTGCGGGCGAGGTCGACAGTGATCGTCCCCGGACCGCTTCCCACATCGAGAACCCGCATTCCTCGCGAGAGATGCGGAATGAGATACGCCGCGGAGTCCTCCACCGTGCGTCGGGCATGCGAACGAACAACACTCTCGTGATGCCCGTGAACATAAGGGTCATGTGCGCTCATGCACCAAGGCTACTCGCGTCGCACGTGACGCCTCGCCACCGCGGCAGCGACCGCGTGCGACGGCTAGGCGGACTTCTCGCGTCGATGTGCCTCGAAGATCGGCTCCGCTCCATCGGTGACCGACTCTCGAGTGATGATCACTCGAGAGATGTTGTCACTTGATGGCACGTCGAACATGATCGGCCCGAGCACGTCTTCCAGAATCGCCCGGAGTCCACGCGCTCCGGTCTTGCGCTCAACAGCAAGATCGGCGATCGCCTCGAGTGCGTCTCGCTCAAACTCGAGTTCGACTCCATCGAGCTCGAACATCCGCTCAAACTGCTTGACGAGAGCGTTGCGAGGCTCCGTCAAGATCTGCATGAGCGCATGCTGGTCGAGCGAGGTCACTGTCGTCAGCACCGGCAGTCGACCGATAAACTCAGGAATGAGACCGAACTTGTGAAGGTCTTCGGGAAGCACTTCGCTGAACAGGTCAGCGTTGTCGTCTTGCGAATGCAAGGGCGCACCGAAGCCGATTCCGCGCTTGCCCGCACGCGATGACACGATGTCTTCGAGCCCAGCAAATGCTCCAGCCACGATGAAGAGAACGTTCGTCGTGTCAATCTGGATGAATTCCTGATGCGGATGCTTCCGGCCGCCCTGCGGCGGAACCGAGGCAACCGTACCCTCGAGAATCTTCAAAAGCGCCTGCTGCACGCCCTCGCCAGACACATCTCGCGTGATCGACGGGTTCTCGGCCTTTCGCGCGATCTTGTCGATCTCATCGATGTAGATAATTCCCGTCTCGGCACGCTTGACGTCATAATCCGCAGCCTGCAAAAGTTTGAGCAGAATGTTCTCGACATCCTCACCCACATAGCCCGCTTCAGTGAGCGCTGTCGCGTCGGCGACAGCGAACGGAACGTTGAGCTGCTTCGCGAGCGTCTGCGCAAGATATGTCTTACCGCACCCTGTCGGCCCCACCATCAAAATGTTGCTCTTGGCGATCTCGACATCGTCGTTCATGCTGTCGGCGCTGGTCAGCGTCGTGCGTGCCTTGACTCGCTTGTAGTGGTTATACACCGCCACAGCGAGGGAACGCTTGGCTGGTTCTTGCCCGATCACGTACTCTTCAAGGAAGTCGAAGATCTCGCGCGGTTTGGGCAGCTCGAACTCGCCCGTCGCCGACTCGCCTGCTTCGGCGAGACGTTCCTCAATGATTTCGTTGCAGAGCTCAACGCACTCATCGCAGATATAGACCCCTGGGCCCGCGATCAGCTGCTGAACCTGCTTCTGGCTCTTGCCGCAGAAGGAGCACTTCAGCAGGTCGGCACTCTCACCGATTCGCGCCATTGGCGTGCCTCCTCAATTGGATGCTGTGCATGTAACGAGCCTAACCTCTTCGACCGACATCGCACGCGAACTGTGTCGCGTGTGTGTCATACGAAGAAACGGCGACAGGCGAGCGCCCACCGCCGTTTCTCATGATCACACTTCTACGGCGTCAGCGCCGCGGGCGCATTCTTCCGACTGGTGAGCACCTGATCGATCAAACCGTACTCAAGCGCTTCCTCGGCCGACAGAATCTTGTCGCGGTCGATATCAGTGTGCACCTGCTCCTGCGAGCGGTTCGAATGACGGGCAAGCGTCTCCTCAAGCCAGGTACGCATCCGCATGATCTCTGCTGCCTGAATCTCGATGTCTGAGGCCTGGCCCTGGCCCGCCTCACCGACGGCGGGCTGGTGAATGAGAATACGGGCGTTGGGAAGCGCGAGGCGCCGGCCCGGAGATCCCGCAGCCGTCAGTACGGCCGCCGCCGACGCAGCCTGACCGAGCACGACGGTCTGAACGTGCGGCCTGATGTACTGCATGGTGTCGTAGATTGCCGTCATCGCGGTGAATGACCCGCCAGGCGAATTGATGTACATCACGATCTCGCGGTCGGGATCCATGCTCTCGAGCACAAGGAGTTGAGCCATGATGTCGTCAGCCGACGCGTCGTCGACCTGCACGCCGAGAAAGATGATGCGGTCTTCGAACAGCTTCGCGTATGGGTCTTGACGCTTGTAACCGTAGGCGGTGCGCTCCTCGAAACTCGGCAGAATATAGCGCGAGCTCGGCATCTGCAGGGAGCGACCTGCCGCTTCAAATGTGGGAGTCTGCATTATTGTCGTCCTCTTCTGACTACTTCTGAGAGCTGTCGGTTCCGCCGCCGCCGGCCACGTCGGTTGCCGACGCGCGGATGTGGTCGACGAATCCGTATTCGAGTGCCTGATCCGCGGTGAACCAGCGATCGCGGTCGCCGTCCTTGTCGATCTGCTCAACGCTCTTGCCGGTCTGAGATGCAGTGATCTCTGCGAGACGGCGCTTCATGTCGAGGATCAGCTGAGCCTGGGTCTGCACGTCGCTCGCGGTTCCGCCAAAGCCACCGTGAGGCTGGTGAAGCAGAACACGGGCGTTCGGCGTGATGTACCGCTTACCCTTCGTTCCGCTTGTCAGCAACAGCTGACCCATTGACGCTGCCATCCCGATTCCCACTGTCACGATGTCGTTCGGCACATACTGCATGGTGTCGTAGATTGCCATGCCAGCAGTGATCGAACCACCGGGCGAGTTGATATACAGGAAGATGTCGCGCTTCGGGTCATCGGCGGCGAGCAAGAGAATCTTCGCGCAGATCTCATTGGCGTTCTCGTCGCGCACTTCTGAACCAAGCCAGATGATGCGGTCTTTCAGAAGCTGGTCAAAAACACTCTGGGCCACAAGGGGCTCTGCCATGTCGCGCTCCGTTTCGTTATCGCTACAGTACGAATCTAGTGGAGAAGAGGTCTGCACCCGGGTCATGTTCGCCGTGGGCAGATCATCCCTTCCGACAGGAACGGGGCCGGGACCTTTCGGTTCCCGGCCCCGTTCCCAGAACGATGGTTCTTACATCTCTTCGTCAGATGCAGGAGCTTCCTCGGCATCCGATGCCTCGTCGTCAGCCTCAGGAGCGTCGTCCTCGGCAGGCGGGAGGAACCCTGTCAGATCGACAGCAGCGCCGGCCGTGTCAACGATCTCAGACTTGCCGAGAACCACGGCGATCGCCTTGTTGCGAGCAACCTCGCCAACCATCTGCGGGATCTGACCGTTCTCATCGAGAACCTTGATGAACTCGCCCGGCTCCATGCCGTACTGCGACGCGCCCTGGATCAGGTACTGGGTGAGCTCTTCCTGGCTCACCTGCACGTTCTCCTTTTCGACGATTGCGTCGAGAAGCAGCTGGGTGCGGAAGGTCTTCTCGCTCGACTCGCTCACCTCTGCGCGGTGCTCGTCGTCTTCAAGGCGACCCTCACTCTCAAGGTGACGCTCCACCTCAGCGTCGATGAGGTTCTGGGAAACCGGAATCTCGACAGCGTCGAGCAGAAGATCCACTGCCTTCGTGCGGGCCTCGGTTCCCTGCCCGAATGTCTTCTGGCTCTTCACCTGCTCGACGAGGCTCTCGCGAAGTTCGCCGATGGTGTCGAACTCGCTGGCAATCTGCGCGAAGTCGTCATCGGCCTCGGGGAGTTCGCGCTCCTTGACGGCGCTGACCGTCACGGCAACTTCGGCGTTCTCACCCTGGTGCTCGCCACCGAGAAGCGGCGACGAGAAAGTCGTGCTCTCACCGGCTGTGAGGGAATCTACGGCCTCATCCATGCCTTCAAGGAGCTCGCCTGAACCAACCTCATACGAAACGCCGCTTGCGGAATCGACTTCTTCGCCATCGATCGTCGCTGACAGGTCAATCTGCACGAAGTCACCCGTCTTCGCGGGGCGGTCGACAGAAACGAGTGTGCCGAACCGTGTCCTGAGCTCATCGAGAGAGGTGTCGATGTCGGCATCGGTTACCTCTGCAGGCTCCACCTCGACCTTGAGACCCTCGTATTCGGGAATCTCGAACTCGGGACGAACGTCAACCTCGACGCTGACGATCAGATCGCCAGAGAAGTCCTTGTCGCTCGGCCACTCTGTGACGTCAGCCTCGGGACGGCCGAGGGTCTTGATATCCTCTTCGGCAACAGCCTTGCGATAAATCTCATCGAGGCCTTCACTGACCGCCTGCTCGATAACCGCACCCTTGCCGACACGCTGATCAATGATCGCCGGGGGAACCTTGCCCTTGCGGAAGCCGGGGATCGAGATCTGCTCCGCGATCGCCGAGTAGGCGCTGGTGATGCTTGGCTTGAGCTCCTCGGGGGGAACCGAGATAGTGAGCTTCACCCGGGTCGGGTTCAGCTTTTCGACCGTGGTCTTCACGATTATGCGTTCTCCTGTGATTTGGATTCTTACCTCGAACGAGGACGTACGTGGTCGGGGCGACAGGATTCGAACCTGCGACCTCCCGCTCCCAAAGCGGGCGCTCTAGCCAAGCTGAGCTACGCCCCGGCGCAAACGAACCGGATGTGGACCTTCACCAAGGCATAAGCAGGCGAATTGACCTCAAGCATTCTACTGTACTTCGTTCGGGCTCAATTACCGCATCGGACGAGATGAGACCACGGCGTTGAACCTCGACAGCGACATCAGTGTACGCGAGATCGTGAAACGTGTACTACGATATTCGAGTGCCCCGGCATGGGGATGTAGCTCAATGGTAGAGCCTCAGTCTTCCAAACTGATGGTGCGAGTTCGATTCTCGTCATCCCCTCCATGTAACACCGTTCGACGTGCGGTCAGCGACACCACATCACCGGCGACAGGAGCAGGCAGGCATGAAGCTTCCGCGTCTCGAGAAGATCTGGACCGTCGCTGGCGTCGTCTGTTTTCTCGTCGGAGGCGTTCTGCTCGGAATCGGTCGGTTCGGACCGGGAACGATGCTCATGATCGCCTGCGTCGTCTGCCTCGGCTCGGCGATGGGTGCTCATCGCCGTCGCCTCAAGCGCATCGAAAAGAACTAGGCAGTCCTCACCGTGCGCTGTGAAGGCGCGCGTTGCCAACATAGTGCTCGGCATTCGCGCGAATCGAGGCAATTTCGTCGTCAGTGAGCTCTCGTCGGACTTTCGCAGGCACACCCGCGACAAGCGAGCCAGACGGCACAACCGTTCCTCCGAGCACGACGGCACCGCCCGCAATGAGAACCTCGTCGCCGATGACGGCGCCGCTCAGAACGACAGCGCCCATTCCCACGAGGACAGTGTCTCCGATTGTGCACCCGTGCACCACGGCGTTGTGTCCGACAGATACGTCGTCACCGATGACGGTCGGTGACCCCGCATCCACATGCACGGCGACACCGTCTTGAAGGTTGCTGCGCGCACCGATCGAAATGGAGTCGGAGTCGCCGCGAAGAACGGCGTTGTACCAGACTCCCGAGTCTTCGCCCAGCGTCACATTTCCGACAACCTTCGCACCGGGTGCGACGAATGCCGTCTCGGCGATAGTCGGGCCAGGACCATTCGGCAGTGAGATTACGGATGCTGGATCGCTGATCGTCATGCTTCCAGGGTAGTTGCTGTCACGGCCCCCCTTCGTTTCTCCATCCGGATCTCGTTCGACGGCGCGCGGGCCGCGGGCGCGCCGACTTCTCCGCCATCATTGAGGTATGACACGAGACGCGCGGCCGGGGATGCCCCAGGCGCTGCGTCGTCGGCGCATGGCGACCCTCGTCGGCAGTGTGGGCGTCTCGCTCTCCTCCTGCGCGCTGATCCTCGTGCTCGCCACACTGGTACCTCCGATCTGGCACATTCCACTCAGCCTCGCGTTCGCCGGCGGAGTTACCTTCGCGGTTCGCGCCGCAACGCGCGCCGGGCGCCGCGCGTTTGCCGCCGTTGCCGTGCTCGCATCGCTTCTCCCCCTGGTCTTCAGCCAATGGAGCCTGCGACTGGGAGACGTCGACGTTGTCTCTGCTGTTCCCGTCTGGACGTTCATCGCTGCGATAAACGGAGTGCTCGCCGTGCTGCTTCTCGCGGCAGCCCACTTCACCACGTCGCGCACGTACACGACCCTGAGCGCGCTCGCCGCCGCCGTCGCGCTTCTGGGCATCGGCATCTCGCTCTTTCCCTTCGCGGCAGCGGAGTCACGCGCATGGGTAGGGACGCTTCTCGTCGCCTACGCCAGCGCGGCTTGGCCGCTGTTTCGGCATTCTCGATCAACTCGCGTCACTGTGAGAGCGCTGGCCGCCCTGGCGTGCCTGCTCGTTCTGGCGCTTGCCGCGACAACCTGGCCCCGCCTCACGTGGGGAACATCTCTGGCGTTTCTGATCACGGCAGGGGCGTTCGCACTTCATCTCTTCTTGTCTCCTGTCGCGACAACAGAACGCGACGGCGCAGCGCCGAAGACGATGCCGATCCAGGTGGTGAACGACAGACCAGCACTCGCTCGTGAGCTCGGGGCCTGGAAGACAGCAGCGGCGGTGGGCCTTGGACTTGCCGTTGCGGGTGCCGCGGCGGCACCCGCCGTTCACTTCGCCTCGTTCGCACGCCAGATCGACGTCGTCGCCTGCCTCACCGCCGTGGGTGCGATTGCCCTCGCGACTGTCGCCTGGCGATTTCAGTACCACCGCAGCGCGCCTGGACTTCGCGTCGCGGGCCTTGTCACCCTCGTTGTCTGCGCGTTGACTGTCGTTCCTGCACTGGGAATCGGCGTGATCGAAACGGGGTCACGCATTGCCGTGCCGAACTTCTCGGTGTCAGCGGTCAGCGAGCACACATTGGTGTACCCAGACGTCAGTCCGTACATCTGGATCAGTCCCGCGGTGCTCACCATTGCAACGGCCGTGACGCTTCACCTGTGGGGACGCCTCGGCGTATTCAGCTGGCTTCCGCTTGCCCTCGGGGGCGTGACGCTCCTTATCGCCCACGCCACAGCGCCGACGATCGTCGCGTCCGTGCTCTCCTCGTGCGTACTCGCTGTGTCCGCGACGGCGCTTTTCATCGTGCTGCGCCCACGTCGTGGCCGCCGAGTCGCGCTGATCACGCTTGCTTTCCTCGGCTCAGCCTCATCATTCGTCGTCGGCGGAAACAGCGCCGACGTCTGGCCGGTTGCGGCGGTCGTCGCCGTCGCGAGCCTCGGTGCCCTGAGGGCGGCAATTCCGCGACGCATCGGGCGCACGGACCGAGGCGCGATCGGCCCGGCGATCACGGCATCCCTTGTGATCTTTCTGATCTTCACTGCCCGGTGGATTCCGCTGTGGCTGCCGGATCTCTTCGCGGAGCCGGCAGCGGCATCCGCTCTGGCCACCGTCGTCGCAGCTTCGGCGGTCCTCGTTGTCACCGCCGTTCTCGGGCGCCGGCTCCCGGCGACCGAAGCAGCAGCGATGTCTGTGCTCTCGTCCCTCGCGGCGGTGATCGGCATCGGCAGCCTCGCAACGCTGTCGATCCAGACGGCGGAACGCGATCTTGTCTTCGCACTGGCCTGCGTTCTCGTCGCCGAGCTCTCATGGCAGGTCTCGCGGAGCGAGAAGCACAGCGTCGCTCGATACGTGACCGCGGTGCTCACTCCCCCCACTGCGGTGCTGCTCGCTGTCGAGTCCTGGCGTCACTTCGGCCCCGCGATCTGGGGTGCTCCCGAGCTCTTGGCCGTCAGCATCTCCGTGCTTCTCGCCGGGGTGGGAATTCTGCTCTTTCGCGACACCCCCTCGCCCCGGGGCGAGCCACGCTCCCATCCGGCGCGCCTCGGCTGGGATTCCGCCATTGCCCTGACATCAATCGTCACCGTGCCCGCCGCACTGACGACGAGTGAGTTCGGTGCGTTGAACCTCGTCATGCTCGGAGTGCTTCCTGTGCTTTTCTCCTTGGGGGAAGGCTCGATCAGCCGCGGCTCGCGTCGACGCAGAAACCTCGTCTGGGCGTGCATCCCACCGTTTGCCGGCGCCATTTGGCTGACACTCGCCTCACGGGGCGCCAACGGCGTCGAGCTCTATGCACTCGCCATGGCGATGCTGGTCTGCGCAGCTCTCGCAGTTGTCGCCTCCCGTCGCCCCGCTCCCCATACTCCGGTACCTCCCGGACGAAACCTCCTGACCATCGGCTCGCTCGCGATATTTCTCGTTCCCTCCATTGCGGTGAGCCAGAGCGGACCGACAGGCCAAGCCCTTCTCGTTCTGCTCATGGCAACGGTTCTCGCGTGCCTCGGCGCCTTTCTGCCTCCCCTCATCCGCGGCATCCACCTCGCTCTCTGGCTCTGGACCGCAGGTCTGCTCACCGCGGCATTCACAACAGGCATCCGCTCGTTCGCTCTTGTCGCGCGGGTCACAGACAGGTTCGACGAACTTCTCACGTGGAGCCTCGGCGGCGCAGCGCTGCTGACGATCTTCGCCGCACTCTGGCTGCGCATGGAGCAGCCGCAGGCGAGGCCGGCCTTTGCCGCTCTCGCCAGCGCTCCCCTGCTGTTGTCCCTGCCTTTTGCCAATATCGTCGCCGTCGCAGAGGCACCATGGTGGATGCTCGTGATCGTCGCGCTGGGAACAACCGGGTTTTTGGCGTACCCCCTCGCTCGCGGCTCTCGAGCACACGCTCTCGTCAGCTGGATGGCGACGCTCGGCACCGCTTTTCTCGCCGTCGGCACGATCACGGGTGGCCACACCGCCGTCGAGTTCATTTCGGTTCCCGCAGGGCTCCTCGCCGTCGCCGTCAATCTGAGGGTTCTGCATGCAGACGCACAGGCAACCTCGTGGCGAACCCTCGGCATACCGCTCGGGGTGATCATTCTCCCCAGTCTTCTGCAGAGCCTTACCGAACCGGCGCCCATCCGCATCGCCTGGCTTGTTGTCTGCATTTCTGCGACAGCTGCGTTCGGCGTTGTGACCAGACTCAAAGCCCCGATCATCGCCGCGAGCATTGCCGCTGTCATCATTATCCTGACGCTCGCGTGGCCCGCAATCACTGCTGTCGTCCCGGGCTGGACTGCTGTGCTCGCCGTCGCCGCGCTCCTGGCCATCGCCGCGGTGGTTGCGCATCTGCCGAGTATGCCGTTTGCGCGTGCTCTGCGCAGTGTCGCCCAGCTGCGCTGACAACACAGGTGTGCCTCACCTCAGGAAGGTGAGCCATCGCTTGCTTGCGGAATATCTTGAGCGCAGTAACGTTGAATTCATCAAGAGAAGAAGAGGGACGGTATGGCTACTTCACAGACTGAGAAACTCACAAATGTCAATCCCGATGTCGCGTCGGGCACAGCGCAGTTCCTTTCGCCGCTGGTCATCGACCTCGAGGCTCTCGTCGTCAATGGCAAGCAGGCGCACTGGCACGTGAGAGGCCACAACTTCATCGGCGTGCACGAACTCCTCGACACGCTTGTTGCGGACGCACAGCAGTGGGCTGATCTCGCTGCGGAGCGTGTCGTCGCTCTGGGGCTTCCCGTCGACTCGCGACTCGCCACGGTGGCGTCACAGACATCGGTTCCCGCGCTCAGCGCCGGCTTCCGCCAGTCTGAAGACACGATCGTCGAGGTGGTTGCCATGCTCGATGCGGCGATCCACACAGCTCGCACGGCCGTCGATGAGCTCGACGAGATCGACCTCAACAGCCAAGACGTCGCTGTCGAGATTGTTCGCGGACTCGAGAAGGACCGCTGGCTGCTCCTCGCGCACATCGCGAAGTAGCCTCGCACAAAGCGAAAAGGGGCCGGATGCGTTCGCATCCGGTCCCTTTTCGCACTCGTCGGCTAGAGCGCCCGGTGCGTCCATCGACCGTTGAGGATCGTGCCGCCCACCACCATCGCCCGCAGCTGCTCGGCGCTCGCCTCACACGGGTCGCCGTCGAGAATCGCGAGGTCTGCCGTGTCGCCGATGCGGGGGGTGAGCCTTCCGTTGGGGACGGATGCTGCGAGAGCCTCCCGCGTGCCGATCGACTGCTCTGCGTGCCATGGGTCCTTTCCGTCTCGCGCACGAGAGACGGCGGCAGCGACAGCAGCCCACGGATCAAGCGGAGCGACGGGCGCATCGGAGCCGAAGGCGAGCCTCACGCCCTCGTCAAGGAAGCTGCGCATCATGAATGAACGTTCTGTGCGCCCACGCCAGTACGCGTCGGCGATCTCGCGATCATCCATGGCGTGTTCCGGTTGCACACTTGCCGCGATACCGAGCTGCGCCATGCGTGAGACATCGCCTGGGCGCATCAACTGCGCATGTTCGATGGTTCCTGACGCACCCGACTCCTCGTAGGCCGTGAGGGCGAGCGCGTTCGCCTGGTCTCCGATGGCGTGAACCGCACAGTCGATTCCCGCTGACGTCGCCGAACTCATGAGCGATGTCAGGTCGGCAGGCTGAATGTTCAGCTTCCCGTTTCCCGAATCACCTCCCGAATACGCGTCGTCGCAGTACGCGGTTCGGGTGTTGAGCGAGCCATCGGTGATGATCTTGAACGGTCCGACGCTGACGAGGCCGTGCGTGTGCGGAACGATGAAACCCGATTGCAGTCGCTCCTCGATCGCGCGCTCGAGGTGCTGGGCATAGATCCCAAACGACACACGCAGATGGGTGCACCCTTCTTGCGTGCGCCGCTCCCAGACGTCCTTGTTCCACGCCATCTCCATGTCGGTGATGCCCGTGACTCCCCGTGCCGCGGCTGCCCGCGCCGCCTCATCTGCCCAGACGTCCGACACCGACTCGGGTATCTCGTCGAGCTGCCCCTGCACGGCGAAGGCGGCGTCCTCGGTGAGCAATCCGCCGTGATCTGACGTGAATCCGAAGCGTCGCAGGGCTGCCGTGTTCAGCCAGACTGCATGCAGATCTGCAGACATCAGCACAACCGGAATGTCCCGAACGACAGCATCCAGCAGCTCCGCGGTTGGCCGATCGACCCACAGTGCATCGCGAAAGCCGACCCCGACAAGCGGACCGTCACGGTGCTCTCGTGCAGCGTGACCGATCAGCGTCGCCGTCTCGGCCGCGCTTTGGGCCGCCGTCAGATCGACCCGTTTGCTCGTGATCGACCAGAGAGTGAAGTGCACGTGGTGATCCCAGAGCCCCGGCATCACGACCCGACCGTCCAGATCGACGGGTTCGCCCGCGGCAGGTCGGCTGCCCGCCGGCCGAATGTCAGTGATGACAGCATCCGTCAGTTCAATGTCGACAGCATGCGGGGCGTCGATCAGACGGGCACGCGTGAGCGTCTGCACGTTTCCCAGCCCAGGGTGCGCGGCACGAAGGCGAAATGTGGTCACGGATTCTCTCTCAGCGTTGGCAGACCGGGCACCAATAGAGCTTGCGCGCGGCCATCTCCTCAAGAATGATGTTCGTTCCGCAGACTCGGCACGGAAGGCCCTCCCGTTTGTACACCCAGTGACGGTCGTCGCGGTTCGCCATGGCGAGTGTGTATGCCTCGCCCGTGAGTCCGTCCATCGTCATCATCTGGCCCGTTTCGATGCCGATGCGCAGCAACCTCACCCAGTCCTGCCAGATGCCGCGCACGGTCTCTTCCGGCACCGAGCGCCCGGGAGCGTGCGGGTCGACACCCGCTCGGAAGAGCAGCTCCGCCCGGTATACGTTCCCGATTCCGCTCACAACCGCCTGATCCATCAACAGGAGGCCGATGCGCGTCGGCTTGCGCCTGACCACCTCGGTGAACCTGTCTTCGGCTGCCGTCGAGTCATCATGCATCGGATCGGGCCCAAGCTTTGCGATCGTCTCATCGATCTCGCAACCCGTGCGAATCTCGCAGGCGGTCGGCCCGCGAAGATCTGCAACCGTGCGGTCAGTGAGCAAGCGCAGCCGCACCGCGCCGATCGGCGCGGGCGGAAACGACTCCCACTCCACGTCGGTGTCGCCCTTCGTCTGCTCGGACATGCGCACGCGCGCCTTGCGCGGCGCCCCGATGCTCGACAGCGAGTTCTCCCCCGCGTTGTCGAGAACCTCAAGCGCCATGTCTGTCCCACGCTGGTTCGTCTGCCCCATTCGCCCGTTCGCCGAGGCGATCGTCCTGTCGACGGCGATCTCACCCGCGAAGTCCCACGCGCCGTACATGCCGAGGTGCACGCGCAGCCACGTATCGTCGCCGAAGTCAGCGAACATCTGCTTTCCCACGGCGAAGACCGTCTGCAGCTCGCGGCCATCGAGAACCGACGCGCCCTCCGCAAATCGTCCTTGCGGAGAGGATGCCGCAACGCGGTGACCCGCAAAGTTGCGTGCGAACTGGCGGGCGATGCGATGAACCGAATGGCCCTCGGGCATCAGTGATCGACGCCCTTTCCCACGATGTCGCCGGTCTGCTCGTACTCGGCGATCTGGGCAATGCGACGCACGTGGCGCTCGTCACCGCTGAACGGGTGGGCGACGAACGCATCGATGAAGGCGATCACGTCGTCGTAGCTGTGCTGTCGAGCACCGATGGAGATGACGTTCGCGTCGTTGTGGTCACGAGCGAGTTCGGCAGTCGACAGGTTCCACACGAGCGCGGCGCGCACACCCTCAACCTTGTTCGCGGCAATCTGCTCTCCGTTGCCCGAGCCTCCGAAGACGACGCCGAGCGCCTCCGTGCCTGCGCGACGATCGGCGACAACGGCCTGCCCGGCGTTGATGCAGAACGCCGGGTAGTCATCGAGCGGGTCGTATTCCGTTGGGCCGTGATTCACCACGACGTGACCTTTGTCGGTGAGATAATCCTGCAGCTTGCGGCTGAACTCAAGCCCCGCGTGGTCTGTGGCGATGTGAATGCGCATATCCCTATCCTGCCGTGCGGTCAGTCGAATTGGGGCTCGGCCGTGCGCGAACGCTTGAGTTCGAAGAAGCCGGGATAGGATGCCGCGGCGACGACGCCGTCCCAGAGCGCCACAGCCTGCTCGCCCTTCGGCGCAGGAGAGATCACCGGACCAAAGAATGCGACGTCGTCGATGGCGATCACCGGTGTTCCCACGTCTTGTCCCACACGAGTGATTCCGTCGAAGTGAGACGCACGCATCTGCTCGTCGTACTCGTCGCTATCGGCGTAGCGCGCCAACGTCGCATCGAGGCCCAGCTCGTCGAGGGCCTCCGCGATGACCGCATCCGCGTCCGTGCGCTCGCCCGGGTGAATGCGGGTGCCCAGCGCGTCGTAAAGCGGCTTCACGTGCTCCTGCCCCGCGAGCTGCGCGACAGCGGTGACGAGCCGTGTGTATTTGAGAGCACGAGGGAAGAACGCACGATAGTCGTCAGAGACGTCGTTGTCTTCGTTCAGCACAGCAAGGCTCATCACGTGCCATGTCACGTCGATGTCTCGCTGTCGCGACACCTCGTCGACCCATCGAGACGTCATCCATGCCCAAGGGCACGAAGGATCGAACCAAAAATCCACCATTGTTGACGTTGAAGCACTCATGCCCTCAGCCTATGACACGAGCGGCGGCAGTACGCTTGTTCGTTGGACACGATCCACGCAATCGAATAGGAGCATCCGTGCCAGGAGAAAACCTCACTCATGATGAGGCACGCACCCGCAAGAACCTCATCCAGACGCACACCTACGCCGTCGCACTCGACCTCACACAGGGACCAGACGTCTTCCGCAGCACCACGACAGTTCGCTTCAGTGCCGAAGCAGGCTCGTCGACGTTCATCGATGCCCTGACGGCGACGGTGCATTCAATCACCCTGAACGGCAGCGATGTTTCCGCATCGGCTGCAGATGGCGCCCGCATCGCCCTCGACGATCTCCGCGACGAGAACGAACTCGTCGTCGACGCCGACATGCGCTACACCAACACCGGCGAGGGACTGCACAGGTTTGTCGACCCTGTCGACGGCGAGGTGTACCTATACAGCCAGTTCGAGGTCCCCGACTCTCGACGGGTCTTCGCTGTCTTCGAGCAGCCCGATCTGAAGGCGGAGTTCCAGTTCACCGTCACCGCACCATCGGCATGGCAGATCGTCTCGAATTCGCCCACGCCAGAGCCTGTGCCGGTGAGCGACGGCGTCGCGCGATGGGAGTTCACGCCCACACCGACCATTTCGAGCTACATCACGGCCCTCATCGCCGGACCTTACGCATCGGTACGCAGCAAGCTGACCAGCAGCGATGGACGCACGATTCCGCTGGGCCTCTTCGCCCGCAAGAGCCTCTTCGAGTACCTCGACGCCGACTACATCTTCGAGAAGACGCGCCAGGGCTTTGCGTTCTACGAGCAGAAGTTCAACCGTGCATACCCCTTCGAGAAGTACGACCAGCTTTTTGTTCCCGAGTTCAATGCGGGCGCGATGGAGAATGCCGGTGCTGTGACGTTCCTCGAGAGCTACGTGTTCCGTTCAAAGGTGACGGATGCCATCAGGGAGCGCCGTGTGGTCACGATTCTGCACGAACTTGCCCACATGTGGTTCGGCGATCTCGTCACGATGACCTGGTGGAATGATCTCTGGCTGAACGAGTCCTTCGCCGAGTGGGCGTCAACAATCGCCACGGCGCAAGCCACCGAGTGGACCGAGGCCTGGACCACCTTCCAGGCAATGGAGAAGAGCTGGGCGTACAAGCAAGATCAGCTGCCCTCGACGCACCCCGTCGTAGCAACGATCAACGATCTCGAAGACGTTCAGGTGAACTTCGACGGCATCACGTACGCGAAGGGCGGCTCGGTTCTGAAGCAGCTCGTCGCGTGGGTCGGCGAGGAAGCGTTCTTCGCGGGAGTTTCGGCGTACTTCGCCAAGCACGCCTTCGGCAACACCGAACTGCGCGACCTGCTGTCAGAGCTCGAGACGGCGAGCGGGCGCGATCTCACCGAGTGGTCGACGAAGTGGCTTGAGACCGCCGGAGTCAACACGCTGCACCCCGAGGTCACCGTCGATTCGGAGGGCACGATCACGTCCTTCTCCATTCGGCAGACGGCGCCAGCCGATTACCCGACGCTTCGCCCGCACCGCCTCGCCGTCGGCTTCTACACCCTCGATGATGGCCGTCTCGTGCGCACCGATCGCTTCGAGCTGGACATCGACGGTGAACGCACGCCGGTTGCCGAGATCGTCGGCCGTGCGCGCCCCGATCTGATTCTGCTCAACGACGATGATCTCGCCTACGCAAAGATCAGACTTGACGAGGAGTCGCTTCGCGTGGCGATGGAGCATCTGTCGACAATCGAAAATCCCCTTGCCCGCGCGCTGGTGTGGGGGTCTGTGTGGGACGCAACTCGGGATGCCGAGACGGCAGCGAGCGACTACGTCGACCTGGTGCTGGGAAACATCGCAGCCGAGACCGAGTCGACAACGCTCAGGACGACGCTGAACCAGTTGGTTCTCGCGGCCGGGCAGTATGTCGCTCCTGAGCGCCAAGCCAGCACGCTCGAGCGGGTCGCCGATGAGCTGTGGGGCCTTGCTCAGCAAGCCACGCCAGGGAGCGACGCGCAGTTCCAGTTTGTGAAGTTCTTCGCCTCTGCGGCATCCACACCCACCCAGCTGGAGACGATCGCAGCGCTGCGCGCTGGTGCAATCACGCTCAACGGCCTCGAGATCGACACCGACCTTGAGTGGGAGTTGCTCGTCGCACGTGCCGCAGGGGACCAGGCGACCGTAGCCGATATCGATGCAGCGCTCGAACGGGACAGCACGGCCTCTGGTCAGCAGTTCGCCGCTCAGGCGCGTGCCGCACGCCCGAGCAGCGCAGACAAGAACGCCGCCTGGTCGCTGATCATCGACGACGATTCTCTGCCCAACACACTCGTCGCCTACACGGCTCTCGGGTTCCGCCGCGCTCAGGACACAACAGTGCTGACGGAATTTGTCGACCGCTACTTCGACGTTCTCCTCGATATCTGGAACAGCCGCACCTACAAGATCGCGGAACACGTTGCCGTTGGACTGTACCCGTCCTCGCTCGCAAACGCGCATCTGCGCGATGCAACAGCAGCGTGGCTCGACACGCACAGCGAGCCCGCCGCTCTTCGACGCCTCGTTGTGGAGAACCTGGCTGGTGTGGAGCGCGCGCTCGCCGCGCAAGAGAGAGATGCTCGCTGACAGCGTTGAACACCTCGGGCTCCGCACATTGTGCGGAGCTCGAGGTGCTTTCAGGCACAGTCGAGTTCTCGTGGATACACTCACAACGTGATCACCACTGATTTCACGTCGTCTCTGGATGACTTTCTGAACACCCCTCTCGGCACGCTCACTCATGTCGTCGTCATCATCGGGGTGGCGATCGGCGTGGCCTGGCTGCTCCACATCGTCATTCGGCGCTCAGTCGTCTCGATCGTCAGCGGAGTCAAGCGGGGGCGCGGTGTCGATGACACGCAGGCACTCGCCGTGTCGCCGTTGGCGGCCGTGCGCGTCGTTCAGCGCACGCGCACGCTGGGCACCGTGCTTTCCAACATCGTCAACGTCGTCATTGTCGTGATCGCGGTGCTCCTCATCGTTCACGTCGTCTCCCCCGGCATCCTGAGCTCTTTCGCCCTGTTGTCTGCTGCCGTCGGCGCCGGTCTCGGATTCGGCGCGCAGAACATCGTGAAAGACGTACTGAACGGCATTTTCATGGTGATCGAAGACCAGCTCGGCGTGGGCGACGTCGTCGACGTTGGGTTTGCAACGGGCGTCGTCGAGAAAGTGGGCATCCGCGTAACGCAGGTGCGGGATGTCAACGGAGTGCTGTGGTTTGTGCGCAACGGCGAGGTGTTGCGCGTCGGAAATATGTCTCAAGGCTGGTCTCGGCTCATCATCGACCTCGCGATTCCTCTCGACGCCGATTTCGACGCGGTCAAGCAGCAGCTTCTCGATGCAGCGAGGGCGCTCGCTGACGAGCCGAAGTGGAGACCGCACTTTCTCGATGCTCCCGAAGTATGGGGCATGGAATCCGTCTCGGACGAGGCGATCGTTCTTCGTCTCGTTGCGAAGACGCGCACGTCGTCGAAGGACGACGTCGGACGCGAACTTCGCTCGCGCTTCAAAGTCGTTCTCGATGGCCTCGGAATCGTCCCGCTCTCACTGGAGACCGTGATTCTGGCAGGGTGGGAAGGCGCGGGCAGCGTGGGCGGAGCGCGTCCGCCGAAGACGAAGCCCGTCATCGTCAACCCGTCGAAACTCGGCAAGAAGAAGCGCGTTCCGAAGGGAGAACGATGACCGACGGAAACGTCACAACGTTTTACGACCAGATCGGCGGGCACGACACCTTCCAGAAGCTGGTGCACGAATTCTACCGAGGCGTCGCGAGCGATCCCGAGCTCACGGCGATGTATCCCGAAGAAGACCTCGGCCCGGCCGAAGATCGGCTGAGGATGTTCCTCGAGCAATATTGGGGCGGCCCCACCACCTACAGCGACACGCGCGGGCATCCTCGACTTCGCATGCGACACGTACCGTACAAGGTGAACCCCGAAGCGCGAGACCGCTGGCTGCGGCATATGCGCACTGCGGTCGAGTCACTCGAACTCGCGCCGATCCACGAGGCGACGCTATGGGACTATCTTGAGAGAGCAGCGCATGCTCTCGTGAACACGTTCGAGGACTGACTGCCGTCGCGACGAAGGAGCCGCCCTGATGCCCGATCACTCATATGACGCCATCGTCGTCGGGGCAGGGCTGGCTGGCCTTGTCGCCACAGCAGAGCTCGCTGATGCCGGTCGCCGCGTCGCGGTTCTCGATCAAGAGCCGCCCAGTTCCTTTGGCGGTCAGGCGTGGTGGTCTTTCGGAGGGCTCTTTCTCGTTGACTCTCCAGAACAGCGCAGAATGGGAATCACCGACTCCGTCGACCTCGCGTGGCAGGACTGGGAAGGAACAGCCGGGTTCGATCGCGATGAAGACAACTGGGCGAAGCGCTGGGCTCGTGCCTACGTCGACTTCGCAGCAGGCGAGAAGCGCTCGTGGCTGAAGGCACAGGGCATTTCGCTGTTTCCCGTCGTTGGCTGGGCTGAGCGCGGGTCAGGCGCGGCTTTTGGGCATGGAAACTCGGTGCCGCGCTTCCACATCACCTGGGGAACGGGCCCCGGAGTTCTCGATCCTTTCGTTCGACGCGTCGAGGCAGCGCGTGACGCTGGCCGTGTCGACGTGCTCACTCGACACCGTGTCGACAAGCTGACGCTGACGGACGGCCGCGTCACCGGGGTGTCCGGCAGCATCTTGGCCGACGACCCTGTGCCGCGCGGCGTCACAAGTTCACGCGACGTGGTTGGGCAGTTCGAGCTGTCGTCCGAGTCGGTTCTGATGAGCACAGGCGGAATCGGCGGCAACTTCGACCTCGTACGCAAAAACTGGCCAGACAGACTCGGGCCGGTGCCCCGAAGCATGCTCACCGGAGTTCCTGCCCACGTGGATGGCCGTGGGCTCGCCATTGCAGAGAGCGCAGGCGGGCGCGTCGTCAATGCCGATCGCATGTGGCACTACACCGAGGGGATCACCAACTGGAACCCCGTCTGGCCCGAACACGGAATCCGGATTCTCCCCGGACCCTCGTCTCTGTGGCTTGACCCAACGGGTGTGCGCCTCCCGGCCCCGCTGTTCCCCGGGTTCGACACACTCGGCACCCTCACGCATCTCACTCGAGGCGGGTTCGATCATTCGTGGTTTGTTCTGACCCAGCGAATCATCGAGAAGGAATATGCGCTGTCCGGCAGTGAACAGAATCCAGATCTGACGGGCAAAGACATCAGGATGCTCCTGAGCAGAATCGCACCGGGAGCACCCGGCCCGGTCGAAGCGTTCAAGCAGCACGGCGACGATTTCGTCGTCGCCGATGACCTCGAGTCGCTTCTTGACGGCATGGCCGCGCTCGATACCGACGGCCAGCTTGATCGAGGCCGAGTTCGGCGCGAGATCGAGTGGCGCGACAGTCAACTCGACAACAGCTTCTCCAAAGACGCTCAGATCACGGCGATGCACGGCGCACGCTCGTACCGCGGAGACAAGCTTCTTCGCGCCGCTCCCCCGCACAAGCTACTCGATTCGAAGGCCGGACCGCTCATTGCTGTCAAACTGCATCTGCTGACGCGCAAAACGCTCGGCGGCCTGCAGACCGACCTCAGCGGGCGCGTTCTTTCGGCATCAGGAGAACCGGTTCCCGGTCTCTATGCCGCGGGCGAGGCATCCGGGTTCGGCGGGGGCGGACTGCACGGGTACCGCGCCCTTGAAGGAACGTTTCTCGGCGGCTGCCTGTTCTCTGGGCGCACAGCGGGGCGAGCAATGGCCGCAGCGTCCGCGTAACGTCAGCGCCGACGCACGAGTACGTGGCCGCGGCGCAGACTCAAGCGAAGCCAGTTGCCCGACTGCAGCACGCGAGCGTTCTCGGGTTCTGCCACAAACCCCAGGCTGTCTGCGGCAAAAGCCGCTCCGGCCGGAAGCTCAGGCACCTGCGGGATGTCTCCACTCCAGACAGACGATCTGATGCGCTGCACGACAGGGTCACCAGCGTCGCGGGGCAGGTCCGCAGCGATGCGCTGAGCGCCGTCGCGTGCAACCCTCGAGAGCACGTCGACATGAATTGAGGCTATTTCGGCCCACCCCGACCGCGGAGGAGCGATCCCCGTCCACGGTGCCTGCACCTCTGACGGCGGCATCGACAGCTGCGCCGAGCCTGTTCCGGCAAGTCGCGCGATCCGTTCGCTGACGGAATCAGGGTTGACCGTGCGATCGAAGGTCACACCACTGTTCTCAGCGTAGGTACGCAGACCAAGGATCGTGGCGCTCTGATCGAGAATGCCTCGAGCATAGAGCACGGGCGCATAGACGGCGAGCACCCCGCCCGAAGCGAGAAAACGCACGGCATCCGGGTCGACCCGCTTCGCTCGGCCCACAAAGGTGCCGAGGTCCGACACCGCGTCGAAATCGCTCAAGGTGAATGTCTCAGTCATCTGCTCCTAAACTTATCTCACGCCGCAGCCGTCGGCAGCATCGTGAGGAGAAGCGTTGTCAGACCCCATTGACTCTTTGCTCGGAGCCCTTGATCTCGCCGATACCGGCGCTCGCACCAATGAAGATATTTTCACCGGCCCCTCTCAATGGATGCCGCAGGGGCGCGTCTTCGGTGGGCAGGTTCTTGCGCAGTCAATCATCGCTGCCGGAAGAACGGTTCCAGACGACCGTTTCATCCACTCGATGCACGGCTATTTTCTGCGTCCGGGCGATGTCGACCTCCCTCTCACGTTCGCCGTTGACCGCATCCATGATGGGCGTTCCTTCATGACGCGGCGTACGCAGGCATACCAGAAGGGCATGCCCATTCTGTCGATGATCGCGTCGTTCCAAGACGAGGATGCCGGCCTCGACCACGCGGCGTCAATGCCTGACGCGCCAGATCCTGACGATCTTCCCAGCGACACCGATATTCTCGGATCGATCGATGATCCGCGTGCGCGCGCCTGGTCTGCTGACCGCCCATTTGAGATTCGGCACGCGTCCGAGCCGATCTACCTTGCGGCGCCTGCCGAGAGCTCCTCGGATCAGATGCTGTGGCTGCGTGCGAAGAGACCGCTTCCCGACGACAGGCGACTTCACCAGGCCGCTCTTGCCTACGCGAGCGACTACACGCTGCTCGAGCCGATCCTGCGCAGCCACGGTCTGAGCTGGCTCACACCGGGCCTCAAGGTGGCGAGCCTCGACCACGCGATGTGGTGGCATCGTGCGGCACGCGTCGACGAGTGGCTGCTGTACGTGCAGCAGTCACCGAGCGCCACAGGCGGGCGCGGACTGACGCAGGGCCGCTTCTATTCTCGTGACGGTGCGCTCATTGCTTCGGTTGCCCAAGAGGGGATGGTGCGGGTTCCCCGCGAGTCCTGAGCTCGCGGCTACCGCCGACCGGTGAAGGTCACGGGCGCTTCTGCGTAGCGCTCCCATGCTCGACGTTCGTCGTCGCGGATGCGTCGGGGAGAACCAGACGAGGCATCAACGAGCACGATCGTGCTCGCGGCGCAGGCGGCCGGAGCAGCGTCATCGTCCTGTGTGAACACCTCATAGTGCACATCGAGACTGGCTCCGCCGAGCCGGCCGATCCACAGCTGAATGTCCAGCGGGGCACGCTGGTACGGAATCGGCTTTCGATATTCGACCTCGTGACGTGCCACGAGCGTGAGCGTCTCAGACCCGGGCTCGGCTTCGATCAGGGCCATTCCCTGATCGATGCCGTCGCCCTCGTCCTTGCTGCGCCAGAACACTCGCACGCGAGCTTCCTCGAGTACCCGGAGCAACTCCACATTGTTGACGTGGTTGTAGGCGTCGAGGTCTCCCCAGCGGAGATGCACCGGAGCGTGAACGCGCATCAGTCTCGCGTCAGCTTGCGGTACGTCGAGCGGTGAGGCTTCGCCGCATCTGCTCCAAGACGTTCCACCTTGTTCTGCTCGTATGCCTCGAAGTTCCCCTCGAACCAATACCAGTTTGCGGGGTTCTCGTCCGTTCCCTCGTACGACAGAATGTGCGTTGCGATCCGGTCGAGGAACCAGCGATCGTGTGTGACGACCACGGCGCAGCCGGGAAATTCGAGGAGCGCGTTCTCCAGGCTCGAGAGCGTCTCGACGTCCAGGTCGTTCGTCGGCTCGTCGAGCAGCAGGAGGTTGCCGCCTTGCTTCAGCGTCAGCGCGAGATTCAGACGGTTGCGCTCACCGCCCGACAGCACTCCGGCACGCTTCTGCTGATCTGGTCCCTTGAAACCGAAGGTGGAGACATAGGCGCGCGACGGGATCTCGGTGTTTCCGACCTGAATGTAGTCGAGGCCATCTGAGACGACTTCCCAGAGTGTCTTGTTCGGGTCGATTCCGCCCCTGCTCTGGTCAACATATGAAATCTTCACCGAATCGCCGACCTTGAGGTCGCCGCCGTCGAGCGGCTCGAACCCGACGATTGTCTTGAACAAGGTGGTCTTGCCGACGCCGTTGGGGCCGATGACACCGACGATGCCGTTGCGCGGCAGCGAGAACGACAGACCGTCGATCAGAACACGTTCGCCGAATCCCTTTTCCAGGTTGCGAGCCTCGATGACCGTCTGGCCGAGCCTCGGACCGGCAGGAATCTGAATCTCTTCGAAGTCGAGCTTTCGCGTCTTCTCCGCCGCCGCAGCCATTTCCTCGTATCGGGCGAGGCGCGCCTTCGACTTCGCCTGCCGACCCTTGGTATTGGACCGCACCCAGTCGAGTTCTTCAGAGAGGCGCTTTGCCAGCTTTGCGTCCTTCTTGCCCTGCACAGCGAGACGATCGCGCTTCTTCTCGAGATACGTCGAGTAGTTGCCCTCGTAGGGATAGAGGTGTCCTCTGTCGACCTCGGCGATCCACTCGGCGACGTGGTCAAGAAAGTATCGATCGTGAGTGACGGCGAGCACAGCGCCCGGATACTGGGCAAGATGCTGCTCGAGCCACAGCACGCTTTCGGCGTCAAGGTGGTTTGTCGGCTCGTCAAGCAGAAGCAGGTCTGGCTTCTGAAGGAGCAGCTTGCACAGTGCGACGCGTCGCTTTTCTCCACCGGAAAGCACGCTCACCGTCGTGTCAGAGGGCGGGCAGCGCAGCGCGTCCATTGCCTGTTCAAGCTGCGAGTCGAGATCCCACGCATCGGCGGCGTCAATCTGCTCTTGCAGCTTGCCCATTTCAGCGAGGAGGGTGTCGAAGTCTGCATCGGGCTCAGCCATCGCTGCCGAGATCTCGTTGAAACGATCGACCTTGACTTTGATCTCGCCAAGACCGTCTTGAACGTTCTCGAGAACAGTACGGTCTTCGTCCAGCTCCGGCTCCTGCATGAGAATGCCAACGCTGTACCCGGGGCTGAGCTTCGCCTCGCCGTTGCTCGGCGTGTCGAGGCCTGCCATGATCTTGAGGATCGTCGATTTTCCGGCGCCGTTCGGGCCGACAACGCCGATCTTCGCTCCGGGGAGGAAGGCCATCGTGACGTCGTCGAGAATAACCTTGTCCCCGACTGCTTTGCGTGCGCGGACCATCGAGTAAATGTATTCGGCCACTCTTTTCCCTACACTGCTTTCATGTCCGTGAGACCGCGAGCGGTCTTCTGGGCTGGTATCGCGTCAAACTGCCTGTTCACGCGGTACGACGACCACCGAGCGGTGCCGTCACGGGCACGCGGTGCGTCGTCGCCACCTTCGAGGATAACGTGTCAGCCTGCGAGTCGGCGACCCGGACCGCAGACGCGCCGCGCTACCCGATCGCACGGGTGTTGCCGACGAGGCATGTGCCCGCGTCGAGCATGTTCATCACGACCGAATGGTAGCCACCGACGGCTTCGCCATTCTGACCGATCAGACACTTGTCCTTCCAACGCACCGAAAACTGGATGGACTCTGCGCGATTGCCAACGGTGGAGTAGTCCTCCGTCGCCTCCATCGCCGACTTTTCGAACCCGGCCTCGACAAGGGCATCGATGAAGTCCATGCCAAGGGCATCGGGGTTATCGGCGATCACCTTTTCGTTGACGGCATCGAAGAAGTCGAGGTTGTCCCCTGCCGACCCCTCGGGATCGAGAGTCGGCTGCGCTGTCGCCGTCGGAGCGCTCGCCTCGTCGCTTGGCGATCCCGTTGGCTGCGCTGTCGACTCGGCTGCCGGCGCGCATCCGGAGAGTCCCAACGTCAGAAGCAGCATTACGCCGAGTGCCCCGAGCAGTGCCGTCGTCCGAGCCACGTTCCGCCTCCGGTTCCGGCGACAGAAAGCCGCCGGAACCGATTGTAGAAGATCACGCTCTGCGCCTCCGTCACGCCGCGTCGACATCCTCGGTGCCGACACTCACAGCAGGCCAACCGTTATGAAAGCTTTCGCCCGCTGTTTCAATAAGCCCCGCCCGTTCTTCTGCTGCCGCGCCTGTCTGATCTGCGTGTGCCTCAACATCGACGGGCCCGGCTTCTGCCTCGACGGCGTCGCCCGTGTCGTTGTGCTTGCGGAATGTCGTGGTTCCCCAGGTGAGGTCGTGCCCGACCGACGTTGCGTCGATGTCGATCGTCATCCCCTTACCCGCTTGGTTCGACCATTCTCTGAGCCGAACTCGCCCGGTGACAACGACGCGATCTCCCTTGCGAACACTCGCCGCGACGTTCTTGCCGAGGTACCGGTACGCGCCGACCGAGTACCAGTTCGTTCCGTACTCCGTCCAGGCTCCCGTCTGTTTGTCATACCGTCGCAGGCTCGTCGCCAGGCGAAAATTGCAGACGGGTGTGCCCGCGGCATCTCCCAAATGCGGAGTGGTTCCGACAACTCCGGTGACAGTGATCGTATCGGCCATGATTGCTCCTCTCGATAGTGCACCGCCCCCGTGGGCGGTGCGACTCCGAAGACGACGCTCGTGCCGGATCAGTCGTCTCCGGAGCCGTTCATCGAGTGTCGCCTGCATGCACTGGGCACGCTGATGTCTCTGTGAAAACTGTGCATCGTCGTGCACTGGCCTGCTGCTGTGGACGACTGTTCGGCGTGCACACGTCGAGGATTCGTCATCTGGTTCCTGAGGAGTCAGTAGCATGACGTCATGACATTCATCGCCGACGAGTCCCGGTACGATTCCATGCGCTATCGACGGGCAGGCAACTCCGGCCTGCGCCTTCCCGAGCTTTCACTGGGGCTGTGGCATAACTTCGGTGATGAGCGGCCGATTGAGACGCAGAGAGCCATCGTTCGGCGGGCGTTCGATCTCGGAGTAACGCATTTCGACCTCGCGAACAATTACGGGCCGCCTGCCGGAAGCGCCGAAAGCAACTTCGGGCACATTCTCGCGACAGATCTGGCCGCCTATCGCGACGAGATCATCATTTCAAGCAAAGCCGGCTATTACATGTGGCCGGGGCCGTACGGCGAATGGGGGTCGAGAAAGAACCTGCTCGCGTCCCTGGATCGCAGTCTCCGTCGGCTCGGAGTCGACTACGTCGATGTCTTCTATTCGCACCGTCCCGACCCTGAAACGCCCATTGAAGAGACAATGGGTGCTCTGGCCTCGGCCGTTCACGCGGGTAAGGCACTGTACGTCGGCATTTCCAACTATTCGCCGGAGCAAACGGATGCCGCTGCGGCGGCGCTCGCCGAGCACAAGGTTCCCCTCGTGCTGCACCAGCCCTCGTACAGCATGTTCAATCGCCATGTCGAGCACGGCCTGTTTCCCGTGCTCGATCGCACGGGGAGCGGCTGCGTCGTCTTTTCTCCGCTCTCGCAGGGGCTGCTCACGAACCGTTATCTCGACGGCAGCATTCCGTCAGACTCGCGCGCAGCCACGAGCCCGTTCCTCTCTGCCGACCGCATAGACGAGACATATCTCGTGCGTGCCCGCGCCCTCGACGACATCGCTTCGGCACGCGGGCAGAGTCTCGCGCAACTCGCCTTGTCATGGATTCTGCGGCAGAGCAATGTCACGTCGGCCGTAATCGGGGCTTCCTCGGTCTCACAGCTGGAGCAGAACATCGCGGCGCTCGATACTCCAGCGCTCACAAATGCGGAGATTTCCGCCATCGAGCCCTTCGCTGTCGACGGAACGGGAAAGGGGTGACCATCTTCCTCTGAATGTCGGTGGCTGCCGCTAGCTTGGCACACACACGCAGCACAGGCCGGCCGAGACATTGGGAGGAAACATGCAGACGATACGTGCACGCGGACGTCACGCTGAGACGATTCGCATCAACGATTACCTGTGGCGCGTCATCGCCTCTGATGGTTTCGTCTTTGGACACGTCGAGCGTGTGCTGACTCGGGAGGGCGACCGCTTCGAGGCGAAGCGGTACCAGCTCGCAGCGGCACGGTTTATCGCGGTCGGGCGTTTCTGGAACTTCGCCGATGCTGTCGACTCACTTCGATAGGGATAGCTGAGTTTTCAGAACCGCCACGGCATGGCGCCCCGCTGTGGAGGCTTGCTCGGGTTATCGTTCGAGCATGAACTGGTGGAACGATTTCATCTCGTGGCTCACGGCCTCTGACGCGCAGTCGACGCTCTTCATGGCTGTCGTCATCGGCGTCTCGATCATCATCTCGGGTCTCATCGCCGCGGGAATCGGGCGGGCCGGAATCAAGCGGCTCGTCGCCCAACACGATCGGGAACAGCGCACGGCCGCGATCGCTACCCTGATCGACGCCGCAACGGAAGCAACCGCGTGGAATTCGCTGACGCTTCAGGAACGTGTGCTCGCCGACCGCGCCGTCGGGCAGGCAGACACGACGATTCGACTCCTTCCGGTGCGCGGATCATCGATTGCCGCCGACTGGGCTTCGCATCAGCTCGCTGAGATGAAGCGTGCATCGTCGAGAACCGACTCCACCCTCGACTCCTCCATCGCAGAATTCCGCGATCGTCTGCTCGATTGGCAAGAGCGCCCCAGCCGCGCGAAGAAGGTATTTCAGAGCGATCTCGAACGGTGGTCTTTCTCTGACGAGGAGAGCATCCCGGCTCAGGCAGACGGGCCAAGCGAACGTCAGCCAGAGAGTCAGCCTGAGCTACGATCCAACATCACTCCATCGTCACGTTTTTCTGACACCTCGCGTGCAGATACGACCACGCAGAAGCTCATCGACGACGTCGCGGCGCTTGACGCGGCGAAGAAGCGTCCGGAGTCAGCGCCGGCCGCTGACGAGAAGAATGCGTCGTAGTCTCTAACGCCACCATGTGTCGGCCGGGCCAACCGGCACTGTGCGTTTGTGCCTGCTGCGCATAAACGCTGACTCGATCCGCTCAGCCGCCTCATGTGAGACCTCAGCACCCTCGAGGTAATCATCGATGTCTGTGTAGGAGAGCCCCAGGTTCGCTTCGTCCGACTGCCCTGGTTCATCGTCGAGCAGGTCTGCTGTGGGAATCTTCTCGAAGAGCCGCGCCGGTGCCCCCAACCTTTGGAGCATGCTCGCCCCCTGCCGTTTTGACAGCCCAGCGAGCGGAGTCACATCGGCGGCGCCATCGCCGAACTTCGTATAGAAGCCGGTGAGAGCCTCCGCAGCGTGATCGGTTCCGACGACGAGAGAGCCGTCTGCCCCTGCAAGCGCGTACTGAGCGACCATGCGTGCCCGCGCTTTGACGTTTCCTTTGTTGAAATCACCGATGCGCTCCCCCGTCGCACGGGCATACTCGTCTGCCATGCCATCGACGGACTGCTTGATGTTGAACGTCACCGCGCGATCTGGTGCGATGAAATCGACGGCGAGAACGGCATCTGCCTCATCGTGCTGAATCGCGTACGGAAGTCGAACAGCGAGAAACATCGCAGCGGCGCCGCGAGCACGGCGACGTTCAACAGCTCGTTGACAGAGGCGGCCGGTGAGTGAGGAATCTTGCCCACCGCTGATGCCGAGCACATACCCTGCTGCCCCGGTTGTGCCGAGGTACTCATCGAGAAAGCTGATGCGCCGCTCAATCTCTTCCTGAGGATCGATGTGGGGCTTCACCCCGAGTTCGTCGATGATCTGGGCCTGGAGTTCTCGCATGATGTCACCTTAGCGGAGCAGATGTTTCGTCGTGATGTCGGGCTACTGGAAGTCCCGGGAACGCGTCTGCGCACGAATGCCCAGTTGCTCAAACTGATCAGCGATCACGTTGACGACGCCTTCGGGCGAACGCTCGAGCGTTCCGCGAACAATCAGCGCCGGGCTTTCCCGTGCGATGCGCCGATATCTGTTCCAGACCCCCGTGCTGCAGACCACGTTGACCAACCCCGTCTCATCTTCGAGGTTCAAGAACGTCACGTTGCGGGCCGTAGCCGGCCGTTGTCTGTGCGTCACAACACCCGCGACGTGGATGCGCCTGCCCGGCTCCGCGATGCGCAGAGCCGCCGCGCTTCTCACGCCTCGCGTGGTGAGCTCCTCACGCAGGTGTTCGAGTGGATGCCCCTCGGGGGAGATTCCCGTCGCCCAGATGTCAGACACGGTCTGCTCTTCCGGTGTGAGCAGCGAGAAAAGCGGAGGTTGAACAGCGAATGCGGTACCCGCGAGCTGTTCTGGGCGCTCCTGCGCAGCATGCTCTGCCTGCCACAGCGCCTCTCGGCGACTCAGCCCCAGGCATTCGAAGGCGCCGGCGTCGGCAAGAGCCTCCAGCACGGGTGTTCGCACACCGGTTCTTCGAACGAGATCGTACATGTCTCGGAACGCTCCGTGCTCCTCGCGCTCCGCGACGATCTTCTGCGCGGCCTTCTCTCCCACTCCGCGCACGGCGGCAAGTCCGAGGCGAACGGCGAATGCTCCATCTCGCCGATGCTGAGCCTGCGCGTCTTCGGCTGCCGGGTCGAACTCGCCGATGGGCGGCTGCGTCGAGTTCAGGCATTCCTCGCGACCTGGTGGCGAACCTTCATCGTTGCTCTCAAGCGAAGGGTAGACGGTCGAAAGATGCAGATCGGGGCGACGCGTCGTCACACCGTGACGTCGTGCATCGGCGACAAGACTCTGCGGAGAGTAGAAGCCCATCGGCTGCGCCCGCAGCAGCGCCGCGAGAAAAGCCGCGGGGTAGTGCAGCCGAAGCCACGCGCTTGCATACACGAGAAGAGCGAAGCTAATGGAATGGCTCTCGGCGAAGCCGAAATTCGCGAACGCCTGGATCTTCGAGTAGACAGCATCCGCCTGCTTTCCCACAAGACCGTTCTTCGCCATTCCGGCATACAGCGTGTCACGCAGCGAGTCGATGCGCTCTGTCCCTCGCTTTGATCCCATTGCCCGCCGCAGCTGGTCGGCATCTTCTGCCGTGCATTCGCCGACGGCCATCGCCATCTGCATCAGCTGCTCTTGGAACAGCGGAACGCCGAGCGTCCGTTTGAGCACTGGCTCAAGTTTGGGGTGCAGATACGGAACAGCGAATTCACCCACCACCTCTCCTGCTGCCTTCTTGCGCTCCCACTCGCGCTGCTGCATGCGGCGCTTGATGTAGGGGTGAACAGCTCCGCCTTGAATCGGGCCGGGGCGCACGAGCGCCACCTCGACGACCAGGTCGTAAAACTGCCGAGGCTGCAACCGCGGAAGCATTCCCATCTGCGCACGACTCTCCACTTGAAACACCCCGACAGTGTCTGCGCGGCAGAGCACGTCGTACACTGCGGGCTCTTCCTTCGGAATCGTGTCAAGCGCCCACTGCTCACCGCACGTCTCGGCGACGAGATCGAAGACATGCGCAATCGCCTCGAGCATGCCGAGCCCGAGCAGGTCGAACTTGACGAGCCCCATCCAGGCGCAGTCGTCTTTGTCCCACTGCAGCACGGTACGGCCCTCCATCCGGGCACGCTCGATGGGACTCACCTCGCCGACGGGCCGGTCGGTGAGCACCATGCCACCCGAGTGGATGCCGAGGTGGCGAGGGAGCTTCAGCGCCTGATCCGAGAGCTCGAGAACCGCGTCGGGAATATCGTGATCGTGCGCTTCAACGGTGGCGCCCCATCGTTCGATCTGCGTACTCCAGGCATCTTGCTGCCCTGGGCTGTGCCCGAGCGCCTTCGCCATGTCGCGCACCGCGCCCTTCGGCCGATAGCTGATGACGTTGCAGACCTGCGCTGCGTTGTACCGACCGTACGTTTCGTACACGTACTGGATCACTTCTTCGCGACGACCGGACTCAAAATCAACGTCGATGTCGGGCTCCTCCTCACGCATGCTCGAGAGGAAGCGTTCGAAAGGCAATCCGTAGCGAATCGAATCGACGGCTGTGATGTCGAGCAGAAAGCAGACGGCTGAGTTGGCGGCGGAGCCTCGGCCTTGACAGAGGATGCCGCGCGAGCGGGCAAACCGCACGATGTCATGCACGATCAGAAAGTAGCCGGGAAAGTCTTTCTCCTCGATCACCTGAAGCTCGCGCTCGATGCGCTCGATCTTCGCCCCGCCGAGATCAGCATACTTGCGTGCCGCTCCCTCCCAGACAAGCTTCCGGAGCCATTCCATTGGGGTGTATCCGTCGGGCACCGGAAGTTTGGGCAGCCCAGGCGAAACGGCACGCAGAGAAAACGCAAGCTCGTCCAGCAGCTCCACGCTGCGCGCAACGGCACCGGGGTACGCTGCGAAACGTCTCGACATCTCTTCGCCACTTCGCAGAAAAGCATCGCCAGAGGCGGGCAGCCAGCCCTCAAGGTCATCGAGGCTTCGTCTGGCGCGCACCGCAGAGAGCGCCTGCGCGAGGCGAAACTGGTCGGGCCGGGCGAAATGCACGTTTCCCGTTGCGACGACAGGAAGCCCTCGCTCCGCAGCCAAGGCAGAGAGGGCATCGTTGCGGGCGTCGTCGAGCGCTTCCCCTCGGACGAAAAGCTCAACGGTGACGCCGTCGTTCCCGAAGAGAGCGGTCAGCCGATCGAGCTCCTTCGCCGCGGCAGCCCGGCCTCCGCTCTCAAGCGCTCGCCTCACGGCACCTTTTCGGCATCCGGTCAGCACGTGCACGTAGCCGGCCAGCTGGTCACCAAGGCTCTCCAGACTGTAGCGGGGGCTGCCTTTCTGCGCTCCCTCGGCAAGATTCGCTGCAGTGATCGTGCGCGCCAGATGGCGATACCCGTCTGCTCCCCTCGCGAGTGCAAGCAGATGCGTTCCTCCGGGATCGGCCTCGCCGTTCTGCGGCTCGGAGAGGTCGAGAGAGAGCTCCGCGCCGAAAACCGTGGAGAACCCCGGATGCTGCGCAGCAACCTCTGCAAAGCGCACAGCACCGTAAAAGCCATCGTGGTCGGTGAGCGCCATCCCTGACAACCCGAGGTCGACAGCATCATCAACGAGCTGCTCTGGCATGCTTGCGCCGTCAAGGAAGCTGTAGGCCGAGTGCGCGTGCAGTTCAGCATAGGGCACCTCCGGTGTCTGAACCGCCCGCCGAGTCTCAGCCGCGGTGTCGGCCACCTGCGGAGACTCCTCACGGGAGGCCGCCACCTGGGCCGCGGCAACCTCGGGGTCGTCAGACAGCCGCCTGGCGAACTCCGACCACGGAACCGGCGGATTATGCCAGCCCATGAACGCGCGCCTTCTCAGTCATAGCGGGCCTCGACACTCCAGCGACCGCTCTGCATCGTCAGCATCCAGGCGTCACCATGATCGTCGACCGCTTGAAAGCGGTGAACCCGCTGGTGCCGGCGAGCATCCCACCAGCGCGCATCGACGCTCCAGGGCCCCGCCCAGCCGCGCAGCATGCGAATGCTCCCGTCGAGCGACAGCGCCATGAGCGGTGCCCGAAGCGTGCCTCGCTCGGTGAGCGAGGCAACCTCGCCCGCGGTGTCGAGAACGGCGACCTCCGCCGGATTCTCAAACACAAGGCTCGGCGCAAGCCCCGTCTGCGAGCCCGGCCAGGGTTCGCTGCTGCGATCTGCGCTCGAGCGCTTCTCACCCCAGGGAACGAGCAGCTGCCTCTCCCGCAGAAGACGACCCTCGCCTGGCTGAAGAGTGCAGACTCCGGTGTGCCCGATCATGCTCTGCACTCGAGTGATGCTGTTGTGAACGCGCTGGTCAGCGCTCTCTCCCCAGAGCCCTGCCTCGTAGTGTGCCCGATCGTCGATTGTCACTACGGTGATCAGCACCGCGCTGATCGGCGCTTCAAGGGCAGCGGCTCCCGCCTGTGTTCCCTGCACCTGCCACCGCACACGATCGACGATGTCTGGCGCCCGGAAGAACCGCGGATGCAACCAGGTGCGTTCCCTCAGGCCACCGCGATCGTCACGAAGCTCGATGCGAATGCTCGTCGCCACCTTCTGTGACTCGGCAACCCTCTGTGTGAGGGCGTCGATATCGGCACGAAGGCTGAACGCGATCTGATCGATGCGGTCGAGAGCCTCGTCGAATTCACGGTGCACCGAGTACTCGAGGGTGGTCTCTGTCGGAACCACCATGCGGGGATCATCGCCGTTCGCCAGACGGTGCACGCGCACAGCATCCGGGCCGAACCGATCACGCACCTGTGCGACGTCCAGGCGAGCGTAGTCGCCAAGAAGATGCACTCCGAGCCTGTGCAGCAGAGGCCCGTTCTCGGCAAGTGCCTCTGCGGGCAGCTCATCGATGGGAACGGCAGCGACGAAGCGGGCGGTGTCGGCAGAGGGGATCGCCACGATCTCGCCCGCGCGTGCTCGGCGGGCAGCAAGCTCAGCGGGAAAGATTCCGTCGGCGATTCCCGCGCGAACATCGGCGAAGCCACTCGCTCGAACGGCGCGCGTCAGCGTCTCGGCTGCTGCGCGCTCTCCCCCGTAGTACCGGCTGGGCCCCCGCAGGCGCAGCGCGCACAGTCCCGGCTGAAGAATCTGCCCGCCCGGCGCACGTTCCTCGATCACCTGAAAAATACCCTCGAATGCTCGATAGTCGGCGTCGCGATCGTAGGGATGCACCTCGAGCTGCGGGCACGCGGCCTGCGCCTCACGCAGGCGCTGTCCCGGCGCGACCCCCCAGGCTGATGCCGCCGCGTTGCACGCAGAAACGACCCCGGAGACAAGCACTGCAAGAGGAAGATCGTGCGCAGCCCCGTGAGCCGTTGCCGCAGCCGCTGCCGACCACCCGGGAAACCGCAGCACGAGGGTGCGTGTCGTTGATGTACCCATAGCACCACCTCATTCGTTGCTATGTTCGATGAGACCAGAGGGGTCTGACATTTCGGAAAGGGTGAAGAAAACCCGACGCGGCGCCCCACCGCGACCGCGTGCTGTCGCGGTGATTCGGCACGCGGCCAAATGACCGTGCCCGGAACGAAGGCCACTCCAGTGCCGTTCCGCAATGGCAAGACGGTCTTCGGAACCCGGCCAGTCGCCCAGTCGCAGCATGACGCTGCCCGTGCGGCGAAGTCGCGCCTCGAGCCTCTGCGCCTCCGCCGAGGCCACGGCAGCGGACCCACCCAGCACAACGACAGACATCACATCGGCGAGCGTCGCAGACACCCGCACGCCCTGATCTCCGGGATGCGGCACAAGGATCAGCCGCTCAAAGTCGACGCCGAGGGAGGCGGCAGCAGCCGCAGAGAAGTCGGGCATTCCGATGACCGCCACCCAGTCTCCCCTGCGCGTTGCCTCAGCGAGAAGCATCGTCGCCAGAATCGGCGAGAGCACCTCGTACACTCCGCCAGATCTCAGTCCGCCACCGGGGAAGAGTCCAGTCAGCTCGGAGACCACGGGAATGACCGGCGCCTCAGCCCCGGCTCCGAGGGTGTTCCGCTGCATGCTGCGGATGCGCCCGTTGAGCTCGGCAAGCACATCGGTGCGATTCGATGCCGATGCATCGATGGCGTCCCATGCGCGCGCGGCTCCCGTATTCATACCGCTATAATCGAACATTTGTTCGGCATAGTCAATATGAGAACGAGAGTCTTCTGTCTGTCAGATGCTCAGGTTACTCTGAACGCATGTGCGGACGATTTGCGATGGATCAGACGGTGGACGAGCTCATCACCGAGTTTGTCATCATCACCGGTGAGCAGCCAGAGAACTGGACCCCCGACTGGCGCAGCGGGTACAACATCAAACCAACCGAGCGCATCGCCACGGTCTTCGAATCATCGCGTGCCGGCGAAGCTTCAGTGCGCAGAATCGAGGGGGCACGCTGGTCTCTCATTCCCGGCTGGGCGAAAGAGCAGAAGCTGAAGTACCCCACGTTCAACGCGCGAAGCGAGACAGCAGCGTCCAAGCCCACGTTCAAGGCCAGCGTGGCATCGAAGCGGGCGATTGTTCCTGCCCGCGGCTACTACGAGTGGAAGACCGTCGGCAAGACGAAGACACCGTTCTTCATCAGCGACGCCCAGCAGCCCCTTGCCTTCGCTGCGCTGTACACCTGGTGGCGTGCGTCCCCCGAGCAGGAATGGATGCTGACGACGACGATCCTCACGCGCCAGGCAGTGGGGACCCTCGCCGAGATCCACGACCGCACACCCGTAACGCTTCCGCGGCACATGCACGATGTCTGGCTCGATGCGACGGTCGTCGGCGATCAGCACCTGGTGGATGCCGCTGTCGACGCCTCACTCGACGTCGGACTCGCGCCATACGAGGTAGCGCCACTCGGTCGCGACGCCGACGGCTCAGAGCTCATCGAGCCGCTCTTCCCCGGCTCAAGCGCCCTTCCGGGCGCGTGACGACGACCCGCTCGTCTTCTTCTGCGCCGACGAAGCCGATTTCTTCGACGTCTTCCTGGCCTGCCCACCGCGTTTTGACGCGCGGGACTTCTTCACGCTCTTCTTCAGTGCTTCCATGAGGTCAACCACTTCGGCGCCCTCGGAACCGTCAACCTCACCGAATGTCGCATCGGTATCGAGAGCCTCGCCCTGCTTGAGCTTCGCGTCGATGAGTTTCTCCAGTTCCTCCTCATATTCGTCGTGAAAGTCCTCGGGGGAGAAATCCGCCGCGTATGTCTTCACGAGGGATGCCGAGAGATCCATCTCCTTGGCCGAGACACGCACCTTCTCGTCAAGCGCGGGGAATGACGGCTCTCGAATCTCTTCAGGCCAGCGCAGCGTCTGCACCATCAGCATGTCGCCGCGCACACGAAGTGCAGCGAGGCGCGTTCTCTGCCGAAGCGCGAGCTGCACGATCGCCGTACGATCCGTCTTTTCAAGCGTGCGTCGCAAGAGCACATAGGCCTTCAGAGACTTCCCCGTCGGCTCGAGAAAGTAGCTCTTGTCGTACAGGATCGGGTCAATCTGCTTACTCGGCACGAACTCGACGACAGAGATCTCCTTGCTGCGCTCCTGCGGCAGAGCATCAAGCTCCTTCTTGGTCAGCACGACGGTCTCATCGTCGTCGACGTGCGCCTTCTCGATGTGGTCGTACGAGATCGTTCGACCGCACACATCGCATCGTCGCTGGTTATGTATGCGCCCGCCGTCTGCATCGTGCACCTGGTGAAGTGTGACAGCGCGCTTCTCCGTTGCGCTATACAGCTTCACCGGCACGTTCACGAGACCGAAGCTGATCGCGCCTGTCCAGATTGCTCTCATGTGTACAGTCAAGCCGTTTCCGCGTTGACAGGCTAGCCATTGCAGAGAATCGGCATCACCATAGAGCTATGGCCACGTCAAAGAGACAGACCGTTGAGGTTGGCGGTCGAAAGCTGCAGGTGTCAAACCTCGACAAGGTGCTGTACCCCTCAACGGGTACGACAAAGCGAGATGTCCTCGACTACTTCAGCGAAATCGCTCCCGCGATGATCCCCCACTGCCGTGATCGGGCTGCCACCCGCAAACGGTGGCCGAACGGCGTCGGAGAGGAGGGCTCCGGGCAGATGTTCTTTCAGAAAGACATCGGCGACGGCGCACCCGAGTGGGTAAAGCTGCGCAGCATCCGTCATTCTGACCACGTCAATCAGTATCCGCTCGTGAACGACAGTGCGACTCTCACGTGGCTCGGTCAGCTCGCCGCCCTCGAGATTCACGTGCCGCAATGGCGTTTCGGTCCCCGAGGTGCCCAGCGAAACCCCGACCGCCTCGTGCTCGACCTCGATCCGGGTGAGGGAGTGACTCTTCGCGAGTGCGCGGATGTCGCGCGTCGCTCTCGCGACATTCTGCACGACATGGGACTGAGCGTTGTCCCTGTGACAAGCGGGAGCAAGGGAATCCACCTCTACGCGGCACTCGACGAATCGCAGAGCTCTGATCAGGTGTCGAAGGTCGCACGTGAACTCGCTCGATCGCTGGAGGCGGACTATCCCGGTGAGATCACAGCAGAGATGAAGCGCTCTGCTCGTGTGGGAAAGGTCTTCATCGACTGGAGCCAGAACAATGCGAGCAAAACCACAGTCGCGCCGTATTCGCTGCGGGGGCGCAGCACTCCAATGGTCGCCGCGCCACGCACATGGGGCGAGCTCGCCTCGCCTCATCTCACGCAGCTTGATTACCGGGAAGTCCTCAAGCGAGTGAAGCGTCGGGGCGATCCGATGGCCGAGTTCGGCGACGAAGACGATGAGGAGCCTTCCCGAGATCGCTTGACGATGTACCGGTCGAAGCGCACGCAGGGCAAGACGCCAGAGCCGATCCCAGATACTGTCGCTCGAGGGCCGCGCGCACAACCGATGTTCGTCATTCAGAAACATCACGCCCGCACCCTGCATGACGACTTTCGCCTTGAGCACGACGGTGTTCTCGTCAGCTGGGCGCTGCCGAAGGGAGTGCCCACCGACCCCGCGCGCAATCATCTCGCTGTGCCGACGGAGGATCACCCTCTCGATTACGGAACCTTTGAAGGCCGAATTCCGAAGGGCGAATACGGTGCGGGCCTCGTTGAGATCTGGGACACCGGCACGATCGACGTCGATACGTGGGAAGACGGCAAGGTGGTGGCGACATTGCGAGGGCAGAGCGGTGGCGGTCTCGGCGGTCAGCGCACCTACGCGCTGTTTCGCACAAAAGACGACCCTGACAAGCCGCAGTGGATGATCCACCTCATGGATGAGGAAGCCGCACAGAAGCACAGCGGCGAGAGCACCTCCTCCACTCGCATCCGTTCTTCACGTTCACGGTCGGCGACGGTCTCACTTCGCCCAATGCTCGCCACACGGGGCACGGTTGCACAGGTGAACGGGCGATCCGCGGCCGACTGGGCGTTCGAGATGAAATGGGATGGCATGCGCGCGCTCATTCACATCGACGGCGACAGCGTGCGACTCACCAGCCGCAGCGGTCGCGATGTCACGAGCAGCTACCCAGAGTTCGCCGACGCCGCTGACGACGTCGATGCCGACTCGTGTGTGCTCGATGCCGAGCTTGTCGCCCTCGACGACGGCGGTCGCCCTGATTTCAGCCGTATGCAACAGCGCATGAACGTGTCGAAGCCTCGTGACGTCGCGCGCGCACGCGCTAGCGTTCCCGTGACCGCCATGGTGTTCGATGTTCTCGAGATCAACGGGCAACCCACCACGTTGCTGCCGTACGCTGATCGACGCGAGCTACTCGGCGACACGGTCGACGAGGATTCCACTCAAGTGCTCTTCGTTCCTCCGGCGTTCGACGGCGATGTCGATGCGGCGATCGCGTCAAGCCGCGAGAAGAATCTCGAAGGTGTGATGGCAAAGCGCCGCGACAGCACGTACTCTCCAGGCGCTCGCTCGCGCGACTGGCTGAAGCTCCCCCATGCCGAAACGGCCGAGGTTGTTGTCATCGGGTGGCGGCCAAGCGAGGCCGAGCCCGAGGGAATCGCATCGTTGCTGGTTGCGATTCCCGGTGACGACGGTCTCACGTATGCGGGTCGCGTCGGAACGGGATTCTCCACTCGCGATCGACGTACCATTCGTGCTGAGCTCGGGAAGCTGGGCCGAAAAACGGCTCCCGTTCGCGACGTGCCGCGAACCGACGCACGCGATGCGAACTGGGTAACCCCACGTCGTGTGGCAGAGGTCACATACCGCGAGCTCACGACAGACCATCGTCTCCGTCATCCGACGTGGCGCGGCTGGCGGCCAGACAAGTCTGTCGATGAGGTGAACGTGCCTGGCGCGTGATGCCCGACATGCAGAAACGGCTGTGGCCGGCCCCGAACTCCGTCGGTGCCGGCCACAGCCGTTTCAGAACAAGCGATCAGGCGATGATCGTCCACGGGTTCTCGATGAAACGCGTGAGCGTCTGCAGGAACTGCGCGGCAAGCGCCCCGTCGATGATGCGGTGATCGCTCGAGAGCGTGTACCGCATACGGTGACGGGCGACAATCTCGCCGTCGACGACGACTGCCTCCTGCTTGGTACCGCCGACGGCGAGGATCGCGCCCTCGGGCGGGTTGATGATCGCCGTGAACTCCTCGACGCCGAACATACCGAGGTTGCTGATCGTGAACGTGCCGCCCGACATCTGGGTCGGGCTGAGCTTCTTCTCGTTCGCCAGCTTCGCGAGCTTCTTGGTCTCGATTCCCAGCTGGGTGACCGTCTTGGTGTCGGCATCGTCGATCACCGGAACCATGAGGCCCACCTCACTGGCAACGGCGACGCCCACGTTGACCCGCGAGTGCCGCAGTGTGTGATCGGCGTCGTCGCCAACGTAGGACGCATTCACCTCGGGGTGCTCGCGCAGTGCGAGAGCAGCGGCGCGCACAAGAAGGTCGTTGACGCTGACCTTGGGCCGACCCGACGCAACGAGCTGCTCATTGAGCGAGCCGCGCAGCTTCACGAGCTCTTCGGCGTCTGCCACAGCCGTCACGTAGAAATGCGGGACGTCCCGCGCACTCTCCCCCAGCCTGCGGGCGATCACACGACGGATGCTGCTGATCGGCTGCTTCTCCGACCCGCGCCGTTCGTCATCTGACGACGGCTTCGGGGCTTCCTTGGGAGCGCTCTTCGCCTCAGGCTTCGCTTCGGCCTTCTTCGACGACGACGGTGCCTCTGAGAGAAGCGGGTCAATGTCGGCGCGAATGATGCGGCCGCCTGGGCCCGTTCCCTTGACCGTGCTCAGGTCGAGGTCGTAGTCGCGAGCAAGCTTGCGCACGAGCGGAGAGGCGAACTGCCGCTCACCGTCATTCTGCGGAGCATTGGCTGTCTTCTCGGAAGACTCGCTTGACGAAGCATCCGTCTCGGCCGTCTCATCGGCAGGCTCAGCCTTCTCGTCGGCAGTCTCGGCCTTCTCCTCGGCGGAGTCATCTTTCGCCGACCGCGCCGTGCCCGAATCAGAGTCGCCTCCGTCGTCGCCTGAGCCGTCATCGAGCTTTGCGATCGGCGTTCCAATCGCAACGAGCTCGCCTTCCTCCACGAGGATCTCTGCGAGAGTTCCCGATTCGTACGCCTCGTACTCCATCGTGGCCTTGTCGGTCTCGATCTCGACGAGAACGTCGCCTTCTTCTACGGTGTCGCCAGCCTTCTTGTGCCAGGTGGCGATTGCGCCCTCCTCCATGGTGTCGGAGAGTCGCGGCATTGTGATTTCAATCATCATTCCGTCTTACCTGCGGTGTCCGACCGCGTCGAGGGTCTGACGGATGGCGTTCTTCACGTCATCCGCAGACGGCAGGGCTGCCGTCTCAAGGGGCTTCGCGTAGGGCAGCGGCACTTCGGCCATTGCGACACGGCGAACGGGGGCGTCGAGGTAGTCGAAGGCGCCGTCCGAGATGGATGCCGCGATCTCTGCCCCGATTCCGTAGGTGAGCCAGTCGTCTTCGAGAACGACCGCCGCGTGCGTTTTCTTCACCGATTCGACGAACGTCTCGCGGTCGAGGGGTCGGAGGCTGCGCAGATCGACGACCTCGATATCGAGGCCTTCCTTCTCTGCAAGCTCTTCGGCCACAGCCGTCGCAACCGTGGCCATGCGCGAGTAGCCGATGAGCGTGAGGTCGGTGCCCTCGCGGGTAACCTTTGCCTTGCCGATCTCTGCTGCCTCGTCACCATCGGGAACTTCGCCCTTTGTGTTGTACAGCCCGAGGTTTTCGAGAAACAGCACCGGGTCGTCATCGCGGATTGCCGCCAGAAGCAATGCTTTGGCATCGGCTGGCGTGCTCGGGGCAACGACCTTCATCCCGGGAACGAACGAGTAGTAGAGCTCGATGTTCTGCGAGTGCGTGGCCCCCAGCTGCTGGCCTCCGCCACCGGGAGTGCGGATCACCATCGGCACCTTGGCCTGACCGCCGAACATGCCATAGATCTTCGCGGCGTGATTCACGATCTGATCGAGAGCGAGCAGCGAGAAGTTGATCGTCATGATCTCGACAACGGGTCGCAGGCCGATCATCGCGGCGCCGATGGCGGCGCCGGTGAATCCTTCTTCGGCGATCGGCGTGTCGCGCACCCGCTTCTCGCCGAACTCCTCGAGCATGCCGGCAGTGATCTTGTACGAGCCTTCGAAGATGCCGATCTCTTCCCCCATGAGGAAGACGTCGTCATCGCGGAGCATCTCGGAGCGCAGGGTGTCGTGCAGCGCCTGGCGGTAGGTCATGATGCTCATGCGCGGCCTCCGTTCGTGGGGAAGGGCGCCGGTTCGAAGAGGTACTCACCCGGGAGTCGGCGTGAGTCGTTCGCAACGGGCGTCGCGTATGTGTAGTCGAAAAGTGTCGAGACGTCGGGGTGCGGGCTGTCTTCGGCGAACTTGGCAGCGTCCGTCGCGTACTTCTTCGCGTCCTCATCGATCTTCGCGATCTGGTCGTCGTCGAGTACGCCATCTTTTTTGAGCTGCGCCGCAAACGTGATCACGGGATCATTCTGCTTCAGCTTCTCAACGTCCTTGGAATCGCGATACTTTGCCGGGTCAACGACCGAATGCCCCTTGAGACGCTCGACCATCACCTCAAGCAGGAATGGCTTGCCTTTGCGCGCCGATGCGACGGCGCGCTTGGCGGCTTCGAGAACAGCGGTCGGATCCAGGCCGTCGACGCGCTCGGACTCCATGCGATAGGCCGCTCCGCGCTTGTACAGCTCGGGCTCCGCCGAGGCCTTCTCAACCGTCGTCCCCATTCCGAGGCCGTTGTTGATGATGACGAAGACGCACGGAAGGTTCCACAGCGCCGCGATGTTGAGCGACTCGTGGAACGCACCGATATTCGTCGTCCCGTCGCCCATCGTGCACATGACCACGTCTTTGTCACCGCGGTACTGGATGCCGAAGGCGACGCCGGTCGCGAGTGGGACCTGCCCGCCGACGATGCCGTAGCCGCCGAGCAGTCGTTTCTCAACGTCAAACAGGTGCATCGACCCGCCCCAGCCCTTCGAGACGCCGTCTGAGCGACCATAGAGCTCGGCCATCACTTCGTTGGGGTCGATGCCGCGTGCCAGCGCGTAGCCGTGCTCACGGTAGTTCGTCAAGAGGTAGTCGGTGGGCTTCAGCGCCGCCATCAATCCGACGACGGCGGCTTCTTCGCCGAGGTTCAGGTGACAATATCCTCCGACCAGCGCTTGCGTATAAGCGCGCGACGCCCGCTCTTCGAACCGGCGGATGTTCATCATCTGCCGGTAGAAGTCAGTCAGCTGCTTCGCGTTCTTCTTCGTGCCCGAAGCTGCCTTCTTGCTGGACGTACTGGTCGAGCGTGATGTCGTCTTCCGCGGGGTCCGCGTGGCCATCAAGATCTCCCTTCGGCCTTCTTTGTAAGAGGGCCTCGTGCCAATTTCAGTCAAAATGAGACTGTTCGGTATCATTATATGGCATCGAGTCGCCAAACGCACCCACTTTGGCGCGTGACGGACAGGAGCAGTCATGCCAGTATCTGACCGGGGCACCCCAGCGCGCAAGCGGGGCCGCCCAACAGCGGCAGAACGTGTGCAGCGCCGAAGCCAGATTCTCGATTCCGCCCTCGCTGTGTTCCTCGAGCATGGCTTCGGCAACACCACGATTGACCAGCTCGCACAGGCTGCGCGCGTCAGTAAACGCACGATCTACAGCTATTTCGGCGACAAGGCAGCTGTGTTCGCAGAGATGGTGCAACGTCTCGCCAAGGGCGTCAGCACCGAGCCGCCTCCCGGCGACACGCTGGAGACCCTCGCAACGCGAATCGTGACTCGATTGCATTCGGCGGAGCTCATCGGCCTGCACCAGCTCGTCATCGCCGAGTCCTCTCGATTTCCCGAACTGGCCGTCACTCTGCACTCAAATGGTGACGAGCGTCACATCGCGCGACTTGCCGAGCATCTGAGCGCCGAACGCGGCCCCGAGGCGAAGCAGCTTGCACCGATTCTCTTTACGCTTCTTCTCGGCCTGCCACACCGGATGCGCCTTCTCGGCCTTCTCGACCCCGTCACCGAAGACGACGCTGCAGCGCACGCGCGATCCGCTTTGAACGCGCTCGGCCTCGATCGCTGAGCTCAGATGGCGAAGTCGCTGGAATCTGTGTCGACGGCGGCAGCCCCGTGAGCATCCTGCTCTTTATACGCCGACGTTCCGTAGTTGGAATTGATGAGAATCGGCATGTGGTCTGAGAGCCCACGCGGCAGCGTCGCAACGTTGCCGATGTCGAGCCCGATTGACGTCGCGAAGTCGAAGTGGCCGCGAAAGAACTTGTAGCGAGTGTACGTGCGTGCGTCGCTCAGAGTGAGGTCGTACCCACGATTGCGCACCCGCTGCGTCAATCCGTTCTTGAACACCGGGTAGTTGTAGTCCCCCACCATGAGCGTCGGAATGCCGGGGCCCATGCGGTGCAGCTCTTCGTGAGCCGTCCTGATCTGATTGCGGCGAAGCGAGTTGAGGGCTGTCAGTGGCGCAGCGTGAAACGAAGCGACGATGACGTCGCGTCCGTGCTCGCGATCCGTGAGACGCGTTCCGAGAAGACGTTCGTGTGCGGGGCGCAGCACGCGATCGTGCATTGACTTCTTCAGCGCGAACGCTTGGGTGTCCACTGCCTCATACCTGTCGTCGCGATAGTAGATGGCAAGGCCGAGCCGGTTGCGCTGGGTCGAATCGGCAAGTCGCAGGTTTCCGACGTCGTCTGGGAGATCGACGGTGTCTGCCTCCTGCAGACACACGGCATCCGGTTCATACCTCTCGATCAATTCGAGGAGTTCGCTGATGGCGCGATTCTTGCGCAAGTTATAGCTGATGACCTTCATGCTTCCTCCCTCGCCATCTCAGCCTACGCCGACTTCGGGGTGCGACTCGGCGTCGATCTTCGGCCCCCTGAGAGCTGTGCGCGAGAGAACCAGAGTGGTGATCGACATGCCCAGATACACGATTCCCAGTGGATTGCAGAGAGCTATCGTCATCTCGACGGCCCAGGACTCGCCCGTCGGCGCCATAATTGAACGGGCACCCGCTTCGGTGATCTCCGGAACGGTTGCGCCGAAAAGCACGCCGCTCCCCGCCGCGAGCACGAACGCCACAATTGCCCGGCGGATGCTGTGACGGCGACGCAGAGCAGAGCCCATTGAGAGCCCGGCAGCGCCCTGAAGCACGAGCGCGATCGGCGCAACCGTCAGCGACATGATCATGCCGATGGTGCCCGACCAGCCGAACAGCACCCGGCCGAAACCGATCCATGCGGCCAACGCGACGCCGATCAGAACGACGGTGAGAGTGCAGACGAGGGCGGAGCGTTTCACGGCGGGTGAAGACAGGGACATAGGGAGATGCTTTCTGATCGAGTCACCACCGATACTGCCTTGTTCACCTGGGAGGCTCATGCCCCCGGCGTCGTCGCCATGAGAGTATGGGCGCATGCCAGTGCACCTCATCACGGGCGCCGGGTCTGGAATCGGCGCAGCTCTGACCCGCATGCTGATCGAGCGTGGAGACGGCGTTGTCGCTCTCGCGAGAGATGCAGGTCGAGCAAAGCAGATTGCCGCGGAGTTCCCGGGCGTGTCGACCCTCGTCGGCGATCTCGAGAACCCGGGACGGCTCGCGTGGGCCCTGTCGAAACAGTCACTTCCCGACCGCATCGACTCACTCGTGCACGCGGCGGGCGTTGTCGATCTGGGCGCCGTCGCCGATCTCAGTGCGGCATCGTGGCAGCAGCAGCTCACGGTCAACCTCGCGGCCCCGGCCGAGCTCACGCGTCTGCTGCTTCCCGTGCTCCGCGTGTCACGCGCGCGCATTGTGTTCGTCAACTCGGGCGCGGGTCTTCGCGCGAGCCCGGAATGGTCGGCGTATGCCGCCTCAAAGCACGGGCTCAAGGCGCTCGCCGACTCCCTTCGCGCCGAAGAACACGCGAACGGCGTGCACGTGACGTCGGTGTACCCAGGGCGCACAGCTACTCCGATGCAGCAGAAGGTGCACCACCAGGAGGGTGTCGAATACGACGCGGAACGCTTCATCGATCCCACCTCTGTGGCTGCAAGCATCCTGAACGCCGTCGATCTGCCACGGGACGCTGAGATCACCGACCTGTCAATCCGCCCCGGACGGTGATCAGGCAGGCAACTGCAGAACTCGATGACGAGACAGGTGCACGATCGGCATCAACTTCGCCGGTTCCCGGGGTAGTATGAGAACAAGCAGAAACGAAGCAAGGGGGCATCGTGACAATGCTTGACGTGGGTCCGTCACGCGAGAACGCGCGGTACGCGCACTTGGCCGAAAACCGCGAACGCGGTGACATCACCCTCGACCGACTTTCCGACCATGAGTGGCGTGTGACCGATCGTCGCCTCGATGAGCACGACGCTCCGTCTGTGCTCGGCATTATCGAGCAGACGGATGTCGGCTTCACCGTTCTGGAGATCAACGAGCTCGTTGCACAATGGACTGCAGAATCACTCGACGATGCTGTCTCGCTGTTCGTTACAGCAGACCAGGAATAGCGGTTCTCACGACGCCTCGATGACGCGGGACATCGCGAGGACAGTCCCATCTGAATCTCGGGCTTCCACCCGCAGGTATGCGGTGGTCTCTGCGTCTGGGATGGTGATTGCCGTCTCAAATCCCGTTCGTTCGGCGGTCGCTGCCTCAGCGAGAGACGACGCATCGGCTCCCGTGAGAAGCGCCCACGATGTGACCCGCGTCGCGCCGTTCCAGCTCATGAATGCGGTGGGCTTCCCGTCCGTTGTCGACGTCGCGAGATCGGGAATGGTTGCGGGAGTCCCCTCCCATTCGAACCGGTAGGCGCGGTACGAACCCGACCCAATTTCTGTAAAGCCGAAATCGGCGTTGCCCTCGGCATCGAACTCCGTGGCGGCAGGGGCGCTGCCCCAGCCGACCATCGCGCGGCCACCCTCGAGAAGCTGGGTGTTGCCCATGGCATAGCCTTCATATTCTCCGTAGCGGTACGCCGTGTCGAGTGTTGCAGTCATCGCTTTTTCATCGAGGGTCAGCACCAGACCAGCAGACACGGCTTCGTCGCCGCTGACTCCGGCGTTGTCGAACAGGCTGAGCTTTCCGTCGCCGTGCCACCGCGCGTCGTGCTGCCACGAGAATTCGGCGTCCTTCTCGACATCGAAATCGCTCTTCTTTCCGCCAAGTCGCCACTGCAGCTTCGCCGTCGCCCTCGTGATCGCGTAGATGGCGCACGTATGCCGACAGGAGATGATGAGACGGTCTCCGTCGTCTTCCACCGAATTCACGTGAATCGGATCGAAGGCGTTTTCCGGTGAGGAGCCCGTCTTGTCATCGTCCTCATCGATTCGCTTCATGCTCTCGGTGATCTCGATGTCGTCGAGGATATTCCAGTCGACGAGGACGTTGCCTGTCGAAATGTCAATCTCCTGAACGCGACAAGCAAACGCATACCCGTCTTTGGGGCCACCGACAGCTGACAGGTCTAGCCGCGCGACGGGGTATGTCGTGATCAGGGCGGTATCGCGCTCGGTGAGGTGAAACTCGTGAAGATCGGGGATCGCGCCGTTTCCTCCGTGAACCGTTGCGACTTCGCGATAACTCGTGTCGAGGATCGTGCCCGTGCCGTGTCCGTTGCCGCTCGCGACGCGACCGGCCCAGTAGGTCAGCACGGGTTTGCCTTTGTATGTCTGAACACGCACATCGGTTGAATCGATGCCGTTCGGCGCGATCCAGACGGGCTCACCGTCGTTGTCGAGGATCGCGGCAGTGAAGATCTCGTCTCGGGGGCTCAGAAAAACATAGCCGGGAGCCACCGTCGCCCCGTCTGCCGCCCACGCCGTCACGACGGGAACGGTGAGCGCCGTGCTGACGAAGCGGTTGAATTCGACCTTGTCGTCGTCGTTGCTTGAGCTCTTCGGCTTCTTTGTCTCTTTCGGGTTCGGTGCGGGGACCAGCTGCATACCGCCCCATGTTGCACCCGCGCCGACGATGGCGCCGCCAATGGCTGCTAGCGAGACCGTCACGAAACCGCGGCGTCGAATCTTCGGTTGTTTCTGCTCATCCGGCGAACTCATGATGCGACGCTATCACCGTGCTCGTAGACTCCTTGCGTGATGCAGTGTTCGTATTTTGACTCGGGTGCGTGCCGTTCGTGCACGCTCATGGGTACGGAGTATGCATCGCAGGTAGCCGACAAGCAGGAGCAGTGCCGCGCTTTGCTCGCCGCCTACCCCAACGTTCGCTGGCTCTCCCCTGTGACGAGCGTTGAGCACGATTTCCGCAATAAGGCGAAAATGGTCGTGGGTGGCAGCGTGACCTCCCCCACTCTCGGCATTCTCGATTCAGAGAGAAACGGGATCGATCTTCGACGCTGCGGAGTGCTGCAGCCCGGGCTCCGCGATGCCCTTCCACCGATCTCTCATTTCATCTCGCTCGCGCGCATCGAGCCTTACGACGTCGAGGCACGGCGCGGTGAACTCAAGTACGTACTGTTGACGGAGGCGACCTCCGGGGAACTGATGCTTCGCTTTGTGCTCCGGTCCCGAGAGGCGATCAGCCGCATACGCAAGCATCTGCCAGAGCTCCAACATTCGCTGCCCCGAGCGCGTGTCATCTCTGTAAACCTGCAACCCGAGCACAAGGCAATCATCGAGGGTGAGCAGGAGATCATGCTCACCCCGAGGTCGACGCTCACGATGAAAGCAGGCGACATCGACCTGCATCTGGGTGCCAAGAGCTTTTTTCAGACGAACACGGCCGTGGCTGAGCACCTCTACGCCCAAGCACGCCGCTGGTCAGCGCAGGTGGGTCCCCGTTCGGTGTGGGACATGTATTGCGGCGTTGGCGGCTTTGCACTTCATCTCGCTGACGGAGAGCGGTCGGTGACCGGCATTGAAGTCAGTCCCGAGGCGATTGAGAGCGCAACGGCAAGCGCGAACGATGCCCGGCTCGCCAACATCCGGTTTGTCGCCGCGGACGCGACACAATTCGCCCTCGGGTCACGCCCCGAAGACGTACCGGACCTCGTCGTGGTGAACCCGCCGCGTCGCGGGGTGGGGCCGAAGCTCGCAGAGTGGCTGGAGAAGAGCTCGGTCAGCACGGTCATCTATTCAAGTTGCAACGCCACAACGCTGGCGACAGACCTTGCGGCAATGCCCTCGCTCTCCCCCGTGCGCGCTCAAGTTCTCGATATGTTTCCTCAGACCAGACACTACGAGACGATGGTGCTGCTCGAGCGCAACGGATGATCGCTCAAGACAGCCCGCTCGCGACCCGCGCTTCTTCAAACGATTGTGGCAGCGGCGCATTCGCATGTGTCACACTCGATATGGCCCGCCGATGCGTGTGATCGATCACGCATCCATGGTTCGGGCAGATCCGCACCCCGCATCACTCTGCCCAGTTAGGTGACTGATACATGACCGAGTCCACTGCCCCAAATTCGGATGACCAGCGGAGCGACGAGTTCTTCGAGACGTTCATCAACACGCAGTCCGTCGACCAGCCGGCGTTCACCGTCGCATTTCGCGGGTACGACAAAGACGAAGTGAATACCGCGGTCGCCGATCTCTCCGCACGACTGCAGCGTGCAACAACGTCGCTGGACGAAGCGCTGCTTCGCCACCGCGAGGAGGTCGAACGCGCCCGGAGCGAAAGCTCGACCACGTCGACGGAGCTCGAAGAGGAGCTGGCTGTCGCCCAAGCCCGTGCGGCAGACGCCGAGAAGCAGGTTCAGACGCTGACGGCTGAAATGCTGGAGCGACCGGCCGACGATGACGATGAGGGCGAAGAGCAGGCCCGGCCGCAATTCGAGGCGGTTCTCCGGGTTGCCGAGGAACAGGCAAACGCCATCATTCAAAACGCGACGATTCAGGCGGAGCGTTTGCTTTCTGCCGCGCGCGACCAGGAGAAGTCACGTCGCGCAGCGCTTGATGCTGATATTGCCCGCATCACGGCGCAGGCCGAGCAGGACGCCGATCAGGTGCGGCTCAAGATGGACACGGAGTACACCGCACACGAGGCGCGCATTGAGCGTGAGCAGGCTCACGTCGATGAGAAGGTGACCCACGCTGAGCGCGAGGCCGCCACAATTCGCACGGAGGCGGAGAAGGGCGCCGCCTCGCTTCGAGCCCTAGTGACGCGCGAGACGACGGCACAGCGTACCGAGGCCGAGCGCGAGGTTACCGAGATGAATGCGCGCGTGCTGGAATTCGAAGAGACACTCACTCGCCGTCAAGACGATGCGCAGCAGGAGTTTCTTGTTCTGCATAATCAGGCCGTGGCGCACGCGGAACGCATCACGTCTGATGCAAACGAGCAAGTCGCCTCGTCACTCGAACACGCACAGCGCATTTCTACGCGGGCGGACGATTACGAGAAGGTCATGCGTGCTCAGGCGTCGCAGATCGAGGCTGATTCGCAGTTGCAGTCACGGGCAACGCTCGAACGAGCGCAGGTCAAGGCAAAGAAAATCGTCGATACCGTCATCGATCATTCCACGACCGTGCTTCGTGATGCAGAGGACCGCACTCGAGAACTCCGCTGGCAGCAGCAGCAGCTGACGAGCTTCATGGCCGAGGTGCGCGAGCTGATCCGTCCAGAGAACGTCGCGAGCGCGGCGGTGCTTCAGGAGATCGATCCGCTCGAGCAGGTCATCGACGACGATGTCGTCGATGACGCAGACGACCCACGCGAGTTCGCGTCGGAATTCGTCGCTGACGCGCCACCGGCCGCGCCCGTCGAACCAGAAGACGAGGACGCCGTCGAAGACTGACGCACGTTCACACTGTCGTTACCGTGGGTTTCTTGCGGCGCGCTGTCCGTCTACTGCGGACATGCCGAGCATCCTCCTCGTATGCCTGCTAGCGCATAGAACCCACGGTAACATCGGGCAAGCGAACGGCAACTGCCCTTGGCTTCCGCAACCGCCACACGGCCCGTCGATCGGCAGGTGCACCATCAGTTCTCCTTCCCTCACCCGCTATCCAACGTCCACACTCGGCCCCGTCCGCCAGACCTATGCGGGAACAGAGACGTTCCCTCCTGTCGCTCGTGCTTACAAAGAGGTGTCGCAAGTTGCCCGCGAATCGGGCTTGCTGCGCCGAGCCCCGTGGTTTTACTCCATTGTCGGGGCGGCACTCGTCCTCGGCTTCGGCGGAGCAATCACCGGGTTCATCCTGCTGGGTGACAGCTGGTTTCAGCTGCTCATCGCCGGCTCACTCGGCATTCTGTTCACACAGGTCGCGTTCCTTGCCCATGAGGCTGCTCACCGTGTGATCCTCAACACCGGGCCCGCGAATGACAGGCTCGCTCGCGTTCTCGCCGGCTTCGGCGTCGGCATGAGCTATTCCTGGTGGGACTCCAAGCATTCACGTCACCACGCAAACCCCAACAAGGTGGGCAAAGACCCCGACATCCAAGTCGATACAATTTCGTTTCTCGAAGAGGATGCCGCTGAGGCACGGGGCTTTCGCCGCCTGATCACCCGCAGGCAGGGCTGGCTGTTCTTCCCCCTTCTGACTCTTGAGGGTCTCAACCTGCACTATCTGGGAATCAAGCACCTCCTCTCGAAGCAGCCGATCAAGGGGCGCTGGATCGAGCTGGGCCTCATCGTTCTCCGCTTCGCGCTCTATCTCACGCCGATCTTCCTGCTTCTGCCCCTGGGCATGGCTTTCGCCTTCCTCGGCGTTCAGCTCGCTGTCTTCGGCGTGTACATGGGTGCCGCGTTCGCACCGAACCACAAGGGCATGCCGGTGATCGCCCCCGAGGCGAAGATCGACTTCTTCTCGAAGCAGGTGCGCACGTCTCGCAACATCTCCGGGGGCTGGTGGGCGACCTGGCTGCTCGGCGGCTTGAACTACCAGGTGGAGCACCACCTCTTTCCGAGCATGTCACGACCACACCTATCGAAGGCACGCGAGATCGTGCGCACGCAGTGCGAGACGCTTGGTGTTCCGTACACAGAGACAACCCTGTGGCGTTCCTATGCGATCGTCATCGATTACCTCAACCGTGTGGGCCTCGCGGCCCGCGATCCGTTCGACTGCCCCGTTTCGGCTCAGTACCGCCGCGGATAATCTGCTGCTACTACGATGGGGGAATGCACAGTCGCATCCCCCCTGTGGGCCTCGTCTGGAGTTTTGCGCCGTTCGCGATCATCTCCGTCGTGCACGTCATGGCGTTGTGGCTCTCGAGTCCCATTGCGGCACCGACGAAGCTGTTCCTCATGCCGCTGCTGCTCGTTCCCGTCGCTGTCGCTTCACGAAGACTGACTCCTCGCACCGCAGTCGCTCTTCTCGTCTGCGCGATTGCACTTTCGTGGCTTGGCGACGCGGCGGGAGCGTTCTTCGGCTTTGCGCCAGAGCTTCCGACAATGCTGCTGTTCTTCGGGCTTGCACACGGTGCGTACATGCTGCTCTTCGCACGGCACGCCGTACGTCGGCGCCTTCCACGCTGGACGCTCATCTACGGCGTCTGGTGGGTGGCAATGCTCATCCTCCTCGCTTCTCACGTCGGCCCGCTCATCGCCGCGGTCGCTGTGTACGGACTCGTGCTCGGTGGCACAGCCACTCTCGCATCGCGCTGTCATCCGCTCACGGTGAGCGGCAGCTTCCTGTTTCTTCTCAGTGACTCGGTCTTGGCATTTCGGCTGTTTCTGCCCGAGTGGATGCCGCCGTGGACAAGTCCCGCTGTCATGGCAACCTACACGGCAGGCCAGGCACTCATTGTGGCCGGAATGTTGCTGACACTGTCGCGCACGCGGGAATGCACGATGGCGACAGTTGCCGCATCGTGACCGGCGCGCTCAGAGAAGAAAGATCGGCAGCATGCCGGGGTTGTGGGCGTGCACGAGCACGGCGAAGACCACGGCATCGAACAGCAGATGCACCGTGACAATGTAGGCGAGCGAGTGCGTGCGCATGAAAATGAAGCCCTGCAGCAAAGCGAACGGTATCGTCAGCGCGGGGCCCCACTCACGGTATCCGAGCTCCCAGAGAAACGACACGAACACCATTGCCTGAAGCAGGTTGGCAAGCAGCCCGGGAAAATGCCGCCGCAGCAGGGTGAACACCGTGCAGATGAAGAACAGCTCGTCCCAGATGCCGACCGCGCCAACACCGACGAAGAGACGGGAAATGAGCTCCGGCGTCGTCACCTCGGGCCAGTTTAGGTACGCGCCACTGCTGATGAAGTAAAACGGAAGAACCAGCCAGCCGAGAATCAGCACGGCAATCAGCCAGCCCCACTGCAGGCCTTTCCAGCGCTCTCCCGTTCGCCAGGGAAATCTGATTGCACGGTCCCGGTACACGAACCGCGAGAGCAGGTACGGAACGAGGACCGCCCCGCCGAGAGCTGCCGTAAATCGCATCATCGCGAGGTTGTCGAGCTCTGCGGCAAGCGGAATCGAACTCACGATGAGCATTCCGATGGCGATCAGGCTCAGATCGCGCGTCAGCGACGCGTCGGATGCGCGCACGCGTCGTCGCTCGATCAGAAACGCTCCCGCAACACCGCATGCCAGCAGCACCCAGCCAAGCCAGGGCAACTGCAGCACGAAGAAAGCGGGTGCCGCCGCGCAGACGAGAGCCGCAGGAAGAACGCTCACGCGGTAGTCGATTCGTCTCTCGGCGATCATCTGCCCAGCGTATCGGCAGCCACACAGTGTCGGCTGCGCCATCCGGCTACCCATCCAATGTCTGGGCGAACAGAAAATGCCATCCGATCCACCACCAGAACACAATGATGGCGATCCGGGCAGCGTGAGAGGTGAAGAGGTCGTCAAGCAGTTGCGACGGAGATGACATCGCCACGGGATCCCGGTGGGACCACGCGACGAGTCCACACGCCGCGACAAGACACAGCGTGTAAACGCCAATTGTGACAGTGTGCATCATTACTCCCGTCTTCCGCGTCCTGGCCACGCTCGCATCATCAGAAAGATGCCCGCCGCCAGCCAGGCGACGACGAAGACGCTTTTCCCCACCGGACTGTTGAGCACGGGGTCGAGTACGTCCGACATCGAGGGCATTGTGCCGTCGGCAAGCAGCCCCCATTTCCACGTGAGGTACGCCGTCGCCTCCCACACTCCGGCAATCAGAATGAGGCTTCCCCACGCTACGCGGGCACGGCGAAGCACCGTCTCCGCACCATCAGGGGTGGTTCGCTGCATGCTTCGCGCGGTCGTGTGTCGCCCGAAAATGGCTACGTAGGCGGCAGCCAGTCCGATAATGCACACGAGGATGCCCGTCGCGAGCCCATGCCGGGGCGCTGCGATAAGCACAACCGCAGTCAGGAGCCCGATGCCCACCGCCAGCATGACGAGTCCTGGGCTCGCGCGCGTGCCGCGCACTGACCCTCTCACCCATGTGCAGAGCGTTGCTGCGACGAGCGCAGCGACAAAGAACGCCGCATCCACCCATGCCCCGCGAATCAGCTGAAAGACAGCGACAAGCAGCAGAACGATGAGCCACGGCACATCGCGCGGGCGAATCGGCATCTGCACCGTCATATTCCGAGTGTAGAACTGCGGTCAATCACATCCTCGATGACGTGGCGACCCGAGATGTGACTCGTCGCCAGATCGCTTCCTTTTTGCGATGATTTCGGGGTATACAAGAAGCCTTGTCGAAATCATTTTTGCCGTTTAGCGTTAAGCACATGGAGCAGATCGAGACAATCACCGCGATTCACCACCCGGTGCGCCGGCGGATATTCGAGTATCTGTATCTGCACGGGTCATCACAGGTCGGCACCCTTGCGCGCGCACTCGATCAGCAGGTGGGCAGTATCAGCCATCATCTTCGGATGCTCGAGCGAGCAGACATTGTTGAACGCGCAGACGCACCTGACGGAGACAAGCGCTCCAGTTGGTGGGTCGCAAAGAGAGACAGTTTCAGCTGGTCGCTCGACGACTTCGCCGATTCGCCGGCAGACGCCGTGCTTGCGCGCGAAGCCGAGCGAATCAACATTGCAGTACACATGCGGCGCCTCCAGGAGTGGAAGAAGTCCGCATCCCGATCCCCCGAGTGGGACGGGTTCAGCACAGACGCGCTCGCCTGGGCAACTCCAGACGAACTCGCCGATCTGTCGGCCTCGTTGAGTGCCACTCTCGATGCCTGGAAGCGAAGAATCGATACAGACGATGGGCAGCAGCGCCGCCCCGTCTTTTTCTTCGCACACGGCTTCCCCACTCTCCCGTAATCCTTCATTCACCGTGAATCAGGGGACAACTATGGTCACAGTCGAGCCGCGCCTGCTGCGCGAACCTCCACCATTTCGCAGAGACCGAGCGGTCCATACGTGGATCGGAGTGAAGGCCCTGTCTGATGCCGGCGACGCCATCTGGACGATCGCCCTGGCATGGACAGCAGTGCAGATCACCTCTCCGGCGCTCGCGGGTGTCATCGTCGCGGCAGGAACAGTGCCCCGTGCAGTCATCCTGATGTTCGGCGGTGTTCTGGCCGACCGCGCCAACGCGCGCCACATCATGATCCTGTTCAACAGCATCCGCATCGCCGTGCTCATTGGCGTCGCGCTGTGGGTTCTCGCGTCTCCCCCGACCGTCGCTGTGCTGCTTCTTGCTGCGATCGGTTTCGGCATCTGCGACGCCTTTTACGAACCCTCGGCCGGCACAATCGCCCGCCAACTCGTGCGCACGGACGATCTGCCCACCTACTCGGCCGTCATGCAGACAGCCACCCGTCTCGGCACGATGGGCGGCGCTGCGATCGGAGGTTTCCTCGTTGCGCACGCCGGCATGGTGGGAAGCTCGGCAGCGAACGCCGTCACATTCGCCCTCGTCGTCGCGTTCATCGCCATCTGGCTGCGGCCACGGTTTGCGCTCCCCCGAAGCGAGAAAGAGTCACCGTTGCGAGGCATCATCAGGGGCTTCACACACCTGAAGGATGCTCCGACAACTCGCACCCTCGTCATCGCACTCTCGGGGCTCAACCTCGCCGTCGGTCCGGCGCTCGGCATCGGGCTCGCGCTGAGGGCAACCGAACAGAGCTGGGGCGCGCAAGCCGTCGGCATCTTCGAGGCCCTTGTCGGAGCTGGCGCTGCCCTCGGGGCCATCTCCGTGACCAAGTGGCGTCCGCGACGTGAGGCGAACGCCGGGTTCTGGGCGCTCGTTGTCCAGGGCGGCGCGATTGTCTGTCTCGGCATCGGGCCCGTGTGGCTTGTCGGTGGCGGGGCATTCGTGATCGGCCTGACCGCGGGCTATGCCTCGGTACTTCTCAGCTCAACCTTTGCGGCCACAGTCGATACGTCATTTCTCGGCCGCATGAGCGCCATCACACGTCTTGGCGACGACTGCCTGATGCCGCTGGCGATGGCTGCTTTTGGCGCAATCGCTTCAGTTACCGAATTGTGGGTGCCGTTCACGCTCTATGGATCCAGTCTTGCCGCCCTGATGATCTTCCCACTGCGCAACCGCGCGCTCCGGGCAATGTCGCTTCGGCCTGTGGACAAACCCGAGTAGGTACTGCCCGTTCATACGGGAGCAGGTTCACTCTCGCAATTCCACGGGCCTGCTTCCGGATGGACCGCACGTTCAGACGACCCTGTTAGCGTCGCCCAAGCGACGACGAGGAGATTCGAATGCATCGAAAGCTGTTGGCAGGACTGGGCGCGGCTGTAGTGCTGCTCGGCATGGTGGGGTGCAGCACCTCTGGGATCGAGGGCCCGAAACCCACAGGTAGTCAGCAACAAGGGTCGCAACCCGACGTTTCTGGCGTTCCCGACGTCGTGGCTGAGGTGAATGGCGTAGAGCTCACAAAGGACGAATTCGTTGAGCTTTACGAAGGTCAATACCAGCAGATGCAGCAGCAGTCGCAGACGACCGGCGAGGAAGTCGATCAAGATGCCCTGCGGAAGCAGACGGCTGACGCAATGGTCGACACTGAACTGCTCATCCAAGAATCTGACGCGCGCAACATCGAGGCCACCCAGGAGGAACTCGATGCGGCCCTCGAGAAGCTGGCGACCACAAACCAGATGAAAACGGCGGACGAGGCGCTCGCCGCGCTCAAGGAACAGGGACTCGACGAAAAGGCCGTTTACTCACAGTTGAAGACGCAGGTGCGTTTGGACAAGCTCATCGCTCAGGAAACGGGCGACATCGAGCCCACAGATGAAGAGCTGCAGAAGCTCTACGATCAAGCCGTCGCCCAGCAGAAGCAGTCCGGCGGGCAGGGTGGCGAACTTCCGTCGTACGAAGAGGCGAGGCCGCAGCTCGTCGAGCAGGCAAAATCGCAGAAGCAATCCGAGGCGTATGAAGTCCTGGTGAAAAAGCTCCGCAAGGGCGCCGACATCACGGTGAATTTGTGATTCGCAACCAACGGTTCAACGTTACTTGGCGGCGAGGAGACGCTCGACGCGTGGCTTGACTTCGGTCGCAAGGAGGGTGATCGATTCAAGGAAGTGCTCTTGAGGCAATCCGCCTATGTCCATCTGCAGGAAGTGGCGCATGTGCCCCATGTACCCGTGGAGATGCACAATCCGCTCCGCGACCTCGTCGGGATCGCCCACATAGTAGGCGCCGGGCGCTTCAGCTTGGGCGTCGAACTGGCGCTTGTCAGGCGCACCCCAACCGCGGAGCTTGCCCATCTCGATGTTCAGGTTTCGCCAGCCAGGGTAGAAGCGCTCCATTGCCTCCTTCTTCGTCGGCGCGACAAGTCCCCACGCGGCCACCGAAACTTTGATCTTGTCACCGGTATGGCCCGCCTTGGCTGCGCTGCGACGGTAGAGTTCGGCCAGCGGTGCGAAACGGTGCGGTTCACCGCCGATGATTCCGTAGGAGACCGGCAGGCCCAATTTACCTGCCCGAGCCGAGGATGATGCGTTGCCGCCAGTGGCGAGCCAGATGGGCAACCGCCCGCCAACGGGCCTCGGCACGACGGCAAGGTCATCCACGTTCGGGCGCACGCTTCCCGACCAGGTCACGTTCTCTGAGACGCTCTCATTGATCGTCATCAGCAGATCAAGCTTCTCCGCATAGAGCCTGTCATAGTCCCGCAGATCGAACCCGAACAGAGGAAAGGTTTCCACTGACGATCCGCGACCGGCTGTGATCTCGACTCGGCCGCCGCCAGAGATCGCATCGGCTGTCGCGAACTGTTGGAACACACGTACCGGATCGTCGGTGCTGATGATGCTCGCGGCGCTCCCGAGGATGATGTGTTCGGTCGCGGCAGCGGCGGCGGCAATCATCGCCCCGGGGGACGACGCCGGCATACTCGCCGTGTGGTGCTCACCGATGCCGAAATACGTCAAACCGACTTTGTCGGCGTGCTCAATCGTCTCGAATAAGTTGCGAATCGCCTCAGCGGTGGACCGCTGGCTTCCGTCTGGGTTCAGCTGGGTGTCACCGAAGCTGTATGCACCAAGTTCCATGATGTTCTCCAATATGTTTGTCGTGTGTATGCGCTGCCCGCGACGGCTGAGCTCAGAGCTCGGCACCGCTGAATAACGTGGTCGATCCGGTGAGCCCCAACTCGGCGCCCAGCTCATCGGCAGTGTGTCTGCCACCGAAGATGGCTGTGCCTGGCTCAAACGCGGCGCCGGTCTCAAGAGGGCCGGCATATACCGCGTCGAACCCGAAACGATCAATAATCTCGGCAACGACGGACGCTGCATCATCGTCGCCAGCGATGGCGAGAGCGCGGCGCTGATCCCGCCCGGCGGCATGATTGTCGGCTTCCAATTCGTGGTACCCGATGTGGTTGAGCGTTTTCACGACCCGTGCGCCAGTGAAGTAGTCGCTTACGACCTCGCTGCTACTGCGGGCATCCGTTGTGAAATCATCTAATCGGCCGTCGATCGGCTCCCAGTAGTTCATCGTGTCGATCACGATCTTGCCCGACAACAGGGCCGGCGACACGGTGCGGTACTTATGCAGGGGAACAGCAATGATCACGAGGTCTGAGTTCGCGACGGCATCTGACGCCGACATTGCCCGCGCCCCCGGCACGACGATGTCAACGAGCATCTCGATGTCTGAACCCGGACCGGAGCCGGAGATATTCACCGCGTACCCCGCCGTGAGAGCAGTGCGCGCAATGGCTGAGCCCACCCGGCCCGCTCCGAGGATGCCAATCGTTCTTATCATGGAGACCCTTCTTCTGTCGATGACTTAACGATGTCAACCCTTGCGCCAGAGAACCAATACGCAGTAACCTACTAATAATTAGTAAGCGAGGGGCGCTATGAGTGGTTCTGAATTCACGCACATTGACGACGAAGAGTGCCGCCGGTTTCAAGCATCCGCTGAGCTAGCTGGACGCAAATGGAATGCGGCGATCCTGCTGGCAGGAGCGCGAGGGGCGCGCCGGTTCTCCGAGTACCGCACCCTCGTGGAAGGAATTTCCGATCGTCTCCTCGCCGCCAGGCTGAAAGAACTCGAGCTCGAGGGGCTCATCCGCCGCGGCGTACAGCCAACCACGCCGGTATCAATCAGCTACGATCTGACGTCATCCGGCCTCGAGCTGATCTCACTGTTGCATCCGTTAGTGAACTGGAGTCGAACCCGACAGAGCGGCGTTGACGACGCCACTCACACGCCGGGTCTCACGCCGGGTGTGCGGGCGGCCTCCTCCGCCTAGCGCCCAGACAGCCAACGACGATCTCACCGTGTCGGGGTCGTCGCTGGGCGATCCTTTCCGATCCATCCCATGTGAGTGTGCGTAAACGCGTCGGGCAGCTTGAGCCCGTAGCCCAGCATCCGGTCGAAACCGACATGGAAGGCCCAAGCGAAAGCGACAAGGGCAAGCCACAGCGACCACTCGGGTGAGAACGTAACCGTCACGAGTGCGATGACGCCCACCAGGGCTGGCCACGCGTAGGTGTGGGTGGCGTTGTACCAAACCGCCCCGGTCGCGGGCGAACGCAGGTAGCCCAGAGCAGAGAGGTCAAATACAAAGAACACGGCAAACGGGAACCACCACATATGTGGGGCGAGCACGATCGTGCCGACGAGAGACAGCACCCCGATAAGTGCGCTCTCGACCATCTGAACCGCTCTGGGGTTCAGTCCGCGGCTGGTATTTTGTGGCGCCTCGGTGTCGTTTCGTGGAGCACGATCGGCCATGTCGGCCATCTTCCTCTCATTCAAATCTCAAGACAAGGGTGTGACGGTTCCGCTCCCCGCCGTCGACGGTATCGTTGCGACGGATGTCGTGCTTGATCGTAATTGCGGGGTCAGCGTGGCCGAGCAACTGCGATGCCAGTTCCACGCCCGCGCTTTCGTTGATCGTGCTCGCGACGGTGCGCCGAAACTTATGCGGAGTGACACCCTCGATTCCCGCCAGGTTCATGACACAGCGGAGGGCGGCGCACATTGTTTGTCGTCAACGGACTGTCCTCGCGGGAGCAGAACAGCAGCGCGTTCGGGTCGATCGTGTTCAGTCGCTTCAGACGCCGTTGCACGGCCGTTGCGGCGATCCTCGGAAGTTGAATGGTTCGCCGCGACCGCGCGGTCTTCGGGTGATCCTGCCGCGCTGTCGGTTCACTTTTCGGGCTGATGATCGTTCCGGTGATCCGCACGGACGATGGCTTGTACGTTGCCAACACCTTCTTGCGCTGAGCCTGCCCGCTCCGTCCTTGAAATCGAAGAGCGACTTGCGGCGGTCAACGCACGATCGCTGAGCGCAACAGAAGCCAGCTGCCGATTGCAGACACGATGATCACTATTCCTGCGGCAACAGCGAGCCACCACAGTTGGAAGGCGGCGATGATCTCTGCGGCGGAGGGCATGATCACGATCAGTGTGACAACGAGAACGACAGCGACGGCGACGGCGATCAGTTGGGGCCCACGGGCGCCGAACCTCATCCATGATGCGCCGAACACGCCGCCGATCGTGAGCATGGACAACACGCCGAGGAAGACGATGGGCAGCAGCAGGCTGAGGTCGCCGGCCCCGAGCACGTAAATGTCGAATATGTAGAATCCGGCGAACCAGTGGTCGGTGGCGATCTCGATCAGTGCGAGGGCCGCGAACACGAGGGCGAGGTAGGCCGAGACGGTCACGTTCCACAGCAGTGTGCCGGCGGTGAATCCGCGCCGGGTGGCTCCGAGTGTGAGCGCGAACGGGAATGTGGTGGCGACGGACTGCACGCCGAGGTACACAAGGAACCCGGCAAGCGCGTACAGAATTCCGGGGTTGCTCTGCGAGCCTTGGATCCAGCCTTCCGTGCCGGGAAGGCTGCCCCCGCGCCAGAACAACAACGAGATCAAGACCGAGATCACCGCCACCATCGCGGTGATGTACAGCGGTACGACGAAGGTCACCTCGCGCTTGTTCAGATGCAACTTGGTGGTCGCGATCATCGTGCTCATGCTCGTTCTACTTTCACATCGGTGGATTCTGCGTCGTCTGCTCCGTATGCGGCAACCAGGTCTTGCAGTGACGCCGGGGCTAGCTGCACTCTGAGGTCTCGTGCACGGATGCGGGTTTCATCATCGAGCACAAAGGCTGCCGTGACCGAGGTCAAACCGCCGACTGCGGTCCTCTGCAGAACGGGACGGTCGGCGACCAACTCGGCGACGGCATCCGTGGTGCCGCTCATCACCCACGCCGATGCCATCAGCTCGTCACGGTCGCCATTCGTGACGACACGTCCCTGATCCATGATCACCACCTGGTCGAAGAGCGACTCAGACTCGTCTATCAGGTGAGTCGAGAGGACGATCGTCCGAGGATGTTGTTCGTAATCATGAAGGAGCATCCGGTGGAACACGGCCCGTGCGGTGACATCAAGTCCGAGGTACGGCTCGTCAAGCAAAGTGATCGGGGCTCGGGACGCCAGCCCTAGGACAATGGCGATCGATGACAGTTGCCCGCGGGAGAGTTTCTTGATTCGGGTCTTTGTCGGGATGCGGAGGCTGTCGGCAAGTTCTTCGGCGACATCTGGGCTCCAGTTCGGCGCGAAGTCCGGCGCGATCCTCAACACGTGATGCAACCGGTAGTCGTCTGGGTACCGCTGGTTATCGCGAACGTAACTGATTTGGGCGAGAGTGGGCGCATGCTCGAACGGCGTGTGTCCGAGAACTTCGATCTCGCCGGAGGACTGACGGTCCTGGCCTGCCATGATCGACATGATGGTGGTCTTTCCGGCACCATTGCGGCCGAGCAGGCCGAGGATCGAGTGCTCGGGGACGGCAAAGCTGACATCATCCAGCGCGTGCACCCGGCCGTAGAAGCGCGTGACGGAGCGGACCTCGATCGCGTTGGTCATTTCTCGTTCTCCTGATCAATCATCTCTGCGAGCTCTTCTCTGTCGATATTCAGCAACCGTGATTCGTGGACGAGCGGGGCGACGTACTCGGTGCGAAACTCTGACCGTCGCGATAGGTGCAGCCGGTCTTTGGCTCCCGCCGCGACGAACATCCCGACACCACGCTTCCTATACAGCGCGCCCTCCTCCACGAGCAGGTTGACGCCTTTCGCCGCGGTAATGGGACTGATCTGATAGAACACGGCGTATTCGTTTGTGGACGGGACGCTGGACTCCTCCGGATAGGTGCCGGCCATGATGCCCTCGGCGATGTGGTCGGCGAGTTGCTGATAGATCGGTCCTTCACCGGTGAGCATTCAACCCCTTAGGTTCTATAGTGCACTATAGAACCTAAGGGGTGCCACGATCGAAGTCAAGGCCGACCGGTCTGATGCAGGGATTGGTGACATCTTGACCTGCCCCCGTAAAGCCCTAATCACTGGCGATGAGAGATCTCGGCGCTAGAGCTTGTATATGGATGAAGGCCGAGAACGGCTTGGGGTCACGATTGGCGTCATACGCACGGAGCAGTTCAACGTACGGTTTCTTGTCGATCGACCAGTCGTACATCTCGACATCCTCTGACTCCTGAGCAGCGAGGAACGTCAGATCGGCATACAGGCGGGTGCTCCGGCCGTTCCCACGGCCGCTTTCGTGATCGGTTCTTCAAGGGCTTCGCGAGCCGCCGGAGTCAGGGCATCCAGCTCATCGAACGGGAGCGGAGTCTCGCCGCAACCCGGATCGAGCGTCACTTCTGCGCGTTACGGGCCACGACGAAGCGTCCGGTCTTTGCAGACCGAACATAGTTTGCCGGCACGGTTCGTCGTTCCAGCGACGCTGACTCACGGCGACGTCGACTGGACGAGCAAGCTAGTCACGATCGAGCGCCAGTGCTTCCCGGCACCGGGGGCCTTAACATCAAGCCGCCAAAGGGTCGTCGAGTTCGCCGCGTTCCGATCATCGAGCCACTCGAGCCAGTGCTGCGCAGACTCACGGTGCAACGGGGGCGCAACCTGCCGCTGTTGCGTGGCCCGCGTGGTGGGGTCATTACGACCGCGGCGTTGCGCAATGCAACCAACTGGGACGCTCTGGTTGCATCACTGGGGTTTCCGGGGTTGCGTCGCCATGACCTTCGGCACGCGGGCGCAACCTGGTTCGCAAAAGCAGGAATCCCGATCCACGTCGTGAACCACATTCTCGGGCACGCATCGGTCGAGACGACCCGTGCGTACCTCCACACTGACAACACGGCATTGCAGAACGCCGGGGCACGGATGAATGAGCACCTCCGGAGGCAGCGATGAGTAGCTAGAAATAGCTGAACCCCTTGACCATGTCGAGTCAAGGGGTTCAACGGGTACATATTTGGGCCCAAGACCGGCAATTCACCGATCTGGCGACTTCCAAAAAATACCGTCTGATCAGGTATTTTCTTTCTGTCGGGCTGACAGGATTTGAACTTGCGACCCCTTGGAGGTTTTTTGACCTCACCGAAAGCTTCCGAAAATCTCTAGTTTTCCCTGGTCGTAGGGGGAATCGAGTGATTCTCCTGCCTCTAGTCTACCCGGTCACTGGCGGTCCGTCACGGGTGATTGAGATGGGTATTAGATGGGCCCCTACGAATGCCTAAATCAGGAGAGGCTAAATGACGACCAAGACCAATCCCACGTAGTAAAGCAACCCGCGCGCCTAGCACCCACCAATTAGGCTGCTCTAGCCGAACAGGCTGCCCGGGTCGAGATCGATTTACGCGGCTACTGGCCACGTGAAACCTGCGAAGTGCAATGCTTGACTCAGGAATCCCCAGCCGAGAACCAGTACCTCATCTCCCAAAATCTACGCATTCAGGTCGCTCGGCCGTTCGAGGTGAGCCGGATGACGGTGTGCGAGAAGGCCTCTCGAGCGATCCCTCCTTCAGGCTGAGCGGCCCCCTGAATTAGATCAGTGCTTCAAGGAGATGAGGGGTTACTCACGGACGCTGATTGCTTGGCGACCGAACCCGAACAGACGCTCATCCAACGCAGCGATGATGTTATACCACCACTGCCTGTTTTGATCACCGTAGCGGTCCAGCAATTCTCTGAGTTGCCCGTCACTCCAGCGTGACATTAGCTGGTCAAGTGCAACCATCCGGAGGGTTTCGCTATCCAGATACAAAGCTTCCTCTAGATCTACATCTGATGTTCTCTGCTGACGAAGCCGCCATGCGCGGCCCAGTTCCTGAAGCGCTTTAGTTTTACTAACCGCCCAAACCGGCGCCACCACTCTTGCCAACGGGCTGTCGAGCACGAACTCCGCGTCGTCCAAGAAACCATAGCTGTCAAGCACCGTGAGATCGCCCAGACTCGGCAGGGCACGTTCGGTCCGCGTAACTATTGCGATCAATGCGTGGAGCGCGGAGGAACGCGATACATAAGAGTCCCTTCGAAGCTCCGCGCTGACACGCTCGACATCTGCGTCAATGATCTCGGCAGCTTGAGACAACACAAGGCAGGCCGCGCCCTTAGCTTTCGCAGTCATGTGTTCAGCAATCACCGCGTATTTGTCCGCCAGCGGTGCCTTACGCTTGTTGAGCCACTCAGATGTGCCGTCCAGCACATCGCGCGCCGATTCGAGATAGTTGTGTGGATTCTGGATGGTGAGAGCTACCCATGCACGTACGTCTAGCGTCTCGTCTCGGTCGAGTAACTCCAGACTCTCCTTCGAGACAGACGCTGCCAGTAGCCGACTGATCATGTCGGCAGACCCGTACTCATCGCGATCGGTCAGTTCTTTGATCTGCAAGAGAGCCCAGTCCATATCACGCCTCGCACGCTCAACAAGAGCGCATTCAATTTCTGCAGATTTCAGCTCAGAGACCGTCTTCAGCTGTTCCGCTGATATGTTCTCGTGTTCAACGATTTGGAGTGCGGCAGCAACAGCGATCTGCCAATGGGTTCCCACCAGCAGAGGACTCCATTGATCAGCCTGTAGCTGAGGAACTGAGTTCACGACAAGGTCACGCAACGCGGATGTATCATTCCCGCTGTATCTCGTTGGTGCCAGATCCCCGACGTCTGTCAAGTCTCCGGCCATCACATCGATGGCCGCCCGAATCAGATCTCGGGTTCGATCATCGACTGCATCCAGGTCAGCAACACCTTTGAGAAGTTCTAAATCCTCCAGAGACGCGACTGCAACCATGTAGTTCAGAGTCGAGTCAATGCCGGAGAACTTCCCGAACAGATCGGCCCACCTAGCCGCAGGTGTTTCTGCCGTCCGCGGTTCAAAAGAGAGGCCTTCGCCATCACCTCCTGCCGGATCGGGTTCCCAAAAAGATCTAGGACGGATCACATGTTCGGTCAGGAATCGCAAGACACCTCGAACCACGTTTGAGTTGTCGTCGGTAGCTAACGTTGCAAGCTCATCGATGAACCGGTCATCCAATCGGTCGGGCGGGATGAGGCCCCAAATAGGAACGACCCGATGGTCCCTTTCGACCAAGCCGTAGTTCTCGAAAAAAGTTCGGTACCAAATCCTGGCCTCGCCAAGAGTCAGGTCAAGGTTCTCGCGATTTTTGAACAGACGATTGACGTGATGCGAGCCGAGAGTTTCAGCTTCCTGCGCGAATGCCTCTGCTGCCAAAGTCACACGATCACGCGTTTCCGGTGCAATCGACGTCCCGCCCAGGAACAGGTTCGAGAACGAGGACAGCGCGGACATGATCTGGAGCTGAGCAGAGTCGGGCTCGCCCGCCGAGTCATCGTCATCAGTCTTGGCCTCGGCCGACTCCAGGGTTTCGGGCTCATCGTTAGCAGGTGTCGACCCAGACGATCCTGAGCTCAGCTCCGCTGTACTAGCTGACACTTCGTCAGCTATCCGCAGCGCGTGTGGTAACAGGAAGTTCATAACCTCAAGAGCAAGGTCATCCGTGCCACTGAAGGTCTTATGCAACACAAGCCGCTCGGCCTCCACCCGCTCCTTGAAAGCGAGCACGGCCTCGAGTTGTGGTCCCCTGTCTCGCAACCGTTCCGGATCGATCTCGCGGAAGTACATCCCGACCGTTGGAGCGGTGCCGTTTTCTTGCCTACGCTTCAACGCGATATTGAATTCTTCAGAAAAACCGGAAGAGTCATTGTCAGTGGGCGTGCCCCAGCGCACGTTTAAAAGACCGACGAATACATCGCAGCTATACACCAAGGGGTTTATGAGTTCCTGCGGAGCCCCGGCGTCAGGCTGTACATCTTCCCAGCCCTCAATTGAGACGCGGACTCCTCGCTCACGAAACATCGCATTCAAGCGGCGTTCGAGGTTGCGAAGTGCATCACGCTCGTCAGTAAGATCGCCAGGAGATGCCATGAAGACGCGTAGCTCGCGCAGATCCTTCTCCATCGCCACTCTTGACTCCACCCCTCATGTTTGCCTGCGCCTCAGGATAGCGGCTCCCACGCCAGCGAGACCGTCCTAGCTGGTGGAGTCGGACCCGAGAGGCCACACGTCTTTCAGCAAACGCGCGGCCGATCGAGCCCACTCCGCCGTTCGTGACGTTCCTCTGCCGAGCCCCGCGCTGCTGCCTGAAGCTTCCCACGCAGACCGGCTTATGAGACGACACCCCTCTTGCAGATCATGGATTCCGAAGTTCCGAAAGCACCGGTCGTTTAGGTTCCGGTACGATGGGCGCAGGGCCGTTCGGAGATGACTTTCCGAAGACGCCAATCCGCATCGGACGAAGGGACCCGCACCTTCTCGACGCCGCGTGTCGTGAGCATGCTTATTGTAGCGGCGGTCTATTGTGACTCCCTTTCCGGAGTGGTCGGCTCGCGTGCTTCAGCCGCTTCCGGATCGTGTAGCGCGTTCCAGTAAGGCATGAAGACAAGCTTTAGCGTGAGCCACCAGAGGTAGACGCTGACGCTTGAGGAAAACACCGAGTCCCCGATCAGCCCGTGTGCAACTTCGTTGCGAAGGTTCGGACCTATGGGTCCGCACAGAAGCGCGCGAAGCTCGAACGTAACGTCCTCTCCGAAAATGTCGACAACCCGCTCGTTCTCCATGAGAGAGGAAAGGCCTATCTCGTTCTCGTTGCCGTCGGCATTAATTGTGCTCGTGCGTTCGCCGGCGTTCAAGAGATGCAGTCGCACGAGCGCCTCGATTGCGGGAACAATGAGGTGTACTGCTGTTCCAAAATCTCCGGTATACCCGTAGTGCAACCCCCGAGCTAGGACGCCCTCGTGCGTGCTCGGTACGATGGTGCTCCCCACGGCAAGGGCCTGGAAGTCGCCAATGTGAAGCCGGTGATCGGTGGACAGCTGTCTCCAAGCTCTCGGCAGCACGATGCCGCCGACGAGATTGATTCGCAGCTGATAGTGCTGGATCATGCCTTCCCAGATTGACGCCTTCTCGCCATAGATCGTGGCGTCGTCACTCACGGGCGAGCGGTATACGGTCCGCCCGTCGGAACTAAGAGTTCGCTTTCCAAAAAGCGACGAGAGGGGGAATTGTCTCTCCCGCTGTTCCGCTTCAGTCCGCGCCGCCGACAGATTTGCGAAGGATTGTATGCCAGCGAAGCGCCGGACCGATTCGACTGGATCTTCACTGCGAATTGCGGCAATCAACTCGGTTACATGATCGCCAAGGTCGCCACTCTCTGTGGTGAACACTCTCATCTTGCCGATCGCCGCAGCGCCGCTCTCCCGGATCCGGCGGGCAAGCTCGATCGGCAAGTCAGCGCTGCCCAGGCGTTCGCGGGCCGTACGTGGCAGCGTGCGAAGAACCTTGAGAGCCATTTCCAGGTGGATGGATGCGCGGAATGCCTCGGTAGCTTTAGATTCGGCGATCAGCCGCTGAACGATCGAGTATGTTGCGTCCTCAGCCGCCTCCGGATCGCCCGCACGGCGGAACCATTCGGCTGATATCTCCAGTATGTGCTGAGCGGCGATTGACTCTATGCCTTCAGCGTGTTCAGCAAGGCGGACCGCGATGGCCGATGCATGTGGGAGTCCAAGCCTGTGCGCACCGAGCATTCGCGCCGCGCTCACCGCAAGACCGCTATCAGTGGATGTGGTTGAGGCTTCGACGAGTTGGCGCTCGATCGCGTCGAGTTGCACCGACGCGACACCACGGAAGCGGACTCCGACCGCAAGTCCACGGTCCCATTGTTCGGCATCGTGGGTCATCGCTTCGCTCGTCACCCCGTGGTCGACCAGCGCCTGGAGCTGCGCAGCGTGCCGGGTCGCGCGAAGCGCGGAGTCGCCAGCGATTGCGGCGACGTCAAGGACGCGACTCCGAAGAATTAGGTTGGGGATATGTTCGGCGATCTCAGCCAGCACTGTAATGTCCGCCTCCACAAAATCTGCGGGAACGGCGCTCCGCCGGTCGCCGAACGTCGCAAAAGGGCCGTACGGGTTGCTCCAGTCGTCCCCGTTCGGCATGAACCAGGCGATCGTCGCAAGGAGACCCGCGATATAGCGGACATCGTCGTCGGCATCAGCGTCGTCGGCGATGGTCCGAAGTGGACTGCCGATAAGTAGAGTCGCAGCATAATCGTCAGCGTACGCGGCCTTCAAATCGGGGTGGCGCGCAGCAACCTGCCAGCGAGAATTATGGGGCGTGATCATGAGCCCAGGCTATCGGCGACCGCTGACACCAGCTCGGCGATCTGTGTCCAATCGGCGAGCGTCTACTTCGGCGGCTTGCTCGGCTCAATGTCCCTGTGAGTGCGGTCGAGGGTCCGATGCCGGTTTGATTGATTCTTGTGGCCTGCCGATTAAACCGCGGGGCAAACATACTTCTGCACCTTCCTGGAGCCAATCTCGATTGAACTCGGAACCCATGAAGCCTCGATCTGCGAGACGCGTGGCAGCATCAGAGCGGGGTTCTCAAGTGTCACCAGTCAGGATGGAAGGTTCAGAAACGTCATCGAAGGCAGAGGGCTATTCAATCAATCGTCTGCGGCAGGTCGTTGGAGCCTGCATCCTCTGTCAGACACAAAACAACGGTGACGCAAATTTTGCGTCACCGTTCTTCCTACTATGATCGGAGCACAGCTACGGTTTTGCGCCGGAAGCCGTGATCGATCCCATACCTCCAAGGTACGCTCACGTTGCCAATTCGTCCACAGATCTATCGATTGCGATCCGTCCAAGCCCGCTCTGTGACCTTCCAGCTCCCCTTGGCCGTCCCCAGCAACACGGGGTCACTGAAGCGGGCAACTTCGTTGAGTACGTCAGCGAGGGCTTCGGGGAGCTCTTTCTGGCGACTTACGCGTGTACGCCAGGCACGCCACTTGGGTTGCGCACGCTCGGTCATTTCCGCGAGTGCCGATAACAATGGAGCGAGGGTGACGCCTCGGTAAGCGGCCACGGTCTCCAGCGAGTTTCGGAGGGTGGCTGCTTCAACTGAGTGAAGGTGCGTAAGCGTGTAGACGTCAGCGAAGTCCCTCCAGCGCGTGTTCCCCTCTCCTCGATCGATCGCGGTGACGATCTTTTCGGCGAGCACCATTGCGAGCGGATAGCCGAGCAGCGTAACCGGTGGTTGATCGAGTGGCACGATGCGCGGCAGCTCGATGAGTTGAGGAGCTGGCCATATCGGGTCACCGAAGTTGACGTCGATCCCGACAGTCAGCCGAGCACGACCGAGGTGACCGACGAGTCGCACGCACACGCCAGCATACTCATCAGCATCGCCGTCCCGAATGGCAGATGCGGTGATGCTGTCTGCGTCGAAGGCCACCCCGTCAGACAGTTCGATGGCTGCAATCTCACGCAACCGCCCAGCCACGTCATCGGCATCATTAGATAACCCAGTAGCTTGGAGATCGATGTCCTTGGTAGGGCGACGAGCAGCGAATGCCGCCAGCAGCACACCTCCCTTGAGCACAAAATCGTCTCGGTGCGGTGACGCGGCAATGCGAGCAAGCAGCGCTTCGAGTACATACAGGGTCTGCAACTCTTGCACGTCGCCGCCGGTCTCACGGGCGAGTTTCTGAATTGCCAGTGTTGCATCACCATCGGGCGTGCCGCGTTGCGGTTTTGGTGTCATAGCAGGATCTCAAGAGCGTTCTGTAGTGCGGGTCTCGCTTTCGGGAAGCTCTTGGCAATGGTGAGCAGTTGGGACGGGCTGTTCCCTTTAACACGGAGCCATCGCTTGAGCGCGTCGATTGTGAGGTCGCTGCCCCATTCGTGACTGAGGCGGAATAGATCGATGATCGTGCGTTCCCCGGAATAGAGCCCGATCGTCCTTCCGCCCGGCAGTGCGTAGTTAGTACGGCCGATGTCGAAGGTTGCGGCACCGAAGTGGTGCCAACTGATCGGCGCACTCCAGGCGGTCAAGGGCTTCATTCCTCGCGGGATGGCGATGTTGCTAAGCGTCGGGATCTCGTCCGTCAAGTCGTGGATCGATAGTGCCGTCAGCAGGCAGAGCGTCGCCTGCGGCCGCTTCGCAGCAATCGCCATCCACGCCGCCGTAGTGTCATCCGTTGCACCAGCGCGTAGGAACTGACCAGGAGCGATCCGCTCGTATTCCTTGGTGTCGATGAGCCGGTCGAACTCCCTTCGCGTCAATCCCGCGTCTGCGAGATCCTTGTATCTCAGCAGGTCTGGCAGCAATGCAGCATCCATGTTCACCTCCATTCGAACAGAATTAGTTACACATGCAGCATACCTGTTACTGTTTCTGATCGCCAGAGCTCCAAACCTTGTCATCCGAATGCCCCCTCCAGCAGTCCTGCCGTCGTGGGGTCGAGGGTTTCGTTGCGGCGGATGTAGTGCTTGATCGTGATCGCCGGGTCGGTATGGCCAAGCAGTTGAGACGCTAGTTCGACGCCCGCGCTTTCGTTGATCGTCGTGACGACAGTGCGGCGGAACTTATGCGGCGTGACACCCTCAATACTGACCAGACCCATGACGTGGAGGAGCTGGCGGCGCACGTTGTTCGTCGTCAGCGGCGTGCCCCCGCGGGAACAGAACAGCAGCGCCTCGGGATCGATCGTGTCGAGCTGCTTCAATCGACGTTGCACGGCGTGCGCAGCGAACCCCGGGAGCTGGATCGTGCGCCGCGAGCGCGCGCTCTTCGGATGCTCCTGCCTTGTCGTCGGTTCACTCTTCGGGCTGACGATCGTTCCGGTGATTCGTACGGATGGCACGCTCAGGTCGATGTCACTCCGACGTATTGCGAGCACCTCGCCGATGCGCGCGGAGGTGCCCAGCATGACCTCGACGATTGCGCCGAGTTGTCCATCGGGCTTCGGGCCCGACACATCGCGCCCGGCCTCCCAATACGTGATTGCCGCACGGATCGCCGTAATCTCCTCAGAAGTGAACGCGTCGGGAATCCGAACGTCGCGATGCAACCGCGCGACATGATCGACCGGGTTTCGCAACAGCACCTCGTGTCGCACGGCCAGCGCGAGGGCGAGCCGCAACACCACACGCGCGTGCTTTGCTTTCGAGCTCGAATCCTTCGCCAGCCGCTTTAAGAACTGGTCACACCGCGCCACACCGATCTCGCGCAGCGTCAGGTCTTTGAATACCGGCAACACGAGCGTGCGCATGTCACGCTCATACAGTTGCCGAGTGGCGGTCGCGAGACGATCCTCCAGCTCGATGTCTTCGAGCCAGTACTCCACCAGATCGGGGAACGGGCTGTCAGCCGTGAGCGACCCCGCACTCGGCGCGATCAGGTTGCGATCGACGCATTTGGCTTTGAGCGCGTGGGTTGCAGCAGCTGCGGTGTCGCCGCTCGCTTGCACGAGCCGGGTGACGCCATCCCAGTCGCGGTAGCGGGCGCGGGCTTCGATGCGTCGGCTCGGGCGACAACGGGTAGTGATCTCGCCGAAGGTGCCGATCGTCAGGCGCGGGCGGCTCATCGTGTCACCCCTGAAGAGGTCGAGAAGGCGCCGGATCGCGCTGCGCTTCGATCCACTCGGTCACGTCCGTGACGGCGAACTTGAGGTGCTTGCCGAAGCGGTATGCGCGCGGGCCGACGCCGCGCGAACGCCAGTCGTAGATCGTCGAGATGGGAACGCCGAGATACTCCGATAACTCGCGGATGTCGAGCAGAGGCGGCAGGTCGGGCAGAGGCAGAGGAAACGGCGTTGGAGTGGTCATGCAGACGAGGTGCGCCGCACGCTCCAAAGCAACCGAAATCACCCGTAGGCGACACTCGCGAACCGAGCAAAGCGCTGGTCAGAAGCTGTTTCAGGAGCGCTTTTGGATGGGTATTAGATGACCGGATCAAATCTCACCAACGAAAAAATCGCGGAAACCCTTGAGTTTCCGCGATTCTCTGGTCGGGCTGACAGGATTTGAACCTGCGACCCCTTGACCCCCAGGCGTCCAAACGGCCCGAATCGGGCCAAGAACCGCGTAGTTCCACGGATCAGATCATGCAGGACACATCATGCAATGCATGGTTTACATGATTCTGGTCCCCTTCTGGTCCCGTCTTCGTCGTTGAGCGGCGCCGCAGCGAGGCGCTCGCCGACTCTGGCCCGTTCGGTCAGGACAGAGGGCGGGTTCTTTCAGCGGCTTGACCCAGTATTGCTGGCTGCCCGATGCCAACTCGAAGAGCGCCGCTGCCCCCGAGCCCGCTGTAGCAGCGCGACCAAAGACAACTGTGGCGGCGGAAAGAACTTGGCAAGGGCCGCTCTTTGCGCACAGTCGGCCGCGACAGCACCGTCAGTGGCGCTGATGTGCCCGTCGTCCGTCCCCGCTCTGCCCCCGAGCCATCGATCGGCCTGACGTACGCGCGCGACAATCTATGGCTGAGTGAGCGAGCCGTCGTCAAATTGGTCTTCTTCTCTTACGACTAAAACGCAGCAGATGTGTATCGCGGTTGCCAAGAATCCGCACCCGCTTCCGAACCGTCATTCGGAAGGGGGCGCACCAGTTCCTGACAATGCGTTTCTCGAGTCGTTGTCCCACCTTGTTGCCATACTGTGCATTGGAGGTCACATGTCAACCACGCTATCCCCACTCGTATCGCTGGCGACATCGATGCACGCTCAACCCGGCGTGTACGCTGTCCTCCTCGGCTCGGGGGTTTCGACAGCTGCCGGCATCCCAACCGGCTGGGGTGTCGTTCGCGAGTTGGTGCGGCGGATTGCTGCCGCGGATGGCGGAGACTCGTCAGCGGTGGACACTGCGTGGGGCGACCCCGAAGCCTGGTGGGCCGAGAACGCGGAGGGCAAACTCGGCTACTCGACGCTCTTGGAACAGCTCGCGCCAACGGCCGCCGCGCGTCAAGGTCTCCTCGCCGACTTCTTCGAACCCGATGAGGACGAACGGGAGGAAGGACTCAAGCAGCCGACCAAGGCGCACGAATCGCTGGCCAAGCTGGTGAAGAACGGGCTGGTAGGGGTCATCATCACAACGAACTTCGACCGGCTCATGGAGCGTGCCCTCGAAGCACAGGGAGTGACGCCGCAGGTGATCGCCCGCCCCGAGGCCGTCAACGGCATGGCACCACTTGTTCACTCCCCCGCCACAATCATCAAACTCCACGGCGACTATAAAGACCTCGGCAGCCGTAATACCCCTGACGAGCTCAACTCCTACCCAGCGGAGTGGAACGCCCTTCTCAGCCAAGTCTTCGACGAGTACGGGCTCATCGTCTCAGGTTGGTCAGCGGACTGGGATACGGCCCTCGTCTCCGCACTTGAACGAACCCCGAACCGCCGGTACCCGCTCTACTGGGACGCGCGCAGCAGCAAGGGAGATAACGCCCAACGCCTCCTTGCGGCTCGATCGGGCACCATCGTGCCGGCGTCGAGCGCAGATGAGTTCTTCTCCGAGCTTGCGGGAGATATCGACGCGCTTGATCGGCTCTCAGCACCACCATTGTCTGCTGCGCTGGCGCTCGCGCGACTCAAGCGGTATCTCGCGGACCCCGTCAGACGAATCGATTTACACGACCTCGTCATGCGTCAGGTGGACGCGGTAGTCGAACACATTGCCGCCTCACCCATCAACTCGGATGGCCCGCTGCAATGGCAGGACCTCCAGGACACCTATGAGGGTTACTTCTCATCAATAGAGCAGCTCGCACCGCTGCTGGAGGCTGGCGTATGGCATGATCCCGAAGGGGCGCACGATCAGCTCTGGGTCGATGTCCTGCAGCGGCTGGTCGATGCCGGAACGGCTGTCCCTTCCCAGGGATGGAATGACGCTCTCTATCCAGCGCGGCTGTTGCCCGCATTTGCCGCGCTTGCCATCTGCGGAATGACTGCGATGCGGCGAGACCGCGAAGGTCTGCTCATCCGACTTGCGACGGAAGTGGAGGGGCGTCCGCGGCCTGGCGAAGAGCATGTGTTCCCCGCGGCGCATCTCCTGCACTACCTCCGGCTCACAAGCGATGATTGGGTGAACGCGCTCCCGAGGTGGGAGGGGACTCGATGGACTTATCCTGCGAGCCACATGTTCGTGACCGATCTCTGGCGGTACTTCAAAGAGACATATCCCGCCTTTGACGACTACCGGGCGGCCTATCACGGCTTCGAGTACCGCTTGGGTCTGGTCCAGGAGCAGCTGACGCCCAACATCTTCCTACGAGCCATCAGCGGTGAATATGTGGGCGAACGAGCGTGGGGGTTCGACGGGGTTCCCCTGGTTGAGGCGACGTTCCGAAGGCAGATAGACCGATCGCGATCGCAACCGTGGTCCCACTTCCTAGGCGGGACTGATCAGCTTAACGATGTCGTTGAAAGGCATCGTGAGGTGATCAGCCGCTACAAGCGCTGGTAGGCCACTCCCCCTCGGACCCTTGTGCTGCTCGGCCAATAGTCTTAGCGCATGACCTTTACTCCGCTGCATCGAGCGCTGGGATTGGCGCCGGGCCCGTTCACTGACGACATCCTCGACGCAGCGATCAGCGCCGGCATCACAGAGACTGACGACCTGGATTGGAAGTCAGAGCTCCCCCCGGTGAATGGGATCTCGCAGACGGACATCCCGAAGGACATCGCGGCAATGGCGAACAGTGGTGGCGGGATGATCGTGTACGGGGTCGAAGAGGTGGAGAAGGCTGCGACTGGGAGGAAGGACGCCGGGGACTTCACCGAGCGGTATGAGCGCGCATACCGGAGCGCCGCAGTCACCGCCATCTCGCCGCCGATCTTCGGGTTGATCATTCATCGCTTGGGGACGGATGTCCGTGCTGTGGCGGTCGAGGTGCCTGCAAGCGTCGATGGACCACACTTGATCTACAAGAACGACCTGTTCGGGGCGCCCATCCGCAACGATGCCGATACGGCATGGATGAAGGAGCGTCAGATCGAGACGATGTACCGGGCACGCTTCGACGAACGACGACGGACATCGGATGCCGTGGACTCGCTCTACGAGGAAGCGGCAGCGGGACGGGATAGCGAAAAGCGAGCATGGCTAGTAGCAATTGCGCATCCACGCATCCCGGATCTCACGTCACGCCCTGACCGCGCACAGGCGAGCAACATTTTCAGCCGTGCAGAAGCGATCACCCTGACCTACTCGAGTCGGAACGGAGTCCATCCGTTCGAGAACATGGAAGCGCTCAACCCTCGGCCGGGCCTTCGTCGGTGGGGCGCCGTGAATGCTGCGACAGGTGAACGAGAGATCTGGAAGGAAGCTTGGGCAGAAATTCATCATGACGGGTCCGTCATGCTCGCAGCGGCAGTCGGCGGACATCGAATGAGCACGGATGGATTCCACCATGGATGGCAGGTCGAAAGTCGCGGAATCGAGTGTTGCGTAGCTGACTTCAGTGCCTTGGTTCGCGCAACAGCTGAGGTTCGTTCTGTCGAAGAGTACGAAGTGCGTGTTGGTATCGAATGGGGCGGAAGAGAAGCGCTTCAGATCCTGACCGTCGATTGGAGCGGTCAGACCTACGATGGCGGACGGTTTCTAGCCATCGTTGCGAATTGGTTGTTTTATCCAGCGTCTCATGAGCTGTGCTGGGGTGCGGTCTTTGAGGGTGAGCCGGGGTCTGGCGTTGAGCTCTGCGGCGACGTCGTTTAGCCGCTGCTCGGTGTACTGGTGAAGGTCTGTTCCCTTGGGGAAATACTGCCGTAGGAGCCCGTTCGTGTTCTCGTTCGTGCCGCGTTGCCAGGGAGAGTGCGGATCGGCGAAGTAGATCTGGACTCCAGTGTCTGTTTCCACGCGCTCGTGCTGGAACATTTCGTTGCCTTGATCCCAGGTGAGGGTGCGCCGAATCTTCCGCGGAAGCCCGGCGAATACTCGTGTCAGGGCCTCGGCGACTCTTGTGGCCGTGTGTCCTGATGCCAACGGGACGAGGATGGTGTGTCGGGTCTTTCGCTCGACGAGCGTGGCGATGGCGGATTGCTGTCCTTTTCCGACGATCAGGTCGCCTTCCCAATGCCCCACTTGGCGACGCTTCTCGACTGTTTTCGGCCGGTCATGTATCGACTTCATATTCGTGCATTGCTTGAGCGCACCATCACGGGTTCGTCCCCGGCCCCGCTTATGACGATAAACACGCCCCGTGCGCAGGGCGCTTTCGTCCCTCGCGACGATCAGGCCCCGGTAGATGCCCTCGTAGATCGTTTCAGCGCATACATGCCAGGTTTCGCGCTTCGGCCATCGGCGCCGCAGCCATCGGCTGATCTGCTGCGGCGACCACTTCTCCTTCAGCTTCTCGGCCACGATCTCGCGCAGATCTTCGTCCTCGTCGAATCGACGAGGACGATCCCGCCGCCTCGCTTCCCAGGCTTGGCCATGCGCATGCCACGGCTGATACCGGCCGTTTGGTCGACGATGGCGAGCGATCTCTCGATACACGCTCTGATAGCTCTTACCGATACGGGCAGCGATCTGTTTTATCGGCTCCTTCGCCGCCAAACCATCGGCGATCTCGATTCGGTCGTCCTGATTCAGATAACGGCTACTGATCGGCGTGTCGATGAATGTCACGCTTCCAGCGTCAACGAACCACTTCGACCCGCAGCTCAACGACACTCCGACAGCCACTGCCGCGGCTGACCCGCTGGAACCCTGCCTAATCATTTCAAAGTATCGGCGTTTCACGTCACCAGACGACTTATTCCATGCCCAACGCACCATCAGAATCTCCCTTCAGAAGAGATTCGCAACGATGGTTAGAAACCGTCGCGCCTCCACTCCCCTACGAAAGTACACACCAGTCCGAACGACTATTAATGCCACCGGCCCTGCCGACGCTTTCCAGGAAGACGTGTACCGACTCGCGGAGGACTGTGTAAACCAGGGCGGGATCACACATCTCCACGTTGTGTCAGCCCCTCCGAGCTAGGACGCGTAGTCGCCAGAGTTGAGGCAGCAGGTAAACGGGACAACGAATCGACCGTCTGAGCAGTAACCCCGACCACCGTGTGAGCGCACCGCCTTGGTTTCGGTAACGACGAAAGAGTCGCGCTCTCGACAGTCGGAGATGTCGGTGCCTTCCGACAACATAGGAACGTGACCCAACTCTCCGCACGCGATCTCAACGATGACCCGCTGGCAGGCAATGATGTCGCCGCTGACCACCTTGGACGGCACCACTTCGTGTCTTCAGCCGTTTCGATCCTGAAGGCAGTGGCAGCCTCCGAGGCGTCTTCGGTTGTTGCGCTCGTAGGCCCGTGGGGATCCGGCAAGAGCAGCGCGCTCAATATGATCAAGTCTTCGCTCAGGGCAGAGAACGAGCACGCATCATCCGGCTGGATCATCGCCGACTTCAACCCCTGGTTCTTCCAGGACCTCGATACACTCCAGGCCGGTTTCTTCCGCGAGCTGAGTGCTGCTCTCCCGTCACGGGGAAGCAAGGTGGATGCGGTTCGCCAATCCTTGGCCACCTTCGGCAGGGCTGTCGCTCCACTCACCTCGATCGCGACCCTGTTCGGCGGGATCGATGCTTCCAAGTCAATGCAGGCGCTCAGCGACTTCATCTCGCCGGATCAGAGCCTCGCGAAGACTCGAACCAAGCTCGAGGACTCGCTACGTGACCTCGATCGGCCAGTCCTGATGGTTCTCGATGACCTTGATCGCCTTGCACCCGATGAGCTCCTCCTGACGCTCAAGCTCATCCGGTTGGTGGGACGACTGCCACACGTTTACTATCTCGTCGCCTACGACGAGGACACGCTGCTCGACAGCCTTAGCAGGACCGGTTTGGTCGGCGTCGACTCCCGACGCGGCGTCGACTACCTGGAGAAGATGATCCAAGTGCGGTTGGACTTGCCACCTGTCCGGCAGGGGCAGCTCGATAAGTGGATCGAGCAGGAGCTGTCTGAACTTCAGCAGCGGCTGGACTTCGCGTTGGACAGTGCGGCCCGAAGGCGCCTCGCGCATGCATTCCTCGGGCATCTTCGCGACCGTCTCGCCACGCCGCGAGCGGTGAAGCGATACTTCAGCCAGGTGGATGCGTTTCTCGATGCCGTCCATGCCGAAGTCGACGTGGTGGACTTCCTCGTGCTGACGTGGCTCCGTACCGCGGAGCCGCTGGTGTACGACTTGCTCGCAAGAGAACGTTTGGCGCTACTCGGCGAAGTCAGGAACATTGAGACGGCCGACTTGTTCGGCAAGCCCGACAAGGAGGGATCTCGCGATTACTGGCGAATCCGGCTAGAGATGGCACGAGTGTCCCTCATCCACATGGAGGGCGTGGCCGACATGGTCGGGCTTCTGTTCCCCCGCTTCAAGGCTCACTGGACTCGGGAAGATCCCGACCACTCGAGGCGGCAGCCGACGGCCGGGCGTGTTCATCATCCCGACTATTTCGATCGCTACTTCGCCTTCGGAGTCCCTCCGGAGGATGTGTCCGACGCCGACGCGACCAACGCATATCGACAGCTGCGTGCAGGCGAGCACGGCACAGAGCTGGCACTGATCGAGGGCAAGATCGCCGACGACGTCAGTAACCTAAATCTCGCGCTCAGCAAGATACTCCACGCCTTTGAAAACGAGCGGGCCGGCGGCGTCGAACTCTTGCGCTGGATCGCGAAGCACCGCAACGAGCTCCCGGACGACGACGGGATGCTGACGCCGGACATTCAGTCACGATGGATCGCGCAGCAGATCTATCTGCTCTTGCCAGCCGATGAGCCTGCTATGGCCATCACGACTCTCGCTCACACTGAGGGCGGGCTTTCTCTCGCGTCCTATCTCATCTCGCACGCTGCCCAAGAAGCTGAGAGACGCCCATCGTGGGATCGACTAACAGCATTCGAGAGCGCCAAACACCAGTTCAGCTCCGCCGTGCGAGCTACGCTCAGCCAGTACAACGAGGATGAAATCTTCAACGTCCCTGCGGAGTTCTGGTCACTGATCTGGGATTGGCAGATCATCGATCTTGACGGAGCAAGGTCGTGGTTGCGGGCACGCATCGACCCTGGCAGATGGCCACGCCTCGATGTGGTCGCCAGATTCGTGTCCCGACAGCGAATCATGGGCGCGCCTGGCGCGCCCTGGACTCTCGGCAATCTGGATCTGCAGATCGTCGATCGACTGTTCGGCGTGGATGCGGTCTTGCATGCCCTCAGAGGCCTGCTCCCAAGCCCGCTGCTTGAAGAAGCGGACCGCAGGAGACTCGAAGACAACCCTGAGAATCGACGAGCTGTCGCCTTGTCGTCCCTGACTCGTCTGCAGCTCGACCGAGACGCCTCGACGCCGAAACAGGGTGACGAGAAACAGGGTGACGAGTAGTGTCCAAAGTTGGGTTGAAGCTCTCACGTCCAGCCGTGTACCTCGATCAGTGGGTATGGATTCGACTCGCTCGCGCGAACGTCGGACGCCCCCAGCACAATGAGGATCAGCGAGTACTGGATGCAGTACGCGCCGCTGCCGCGAAGGGCGTCCACTTTCCGCTGTCAGCGACCCACTACGAGGAAACCGCGCGCATCCTGGACTGGCGGCAGCGGAAGGACCTCACCGATGTGGTCGCGCCGATCTCGCTCATGCAAACGATCCGGGCGCAGCCCGTGCTCATGCGACATCAGTTCCTTGCTGCGCTTCACGAGACGCTCGGACGCCCCGCATTCCGCCCGCCGCGACCCAAGGTCCTCGGCGTTGGCGTCCATTGGGCGTTCAGCGGTGTGCAGGCCTTCTTCAAAGTCGTGAACGATGAAGGGCAGGTGATCGATGTCGACAGGACGCGCCTGCGACATCTCAACGAGTACGCCGAGGCTGCAGTATTCACCGGGCCTTTGCCCGACGATCTACCGGGTCTCTTTGATCTCGGATACGTCGCCCCTCGCGACCTCGAGAACCGTCCCGGCAATCGCGTCGAGTACGAGCAGTGGCTCTCAGAGCAGCTTGCCCGATGCGGACGAGCTACGCGCCCTTGTGATGGCACGCGAGATCAATCACGAGTACACCGATCTGCTCAACGACATTTTTGCGGAGTACCGGCTTACGCTGTCGATGATCACCGGTGGCAGAACCGGTATGGCGAGCCGCGCGAAAGCCGTCGCGTTCATGGAACGTGTCCCCACAGCCCGGATTTCCGCGGATATGAAAGCGCTGCTCTTCCGGAACAAGGGACGGAGCTGGTCTTGGAACATGCTTCGAGATATCGACGCACTCAGCCTTGCCATCCCGTACTGTCATGTCGTCGTCACCGACAAGGATGCGGCCGATCTTCTACGCCGCACCGGCGCCAGCACACGGCACGACACCAGCGTTGTCGCAAAGCTCCACAGCCTTCCTGAGCTCCTTGATGACATCACATCGAGCGTGGGCGATGTCGCGACTATGACGGGCTGGGAAGAGCTCGGCCCCAATGACGGCGAGTACCACCTCGAGACACCCGAGCCGCTGCCGTACGACGACCGGTTACGGGGCGCTTCCATGCGATTGGTCGATGCTTCAGGTCGGGAGTTCCTCATGCCGAACTCCCGCGTCAGGTCTGTGGGGTAGACACGCAACTAGCCAACCAGGTAGTTCAATCCCGTCTAACACCGTGAAGTTGCGCACTGCGCTGGCGGCAGCATGCGGTCATGATCACGACGGCTGGTAAGAATGCTCGGCTCGCAGTGAGCCTGGATTTCTCTCCCTCGCTGAGTTGCAGGTACTCGGCCGCCTGCACGTGTCACGCAGTCAGATAACTGCCTGCCTACAGAGAACGTTAGGTCCGCAGCGATAGTGCGACATCCTCGATCGAATGACGGTTCATCACGCCCCCCTTGCCACCGTTCGGAGTTCGCCTCCACCTCGACACTCTCCGCCGCGGTTCCCGGATCCGCGCCCGGGTCCGCTGGACTGATCCGTTTTCGCGGGAACGCGGAAGTCGCTCTGTCACGGTCGATGATGACATCGCCGCTCGAGAGTTCTTCGAACTCATGCGAGTGAGTTCGAACCGTACCGTCGATCCACTCATCACTCTGAGCGACTACGCGCATTCGATCGGCGACCGGTTCCTTCGCGGTGTCGATCCGACGTCGACCGCGGCCGGATACCGAGCTGGCCTCCGTCTCAGGGTTCTTCCCGCGCTGGGCCATATCCGCCTGCGCGAGGTCATGACGGGGCTCGTCGATCGAGCCATCGACAGCTGGGAGACAGCCCATTCCCGCTCCACGCTCAAGAACACGATCGCCGCACTGACGCGGGTGTTCGATGAAGCGGTGCGCGATGATCTCATCACTCGCAATCCTGTGCGTGACCGCGCCGACAGGCGCTATAGCGCGAACACTGAGCTTCGGCACGCGAAGCTGATTCTTGGGCCCAGTGATGTCGCGCGAATCGCTGGGGCCTGCGCTGAGATCCATACAAGCTACGGCGACCACGTCATGCTCAGCGCGTTCCTCGCCGCGCGCAGCTCGGAAGTAGGCGGGCTCGTCGTCGGCGATGTCGATTGGGAGAGCAAGATGGTCACGATCGAACGACAGTGCTTCCCCGGCGCGGGCGGGCTGAGCATCAAGCCTCCAAAGGGTCGTCGCGCGCGCCGCGTGCCGATCATCGGACCGCTCGAGCCCGTGCTGCGAAGGCTCACGACGCAACGGTCGCGCAACCTACCGCTGTTACGGGGGCCACGCGGAGGTGTCATCACCACCGCAGCATTGCGTGACGCAACCAGTTGGGACGCGCTGGTTGCATCGCTGGGTTTCCCGGGGTTGCGCCGTCACGACCTCCGTCATGCGGGTGCAACCTGGTTCGCGAACGCGGGTGTTCCGATCCATGTTGTGAGCGACATCCTCGGGCATGCATCGGTCGAGACGACTCGTGCGTACCTGAACACTGACACCACAGCGTTGCAGAACGCTGCGGCACGGATGGATGAGCGCCTTCGGGAGGCGGGATGAGCAGCTAGAAACGCCTGAACCCCTTGACCATGTCGAGTCAAGGGGTTCAGTGGGTACGATCTTGGGTACAAGACCGGCGCGAACGCCGATCTTACGACCTCTTGAAAATACCTTCTGATCGGGTATTTCTCTCTGGTCGGGCTGACAGGATTTGAACCTGCGACCCCTTGACCCCCAGTCAAGTGCGCTACCAAGCTGCGCCACAGCCCGATGTTGCCGGCGAGCCGGAAACAACTTGTCCAGTCTAACGTGTCTGGAACAGTGGTTGTGACCATCGCCGTGGCGGGTCGCGGTCAGTCGCTATCGAGCGGTTTGCCCGCGGCATCCACCGGCCATTTCTCGCCCGCCTCGATGGCGATAGGCAGCACATTGTCGCTCGGTGGCAGCGGGCAGTTCCAGGCCGGGCTGAACGCGCACGGAAGCAATCGCGCCCGGTTGAGATCGATGAAAGCAACGTCTCCCACCTTCACAGGGTCTGGTCCGTCAAGTGGGAGCTCCAGAACTCGACCCGAGCCATAAGAGGAGATGCCGCTTGTTTCGTCGCGGAACGGGATCGCCAACGTCCCCTCGTGTTCCGTTGCCTGCAGAATGTAATACCTCTCATCGATCGTGAGCACAATCTCCGCGACGACGGGCACCTCGACAGGTGCGGGGTCACGGTAGTGCGAAATCGCGACAGTGCGCCCTTCTGACGGCTGTTTGATGCGCGCAGGCACCACCCACCGAGCGTCATAGGTAAAGGAATCAATGCGGTCGAAGCGTTGCCTGCGTTCGGATGCGGCATTCCAGATTTGCAGCGCGAACCGTGTGCCGTCGTAGCTGAAAACGACACCAATGCTGCCGTCGGAGAATGTCGCTTCGGTGGGCCCGTCGAGAGCAAGCCAGTAGAGCTCCGCGTGCCCATCGACGAGTTCGCTGTTAATGCGGATGCCGTCAGCTGCCTCGGCTGTCACGCCGAGACCACGGCCGCCCTCAAGCGGCGCCCAGCGGCCCGGTGCGGGCGGAACCTCTGTGTCTGGCGCCGTCACGTGAGCGCCCCACACAAACGCTAAGGGGCTCCGCACATCGGCCATCTGCTCGTCACGCGCGCGACGCCATGCGCTCCACTCACCACGGAACCGCTCGAGATCTGTCATCGATCGACCACCGTATCCATGCGTTCCAATAGCCATGCAGCCCCGTGCACGTGCCCTCCAAGCTCTTCGACACGAGCGGCCAGCTCTCGGTCGCTCGTGATCACCGTCACATCTCTTTCTGCCTGGCCGACGATCAACGCTGCCACCTGCTCCACGATCTCATCGTCACCCTCGCCCGGGGCGTTCACCACGCGGACGTGGGCAGAATTTCCTCCGCCCTTCGCCTGGCCCTCGACGACCATGACGATCTCCGGACACCACCGCAAGCCAGCCACCTTCTCATCGGCGATTCCTTCGCTGCTGAGGGCTTCCAGCCGGTCGCGCAGGCGCGCGGCTGCGGCACGGCGATCGCGCCACCATCCGTCTGGGCGAGAGCCGACGACGTTCGCTGCGTCGATGATAAGTTGCGGAGAACACCCGAGCAACGGTCGCAGGTGTGGCCAGGATGCTTCGAAGCCGGGGTGCAGCGGCGCTGAGGCGACGCTGTCTAACGGAACCCATTCCAGCGCGATGCTCTCGTGGTCGTTCATTACGGGCTCGAAGGGCTTCGTCACTTCGGCGATCACCGTCGTGTAACTCCAGTAGCCAACTGAGAACGTCGATGTCAGGCGCGGAAGCAACTGATCCGCGGGGACTCCCGCCTCTTCATGAGCTTCGCGGAGTGCGCCGTCGATAGCGCTCTCTCCCTCGTGCAAGGCCCCGCCAGGGAGACCCCAGGTTCCTCCCTGGTCGCTCCACTCGGCGCGATGCTGCAGAAGAACGCCGCGCGCCGGGTCCCAGGCGATGAGCCCGGCCGCCCCATAGCGGCCCCAGAACCTGCCTCGCTCCCCTTCGACCCAGGCATCGCCGGAGTCGCGCGGGCCACGAGGGCGCCGTGGTTCACCGGGAACCGGAGGGATAATTCGTACCACCCCTCAAGACTCTCACGAGTCAGCGGCTCTCCGTCATCGTTTACGTCGTTCGCGCACCCGCATGTTGATGACGATGGGGCTGCCTTCGAAACCATAAATCTCTCGGAGGCGACGCTGAATGAAGCGACGGTAGCCGGGGTCGAGGAAGCCCGTAGTGAAAAGCACAAATGTCGGAGGGCGCGACGAGGCCTGCGTGCCGAAGAGCACACGAGGCTGCTTTCCGCCGCGCAGCGGGTGCGGATGCTCGGCGACGAGTTCGGCGAGAAATGCATTGAACTTTCCCGTCGCAATTCGCGTGTCCCACGACTCAAGCGCCACCTCGAGAGCCGGAACCAGCTTTTCGAGGTGTCGCCCAGTCTGCGCCGAGATGTTCACTCGCGGTGCCCACGACACATGTCCGAGATCTTGTTCGATCTCGCGCTCGAGAAACCAGCGACGCTCGTCATCGAGTAGATCCCACTTATTGAAGGCGAGCACGAGGGCGCGACCTGACTGCAGCACGAGGTCAACAATGCGGACGTCCTGCTCAGAGATCGGTTCACTCACGTCGATCACGACGACACCGACCTCCGCCTTTTCAAGGGCTGCGCTCGTGCGCAGAGACGCGTAAAAGTCTGCACCCTGCTGCATGTGCACGCGACGGCGGATGCCGGCAGTGTCGACGAATCTCCACACCTTGCCAGCGATCTCAACCTGTTCGTCAACAGGATCGCGTGTCGTACCGGCAATGTCATTGACGACGACGCGTTCTTCTCCCGCTGCCTTGTTGAGCAGGCTCGACTTGCCCACGTTCGGTCGGCCGACAATCGCCACACGCCGTGGCCCGCCGACCTCCCGCTTCGCGACAGCGGAGACCTCGGGGAGCTTATCGAGAACAAGGTCGAGAAGATCAGCGACGCCGCGCCCGTGCAGCGCTGAGACACCACGCGGTTCGCCGAGGCCGAGCGACCACAGGTCCGCGGTGTTCGGCTCCTGCCGCACGTCATCCACCTTATTGGCGACGAGGTAGACGGGCTTCTTCACCTTGCGAAGCAGACGCACAACGTGCTCGTCTGTGCTTGTGGCGCCCACATTCGCATCGACGACGAACATGACGGCGTCGGCGAGATCGATGGCGACTTCCGCCTGAGCGGCAACGGATGCGTCGATGCCCTTGGCATCAGGTTCCCACCCGCCGGTGTCGACAAGTGTGAAGTGCCTGCCGTTCCATTCAGCACGGTACGAGACGCGGTCGCGCGTCACCCCTGGCGTGTCTTCGACTACCGCCTCACGGCGCCCGATAATTCGGTTCACGAGAGCCGATTTGCCCACGTTCGGCCGCCCGACGATTGCCACGACGGGAAGCGTCGGCAGGTAGCGAATCGCCTCGGGTCCCTCGGCTGCCGTCTCGAGCATCTCGAGATCGGTTTCGTCGAGGTCGTAGTCGTCGAGCCCGCGCCTAAGCGTGTCGGCACGCTGCTCGACCAGATCATCGTCGAGCGACTCCAGGTGCTCGGCGAGATTATCATCATCGCCGAACTGGTCGTCATCGGGCGTGGGGTCAGCCATGTGTCGTCCTTGCGGTCTGCTGGGTGATCACATCGAGTACTGCATCGACGGTCTGATCAAAGTTGAGGGTTGTCGAGTCGACGGTGACAACGCCTTCGGCCGCTGTCATAAAGTCGACGACGCGCGAGTCCGCGGCGTCGCGCTTGCGAAGCTGATTCGCGACCTCCGTCGCGTTCTCGGTCGTGAGCTCCGCCGAGCGCCTCGCCATTCTAACCTCTTCGGATGCTGTGAGAAGAATGCGAACGGGAGCATCCGGGGCGACGACCGTTGTGATGTCGCGACCTTCGACGATGATGCCGTCCCGGGGAGACGAGCGCATGATGCTGCGGAAGAGCGCATTCACATGCTCGCGGATTGCGGGCACGCGCGCCACGCTGCTGACGACTCCCGAAACACGCGGTTCGCGAATCGCCTCGGTGATGTCGGTTTCGCCCACCATCACGACGCAATCATCGGGGTCGACTCCGATGCTGTAATCCCAGTCGGGAAGAGCATCGACGATGGCGGCGCTGTCTGCACTCGACATGTCGCGCTCGAGAACCCACCAGGCGAGCGCTCGATAGGCGGCCCCCGTGTCAAGGTAGTCATAGTCCAGCTGACGCGCGGCCTGCTTGGAGATGCTCGACTTGCCCGAACCTGCCGGCCCATCAATCGCAACGACGATGTTTGCCATTTTCACACACTCGCAATCCGCCAGCCGCGCACTTCGAGATCGTCAATCGTGCGTTGCTTGACTTCGGGGAGAACACTGATCTCTGCCAAGCCCACAGCCGTTCCCGGTGAGTGCTCGAGGCGAAGGTCCTCCATATTGACGTTGATCTCACCCAGTTCGGTGAGAAGTCTGCCCAGCTGACCCGGGGTGTCATCGACCATGACAACGATCTGGGCGAAACGGCGGTCTTGACCGTGTTTGCCCGGCAACCGGGCGACGCCGACGTTGCCCGCGGCGATGGAGTCGGCAATGCGGCGCCGTGCCCCGACAGCATCCGGATTATGGAGAGCCGTGATGATTGCATCGAGATCGGAGCGCAGCGACGTGAGCACCTCGGCGACGGGGGCGCTGTTCGCTCCCAGAATCTGCACCCACAGCTCGGGCGCGCTCGACGCAATGCGCACGGTGTCCCGCAGCCCCTGGCCCGTCAGCCGGAGCGCCGCATCGGGGGCATCGACGAGTCGGGCCGCGAGAAGACTCGACACAAGCTGGGGAACGTGCGAAACAAGGCCGACGGCCTCATCGTGCTGGTCCGGCGTCATCTCGATCGGAGTCGCACCGACATCGAGCGCGAGGTCCTCGATGACCGCAAGCGCATGACGTGGCGTCCACTTGTCGCGGCAGATCACCCAGGGGCGACCGGCAAAAAGGTCGGCGCGAGCCGAGATTGCCCCGCCGCGCTCTCGTCCCGCCATGGGGTGAGAGCCGATGTACAGAGACAGGTCGAGCCCTCGCGCCTTCAGGTCGAGGTACGGCGCCGTCTTCACACTCGCCACGTCGGTGACGACGGCTCGGGGGTAGCGAGCAAGCTCCATGGCGACGACATCAGCGACAACGTCGGGGGGAACGGCCACGACGATGAGATCGGGATCATCATCGTCTGCGGCTGCGCGACCCGCGCCGTAGTCAATCGCGAGATGCAATTGCGAGGGAGACGCGTCGGCGAGTGCAACGTCGAGACCATTCGCGGTGAGCGCAAGGCCGAGACTTGCTCCGAGCAGCCCCGTTCCTACGACGCGCACGGTGACGTCGAGGCGCGAGCCATTTGTCGACGGGCCTCCAGGTGGTTGTGTCGGTGGGGTCACCGTGATTCTTCCTCCGCATTGGGCGCGGTGCGCGCCGACGGACCGGCGGCGCCTGCGTCGTATTCCTTCGCCGCAATCTCGCCGGTTACGTGCGCGTTGCGCGCGATTGTCAGAATGCCTCCCAGCTCGTCTTTCGACAGCTCGCGCATTTCGCCCGCGCGCAGCGTTCCCAGGTGAAGGGGCCCGAAGCTGCGCCGCACGAGATCAATGACAGGATGCCCTACCTCGGCCATCATGCGTCGCACAATGCGGTTGCGGCCCGAGTGGATTGTGAGCTCAACGAGCGTGAACTGCGTGCCGTGGGCGTCAAGCACCCGCACGGCGTCAACGGCGATGGGGCCATCGTCGAGCGTGATGCCAGATTTCAAAGCAGTGAGCGTGCGCGGTTCCACGGCCCCGCGAACCTTGGCGACGTAAGTTTTCGCGACGCCGAACGACGGGTGCGCGAGAACATGTGCGATTTCGCCGTCATTGGTGAGGATGAGCAGGCCCGATGTCTCAACGTCGAGGCGCCCGACGTTGAACAGCCGCTCGTCCAAATGCGAGGTGAATCGCGACAGATCGGGCCGCCCCTGCTCGTCGCGCATCGAGCTGACAATGCCACGCGGCTTGTTCAGCATGATGTAGCGCTTCGTCGTGTCGAGCTGCACTGCTCTGCCATCCACCGCCACCCGGTCGACGTCCGGGTCGATGCGTGTGCCCGGCACCGTGACGACGGCGCCGTTGACGCTGACGCGACCCTCGGCGATGTACTGCTCGCAGACGCGACGCGACGCCACTCCGGCTGCGGCAAGCACTTTCTGCAGGCGCACGCCCGCGGGCAGCACTGATGAATTATCGGACATCGTCGTCGAATCCCTCCGAGCCATCGGCGAGCAGTGGAGAGATTGGGGGCAGCTCGTCGAGCGAATTGATGCCGAGCTGTTGCAGCAGCAGATCGGTCGTGCCGTAGTTGATCGCCCCAGTCTCGCTATCGGTGAAGAGCTCGGTGACCAGCCCGCGCCCGACGAGAGTGCGCACAACAGAGTCGACGTTCACCGCGCGAATCGACGCGATCGCACCGCGAGAGATCGGCTGCTTGTACGCGATCACGGCGAGCGTTTCCAACGCAGCCTGCGAGAGCTTGCTCGGGTTCTGCTCCGACACATAGGCGGCGACAACGTCGTCATAGTCCTCGCGCACGTACATGCGCCAACCGCCGCCGACCTCACGCAGCTCAAAGCCACGCCGCACTCCCCCGCCTTCGCCGTCGTAGTCAGCGACAAGACGCTCGATCGTTGCCGAGACCTGCTTCACCGGAGTGCCGAGCGCCGTCGCGATGCCCATGACGCTCTGCGGCTCGTCTGCGACCATCAGGAGCGCTTCGATTGCGCGATCCATGTCGATGTCGGCGTCGATCACCGTTGCGGGCGCCGTTGCGTCAGCAGCATCCGTCATCTCGGTTGTTCCACTCTCTTTCTGCTCAACCGTCATAATCAGCTCCCAGGTGCGCGAGATTCTCTTCAGACCACTGCTCGCTCGTCCAGCGAAGCGTAAGCTCGCCCAATGGCTCCACCTGCTCGAACGAGAGCGCGGCGTGCCGGTACAGCTCGAGCACCGCAATGAAGCGCGCGACGATCACGCCCTTCTCACCGGCGCCGGCGATCAGCTGTCGAAATGTTACCGGTTCGCCGACGCGCAGTATTCCCACGATATAGGCAGCCTGCTCGCGAATGCTGATCAGCGGTGCGTGCAGATGGTCAAGACCCACGACTGGAATCTCTTTCGGCGTGAACGCCAACGTCGCCAGCGCTGCAAAATCATCGAGCGTGAGCGTCCAGACGAGCTCGGGCGTGCGCGTGCGGTACTTCTGCTCAAGCCGAACGGTTCGCGGGTGTCGAGAAGCCTCACCATCGAACGTGTCAGAGAACCAGGTGGATGCTTCCTTGAAGGCCCGGTATTGCAGCAGGCGTGCGAACAGCAGGTCGCGGGCCTCGAGAAGCGCAACATCTTCGGCATCGACGAGTTCTCCCTGCGGAAGCAGGCCGGCGATCTTCAGGTCGAGAAGCGTCGCGGCCACGACAAGGAACTCCGATGCTTGATCAAGTTCTTTCTCCGTCTCCACGTCACGGAGGTAGGCGATGAACTCGTCAGTGACGCGGGAGAGCGACACCTCGGTGATGTCGAGCTCGTGTTTTGCGATCAGCGAAAGAAGAAGGTCAAAGGGCCCCTCGAAGTTGCTCAGCGCAACGCGAAATCCGCCTTGCTCGTTCGCCGGCTCGGAGTCGGCGACGAGCTCAGGAGTCGGCGTGGCGCCGTCACGCGACGGCGCCACGTGCAACCAGCTCCCTCGCGAGCTGACGGTAGGCCTTCGCGGCATTGTGCTCGGGAGCGAATTCGGTGATCGGCACACCTGCCACCGAGGCATCGGGGAACTTCACAGTTCGCCCGATCACTGTCTCGAGAACGTCGTCACCGAAAGCCTCGACCACGCGATCGAGCACCTCACGTGAGTGAAGCGTGCGCGCGTCGAACATGGTGGCGACGATCCCATCGAGCTGAAGCGCCGGGTTCAAGCGGTCCTTCACCTTCTCGATCGTCTCGATGAGCAGGGCAACGCCGCGCAGGGCAAAGAACTCGCACTCGAGCGGAATCAGCACACCGTGCGCTGCGGTGAGCGCGTTGACAGTCAGGAGGCCAAGCGATGGCTGGCAGTCAATGAGCACGACGTCGTAGTCGCTGGATACGCTGCGAAGAACACGAGCGAGAATCTGCTCGCGGGCGACTTCGCCGACCAGGTGCACTTCGGCTGCAGACAGGTCGATGTTCGCCGGGATCACGTCGAGTCCCTCGACGTTTGTCGATTTAATCGCGTCATGCGCGTCTGTTTTGCTCGACAGCAGCAGATCGTAGATTGTCAGGTCGTCGTGCGTCGCGACGCCAAGCCCCGCGGACAGCGCGCCCTGCGGGTCGAAGTCGACGCAGAGCACCTTGCGACCATATGCAGCCAGCGCCGCACCGACGCTGATTGTCGTCGTTGTCTTGCCGACGCCGCCCTTCTGATTGCACAGGGCGATGACGCGTGCGGGGCCGTGCCCCTTGAGCGGTGCCGGCTCCGCAAACTCGCTGCGCGGGCGACCCGTGGGTCCGAGCTCCGTGTGCGATGTGTCTGCCGCGGCCGCGGTGTTGTCGATTGTGGCCACTGCCTGCCTCATTCCCCGAGTCTCGTTCTATGGTCGTGCTCGATTGTACCGGCGTGGGTTCTGTTCGCCGCGCAGGCGTGCGGGCGCTACGAATCTGCGCGAGCTCGCGGATGCGACTGCGTATACATGTCACGCAGAGTATCGGCCGTCACGAGCGTGTAGATCTGCGTCGTCGCCACCGACGAGTGCCCCAGCAGCTCCTGCACGACGCGCACGTCCGCTCCTCCTTGCAACAGGTGGGTTGCAAACGAATGCCGAAGCGTGTGCGGCGACACGTGCTCGGCGAGCCCGGCCCGCTCGGCAGCGGCCTTGATGATCAGCCAGGCGTTCTGACGCGACACCCGTTGCCCACGCAGGCCGAGAAACAGTGCGGGCGTCGCTGCTCCCCGAGCCGAGAGGGCCGGACGAACCCGCACGAGGTACTCGTCGAGAGCCGTGCGCGCGTAGCTTCCGATCGGCACGATGCGCTGCTTGTTGCCCTTTCCGGTCAGCCGCACGATGTCGGTGTCGACGACGTCGTCGACGTTGAGCGAGCACACTTCTGAGACGCGTGCGCCGGTCGCATAGAGAAGTTCGAGCAGGGCACGGTCCCTGATGGCCTGCGGTGCATCACCGGATGCTGTCGCCAGCAGAGCTTCGACCTGCGCGATCGTTATTGCCTTCGGCAGTCTGTCTTGCTGCTTCGGAGGTTTGACGTCCTTCGCCACGTCGATGGTGACAACCGCCTCTTCGAGCAGAAACCGATGGAGGCTCCGCACTGACGACAGCGAGCGAGCGATCGATGTCGGCGACAGCTTCTTCTCGTCGTTCTGAGCGAGGCTGCGCAGAAATGCCGTGACGTGCACACCGGTGACCTCTGAGAACTCGCCGAGGCCGTTCTCGTCGAGCCATTCGCGGTAGCGCGCGAGGTCACGCGTGTAGGCAGAGACCGTGTTCTCGGCGAGGCCTCGCTCGATGCGCACGTGTCTCAGAAACGTGTCGATCGAACGTTCGAGGCTCATTCCGCTGTGCCGCGCTGACGAAGCCGCGGCCAGTCGGCATCGGCTGCCCCGAGTCCCGTCCAGCCGCGTTCTCCGGCGATGTATGCAGACAGCACACCGGTGACGAGTGACGGGTTCTGAACGGCGCGCGCGCGAACAGCATCCGTGATCTCGTCAAGGCTGACCCAGCGCTTTTCGATATCGGCTTCTTCTGCCTCGCGGTCGAATCTCTCGGGCAGGGCGGTGACGCCTCGCGCCAGGTAAATGCGAATTGCCTCGTCGCTTGAACCCGGCGATGTGTAGAACTCCGAGAGCACCGCCCATTCGGCCGCTTCGACATCTGCCTCTTCGGCGAGCTCGCGTTTCGCCGCGTCGAGCGGATGCTCGGCGTCGATGTCGAGGAGTCCGGCAGGGATCTCCCACAGCCGGGCACGAACAGGGTGCCGGTACTGGTTGATCAGCAGCACCCGATCCTGCTCGTCGAGAGCGAGAATCGCGACGGCGCCGGTGTGATCCATGTACTCACGCGTGATTGACTCATCGTTCAGCTGAAACGTGTCTCGCCTGATATCCCAGACGCGCCCGCTGAAGGCGACGTCGCTCGATTCGAGCTCCGCTGAGCCGCTTTCGTCGCGCAGCGCACGCACCGCGCTCGTCACGCGCTTTCCGTCACTTCGTCGTCAAACAGCAGGCTCGCCTTGTGCCTGTCGAGGGCTGCCGCGACGAGCCCAGCGAAGAGCGGGTGGGCGTCTGTGGGCCGTGAACGCAGCTCGGGGTGTGCCTGCGTGGCAACGTAGAACGGGTGAACTGCGCGCGGAAGCTCCACGTACTCGACAAGGCCGCCATCGGGTGACGTGCCCGAAAACACGAGCCCTGCCTCCGAGATGCGGTCGCGATATGCATTGTTCACCTCATAACGGTGACGGTGGCGCTCAGACACCTCGTCGGCGCCATAGAGCTCGTTCACGATCGAACCGTCCGCAAGTACCGCGGGGTACATTCCGAGGCGCATGGTGCCGCCGAGGTCGCCCTCGGCAATGATGTCGACTTGCTCCGCCATCGTCGCGATGACCGGATGCTGCGTCCCTGCATCGAATTCCGTCGAGCTTGCGCCAACGAGCCCTGCTTCGCTGCGTGCATACTCAATCACCATGCACTGCAGCCCGAGGCACAGTCCAAGGGTCGGGATGCCGTTGGTCCGCGCATAGGTGAGAGCACCGAGCTTTCCCTCGATGCCGCGAATGCCGAACCCGCCCGGAACACAGATGCCATCCACGCCGGCGAGGGCCCTCGCCGCACCCTCCGGCGTCTCACACTCGTCTGACGGAATCCACGTGAGCGACACATGCGTCTTGTGGGCGAACCCGCCGGCCTTGATGGCCTCGGTGACGGACAGATAGGCATCGGGAAGGTCGATGTACTTGCCGACGATGCCGATCGTCACTTCGTCTTTCGGATCGTGCACGGCATCGAGCACCGTGTTCCAGCGCGTCCAGTCGACGTCGCCAGCGCTCAGACCGAGAGCGTTCATGATGTATGCGTCGAGTCCCTGGGCGTGCAGGGTCGACGGAATCTCGTAGATCGACGGCACGTCGACGGTGTTCACGACGGCACGCTCGTCGACGTCGCACATGAGTGCGATCTTGCGCTTGTTGCTTTCTGTGACGGGCCGGTCGCTGCGCAGCACGAGGGCATCGGGCTGAATGCCGATGGAGCGCAGCGCAGCAACCGAGTGCTGCGTCGGCTTGGTCTTCTGCTCCCCAGAGGCGCCCATGAACGGCACAAGCGATACGTGAACGAAGAAGACGCTGTCGCGACCGAGTTCGTGACGCACCTGACGGGCCGCTTCAATGAACGGCTGCGACTCGATGTCGCCGATCGTTCCGCCCACTTCGGTGATGATGACGTCGGGCTTCGGAGATTCCGTCGCCTGCAGACGCATCCGTCGTTTGATCTCGTCTGTGATGTGCGGAATCACCTGCACGGTGTCGCCGAGGTATTCGCCGCGGCGCTCCTTCTGGATCACCGTCGAATACACCTGACCCGTTGTCACGTTCGCTGCCTGGGTCAGATTGATATCGAGAAAACGCTCGTAGTGCCCGATGTCGAGGTCGGTCTCGGCACCGTCGTCGGTGACGAACACTTCCCCGTGCTGAAACGGGTTCATCGTTCCCGGATCCACGTTCAGATACGGGTCGAGCTTCTGCATCACAACTCGAAGACCGCGTGCGGTGAGAAGGTTGCCGAGGCTTGCCGCCGTCAGGCCCTTGCCCAAAGAAGAAACGACACCACCAGTCACAAAAATGTGCTTCGTCGTGTCGTGAGAGATACCCGTTTCAGAAATGTTCGCCACGGGCTTTTATCCTACCATCTTCGTTCTCTGCCGAGCGAGCTCAAGCAGCTCTTCGGCGTGGGCGCGTCCAGAATCACTGTCGGCGAGCCCCGACAGAAGCCGCGTCATCTCGGCCGTTCGAGCGTCGCCTTCCAGGCGCGTGACGCTCGATGCTGTCACGAAACCGTCGCTCTCTTTCACAACAGTGAGGTGGTTCGACGCGAATGCGGCGACCTGTGCCAGGTGGGTGACGACAATCACCTGGGCGTGTCGCGCGAGCTGAGCGAGGCGACGGCCGATCTCGATTGCGGCTGCTCCGCCGACACCGGCGTCCACCTCGTCGAAGACGTAGGTGGGAACCGGATCGGCTGCCGAGATCACCACCTCGATCGCCAGCATCACGCGCGACAGCTCACCTCCGGATGCCCCCTTCGACAGCGCACGAGGCTCGGTCCCGACGTGCGGTCGCAGCAGAAATGCCACGGCGTCGCGCCCCGATCGCGTGTACTCGCCCTTGTCTGTCACCTCGATGACGACAGTGGCGTCGGGCATCGCCAGCGCCGAGAGCTCGTCGCTGATCGCCGCCCCCAGACGCTCGGCAGTTGCCCGGCGGCAGTCGGTGAGGGTGGATGCTGCCTCGTCGAGTTCGTGCGCGTCGATGTCGACCTGTGCGGTGAGCGTGTCGATGCGCTCAGAGTCACCGTCGAGCTCGAGCAGGCGTGTGCTGCCGCGCTCGAGCGTCGCGATGACGTCGTCGAGTGTTGGTCCGTGCTTGCGCGTGAGCGTCGTGAGCAGCGCCCGCCGCTCATTGATCGCTTCGAGCTCATGGCTGTCGTCGGCGTCGAGCGAGGCGAGATAGCTCGAGAGCTCACCCGCTGTCTCCGAGGCAAGGTAGCTGAGGTTCTGCAGCTGTTCGGCAATGGGCTGCAGCGCTTCGTCGACGTCCGCGACCCGTTCGAGGGACCGGCGCGCATTTTCGATGAGCGCCAGAACGTCTTCACCGTCGGCCAGCTCCGTCGATACCGCTTCCCTGGCACCCGCGGCGGCGAGCCGCAGCTCTTCGAGATTCGTCAGTCGTTCGGCGGTCGCCGCGAGCGTGTCGTCTTCACCAGGCTGCGGGGCTGCCTGTTCGATCTCGTCCATGGCGGCGCGCAGGCTCTCGGCCTCTGCCTCACGCGTCTCCTTGTCATGGGTGAGCACGTCGAGCTCTGCCGAGTTTGCCTGCCAACTGTCGAATGCGGCGCGGTAGCGCGTGAGCGCACTGTCAAGTTCGGCACCGGACGCGCGATCGAGCGCATCGCGCTGTGCCGACTGCGAGCGGAGGCGAATCTGGTCCGATTGCCCGTGAACGGCTACCAGGTGCCCACTGAGCTCGGCGAGCACTCCAACGGGAGCGCTGCGGCCCCCAACTTGTGCACGGCTTCGACCCTCGGCGGTCACGGTGCGGCCAAGCGTCAATTCGGCGTCTCCGTTAGATCCGAACGGATCGACGTCTCCCCCTGCCTCGCCGACGCGCTCGGCGACGATGCCCGTCTCGGGAACGACCCAGCGCCCGTCGATTCTCGCGTTCGATGCGCCAGAGCGCACCGTCGCGGCATCCGCACGCCCGCCGAGAAGCAAGCCAAGCGCGGTGACGACCATGGTCTTGCCCGCCCCTGTCTCTCCCGTGATCGCGGTGAAACCGGGGCCGAGCGGAAGCGTCGCGCCGGCAATGACACCGAGGTCGGAGATCTCGATCTCTTCGATCATGCGGCGGGCCCCCTCCAACCGCTCACGGGGAGGTGGAACTTGCGCACGAGCCTGTCGGTGAAGGGGCTGTCGTGAAGGCGTGCGAGCTTCACCGGTGTGTCGGAGCGCTCGACGTTGACGCGGGAGCCCGGCTCGAGTTCGAACGTGCGTCGGCCATCACACCAGAGCACTCCGATGCCGTCGCTGCGACCGAGAACATCGATCGCCAACGTCGAGTCGGGGGCGATCACAATGGGCTTTGCGAAAAGGGCGTGCGCGCTCAGCGGCACGAGCGTGATCGCTTCGACGGTGGGCCAGATGATCGGGCCTCCCGCCGAGAAGTTGTACGCTGTCGATCCGGTCGGCGTCGAGATCACAACACCGTCGGCGCCGAACGACACGAGCGGGCGCTGATCCACCTGGACGACGAGCTCCAGCATCCGTTCGCGACTTGCTTTCTCCACCGTCGCCTCGTTGAGCGCCCACGTCTCGTACACGACATCGCCGCCGATGGTGACCGACACGTCGAGAGTCATGCGCTCTTCGACCCCGTAGTCTCGCGCGACGACGCGCTGCACGGCGTTCGCGAGGTCGTCTCGCTCGAGTTCTGCAAGAAAGCCAACGTGCCCCAAGTTGACGCCGAGCATGGGCACGGCGTGGTCACGCACCAGCTCGGCTGCCCGCAGAATCGTGCCGTCGCCTCCAAGAACCATCACGAGCTCAAGATCGTCGACATGCTCACCGTCGAGCGTATCGACTCCCTCGATGTCGGCACCGGCACGCAGAAGCTGCTCGCGCTCCTCCTCAACGAGCACGGGGCGAATGCCCGATTCTCTGAGCTGACGCATGACGTTGGCCGCCGCCTCAATGGAGTCGGCGCGTCCCGTGTGCGAAACGACCAGGATCGACCGCGTCGTGGTCATTCGGCACCTCCCGCAAGTTGTTCTGCTCGCAGCATCCATTCTGTCGGATTCGAGCCGTGCTGTGCGTGCATGTGCACAAGGTATTCGGAGTTGCCATGCGTTCCCGCAATGGGCGAGCGTTCAAGACCAACCACTCCGAGCCCGGAATCCCACGCAGACCAGAGCACGGACTGCACGGCGTCGATGCGGCGGCCGGCATCTTTCACAATGCCTTCGCGCACTCCCGTGCGGCCAACTTCGAATTGCGGCTTAATCAGCACGACAACATCGGCGTCATCGTCGATAACCTGTCGCAGCGGAGCGAAGACATATCGAAGCGAGATGAACGAAAGATCTCCGACGACGATGCTGGGAATCTCTGCGGTGCCCGCGTGCTCGGCAAGTGCCTCACGGCTGAGATCGCGAACGTTGAAACCCTCGATGACGCGAACACGGGAGTCATCGAGGAGCGACGCAGCCAGTTGATCATGACCGACATCGAGAGCGATCACCTCGCGCGCGCCCCGCTCGAGCAGCACCTGCGTGAAGCCACCTGTCGATGCTCCGATGTCGAGAGCGAGCCTCCCCGCTGCGGCACAGCCGAAGATGTCGAGGGCAGCGTTGAGCTTGTGGGCTCCCCTGCTCACGTAGTGGTCTGCGCCAGAGACGTTGATGCGCGCACGCTCGCCTACCTGCGTTGACGGCTTCACAATTGGCCGGTCGTCAACCGAAACGCTTCCCGATGCAATCAGGTCAACGGCCGCAGCCCGGGAGCGCGCGAGCCCGCGCGCGACAAGCACTGCGTCGAGACGGCGAGCCGTCACCGTGCAGAGCCCTCGTTGTCGCTTCCCTCGAGCACCCGATTCAATTCGTCGTGCAGGCGACCATACGCGTCGGCACGCTCTGCCAGTGGGCGTTCCTCGATCAGAGACAAACGCGACACGAGCGCGTCGGGAGCTATCGAGCCCTGCTCTTCATCGTTCGTCACATGCCTAGCGTACAAGCTCGCCGCAACGGTGCTGGGCAGGCACGCTACGAGTAGAGCTGCTCGGGAACGTTGAAGCCGAAGATTTGGCGCCCACTTGCCCAGATCACCGCGCTGGCGGCACGCAGCCGGTTGAGGGCGGAATCGCCCTCGCGAGCGATGACGATCTGTCTGCCGTCTTCCACGCGCACAACGGCGTCTCCGACCTTCGCCTGCGTGTTGTCACGCGAGAGGTCTGTGACCGGATACGGCTCAAACAGTTCACGCAGATCGGACACAACGAAATTAGGATGCGAGCCCTCTGGCGCCGCGAGAACGTGCTTTGCCCGGTCAACACCCGTCAGAACGAGCAGCGAGGCAATGCCTGCCCTGTTTGCCCCGAGTATGTCCGTGTCGAGGCGATCGCCGATGAAGAGCGGATGCTGCGAGTCGAAGCGAAGCTTCGCCTCTTCGAAGATCGGAACCTCTGGTTTGCCCGCCACCTCGGCAAGGCGCCCGACGGCCGTGTGCACCGCAGAGACGAGGGTCCCGTTGCCCGGGGCGATTCCACGATCGCGGGGTATCGTCCAGTCGGTATTTGTCGCGATCCAGGGCAGGTCGTTTGCTTCGCGGCCATCCTGCAGGGCGTAGGCGGCCTCGGCAAGCTGCGTCCAGTCGACGTCCGGGGCGAACCCCTGTACGACAGCATCCGGACGATCCTCCGAACTTCTCGTCACCCGATAGCCGGCCTTCGTCAGCTCATCGATAAGTCCTTCACCGCCCACAACCAGCACGAGCGCCCCATCCTGCACTTTTGTGCGCAGGAGGCGAACGGCGGCTTGCGGACTCGTGATCACGTCGCGCGCAGTCGTCTCGAGGCCGTACCCGCGCAGCTGCTCGGCCACGGCCGCATCGGTGCGGGCTGCGTTGTTGGTGATGTAGCCAACCCGGATGCTCTCGGTCACCCGTGTGAGGCTTTCTACGGCATGCGGAATCGCCCTGTGTCCGGCGTAGACGACTCCGTCGAGATCGGCGAGCACCGCATCGATTCCCTCGAGCGGCATCACGGTCTTAGTCTTGCGTCGGCCCAGCACCGTCAACGGCCTCCTGGTCTTCGTTCGTGTCTTCCTCGGAAACCTCTGCATCGGCTTCGCCTGTCTCGGGCGAAAGCTCCTGCTCCTCTTCGACGACGACGATCGTCTCGTCTTCGTCGACCCGATCCGCCTCGTCAAGCGCCGCGGCGGCGATCTCCGCGCGTGACCGCCAGACGTCCGCCTCCTCATGCCGCTCAAGCTCGTCGAGAACTTCAGCGTAGGCGTGGAAAAGCGCGGGGCTCCAGCTGAATGCGACTGTCGGGTCGAGTTGAGGAATCTGCAGTTCACTCAGCGCAAGCGCGGCCTGGCCGAGGTCAAGTCGGGCGCCGGACATCGCAATTGCGAGCGTTGCCTGCACCCCGGGGCTCAGCGTCGATCTGTCGACCGAGCGACCGAGCTCAAGCGCGCGTTCCGGGCGGCCAACGCCGCGTTCGCTGTCGACCATCAGCGGAAGCTGCTCGTCTGAGCCGCTGATTCGGCGATAGGTGCGCAGTTCTCTGAGGGCGAGAGCAAAGTCACCCGTTCGATACGCAGTGACAGCCAGAGTCTCTCGCACAACAGCGATGCGACCGGCGCGGCGGGAGGCGCTCACGGCGTGCCTGTGGGCCAGCTCCGGGTCATCGTCGATGAGTCGAGCCACCATGGCCAGGTGTCGGGCCACGCCTTCGGCGTTCTCCTTCGAGAGCGTCTTGAGCTCGTTGCGGGCCGATCTGTGCAGGTCTTGGTCTGTGATCTCGTCGGGAATCTCGGGGTCATCGTGCCGAGGTCGCACGGACCGAAGCTCACGCTGTCGAATCTGCTCTTCTGTGAGTTCTTCCTCGTGTGCCGGTGCGTTGCGGTCGCCACGAGCGGGTTTGCCGTCGCGTGTCCACAGCTGTTGATTACGTGAACCACCGCGGTCGGGGCGGCCTCCACGCTCGGGACGGCCTCCACGACGGTCACCGTCACGCGGGGGCCGACGCTCGCCGTCACGCTTCTCGAAACGACGATCCCCGTCGCGAGGAGGACGCCGGTTACCATCACGCGGCGCGTACTGACGAGCTCCGTCGCGGGGCTGCCGCCGGTCGCCGCCGGTGCGCGGCGTGTTCGTGCGGTTGCCATCGCGGGGAGGGCGACGATCACTGTCTCGAGAGCGACCGCTGTCTCGAGAACCCTGTTGGGCTCCACGACCGGCATCAGAGTGCCGATCGCGCGCATCCTTGCCCCGACGCGACTCCGAAGAGCGCTCTGAGTCGTCGCTGTCGTTCGTCATTGTGGGGTCCTCCTGGTCGGATGCGCATATTGAGTTTGTGGGACCAGCTGTAGCCGATCCGGATCCAGCTTACGTCAATAGACTGAAATCATGATGAACGCGCTACTCAAAGTGCTCGCCACCCGGAACGTTCCCGTCGCAAACGCATCGATGGCCGGCGCTGCAGGCGCTGATCTTGCTTCCGCCGTCAGCGCGGCTGGCGGCATCGGCATGGTGGGCGTCTCGGGAACGCCGAACCTCGAGACACTGGCTTCGGCAGGCGAACGCCTCGAGCGCGAAGGTGCTGTCTGGGGCGCGGGGTTTCTCTCCTTTGCCCTCGACCGCGACATGGCTCCGCTTCAGGTGGTGCTTGCACACCGGCCCGCTGTTGTGACGCTGGGATTCGGGCACTCAGAGCATGCGTTTGCCGCGGTGCGAGACACGCCAGCTGTTCTGCTTGCCCAGGTAGGAAACGTCATCGAGCTCGAACAGGCCGTCAGCGCGAACGTCGACGGCATCATCGTGCGCGGCTCGGAGGCGGGCGGACATGGCCGGAATGAGATCAGCACCCTCGCCTTCCTCCAATTGGCCGCAGAGCGCACGGCGATTCCGATCCTGGCCGCCGGCGGCGTGACGACGCCGCGAGGCCTCGCAGCGGTCATGACGGCAGGAGCGGTCGGGGCCTGGATCGGCACGAGGTTCACCGTTGCCACGGAGTCGCAATTCTCGGATGCTGCACGGCAACGGGTCATCAATGCGCGAAGCGGCGACACCGTCTATACGCGAGTCTTCGACATTGCCCAACGTGGAGCGTGGCCACCCCACTACGGCGGTCGGGCGCTGTCAAACACGTTCAGTCGCACGTGGAACGGGCGCGAAGAGCTGCTCGAGCAACGCGTTGCAGCATCTGACGAGATCACCGACGACATGAAGGATGCTCGAGCTCGCGACCGTTTCGACGTCGCGCCCATCTATTCAGGAGAGGGTTCAGCCATGATCACGCGCGTCGAATCGGCAGCCGAGATCCTTCACGACTTCGCCACATATTGCGACTACCTCCCCGAGGAAAACTAGATACGCAAAAGGGGCATATACCGAATTGGGTATATGCCCCTTGTGCTAGCCACCAACAGTGAGCTGGTGGGTTAACTGGTGAAGGCCACCCTGGTTGGGGTGGCCTTCACACTGTGTTGCTGAAGTTAAGTCCGGCGGTGTCCTACTCTCCCACAGGGTCCCCCCTGCAGTACCATCGGCGCTGAGAGCCTTAGCTTCCGGGTTCGGAATGTGACCGGGCGTTTCCCTCTCGCTATGACCGCCGTAACAGTCTGTGACGCTATGAACACACGTGTGTGTGTTGTTTGGTTCTGACCGTGCGTCAGGAACCACAAAGTGGACGCGAACATGCAGCATGTTGGTGTTATCAAGTTATCGGCTTATTAGTACCAGTCAGCTCCACACCTTGCGGTGCTTCCACATCTGGCCTATCAACCCAGTCGTCTACTGGGAGCCTCTCCCCCATAAATGGGGATGGAAATCTCATCTCGAGGCCGGCTTCCCGCTTAGATGCTTTCAGCGGTTATCCATCCCGAACGTAGCTAATCAGCGATGCCACTGGCGTGACAACTGACATACCAGAGGTTCGTCCAACCCGGTCCTCTCGTACTAGGGTCAGATCCTCTCAAATTTCCTGCGCGCGCAGCGGATAGGGACCGAACTGTCTCACGACGTTCTAAACCCAGCTCGCGTACCGCTTTAATGGGCGAACAGCCCAACCCTTGGGACCTACTCCAGCCCCAGGATGCGACGAGCCGACATCGAGGTGCCAAACCATGCCGTCGATATGGACTCTTGGGCAAGATCAGCCTGTTATCCCCGAGGTACCTTTTATCCGTTGAGCGACAGCGCTTCCACAAGCCACTGCCGGATCACTAGTCCCGACTTTCGTCCCTGCTCGACCTGTCAGTCTCACAGTCAAGCTCCCTTGTGCACTTACACTCGCCACCTGATTGCCAACCAGGTTGAGGGAACCTTTGGGCGCCTCCGTTACTTTTTAGGAGGCAACCGCCCCAGTTAAACTACCCACCAGGCACTGTCCCTGAACCGGATCACGGTTCGAAGTTAGATATCCAGAGTGACCAGAGTGGTATTTCAACAACGACTCCACGAACACTAGCGTGCCCGCATCATAGTCTCCCACCTATCCTACACAAGCCACACCGAACACCAATACCAAGCTGTAGTAAAGGTCACGGGGTCTTTCCGTCCTGCTGCGCGTAACGAGCATCTTTACTCGTAATGCAATTTCGCCGAGTTCGTGGTTGAGACAGCTGGGAAGTCGTTACGCCATTCGTGCAGGTCGGAACTTACCCGACAAGGAATTTCGCTACCTTAGGATGGTTATAGTTACCACCGCCGTTTACTGGGGCTTAAATTCACAGCTTCACCCACAAGGGGTTGACCGTTCCTCTTAACCTTCCAGCACCGGGCAGGCGTCAGTCCGTATACATCGTCTTGCGACTTGGCACGGACCTGTGTTTTTAGTAAACAGTCGCTTCCCACTGGTCTCTGCGGCCACCACACCCTTTCCCGCGCAAGGCGGTATAAGCGGATGGCCCCCCTTCTCCCGAAGTTACGGGGGCATTTTGCCGAGTTCCTTAACCACGATTCTCTCGATCTCCTTAGTATTCTCTACCTGACCACCTGTGTCGGTTTGGGGTACGGGCAGCTAGAACCTCGCGTCGATGCTTTTCTTGGCAGCATAGGATCATCGGATCATACCCTTTACGGGTTCCCCTTCAACTCTCAGCCTTCACGGGAAACGGATTTACCTATCTCCCGGCCTACAGCCTTGGCCTGGGACTACCATCGCCCAGGACCGACTACCTTCCTGCGTCACACCTGTTAATACGCTAACCGCACCAGCATGGGGTCGAGCGTTCACCACAACCATCCACCCCCTTCGAAAAGGAAGCTTCCGTGTCATGGCTAGGACTCTTAGCACCACTGGATTAGCTTGGGCGGTTCTTCGCCGGTACGGGAATATCAACCCGTTGTCCATCGACTACGCCTGTCGGCCTCGCCTTAGGTCCCGACTTACCCAGGGCGGATTAACCTGGCCCTGGAACCCTTGGTCTTCCGGAGGACGGGTTTCTCACCCGTCTTTCGCTACTCATGCCTGCATTCTCACTCGTGTAGCCTCCACGGCTGGTTTACACCGCCGCTTCACCGGCCACACGACGCTCTCCTACCCATCAACACACCTGAACCAACACGAAAAACGTGCGGCTTGGTTACTAATGTCAATGCCACAACTTCGGTGGCGTGCTTGAGCCCCGTTACATTGTCGGCGCGGAATCACTTGACCAGTGAGCTATTACGCACTCTTTCAAGGGTGGCTGCTTCTAAGCCAACCTCCTGGTTGTCTCTGCAACTCCACATCCTTTCCCACTTAGCACGCGCTTAGGGACCTTAGATGGTGGTCTGGGCTGTTGCCCTCTCGACGATGAAGCTTATCCCCCACCGTCTCACTGCTGCGCTCTCACTTTCCGGCATTCGGAGTTTGGCTGACGTCAGTAACCTGTTGAGGCCCATTAGCCATCCAGTAGCTCTACCTCCGGAAAGAAACACGCAACGCTGCACCTAAATGCATTTCGGAGAGAACCAGCTATCACGAAGTTTGATTGGCCTTTCACCCCTATCCACAGCTCATCCCCTCCATTTTCAACTGAAGTGGGTTCGGCCCTCCACGTGCTCTTACACACGCTTCAGCCTGGCCATGGATAGATCACTTCGCTTCGGGTCTAGGACATGCGACTGAATCGCCCTATTCAGACTCGCTTTCGCTACGGCTACCCCACACGGGTTAACCTCGCCACATATCGCTAACTCGCAGGCTCATTCTTCAAAAGGCACGCTGTCACAGCAACAAGGCTGCTCCAACGGATTGTAAGCAAACGGTTTCAGGTACTATTTCACTCCCCTCCCGGGGTACTTTTCACCTTTCCCTCACGGTACTTGTCCGCTATCGGTCATCTGGGAGTATTTAGGCTTATCAGGTGGTCCTGACAGATTCACACGGGATTTCTCGGGCCCCGTGCTACTTGGGATACTCTTCACGCGATCATGGCATTTCAGCTACGGGGTTCGCACCCTCTCTGACCGGTCATTCAAAACCGTTCGCCTATACCACTCACAACGCCCACCACATGTCAGCATGATGAGAAAAGTCCCACAACCCCGACCATGCAACCCCTGACAGGTATCACACATGACCGGTTTAGCCGGATCCGGGTTCGCTCGCCACTACTACCGGAATCACTATTGTTTTCTCTTCCTGTGGGTACTGAGATGTTTCACTTCCCCACGTTCCCTCACCCCGCCCTATACATTCAGACGGGAGTGACCAGGCACCCATAACAGGCCCCAGCCGGGTTTCCCCATTCGGAAATCCTCGGATCAAAGCTCGTTTATCAGCTCCCCGAGGCTTATCGCAGATTACGACGTCCTTCTTCGGCTCCAGATGCCAAGGCATCCACCGTTTGCTCTTAGAAACTTGATACAACATGAGTATGAATCGAAATCAATCTTATAAATAAGACAAATCTTGACCAATGGTCCGAACAAAAAATTGTTCGAACATATTGTTTTCATTCAAGAAACACAAAAAGTGTTTCTAAGATGCTCGCGTCCACTGTGTAGTTCTCAACGTACGGTCGGTACCGAAAGCAGCCCCCAAAAAGGAACCCACCCACGGTCCGAGAAACCCGCGGCCCCACCCCAAAAACAAGGGCAAAACCAACCTGGTCCCTCAGGACCCAATAACGTGCACGCCAACCCAACAACCAGACCACTGTTTCCCACCCCAAAGAGGCGTACTCCAACAACCCAGCCACCCGGCCGGCCACATCAAATGTTCCACCCATGAGCTAGCCGCCAGAACACGAACGGTCCTGATACAGCCTGCTGGACACCCATAACGAGTGCCAGATGCTCCTTAGAAAGGAGGTGATCCAGCCGCACCTTCCGGTACGGCTACCTTGTTACGACTTAGTCCTAATTACCGGTCCCACCTTCGACAGCTCCCTCCACAAGGGTTAGGCCACCGGCTTCGGGTGTTACCGACTTTCATGACTTGACGGGCGGTGTGTACAAGGCCCGGGAACGTATTCACCGCAGCGTTGCTGATCTGCGATTACTAGCGACTCCGACTTCACGTAGTCGAGTTGCAGACTACGATCCGAACTGGGACCAGCTTTTTGGGATTCGCTCCACCTCACGGTATCGCCGCCCATTGTACTGGCCATTGTAGCATGCGTGAAGCCCAAGACATAAGGGGCATGATGATTTGACGTCATCCCCACCTTCCTCCGAGTTGACCCCGGCAGTATCCCATGAGTTCCCACCATTACGTGCTGGCAACATAGAACGAGGGTTGCGCTCGTTGCGGGACTTAACCCAACATCTCACGACACGAGCTGACGACAACCATGCACCACCTGTATACGAGTGTCCAAAGAGTTGACCATTTCTGGCCCGTTCTCGTATATGTCAAGCCTTGGTAAGGTTCTTCGCGTTGCATCGAATTAATCCGCATGCTCCGCCGCTTGTGCGGGCCCCCGTCAATTCCTTTGAGTTTTAGCCTTGCGGCCGTACTCCCCAGGCGGGGAACTTAATGCGTTAGCTGCGACACGGAGACCGTGGAAAGGCCCCCACATCTAGTTCCCAACGTTTACGGGGTGGACTACCAGGGTATCTAAGCCTGTTTGCTCCCCACCCTTTCGCTCCTCAGCGTCAGTAGCGGCCCAGAGATCTGCCTTCGCCATCGGTGTTCCTCCTGATATCTGCGCATTCCACCGCTACACCAGGAATTCCAATCTCCCCTACCGCACTCTAGTCTGCCCGTACCCACTGCAGGCTGGAGGTTGAGCCTCCAGATTTCACAGCAGACGTGACAAACCGCCTACGAGCTCTTTACGCCCAATAATTCCGGACAACGCTCGCACCCTACGTATTACCGCGGCTGCTGGCACGTAGTTAGCCGGTGCTTTTTCTCCAGGTACCGTCACTTACAAGAAGCTTCTTCCCTGACAAAAGAGGTTTACAACCCGAAGGCCGTCATCCCCCACGCGGCGTTGCTGCATCAGGCTTTCGCCCATTGTGCAATATTCCCCACTGCTGCCTCCCGTAGGAGTCTGGGCCGTGTCTCAGTCCCAGTGTGGCCGGTCACCCTCTCAGGCCGGCTACCCGTCGTCGCCTTGGTGAGCCATTACCTCACCAACAAGCTGATAGGCCGCGAGTCCATCCCCAACCAGTAAAACCCTTTCCACCCACAGACCATGCGGTCATGAGTCATATCCAGTATTAGACACCGTTTCCAGCGCTTATCCCAGAGTCAGGGGCAGGTTACTCACGTGTTACTCACCCGTTCGCCACTAATCCACACCAGCAAGCTGGTGCATCATCGTTCGACTTGCATGTGTTAAGCACGCCGCCAGCGTTCGTCCTGAGCCAGGATCAAACTCTCCGTAAATGCATAAAAACTGACCAAAAAACAGCCAGCAAACATCAACGCGAAACACCCCAAAAGAGGCGAATCACAAGTTCAATCATGACAAAACAAACATCATTGCTGACATTCGCTATCAATCAATCAATTTCAAAGGAATCCCAACCCCACAAAACGCGAGGCCGAGGTTCAAATAATTGGCATTTGACATGTGCACGCTATTGAGTTCTCAAGGACCAGACGCACCCAAAATCAACACCCCCAAAACAGGAGCACATCACTCTGGAGCAACCTTCCAATCTTACCACCGACGCACAAGCTATTTCGACGTAACATCGAAGCTGTGTGAGGGTGATTTCGCCGATTGAGGCCCGTGAGCTTCTCGCTCTTCGGCACCTTTGTGGCGACAGATGAATACTTTACGCAGAGTTCACCCGCTCGGCAAATCACGGCTGGCGCCCGGGCGTGTCGTGAGTGACCGTCGGATATTTGCGTTCCCGACACCGAAAAAACGGCGGCCGTTCCCCGCAGAGAACAGCCGCCGTTTCGAGCGTCTGCTCAGGGCGTGACGGTGACGCCGGCGAGCGTCTTCTTTCCGCGCCGAAGCACGAGGAAACGATCATGGAGCAGCTGATCTGCGACAGCATCCGCCGCCGCCACCTTTGTGTTGTTGAGGTAGACGCCACCCTGTTCGATGGCACGTCTTCCGTCGCCGAGGCTCTTCGTCAACCCGGTGTCGACAAGAAGCTGCACGACACTCGCGCCGGTTCCTGATGTGCTCGCCGTGTTCGGCAGTTCGGAGAGGGCAGCCTCAAGAGTCGCCTCGTCGAGTGCGGTCAGATCGCCCTGGCCAAAAAGGGCACCCGCTGCATCGATGGCGGCTTGCGTCGCCGCCTCTCCGTGCACAAGGGATGTCACCTCCCACGCCAGTCGCTTCTGCGCTTCGCGCCTGAACGGCTCGTTTTCGACCGTGGCTGCGTACTCTTCGATTTCTGCCCTGCTCAGGAACGTGAAGACCTTGAGCCGGTCGATGACATCAGCATCCGCTGCATTCACCCAGAACTGGTAAAACGCATACGGGGTGGTCATGGAGGGATTGAGCCAAATGGCGTTGCCCTCGCTCTTGCCGAACTTTGTGCCGTCTGAGTTGACGATCAGCGGCGTGCCGAACGCCTGGACACTGACGCCCTCGACGCGGTGCACCAGGTCGGCGCCTCCAACGAGGTTGCCCCACTGGTCACTTCCACCGGTCTGCAACACACAATCATGCCGGCGGTAGAGCTCGAGGAAGTCCAGTGCCTGCAGGAGCTGGTAGCTGAACTCGGTGAAGCTGATTCCCGCATCTGAATTGAGACGCGCTGAGACGGCGTCTTTCTTGAGCATCGCACCGACTCTGAAGTGTTTGCCGATATCCCGGAGGAAGTCGATAGCGGTGAGATCGCCCGTCCAATCAAGGTTGTTCACCATGCGGGCGCGATTGTCACCCTCGAAGCTCAGGTAGTTCTCGATTTGGGCACCGAGCGAGGCAACCCACTCGGAGACCGTCTCTTTTGTCTGCAGCGTGCGCTCGGCCGAGGGGCGCGGGTCACCAACTAGACCGGTCGAGCCACCGACGAGACCGAGCGGCTTGTGGCCAGCGAGCTGAAGCCGTCGCAGGGTGAGCAACTGAACCAGGTGCCCAAGATGCAGGCTCTCCGCCGTCGGGTCGAACCCACAGTAATAGGTGATCGGCTTCCCACCGAGGAGCTCTTTCAACGCCGATTCATCTGTCGACACCTGAACGAGTCCTCGCCACACGAGTTCGTCCCAAACGTCATCAAAGGCAGCATCATTTTTCTGAAGGGAAAGCGCGGGATTCGACACGTTCAATACAGTACCAGCGCCGTCCTCCCTCAACTCGTCGCGCTTTAGCTTATTTCCTCATTATGGCTGGCTTTTGTGTTTTTACTAAAGTATGCTGGATTCACGGTTCACCCTGAAGGGAGCCTCATGTTCGTCATCACTGCCGACCAGGTAGACAGCCGCCATACGAGCGATGCCGTTGAAGACACGCTCGCCGCGGTCAACACCGCTCATAAGCGCACACTCCTGCTCCCCGCCGAGCGTACAGCAGGAGACGAGATTCAGCTTCTCACCGACGACGCATCGACGGCGCTCTCCATTACGCTTGAGCTCTTCCGCGAGGGAAGATGGAGCATCGGTCTCGCCATCGGCGATGCGGAGTTCCCCCTCGGGAGCTCGACCCGCGCATCGACGGGAGATGCATTCTTCGCCGCCCGGGCTGCAGTGGAGCGCGCGAAGCCTCGACTCGTGCGATTCGCCTGCGAACCAGGAGCACGAGCCGACCGACAGCAGACCGAAGATCTCGACGCGCTTCTCAGCATCCTTCTGCTTGTTCTTGATCGCCGGACGGACGGCGGGTGGGAAGTGCGCGACCTCCTCTCAACGGGCATGACCCAGGCGGAGGCTGCTGAGCACTTGGGAATCACACCGGGCGCCGTCAGCCTTCGTGTGCGCGCCGCCGGCATCAGGCAAGAAGATGCCGCTGTCGGAGCGCTGGTACGTATGCTCGAGAACCTCAACCCAATGCCGGAGGCTTAAGGAGCACTCATGCCGTTCGAGATACTGGACATCGTCTACTGGGCGACAACTGCCGTGTTCCTCGCTGTTGCGACAGCACTCGCTCTTGCGGCCCTTCGGCGCCCGCGTGCCATCATCGTGACTGTCTCGGGTGCTTTTCTCGCCTCGGCACTCGCGCTCGCAGCGCTGCCGTTCGCTCCGCTCCCCCTCCCCGTCGCCGTCGTCGTTGCGGGACTCAGCCTCGTGATCGCGGTCATCGGCGGCGGCCCCGCGGCGACGGTGGTGTTGGAAGCGGCAACGCGGGGAACCGTGATGCCGGGCACACACGGCGGAATTCTTCTGGCTCGCTCAGACCGCCGCGTCACAGACACCCCCTCTGTCGCACCCGCAAAAACCGAAGAGGTTATGAGGGGCGGGCTTGTCATTGGCATTCTCGAGCGGCTCGCGATCGCGGCGTCTCTCATGGCGGGATTTCCCGGGGCATTCGCCGTCGTCGTCGCCGTCAAAGGGGTCGGCAGATTCACGGAGCTCGCAGAATCAGAGTCCCGCGAACGGTTCATTATCGGCACGCTCACGAGCATCATCTGGGCGACAGCCTCCGCGGGCGTCTGGCTGCTCGCGATCGCCTAAGGCTCACTCGGCACGTGGATGCCGCTTGTACGGCGAAACCGTTGGGTCGCCCTCAATCCAATAGCGCCACGGATACGAGCTCCCGCCGCCCGCGCCGCTGACACCGGTTCGCGGACCGGCGAGGACGCGCGCGGGCGCGTCACCCTCGTGCAGCAGAAAAGGCGGCGCAAACAGATCGGAGCCATCGTCGGCTAGCTGAATTCCGAGCGCAACCGCCAGCCTGCCCGGTCCGCGAGCAAGATCACGGTCGGCCTTCGATGTCGTTCGCCTGCGTCGCGCCAACTCGATGCCCTCAACAACCTCGCCGCCACGCATGAGCAGCCCTGAAGGCTGACCTTCGGGCGAGCAGACGATGTTGCCGCAGACATGCATTCCGTATGTGAAGTAGGCATACAGGTGCCCGGCGTCACCGAACATCGAGGCATTGCGCTTCGTCTTGCCCCGGTGCGCGTGAGAACCCGGATCAACCCCGTTTCCCACGTATGCCTCGAGCTCACTGAGCCGAATCGTCACGGTGCCTTCCGGCGTCGTGTGGCTGATCAGACTGCCCAACAGCGTGGGCCCAAGCTCCACGGCAGAGGCCGCGAGGGTCGAACGGTCAATCGGCATGGTCAGCGCGTCAGCCCAAGATCGTGACTCAGTGCGTTGACGCGGTCGATCAGCTCGGCCTGCTGCTCGGCAACTCGCTCGGGCGCCGTGCCACCGGCTCCCAAGCGACTTCCGATGGAGCCGCTGACGGTCAGCACACTGCGCACCGTTGGAGTGAGGTGCGGTGATATCTGCGCGAGGGTCTCATCGTCTGGCTCATCGAGATCGATACCGAGCTTCTCGCAGTGCGCCACGAGCTCCCCGCTGATCTCGTGGGCATCGCGGAACGCCACGCCCTGCTTCACGAGCCATTCCGCGACATCCGTCGCGAGCGAATACCCTTGCGGCGCCTGAGCCGCCATGCGCTCCGTATTGAACCGCAGAGTCGCCACCATGCCCGTGAACGCCGGAAGCAACACTTCGAGAGTGTCGACGGTGTCGAAGATGGGCTCTTTGTCCTCTTGCAGATCTCTGTTGTAGGCGAGCGGGAGCCCCTTGAGCGTTGCAAGCAGCCCAGAGAGATTGCCAATCAGACGACCCGATTTTCCCCGCGCGAGCTCCGCGATGTCGGGGTTCTTCTTCTGCGGCATGATGCTGGAGCCCGTTGAATAGCCATCGTCGAGGGTGACGTAGTCGAATTCGCGCGAGTTCCAGAGAATGATCTCTTCTGAGAACCGAGAAAGATTGATGCCGATCATCGCCGTGATGAAGGAGAACTCGGCGACGACGTCTCGGCTCGCTGTCGCGTCGAGGGAGTTCTCGCTCGGGCGGTCAAGCCCGAGCTCTCTGGCCACAAGTGCGGCGTCGAGCCCGAGAGTGCTGCCGGCCAGAGCTCCCGCGCCATACGGAGAAGCGGATGCTCTCACGAGCCAATCGCGGATGCGCTCAAGGTCTCGCACGAGAGGCCACGCGTGAGCCAGCAGATGGTGAGCGAGAAGAACGGGCTGGGCGTGCTGCAGGTGCGTGCGCCCGGGAAGGGCTGCGTCAGGGTGAGCCTCCGCCTGCGACACGAGCGCGTCGATCAGTTGCACGAGCTGCAGACCGATCACGCGTGCGTGATCCCTCAGATAGAGCCGCACGAGCGTGGCAATCTGGTCGTTGCGGCTGCGGCCCGCGCGCAGCTTTCCGCCCAGATCCTTTCCGGCGATCAGAATGAGACCGCGTTCAAGCGCGCTGTGCACGTCTTCATCAGCCTCGGCCGCAACGAAGCGGCCATCGGTCACCTTCACATCGAGTTCGGTGAGCGCGGCATGCATCGCTGAACGCTCGTCTTCGGTGAGATAGCCTGCCGCGGCCAGCGCGGTGGCATGGGCTTTCGAGCCCAGAATGTCGTAGTGCGCAAGCGTCCAGTCGAACTGCGTCGACTTGCTCAGCGCCGCTAACTCGGGCGATGGCCCGCTCGCGAATCGGCCACCCCAGAGGGCTCCGGCTTCGCCTGCACGATTCGTCGTCATATCGTCCTTTCCGTCACGCCCGCTCGAGAAGCCAGACCATGAGGGCCTTCTGTGCGTGGAGTCTGTTCTCTGCTTCGTCCCAGATGATGCTCTGCGGTCCGTCGATCACGTCGGCGGAGACCTCGAACCCACGGTCTGCGGGCAGGCAGTGCATGAATGCGGCATCCGGTTTGGCACGTGCCATCAGCGTGCTGTCGACCCGGTAGGAGGCAAGCGAATCGAGGCGCGCGGACTTCTCTTCTTCTTTGCCCATGGACACCCAGGTGTCTGTCACGATCACGTCGGCGTCGGAGGCTGCGGCAGCAGGGTCGGTGAGGATGCTGACCGAGCCGCCCGTCTGCTCGGCACGCTCGCGAGCGTCGGCGACGACCGTGTCGTTCGGTGAATATCCAGCAGGAGACGCGATGCGCACGTGCATTCCGGCGGTGGCCCCGGCGAGCAGGTACGACTGCGCCATATTGCAGGCCCCGTCGCCGATGAAGGTGAGCGTCAGACCGGCAAGCTCCCCCTTGTGCTCACGGATGGTGAGCAGGTCGGCGAGCAGCTGACACGGGTGAAAATCGTCGGACAACGCGTTGATGACGGGAACGGTTGTGCCCTGCGCCATCTCTTCGAGGCCGGCCTGACCATAGGTTCGCCACACAATGGCAGAAACCATGCGCTCCAACACCCGAGCCGTGTCTCTCGGCGTCTCTTTGCCACCGAGCTGGCTGTTCGCCGTGGAGATGATGAGCGGGGCGCCACCGAGGTCGGCAATGCCAACGGCGAAGGAGACGCGGGTGCGCGTCGACGACTTGTCGAAGATCACGGCGACGGTCTGCGGGCCCGCGAGAGGCTTCTGCGTCCAGCGGTCCGCCTTGAGCTCACGCGCAAGGGTGAGAATCTCCGCCTGTTCGGCCGGGGTGATGTCGTCATCGCGAAGGAAGTGTCGGGTCATTGTGCTCTTTCGAATATGAGGTCAGTTGATGGCAGAGAGCGCAGAGCGGAACCGCGCGTCGAAGTCGGCGATCTCGGTGTCACCGATGATGAGGGGTGGAGCGAGCCGAATCGTCTCGGCGTTTGGCGCATTGACGATCAGACCCTCCGCCAGTGCCGCGGCATGCAGCTCAGAAGCGACGGGTTTCGACAATTCGATGCCGAGAAGCAGCCCGCGCCCGCGGACCCCGGAGATGAGCGGAGAGCCGATGCTGAGAATGTCCGATCGAAGCTGCTCTCCACGCCGCGCCGCGTTCTCGACGAGACCCGCCGTCTCTATTTCGCCCAGTACGGCGTTCGCCGTCGCGGTTGCCAGCGGGTTGCCGCCAAACGTCGTGCCGTGCTGTCCTGGGTGAAAAAGGCCGCTCGCCGCACCGAAGGTGATGATCGCTCCCATTGGCACTCCCCCGGCGATTCCCTTGGCGACAGTCACGACGTCGGGAGTGATTCCCTGTGCTTGGTAGGCGAACCACTGCCCGGTGCGACCGACGCCCGTTTGGATCTCGTCGATCATCAGCAGCGCGCCGACATCGCTCGTGAGCTCTCGAGCGCGTTCGAGAAAGCCGGCGGGAACCTCGACAACGCCGGCTTCGCCCTTGATCGGTTCGACGATGACAGCGGCAACCCGATCGTCCATCGCGCTCTCGAGAGCGTCGATCGTTGTGTCGATGTACTCCACTCCCCCGGGCAGCGGCGCGAACTCCGTGTGCATAGCGGGTTTGCCTGTCATTGCGAGAGCGCCCATGGTTCGACCGTGGAATGAGTTCTTCATCGAGAGAATGCGCGTGCGCCTGCCGTCGGCACCGGCATTTAGCCGAGCGAGTTTGAACGCGCCTTCATTTGCTTCTGTTCCCGAGTTTGCAAAGAACACCCGTCCCGCGTCTCCTGCGCCGCTCAGCCGCTTCAGACGGGCGGCAAGCTCGAGCTGGGGCGGCGTCGAGAAGTAGTTCGACACGTGAATGAGCGTTGCCGCTTGCTGCGCCACTGCTTCGACGACGACCGGATGCGCGTGCCCGAGCACATTGACGGCGATGCCGCCCAGAAAGTCGAGGTACCGCTTGCCATCGACGTCGTCGACGTAGCAGCCCTCACCACGCACAAGCATTGCCTGTGTTGGACCGAAAGTGTGCATCATGTCGCGTTCGACACGCTCTCGCCACGTCGTCATCTGCTCTCCTTTACGACTTCCGTACCCACACCCGACTCTGTGAAGAGTTCGAGGAGGATTGAATGGTGCACTCGCCCGTCGATGATCGATGCCGCGCCGACGTCGCCATCGAGCGCCGTGAGGCAGGCCGCCATTTTGGGGATCATCCCTGCTTCAAGCGTCGGCATGAGCGCTCGAAGCTCATCTGCGGTGATTCGAGTGACGAGCGAGCTGGTATCTGGCCAGTTGCTGTAGAGACCGGCAACATCCGTCAGAACAATGAGTCTCGCTGCGGCCAAGCCGGCAGCGAGTGCGCCGGCCGCGGCATCCGCATTCACATTTAGGGGTCGCGAAAGATCACCCTCTTCAGGCGCAATCGACGACACGACAGGGATGCGACCCGCGTCAATTGCGCTGTGCACAACAGCCGGATCCACTGCGACGATGTCGCCGACCCGCCCCAAATCGACCGACGCGCCGTCGACGACGGCGCTGCGCCGCTCTCCCGTGAACAGACTGGCGTCTTCGCCCGACAGCCCGATGGCGAGATCACCGTGCACATTGAGCAGGTCGACGATCTCGCGATTCACCTCATCGCGCAGCACCTGACGCACGACGTCCATGGCCTCGGGAGTCGTCACGCGATACCCGCCACGAAACTCGCTGTGGATGCCAGCGTCGGCGAGCGCCCGCGAGATCTGCGGTCCACCGCCATGCACGACGACAGGGTGAAGGCCCGCGTAATGCAGGTACGCGATGTCTTCTGCGAACGCCGCTTTGAGCTCGTCTGACACCATCGCGTTGCCACCGAACTTGATGACCACGACGGCACCGCGGTAACGCGCGAGCCACGGAAGCGTATCGATGAGGGTCGCGGCGCGCTCTTGGGCCACGTCGCGCGACAGCTGAGTCTCGTGCTTTGCCATGGTCAGCTCGAGTATGCGCTGTTCTCGTGCACGTAATCGTGCGTGAGGTCGTTTGTCAGAATCGTCGCCGATTCGTCGCCCGAATTCAGCTCGATGAGCACTGTGCATTCGCGGTCCGTGAGATCAACGCGTTCGCGAGGCTCGTCTGGGCCACCGGCGTGGCAGACGCGCACCCCGTTCATCGACACGTCGACGTTGTAGGGGTCGAACACGGCCGACGTTGTTCCGATGGCGGCGAGCACACGCCCCCAGTTTGGATCATTGCCGAAGATTGCCGTCTTGAACAGATTGTTGCGGGCAACGGAACGGGCGACCTCAAGTGCGTCGTCTTCGCTCGCCGCCTGCGTCACAGTGATGGCGATGTCATGACTCGCACCCTCAGCGTCTCTCTGCAGCTGCCCGGCAAGATCGTGGCAGAGTTCGGTGAGAAGTTCAGTGAACTCCCCCTCGTCTGGGACAGTACCGGACGCACCCGAGGCGAGCAGCGTCACCTGGTCGTTCGTCGACATGCAGCCGTCTGAGTCGAGCCGGTCAAACGTCTGGCGCGTGGCTGAACGCAGCGCCCGGTCGAGAGAACGCGCATTGAGGTCGGCGTCCGTCGTGATGGTGACGAGCATCGTCGCGAGACCCGGTGCCAGCATTCCGGCCCCCTTGGCCATGCCGCCAATCGCATATCCTCCCCGCGAACGTACAGCAGTCTTGGGATGCGTGTCTGTCGTCATGATGGCTTCTGCGGCGTGCAGTCCGCCGTCGGAGGCGAGTTCGCCGGCGGCATCCGCCACGCCCGCTTGAATCTTCGCGACATCAAGCTGTTCGCCAATGAGCCCCGTTGAGCACACCAGAACATCGCTTGACGAGACACTCAGAGCCTCGCCCACCGCTTCGGCCGTCGCGTGCGTTGCGTGGAACCCCTGCTCCCCCGTGAAGCAGTTCGCGCCGCCCGAGTTGAGAACGATCGCCGACACCACGCCATCAAGAACGACCTGACGCGACCAGATAATGGGGTTCGCAACGGCCCGATTGCTCGTGAATACCGCCGCCGCTGCCTGACGTGGACCCGTGTTGACGACAAGAGCAATGTCGCGCGCACCCGAGTTCTTGAGCCCTGCCGGTACGCCGGCCGCGGTGAATCCTTGAGGTTCTGTGACGCTCACGGCGCTACTCCGTTCACAGTAAGGCCCGTTGATTCGGGCAGTCCGAGTGCAATGTTTGCTGATTGAATGGCGGCGCCCGCTGTCCCCTTCGTGAGGTTGTCAACGGCGGTGACGACGATGACGCGACCTGTTGCCTCGTCGATGGCTAGGCCCATGAGCGCCGTGTTCGCACCAAGCACGTCTGCCGTTCTCGGCATCTGTCCAGCGTCAAGAACCTGCACGAAGGGCTCATCGGCGTAGGCGGCTTCCCACGCGTCACGAACCTGAGTGGACGTGACGCCCTGAGCGAGCCGTGCCGTGGACGTCGCAAGGATGCCGCGCGACATCGGCACGATCACGGGCGTGAACGAGAGGCTCACGTCGGCGGCGCCCGCCCAGCGAAGGCCCTGCGCGATCTCGGGAATGTGGCGGTGCGTCCCGCCGACGGCGTATGGATTGGCCGTCCCGAGCACCTCTGCTGCAAGCAGGTGCGGTTTGAGGCTCTTTCCCGCGCCAGACGGCCCGACAGCGAGAACAGAAACGATGTCTGTCGATTCGATGACGCCGGCGGCGACACCGGGCGCGAGAGAAAGCTCGACGGTGCTCGCGTTGCAGCCGGGTGCCGCAATGCGGCGAGCGCCCACAAGAGCGTCACGCTGCCTGCCGTTTCTCACGATGAGCTCGGGAACCCCATAGGTCCACGCGCCGAAGTAATCGCCGCCGTAGAACGAACCCCAGTCTCTGCGCGACTCAAGTCTGTGATCTGCGCCGCAATCGACGATCAGCGTGCCGTCATCGAGGTGCGACGTGAGCTCACCGGATTTGCCATGGGGCAGCGCCACGAAAACGATGTCGTGACCCGTGAGCACCTCGGGAGTCGTCTCCGACAGCGTGAGGTGGCGCAGTGAGCGCAGGTGCGGCTGCAGGGCGACGAGCGGCGCCCCCGCGTTGGAATGAGCGGTCACTGTAGTGATGTCGAACTCGGGGTGCGCGGCAAGCAGCCGGAGCAGCTCTCCCCCGGCGTACCCTGAGGCGCCAGCGACGGCGACGGTGAATGTCATGCTTCTACCTTATTGAGTGGGCGGTCTGCACTGGTGTCGGCGGCACCCACTCGCGCCCAGATCACTGGTGCACGACAGGCGTCGCCGAGGTTCGCACGGCGCGCCGACGTCGACGCATGCCGCGAACCGCTGAAACGCGGTCGAGTGGGCGAGCGAGCAACATCATGCGTCGAGATTACCCTGCAGCCCCCTGTCGACGCCACTTGATGTCAGAGGCTGTCGACGGCAGTGACGGTTATCTGGGCCTCGCCCGACTCATCGGATGCCTCGAGGTCGACCGTCGCGGAGATTCCCCAGTCGTGGTCTCCGGCCGGGTCGTCGATGATCTGTCTCACCGTCCACGCCGTTGTCCCCTCGTCGACGAGCAGCAGTTTCGGGCCGCGCGCGTCAGGGCCCGTGAGAATCTCCTCGTGTTCCCCGTAGTACGCGTCGAGGCCCTCTCGCCAGTCGTCTGCGGTGAACGAGCGCGCCGGGTCAAGGGCCTCAAGGGCGTCGTAGTCTTCGCGGGCGGCCAGCTGCACCCGCCGAAAGAGCTCGTTGCGCACCAGAACCCGGAAGGCTCGGGTCTGTGTCGTGAGACGTGCCGGCGCTGGAGGCACGGCGTCTGTCGTGTGCGCCCGGTGTGCAGCAGCATCCGGATTCACCAGTTCGTCCCATTCATCGAACAGGCTGGAGTCGACCTGCCGCACAAGCTCGCCGAGCCATTCCACGATGTCGGCGAGCTCTTCACTCATGAGCGACTCGGGTACAAGCTGGCGGATCGCGCGATACGCGTCGCTCAGATATCGAAGCACAACGCCCTCGGAGCGCACGAGCTGATAGAAGCGAACGAACTCGGCAAACGACATGGCGCGCTCGAACATGTCGCGCACGACAGATTTCGGGGCAAGCTCAAAGTCGGCGATCCAGGGCTGCGATTCTCTGAATGTCTCGAAGGTATGCTCAAGCAGCTCGGAAAGCGGCTTCGGCCAGGTGATCTCCTCGAGCAGCTCCATGCGCTGCTCGTACTCGATTCCCTCCGCTTTCATCTCGGCAACAGCTTCGCCCTTTGCCAGAAACTCCTGCTGGTTCAGCACGGCACGCGGATTGTCGAGCGTCGCCTCGATGATGGAGATGATGTCGAGAGCGAACGTGGGCGATTCGGGATCACAGAGCTCGAAGGCAGCGAGAGCAAACGGGGACAGCGGCTGGTTGAGGGCGAAGTTTGCCGGCAGATCGACAGTGAGACGGATGCTGCCGTCGCGCACCTCGACGATTTCGGCGTCCTTCAGCGTGCGATAGATGCTGAGGGCACGCCGTGCGAGCTCCCGCTGTCGTGTCCGCGGCTCATGGTTGTCGAAGACGAGACGGCGCACGTTCTCGAAGACATCACCTCCGCGCGCGATCACGTTGATGAGAATGGCGCTCGTCATCGTCATGTGGCTCGTGAGCGTTTCGGGCTCGGCCACGATGAGCCGGTCAAGCGAGCCTCTCCCCCACGACACGAACCCGTCTGGCGCCTTCTTGCGGATGATCTTTCGACGCTTCTTCGGATCATCGCCCGCCTTGTCGAGAGCTTTGATGTTCAACGTCTCGTGTTCGGGGGCCTGCACGATCACCGTTCCGGCGGTGTCGAAGCCGGCACGCCCTGCACGTCCAGCGATCTGATGAAACTCGCGGGCATTGAGCTGGCGCATCCTCGTGCCGTCGAATTTCGTCAGCGCGGTGAACAGCACGGTGCGAATCGGCACGTTGATTCCCACACCGAGCGTGTCTGTGCCGCAGATGACGGGAAGGAGTCCTGCTTGGGCAAGCTGCTCGACAAGCCGACGGTATTTCGGCAGCATCCCGGCATGGTGAACGCCGATTCCCGCACGCACGAGACGAGAGAGACTCTTGCCGAATGCCGTCGTGAAGCGAAAATCGCCAATGTGTTCGGCGATGCGCGCTTTCTGCTCTCTCGAGACGATCTTCTGGCTTGTCATCGCCTGCGCACGCTCCATCGCCTGCGCCTGCGAGAAATGCACAACGTACACGGGTGCTCTGTCTGTGTGCAGCAGCTCGTCGACGGTCTCGTGAATGGGCGATGTCTCGTAGTGATAGCTGAGCGGCACGGGTCGCTCAACTCCCGTGACCTGACCGGTCTCCCGACCTGTGCGCCTCGCGAGGTCGTGCGCGAGGTCGGTCACGTCGCCGAGCGTCGCCGACATCAAAATGAACTGGGCATCCTCAAGGGTGAGCAGGGGCACCTGCCACGCCCATCCGCGCTCGGGGTCACCGTAGTAGTGGAACTCATCCATCACCACCTGCTTCACGTCGATGTCGGAACCGCGACGCAATGCAAGGTTGGCGAGCACTTCCGCTGTGCAGCAGATGATGGGGGCATCCGAGTTCACACTGGAGTCACCCGTCATCATGCCCACGTTCTCAGCGCCGAACGTCTCAACGAGAGCAAAGAATTTCTCGCTCACAAGCGCCTTGATCGGAGCTGTATAGACGCTGCGTTCTCCACGCGCGAGAGCGAGCAGATGCGCCCCGACGGCAACGAGTGACTTTCCGGTTCCGGTTGGCGTCGAGAGAATCAGGTTGTTGCCGCTCACGACATCGAGAAGTGCGTCTTCCTGGGCAGGATACAGTTCGATGCCGTGCCCTGACGTCCACTCGGTGAAGGTTTCGAGAACCACATCCGGGTCAGACGACGTCGGCACGACAAGGGTGGACGATTCGGGCCCAGCCTCTGCCGCACCATCGGGCAGCGACGTACTCACCGTCAGTCTCGGATCGCCGCACCGAAGAGCGCACCGGCGCGTTCGGCACCGGCCAGCTTCGCCTCGGATGCTTCGGCCGCGGTCAGCGTGCGGTCAGCGGCACGGAAGCGCAGTGCGAACGTCAGGCTCTTCTGCTCGTCGTCGACCCCAGGGCCTCGATAATCGTCGACGAGGCGAATGTCCTCAAGCAAGTCTCCTGCTCCAGAACGCACAGCGTCACGTACATCTGCGGCGGCGACATACGACGAGACGACGAGCGAGAGGTCTTGGGTTGCCGCGGGTTGCGTCAGGATGCTGCGAGTTGCAACGACCATCGGCGCGGCTTTGAGCACGGCGTCAAGGTTCAACTCTGCCACGGCAACAACCCGAGGCAGATCATGCTCGTCTGCAATGTCCGGCAGCAGTTCACCCGCGAACCCGATGGGCTCGTCTCCGATGCGCAGCTCAGCGGTGCGCCCCGGGTGGAGGGCCTTATGCGCGCCCTGCACCACATCGATATGCACACCGATGGCGAGACCGATCTGCGCTACGCGGGCAAGAACATCGGCCACACCGACGGCAACGGCGGGCTGACCCGGCTGCTTCGCGATCGCGTTGCCGACGTCGAGCACCGCGACATGGCGCGGCTGCGGCGGAATACCGTCGTTGAGCGCCCCGAGGGCCTCTGCCGATGGACGCTCCGTGCCAGACGGAAGCGTCGTCGACCCATATGCGACGCCCAGCTTCGGACGAAAAACCAGCCCGATCTCACTCAGTGACTGGTCGGTGAGCCCGCGCGACAGATTGCGGTGAGCAATTTCGATCAGCCCGGGCAGCAGCGAGGTGCGCAGCTGGGGGCGCCGAGCATCCATCGCATTGGCAAGCGTGACTGCCTGGATGGGCTCGTCCGTTGCGTTTCCGAACAGCTCGTTGGACTCGGCTGTGACGAACGGGTACGCGAGCACCTCGGTGCTGCCAGCCGAGGCAAGAGCGTCGGCAACCGCACGCCGAGCCGCCTGTTCCCGAGTCAGTCCTCGCCCGGGCGGGGCCACCGGAAGAACGCTCGGGATGCGGTCGTAGCCGACGATGCGCGCGATCTCCTCGACAAGGTCAGCTTTGCCCGCGAGGTCGGGGCGCCACGACGGCGGCGTCACCACAAGCTGCCCCTCGACATCGGCAAGCGTGCAGCCGATCTCCGTGAGAGCGCCGCGCTCTTCAGCATCTGTGTAGTCGACGCCCACGAGCGAGGCGGCGAATCCGACTGGAAGCACAATGGGCCGGGCCGCCACCGTGGTGTCGACCTCCGAGCCTCTGGATTCTGCCGTGCCCCCGGCGAGGCTCACCATGAGCTCAACGACGCGGTCCGCGGCGGCCGCGGCGACCTGCGGGTCAACTCCGCGCTCAAACCTCTTCGACGCCTCGCTCGGCAGCTTGTGTCGCCGCGCCGTACGAGCGATCGAGACCGAGTCGAAGTTCGCTGCCTCGATGAGCACGTTGCTCGTCGACGCGCTCATCTCTGTCGAGGTGCCGCCCATCACTCCGGCGAGCCCGATCGGGCCGCTGCCATCGGTGATCAGAAGATCTTCGGCATCAAGCGTGCGCTCAACGTCATCGAGCGTCGTCAGCTTCTCGCCCGCGCTGGCACGGCGCACAACGATGCCGCCCGTGAGCGCATCACTGTCGTAACCGTGAATCGGCTGACCGAGTTCGAGCATCACATAGTTCGTGATGTCGACGAGGATCGACAGCGACCGGATGCCGGCAAGGCGCAGACGCGCCGCCATCCACGGCGGCGTCGGCGCTCCTGCGTCAACGCCGCTGACCCCTCGCGTCACGAAGACGGAACAGCCGATTCTGCCTCGGATCGGCGCCTCGTCGTCGACCTGAACGTCAACTCCGGCAAGGCCTGTTGGCACGTCGCGCGCGGCCGGGTCGCTGAAGCGAGCGCCCGTTGAGTGCGAAAACTCGCGCGCAACTCCGCGCATTGAGAACGCATAGCCGCGGTCTGGCGTGACGTTGATCTCGATGGCGGTGTCGTCGAGACCGAGCAGCGCAACGGCATCCGTTCCGACTTCGGGATCGAGACCGAGCGACTTCACTGTCAGGATGCCGTCATGGTCATCGCCCATACCGAGCTCACGCGGCGAGGCGATCATGCCATCAGAGACGTGTCCGTACGTCTTTCTCGCTGCGATTGGAAACGGCCCGGGCAGCACCGAACCCGGCAGCGTGACAACGACTTTGTCACCCGGCTCGAAGTTGTGGGCACCGCAGACGATTCCATGCACGGCATCTCCGCCGTCGGCGGCAGTCGTTCCCTCTGGGGCGACGCGCACCTGGCACCAGCGAATCACCTTGCCGTTCTTCTGCGGCTCTTCGACGAACTCCAGCACCTGACCGATCACGATGGGGCCGCTCAGTTCGACGCGGTGAATGTCTTCTTCTTCAAGACCGACCTTGACGAGGGCCGCCTGAACGCTTTCTGGAGTCGCGTCTGTTGGAATCTCTACATATTCAGCGAGCCAGCCGAGTGGTACGCGCATCACTACACCACCATTCCGAACTGCTGGGAGAACCTGATGTCTCCCTCGACGATTTCACGCATGTCATGGATGTCGTTGCGGAACATGAGCGTACGTTCAATGCCCATTCCGAAGGCAAACCCGCTGTATTCTTCCGGGTCGATGCCCGCCGCGCGAAGCACATTGGGGTTCACCATGCCGCAGCCGCCCCACTCGATCCAGCGGGCGCCGCCCGTGAACGTCGGGTGCCACAGGTCGAGCTCGGCACTCGGCTCGGTGAACGGAAAGAAGCTCGGGCGCAGTCGAATCTGAGCATCGGGGCCGAACATTGTGCGGGCGAAGTGCTCAAGCGTTCCGCGCAGGTGGGCCATCGTGAGCCCCCTGTCGACGGCAAGGCCCTCAAACTGGCTGAAGACCGGTGTATGCGTTGCGTCGATCTCGTCTGTGCGGTACGTGCGGCCAGGGGCCAAAACATAGACGGGCAGCTCCCGGTCGAGCAGCGAGCGCACCTGCACGGGAGAGGTATGAGTGCGAAGCACGAGATGCGACGACGCGGGATCGACGAAGAACGTGTCTTGCATCGCTCGCGCTGGGTGGTCGGCGTCGAAGTTGAGGGCGTCGAAGTTGTACCACTCGCTCTCGACTTCTGGCCCCTCGGCGATCTCCCATCCCATGCCGACGAAGATGTCAGATACGCGATCTTGGAGCATAGTGAGCGGATGCCGCGAGCCCGGCGTGTAGCGCGACGCGAGTGCCGTAACGTCAACGGCCTCTGCTTTCAGCTGCGCTGCCTTCTCGACGACGGTGATCTCTTCCTGCCGTGTCGCGAATTGGGCGTTGACACGCCCTCGCGCCTGGCCGACGAGCTTGCCGAGCTCTGCCTTGTTCTCTGTGGGAACATTGCGAAGTTCGCCATTGAGCTGCGCGAGAGTCGATGCCTCTCCCGTGTGCTCGGAGCGGACGATTTTGAGGTCAGCCGAGGTCTCTGCGGATTCAATGGCGGCGAGTGCCGCCGTGACCGCAGACGCCACTGCTTCTTCTGTGATGGGGATAGCGTCAGACACGATTCCCAAGTCTACCGGTGACTCGAGAGAGGGTTCTCACCCCCGGCCGATCTGATTCGACTGCATCGCGATCGCCTTGGTCTCGGCAGCAGCCAGACTTTCGCTCGCTCCCGGGTCTCGCGGCAGTTTCTTACTGCTCCTCGAGCGCAGCTCGACCCACTTGGCAACGCCCGCCAGCAGCAGACACAGTCCGATGTAGATGGAGCCGAAGATGATCGTCGAGGGAATGATGGGGCTGTCGTAGGTGACTTGGCTTCCGTAGAACTTCGCGAGGTACAGCAGCTCCTGGAATGTGATGATGAACCCGAGCGCCGTGTCTTTCAGCACAACGACAAGCTGCGAGATGATCACGGGCATCATCGCCCGGATCGCCTGCGGATACAGGATGATCGACATCACTGCCGTCTTGCGCATGCCGATCGCGTAGCCAGCTTCGGACTGCCCGCCTGGAAGCGATTCGACGCCCGAGCGGAACACCTCGGCAAGCACAGATCCGTTGTAGAGGATCAGTCCGGTGACGACAGCGATGTACGGCGTGATGAAGTCAAAGCCAAGCGGTGGAAGTCCGTAGTACATGATCAGCATCAGGATCAGCACCGGAATCGCACGGAAGATCTCGGTGAACACGGTGACGGGCACGCGGATCCACGCGTGCACTGACATCCGGCCGACAGAGAGAATGAACCCGAGCAGAAGGCTTCCAACAGCGGCGACGGCGAACGCCGACAGTGTGGTCAATGTCGCGCCACCGATGGCACGCCACACGGCCGTGTAGCGGAACAGCTCCCATTTCTGGGCGGTGAACTGACCTGAGATGATGAAGCGATAGACGATGAATCCCAGGATGCCGAGCACGATCAGCGTCGTGATGACGGCGAGAATTCGGTTGCGCACCCGCGCACGTGGCCCTGGAGCGTCGTAGAGTACTGTGCTCATCGTGCCACCTTCCATCGCTTCTCGAGTCGTCGTTGAATGTAGGCGAGAATCAACACAAGAACGATGAAGAAGAAGGCCACCCACAGCAGAACGACCATTGCCGGCTCACCACGCTCCGATGCATACGCCCGAATGGCACCGGCTTCGTGCACGGCGAATCCCGCGGCAATTGTCGTGTTCTTCAGAAGAGCGATCAACACGCTCATGAACGGCGGAATCACTGCGCGAAACGCCTGCGGCATGATGACCTGAGTCATCGTCGGCACGAAGGACAGTCCGATCGCTCGCGCCGCCTCCGCCTGGCCAAGAGGCACAGTGTTGAACCCGGAGCGGAGAACCTCGGCGATGTACGTAGCTGTGTAGAGGCTCAGCGCGATGATGGCGAGCCAGGTGTAGGAAAACTCCGGAAGCTCGAGCTTGGGGTATCCGAAGGCGAAGAAGAAAAAGATCAGCGTCAGCGGCGTATTGCGCACGAGGTTGACGTAGGCCGTGCCGACGCCGCGCATCACGGGAACGGGTGACACCCGCATCATGCCGACAATGAGACCGAGGATGGTCGAGAACACCGCCGACCAGGCGAACAGCACAAGCGTGGTTCGGAACCCCACGACGAAAAGGTCGAGGTTGTTCAGCAAGACGTCCACGTGGATCCCTCTGCTCGGTGAGTGTGTGACTGATGACAGGGGCGGGCGGCAGCGCCGCCCGCCCGATCATCGGCTTAGTAGTCGTCGACCGACGGCTGTTCTGCCTTGACGCCGGCTGCGCCGAGCGTTGCGTCGTAGATGCCCTGCCAGACGTCGGATCCGTCTGTCAGCACCTGGTTGAGGTAATGACGCAGCGCGTCATCGCCCTTGGGAATGCCGATTCCGTAGTTCTCCGTCGTGAAGGGCTCACCGACAACCTTGAGCGCATCCGGGTCCTGGGCCGCATAGCCGAGGAGAATCAGCTGGTCCGTCGTCACAACGTCCACCGAACCGTCCTTCAGGGCGTCGATGCACTGCGAGTACACGTCGAACTCAACGGGCGTCGCGTCCGGGTAGTTCTCGCGAATGTTCTGGATCGGAGTTGAGCCCGTTGCCGAGCACACCTTGGTGCCCGCGAGATCGTCCTCGGTCTTGATGTCATCGTTGTCTTTCAGCACCAGAAGGCCCTGTCCCGTGATGAAGTACGGGCCGGCGAAATCGATCATCTGCTTGCGCTTGTCCGTGATCGAGTAGGTTCCGACGTAGAGGTCGATGTCGCCGTTCACGAGCGCCTGCTCGCGGTTTGCGCTGGCGATCGCCTCATAGGTGATCTGGTCCTGAGAAAAGCCGAGTGATGCGGCCATCCATCGTGCGATCTCGATGTCGAACCCGCTGCGCTCACCGCTGACGGCATCCTTGTAACCGAGCCCTGGCTGATCTTCCTTGACGCCGATCTTGATCTCGCCGGCCTTCTTGGCTGCATCGAAAGTCGGGCTGCCCTCCAACTCGACGTTCTCGTTCACTTCATAGAGCGACGATGTGTCTTCATCGCCTCCGCCGCCTGGCGCGCCCGGTTCCTCGCCCGCGCAGCCCGAGAGCACCAGCGCCGCTGCCGCTGCGACGGCGAAGAGCGTCATTCCTTTACGCATCTGCTTTCCTTTCATCTCGGAGCGAATGCTCCTTGCGTTCTTCTGCCTGCGCTGCTCAGTGAGTGAGCAATTTCGACAGGAAGTCTTTGGCCCGGTCGGATTTCGGGTTCGTGAAGAATTCTTCGGGCGTCGCCTCTTCGACGATCTCGCCTTCGGCCATGAAGACGACGCGATCGGCCGCTTTTCGGGCGAAACCCATTTCATGCGTGACAACGACCATCGTCATGCCTTCGCTCGCCAATTGAACCATGACGTCGAGAACCTCGGTGATCATCTCGGGGTCAAGGGCGCTCGTCGGCTCATCAAAAAGCATCACCTTCGGCTTCATCGCCAGGGCACGCGCGATGGCGACGCGCTGCTGCTGGCCCCCGGAGAGCTGAGCAGGCATCTTCTCCGCTTGAACGGCCACACCGACCCGCTCGAGCAGCGCTTTCGCTGCCTTCTCCGCTTCGGCCCGCTTCTGACCGCGCACCCGCGTCGGGCCGAGCGTGACATTCTCAAGAATCGTCTTATGCGCGAACAGGTTGAACGATTGGAACACCATTCCGACGTCGGCTCGCAGCGCGGCAAGGGCTTTGCCCTCCTCGGGGAGCTTTTTCCCATCGATACGAATCTCGCCGCCGTTGATCACCTCAAGGCGGTTGATCGTGCGGCATAGCGTCGATTTTCCGGAGCCACTCGGCCCGATCACCACGACGACCTCACCCTTATTAACCGTGAGATTGATGTCCTTCAGCGCGTGAAAGTCACCGTAGTACTTCTCAACGTGGTCGACGACAACAAGCGGTTCGCCCGCGGCAGCCATAATGGGGTTGCTTGTCGTCTCGAAAGCCGCGGGGCCGCGATCTTTCGCCGACCCCGTCTGTTCGTTGGATTCCATACGGTTTACGCTATGCGACCTACCCCCTATTCGCGGGTGCTGAATCCTCCCCGTTACGGATTCGTAACTTAACGAACCGCGCCCTTATCGGATGCTGCCTGCGCGAACGCTGATTCGTAGAGGCACACCGATGCCGCCGTCGCGAGATTCATCGATTCGGCCTTGCCATAGATAGGAACGCGGATGGCGCCATCGGCGAGCTGAAGATCATCGACGGAGAGTCCCCGGGCCTCGTTTCCGAAAAGCCACGCGGTCTGCTGCGCGAGCGCCCCGCTCTCGCGGTATTCGAGGAGGTCCTGGCCCTTGACGTCTGCAGCCAGGATCGACATGCCAGCCGCGCGAAGCTGGCTCAGGACAGTGCCGAGCTCCAGCCCGACCGAGAGCGGCAGATGGAAGAGCGAGCCTGTGGTCGAACGAACCACTTTGGGGTTGAACGGATCGACAGAGCGTCCCGTCAGCACGACCGCATCGGCTCCGGCAGCATCCGCCGCCCTGATGATGGTCCCGAGATTGCCCGGGTCCCGCACCTCTTCAAGAACGGCAAGCAGACGAGGCGCCCCAGCGAGAATGTCTTTCAGCGACGTCGGGTGCTGTCGACACACGGCTGCAATGCCCTGCGGAGTCACCGTGTCCGTCATGACATCCAGCACGTCTTCCGTGACGAACTCCGCGTCGAGGTTCGCCTCCGTGGCCGACACCACCAGCTCGGCGTGCTTCTGCGCTGCTGTCGGAGTGACGAACAGCTCTTCAATAAGCTCTGGGCGCCAGGCAAGTGCCTCGGAAACAGCCTGTGGCCCCTCGAGGAGAAACAGTCCGGTCTCTTGTCGAGTTTGACGCCGTGAGAGTTTTGCTACGGCTTTAACGCGGGCGGAGCGCGGGTTTTCGATCACGGTCTCAGTCTACGGGGCGGTTAACCGACAATGGCGGGCACCCGGTTGGGTGCCCGCCATCGTGAACGAAATGGTGAGTGCTACGCAGCCTCATCCGACTTCGGAGCCGACGTGTCAGCCGGGAGCGCCTTCTTCGCAGCCTCAACAAGCGCGGTGAATGCGGAGGGTTCATTCACGGCGAGCTCGGCGAGCATGCGACGATCAACCTCAACACCGGCAAGGCCAAGGCCCTGGATGAGGCGGTTGTAGGTGAGCCCGTTCGCGCGCGACGCAGCGTTGATGCGCTGAATCCACAGTCGACGGAAGTCGCCCTTGCGCTGGCGACGGTCACGGTACGAGTACACGAACGAGTGGGTGACCTGCTCCTTCGCCTTACGGTAAAGGCGTGAACGCTGTCCGCGGTATCCCTCGGCGCGCTCAAGGATGACCCGACGCTTCTTGTGGGCGTTGACGGCCCTCTTTACTCTTGCCATTTCTCTATCTTCCTAACGGGTCTTCGGCTCAGCGTCCGAGAAGCTTCTTGGCCATCTTTGTGTCGGCAGGCGCCATCACCTGATCCTGGTTCAGGCGACGCTTGCGCTTCGATGCCTTCACCTCGAGGTTGTGGCGCATTCCGGCCTGCTGCTTCATGATCTTGCCGCTTCCGGTCACCTTGAAGCGCTTCTTGGCCCCTGAGTGGGTCTTCTGCTTAGGCATTCTTTTCCTCCTGCTTAGCCGCTTTCTTGGCAGCACGTTGTGCGTTGGCCTCCGCCTTCGCCTCTGACTTGTTCTTCAGAGGTCCGATGACCATGACCATATTTCTACCGTCGATCTTCGGGTTGGACTCCACAGTTCCAAACTCCGCGACATCGTCGGCAAACTTTTGAAGCAAGCGAACACCCATCTCGGGGCGGGACTGCTCGCGGCCGCGGAACAAAATCATTGCCTTGACCTTGTCGCCGCCCTTGAGGAAGCCCTCAGCGCGCTTGCGCTTCGTTTCGTAATCGTGGGCATCGATCTTGAGTCGGAACCGCACCTCTTTGAGCACGGTATTCGCCTGGTTGCGCCGAGCCTCCTTGGCTTTCTGCGCAGCCTCGTACTTGAATTTGCCGTAGTCCATAATCTTGGCCACGGGTGGCTTCGAATTGGGGGCGACCTCAACGAGATCGAGGTCGGCCTCCTGAGCGAGCCGAAGCGCGACGTCGAGCTTGACAACGCCTACCTGCTCGCCGCTTGGGCCGACGAGTCTAACCTCCGGAACCCGGATACGGTCATTGGTACGGGGATCGCTGATGCGGAACTCCTCTGATTTGATTTACCTTGCCTCTGTGCCGGCGGATACCGGTACATGACGAGAGAGGAGTCACATGTGCACGACAGCGTCTTGCACCGCACCCTATCTACCGAGACGCTGTGCGACCCGGCGGAGTGCAACAACCCGGTAACCTTGATAGCGGTCAAGCGCGGGTGGGAGTTTCTCCACTTTCGCCTTGGGATACATCCCATGGACTGCAATAGACTACCAGAGGAAAAGTGTGAACACGACCGAAAACGAAGAGAACCGCGTCAACGATTTCGACCAAGCGTTGAATGAGGTGACTCGGGACATCGCCGAGGTTGGCGCCGTCGAAGTGATTACGACGACGGCCGTTCATCTGATGAGCGCCGCGGCCGTCAAGTGCGGGTTGGCGGATGATGCCGATTCGCAGACCGACCTTGACGAGGCACGCAAACTCATCAACGCTCTCGCCGGTCTGATTACGGCGGGCGCTCCGGAAATCAGCGATATGCATGCTCGCAGCCTTCGCGACGGACTGCGTACCCTGCAGCTTGCGTTCCGAGAGGCATCATCGATCCCCGATGCTCCCGGAGCTGGCCCGGGCGAGAAGTGGACGGGTCCTGTCTCCTAAGCAGGAGGGCCGGCCGCGATAGCGACCTTCAGCGAATCCACGCGGTTCGCGATCAGGCCCTCCGCGGCCCACTGTGAGCTCTGCGCCGACACCAGAGCGTCAAGCTCCTCACGGTTCAGCCCAGAAACCAATGAGAGCGTCACGATCGTCTCGGGCGCCGTCAGCCGGGCAGTCGGATCCCCCGCCTCCACCGTGATTCCGGTTATGCGCGGGTCGGCGCGTGCCGATCTCTCGAACGCCGCAATCACCTCTGGGTCTGCGAAGCTTGGAATCCACGCTTGTGACTGCGCAATGCTCCAGAGCGCCGGTCGCCGAATGACGAACTCCGTGGGTGTCGTCGGATCGAGAACGACAAGGTCGGTGCGCTCCTCCGCCGCAGCGAGCGCAACGCGCACTCCCTCGGAGGGCACGGGCCGCGCGTCGGGATTCCACGAGCGCATCGCGTCTACCGACGAGAACACGGGCATCACGTTACGGCCGTCTGGACCGCCGACGGTGATGATCGACAGTTCCTGGGTCTTGTCGACAACAAGCCCATCTTTGGTCAGGCCATGTTCGCCTGCATGGGCGACAAGGGGAATCAATAGGCGGCTGACAGCAAACTCAGCGACGACTCGGCGTCCGTCATCGTCACCGCTCTGAAATGCCTCGAGTGCCTGGATCAGCCCCGCAGGTGCAGTGCCATCGTCTGCAGCTCTCTCGTTCGGGCGGAAGCTGCGTCCAGCCCACGGTTGGCCGGCCGAGTCCGCTTTGTCAGTCGGATGCGACATCCAGGGCCTCTGCGAGTGTGAAGGCGCCGGCATACAGCGCCTTACCGACGATCGCCCCCTCAAGGCCAAGCGGCACAAGCTCTCTGAGCGCGGCGATGTCGTCGAGACTCGAAATTCCTCCGGATGCGACAACCGGATGCTCCGTGTGATTCATCACCTCGGTGAGCAGTTCGATATTCGGGCCTTTGAGCGTGCCGTCCTTTGTCACGTCGGTGACGACGTAGCGAGCACAGCCAGCCTCCTCGAGGCGGTCGAGCACGTGCCACAGGTCGCCACCGTCGCGGGTCCATCCCCGCGCTGCGAGCGTTGTTCCCCGCACGTCGAGGCCGACGGCTATCGCTTCGCCGTACTGACCGATGACATTTGCTGCCCACTCGGGGTTCTCGAGAGCCGCTGTACCGAGGTTGATGCGCTTGGCCCCGCTGGACAGGGCCGCCTCGAGTGATTCGTCGTCCCGGATTCCTCCGGACAACTCCACGTTGATGCCGCGCACGCTCTTGATCACTCGTCTGATGACGGAGGCGTTGTTGCCTCGGCCGAATGCTGCATCAAGGTCGACGAGGTGAATCCACTCGGCGCCGGCGTCAGCCCAGGCTTCCGCAGCATCGACGGGGTCGCCATAATTCGTCTCGCTCCCGGCCTCGCCTTGAGTGAGCCTCACGGCTTTGCCATCGGCAACGTCTACGGCCGGCAGCAGTTCGAGTGCCGGAGCCTGATTGAACTCGCGCATTTCCATCCTTTGAAGAGCGTTGCGTGTGCCTGTGCAGCACAAGAACCCTATGTTAGTGAGCGGTGAGGGTATCCACCCAATTCGTGAGCAAGCGGATGCCCGCCTTCCCCGATTTCTCCGGGTGAAACTGAGTGGCCCACAGCGGTCCGTTTTCAACGGCCGCGATGAATCGTTCACCATGCTCGGCCCACGTGACCTGAGGGGCGGCGAACGGCCCGGATGCGTCGAGCGGCCACGCGCGTGCGGCATAGGAGTGCACAAAATAGAACCGCTCAGACGCGACACCGGCGAACAGCGCTGACGCGGCCGGAGCATCCACTGTGTTCCATCCCATGTGCGGCAGCACAGGAGCGTCGAGCTTCTCGACGACGCCCGGCCACTGAGCAAGTCCTTCAGCGTCAAAACCACGCTCGACACCGGAGTCGAACATCACCTGCATCCCGACGCAGATCCCGAGTACGGGGCGCCCACCGGCGAGACGCCGATCGATGACCTCGTCCGCGCCGGAAGATCGCAGCTGATCGACGACGGCGCGAAAAGCCCCGACACCGGGAACAAGCAGCCCATCTGATTCGAAAGCCTCGCGCTTGCTGCCTGTCAGTCGAACATCAGCACCAGCGGCTTCGAGAGCTTTCACAGCCGAGTGGACATTGCCCGAACCATAGTCGAAGACCACGACGCGGGGTGCGCTCACAGCGCACCCTTTGTCGACGGAATCCCCGAGACAAGCGGATCCAACGATTTAGCTTGCCGGAACGCTCGTGCGAACGCCTTGAACTCAGCTTCAGCAATGTGATGGGGGTCGCGGCCGACCTTCAGCTCGACGTGAACTGTCAGCGCCGCGTTGAGCGCTATCGCTTCAAAGACGTGACGCACCATCGACCCCGTGAAGTGGCCGCCAATCAGATGAAATTCGAAGCCCTCCGGTTCTCCGCCGTGAACGAGATACGGTCGCCCTGAGATGTCGACAACGGCTTGCGCAAGAGCCTCATCCAGGGGGACGAGCGCATCGCCATAGCGAGAGATCCCGGCTTTCGTGCCGAGTGCCTCCCTGATCGCCAACCCGAGTGCGATGCCGATGTCCTCCACCGTGTGGTGAACGTCGATGTCGGTGTCCCCCGTTGCGCGAACAGTGAGATCGGTGAGCGAGTGTTTGGCAAATGCCGTCAGCAGGTGATCGAAGAACGGCACAGACGTCGAGATGTCGCTCGTGCCCGAACCGTCCAAATCGATGTGCAGGTCGATGGACGACTCGCTAGTCTCGCGCTGAATGCGTGCGACGCGTGAAGAAGTCATACTCATGATCGTAGTGCGGTCATCGCGTCGAGGAACGCAGACGTCTCGGTTTCCGTGCCGGCCGTAACGCGCATGTGGCCGTCGATGCCAACATCTCTGATGAGGATGCCGCGCTCGAACAGGTGTTGGAACAGCGCCGATGTGTCGTCGACGCCGCCGAAGAAAACGAAGTTGCTTCCCGACCTGTACGGTCGGTACCCGAGTTCGGCGAGCCCGCTCGACATGCGGTCTCGCTGCGCCCGGATGTCGTCAACGACAGCAAGCATGGCATCGGAATGCCGCAACGCCGCCCGAGCAGCAGCCTGAGTCAGCGCCGACAGGTGGTACGGAAGTCGAACAAGGCGCAGAGCATCGGCAATCGCGGGATCAGCGGCGAGGTAACCGACGCGAGCCCCGGCAAATGCGAATGCCTTGCTCATCGTGCGAGAGACGATAAGGCGAGGCCGTCCTTGGAGCAGCTCCAGCGCGCTTGGGGTTCCCTGATCAGAGAACTCGGCATACGCCTCGTCGACGATGACGATCCCCGGTGCTGCCTCGTATGCGGCGCGAATGGTGTCGAGGGTCAGAGGCGTGCCCGTCGGGTTGTTCGGTGAGCACAGCACGACGACGTCGGGCGCGTCCTCCGCGATCACGCGAGCGATGTACTCGGGTGAGAGCTCGAAATCCTTTTCCCTCTCGCGACCGATCCATCGTGTGTTTGTCCCCATGGCAAGCAATGGGTACATCGAATACGTGGGAGTGAACCCAAGAAAAGTCCGCCCCGGGCCGCCGAACGCCAGAAGAATCTGCTGCAGCACCTCGTTCGAGCCGTTTGCGGCCCAGATATTCTCTGCCCGCATACCGTGCCCCAGATACGCCGCGAAGTCCTGCCGCAGTTCGGTGAACTCGCGGTCCGGATAGCGATTCAGCCCGATGATCGACGCTGCAACAGCCCCAACGATATCGTGCGCCACAACCTCTGGAATGCCATGTGTGTTCTCATTGACGTTCAGCGAAATCGGAACCGGAGCCTGCGGGGCACCGTACGGAGAGCGGCCGCGAAGGCCGTCGCGAAGAGGAAGATCATCGAATGTGGTCACCCCTCCATCGTATGGGCTTACCGAACAGCTTCCTCGTACCGTGACGGGATCGCGATTCGCTCACCCGCGGCCACCGATGACGTCTCAAGTCGATTGAGGTCGACGATCTCCGCAACCACGTCGCGGGGGTCGTGATCAGGCGCGATGCGCTCTGCCAGCATCCACAGCGATTCACCGGCGGAGACGGTCACGTATTCGAAGGTCGCCGACGATGACGAGTCGGATGCCACGGCGGAATTCGCGTGTACAGCGCCAAAGGCGATGCCGAACACAAAGGGAATAGCAGCGATTCCCGTAAGAACGGCGCGGCCGCGGGCGGTGAGACGAAGCCGGGGTGCTGCATTGGTCTGCGGGGATGTCATCGTTCTGCTCCTTCGTTGACGAGTTCGTTTCGGCCCTCAGGCCGGTGAGGGCCGAAACGAACCTGTGTTCCGAACCTATCTTCGACTGTTCGAACTGTCAACCATCTTTTTCGGTTGTCGCCGAAGAAATTCCGCGACACACTCGAATAGATGTTTGCCTCGACCCGCCGAAGCGGATACAGTTTCGAACACAGGGAACACATCACCACGAGCCACCGACATCGGGGCTCGTGAGGAGACAGGAGCAGAGCGATGGCACAGGATCCGACGAAGAAGACACGCACCCGTCGCCGCAAGAATCTGAGCGATAAGCAGAGGGCGATTCTCGAGTTCATCCAGCGGACTGTTTCGCAGAATGGCTATCCGCCGAGCATGCGCGAGATCGGCGATGCGGTTGGCCTTGCCTCTCTCTCGAGTGTCACCCACCAACTGAACCAGCTTGAGCTGAGTGGTTACCTGCGTCGGGACCCGAACCGCCCGCGCGCCCTTGAGGTGCTCATCGACCTTCCTCAGACCGCCGACATCGGTGAGACGTCAAGACCCGTCGGAGACGCCACCATGGTTCCCCTCGTCGGAAATATCGCCGCTGGCGTCCCCATCACTGCTGAACAGCAGGTCGAGGAGGTTTTTCCCCTCCCCCGCCAACTCGTCGGCAAAGGCGAACTGTTCATGCTCCATGTCAAGGGCGAGTCGATGATCGACGCCGCTATCTGCGACGGAGATTGGGTTGTCGTGCGCCAGCAGGCCACCGCAGAGAATGGCGACATTGTCGCGGCAATGCTCGACGAGGAGGCAACAGTCAAAGTCTTCCGCCAGCGAGACGGCCACACGTGGCTGCTCCCCCGCAACAGTGCCTATGAGCCCATTCTCGGCGACCACGCGGACATTCTCGGCAAGGTCGTCGCCGTTCTGCGCTCGGTCTGAGGATTAGCGCGCTTCGGCGAATTCCGTGACTTGCGCGGCGATTTCGTCGGAAACCGCCGCCTCGAGGTACGTGCCGTCTTCCCGATAGTCAATTTTCGTCACTTCACCGCGACGGTGAAGCATCGAAATGACGTCCCCACGGTCGTAGGGAACGAGCAGAGCCACTTCGACGGGAGGGTGGGGAAGCATCCGCTCGATCGTCTCGAGCAGCTCGTCTACCCCAGCGCCGGTTCGGGCAGAGGCGAATACGGCGTTCGGCGCGAGGCCCCTGAGCAGAAGTCGCTGGTCGTCATTGATCAGATCTGTTTTGTTGAAGACGATGATCTCGGGGATATCGCGCGCGCCGACGTCCCCGATCACGTCGTGGACCGTGGTGATCTGAGATGCGGGGTCGGGGTGCGCTGCATCGACGACGTGCACGATCACGTCCGCGTACGACACCTCTTCGAGAGTCGAGCGGAAAGCCTCGACGAGCTGGTGCGGCAGATTTCGAACAAAGCCGACAGTGTCGGAGAAGGTAAATTCTCGACCGTCGTCGGTACGTGTGCGCCTCGTCGTGGAGTCCAACGTGGCAAAGAGCGCGTTCTCCACCAGCACGCCCGCCTGAGTCACCCTGTTGAGAAGGCTCGACTTTCCGGCGTTCGTGTACCCGACAATGGCGACAGACGGCACGGCGAATCGTGATCTGTTTGCACGCTTTGCTTCACGTGCTGGCCCGAAGCCCTTGATTTGCTTGCGGAGTCTCGCCATGCGTGTGTGGATGCGGCGCCGGTCAAGCTCGATCTTCGTCTCGCCCGGTCCACGCGAGCCCATTCCCGCACCGGCACCTCCGACCTGACCACCAGCCTGACGGCTCATCGACTCGCCCCAGCCTCGCAGTCGAGGAAGCAGGTACTCCAATTGCGCGAGCTCCACCTGTGCTTTGCCTTCACGGCTCTGCGCGTGCTGGCTGAAGATGTCGAGGATGACTGCCGTCCGGTCGATCACCTTCACCTTGACGACGTCTTCGAGCGCTCGTCGCTGGCTTGGAGCAAGCTCTGTGTCGGCGATCACCGTGTCGGCGTTCAGCGAGCGCACGATGTCGCGCAGCTCTTCGGCTTTTCCACGCCCGAGGTAGGTGCTCGGATCCGGGTGCGGACGTCGTTGCAGCAGACCATCGAGCACAACGGCACCCGCTGTCTCTGACAGAGCCGAGAGCTCGCGAAGAGAGTTTTCGGCGTCGTCGGCGGATCCCTGGGGATATACGCCGATCAGCACGACGTTTTCCAGCCTCAGCTGGCGGTACTCGACCTCGGTGACGTCGTCGAGCTCGGTCGAGAGCCCCGCGACGCGGCGAAGCGCACGCCGCTCCTCGCGATCGAGCTGGTCACCGTCTGCGTTCGAGTCGGACCCATCTTGATGAAGGGCCTGAGCTCGGCCGAACACCGAGAAAGCACGTGCGTCCCCACTCGCGATGATGCGGTCGAGAGCGTCGTCGTCGGTGTTGTTCTTGCCCATATCAGCCATTTCCCTTAAGCCTAGTGTCGGAAGCCTGAGATAACGTACCTAACTATGACCGGCGATCACTATTTCTCGGGCGCTCCCAGGAGCGAGCTCACCATCAAGAGCATCACCGTCGATTTGGCGGGTGCGCAGCACAGTCTCACTTCGGCGAACGGAATCTTCAGTCCCGACCGTATTGATCTGGGAACTCGAGTTCTTCTGAGCAGCACTCCTCCTCCGCCAGAGGGCGGTCATCTGCTTGATCTCGGGTGCGGTTGGGGGCCCATCGCGCTCAGCCTTGGCCTGCTCTCTCCTGACGCCACCGTGTGGGGGGTAGACGTCAATGAACGGGCACTTGACCGGCTTCGGAGCAATGCGAAGACGCTTGGCCTTGATGGGGTGCGTGCTGTGCTGCCCCAGGACGTCCCTGAGGCGATACGGTTTCGCGCAATTTGGTCGAACCCGCCGATTCGCGTGGGAAAGAATGAGCTCCACGGCATGCTGCAGCACTGGATACCGCGTCTCCTGCCGGGCTCGGACGGGTACTTCGTTGTGCAGAGAAACCTGGGTTCTGACAGTTTGCAGCGTTGGCTTCACGACGAGCTGACCGACGAGTTCAGCGTGTCCCGTACCACGTCGAGCAAGGGCTATCGCGTGCTGCGTACGCGTCGGCACACGGGCTCAACCGAGCCGATCGACGTCGTGCAGTAAGCGACTCAGGCCAGGTCGATCGTTCCCGTATAGACAAGCTCCGCTGGGCCGGAAAGTCCGACGTGCTCACCGTCTTCCGCGGCAAACATGCGCACGCCGAGCGTCCCCCCTGGAACATCGACGCGCCAGTTGTGCGGGGCTTTCGAGCCGGCCCAGTGTCGTGTTGCAAGCGCAGACGCCGCGACGCCGGTTCCGCACGACAGCGTCTCGCCGACTCCCCGCTCGTGCACACGCATGCTGATGCGCCCGATGCCGTCCTTGACCAGGGGGTCGCGCGGAACGACAAGTTCGATGTTCGCTCCGTGTTCGGGCGCTGGCTCCACCTGGGGAACGTAGGTGAGGTCGGCGTCCGCCAGCTCGTCGAGGTCGGCAAGGGCAACGATGATATGGGGGTTGCCGACATTGATGCCTTGCCCAGGGCGAGCGACCTTCAGCTGCTTGACACGAACGAGAGGCTCACTCTCTTCAAGCACCCACCGGCCGAGATCAACGTGAAAGCCATCGGCCGAGCGCTGCACGTCACGCACGCCGGCACGAGTCCCGATGGCAACAGTTTCACCGGTATCGAGCGTCAGCAGCCCGTTCGCGATCAGATAGCGGGCGAATACGCGGATGCCGTTTCCGCACATCTCCGCAGCGGTTCCGTCTGCATTGAAATAATCCATAAACCATTCCGCACTGGAATCTTCAGCGATCGCCGCCTCGCCGTCCGGAATTGCCACGGAACGTACGGCTCTGATGACACCATCGGCACCGATGCCCGTGTGCCGGTCGCAGAGTGCACGAATCTGCTCGGGAGCGAGCGGGTACTCTCCCGCGGGGTCCGAATAGAGAATGAAGTCGTTGCCTGTGCCGTGGCCTTTGGTGAACTGGAGGGTCGTCGCCATATGCCAAGTCTAGAGGGCGGCCACGTGGTCATCGAAAGCGCGGGCAGCTTCGTCACTCAGCGACGCAGATTCGGCATCGAGCCACATCATATGCTCGTATCTCTTGAACCAGCTGACCTGGCGGCGCGCGTACCGGCGGGTCAGTTGCTGGGTTCGGTCGATGGCTTCGTCTGCGCTCAGCTCTCCGGCGATCTGAGCTGCCGCCTGCGCGTAGCCGATCGCGCGGCCCGCCGTTGTCGAGCGTTCAAGTCCGTTCTGCAGCAGGCTGCGAACTTCGTCAACGAGCCCGTTATGCCACATTCGCGTCACCCGAGAGTTCAATCGCGGGACGAGAACGTCTCGGGGCGCGTCCAGGCCGAGCAGAAGAGACGGATACACGGGTAGCGGGTCTGCCGGGAGCATGCCGCGCGACGGGTCTCCTGTGAGCTCCGCGACTTCAAGAGCACGAACAATGCGGCGAGCGTTCGTCGAGCCGACTCGCTGTGCCACCTCCTCATCGAGTGCGAAAAGGCGTCGGGCAAGGGCCCCAACGCCCTTCTCATCGAGCTCGAGCTCGAGGCGGGCCCGAATGCGCGCATCCGTTCCCGGAAATTCGAACGGGTAGATCACACTGGAGACGTACAGTCCTGAACCGCCAACGAGAATCGGAACGACGCCGCGGTCTCTCAGCCGCACGATGATGCTGCGTGTGTCTCGCTGGTACGCGGCAACCGATGCGTCTTCGGTGACATCGAGCACGTCGAGCATGTGATGGGGCACGCCGCGGCGCTCGCCCAACGGCACCTTGGCCGTTCCGATGTTCATTCCCCGGTACAGCTGCATGGCGTCGGCGTTGACGACCTCAGCGGGCTGCCCACGGTGTGCGAGCGTCTCTGCCACGTCAAGGGACAGTTCGGACTTGCCCGTTCCGGTCGCGCCGACGATGACGATGAGCGGCGGTGCGTTCAGCGCTCACCGCCCGTTGGATCGTAGATCGGCGTGGTTGCTGCGCGCAGCGACGGCATGCCAAGCGATACCGATCCGGCTGGCTGGCCCCCCGCAGCTGGAACACCGCACGATTCCGCCTGGTCGCGGTCCCACGCGTCGCCAGCCCGCGTGCGCCGAATGCTTAATGGCGCATTGTCTGTCGAGTCAGCGAGCAGGTGAAACGGTGCGGCGTCCGTCACGGTAACCGTCACCATGTCACCGGGGCGCGGAAGGTCGCTGCCCTCTGGCACGCGGAAATGCACGAGACGGGAGTCGCGGGCGCGACCGGTGAGACGATGCGTCGCGGCATCTTTCTTGCCCTCGCCAACGGCAACAAGCAATTCCACCTCGGTTCCGATCACGGATCGGTTCTCTTCGAGGCTGATGCGCTCTTGCAGAGCAAGGAGGCGCTCGTAACGCTCTTGGACGACAGCCTTGGGCACCTGATCGTCCATCGTGGCTGCCGGTGTTCCCGGACGTACCGAGTACTGGAAGGTGAAAGCTGTGGCGAAGCGCGATTCCTCGACGACGCGCAGTGTGTCGACAAAATCTTCTTCCGTCTCGCCGGGGAATCCGACGATGATGTCTGTCGAGATCGCCGCGTGCGGGATTCTCTCTCGAACGCGCTCGAGGATGCCGAGAAACTTCTTGCTCCGGTAGGAGCGACGCATTGACTTCAGAATGCGGTCAGAGCCTGATTGGAGCGGCATATGAAGCTGCGGCATCACATTCGAGGTTTCTGCCATCGCGTCGATCACGTCATCGGTGAACGCGGCGGGATGAGGGCTCGTGAAGCGAATACGCTCAAGGCCTTCGATCTCGCCCGCTGCCCTCAGCAGCTTGCTGAACGCCTGCCGGTCACCGAACTCGACACCGTAGGAGTTGACGTTCTGACCGAGCAGCGTCACCTCGACGGCGCCATCGTCGACGAGAGCGTGAATCTCGGAAAGAATCTGCCCAGGACGGCGATCTTTCTCCTTGCCCCTGAGCGAGGGCACGATGCAGAACGTGCACGTGTTGTTACAGCCAACGGAGATGGAGACCCAGCCCGCGTAGCTGGAGTCGCGCTTCGCGGGAAGCGTCGACGGAAACGTCTCAAGGGCGTCGAGGATCTCGATCTGTGCCTCGTCATTATGGCGGGCCCGTTCGAGAAGTTTCGGAAGCGACCCCATGTTGTGCGTGCCGAAAACGACGTCCACCCACGGCGCCTTCTCAAGAATGACGTTCTTGTCTTTCTGAGCGAGGCATCCGCCGACGGCAATCTGCATGCCCTCGTGACGTCGTTTGACGGAAGCAAGATGGCCGAGGTTGCCATAGAGCTTGTTGTCGGCGTTCTCGCGCACCGCACACGTGTTGATCACAACGATGTCGGCGGGGTCAGCCCCGTCTGCCTTTTGATACCCGGCCGCTTGCAATGACCCGCTGAGGCGTTCCGAGTCGTGCACATTCATCTGGCAGCCGAATGTGCGAACTTCGTACGTACGCGGGCTTCCATCGGCGCGGAATGCGGCGTCGGAGCGCTGGATCTCGGTCGGGCGTTCGGTCAAGGTGCTCATGATGCCCCTAGTTTACGTCTGCCGTCCCGTGCGCGCAGAATCGTCGCGGGTGGGACCCCGCCTGTCAGAGGAATCGCACGTTGCTGCGCCGCTCTGCGCGTGCGGACGCCACAGCCTCGCGCACGATCGACCCGGAGTAGCCACGACGGGCAAGATACCCGGTCAGGCGCCTGTCGAACGTTACGTCATCGAGAGAGTGAAGCTGCGCCCCGCGCTTGAGTGCGAGTTCGATTGCCTGAGTCTGTTCACGGTCATCGGAGATGTCGTCGAGGGCAGCGTCCGCGATCTCGCGGCTGATCCCTCGCGCCGACATCTCGCGCGCGACGATCGCTCGGCTCTTCCCTCGTGATTCAGAGAGACGGTGGACCATCTCTTCGGCGACGCGCGCGTCGTCGACGTAGCCCAGGTCACGCATGCGCTCGAGAACGGCGTGTGCCTGCGCGTCGTCGCCGCCCCGGTCGTGTACCCGCTGACTCACTTCTTTCTCGGTCAGTCCTCGCCGCCCCAACGCCCTGACGACGGCAGCCTCCAGTGCCTCCTGAGTCGGGGCATCCTCTTCTGGGTCAACGCACGGCGCAGGTTCGTCACGGCCGGTATCGCGCCGGTGACGGGAAAGATCCGTCACCGGCGCAATGTCACCGTGCTCGTCCGATGTGGGTCGGAACGAGACCATGGAGATCAGGCCCCTCGACGTGCAGCGAGCTCGTCGGCATCTTCGCCTTCGGACGCGTCAAGCCCGAGCTTGCTTCTGATGCGTGATTCGATTTCCGCTGCGATGTCGGGATTATTCAGCAGGAATGTCCGGGCGTTCTCCTTGCCCTGTCCCAGTTGATCCCCCTCGTAGGTGTACCAGGCGCCAGATTTCTTGACGATCTGGTGCTCGACGCCAAAGTCGATCAGGCTGCCTTCCCTTGAGATTCCCGTTCCATAGAGAATGTCAAATTCTGCCTGCTTGAACGGCGGAGCCATCTTGTTCTTGACGACTTTGACGCGCGTGCGGTTGCCGACGGCTTCTCCGCCATCCTTCAGCGTCTCAATGCGACGAATGTCCAGGCGTACTGATGCGTAGAACTTCAGTGCTTTGCCGCCGGCAGTCGTCTCGGGGCTTCCGAAGAAGACACCGATCTTCTCGCGCAGCTGGTTGATGAAGATCATTGTCGTTCCGGTCTGGTTGAGCCCACCGGTGAGCTTTCTGAGAGCCTGCGACATGAGGCGGGCCTGCAGGCCGACGTGGGAGTCGCCCATCTCGCCTTCGATCTCGGCCCGTGGGACGAGAGCGGCGACAGAGTCGATCACCACGAGGTCGATTGCTCCAGAGCGCACAAGCATGTCGGCGATCTCGAGGGCCTGCTCACCCGTGTCGGGCTGCGACACGAGGAGCGCGTCGATGTCGACGCCGAGCTTCTTCGCATACTCGGGATCGAGTGCGTGCTCTGCGTCGACGAACGCAGCGATTCCGCCCGCTGCCTGAGCGTTTGCGATCGCGTGCAGTGTCAGTGTCGTCTTACCGCTGGACTCCGGGCCGTAGATCTCGACGATGCGACCTCTCGGCAGTCCGCCGACCCCTAGTGCGACGTCGAGCGCAACGGAACCGGTGGCAATCACCGAAACGGGTGCGCGCTCGTCGCTGCCGAGGCGCATGACGGAGCCTTTTCCGAATTGACGATCAATTTGCGCGAGAGCTGTTTCCAGTGACTTCTCGCGATCTGCTGAAGCTGCCATGAGCTGCGTCTCCTTCATTCTTGTGTTCGGTGCGCCTATAGGCTGTCGCGCCCGGATAAAACCGGTGCTCCGACAAGGCTGGAGCGACGGCCGCGGATGGAAACGACTGTACGGGCGGTCTCCGACATTGTTCCGGCTGACCGACCGTGCAGTGGATAACTCGTCTGCGACGGCTCTTGTGGAGAGCGTAACACCATTCGAAGCTGTGTTCGATGAAGATTCTGCGGCGTGTTGGATTACTCGCGCGGACTTGGCAGCCCGACGCCGCTGCGGCGTTCGGCGGGGACGTCTGTCGCATCGCACAGCGCCGCCCAGACATCGCGAGGGCGCTCGCCCTCGTCGAGCGCCTGGTGCGCTGTGCGTCCGCCCAAGGTGGAGAGCACGAGGTCGCGAACGACGACCCGCCCATACGCATCGCCGAATTCCGTCGCGACAGCGTAGTTGAACTCGCTCAGTTTCACGATTCTCCCTGCAGAGAAAAGGCGTCCCCGAAAAAACGGGAACGCCCACTCTCATATTCTTCGTGTCAGCGCGTCACCAGATCGGCATCCAGCTCAGCGACAAGCGCATCGGGAATGGTGTCGGGAATCGGGTCGATGCCCTCGATAACCGCGAGACGGTCACCAACCTCCCGCATGACCACCGAGATCGGCGTCTCGAGTGCCTCGGCAACCGACGCGAGAATTTCGCTCGATGCCTCTTTCTGGCCCCGCTCCACCTCGCTCAGGTAGCCAAGAGCGACACTTGCCTTACTCGCCACCTGCCGGAGCGTATGCCCCTTCTGCAGACGGAAGTCACGAAGAACGTCTCCGATTTCCTGTCGAACAAGAACCATGAGACCCTTCCTTTCTGCTCGTCATCTTGACGGCCGCTCCGCTGCTGGATCGATAACACTACTACATACCAGCTTAGTGATCGCCGTTCGCTTTACGCCTGATGTTTCCGTGTGAGTCTGCGATGTATAACCGAGCGAATCCGCTCACTATTCCCTTGGCGCTCCCGCGTGGAGCACTATTTCGACGATGAGGTTGAGGGCGGCTGTCACCGAGCCTGCTCTCACCGCGTCGCGGTCACCACTCAGTTTCAACGCCCGCACCGCGCTGCCGTGTTCGCTGTCTACCGCGATGTACACGGTTCCCGGCTCATGCGCACCGTCTGCGTCGGGGCCCGCAACTCCCGTCGTCGACACCCCGATATCGGCCCGGCGCCCCTCAACGGCGACGGCGTCACGGACTCCCGCGGCCATCTCCGCAGCCACCCGCGGGTGAACGGCGCCCTCGGCCGCAAGAAGGCCGGCATCGACGTGCAGCACACGGGCCTTCACGGGCGTTGCATACGCGATGACACCGCCGAGCACGACCGCCGACGCTCCCGCTGGCCTGATCAGTTCGGCGCAGAGAGCACCGCCCGTGAGTGATTCCGCCACGCCAATGGTCAATCCGCTCTCTGTGAGGGAACGGATGAGCAGGGCGGTGCGGTCTGTCATGAACGGCGAGCCCTCGCCGCCGTGATGATGTAGTCGGCACCGCTGGCGAGAGTGAGGATCACGGCAATCCACATGAGCGTGCCGTTTACCCAGAAAATCCACTCGCCGACGAGGGTCCAGAGCGGAACCAATGCGAACGAGATGGCAATTCCTTGAAAGACCGTCTTGAGCTTTCCCATCCAGGCCGCCGCTACAACTGCTTCGTGCCGAATGATCATGCGATGCACGGTGATGCCGACCTCACGCACGAGAACGACGATCGTCACCCACCACGGAAGCTCGGCCAAGATGGACAGGCCGATGAGGGCCGCTCCGGTGAGAATCTTGTCTGCAATGGGGTCGAGCAGTTTGCCCAGGTCGGTGACAAGGCCTCGGGATCGCGCAATGTGGCCGTCGATTCCATCGGTGGCGATGCCCACGATGAAGAGGATGCCGGCAGTCCAGCGCAATGCGGCATCCGTCCCCCCGTCGATCAAGAGCAGCGCGACGAAGACGGGGGCAGCCAGAATGCGAATGATCGTTATCGCATTCGGAAGGTTCAGCGCACGGGGAGATGATGTGGTCACAAGTCGATTATTCCCGATCCGTCAGTTGCCACGCATCTTCTGGCTCGTCGGCGTTGACGGTCTCGTAGCCGTCGTACTGCTGCTCAACCGGGTCTGTCGCTGGGGCGCTGGGCTGCGACCCGTCAGGGCCGGGCTGCGAACCGGGCCCCGAACTCGGCGGCTCTTCGCCCTTGAGCCGAGCCAGAACCGACGGCAGCTGCTCCTTGCTCACGAGAACGTCGCGAGCCTTCGACCCTTCGGAGGGGCCGACGATGTCGCGGGATTCCATGAGGTCCATGATGCGACCGGCCTTGGCGAATCCGACGCGCAGCTTGCGCTGGAGCATCGACGTCGATCCAAACTGAGTGTTGACGACGAGTTCGACGGCGGCGACCAGAACATCGAGATCGGGGCCGATGTCTGCATCGATCTCCTTCTTCTCGACAACCTGCTGCACGTCTCTGCGATACTCGGGCCGAGCCTGCGCCGTGACGTGCGCGACGACCTTCTCGATCTCGCTTTCGTTGACCCAGGCCCCCTGCACGCGGATCGGCTTCGACGACCCCATCGGCTGAAACAGGGCGTCGCCCTGCCCGATGAGCTTGTCTGCGCCCGACTGGTCGAGAATGACGCGTGAATCGGTGACGCTGGTGACCGCGAACGCAAGCCTCGACGGCACGTTCGCCTTGATCAGACCGGTGACCACGTCGACAGATGGCCGCTGGGTGGCAAGCACAAGGTGAATTCCGGATGCTCGCGCGAGCTGTGTGATGCGCACGATCGAGGACTCCACGTCACGTGGGGCGACGAGCATCAGGTCGGCGAGCTCGTCGACGACGACAAGCAGGTAGGGATATGGCTTGAGCACGCGCTCACTGCCCGCGGGCAGTTCGATCTCGCCATTCACGATCGCCTTGTTGAAGTCGTCGATATGGCGGTAGCCGAAACTCGCCAGATCGTCGTACCGCATATCCATCTCCTTCACGACCCACTCGAGGGCTTCTGCCGCCTTCTTCGGGTTCGTGATGATGGGGGTGATCAAGTGCGGAACTCCCGCGTACGGCGCGAGTTCGACCCGCTTCGGGTCGACGAGCACCATGCGCACCTCGCTGGGCTTGGCGCGCATGAGAAGGCTCGTGATCATGGAGTTTACGAAACTCGATTTACCTGAACCCGTAGAGCCGGCGACGAGCAGGTGGGGCATCTTCGCGAGGTTCGCAAGAACGAAGCCCCCGCCGACATCCTTGCCAACGCCGATGGTCATCGGGTGGGTGGCATTTGTGGCGGCTGACGAACGGAGCACATCGCCCAGCGCGACGATCTCTTTGTCAGCGTTGGGAATCTCGAGTCCGATCGCGCTCTTGCCCGGGATGGGCGAAAGAATGCGAATCTCGTTTGAGGCAACAGCGTAGGCGAGGTTCTTCGACAGCGCCGTGACGCGCTCCACCTTGACTCCCGAGCCCAGTTCGATCTCGTATTGCGTGACAGTTGGGCCTCGCGAAAAGCCGGTCACCGTGGCGTTTACCTTGAACTGATCGAACACGCCGGAGATCGCGGCGACAACCTGATCGTTGACCGCCGACCGCGATTTCGCCGGGGCGCCTGCAGCGAGCGTCGCCGTAGACGGAAGCCGGTAGGGGTGTTCCGCGTCTGTTGGTTTTGCCGGTGCGGCTTCGTCTCCGCGCAGAGCAAGCGTCTGCATGTCGGGAAGATCGTCCGTGCTGTTGTCTCCGCCATCACCGTGGATGCCGCGGGATTCCGCACCGGGAGTGAACCCGGATACCGCGGACTCTGCGGCGCTGAGGTCGTCCATAACGTTCGTCGGGGCGAAGCTGGGGCGCTCTGGCTCCTGCACGACGGGAGAGTCGTAGGCGTTCTCCGCCGGGCCAGGCGACAGAAGCTCCGTCATGTCGTCGGTCAGGGCGTTGCTGCCCGAGTCCGTCTCGCGCCCGCTCTTGTTGCGTCGCCACCAGGGCACGGACTCGTCACCCGAGGCATCCTGACCGTCTGACTCTGCGCTCTTCGCTGTCGCCGCCTCGTCGGGGTCAATTCCGAACATCCAGGCGGTGAACTGCCGAATCCGCTGCGGAATCTTGGTTGGCGGTGTCTTGGTGACGATGAACAGTCCGAGAACGCCGATCAGCCCGAGCACGATCGTCGCGCCGATCGATGTGATCAGGAACACTAGCGGAGCGCCGACCATCCATCCGAGAAGGCCTCCGGCATCGGAGAGTGCGGGGAGCCCGCCTGCACCGGGTGACGGGTGGTCGCTCACCGCGTGGCAGACGCCCGTGATCGAGAGCACGAGAAGACCGAGCCCGATTCCGACCCGGCCGTTGTCGTTGACCGGATTGGGATTGCGGAAAAGCCAGACGGCAAGCAGCAGCATCACGACAGGCAGAGCAAACGCCAGACGGCCGAACAAGCCGCCGAACGTCCATTCGTCCAGTGTCTGTGCGAGTGGATCGTTCACTCCGAACCATTCGACGACCATGCCGGCGATGGCGAGAAGAAGAATAAAGAACGGGATGCCGTCTCGGCGCTGGTCCTTCTCGATCTTCTCCGGTCCAAGAGCACGCGCGGCGCCGCCGGCCACATGGGCGAGCCCAAGCCAGGCCCTCACGAGAATGTTTGCGCTCGCAGACTCGGGTTCCGGTTCGATCTTCTTCGTCTTCGCTGTTGTCGTGCGGGCGCGCGAAGCACCGCCGTCGCTTGTCTTCTTGCGACTGCGGCCGGAGGACTTAGTGCCTGGAGCCATGTCTCCACGGTACCGGTGAGGTGGCGCTCTTCCCGGTATTGACGCGGAAGTTCGCCCAGACTGGACCTACGCCTCGATAACGAGCGGAACAATCATGGGGCGGCGACGATACGAGTTATTCACCCAGCGGCCAACAGTGCGCCGCACCACCTGCTGCAGAGCATGCTGGTCACGAACGCCGTTGCCGACAGCCTCGGTGAGTGCTGCCTCGATCTTGGGTCGCACCTTGTCGAAGACCGCGTCGTCTTCGGCGAAGCCGCGCGCGTGGATCTCGGGCCCTGTGACGACACGCCCCGTCTGAGATTCGACGACGACGATGATCGAGATGAAGCCCTCTTCGCCGAGGATCCTGCGATCCTTGAGGTCGGAATCGGTGATCTCGCCGACTGTCGCGCCGTCGACGTATACGAAACCGATGTCGACCTGGCCGACAACATCGACTTTTCCGTCTCGCAGGTCGAGAACGGTGCCGTTCTCAGCGACAAACGTGTTCTCCTCGGGGATGCCTGTGTCGTGAGCGAGCTTCGCGTTCGCGATGAGGTGACGATATTCGCCGTGAACCGGGAGCACGTTCTTCGGCTTGAGGATGTTGTAGCAGTAGAGGAGCTCTCCTGCAGCCGCGTGACCGGAGACGTGCACCTTCGCGTTTCCCTTGTGCACGACGTTCGCACCCAGCTTGGTCAGCCCGTCGATAACGCGATAGATGGCGCTCTCGTTTCCCGGGATCTGGCTCGACGCGAGAATGACGGTGTCACCCTCCCCCGGCTCGATTGCGTGGTCAAGGTTGGCCATGCGGCTCAGCACGGCCATCGGCTCGCCCTGTGACCCGGTCGACATGTAGACAATCTGGTCGTCGGGAATGTCTTTCGCCTTCTTGTAGTCGATCAGAACGCCGTCGGGGACGCGGAGGTACCCCAGTTCCGCCGCGATCGTCATATTGCGCAGCATCGAGCGACCGAGCAGCGCAACGCGACGGCCGTTTGCGTGAGCGGCATCCAAAACCTGCTGCACCCGGTGCACATGACTGGAGAAGCTCGCGACGATTACACGCCGGGGAGCCTTCGCGATCACCTGTTCGAGCACGGGCCCGATCGATCGCTCGAGCGGGGTGAACCCGGGTACGTCGGCGTTTGTCGAGTCAACGAGAAAGAGATCGACGCCGGTGTCGGCAAGCCGAGCAAAGCTGCCCAGATCGGTGATGCGCCCGTCAAGAGGAAGCTGATCCATCTTGAAATCGCCCGTGGCCAGCACCGTTCCGGCCTCCGTCTTGATAGCGACGGCAAGTGCATCGGGAATCGAGTGATTGACGGCAATGAACTCGAGGTCGAAGGGCCCCAGCTTTTCGTGCTGACCTTCTGTGACCGTCAGGCTGTAGGGCTTGATGCGATGCTCTTTAAGCTTCGCCTCCGTGAGGGCGAGCGTCAGGCCGGAGCCGATGATCGGAATGTCGGAGCGAAGTCGCAGAAGGTACGGAACGGCGCCGATGTGGTCTTCGTGGCCGTGAGTGAGCACGAGGCCGACGACATCGTCGAGACGGTCCTTGATCGGGGACATGTCGGGCAGGATGAGGTCAACGCCCGGCTGGTATTCCTCGGGGAAGAGAACGCCGCAGTCCACGATGAGGAGCTTGCCGTCAATCTCGAAGGTTGTCATGTTGCGACCGATCTCGCCGAGCCCTCCGACCGGCATCACCCTGAGGGTGCCTTGTGGGAGCGCGGGCGGATCGATTACGGCATTGGGCATAAGCCCTCCTTGATTCTGTTGTCGTCTGGATTGTGCGCGTCAGCGCGTGGTGCCGTGCACCTTGGGTAGCGCACCGCCAGCCGCCGCGTTGCGGTCGGGGCGGAAGTTTGTGAAGTCGGCGCCGTCGATGTCGTGGGCGAAGGCAAGATCGTCTTCAATGCGGGCTGCCTCGGACTCTTCGGGACCCACGAGGGGCAGTCGTACACGCGGACTCTGAATTCGCCCGAGACCGTGGAGAATGTATTTCGCCGACACCGTTCCCGGCACATGCGTCATGACGGCGCGCACGAGCGGCTCGACGCCCTTGTGCGCGGCCGTTGCCGTCGCGAGATCGCCGGCGTTCACGGCATCCACCATCTGCCTGTATGGGCGTGCGGTGATATTGGCTGTGACGCCGATGAGGCCCGTTGCGCCGATGGACAAGTGCGGGAGTGCGTTGGCATCGTCGCCAGAGAAGTACATGAGATCTGTCTGATTGAGCACGCGACTGACCTCGGAGAAATTGCCCTTTGCATCTTTGACAGCTCGGATGTTCGGGTGCGTCGCCGCGCGCAGAATTGTCTCGTAGGTGATCGGCACACCCGTGCGACCGGGAATGTCATACAGAATCACGGGAAGGTCCGTGGCGTCGGCGATCAACCGGAAGTGGGTGAGAATGCCCGCCTGCGTTGGCTTGTTGTAGTACGGAGTGACGATCATGACCCCGTCTGCCCCGACGCGTTCACTCTCTTTGTAGAGCTCGATTGCGTGCGCCGTCTCGTTGGAGCCGCCGCCCGTGATGATCTTGGCGCGGCCCGCCGCGACAGACTTGCCGACCTCGACAAGCCGAATCTTCTCAGGGTCGGTGAGCGTGGAGGTTTCCCCCGTCGTACCGGTGACGACGATGCCGTCCGCACCCTGGCTGATGACATCGTCGATCTGCTTCTCGACGCCGGGCCAGTCGACTTCGCCATCGGCGGTGAACGGAGTCACCAGCGCAACGAGGACCTGGCCGAAGGGATTCTCTGCGTTCGTCACCTTCCTAGAGTACCGGCTCCCCCTCGGTTCAGTCACCGGCCTCGTGCGGCGAGACGCTGCGAAAGCGCTGACGGAACGATGCGGCTCGCCGAGACCAGCGCGCGATAGCGCAGGGAGGGGATCGACACCGCACGGCCCCGCCCAGCGTCCTTGAGCGCCGTCGCCACAACAGCGTCGGCGTCAAGCCACATCCACGAAGGGATGTCGTCGAGACTCGCCCCGAGCCGCTGGTGAAACTCCGTGTGCACAAACCCCGGGCACACGGCCGTCACGTGAACCCCGCGAGGCCGGTACTGATTGTTCGCCCATCGTGACATCGAGACGATCCACGACTTCACGGCACCGTACGTGCCTCGGGGAGTGAATGCTGAGACGCTCGCCACGTTGATGATGGTGCCGGCGCCACGATTGAGCATGGTGGGAAGCGCTGCGTGCATCAGTCGCATCGGCGTGCGCACGTGGATGTCGAGATGCTTCTCTTCTTCGTCGATCGTCGCGCGATCGAATGGCCGCTTCAAACCGAAACCGGCATTGTTCACCAGCACCCTGAGCGGCCGCCCGGCGACGCGAGATTCGACCGCGGAAAGCCCCTCGGGTGTCACCAGATCTGCGGCGATGATCTCGACGGGAAGTGCGTACCGGGAGATCAGGTCCGCCTGTACCTCGTGCAGCCGAACACGGTCTCGAGCGACGAGAACAAGGCCGAACCCGCGACGAGCGAGCTGCTCGGAGAATTGCAACCCGAGGCCCGACGTCGCGCCGGTCACCAACGCTGTTTCATCGCCTCGTGCCATTCGCACCTCCTCAGGAGTCATCGTAGCGAACCCGTCGCTATGCGACCTGCGAATGGTTAGGCTCGAGGTACAGAGATTCGCCACGAGGGTGCGCTGCACCCAATGAACGGAGGAAGCATGGCTGTCACAAGCGAAGCCACCACAGTGTGGAACGGCACCCTTTTCGAAGGGAACGGTACGGTGTCGCTCGATTCGTCCAAGAGCGCCTCACTTGCTGTCGATTGGAAGGCGCGCTCCGAGGGCTCAGAGAGCACGACGACCCCGGAGGAGCTGCTGGGCGCAGCGCACGCAGCGTGCTTCTCGATGGCCTTTTCGAACACGCTCGTCGATGCCGGGTTCCCGCCCGAGAGCATTCAGACGACGGCTGCCGTGACGTTCGACCCCTCGGGGCCGAAGATCACCGGAAGCCACCTTCTGGTGAACGCCAAGGTCCCGAACATCGGCGACGAGGAGTTTCAACGTCTCGCCGAGGCCGCGAAGGGCGGCTGCCCCGTGTCTCAGGCTCTCGCCGGAGTTGAGATCACGCTCGAGGCAAGTCTCGCCTGACGCGTCATTGTTTGCGGGCCGATCGGTTTTACCGGTCGGCCCGCTTTGCATCTGCGTCGTGAAGGCGAATAGCTCGACGCACGGCAGCACGCGCGCGTCGTGAATCTCCAGCCCCCCGATAGAGGATCCCGAGCCGAAACCACGCCCGCCAATTCTCCGGCTCGGCTTCTGCGTGGGCCTTGTAGGTGGGGAATGCCGCATCCGCTGCCGAACGCTCCACTCGTCCGCTCGGAAGAACAGGGAGATCGGCCGGCGTCTCGCCCGCGGCGTCGAGCTCGTCCGCGAGTCGACCTGATTTGATGCCGAACTGAAGTTCCATGGCAAGAGCCCAGACCCCGATGATCGGAAGAACGATGAGTGCGACGCCGATTGCGACCGCGATCGGCACCCCGGTGAGTACGAACTGCACGGCTCGCTGGCCGACGAGGGCAAGATACAGAACGAGCACGGCGGCCATGACGATCGCGCCCGTACGAGCTTTCATGAGCGGTTGATTCCGAGATCGAGAACATTCTCCAGACCGACGACCACTCCGTGCACCGTCGCGACGGCTTCGAGAGACACCCGGATGCCGCGTTCATACGCGCTGGGATCGATTGTGTCGTGCACGATGCTCAGGGTCTCGCCGTCGCCGCCCAAAAGGGTCTCTTGCCGTGCGACGATCCCATGACGACGCAGGCTGTGAACGGGAATGCCTGCGACCTCCTGCCCCCGCGCACGCTGCTCGGTGTGCGGTGCTTCGACGGGGCCGAGGCCATCGCGAGCGGCAGCCATGAGCTCCGCGGTGCGGACGGCCGTTCCGCTCGGAGAATCCGCTTTCGACGCTCTGTGGCTCTCGACGATCTCGATCGATGAGTAGAAGCGGGCCGCGATTGTGGCAAAGGTTGTGCCGAGAACGGAGCCGAGCGAAAAGTTGGGAATGATCAGCACCCCGCCTTCGGCAGGAAGCGCAGCGCCCAGCTCCGAGATTCGCTGCGCCGACCAACCCGATGTGCCGGTCAGAACCCGAGAACCGTTCTTTGTCGCGTGCTCGACGACGGCGCCGCTGGCTTCTGGATGCGTCACGTCAACAACAAGATCCGCGCCGTCCAGCTCGCTGAGGTCGCTCGATCTCCCGAGGCGCGCGACCACCTCGAACCCGTCCATGTCGGCGAGAACCGAGTCGATCTGCCTGCCCATCTTGCCCCGTGCCCCGGCCAATGCAACGCGTGTCGTCATTGCTCCAATCTATCAACCAGCGGTCGTAGAATCGCACAGTGACAACAGTACGGCGCTCCCCCGTCTCCACAGCCGATGCGACAATGCTGCTCGACGAGTATTTCGATGCTCGTCGAAGCGGGCACCCGGGCGGCGGATACGTGACCTCGACGCCGCTGCCAGAGAATTTTGAACCGCCAACGGGTGAGTTCGTCATTCTCTATGACGGCGTCCTCCCACTCGGCTGCGGTGGTGTACGCGCGCTCTCGCCCGACCGGTTCGAGATCAAACATCTCTACGTGCGCCCAGAAACGCGCGGACGTGGGCTGGGACGGCTGCTCGTCGGCGAGCTCGAGCAGATTGCCGCATCGCTCGGTGCACACGACGTCGTGCTCGACACACATGCGTCACTTGATGCGGCGAATGGACTGTACCGTTCTTGCGGATACACGGAAATTGACGCGTACAACGCGAACCCGAACGCCACTACCTGGTTCACAAAGCGTCTGACAACAGCATCCTCACACGGGTAGCTGTTCGGGAAGCCCCGTTCTCAATTCGACGGGGAGATGCGCGAGATCGTTGTGGGTCAGAAGCGTCCACGGCCGCCCCGGTTTGCGCTGGATGATCGTCAGACCGCAATGCGCCTGGTCAAGTGTCATCCATCGCCATTCGGGCGCGCCGAGCACTTCGCGAACAAACCAGGCGATCACAAAGTTGTGCGTGATCAGCAGATCGTGGCTCTCGCCCTTCTTCGGTCCGAGAAACTCGGCAACAGCATCCGCCATCTGCGCTCTGCCTGCCGCGATCTCGTCTTCGGTCACCGCACCGAAGAACGGGTGATACGCCGCTGGCGTCTCGTCGCCCTCACCCGTGGGAATGCAATCGAACAAGAGCGATGACGGCTCGAGCTCGAGGGCCGGAAGCCGCTCGCCGATGATCGACGCGGTCTCTGCTGCGCGCTGCAGCGGAGAGTGACGGGCACTCGTGAACGGAACACCGCCGAGGCGCTGCGAGAGCATCTCTGCCTGCCGTCGACCGCGCGGCGACAACGGCCCATCTGGCAGTCCATGCTCGGCGTCCTGCTGCTCCCCGTGTCTGACGAGGTACACATACTGCGACACGTGCGAATCACTCCTTGCTTGTCACGACGTCGGCGAAGAGATCGTCATCGACCGCTCCGACAGCGACGATTGATTGCGGTTGCGCCACGAGCCGTGCTGCCATGGTGGCAATGTCGGCTGCCGTGACGCTCGCAAGCCGACGAAGATTCTCATCAAGATCGAGGTATTCGCCGAGGGTGATCTCTGCCCGCCCCAGCAGTGACATGCGCACGTCGGAATCTTCGAGACTGAGTGCGGCTCGGCCAGAAAGCTGACCGTAGGCCCGCGCGAGCTCCTCATCGCCGACAGGAACGTCGGCGAGTTTCTGCAGCTCGGCCTGCATCAGCTGTGCGACGTCTGCCGCATTGCGCGGAGAGCACGCTGCATACATGCCCTGCATACCCGCATCTGAATGCGCTCCAGCGAAGGAATAGACAGAATAGGCGAGCCCGCGCCGTTCGCGAATCTCGGTGAAGAGCCGACTCGACATTCCGCCGCCGAGGATCGCGTTGAGCATGCTGAGGATCACCCGATCGGGGTCGCTGGCCACGAGACCGGGCATGCCCAGCATGAGATGCACCTGCTCGATGGGCCGGGCGATCGTCTGCAGTCGACGGGTGCCCGAGAATGCGTCGGGGCCCTGCGGTCGCCTGGCAACCGGCGTCGCGTCGGGATCGAGCTCCCACTGTGCTCCCGCAAGCGATTGATTCACCAGAGCGACGAGATCGTCATGGTCGACGGCGCCGGCAACCGAGATCACGAGCTCGTCCGGTCGATAGTGATGACGGTAGTGATCCCACACACCGCTGCGCGTCGCCTGCTCGATCGTCTCGGGCGTTCCCCCGACAGGGCGACCGAGCGGGTGGGTGCCGAAAACCGATTCGAACAGCGCGTTTCCGGCAACGTCACCTGGATCGTCTGAGGCATGGCTGAGCTCTTCAAGAATGACGCCGCGCTCGGTTTCGAACTCGCCGTCGTCGATCACGGAATTCGTCACCATATCGGCGAGAACGCCGATGGCCATTGGCAGGTCTCGGTCGCGCACCTTCGCGTAGTAGCACGTGAACTCTTTGGCTGTCATTGCATTGCTGTCGCCGCCGACCGAGTCGAAGGCCACAGCGATGTCGAGAGCGCTCCGGGTTGGAGTGCCCTTGAAGAGAAGGTGCTCAAGAAAGTGAGTCGATCCCTGCCCAGACACGGGGCTCTGAGCCAGGTATTCGTCGCGCGATCCGACGGCCACCCAGAACCCGATCGTTGCGCTGCGAGCGCCTGGGACGGACTCACTGAGAACTCGGATGCCGCCCGGAAGGATGCTGCGTCGAATTCGGGTTCCACCGGCCGCCTCGAAATCCAGCTCGGGCAGATCAAGGGGGAAGGGCACGGCAGCGTTCATCGACTCCAGCCTAGTCGGCTCGGCCGCGCGTCGTGACGTCAACTGCGAGATGCGCGATCGAGTTCGAGGAGCTGTGACCTGCTGAGCGCGATTCGCGGCGCAGCGACGAGAGCCTCTACTTGGTTGGGCTCTGACGCGCTCACGACGGGAGCGCACACCGCTTTGCGTGTGAGGAGCCAGGCCAGCGCAATTGTCGCTGGGCCCACACCGTGTGCTGCGCCGACGGAGTCGAGTGCGCGCAGAATCCGCATGCCTCGTCTGTTGAAATGCGCCGATGCCCGCGTCGCTCTCGTCGTTCCTGTGAAGTCTGCCTTCGAGCGGTACTTGCCCGTGAGAAATCCGCTGGCTAGCGCGAAATACGGCATGACGGCCAAGTCTTGTCCTCGAGCGACGAGTGCCCTGTCGCCCTCGAAGTCGGTACGGTTCGCGAGACTGTATTCCGTTTCGAAGGCAACGATTCTCGGGTATCCGGCGGCAGCGAGGATGCGTGCCTGGATGAGCCTGTCGACAGGAAGCCCTGAGGCCCCGACGGCACGAACCTTGCCGGCGTCGATGAGGTCGCGCACAGAGCCAAGCGTCTCTTCAAGAGGTGTGCTTGGGTCGTCCTCGTGAAGGTAGAGCAGGTCGATTCGGTCGGTTCCGAGGCGTTCGAGGCTCGCGTTGACGGCCGCGGTGACCGTCGTGCGAGCAAGACCACGGTAGTCGGCGTGGCGCCCGATCTTCGTTGCCACAACCATGTCGTCGCGATTGCCGCGTCGCCGCAGCCAGCGCCCGATCTGCACTTCGCTGAGTCCCGAAGCATAGCTGTCTGCCGTGTCGATGAAATTTCCGCCCGCGGCCGCGTATCTGTCGAGGATCCCTTCGGTGTCGTCTGCACTGGCCGTCCATCCGAAGACGCTGCCTCCGATAGCCACGGGGAACACCGCAAGATCGGTGTCGGCGATTAGCCTCCGCACCGGCATGGCGACGGTGGGCGTATCGACGTCTGCCGTGTTTGTTGTCTGCAGCGCGCGATGATCGTGCGGGCGAAGCTCCGCCACACGCTGTGAACCTTCACCGCTCATGTGCTGTACGTTCATGAGCCCCTCCCGCTGCTGCACGTCAGCATCCCCCGATGCCTTTCCCTGACTCTAGATCATCACAGCGATGTCTCACCGCTCGGCGTGCCGACATCGTGAAGTCGTGACCCATTCGAGACGCCGTCGCGCTGTGTACGGCGAAGCACCTGCTCGGCGTGCCGAAGCACGGGCGTGTCGACCATCTGACCGCGAAACCGGAATGCCCCGGTTCTTCCCTTTGCCTCATCGAGCAGAGCACGCGACCACTCACGCTGCGCGGGGGTGGGCCGGTAGCCATCGCGAATCACCGAGACCTGACTGGGGTGGATGCACGCCGTCGCGGCGAAACCGCAGGCAACGGCATCCTCGACCTCGGTCTCGAGCCCTGCGCGATCGTCGATGTCGAGATGCACGGCATCGATCGCCGCCTTGCCCGCCGATCCTGCCGCAAGCAGCACACGAGAGCGCGCGTGCGCCGCAACGTCTCGATACCGGCCGTCAGGGCGTCTGCTCCCGCTGCCGCCGAGAGACGCGATGAGATCTTCCGCGCCCCACATCAGTGCGACGACCGTCGACATCTGGGCAAGCTTCTCGGCGATCATGATTCCGCTGGCTGTCTCACACAACGCGATGACCTTGTACCCGTTCAGGCGTTCGACGTGGTCTGTGCGCTCGGTCTTTGACAACATGACAGTTCGATATTGAGTGGAGCGCAGAGCCTCGATGTCGTGCAGAAAGTCGGCGGTATCTGCCGGGTTCACACGCACAATCGTCGTCGCCGGGTCGAGTGGATGCTCTCGAAGAGCGTCACGCGCGGCATCACGCGATTCGGGGTCGACACCATCTTCGAAGTCGAGGATGACAGCATCCGCTCGGTCTCGGGCCTTGTCGAACCTCTCGGGGCGATCCGCCGGGCAGAAGAGAAGCGATGGACCCATTCGAAATGTCATGGCTGTGCTCCCTTTGACCAGACGAGAGTGCTGCGAACGGCAGTCGCGACAACCTCATCATTCTGATTTCGCCCCGTGTGCTCGAGAGTCACGATTCCCTGCCCGACACGGGACTTCGACAGCCGCTTCGCCGTGACGATCGTCTCTGCGTACAGCGTGTCGCCGTGATGCATGGGAAGCGGAAAGGCGATCTTCTCAAACCCGAGGTTGGCGACGATCGTTCCCTGCGTCAGCTGCGCGACCGAGAGCCCAACGAGAGTCGAGAGCGTCAGCATCGAGTTGACGAGCCGCTCGCCGAACGGCTGCTCTGCACTCCACGCCGCGTCGAGGTGCAGCGACTGCGTGTTCATGCTGAGCGTTGTGAAGAGCACGTTGTCGGCCTCGGTGATTGTACGGCCCGGTCGGTGTCGATAGCACGTCCGCTCATCGAACTCCTCAAAGTAGAGTCCGCGCTGCTCTTCGATCCGACGCTCCATTGTCGCCTCCACTTCTATTCTACGAGCCCGAGCTCGCGAGCGACGATCATCAATTGAACTTCTGTTGTGCCCTCGCCGATCTCGAGAACCTTGGAGTCACGGTAGTGACGGCCGACGGCGTTCTCATTGAGAAATCCGTAGCCTCCCCAGATCTGGCTGGCGTCACGCGCGTTCGCCATTGCCGCTTCGCTCGCGCTGAGCTTGGCGAGGGACGCCTCCTTCTTGAAGGGCTTCCCCGCCATGAGAAGAGAACACGCGTGGTAGTACGCCAATCGTGCCGAATGTGCACGCTCCTCCATTCGGGCGATCATAAACGCGATGTGCTGATTCGAGCCGATCGCTGTGCCGAACACATTCCGTGATTTCGCGTAGGAGATCGCCTGCTCAAGGCACCCTTGAGCAGCGCCGGTGCACAGCGCGGCAAAGGCAACTCGGCCTTCATCGAGAATCGAGAGAAAGTTGGCGAACCCGCGCCCGCGCTCCCCGAGGAGGTTCTCTTCTGGCACCCGAAGGTCATCGAAGCTGAGCGGGTGCGTGTCTGACGTGTGCCATCCCAGCTTGTCGTAGGCGGGGTGAACCGTCAGGCCGTCTGCCGGGGTCGGAACGAGAATCGATGACAGCTCCGGCACCGTTCCACCCCGCGATGACGTGCGGCTGCCCGTCACAGCCGTGACCGTGATCAGCCGTGTGATGGGCGTGCCTGAATTGGTGATGAACTGCTTCGTTCCGTTGATCACCCATTCGCCGTCGATCATCTCGGCCGTCGTCTTCGTCGCTCCGGCATCTGAGCCCGCTTCGGCCTCTGTGAGCCCAAATGCGGCGAGCGCTTTGCCTGACGTCAGCTGCGGCAGAAACCGCTCGCGCTGCGCATCGGTGCCGAAGCGATAGACCGGCATCGCGCCGAGGCCGACTCCGGCCTCGAGTGTCACGCCGATCGACTGGTCGACTCGAGAGAGCTGCTCAACAGCGAGGCAGAGTGACAGGTAGTCCTTGCCTCGCCCTCCGAACTCGACGGGAAATGGCAGACCGAAGAGCCCCATCTCGGCCATCTGATCGATGATCTCGAGTGGCAAGCGCCGTTCGGTGTCGTAGCTGTAGGCGGCGGGGGCAATCACCGTGTCGGCGAAGTCCTTCACCGTCTGCGCAAGTTCGAGGTGATCCTCGTCGAGCTCGATGTTCACGCGTTGTCTCCTTCATTGTGTGCGTCCTTGTGGGACTCGTCTGCATTGCCCGCGTTGTCTGGGGCAATGATTGTCGCGACGATGGCGTCCTTCGCCACCGTCTGGTTGAGGGATGCCGCACGGGTTACCGTTCCGGCAATGGGCGCGACGATGCGGTGTTCCATCTTCATCGCCTCGATCACGAGCACCGTGTCGCCCGCGGCGACGGTGTCTCCGTCGGCGACCGATACGGCGACGATCGTTCCGGGCATCGGCGAGCGCAGCTCTGGTTCCACACGCGTGCTGTCTGCTCGTGCCGCCCGTGCGCTGTCTCGGTCAACGAGAATGAATTCCCGTGCCTCGTGTCCGTCGTGAATCCAGATGCTCTCGCCGATCTGCATAACAGCAACTGTCGAAATCTCACCGTCGATCTCAACCTGACGCTCGAGTCCGTCGCCATGAATGCTCGCCGCACGCTCATCGACGCGCGCGGCCTCTGGCGGGCCCGAGACGGTCATCGTGCGCTCATCTCCGCCACACCGCATCCGCGTGTCAATTGCTCGCGCGGGAGCTCCGAGCCTCCACCCGCTGGGCGTCGCCCACGGGTCCGCCCCGGCGCCGCGCCACCGTGACTGGTGCACGGCAAGGGCAACAGCAGCCCAGACGCGTCCGTTGACGCTGTCGGCCTCGCCGTCTGGAATCCGCGAGTCGATCGTCGTCGTGTCCATCTTTCCTGCACGCACATCTGCATCGGTGACCAGACTGTGAAGAAATGACGTGTTCGTTGTGACACCGAAGACAACAGTCTTCTCGAGTGCGCGGCCGAGTCTCTCGAGCGCCCTTTCGCGTGTGTCGTCGTACGCGATGATCTTTGCCAGCATTGGGTCGTAGTCGGAGCCGACGACGGTTCCTCGTTCGATTCCGCTGTCGACGCGAACGTCGCGGGGGAACGCGACATGCGCGACGGTTCCTGCCTGGGGAAGAAAGTTGGAGTCTTCGGCGTAGAGACGAGCTTCAACGGCATGGCCGGTCAGCGAAATGTCGTCCTGCGCGAGAGCAAGCGGCTCTCCCGCCGCAATGTGCAACTGCTGCTCCACCAGATCGATGCCCGTCACCGCTTCGGTCACGGGGTGCTCCACCTGCAGACGCGTATTCATCTCCATGAAGAAGAATTCGTCTGGTGCGTCGGCCGACACGAGAAACTCAACAGTTCCCGCACCCGTGTAATCGACACTGCGCGCAACATCGCACGCTGCACGGCCAATGCGTTCCCGCGTCGCCTCATCGAGCAACGACGAGGGTGCCTCTTCGATCACCTTCTGATGTCGTCTCTGCAGCGAGCACTCCCGTTCTCCCACGTGCAACACTGTTCCGAGCGTGTCGGCGAGCACCTGCACCTCAATGTGCCGTGGCGACGTGATCAGTCGCTCGACGAACAGAGTGTCGTCGCCGAAGGCCGCAGACGCAACGCGTCGAGCTGCGCTGAGAGCCTCCGGCATGTCTTCGGGGCGGTGTACGTCAATCATTCCCTTGCCCCCGCCGCCTGCGGAGGGCTTCACGAGCACCGGGTACCCGATCGTATTCGCAGCTTCGACAAGTTGGTCATCTGTCATGCCGGGCACCGCGCGCCCCGGAATGCCACGAACTCCATCTGCTTCGACGCGCTGCTTCGCCCGAATCTTGTCGCCCATAATCTCTGTCGCGTGCGGCTCCGGGCCGATGTAGGTGAGTCCCGCGGCTGCGCAGGCGGCGGCGAAGCGTGAGTTCTCCGAGAGAAATCCGTACCCGGGGTGCACGGCATCAGCGCCCGAGCGACGCGCAGCATCGATCACGCGATCAATGTTGAGATAGCTCTCGGATGCTCGAGCGGGTCCGAGCCGCACGGAGCTGTCTGCTGCGCGAACATGGGCAGCAGTGGCGTCCGCGTCGCTGTACACGGCAACGGAACGGATGCCGAGGCGCCGCAGCGTCCGGATTATGCGTACGGCGATCTCGCCTCTGTTCGCGATCAAGACAGTTTGAAACATCATCACATCCTGAATAGGCCGAAGCCGGAATCATCGAGCGGGCTGCGTGCGCTGACGTCGAGGGCGAGCCCGAGCACCGTGCGGGTCTGACCCGGGTCGATGATGCCGTCGTCCCACAAGCGGGCGGTGGAATAGTACGGACTGCCCTGATTCTCATATTGCTCGCGGATCGGCGCTCGGAATGCCTGCTCTTCGTCGTCGCTCCAGGTCTCGCCGCGTTTCGTCATGCCATCGCGTTTCACCGTTGCCAGCACTTCCGACGCCTGCTGCCCGCCCATGACCGAGATGCGAGCGGCGGGCCACATCCAGAGAAAACGAGGCGAATACGCCCGCCCGCACATCGAGTAGTTGCCAGCCCCAAACGAGCCTCCGATCACGACGGTGAGCTTGGGGACTCTGGTTGTCGCAACGGCCGTGACCATTTTTGCCCCGTGCTTGGCGATGCCGCCCGCCTCGTACTCACGGCCCACCATGAATCCCGAGATGTTCTGCAGAAACACCAAGGGAATTCCCCGCTGGTCGCAGAGCTCGATGAAGTGCGCTCCCTTGAGTGCGGACTCCGAGAACAGCACACCGTTATTCGCGATGATGCCGACAGGATGCCCATGGATGTGGGCGAACCCCGTCACGAGGGTGGTCCCATATTCACGTTTGAACTCGTGAAAGCCGCTGGCGTCAACGATGCGAGCGACGACCTCTCGGACGTCGTATGACTCATGCAGGTCGACAGGAACAACGTCGTAGATCGAACCGGCGTCGACGGCGGGCTCACTGCTTTCGCTGACGGCCCACGCCGGTGGAGGGTTCTGCGGAAGAGTGCTCACGATGTCGCGCACAATGCGCAACGCATCGTCATCGTCGTCGGCAAGATGGTCTGTCACCCCGCTGATGCGCGAATGAGTGTCGCCGCCTCCGAGCTCTTCGGCCGAGACAACCTCCCCCGTTGCCGCTTTCACGAGGGGCGGGCCCCCGAGGAAGATCGTTCCCTGTTCGCGGACGATCACCGTCTCGTCGCTCATCGCGGGCACGTAGGCACCACCCGCTGTACACGAGCCGAGCACCGCAGCGATCTGGGGAATTCCCGCCGCGGACATCTGCGCTTGGTTATAGAAGATTCGCCCAAAGTGGTCACGATCGGGAAACACGTCGTCCTGCATCGGCAGAAATGCTCCGCCCGAGTCGACGAGGCTGATGCAGGGAAGCCTGTTCTGCTCGGCGATCTCCTGCGCTCGAAGATGCTTCTTCACCGTCATCGGGTAGTACGTGCCGCCCTTGACCGTCGCATCGTTGCAGATGACCATCACGTGACGGCCGTGCACGACACCGATCCCCGCGACGACGCCAGCGCTGGGCGAAGCGCCGTCATAGAGTCCGTCGGCCGCGAGCGGCGCGACCTCGAGAAACGGGCTCCCCTCGTCGAGGAGCCGATCGATGCGATCGCGAGGCAGAAGCTTGCCACGCGCGACGTGACGATCTCGCGCGCGTTCGTTCCCGCCGCGGCGAACGGAGCTCAATCGCTCGGTGAGTTCGCCGACAAGCGATTGCTGCGCTGCGGCATTGCGCTTCGCTCCGTCAGATGACGGGTCGATGGCTGTGGTCAGAGTGTGCATGACTCCCCTGTGGTCGACGATGACCGATTTCAGTTAGCGAGCATTAACTCGCCTTCTCTTAGGTTAGTATTCAATAACTGAAGTGTCCAGTGCCAGCAGACAGCCAGAGGAGGCCGGGCATGTCAGAGAAGCCACACGGGCGCAGCGACGCGAAGAACAAGCGAAGGCTCTCGCTCCTCGATGCTGCGGCCGCTCTGTTTTCGGAACATGGCTTCAATGGCGTCTCGATGGAAGACCTCGGCACCGCCGTCGGCGTTTCGGGCCCGGCCGTTTACCGTCATTTTCCCAGCAAGCAGGCAGTCCTTGCTGAGCTGCTCATCGGCGTCAGCACTGACCTGCTCGAGGGCGGATCACTCGAAACGCAACGCGCTCCGGAGGGCGATCTCGCTTTGCGTGCGCTGATCGAATTCCACGTCGACTTCGCAATACGCAATACAGACGTCATCCGGGTGCATGACCGCGATCGCAGCGCGCTTTCGCCACACGATGCACACACGGTACGGCTCCTTCAGAGGCAGTATGTCGAGCTGTGGGTCTCGCTTCTCGAGCGACTTTCTCCCGATGCCGACGTCGCCGAGTTGCGCGTGCGCGCACACGCGGCCTTCGGTCTCATGAACTCAACGCCCTACTCCGTCCGTCGCCGTGGTGCGGCAAGGGCGGATCGGCTGCGGGCATTGCTCGAGCGCATGAGCTACGCCGCCCTCACGAGCTGAGGTCACGAAGCATCAGACGAGCGCCTCGTGACCTCTCCGCTCAGAGAAGCGTGAGTGCCGTGCCTGGGTCGTTCAGCACACGCGCGACATCGACAAGAAAGCGTGACGCCTGCTCCCCGTCGACGATGCGGTGATCAAAGGACATGCTGAGCGTCATGACGTCGCGCAGCGCGATCTCGTCATTGTGCTCCCACGGCCGGCGGCGCACGGCCCCCGCCGCGAGGATCGCGGACTGCCCCGGTGTGAGGATGGGAGTTCCCGCATCCACGCCGAAGACGCCGACGTTCGTCAGCGTCATTGTTCCGCCCGACATATCCGCGGGCTGGGTTCTGCCCTCACGGGCCGTCGCCACAAGGGCTGCGATCGCATCGGCAAGATCAAGCAACCCCATCGCGTCTGCGTTTTTCACAACGGGGACGACGAGTCCTCGATCCGTCGCCGCCGCAACGCCGAGGTTGATGTGGGCGAACTCGATGATCTCCTGTGCGTCCTCGTCCCAGTGAGCGTTCACCGACGGCGTGCGATGTGCCGCGAGCAGCATCGCCTTCGAGACGATCGTCATGACAGTGATGCGGGTCTTCGGGTGCTGCTCTCGCAGCCGTGTCACGAGTTCGCTTGTGCGCGTCACATCGATGGTGATGAACTCACTCGCGTGCGGCGCCGTGAACGCCGACGCCGTCATCGCCGCCGCTGTCGCTTTGCGCACACCCTTAATCGGAATGCGGACGTCTTCGCGATTCCCCTCGTGAGGCACTGCCTGCTCGCGCGCCTGGTCGGTGGAACTGGCCTCTGCTGCCCGCTGAACATCTGCCCGTGTGATGAGCCCTCCTGCTCCCGTGCCGGCAACACCGGTCAGGTCAACGCCGCATTCGCGAGCGAAGATACGAACCGGAGGGGTCGTCCTCGGGCGTTCCGTGCGCTCAGCGCCCACTGCAGAGCCGGCAGTTTCGAGCGATGGCACCGCCGCGGCATCCCACTCCGACGTTTCTGTCGATGTCGCAGCAGTGGCAGACGATGCACTTTCCCACGACCGTCGCCGGCGTTTCGGCGCCGCTCCGCCTTCTTTCTTCGGACCGTACCCAACGAGCACGGGCTCGCGTTCTTGCGTCTCACCGCCATCTTCCGGCTCATCGTCACCACCGTCGAGCTCGAAGGCGATGAGGGGTGCGCCGACCTGCACGGTGGAGCCTTCCTCGGCATAGAGCGTGCGAATCGTTCCGTCGAACGGCGACGGGAGCTCAACGAGAGCCTTCGCCGTTTCAATCTCGGCGATCACTTGATTCACCGTGACGGTGTCGCCCTCGGCGATCTTCCAGCTGGCGATCTCTGACTCTGTAAGCCCCTCGCCGAGGTCGGGGAGGAGAAAGTCCTTGATGCTCATCCGTCAAACCTCCAGCCGCTCAGAGAATTTCGGCGACCCATCGCCCTGTCGACCGCATCCAAAATGCGATCGAGATCGGGGAGAAACTGGTCCTCGAAGGCGGCGGGCGGGTACGGAGTGTCGAATCCGGTCACGCGCTCGGGCGCCGCTTCGAGAAACTCGAAGCAGCGTTCTGTGATCGTCGCGGCGATCTCGGCCCCTAGCCCGGCGAACCGCTGCGCTTCGTGTGCGACCACAAGGCGCCCCGTCACACGCACCGACGCGACAACGGCATCGAAGTCGACGGGCTGAAGCGAGCGCAGATCGATGACCTCAACAGAGACGCCATCATCGGCCGCAGCCGCTGCGACGTTCATCGCTGTCGGTACAAGCGGCCCGTAGGCGACGAGCGTGACATCGGTTCCGCTCGTCAGCACGCGTGCCGAGCTCAGGGGCAGCTCGGGGGTGCTCTCAAGGTCAACCTCACCCTTCATCCAGTAGCGTCGCTTCGGCTCAAAAAAGAGCACGGGGTCGTCACTGGCGATCGCCTGTCGGAGCATTGAATATGCGTCCTGTGGGTTTGCACAGGAAACAACCCGCAGACCCGCGGTGTGAGCGAAGTATGCCTCCGGAGATTCAGAGTGGTGCTCAACTGAGCCGATGCCACCGCCGAACGGCACCCGAATCGTGATCGGCATGCGCACGTCGCCAGCTGTCCGAGCGTGCAGCTTGGCCACCTGGGCGACAATCTGGTCGAATCCGGGATAGATGAACCCATCAAACTGAATTTCGCACACCGGACGGTAGCCGCGGTAGGCGAGCCCGACAGCGGTGCCGATGATGCCGGCTTCCGCGAGCGGGGTGTCGATGACGCGGCGCGGCCCAAACTCCGCTTTGAGCCCGTCGGTCACGCGAAAGACTCCCCCGAGGTCGCCGATGTCTTCCCCCATGAGGATAACCTTGTCATCATCGGAGAGCGCTCGCCTCAACCCTTCGTTTATCGACTTCGACAGGGTAAGTGTGCGCACGTTCTCTGCGGTGTCTGCTGTCTTCTGATCGGTCATCAGCGCTCACCTCCATCGAAAGCCGCAAGATACGCGGCGTGCTGGCTTCGCTGGCGGGCGAGGTGGGCATTGGGCTCGGCGAAGACGGTGTCGAAGAACGACAGCGGTTCCGGCTCGGGAAGAGCTCGAATCGCGGCCCGCAGGTCTTTCGCAACCCGGTCGGCGTGGTCATCGATCGCCTGCATCTGGGCATCGTCGAGCGCCCCGATCTTCATCAGGTAGCGCTTGACACGGTCGAGAGGGTCCTTCGCACGCCATTCTTCGAGTTCCGTTTCCGGCCGATACCTCGTCGGATCATCACTTGTCGTGTGGGGTCCCATGCGGTAGGTGACCGCCTCAATGTAGGTCGGCCCGTTTCCCGACCGCGCCCGATCTGCGGCAATAGCTGTTGCCGCAAAGACGGCGAGCACGTCGTTTCCATCGACACGGATGCTGGGAATGCCGAAGCCCGGCGCACGGTCGGCGATCGGCTTCGTTGTCTGCACGCCGACAGGCTCGGAGATGGCGTAGTGATTGTTCTGGCAGAAGAAGATGACGGGAGCGGAGAAGCTCGCGGCAAAAATCATCGCCTCGTTCACATCGCCCTGGCTTGTCGCACCATCGCCGAAGTAGGCGACCGAAATGTCATCGGACCGATCGAAATCGCAGCCCATGGCGTAGCCAACGGCGTGGAGGGTCTGCGCCCCGATGATGATCGCCGGAGCAGCCATGCTGATGTCGTAGGGGTTCCAGCCGGCGTTCGCGTTTCCGCGCCAGACGGAGATCATCGTCGTCAGGTCGACGCCTCGGCAAAAAGCAACGGCATTCTCGCGATAGCTGCCGAAGACGAAGTCGCTCGGCCGCAATGCGTGGGCAGAGCCAACCTGTGCTGCTTCCTGCCCGAGAAGCGGCGGCCAGAGCCCGATCTCACCCTGTCGCTGCAGTGCTGTGGCTTCGGTGTCAAGCCGTCGGCTGATCAGCATGTCTTCGTAAAGCGAACGCAGTTCGACCGAGCCGATATCGGCGACCCACGGGTCGAAACCCGGGGCATCCACGCGTTCTCCGCGCGGTGTGAGCAGTTGGACATACTCCCCTGAGTGTGTCAGGAGCATTGTCGGACCATGTGTGGTGGACACTATGACACGCGTCTTTCTCTCGTGTTCCGGATGGGTCGCTTGTGGCTCGCCATACGGCCCCGGCCTCGTTGCCGGATTACTTCGAGACTACGTCACCTCGAGCGGGCTCTCAATGCGGCTCGCGCACAGCTTAACTACAACGATGGCCCGCCCCGCAACGCGGGACGGGCCATCTAAAGCGAAGAGCTTAGCTCTCCTCAGCCGGCGACTCGGCGCCGGAATCGGCATCCTCGTCGGCAACGACAGGCTGCAGCGACAGCTTGCCGCGGTCGTCAACCTTCGTGACCTCAACCAGAATCTTCTGGCCGACGCCGAGAACGTCCTCGACAGCTCCAACGCGCTTGCCACCGGCAAGCTTGCGGACCTCCGAGATGTGCAGCAGTCCGTCCTTGCCCGGAAGCAGCGAGATGAAGGCGCCGAACGCCGCGATCTTCACGACGGTTCCGAGGAACTGGTCGCCGACCTCAGGGTTCGTCGGGTTGGCGATCGCGTTTACCTGCGCGCGAGCAGCCTCAGCCGACGGTCCGTCAACGGCCCCAATAAACACGGTGCCGTTGTCTTCGATCGAGATGTCGGCTCCCGTCTCGTCCTGGATGCCGTTGATCGTCTTGCCCTTCGGGCCGATCAGCTCGCCGATCTTGTCAACGGGAATCTGCACGCTGATCACGCGCGGAGCCGTCGGGGCCATCTCGTCCGGAGCATCGATCGCGGCATTCAGCACCTGCAGAATCTGCGTGCGCGCGTCCTTCGCCTGCGTGAGGGCTGCGGCCAACACGGAGGCAGGGAGCCCAGAGAGCTTCGTGTCGAGCTGAATCGCCGTCACGTACTCGCTTGTTCCCGCAACCTTGAAGTCCATGTCGCCGAGTGCATCTTCGGCACCGAGAATGTCGGTGAGAGCTGCATAGCGGGTCTGGCCGTCCACCTCGTCTGTGACGAGCCCCATGGCGATTCCCGCGACGGGAGCCTTGAGCGGAACACCGGCGTTGAGAAGCGAGAGCGTCGATGCGCAGACGGAGCCCATCGACGTCGAGCCGTTCGAGCCAAGAGCCTCGGATACCTGACGGATCGCGTAGGGGAATTCGTCACGGCTCGGCAGAACAGGCGCAAGCGCACGCTCGGCGAGGAATCCGTGACCGATCTCACGACGCTTGGGCGAACCGACACGACCCGTCTCTCCCGTCGAATACGGCGGGAAGTTGTAGTGGTGCATGTAGCGCTTGCGCGTCTGCGGAGACAGCGAATCGATCTGCTGCTCCATCTTGAGCATGTTCAGCGTGGTGACGCCCATGATCTGGGTCTCTCCGCGCTGGAAAATCGCTGAACCGTGCACACGAGGAATCACCTGCACTTCGGCGTCGAGCGGGCGGATGTCCGCAAGTCCACGACCGTCCATGCGCACACCCTCGGCGAGGATGCGGCCGCGAACGATGTTCTTGGTCACCGACTTGTACGCGGCAGAGACCTGTCCCGTTGCCTCGGCGGGCAGCTCCCCTGCGTCGACCTGTGCAGCGATTGCCTCTTTGACACGATCCTTCAGTGCATCATCTGCATCCTGACGCTCGAGCTTGTCGGCGATCTGATAGATCTTCGAGAGCTCGTCTGAGGCCAGAGCCTCGACGGCGCCGAGCACCTCGTCTGTGTACGGAAGGAAGACCGGGTAGTCCTTGATCTCCTTTGCCGAGTGCGAGGCCATCTCTGACTGTGCGCGCACAAGCTCGGCGATGAAAGGCTTCGCTGCCTCGAGTCCGCCTGCGACGATCTCTTCATTCGGCTTGACGGCTCCGGCCTTGATCAGGTCGAAGCTGTGCTCGGTGGCCTCGGCCTCAACCATCATGATGGCGACGTCTTCTGTTCCGTCAGCGTTGGTGACAACGCGACCGGCGACCATGAGGTCGAAGACCGCCTGCTCAACCTGCTCAGCGTTCGGGAACGCGACCCACTGGTCTTCGCCCTGGCCGTTGCCGGGGATGAGCGCCAGGCGCACACCGGCAATCGGGCCGGAGAACGGCAGACCGGAGATCTGCGTCGAAGCCGAGGCCGCGTTGATTGCCAGCGCGTCATAGAACTCGCCCGGCGCGATCGACAGCACGGTGATCACGATCTGCACCTCGTTGCGAAGACCGTTGACGAACGACGGGCGCAAGGGCCGGTCGATCAGGCGGCAGACGAGAATGGCGTCTGTCGATGGGCGTCCTTCGCGGCGGAAGAACGATCCGGGGATCTTTCCGGCAGCATAGCTGCGCTCCTCGACATCAACGGTCAGAGGGAAGAAGTCGAAGTTGTCCTTCGGATGCTTTCCCGCCGACGTAGCCGAAAGAATCATTGTTTCGTCGTCGAGGTAGGCGGCGACGGCGCCTTGTGACTGCTGGGCGAGACGGCCCGTCTCGAACCGAACTGTGCGCTTGCCGAAGCGCCCGTTGTCGAGGACAGCCTCGGCAGCAGTGATTTCTGGACCTTCCAAGGTCACTCTCCTTTGTGTCCGCAGGCGCGCCAAAGCGCGCCCGACGTTCACGGAGCAGAACAGGCAGTACATACTCATGACCACAGTGAGGTCGTCATGGCTGATCTCCAGTAGAAAATTGCTCTCACTCCGCGAGAGAAATCCACCACCGAGGACCAGCTTCCTGCCGGCCTGCTCCGTTCTTGCATAATCGATCAGCTGATCGATCTCGCCCGATCCTACCAGAGCACACTGCTCATGCCTGAGTATTTGCGCGCCTGGCAGGTTGTCCCTCCTGAGCGCTACCGTTGACTCAGTGCGAACAGGGGGCGTGAGCATGGCACAAGCGTCAGGGCAGGTCGTCGCCCTCGGAGTCGGTTCCGAGTCGCGTCCGCATCTCGTCTCGGTCGGTGAGTTAGGCGACGGGCCACATCGCCATGTTCTGCGCGTGGCACTCGCCCTGCGGGGAGGAGTCAGCCTCGCAGTGTGGATCGGGGGCGCCGTTGCCGAGCTCGACGTCGCCCGGCGCGTGCGCATTCGGCAGACATCGGGCGGATGGGATGCCTTCTACACTCCCCCGAGTGGCAGCACGCCTCCTGCACTTGACACACCCGAGATCGAGCGCGCCCGAGAGTATGGTCGGCTCCTCGCCGCGGCAGCCTTCGATTCGATCGAGATCGACGTTATCGCCGGCGCGAGTGCCGGAGGACTCAACGCCGTGGTCTATGCGGTTGCCCAACGTGCAGGCGCGAGCGTGAATCCGCTGCTTGAAACGTGGCAAGACGCCGCCGACATTCGCCAGCTGCTTCAGCCGCCTGGGTTCTCTCGCGTTGACTCGCTGCTGCGCGGTGACTACTACTTCTGGCCCCGAGTCACCCGCGCGCTCCACGATCTCTACGACGACGATCTCATTCCGCACAACGACATCCATCGCTCGGGCAGTGTGAGCATTGACCTGGCCGCGACGATCATTGACAGCGCAGACCGGAGCGTTCCTGGTGCGCGAGACAGCCGAGGATATTTTCACTTCGTCGGTTCCGACAGCGCAGAAGGCGCCGATCGCGGCCGAGGCATTCCCTCTGACATCGGCGACGGAACCGATCTTGCTCGACTCGCGTATGCCGCACGCTCCACCTCATCATATCCGGGCGCTTTCGAGCCGGCGCTCATCTTCTCCTCGACGAAGAACCCGTCAGAGAAACCGGAGGGCGACGCAACCCACATCGACATGTCATATGCCTTCAGCGGGCACCGTCCGACGTGGAACCATCCGTTTCGTGTCATCGATGGAAGCATCCTCGACGAGGTTCCGATCGACCAGGCCTTCAGGGCCGCCCGCCGCTCGGCATCTGCGACGAGTTCCTCACGGCTCATGCTGTACCTCGACCCGAGCCCACCGGCCCCGTCACCTCGAACCATCAGACCGACGCGCTACGGGCCACCGGAACCGCCACACGGGCCACTCTCGGTGCTGCGCCGATTCGCCGACCGTCAGTCACGTATTCTCAATGTGCTGCGCTTCGGCGGCGGATCCGCCGATGATCGCGAACCGGGGGCAGAAGAGATCGCCCATATCGAACGCTTTCGGCTCGCTCTGCTGCGGGAGCAGGCACGAGGTGACGCCTATGCGGCCGCGCAGACAACAGCGCATTTCGACGGGGATGCCGCCAGACGAGCCTATGTGCGCTACAGGGCATCCGCCGACGTGCAATTTCTCAGTACCGTCACCGCCGACCCGTCCGCGTGGCAAAACTCGGCGAATATCGATTCGCGCTCCGTGTGGCGGACGTGGGATGGCGCACACCGCGAAGACCTGGAGCATGCCGCTCGTGAGCGCTATTCCCAGGCAACGGAACACGCAGGGCCCTCGACAGTCATCGACGCGATCACCTTCGGTCCGCAGGGAGTCCTGGACGCGGCTCTCTGCGGTTTGACCTGGGTGCGCGCGCTCGAACAGCTTCCGCCTGACACCCTCAATCGCGGAACGTCAATTGCAGAGATTCGCGTGAGCCTCTACCGCATACTCGGCTCGGCCACCGACGCCCGCGATGCCACGGTCGTCGATGTTCTCGACGCCGCACGCTCTGGATCTCACCCCGCGGCGCGGGCGATCGAAACCTGGATCACCGCCCAGGGAAGCACCAACCTCAGTGCACTCTGGAGCGAGCTCAATACGGTCGTCTGCCTTCTTCGAGAGATCTCACCGGGTGTCGACTCGGGTGAGGCCTGGGCGCACAGCCCATTCAGCGTCTTTCCCACGCGCAATGCGGGAGCGCACGACCTCGCGCCGTTCCTCGCTCCCCGCGGCATACCCGAGCCGATCAGCTCGCTCACGTTCGAACGACTCACAGCCGACGAGCCCCCGGCCCACGGCGAGCAGTTTCAGGTGCTTGTCCGCCGCCGCCAACGGCGTCGCGCACGCATCGCTCTCAGCCTCGACCCCGCCGATGTGACGGACGAGTCGCTTGCACGCCTCTTCACCGGGCCGACCTTGGGCGCCGAGGACAAGCTGTCGGGTTCGCTGCTGTTCAACTTCGGTGGATTTCTCAGCAGAACATGGCGGGCAAACGACTGGTGGTGGGGCCGTCTCGATTCCTCGGCGGCGATCGTGCGCATCCTCAACGAACGTTCCGTTTGCACGTCGGCGGCCGCGCAATCCCGAGATTCCGTCGACGCTGTGCAGAGCTCCCTCTTCGCGGAGCTCGCCTCCTCACCAGATGCACCCCTCTCGGGGCGAAAGGGCCCCCGCAGCGTTCCCGAGATCAGAAAGGAATTTGAGTTTGGGGCAGATACGCTCGACAACCTCACTCCCCACTATCGTCTCGCGATCGCCTCGCGCGCACTGCGCATCAGCTCGCGGGCACTGTCGAGTTCGATCGGCCCCGTCGGCCGCGTTCTCGTCGCTCTCGCACGCCCCATTGCTGTCGCTGCTCCTCTCGTGACAACTCCGCTTCGCGCCGCAGGTTTCGGAGCCATCATCGGTCTCGCCGTTGCCGTGATCATGGCGGTGAACGGCACCGCAGGCCCGACGCGTCTTGCTGCTACGTGGCCGGCTCACGTGATATCCGCCGTGATCATCTGCGCGTCGATCGCCGGATTCCTCAGCGCGTCGCGCCGATGGCGACACGTCATCCGCGGCCTTCATCACGTGGAACTCCCGTTGCCCAGCGACACGATTGCAGACATGGTCGCCCTGCGCTCTCGGGCACGCTCGCAGGGTGGTGCTCTGTGCGCCATGGCTGTTGCCACGACTTTTGCCGCATCGATCGTGGTGGTGCTGCGCGGTCTCGATTCGACATGGTGGATTCTCGTTGCCTCGGCGACAGCCATCGCAATCCACGGGCGTGTGCGTTCCCTCGATCCGTCGGCGACTCCCCGCCCCGCGGCTCTCTACGCCACGGGCTCGGCGCTGTTTGCCGTCTGGGCCGCAGTGATCATCTGCCTTCCCCTTGCTCTCGGTCCGCTCCAGCTCGACAATCGTTGGGTGACACCGCTCACGATTGGCACCGCGGGCGCACTCAGCTCGGCGCTGCTCACCGTCGGCTGGCTCAAGCCGGCGTGGTCGTTCCGAGGCATCCTCTCGAATCCCCTGTCAACGAGCGTCCTCTCGGCACTCGTTGGCGCCATCCCCGCGTGGATCGCCACCCGAATCGCTCAGACCCCATTCCCTGTTCTCACGACGATCTCAACGGTCATCCTCGCGATCGGATTGTGGGGCACAGCGCTATGGTGGCTACCCGAGGTGCCGCCCGGCCCGCACGACCGCCAGACCGAGAACGACGCGCGCCGGCCCGCCGCCGTCTGATCACAAAGGACAACTATGTCGAGTGCCCCGCACACAGGCTCCGTTCCCGCACGAAGCAAGCGCATCCCGCTGTGGGACAACGCCCGCTTCGCGTGCATCACCCTCGTTGTGATGGGCCATGGCATTCAGAGACTCGTTGGCGACTCGGATGCCGCTCTCACGGTCTATCTCGTGATCTACTCATTCCACATGCCGGCGTTCGCCTTCATCAGCGGGTACTTCTCGAAGTCTGGCGCACCATCGATCAGGCAGATGCAGCGCGTCATCACCGATATTGTGCTTCCCTACGTCTTCATGGAGTCGATCTGGACTGCCGTCAAGTTTTTCGCCGAAGGCGACGAAACCCTCAATCCCACAAAGCCGTCATGGACACTCTGGTTTCTGCTCGCCCTCGCGATCTTCCGACTCGTGCTTCCCTATCTTGCGCTCATGCGCTGGCCGCTTTTCTGGGCCGTCGTGTTCTCCATCGGTGTCGGCTATCTCGACAACGTCGACAGCACGTTCTCGCTTGCACGACTTTTCGGCATTCTGCCTTTCTTCGTTCTGGGCTGGCGCGTGAAGAAATGGGATCTCTTCGATCGCCTGAGACTCGACGAGCACATTCCGTGGTGGCTGCGCATGGCGGCTCTCGCGGCCTTCGCCATCTGGGCTGCCTTTGTGTGGGCGTTCATCGACGTCTGGCGCACTATCGGGCTGCGCCACTGGTTCTTCTACGACCAGTCATATGACGGGCTTGGGCAAGACGCGTGGTGGGCGGGGGCCGTCCGCCTTGCCGTCATTCTGCTCAACACGGTGCTGATCGCTGCGTTCATCATTCTCATACCACGGCGCCGCACAGCGTTCTCGGGTTTTGGGCAGGCGACCATGTACGTCTATCTGCTGCACAGTTTCGTGCTCTACCCGCTTCGTGAGTCAGGTCTTCTCAAGCATGAGGCGCTTGCTGACTACCTGCTTCCGGTGATGCTCGTCGTCAGCTTTCTGCTGGCCGTTGCCTTGTCGACGTGGCCGGTGCGACGATTCTTCCGCCCACTCATCGAGCCGAAACCGCACTGGATCTTCATACGCGATGATCGACTTCCAGCTGGGCCGAGCCGTACCGATCCAACGGGGTCCCGGCGCCCGAAAACCGAGAGCGTTCCGACGGTCGCGCCACGCGCTGGCGACGAGGATGCCGGAGCGCCCAAGCGCTCGAGTTAGGAACGCCGTCGGATCGCGACGAGAACCACGCCAACGAGAACGAGCGCGATGATCACGGCGAGAAACGCCTTGACGACAAACCAGAGCAGGTGAAAGACCGCCCCGATGAGCCACCATGCAACGATGATCGCCACGATGAATACGACAGCGGCCAGAATTCTGCGACCTGTCTTTCCCATCTGATCCTCTCTGAGGCTGAGCCCTCACACGATGGCAAACCGGCCGTCACCAAGGGTGACGGCCGGTTGCATGAAGAAGTGCGATATACGCTTAGCGGCGCAGTCCGAGGCGCTCGATGAGCGCGCGGTAGCGGTTGATGTCAACGTTGGACAGGTAGCCCAGCATGCGACGGCGCTGACCGACGAGAAGGAGCAGCCCACGACGCGAGTGGTGGTCGTGCTTGTGATCCTTCAGGTGCTCGGTGAGCCCCTTGATGCGCTCCGTCATCACGGCGATCTGGACCTCTGGGGATCCGGTGTCACCGGGGTGGGTAGCGTACTCTTCGATGATCGCCTTCTTGGTCTCTGCATCAAGTGCCATAGAATCGATCCCCTTCCTGTCGTTGCGCGGTGCCCGTCACACGACGTGCGAGCTCTCTTTATCCGCGGCCGATAGACGGCAACTGAACAATGTTAGCAGACCTGTACACCCTCACCTGACGCTGCCTGCCTCTGATGATCGCGCGGCTCGCGCGACGACGAACGCGTGGATGAGTCGCGCGAGCACGGCACCGATAATCGCGCCGAGAGTATTGGCGATCACGTCGCTGAGCGTCGCGTAGCGCGTCGCCGCGAGGAGGATCCCCTGAAAGGACTCAATCACGATGGTGTATGCCGCTCCGACGACGATTCCCACCCACCACCGCCGCGGCCCCGCCCACACGGCGACGAACAGTCCAAGTGGCACAAACATGCCGATGTTCGCGGTGAACTCGACGACATCGTATGTCATCCAGGCGGTCAGCGGATGCTGGGAGAACGCATCGATCACCCGATCGATCGTTCCCTCGACGCCGGTGCCGAACGGATCGGGGGTCAACGTAACGGCGCCGATGAACACGGCATACAGCGCGCTCACGGCGCCGAAGATCGCACGTCGATGCAGCATCCCCCCATTGTGTCGCACCGGCGCCCTGCGCGCCGCCCTGGTCTTCGCTTCCCCGGTCGCATAGTCTGAGTCGTACCGGAAGAACAGCGGCGTTTCTCTCGCCGTTGCGTTGCAAGGAGGACAATGAGCTCCGATAATTCAGCTCCAGACGGCCCACCAGAAGACGTCAAGCGCAAGTTCCGTGAAGCGCTCGACCGCAAGAACAAGCAGCAGCAGAATTCGGTCGATGGTGAAGACCATCTTCGGGAGAATTCGCCCGTCGACCACGCACAGAACCGCCCCGACCAGAAGAGAGAATTCCGTCGCAAGACAGGATGATCAACTGTTGATGCGGAAAAGGGCGGGTGAGCCGGTATCGGTTCACCCGCCCTTTTTGCCTGCGTGCAGACCGTCAGTTGCCCTGGAAGCCCCCGAGCAGCTGATCGAAGTTCTCATCGAGCGCAAAAGGGTCGATGACGGTTGCAGAGCGGGTGGAGTGCTGCATGAGCCCCGCCAACTCACGCGCAGCACGGTCGATTCTCTCGGGGAGCGACTTCACCGTGTCTTCTCCAGCGCCCCAGTCGTCGCTCGCCGCATAGACGGAGGTGGGAACGACGACGGAATGCATGTAGTTGAAAAGCGGGCGCATCGCGTAGTCGAGAGCGAGAGAGTGTCGCGGCGTTCCGCCCGTTGCGCCGATCACCACGGGAAGATCTGTGAGCCCCGTGTTGTCGATGATGTCGATGAACGATTTGAAGAGCCCTGCATAGCTTGTCTTGAAAACAGGCGACACAGCGACGAGGCCGTCGGCACCCGTCACTGCGTCGATCGCGCGCTGCAGCTCATCGTCGGCGAAGCCGGTGAGCATGTTGTTTGTGATCGAGTGCGCGAGATCGCGCAGTTCGAACGTGGCGACGTCGACCTCGACGCCGGCGCCGACAAGTTTCGTCCGCGTCTCTTCAGCAAGCCTGTCTGCCAGCATCCGTGTCGACGACGGGTTGCTGAGCCCTGACGCCACAACCGCAAGTTTGCGAGCTGCCATATCTACTTCTCCGATTCTGCTGGTGACGCGCTCAGTGTAACCGGTTCCGGCTGCCGAGCATTCCCCGCCGAGACGCGCGCCGCGTGCGTCGGAGCATCCGGTACGTGAGAGGGACGCACGCTCTCGAACTCACGTCGCAGAACGGGAACGACTTCTCCGCCGAGCAGATCGAGCTGTTCGAGAACTGTCTTGAGCGGCAGCCCCGCGTGATCCATGAGGAAAAGCTGCCTCTGGTAGTCGCCGACGTAGTCGCGGAAGCCGAGCGTTCGGTCGATGACCTGCTGGGGGCTTCCGACCGTGAGAGGGGTCTGCGCTGTGAACTCTTCGAGGCTCGGGCCGTGTCCGTAGACTGGCGCGTTGTCGAAGTACGGGCGAAATTCGTTGACCGCATCCTGGGAATTCTTGCGTATGAAGGCTTGCCCTCCGAGCCCGACGATCGCCTGGTCCGCCGTGCCGTGCCCATAGTGCTCGAAACGCTGACGGTACAGGCCAACCATGCGCTGGGTGTGCGAGCCTGGCCAGAAAATGTGATTCGCGAAGAACCCATCGCCGTAATAGGCGGCCTGCTCGGCAATCTGCGGAGAGCGGATGCTGCCGTGCCAGACGAACGGCGGGGTGCCGTCGAGCGGTCTCGGCGTCGACTGGAACCCTTGCAGCGGAGTGCGGAACTGCCCCTCCCAGTCGACGAACTCCTCGCGCCAGAGCTTGTGGAGCAACCCGTACTTCTCGATGGCGAGCGGAATTCCCTGCCGAATGTCTTCGCCGAACCACGGATAGACGGGGCCGGTGTTTCCTCGGCCGAGCACGACGTCCATCCGACCGTCGGACAGATGCTGAAGCATCGCGTAGTCCTCGGCCAGCCGCACGGGATCGTTCGTCGTGATCAGCGTCGTTGCTGTCGAGAGAATGATGCGCGATGTCTTCGCCGCGAGGTAGCTGTTGATAGCGACCGGGCTGGACGGAAAGAACGGCGGATTGTGGTGCTCCCCCATCGCGAAGACATCGAGGCCGACCTCTTCAGCATGCTGCGCGATGGTCAGTACGTCCTGCAACCGCGACGCATCGGTCGGCGTCTGACCGGTTGTGGGGTCGGGCGTGATGTCTCCGACGCTGAAGATTCCGAACTGCATTCTCGGCACTCCTGAAATTTAGATGCAATTGAATAGATATTACCGACAACTCGCATTGCCGCCATCGTATTCCCGACCTGTTGCTTGACGTGCTCTGGTGCAACGATGGGGAGATGGATCAGTTCGAGCGGCCAACGGTTATTCCGCCATACCTGCTGGAACGCATCGCGTCGGCAACACGCCTGCGACGGGCACCGAGAGCGGCACAGAACACACTCGTTCGCCAGGAGGCGCAACGCCTGGCTGCCATCAAGCGATCCGGAAAGGTTGCGGGCGAGCCGCCGTCGGAACGCGCGGAGCAGGCTCTCACTCGGGAAATCTCCGATGCCGAGGGAACAGAGATTCTGCCCGGCTCGCCCGTGCGAATCGAAGGTGAGCCCGAGAGCGATGATCCGACGGTGAACGAGGCGTACGACGGCCTCGGTCACACGTACGCGCTCTTTGGCGACGTGTTCGATCGATCATCGATCGATGGTCGCGGTATGCCCCTTCGGGCAACCATTCACTACGGGCAGGATTACGACAACGCGTTCTGGAACAGCACGCGCATGGTGTTCGGCGACGGGGACGGCGAGGTATTCAATCGCTTCACCATCTCGCTGTCGATCATCGGTCACGAGCTCACGCACGGAGTAACCGAGCACACGGCCGCACTTCGCTACGCGGGGCAGTCGGGGGCTCTGAACGAATCGATCTCCGACGTCTTCGGCAGTCTGGTTGAGCAGTATGCGCGTTCCCAGACGGTGGGCGAAGCGAGCTGGCTCATCGGGGAGGGCCTCTTCACCGATGCCGTACAGGGCCAGGCATTGCGCTCGCTCAAAGCACCGGGAACGGCGTATGACGACGATGTTCTCGGAATCGACCCCCAGCCGTCGACGATGTCCGGCTACGTCGAGACGCAGGAGGACAATGGCGGAGTCCACATCAACTCCGGCATCCCGAACCATGCCTTCTACCTTCTCGCAACGTCGCTTGGCGGCCACGCGTGGGAGAAAGCGGGAGCAATCTGGTACCGGGCGCTCACGGCAGGCGGGCTCACAGCCGACGCGTCGTTCGCCGAGTTTGCCGACGCGACGGTGACGGCTGCGGGCTCCCTCTTCAATGAGTCCGTCGTTGCCGCTGTGCAGCGCGCGTGGCAGGCCGTTGAGGTCAGCGTCGGGGCGCCCGACAGCCCGCTCTCCTCTGGGAGCACGGTGCCTGCGCCGCGCACATCGCAGCTCATCGTCGAGCGCTCCGGAGGTGTCGCGGGCATCAGCCGCACATGGCACATGTCCATCGACACGCTCCCCGACGCTGACGACGTGCGCAGGATGCTTCGCGACGTTGCCTCGGAGCCGGCTCGACAACTCAGCACCCGCGCGCCAGACCAATTTCAGTACCGAATTCACTGCACGTCTCTCGACGGCGAGTCCGACGACCTCGAGACTACTCTCGCAGAGTCAGAGCTCACGGCTTCGTGGCGAGAGATCATCGAGCGGGTGCGCAGCGCAGATCACGAGTGACACCTCAATCGGTATCGAGAAGCTCCTCTGCAAGCAGTTCGAGCGTGCGTTCGCGAGCCGGCACCGCGTCAAGCGGCTCTGAATCGTGGGCGCCGGCGACGGGAGAGATCATCAACTCGTCGACGCCGTATTGCGCCGCGAGATCACGCGCCTTCGTCGCTGCCGTCGCCTGATCGCCGATGATGTACCCCGAAAGCGCCTGCTGCATGAATTCCTCAGTAAGCGCATCCGTCTCTGCAGCTTCGGCCTCTTCGATCGTCGAGACCGCGGCCATCGGCTTGTTCGTGCGCAGGCGTGCCATCTGCTGCAGGTTTGGAAGAGCCTGAGCATACGCTTCGTCTGCCGTGGCAGCGACGACCGCGTTTGCCGTCATGAACGTCGTCGGCTTCTCCGCGTAGGCAGACGGCTTGAACTCTCTGCGATAGAGATCGAGTGCGCGCTCTGCGCCAGTTCCAGCAAAGTGGTTGGCGAACACGTATGGCAGCCCCAAGGACGCGGCGAGGGTTGCCGAGTAGTCGCTGGAACCGAGCAGCCACACGGTCGGAGCGCTTTCGGCCGACGGCGTCGAACGCAGGCCGTACTCCGACCCGCTCGTCAGCTCTACGCTCGCACCGTCGCTGCCCAGCAGTGCGATGATGTCACTCACGTGAGAAGGAAATCGGTTCACGTCGCTCGTCGCCCCCGCTTGCGACAGAACCGCCGTCACGACCGGATCGCTTCCCGGCGCACGGCCGATGCCGAGGTCGATGCGCCCCGGTGCGGCCGCCTCAAGCAGAGCGAACTGCTCGGCGACAATGAGCGGCGCATGGTTTGGGAGCATGACGCCGCCCGACCCCACCCGAATCCTCTCGGTTCGAGACGCCAGTAGCGCGATCAGCACCGCCGGATTCGTCGATGCCACCGCCTTCATATTGTGATGCTCAGCCACCCAGTAGCGCGTGTAACCCAGGGCATCCGCCTTCTGGGCAAGCGTTGTCGACGCCTGAAGCGCCTGAGATGTGGTCTGCCGCGAACGGACGGGAATGAGATCGAGCACCGAGAGTTTCATCACACAGTTCAACACACGCTCCCCGTCGATTCATTCCCGACGACCGGCGAAGCTGCCACCTCAGTCGAGAAGGTCTTGCCAGCCGGTTCCCTTGACATGCTCGAAGACGATGTTCGTCTCCGAGTGCGCGACGACAGCATGCCCCGTGACGTACTTCACAACGAAGTCTCTGAGCTCCGTCGTGCTGCGAGCGGCGACGTGCAGCAGATAGTCGTCTCGGCCACCGAGGTGAAAGAGGGAGAGCACGCCGGGCCACGTCGTCACCTCGCGACGAAACGCCTCGATATCTGAGCGATCGTGCTGAGTGAGCTGAATCGCGATGACCGCCTGGATAGGTGCTCCGAGCACCGCGAGGTCGATGTCGGCGTAGTAGCCCGTAATATCATTGGATCGCTGCAGTCGCTTGAGTCGAAGCGAAACTGTCGATTCGGCGATACCCAGTTCAGCGGCAAGCTGCGAGCCCGATGCACGCGCATTCACGGAGAGCGCCTTGAGAAGGGCGCGGTCGGTCGAGTCGAGTTGGGCCTTTTGCGTCATTGTCCTACCTCTCGAGGAAATTTTGAAGTTTCTTTGTCTTGGGGGCCTTGTTTCAATGAAACTTCAACATCCCTTGAAGATTGCCACAGATTCTGTCTTAATCACAGCATGGACAGTGACGTTCGCTTCGACACACGGGCCGTGCACGGCGGGATGGAATCGATTCGAGAGGCAGGAGGGCACGTCCCTTCCATCGACCTCTCGACGACGAACACCCTCGCCGATGTTGCGGCGGGAGGAGACTCTTATGAGAATCTGGCCTCCGGCGGGGCGCTCGGCGCTCATGACTCCCCCGTGTATCAGCGCCTCTGGAATACCGGTGTTGCCCGATTCGAGCGCTCGCTTGCGGGCCTCGAGGGTGCTGAGTCCGCGGTCGCTTTCGGCACGGGCATGGCTGCCCTCACCGCAATTCTGACCGCCGTCGTCTCGGAAGGACGCTCCCACGTCGTAGCGCTCAGGCCGCTCTACGGCGGAACGGACCATGTTCTGGACAGCGGGCTGCTCGGCACGCACGTCAGCTGGGCGACACCCGACACGATTGCTGAGCATGTCACCTCCGAAACCGCGCTCATTGTCTGCGAGACGCCAGCAAACCCGACTCTCGATATCGTCGATATCGCTGAGGTTGCACACCGAGCAGGGAACGTTCCTGTGCTCGTTGACAACACATTTGCCACGCCGGTGCTCCAGCGCCCGCTCAGCCTCGGAGCAACACTCGTGCTGCACAGCGCAACAAAGTTCCTCGGAGGCCATGGCGACGTCATGGGCGGCATCGTCGCTGGCCCCGAAGAATGGATGCGTCGGCTCAGACATGTGCGTGCGCTCACGGGGGCGCTGCTGCATCCGTCTGCCGCTTATCTGCTGCACAGGGGCATGCGCACCCTTCCTGTTCGCGTGCGCGCGCAGCAGGAAACGACGCGCGCGCTCACCGAGAGGCTTCGCGCTCACCCGGCCATTTCGTCGATTCGCTACCCCGGTCTGGCCACGGGCGCGGCTGCCGAGACGGTCTCGCGTCAGATGTCTGGCCCGGGGTCGCTTTTCGCCCTCGAACTCACGGGCGGCTACGCCGCGGCATCACGCTTCGTCGACGCCGTTCGCCTTGCGTGCCATGCCGTATCGCTTGGGGGAATCGATACCCTTGTGCAGCATCCTGCTTCTCTGACTCATCGGCCGGTCGCTGCGGGCGCGAAGCCGGGCGAGGGAATCGTTCGCGTCTCTGTGGGTCTTGAAGACGCCCTCGACCTCGAGAAAGACCTTCTGCAGGCCCTCGATCAAACCGCGGGCTGAACGCGCTCCGTCAGCAAGACGCTCAGGTCGTAGTCTTTCAGCGCATCGGCACCGCCCAGGCCGTCGAGCGCCAGCACAACGCCGATTCCGGCGACGATCGACCCCGAGCGTTCGACGAGCCGCGCCGCCGCTCGGCAGCTGCCGCCCGTCGCGAGAACATCGTCAACGACGAGAACTCGCGACCCCTGAGGAAGGATAGACGGCTTGATCTCGAGAGATGCTGTGCCGTATTCGAGAGCGTAGTCTTCGCTCAAAACGTCACCGGGGAGCTTGCCCTGCTTGCGAATCGGAAGCAGCCGAGCCTGCGTCGCGTAGGCAATGGCCGACGCGAGGAGAAACCCCCGCGCTTCGATGCCAGCGACAACGTCGAACCCTCCTCTGACATCTGCGCTCAGCGCGTCAACGATGGCGCGCAAGGTTTCCGGATCGGCGAACGCCGGTGTCAGGTCGCGAAAGACGATCCCGGGCTTCGGGAAGTCCGGGATCGTCTCGCTGAGTTCGAGAACTCGGGTGGCAATGTTCACCGACGCTACCTCACCCCGAGGAGATCGATGATGAAAATCAGAGTTTGACCGGAGAGCGGATGCCCCCCACCTGCTGAGCCGTATGCAAGGTTCGGTGGAACGGTGAGTTGACGACGACCGCCGACGCGCATGCCGGGGATTCCTTCCTGCCACCCCGCAATCAGATTTCGCAACGGAAAGTTGATGCTCTGGCCTCGGCTCCACGACGAGTCGAACTCTTCGCCGCTGTCGTACGAGACCCCAAGATAGTGCACGTCAACAGTCGATGATGCCTGTGCTTCGTCACCATCGCCCACGTCGATGTCGACGATCTGCAGTGTTTCCGGGGCGGGGCCGACGGGGGCGTCGACCTCTGGCTTTGTCTTGTTCGATTCGGTCATAGCTCCATCAAAGCCGACCAGCGGGGCCGCAGCAACCTGAGAGTCCAGGATGATGCTTGATTTCTGCGAGGGTCAGAGGCATTCTTAACTGACAAAACTCATCGCCCGGTCCGATTCGCAGGTAAAGCCGCGAACACCGGGCGATGAGGACGTTAAGCCCCGTCCTGAGCCAGCGCAGTCAGGAGTCAGTTACCTCGCTGCCCACTGCGGCAGACGCCGTCTCATTGTCGATGATCGGTATTGCCGTCGTGATGGCTTCAAGCCCTGAGAGACGGGCAGGAGAGAGCTGCTTCGTCACTTCTTCGCGCGACATCAAATCCGCCTCGACGACAAGATCGGCGATGTTGCGGTTGGTCAGCAGAGCGGTCTTCGCCAGTGCCGCGGCCGCGGTATAGCCGATGAACGGCGTGAGCGCTGTGACAACGCCGACAGAGGTTCCCACCATTGTCTCGAGGCGATCTTCGTTCGCCGTGATTCCATCGATCGCGTTGACGCGCAGCGTCTCGCAGCCGCGCGCCATCCAGAGAATGCTCTGCAAGAGCGAGTGGGCAATGACCGGCTCGAAGGCGTTGAGCTGGAGTTGCCCGCCCTCCGCAGCCATCGTCACCGTCGTGTCGGCTCCGACAACAGAGAACGCGATCTGGTTCATCACCTCGGGAATCACAGGATTTACCTTGCCCGGCATGATCGACGAGCCCGCTTGTTTCGCGGGAAGGTTGATTTCGCCGAATCCGGCCTGAGGGCCGCTCGAGAGAAGTCGAAGGTCGTTGCAGATTTTCGAGAGCTTGATTGCCGAGCGCTTGAGTGCGCTGCTGAATGACATGAAGGCACCGGCGTCGCTCGTCGACTCGACAAGATCAGGAGCGGTCTCGAGCTTCAGGCCGGTGATGCCGTTGAGGTGGCGCACCACAACCGAGGCGTACCGAGGGTCAGCGGTGATTCCGGTTCCGATCGCTGTCGCACCGAGGTTGATCTCGGCGAGCAGCCAGATCGTCTCGGCGAGACGCTTGTGGTCTTCACCGAGCGTCGTCGCGAAACCGTGGAACTCCTGGCCGAGCGTCATGGGGACAGCATCCTGAAGCTGAGTGCGGCCCACCTTGAGCACGTGCCGGAACTCTTGTCCCTTTACCGCGAATGACTGCCGAAGCAGCTCAAGTTCGTCGAGAAGGTCTGTCAGCGACCGCGCGAGCGCAATCTTGATTGCCGTCGGGTACACGTCATTTGTCGATTGGCTGCGATTCGTGTGGTCGTACGGCGAGATGAAGGCGTAGTCGCCCTTCTGGTGACCGGCCATCTCGAGCGCAATATTGGTGATCACCTCGTTCGCGTTCATGTTCGTCGACGTGCCAGCACCACCCTGAATGACGCCGACGCAGAACTCCTCGTGAAACTCACCGTCGATGACACGCTGGCACGCGCGGTCGATCAGATCGGCCTTCTCGGCGTTCAGCGCGCCGAGCTCGGCGTTCGCGCGTGCGGCAGCCTGTTTGACTGAGGCGAGTGCGACGATCAGGTGTGGGTACACCGAGATCGGTCGTTTGGAAATGTCAAAGTTCTCGAAAGCTCTCGCGGTATGGATGCCCCAGTATGCGTAGCTGGGGATCTCCATCGATCCGAGAGAGTCGGTTTCCGTTCGTGTCGGCCGTTCGCTCATGACTGCGACTCTACCGGCGATTCAGTATGCTCCGGGCGAACTTTTCAGCCGAGAAGCACCTCGATCGGACCACGTGCGAAGTACACAAGAAACCCGAGGGAGACGATCCAGAGCAACGGGCTGATTTCCCGCGCCTTTCCAGAAAGCGACCGTACAACGACCCACGAAATGAAGCCCGCGCCGATGCCGTTTGCGATGGAATAGGTGAGCGGCATGATCGCAACGGTCAGGAAAACCGGAAGCGTGATCGAGAAGTCGGTCCATTGGATCTCACGAATTTGCGACATCATCATTCCTCCGACGACGACGAGTGCCGCTGCGGCCACCTCGCTCGGCACGATACCCGTGAGCGGAGTGAGAAACATTGCCAAAAGGAACAGCACGCCTGTCACAACATTGGCCAGCCCCGTGCGTGCGCCCTCGCCGATTCCGGCTCCTGATTCGACGAAGACGGTGTTGGATGATCCTGACGTCAGGCCGCCAGCAACCGCGCCGACGCCCTCCACGATGAGCGCCGACTTCAGACGGGGGAAGGTCCCTCGATCATCAGCGAGACCTGCCTCCTTTGAGAGGCCGGTCATCGTGCCCATGGCGTCAAAGAAGTTTGTGAACACGAGGGTGAACACAAGCATGAGCGCCGCGAGCGCGCCGATGCGCTCAAAGCTGCCGAACGACACATTGCCGATGAGGCCGAGGTCGGGCAGGCTGAACACGCTTGTGGGAAGGGCGGGGACGGCAAGGCTCCACCCGCCAGGCGAGTCAGCGGACGAACCGAGGTGGAATATCGCTTCAACGATCATCGCAATGATCGTTCCCACGAGGATGCCGATGAGCAGTCCTCCTTTGACACGTCGAGCGACGAGCACTCCCGAGATGAGGAGAGTGACGACGAAGACGACAGTCGGACCTGTTGCCACCGACCCGTCAACGCCCAGTCCGACGGGTGGTGACGCCTCCCCCGTTGATGTGACGAAGCCAGCGTTGACAAGGCCGATGAACGCGATGAACACACCAATTCCGACGGTGATCGAGATTTTCAGCTGCATCGGAACCGCATCGAAGATCATTCGCCGGAGTCCTGTCGCCGCGAGAACGACGATGATGATCCCGTTGATCACGACGAGGCCCATCGCCTCGGCCCACGTGACCTCGCCCACGACGCTGAACGCAAGGAAGGAGTTGATTCCGAGGCCCGCGGCGAAGGCAAAGGGGAGGCGTGCAACGACCCCGAAGAGAATCGTCATCAACCCGGCGGTGAACGCTGTGACCGCGGAGAGCTGAGCGAAGTCGAGCGTAGCCCCGGAGACATCGGTTCCCGACGACAGAATGATCGGGTTGAGCACGACGATGTAGGCCATCGCCACAAAGGTGACAAGTCCACCGCGCAGCTCGGCTCCGAGAGATGACCCTCGCTTGCTGATCTCGAAGTAGCGGTCAAAACGCCCCGGTGTCGCGGTCTCGGTGGCCACGCGGCGCTCCCTTCTGGACGACGTCAGCCATCCGATCCTCTCGATGCGCGACCATCGGCCGCCGACGAATATCCTATTGCCACGCAGTGCCTGGCGGCGACGATTCCCTCTGACCGATACGGTGTCTTCGGGGTCGCACGGTGAGCCCCCACGATCGAGAGCGAGCACGCATGCCACTTCCCTGGACTCTGCACGGTGACGGCAAGAACGTCGATGCGCGAGATGTTGTCGGGCCCTCCGAACGACTCAGCTGGCCGAGAACCATCGGAATCGGCGCGCAGCACGTTGTCGCGATGTTCGGCGCGACGTTTCTCGTTCCCGTGCTCACCGGGTTCAGTCCGAGCACGACGCTCCTGTTCTCGGGAATCGGCACACTTCTCTTTCTGATCATCACCCAGAATCGCCTGCCCAGCTATCTCGGCTCCTCGTTTGCCTTCATCGCCCCCATCACCGCTGCCACCGCCGCACACAGCATGGGTGCAGCGCAGTTCGGGATCATCGCCGTCGGCCTGCTGCTGGCGATCGTCGGTGCCATTGTGCAGTGGGCAGGCTCGGGATGGATCGACGCGGTGATGCCTCCCGTCGTCGCCGGAGCGATCGTTGCGCTCATCGGGTTCAACCTGGGCCCTGAGGCCTGGAAGAACTACCAGCTTGCACCCGTGAGCGCGACGGTGACCCTTGCCGCCGTCGTTCTCTCCTCTGTGCTGTTCCGCGGAATTCTCGGTCGCCTTTCCATCTTCATCGGAGTGGTCGTCGGATACGTGTGCGCGACGCTCCGAGGCGAAGTCGATTTCTCGACCGTCGCGTCTGCACCGTGGTTTGGACTGCCCACACTCACGTTCCCCGCCAACCCCGTGGCGAACCCAGAGCTCTGGGGTCTGCTTCCCGCTTTCCTCCCCGTCGTACTCGTGCTTGTCGCCGAGAACGTCGGGCACATTCGCGGTGTCGCCCAGATGACGGACTCATCGGTGAATGCCCAGACCGGGCGTGGTCTGCTCGCTGACGGGCTGGCCACGATGCTCGCTGGCGGTGGCGGAGGTTCCGCGACGACAACCTACGGTGAAAACATCGGGGTCATGGCTGCCACGCGCATCTATTCGACCGCTGCCTACTGGGTTGCCGGCCTCTTCGCGATCGTGCTTTCGCTCTCCCCGAAATTCGGCGCCGTCATCGACACTATCCCTTCGGGGGTTCTCGGTGGCGTCACAACGGCGCTCTACGGCATGATCGGCATCATCGGCGTCAAGATCTGGATGGACAACAAGGTCGACTTCAGCAAGCCGGTGAACCAGTTCACCGCCGCAACGGCGCTCATCATTGGAATCGCCAACTTCATCTGGAGCGATGAGGCCACGGGAGTGACGTTCAACGGAATCGCATTCGGTACGATCGCGGCGATCGTGATCTACCACGTCATGACCTGGATCGGCCGGTGGAGAGGAACGAACTGACCCTCTTCGCCGGGCGGGGTCAGTGAAAGAGCGGCACGATCAAATAGATTCCGTACAGCACGGCCGCAGCGCAGCCGACGAAGCATGCGTATGCGGCACTGCGAGCAGCCACACGCTGAGCGGGGCTGAGCGGGTTCTTCCGCGTTGCTTTCTCGACGCGCTTCTCTTCGCGCTGACGCTTCTTCTCGGACATCACTGTGATCGCATCGGTGAACTCCGCCGGTGCGACGAGAGGTGCCCGCCCGGCCGTGACAAGCAGCCTGAGCCCAAGCGCGTAGAGCCCGACGACAACAACAGCGGCAGCAAGCGCCGAGACGAAGACGATGAGGAACGCGAGCCAGTCGATCATTTCTTCGCCTTTCTCTTCCGGCCGGACTTCGAGATCTTCACGGCGGTACCTGAAGCGGCGATATCGGCGACGGCATTCGTGTGGTCGATCTTCTCGCGCCGCGACCAGAGGTAGATTCCGAGAACAATCACAACGCCGAGCACGGTGTCAATCAGGAGCCCTGCCGGGCCAATGCCTGCGAGAAGCGCCGCCGCCGCCCCGACGATGGCAGCGGAGGGAAGCGTCAGCAGCCAGCCGATGGCAATACGACCCGCGGTTCCCCAGCGCACCTTCGCTCCACGACGGCCCAGCCCGGAGCCGATGACCGAACCCGACGCCACCTGCGTTGTGGAAAGCGCGAAGCCAAGATGACTCGACGCAAGAATTGTCGCTGCCGTCGACGCTTCAGCGGCAAAGCCCTGTGCAGGCTTCACCTCGGTGAGCCCTGTTCCCAGCGTCTTGATGATGCGCCAGCCGCCAATGTAGGTTCCCAAGGCAATCGCAAGGGCACACACGAGAATCACCCAGAACTGCGGGCCCGTTCCCGCGCCCTGTGAGCCGACAGCGATGAGAGTCAGCGTGATGATGCCCATCGTCTTCTGGGCGTCGTTTGTTCCGTGAGAGAGGGCAACGAGAGACGACGTAAAAATCTGGCCGAAGCGAAAGCCGCTTCGCCCATCGGCTTTTTTGTCGTACCGTCGCGTCATGGCGTAGGCCATGCGCGTGGCGACAAACGCGATGATGCCCGCGGTCAACGGCGCGATGAGCGCGGGCAGAATCACCTTCGACAGCATCACACCGAAGTCGACAGCGTGAATTCCGACTCCGACGAGTGCCGCGCCGATAAGCCCTCCGAACAGCGCGTGCGATGAGCTCGAGGGAAGACCAAGAACCCACGTCAGCATGTTCCAGACAATGGCTCCGAGCAGACCTGCGAATATCAAAGCGGGAGTGATCAGAACCCCGGACTCACCCTCACGGATGATCCCACCTGAGATGGTGCGTGCCACCTCCGTCGACAAGAACGCTCCGACGAGGTTGAGGATGGCCGCGACGGTCACAGCCACCTTCGGCTTCATGGCACCCGTCGCAATCGGGGTGGCCATAGCGTTTGCCGTGTCGTGGAAGCCGTTCGTGAAGTCGAAGAACAACGCGAACGCGATAACGAGAATGACGACGAGGGAGGTTATTTCCACCAGTAGAGTCTCTGATTCGTAGCCGGTGCACGAACGTCGCTCCACGTCGGTAAACGCGGACGTCGGCTTGTGGACACCCACTGTTGAGGCGGGCGTAACCGAGTCTTGCACCCGCGTGCCGTGTCGGTCAACTCAGACCGCGCTCGAGATCACATTTCCTCGTGCACCGTCGGATCGGCGTCGAACAGCCGCCCATCTGGCGTTCCGAGTGCCGAGATCGCGGCGACCTCGTCCGCGTCGAGGGAGAACCCAAAGACGTCGCGGTTCTCCCGCTGCCTCTCGGAATTCGCCGACTTGGGAATGGGCACGATCCCGCGCTCGAGATGCCAGCGCAGCACAGCCTGGGCCGGAGTGACTCCGTGCGCGGCTGCGATGTCGACGATCACCTTCTCGTTGTACGGTGCGGCGCCTTTGCCCAGAGGGCTCCATGCTTCGGTGACGATGTCGTGCTCCGCATGGAATTCGGTGAGAGATTCCTGCGGGAAGTACGGATGAACCTCCACCTGATTGACCGAGGGCAGCACACCGGTCTCGGCTGCGAGCCGAGTGAGATAGTCGATTGTGAAGTTCGAGACGCCGATTGATCGCACACGGCCGTCTTTCTGCAGATCGATCATCGCCTTCCACGAGTCGACGTACTTGTCGACACTTGGATTCGGCCAGTGGATGAGATAGAGGTCGATGACGTCGACACCGAGCGAGCGGCGCGATGCTTCAAACGATTCAAGCGTTGCGTCGTAGCCGTGGTGACGGCCGGGGAGCTTCGTCGTTACGGTGATGTCTGAGCGATGCACGCTCGTCTCGGCGAGCGCGCGCCCGACGGCATCCTCGTTCTCGTAGTTGACGGCGGTGTCGAGCAGGCGATAGCCCGCATCGAGAGCAGAAAGCACCGCACTCGTCCCCTCATCACCGCGAAGCGGGTAGGTGCCGAAACCGATGGCGGGCAGCGATGTCTCATCCCGAAGTTGGCGCATAGTGTTCCCAGTCATTCCTCCACCGTAGACCGTCAGCCGAGCGATTCTCGACCGTGAGCGGCTAGCGTTGATGCATGACAGATGCACCTCGCGCCTCTCGCCGCGACCACGCGAGAACCCATCACGGCGACACCGTCAATGATCCCTATCATTGGCTGAGCGACAAAGAGCATCCGGATGTGCTCGACTATCTGAACCGTGAAAACGTCTTCGCCGAGTCTGAGACGACGCGGCTTGCCTCGCTGCGCACGACCCTGTTCGAGGAGATCAAGGCGCACACCAAGGAGACCGATCTCTCGGTACCCGTGCGAGAGGGTGACTGGTGGTACTACTCGCGCACCTTCGCTGGCAAGCAGTACGCAAGCCACATGCGTGCCCCTGCCTCTGACTGGACTCCTCCGAACACGCAGACCGGCGACGTTGAGGGTGAGCAGATCGTTCTCGACGACAACTCCGAATCTGCGGGGCACGAGTTCTATCGCCTCGGCTCATTCGACATCACCCGAGATGGAAATCGGATGCTCTACGCCACAGACACGGTTGGAGACGAGCGCTACACGCTGCGCATCCGTGATCTGACCACGGGACGCGGCGGCAGCGACCACGTGCCTGGCACGTTCTCTGGGGCGGTCTTCTCCCCCGACGGCGAATGGGTTTTCTACACGACAGTCGACGATGCATGGCGGCCCGATACTGTATGGCGGCACCGCGTCGGAACCTCTGCAGACAACGACAAGCGCGTCTACCACGAGCCGGACGATCGATTCTGGGCCGGAGTCGGAGTGACCCGGAGCGGCCGCTACATCGTGATCGTGCTCGGCTCCAATGTGACGAGCGAGTGGCTGCTGATCGATGCCGAGACTCCCAGCGGTGAGCCGCGGGTCGTCTGGCAGCGTGAAGAGGGCGTTGAGTATGACGTTGAGCACGCTGTCATCGGAGGTCATTCCACGCTGCTGGTTCTGCACAATCGGCACGCCGAGAACTTCGAGCTCGTCGCGATCGACGCTGATGCGCTGGGAGACCCGACGTCGGCAGTGACGGTTCTCGCCCACAGCGATGACGTTCGCTTGGAATCTGTCGAGGCTTTTCGCGATCGTCTCGCCATCGAGTACCGTGCCGGAGGGCTTGCCCGCATTGGAACGATTGAGCTCGACGACGCATCGACGCTGACGAACATGACAATCGCACCCGTCGAGTTTGATGAGCCGTTGTACACAGTTGGCTTCGGGGGAAATCCCGAATGGGAGCAGCCAACGCTTCGCCTGAGCTACACCTCATTTGTCACCCCGGGAACCGTCTATTCTCTGGAGCCGGCAACGGGAACGCTCACGCTCCTCAAGCAGCAGCCAGTACTCGGCGACTTCGATCCGGCACAGTACGTGCAGTCGCGTGACTGGGCGACGGCACGCGATGGCTCACGCATGCCGATCTCACTCGTGCGGCGCCGCGACGCGGCATCCGGACCCGGCCCTGTTCTGCTCTACGGGTACGGATCGTACGAGGCGAGCATGGACCCCGGGTTCTCGATTGCACGCCTCTCTCTTCTGAACCGCGGAGTCACCTTCGCCATCGCGCACGTGCGCGGCGGCGGCGAGCTCGGACGCCGCTGGTACGAACAAGGCAAGCTGCTTCACAAAAAGAATTCGTTCACCGATTTCGTCGACGGCGCCACACACCTCATCGATTCGGGGCTCACGACGCCCGATCAGCTCGTCGCCGAGGGCGGGAGCGCTGGCGGTCTGCTGATGGGCGCCGCGCTGAATCTGGCCCCCGAGCTTTTCGCCGGGGTTCACGCTGCAGTTCCCTTCGTCGACGCACTGACGACGATTCTCAACCCGGAGTTGCCGCTGACGGTGATCGAGTGGGACGAATGGGGCGACCCGCTGCACAACGCCGACGTCTACGCCTACATGAAGTCTTACTCGCCCTATGAGAATGTGCGCGACGACGTTGCGTACCCCCGCATCCTTGCGACAACGAGCCTCAATGACACCCGCGTCTTCTATGCGGAGCCGGCAAAGTGGGTGGCTCGACTGCGTGATGTGGGGGCTCCCGTGATTCTGCGCACCGAGATGCACGCCGGCCACGGCGGTGTAAGCGGACGCTATGCCGGCTGGCGAGAGCGGGCATGGGAGATGGCATGGATTCTCGACGTGCTCGGCCGTGCAGATTCCAACCCGTCGGCCTGAACAACGTGACACGCACGCACAACGACGCGGGTCCCGGGCATTGCCCGGGACCCGCGCCACGTCGTGGGCGTCAGCCGAAGAGGATTGCTGCCTCGTCGTAGCGGTCCTGAGGGACTGTCTTGAGCCCCCCGAGCGCCTGCTCGAATGGCACGTTGACGACATCGGTGCCGTGGAGGGCAAGCATCGTGCCCCACTCACCGTTCATGACCGAATCGATGGCTGCCATGCCCAGCCGTGTTGCGAGCACGCGGTCGTAGGCGCTGGGAACACCGCCGCGCTGCAGGTGGCCGAGAACCGTGCCGCGGGACTCGATTCCGGTACGGGACTCGATCTCGGGTGCAAGCACGTCTGCGATGCCACCGAGGCGGGGTCTGTTGAACGCGTCAAGTCCCTTCTCGGAGTGCGCTGTCTCCATGGTGTCGAGGGTGAAGCCTTCGGAGACCACAACAACGGGTGCCCGACCTCGATCAGCGACCGATTGGACCCATTGCACAATCTGGTCCATTGATTGGGGGCGTTCCGGAATGAGAATCGCGTGGGCGCCAGCAGCCATTCCCGCGTGCAGGGCGATCCAGCCGACGTGTCGCCCCATAACCTCGACGACCATGCAGCGCTTGTGCGACTCGCCCGTCGTGCGAAGCCGATCAATGGCCTCCGTCGCGATCTCAACCGCGGTGTCGAACCCGAATGAGTAGTCCGTGGCGTCGAGATCGTTGTCAATCGTCTTCGGAACTCCGACGATGTTGAGTCCGGCATCGGTGAGCCGCTTTGCCGCGGCGAGAGTGCCTTCGCCTCCGATGGCGATCAGAGCATCGACTCCGATGCGATCGAGTGTCGCCTGAACGTTCTCGGGCCCGCCATGCGGTCCTTCAAAAGGATTGGTGCGGCTTGTGCCGAGGATGGTGCCGCCCTGTTTGCTGAGGCCACGCACGCTGTGACGGTCGAGAGGCATCGTGAGGCCCTCGACGACTCCCTTCCAGCCGTCTCGAATTCCGACGAACTCCTGATTGTGGATTTTCGTGCCCTTGAGCACGGTGCCGCGGATCACCGCGTTCAGTCCTGGGCAGTCGCCGCCGCTGGTGAGTACGCCGATTCTCATGAAATAGTCTCGTTCCTCTTGATCGGGGGAATGTACAGGTTCAGCGCCGTTGCTTCACCACACGACAATAGCGCTACTCACGCTCAGCTTAAACATCAACGGCAGAGCTCGGCACGCCAGGCACGGCCGAACTAAGCTCGAACCATGCCGTTCACTCGCACCATACTCACGGTCTCCGAATCCACTCCTGAGCGTCTCGCGCTTGCTGGCGACGGGGAACGCTATACATACGGACAGCTGCGTGATGCCTGCACTCTTGTGCGCAGCGGCACCGAAGAGCTGCTCGCAGGGTCGCAGAGCACGAGGCAGAAACGGGACGACGAGACCGAGGGCGTGCCGATCATTGCGGTATCGCTCTCCCGCGCTGTCGACAGCGCGCGATTCATCTGCGGCGCAAATGGATTCCGCGCCATTATCGCCGTGCTTGACCCGCTGTGGCCCCTCGCGCATCGCACGGAGATCATCAGGCGCGTCGACGCCGCACTCGTGATCACCGACGATTCGACGTTCGAGCAGAGCCTCGCCGCGCTCGACGGCTGGGAGGGCACGGCGATTTCACGTGAACGATTCGACGCGCTTGCAGCATCCGCGCCCGTCTCGGCCGGGCCCGAGGTGCGCCCCCGAGACGAGCCCTTTCTGCTGCTCTTCACATCGGGAACGACGGATCTGCCGAAGGGCTTCGTTCGCACACGCGAAAGCTGGGATCACAATGTTGCGATCAGCAGGGCCTATCTCGGTGCGGAAGACGGCTTCTCGACGATCGCGCCGGGACCCGTGTCGTATAGTCTCACGCTGTATTCCCTCGTTGAAGTCATGGCGACAGGCGGATCGCTCCACCTGCAGTCGGGCTTCGACGCCATCGCCGCCTCCCGCGCCATCGACAGCGAGAAGATCGAGCGATTCGTCGGTGTTCCTTCGATGCTGCTCGGCCTCGTGCGCGCGGCCGAGCACGCCGGGCTCTCGCTGACGTCGCTGCGCGAGGTGATCACGGGTGGCGCCAACCAGAGCGCGAAGATTCGGCAGACATTCGAGAAGGCCGCGCCCGACGCCCACCTGCGCAGCTACTACGGAGCCTCAGAGATCGGGTTCATCGGGTACAGCGATTCCGACGACGGCACACGCCTTGTGCCGTTTGATGGCGTCGACGTCAGCGTGCGAGACGGCGACACTCCCCTGGCAGAGGGAGAAATCGGCACGCTCTACATTCGCGTTGCCTCAGCCGTCGACGGTTACCTCGCGGCGACGAGCACCGAACGCATAACCGGCGATGACGGATGGTCGACTGTCTACGACCAGGCGTCCTTCTCACACGGTGTCATCGAACTCGCGGGCCGGGCCGACGATATCGCGGTTTCCGGAGGGCACAAGGTGTCGCTCCCCCAGGTTGAGCGAGCCCTCGCGACGGTGCCCGGCTGCGAGATATGCTGCGCAGTCGCCCTTCCCGATGCCTCGCTCGGCTCGCTCATCGCTGTGGCGATCGAGGGCGAGCAGATTCCCGCGAAGTCGGTGATGCAGCAGACACTCCGGCAGCTGCTCGCACCGCAGTTCGTTCCGCACCGCTACTACCGAGTCGACGAACTGCCTCGCACAGCCGGTGGAAAGATTCGACGCACCGCCGTCGCGGATCTTCTCACCGACGGACGGGGCGAGCGCCGATGACCGCGGGAGTGCGCGCCGTTGTGACCGGCATCGGCGCAGTGACCCCGTGCGGGCTCGATGCGAAGACGACCTGGGACGCCATCGTCTCGGGTCGCAGCGCGATCCGTGCGCTCGAGGGCGTCGATGTCTCGGATCTTGCGGTTTCCGTCGGAGGCGAAGTGCGAGGGTTCGACCCGCTCGCGCACGTCTCACGCTCGGACTCGCGCCGTCTCGATCCGCACGCGCTCTACGCAATCGCCGCCGCGCACGAGGCGATGGACGGTGTCACGCCGATTGACCCCGACCGGTTCGGCGTCACCGTTGCGACGGGCTCCGGGGCGCTCACGCTGACACAGAACGCTGTTCGAACTCTTGATGACCAGGGCCCGCGGCGTATTCCGCCCGGCGTCGTCGTCTATGGCGGTCCGGATGCTGCAGCCGCATACCTGAGCCAGCACTACGACGCTCGTGGCGCGAGCGTCGGACTCTCGGCAACCTGTGCGAGCGGCACAGTTGCGCTCGGCGAGGCGCTGCGCACCATTCGCCATGGCTATGTCGACGCTGTGCTCGTCGTCGGCGCAGACGACTGTCTCAACCGGGTGAACCTCGCTGTGAACTCGATGCTCGGCGCTCTCGCGCCCGGCTACGACGATGATCCGTCTGGAGCGAGCAGACCATTTGACAGAGGCCGTTCCGGCTTTGTCATGTCGGCGGGTGCCGTCGCTCTGCTCGTGGAATCGGAGGATCACGCAGCACGGCGTGATGCGTCTGTTCTCGGCGAGATCGTCGGATACGGCGTCTCGTCCGATGCACACCACCCAACGGCACCACGTCCCGATTCCCGTGGGGCCATCTCGGCAATGCGCGGTGCGCTTGACGATGCGCGACTGACCTCCGATGCCGTCGACCACGTAAACGCCCATGGAACCGGCACTCCTCTGAACGACGCAATGGAGGCACGGGCGCTGCGCGAGATCTTCGGCGATTCGGTCGGCTCCGTTCCTGTTACCTCCACGAAGTCGACGACCGGGCACCTGCTCGGCGCTGCGGGAACTCTCGAGGCCGCCGTCTCGCTTCTCAGCATGCGGGACGGCACGATCCCGCCGACGATCAACCTCGATGATCTGGAGTTCCCCGAGCTCGACGTCGTCGCGCATGAGGCACGTCCGGCGAGCGTTCGCACCGTGCTCACCAACTCTTTCGGCTTCGGCGGTCACAACGCGTCGCTCGTGTTGCGAACGCTCTGACGTGCTCGATCAGAAGGCGGGCGGAACTCCGAGATCCGTGAGCGTCTCGCGCACATGGTCGCTTGTCAGCGCCGCGGTGAGCGCCGCGATCTCCGGCGAATCCTGATTGTCCGGACGCGCAGCCATCGTCACCTCGAACGCCTTGTCCTGCTCCACCATAAGCCCGTCATCCTCGGGTGTGAGCTCGAGCTGACGTGCGAACGACGGAAGGTTGAACACAGCATCCGCCTCGTCGTACGCGGTGTTGAGCTGCATCAGACCCACCTCCGTGATCGTCAAATCGAGTGGGTTTTCGGTGATGTCGCCTGTCTTCGCCGCAAACCGCTCGACGTTCTCGTCAAGGGTGATCACCCCAGCGTCGGCGAGCATCTGCAGCGCACGCCCGGCGTTTGCCTTGTCATTGGGAATCACAACGCTGCCACCCTGCGGCAACTCGTCGAGGCTTGACAGCGTCTTTGAGTAAAACGCGACAACCGTCTTGTAGACGGGCTGAATTGCTACGAGATCTGCATCGTTCTTGGCATTGAACTCCTGCATAAAAGAGGGGAACTGCACGAGATTGGCGTCGATCTCCTTGTTCTTCAGCAGAATGTTCGGCTGCACATAATCGGAGACCGGAACCAGCTCGATCTCGTAACCGTCTTCGATAACCTCAGCTGCTGCCTCGACAGCATCCGTCATTGGGGTGACCGTCGCCGCCACTTTGATCGTGACCTTCTCTGCCTCGTCACCTCCTGCTGTCGCGGAGCTGCAACCGGCTGTGAGTAAGAGAAGTGACGCAATCGTGGCTGCTGTGAGGGTGCGGGTTTTCATGGGAGCCTTTCGTCTGGGGGTCAGCGTTTGTCGAGTGCGGCCGACACCTTCTCGCCTGCGAACTGCAGAAGCAGCACGCAGGCGATGACGATGACGATCGTCGAGTACATGAGCGCGTAGTCGTACTCTTGGTATCCGTAGCGCAGAGCGAAGTCGCCGAGGCCGCCACCACCAACGATGCCCAAGACGGTTGAGTACGAGATGAGGCTGATCGCGGCCGATGTGAGTGCGTAAACGAGTCCCGAACGGGCCTCGACGAGCAGGAAGCTCACGACAGTCTGCGCCGAGCTCGCGCCCATCGAGCGCGCGGCGTGCAGAATGCCGGGCGGCACCTCAAGAAGAATCTGCTCAACGAGCCGCGCATACAGGGCAACGCCCACAAAGCACAGCGGAAACGTCGCTGCCCCGGTGCCGAACGTCGTTCCGTACAGAGACCGCGTGAGCGGAATGAGAAAGACGACGAACAGCAGAAAGGGAAACGAGCGAACGACGGTGACGTACAGGTTGGCGACCGTCCAGACCGCTCGCCTCTCCTCGGGCCCGCCCGGCCGCGTGAGGTAGATGAGCACTCCAAGCGGCAGCCCAAGAATCACAGCGGCCGCGAGCGAGAAGGCAAGCATGAAACCGGTCTCGGCCACGGCGATTCCGATCTCGTCGACGTTCGCCACGAGAGAGTCGAGCACATCGGTCATGCCCCCAACACCCTCCGGGCATGCGCGAGATAGCTGACGTCTTCGGTCTTCTCTCGTGCGGAGGGAGCAATGGGAAAGACGCTCTTCAACGCCCCGCTCTCGAGAACGGCGACGCGATCGCAGATGGCACCGACCGCGTCGAGCTCGTGTGTGACGAGCACGATCGTCGTTCCGAAATCACGTCGCGTTGCGGCGAGCAGGTCGAGAATGTCCGCTGTCGTTCGCGTATCGAGCGCGCTCGTCGGCTCATCACAGAGCAGCAGCCCGGGGCGGGTCACGAGGGCGCGGGCGATTGCCACTCGCTGCTTTTGTCCGCCAGAGAGCTGTGCCGGGTACCTGTCGGCGTGGTCCCCGAGGCCGACATACTCGAGCAGCTCCGCGACAAGAGCCGAGTCTGAGCGCCGTTGGAGCTTGAGTGGAAGGGCGACGTTTTGCCTGACCGTCCGATTCGACAGCAGATTGAATCCTTGAAACACCATCCCGATGCGGCGCCGGAGCTGCCGGCATGCGCGCACGCTGAGCTCTTTCGGGTCGGTTCCCTCGATCAGCACCCGCCCGGTCGTCGGGTGGTCAACGGCGTCGAGGACTCCGAGGAGTGTCGATTTGCCGGCACCGGACTCGCCGATCACTCCGATGATCTCGCCGCGCTTGATCGTCAGGTTGACGGTGTCGAGCGCCTTTGTCGATCCGTAGGCCACCGTGACAGCGTCAAGTTCGGCGACGGGTGTTGCCTGCAGCATCCGTCGCCTCCATTCTTCGTCGGTTCAGCTAATATTGGGTCGCGTACAACTATACGAGAATACTGGATGCCGCCGGGCAATGTTCCATGATCGCCGCCCGGTGCACCTGTGCGATTCCGCCAAGCGGCACGCGGGCCCACAGGGGCATCCGCTCGGATTAGTCTTGAGGCATGGACTACACACCTGAAGCCGGCTCGGTCACCATGTTCAGCACGACCTGGTGCGGCTATTGTCGACGCCTGAAGACTCAGCTGCAGGGCGCAGGCATCGGCTACTCAGAGATCAACATCGAAGAGGTCGAGGGAGCAGCCGCGCTCGTCGAGAAGCTCAACGACGGCAATCAGACCGTGCCGACTGTGCTCTACCCTGATGGCAGCGCGGCGACAAACCCCTCGCTCATCGACGTGCAGAAGGCGCTTGGGTCACTCGGCACCAACTGAGCGATCAGCGACGAGCCTGATCTGACTCTTTTGCCGGCACCCTGATCAGAAAGCCCGCCACAACAAGAGCAACCGGAACGGCCAGATGGGCGACGGCCCACCCTGTTCCGCCCATCGTGATCGGGAGCACCGGGTTCCACGCGATCACAACAGGCACGACAACCACAAGCCACACGTAGGCCTTTGCCTGCACCGCGAAGACTCCCATCACCGCGACGAGAATCGCGACGGCGAACCTCACGATGATAAACCACTCGGTGCCGAGCAAGGCAGCCCCGGCCATCAATGCCATCGCCGCAAGGATGCTCGGCGCAAGCGCTGGGCGGGTGAATGATCGTTCGGGATAGCGGCCCTTCGGCTGAGCCATCAGCCCTCGAGCGCCTCTCGCAGCAGGTGAATGAGTGCGGTCAGCTGCACGGCATCCTGCGAACCCGGCTCTGTGTCGACCCCGTCAAGAGCCCGCAACGCGAGCCCCTTCTTCGAATCGATGAGCTCGGCGATCTTCGTGTCGAGGGTGTGCGCGGCAATAATTCGCCATGCCGTGACGGGCTCGTCTTGGCCGATGCGGTGCACGCGGTCGATCGCCTGCGTCTGTTCCGCGTCGGTCCACGAGAGCTCGGCAAGCACAACGTTTGACGCGGCCTGCAAGTTGACGCCAACGCCGGCAGCGGTCAGAGAACAGACAGCTATTGAGACGTTCGGATCGTTGTTGAACGCGTCGACAGCCTGCTGTCTCGCGGCGGCAGGCTGGTCGCCACGCAGCGAAACCGTCGAGATTCCCTGCTGCTCGAACGCCTGCTCTGCGGCATCCATCACGTCGATGTGCTTGGCGAAGAACACGACCTTGCCCACCGAACGGGCAAGCTGACCCGCGTAGTCAGCGGCAAGCTGCGCCTTCGCCTTACCGATGCGACGCACCATGGTGAACACATTCTCTGTTCCGCGCGCGCCCTTCGACTCCTCAAGCTCCGACTGCGCAACGAGTCGGATGACGTCTTCGTCGACGTCGGATGCGTCGTCGCCGCGCGCCGCGATGATTCTCTTGTAGCGTGCCATGAGCCGCTCAGCCAGCTCGTGCTCGGCCGCACGAATGGACCGTGCTTCTTCATCGTCGAGTTCGACGGGCAGGTCGGCGACACGCTTCGAAGGCAGGTCTTTGGCAACGTCCATCTTGCGTCGGCGCACGATGCCCATGCTGATGACGGCTTCACGCGCCTCGCGGTAGAAGCCGTTGTCAGCAGGAGTGAGCCCGGTCTCATCGAGCTTTGCCATGAGCTCCGCGGTCGGCTTGCCGTCTTTCACCCACCCGAGGAACTGCCAGATTGCGTTGAAATCCTCGACATCGTTGATCAGCGGCGTCCCCGTGAGGGCCATGAGCAGCGGATCGCCAGCTGGCGCGTTCTGGCGAATACGGTTTGCGAGCGAAAGCACGTGCTGCGACCGTTGAGAGTGCAGGTTCTTGATGAAGTGCGCTTCGTCAACGACCATTCCCCGAAATCCGAGGGTTCCGAGCCATGAAAGGTGGCGGTCGAGCACCGCATAGTTGACGACGAAGATGTCGGCGAAGGCATCGACATCACGACCATCTCCGTGGATCACAGTGACACGACGCTGCGGTGTCCACTGCTCAACCTCGCGCGCCCAGTTCATCTTGACGACGTTGGGAACCACAGCGAGCAGCGGGTAGGCATCGGCGACCGATGCGGCGAGAAGCGACTGTGCTGTCTTTCCAAGCCCCGGCTCATCGGCGAGCAGGAACGACCGGTGGCCGTCCCGAACGCTCTCGACGAAGCGGGCCTGGTGTCGCATGATCTCGAGCCCCCGTGGCGCGAGTCTGTCGAGCTTTGGGGCCTCGGGCAGCTCCATCGTTGCGGATCCGCCTCCCGCTCCGGCTTCGAACGCCTTGTACAGCGGACCCATGAGTTCCCAGCCGTCCAGACGACGGCGGACGCTGCTCGAATCTCGCGCACGGCTGAAGTCTGGTGCGAGAAACGGGCTCGATCGAAGTCTCGACTTCACCGACTGCGGCAGAACCTGCTTCTCAGCCAGTTCAGCCGGAACCGTCGGCTCCACCGTTGGTCGCTCGACGGTGATGATGAGCTCGTCCGGCGACAGTTCTTTGCCCGACTCGATGAGCCAGTCACGTCTCATGCGCTGAGCGACAGGGCTCGTCGCCTGGTCGACTTCGAGCAGGCTGATCAGCGAGGTGTCGCGTGCGGCAGTCTTGGCGAGAATCGTGGCAACGCCGTCGAGGCGCTTCAGCAGCTCGGCCCGCGCCGAGTCGCTGAGCGACTCCTCGGATTTCACCCGCGCGCGTTCCTCACGCACCAGAAATGCGATCACCTGAAACTTCGTGCGGTTCGTCGGGCCCACTTTGCCCTTTTGCGCCTTCGCCTCGACCTCACGCACTTTGCGAGCGAGGATCGGGATGATGGGGGCGTCGTCATCATGGCGTGCGACGGTTCGCGATGAACCACGGCCGGATGCACGGCGTTGACCGTTGTGCGGCATGCTCCTCCTGAGCAGTCGAAATGCCGGTGCGTAACCGGCGTCGAGCAGTGCTTGCCACGCGACGAGTGCGGGACGGCGACGGTCTTCCTGCCAATCGACGCGCACGGCAAGTGCACTGCCATTCTACGACACGTCGAACGAATCTTCGTCGCGTGTCGGCATATGACAATACGCTGACAGTGCCATTATGCACCGTGGAGGGTCATGAACACCAAAAATCTTGCGAAACGGATGCTGTGGATCGGCGTGGCTCTCATCGCCGTCGGCCTGATCGGATCGGTTCTCGTGAGTCGCTTCTTCACCGTTGCTACTCCCGACCCCGTCGCCATGACGATCCTCAATTCGGCGCAGTCCGTCCTGTCGTGGACGCTGCTGTGCGGCTGCGGCTCTCTCGCTGTCTCGTTCCCGATTCGGGCGCTGCACGGTCGAGCACTGAGCATTCGTCACCGACGCTCCGTTGCCCGTCTCCTGCAGGTGATCGGCGTGATCGCCATCGGCATCGGGCTCGTATCGACGATCATCGTGAGTGCACTGAATCAGTTTTTGATGATGTCGAACACCGGGCAGGACATCTTGCTTATGACCGGCCCGATCTTGTTCCCCTTATTCGCCACAGTGATACCCACCGTCGGTGTGCTCCTGCTGCCACTGTCGGTTCTGCAGAGAATCATCGAGCGTGACGCATCCACGCACGAGCAGATCTTCACAGGCCGAGCCGCTGACTAGTCCGTGGGCGACCATCAGCCACGGAGATCTCCGATGGTGGGCACATCACGCGTCAGAGCATGCTCTTCGTGTGCCAGACCGTCTTCGTCTCGGTGAAAGCTGTGATGCGGTCAAGGCTCGGCCCCGCGTCACCCGTCGGCGGGAGAACACGCTTGAGCGTGTCTGCCGCGCTGATCTGCAGGTCAATCCAGTCGAGGTGCTCGGCACCGGCAAGGTCGATGGCGTTCACGTCTGCGTGGCTGGCGAGCCACGGCGCAATCTCACCGGGAACTCCCGTGAGCACGTTCACGGCTCCGGCCGGCACATCACTTGTCGCAAGGACCTCTGCCAGCGTGATGGCCGAAAGCGGAAACTGTTCACTGGCGACGGCGACGACGACATTGCCTGTGACGAGTGCGGGCGCGATAACGCTCACGAGCCCGAGCAGCGAAGAGTCCTGGGGCGCGATAACAGCAACGACGCCCGTGGGCTCGGGAACCGACAAGTTAAAGAACGGTCCAGACACCGGGTTCGCGTTGCCCGATACCTGCGTGTACTTGTCTGCCCACCCGGCATACCAAACCCAGCGATCGATGGCCTCGTCAACCTGCTTCTCAGCCGTGGCGCGCGAGACGTTCTCTCCGCGCTGGATCTCCTCGATGAACTGACCACGGCGCCCTTCGAGCAGTTCGGCGATGCGATACAGCACCTGCCCGCGATTGTATGCGGTGGCTCCGGACCAACCGGAGACTGCTCCGCGCGCCGCTTTCACCGCGTCGCGAGCATCCTTGCGCGATGCCTGAGCCGCGTTGGCAAGAAAATCGCCCTTCGCTGACACAATCTCGAACGTGCGGCCGGATTCGGAACGCGGAAATGTGCCCCCAATGAAGAGCTTGTAGGTCTTGGGCACCGTGAGCCTGCTCATTTTCGGTTCTCCTTCTTCGCCGAGCGCTGAGTCTGGATGCGCGGCTTCGTTGGGCTGACCGCAGCGGTCTGCTCTGATGCCGACGCAAGGTACGCGGCAAGCCCATGGCGCCCGCCCTCACGTCCGTAGCCCGATTCTTTGTACCCTCCGAATGGGCTTGAGGGGTCGAACCTATTGAAGGTGTTTGCCCAGATGACCCCCGCGCGCAGCTTGTCGGCCACGGCGAGAATTCGGCTTCCCTTATCGCTCCAGATTCCGGCAGACAGTCCGTACGGGGTGTTGTTCGCCTTGGCGATAGCCTCGTCAGGTGTCCGGAACGTCAGCACGGAGAGCACCGGTCCGAAGATCTCTTCGCGAGCGATTCTGTGCGATGTCGATACGCCGGTGAAGATCGTCGGAGCGAACCAATAGCCGCTCGACGGCAGCTCGCACGGTGCGCTCCATCGTTCGGCGCCTTCGGCTTCCCCCGCCTGTGTCAGCTCGGTGATGCGCGCGAGTTGCTCCGCCGAGTTGATGGCGCCGATATCGGTGTTCTTATCGAGCGGATCTCCGAGTCGCAGCGTCGACAGCCGGTTCTTGAGCCGATCGACGACCTCATCGTGAATGCTCTCCTGCACGAGCAGACGAGATCCGGCACAGCACACATGACCCTGATTGAAGAAGATTCCGTTGACGATCCCCTCGATAGCCTGGTCGATGGGAGCATCGTCGAACACAATGTTCGCCGCCTTGCCTCCCAGCTCAAGCGTGAGCTTCTTGCCGGTTCCCGCCACCGACTTGGCAATCGCGCGGCCCACCCCCGTCGACCCGGTGAACGCAACCTTGTTCACGTCAGGATGCCGGACGAGAGCTTCACCCGTCGATCCCGCACCCGTGATGATGTTCACAACACCAGCCGGAAGGCCGGCCTGCTGCACGATCTCGGCGAAGAGCAGTGCTGTCAGCGACGTGGTCTCCGCTGGCTTGAGCACGACGGTGTTGCCCGCGGCAAGCGCCGGAGCGATCTTCCACGACAGCATCAGCAGCGGGAAGTTCCACGGAATAACCTGTCCGGCGACCCCGAGCGAGCGCGGGTGAGCTCCGAGCCCCGCGTAGTCGAGCTTGTCTGCCCATCCGGCGTAGTAGAAGAACCACGCGGCGACAAGCGGAACATCGACGTCGCGGCTTTCCTTGATCGGCTTGCCGTTGTCGAGGCTCTCGGCGACAGCGAGCTCGCGAGCCCGCTCTTGCACAAGGCGGGCAATTCGGAAGAGATACTTGCCGCGATCGGCACCGGACATCTTCGACCAGACACGGTCGTATGCCGTCCGCGCCGCCGTGACGGCTCGATCGACATCGGACTCGTCAGCAGTCTGCACCGTTGCAATTGCGCGTTCGTCAGCAGGTGAGAGCGTTTGGAACGTCTTTCCTGATCCCTCGACGAAGTCACCGCCGATGAACAGACCGTACTCGTCCTTCAGATTCAGAATCGCCGTCGACTCGGGTGCCGGGGCGTATTCAAGGAAGCTCATAATGTTCTCGCCTTTCCGAGTCAGTCGATTGTGACGTAGTCGGGGCCGGAGTAGTGGCCCGTCGCCAATTTCTGCCGTTGCAGAAGCATGTCGTTCAAGAGGCTCGATGCGCCGAAGCGGAACAGCTTGGGCGTCAGCCAGTCTTCGCCACACGTTTCGGCGACCGTCACAATGAACTTGATGGCGTCTTTCGACGTGCGGATTCCGCCGGCCGGCTTCACGCCAACGCGTTCCCCTGTCAGACGATGCCAATCGCGCACCACCTCGAGCATCAGCAGCGTGACAGGGAGCGTCGCCGCGGGCGAGACCTTGCCCGTCGAGGTCTTGATGAAGTCGGCTCCCGCAAGGATCGCCAGCCACGACGCACGACGCACGTTGTCATAGGTGTTCAGCTCGCCGGTCTCGAGAATCACCTTGAGGTGCGCAAAGCTGCCGTCATCTCGGCGGCATGCACGCTTGACAGCGACGATCTCGTCGAACACCTGGGAATAGCGTCCACTCAGAAAAGCTCCGCGGTCGATGACCATGTCGATCTCATCGGCGCCCGCGGCGACAGCATCCGCAGTGTCGGCAAGCTTCACACGCAGCGATGCACGACCAGAGGGAAACGCCGTGGCGACCGCCGCGACAGAGATCTCCGTGTGCGCGGCACCCAAGGCGTCGATCGCTACGGGCACCATATCGCCGTAGACGCACACTGCTGCGGGGCGCGGGCAGCCCGGGTCCGTCGAATCCGGTGTCAGCGCCTTACCCACGAGCGAACGCACCTTCCCCGGTGTATCCGCGCCTTCCAGAGTGGTCAGGTCAATCATCGAGATGATCGTGTCGATGGCCCACGCCTTCGACTCCTTCTTGATTGAACGGGTTCCCAGAGCAGCGGCACGCTGCTCAAGGCCGACGGCGTCAACACCAGGGATTCCTTCAAGGTATCGGCGGAGGCTCGCATCGGTCACCGGCCCGTCGAAAAGCTCGAGCGCGCGGGTTCGCGGGGCGATCGCGGAATCGTCAGTCATTGCTGTCCTTGTCGTGTCGGGATTCATCGCTTGAGTCAGTGAGCAGGTCGACGGCTGTCGCTTCGTCTGTCACCAGCGCCGTGCACAGGCCGCCCTGCACAATGGCTCTCGTCACCGCATGCTTCGATTCGCCCGAGACCACGAGAATTGCCGTCTCGGCCTTTCGCAGCGATGCGAGCCCGAGCCCCAGCGTTCTGTGGTCGAGCGCCGGGTCGACGATCATGCCCTCGGCGTTGATGTAGCGGCCCCAGACGTCGCCGACGGCACCTCGGCGCACCAGCTCATCCATCTCGCCCGTGTGGAGGTATCCGCTCTGAATGTGGGCGGAGCTGTGGTCTGCGGGCCCCGCGCTGAACAGGTAGGCCGTGGCCTCGGCTGCCTGGTCGAGAACACCGGCGACCGTGCGATCGTTCTCGATGCTGACCTTTGTCTCGACGCGCTCGAGAATCGCGGGGCTCGGCAGGAGCGTTGCCTCCCCCGATGCCTTGCGTGCGATCTCGACCGCCGTTGCGGCTGCCGTGCCCGCACGTTGATTCACGCTCACGCCGCCGTTTACCTGCACGACATTCACTCCGATCGCCCACTGCTCGTTCAGCAGAGACGCGACGTCGTGCAGCGTTCGGCCCCAGCTGATGCCGAGGGTTCGCGGCACGGGCCGCAGCGCCGCGAGGTAGTCGGCAGCGCCCTGCGCGACGCGCTCGCGCAGCTCGCTCTCGCCTCGCGCACCGGCGAGGGGCACGACGACAGCATCCGTCAGTCCGTGTCTGGTGCGCAACTGGCGCTCAAGCGAGAGCTTGCGGGCGCGCGGGTGCACGATTTCGATGCGAATGTAGCCGTTTTCTCGCGCCGAGGCGAGCAGACGCCCGACCTTCCAGCGCGTCAGCCCGAGAATGGCGCCGACTTCGTCTTGAGTCTTGTCTTCGTCGTAATACAGCTCTGCCGCACGAATCGAGAGGAGCTCGTCGTCGGCAGTGTCAATACGGGGCATAGCGGTCTCCTCTCGCACTCAGCGTAGACAGACCCCGTGCTCACATCAACACTCGTAGCCCATTCTGCTCATATGAGCACGCAAGGCGCGGATGCTGCGCGTTCGCTGTCACCTCGTGAGTTCGTCATCGATCATGCGCCGAGCGCCGATGACCCACCCAGCCCACACCGGCGGAAGCGCAAGCAGGCCCAACACCATGATCGGAATCGTCCACCCGCCCGTGAGCGCGTGCAGGCCGCTGATCAGCACGGGGAACAGTGCAGCGATCACGTAGCCGCAGCCCTGAACGAAGCCGCTCACCGCGATCACCGTCTGATGGCTGCGCGAACGCAGATTGATCAGTGTGAGCGCGAGGGGGAACCAAAGCGGCCCCGCACCGAGAAGCGCCACCCACAGCCACGTCATCGAGTGCGGAACCAGAAGAAGGCCTGTCGCTCCCGAGAGGATGAAGACCGAACCAAGCCAGACGAGTCCCGCGGGTCGCCTCACGCGCGTCGCCAACTGCGGCATGATGATCGCCGCGGGGAGGCCGAGAAATCCGAAGAGGCTAAGCAGCACTCCCCCAACCGCTGGCGCGACGCCCGCGACATCCGTGAGGATCTGCGGGAGCAGAGCAAAGGACGTGTACGCAACAGACGATGACGACGCGAAGGTGACGGCCAGAGCCCACACCGTGCGCGAACGGGACACCCGCTTGGCAGCCACATCACCGAGCTCGGCGATGCCCGGGTCGTTTCGCGCCAGCCGGCGATCGATTGCGGCACGAACCACCCACGGCACGAGGCCAAGCACTGCGAGCATTCCCCAGACGCCGATGGAGAACTGCCACGACACGGCCTGAGCCATCGGCACAGCGACAAGAGGCGGAACGAACGTCGATATCGACAGCACGGTCGTGTACACGGCAGTCATCTGCCCGAGTCGATCTGAGAAGTACTTCTTCACGACGGCGGGCAGCAGCACATTGCCCGCGCCAATTGCCGCGAAGCAGAGAATGCTGCCGCCGAGAAGCGAGCCGAAGCTCCACGCGAATCCGCGCAGAGCGTGGCCGACAAGCATCACGGCCAGAAGGCCGACAAGCAGCTCCTCAAGCGGAAATCGTCGCGCGAGCGACGGGGTGATGAGCCCGAAGACAGCGAAGCAGAGCGGCGGGAGCATGCCGAGCACACCGAGGCCGACGGCCCCACCGTGCAGATCGGCGTCGATCGCATCATAAACGGGAGACAGAGCGGCAACGGCCGTACGAAGATTCGCGGCCACCAGAATGAGCCCCACAAACGCGAGACTTCGCCCCGCCCACAAATTTCGACGCTCTCCCGACACCGAATCAGCCTACTCTGGAGATATGACGCGGACAGATATGGACGACGCCGTCGGACGAGCACTCGCCGTCGTACGAGACGGCGTTGCCACGCTGAACGATGACCAATGGGCAGCACCGTCGCTGTGCGAGGGGTGGAGCGTCAAGGCTGCTGTCGCGCACCTCGTGTGGCGAGTTTCGGCGTCGTCTCGCGAAATGATCGACGACATCGCACGCGCGAGCTTCACGAGCAGGCAGCTGAATCCTTCTCACGCAATGGCCGATATCGCACTGTCGATTGCCGAGACGCGCTCAACAAGCGAGCTCGTCGACGACCTCACGCTCATCTCACGCCGCATCAGCACGGGCGATCAGCGCGGCTCCTCCCCCCGGCTGCTCGAGACCATCGTGCACGGCTATGACGCCGCGCATCCGATCGGGCTGCGACTGCGCTTCGACGACGAGGCAACGTTCACGGTTGCCACTCTGGCGCGCCGCACAGCCTCACGGGACGTGCGGACTCTGCTGCGGCACCGTGTGCTCGCGGCATCCGATGCCGGTTGGTCGATCGGTCGCGGCGATCAGCACATTGATGGAACAGCCGAGAGCATCATCCTCTACCTCACGGGTCGACGCTCCATTGACCCGTCGACTCGCCCGGTGCGCATCATCGCCCCGCTTCGGCCCGGAGCGCCGTCACCCGGCTTCGCCTGATCAGACGAGAATCGAACGAGCGCGAGAAACATCATCGTGCATCTGCGCGATGAGCGGTGGGATGCCGCCAAACGCAACCATTCCGCGAATTCGCTCGACGAACTCAACATCGACGACACGGCCGTAGAGGTCGCGATCCTGATCAAGAAGATGCGCCTCCACCTGCTTCTGGGCGACACCGTCGAATGTCGGGTTGTTTCCGACAGACACGGCCGCAGCGTGCCAGACGCCGTCAACAAGCATCCGCCCGGCATAAACGCCGTCGTCGGGAATCAGCCCCTGGACGTCAGGCGACAGATTCGCCGTCGGGAACCCCAGCTCACGACCGCGCTTCGCCCCGTGCACAACGAGGCCGCGAACGGAATGTGGCCGACCGAGCAGCTGGGCTGCCGTGCCGACATCGCCCGCAGCCAGCAGCTCTCTCACCCAGGTCGACGACACGCGGCGATCCCCGAACGGCGCGACATCGGAAATGCTCAGCACCTCGAAGCCGTGAGAGGGCGCCATCTCGCGAAGCAGAGCGACGTTGCCAGAACCCTTGTGACCAAAGCGAAAATCATCTCCGACGAAGACGGCCTCGGCGTGCAGCGCACCGACGATCAGCTCTGTCACGAACTCCTCGGCCGGCTGGGCCGAGCGCGCGGCGTCGAAGCGCAGAACCAGACACGCATCGACACCGGTCTCCGTGAGCAAGTCAAGCTTCTGCTCGAGACTCACCAGTGGATCTGGGCACACCTGCGGGGCGACAATCGACAGCGGATTGCGGTCGAACGTGATGACAACGCTCGCGAGACCGCGCTCGCCTGCGATCTCCTGCAGCTGAGACACGATGGCGCGATGCCCAGCGTGAACGCCATCGAACTTCCCGATCGTCACGGCGCTCGGGCCGAAGTCAGCGGGAATCTCGTCGAGTCCGTGGAAAATGATCATCGGGCGTCCTCTCTGGCGGACTGCGACCGCAGCCAGATCATGCCGAGCACAGGCAGAATGAGCGGAATAAAGAGATAGCCTCGGCCATAGACGCTCCACACCGTGTCGTGCGGAAACCACGTGGCCTCGACGAGACTGAGCGTTCCGACAACCAGCACGCCGATCAGTTCAAACGTGATCGTCGCCCAGGCAACTCGATGCCAGGGCTTCGTCCGTCTCACAAGAGCGACGGTGGCAACGATGTAGACGACGGCCGAGAGCGCCGAAAGAGCGTATGCGAGCGGTGCTTCGTCGAACTTCGCAACAATCTGAACAAACGACCGCCCTGTGGCAGCGAGGGCGAGAACGGCGTAGACCGCAACGAGAGCCCGCCCAATGCCGGACATGGCCTGGCGTCGGGCGCCTCGCGTGAGGCTCGAAGGAGAGGGAGACATAACCAATTGATTCTACCCGCGGATCAGGCGCCCCAGATCTGCTGCATGCGATACACCATAATGCCGACAGTCACGCATCCGGCTCCGAGGATCACCGTCGCCCAGCGTGACCGATCAATGAGGGCCCAGAACACGGCCGCGGGCGGCACAAGCAGCGCGCTCACCTGGTAGGTGTAAAACTCGAGCAGACTTCCCGATGCGGAGTTTCCGGTTGACGGCGCAATGAACGACATGACGAACTGGGCAATCAGCAGCAGTTCGACGAGAACAATGGAGCCCATCGTCAGATCGTTCGGAACTCGACCGACAAGGCCAAGCACGATGCACAGCAGCGCAGCGAGCCCGGCGATCCCCACTTGAATCAGAGTGAACCCGATGATCATCGGTCGTCGTACTCGTCGTCGGGAAAGTTCACGAGGCTTCGAACGTCACTGCCGCGCACGTGGACGAGGCCGATGAGCCGATCGTGCTCCGTGAGCGCCGCAATCGGGCCGTCCACGTCGGGCAGGCCCCGCGAATCGATGCGCTGCCCATGCCCGAGCGCTCGGGCGCGCTCGTCGTCAAGCGTTGCGACGGGAAAAAGCATGCGCGCCGCCTGTGCTGGCGGCAGCATCGAGTCCGCAACGACGAGACCGTCAAGCTCGCTCGCATCGGCAACCGCGAACGGCCCGATGCGCGTGCGCCGCAGGCGAGTGAGATGCCCGCCGACCACGAGGGACTCACCGATGTCACGGGCAAGCGCGCGAACGTAGGTTCCGCTCGAGCATGTGACACGGACGTCGATGTCAATGTGCTCCGGCGACCGCCGAACGTCCTCGAGTTCGAACTCCGAGATGGTGACTGTCCGAGCCTTCAGCTCAACGGTCTCACCGGCCCGAGCGCGTGCATAGGCCCGCTTTCCGTCGATTTTGATGGCGCTCACCGTTGAGGGAACCTGCTCGATCTCACCGGTCAGCGCTGCGATCTCCGTCGCAATCGCGTCCTGATCGATGGCGGCGATGTCGTCAGAAGACGCCAGTCCCGACAGCTCGCCTTCTGCATCGTCAGTCGAGCTCGACTGTCCGAGTCGAATCGTTGCACTGTACTGCTTGTCGCAACCGACGATATAGGTGAGCAAGCGAGTCGATGAGCCCACCCCGAGAATGAGCAGGCCCGTCGCCATCGGGTCGAGAGTTCCCGCATGACCGACCTTGCGCGTTCCGGCGAGCCGCCGCGTGCGGGCGACAACGTCGTGACTCGTATGGGCAGGCGGTTTGTCGATGAGCAGCAGGCCGCTTGATGTCACGGACATCTACGGCCACCGTCCTCGCCGAAACCCGAGAAGATGAGCGCGGAAAACGGGGTGCGCACGAGCCGAGCGCGGGCTGTTGTCATGCTTTCGAGCCTACCCGCTTAGGCTGGAGCGGTGACGCAGCATCCACTCGCCCCGCTCGTGAACGCCTGGTATCTCGCAAACGCGCGCGACCTGCCGTGGAGGAAGCCTGGCTTCAGTGCCTGGGGCGTGCTCGTGAGCGAATTCATGCTTCAGCAGACACCGGTTTCCCGCGTCATTCCCCGCCTTGGCCGCTGGCTCGCGCGGTGGCCAAGCCCAGCCGATCTCGCGGCGGTGCCCGCGGGCGAGGCCGTGCGCGAATGGTCGAATCTCGGTTACCCGCGGCGCGCGCTCTGGCTCCACAGCGCGGCCGAGCAGATTACAGAGAGGCACGGGGGCGCAGTGCCGCGCGACATCGAGTCGCTGCTTGCTCTCACCGGAGTCGGCGACTACACAGCGCGCGCCGTCGCGGTGTTTGCCTGGGGCGAGCGCCACCCCGTTGTCGACACGAATACGCGCAGGGTCATCGCGCGGGCTGTGCACGGCATGGGGGAACCTGCTCCCCCATCGTCACGTCGCGACCTCGCCGACATGCTTGATCTGCTGCCGGCAGACGACGAGCAGACTCGAATCTTCAATGCCGCCGCAATGGAGCTCGGTGCTCTCGTATGCACGGCCCGATCGCCGCGGTGCGACGAATGCCCTCTTCGCCGCGACTGTGCGTGGGTTGCCGCGGGCAAACCGGAATACACCGGCCCGCGCAAGGGTGTGCAAAAGCGGTATGAGGGCAGCGACCGTCACGTGCGCGGACTCATCATGGCCGAGCTTCGCGCCTCGAACGTGCCCCTCACAGACAAAGAGATCTCACGGCTGTGGCCCGATGTCGCGCAGCGCGACCGTGCTCTGAGCGGGCTGCTTTCCGATGGTCTCGCCACCGTGGCGGACGGCGGCTATCTGCTTCCCTGAACGGCTCACGCACAGGGCTCGTACGCCGGGGTCTCCCCCGTCGTGATCGAGATCTGCCAGATGGCCTCGGACTCGGCTGTCGTCGTGAAGATCATGCCTCCGCCATCGCCTGCCTGCACGTAGTACATGATGCGGCCGGGAACTCCCGTGTCGTCGAGTTCTCGAGCATCAGGGTAGGCATCGACGAGCTCCGTCGCCGTTGATCCCAGTCCGATGCCTTTCTCCGTCTCGGGACCGGAAGGGATGTCTTCGATTGTGTCGGCGGGAGCGGAGATTGAAATCTCGGACAACGTGCTCGCGGGGTCGCGCTCGGAGGCGATCACCCACATGCTCAAATCGACGCTCTCGGGCACCGACGTCTGCGCGACACCCTCGCAAAGCTCGCTCACGTCCGCACTCGGGGTCGTCAGGGCATCGGCGTACCGCATGCCGATCTCAAACGGCCCGATTCCCGACAGCGAGATCATCCACATATCGTCGTCAGGCGGCGTGCCCGTCTCGCTCGGTGATTCGGACGTCGACCCGCTTTCGCCCGCGTCCGATCCGGAATCGCTCTGCTCGGTCGTCGCGCTGCTGCCACATGCGCTCAGGCCGATGACGAGCGTTATCGCCGTCAGCGCACCCAGCACGAGCCCCGCAGCTCTTCTGGCAACGACCATGATGTTCCCCCATCTGCCGTGTGGCCATTCTAAGTGGCGGCCACAGGCAGGCGGCGAATCGTTATGGAGTCACCAGCAGATGATCAGGACTGCTCGCCGTCCTCGTCTTCGCGAGGCTTGACGTACGGGTCTTCATCGCCGGCGTACGACGAGGATGCCGCAAGGTCAGCCACCTGCGTGTCGCGCTGCTTTGCTTCATTCAGAAGGTCTTCGATGTGCTTCGCGTTCTCGGGGATCGCATCGGCGATGAACTCGAGGCTCGGCGTGATGCGGGCGGTGATGTTGCGACCGACTTCGCTGCGAAGCATCCCCTTCGCCGATTCCAGTGCCTTCGCACTGTCAAAGCGCTCATCGTCTGTTCCGTAGACGGTGAAGAAGATGCTTGCGTGCTGAAGGTCTCCCGTCACCCGAACATCGGTGATGGTGACGAAGCCGAGGCGCGGATCGCGAAGCCCCTTTTCGAGCCGTGTGGCGATGATCTGCTTGATCCGGTCGGCCATGCGACGTGCCCGTGGGTTCTCACCCATGGTTTTCTCCTTGTGTTCTGAAGCGTTGCGGCCCGGACGGACAGAATCCGTACCGGGCCGCACTGCTCACTCATGACGATCAGGTGCGAGGCTTCTCGACCAGCTCCGTGGTCTCGATCTCGTCACCAACCTGAATGTCGTTGTACTTGCCGAGCCCGATTCCCGCCTCGAAGTCCGTACGCACCTCGGTGACGTCGTCCTTGAATCGGCGAAGCGACTCGATGGCCAGCCCGTCCGCACGAACAACGCCCTCGCGGATGATGCGGGCTTTGGCGTTTCGGGTGATTGTTCCCGAGCGCACGATGACACCGGCGATGTTGCCGAACTTCGACGAGCGGAAAACCTCGCGAATCTCGGCGACACCCGACTGAACCTCTTCGTACTCCGGCTTGAGGAGTCCTTTGAGGCTCGACTCGACATCTTCGAGCGCGTTGTAGATAACCGAGTAGAACCGGATGTCCACACCCTCGCGAGCCGCGCGGTCGCGCGCCTTCGCATCGGGGCGCACGTTGAATCCGAGAATGATCGCGTTGTCGATCGTCGCAAGGTTGACGTCGGATTCCGTCACGGCTCCGACACCGCGGTGGATGATGCGCAGCTGAACGCTCTCGTCGACCTCGATCTTGAGCAGCGACTCTTCGAGCGCCTCGACAGCACCGGAAACGTCACCCTTGATGATGAGGTTGAGCGACTCGACCTTGCCCTCTTGAAGAGCGCGGGTGAAGTCCTCGAGGCTGATGCGCTTGCGGGCCTTCGCCAGCTGCGCATTGCGTTCGGCTGCCTCACGCTTCTCAGCGATCTGGCGGGCCGTGCGGTCTTCCTCAGTGACGAGGAAGGTGTCGCCGGCACGAGGAACCGTTGAGAGCCCCTGCACCTGAACCGGACGTGACGGACCGGCCTCGTCGAGGTTTGACCCCGTCTCGTCGATCATTGCGCGCACTCGGCCGTAAGCCGTGCCAGCCACAATTGCATCTCCGATGTGCAGTGTTCCCGACTGGATGAGCACCGTGGCCACGGAACCGCGGCCCTTGTCGAGCTTTGCCTCGATGGCAATACCGCGCGCGATCTTGTTGGGGTTCGCGCGAAGCTCGAGCCCGGCGTCAGCGGTGAGGAGCACAGCATCGAGAAGCTCCTGGATGCCGATGTTGTTGCGTGCCGAGACATCGACGAACATGACGTCGCCGCCGTACTCTTCAGCGACAAGACCGTATTCGGTGAGCTGCTGGCGCACCTTCTGCGGGTTCGCCTCTTCCTTATCGATCTTGTTCACCGCGACGACGATGGGCACGTCCGCTGCCTGAGCGTGGTTGAGAGCCTCAATCGTCTGGGGCATGATTCCGTCGTCAGCAGCAACGACGAGGATCGCAATATCGGTCACCTGGGCACCACGTGCACGCATGGCGGTGAACGCCTCGTGTCCTGGCGTATCGATGAACGTGATTGCTCGGTCAGCGCCCTCGTGCTCGGTGCGCACCTGGTACGCGCCGATGTGCTGGGTGATGCCACCGGCCTCGCCCTCAACGACGTTTGCGTGACGCATTGCATCGAGAAGTCGGGTCTTACCGTGGTCGACGTGACCCATGACCGTGACGACCGGCGGACGAGGCATCAGATCTTCGTCATCTTCAGCCTCAAGCTCACCGTCGAGATCGATGTCGAAGCCCTCGAGGAGCTCACGGTCCTCGTCCTCTGGCGACACCATCTGAATCTTGTAGCCAAGCTCGTCACCGAGCACCTCGAACGTCGCTTCGTCGAGCGACTCGGTCGCTGTGGCCATCTCACCGAGGTGGAACAGCACGGTGACGAGGTCACCGGGGCTCGCGTCAATCTTGTCGGCGAAGTCAGCAATCGAGGCACCGCGACGCAAGCGAAGAATTGTGTTGCCATCTCCGCGGGGAACGTTCACGCCGCCGATTGACGGCGCTTGCCTCATTTCAAATTCTTGCCTCTTCGCCCGCTTCGACTTGCGAGACTTCGCGCGGCCACCGCCACGGCCGAATGCACCGGCTGTGCCGCCGCCGCGGCCACGACCGCCGCCTGGGCGTCCACCGAAGCCACCGCTCGGGCGCTGGAAGCCACCGCCAGCGGGGCCACCGCCTCCTGGGCGCTGGAAGCCACCGCCGCCTGCGCCGGGGCGCGGAGCACCCGGACGCGGAGCGCCACCACCGGCGCCACCGGGCCGACCACGACCGCCGCCAGCGGGGCGCGGAGCCCCTGGGCGCGGAGCGCCGGGCCTCGGAGCCTGAGGGCGGGGAGGACGGGGAATGTTCGCGGGAGTGGGGCGCTGTCCCATGCCCTGAGCACTCGAATACGGGTTGTTGCCCGGGCGAGGAGCGCCTTGCGGACGCTGGCCCATGCCCTGAGCGCTCGAATACGGGTTGTTGCCCGGGCGCGGTGCGCCTTCGGAACGTGCCTGATTCGGCGTGGGTGCAGGGCCGGGGCGCGGCGCGAGTGACTCGTCGCCGCTCTCACCAGACGTCGACGGGGCGTTCTCGTCGGCAGCGCTCTTTTCCTGCGGCGCTGCTGCAGCAACGTCAGTCTCAGTCTCCGCCTTCGGTGCCTGTGGCGCCTTCGGTGCGGGCTTTCCCGGCTTTGCCGGGGAGGATGCCGGCTTGCCGGAGTCCTTCTTCTCGTCGGCCGCGGGCTTCGCGCCGTCTGCCTCAAGTGCCGCACGCAGTTTGCGCGCAACCGGAGGCTCAATGCTCGACGATGGTCCCTTCACGAATTCGCCCAATTCCTTGAGCTTCGCAAGGGCGACCTTGCTGTCTACCGAGAACTCAGATGCGATCTCGTGTACGCGTGGTTTTGCAGCCACTTCTCTCCTGTCTGGGTCTGCCCAGACAGGGCAGACCGTTAGTTACGGACGGGTCTCATTTCGAGCCGCTCATTAGTTGTCCATTAGCCATTCAGCCTGTTCTCTAGTGTTTGCGTGTTCAGTGCCGAACTCACGCGAAGTGCTCGCCCGAGGGCGCGTCGCTTCACAGCTCGTTTGCAACACACGTCAGTCGGATGCAACCACGCACCTCTGCCGGGGAGCGACGCTGTCTCATCAACAACAACCACGAAATCCCGGGCAACGACCCTCAATAAAGAAGATCTTTCGGCGCGCATTCGGCATCCGATGCACGTTCTCACGGGCTCCATCTTACACTCCCCGCGCTGTGAGCCGACCAGCAGCGGCGCTGCCGGTCGACCGCGATCATTCCTCGTCGAGAATTGAATCCGGTTGAATATCGATCTTCGCGCCGGTGAGCTTTGCCGCAAGTCGGGCGTTCTGCCCTTCTTTCCCGATTGCCAATGACAGCTGGTAATCGGGAACAAGCGCTCGAACGGCTTTTGTCTCGGCATCGAGCACGTACGATGACGACACGCGAGCGGGCGACAGCGCATTCGCGACGAATGTCGCCAGGTCGCTTGAGTAGTCGACGATGTCGATCTTCTCATCTCCGAGTTCTTCGGTCACCGCGCGCACACGGCGCCCAAGCTCGCCGATGCACGAGCCCTTTGCATTGATCGACGGGTCTTTCGCGAGAACAGCGATCTTTGTGCGATGCCCTGCCTCTCGCGCAAGCGAGACGATCTCGACGAGTCCGGAGGCGATCTCGGGAACCTCGAGGAAGAAGAGCTTCTTGACGAGGGCCGGGTGCGTGCGTGACACCGTGATCTGCGGACCCTTGAGCCCCTTTGCAACGCTTGTCACGTAGACGCGAATACGCCGACCGTGCGTGTACTCCTCGCTGGGAACCTGCTCTTCCGGAGGCAGAACGGCTTCGACCGTGCCCAGGTCCACGTGAATCATCCGTGGGTTGGGCCCCTGCTGAACGACGCCGGCGACGATGTCACCCTCGCGCCCCTTGAATTCGCCGAGAACAGCATCGTCGGCGATGTCGCGCAGGCGCTGGTTGATTACCTGCTTTGCGGCGAATGCGGCGATGCGGCCGAAGTCCTCCGGCATCGTCTCCGATTCGCCGATGAGGTTTCCGTCGTCGTCCTTCTCGGGAACGAGCACCGAGACGTGGCCGCTCTTGCGATCGAGTTCGACGCGCCCCTCGGCGTCTTCATTGCCGTTCTGCGCCTCATTCTTGAGGTAAGCGGTCAGAATGGCCTGCTCGATGATGTGAATCAGCTCATCAAAGGGGATTTCCTTCTCCCGCTCCATCAACTTCAACACACTCAGATCGATGTCCACCAGAGAGCCTCCCTATTCAGATATGGCACAGGCAAACGTCGCGGTGCCTGGCCGAACTCTAAGGCTACCCGACTGAACTGAGGTTCGTCACCACACGCACGCGCGTCGAACTGCCATGGCAACGTTAGCGGTCAGCGAGAATGCGCGCGGCGACCTCGTCGATGGCAACCTGGGTGCGCTCGCCCGAGCGGCGGTCCCACAGTTCGACGAGTCCGTCGGCAACGCCGCGGCCGGCGATGACGATCGTCGGAATGCCAAGAAGCTCGGCATCACCGAACTTCACGCCGGGCGATACCTTCGGCCTGTCGTCGTACAGCACATCGAGACGGCCGTCTTCCAGCTCATCTGCGATCGTCGCTGCGACGTCGAAGACCCCGGCATCCTTTCCCGTGGCGACGACGTGCACGTCGAACGGCGCGATGCTCTCTGGCCAGCAGAGGCCTTTCTCGTCGTTGTTCAGTTCTGCAATGAGCGCGAGGGCGCGAGTGACGCCGATTCCGTATGACCCCATCGTGACGGTGACGAGTTTTCCGTTCTCGTTGAGCACCTGGAGCCCGAGAGCCTCCGCGTACTTGCGGCCGAGCTGAAACACATGGCCGATCTCCGTTCCGCGGTCGATCGTCACGGGGCCGGAGCCGTCGGGGGCGGGATCCCCCTCGCGAATCGACGCTGCCTCGATCGTTCCGTCGACGATGAAGTCGCGCGCGACGACGAGCCCGAGAACGTGCTTCTCCGCGATGTTGGCGCCGGTCACCCACTCCGTGCCCTCAACGATGCGCGGGTCGGCCAGATACCGGATGCCGCTTGCTGAATGCTCGCCGAGCACCGCACCATTTTCTGACCAGGGTCCGATGTACCCGCGCACGAGAGCGGGGTTTGCCGCGAAGTCCTCGTCTGTCGCTGCCTCGACCTCACTCGGAGCGAAGGCGACCTCGACACGCTTCATGTCGACCTCGCGATCACCGGGCACGGCGACGACGACGAGTTCGCGCGCGCCATCGAGGTGCTTCAGCGCCAACACGACGTTCTTGAGAGTGTCCGATGCCGCCCAGTCACGCCCGTCCGTGCGCGGCTGCTGCGCGTTGAGCAGATCGACAAGCGTTGCGATCGTCGGCGTCTTCGGTGAGTCGAAGATGCGGGCCTCCGCCCGACCGTCCGTGAGCAAAGGCTCAACTCTCGGAGTGACGTATGCTTCGACGTTCGCCGCGTAACCGCCGGCCGAACGCACGAACGTGTCTTCGCCGACGGGAGTCGGATGAAGAAACTCCTCGCTCTTCGAGCCGCCCATGGCACCGGCATCCGCCTTCACGATGACGTAGTCAAGGCCGAGTCGAGTGAAGATGCGCTCGTACGCGTCTCGCTGCCGCTGATAGCTTGCGTCGAGTCCGGCATCAGACGAGTCGAATGAATATGCGTCCTTCATTGTGAACTCGCGCCCACGCAGAAGTCCGGCTCTCGGTCGGGCCTCGTCGCGGTACTTGTCCTGAATCTGATAGATCGAGAGAGGGAGGTCCTTGTACGACGAGTAGAGATCCTTCACAAGGAGCGTGAACGCCTCTTCGTGCGTCGGCGCGAGGAGCATATCGGCTCCCTTGCGATCGGCAAGTCGAAACAGGTTCTCCCCGTACTCATCCCACCGGCCGGAAATCTCGTATGGCTCGCGCGGCATGAGCGCGGGAAAATGCACCTCGAACGCCCCAGCGGCTTCCATCTCTTCTCGAACGATCTGCTCAATACGCGCTTTGACACGCAGGCCGAGCGGCAGCCAGGCGAAGATTCCTGGCGCCTGGCGCCGAATATAACCAGCCCGCACCAAGAGGCGATGGCTGGCGACCTCTGCATCTGCAGGGTCTTCTCTGAGCGTGCGAACGAAGTAGTTAGATAGGCGCGTTACCACGTCACCATCGTACTCATGCTCCGAGGCGTCCTGGAACTCGTCGCCTCCTGCCGAGCCGTCAGCGGCGCTGCCGCCTACCAGGGCTTGTCGGTCCCACCGCCACCGCCAGATCCGCGTCGGTCGGCGTCGCCGTCCTGCTTTTTGCGCTCAGCGTCTTTGCCGCGCTCATTCAGATCGTCAATCGGACTGTCGCCATCTGACTCTTCGCCATCGGTTTCGGAGTCGTCTGTGCCCGAGCCGTCGTTCTTCTCGTCGCCCTCGTCCTGAGATTCCTGGTTGAGCTTGTCTTCAATGCGCTTCTTCGCGGTCTTCAGCTGCTCGTCTGCCTTGTAGTCCTGCGGCTTGTCACAGCCTTCCGACGCTCCGCCCTCGATCACCGCGAGTGCCGTCTCCCACATTCGGGTGGCACCTTCGGTTGAGCCTGCTTCTGCGTGTGCATCTCCCTGCTGCTCCCACGCGAGTGCGAGGTTCACCCGAATCTCGCAGGTTCGGCCGTCGGGTGCGAGCACGAGCGCGTGCGAGAGGTCTTCGGTCGCAGCCGGAAAGTCTCCGGCTGCCGCATGCGCGGTGCCCCGATCAAACGGAGCGATCCACGGCTCAAACGCGTTCCACAGCATGAGCCCGTCGAACTGGCTCGCCGATGTCGTGTACTGCTCCTCCGCGTAGGATCGCGATCCCTGGTCGGCGAACACACCGAGGCTCACGAGCTTTCCTGAGAAGGTCAGGGCGATGAGCACGAGCGGAAGCGTGATGAGCACGAGACGCGTGCGCGTTCGGCGAGGCCTGGAGTTCGTCATGAGTGCGCCTGCCCTCGTGGGCGAAGACGGCGCAGATCGACAATGACGCTCGCGAGCTCGTAGAGAAGCAGAGCACCGAACGGAATGGCCAGAATCCAGTACAGCTCTGGCTCAGGTGCTGGCTCCTTTCCTGCTTCCGGCTCGGGTACGACGGTGATTCCGGATGCCGCTTCGGCGACGCTCGACGACGCATCTCGGTGCAGGTAGTCAACGCCGAGCTGCGTCGAAATCGCCTGCAGCGCCTCCTCGTCGATGTGCGAGCGCGCCGGCTCACCCGTCGCCGGATCGGTGATGTATTCGGGTTCGCCTTCCGAGTCGAGCCCGCCGTTCTCCAGCATCCGGCCGCCGCCTTGCGTTCCGTAGCCGAGCACCGCACCGCCATCGACATACTCTGCGATGTCGGCGAACGACTCGGGCTGCTCGCTGACGGTCTGCTCGCCGTCGCCGAGATAGTAGAGGATCGTCGTGTGATCGGGGTCCGTTTCGGCGAGCGCCTCCCTCAGATGGCTGAGCGGGGCCGAGATGCTGCTTCCAGACGAGTAGCCCGTGATCTCTTGGGTCATGGCCGCGACAGTCTGCTCGATCGCGCCGGAGTCCGTTGTCAGGGGAACGCGCTCAACGGTCGCGGCGTCAAACGTCGTGACCGAGTACCGAGCACCGACCAACGTCTCTGTGAGCTCTGTCACATCTGCGCGCACGCCGTCGAGCCGTGGCTCACCGTCGCCCCAGTCTTCTGCGGCCATGCTGCTCGTCGTGTCGATCACGAAGTAGACGTCGACGTCGCTTCCCACGGCATCCGGTGGCCGTCCGTCGCCGGCAACGGGTCGCAGCATCATGGCACCGAGAAGCACGACGAGCCCCGTTCGGGAGATCCAGTGCAGCCGAATCTTCGCGGTCGGAGCCCGAACGGCCTGAACGATCGTGAACACAATGAGTCCGGTAAACACGATGAGCATCAGTACGCCAGGCATGACAGGGTTGACGATCATCGCCTCAGCCTCCAGCCGATGCCGAGGAGCGCGATGGTGCTCCAGAACGCGATCCACAGAGGCAGATCCGGCTGATCTGACCTGACGACGTACGAGGGTGCGTCAATGGCGGAGGCCTCCTGCTTCTGAATCGACGTCACGATGTCGGGGACGGCTTGGGGATCGCTGAGGGCGAAGTACTCCCCTCCCGTTGACTCCACTGTGTCTTTCAGCTCCGTTGCGAGCTCCTCGATATAGTTTTTCGCCGTCGAGTCTCCGGGGTTCAAGCCGTACACGACGACGCCGTTGTCTTTCGCGTACTTTCCGGCCTGGGGCAGCGAGACCAGCTGCTGTCCCGCGACGAAGTTGTCTGTCGCGAAGATGATCGACCGGGAGCGATCTTCATCGAGGTTGTCGAAACGCATGGTGCACGAGGCGAGGCCGTCGCCGATGAGCGACGAGCCGTCGCCGAGAAGCGTGCCGTCTGTGTAGGCGTAATCGGTATCCGGATCATCCATGTTGTCGCGAAGCTCGGTCATCTGCTCTGTGACGTACTCGTAGTCGGTGGTGAGCGGAAAATAGGTGACGGCAGACGCGTTGAAGATCGTCAGCCCGATGCGCTCCCCGTTGAACTGATCTGCGAGTTCGATGAACGTGTCGAGAATCGCGATGTCGTAGTCGGTCATCGACCCGGATGTGTCGAGGCACAGCACGATGTCGCGGTTGTGCACCTCGGGTGTCACGGTGTGCACTGTCACGATGCGGGAGCTCAAGGCCGCTGATGCTGCGATGCCGATTGTCGTCACGGCGATGCCGACGGCCAGCGCAATGCGCATGCGCGAGCGTGCACGCCGAAAGGCGGGAAGCATGCTCACCCGATTCAGGTGAGCAACCCGCACTGCGGAGGTCCCCGCCCGTCGGCGCGAGCGAATCAGCAGGGCGACGATGACGGTGACAACGAGGGCACCAGCCCAGATCAGCGGCATCCATCCGTTGATCAGCTCCACCTACATCACCACCTCTCGCGCGCGCTGAAGCGATGGTGCGAGGTCCCCCGATGATGCCGGGGCGAACTCGAACGGATAGTACGAGGCGACGGCATGGGCAAGGCCCGGTTGATTTGCCTCGGTCAGATCGGCGAGCGTCATTGCAGAGAAGCGCGTACCCGACTGCTCTTCGACGAAGAGACGAACGAGAATGCTGAGCTTCAGGTGTGCCTCGCGCGTCGAGAGCTCGCCCGTCGCGTTGGCCGCCTCAATGTCGTCGATCAGACCGCGGTAGCGAACGACGAGGTCGCCACGGCTCGGCGTGGCGGCGGGCGCGCGCTTCGGCGCGCGTGCGCGGGGATAGAACCACACAGCGACGTACCAGAGCAGCACGAGCACGATGATGGCGCACGCGATCCACAGCCAGAGGGGGCTGTACGAGACGGGATCGTAGTATCCGTTATCGCCGACCACTGTTGTGCCTCTCGAGCAGTCGGAAGACACCAGAGACAGCGTCATCGGGGCCGGTCACCCGAACGCCCGTGATCCCCAGCGACTCCAGCTTGTCGATCGTCGCCGATTCAGCAGCAGCAACCGAGCTCGCGAACTCACGGTGCAGCGCGCTGTCGCGCTGCAGAAACTCGGGAAGCTGCTCGCCGTCGGCGATGTCGAGAACCTGATTGCCCTGCCAGCCCGGGTCAAGCGGGTCAGCATCGGCGATGCTGACCCAGAGCAGCTCGTGCTGGGCGCGGAGCCGCCGAAGCATCCGTGCCCTGTCATCGTCGATGACCTCATCGTCACTGATGATGACGAGGATGCTGCGCCGCCTGGTTCTGCGCGCGATGTACGAGAGCAGCAGATCGAGGTCGCTCAGCCCTGCGTCGGGAACGGCCCGGGCCTTGATGCGCCCGAGCACCTGCTCCACATGCGATTCTGTGCCCGCTCCCGGCATCGAGTGCACGCCGTCGGCATCGCCGAAGACCAGCGAAACATGGTCGCCGTGCCGGTGAGCGAGGTACCCGACGATGCCAGCGACAAGCACCGCCGTCTCACGCTTGGGCTCGCCCGACGCTCCGATCGCCGCCATGTTGCGGCCGGTATCGACGACAAAGGTCACGAGGTGCTTGCGCATCGCGACGTAGAGCCGAATGTACGGCGTTCCATTGCGAGCCGTCGCCTTCCAATCGATGTCACGCACCTCGTCGCCGGGAACATACGGGCGCAGTTCTTCGAATTCGTGGCTCTTACCGTGCATCACCGATGCGTATTCGCCATCGAGCAGGCCGCGAACCCGCCTGTGCGCGCGGATCGACAGCTTCGACTTCACACGATAAAGCAGACCCGTCATGTGTCAGCTCACGGAACCTGAACGGCGGCGAAGCACGCATCGATGATCGTCTCGGGGCTCACGCCGTCGGCATCCGCCTCGAAGTTCAAGATCATGCGGTGCCGCAGCACGTGGTGCCGAAAAGCCTTCACGTCGTCGGGGATGACATGGTCGCGGCCGTTCAGCACCGCGAGCGCACGCGCGGCCGATGCGAATGCGATGCTCGCGCGAGGGCTCGCCCCGTACTCGACGTAACGCGAGAGGGACTCGGGCAGGTACTGACTCGTGTGGCGTGTGACATAGACCGCCTGAACGAGGTAATTGAGCACCGACGGGTCGAGGTATACGCGCCGCGTCAGCTGCTGAAGGTACGTCACGTCGTCGAGGGTGACGTCGGCCGCGGCGTCATCGCCGTCGTACACACCGCTTCCGGCGCGGCGCACGATCTCTGCCTCGTCGGCAATCGACGGGTAGCCGAGAACGTCCTTGATGAGAAACCGGTCAAGCTGGGCCTCGGGCAGGTGGTATGTGCCCTCCTGCTCAATGGGGTTCTGCGTCGCGAGAACGAGGAAGGGCGTGGGCAGCTCGTGAATCTCGCCGCCGATCGAGGTCTGCCGCTCCTGCATCGCTTCCAGCATGGCCGACTGCGTTTTCGCACTCGCCCTGTTGATCTCGTCGAGCAGAACGAAGTTCGCGTGGATCGGGCCAAGCTGGGTGAAGAACGCGCGCGCTCCCGGATCGAAGATCTGCGTGCCGACGATGTCGGAGGGAAGCAGGTCGGGTGTGCACTGAATGCGCTGAAACTTCGCCCGCACGGCATCCGCGATCGCCTCTGCCGCTGTGGTCTTCGCGAGCCCGGGAACACTCTCAAGCAGCACGTGGCCGCCCGTCATCAGGGCAACAAGCAGGCTTGTCCGCAGACCGGACTGACCGACGACCTTCGTGCTGTACGACCGCACGATCGTCTCGAGGATGCGCCCGGCGCGATCCATTTCATTCGGGGAAAGGGATGCGTCCTGAGACTGATTCACGTGGGTTCTCTCCGATGGTCTGCGAAGCGGTGCGGGAGACAGTGTATCCACGTCGCATGGGCGGACTCTGGGCTGTTCAGCCGACCGAGATCGTCGGGGAGCCCGTCGACGTTTCTGCCGACGGCATCTCAGCGGCAATGCGGTTCGCCTCGGCAATCAGAGTCTCAACGATCTCTGACTCGGGCACGGTCTTGATGACCTCACCCTTGACGAAGATCTGGCCCTTTCCGTTGCCCGATGCAACGCCGAGGTCTGCTTCGCGCGCTTCACCCGGTCCATTGACAACGCAGCCCATCACGGCAACGCGCAGCGGAACCGACATGCCTTCCAAGCCGGCTGTGACCTCATCCGCCAGAGTGTAGACATCAACTTGGGCGCGCCCGCAGCTGGGGCACGAGACGATCTCGAGCTTGCGCTCACGCAGGTTGAGCGACTGCAGAATCTGCAGTCCGACCTTCACCTCTTCGACGGGAGGGGCGCTGAGCGACACGCGAATCGTGTCGCCGATGCCTTCAGAAAGGAGGATGCCGAAAGCTGTGGCGCTCTTGATTGTGCCTTGAAAAGCGGGGCCCGCTTCGGTCACGCCAAGGTGCAGCGGCCAATCGCCGCGCTCGGCAAGCATGCGATACGCCTTCACCATCACGATCGGGTCGTTGTGCTTCACCGAGATCTTGAAATCGTGGAAGTCATGCTCTTCAAAGAGGCTCGCCTCCCACACGGCACTCTCGACGAGAGCCTCCGGTGTCGCCTTTCCGTATTTCTCGAGAAGGCGCCTGTCGAGCGAACCCGCGTTCACGCCGATTCGAAGCGACACGCCAGCTGCTTTCGCCCGCCTCGCGATCTCGCCAACCTGATCATCGAACTTGCGAATGTTGCCTGGATTTACCCTCACGGCCGCGCAGCCAGCGTCGATTGCCGAGAACACGTAGTTCGGTTGAAAGTGAATGTCGGCGATAACCGGAATCTGGCTCTTCTGGGCAATCGCGGGCAACGCCTCGGCGTCGTCGCGCGTCGGCACGGCGACGCGCACGATATCGCACCCGGATGCCGTAAGTTCGGCGATCTGCTGAAGCGTCTCGTTGATCTTCGTCGTCGGCGTTGTCGTCATCGACTGCACGCTGACGGGTGCTCCGCCGCCGACGAGCACCTTGCCCACCCTGATCTGCCGCGTTACGCGGCGGGGGGCGAGGGTTTCGGGCACGTTCGGCATACCGAGGTTCACTGCTGGCACGTCGATAATCCTACGACCTCGCCGTGCGCGCCTCCTGGGAGTGCACGGCGAGCCTCTCTGCTTCCGTCACCGCAGGGCGACGGTGAGCTCCGGTTCCGTGAGTTCAATTACCTCATCGGCGGTGACGCCGGGAGCGGTCTCGACGAGGGTCAGCCCTTCATCTGTCACGTCGATAACGGCGAGATCTGTGATGATCCTGTCAACGACGCCACGACCGGTAAGCGGAAGCGAGCATTCGGAGACGATCTTCGGGCTGCCGTCTTTCGCCGTGTGCGTCATCAACACGATCACGCGCCGCGCACCGTGTACGAGGTCCATGCCTCCGCCAGGGCCCTTCACCATTTTCCCCGGAATCATCCAGTTCGCCAGATCACCGGAGCCCGACACTTGCATGGCGCCGAGTATCGCCGCATCGATCTTGCCTCCGCGAATCATGGCGAAACTCAGAGCCGAATCGAAGAACGCCGTGCCCGGAAGAGTCGTCACCGTCTCTTTTCCCGCGTTGATGAGGTCAGGGTCGACGTTCTCGTCCGTCGGGTAGGGCCCGACGCCGAGAATTCCGTTTTCCGACTGCAGTGTGACCGTGACGCCCTCGGGAACGTAGTTGGGAACGAGCGTCGGCAGCCCGATTCCCAGGTTGACATAGGCGCCATCTGTCAGCTCACGGGCTGCGCGGGCGGCCATCTCCGTGCGTGTGAGGCTCATGACCCCGCTCCTTCCGACTCGCGAACCGTTCGGCGTTCCACACGTTTTTCGATGTCGGAACCGACCTCGACAACGCGGTGCACGAAGACGCCGGGCAGATGCACGGCATCCGGCTCGATCTCCCCCGGTTCCACAAGCTCTTCCACCTGCGCAATGCACACGCGGCCCGACATCGCCGCGAGCGGCGAGAAGTTGCGAGCCGACTTGGTGAAGACGAGGTTGCCGTGCCTGTCGCCGCGCTTGGCGTGCACAATGGAGAAGTCTGTCGTTATGGCTTCTTCAAGCACGAAGGGCTTGGGCACGCCGTCGACGTCGAACGTTCGGGTGTCTTTCGGCTTCGAGCTGTCAGCGATCGAGCCGTCTGGCGCGTAACGTCGTGGCAGACCGCCCTCGGCCATTTGGGTGCCGACGCCCGTCTGCGTGTAGAACGCCGCGATGCCCGATCCTCCAGCACGCAGCTTCTCTGCGAGTGTTCCCTGCGGGGTGAGGTTCACTGTGAGCTCGCCCGAAAGGTACTGTCGCTCGAACTCCTTGTTCTCGCCAACGTACGACGACGTCATTGTGCTGATGCGACGAGCACCAAGCAGAAGACCAAGCCCCCAGTCGTCAACGCCGCAATTGTTGCTGACGACCGAGAGATCGTCGCTCCCGTGCTCGAGCAGCGCGGCGATGAGCACCATCGGAATGCCGCAGAGCCCGAATCCGCCGACGGCGAGTGATGCTCCGCTCGGAATATCTGCTACCGCTTCTTCCGCGCTTCCGATCGTCTTGTCCATGGTCATGACCGCACCTCCGTTGCTGCACGTCGATCCGCCCCTTCACGCGCACGGATCACCTTCGCCATCCAATCTACTGGCAATCCGCGCGCACTCGGTCGCCGCGTCTCTGACATGCGAAGCTAGAACCGGTAGAAACATCAGAACTGACAAAGGGGTCATCACCATGACACACAACGAAGTCGTCATTCTCGGCGGCGCCCGCACGCCGTTCACAAGACTGCTCGGGTCGCTCGCCTCGCTCACGGCCGTCGATCTCGGGTCGGCAGCCGTCACGGGCGCGCTGCGCTCGAGCGGCATCGAGCCCACCGACGTGGATCACGTCATTCTGGGTCAGGTTCTGCAGGCCGGCGCGGGCCAGAATCCCGCACGCCAGTCGGCCATCGAAGCAGGAATCGGGTGGGACGTTCCCACGCTTACCCTCAACAAGGTCTGCCTTTCAGGGCTCGTCGCGATCACCGATGCCGCACGGCTCATTCGCTCGGGTGAGGCTTCCGTGGTCGTCGCCGGAGGCCAGGAGTCCATGACAAACGCGCCACACGTTCTGCCCGGTGCGCGAAAGGGCTTCAAGTACGGCGAGACGGCGCTTCTCGACGTCGCCGCGCACGATGGACTCACCGACGCATTCGACAGGGTGTCGATGGGTCTGTCGACGGAACGCCACAACGCGCCGCTCGGCATCTCCCGTGAGAGCCAGGATGCCCTCGCCGCGGCCTCGCACGTGCGCGCGGCAGCCGCTACCGCTGACGGTGTCTTCGACTCGGAGATCGTTTCTGTCGACGTGCCCGGACGCAAGGGATCCGTCACGGTCGTCGATGCCGATGAAGGCATCAGGGCCGACTCCACACCGGAATCGCTGTCACGGCTGCGTCCGGCCTTCGATCCCGAAGGAACCATCACGGCGGGCAACTCCTCTCCTCTGAGCGATGGGGCGGCCGCGGTCGTCGTCGCCGACCGCGCCTGGGCAGACGAACGCGGACTCGAGTGGCTTGCCGTTGTGCGCTCCCCCGGACAGGTTGCCGGGCCCGACACGTCACTGCATTCTCAGCCATCGCGCGCCATCGAGCACGCCCTCGGCCGCGAGGGATGGGGCGTCGGCGATCTGGACCTCGTGGAGATCAACGAAGCGTTTGCCGCTGTCGGCATTCAGTCGATGCGCGATCTGAACCTGTCTGACGACATCGTCAACATTCACGGGGGCGCCATCGCGATCGGGCACCCAATCGGCGCATCGGGAGCGCGACTTGCACTGCACGCGGCGCTCGAGCTCTCGCGGCGCGGCTCAGGCAAAGCCGCCGTGTCACTCTGCGGCGGCGGCGGGCAAGGCGAAGCGCTTCTGCTCGAACGATGACACACGGATGCCGTCGACCGACGCTGAACGTCGGCCGACGGCATCCGGGAGCCTAATCGCCGGAATTCGCGCGAAGCACCTCGAGGCGTGCACGATACTCCACCTCGTCGATGTCCCCGTTCGCATACCGCTCTGCGAGCGTCTTCTCTGCACCGCGCCGCGGCGAGTGTTCGCTCTTCCATCGTGTGATCGCGTCGCGGCGGCGACGGAACATGAATGTGAACAGCAGGGCGAAGACGGCGATCCAGAACAGAGGAATCAGCAGAAACCACCAGCCGGGTCCGCCATATCCTCCCGAGAAGTGGTCGGAGAAGGGGCCCGTGGCAAGTGTTGTGACAAGTGGTGAGGTGACGAGTGCTGCGGAAAGCATGGTGTGCCAATCTGTGACGCGAGTTCGGCCCGATTGAGCCGATATATCAAGCGTCGTCGAGCCGGTGATCATGCACATCGGCCCAGGGAAGTCACCTGCCCTACTCCCCGGGGAGCAGGGTTCAGATGCTCCCCGGCCGCACAAGCTGCGTCTCGTATGCGATGATCACCAGCTGCACGCGGTCACGGGCGCCGAGTTTGCCCAGAATGCGCGACACATGCGTCTTGGCGGTGAGCGGACTGAGAAAAAGGCGCTGGGCGATCTCGTCGTTTGTCAGGCCCTCACCGACGAGCGCGAGCACCTCGCGTTCCCGCTCGGTCAGCGCCTCGAGCGAGTGAACCTGCGGAGGGCGGATGCTGCCGGCGACACGTTCGAGCAGTCGCTTCGTCACCGTTGGGGAGAGCAGCGCATCACCGCGCGCTGCGACCCGAACGGACCGAATGAGCTCGACCGGCTCGGTGTCTTTCACGAGAAACCCGCTGGCGCCCGCGGAGATCGCCCGCGCAACGTACTCGTCGAGCTCGAACGTCGTCACGATCACGATGCTGCACTCGGCGAGCGCGGGGTCGGCGACCAACTGCTCCGTCGCCCACAGTCCGTCGCCAGAGGGCATCCTGATGTCCATGAGAATGACGTCGGGCTTCGCCTGCGTTGCCAGGGCGACAATCTCTTCCCCCGTCGCGGCTTCGCCCACGACGTCGATGTCGGGCTCAGCCTCGAGCAGCGACCGGAACCCAGCCCGAATCAACTGCTGGTCGTCAGCGAGTGCCACACGGATCATGTCGCTTCCTTTCCCAGGGGAAGATACGCGGTAACCGTCGTCCCCGATGCTCCCGTCTCGACCTGCAGAGATCCGCCGAGCAGTTCGGCGCGCTCGCGCATTCCGAGCACACCGTTTCCGCTCTCGCGCGCCCCGCCGCGACCGTCGTCGGCGACGCGGACAACGAGATCGCGGCCCTGGCGGGCGACGGTCACGACAGCGCGCGCCGCATGAGCATGCCTGACGACGTTTGTGAGGGACTCCTGCACGATGCGGTAGGCGGCCTGCTGCACCGTATCGGGAACGTCACCGGCCTCGGTCTGCTGCGACGACACCTCAACGGCGGTGATCGCACGCAGGAGATCGTCGATCTGCGTGAGCCCCGGGGCAGGCGTCAGCGGGGCCTCATCGCCGCGCAGAACATCGAGCACGCCGCGCACCTCATCGAGGGCATCCTTGCTCGTTGTCTTGATGTGCTGAAGAGCCGTGCGCGCCTGCTCAGGCTGGGCATCCATGAGGTGAAGGCCGACGCCGGCCTGCACCGAGATCTGCGACAGCGAGTGCGCGATCACATCGTGCAGCTCACGAGCGATCCGAACCCGCTCATCGCGCTCAGCGCGTGCCCTCTGCTCGCGAATGCGCTGCCAGCGCTCCCGACTGCGCTGTCGGCGATGCCGAATCGACTCGCCGATCACGATAAGGATACCGAGAGCAAGCGTCGTGCCGACGATGCGTGCGGGGTGCCAGTTCAGCCCCGCCGCGCCTCCGAACAGCAGCACCGTGCTCCACGCAATGACGAGGGCGATGTACACCCACAGCCGTTCTCCGCGGATGAGCGCGATGACGACGCCGAAGATCATCGCGATCGGAGGCGGCTGCGGAACCGGTGCGAGCAGAAGATCTGCCGCTGCCGCCGCGATCGTGATGACCACGACGGGCCCGGGGAACCGGCGAGCAAAGCTGAGCGCAACGGGGCCGATGAGCGCAACGACGATGGCGAGCGCCCCCTGCGCGCTCGGCGCGTCGCCCGTCCGTTCCAGCGCCCACAGCGTTCCGCCCAGCTGCACGACGGCAGACAGAACGACGGGAAGCCAGAGACGGAGCGCCTGCGGCATCCGAAATCTCGCCGGCTCCGGGCCGCTTATCGTGTGCATAGATGGAGCTTACGGCCAGAGACTCCGCGAATGCGCCCTGCTCACGGAGACCCCGCATACTCCCCAGGGAGTATGCGGTCATAGAGTGGAGCGGTGAGCGATGTTCCCCCGATGACCCCGCGCAGGGCTGGACTCGCCATCGCGTCGCTCAGCGTCGGGACCCTGCTGAATCCGTTGAACTCGTCGATGATCGCCGTGGCGCTTCTGACGTTTCGTGACGCGTTCGGTCTCGATGTGCTCACGGTCACCTGGGTGATCACCGCCTTCTACCTCGCATCGGCAGCGGGCCAACCGCTCATGGGGCGCCTCGGTGACCGCTTCGGAGCTCGTCGCCTGTTCCTCTTCGGCATGATCGTCGTTGCCATCACCTGCGTGCTTACGCCATTCGCCCCCACGTTCTGGTTTGTCTGCGCCGGCCGTGTTGCGCTCGCCATCGGAACGGCCTGCGCGTTCCCCTCCGCCGTTGCGCTTCTGCACCCGATCACGACGCGCTCAGGGCTCAGCTCCCCTCGGCTGCTGGGCAGGCTGCAGATGGCCAATACGGCCGGTGCGGCGATCGGTCCCGTGATCGGAGGACTGCTCGTCACGTTCCTGGGCTGGCAGGCGATCTTCTGGATCAACGTTCCGCTGGCACTCATCGCCTTTGTCGGAGTGCGTATGTTTGCGCCGATCGATCCAACGCGCGGACGGCAGCCCATGCGCACGGTGCTCGCCGACTCCGATGTGCCGGGTGTGCTCACGTTCACGGCGGCGCTTGTCGCGCTGCTCGTCTTTTTGCTCGGCGTCACCCAGAAGCCGCAGTGGGTGCTGCTCGTCGTTGCGATCGCTGCCGCCGGGCTGTTCGTCTGGCGTGAGCTGACGACGCGCACGCCGTTCATCGACCTGCGGATGCTCTCACGCAATCGCCGCCTCGTGCTCGTGTACACCGGATTCGCGCTGTTCAATATCGTGTACTACGTGGTGTTCTTTGGACTTCCGCAGTATCTGGAGGAGTTCGGCGACTACCGCGCCGATGTCGTCGGTCTGCTCATGCTTCCCCTCGCGTCGCTCAACATCCTGCTCACTCCGTTTGCCGCCCGATTCATCGAGCGACGCGGCATCCGTCCGGCATTTCTCTTCGGCGTCGGCTGGCTGATCGTCGCTTCGGCGTTGCTTGCGCTGCTGTCCACGAGCGTCACGCCGCTCATTCCACTGCTGATCACCGCCATGATGGGGGTTCCGTACTGTGTCGTGAGCATCGCGATGAGCCAGGCACTGTACTCGGCTGCTACCCGCGAGTCGGCGGGCGTCGCAACCGGAATCTTCCAGACGTCTCGGTACGTCGGCGCCATTCTGTCGACCACCATGCTCGGCATCGCGTTCAGCAACGGCACAACCCCCGCCAGCTGGATCGAGGTGACGATCACGGCGACCGTGCTTGCCGTCGTGCTTCTCGTTCTCGTCTCGCGGTGGCGCCCGGTCACCCGAACAGAGTGATGGGCTTGACGATGTCTGCGTAGATCAGCAGTACGCTCATGCCCCCGAGAATCACGACGACGGTGAATGTGAGCGGCATGAGCTTTGCCGCGTCGACGGGCCCGGGGTCTTGCTTTCGGCGAATCTTCGCCCAGCCGCGTTTGATGCCTTCCCACAGCGCCGCGGCGACGTGTCCGCCATCGAGCGGTGTGAGCGGAATCAGGTTGAAGACCAGCAGCGCCACGTTGAGGGAGGCGAGGATGCCGAACATCGTCTGCGCCTTCGCCACGACGGGGATCGTGTCGATGCTCACCACTTCGCCAGCGAGGCGCCCGACGCCCACGACGCTCATCGGCCCGTTGGGGTCACGCTCCTCGGTTCCGAAGGCTGCCTGCCCAATGTCGATGAGACGCTGCGGCAGGTGGGTGATGATGCCGACGACGGCCCCGATGTTGTCCCCGACAGCGGGCAGAACCGCGGTGACGGGCTGCGGCTGCATGTCGCCGGCGCGCGTGACGCCCGCGAAACCGACATCGACCATCGTGCTGCTTCCCGCCGATTCCGGCCGTGAGGTGAGCTTTGGCGTGAGCTGAAGGGTCTCATGGCCACCGTCTCGCAGCACCGTCACGGAAAGCTGGTCTCCAGGGTGGTCGCGGATGATCGCGGAGAACTGATCCCACGACGTCACAGACTGACCGTCGATGCTTTCGACACGGTCGCCCGGCTCAAAACCCGCGGCAGCCGCAGGAGACGGCTCGGCGTCAGCGGGACACGACTGCTGGGTGGCACCGGCAGGCATCACACATTCGCTGATTGCTCCAACCGATGCGGCCGGAGCGCCGAAGCCAACGAGCACGATGCCGTAGAACAGCACAGCGAGAACGAGGTTCATCGCCGGGCCACCGAGCATGATGATGACGCGTTTGTACACGGGAAGCCGGTAGAACGCTCGGGAATCCTCGCCGTCACCGATCGTCTCGGCGCTCATGTCACGAGCATCCTGAACAAGCGAATCGAATGCGCGCCGCTTACCCGAGGGTTCTGTCGGCTCGTCGATCGCGCCCTCGATCGCTCCGGCCACGTCTGTCGCCGCCGTGTCTGTGTGCGCGTCGGAAAGCTGCTGTACGAATCCCGTACTCGACGCGTGCACCTTCTCGCCCGGCTTCGTCGGTGGGAACATGCCGATCATCGAGATGTAGCCGCCGAGCGGAATCGCCTTGAGACCGTACTCGGTTTCGCCCTTGCGCCGGGAGAACAGGGTCTTTCCGAAGCCGATCATGTACTGCGTCACCTTGACGCCGAACAGCTTCGCCGGAATCAGATGCCCCAGCTCGTGCAGGCCGATCGACACAGCGAGCCCCACAACGATGATGAGCACGCCGAAGATGTACAGAAGGACGGATTCCACACCGCAAACGATATCGCGCCTGCCTTCGCTCAGGCTGTCCCACGGCTGTGAGAGCATGGTGACATATTCATCACACGCATCGAGAAGGACACAACCCGCCGTGGAGGCTGACACATCCAGGGCGTCGAGACCGCATAGTCCGACGCCCAAATCTCTGAGCGAGCTCTCTGTCTCGTTCTCACTCACACCGCCCGAGACAGATCTCTCGTTTACGGGCATCACCCTCGCGAGCTCGCTCGTGCAGCCCGGCGACATCTATGTCGCGATACCCGGCGCACGTTTTCACGGCGCTCAGTTCGTTCCCGAGGCCATCGCACGCGGGGCCGTCGCAATCATCACGGATGCCGCCGGAGCTGAGCAGCTCGGGGACGCGACGGTACCGGTGCTCACCGCCCCCGCAAGCCCCCGCGAGATTCTCGGCCTCATGGCTGCGTGGACGTATGACACGGATCGCGACAGACCCCCGATGTTCGGGCTCACCGGAACAAACGGGAAAACCTCGACAGCGCACTTTCTCGAGGCGATCCTCACGCAGTTGGGTCTGCGAGTCGGTCTGAGTTCAACGGCCGAACGGCGCGCGGGGAGCGACGTGTTTCCGTCCGTGCTGACAACGCCCGAGTCCCCCGAAATGCACGCTCTTCTCGCACGGATGCGCGAGGTCGATGTCGAAGCGATCGTCATTGAGGTGAGCGCGCATGCGCTCACCCGGCACCGCGTCGACGGGCTGATGTTCGATGTCGCCGGCTTCACGAATCTCAGTCACGACCACCTCGACGATTACGCGTCGATGGACGACTATCTTGCGGCGAAGATCGCTCTCTTTCAGCCGGACAGGGCTCGCTCAGCGATCGTGTGCCTCGACACGGAGGCCGGACAGCGTGTCGTCGATGCCGCGGGCATTCCCGTCTCAACGATCAGCTCACGAGACGACGTCTCCGCCGATTGGTTCGTCGACATCGGAATGGAAAGCCCCGCTGCAACGGAGTTCACGCTCGTCAGCGAACGCCACGGATCCCTCACGACGAAGGTTCCCCTCATCGGCAGGCATATGGCAGCAAACGCGGGACTCGCCATCGCGATGCTTGTCGAAGCGGGCTTCGCGCTCGACGACATCGCCGGGGTGCTCACACGCGACGACGGCATCCTCGCTTCTGTTCCCGGCCGATCCACACGCATTCCTGTCGATCACGGCCCGGCCGTGATCGTCGACTCAGGGCACAGCCCCGATGCGTTCGCCAAGCTGCTTGAGGCTGCCAGACACGTCACGCCAGGCAAGGTGATCATGGTGGCCGGCGCAAATGGAAATCGCGACACGACGAAGCGAACCGAGATGGGCGAGGTGTCGGCGCTCGGCAGCGACATGCTCATCATCACCGATCATCATCCGCGCGACGAAGACCCTGCGAACATCAGGCGAGCGCTCCTCGACGCGGCACGCGACGCACGGCCAGACGGCGATATTCGCGAGGTTCCCGACCCCGCAGACGCTATTCGCGTCGCCGTCTCTGCGGCCGACGCCGACGACACAGTTGTCTGGGCTGGGCTCGCAGGCAAAGACTATCGGGAGATCGCCGGCGATAAGGTGCCTTTCTCCGTCGAAGACGAAACCCGCGGCGCGCTTCGCGAAGCGGGTTGGAGTCTCAGCGACGACTAGCCGATCAGTTGGTCCGCAGTCCTGCGTGCCCACTCTTCCGCATCGGCGAGCGATTCGCGGCTGAGCTCGTCGCTCGGCTCATGGGCGTCGACAACGCGCTGCACGGTGTCGACGATGTCCAGGTAGCCGATACGCCGCTCGTGGAATGCATGAACAGCCTGCTCATTCGCCGCGTTGAAGACCGCGGGGTATGTCCCGCCCGCGCGCCCGACGCGCTTCGCGAGCTCGACAGCGGGAAATGCTTCGTCATCGAGCGGTTCAAAGCTCCACTGCTGCGCCGTCGACCAATCGAGCGGCTCCCCCACCCCGGCCACGCGGTCGGGCCAATCCAACCCGAGCGAAATCGGCAGGCGCATGTCTGGCGGCGATGCCTGCGCAATCGTCGACCCGTCGACGAACTCGACCATCGAGTGCACAATCGACTGCGGATGCACAGTCACGTCGATGTCGTCGAATCCGACGTCAAACAGCAGGTGGGCCTCGATCACTTCAAGGCCCTTGTTCACGAGCGTCGACGAATTCGTCGTTACAACCCGACCCATGTTCCACGTGGGGTGGGCCAAAGCTTCCTCGGGCATGACGGCGGCGAGTGACGCACGCGTTCGCCCACGAAACGGGCCACCGGATGCTGTCAGCACGAGCCGGCGCACCTCGCCCGCTGTTCCCGCGCGCAGAGCCTGCGCAATTGCCGAGTGCTCGGAATCAACGGGCACGATCTGCCCAGGAGCTGCTGCACGACGAACAAGATCGCCGCCGACGATCAGCGACTCTTTGTTGGCGAGGGCAAGCGTTCGTCCGGCGTCAAGCGCCGCGAGCGTCGGGCCGAGGCCGACGGAGCCCGTAATGCCGTTGAGCACGACATCTGCCTCGACGTCGCGAACCAGCTGCTCGGCCTCTTCCGCACCGAGCGCGGTGTCATCGACGGAAAACGCAGACGCCTGCTCGGCGAGCCTCTCTCGGTTTGCGCCTGCTGCGAGCCCGACGACCTCGAAGCGCTGCGGGTTCGCGCGAATAACCTCGAGCGCCTGCGTGCCGATTGAACCTGTCGATCCAAGAATGACGACGCGTCTCATATCGACAGCTTAGCGTCGGGGTATCAGCGGCTTGTCGCGAGAATATCCACGACGAAGACGAGCGTGTCTGTTCCCTTGATGCCGGCAGATTCGCTTCCCGTCGCACCGTAACCGTCTTCGGGTGGAATCACGGCGATCACCTGGCTTCCGACGGTCTGGCCGACGAGCGCCTTCGTGAAGCCGGCGATCACATCGCCCGTGCCGAACTGCGCCGGAGCATCGCCCCAGCTTTGGTCGAAGACCTCCCCCGTGCGCCAGTTCACTCCCTGGTATTGCACGGTGACGCTGTCGCCGTCTTCGACGGTGGTTCCATCGCCCTTCTTCAGAACGCCGAGCTCGAACGCCGTCGGCGCCTTCGCCTCGGGGAGCGTGACTGAAGGGGCACCCGAATCGTCGAGTGTGACGCCGGGCAGCGACGGATCGACCTCCTGCGGTTCGCCTGTTGCCGTCTCCGGGGTGATCGAGACGACATCGGCAATGATCACAACGGCGTCTCCGGGGCCGACAGCACCGTCAGAGCTGCCCTGTTCTCCCCAGGCATCTGCCGCAGGGGACACCGAGACCACGCGGGAGCCAACGGGAACGCATTCGATGGCGCGAACGAGTGCGGGAATGAGCGCGTCATCGGCGATCTTCACCTGCATGGGTCCGCCGGCATACGAGCTTGACTGCACTTTCTCACCCGTCGTCGCGTTGTACAGCGTGATCTCGATTCCGGCCCAGTCACCGTGCGCCGTCTCGTCGCCATCGCCTTCGGTGATGACCGTGCGCTCGGTCGTGTCGACCTGAAGCGGGGTGTCGAACGTCGCCGTTGGCGCCTTTCCCTCGTCGCCCTCGACAGACACAGATTCGGATGCTGCGCCAGACGACGTGTCGAGACAGGTGCCTTCACTGGAGGCCTGCTCCGTCGACGTCGGCTTGGGGCTCGAGGAGCAGCCAGCGAGCAGAAGGGCGGTGATTGCCACGGGAATGATGACGTGTCGGAGGCGCACGAAAGTTCTCTTCCAGACGAGATACGGGTGAACCCGTCAAGTCTGCCCTATGTGCCATCGGGAAATGCTGGGCGCAAAGTTCATGCCTTCTCCGGAATAAGCGCGCGGGTAGCGTCGGAGAGTGTCTGATGCTGCAACGACCGCACCCGAGCGGGCAAAGAAGCCTGGTTTTGTCTATTGGCTGGGAAGGTTCGTGCTCACCCCTCTCGCTCGCGGCTATTACCGCCCGACGGTCACCGGGCGCAAAAACGTGCCGAAGACCGGGCGCGTCATCTTCGCCAGCAATCATCTGTCGTTCATTGACAGCATCGCGATCCCTGTGTGTGCCCCACGGCCCGTGCAGTTTCTTGCCAAATCCAGCTATTTCACCGGCAGTGGGCCGAAGGGCTGGCTCGAGCGCACGTTCTTCCGGTCAATCGGAGCTGTCGGCGTCGACAGGGGTGCCGGTCACGCGGCTCAGGCTGCGCTCGACAAGGGACGCGGAGTTCTCGAGAGCGAGAGCGCATTCGCGATCTATCCCGAGGGCACTCGCTCACGGGACGGGCGGCTGTACAAAGGCAGAACCGGGGTCGCCTGGCTTGCCTTGGCGACGGGGGCCATCGTCGTGCCCGTCGGTCTGAAGGGCACGGACGCGATGATGCCTGTCGGATCGACGATTCCCAAACGGTCGAAGGTGACCGTCGCGTTTGGCGAGCCCATCGACGTCAGAAAATATGGCGCGGCAACGTCGGGACGTGCGCGCCGGCAGGCGACGGACGAGATTATGGCCGCGATCCATGAGCTCAGCGGCCAAGAGCTCGCAGGCACATACAACGAGTCGCCCCCGGCCACTCCGGCAGAGAAGATCAGACAGGCCGTTTTGCGACCCGAGCGCCTCTGACCGAAGTGCTACGACGCTGACTCTGCCTCGTCGACGTCGATCTCCGGCTCGACGTGAATCGGAATGCTCACCGAGTTGGCGATGAAGCAAAGGCGGTGTGCTTCCTCGTGAGCGCGCACGGCAGCATCCGTGTCGCTTCCCGGAGCGAGCCGCACACGCGGGCGAAGAGTTACCTGGCTGAAGCCTCCCGAGCCATCAGAGTTCACGTCAAGAGTACCTGTCGGAGCGTCTGAGTACGCCGTCACAACCACACCGGCCTTCACCGCCGCGTGAAAGTACGAGAGCATGTGGCACTGTGCCAGCGAGGTGAGAAAAAGCTCTTCCGGGTTCCACCTGTCGGCATCCCCGTGGAATGTGCTGTCGGCCGAGCCATCGATCTCAGGTTTGCCCGAGGCGATGATGCGCAGGTCGCGGCCGTAGCTGCGGTATCCGTTTGTGCCCGTGCCTCTGTTTCCCGTCCAGACGATTTCAACGTTGTACGTGTGCTGACTCACCATGCATTCAGCATGACAGATCTCACAGGCAGAGTACGCTGAATGATCGGCGCAACACTGACGGAGGTTTCATGGCACAGCTCGGCACATTCACGGCAGAAGAGGCTCGAGAACTCGCGATCCTCACCCGATCGGGATTCGTCGAATCCCGTCATGTCGGATCCGCTGTCGTGCTTGACCAGCATGGAGATATTCAGCGCAGCATCGGGGCGCCGGACAAGCCGATCTTTCCCCGTTCCTCCCTCAAGCCGTTTCAGGCGATCGCCGTTTTGAATGCCGGAGTTCAGCTGCGCGGTGCGCAGGCTGTGCTCGCGACAGCGAGCCACACGGGAACGATGAAGCACATGTCGACGGTGCGTGCGATGCTGGCGACAGCGGGACTCACGGAAGACGCGCTGCAGTGCCCTCCGGCGCTTCCCCAAGACGAATCGACCCGAAACACCATGATCCAGCAGGGTGTCGGGCCGCAGCGCATTGCGATGAATTGCTCGGGAAAGCATGCGGCGATGCTGCTTGCCTGCGCGGCGAACGGGTGGGACACCGAGGGATACCTTCATCCGGAGCATCCGATGCAGCGTGCCGTACTCGATACCGTCGAGCGCTTCACCGGAGAGAAGCCCGCTGCCACCGCTACCGACGGATGCGGTGCGCCGGTCTTCGCTGTGTCGCTCGTCGGACTGGCTCGAGGAATCGCGCGTGTGCGCACGTCCTCGCCCTCGTCACCCTTCGCCATCTACCGCAACGCGGGCGTGCTCGCCGAAGCGGTTCTCGAGGACCCGTGGGCGATCCAAGGCCCGGGCACCCCGAACACGATTGTGATCGAACGCCTTGGCGTGTTCGCCAAGCTCGGGGCCGAAGGCGTCATGGTCATGGCTGCGAGAGACGGCACGACAGCTGCGCTGAAGATGCTCGACGGCAGCGGGCGAGCCGCAATGATTGTGGCTCTCGAGTTGCTTGTTCGCGCGGGTTCCCTCTCTCGCAGCGACGTTGACGCGGTGATTCCCGACCTAGACCTCTCGGTTCTCGGCGGAGAAGCGGTTGTCGGGCACATCGAGGTCTCGCCGACGCTCTGACCCAGGCGCTCCTCCGCCGCGCCCGGAGTGGCCGTTCATCGCCATAGGCTGGACGACGGGCGAAACATGCCCGTTCACCGTGCACGATGAGGAGCACCATGAGGATTGCTGTACCGACAGAAATCAAGAACAACGAGTATCGGGTGGCCATCACTCCGGCGGGCGCTCACGATCTGATCGCCGCTGGCCACGAGGTAATTGTGCAGTCTGGAGCGGGTGAGGGATCATCGATCCCCGACGCCGCCTATTCGGATGTTGGGGTGACGATCGCACCCGATGCTGACGAGGTGTGGGGCGCCGCAGACCTTGTACTCAAGGTGAAGGAGCCGATCGAGAGCGAGTATCGGCATTTTCGCAGCGACCTTCTGCTCTTCACCTACCTGCACCTTGCCGCGGACAAGCAGCTGACGACAGCGCTTCTCGATTCGGGAATGACGGCGCTTGCCTACGAAACCGTCGAGTTGCCCGACCGGTCGCTGCCTCTCCTCGCACCGATGAGCGAGGTAGCCGGCCGCCTCTCGGCGATTGTCGGCGCCAACACTCTGCTCAAGCCAGCCGGAGGCCCCGGGCTCCTCGTTCCGGGCGTACCGGGAACGCACCCAGCCAACATCACCGTGATCGGCGGAGGAGTCGCTGGAACCAACGCGGCGCACGTTGCGCTGGGACTCGGTGCCCGTGTCACGGTGCTCGACACGAATCTGTCCCGGTTGCGCGACATTGACGCGCTATACGGGGGACGAATCGAAACAGTCGCGTCGAATGCCGTCGAGATCGAACGATCCGTGATCGGGGCTGACCTCGTGATCGGCTCGGTTCTTGTGCCTGGCGCCCGCGCGCCCAAACTCGTGACAAACGACCTGGTCGCACGGATGCGGAAGGGAAGCGTGCTCGTGGACATTGCCATCGACCAGGGCGGATGCTTCGAAGACAGCCATCCGACAACTCACGCCGAGCCGACGTTCCCCGTGCACGGATCGGTGTTCTATTGCGTGGCGAACATGCCGGGGGCGGTTCCGCACACCTCGACATACGCGCTGACGAACGCGACGCTTCCCTACATCCGCTCCGTGGCGACGCATGGCTGGAAGGCCGCAGCCATGCGTGATGCGGCGCTCGCCAAGGGCTTGAACGTTCACGGCGGCGCGATTGCCAATCAGGGCGTTGCCGAGGCGCATGGACTCCACCTCACCCCGGTGGAGACTCTGCTGACGTGATCACAGCTGGCAGCGTGTGATGACACCGTCATTCGCAATGCGCCACGCACGCCCGGGCTGAACGTGCAGGTACGGCGGTCGTGCTCGAGAGCGCGTGATCGCCCGGTATTCGCTTGGCGAGCACGATTCCACAACGAGAGTCGACGTTGCTCGCAATGTCGCCAAAAGCGACCAGTTTGTCTGCCAGGCGTCGGCATCACCCACCAGAATCACCTGACGTGCCGATTCGTCGTGCCGCGCCGCAGATGTTCCGACGGCCAACATTGTGACGGTTGCGTCAGGGTGTCGTTGACGCAGGCGCGCGGCAGTCTGCTGTGGCCGAGCCGTGCACACGAGCACGGTCTCGGTTGCAGCAACCTCGAGAAGCGCAGCGTTCAGCCCGTCGTGGGGACGCAGCGCGAGCTCGACGGAGGCGAGCTGAAGCGTGGTGCCGTTCCATACGGCACTGCCCGCTGGGCGGTTGTCAGAAAACGTCGAGCTGTCGCCACCGGCCAGAATATGCTCCTGTCGTGAGGCCATTCTCATCATGATCGTCGAATCGAACAGCGCGCCGAGGCTGTTCATACCTCGGCCAAGCCGCTGAGCTGTCGCCACAGCCCAGACGCCCGCACGCGGACCGGTGCGCAGCACACGTGACAGCAGCGAGATCGTGTGGTCAGCGTCATCGTCGCCGAGGCGCCCAAGCATCGCATCGAGATCGTCGATCACAAGAACAGTTCCGCGTCTCGCGGCTTCCTGCCCCGGCTGCTCTGATTGCGCAGCGAGGCGTTCGAGCTCGTCAAACGCACGCTCCAGGTCATCCGGGAGCACACTGACGTGCCAGCGTTCTCCCGCCTGCTCTTCAAGGCATCGCGCAAACGTGCTCTTTCCCGCGCGAGCGGCTCCGAGTACGAGAAGACTGCCCTGCGCACTTGGACTCCACTGAGCAACGTCCTGCCGCTGCTCACGGGGGATGTCGGCCATTCCCAGAACGAACGCATCGGCCGAGCGCGGAAGCGAGCTCAGCTCGATGACGGTGGGCAGCGGGTCGAGCCAGGGCCGACGAGGCATCCGCTCGCCCGCGTGAGCACGCGCAACGACGTCAATGTCTTCTGGCCGAACCCGCGCGATCTGCACAGTCATCGGTTCGCTGTCGGGAACGACAACGATGCTTCGTCCTGGTGGGTCGACAGGCAGCGATGCTGCGGAATCGACGCCGACAACGGCAGAACTGTCTGAGCGGTTGTTGACTCGGAGGCTCACGCGGAGTGTGCAGTTTGCGAGGAGCGAGTCTTTGACAACGCCCGTTGGACGCTGCGTGCAGAGCACGAGGTGCATGCCAAGTGAACGTCCACGTGCCGCAATATCGACGAAGAGCGCATGGAGTTCGGGAAATCCGTCGAGCATCGCCGCAAATTCGTCGACGATGATGACAAGCCGTCCCAAACCCGTGACATTCGCAGAATCGTGCTCGCCCTGCTCTCTCAGGGTGCGCTCGCGATACGTCACTTCGGCTTTGAGACTTTCCAACGCACGAGTGGCGCCCTGCGGGTCGAGGTCGGTGATCACGCCGACGACGTGCGGGAGCGTCTGCAGCGGACCAAACGTCGCTCCGCCTTTGAAATCGACGAGCAGCAGGGCGAGCTCACTCGGTGTATTGCGCGCGGCAAGGCTCAACGCCCACGTCGAGAGAAGCTCGCTCTTTCCGCTCCCTGTCGTCCCGCCGATGACAGCGTGCGGACCGTGTTCGACAAGATCGACGACGACGTCCCCTCGGGAGTCGCGCCCGAGGGCGGCCCGTGTGCCGACGCCAGAATCGCTGTGCGACAGCTCGCTCCAGTCGACAACGTCGGGCGGTGCTCCGAACGCAGACATGATGCCGGTGTCTGCGGCGAGGGCGGCGAGTCTGCGGGCATACGCTTCGGCGGCGACGGTCGTCACGGGGTACGTCGTCAGTTCGCGTGCGTCTGCCGGGTCATCTGCTCCCTGCCAATCGGCGGTGACTGCAGACTCGCAGCTGACGAGCTCAGCGCAGCTGGATGGAACCGTCTCAATGGCATCGGAGACGGCAAGAGTGACGTCAGCATCGGGGACAGCCAGCGTCGGGTCCTCGACAACGCGCACGGTCAGCGCCGCCTCTCCTGCCCGCGTGGAATGGGGAAGCTGTCTCGCCCAGTCCCAACCGGTCTCGGGCAGAGAGACGATGCTCATCGATCGAGGATCAGCCGCATTGCACAGTTGCAGCAGGTAGCCGCGGCATACCGCCCGGGCGAGGATGGGCGGCCCGAGTACGGCGATGCCCCGTGATGCGTCGACAGTGCATGGTGCATCGCTGATGACCGCCGCTTTGCGGCACAGCTCCTCATTCTCCGGCGCCTCGGTGGCTCCCGTCAGCGAGAGCGTACTCGGAAGGTCTCCCAGCCCGAGTACGACGGCTCGGCGTCGGTGGTCCGGCGAACGCCAGCGCATCATCCGCCCGCCGTCATCGAGCACTTCGCGGGCGCTCGGGGTCTGTGTGAGCCGCTTCTCGCGTTCGACAGCGTGTCGGTCGCCCAGCTGCTCCGTGAGCTCGTCGATTGCCCTGTGATACTCGTGCGTTTGGCGCCGCTTGGTTCGGCGCCCTGTCATCCGACTGTCCATCATGCCGGCGATCGCAATCACCGGCCCGAGTATCGCGAACATCAGAACATACGGCGAACGCGTGATTGCCCAGATGGCGACGGCCGCAATCACGGGGGCAATGCTCGCCATCACGGGAAACGGGGCGCGCGTCTGCTCACCGGGCGGCGCAGGAACCCGAATCTGTGCGTGCTGTGTCATGCCTCCACATCACCACGGACAGCACACGTGGAGTCAGCGGCGTCGCGAATCTGATGAGAACGGTGGAAAATCGCGCCCTGTGGACGAAGAATCGTCTGCGGTCAGTCCGTCTCGTCTTCGGAGGATTCCTCGCCGACGACGTCGAGAACCAGCACGGTCACGTTGTCTCGGCCTCCGTTCTCGACCGCGGCCTCCACCATCAGGTTTGCGGCGTCAATGGCTTCCGGAGCACGCTCGAGAAAATGGAGGATGCCGTAGTCAGTGAGTTCCTTCGTGAGTCCATCTGAGCAGATGACCCATCGGGTGTTCTTTTCAATCGGCACATTCAGGTAGTCGGGCACCGGGTCGTCTGTGAACCCGACCGCGCGGGTGATCACATTTCCCTGCGGATGATTTTCTGCCTCGTCTGGCGAGATCGCCCCGATCGCAATGAGCTCCTGTACAACAGAGTGGTCTGTCGTGACCTGCGCGAGCTCTCCGTCACTTTCGACGTATACCCGAGAGTCACCGATGTTGAAGACCGTCCAGAACGGTTCGGCATCTGTCGAGGTGAATGCGATGCCGGTCACCGTTGTTCCCGTGCCAACGTCAATGTCGTCTTCATCGGCAAGCTCGACGATCGCATCGCGGAGTGAGGCCTCGATGCCGTCGTGGGTGATGCCGGATTCGGAGAGGGCAAATGCCGAGAGGTGTTTGACGACGGCACCGCTTGCCAGCTCCCCAGCCGCGTAGCCGCCCATTCCGTCAGCGACGGCAAAAAGCGGAAATTCCCCTATGACGGAGTCTTGATTCACTTCCCGTTTGCGCCCGACGTGGGTTACGGCGCCCCAGCGAAGGAGAAGGTTCTCCCCACGCACTGTCACGGCATGAGAATCCGTGAACGTGGTGGCTTCTGACACGTGTCGCCCTTCGGTCGTCTTCAGACGCTCGCGATACAACGCCCTAGCGTGCCATAGTACCGGTTCGGGCCCGGTGTCCGTGCCACGGTGAGTCAGCGAGTTGGATCTCCCGCGACCGGCTCCGATGACTCCGCCGACAGTTCGTCCGGGTCGTAAAACGCCCAGTCAGGGTTCGTGCCTGAGTCAAGAATCATGCGCATGATGATGGCGAGCCCGTACGTGCCGTCGGTTGCGATGGCCTCGCGCTGCCATTCTGCAGAGAACGAGCTGAGACCCAATGCCCAGTAGCACCAGCTGATCAGCGTCAGGCCCGGTGCCCGATCATCCGGATGCTGCAGGGCGCACATGCGCTTCAAAAGAGTGATCGCCGTGCGCAAGTGCTCGGCATCGGGCCGGACCTCGATGCGCCCGGCGAACGCGTACATCCAGGGATCGTCGATGCTCTCCGTCGCGAAGATCTCCGGTGCGACGACGCGATTCCACAGGTGCGTGCCCGACTCTGGCCCCCATGCCCAGCTGTATGCGAGAACATCGCGTAGAACGGGCTCGTCGAGCAGTTCAGCGATGAATGCAAGCTCGGCATCGAGCACGTCAGCCCCATCGGCGACGTAGGAGGCCATTGCCGAGGCAAATTCGGAGCCGTCCGCCGGAAACGCATTGTCTGCACTGCCTGACCCAGCGTTCTCTTCGACCGCGTCAACCGGCACGCGAGCGAGGGCCGTGCGTGCCTTGGCGAAGACCTCGCGGTCGTCAGCGTCGACATCGGGGAGCCGCAGCTCGGCGTCAGTGTCGAGAATGCTCCCGTCGGGCAGGTCTTCTGGGTCAGCGATCAGCGAAAGATCGTGACCTCGGCACGAGTCATCGAGGTAGCCACCCCAGGCATCGGCGGCAACGCAGAGCATGTCGATCACCTCGAGCCCACGCTTCTCAATACGCGGAGCGAGGGCTGCAGCGAAACGCTCGTGTGGAATCCCTCCCGCGTCTGCAAAGGTATGCGTCGTGTAGATGACGGGAATCACACCGGTGATGCGCGGAATGCGCGTCACGGCATCGAGCGCTGCCTCGATTGCCTCGTCTTCAGACTCCGGGGCGGTTAACGCTCCGCGGTCAAGGCGCATCGCCCCGCACGTGCTCTGATCTCGAAAAGCGACAAGGACAACGGAGTCGATCGGACGCATGCCAACGAGAGCAGGCACATATGACAGAAGCTCGTGAGGCGCCGAGAGGCTGACGCGCGATGTTGTGACCATGGCGACAAGTGTCGTCTGCAGGAAACGGCGTCGCTACCCGCTCGGGAGCGACTGGGGATAACCTCGCAGGCCGTCAGGTCTGTGGACGAGCGTTGCCAGCCAGGTCCACGGCAAGCGAGTCTCCGCCGACGTCCTCGTCGAGCGGCGCTTCAAACTGGGAACGATACAGCTCTGCATAGGCGCCATCGGCCGCGAGGAGCTGCTCGTGATCACCGCTCTCGACGATGTGGCCGTCTCTCATCACCACAATGACGTCGGCATCACGAATCGTCGACAGCCTGTGTGCGATGACGAAGCTCGTGCGATCTGCTCGAAGCGCGGCCATCGCCTCCTGAACGAGAACCTCTGTGCGTGTGTCGACAGAGCTCGTCGCCTCATCGAGGATGAGGATGTCTGGCTTCGCGATGAACGCACGCGCGATGGTGAGGAGCTGCTTTTCCCCCGCGCTCACATTGTCTGCCTCGTCACCGAGGAGCGTGTCGTAGCCATCGGGGAGCGCGTGCACGAACCGATCGACATACGCTGCCCGTGCAGCATCCATGATCTCGTCCTCTGTGGCGCCTTGGCGACCGTAGGCGATGTTGTCTCGGATCGTTCCCTCGAACAGCCAGGTGTCTTGAAGCACCATTCCCGTTCGGGATCTGAGGCCATCTCTCGTCATTGTCGCGATGTCAACGCCGTCAAGAAGAATGCGTCCCGACGTCGGCTCATAGAACCGCATGATCAGGTTGACAAGCGTCGTCTTTCCCGCGCCCGTCGGACCGACGATCGCAATCGTGCTTCCCGGATCGGCGACAAGCGAGAGGTTATCGATGAGCGGCCGCTCCGGCGCGTAGCTGAACGACACGTCATCAAACTCAAGACGCCCCTCAGCCGAGGCTGGTGTGCTCGGCTGTTCGGGATCCAGAGACTGCTCATCGGCGTCGAGAAGCTCAAACACGCGCTCGGCAGATGCCACGCCGGACTGCAGCAGATTCGCCATGGAACCGAGCTGAGCGAGCGGCTGAGTGAACTGCCGTGAGTATTGGATGAATGCCTGGATGTCGCCAAGAGCCAACGTTCCACCCGAAACCATGAGACCGCCGACGACGGCGATGACGACGTAGATCAGGTTGCCGATGAATGTCATCGCAGGCATGATGATTCCCGAGATGAACTGGGCGCCGAAGCTCGCCTCATACAGCTCGTGGTTCTTCTCCCTGAACCGATGCGACACTTCCCGTTGCCGACCGAAGACCTTCACAAGTGCGTGGCCCGTGTAGCTCTCTTCGATCTGAGCGTTGAGTTCCCCCGTTGACTTCCACTGGGCGATGAAGCGCTTCTGGGAGCGTTTGGCAATCTGCGCGGTGACGACGACGCTGACCGGAACCATGATGAGCGCGACGAGTGCGAGCAGGGGCGAGATGATGACCATCATCGTGACGACGCCAATCACCGTGAGCAGGCTCGTGAGAATCTGGCTCATCGTCTGCTGAAGGCTCTGCGAGATGTTGTCGATGTCGTTTGTCACGCGGCTGAGAAGCTCGCCGCGCGGCACATTGTCAAAATAGCTGAGCGGAAGTGCGTGAATCTTCGACTCGACGTCTTGCCGCATGCGATAGACGGTTCGCTGTACGACGCCGTTGAGAATCAGCGCTTGGATGAGTGCAAAGCCGAACGAAAGCACGTAGACAGCAAGTGCGAGCAGAAGCGTTCTCACAAGAGCGTCCACGTCGATTCCCTGCCCCGGCGTCAGCGCCATATTCGACATCATGTCGGCCTGCTGATTCTGGCCGCTCTGCCGCAGGCCCTCGATCACCTGCTGCTTGCTTACCCCCTCGGGAATCTGAAGCGAGATGCTGCCTTCGAACACGAGCGTTGTCGCGTTGCCGAGAATCTTCGGTCCGAGAACGTTGAGGCCGACGCTGACGATTGTCAGCACGATCACCCACGCAATGCGCACTCGCTCTGGCTTTAGTCGCCCGAGAAGCCGCTTGGCACTCGGGACGAAATTCATCGCCTTCTGCCCGGGGGCAAGGCCTGGGCCCTTCGCCTGCTTTTCGCTCATGCTGCGTCCTCCGCTGTGAGCTGCGATTCCACGATCTCCCGGTATGTGTCGTTCGTCTCGAGAAGCGAGTCATGCGTTCCGATCCCAACGACCCGACCCGCGTCGAGCACGATGATCTGGTCGGCGCCCGTGATCGTGGACACACGCTGAGCCACGACAATCTGTGTCGCTGCGCCCGCGTCACGGCGAAGCGCGCGCCGCAGTCGTGCGTCGGTTGAGACGTCTAAGGCAGAGAAGGAGTCGTCGAAAACGAGGATGCTCGGGCGCTTCACGAGAGCACGCGCGATGGCGAGCCGCTGACGCTGCCCTCCCGACACGTTTGTGCCTCCCTGAGCGATGGGCGCGTCGAGGCCCTCGCTCAGCGACGACACAAAATCGCGAGCCTGAGCCGTCGTGAGTGCCTGCCACAGCTCCTCGTCGCTCGCGTCGGGTTTGCCGTATCGCAGGTTCGACGCAACGGTGCCGCTGAACAGGTAGGGCTTCTGAGGGACAAGCCCGATCGCAGCCCACAGGGCATCGGGGTCAAGGTGCCTCACGTCGACCCCGCCGACCTGCACGCTGCCTTCCGTTGCGTCGAAAAGCCGCGGAAGCAACCCGACGAACGTCGTCTTGCCCGCGCCTGTCGACCCGATGATCGCCGTTGTCGTGCCGGGTTCAACCGTGAACGAGATGTCGTCGAGCACGGGCTTCTCTGCCCCGGGGTAGCAGAACGTCACGTTGCGCACCTCGACCGTGCCCCGCTGCGGCATGTGCGTCTCGCCGGCATCCGGAAATTCGACGCTTGGGGCTGTGTGCAGCACCTCACCGATCCGCTCGGCGCAGACCGTGGCACGGGGAAGCATCATGAACATGAATGTCGACATCATGACGGCCATGAGAATCTGCATGAGGTACTGCAGAAAGGCCATGACGGTGCCCACCTGAATGTCGCCGTCTTGCACGCGAAACGCGCCGAACCAGATGACAGCGACGCTCGACACGTTGAGCACGAGCATGACGACGGGGAACATCATCGCCATGTACCGGCCGGCGCGGAGCGTCGTGTCAGTGACGTTGACGTTCGCGACGTTGAACCGCTCGCGCTCGGTACGTTCACGGACGAACGCCCTGATCACACGGATGCCGGTGAGCTGCTCTCTGAGCACTTGGTTGACGGCGTCGATGCGCCGCTGCATCGCACGGAAGAGCGGAACCATCCGCGAGATGATGAAACTGACGAAAATCAAGAGCACGGGAATCGACACAGCCATCAGCCACGACAGCTGAACGTCTTGCTGGAGGGCCATGACCACCCCGCCGATCGCGAGAATCGGCGCCATGACCATAAGCGTGCAGCTCATCAGCACGAGCATCTGAACTTGCTGCACATCGTTCGTCGTCCGCGTGATGAGCGATGGAGCGCCGACCTCGGCCACCTCGCGCTCAGAGAACGCCGACACTTTGTCGAAGACCGCGGTGCGCACATCTCGGCCGAGTGCCATTGCCGCCTTCGCGCCGAAGTACACGGCGACGATCGAGCAGACGACCTGGCCTAGCGAGATGCCGAGCATCAGGATGCCGACACGGATGATGTACCCGGTGTCGCCCTTCGCGACGCCTTCATCGATGATGTCGGCGTTGAGCGTTGGCAGGTAGAGCGACGCGACGGCCTGGGCGAATTGAAAGACGACGACACCGATGAGCAGCGGAGTGTGCGGCCTGAGGTATTGCTTGAGCAGCCGAACGAGCATGTTTCCCTTCACGATTGAACCTCCGGATGCTGCCCGACAACGCCATACAGCATCAGCTGGGTGAGCTCGTCATCTGTGAACTCATTTCCGGTGTTGAATGCCGGAATCGCTGCAGCGAATGCCATCATTCTCACGAGGTGGGCGATGCGCTCTGGCGGAACGTTGAGGCGCTCCGCATCGGGGGCAAGAACTTCGGCGATGATCTCGGCGTAGACATGACGGTGTTCCCTCTGGTGGCTGCTGCGCGGGTCGCCGACGAGACCCGCGAGCCTGACCACTCCAGAGAACCGCTCACGAAGCGTGCGGACGATCTCGAGCAGCTTACGCTCCAGCGGCAGTTCGCGACTGATGTGGGCAAGCCGATTGCGGAATCCGTCGGGGTCGAAGTATTTCTCGATTGCCGCGCTGACGATGCTCTCCTTGTCATCGAAGGCGCGAAAAAGGGTCCCCTCGCCGACGCAGGCCGCCTCAGCGATCTGCTTGGAGGTCACCGAGGGACCATGCTCGAAGATCAGCGGGATAACGGCATCGAGGATTGATTCTCGTCGCTGCTCCGGCGCCATTGGACTCGCGCGTTTCGTGGTTCCGCTCACCAGAGAACACTATCGGAGTGAGCGCTCACTCCGCAATCGGGATCACGAGAAGATCGCTGAAATTCTCTCAACCTCCTCCGCCGACGCGCACCAGCTGGTCGCAGCATCCGCGTTCTGTCTCATCTGCTCCGGCGTTGTCGCTCCGGCAATCACGCTCGTCAGCTGTGGCTGCGCAAGCAACCACCCAAAAGTCGCCTGCAGCATGCTGATCCCACGCTCCGAACAGAACGCCTCGTACCGATCCATGGCCTCCCACGGTGCGTTCTCGATCACGTGACGACGTTGGCGCATGATGCGTAAGTTCTCCGGACCGCCTGAGCGGCTGAACTTGCCGGTGAACAGGCCGTTGCTGAGGGGAAAGAACGGCAAGAATCCGAGCCCCGCCCGCCGCACAGCGGGCAGGAGCTCGCGCTCAGCCTCCCGGGAGGCGAGGTTGTATTCGTTTTGTGACGAGATGAATTTCGTGTTCCCGTTCAGTTCCGCGCGAAGGTCGGCTTCGATGACCTGCCATGACGCGAGGTTCGAATGCCCGATGTAGCGAACCTTTCCCTCGGAAATCAACTCGTCAAGTGCGCCGAGAGTCTCGGCGATCGGGGTAATCGGATCGGGCGTGTGGAGCTGGTAGAGGTCGATCCAGTCGGTCTGCAGCCGTCGAAGCGAGGCCTCGACCGCAAGCCGAACGTATCGGCGTGACCCTTTTGCACCCCACGATGGAAGTCCCACGTCGGCATTCGAATGCCCGAACTTTGTTGCGAGCACGACGTTCTCTCGCCTGCCGCGAAGCGAGGTGCCCATGAGCGTCTCACTGAGCCCCGGCTCTTTTCCATACATGTCTGCCGTGTCGAAGAAGGTCACGCCGGCGTCGAGCGCAGCATCGATCACGGCGTCCGTTCCCTCCTGCGTCTCTGTCGCCGTGCCTGCACGGCCGAAGTTGTTGCACCCGAGCCCCGTTGCCGACACCATCAATCCAGAGTGCCCAAGCGGTCTGTAGATCATTTCAGCCATATCATCAGCTTATCCTCGCCCACAGGCTGCGTGTCGGGGCGGATATCCACAGCTTGCTCCCTCGTCGACTGATGACGCTGCCGCGATGAATAGCCTGCCGTCATGATTGATCCACCATTCGACATTCCCGAGTATCTTGCCGTCGTTTCGACCCCGATCGGGCGACTGGAACTCCTCAGTGAGGGCCAGACCGTCACGTGTCTCACCATTGAAGACAACGGCAGCCTCCCCCATGACGACCTGCCCCGTCGCACGAACGATGTGCTTGACGAGGCCGCAACGCAGCTCTGCGAATACTTTGATGGTTCACGGCAGGAATTCACCGTTCCCTTCACGGCGAATGGCACGCCGTTCCAGCGTGCGGTTTGGGACGGCCTTGCCCTCGTCCCTTACGGGTCAGTCGTCAGCTACGCGACTCTCGGCAGCAACGCGGTCGGCACACGCGGCGGGCGAGCGATCGGGCGCGCTGTCGCGTGCACACCTGTGCCGCTGCTGATTCCCAGTCACCGGGTTGTGTCGGCGACAGGCAAGCTGACGGGGTACACGGGCAGCGCTGGCGTCGCCATCAAGAAATGGCTCATTGAGCACGAAAGCGCCGACGCGAGCTAACCGGTGACGATCAGTCTCCAGTCCGCCTACACGATCAGGGCGATCTCGTCCTCTGTCCGCTCAAGTCTCCATCCGGAGGCAGCGGCCCACTCGACAAGGGCGTCAAGGTCCGTGAAGTCCCGTTCCGCGCAGATCACTGCGCGAGCGAACTCCCCTTTTGCCTTCTTGTTGAAGTGGTTGAGCGCACGACGTCTGCCATCAGAACCTGTTGTGAGCACACGCACGTAGTACGAGCCCACACGATCGGGCGCGGCCCCTAACTCGGCGTATCCCTCAGACCGCATGTCGATGATCAGGTCGTTTCGCTCGGCAAGGAGCGCGCGCAGGGAGTCTCGCCAATGCTTCTTCAGGGACAGACCGGGAATGCGACTGGACTGTGAGAGCCGGTATGCCGGAATTGGATCCAGCGCATGAACGAGCCCAAAAAGGGCCGAGTGAATGACAACGTGCCTATCGGCGAACGCCCGTTGAGACGGAGTGAGAGTCTCGCTGTCGAGTGCTTCGAAGAGCACGCCCGTATACCGGTCGAGGGCGGGCATGGTGGGAGCATCGAGCAGCCGCCCGTTGATGTCGACCTCACCGCGCTGCTTCGGCCCCAGCTTGAGTGCCGAGACCATCGCCTCGGGAGTCTTCGCCAATTCGGTCAGAGCGTCGAGCAGCGCAGAGCGATGCGCAGCCAACTCGGGGAACCGAAGCGCCTGTGCAGACAGCGAAAGCCCCGTGCCACCTGCTCTCTTCGTCTCAGACGGAGGGAGCAGGATCAGCACGGGGCGTTCGAATGAAGAGAGATGCGGAGAGCTATTTGACCAGCGTCGCGTTGCCCGCGACAACGGTGACTGTGTCGTTCTCGACAGAGAGAAAACCGTCATCGGCCTTCGCCGTGACTTTCTCACCGGTTGTCGTGGTCACGCGCACCTCGCCTGTGGCGAGGATCGCGAGCATCGGCTCGTGACCGGCAAGGATCCCGATCTCGCCCTCGACGGTCTTTGCGATGATCTGCGAGGCTGCGCCCGACCACACTTCGTGGTCGGCCGCGACGACGCTGACCTGCAGCGAACGACTCGCCATGATCAGCCGTTCTCCTTCTGAATGCGCGCCCACTGCTCTTCAACGTCGGTGATGTCACCGACGTTGTAGAACGCCTGAACGGCAACGTGGTCGAATTCGCCCTTGCTGATGGCGTCGAACGACTCGATGGTGTTCTTGAGCGGGACTGTTGACCCGTCGACACCCGTGAACTTCTTCGCCATGTAGGTGTTCTGTGAGAGGAACTGCTGAATGCGGCGTGCGCGCTCAACGGTGATCTTGTCTTCTTCGGAGAGTTCGTCGACACCGAGGATGGCGATGATCTCCTGAAGTTCCTTGTTCTTCTGCAGAATCTGCTTCACCGTCGTGGCCACACGGTAGTGGTCGTCGCCCAGGTACCGGGGGTCGAGAATACGGCTCGACGAGGTGAGAGGGTCAACGGCCGGGTAAAGGCCCTGCGATGCAATTTCACGAGAGAGCTCGGTCGTTGCGTCGAGGTGCGCGAAGGTCGTTGCCGGCGCGGGGTCGGTGTAGTCATCGGCCGGAACGTAGATCGCCTGCAGTGAGGTGATCGAGTGGCCGCGCGTCGAGGTGATGCGCTCCTGGAGCACACCCATCTCGTCAGCGAGGTTCGGCTGGTAGCCCACAGCAGATGGCATGCGGCCGAGAAGCGTCGAGACCTCGGAACCTGCCTGCGTGAAGCGGAAGATGTTGTCGATGAAGAGCAACACGTCCTGCTTCTGAACATCGCGGAAGTACTCGGCCATGGTCAGCGCAGAGAGCGCAACACGCAGACGTGTGCCTGGCGGCTCGTCCATCTGACCGAAGACAAGAGCCGTCTTGTCGAACACGCCGGCTTCGTCCATCTCCATGATCAAGTCGTTGCCCTCACGGGTACGCTCACCGACACCGGCGAACACCGACACACCACCGTGATCCTGCGCAACACGCTGGATCATCTCCTGGATCAGAACTGTCTTGCCCACGCCGGCGCCGCCGAAGAGGCCGATCTTTCCACCCTGAACATACGGGGTCAGAAGGTCGATCACCTTGATGCCGGTCTCGAACATCTGAGTCTTTGACTCAAGCTGGTCGAAGTTCGGTGCCTTGCGGTGGATAGGCCAACGCTCGGTGATCTCGATCTTCTCGCCCGGCTCGGCGTTGAGCACGTTGCCGGTCACGTCGAAAACGCGACCCTTGGTGACGTCACCAACGGGCACGGAGATCGGTGCACCGGTATCGATGACCTCTTGGCCGCGAACGATGCCATCCGTCGGCTTGAGCGCGATTGCGCGAATGACGTCATCACCAAGGTGCAGTGCAACCTCAAGCGTGATTTTGTGCGTTGTGCCGCCGATAGTGATCTCGGTGGTCAGCGCGTTGTAGATGCCGGGGATCGAGTCGTGCGGGAACTCGATGTCCACGACAGGACCGGTCACGCGGGAGACGCGGCCGATTGCACCGGCCGACTCTTCCGCCTGCTCCGGAGCGGTGGCAGTGTCTGTCATAGCTCTTTCTTCTCTCTTCGTGGTCGAAGCTCTTATGACCCAGATAGAGCGTCGGCGCCGCCGACGATCTCTGAGATCTGCTGGGTGATCTCCGCCTGACGCGCGTTGTTGCGCAGGCGAGTGTAGTCCGTGATCAGCTTGTCTGCGTTGTCGCTCGCCGACTTCATCGCCTTCTGCGTCGCCGCGTGCTTCGCGGCAGCAGACTGCAGCATTGCATTGAAGATGCGGCTCTCGATGTAGACGGGCAGAAGCGAGTCGAGAACGCTTTCGGCGTCCGGTTCGAACTCGTACAGCGGAAGCACTTCGGTGCTCTCGGGTTCTTCAACCCCTTCCACAACCTCGAGCGGCAGCAGGCGCACAACCTCAGGGGTCTGCGTCATCATGCTGACGAAGCGGTTGTAGACAACGTGAATCTCGTCGACGCCGCCCGATTCAGCATCCGTCTCGAATGCCGTGAGAACGGTCTTCGAGATCTCTTGCGCTGAAACGAACTCGGGCGCTTCGGCGTTGGCGATCCACTGCCCTGCAATCGGGAACTTCCGAAATTGAAAGTAGCCGACGGCCTTGCGGCCGAACAGGTAGTGCACGACCTCTTTGCCCTGGCTGCGCAGAAGCTCAGTGAGCTCGCTCGCCTCCCTGAGCACCTGCGAGTTGAATGGACCAGCAAGGCCACGGTCGCTCGTCAGCACGATGACCGCCGCGCGCGTGACCTTCTCAGGCTCCGTCGTCAGCACGTGGTCGACGTTCGAGTAGGTGGCGACCGCCGACACAGCCCGTGTGATCGCCCGGGAGTAGGGGCCAGAGGCCGCGACCCGCGCTTGCGCCTTGGCAATGCGGGACGCGGCGATGAGCTCCATCGCCTTGGTGATCTTCTTAGTGGTCTGCGCAGACTTGATTTTCTGCGTGTAGACCCGAAGCTGTGCGCCCATAGATTATCGACGTCCCTTGACGATCTTCTCTTGGTTGACGTCTTCTTCGGGGAGCTCCTCGACAACCTCGCTCGAGAGCGACTCGCCCTCACCTGTCTGGAACTCCGAGAGGAACGTGTCAACAGACGACTCGAGGCTCTCAACGACCTCGTCTGTGAGTTTGTTGGTCTCGCGCAGCTGGTCGAGCACGTTCGTGTTGCGGCGAACATAGTCAAGGAGCTCACGCTCGAAGCGCAGCACGTCTTCGACGGGAACCGTGTCGAGCTTGCCCTTCGTGCCTGCCCAGATCGACACGACCTGCTCTTCGACCGGGTACGGCGAATACTGCGGCTGCTTGAGCAGCTCGGTGAGGCGTGCGCCACGCTCAAGCTGACGGCGGCTGGCCGCATCGAGGTCGGAGGCGAACATGGCGAAAGCCTGCAGCGAACGGTACTGCGCAAGCTCAAGCTTCAGTGTTCCCGAAACCGTCTTGATGCTCTTGACCTGAGCGTCGCCACCCACACGCGACACCGAGATTCCGACGTCGACGGCCGGGCGCTGGTTTGCGTTGAATAGGTCGGACTGAAGGAAGATCTGCCCGTCTGTGATGGAGATCACGTTTGTCGGAATGTATGCCGACACGTCGTTCGCCTTGGTCTCGATGATCGGAAGACCCGTCATCGAGCCGGCACCGAGCTCATCCGAGAGCTTTGCACAGCGCTCGAGGAGGCGAGAGTGCAGGTAGAAGACGTCACCGGGGTATGCTTCGCGGCCCGGCGGGCGGCGCAGAAGCAGCGAAACTGCACGGTAGGCTTCTGCCTGCTTTGACAGGTCATCGAAGATGATGAGCACGTGCTTGCCGCCGTACATCCAGTGCTGGCCGATTGCCGAACCCGTGTAGGGGGCAAGGTACTTGAAGCCAGCGGGGTCGGATGCCGGTGAGGCAACGATCGTCGTGTACTCGAGTGCGCCAGCCTCTTCCAGCGCGCCCTTGACCGATGCGATCGTCGAGCCCTTCTGACCGACGGCGACGTAGATGCAGCGAACCTGCTTGTCGGGGTCGCCCGACTCCCAGTTGTCCTTCTGGTTGATGATCGTGTCGATCGCAAGAGCGGTCTTGCCGGTCTGGCGGTCGCCGATGATCAGCTGGCGCTGGCCGCGGCCGACGGGAATCATGGCGTCGATCGCCTTGACACCGGTCTGAAGCGGCTCGTGCACGCTCTTACGCTGCATCACGCCAGGAGCCTGAAGCTCAAGTTCGCGACGCCCCTCGGTTGCAATTTCACCGAGGCCATCAATGGCATTGCCGAGCGGGTCGACAACGCGACCAAGGTAGCCGTCGCCAACGGGAACCGAGAGAACCTCGCCCGTTCGAGTAACTTCCATGCCCTCGACGATCCCGGAGAATTCACCGAGGACGATCGCGCCAATCTGGTCTTCTTCGAGGTTCTGCGCGAGCCCGAGCGTGCCGTCCGCGAAGCGGATGAGCTCGTTTGCCATCACGCCAGGCAGTCCCTCGACGTGCGCGATTCCGTCACCGGCATCGGTGACGTAGCCAACCTCAGTCTTCGATGCCTTGTCGGGCTCGTATGCCGAGACGAAGTCCTTGAGAGCATCCCGGATTTCATCGGGGCTGATCGTAAGTTCTGCCATCTTCTTCCCTATCTGTGCCGGGGATGTTCCCCGATAAGTGTATGAAACCGGTCTATCCGGCGAGCTTGAGTTTCAGGTCGCTCAGTCGCGAGGAAAGGCTCGCGTCAATGACATCGTCACCCGCTTGAATGCGCATTCCGCCAATGAGCGTTGGGTCGACAACGAGATTGAACGTCACGTCGCGGCCGTATGTCGACGACAGACGTTCCCGAAGCCGATCGAGCTGAGCATCGTCGAGCGTGCCAGCGCTCGTGACTGTCGCCACGATGCGGCCGCGCTGGTCAGCAACGACCGATGCGGCATCGCGCAGGAGCTTTCCGATACGACGGCCGCGAGGCTGCTGGAGCAGACGCGACACGATGATCACTGTGGCTTCTGACGCCTTGCCGCTCAACAGCCGCGTGACGACATCCGCCTTGCGCGCTGGGTCGCCGAGCTTCGAACTCAGCGCCAACTCAAGCTCCGCGTTGCTCGTCACGACTTGCCCGAACTGAAACAGCTCCGACTCAATCGCCGCATCGCCCGACCCAACAGCCGCCGCACGAATGCCGAGTTCTTCGACAGCCGCAAGCAGGTCATCGGCAGATGACCATCGGGCACCGGCAACAGTCTCGAGAAGCGACGCCACCGTGGCGTCGACGCGACCGCTGAAGACGCGTCCGAGCACCTGCTTCTTGGTCTCGGTGCTTTCGGCAGGGTCCGCGATCAGCGTGCGCAACTGCGCAGAATCGCCAAGAACGTGGCCTGCGTCGAGCAGAGACGCCGCGGACGAGAGGTCGACGGAATCGGCGACGGCGCCCAGCGCCGCTACCGACTGAGCGAGTGCTTCTCTTGTTGCGCTACCCATTGCGGATTACTTGTTCCCTGCTGTTGTCTTCTCGGATTCCTCAAGGTCCTTGAGGAATCGATCCACGACCGCGGTTGCCTTCTTGTCGTCGTTCAGCGACTCGCCAATGACATTGCTGGCCAGTCCGAGTGCAAGCGAACCGACTTCGCTACGCAGCGAAACCAGTGCCGACTGACGCTCGGCCTCGATCTGCGCGTGAGCGCTCGTCGTGATGCGAGTCGCTTCCTCGGTTGCCTGGTCCTTCGCCTCGGTCACGATCTTCTTGCCGTCTTCCCGAGCACCCTCGCGAATGCGACCGGCTTCAGCGCGGGCGTCGGCAAGTTGAGCCGTGTATTCCTCGAGTGCCGCCTCTGCCTTGCGCTGCGCCTCATCGGCCTTGGCGATGTTGCCCTCGATCGCTGCGCCACGTTCGTCAAGCATCACGTAGAGCTTGGGAAGGACGACCTTCCAGAACACGACGAGAACGATAACGAAGCACACAGCCGACCAGATGATGTCGTACGTCGCCGGGAGAATGGGGTTATGTGCTGCCCCGTCCTCGGCCGCCGTCACAAATGTGTTCAGCATCATTCCTCCTTACGAGTGGTGAAAGAGGATCAGACGAAGATGTAGAAGGTCGCGATCCCGATGAAGGCGAGAGCCTCGGTAAAGGCGATACCAATCCACATCAGCACCTGGAGTCGACCTGCGAGCTCGGGCTGGCGTGCGACACCCTCAATGGTCTTGCCGACGACGATGCCGATGCCGATTGCCGGGCCGATGGCAGCGAGGCCGTAACCGACCGTTGCGATGTTTCCTTCAATTGCAGCGAGAACGGTTGTTGCGTCCACGTGTTTTCCTTCCGTGATGGTGAGCAGGCGGTTGCCGTGCCCGATTAGTGCTCCTCAGCGACCGCGAGCTGAATGTAGACCGCAGTGAGAATTGCGAAGATGTAGGCCTGAAGCACAGCGACAAGCACTTCGAACAGGGTGAACACGAGGCCGAAGGCCAGCGTGAACACTCCGAGCGCCGTGAACCAGCCGCTGAGCGAGATGATGAAGAACTGCGTCGCCGCAAAGAACAGCACGAGCAGCAGGTGGCCGACGATCATGTTCATCATGAGTCGGAGCGTCAACGTGATGGGGCGGATGATAAACGTCGAGATGAACTCGATCGGCGTCACGATGATGTAGACCGGCCACGGCACCCCCGCGGGGAAGAGCGCGTTCTTGAAGAACCCAGCAGGACTCTTCTTGATGCCCGCGTACACAAACGTGATCCACGCGACGATTGCGAGCACAAGCGGCACGCCGATGACGGAGGTACCGGCGATATTCAAGAACGGAATGATGCCCGTCAGGTTCATCGCGAGAACCATGAAGAACATCGTCGACAGAATCGGGAGGAACCGCTTTGCATCGACCTTGCCCAGAAGGTCTTCTGCGATGCTCACACGAACAAAGTCGAGGCCCATCTCGACCAGGCTCTGAAAACGGCCCGGAACGACCTTCATGCGACGCGTGCCGAGCCAGAACAGCAGCACGACGGCAAGAACAGCAATAAAGCGGATCAGGATGATCCGGTTGATCTCAAAAGGAGTGTCTGCGAAGAGCAGCACTTCGGGGAAGAACTCGGCGATCGAAGGAGAGTGGAATCCACCATCGTCGGCGGTCGGCACGAGCAGGTTCACAGCGTTCGCTATCAGCGCTATCTCCTGGATTTTCAGAGCAATGAGCAAGGCTCACGCTACGTTCGATCGGTGGGAAAGACGCCATACCCGGCAGCCGTAGGCACACACCCGGCAGGGAGAATCTCCGTCTACTTTAGCAAACCTTCTGGCATTCTACGAATCGTAGAAGTGCCTATTTATCACGACTTTCATCGTCCGGCAATGTATCGCCGCTCACGTACGGCACCCTCACCTTCGCGACGACAACGCCGTCCACGACGAGCGACCCGATCACACCGGCGATCACCGCAAGGAAGAAGATGGTGTCATTCACCCAATCTTGCTGCTTCACAGCCCAAGCGAGAACCAGGAAAACAACGAATTTCACGAGCCATCCGCCCATGACTCCCGCGAAAAAGATGGGAACGAAGAGATCACTGCCGGCCTTTCGATTGGCCAACAGGATGCTGACGGCGGTGACGCTCAGAAAGACCAGCGCCACAACGGCCCCAAGCAGGGCGCTGATAAGCCCGCGCGATCCATCAACGAAGATGCCGACGACGCCGCCGACAACCGCGATGATCGCGGTGACGGCCGCTCCCCAGATGAGGCTGGCGCGAAAAACAGGATTGGAGGTCATGATGATGTCCCTTCGGTGCCCGAAGCGGGATCTGCTTTGTGAGTGTGATTGTCGGCGACGGCATGGTCTAGCGGGTCGTGCCCTCGCTGCTCGACGCTCGTCTCTTGCTCGGGAGTGAGCTGCGCTGCAACTTCATGCCGTTTGCGCCGCCCGAGCGGCGCAAACGTTGCGATCGTGCACGCAACGACGCCCGCGAGGAAGAAGACCAACGCGTACCAATAGGAGTCGAAGAGAAAGAGAAAAAGACAGGGCACCGAGATGACGACAGTCCACGCATAGAAGATCAGCACCGCGTGCAGCTCGGAGTGGCCCATGTCGATGAGGCGGTGGTGCAGGTGCAGGCGGTCTGCGCTGAACGGACTCTTTCCCGCACGCAGACGCCGGAACACGGCGAGGCTGAAGTCGACGAGCGGCACAACGAGAATCGTGATCGGCAGGAGCAGCGGGATGAATGCTCCGACAAGCTGCGACCCTCCGAGCACACCGCCGTCACCGCCGTTCTCAACCGCGGATGGGTCAATCTGACCGGTGATCGAAATTGCCGACGTCGCCATCAGCAGCCCGACAAGGAGTGCGCCTGCATCTCCCATGAACATCTTCGCCGGATGCCAATTCAGCGGCAAAAAACCCGCACAGACGCCGAGCAGCACAGCCGAGATGAGCAGCGAGAGGTTGAAGTAGTTGTATTGGCTCACCGTGCGAACCAGCAGGTAGCCGTAGACGAAGAACACGCCGTTGGCGATGAGCGCAACGCCGCCGACCAGTCCGTCAAGACCGTCGATGAAGTTGACCGCGTTCATGACGAGCACAATCGTGAACACGGTGAGGATGAACGACATCCAGCTCGAACCGACAGTTCGTCCCGCGATCGGAAGGGAGTAGATCTGCACGCCGAGCCACGCGATCAGGCCGGCAGCGAGAAACTGCCCTGCAAGCTTGATCATCCAGTCGAGGTCGATCAGATCATCGACGATCCCGAGCACGACGATCAGAAGCGTCGCCCCGAGGATCGCGAGGATCGGCCCCGGCTCATCGAAAATCACCCCGAAGAACGGGTTGAAGGATGCGATCAGCATCGCGGCCGCCACCCCGAAGAACATCGCCACTCCCCCGAGGCGCGGCGTTGGTCGCGAGTGCATGTCGCGCTCTCGGATGGGCGGATACAGCTTGAAGCGCAGAGCGATCCTATAGACCGCCAGTGAGAGCACCCACGTGATGATCATGGCCGCAAGGGCAATGAGCGCATACTGACGCATGAACCGTCCTAGTCGTTCGCAAGGCGGTCGCCGAGGACCTCACGAAGCTGTTCGCGCGAGATGACGCCCTCGCGGAGAATTGTCGCCTGACCATCATCGATGGTGAGCGCCGTTGCGTCCACGATCGTCGACGGAATGCTCTTTCCGTCACCGGCATCCAGATATACCTCGACGCTCTCACCGAGCATCTCACGAGCAGCATCCGCCGACTCTGCCGGAGGGAGCCCGGTTTTGTTCGCGCTGGAGACTGCAAGCGGCCCGCTCTCGCGCAGGAGCTCAAGTGTGATCGCGTTGTCGGGCATTCGCAGGGCGACAGTGCCGTCTGTCTCGCCCAGATCCCACACAAGCGACTGCTGAGCGGGAAGGATGACCGTGAGCCCTCCAGGCCAGAACTCCTCGACAAGTCTGGTCACGAGTTCGGGCACGACAGATGCGAGCGCCGTCAGCGTGTCTGTTCCCGAGACGAGAACGGGCGGCGGCTGCTGTCGTGTGCGCCCCTTCGCGTCGAGAAGGCGCTGAACCGCTGCAGGGTTGAATGCGTCAGCGGCGATCCCGTAGACAGTGTCAGTGGGGAGCACGACGAGCTCGCCGCGACCAAGCGTGGTGCGCGCGAGCCGCATTCCGGTGAGAAGCTCTGAATCGACAGAGCAGTCGTAGACGTTCGACATCGCCTGCGATTGTATCGCGACGCCAGTGTGAGAATGCCGCGCACGTCGCGCACCGGCATCCTCATCCCCGTCACCGTCAGGGCCTCACGGCGCGTCGTCGAAACATCCACGTGCTCCAGACAGCCGCTATCGCGAGGATACCGAGGCACCAAAGCAGACCAGCGACACCGTTCAAACCGACGTCGCCTCCGACAAGCAGCGCCCGAACTGCGTCGATCAGAGGAGTGATCGGCTGGTTCTCGGCCACCCATTGCAACCAGGCCGGCATCGTCTCGACGGGCACGAACGCGCGGGAAAGCTACGGAAGGGAGAGGAGAACAAAACCATAGGCATTCGCCGCGAAGCAGAGACCCGCACGAAGGCACGCGAACGTGCGGCAAAGCTCAAAGAGAAGGCGTCGAAGAAGCGCTGAGATCTACGCCCTGATCGCCGTCGTCGCGCGATCGCGCAGTGTGAAGTCGGGGAACGTCGCCGGTGCCCGCCAGCCGTCTGCCGCGAGAATCGTGCGAATCGCCTCCCCCTGCTGCTCACCGTGCTCGATCACGAGGGTTCCGCCTGGGTGCAGCAGACGTGCTGCCGTGACAGAAAGCACCCGCACGACGTCGAGCCCATCCTCTCCCCCGTAGAGCGCCGCCGTCGGGTCAAAGAAGCGCACTTCGGGGTCAATTGGAATTGCTGCGTTCGGAACATACGGCGGGTTCGAGATGACGACGGATGCCGTGCCATTCAGCTCGGGAAGGGCATCGCCGAGGTCGTCAAAGACAAGCCTCGCATTGGGCGCGCCGACCCTGCGCGCGTTTTCCGACGCCCAGAGAAACGCGTCAACCGAATTCTCGACGGCATACACGCGAGCCGATGGCACTTCGAGGGCCATCGACAGCGCAATTGCGCCGCTCCCCGTGCCCAGGTCGACGGCGATCGGCGACGGATCGGGGATGGCGAGCAGAGCATCAATCGCGATCTGCGTCACCTGCTCGGTTTCCGGACGGGGCACAAACACACCGGGTCCGACACGCAGCTCGAGGCGGCGAAATCCCGCAACGCCGGTGATGTGCTGCAGCGGCTCCCTGGTTGCCCGGCGCCGCACAAGGCCCTGCAGTAGCTCAACGTCACGCGCCAGCATCCGCCTCTCGGTCAGGCGAGCAGCCTGAACCTCTCCGCGGCCGATTCGAAGAACATGGCCGACAAGCAGCTCCGCGTCGACGTCGGCCGTGAGGATTCCCGAGCGCGTGAGTGTCGCCTCAGCGGCGTCGAGAACCTCGGGAACTGTGAGACTCGGTGATGACATGACACCCTTTCGTAACGAACGATCGGCGCACCAAGCCTAACGTCGCGCTCAGTCACAGTTGTCATATGGCCACCGTGTGAGACTAGTCTCGACAGAGCACCAATTAAACTTGTAGCTATAAGTATCGAAGGAGAGAACCCGTGACAGGAAAGATTCACGCGAACATCACGGAGGCGTTCGGGAACACCCCGCTCGTCACGCTTGGCCGCACCGCCAGCGGTGTCTCAGCACAGGTCCACGCGAAACTTGAGTTCTACAACCCGGCCGGAAGCGTGAAAGACCGCATCGGCATCGCCATTCTCGATGCCGCCGAGGCCTCGGGCGATCTGAAGCCGGGCGGCACCGTCGTCGAGGGAACAAGCGGAAACACCGGAATCGCGCTCGCATCCGCTGGTGCGGCCCGCGGTTACCGGGTGGTGCTGACCATGCCGTCGTCGATGAGCATGGAACGTCGCATTCTGCTGCGCGCATTCGGCGCAGAGCTCGTGTTGACCGACCCAGCGGGTGGGATGCGCGGCGCTGTCGAGAAGGCAGAAGAGATCGCCGCCGAGACCCTTGGCGCGATTCTCGCTCGCCAGTTCGAGAACCAGGCAAACGTCGATATTCACCGGACGACAACCGGCGAGGAGATCTGGCGCGACACAGAGGGCAACGTCGACATCTTCGTCGCGGGCATCGGTACGGGCGGCACGATCACGGGAGCCGGGCAAGCGCTCAGGGCACACAACCCCGACATTCAGATCGTCGCCGTCGAGCCAGCTGACTCCCCTGTGCTCAGCGGAGGCAAGGCGGGTCCGCACAAGATTCAGGGCCTTGGCGCGAACTTCGTTCCTGCCCTTCTCGATACCGAGATCTACGACGAGGTGCTCACCGTCGGCGTCGATGACGCGGTGAAGACGGCGCGGACGCTCGCGACGGACGACGGCATCCTTGCGGGTATCTCGTCTGGCGCCGCCGTGTGGGCAGCGTTGCAGGTCGCCGCACGCCCGGAGAATGAGGGAAAGAACATCGTCGTTGTCGTTCCCGACTTCGGCGAGCGGTATCTCTCGACGTTCCTCTACGAGGACCTCCGCGACTAACGATGGGGTTCTGGGCTCGCCTTCGCGAGGACATCACTGCGGCTCATGTTCACGACCCCGCTGCACGAGGCGCGTTCGAGATCGCCGTTGTCTATTCGGGACTGCATGCGATCTGGTGGTATCGCCTCAATCATCGACTCTGGGTCCGCGGCCTGAGGCTGCCTGCGCGCATCGGCTCGCAGGCGGCCCGCGCGCTCACGGGAATCGAGATTCACCCGGGAGCGCATATCGGTCGACGACTTTTCATTGACCACGGCATGGGCGTCGTGATCGGCGAAACTGCGCAGCTCGGCAATGACGTGATGCTCTACCACGGTGTGACGCTCGGCGGAAAGGGCGGAGGCAAGGGCAAACGGCATCCGACACTCGGCGACGGGGTCACCGTCGGCGCGGGGGCGAAGGTGCTCGGCCCTATCGTGATCGGCGGAGGCAGCATCATCGGCGCGAATGCCGTTGTGACAAAGGATGCCCCACCGCACTCAATCATCGTTGGCGTGCCCGCGCGAGCGCGACCGCGCGTCGCCGGCGAACGTTACGGCCTCGCCGAGCCCGACTACCACATCTGACTGAGGTCAGTCGTTGTCGGCGAGGGCGGCGAGACGCGCCTCTTCGTCAGACTGGATGCATGACTCGATGACCGAGTCGAGATCACCGTTCATGACATGGTCGAGGTTGTATGCCTTGTAGCCGGTGCGGTGATCGGCAATGCGGTTCTCGGGAAAGTTGTAGGTGCGAATGCGCTCGGAACGATCCATCGTGCGGATCTGGCTCTTGCGAGCGTCGGATGCCGCAGCATCCAGTTCCTCTTGCTTTTTGGCGAGCAGCCGGGCCCTGAGAACGCGCATCGCTGCCTCACGGTTCTGAATCTGACTCTTCTCGTTCTGCATCGAGACGACGATCCCTGTCTCAATGTGCGTGATGCGCACTGCCGAGTCTGTGGTGTTCACCGACTGACCTCCCGGTCCAGATGATCGAAACACATCGACGCGGATGTCGTTCTGGCTGATCTCGACCTCTTCGGGCTCGTCAACTTCGGGAAAGACCAGAACTCCGGTTGTCGACGTGTGAATACGACCCTGCGATTCGGTAACCGGAACTCGCTGAACTCGATGAACCCCGCCCTCGTACTTGAGGTGAGCCCACACGCCCTCCGCGGGATCGTTCGACGATCCTTTGATGGCCACCTGCACGTTCTTGTAGCCGCCCAGATCGGATTCATCGCGTTCGAGGAGCTCGGACTTCCACCCCTTCGACTCGGCGTAGTGAAGGTACATGCGCAGCAGATCAGCGGCGAAGAGCGCGCTTTCGGCGCCGCCCTCGCCTCCCTTGATCTCCATGATCACGTCACGGCCGTCGTCGGGGTCGCGCGGAACCAAGAGGCGCCGAAGCTTCTCCTCCGCCTCAGCAAGCATTTCCTCGAGCCCCGGAACTTCGTCTGCGAAAGCGTCGTCTTCCTTCGCCAGCTCCTTCGCTGCGGCAAGGTCGTCTTGGGCGGCGATCCATGCGGAATGCGAAGCGATGACCTTCGACAGCTCTGCGTAGCGCCGGTTGATCTTGCGAGACCTGGCCGGGTCAGCGTGCACGGCTGGGTCGGCAAGTTGCTCTTGAAGATCGGCGTGCTCGTCGATGAGAGCGGTCACTGATTCAAACATTTCTTATTCCGTTTCGTGAGGTCGAATGAAACGAGAGAACCCGTCTGCTCCGCGACACCTTACGGAGGCACGCAGAGCAAACGGGTTCGACAGTCAGCTAACGGTGGTCGCGCTCGTGCCCATTCGAGGTCGGCTGAGGCATCGACTTCTGCATCTGCACAAGAAACTCGACGTTTGACGACGTTTCCTTGAGCTTGCCAAGCACCACTTCGAGTGCCTGCTGCGTGTCGAGCCCCGCGAGAGCGCGACGCAGCTTCCAGGTAACCTTCACCTCGTCTTGGCCGAGCAGCATCTCTTCGCGACGCGTTGACGACGCGTTGACGTCGATCGCCGGGAAGATGCGCTTGTCCGCGAGCTGACGCGAGAGGCGCAGCTCAGAGTTGCCCGTGCCTTTGAACTCCTCGAAGATCACTTCGTCCATCTTCGAGCCGGTCTCGACAAGCGCCGTCGCAAGGATCGTGAGCGATCCGCCGTTCTCGATGTTGCGCGCTGCGCCGAAGAAGCGCTTTGGCGGGTAGAGCGCCGCAGCGTCGACGCCGCCCGAGAGCACACGCCCGCTCGTGGGAGCGGAAATGTTGTATGCGCGGCCCAGACGCGTGATGGAGTCGAGAAGCACGACAACGTCGTGTCCGAGCTCGACGAGGCGCTTTGCACGCTCGATGGCCAGTTCGGCAACCGTTGTGTGGTCTTCCGCAGGGCGGTCGAAAGTGGAAGCGATCACTTCGCCCTTCACCGTGCGCTGCATGTCGGTGACCTCTTCTGGCCGCTCATCGACCAGCACGACCATGAGGTGAACCTCTGGGTTGTTCGTCGCAATTGCATTGGCGACCTGCTGCAGAACGATCGTCTTCCCCGCCTTGGGCGGTGCGACGATGAGTCCGCGCTGGCCCTTGCCAACAGGTGCGATGAGGTCGATCAGCCGCTGTGTGAACTTACCCTGCACTGTCTCCATGCGCAGGCGCTCCTGCGGGTACAGCGGAGTCAGGTCGCCGAACTGCACTCGGTCGGCCGCTTCATCGACGCTCTGGCCGTTGACGGAGTCGACCTTGACGATCGCGTTGTACTTCTGGCGGGAGTTGTGCTCGCCTTCGCGAGGCTGGCGGACAGCGCCGACGATGGCGTCACCCTTGCGAAGGTTGTATTTCTTGACCTGGCCAAGTGAGACGTAGACGTCGCTCGCTCCAGAGAGGTAGCCCGTCGTGCGCACAAATGCATAGTTGTCGAGCACGTCAAGGATTCCCGCGATCGGAACCAGCACGTCGTCTTCGGTGATCTCTGGCTCAACATCGTCATTCTGGCCGCGCTTGCGGTCACGGTAGCGGCCCCGTCCACGACCACCCTGGTCGTCATTCTTTCCGTCATTGCGATTACCGTCATTGCGATTGCCGTCGTTGCGATTACCGTCATTGCGGTCACCACGACCCTGCTGGCGATCGTCGCCCTGGTTGTCGCCCCGGTTGTTGCGATTGCGGTTGCGATTGCGTCCGCGCCCACGCTCGTCGTTGTTGTTGTTTCCGCTTTGGGAATCGGAATCAGAGGCGTCATCCGACGTCGCGTCGTCTTTCGGCGACTGCCTGCTGTCGCTGTCGGCCTGCTTCGAGCCGTTCTGGTTGCCCTGGTTGCCCTGGTTACCCTGGTTACCCTGGTTACCCTGGTTGCCCTGGCCGTTCGAGTCCGTGTTGTCGTCGTCGCCCTTGCGACCACGACGGCGGCCACCTCGCTTGCCGTTCTTCTTTTCGCGCTGGTCGGAGCCGTCAGCGGCATCCGACGTTGCGGGCGCGTCGTCAGAAGGTGCATTGTCGGAAGCGGCCTCGTCGCTGGGCTTCTCTGTGCCCTGAGCGGGCCGCTTGGATGACCGCGAACGGTTCTGAGCGCCCGCGCGAGGCTCGTCGAGCACAGATTCTGCTGCCTGCTCGGGAGTCGTCTCTACGGGAGTCGTTTCCACTGGGGTCGTTGATGCCGGCGCGTTGCCGTCGTCGGCCGCGCTCGGCGCCGCCGGTTCAATGATCGGCGTCGACACGCGACGCGATGTGCGCTTGGCCGGCTGCCTTTCTTGCGTTGCGGTGGCAACCTCCGTCTCCGTCTGAAGCGAAGCGGTGCTGCTGCCGCCGCTCTGCTTCTCGGTTATCGCCGCGACAAGCTCGCCTTTGCGAAGCTTTGAAGCGCCTTGAACGCCGAGGCCCGCCGCGAGCTTCTGCAGCTCGGCAACCTTGAGCGATTGGAGGTTGGTACCGCGGTCCGCGCCTTCTGCGCGGGTTCCTGCGTCTGTCACTAGAGAGTATTCCTTTCTCAGCCTGGCTATCGATGATGAACCAGGGAGAGCCGCTTACGCCGCTGCGATACCCCGTAGATGGGGAGCGCGTCGATCGCATCAGAACACGATACACGTCGGGTAAGGGCTGTGATTGGTGAATGATCCGAGGGCCAGATTCACCCTGGCGGGTGGTTCCCTATAAGATCGCTTCTACTGTAGCACCCTTGAAGTCGACAGCGAGCATCTCTGCCCGCCACGGTGTGGCGGCCTCGTTATCGACCAGCCGTGCGGCTTCCAGACGTTCCCCCGGGCCGTCGCAGAGCACGAGGATCGAGGGCCCAGCTCCCGACACGACGGCGGCGTGGCCGTTGGCTCGAAGCAGCGCGATGGTTTCGGTCGTCTCGGGCATCGCCGCCGCCCGATAGCTTTGGTGAAGCTTGTCCTCTGTCGCGTGAAACAGCAGCTCGGGGCTCTGCAGCATTGCGGCAACCAACAGCGCAGAGCGCGAGACGTTGAACACGGCATCAGCATGCGGAACGTTGACGGGATGCAGTTCGCGAGCGCGGCGCGTTGACAGTGTGGTTTCGGGAATGAACACCAACGGAGACACTCCCCTGTGCGCCATCAGCTTCTTGTGCCGCGGGCCCTCTGCCGACGTCCAGGCGATCGTCAGCCCCCCGAAGAGAGCGGGCGCCACATTGTCGGGGTGTCCCTCAAGCTCCGAGGCGATGCCGAGCAACAGCTCTTCTGTGAACGTCACCGAACCCTCGAGAAGGCCCTTTGCCGCGGCGATGCCCGCAACGACAGCCGCACCAGAAGAGCCAAGTCCACGGCCGTGCGGAATCGCATTGTGCGCTTCGATGTGAAGGCCAGGAGCCTCGTGACCGACAGCGGCGAAGGTCGCGATCGCAGACGAGGCGACGAGATTTGTCTCATCAACCGCGACCTCGCCCTCGCCGACACCATGGACGTCGACGGTCACGCGCTTCTCGGCGGTCGCCGTGACCGTGAGCTCGTCGTACATCGACAGCGCAAGTCCGAGCGTGTCGAATCCAGGCCCGAGATTCGCCGACGTGGCGGGAACCTTCACCGAGACACGGCGCCCGGCGAAACTCACGCGCGTGCCTCGCCGCTGAGCCCGAGAACGCTGGCAACCTCAGCCGCATCCACGGGAACGATCGTCGGATGAACATCGCCGCCGTCTTCTGTGCGAAGAGCCCACTGTGGATCCTTCAAGCCATGGCCGGTCACCGTCAGCACGCACGTCGAACCGGCAGGAATCACTCCGGCCTCCGAGCGCTCGAGCAGACCGGCCACGCTGATCGCCGACGCCGGCTCGACGAACACGCCGACCTCGCTCGACAGAATCTTCTGCGCACGAAGAATGTCGCGGTCTCCGATCGCGCCGAAGTAGCCGTCGGTCTTCTCGCGCGCCTGCGTCGCGAGCTCCCACGATGCGGGATTGCCGATGCGAATCGCACTGGCGACGGTCTCGGGGTTCTTCACAACGGCACCATCGACGATCGGCGCGCTTCCCGCGGCCTGAAAGCCGAACATGCGCGGCAGCTTCGTCGAATCGCCGTAATCGATCGACTCGGAGTACCCGCGCGTGTAGGCGGTGTAGTTACCCGCGTTGCCAACCGGGATGAAGTGAAAATCAGGGGCATCGCCGAGCACTTCGACAACCTCGAACGCCGCTGTCTTCTGCCCCTCGATGCGGTCGGGGTTCACCGAGTTCACGAGGTGAACCGGGTAGTTGGCTGACATCTCGCGGGCGAGGTCGAGGCAATCGTCGAAATTGCCCTGCACCTGAATCAGCTGCCCCCCGTGCGCGACGGCCTGGCTGAGCTTGCCCATCGCGATCTTTCCCTCGGGAACGAGAACGGCTGCCGTGATTCCGGCGTGAGCCGCGTACGCTGCGGCCGACGCCGAGGTGTTGCCCGTCGATGCGCAGATGACGGCCTTCGCACCGTGCTCGATTCCCTTCGAGATGGCCATCGTCATTCCGCGGTCTTTGAATGACCCGGTGGGGTTCATTCCCTCGAACTTGACGTATACCTTCGCCCCTGTGCGCTGCGACAGCGACGGCGCGGGGATCAGCGGCGTTCCGCCCTCGCCGAGCGTGACGACGGGCGTCGCGTCTGAGACGTCGAGACGCTCGCGGTATTCATTGATGACTCCACGCCACAGGTGTGCCATTACTGGGCTCCTTCAACTCGCAGGACACTGACGATTCGGTCGGTCGCGCTGGCGTCCTGCAACGCGTCGACGACCGCGCGAATAGATTTTTCCCTCGCACGGTGGGTTCCGATGATCAGCGTCGCGAGGCCATCCTCGTCGTCGCCGATCGTCTGCTCGATCGTCTGCACAGAGACGCCGTAGTTCGCAAAGATTCCCGCAACCTCGGCGAGCACACCCGAGCGGTCTTTGACCCGAAGGTTGATCTGGCACTTCGTGATGACATCGTCGATGGGCAGAAGAGGCAGCGCCGCGTGATTCGACCCGTTCAGTCCGGGGCCGCCCGCGACGTGGCGTCGTGCCGCCGAGACGATGTCACCGAGAATGGCGGATGCTGTCTGCAGACCGCCCGCACCTGCGCCGTAGAACATGAGCGGCCCTGCCGCCTCAGCGTCAACGAACACCGCGTTGTTCTCCGCGTACACGGAGGCAAGCGGATGCTCGCGCGGGACGAGTGCGGGATACACGCGTGCAGAGATGCCGAGTTCCCCGTCTGCTGTTGTGAGTCGCTCGGCGACGGCAAGGAGCTTGATCACGTAGCCCGCGGATTGAGCGGCCTGAATCTGCTCCGCTGTGATGTCGGAGATGCCCTCTCGGTGCACCTTGCCCGCATCAATCTGAGAGTGAAACGCGAGGCCCGCGAGAATCGTCACCTTCTGCGCCGCGTCGTAGCCCTCAACGTCGAGAGTCGGATCGGCCTCGAGGTAGCCTGCTTCGAACGCGAGCTTCGATGCCTCGTCCATGCTTTCGCCGAAACGATCCATGCGGTCGAGAATGAAGTTTGTCGACCCGTTCACGATCGCGAGAACGCTCGTGATGTCGTCGCCCGCGAGGCTGTCGCGCAGCGGGCGCAGAATCGGAATCGCCGCGGCAACGGATGCTTCGTAGGAGATCTCTGCGCCGACCCGCTCGGCCGCGTCGAAGAGTTCAGGGCCATGCGCCGCGAGCAGCGCCTTGTTTCCCGTGACGACGTCGGCACCGCTGTTGACGGCCGCCAGAATGTATGACTTGGCCGGCTCGATGCCGCCGATGAGCTCGATCACGATGTCGGCACCGAGAATCAGCGATTCGGCGTCCGTCGTGAACAGTTCGCGGGGCAGCTCCACGTCTCTCTTGGCATCGACGTCGCGAACGGCAATCCCCACGAGTTCCAAATCAGCGCCGGCGCGTGCAGCAAGCTCCTGACGGTTGTCGATGAGCTTGCGGGCAACTTGCGAACCAACGGAACCGGCCCCGAGCAGGGCCACCCTGAGGGTGCGGCTGTCGATCATCGTCCATCCAATCCGGCGTCACGCGCCATGAGGTCGGCTTCCGTCTCTCCGCGCACGATGACGCGTGCGCGACCGTCGCGGACGGCAACGATGGGCGGCCGTCCCAGGTAGTTGTAGTTGCTGGCCAGAGACCAGCAATATGCACCCGTCGCGGGTACAGCGAGCAGATCTCCCGGCTCGACATCTGACGGAAGGTAGTCAGCAGAGACAACGATGTCGCCCGACTCGCAGTGTTTTCCGGCGATGCGCACCAACGCGGGGTCCGCGCCGGACTGCCGAGAGGCGATGCGCACAGAGTAATCCGCCTCGTACAGCGCAGTGCGTGCGTTGTCGCTCATTCCGCCGTCGACGCTCACATAAAGGCGCGTTCTCGTGCCGGACTCGGTCTCAACGTCAACGGACTTGGTTGTTCCCGCCTCGTAGAGGGTGATGCCTGCTGTGCCGATGATCGTGCGCCCCGGCTCGAAGGCGACATCCGGAATCGGAATCTGAAGCAGCGCGCATTCGTCGCTGACAATGCGCGCGATCGCGTCGGCAAGCTCGCCGATCGGCGTCGGGTCGTCAGCACTCGTGTAGGCGATGCCGAACCCTCCTCCGAGGTTGAGCTCGGCAACGGGCCCTGTGCGCAGCAGCTCCTTGTGAACGGCGAGAAGACGCGCGGCCGACTCGGCAAAGCCGCCCGACCCGAATATCTGCGAACCAATATGACAGTGGAGCCCGATGAACTCCAGGCCCGCGAGTGCCCGAATGCGCGCAACCGCGTCGGGGGCCGCCTCGAGCGACAGACCGAACTTCTGGTCTTCATGGGAGGTGGCCAGAAACTCGTGGGTGTGTGCGTGAACTCCGCTGTTGACCCGAAGCCGCACGCGCTGCCGCGATCCGTGGCGCGCGGCGGCCTCCGCAACCCTGTCGATTTCTTGGATGCTGTCGATGATGATCGTTCCGACGCCAGCGGCAACGGCGCGATCGATTTCGGCGCGCGACTTGTTGTTTCCGTGGAAGCCGATCTCGGCCGCCTCGACACCGGCGGCGAGCGCGACGCTCAGTTCTCCACCCGAGCACACATCGATGCGGCAGCCGGCCGCGACCATCCATCGGGCAACCTCGCTCGTCAGGAGCGCCTTGCCCGCGTAGTAGACATGAGCGCGACTGCCGATCTTCGCGAAGGCACTCTGCAGGGCGCCGCGCACCTCATCGGCGCGCCCACGCGCGTCGTGCTCATCGATCACGTAGAGGGGGGTGCCGAACTGCCGGGCCAACTCTTGCGACGACACGCCGCCGATCGTCAGTTCGCCTGAATCGGCGCGGGTCGCTGTGCTCGGCCACAGCCCAGGCGCGAGCGCATTCGCGTCGCCGGGCTCGACGAGCCACGAGGGGGCGAGTGGGTTATGCGTCACAGAAGACCGTTCGTGTGGTGCGGGAGAGATACTTCAGTCGCAGAAAGTCTACCGAGAGAGCATGCCGTCTGACGCATTCACCGCTTCACGAGGCGTCACACGAGCCTCGGGAGTCGAGGTCAGGACCGTTCCGCGGCATATCTGTCGCCGACAGCGTCAGGGTGAGCTCCTCCGGTGTGACATCGATGTCGTCGACGCTGATGCCCTCGGGCAGAGACGAGGCGACGCAGACTGTGACCGGTTCATTGCCGAGCAGGTTGTTGACGAAGGCGGTCAGGTCAAGGTTGCCCACATCTGTGGCAACGCGAACATCCACCGGAGTGAGGCTCACCGAGTCGCCGTGTGCTGTGGGCTCGGTGACAAGCGTGTATCCGACGGCGAATCCGAGAAAGCTCGATGACTGGTCGTAGCTCAGAGTTCCGTCACCGAGGCTCAGCTGCGGGTCAGCGCCACCGAGAGCGAGCAGCGCGTTTGCGGCATCCTCTCCCCCGGTCACAACCGCGGTCGTCTCGTCGATTGTTCCGTTTTCGTCAAGCGGAACGCCGTGCGCCGTCACGACGATATCGAACGGGATGCCGCCGACCTCCGCGTCGCGGGCTGCGACAGTCACGTCGTTAAACGTTCCGGCGATCAGCTGGGGAAGGAAGAATCCTCCGCCGATGCTCACCTCAAGGTCGGCGTCGACGGTGTCGGGAAGCTTCGACTCCAGGGCATCTTCAACACCATCTTGCGCCATTCCGCGAACGAGTCCGTCAGCGAGCCACAGGGCAAGGCCAATCACCGCGATCGCCACGACGACAACGACGATCACAAGGGTTGCGCGTCGCCCGCCGCCTCGGTGCGGCACGGTCTGCGCCTCAGAAAGCCCGGTCACATCACATCCGCTCGGGCGCTGAAACACCGAGCAGGTCGAGGCCGTTGGCGATCACCTGGCGTGATGCATCGTTCAGCCAGAGTCGCGTGTGGTGCACGTCGTCTATTGTGTCGTCGCCCCGGGGAATGACACGGCAGTTGTCGTACCAGCGGTGGTAGAGACCGGCGATCTCCTCGAGGTAGCGGGCAACGCGGTGCGGTTCACGCAGCTCAGCCGCTTGAGCGACGATGCGCGGAAACTCCTGCAGCGCACCGAGCAGAGCGCCCTCTGTCTCGTGAGTGAGCGTCTCTGGCGCGAAAACGCTGCGGTCGACGCCCGACTCGGCCGCGTTGCGCCCGACCGCGCACGTGCGGGCATGCGCGTACTGAACATAGAAGACCGGGTTGTCGTTCGTGCGCTTGCGCAGCAGCTCCGGATCGAGGGTGAGCGGCGAGTCGGCGGGCGAGCGACCGAGGGAGTAGCGCAGCGCATCCGTTCCGAGCCACGCCTGCAGGTCGTCGAGCTCGATGATGTTTCCCGCGCGCTTCGAAAGCCGCGCCCCGTTGACGCTCACGAGCTGCCCGATGAGCACCTCGATGTCTTTCTCAGGGTCGTCGCCCGCGGCGCCTGCCACCGCCTTCAGCCGATGAACGTACCCGTGGTGATCGGCGCCCAGCAGGTAAATCTTGTGCGTGAAACCGCGGTCGCCCTTGTTGAGGTAATACGCGGCATCTGCAGCGAAGTAAGTGTAGACGCCGTTTCCGCGGCGAATCACGCGGTCTTTATCGTCGCCAAACTCGGTTGTGCGCACCCAGATCGCGTCGTCCTTGTCGTAGACGTGCCCCTGCTCGCGCAGTCGGTCGACGGCCAAATCGATGTCGCTCTTGCCGTCGCCCGACGAGGCGTGCAGCGTTCTCTCTGAGAACCAGATGTCGAAGTGCACGTTGAATCGGGCAAGGGACTGCTTGATCTCGTCGAGCTGCAGCCCATAGGCAATCTCGCGTGCTGTGCGCACGGCCTCGTCTTCGGGCATCTGCGTCAGCGCGGGGGCCTGCGTGAGCACAGCGTCGGCGAGTTCTGCGATGTACGCTCCCGGATAGCCGCCCTCTGGGGTCGGCTCGCCCTTTGCCGCGGCAAGCACCGAGAGACCGAAGGTGTCCATCTGGCTGCCCGCGTCGTTGATGTAGTACTCGCTTGCAACGTCGGCACCGGATGCTGCGAGCACTCTCCTGATGGAGTCACCGAGGGCCGCCCAGCGCGTGTGGCCGATGTGCAGCGGCCCGACCGGGTTCGCCGAGACGAACTCGAGGTTGATCGTCTCCCCCACGAGACTGTCGTTGCGCCCATAGGAGATGCCCGCGTCGACGATCACTTGAGCGAGCTGTCCGGCGGCCGCGGCTTCGAGCCGCACGTTGATAAACCCGGGGCCGGCCACCTCGGCCGACGCAACACCGTCTGCCTTGTGCAGTTCACCGGCGATCTCGATGGCGAGCTCCCGCGGGTTCGCGCCGAGTGTCTTTGCCAGTTTCATTGCGATGTTTGAGGCCCAATCCCCGTGATCGCGATTCTTCGGGCGCTCGATCGTGACCATCGACTCCGTCAGCTCAGCCGATGCGCCCTCACGACGACGCTCGGCAATGGGTGCGAGAATGCCGAACAAGACGCGCGAAAGATCAGATGGAGTCATGGTCATCGAGTCTAATGCCCGCTGTCTGGGTGCCCTGCGCGTTGACGCCGTTCTTTCGCGCCGCGTTGGTACTCTCGAATCGTCCCCGCCGCCTTCGAAAGGAACCCATGTCCGTCAGCAGCGCCGTCCTCCGTCGTAGCGCCGTGATCGCTCTCGCCCTCGGGAGTCTCACGTTGACGGCGTGCGCCCCTCCCGTGGGTCCCGACAGCACGCCGACCGCATCGGAGTCGTCATCCCCCACGCCGACGTCGTCGGATGGTCCCCCCGCAGACGAGCACCGTGAGAGCCCTGACGACACAGCAACCGCTCCCCCGAAGTCCACGCAGCATCCGGATGCCGGTGAGGACGTCGGGCTTGGCTGCGACGACGTGATCACGCTGCAGCAGATGTACGACTTCAACCCCAACGTGAGCGCGCTCGGCGAGTTCTCGCCCGCCGCCGACACTCCCGCGGCAAAGGTCGCGTCGTACAACGGCATCACCTGCCGATGGAGCAACAACACGAGCGGCCGAACGATCGACGTGGCGATTGCCAAGCTCGCACCGAAGACTCTCGATGATCTCGCGGCCGAGGCCGACGCGTCGGGGGAATCGGTGAAGACATACGGGGAGAAGGGCTTCTTCTCCCATTCGTCGGGAGTGGGCACGGCCCAGATCTTCACGGGAACGTACTGGGTTGTCATCTCTTCGAAGGACTTCTCTGACGCCCGCGGGGCCGAGCAGCTCGCGCAGTTCGTTCTCGGCAATCTGCCGTAGCTCAGGCGAGAACGGCCGCCGAGAGATGGTCATCGGCGACGAGTGTGTCGCTCACCGCGTTCACCGCGACGGTGGAGAGCCGCAGATTTCCGATGTGGTTCGTGAGAAAGGCGATGTCTGACGCGTCGCGTCCCGTCGAAATGCGAACGAGCGACGGGCGGGGAGCCAGACGAGTGGCGTCGACGACGTTCCACCGGCCGCCGACCCAGGCCTCAGCGACGGCGTGGAAGTCCATGGGAGAAAGCCCCGGGGCATAGACAGCGGCAACGCGAGCGGGCACGTCGCAGGCCCTCAGCATCGTCACCACGACGTGCGCGAAGTCGCGACACACTCCGCGCCCGACGTTCAGCGTCGTTCGCGCGCTGTCCGTTCCCGTGCTCGACCCCGGTACGTACTCGAGAGTCTCGTGTGTCCACGTCGCAACGGCGTTGACGAGCACAAGCCCGGTGAGACCGGCGAACATCGAGCGGGCCTGTACATAGAGGGCGTCTGATTCCGCGTACCTGCTGGGCCGCAGATACCCCAGCAGATCGATTTCGCGCACGGGCTCGATCGGCCGTGACCCGGCGACGTTCGCCGAGTAGAACACCTCGTAGGTTCCCTCGTCACCCGTGAAGCGCAGGATGCGGGTTCCGTGGCTGTCGACGATCTCTCGCGGCAGATAGACCCGGCCATTGTTCGTGAACGTAAACGATTCCGACAGAATCGGAGTTCCCGCGGCCACGGCAATTTGGAACAGCATGTCGCTCTGCCCGCCCAGGGTGAACTGGAGATGGGCATTCACGGTGCGCTGCATGCCTTCATCATCACACCCGGGGGCGCAACGCGGCAGGTGGAGTTCTCCCCACCACTCACTTCACGGCTGATGCACAGGCACCTCGCCGCGCCGCTTTTCGGGCGACGCCTCGCGGGTGCTAGCCTAGGTTCGCGCCGATGCGAGACATCGGGCGATTTGCCTCCGTAGCTCAGGGGATAGAGCGCCGGTTTCCGGTACCGAAGGTCGCAGGTTCGATTCCTGTCGGGGGCACAAATCAGACGCGGTCAGCGACTGCGACAGACGAAAGTGTGTCGCCGTTTCGCCGTCGTCGAGAAGCATCCGCCTGAGTCGACGTCGGTGACGCGCTGTGCTCCCTCACCGGCAGCGGCCAGGCGACGCGCTGCCTGGCAAGTGGTTCAGTATGCGCCGTTAGCGCGCAGCCAGCCCAGTGGGTTGACGAGACCGCCGTTGATCGTGATCTCGAGATGCAGGTGGTTCGCCGTCGAGCGCCCGGTGCTGCCCACGAGTCCGAGAACCTGCCCGGCCGTCACGTGCTGACCGACAGATACCTGGCGAGAGCCGTACGTCATGTGCCCGTACGTTGAACGCACGGTCTGGCCGTCGATCGTGTGCTCGACGACAACGCCGACACCGTATCCGCCGTAGCTCTCCTGTGAAACGACGACGACGCCATCAGCGACCGAACCGATCGGGGTGCCCCCCGCGATCAGAATGTCGACGCCGTGGTGCGATCCACCGCGGCTCATAAAGCCGTCGCCAATCGTTCCTCCGCTGGGAAGCGGCCAGCGCACGGAACCGTCACCGGCGATCGCGGAGTAAGGTCCTCCGCCTCCGGTATTGCTGTCCGCAGAGTTTTGCTTCTGCTCAGCGGCTCGCTTTGCGGCAGCCTCGGCCTCCGCCTTCTTGCGTGCGGCTTCGAGTTCTTCAGTCGTCGTCGCACCGTAGCTGTCTCGAATGAGATGAGTCGCCGGCGCGACGGCAACCTCGCTGGCGTCGAGAGTCTGAGCGGATGCCGTGGCGATGTCGTAGCTTGAGGGGCCGTGTGTTCCGGCGTCTTCCGGTGATGCGTAGGACGGCAGAGCCATTGTCGCGAAGAGACCGGGAACAACGAGGCCGACGAGTGCCGTCGATGCCCACGACCGCGCGATGCTTCTGCCCGAACGGGGCTGCTTCGCCTTCGCGGCGGGTCGAGTCGAGCGCGCTGCGGTTGGTGCCGATGGGTGCGAGGCTCCGCGGCTCGCAAGGCGACGGGCTTCCATCTCTCGTCGTGCGCGACGAGTAGCGGGTGCGTTCGGGGTGCCTTCTGAGGCGTCATGCCTCGTCTCGAACGAATCAGTCACCAGTACATCCTCCACACATGACACCGTGAATCGCTGGGTGCGAAAATCAGGGAATTCACCCCGCGTGTGCGACTCGACCGAGTGGGGGTCACCGGCCGGTAGTCATGCGAACTCATCCGAGGATACGGGAACATAACGATTTGTGCACGTCCCGTGGCGCGTTTGGTGAAAATTTTCAGGATGGCTCGGTGACGAAGTCGATCAGCTGCTCGACGCGGCCGAGCAGCTGCGGTTCCAGATCCGTGTAGCTCGACACCCGCCCAAGTATGCGCTTCCACGCCCGCGCGATGTCGGCCTGATCGGCGTGAGGCCAGCCGAACGCCTCGCAGATTCCGTGTTTCCATTCCATGCTGCGAGGAATCGTCGGCCAGGCCGAGATGCCCAGCTTCTCCGGCAGCACAGACTGCCAGATATCGATGTAGGGATGCCCGACGATCAGCACGTGGGCGCCGTGCGCCGACCGGGCGACCGTGTCGGCAATGCGGCTCTCTTTCGAGCCGGGAACAAGATGGTCGACGAGCACGCCGATGCGAGCGGTCCGCGTCGGGGCGGCCTCTCGAATAATCGCGTCGAGGTCGTCGATTCCCCCGAGATACTCCACGACAACGCCCTCCGATCTGAGATCATCGCCCCAGACTTTTTCGACGAGCTCCGCGTCGTGGCGCCCCTCGACGAAAATTCGGCTCTGCCGCGCCACCCGGGCCCTCTGGTCTGCAGCAGCGAACGAACCGGAGGCCGTGCGCGTCGGGCCTTTCGCCTGTGCCTTCGCCTTGACGAGCTCGACCGGCCTGCCGTCGATCATGAATCCTCTCCCGAGAGGAAAGGCTCTCACCGCGCCCGAAAAGTCCTCGAGCTCGACGGTCTGCCCCTCGACGCCGACGACCGCTCCGCACCAGCCGCTCCCCGCATCTTCGACGACGAGGCCCTTCTCAGCTTCGACCGCCGTGTGTATCGGCTTGCCGCGGTTCTTCCAATCGCCGGCGAGTACATCTGTTCCATACCGATCATGCGTCACCTGAGGAACCCTAACCGCAATACCTCGGCAGAGCTCGGTGCCACCCCGATCAGGCAGCCAGTTGCCTGAGAGCCTCGCGTTCGAGCCCGTCCAGCAGACGCTCGAGCTGGTCGGTTGGGGCCATGGGAGCCTCCGGATGCCACTGGACGCCTGTGATCGGCAGAATGTCGTGCTCGACAGCCTCAATGTGACCGTCGTGCGACCACCCAACGGCACGCAGTCCGGGGCCGGGGCGATCGATCACCTGATGATGCCCTGATTGAACGGTGATGTGCTCGCCCAACCGCAGTGCGAGAGTGCTCGAACGTTCGAGCGAGACAGGATGCTCCACGAGGGTGTACTCGACCGGAAGATCGGTCAGTCTGTGACCGGACTCCTCCATGTGCTGAACGAGGGTTCCCCCGAACGCCACATTGATCACCTGGTGACCACGGCAAATGCCGAGAAGCGGGGTAGCGCGCAACGCCGCCCTGCGCACGAGTGCGAGCTCGGCGGCATCCGCTGTTCGGTAATGGTGACCTTCGCCCTCGTACCCCGGCTGACCGCCATAGAACTCGGGAGCGAGGTCTTCCCCGCCCATGATCACGATCGCGTCGGCCGACTCGGTGGCATCGAGCAGGCCGTCTGTGCCGAGGCGTTCGGCGGTGAGCAGTCGCGCATCCCATCCGAGAATCGACGCGTCGGAGACGGTGCGCCGCGTCATGCCCCGCGTATACGCGTCGTATTCGGGAGCGTGCGGACGGGCGTCAGTCACCTCGACGATGGCGAGCTGCAGCATCCGATCACTGTGAGTCACCGACTTCCCCTCTCTTGTGTTTCGCTCAATTCTCTCGCGGGTGCACACGCGCTGCCACCGTGGCCGTCACAGACAGACACATGGTGCGGCAGATTTGCAGGAAAAAGAAACTTTACGGCCCGTAGACTCAGACGCACCGAACCGGCGGCCGCTCGGCCGACTGCGACGAGAGGGAGTACATGAGCAAGCAGACCATCTTCGGGCGCATCGCACAGTTGGCCCGCGCGAACATCAACTCGATTATCGATTCGGCGGAAGACCCGCAGAAGATGCTCGACCAGATGGTTCGCGACTACACGAACAACATCGCCGAGGCGGAGAGCGCTATTGCCGAGACGATCGGCAACCTGCGGATGCTTGAGCAAGACCATAAGGAAGACGTCGATGCCGCGCGCGACTGGGGAACAAAGGCGCTTGCCGCGAGCAAGCGTGCCGACCAGATGCGTGGGTCGGGTGACACAGCGGGCGCTGACAAGTTCGACAACCTCGCAAAGGTGGCAATTCAGCGTCAGATCGGCTCGGAGGGCGAAGCCAAGGCGGCCGAGCCGCAGATCGCGTCGCAGTCGGATGTCGTCAGCAAGCTCAAAGATGGTCTGAACGGCATGAAGGAGCGCCTCGAGCAGCTCAAGACGAAGCGCAATGAGCTGGTGGCGCGTCAGAAGACGGCGCAGGCGCAGCTCAAGGTGCATGACGCGCTGAAGAGCATCGACATCATGGACCCCACGAGCGAGGTCAGCCGATTCGACGAGAAGATTCGCCGCGAAGAGGCGAAGGTGCTCGGCCACCAAGAGCTCGCGGCCTCGAGCCTCGACGCGCAGTTCGAAGAGCTCGACGACCTCGGCGAACTGACCGAGGTCGAGGCTCGTCTTGCCGCACTGAAGAGCAGTGGAAGCGGTTCGATCGAGTCGTAATCTGGTGCTCAGCAAACGGGCGTCGGGGAATTCCCCGGCGCCCGTTCGCGCTTCGCTGAAAGATGATGGCGCCCGGGCATCCTCGTCGCATAATTGAACAATGACGGCATACATGGTGGTTCCGCAGTGGCAGGGCTCGTCATCGTCGCGTGCAATGCAGCTCATAGACGGTGCCGAGGCGATCAGAGGTGATCTGCCCTCGAGTGCAACCCACGACGTTGCTGTGCCCCAGGGAGCGGGCGACGCCCTCGACACCGGAATCCGCAGGTTCACTTCCCTTGTCACCGTGCGTGAGCGGCTGCGCGAGCAGCTCAGCACCATGCACGACACGGCCGTCTGCATCGGAGGCGGGTGCGGAATCGAAATTGCCGCCATCGATCATGCGATGGAGCGCACGAACGGTGATCTCGCGGTGCTGTGGCTTGACGCACACCCCGATCTGCACACGGCGGAGACTTCCCCGTCTGGCGCTTTCGACGGCATGGCACTCAGATCTGTGCTCGGAGAGGGACACGACGTTCTCGCCGCATCCAATCCCCTCGCGCACAGCAAGGTCGTGCTGGGCGGCATCCGTTCTGTCGACGACGACGAAGCCGCCTATCTCGACGCTTCCGAGCTGCGTGCGCTGAGCACGGACGAAGTTGCCGGTCTCGTCGACGCTCTTGTCGAGACAGGCGCGTCAGAGGTGTACGTGCACATCGACCTCGACGTTCTCGACCCGGCAGACATTGACGGAACGCACTGGGCGGAGCCATTCGGCATTCCGCTCACGCAGCTCATCGATGTGCTGGGTGACGTACGCGGCAGGTTCTCGCTTGCCGGGGCAGGGATCACGGGCTTCGCACCCGCGTCTGCCGCGGCTGCGACGGACGATCTCGCGGCGATCCTGCGCATTCTCGGTGCACTGACAAGACGCTGACTGCGCTCCGGCGACAGCGCGAGTATTCTCGGAGCATGAGCGAGTACGACGTTGTAGTTGTTGGTGCGGGCGCTGTCGGAGAGAATGTCGCCGATTACGCGACGCAGGCGGGCCTCTCGTGTGTGATCGTCGAGAGCGACAAGGTGGGCGGCGAATGTTCGTATCGCGCCTGCATCCCCTCGAAGGCGCTTCTGAGGTCGGGTGACGCGCGCCGTGCTGCTCTCGCTGTCGACGGAGCGGCGCAGGCGGTCACGCGGGGCCTCGATGTCGCGCGAGTTCTGGCTCGTCGCGATGCATTCACGGGCAAGGGCGACGACGCGGGCCAGGTGTCATGGCTCGAAGGCGCGGGCGTCGACCTCGTGCGCGGACAAGCGCGGCTTGTGGCCGAGCGCACCGTCGAGGTGGAGCGCCCCGAGGGTACGCAGACGCTGACGGCACGCGTTGCTGTCGCGGTGTGCACGGGTTCGGAGCCCACGGTGCCGCCGATTCCCGGAATTGACGAGATCGACGTCTGGACAAGTCGCGAAGCGACGATCGCCGAAGACATACCGGCATCCCTCGTGGTTGTCGGCGGTGGAGTCGTCGCTGCCGAGCTGGCGACAGCGTTTGCGTCGCTCGGCTCGACCGTCACCGTCGTCGCGCGAAGTGGTCTGCTGAGCGGGCATGAGCCGATCGCGGGCGAAGCCGTTACGAAGAGATTCCGTGCCGACGGAATCGACGTGCTCGTCGCCGACGTTGATTCTGTTTCTGCCGCGGGCGACGGCGCGCAGGTGCGGCTCTCGACAGGGCAGACGGTGAACGCTGATCGGGTGCTGGTCGCAACGGGCCGCACTCCGCGAACCAGCGATGTCGGCATCGACACTGTCGGCCTCACACCCGGAGAGTGGGTCGACGTCGATGAGACGATGCTCGTGCGCGGGGTGCCTGGCGAATGGCTGTATGCGGTCGGTGACCTCAATCACCGCTCTCTGCTGACGCACCAGGGAAAATACCAAGCACGCGCAGCGGCTGCGGCCATCGCCGCGCGGGCGGCGGGTGATGTTCCCGACACGCACCCCTGGGCCGACGCCACGGCAACGGCCGATCACGACGCGGTTCCGTCCGTTGTCTTCAGCAGCCCGCAGGTGGCTATGGTCGGTATGACTGAGACGGCCGCGATGGATGCCGGGCGACCCGTGAGAACGATTGACATCGCGCTCGGGTCCGTCGCCGGCGGTGCTCTGCACGCGGATGGTTATGAGGGAACGTTCCGTGCCGTCGTCGACACGGAGCGAAACGTCGTCATCGGCGTGACTCTCGTGGGTGACGACGTCGCTGAGCTGCTGCACGCGGCGACAATCGCTGTCGTCGGCGAGGTTCCTCTGCACCGGCTCTGGCACGCCGTTCCCGCCTTCCCGACCATGAGCGAAGCATGGCTGCGAATGCTCGAGGCACTGCGAAAGCCAGAGGCACAGTGATTCGCAGCATCCTCACGAATTCTCCCCTCAGTCTTCTCGGCTACGCCTACGGCACGCTCGTGGGGATGGTGTGGGGGTTCATCTGGTCAACGGGCAAGGTAGAACGCCGCGGCGGGCTCTTCATCTTTCGGGGGATGCCGCGCTGGACGTTCGGTCGGGGCGGCGCCTGCGTCGGGGCCTGCTATCTCACCCGCACGAACGTGAGCTCTGACGTACTCGAGCACGAAGCCGTGCATCAGCAGCAGTGGCGAACCTACGGGCTTCTCTTCCCCGTGCTGTACGCGTTGGAAGGCTTCAATCCACTCACCAACCGATTCGAGATCGAAGCTGGCCTCGAAAAGGGCGGCTACCTCCGCAAACGTCGCAGCACGCGTCGCCGCGGCTGATGTGATTCTGGGTGGTGCCTACGCTGCCTCTCCTCGGCATCGTCCTCGCTCCCCTCTATGCGCTTCTTCGTCCACAGGCAGAAACTTTGGTGAGTTATCCACAATGGGTGGTTGACCGGGTGTTCTGTCGGTGGGAGTGTCGGTGGGTCCTGCGATACTTTGGTCATGCACGAAGCAGTCGCAGCACCCGGTTTCGAACCCAATGAGGGTCCGGATGCTGTCGCTGTGCGTGCCGCGGAGAAGACTCTGGCCGATGCTGCAGAACTGGCCTCGATCGACCCGACATCACTTTCCGCCGATACCCTGTTGACCTATACGGGCCTTCTCAGCAACATCTCCCGCATCATCGAGGGCCAGCAAGTCGGCAACGTGGGCGACATTGCTCGGCGCTCTGACACGGATGCCGGGTTTGATGGTCTCGCTGCCCGGCACGGGGCGAAGAGCCCGACAGCGCTGTTTGAGGTGATCACGGGGGCGAAGAACTCCACAGCGTATCGGTTCGCGACAGTCGCGAAACACACAACACCGAGAGTGTCGGACACCGGGCTGCCTCTCGATCCGGTGTTCGCTCAGACCGCGGACGCGCTCGCCCAAGGCACGATTGGTCTGGATGTTGCCGAGTCGATCACGTCGACGTTGGCACCTGTCCTGCCCCGGGTTTCCCCCGAGCAGATCGACTGGGCCGAGAAAACGCTGATCGGTAATGCGACGGGTGCGTTCGGTGAAGTGCCGTTCACGGCGGATGCTGTGCGGCAGCAGGCCCGCGTGTTTCGTGTTGCCCTTGACCCTGACGGTGTCGAACCCACCACGGAAGAACTTCACGAGGCACGCAAGCTGGTCTTCAAACACCAAGACGACGGAACGATGAAGATCACAGGGGTGCTCTCTCCCGAGCAGGCGGCGCAGGTGACACCAGTGTTTGATGCGTGCATGTCGAAGAGAACCTCGCCGACGTTTATGCATGCTGAAGAGCTCGCCGCGACCAAGCAAGCACCCGAGGAGCGGACAAAGCAGCAGGAGCGTGCCGACGTGTTCACGTCGATCATCGGTGGTGTCGGGAAACAAGACACCACACCGAAACTCCACGGGCGTGGCCCAACAGTGATGATCACGGTGAAGAACGAGGACCTCGACGCCGGTACCGGTGCTGCCTGGTCACCGGGAACACCGGCACCGTTGCCGATGAGCTTTGTGACACAGATGCAATGCGACGGCGACACGAGGAACGTCACCATTGACGAGCATGGTGACGTGCTCAACCTCGGGACCGCGCAACGGTTCTTCACAGCGAAGCAGCGTTTGGCGTTGATCGCCCGCGACGGGAACACCTGTGTTGTCGATGACTGTGACATTCCGGCGTGGCTGTGTGAAGCGCATCACGTGCAACGATGGGAAAACGGCGGCCGAACAGATGTTGCAAATGGCCTGATCGTCTGCTGGTTTCACCACAGATTGCTGGATCGCGGCGAATGGTCCCTCACCCGCGACGAAAACGGCCACCCCAGACTGATCCCACCAGACTGGTACGTGAACCGACGGTATCTAGGACGCCGAGAAGCACCGGGCACCGACCCGCCAGACGATCATCGAGATACCGGGCCGCGCACCTGACGTACGCGGCGGCCCCGACACACCCAACGCACGAGTCAAATCACTCGCAGCGCTACGACGTGTGCGCAAATGGCCGCCTCGTGCTGAGTTTCACGCAATTGGAGACGCCCCGGTGCAAATGAATCCGGCTACAGGGCACCTTTGCGCCACTGGGACATGAGGAGCCCTCCGAGGAAGATACCGCCGATCAGGGCGGTGACGACGCCGACGGGGAGTTGCTGCGGAGCAGGAACGAACTGCACGATCACGTCGGCGAACAGGAGCATCATCGCGCCCATGAGCCCCGCGACGACCGGCGAACTGGACCGGGCGACAACACGCGCGACGTGCGGTGCCATGAGGGCGATGAAGGCAACAGGACCGCAGACGGCAACGCCTCCCGCAGCGAGAACGATCGCTGTCAACACGGCAAACGTGCGGGTTCGCGAAGCCGACGCACCAACCCCGTCAGCAATGTCGTCACCCATCTCGACGAGGGCGAGACGTCTCGACAGTACGAGCGCCACCGTTCCGAACACGCCGAGAACCACGAGGATGATCCCGACATCGTCTAGAGATCGAGCCTCGAGGCTTCCGTTCAGCCACGTCGCGAGCACGGTTGCCTGTTCACGTTTGATGCGCGTAAGCATGAATTGCACGAACGACAGCGCAATCGCCTGCACGCCGATGCCCGCGATGATCAACTTGCCCGGTGAGGCGAATCCCGTTCCCGTCGAGACGTAGACGAGCGCTATGGCCGCGATGGCACCGATGACGGCGCCGACGGGCAACGGCACGACACCGGGCCAGAGGATGCCGAACGCGACGGCACCGGCCGAAGCGCCGGCCATAAGCCCGATGACATCGGGGCTGCCAAGCGGGTTGCGAGTGACGCGCTGAAAGAGCGAACCGCTCACTCCGAAGGCGGCTCCCGCCCCGATCGCGACGAGCAGCCTCGGCCCGCGAAGGGTCTGCACGACGAAGCTGCTCGCTCCGGTGTCGCCGAAGAGCGCCGCCGGAAGCTGCAATGGCGAGACGCCGAGATCGCCGAGCGCGAGAGTGACAACGGCAAGACCGATGATCGCGACAACGAGACAGGTGATCACGACGAGCGTGCGCACGTGCACCCGCAGTGACACTCGCGTGCCTACGCGCAGTATGCGGTGATGAGCGGTCATCTCCGTTCACCTCGCAGACGGCGCAGGGCGATGAAAAGCGCTGGCGCGCCGACGAACGCCGTCATGACACCGACCATCAGCTCATCGGGGCGCGCGATGACGCGCCCGAGCACATCGGACAGCAGCAGGAGAACGGGACCGAGCGCGATGCACAGTGGAAGAAGCCGGCGATGATCGGGCCCCGAGAACATGCGGGCGATATGAGGAACGGCGAGCCCAACGAACAGCACGGGGCCGACACCAGCCGTCGCCGCGCCGGCGAGAATCGCAACCGACGCACCGCTCAGTAACCGAACGACGACGGGGCGCTGACCAAGGGCCGTTGCAACGTCGTCGCCGAGCGCGAGCATATTGAGCCCAGGCGCGAGCCCGAGCGCGAGAACAAGGCCGACGATGATGAACGGCAGAATCAGCCAGGCCTGCTCGATGCTGCGTCCGGCAAGTGAGCCCACGACCCAGAACCGATAGGCGTCGAAAACGTCGGGAAAACTCAGGGAGATTGCCTGCACGTACGCAGAGAAGACAGCGGTCACGACGGCTCCGGCAAGCACGATTCGCGTCGTGCCCGCTTGTCCGCGCGATGACCCGAGTGCGTACACGATGATGACGGCGACGACAGCGCCGATGAGCGCGAGCCACACAGAACTCGATGCCACCGTCCCGAAGAAGGCAGCACCGGTGACGATCGCCGCAGCGGCGCCGACGTTGATGCCGAAGAGGCCGGGATCAGCGAGCGGGTTTCGCGTGACCCCCTGCATCACCCCGCCGGCGACGGCAAGCGCTGCACCCACGATGACTCCGAGTATCGTTCGTGGCACTCGACTGGCGAGCACGGCATCAACGTAGTCGTCGCCCGACCCCGTGATTGAGTCGATGATCTGCCCTGGCTCGAGCGCCTTCGAGCCGACGCCGAGGCTCGCGATGATGGAGATGCCGAGCAGCACGACAGCGGCCGCCACGCCAAGTGCGTAGCGGCCACTGCCGTGTGCGCGGCGCTCAGCCATCGACGTGCGCGACACCCTCAGAGATAATCGGCAGATATTCGTTGAGAGCCCAGGGGACGCTCAATGGCGTCAGCACGCTCGTCGCCATTCCCAACTCGCGGTTCGAGATGAACTCGACGACGGCGCCGCTCTCGACAGCGGGAATCTGCTTCCAGAGCTCCTGGCTGGCAACGCTCGCCTTCTCGTCGTCTGAGTTGTACCACGTGAACAGCACGTCGACGTCATTCAGCATGTCGGCATTCTCGATGCCGATCGTCGCGGTGAAGACGCCCTCCGCCGGCTCGAGGTCGCTGACGGCGGGATCAAGTTTGAACCCCAGCGCCGTAAGCAGGTCGACGCGCGGGTCGCCCGGGAGATAGACAGACAGCTCCCCCGGCTTTCCCGTGTAGACGTACGCGAACGTCAGGCCGTCAAATTCAGGATGCTCGTCAGCGGCGGCCGACAGCTGATCGTCAATGCCACCGATGAGTTCCTTTGCGGCATCCGGCTGCCCCAGCGCTTGCGCCACGATTTTGATCTGCGTCTTCCAATCGGTCTGCCACGCGGCATCTGGATAGGCGACGGTCGGCGCAAGTTCGCTGAGCAGATCGTACTGATCCTGGGTCAGACCCGACTGCGGAGCGAGAATCACATCGGGGTCGGCCTCGACAACAGCATCGATGTCGATTTCGGGATAGACGCCGAACGTCGACGGCACGGCATCGCCTTTCGACTCGATCGCCTCGCGCAGCCACGGCAGAACGCCCTCGTCGTCACCGGCCCACGTGTCTTCTTCGATTGCCACGGGCGTCTCTCCGAGCGCCACGACGATATCTGGCGTGCCCCAGCCGATCGACACGATGCGTTCTGGCTTCTCGGGGATCCTTGCCGTTCCCAGAGCGCTTTCGATCGACACGGGGAACGCTCCGTCACCCGCCGATTCGGTCTCCGGGGAACTGGTATCGCTTGAGCAGCCGCTCAGAGCAAGAGCGACGATGGCGGCTGCGGCTGCACCCCGGGCAAATCGTGACATTAGAGGTTCTCCATTGCGTTCTCGATGAGTTCTGTGTAATCGTCGAGCACCCAGGGGACGCTCAGCGGCGTGATGAGGCTCGCTGCCGTCACAAACTGGTGGTCGTAGATCGTGACGTCTGATCCGCGCTCGATGGCGGGAATCTGCGCGTACAACGGTTGCTCCTCGGTCTGGGCCTGCGATGCTTCGTCACTGAACCAGGTGAAGAGAATGTCGGTGTCGTCGAGTTTGTCGGCGTTCTCGAGTCCGAGCGTGCTCGAGGCCGTTCCCTGATCAACCGGCAGCTTCGTGACGAACTCCGCTGTCTGCAGGCCCATGAGCTCGAGTATGGCGACGCGCGGTTCTGAAGGCTGGAAGACGCCGAGGGTTCCCGGAGCCGACGTGTAGGTGTAGGCGACGCTCGTGCTCGCCCACTCCGGATGCGTGTCTGCGACGGCATCGAGTTCGTCGATGATCTCGGTCGTGATCTTCGATGCCTCGTCTTCGAGTCCGAGGGCGGTGCCGATGATGCTGATCTGCTCGTCCCATGGCGTGCTCCAGGCCTCACCCGGGTACGCGACGGTCGGCGCGAGACCGCTGAGCACATCGTATTGCTCCTGTGTCACGCCCGATTGCGGTGCAAGGATCACATCGGGATCAGCGGCGACGATGGCGTCGATATCGAGTTCGGTGCCGCCGTCAATGAGGGCGGGCAGCTCGTCGCCGCGCTGTTCGATCGCCTCGCGGACCCACGGCTGATACCCCTCATCGTCGCCTCCCCAGGGGTCGGCCTCAACAGCCACAGGTGTAAGCCCGAGGGCGACAACCGTGTCTGCCGTTCCCTGGCCGAGGGTGACGATTCGCTCCGGCCGTTCCGAGATCTCCGCCGTTCCGAGAGCATTCTCAATCGAGACGGGAAAGGCGGATGCGTGGGAGCCCGACGTCTCACTGTTTGCCGCAGCCGAACCGCAGCCTGTCACGGCAAGTGCAGTGGCGACGATGGCAAGACCGACGCCGAGAACGCGCAGTTGAGACACAGGTGTCCTTTCGAGAGAGGTGTCGCGGTGGCTCAGGCCTCGGCTTTGCCGAGACGCCAGTAGCCCATGAATGCGACGGATTTTCGGTCGAGTCCTGACTCAGAGACGAGGAATCGACGGATTGTCTTGATCGCCGATGCTTCGCCCGCGATCCACGCGTACATGTCGTCTGGCCCGGGCATCACGGCGGGATCGGGAACATCCCAGAGAATCTCGCTGTCGATGTCTACCTCATCGAGAGTGACCGGTGTTGACGACACCGTGCGAACATGATCGCGCACCCAATCGCGCACGGCGGCAACCAGCCCAAGACCGTAATCGCGGTGCGGGGAGACACGCGGAACCCACGTGATGCTCACGCCAGCGGGGGCCGTGAGCTGCAGTACGTCGTCTGCGCTGGGAACCTCGAGGAACACCCGACCCACCGCTGTCTCGGGGAGGCTCTCGAGAATGGCGCTGATGGCCGGCACTGCAGTCTCATCACCCGCGATCAGCAGGTGCCGGGCCGCGCCGGGCTTCCACGTGAGTCCGACCCCCCGCGAACTGCTGCGGGAATCGGGCCCGACGACGATGACGCGTTCGCCCACCGCCGCGCTCATTGCCCATTGGGACGCCGGCCCGCCGTCGCCGTGCGCGACGAAGTCGACGTCGAGCTCGCGATCGGCAACCCGGATGCTGCGAATCGTGTAGGTGCGGAAGGGGTTCTTCTTCGCCTCGGGCAGTTCTCGCCACTCGCCGTACCAGTCGGCCCCCGTCGGAAACGTGTCGAACCCGGTGCTTGGCAGCGGCAGCACAACCTTGATGCGCTGGTCGAGACCCTCTGTTCCGAAGTTCACGAGGTCGTCCCCCGTGAACGTCACCCGGGTGAAGTGCGGGCTCAGCTGGCGAACGCGAGAGACTCGAAGGTCGAAGTTGCTGAACGACGGGCGCTCACGTGTCAGCTGCGTAGCGTTCGAAGTCTCGGTCACCCTTCTAGTATGGGTTGCCTTACCTAAACATTGCAAGCGGATGCTCGTCAGGCTCCGTGCTCGTCTGGGTCTTGCCCCGTGCGCACTCCCGACTCGAGCCGGCTCACTGCCTCTAGATCCTCCAGATCGAGCTCGAAGTCGAAGACGTCGATGTTCGACCGAATCCGCTGGGGTGTCACTGATTTGGGAATCACCACGTTTCCCAGCTGCAGGTGCCAACGCACAAGGAACTGCGCGGGGGTCACACCGTACTTTGCTGCGCGTTCAGCGAGAACCGGGTCGCTGAGAACCTTCCCCCGCGCGAACGGCGACCAGGCCTCGGTGACGATGCCGTGCGTTCGCGCGTAGGCGCGGGACGCCTCCTGCGGCAACCACGGATGAAGCTCGATCTGATTTACCGCGGGCACCGTGTCACTCTCGCTGGCGAGACGCTGCAAGTGGTGCGGATGAAAGTTCGAGACCCCGATCGACCGCGCCCGTCCGTCGGCGTGAAGCCGTTCCAGCGCCCGCCACGTCTCAACGTAGAGGTCACGGCTCGGCACGGGCCAGTGAATGAGATAGAGATCCACGTCGTCGACGCCAAGCAGGCGGGCACTCTCGTCGAATGCACGCAGTGTCGCGTCGTAGCCGTGATCGTCGTCCCAGACCTTCGTGGTCAGGAAGATGTCGTCCCGGGGAATGCCACTGCGCCGAATCGCTTCGCCGACGCCAGCCTCGTTGCGGTAGAGCGCCGCCGTGTCGATGTGACGGTATCCGGCTTCAAGTGCGGTGAGAACAACATCAACGACCTCGTCCTCCGGCACCTTGTACACGCCGAGTCCGATTTGGGGAATCGCGTTCCCTGTTCTCAGCGTGAGGGCGGGGATCGGTTCAGTCACGACGCGCTCAGCTGCTCAATCGGTATGGTTCGAGTGTCACGATCCGCTCGGGATTCACGCCAAGGTCGGCAACGAGGTGCTCGTGAACCGCAGAGACTCCGCGATAGTGACCGCCGAGCCAGATGTGCGGGGTGTCTGTCGAGGCGTAGAGCATTTCGTCTGACCACGCATTCACAGCTCGGCTCATCGCTTCGCCCGTCGCGCAGGCGGCGCCGCTTCCAGGCGCACCCGACCGGGTCTGACGCGTCAGCCAGGTCACCGTCATGCGCGTCGGCGCGTCGATCACGGAGATATCGGCACCGGTGTCCACTTCGATGAAGACTCTGCCGCGAGCGCAGTAGGGAACGGCCTGCATTGCGGCCTCAAGCTCCGTCAGCGTCGACTCGTCTGCGGTGAGCAGGTAGATGTGACCGAGGCCCCGTGCGTCTCGTCGCGCGTGCGCACCGACGTTGCGGGTCCGAGTCTCGTTCATCATTTACTTAGTATAGCCACACCTAACTTGGCTGCGGCTCGATCGAGTACCGACCGGCGATCGCTACGCGGTTGAACGCGTTGATCGCGACGATCACCCAGAGCAGAGCCGCATACTGCTCGTCGGTGAAGACCTCTGTCGCCTGTCGATACACGGCATCAGAAAGCTGCCCATCGTGAATGAGCGTCACTGCCTCGGTCAGATGCAGAGCAGCGCACTCCCTCGGGGAATACAGTCCCGCCTCAGACCACGCCGAGAGCACCGCGATGCGCTGCGGCGACTCACCGAGCTTCGCAAGCGAGCGCGAGTGGATGTCGAGGCAGTAAGCGCAGCCGTTGATCTGCGACGCGCGCAGCTGCACGAGCTCTAAGAGAATCGGGTCAAGATCGTTGTCTGCCGCGATATCGGCAACGGTGCTCGACAGCTTTTTCAGCGACGTATACGCGTCACGATGTGTTCGAGACGGGTGAATGCGAGATGATGGGGCCATGCGTCTCAACTGTAGTCAGGAGGCAGCGGTGAGCACCAGCATCTCCGGTGAACGCCGCCAACCGCCGCCGCGATCGATGTGAGGAATCATCATGGCAGTGACAGATCACAGCTCGGACGAATTTCGCTTTCGCGTTGAGGAGGCCGCCGAATTCGGCATCCCCCTTCCCCTTCTGCCAGCGATGCGCACGAACGATGTCGACGATGACGGCAGGCGACTGGGCATTATCCGCTATGGAACCGGCGATCCCGAGGTGATCTTCCTTCACGGTGCCGGGCTGAACGCCCACACCTGGGATGCAACGGCCGCCTCGCTCAACGCCCCTGCCGCTGCTGTCGATCTGCCCGGTCATGGCGCCTCCGAATGGCGCGACGATGCAGACTACCGCCCCGAGACCATTGCCGCAGCACTTGCTCCGGTCATCGATCGGATCGACGGTCGTCATATTTTCGTCGGACAGTCACTTGGAGGTCTTGCCGCGGCGCTCGTCTCCGCGCAGGATTCCGCGACGAAGGGGCTTCTCCTTGTCGACATCACTCCTGATGTCTCGACGGGGGATGCCGCTCAGATCGCTGCGTTTCTTGCCCAATCTCGCGACTTCGCGAGTCGCGACGAGATCGTTGACGGCGCCCGTGCCGCGGGAATCGGAGTCTCCCGGGACTCTGTCGCGCGCGGCGTCGCCCTGAACACACGAGAACAGGATGACGGGCGCGTGGTGTTCGCGCATCATCTGGCTCACCTCGGCGGACTTCAGCCCTCGCTCACCTCAGACAGAGAACGGCTGTGGAACGCACTGGAGAATCTCACTGTTCCGACGTGGCTCGTGCGCGCACGTCGCGGCATTGTGACAGAGGAGCTTGCGCGGGGATTTGCCGCGCGCCTTCCCCGCTCGCGCGTCATCGAGATCGACACAGGGCACAATGTTCAAGAAGATGATCCTGTGGCACTCGCTCGCATCGTCGCCGAGCTCCTTCGATCGAGCGACACTCGTTCGCCCGCGCCACATCACTCCGACGCGTGAGCACCATCGAAAGGACCCACCCTCGCATGAGAACCCGTTATGCCGTCATTGGCATCGTCGCCGCATCGGCCCTGCTGCTGAGCGGCTGCAGCGGCCAGGGCGATGGGAACAAGGGGCACGACGGCGATGCGACTGTCGCCGTCGGGCTCGTGCTTGAACCCACAGACCTCGACATCCGACGCACGTCGGGAGCCGCACTCGATCAAGTGCTGATCGACAACGTCTACGAGGGACTTGTGTCGCGCACGCCGAAGGGCGAGATCGTCGACACCATCGCGTCGTCGCACACGGTCAGCGACGATGGCCTCACCTACACGTTCGAGATCAATGACGGCATCACGTTCCACAATGGCGACAAACTCACGGTCGACGACGTTGTCTGGTCGCTCACGCAGGTGAAAGACGACCCGGAACTGCGCGACCACGAGCTGCTGGAGCCTGTCACGAAGATTGAGGCGCCAGACGACACCACGGTCACGCTGACGCTCTCCGAACCCGATTCGAACCTGCTGTGGAACCTTTCCGGCCGGGCGGGGCTCGTGCTCGATCAGGATGCGGACAACGACCTCTCGACATCCGCGAACGGCACGGGACCGTTCACTCTCGAGAAATGGAAGCAGGGCGACTCGATCACTCTCGCGCGCAACGACGACTACTGGGGCGACGCCGCCGTGGTGAGCGAGGTCGTGCTCGTCTACATCGGCGACACAACCGCGGGAGTGAACGCGGCGCTTGCGGGCGACCTCGATGTGCTGACCGCTGTGGATCCGAACCTCAGAGCCCAGTTCGACGACACCGACTTCACCGTGCATGAGGGAAAGACGACAGACAAGTACACCCTCGCCTTCAACAATGCGCGCGAGCCCCTCGATGATGTGCGCGTGCGAAAGGCCCTGCAGCTCGCCGTCGACCACGCCGCGGTGATCGATGCCATCGGAGGCGCCGGCGTCGAGATGGGCGGGCCGATCCCTCCGCTCGACCCGGGTTACGAAGACCTCACATCGCTGCGGCCGTACGACCCGAAGAAGGCGAAGAGCCTGCTCGACGAAGCGGGCGTCGACGACCTGTCGCTCACGCTCACTGTTCCCAACATCTACGGCACGACCGTCGCCAATCTCCTGGTATCTGCGTATAAGGAGATCGGAGTCACACTCACCGTCGATTCTGTCGAGTTCTCCACCTGGCTGAACGACGCATACACGAACCACGACTATGACCTCAGCTTCGTCGATCACCTTGAGCCGCGCGACTTCGGCAATTGGGCGAACCCCGACTACTACTTCGGCTATGACAACGCCGATGTTCGGAAGCTGTACGCAGAATCGGTGCGGGCCACCGACCCCGAGGTCGCCGAGCAGAAGCTGAGCGAAGCAGCCCGCATCGTCGCTGAAGACCACGCGGCAGATTGGCTCTACAACGCCCTTACTCTCACGGCGATCGGCGACGGCATCTCGGGATTCCCGACCGACTCCCCCAATGCCCGACTCGATCTCAGTTCGCTCTCTGTTTCCGCGTGATTCGATTCGTCTTCACTCGCATTGCCCTTCTCGCGGTGGGGCTGCTCGTTGCGAGCGCACTGATCTTCGTGACGCTTCGTGTGCTGCCAGGGGACGTCGCGCAGGTCATCGCGGGAACCGACGGAACTCCGGATCAGGTGCGGGCGATTCGAGAGTCGCTCGGGCTCGATCAGCCGCTGCCTGCGCAGTACGTCGACTGGCTTGCGGGCATCCTGACCGGAGACCTTGGCCGGTCAATGCTGACGGGAGCCACTGTGTCGTCCGAGCTTCTCGAGAAATCGCAGGTGACGATTCCGCTTGCTCTGCTCGCGTTGGCGATCGCGCTTATCATTGCAATTCCGCTCGGAATCCTCTCTGCACTCAAGCACCGCAGCGTCACCGGCTCTGCTCTGAGCATGGTGTCGCAGGCGATCGCCGCGGTTCCCGTGGTGTGGGCAGGAATGCTGCTCGTCGTGGTGTTCGCCGTCGGGCTCGGCTGGTTTCCCCCACAGGGGTTTCCTCGTGCGGGATGGGACGAGCCGGCGCGAGCGCTGTATTCGCTTCTGCTTCCCGCTCTCACGATCGGCGTTGTCGAAGGCGCGGTGCTTCTTCGTTTCATCCGATCTGCGGCGCTCGAGGCACTTGGGCAGGACTACGTGCGAACGGCGGCGGCCAAAGGGCTCACCCGCACGCGAGCGCTGATCACGCACGGCATGCCCAACGTCGCGCTCACCGTGGTCTCGGTGCTCGCCCTACAGATTGCCGGGCTGCTCGTCGGCGCGGTGATCATCGAACAGCTCTTCAATCTGCCCGGCATCGGGCGGATGCTGGTGACCGACGTCGGCAATCGCGACCTCGAGAAGGTGCAGGGAGATGTGCTCGTGATGACCGGTCTCGTGCTCGTGATCGGCACGGCCGTCGACATCGTCGCGCGTGTCATCGACCCGCGGCAGAGGGAGTCGGCGGCATGACGGCGATGACGTCCGTGACCAGGCGCCCCGGCTGGGTGCGCTCGCTTTTGCGCAGCCCCACCGGAATTTTCGGGCTCACGTCGACGACGATTCTCGTGCTCTGCGCGATCCTCTCTCTTCTCTGGACGCCGTATGACCCCGTGCACACGGATGTGCTTGCCAAGTGGCAGCCGCCGTCTCCGCAGCATCTGCTCGGCACAGACAACATCGGGCGCGACATCTTCAGCGTGCTGCTCGCGGGCTCGCGCGTCACCCTGCAGGTGGCAATCGGCTCGTCAATCGTCGCCGCCATCGTCGGCGTCGTGTTCGCGACGCTCGGCGCTCTCACCGCGCGCTGGTTGCGAGAGATCGTCGCCGTGTTCATTGACATTCTGATCGCGTTCCCCACCCTCCTCATCGCGATGATGCTCGCCTCGGCATTCGGCGGATCGATCATGGTGGTGATCCTCGCCGTCGGCATCAGCTTCGGCGTCAACATCGGCCGAGTCTCGCGTCCGGAGATTCGCCGTGTCTCGCGATCTGAATACGTCACGGCCGGTGTCGCCGCCGGCCTCGGCCCCGTGCGAAACCTCACACGGCACGTGCTTCCGAACGTCGCACCCGTGTTCATCGTTCAGCTCTCCTGGTGCATGGCTGTCGCCGTCCTCGCCGAGGCCGGGCTGTCGTATCTCGGTTACGGCGCACCCGTCTCAACGCCGTCGTGGGGCCGTGTGCTTGCCGAGCTGCAGAGCTACATCGGCATCCACCCGCTGTCTGTCGTGTGGCCCGGCATCGCCATCACCGTGACGGTGCTCGGCTTCAACCTGCTGGGCGATGGCCTGCGCGACGCCACCGACCCGCGCCTCGGGCGCCCGGAGGTGATCACCGCATGAGCCTCAGCATCCACGATCTCACGATCACGATCGCCGGCCGCATCGTTGTCGATCGCGTGTCGTTCGACGTCGAAGATGGGGGGCGACTCGGAATCATCGGCGAGTCGGGTTCGGGAAAGTCGATGACGGCACTCGCCGTGCTCGGGCTGCTGCCCGAGGGTGCGACAGCGACAGGAAGCATCCGTCTCGACGGCCGTGAGCTTCTCGGCCTGCCAGACAAGGATCTTGCTCGCGTGCGAGGATCCCGCTTGGGAATGGTCTTTCAAGAGCCGCGCACCGCTCTCAATCCGATTCGCACAATCGGGCGCCAGATCGTCGAGCCCGTGCGCATCCACGAGCGGCTCGGTCGTGCGCAGTGCCGAGAACGTGCGCTCGAGCTCGCGCGGCTCGTCGCGTTGAGCGACCCGGAGACCATGCTTGCGCGCTACCCGCACCAGCTCTCGGGAGGCCAGCGTCAGCGAGTGGGAATCGCGATTGCGCTTGCCGCCCGGCCGCAGCTGCTCATCGCTGACGAACCGACGACAGCGCTTGACGTCACCATCCAGGCTGAGATTCTCGCTCTCTTCGAGCGTGTCGTCAGCACGTTGGGAACCTCCCTCGTCTTCATCACCCACGATCTCGCTGTGCTGCAGTCGATCGTCGACACGGCGATCGTTCTTGATCGCGGCAGCGTTGCCGAGTCGGGAACCGTCAATGGGCTGCTCACCGCGCCGCAGTCCGCCACAACAAGAAAAATCGTGGATGCCGCTCGGGCGACGAGCTGGACGAAACCGGAGGCACAGTGACCACTCCGCTGATCCGGCTCTCTGGCGTCACCCGCGACTTCGCGAATCGGCGCGATTCTGCGTTTGCTCCGCGAACCGTGTCGCATGCTCTGCAGAGCACAAACCTTGAGATCGAGGAAGGCCGATCGATCGGCATCATCGGCGAGTCGGGTTCAGGAAAGTCGACGCTGGTTCGCCTGATGCTCGCCCTCGATGTGCCGACTGCGGGCACCGTGGAATTTCGCGGCCGCACCGTCACCCGAGGCAGACGGGCAACCTGGTTTCGGCGGCAGACGGGAATCGTCTTCCAAGACCCCTATGCGTCGCTCGATCCCCGCATGAGCGTTGGGCGAATCGTCGCTGAGCCCCTGTGGGGACTGCACATTCGCGGTGATCATCAGGCGCGCGTGCGCGAGGTGATGCAGCAGGTGGGTCTGGATGCTGAGATGGCCGGACGATACCCTCACGAGTTCTCGGGCGGCCAACGCCAGCGCATTGCCCTGGCACGGGCAATCGTGCACAATCCATGCATGCTCGTCGGCGACGAGCCGGTCAGCGCCCTCGACGTCACCGTGCGCGCCCAGATCCTCGAGCTGCTCGCCGGGCTCAAGAAGCAGCTCGGGCTCACTCTCGTTCTCGTCTCGCACGACATCGGCGTCGTTCGCGATCTCTGCGAGGAGGTGGCCGTCATGACCGATGGGCGCATCGTCGAGAAGGGAGAGACTCCGCAGGTGCTCAGCCGCCCGCAGCATCCGTACACGCAGCGGCTTCTCGACGCCGTTCCCGTGCTCGATATTCCGGATCGGCCAGCAGAAAGCTGATCACCCGGGCGCGCGGCTTTGCCACCGGATGCGGCGCTCCAGCTGAGCGCCCAGAGCGAACAGCGTCGCCTCTTCGCCCGGCCTGCCGATCAGCTGCACACCCATTGGGAGCCCGTCTGGCGTCTGGCCGACGGGAAGCGTGATCGCCGGAAGCCCCGCAACGTTCACAAACGAGGTGAACGGCTCATACTCACACTGCTGTCGAAAATTACGCTCGGGGTCGTCGGCGTCAAACCACCCGAGCGGGCGCGGGGAAAGCGCGAGCGTTGGCGTCAGCACGGCATCGAAGCGGGAGAACTGCCTGATGACGCTGCGTTCGAACTCGCTCAGGGCGCCGAGCACCGCCGTGAGCTCGCGCGCGCTCATCGCCCGCCCCCGCTCGACCAGGTGCCGCGTGAGCGGCTCAAGCTGCGTGAGCTGCACGCCGTCGACGGGCAGCGAGGCGGCAGAGGCATGCCAGAGAGCGCGGAAGCGCTCCCCGTAACGGCCGTCGTGCTCGAGAGCGAACTCCTCGATGCCGTGCCCCATATCCGTATACCGGCTGGCTGCCTCGCTGACAGCCGCCGTCGCCGCCGGGTCGATGACGATGTCAAGCTCGTCGTCAAATGGCGTATTCGTCAGGATGCCGAGCTGAAAACGCCCCTCGCCACGCACGGCAGCGCCAAGCAGATCCCCGTCGTCGTCATCGGGCGCCCGCAACGCGTAGTGATGCGGAATGCGGCCGTTCTCCCGGCCAATCATGGCGTCGAGAAGCAGAGCCGAATCGGCAACGGTGCGCGCGAGAGCGCCCCCGACAGAGAGCCCGCCGAGCGACGTCACGCCACTGGCAGACGGAATCAGACCCCGCGAAGGCTTGATGCCGACGAGACCGCATGCCGCTGCGGGAATACGTATTGAGCCACCGCCGTCGCTGCCGGGCGCGAACGGAAGAATCCGCGCCGCCACCGCAGCTGCGGCGCCCCCGCTTGACCCGCCGACGCCTCGAGTCGCGTCCCACGGGTTGCGAACCGGTCCCGTCGCGAGCGGCTCCGTGTACCCGGCAAGGCCGAATTCTGGGGTTGCCGTCTTGCCGATGCTGATGGCACCCGCCGCGTCCAGAACATCGACAAGTTCGTCGGATGCCGCAGCCACGACGCCGTGGAACGCCCGCGACCCGAAGCCCGTCGCAACTCCTGCCCGGTTGACAAGGTCTTTGTCGGCGAGGGGCAGCCCCCACAACCGGCCAGTGCGTGCCCGCCCGGACTCCACATCTGCCGCTCGCTGCCGTGCGGCATCCGCAGTCACGGTCACAAACGCGCCAAGGTGCGCATTCAGCCGCTCCGCTCTGTCGAGTGCGTGCACTGTCACCTCGGTCGGCGACGTATCGCCTGCCTGCAGGGCCCGCCAGAGGTCGAGTGCGCTCAGATCGTGGAGTTCGGCCATGCATCGAGGCTACAGTTCGACCCGTGCCTCACCGCAACGACAGCTGCAGCAGATGCACGCCGATCCAGGTGCCGAACTTGCAGCCGACGTTCTCCAGCCGCCCCACACGCCGAAACCCTGCGCGCTCGTGCAGTGCGAGCGACGCCTCGCTGCCGCTATCGCTGATGACCGCAATCATCTCGGAGTGGCCAGCCCCGCGGCACGCCACGATGAGTGCGACGAGAAGGCGCCTCCCCAGCCCTCTTCCCGTCGCCAGCGGGTCGATGTAGATCGAGTTCTCGACGGTCGGACGATAGGCATGCTTGAGCTTCCACGGCGCAGCGTACGCATAGCCGACGACGGTTCCGGATGCGGCTACCGCGACGAGCACCGGGTACCCCGCCTGCTCGAGCGTCGCGAGCCGCGTGCTCCACTCGTGAGCGTTCATCGGCTGCTCGTCGAACGTGGCATACGAGTGCGCGACGTAGTGCGCGTAGATCTCGGCCATGCGCTCCGCATCCGCAGCTGTGGCCCGCCGGATCGTGTGGCCTTCGGTCTGCTGCCCGGTTTCGGGGGCCGCCGTCTCTGCGGGTGCTGTCACATCGACAGGCTACGCGCGCCACGTTTCATGCATGTATCGCGTCGACCCGCCAGTCCACCGGCGCAGCACCCTGCTGTTCAAGAAGCTGGTTCACCCGGGAGAACGGCCGCGACCCGAAGAATCCGCGCGATGCCGACAGCGGGCTCGGGTGTGCGCTCTCAACGACCGGCGTGTCGCCGAGCATGGGCCGAAGGCTCTGCGCGTCTCGGCCCCACAGCAGGGCGACGAGCGGGGCGTCGCGTTCGACGAGAATGCGGATGGCGTGCTCGGTCACTCCCTCCCAGCCCTTTCCGCGATGCGAGGCCGGGGCGCCCGGGGCGACGGTCAGCACACGGTTGAGCAGCATCACGCCGCTGCGTGACCATGCTGTGAGGTCGCCCGTGGCAGCGGGCGGGATGCCGAGATCGTCGTTCAGCTCGCGGTAGATATTCTGCAGGCTTCGCGGCAATGGCCGCACGTGCGGATCAACAGCGAATGACAGCCCGATCGGGTGCCCGGGGGTCGGGTACGGGTCTTGGCCGACGATCAGCACGCGCACGTTCGCGAGTGGCTGCTCGAACGCGCGCAGCACCTGGTCGCCGTGCGGGAGGTAGCCGCGACCGGCGGCCGTCTCAGCACGCAGAAAATCGCCCATCTGCACAATCGGCCCGGCGACGGGCTCTAGTGCCTTGGCCCAGCCAGCATCCATGGAGCCGGACGCCGCAAGCTGCTGCAGGGTCTTCGGGGTCACGACGCTGCCGCCGTGGCGACGGTGACGCCGTGCTCGCCCGGAATCACCTGCCAGATGCTGCCACCGCCGACGACGTTCAAGCCGCCATCGGTGACAACGAGCGCGGTGTCTTCGTCAATAGCGACTCCGCCGGTCACTAGGCTCGCTTCGGTGGCGGCGATGAGCCGGGACACGGTGCCCCATTGTGCAGCGTGCACCTCGATCGTGATGTCGACGAGTCCGATTCCCTCGGCGATCTCGAGTTCGCTCTCGGCATCGCTGATCGTCGGGGGCGCGACGGCGATTCCGCCGATGCTGTACCCGGCGACAAGCGCCTTTTCCGCGGCGATGAGCGCACCGGCCGAGGTTCCAAAGTACGGCGTTCCCTCGGCGACGCGCCGTCGGATCTCACCGAGCACGGGCTGCAGCGCCCGCAGGTACTCGCGGGGGTCGCCGCCGGAGACGTAGAGCGCATCGATGTCGATGAGGTCGGCAAGCGCGGCCTCCTGCGACACCCCGTACTCGAGAACGACAGGTTCGCATTCCCCTGCCGCCGTCAACGCGTCGACGATCTCATCTGGCCGGGTCTTTCGATAGTGCCTGCCCGTGTAGATCACGGCGATGCGGGGAACCGTCGCGTCTCGGCGAGCGCTGCTTCGCGCAGCATCCGCCACGAAATCGGCAAGCGGCGGTTCGCCTCCCCCGCTCAGATAGATGCTCACGCTGTGGCCTCCACGCTCGGTTCGGCATCGACGGGAGGAAGAGCCGACCAGGGAAAGGTGATCCATTTGTCTGTGCGGCGCCACACGAAGTCCGGCTCGAGCACGGTGCGCGGCTTCGAGTACAGCGTCACCGAGCGCACATCGGCGCCGTGCCTGCCGAGCAGCTCGACGACGAGGGCGAGCGTCTTTCCCGAGTCAGAGACGTCGTCGACGAGAAGCACGCGCTTGCCCGCGAGGCTCGGGGCATCGAGGGCTGGCGGCAGAACGACGGGCTCGGGAAGCGTCTCATGGATGTCTGTGTAGAACTCAACGTTGATGCTGCCGCAGTTCTTTGTGCCAAGCGCATAGGCGATCGATCCGGCGAGCAGCAGCCCTCCGCGCGCGACGGCGACGACAATGTCTGGGCGAGGGCCGTCGTCAAGCACCTGGCGAGCCAGGGCGCGCGATGCCTCGCCGAAGTCGGTCCACGTCAGTACTTCGCGTTCTTGGCTCATGTCGTTACCTTCAGCTCTCCTCTGACGAGTTTGTGGGGCGCCGCCTGCGCGACGGGCTTCACCGTGATCTGGTCGATGTTGACGTGCGCGGGCAGCTCAAGCGAATGCGCGATCGTCTCGGCGATGTCGTCTGCGGTGAGCGGATGCGGCACGTCGGCGTAGACGGCATCCGCCGCTTTCTTGTCGCCTCCGAGCCGAACAAGCGAGAATTCCTCGGTGTGCACGAGCCCGGGCGCCACGTCGATGACCCGAATCGGCTCGCCAGCGAGCTCGAGGCGAAGCACCTGCAGCAGGGCACGCTGCGCGAACTTCGCGGCGTTGTACCCGCCGCCCTTCTCGTACGCGACCTGCCCGGCGATGGAGGTGACACCAAGAATGGATGCCGCGCCTCCCTGCTCGATCGAGGCGCGAAGCACCGGCAGCAGCGCAGAGACCACGCGCTTCGTGCCCAGAACGTTCACATCGAACATGCGCGCCCAATCGTCGACATCGGACTCTTCGACAGTGTCGAGCCCCAGCGCACCGCCCGCGTTGCTCACCAGCACATCGGCGCCGCCCGACTCGGCGACGTATGCGGCGAGCGCGTCGACATCTGCCTGGTCTGTGACGTCGCACACACGTACGTCGGCTCCCGTTGCGCGCTTCAGCTCCTCGAGGCGATCGGCCCGTCTGGCGACGCCGACGACGTCCCATCCCCGATGTGCCAACTGAGCGACTGTCGCCCATCCGATTCCTGAACTTGCTCCTGTGACGACGGCGCGGCGAAAGGTCATGTTCTTAAGACTATGTGGTTGTGTGGCCCTGCTCCACTCGCTCGCGCACCCATGCGAGCGCCGCCTCACCCTCGGCTCGCTGAAACGCCCGCAGCGTCGGCATGAAAGGCGGTGCCGGTCTCCGAGCCTTGTCGAGAAAGTGCCCAGCCAGGCCCGCGAGCACAGCGGTGATCGCGTCGTCTGCGGCCCCGGCGAAGATCGGATGCGCCGTCACGAGTCGGTTGGCATCGATCGGCTCCGCGCGCAGGCGAGCGTCAATCAAGTAGGCGAGTGCGTCGAACCATCGGCAGCCGATCGTCGCCCAGGGCCAGTCGACGATGCGAACAGTGCCATCCGCTTCAACAAGAAGGTTATCTGCGCGCGTATCGCAGTGCAGCAGCCAGTCGCCGCGCAGCGCCTCCGTTGCGCCGGAGGCAAGCTCGGCGAGCGCGTCACAATGAGCAGAGGCCCACGGGGGAAGATCAGCATCCGACGCGTCGATCAGACTCGTCCACGCCGTCATGTTCTCCGCCTCGTCATCGGCCACGATGGGAAGCCCGTGACCGTCGGCAAGGCGCGGCAGAGACGCGAGCGCATCGAGAACTCGCTCGGTATCCCCGGGCCGACCATCGGGGTGCCTGCCCTCGACATCATCGATGACAAGTGCGAACCAATTCTCATCTTCGGCCGTGCCGATCAGTCCCGGCGCCACAGGGCCAAGCGGAATCGTGTCGAGAATGCTCGCCTCACGCCGATGCAGCGCGACGGTTTCTTCGTTGCGCCGCCGATCGGCGGCCTTCACGAAGGCGCAGCCCCCGTCTGCCGTCGACACGCGGGCCGCGATACCTGTCGAAAATCCTCGCGGCTGGCTGTCTGCCGAAACGACGTCGCCGATCACTCTCGAGATTTCGGCGATCAGGTTCTCGGGCAGGTCCGACCAGATCTGACGTGTGTGAGTCGCAGCATCCATCTGCAGATTTTAGCGGCAGCCGCCACACGAAGATGACGTCATGTTTCGCCGCCCCTTGGCCTTCCGCGTGCGCGAACGTACTCTCGGATGTACAAGCCACACGTCTCAGCGACCCCCAACCCACGACAGAGGACAATCATGACCGACGCACATTCGGACTGGAAGTTCGAGACCCTTCAGATTCACGCAGGCGCGGCACCCGACCCCGTCACCAAGGCCAGGGCAACGCCGATCTACCAGACGACGAGCTATGTGTTCGACAACACCGAGCACGCCAAGAACCTCTTCGCGCTTGCCGAGTTCGGCAACATCTACACCCGCATTCAGAACCCGACGCAAGACGTCGTCGAGCAGCGCATGGCAGCCCTTGAGGGCGGAACGGGAGCACTGCTGCTCGCGTCAGGCCAGGCAGCATCGACCTTCTCGATTCTCAACATCGCCCAGGCAGGCGACCACATCGTCTCGTCGTCGTCGATCTACGGTGGAACGTACAACCTGTTCAAGTACACGCTGGCAAAGCTGGGCATCGAGGTGACCTTCGTCGAAGACCAGGACGACCTCGAGGAATGGCGCCGCGCCATCCGTCCCAATACAAAGGCGCTCTTCGCCGAGACGATCGGGAACCCGCGCATCAACGTGCTTGACATCTCCGGCGTCGCCGAGGTCGGCCACTCGCACGACGTTCCGCTGATCGTCGACAACACGATCGCGACGCCATACCTCATCCGTCCGCTCGATTACGGCGCAGACATCGTCGTGCACTCGGCAACGAAATTTCTCGGAGGACACGGCACCGTCATCGGCGGCGTCATCGTCGACGGTGGAAAGTTCGAGTGGTCAAAGCACGTCGACAAGTTCCCGGGCCTCACCGAACCCGACCCGTCGTACCACGGCGCCAGCTACACGACGGTGCTCGGCGATTCGATCGCCTACATCATCAAGGCGCGCGTGCAACTGCTGCGCGACCTCGGCTCGGCAATCGCACCGGCAAGCGCATGGCAGCTCATTCAGGGCATCGAGACGCTGTCACTGCGCATTGAACGCCACGTTCAGAATGCGCAGGAGATCGCCGAGTGGCTCGAGGCGCACCCGGACATCGCCAGCGTGAGCTACTCCGGCCTCCCGTCGAGCCCCTGGTACGAGAAGGCAAACCACTACGCACCCAAGGGCGTTGGGGCTGTTCTTTCGTTCGAGCTCAAGGGCGGCGCCGACGCAGGTCGCGCCTTCGTGAACAGCCTTCAGCTGTTCTCGCATCTGGCGAACATCGGCGACGTGCGCTCGCTCGTGATTCACCCGGCATCGACGACGCACTCGCAGCTCTCCCCCGAGCAGCAGCTCACCGCTGGCGTCACGCCGGGGCTGGTACGGCTGTCCGTCGGACTCGAGAACCTTGACGACCTCAAGGCCGACCTCGAGCAGGCATTCACCACGGCCCGCGAGGTGTCGCAGGCTTCGCGCTGAGTCGACAGTCACCAGAGGGGCGGATGCTGACGGCATCCGCCCCTCTGTCGTTCTCACGGCGGATGCGGTGGCCGCGACCGTAACAATGCCCTGGCGCTCAGACAGGGACGACAGAATGAGTCCATGGACTCGCAGCGCCTCGATGACACCGTGCCATGGAGCTTCATCACCGAAGCTGACAGCCGCACCGTCATCGGACGCCCTCCGGCAACGGGGGCCTGGCGAGACGGCGACCCCTCAGGACGTCGCCAGTTCGCCCCGCTCGGCGCGTTCTCGTGTGAAGCGGGCGCAGCCCTTCCATTTGTGCGCATCGCGTACGAAACCTGGGGCACCCTCAACGAGAATCGCGACAATGCAATTCTCATTCTGCACGCGCTGACGGGCGACTCGCACGTTCGCGGGCCCGCTGGAGACGGCCACCCCACGGCCGGTTGGTGGGAAGAGATCGTCGGGCCGCAGAAGGTGATCGACACCGATCGCTACTTCGTCGTGGCGCCGAATATGCTGGGCGGCTGCCAGGGTTCGACAGGGCCAGCGAGCTTTGCGCCAGACGGCGCCGAATGGGGCGCTCGTTTTCCCTACACGACAATCCGCGACCAGGTTGACGCACAGGCTCGGCTCGCCGACCTGCTCGAGATTGACGTCTGGGCGGCCGTCGTCGGCGGGTCGATGGGCGGCATGCACGCTCTCGAGTGGGGAGCAATGTTTCCCGATCGCGTACAGCGTCTGGCGATCCTCGCGGCGCCACCTGAGACAACGGCAGATCAGATCGCCCAGAACACCGTGCAGATCGAAGCGATTCGCACCGACCCGCACTTTCACGGCGGCGCGTACTACGACGCGACAGACGGCAACGGGCCCTACCGCGGTCTCGCGCTCGCGCGTCGGCTCGCCATGATCAACTATCGAAGTCCCCATGAGCTCAATTCGCGCTTCGCCCGTTCATGGCAATCCGAGATCAGCCCCCTCGGCAACGGCGGCCGCTTCGCCGTCGAGTCCTACATCGATTTTCACGGCAACAAGTTCACTCGCCGCTTCGATGCGAACAGCTACTCGGTGCTCGTCGAGGCAATGAACTCACACGACGTCGGTCGTGGCCGCGGCGGCATCGACGAGGCATGCTCCCGCGTGACGATGCCAACGCTCGTCCTCGGAATCGACAGCGACAGGCTCTTCCCTGTCTCTGGACAAGACGTCATCGCCGCAGCCGTTCCCGGAAACATCGACGGAGACAAACCGATGGTCATCAGTTCCGATTTCGGCCACGACGCGTTTCTCATTGAAAATGCGCTTGTCTCTCGGCAATTGGCACGTCTTCTCAGCGTCTGACCAGCAACCCCATAAACTGAGGGTTGCAGGCGCGAGACGTTCGTGAGGGGTGAGGCGCATGGCCGTATGGCGCGAGATCGCTCCGTCCGCCCCCGGAAGTCAGCAGCGTGAGTCCCTCGAGTACTTCGATACGCAGCATGCACAGCTCGTGTCGGCGACTGCGCTCTCCTTCTGCCTTGTCGCCACGGCAATGTCACTCGTCGCGATGCTCATGCCCGACGCAATCGCGAGTGGCTGGATTCCCACAGCGATTTTCGCGCACCTCCTCCTCGCCGCGGCGACGCTCTGGACATGGCGACGCCGAACCCTGCTCGGTCAGGCGTGCGTTGTCGGAGCGGGCCTGACGACGCTCGTCGTCATCACCGCAGCGGTGCCTCCCTCCGGCATCAACTTCACGCTCGGAGCAGCGATGTGCGTCATTGCGGGCTGGGGAATCGGTTCGCTTGCGGTCTCCCTCACCGCAACTCGCGGCGGCATTCTCGCGATCGGCGCCGTCTTCGTCGCCACCGAGCTCTCGTGTCTGCTTCTCGCGCACTCCATCGACGTTCCGACGGCAAACGTTTGGGGCATCGTCGGCCTTGTCACTGTGCTCTGGCTCCTGTGCCTGGTGTTCGGCGTGTGGCTCGTCAGTAGCAGGGCCCGTGTCATGCGACGCATCGTCAGCATCGGCCGCGCTCACAACCTCGAACGACGGGCAAGCGAAACCGAGGCTGCGCGGCTGCGCGATGCCCGGCTCCTCCACGACACGGCGCTCGCGACGCTGTCGATCCTCGCCCACTCGGGTGTCGGCGTCGACGCCGAGACCCTTCGCGCCCAGGCGGCAAGCGACCGCGAGCTGCTCGCACGGCTGCGTCGTGGTGAGAGTCCCTCGCCCCGAGCATCCGGGCAATACACGCTCACCAACACGGCAGAGCTGCAACTCGGCGAGACGCTCGAATCGGTGAAGAAGCGCTTCAACGGAACAGAGCTCGACGTCACGTGGCACGGCTCCGGCCAGCTCGGACTCGCCCATGCCAAGCTCGATGCGTTCATCCACGCGCTCACCGAGTGCGTCGAAAACGTGCGACGACACGCGAAGGTGACCGAAGCGCACGTCACCCTCAGCGACGACGGCACAATCGTGCGCGGTGTCGTCACCGACGCCGGTGTCGGGTTCGATCCGTCGCAGATTCCCGACCGGCACATGGGATTCCGCCAGTCTGTCGTCGCTCGCATCGAGGAGATCGGCGGCACTGTGCGTGTCTTCTCTTCCCCCGGTGCCGGTGCGACCGTGGTGCTGGAGGTGCCCAAGTGAGCCTCCCTGAACCGAGCGGATCAACGCGCGCGCGCACAGCCGGGCTTCGCGCAACGTCTCAGGCCGCGCTCGGCACCGCGCGGCTCGGGGTCGGCCCCGGCTTCGCCGGAGCCGTCATCGTCGTCTATTCCTTCGTTCGGTTTGTCTCAAACATTGCCGCCTACCCTCAGCTGCCCGGAAACATCGGCGCATGGCTTCTCTTCATCGCCACTCTCATCGCCGTCACCTGGCATGTGCGACGCACGGGTTACCACCTGAGCGGACGTGCATTCTGGATCGCATCGATCCCTCTCGCCGGCGTCGCCTCGCTCGACGTCACGGCGGTCTGGGGGTACGTCGACTCCGGCACTTTTCCCACAGCGGCATGCGCCATCGGCGGCGTTCTCATCGGTGCCCTTTCGCTCAGACCGATCAGAGAGATCGTGACGTGCACGGGAGTGCTCGCGCTCGTTCTGATCACCGCCATCCTGTCGAGCGAACACGACAGGGCGATCTCCCTCGGCGCGGAGCTCGTGATGCTCGCGGTCTCCATCGTTCCTCCCCTCATCGGCAGTCTCACCATGAACGCCTATCGGTCGCTCAGTCGAAAGGCTCTCGACCGGGTGATGGTGCAGAGCACGGTCACGGCTCCCGCCTTCGGGCCCGAGCTGATGGCCTCCGAGCGGCTCGCATCGGTCGACCGTGAAGTGGAGGTCATCTTTGAGAAGGTGGCATCGGGCGAACTCGAGCTCCCTCTTTCCCCCGACGTCGCCGACCACGCCGCCGCGCTGGCGACGGAGCTGCGCAGCTACCTTGTTTCAGGCAGGCAGAACACCTGGCTGCAACACGCCGTCATCGAATCGGGGGTGCTGCGAGGAAGCCTCGACCTTGACGATGTAAATGCCACGGCCGCCTTGCTTCAGCCCGCCCAGCGCGAGGGACTTCTCTCAGCGCTGTGGCTTCTCGCTCTCTCGGCTGAGGGAACGGCGCTTCGAACGCACGTGCGCATCGGCGAGGTGTACTCGGTGCAGCGCGTGTCCGGGCCCGAGCGACGCTGCCATATTGAGATTCTCGTCGCCGATATCAAACGCAACCGCGTCGAGCCCGCTGCATGGGCCGCCCTGCGCAGTGTCGGTGACCTGGTGGATACTCAGACCCCGCAGGGAATGCGGTTTGCCGTCGAATGCGCGATAAGCATCGGCCAATGACCCCCGACCAGTAGACTGCCAAGACAGAGAGGACATCGTGATGACTCCAAGCAAGATCCGTGTGGCGATCGTCGACGACCACCGCATGATCCTGAGCGCGTTCACCCAGTGGATCACCGACAGCGCGGACGACGTGGATGTGATCACAGCTGTGCCGACCTGGCCCGAGCTGCTCACGCATCCCAGCTTCCCTGTCGATGTGGTTCTTCTCGATCTCGATCTCAAAGACAACATCCCCGTGTCGCTCAAGCTCGCGACGCTGAAGACAACCGGGGCGCAGACCGTGGTCATGAGCGCATACTCCGACCCCGGAGTCGTGCGAGAGGCGCTCGCTGCGGGCGCCGTGGGCTATCTCGTGAAAAGCGAGCCGGCCTCGGCCATGGTTGAGGCGATTCGCTCGGCTCAGCGCGGAGAGTCGTACATCTCGGCCGAACTCGATGCCGCACTCGGGCGGGCGTCATCGGCATCACCTCGGCTGAGTGCGCAAGAACGCCGTGTCATGGCGCTCTATGCCGCGGGCGACCCGGTGAAGTCTGTTGCCTATGAGCTCAGCATCTCCGAGGAGACGGCGAAGTCCTACCTCAAGCGCATTCGCGAGAAGTATCGAAGCAAGGGCATCGATGTCGGAACGAAGGTCGCCCTGCGCAAACAGGCGATTGTCGACGGCATCATCGTCAACTAGCCGAAACAATCAGCCGGCAGCAGTGAGCGCAGCTGTCAGAGTGGCGGCGCTCAACGCGGGTACAGGACGCTCCGGTCGCTCGACGGCACGAATCGGAATCAGCACTCCCCTTACGGGGGCTGTACTCCTGCAGCCCGGCAGGTTGTCAGCGCGACGACCGGTTAAGATCCCCGGACATCTTCGTCGTCGATCGCTGACTCCATACGCTGAATCTTCGCGTCGATCTCGCCCTCGTACCCGGGTCGGATGTCTGCCTTGATCACAAGCGATATCCGAGATCCAAAAGGCTCCACGGCTTTCGTTGCGCGCTTCACGACGTCGAACACCTCGTCCCAGGAGCCTTCAAGCTCCGTAAACATGCTGGACGTTCTGTTCGGCAGACCCGACTCCCGCACAATTCTCACGGCGGCCGCCACCGCATCGTGCACGGATGCATCCTCCCGACCTGTTCCGCTCGGGGCAACTGAAAAAGCGACAAGCATACTCATACCTCCAGCTCCCAGTGTTGCACTGATGTCTCAGACGAGCGTCGACAGCGCAGCATCCGCTCGCCAATGGGCGGCGCTGCCGGCCCGCCACAGCTTTGCGACGGCCCAGCCCAGCAGGACGATGGTGCCGATGTTCCGAACGGTGAGCACGACGAGCATCGGAATCCACGTATTCAGCAGCAGACTGTAGAGATACGGGTACACCACCTGCGTCAGCGCGCACATGGCGAGCACGATCGCGGCGGGAACAACGAAATCACGTCCCTTGATGACGAGCCCGACGATCACGGGAACGAAGAGCCACACCATGAACTGCGGCGACCCCACCTTGTTGAAGACGATGAGCGCCGCCACGAGCGCCAGCATGAGGGCGGGAAGAATTGATGCCCTCGCCGCGCCCATGCGATCGGCTCGGATGCCGATCAGCGCAACGGAGAGCACAGCGGCGATGAGCAACGGAGTTGCCAGTGCGATCGCCACGTCCACGTCGGTTCCGGTCACCTGAAACGTGAGAATCTCACGGTCGTAGTAGACGAAGAATCCCGGGACTCCGAGCGCTGCCTGCCACAGGTAGACCATCGACAGCGGAGCCTCGATCTGCAGCCCCCTGCCCGTCTGCTCCGTGAGGAAGCTGAAAACGTTCCAGCCCGAGCCGAGGGCGAGCGCACCGCCAACCACCGCAATGGTGACGGCTACTCCCGCGAGCACAATGCGCACCCGTGCCCTCAGAACAATGACCAGGCTCGCAATCAGCGCTGCGGGCCAGACTTTCATCCATGTCGCAACAGCGAGCGCGGCTCCGGCGAGCGCGGGATAGCGCAGTGCAAGCAGCGCGCCGACGATGGCGAGGGGAACCGTCACGGCATCAACCCGCGCGAGCGCGATCGGCCCGAGGCAGGCGAGCCCGGCGATCCACCACCACGCGGCCATGCGGCGCCTGCGGCCGCCCCGAACGAGCACGGAGAATGCCAGCAGATCGAGAACGGTCACCAGCACGAGCCAGGTGAGCCCGAAGTTCCCGAAGCCGGCGACCGAGGCGGCGAGCATCGGCACGATCGCGAGAAGGGGATATACCCACGGAGTATCGATCCCGACGACGAACTGCTCATTCATCGCTTGGCCGACCCAGGGCTTGTACACGAGCGTCACATCGCCGAGAGGGAGCCCCGGTGCATTAAGACACAGCCACGCCAGGGCGCCGTGAACAACGAGAAACGACACCCACAGGACCGCCCGATTTCTCACCCGTTCATCATATGAGTCGATCCGAGAAGGGAACGCACGGCATCGGGCAGCGCTTCGGCGATATCGAGAGCGGCGATGGGGCCGCCTCTCGAAGCGTGGCGCGCCGCGCGGTCGTGCAGCAGCGCGGCCGTCGCCGCCGCCTGCGCGACAATCTGGGCGTCACCGTCGATGCTCGTTGCCAGCATCGCCCCCAAGATGCCGGCGAGGACATCCCCCGAACCAGCGGTCGCCAGCCAGGGCGTCGCCCCGGATACCGTGACACGGCTTCCCTCGGGCGACACGATGCGGGTGGTGCTTCCCTTGAGCAGAACGGTCACCTGCAGGTCCTCGGCGGCCCGCAGCGCCCACGTCTCGGGAGCGCTCTTCACCGCATCTGGGGTCACGTCGTGCCCGCGCGAGCTGAGCAGCCGCGCGAGTTCGCCCGCGTGCGGCGTCACGACAACGCTGCTGCGATCACGCACCGCCGCCACATCGGCCAGAGCACCCGCATCGAGAACCACGGGGAGGCCCGATTGCAGCGCCTCGTCGACATCGTCAGCTCCGTCTGCCCTGGCGTCGTCATCGAAACCCGAGCCGATCAGCCACGCCTGAACACGCCCCGACACCGTCACAACCTCGGGACGACGACGCAGCACGGCCTCAGCGACCTGTTCTTGCCCCAGGTACCGCACCATCCCGACGCCCGCGCGGACGGCAGCCTCCACGCCGAGAACGGCCGCTCCGGGGAACGCGCTCGACCCCGTCAGCACTCCGAGCACGCCGCGTGAGTATTTGTCATCGCTCTCGGTCGGCACTCGAATGCGCGCCGCCGCATCGGCATCCGTCCATTCAACCCAACTCATACTCACCACGATAGATTGGATGCGTGTCAATGTCCCCCGAAACTTCTCCCTTGTTCACTCCCCTGCGTGTCGGACGTACGACAACCCGCAATCGTGTCTGGCTGTCGCCGATGTGCCAGTATTCCTGTCTCGAACGCGATGGAATGCCGAATAACTGGCATTTCTCACATTTGACGGGCTTTGCCGCAGGCGGCTTCGGTCTCGTGATGACCGAGGCGACGGCCGTCGTCCCTGAGGGACGCATTTCGGATCGCGATACCGGAATCTGGTCACGCGCTCAGGGCGAAGCGTGGGCGCAGATCGTCAGTGCGATCAACGAACGCGGCGCCACAGCGGGAATCCAGCTTGCGCACGCGGGGCGTAAGGCGTCGACGTACGCACCGTGGGGCGAAACGGCTCAGGGCACCATTCCCGTGGCAGACGGCGGGTGGCAGACCGTCGCGCCGTCGCCCATCGAATTCGGCAGACTGGATGCGCCGAGACAACTTGAGAGCGCCGAGATCGACGACATCGTCACAGCGTTCGCCGATGCGGCGGCGCGCGCGGTCGACGCCGGCTTCGATGTCGTCGAGCTCCACGCAGCACACGGATACCTGCTGCATCAGTTTCTCTCTCCCGCCTCAAACACCCGAACGGATGAGTACGGCGGAAACGCCGAGAACAGGGCACGACTGCTGATTCGCGTCGTGGAGGCCGTGCGTTCAGCGATCGGCGATACCGCACTGATGGTGCGGCTCTCGGGAACCGACTGGTCGGATGCTGAAACAGAACGCTGGGATGCCGATGCGTGCGCCGCTGTGGCGTCGCGTGCCGAGGCAGCGGGCGCCGACGGCTTTGACATCTCGAGCGGCGGAATCCTCACAAACGCGCAGATTCCCCTCGAAGCCGGCTACCAGGTGCAGTTCGCCACGCGCGTTCGCGACGCTGTCTCTGTTCCTGTGAGCGCGGTCGGCCTCATCGAGGACGCCTCATTCGCCGAGCAGCTCGTCGCGTCACAGCGTGCCGATGCCGTGATGCTGGGCCGTGCGGCACTGCGCAACCCGCAGTGCGCAAATGCCTGGGCGTCACAGCTTCACGCGCCGACGTCGTTCGTTCCCGGACAGTACGAGCGCGCCTACTGATTAACGCTGGGTGGCATCTTCGACCGTGCCGACGAGCTCCTCGATGATGTCTTCGAGAAACAGAACGCCGGTGGGATTTCCGTCGCGGTCGAACGCCTGCGCAAGGTGCGCTCCCGAGAGGCGCATGCTCGTCAGCGCGTCTTCGAGGTCTGTGCCGTCGTACAGCGATACGAGCTGGCGGATGCGCTTGCCCGGAATCGGCTCATCGTCGTCTTCCTGCTCCATCGAGCCCCTCAGAACATCCTTCAGATGAATGTACCCCGAGGGGAGCCCGTTATCGTCGACGATCACGTATCGGGAGAACCCGCGCTTTGCGATTGCACGCTGGATCTGCGATGGCGTCGCCTCAGACGTCAGCGTCACGAGGTTCTCGAGCGGAATGGCGACGTCGCGCACCTTCTTGTTCGTGAACTCGAACGCGGCACCGAGTGTGCCGGTCGCGTCCGTCAGCATTCCCTCGCGCTGAGACTGCGACACGATCGTCGCAACCTCCTCAAGCGTGAACGTCGAGTTCGCCTCGGTCTTCGGCTCGACACCGAACATCTTCAAGACGAGGTTCGCCATTTCGTTCAAGAACCAGATCACCGGCTTGAACACGCGGCCGATCCACACGAGCGGCCGCGCAAGCAGAAGCACTGCAGTGTCCGGCTTCGAGAACGAGATGTTCTTCGGAACCATTTCGCCGAACACGACGTGCAAATATGACACGAGCAGGAGCGTGACGACGAACGAGACGGTGTCGACAACGTCAACGCTCAGCCCCGTGAGACCGAGCGGGCCCGCGAGCAAGTGGTGGATCGCCGGTTCCGACACGTTAAGAATGAGCAGCGAGCACACGGTGATGCCGAGCTGACTCGTCGCCAGCATAAGCGTTGCGTGCTCCATTGCCCACAGCGCCACCTTCGCGCTGCGTTTTCCCTTTTCGGCGAGCGGCTCGATCTGCGAGCGGCGCGCCGAAATGACGGCGAACTCCGCGCCGACGAAGAAGGCGTTGCCGAGCAGCAGCACGACAAGCCAGACGATTCCCAGCCAGTCACTCATCGGGCTGCTCCTCCCCTCTGGTGAATCGCACTCTGTCGATGCGCCGCCCGTCCATCCTCGTCACCCGGAGCGTTCCCTCGCTGATCGTTACCTCGTCGCCCACATCGGGCAGTCGACCGAGTTCACTCACGATGTACCCGGCGACGGTCTCGTATGGTCCGTCTTCCGAGATCTGCACCCCCGTGCGCTCGCGGAGCTCGTCTGGGCGGAGGCTTCCCGAGAAGACGACACCGGATGCTGTCCGCACCACGCCGGCGCGCGTACGGTCATGCTCGTCCGTCACTTCACCGACGATCTCCTCCACGAGATCTTCCAGCGTTGCAACGCCTGCTGTTCCGCCGTACTCATCGACGACAACGGCCATCTGGTAGCCGTGCCTCCGCAGCCGCGGGATGAGCGAGTCCAGTCGCATCGTCTCGGGAACGCGCACGATCTCCGATTGCAGCGCCGATACGGGAACGTCGCTGCGCCGGGACTTCGGCACGGCCACAGCCTGCTTCACGTGGACGAGCCCGACGATGTCATCGATGTCCTCATCGGTCACGGGAAACCGCGAATAGCCTGTCGCCCGGGTCAGATCGATGACCGACTGGGCAGAGTCGGTGCGGTTCACCGCGTCAACCTGAGGGCGGGGAGTCATGACGTCAGATGCCGTTCGTCCCGAGAACTGCAGCGTGCGATCAAGAAGCGTCGCCGTGTCGCGTTCGAGCGTGCCCGCCCCCGCGCTGCGGCGCACGAGGCTCGAGAGCTCTTCAGCCGAGCGTGCTCCGGAAAGCTCTTCCTTCGGCTCAATGCCCATCGCGTGCAGTATCGAGTTGGCGCTGCCGTTCAGCAGCAGCACCGCCGGCTTGAACACGGCAGTGAAGGCGACTTGGAACGGAACAGCGATCTTCGCCGTCGCTCGCGGAACAGCGAGCGCGAAGTTCTTAGGAACGAGCTCGCCGACGATCATTGACACGAGCGTTGCAATGCCAACGGCGACGACCGTCGCAATGGGGCGAACGATGGCCTCGGGTGCTCCCCACGCGAGGGCGGGTCCGAGCAGCAGCGAGGTGAAGGCCGGCTCGAGCGTGTACCCGGTGAGCAGCGTCGTCAGCGTGATTCCGAGCTGCGCACTCGACAGATGCGTCGACGTGACCTTCAACGCGGCGATCGTCATTCCGAGGCGCGTCTCGCCTCGATCACGGCGAGCCTCAAGGTCAGCGCGGTCCAGATTGACGAGCGCGAATTCGCTTGCGACGAAAAGACCAGTTCCAGCAGTCAGCACCAGGCCAATGGCGAGCAGGACAAGGTCAGGCACGGGGAGCCTCCTTCAGGAGGCTGGGTCTATGAGAGTCCGATGCGACGGCAGGGGGAGGGTCGTCCATGATGCGATAAGTATACGACGCGACGCACGTGCTTTTCCTGTCAGGTCGCCGCGCGCGAAATCACCAGGACACCGGCAAGGCTTTCCCCTCTTCGTAGCCCGCTGCCGATTGAACGCCGACAATGGCGCGGTCATGAAAGTCAGACACGCTCCGGGCCCCAGCATAGGTGAATGACGACCGCACGCCAGACGTGATCATGTCGAGAAGGTCTTCAATCGACGGGCGTTCCGGGTCGAGATAGATCTTCGACGATGAGATTCCTTCGGCGAATAACATCTTGCGGGCGAACTCGTATGCGTCGAGCCTGCCGAAACGCTCCTGAACTGCCTTGGTCGACGCCATTCCCCAGCTCTCCTTGTACAGACGCCCGTCTGCGTCTGTACGCAGGTTTCCGGGGCCCTCGATGGTTCCCGCGAACCACGACCCCACCATGACGCTCGCCGCGCCTGCGGACAGCGCGAGTGCGACGTCGCGCGGGTAGCGAATGCCACCATCCGCCCACACATGGGCACCTTGGTCTGCGGCTTCCGCTGCGGTCTCGAGCACGGCGGAGAACTGAGGGCGCCCAACGGCCGTCATCATGCGCGTCGTGCACATCGCGCCGGGGCCGACGCCGACCTTGATGATCGAGGCGCCCGCGTCCACGAGGTCGGCAACGCCGACGGCGGTGACGATGTTGCCTGCGACAAGCGGGATTCCCAAGCGCAGCTCAGAGACGCTGCGCAGGGCGGAGACCATGCCTTCCTGGTGGCCGTGAGCGGTGTCGACGACGAGAACATCGACGCCGGCCGCGGCGAGTGCGCGCGCCTTCGACTGAACGTCGCCGTTGATGCCGATGGCTGCGGCGACCGCAAGCCGGCCGTCTGCGTCGACGGCCGGGGAGTACAAGGTCGAGCGCAGGGCGCTCCTCTGGCTCACTGCGCCCACGAGTTTTCCACGACGCAGAACAGCGGAAAAGCTCAAGTCGGCATCCGCCATGAGGTCGAAAGCCTGTCTGCCCGTCTCGATGTCGTCGGCGTCAAGGGCTGCCTGCGACCCTCGAAGCAGATCGCCGAGACGAGCATCCGGAAGCGCTGTCCCCAGCCGTTTCGTCGGGATGCTGCCGGCGTAGTCGTCGCCGTTCATGATCACGATTCCGTGCCCGTCGACGGCCGGAACCTCCGCCAGAACGTCGGCAACCGTGGAGTCGGGGCTGAACACCGTCGGCGTGTCCCACAGAACAGGCTGGTCTTTTACCCAGCGGATGGCGGAGTCGAGCTCTTGCAGCGGCATGTCCTGCGGCAGCACACCCAATCCGCCCCTCCGGGCAAGCGAGACCGCGAGTCGCGGGCCCGTCACCGAGTTCATATTCGACGAGACCAGGGGAATCGTCGCCGGCGTTCCGTCATCGGGAGCAAGGGAGACGTCGAGACGGCTGACAACATCTGAACGCGAAGGAACGAGGAACACATCCGAGTACGTCAGGTCATGTGCCGGGACTTCACCGATGAATCGCATATCTCAAAGCTACTTGTCCTTCGCCCGCAATGCACGCTCGAGGACGTAGGCTTGGGCAAGAACAATGTGAGGTGCTGCACGTCCCTGGTGCGGTGCCGCGGGTGGCGATTTTTGACAGAGAAGGTAGGCGATCAACGGTGTCAGGCCAGTTGACCGGAGTCGGGGCCGATGGTGGCGCCGCAGCAGATTTTGGGGCAAACGAGTGGCTTGTCGATGAGATGTACGCAAAGTACCTCGCAGACAAGAATTCCGTTGACAAGTCCTGGTGGCCGATTCTGGAGAACTATCGGCCCGTGAGCGGCGAGGCGCCAGCGCCTGCCGAGCGCAGCAGCCAGGCAGGCGCCCCGGCCCCCGCATCGTCCGGCGGTCGCCCTGTCGCCCGCACCACAAGCATCCAGCCGAAGTCGCAGCCGATTCCCGCCGATGCGCCCCAGAGTTCGCCAGACAAGAAGAGCTCAGACGCCGATTCTGGCGACCAGGGCCCTCAAGATGCCGTCACTCCGCTGCGGGGAATGACGAAGGCGCTCGCGGCGAACATGGACCTCAGCCTCACCGTGCCGACGGCGACAAGCGTTCGCACGATCCCCGCGAAGCTGATGATCGACAACCGCATCGTCATCAACAACCACCTCAAGCGGGCTCGAGGCGGAAAGGTGAGCTTCACCCATCTCATCGGATGGGCACTCATTCAGGCGCTCAAGGACTTCCCCAGCCAAAACGTCTACTACGACATCGTGGGAGACAAGCCCAGTGTCGTCGCACCGGCGCACATCGGCCTGGGAATAGCGATCGATCTCCCCAAGCCAGACGGAACGCGCGCCTTGATGGTCCCCGCGATCAAGAACGCAGAAAGCCTCACCTTCGGCGAATACCTTGCCGAATATGAAGATCTCGTAACCCGTGCACGCGCCAGCAAGCTCACAGCAGCTGACTTCGCCGGCGCAAGCGTTTCTCTCACAAATCCGGGTGGAATCGGAACCGTGCATTCGGTGCCGCGCCTGATGAAGGGCCAAGGCTGCATCATCGGCGCTGGCGCGCTCGAATACCCCGCCGAGTTCCAGGGAGCCTCAGAAAAGACGATCGTCGAGCTGGGCATCGGCAAGACGATCACGCTGACGTCAACCTACGACCACCGCGTCATTCAGGGCGCCGGCTCCGGTGAGTTCCTCAAGAAGGTGCACGAGCTCCTGATCGGGCAGCGCAGTTTCTACGAGGACATCTTTGCGGCGCTGCGCATTCCGTACGACCCCATCCACTGGGCACCGGACATCTCCGTTGATCTCAGCGACACCGTCAACAAGACAGCGCGCGTGCAGGAGCTCATCAACTCGTTCCGCGTTCGCGGACACCTGATGGCAGACGTCGACCCGCTCGAGTACGTGCAGCGTGCGCATCCTGACCTCGATATCGCCTCGCACGGCCTGACCTTCTGGGATCTTGATCGTGAGTTCGTCACGGGCAACTTCACAGACAAGCGTCAGATGAAGCTCCGCGACATTCTCGGAGTTCTTCGTGACTCCTACTGCCGCACAACCGGGCTTGAGTACATGCACATTCAAGACCCAGCTCAGCGGGCTTGGATTCAAGGCAAGGTGGAGCGCCCCTACGCCAAGCCGACGCACGACGAGCAGATGCGCATTCTCGGCAAGCTCAATGAGGCGGAGGCGTTCGAGACCTTCCTTCAGACGAAGTACGTTGGCCAGAAGCGGTTCAGCCTCGAGGGCGGCGAGTCTACGATTGCCCTGCTCGACGGAATTCTCCAAGAGGCGACGGAACTCGGACTCGACGGCGCGGCCATCGGCATGGCGCACCGCGGTCGACTCAACGTGCTCACGAACATCGCGGGCAAGACATACGGGCAGATCTTCCAGGAGTTCGAGGGTCATCAAGACTCAAAGAACACCGGTTCTGGCGATGTGAAGTACCACCTCGGAACGGAGGGGACGTTCCGTGCCCTCGACGGAACAGAGCTTCCGGTCTATCTCGCAGCGAACCCGTCGCACCTCGAAGCGGTAGACGGGGTGCTCGAAGGCATCGTTCGCGCCAAGCAGGACCGCCAGCCGATCGGAACATTCCGCACGCTGCCGATTCTCATCCACGGCGACGCCGCGATGGCCGGCCAAGGAGTCATTCTCGAAACCATGCAGTTCTCGCAGCTGCGCGGCTACCGCACGGGCGGCACCATCCACGTTGTCGTCAACAACCAGGTTGGCTTTACGACGACACCGGGCGAGGGTCGCACATCGATCTACTCGACGGATGTCGCAAAGACCATTCAGGCTCCGGTCTGGCATGTGAACGGCGATGACCCTGAGGCGGTCACCCGCGTTGCCCAACTCGCCTTCCAGTTCCAGCAGGAATTCCACAAGGACGTCATCATCGACGTCATCTGCTACCGCCGCCGTGGCCACAACGAGGGCGACGACCCGTCAATGACGCAGCCGCTCATGTACAACCTGATCGAAGCGAAGCGTTCGGTTCGAAAGTTGTACACAGAGGCTCTCGTCGGGCGCGGCGACATCACGCAAGAAGAGTACGAGTCAGCGCACAACGACTTCCAAGACCGCCTCGAGCGCGCCTTCATGGAGACGCACGCGGCCCAGACGAGCTCAACTCCCGTCATCTTGCCAGACACGGACGAAGACGGTTACACGGGTGAGCCCGAAACGACCGGAGTCGACATCGATGTCGTTCACGAAATCGGTGACGCATTCACGAACAAGCCCGCCGGGTTCACAGTGCACAAGAAGCTCCAGCAGCTGCTTGATAAGCGCGTTGACATGAGTCGCAACGGCACGATCGACTGGTCGTTCGGCGAGCTTCTCGCATTCGGCTCTCTAGTGCGCGAAGGCACGCCCGTCCGTATGAGCGGCCAGGACTCTCGCCGAGGCACCTTCGTTCAGCGCCACGCCGTGCTGCACGACCGTGAGAACGGTCAGGAGTGGCTGCCGCTCACCAACGTCTCTGAGAATCAGGCGCGCTTCTGGATCTATGATTCGCTGCTGTCGGAGTACGCGGTCATGGGCTTCGAATACGGCTACTCCGTTGAGCGTGCAGACGCACTCGTGCTGTGGGAGGCGCAGTTCGGCGACTTCGCGAACGGCGGGCAGACGATCATTGACGAGTTCATCTCCTCTGCCGAGCAGAAATGGGGCCAGCGATCCAGCGTCGTGCTCCTGCTCCCCCACGGCTACGAGGGCGCAGGACCCGACCACTCGTCGGCGCGCATCGAGAGGTTCCTTCAGCTCAGCGCCGAGAACAATATGACTGTCGCGCGCCCCTCGACCCCGGCGTCGTACTTCCACCTGCTCCGGAGGCAGGCATACGCCCGCCCGCGCCGTCCCCTTGTCGTATTCACGCCGAAGGCGATGCTGCGCCTGAAGGGTGCAACGAGCGAACTTGAGGACTTCACGACCGGAAAATTCCAGCCGATCATCGATGACGATCGCATCACGGATCCGGCAGAGGTGAAGCGAGTGATCCTGCACGCAGGCAAGGTCCATTGGGATCTTCGCAGCGAGCTCACGAAGAACCCCGACCCACGCATCGCGCTCGTTCGCGTTGAGCAGTACTACCCCGTTCCGGGAACCGAGCTGCGCTCCGTGCTCTCGCGGTACCCCAACGCAGAGATCGTGTGGGTTCAAGAAGAGCCGGAGAACCAGGGAGCGTGGCCGTTCATCTCGCTCGAGCTGACCAAGCACCTCTCGAACAATGCCGTCACGGGCATCACACGAGCGGCAGCCGCATCCCCGGCAACGGGCTCGGCCAAGCGTCACGCGGCAGAGCACACGAAGCTCATCGAGCGCGCGTTGTCGCTCTGAGACACCGACGAACAAAGCGGTCGGGCCCACCGGGCCCGACCGCTTTGTCGTGACCGATCCGCCGTGCCCGTAAAATAGTCCTATGGAATCTGAGCTCGCCCTCTTAAGCGCGGTGGGCGTGCTTGTCATCGTTGTCGTATCGTTCTTTGCTCCAAAGCTCGGCGTCGCCGCTCCGATCGTGCTCGTGCTGCTCGGCGTCGGCGCGAGCTACATCCCGGGAGCTCCCGAGTTTGAGCTGCCGCACGAGCTCATTCTCACCGTCGCTCTTCCGCCGATCCTCTATTCGGCGGCCGTCAACGTTCCCATCGTCGATTTCCGGCGAAACTTCAAGGCAATCAGCGGGCTGTCCGTGCTGCTCGTCATCGTGTCGGCGTTCGTGACGGGGTTCATCTTCTTCCTTCTGCTCCCCGACCTCTCGCTCCCCGCGGCAATCGCGCTCGGCGCGGTCGTCAGCCCTCCGGATGCGGTTGCCGCAACGTCCATTGGAAAGCGCCTCGGCCTTCCCCCACGACTCGTCACGGTGATGGAAGGCGAGGGCCTCGTCAACGACGCGACGGCCCTCGTCATGCTGCGCTCGGCCATTGCTGCCGTCGGCGGCACCGTCACCTTCTTCGGCGTTGTCGGCGACTTTCTCTTCGCCCTCTTCGTGGCCATTGCGTTCGGCGTGGTCATCGGTCTCGTCTCAGTGTGGGTGCGCTCACGACTCAACGATTCGGTGCTCACGACCGCGATCTCGTTCGCTGTCCCCTTCATCGCGTTCGTGCCGTCAGAGGAGATCGGCGCGTCCGGCGTTGTCGCCGTCGTCACCGCTGGGCTCATCACCGGTCATCAGAGCGCACGACACTTTTCTGCCCAAGATCGCATCAGCGAGCGCATCAATTGGCGCACCGCCCAGCTGATTCTCGAAAACGGGGTATTCCTCATCATGGGGTACGAGGTTCACGTCATCATCGCTCGGGTGGAAGAGGGCGGCTTCAGCGTCACAAACAGCATCCTCTATGGTCTGCTTGCGACAGGTATCCTTCTTGTCGTCCGCGTGCTCTTCGTTGTGCCCCTCGTCGGGTCCCTGCGAACCGAGCAGCGACGTGCGCAAGTACAGGGACCCCGGCTCAATCAGGCAATGGAGCGGCTGGCGGCGGCACGACCGGCGGATATCGCACCGTCAAGACGGTGGGACCGCGCGACGCGCATGCTGCAGCGACGACAGGCAGACGCCGACTTTCTCACGTCGGAGGGACTGGGGTGGCGCGGCGCGGCAGTGCTCGGCTGGTCGGGAATGCGCGGAGTCATCACGCTCGCTGCCGCACAGTCGCTGCCGGACAAGACGCCATATCAGCCTCAACTTGTGCTTATCGCGTTCACCGTCGCGATCGTCACGCTTGTTGTGCAAGGCGGAACGCTGCCTCTGCTCATCAGGCTCCTCGGAATCAAGGGCTCCGATGCCCTTGCCGATCGCTCCGAGCTTGCCGGGTTGATTGATGAGATTGGCACGATCGGCGGTGCTCTTCTCGATAACCCTGAATTGCATCAGTCAAATGGGCGACGCTACGACGAGGCGATCATCGCGCAAGTACGAGTCGACACCACAAGAATCTCAGAAGCGATGTCAGAGTCGCTGGGCAGCGACGAGCCAGGTCCCCACGAGCAGAGGCGTGCACTCAGGCGCATGGTGCTGCAGGCCGAGCGCGCAGCGCTGCTTGACGCACGTTCTCGCGGCGTCTACAGCTCCCGCGTGCTCGAGCGTGCCCAGGCCATCCTCGACGCGGAAGAGACCCGTCTCGGTCACATGGACGGCGATTCAGGTGCCCACTGACGAAACGGGCGGCGGCTGGACTCAGTGAGCGGTCGCCGTGCGCAGCCGCTCGATCACCTGGGCGCGAAGCTCCTCCGGAGCTGTCTCCCTGCAGGCACGCTGCACCGTCTCGGTGAGCGTGCGCGAGAGCAGCGCCTCGCGCGTGCAATCGGCGCAGTCGGCCAGGTGCTCGCGAATATCCGACGCATCCGTATGGCAGATCTCGTTTCTCAGAAACTCTTCGAGATCTCGCCGTGCTTTTGCGCAGCCACAGTCAGTCATTTCGTGCTCCCTGCCGTCGGAGCCGTGATGCCCCGCGCGACGGCGTAATCAGTCAGTCGGTCGCGCAGCATTCGGCGGCCACGGTGCAGCCGGCTCATCACGGTACCGATGGGACTCTTCATAATCTCGGCGATGTCTTGATAGCTGAAACCCTCGACATCGGCCAGGTAGACGGCAAGACGGAAGTCTTCGGGGATGTCCTGCAGCGCCTGCTTCACCGCGCTGTCAGGCATGTGGTCGATCGCCTCGCTTTCGGCGGAGCGATGTGTGCTCGCCGTCGTTGACTGCGCTCCCCCGAGCTGCCAGTCCTCAAGGTCGTCGATCGCGCTCTGATACGGCTCGCGCTGCTTCTTGCGATACAGGTTGATGTACGTGTTCGTCAGAATGCGGTACAGCCACGCCTTGAGGTTTGTTCCCTGTTTAAACTGCCCGAAGGCCGCGTACGCCTTGACGAACGTCTCTTGGACGAGGTCCTGCGCGTCTGCGGGATTCTTCGTCATGCGCATAGCAGCTCCGTAGAGCTGATCAAGAAACGGCAGAGCCTGCTCTTCGAAGAGGGCGTGGGACTCGTCCCTCGCCTGTGGTGTTGGTTTTTCGGGCACAGTCATCACTGCTAAGTCTACGTCGTGCACGCTAGCGCGTTCGAGAACTGCACTTGTCGTCATATGTGTACCTCCGCAGATTTCGCCGATACATTAGATAACGATGTTTGAGTCGAAATATTCCGGTCCAGACGACCAGCTTGCGGGCGACCGCCGTCTCATCGACGGTGAGACGCTCTGGCCTGCGCCAAAGGCGGACGGCCCGATCACCTCGCGCGTCTCGCTCCCCGGCTCCAAATCGCTTGTCAATCGCGAACTCGTGCTCGCCGCGCTTGCGTCCGAGCCCAGTCTCTTGAGAGCACCGCTTCATTCTCGTGACAGCCAGAACATGGTCGAGGCGCTTCGTGCACTCGGAGCGCGCATCGACGAGGTCGAGGCGAGCGGAGAGTACGGTGCGGACTTTCTCGTGACGCCGGGCGAACTGACCGGGTCGACGACAATTGAGTGCGGTCTCGCCGGAACGGTCATGCGCTTTGTGCCTCCCGTTGCCGCCTTGGCCCTCGGTCCGACGACGTTCGACGCCGATGATGCAGCACGGGGCCGGCCCATGGCAGCCGTTCTCGACGCCCTCCGCGCGTCAGGAGTCGATATCGATCCCGGTGCCCGTTCGTTGCCCTTCACCGTGCACGGCAGCGGTTCTGTCCCCGGAGGCGACGTCAGCGTCGACGCCTCGGCGTCGAGCCAGTTTGTCTCAGCGCTCCTGCTGTCGGCCGCCCGGTTCGAGAACGGGATCGTTCTTCGTCACACGGGCGAGAAGCTTCCCAGCATCCCTCACATCGATATGACGATCGCTGCGTTGCGCGAGCGAGGCGTCGATGCATCGTCGCCAGAACTCGGAGTCTGGCGTGTTTCCCCCGGAGAGATCGCGGGGCGCGATGTCACTATCGAACCCGATCTCTCCAACGCGGCGCCCTTTCTTGCCGCCGCTCTCGTTGCCGGAGGTTCGGTGACGATTCCGAACTGGCCAACCGAGACCACACAGGTGGGTGCAGATCTGGCCACTCTGCTTGCGGAATTCGGGGCACACGTCGAGCTCACGGCCGATGGAAACCTGACGGTGACGGCGGGAGAGCGCATCCACGCCGTCGATCTCGACCTGAGCCACGCCGGCGAGCTGGCACCGACGCTCATCGCGCTTTCCGCCTTCGCCGACGGCCCCTCTCGTTTTCGAGGAATCGCGCATATTCGCCACCACGAGACCGACAGGCTTGCCGCTATCGCCACCGAGCTGACGAATCTTGGCGGGAATGTCACAGAGCACGAAGACGGCGTCACGGTGCGGCCGCAGACCCTCCACGGCGGCGTCTGGAACACCTACAACGATCACCGCACCGCGACGGCCGGTGCACTCGTCGGCATCGCCGTTCCCGGTGTGGAGATCGTCGACATCGCAACGACGGCGAAAACGCTTCCGCAGTTCACATCGCTCTGGGACGCCCTCGTCGCATCTGGAACGACAGGCAACACACGCTCATGAGCTGGTGGGACGTCGACGACGATGACGACGAACAACTCCCCGATGAGTCAGACATTCGCGTGCGCCCGAGCCGCCGCGGCTCGCGGCCCCGAACAAAGACGCGGCCCGCTCACAAGGATGCCGTCATCGGCACAGTGCTCGGCGTCGATCGCGGCCGCTATACGGTGCTGCTCGATGAGAATCGGACGAGCGAACGGGAAATCACCGCAAGCAGGGCCTCCGAGCTGCGAAGGCAGCCGATCGTCAACGGGGACCGCGTCGATGTGGTGGGCGACGTCTCCGGCGAGCAGGGGACTCTCGCTCGCATCGTGCGCATCAAAGAGCGCTCGACCCTCTTGCGCCGCAGCGCAGACGACACAGACGAGGTCGAGCGCATCATCGTGGCAAATGCCGACCAGATGCTCATCGTCGTCGCCGCGGCAAACCCGGAACCGCGTGCGCGTCTCGTTGACCGGTACCTCGTCGCCGCATTCGACGCCGGAATCACTCCCCTGCTCGTGATCACCAAGACCGATCTTGCCCACCCTGCCGACTTTATGACCTTGTTCGCCGGGCTGCCGCTGACGGTGCTGACAAGCCGCACCGATGACATGCCGGTCGCTGAGATCGCCGAGCTGCTCGTCGGGCACTCAACAGTTTTCGTTGGGCATTCGGGGGTCGGCAAGTCGACACTCGTCAACGCGCTCGTACCCGAAGCGCATCGCTCGACGGGGCATGTGAATCGGGTAACGGGACGCGGCAGGCACACGTCGTCGTCTGCGGTCTCCTACCGGTTATCGCACGACGGTCGCTCAGGCTGGATCATCGACACGCCCGGGGTTCGATCATTCGGCCTCGGTCATGTCGACACAAGCAACATCCTCCGGTCATTCCCCGATCTGAATCGCCGTGCCGATGAGTGTCCACGGGGGTGCACACACCTGCCAGACGCCCCCGATTGCGCACTCAACGAGGCATCACAGGCCGGCGAGCTTGATTCGGTGACGCTTCAGCGTCTGGATTCTCTGCAGCGACTGCTCACGACCTTCGCCAGCTGACAGCCCAACGGAGCATAGGCTGAAAGCATGACTGATTACCCGCGTCTCTCGGCAGGCGACGCCGCACCCCATTTCACTCTCACGGATCACAACGGCGGCGACGTATCGCTGTCAGATTTCTCTGGCGAGAACGTCATCGTTTACTTCTACCCCGCGGCAATGACTCCGGGCTGCACAACCCAGGCCTGCGACTTTCGCGACAGCATGACGAGCCTGCAGGCAGCCGGGTATCACGTGATCGGAATTTCGAAAGACGACCCGGAAAAGCTGTCCCACTTTGCCGAGCGCGACGCGCTGCCGTTCCCGCTTCTGTCAGACCCCGATCAGGCCGTGCACAAAGCGTATGGAGCCTTTGGACCGAAGAACAGCTACGGGCGACTCCTCACCGGCACGCTGCGATCGACAATCGTCATTGACGGCTCGGGTCAGGTAGCGCTCGCGCTTTACAACGTGAGGGCGACGGGACACGTGAAGATGCTGCGACGCAAGCTCGCCATCGACGCGTAGGTCAGTGCTCGTCACCGATCGTCACTGCTTCTCCGGGCGCGAGTGTTCGATGACCGAGCGCGTCAGCAGCAGGATGATCACTGCGAGCGCGGGCAGCAAGAGTGCCCAGCCGATGGTCGGCTGCGCGAAGATGCCTTGAAAAGCTCCGATCGCAAGGGCGCTCTGAAGCACCTGCCAGGTGAGCGCTGCGGCTCGTGACCATTGCCGGCCGCGCCAGAAGGCGACCACGATGGCGATCAGCCAGATCGCCGCGACAACGGCGAGAACCGTGAGCGCGATTGCCGAGTCGTATCGGTCGGGTCGCAGGGTGAAAAGATCGACGATGAGCATGCCTGAGACGACGACGAGAGCGGCAGCCTCGAGCCCAAGCAATGCTGCCGTCACAACGACGGCGCGTGATCGCTTACCCGAATCTGATGACGCGGCGGTGTCGAATTGGTTACTCACAGAAATATCCCATACAAAACTATTGATCGATTCTGGCGGATATGCGAACATTGTGCAGGCCGAGTTTTTCGTTCACAGGGTTGTGAGCAGGCCCCAATCGGTGGGCCTCCCCCTCGACTCGGCCATTCCCTACGGTCCAGTGAGACCAATTCTCGCATGAAATAAGGAGCATACCCATGGACTGGCGCGACAAGGCCGCCTGCCTCACAGCTGACCCGGAGCTATTTTTCCCGGTAGGTAACACCGGCCCGGCCGTCGACCAGATCGAAAAGGCAAAGGCCGTGTGCGCAACGTGCACCGTCACCGAAGTATGCCTTCAATATGCACTTGAGACCAGCCAGGATTCCGGCGTCTGGGGCGGACTCAGCGAAGACGAGCGTCGGGCTCTCAAACGTCGGGCCGCACGCGCCCGCCGTGCCTCCTAGCAAATCCCTGCGAAACGGGGCCGGTGCTGACACAGCATCCGGCCCCGTTTTCACTGCGCGATCTCGCACTCAGCTCGTGATGAACCGCAGAGGAACCTCGATGGTCACCTCGGTGCCCTCTCCGACGACGGTGTGCCAGTCGATCGTGCCGCTCAGCTCGCCCTGAATCAAGGTGCGCACGATCTGGGTGCCGAGGCCTTGGCCCACGCGCCCCTCGGGGAGGCCCGTTCCGTTGTCACGCACGGTCACCGAGAGAACCTCCTCGGTGCGCTCCGCCTGAATCTCAACCTCGCCAGAGCGCCCGGCGAGCCCGTGCTCCACGGCATTCGTCACCAACTCGGTCAGGGCGAGCGCGAGAGGTGTTGCGTACTCGCTCGGCAGAACACCGAAACGACCGGATTTGGTGGGCCGCACGGTTGTGTTGTGCGCGGAAGCCACCTCCGCGATCAGCATGAGCACCCGCTCGAACACGTCGTCGAAGTCAACATCCTGAGACAGACCTTCTGACAGCGTGTCGTGCACGACGGCGATGGCCGTCACCCGCCGCATCGCCTGCGTCAGCGCGTTGCTTGCCTCGTCGGAATGTGCCCGGCGAGCCTGGATGCGCAGAAGCGAGGCGACAGTCTGAAGATTGTTCTTCACCCGGTGATGGATCTCGCGGATCGTGGCATCCTTTGTAATCAGTTCCCGTTCACGGTGGCGCAGCTCCGTGACGTCTCGGCAGAGCACGATGGCGCCCACGCGCCCGCCGCGTACACGCAGTGGGATCGAGCGAAGCGAGATTGTGACGCCCTTCGATTCGACATCGGTGCGCCAAGGTGCTCTGCCGGTGACGACGAGAGGCAGTGACTCGTCGATCTCTTGCTGGTCACCCAAAATCTCCGTCGTCACATCGGCGAGTGATTCGCCCTCGAGCTCATCTTCAAACCCCATCCGGTTGAACGCCGACAGCGCGTTCGGGCTCGCGAAGGTCGTCGTGCCCTCCACGTCGATGCGCAGCAGGCCGTCTGAGGCTCGCGGCGCGCCCCGTCTGGGGCCCGTTGGAGCGGAGAGATCCGGAAAGTCGCCACCGGCGATCATGCCGAACAAGTCGGCGGCGCAGTTGTTGAACGTCAGCTCTTGACGGCTGGGGGAACGGGTCTCGCTGAGGTTTGTGTGGCGTGTGAGCACGGCGATCGGGCCGGGCGTCGTCACCGTGCTCTCTGAGGTGAGACGCCGGACGACGGGAACCGCGACGACCCGGGTCGGAGTTTCTTCGTACCAGTCTGGTGCCGAGGAGTCGATGATCTCGCCACGTGAAAAGGCCTCGGTCACCTGAGCCCGCCACTGCTGCTTGACCTTCTGCCCGACGAAGTCTCGGTAGAAGAGCGTTGCTGCGCTCGACGGGCGGTAGTGAGAAACGGCGATGAAACTGTCGTCGTGAGTCGGAACCCACAGCACAATGTCGGCGAAGGCGAGATCAGCGAGCAGCTGCGCATCTTCCACCAGCATGTGCAGCCATTCAACATCCGCTTCATCAGAGCGGCCCTGAGCGAGAATCAGTTCACTGAGCGTCGACATTGCACCAGTTTATGGTGAGGACGCCGCTCGCCCGGACACGTGCCACGCCCGGGTGTGCCGCGTGCGAGAGGCCCGGGTCTTTCTCTCGCGGCGCGTCGTCGGCACAGCCGCTTCAGGCATCATGCCTCGGGCGAGCCCTCTGACGGAGGCGACGACAGGCGAACGAGGAGAAACCTCGCGCAGCGACCTGCCCTCAAGCAAAGCCGCGTCTGCCGCTCGCTCGTCGTTCCCGATGAGAGTTGGCTTGTCAATGACGCCAAAGCGCTGCAGCGTCGACGTGATCTGGCTGGCGGCCGCAAGCCCGACGGGCCCCGAACGAACGCGGTTCATCACGGTGTGCACCGGAATTCCGGCGGCGACCTCGAGCAGCTCCGCGTGCGACCGAAGGTACCGGCTGATTCCGATGGGGTCTGCACGCCCGATGGCGAGCACGCGATCTGAGGCGCGCAGCGCGGCAAGCGTCGCCGCATTGCGCCGCGGCGCGAACAGGTCGCTGGAGATCTCTTCATCGCTCTCAAGGCTGAAGCCCGTGTCTATGACGACATGGTCGGCCCAGAGACGGCACATCTCGATGGAATCCGTGACGCGAGACTGCGTGAGCTCGGGCCAGCGCGATGAGCGCGTGAGGCCCGTGAGCACCGAGAGCGACCCGTGTGAGACGGGATAGCGCTCGCTGATGCGATCCAGCTCGTCGTGCGTCAACGCGCCCTGTCCAGCAAGACGACAGGCCGCAGCGAACCCCGGCGACTCATCGAGCATTCCCAGCATCTGGGCGATCGATGCACTCCAGGTGTCTGCGTCGATGAGACACACCCGCCCACCGAGTTCGGCAAGCTCGACGGCGAGCGAGATTGCGATCGTCGTTCGTCCGGGAGCGCCCGCGGGCCCCCACACGGCGGTGACGACCCCGCGGGCCGCCTCGTCGCGCCCGACATCGAGATCGGGGCCCGCGAGAGACGCCTCGAACTGCGCAATGCTCGCCCCGACGTCGACATGCTCGCGGAGCCCGAGCCGGGCAATGTGGCGGCGCTGCGTCTCGTCTGAGCACACCGCGACAACGCGGCATCCGGAATCATCACAGTGTGACAGCAGTTCTGCGGTCATCACATCGCCGTCAGCGATCAGGGCATCTGGCTGTGTGCGGGCGATGACCTCCGCGACATCGTCGAGCGGCCCAAGCCGAGCCAGCACGTCATGGCCGCGCTCGAGCAGAGGCTCGAGAATGCGCTCCTCGGTTTTGCGAGCCACGGCGAGCACAAGACGAGTCATGCGATGCCCGCCCCCGGAACAATCGACAGGGCATGACCGTTCGCCTGCGCGCTCAGCACCGTCGCCACGTCCCCTTTGGGAATGAGAATTTCGACGCTCGTGCTCTGCTGCCCGACCATCGCGTCATCGGTCACGACTCGGGCCACGACGGCCCCATCGACGATCACCGTCGGCTGGCCGAACCCGTTCTGCTCGTTTGGCGCGGCGGCCCAGATGTCGACACGTGCGCCCACAGCGACAGATTCAGGGAGCTCCCCCGTTATGTCGATCACAACAGGAGCGACGGCGCTCGCGGCTGCGTCGGCGATCGCCGACGCGGGAATGAGCTCACCGTCACCGACCGTTCGAACGGTGACGAGGTCGCCTTCTGGCAGCTCCCCTTCGCGAATGTACCGGCCGTCGAGCGATCCGAGGCTGACGCGGGACAGAGTCAGATCGTCGGTCATCACGTGTGCCCCGGCAGGCAGCGTCGCCGCCGCGGCGTACACGGGCACCGTCTGGTCTTGGGAATCGACGACGAGCCAGACGCCGGTTACCGAGATGATCACGAGCACAAGCCCGATGATGAAACGCGGGTCAAACCAGAATCGCCGTCGTGTTGTCCGCGCGGCGGACCTCGGTTGGTTCGGCATGCAGACCATGGTGCCAATTTCCCAGGCTTTCCAGGAAAGTTATCCACAGGACACGATTCACACAGGAGAAGTGACCATAATCAATAGTCATGGATCACATTTCACCAGAGTCGATCGGCCGCTTCCTAACAGTGGCCGATGCTTCGGAGATCCTTAACGTCTCCGCCGACGAGGTACGGGAGCTGATCCGGTCAGCTGAGTTGCCCGCGATCAGCGTGGGCTCCCCCGGCCGCTGGCGCATAGAACGCCGCGTTCTCGAGGAATACATCGAGCAGAAGTATGAAGAGACACGCCGTATGAGCCTCTGGCGCGAGGCGAATGCCGCAAGCATCCAAGACATCAGCGACGGGCCGAAGCACCGCCGTTGACCGCGGCTCTCAGAGTTCAACCAGATCGATCGCAGACAGGGCGACAAGCTGCACCTGCGCAACATCGCGGGCGCGTCGAGGGGTTCCGCGCGCGTGACGAGCGATGTCGACATGGTCCCGAGCCACACGGTCGAGGGTTCCGCCGATCGCATCTGACGACATCACTGTCGACATCGTCACGTACGTTCGACGGCGACAGAGGTCTCTCAAGACAAACGGAAATCCGATGCGGTCGGTGATCTGAGGGCCCCGACGTGCGTCATCGCCCTCCGCGATGCTCCGCTCGACATCGTCAGGGTGCAACAGGATGCTGCTGATGCCGGCGAGCGCGATCACACATGCCCCGTCGCTCCCGTGTTGCCTGATGAGATCGGCGGCAATCCAGTCGCGGCCGAAAGTTCGAGGCTGCACAGTGATGTCGCGGCCGCTGCGGAGGATGACTTTCATCGGCCTCGTCATGCTCGGGTCGTCGACCGAGCTTTGCCCATACGCGATCATGCGGTCGCGGAGGCTCAGGCGGCCGATGCGAAGCCGCTCGTCTTCAGCGCGTCTCTCGATGTCTTCGGCGCTCCATGCCGAATCCAGCTGGCCTTCGAGATCGTCGAACAGGCTGTCCCATCTCATGGTGCCCGAGACTAGCGGTTCCCCGGAGAGGTTCACCGAGTTATCCACAGATTGCAAAAATTGCTTTACAAGATCACGCGCTACCTGGTTGAGTGTCTAACCATGAGTCCTGACCCCCACGAGGGGGTCACTCAGCAGTGGGTTCATCATGGACCCGCGATGGCAAAGCGGCCCAGCCAGGGCCGTTCCACGGCCTGGGCGGAGCAAAGATGAGTGAAGGCAATGTCGCACGATCCGACGAGCATTCCCCCGCGCCGCCCGCCCGTCCTGCCCGTTGCGGCACCGCCGATCCCGACAGCGAGTTCACATTTCTCCGAACGAACGCGACAGATCTGCCCGACCCAGAACCGCTTCTCGTCAATCTCACACGCAGCGTGATCGAGGTGATTGCGGGAGCACGCAACCTTGAGCAGCTTTCCCGCTGGATCAGCGAAGATGTGTACAAGACGCTCGTCAAGCAGACCGTCATCACCGCGCGGGCCCGAACGTTGAAGGGTCAGAACGCCGTGCGGCCGGTCGTGCACGTCGGAAAGGTGCATGTCCAAGCCCCCGTCGACGACGTGTGTGAAGCCGTGATCATGGTGCAGGTCGGGCGCACACGTGCCCGAGCCGTTGCGATTCGGCTCGAGGGCATCGACCATCGCTGGCGTGCGACGTCGATCGGCGTCCTTTAGCTGAGGCTACTTCTTCTTCTGCTGTGAACGTCGCTGCGCACGGTTGGCCGGCGCCGGCTTCGCATCATCGGATGCTGTCTGACCGAATGCACCGCGCTGAGCAGGCTTCTTCTTCTGAGGTGCGGCCGCCGGTCGCGCCTGGCGGGCAGGGCTTCCCTTCGCTGCACCGTTTGTCGATCCTTGAGCCACGCGTTGGGCCTTGCCTGTTGCGCCCTTTTCGATCTGCCCGCGCTGATTGCGAACCTCGACGTCGCCTTCTTCGTTTGCTGCCGAATAGCTGAGCTTCTCCGTCTCGCCATCGGGGCGCGCAAGCCCCTTTGCAACGATTACGGGGCTGACCTCGCCCTCCGCATCGTCTGGTCGCGTCACCTCGACCTCGAGGTTGAACAGGTACCCGACGGACTCCTCTCGAATCTGTCCCATCATCTGCTGGAACAGGGAGAAGCCTTCACGCTGGTACTCGACAAGGGGATCACGCTGGGCCATCGCCCGCAGACCGATGCCGTCCTTCAGGTAGTCCATCTCGTAGAGATGGTCTCTCCACCGGCGATCGATGACCTGCAGCACAACGCGACGCTCAAGTTCACGCATGGCATCGGAGCCGAGCAGCTCCTCACGATGCTCGTAGGCGAGCTTGGCGTCTGACAAGATCTCGCGCTGCACGAATGCTCGATTGACGCGTCCCTTCGAACCCGCTTCCTGAACAACCTCATCGACAGTGAGAGCGATCGGATACAGAGTCTTGAGCTCAACCCACAAAGCGTCAAAGTCCCAATCGTCTCCATTGCCTTCGCCGACGTGCTCATCGAGCACCTCGGTGACAACGTCCTCGAGGAACACCCGGACGCGCTCTTGGAGGTCGTCGCCTTCGAGAATCTGTCGTCGGTCGGTGTACACCGTCTCGCGCTGGCGGTTGAGCACGTCGTCGTACTTCAGAACGTTCTTGCGGATCTCCGCGTTGCGTGACTCCACCTGGGACTGCGCCGATCGAATTGCCCTGCTGACGACCTTCGACTCGATGGCGACGTCGTCAGGCACGCCTCGTGACATCAGACTCTCTGCGGCGCCGGAGTTGAACAGGCGCATCAGATCGTCTTGCAACGAGAGGTAGAAGCGGCTCTCGCCCGGGTCGCCCTGACGGCCGGACCGGCCGCGAAGCTGGTTGTCGATGCGGCGAGATTCGTGACGTTCGGTGCCCAGAACGTAGAGCCCTCCGGCCTCGATAACTTTGTCGGCTTCTGTCTGCACCCCGGCTTTCACCTCGTCGTAGACTTCGTCCCACTTCTCTTCATACTCGTCGGGAGTCTCGGTCGTCGAGAGCCCCAACTCGCTCATCTTCTGAACGGCGAGGAACTCGGCGTTGCCGCCGAGCATGACGTCGGTGCCGCGTCCGGCCATATTCGTTGCGACGGTAACCGCGCCGAGGCGGCCCGCCTGAGCGACGATGGATGCCTCACGGGCGTGGTTCTTCGCATTGAGCACCTCGTGTCTGATGCCCTTCTTCGCGAGGAGACGCGAGAGGTACTCGCTCTTCTCCACGCTCGTCGTACCGATGAGCACCGGCTGACCTGCGTCGTTTCGCTCAGAGATATCGTCGACGACGTGGGCGAACTTCGCCTCTTCTGTCTTGTATACAAGGTCGGATCGATCCATGCGCTGCATCGGTTTGTTCGTTGGGATCGTCACGACACCGAGTTTGTACGTCGACATAAACTCGGCGGCCTCTGTTTCGGCCGTACCGGTCATTCCCGCCATCTTGTCGTACATGCGGAAGTAGTTCTGCAGTGTGACCGTCGCAAGCGTCTGGTTCTCGGCCTTGACTGTGACGCCTTCCTTCGCCTCGATCGCCTGGTGAACACCTTCGTTATAGCGCCGTCCGACGAGGATGCGCCCGGTGTGCTCATCGACGATCATGACCTCGCCGTTCATGACGACGTAGTCCTTGTCTTTCTTGAACAGCGCCGACGCCTTGATGGCGTTGTTGAGAAAGGAAATGAGCGGGGTATTCGCCGATTCGTAAAGATTGTCGATCCCGAGGTGGTCTTCCACCTTCTCGATTCCGGGCTCGAGCACGCCGACTGTGCGCTTCTTCTCATCGACCTCGTAGTCTTCGCCAGCCACAAGGCCCTGCGCGATTCGCGCAAACTCGGTGAACCATCTGTTCGCCTCGCCTGACGACGGGCCAGAGATGATCAGAGGGGTCCGCGCCTCGTCAATGAGGATGGAGTCGACCTCGTCGATGATGACGAAATAGTGGTCACGCTGAACCATTCCGTCCTTCTGCCACGCCATGTTGTCGCGCAGGTAATCGAACCCGAACTCATTGTTCGTTCCGTAGGTGATGTCTGCTTGATATTGCTTGCGCCGCACGTCCGGTGTCTGGCCGGAGACGACAACACCCGTTGTCATTCCGAGCGCACGGAACACACGCCCCATCAGCTCGGACTGATAGCTCGCAAGATAGTCGTTGACGGTGATGACGTGCACGCCTTTGCCAGTGATGGCGTTGAGGTACGCGGGGAGCGTCGCGACGAGGGTCTTACCTTCCCCGGTCTTCATCTCGGCGATGTTGCCGAGATGAAGCGCCGCCCCACCCATGAGCTGAACGTCGAAGGGCCGCATGCCCAGCGTGCGCTTTGCCGCTTCTCTGACCGCGGCAAAAGCCTCGGGCAGCAGATGGTCGAGCTTCTCACCCTTCTCATAGCGCTCGCGAAGCTCCGCTGTCTCGTTCTTGAGATCCTCATCGCTGAGTTCGGCGAAGTCGTCTTCAAGTGCGTTGACGGCCTTCGCGTAGTTCTTCAGGCGTTTGAGGGTTCGTCCTTCGCCGACGCGAAGGGCTTTTTCCAATACTGAGGCCACGAATGCACTCCACTTAGTTCACGGCGCTCGAGGCGCCAGGTCCCGTCTCGTTCGATCGGGCCGGGGTCGATCGTACCTATATTAGCGACCCACCGCTTGGCGCGGGCTGAAGAAAGGCGGCCGGGCGCGCCCGGATACGGGCATCGCCAGGCCGCCTTTGGGCTCTTAGGCCCTGCTTGCTTCAGCCTCGGCTTCCTCCGAGAGCTCGATCACACCGTAATCCCAGCCCTTGCGCCGGTACACGACGCTCGGGCGATCAGTGCGCGCGTCAATGAAAAGGAAGAAGTCGTGCCCGACCAGCTCCATGCGATCCACCGCGTCGTCGACGGTCATCCATTCTGCGGGGAATGTCTTCTGCCTGATGACGACAGGTGAGTACTGCTCCTCGCTTTCAACATCGTCAACCGGCGACTCACCGGCGCTGACGCGCTCGATGACATCTGCGGGCGCCGGTTGCAGCCCGACAACGGCGAACTCGCTCGTGGCCGCGGCGTGAAGTGATGTGCGCTTCTTGCCTCGACGTGCCTGCCTGCGCTCCTTTGCCCGGCGTATGCGCTCGAGCATCTTGTCGATCGCAATGTCGAACGCGCTGTATTTGTCACCGCCCGTCGCCTCTGCCCTCACAAGGGGCCCCGGCCCGATGAGCGTCAACTCGACGCGATCATCGCCGTTCTTTCCACTTTTGTCGTTGTGGCGGCTCACTTTGACCTCGAACGCGATCATGCGATCCGTGATGTGGGTGATTTTCTCTGATTTCTCTTCCACATAATCACGAAAGCGATCGGTGACTCCCAGGCCAATTCCGACGATGTTAATTTCCACGGCGACCTCCGGATCCGGCGCGAGGTCGCCTGGTTTTCCGGGCGATCCTTTCACGCCTTTTCCTACACCGTAGCCCCAGTCCCCGACCTTGTCACGCTCTGATCTCGACCGGGCGTGGCGAGACGCAGCGGCGTCGACGCAACAGTCGCACACGCAACGATCTCGCCGCCGCTCAGCCTCAGCGCGCGGACGCACTCCGAGAGCGTCGCCCCGCTCGTCACAACATCATCGACGACGATAAATCGTCGGCCCCTCACGTTCTTCGACCTGATGGCGCCCGCAAGATTCTCGGTTCGCTGTGCACGTCCGAGCCCGATCTGGTCGCGCGGTCGTCGTCGCCACGCGAGCACCCGTGAGCGCCCGAAACCGGCTCTCCGCACCATCAGATCGACGGGTACGAACCCACGACGTTGCCGAGACCGCAGCGACGCAGGCACCGTCGCGAGCTCAATTCCCCGGCCCTCAGCATCGGCAAGCGCCGCCGTGATGGCAGCGTGCAATGCGATTCCCAGCGCCGACGCTGCATCGACACGACCGTCGCGTTTGACAGCGAGCAGCATGCGCTTCACGCGGCCCGAATAGTGAGCAGCGCTGTAGACGGGAACGCCGTCGAGCGTGCGCGTCAGGATGCTGTTGCACAGAGCGTCCCGGCACGTTGCGCACACGCTGGCGTCATTTTCGCCGCATCCGGCACAGACGACAGGGACGAGAAATGCAACGATCTCACGAATGACGCGCCGTCCGAGTGCGAGACAGTGGTGCGCGAGCGAAGGCCCCCACGCTCGGCCACGGTGACGTGTCATCGCTCAAGCCTTGCCGTGGCGCTGCTCATCAGCAACCGTCCAGAGCAAAATGGGGAGAGCCGCCGCACGCGCACCGCCTGTGGACGCGTCAGTTCGCTGGCGTGCCGATCTGCGTTGCAATGAAGGCAACTCCCTCGCGAGACACCTGCCATCCGGTTCCGCGGCGGGCGAAAAGCTCATGGTTGCTTGTGACAGCCCTGAGCGCCTCCTCGCCGTTGCTGCCGACGAGTTCCACGGCATCCTCAACCGGTCCGATGTTCGTCGATGGCCCGCCCAACTCAATCAGCTGAACCACGTCGGTTGCGTCGCTCGTGAGCACCGCGACTGTCTGGTCGTCGACCCATGTTGCCGACATCGGAGTGCCCGATGCAACGGGGAAGCGCACGGTCTCGCTGATTGATGTCGGCACGCCTGCCGTTCCTCTGCGCACTCCGGCGAGAAGAAGCTGCGGCGAATCGCCGGAGTCGATGAGTGCGACGATTCGCGTGCCATCACGGGACAGCTCGAGCGAGGCGATGGTCGACGCCTCCGGCCAGGGTGTCTGCACATCGTATGCCGCGCCCGACTGATCGTGCACCTGCATCTTTCCGGGCTGACCAGCGGGAACGCTCCAGACGAACCCGGAATCGTCGAGTGTCGGTGCGATCAGGTCGTCACGACTGTCGACGAGCACGGGGTCCTTCTCCGATGTCACGGAGTACACGCCGTCTTCTGTGCGAACAGCGATCTGCGTGTTCTCACTGTTGATGATCGCCGCCGTTGCGTTCATCGCTTCGACGGTGGTCGAGATTCCGGAAATCGTCTCGATGCCCTTGCCCGACGCATACCCGAACCCGTCATCGGTCATGATGAGAGGCCGTGAGTCGACGCGAGGTTCACGCACGGTCAGCGATGGAATGTCCATCGGCTGCCCGTCGAAGAGAACCGTGACGATGCCGGCGCCGGCAACGTTCTCCAGGCTCGCCACGAGCTGCGCTTTCATTCGCTTTCGGGCGGAATCGTCGGCTGTGAGGGCATCACGGCTGAGGTCCACCTGCGCTTCTCCGTCTGTGACGGGCACAGAGCTGCGTGCCAGCCGCGTTCCGTCTGGGAACGCCGTGGTCACCGACTGCGCGAGCCATTCACTCGGCCCTTTGAGCAGCTCCGTCACGACTCGGGTCGCCGAGGAGCTTCCCGAGGGGAACCAGCGCAGATCGGGCACGAGAGACGTCCACTGCGGGTTGAAGAAGCGCAGCGCATGCTGATCGAACACCGTCTCGAAGAGTGACTCTTCCAGGAGGATGCCGTTCGGCGCCTCCGCAATGCGCCATTCGCCGCTGACCTTGGCAAAGGTGTAGCTCTGGTGAACAAGGCCCCCTGTCGTTCGCTCGGAGTACACGCCCGTGCCGTCAACGAGAGCGGTGGGCGCAATAGCAACATCGATCGTCGCATCCGACTGCCTGTCAAACTGCCGTTCACCGGGATCGTCGAGCGTCACCGAGGCATCTGGATTCCAATCGAGCCGAATATCCGGTGCCAGGTATTCGCGCGCGACGGCATAGTTGTTGAGCGGGCTGGATGCTGCCGCGATGAAGCCCTTGAGCAGATCCTCCTGCGACGCGCCGGGCACCGGAGCGTCGGCGATCAGCGTGACGTCGTCTGCGTTGTTCTCGTCTTCTCCAATGGGGTTACCCTCGCGCACGCTCCCGCTGCGCGGGATGCCGGCGCACCCCGCGAGAAGCGCCACGATGACGGCGAGTGACAAGACTGAGGTGATTCGTCTCATGCGTCGTCCTCTTGCTGAATCGGCGGGCCCGAGCCGTCTGCGTCATCGGGAACACGGTCGAGCGGGTACGAGGTGATCGCCGCGCCTGGCGTTCGCGGGAGCGTCAGCCGAAAGTTGCTGCCCGCCGCAGGCCGAGACCAGACATCGATCTCTCCACCGTGCAGGCTGGCATCTTCCGTCGAAATGGCGAGGCCGAGGCCCGTTCCACCGATCGTTCGACGTCGAGAGGGATCCGCGCGCCAGAAACGGTCGAAGACATGCTCAGCGTCGGCGTCGCTCATGCCGAGCCCGTAGTCGCGCACGGTGAGCGCGACAGCATCCGCATTGCTGTCGACGGTGACCACGATCGGGCGGCCCTCCCCGTGCTCGACGGCGTTGCCGATCAGGTTGCGCACAATGCGCCTGATGCGCCGTGGGTCCATCTCCACTTGGTTGTGGCCCCCCGGGGCGACAAGTCGAATATCGGTACCACGTTCCGCGGCGAGCGCTTCCATGCCGTCGATGCAGTCTTGCGCGAGCGTGGCGAGGTTGGTCGGCTCAAGCTCCAGCTGCACAGAGCCGGCGTCATAGCGGCTGATCTCCAGCAGATCGTCAAGCAGCAATTCAAACCGCTCAACCTGCGTGTGCAGCAATTCGGCCGTGCGCGTCGTCGCTGGCGCAAACGAGTGGCGATGGTCATAGATGACGTCGTCGGCGAGTCTGATGGTTGTCAGCGGAGTGCGAAGCTCGTGTGAGACATCGGAGACGAACCGCTGCTGCACAAGCGACAGATCAGCCAGTTCGCGAATGCGCTGCTGCAGCGAGTCTGCCATTCCATTGAACGATCGAGCGAGCGTCGCAAGCTCGTCGGCCCCTGTCTCGCGGATTCGCACTCCCAGGTCGCCGTCGGCAAGCCGCTGGCTTGTCTCGGCGGCGATCGTGATGGGCTCGACGACGAGGCGAACGACAACCCAGCCGACGGCACCGACAAGCAGAAGCAGCGCAAGGCCGACAATGAGCATCGTCTGCTGCAGAAATTGCAGTGTGCGCTCGGAGTCGCTGAGGTCGAAGGCGATGTAGAACTCGTACTGGCCAGCTCCCGGAACATCGATGAGCTGTCCAACGATCACACCGGGAACTTCGCCGTCTGCGCCCTTGAGCGTGACAGATTGCCACCACTGCTCGCCGACGCCATCTTGTACGACGTTTCGCAGCTCGGGTGACAGAACGCCGCCGGCGAGCTCCGAGCTGCGAAAGCCCTGCGGTGCATAGGGGTTGTATTCCTGCCCCGGCGCCCGGTAACCCGCGATGAGCTGGCTCGACGACGTCGCCGCGAGCTGGTTTCGCACCGTGTTCATCACGGTGGTGATCGCCACACGGTCATTGATATCAGCCGACTCGAAGAGACGCTGCACCGAACTCATTGTGCGCCCGGAGTCATCGAGAACCTGGCTCAGCCGAGACGAGAAGAGGTCGTTGCGAACGCTGATCGACATATACACACCCGACGCGAGCACAGCGACGAGGGTGAGGCCCACGGTGATCGACACGGTTCTGAACCGCAGTGACCGTCGCCACAATTCGCGCACCCGGCTGGGCCACGTGCGCACCTGCGAAAGCCCCAGCTCCGCAACCGACAGCGGTGAGCTCATTGTCTACGAGCCCGAAGTGCCCGCCCGATAGCCGACTCCCCGCACTGTTGTCACGATGCGTGGATTGTCGGGATCGTGCTCGATCTTCGCGCGCAAACGCTGCACATGAACATTGACAAGTCGTGTGTCTGCCTTGTAGTGATAGCCCCAGACCTGCTCAAGAAGCATCTCTCGCGTGAACACCTGCTGCGGCTTCGATGCGAGCGTCAGCAGAAGATCGAACTCAAGCGGGGTGAGGTTGATCTTCTTGTCGCCCCGTCGCACTTCATGCCCTGCGACGTCAACGCTCAGGTCGGCGACCTCCAGAGCATCCTGAGTCGACTCGGATGCCGGACGCAGGCGTGTGCGAATGCGAGCCACAAGTTCTTTCGGGTTGAAGGGCTTGACGATGTAATCGTCTGCGCCCGACTCCAGCCCGCGCACGACATCTGCCGTGTCCGACTTCGCCGTGAGCATGATGATGGGCACGCCGGATTCTTGCCTGATCTGCGTGCAGATCTCAATGCCGTCGACGCCAGGCAGCATGAGGTCGAGAAGCACGAGATCGGGTTTCTCTTGGCGAAACTCGGCGAGCGCTAACGCCCCGTCTGCGCAGAATATCGGCTCATATTCCTCGGATCGCAGCACGATGCCGATCATCTCCGCGAGAGCTGTGTCATCGTCGACAACAAGAATTCGTGGGTTCATTCGTCTCGTTCTCGTTTCTGTGTACACGGACGGCGTCCCGGCCCGCGTTCCACAAGGCTATCTGACGCTTGGCTCCATGCCCGTCGGTGAAACGCACGAGACGCCGCGCCGTATGACAGAGTAGAACCCTGAAAGTGTCTCGCAAGGGTCTGAAAGGGGCGCGAACGAGTGAGCGATAACGGGTCATGGCACTCGCCGTCCGGTAACTCAGCAGGTACGCCGTCTGACGCGAACCGCACTCAGGGTGAGAACCCGGGGCCCCCGGACACGGGCGAAGCAGTCGGGCAGACCCCGCAGCAGCCTCAGCAGCCGCCATACGGGCAGCAGCCACCACCGCCACCGCGGTACGGCGAGTACGCTCCTCCGCAGTACGGACAGTACCCACCACCGCCGTCATACGGGCAGCAGCCGCCGCAGTACGGGCAAAACAGCCAACAGCCGTTCGGCTCCTCGTACGGCTGGGCACCGCCGCCGAAGCCCGGTCTCATTCCGCTGCGACCGTTGAGCTTCGGCGCCCTCCTGACCGCTCCGTTCAAGGAGCTGCGTCACAACCCGAAGACAACGGTGGGAAGCGCGCTCATCATCCAGGGCGTCACCGTCATACTCACGATCATCATCACCGGCGTGGTCACCATGCTGATGCTCGGTCGAATTGACCAGGCGTCCGCTCAGGATCAAGCCGAGATCGCATCGGGCGCCGTGCTGACGATTCTGCTGTCGATGATCGTTCCGATTCTCGTTTCGATTGTCGGCTCCGCGTTTCTGCAGGGTGTCGTCGTGACAGACACGGCGCGGGCGACGCTCGGCGAGAAGCTGAGAATGCGTGACGTCTGGAAGGCGACCTGGCCGCGGTTCTGGACGCTCCTCGGCTGGACGGCCGTGTATTTGGTTGCAGCGCTCATCGCTCTGGCTGTCATCGGCGGCATCGGCGCGCTCCTGATTGTTCAGGGTGGTGCCGGGCTTGTGATCGGCATTCTCTTCATTGTCTTCGGGTCGTTGGCGGCGATCGCGCTGGGCGTGTGGATCTTCACAAAGCTCGCTATCGTGCCCAGCATCATCGTGATGGAGCACGCCACGCTGAAGAACGCGATGGTTCGCTCGTGGTACCTCACGACAGGAAGCTTTTGGAAGACATTCGGCGTGATCTTCCTCATCGCGATGATTCTCAACATCGCCTCGCAGATCATCACCACTCCCCTGTCGCTCGTGTTCGGCATCGTTCCCGGTCTTCTCGACCCGACCGGCTCTGACATGGCCTCCATGCTCACTTTTCTCGCCATCGGCGAAGTGGTGCTTCTGCTGATCACCGTGGTCTTGGGGTCGATCATGTCTGTCGTGCAGTCGGGGGCACTCGCCCTGATCTACATTGATCTGCGCATGCGACGCGAGGGACTCGACATCGAGCTCACGCGGTTTGTCGAGGCGCGCCAGGTCGGTGACACGTCAGTGCCCGATCCGTTTGGACCGCGAGGGCAGCCGTGATCGGCATTCTGCCGCTCGACGACACTCCTCCGCTGCACCCCGGCAGAGATGAAGCGTATGACTGGCTCGTCAGAGAGTTGTCGAAGCCCGAGTACACGGCGGCTCAGCCGTCGCTGATCGACCGCATCGCCTCGGCCGTCAGGGAGTGGTTTCTCTCCCTCGTCGTCCCGGGCGACGGTACGTTCGCCGCCTGGGTTCCCGTCATCATCGTCGTGCTCATCGCCGCAGCTGTCGTTGCAGCGATTCTGATCTGGGGCGTGCCCAGAAGAAACCGCGCGGGAAGAAACACGGCAGCGCTCTTCGGAGACGACGACACGAGAACGGCGCACGAGCTGCGCACCCACGCGCGACAGGCCGCGCAGGCCGGCGACTGGGAGACCGCCGTTCTCGAGATCTTCCGTGCCCTTGCCCGCGGTCTCGACGAGCGAACGCTCGTCACCGTTCTGCCAGGCACTACCGCCGGAGGCTTCGCGTCAGCAGCGGCGTCTGCCTTCCCTCCGCACGCGGCACGGCTGCGTTCTGCAGCATCCGTCTTCGACTCCGTTCGCTATCTCGAGGGCGGAGCCACGGCCGAGCAATACGAGGCACTCGCCGCTCTCGACGGCGAGCTCGCGCACGCGACACCGCGCATTCATGACGCCGAGGTAGCGACACCGTGAGCGTTGCGGAATCACTGACCCCGACGTTCGGGGCACGACTGCGGCGCAGCGCATTCTGGATCGCCTTCGGAATCGGTGCGCTGATCATCGTGGGGATTGCGCTGGCCCTCTCTGGTGCCGGCAGTGACCAGAGCCGCCCGCTGCAGGCAGACAGCGCAACGCCATCTGGCGCCAAGGGCCTTGTCACGGTTCTCGAAGAGCATGGCGTATCGGTGACCGCCGCAGACAGCGCCGCGGATGCCGAAAACGTACTGGATGCCGGTGAGGCAACTCTTTTCGTCTACGACGCCGGTGGGTTTCTCGAGCCGCGCGATTTGGCACGGCTCACGGAGAAGGCGACAGACGCCGTGGTGATGACGCCCGACTTCGCCGATCTGCGCGAGATCGCCGCCGGTGTGCGCACCGGCGGCTCTGAACCGGCCGATGCGGCACCCGTCGACGCCGCGTGCGATGTTCCCGCAGCCCGCGCCGCACAGACGTCGGAGCTGCTGTACACCTACCGCATCATCGACAACGACGACGCGCTCGGCTGCTTTCCCGTCTCGGACGAGCGCTATGGCCTCGTGTCGCTTCCGCAGAGCGGAGGCGGTTCGCTGACGCTGCTGGGAAATCCGAGCGCGCTGAACAACGAAACGATCCTCCACGGGGGCAATGCGGCGTTGGCTCTCAACCTGCTCGGCGAGCACGGCGAGCTCGTCTGGTACCTCCCGACGATCGCCGATGTGCAGGCCGACGCACCGCCGACGCTCGGTGAGCTGACACCCAGGTGGGTTGTGCCGTTCACCGTTCTGCTCTCGCTCACGGCAGCTGCCGCGATGTTCTGGCGCGGCCGCCGGCTTGGACCCGTCGTCGTCGAGAACCTTCCCGTGCATGTGCCGGCGCGCGAAACCGTCGAGGGACGTGCGCGCCTGTACGAGCGCGGAAACGCGCGTGGCCACGCCATCGACATGCTGCGCCTGGGGACGGTGTCACGCGTCGCGGGGCTCCTTGGACTGTCGACCGGCGCGACGGTGTGGCAGGTCGCCGACGCCGCGGCATCCGTTCTGGCTCGTGATGCTCGCCAGACGCGCGCCGTGCTTGTCGATGACATCCCCTCAACCGACGCAGAGGTCATGTCGCTCTCTGACGCCCTCGACGAACTTGAAGCGCAGGTACGCGCGACGATCGATGAAACAGGAAGAATGTGACAATGACGAATCAGCAAGGCTCGCCGCAGCCGCAGAACTCCGCCGATGACGCACATGACGAGCTGCGACAGCGGTTCGCGCAGGTGCGCACAGAGGTAGCAAAGGCCGTCGTCGGGCAGGATGCCGCGGTGACGGGGCTCGTTGTCGCATTGCTCGCTCGCGGGCATGCGCTGCTCGAGGGAGTCCCCGGCGTCGCGAAGACGCTTCTCGTGCGCTCGATGAGCACCTCGCTCTCGCTCGACACGAAGCGCGTTCAGTTCACGCCCGACCTGATGCCTGGCGATGTCACGGGATCGCTCGTGTACGACGCAAAGGCGGGCGAGTTCGAGTTTCGGCAGGGACCCGTCTTCACGAACATCATGCTCGCCGACGAAATCAACCGCACGCCGCCGAAGACGCAGTCGTCACTGCTCGAGGCGATGGAGGAGCGCCAGGTCTCGGCAGACGGCGTGACACGCCCTCTCCCTGTGCCGTTCATGGTCGCCGCGACGATGAACCCAATCGAGTACGAAGGCACGTACACACTGCCTGAGGCGCAGCTCGACCGCTTTCTCGTGAAGCTGGTTCTCGACATTCCCGAGCGCCAGACCGAGGTCGAGGTGCTGCGCAGGCACGCTGACGGCTTCGACCCACGCAACTTGGCAGCTGCCGGCGTCACTCCCGTCGTGACAGCAGACGACATCACAGCAGCACAGTCCGCTGCCTCTGCCGTCGGCGTCACCGATGCCGTTCTGGCGTACCTCGTCGACCTCGCGCGTGCCACACGCCAGAGCCCGTCGGTGCGCATCGGCGTGAGTCCGCGCGGCACAACGGCGCTTCTTGCCGCGACAAAGGCATGGACCTGGCTCACCGGGTACTCGTCGATCACCCCAGACCATGTTCAGGCGATGCTGCTTCCTGTCTGGCGCCACCGCATTCAGCTGCGGCCCGAAGCGGAGCTCGAGGGCGTCTCGGTCGATGCGATTCTGACCTCGGTCATGCAGCAGGTGCAGGTGCCGTTCTAACGATGGCCGTCACGGGGTGGTTCGTTGCGCTTGTCGCGGTCGGAGTGATTCCCGTCATCGCGATCGGCGAGGCGACGGGAAATGCGTGGGCGCCGTTCGTCGGCTGGCTCGTGGTGTGCCTGCTGATTCTCACGCTCGACGTGGTGTTGGCCGGATCGCCACGACGCTTGAGCATCCGCCGATCCCTTCCCGACCGCGTGCGACTCGGTGAGATCGTCACAAGCACTGTTCTCATCACAAACGCAGGCCGGCGCACCGTGCGGGCCCTCGTTCGCGACGCTTGGCAGCCGTCGGCCGTCGCGACGCCGTCACGTCAGCGGCTTCGCCTTCCCGCGGGCGAGCGGCGTGCCGTCGTTCAGTCGCTCACGCCGTTTCGGCGTGGCGATCGCACGACCTCGCAGCTGACCGTTCGGTCGTTTGGTCCGCTTCACCTTGGCGCCCGGCAGGCGACGCTCGCCGTTCCCGGACGCATTCGCGTGCTGCCTCCCTTCAACGCCCGCAAGCATCTGCCCAGTCGGCTCGCCCGTTTGCGGGAGCTCGACGGCTCAAGCGCCGTCATGATGCGTGGCCAGGGCACCGAGTTCGACTCGCTTCGAGAGTATGTGCGTGGCGATGACGTACGCTCCATCGACTGGCGCGCGACGGCGCGTCGCCAAGATCTCGTTGTGCGCACGTGGCGTCCCGAGCGGGATCGCCGCGTCATCATCGTCATCGACACCGGGCGCACCTCAGCCGCGCGCATCGACAACGAGCCGCGAATCGATACGGCCTTCGAATCGTCGCTTCTGCTCGCCGCCCTCGCGACGCGTGCGGGCGACAGGGTCGACCTCGTCGCCTACGATCGCCGCGTGCGCGGGCGGGTTCAAGGCGCGAACGGCCCCACTCTGCTCTCCCGCATGGTCGACACGATGGCCGGCATCGAGCCCGAACTCATCGAGATGGACTGGGATGCTGTACCGGCCCAGGTGCGCAACATCAGCGCACATCGTTCTCTCGTCGTGCTGCTCACGTCTATTGACGCCGCGGGGGCATCACAGGGGCTGCTCTCGGTGCTTCCGCAGCTGACCAAGAAGCACACGGTCGTCGTTGCGAGCGTCACCGACCCCGACGTCGTGCAGGCCGTGTCGCAGCGCGATCGCCTCGCAGACGTGTATCGCGCGGCATCCGCTGAACGTGCGCTTCTCGACACGACGCGTGTCGCGGCAGCAATCAGGCAGCAGGGTGCCGACGTCGTCGCGGGGCCGCCCGCAGATCTGCCACCGGCGCTCTCCGACCACTACATCGCGTTGAAGGCAGCTGGCCGGCTCTAGCGCCCTCATCCTGCTCGGGCTGTGCCGCTTTGTGCTGTTACTCCCCGGGGGAGAAACAGCACAAAGCGGCACACCATCGGATGCTGCGGATCGCACGGAAGGCGCCGAGGAGACTTCTTCCCCGGCGCCCTCACCGCGTGAAGCGGCAGCGCGACGTTATGACACCGTCACGCTTCCTTCGGTCTTCTCAGCGGCCTCGGTGTCTGCGCCATTGACAACGGCGGCGCCCGACGCCCCGGCGGAGAGCCTCTCACCAAGCGCGGCTCCGAGATCGGCGTCGACGTTCGTCCAGTACTGGATCGCCCGTGCGCGGATCTCATCACTCTTCACAGCACCGACGTGTCCGGTGATGGTGTCGAGGAAGCGCGCCTTCGCCGCATCGTCCATGACGTCGCGGTACAGCGTTCCTGCCTGGCCGAAGTCGGAGTCCTCGCTGCGCAGCGCCTGTGCGGTGCGCACGAGCTCACCATCGCTGGCGAACCCGGCAGCGTCACCGGCCGCCTGGGGGTCGCCGTGGGGTCCGCCAAATGAGTTCGGAGCGTACACCGGGCGATCAGACGACGGGAAGGAGTAGCGGCTCTGGCCGTCCTTCGCATACGAGTTGACCTCGACCTTCGGCGCGTTCACCGGAAGCTGAGCGTGGTTCGTGCCGACCCGGTAGCGGTGCGCGTCTGCATAGCTGAAGATGCGTGCCTGCAGCATCCGGTCGGGGCTTGCTCCGATGCCGGGAACGAAGTTCGATGGGGCAAAGGCCGCCTGCTCAATCTGCGCGAAGTAGTTCTCGGCGTTGCGGTTGAGCTGCATCGTACCCACCTTGATCAGCGGGTAGTCCGCGTGCGGCCACACCTTGGTGACGTCAAACGGGTTGAAACGGTATGTCTTGGCGTCGTCATACGGCATGATCTGCACAGACAGCGTCCACGACGGGAAGTCGGCGCGCTCGATTGCCTCGTACAGGTCGCGCTGGTGGTAGTCGGCGTCCTGACCGGCGAGCAGCTCGCCCTCCTCGTTTGTGAGGATCTTGATTCCCTGATCGGTCTTGAAGTGGTACTTCACCCAGAAGCGCTCGCCCGCGGCGTTGATCCACTGGTACGTGTGCGAGCCGAAGCCGTCCATGTTTCGCCAGGATGCCGGCAGTCCGCGGTCTCCGAGCACCCAGGTCACCTGGTGGGCCGACTCGGGCGAATTTGTCCAGAAATCCCACTGCATGTCGTTGTCGCGTGTGTTGATGCCCGGGAGGCGCTTCTGCGAGTGGATGAAGTCGGGAAACTTGATGCCGTCGCGAATGAAGAACACGGGGGTGTTGTTTCCGACGAGGTCGTAGTTGCCCTCAGACGTGTAGAACTTCAGGGCGAATCCGCGCGGGTCGCGCCACGTGTCTGGCGATCCCTGCTCCCCCGCGACGGTCGAGAACCGCGCGAGCATCTCTGTCGTCGTTCCCTTCTGGAACACCGCAGCCCGCGTGTAGGCGCTCATGTCTTCTGTGGCTTCGAATGTGCCGAATGCGCCGCCGCCCTTTGCATGAACGACGCGCTCAGGAACCCTCTCGCGGTTGAACTGCGCAAGCTTCTCGACAAGGTAGTGGTCGGTGAGGGCGATCGAACCGTCGGTTCCGACGGTTTGCGAGTACCCGTCAGCGGCGACAGGCGCGCCCGTTGTTGTCGTGGTGATCGGTGTTTCAGACATACTTCTCCTTGCGTATAGGCATGATCGATGGCGCGACCGGCTGGTCGCGCGTCTGGAAGAAAGTTTTAAGCTGTCTGCGCCTGACAGGCGGGGCACACGCCCCAGAACGTGACGTCTGCCGTCGAAATTGCGAAGCCTGCCGTGTTCGACGGTGTGAGGCAGGGGGCTTCGCCGATGACGCAGTCCACATCGCTCACGGCACCGCACTGGGTACAGACCACGTGGTGATGGTTGTCTCCGATGCGTCGTTCGTACAGCGCCGGAGACCCCGCAGGCTCGATTCGACGCACGAGTCCAACCTCGGTCAGAGCCGAAAGCACGCCGTACACCGCTTGCAGGGAGGTGTCGGGAAGATCGCGCAGCACCTCATCGAAGATCGCCGCGGCATCGGCGTGTTGACGCGTTTCGAGCACACGCAGCACTGTTCGCCTCGGAGCCGTCGCCTTGAGCCCCGCGTCGCGCAGCGCAGTGCTGAACTCGGCGTCGGTAATCGTGTGCATGACATCAGTCTAACACTTGTTTTGACTCAGTCAAAAGAACCGGATGCCGCGTGACGTCACATCGCGTCTAGGCAGCGGTGAGGGCGCTCGCCCCCGATTCGAACGCGTCGAGGTCGCCCGTCTCGCCCTGCCGCGCTGCGCGGCGACCCACAACGAGCATGTAGGCAAGAAAGGCGGCGAGCGCGAGGGTTCCGATTCCGATCTTGATCGTCCACCCGAGTGCGGGCTCGATCTGCTCCTGCAGCGGCCACGGCGTCACAAAGCCCTCAACGATGCCCGAAACAAACAGTGCGATGATCAAGCCGACAACAACGGTGATCAGGCTTCGGCCCTCGTGCGCAATCGAATCGAGTCGAGTGCGTCTGCCCGGCGCCACCCACGACCAGAAGATGCGCAGCCCCGCGGCCGCCGCCACGAAGATGCACGTCATCTCAAGCTGACCATGCGGGGCGATGAAGAGAAAGAAGACGTCTCCCTTGTCGTAGGCGAACATGACGGCCGCAGTGATTCCGAGGTTCTGAGCATTCTGCAGCACGATATAGGGAACCCATACTCCCGTGATGCCGAAGGCGATGCATTGTGCGGCGATCCACGCGTTGTTCGTCCAGACACGTCCCGCAAACGACGCGGCCGGATTCTCGGAGTAGTAGGCGACGAACTGGTCGTGTGCAAGAGATGAGAGCTCAGATTCGCCGCCGAGATTCGCGAGAACGCGAGGGTCTTGCGATGCCCACACGCCGAAGGCCACCGCGATCAGAACCGTCGCTGCGGCCACAGCCAACGTGAGCCACCGCAGCCGGTAGAGGGCAGCGGGAAGCTGCAGCACAAAGAAGCGCGGCAGCTGCGACAGCGCGTTTCCCGACGCCCCGGTGAAGCGCAGCCGAACCCGAGAGAGCAGAACGCTGAGCCGATCTCCGACTGTCGTTGTTCCCGCTGTCGTCTTGATCGCAGACAACTGCGATGCCGCTGCCTGATACCGCGTGATCAGCTCATCCGACTGCGCGCCGGTGAGCCGTTGGGTGCGCGAAAGCTCATCGAGCCGCTCCCAGTCGGAGCGGTGGGCTTCGGTGTAGGCGTCAAGGTCCATCTGCTTAGATGATACCCATGAGTGCAGCGGTCTCCTTCTCTCGCGACGCCGACGAGTTTGTGACGGGCGAGGCCGTCGCTCTCGATGTGCGATCCGCGAGCTTTCTGCTGCGCGCTGCCGGCGCGATGATCGACGTTCTCCTCTCTCTCATCGTCGGTGGTCTCCTCGCGCTGCTGCTCGTGACGACGGCAGCTCAGACGGGCATGGACCCGGCCGCCATGCAGGCGTTCATGATCTCGATCATCGTGTTCGCAACGATCGCCGTGCCCACCGGCATCGAGTTGCTGACGCACGGTCGTTCCCTCGGGCGGCTCGCGGTCGGCGCGCGCATCGTGAGAGACGACGGCGGCGCCATCGGCTTCAGGCACGCGTTCATTCGCGCCCTTGTCGGTTTCTTCGAGATCTATATGACGTTGGGGGGCGGTGCCGCACTCGTCGGCCTGCTGAACTCCAAGGCCAAGCGCATCGGCGACATGCTCGCAGGGACGTATTCGCAGCACGAGCGAGTTCCACGGGTCAGGTCAACGCCCTCCCCTCTTCCACCCCAACTGGCATCGTGGGCGTCGATCGCCGACGTCGCGAGGCTGCCTGATCGCCTGGCGCGACGCATCGCCCAGTTTCTCTCTCAAGCGCCGAGCATGGCCCCGCCGTCACGCGCACGGCTGTCTCAGGAGCTCGCGAACGAAGCGGCACCGTATGTCTCACCCGTGCCGCCCGTCGATCCGCTGACGTTTCTCTGCGCCGTCGCCGCCCTTCGCCGAGACCGCAGCTTTCGGGCGCTCGTGCTCGAGCGCGAACGGCTGCAGCGTCTGCAGCCCGTGCTCTCGGGGAACCCGAACCGATTCCCGGAGCGACAGGTCGCAGGCACCCCGTCATTCCCTCGGGAATAGCGGAAGCGATCGTGCCTCAATACCGGTAATGATCAAGCTTGTACGGCCCCGCGACGTCGACGCCAATGTAGGCGGCCTGATCGGGTGACAGCGTCGTGAGCTCGACCCCGAGCGCCTCGAGGTGCAGACGCGCCACCTTCTCATCGAGTCGCTTCGGCAACACGTGCACGTCGGTGGAGTAGCTGTCTCGACGCGTATGCAGCTCGATCTGGGCGAGCACCTGATTTGCGAAGGAGTTGCTCATCACGAATGAGGGATGCCCCGTGGCATTGCCGAGGTTCATCAGGCGACCTTCGCTGAGCACGAGCACCGATCGGCCGGTCGGCAGTCGCCATTCGTGAACCTGCGGCTTGATCTCGATCTTGACGGCACCGTCGATTGCGGCGAGTCCGGCCATGTCGATTTCGTTGTCGAAGTGCCCGACGTTCGCCACGATTGCGAGGTGCTTCATCGCCAGAATGTGTTCGGCGCGAACGACAGCGCGGTTGCCCGTGCACGTGACGACGATGTCTGCATGTTCGACGACGGACTCGAGGGCAGCCACCTGGTAGCCGTCCATCGCTGCCTGCAGAGCGCAGATGGGGTCGATCTCAGAGACGATCACGCGAGCACCCTGCCCGCGCAGCGCCTCGGCCGCGCCTTTCCCCACGTCGCCGTAGCCGACGACGAAGGCGACCTTGCCTCCGATCAGCACATCGGTAGCCCGATTGAGACCGTCGGGAAGCGAGTGTCGGATGCCGTAGCGGTTATCGAACTTCGATTTCGTCACCGAGTCGTTGACGTTGATCGCGGGGAAGAGCAGTTCGCCATCGCGCGCGAGCTCGTACAGTCGATGCACGCCCGTTGTCGTCTCTTCTGTGACGCCTTCCAGCTCCGCCGCGATCCGCGTCCACCGATCACCGGATGCCGCAAGAGAGCGACGCAGCACGCCGAGCACGACGCGGAACTCGTCGCTGTCGGCATCCGTCGCCTCGGGCACCGCCCCCGCTGCCTCGAACTCGCGCCCCTTGTGCACGAGGAGCGTTGCATCGCCACCGTCATCGAGAATCAGGTTGGGGCCGATCCAGCGCTCCCCCGCCGCCTCGGCCTCACTGCTCCAATCGAAGATGCGATCGGTGCACGCCCAGTACTCCTCGAGAGTCTCGCCCTTCCAGGCGAAGACAGGAACACCGGCGGGCTCGTCGACCGTTCCCTCGGTTCCGACAACAACCGCGGCAGCAGCTTCATTCTGGGTCGAATAGATGTTGCAGCTTGCCCAGCGCACCTGTGCGCCGAGGGCAACGAGCGTCTCGATGAGCACGGCGGTCTGCACGGTCATATGCAGAGAACCGGCGATGCGCGCACCGGCGAGCGGCTTCGCCTCGCCGTACTCCGCACGCAGCGCCATCAACCCGGGCATCTCGTTCTCCGCGAGGCGGAGCTGGTGACGGCCCGCTTCAGCGAGGGTGATGTCGGCGATCTGAAAGTCGAACGGTGAAGTGCTGGTCATTCGACCATTGTCCCACGCGCGTCAGCGGCGAATGAGCGAGAGCACCTCATCGCGCACCGACTCCATCGTCGCGGCATCTTCACCCTCGACGTTGAGTCGCACAAGGGGCTCAGTGTTCGACGGCCGTACGTTGAACCACCAGAACGGCTCATTCTTCGGGGTGATTCCCGTTACTGTCAGACCGTCCATCTCGTCAAACTCGGCACGCCCCTGAAACGCGTCGACGATGCGGGCGTAGGTCACCGCAACGTCATCGACAGTCGAATTGATCTCGCCCGACTGCTGGTATGGGCTGAACTCGGCGGCAAATTCCGACAGCGGCAGCGGCTGAGAGCCGAGCTCCGCGAGAACGTGCATTGCGGCGAGCATCCCGTTGTCGGCACCCCAGAAGTCGCGAAAATAATAATGGGCAGAGTGCTCTCCGCCGAAAATCGCCCCAGTCTGCCGCATCTGCGCTTTGATGAGCGAGTGCCCGACCCGTGTGCGCACCGGCTCCGCACCGTGGCCTTCGATGATCTCGGGAACGAAGCGGGAGGTGATGAGGTTGTGCAGCACCTGAATCGTCCCCGTGGAACCGTCTTCGCGCTCGCGAGCAATTTCACGCACGGCGACAATCGCCGTCACGGCCGACGGACTGACCGGCTCGCCCGTCTCGTCAACGACGAAGCAGCGATCGGCATCGCCATCGAAGGCGAGCCCCGCATCGGCTCCGCTGTCGATGACCGCGCGTTTGAGATCGACGAGGTTTGCGGGATCGAGAGGGTTCGCCTCGTGATTCGGGAACGTACCGTCGAGTTCGAAATACAGGGGGATGATGTCGAGGGGCAGCGCGTCAAGCCCCGCGGCCCGTCCGAGAACAGCGGGCACCGTCATGCCTCCCATTCCGTTGCCCGCGTCGACGACGATGCGCAATTGTCGAATCTGCTCGAGCGGAACGAATGTTCGCAGCGCCCGCGCATAGTCGGCAAGCACGTCGGCTGAACGCTCCGACCCGGGAGCATCGGCGACAGGGATGCCCGACTCCAGGTATCTGATCGCGCGGTCTCTGATGGCTCCGAGCCCTGTGTCGAACGACAGCGACTGCGCTCCGGGCCGGGACATCTTGATTCCGTTGTACGTCGCGGGGTTGTGGCTCGCCGTGAACATGGCGGCCGCGGCATCCATTGACCCCGATGCGAAGTAGCTCTCGTCTGTGGAGCAGAGACCGATCGACACGACATTGCCTCCGCGCGCACGGACTCCTGCCGCAAATGCCGCGGCAAACCGGGGGGACGAGTCGCGCATGTCGTGGCCGACAACGACGTCGGCTCCGGCTGCCTCGATCTCGTCGACGAATGCCGCTCCGACCGCCTCGATGATCTCGTCTGTCAGGTCGACATCGACAAGTCCGCGCACATCGTATGTTTTCACGGCGGCGGTGAGTCTCTCGGCGGCCGACCGCCCCTGCTTCGCGCCCACTATGCCTCCGTCTGGCTTGCATGTCTGATGATCTGCCACCCTTGCGGGGTGGAAAGCCGGTCGGCGTGACGTGCACACAAATCGTAGCTGTGCGGCTCTCGTGACAGGCCGAGCGGCCCGAGCGCGGCCATCTGATCCGCGTAGTCGTAGGTGAGGGTCGAGACAGCCTCTCGGCTGCACCCGACTCGAGAGCAGATTCTTTCGTCCATCCGGATTAGTTTACGATGACTTCGACGCCCGCACGTCACCCCAGAGCGGGGCTTTCCTGGCCTACGATTGAAACATGGGCAGACGGATCGCCGGACGAGGCAGACGAGAGATGTTTCCACGCCCAGCGCTTCGGCACGACAGACACGGGCGGTCAGGCAGAAGCTCCGTCGTGCGGCCCCCGCTGCGCCCTCTCGCGGGACGAAGCGACCTGTTCTCGGTGAGTGTTGCCGCCGCGGCCGAGTATCTGCGCGGCGCCTACCCGCACGAGCTGGGCGATGTGACGTTTCTGCTGGCGAGCATGCCGACGGCAGCCCAGCACGGTGACCGAATCGACCGCTGGAGTATCGACAGAGACGCGCGGACGATCGTGCTCTACCGCGTTCCCGTGCAACGACTCACCCGACTGCACATGAACGATGACCTTCATCGACGCATGGCCGCTGAGAGCTACACCTTTCAGGCCGCAGCCGAATATCTCGGACTGGACCCGTGGGAGCTCGACCTCGGCGGTCACGACCCGCATTGACGTCAGCGAACAGAGACGTCGATCGGCTCCGACGCTGGTTTCGGCGCGGTAATCGTGAACGACGACACCGAGCCTCCACCCGCATAGCTCACGGCAGCGAGAACAGCGGCGTCTGGCGTGACGGTCACCGGGCCCTCGAGGGGAGAGACGTGGGACGCTTGCGCGTCGATCGTCACTGATTGCGAGCCGATTTCGACAGTCATCTCCGCGTCGCTGGGGTTGTGAAGCACGAGACTGCGCCCGGGCCCAGACGCCGCATCGACGACGAAGGGCGCGTCAAGATCCGGCGCCGCAGCGAACCACGAGAAATCTCCGGTTTTGTCATCGGCAACGCTTGTTCGCGCCGCGGCGACGACAGGCTGGCTCGATTCGAGGTGGATGCTGTATCGCCCTGCGGGCAGGTCTCCCAGAGGGTATTCGCCCACCGCGCCCGTGGCGACGTCGACGTCGATTGTCGACACGCTCTTCCCTGACTCGTCTGAGACGGTCGCAGAGACGTGAGTTGGCTTGCCGCTCGGAGAAAAGACCCGCAACGAGGGGCGACGATCATCGTATTCCTGCGTCGACTTCTTGGGCTGGCCCGAGTAGATCTGCACACCGGGAATCGTCGTCGACACCGACGGGTCGGTGCCTCGACCCGCCATCTCAATGCCCGCGGGAACGAGACCTCGAATGGATGACTGCTGCACCCACGATTGAATGTCGGCTCCCGTGCTGGTCACGTGCACGACCGGCGTGATCGTGTTTGGGGCGATGCCCGCGAGAGTGACAACCTTCTGCGTTCCCGCTTCCACAAGAATCCCGAGCCCGTTTGGGCTGTCGATCGGCCCGTTCTCTCCGGTGACGACGATGTCGACAGTCGCGTCGACGCCGGAGGGATTGTTCAGCATCACGAGACTCGTGCGTCCGATGTCTGTCGATCCGGCGACAAGCCACGCCTCAGAGCTGGTCTCCTGACACTCGGCCGCGGCAAATCCCGCGAGGGTGTCAGAATCAACAGACTGAGATTGGCTCGCACCCATCGTGTCGGAGGGGCCCTCGGCCGGAAGCGTGAGAATGGCCGGACCGTGATCGTCTGAACTCACGTCAGGCGCATTCAGCCACGTCGGGGCGACAGCGCTTCCATCGTCAGCCGAGGCAGCCAGCGTGGCATCGCCGACGGGAGTGAGCGCCGTCGCGGCTGCCGCGTCTTTGCCCACCTCGAGCAGACTCCCCGGGCAGACGCGCAGCTGGTCGGCGGCCTCGGGAGTCACGGTTGTCTGTGATGCATCGGCGCTGTAGTGCGGCAGATCGACGAGAAGCGCGGCACCAACGATGACGGCGAGCCCGAACGCCGTCGCGGCTCCTGCTCCGATGCGCATTCCGAAACGCAGTCGCTTATTCACGGTCATCTCCCGTCTCATCCGTCTTCTCGGCCCCATCGTCCGTGGATCGTGCCGGCGGCTCCGCGCCGGGAAGCGTCACGACATCCGCCCACTCCGGTTCGGCCTCGGCATCCGGGTCCGCGAGGAAATCTTGATCATCGAGGGGATCGCGAACGACCATGCCCTCGTTGTTATCACGCCGTCCGACGGTGCGTGGGCTCATGCGCGCGGCCTCACGCGAGCTGCTCGTTGGAATGGCCATGAGCAGCGCGATGAGCGTCATCGCGATAAGCGCGGCGAGCGAGAGAACCGTGCCGACAGAGCGCACATCTCCGGCCTCACGGCCCGTCACCTCGTCCGCGGTGCGCCACAGTGTTCCCACCTGGGTCACTCCGACGTTCTCGAGTTCGGCATTCGCGTCGAGGGCCGTCTCGGCACGGACCGCGATGGCCTGCTGCTCTTCGCTCGCTGAATCGGGCGTTGCGGTGAGCAGCAGAAACTCGATTCCTTGCTTCTGCAGGTCGGGGGTGAACGCGCGTCCGCTCACCGAGACGATGTTTCCGGTCAGACGGGCAAGGTCTCCGTTCGCGTCAGCGACGAGCGCACCGGTGTTCACCAGCGTCGATTGGCTGTCGAGAAACTCCCCCGTGCCTCGAATGACCGTCGCAACAACGGTTCCGTCGTCTGTCGGCGTGATGCGCAGGGTGCCGAGCCCCGGGTCGCCATCGGCGGCGGCGGTGACATAGGCGGGAAGGGTTCGCCCGTCGCTCGACGCGATGGCACCCGCGCCGAGCGGCACGATCAGCAGGGCAGGGGCGGCAAGTGCGGCAACGGATATGCCGGAGACGATCGCGGGGATGCTCCCGCGGATTCTCAGGCTGTCGCAGGTCGACACGGCAGCGCCGACAATTCCAAGCCACATGAGGCTGAGTCCTGGGCCGGGCCAGATGCTCGTCGCCTCGACGCCGACGAAGGTGACGGCGATGTGCGCGGAGGCGAGCGCCGTGGCGAAGCCGAGCGCAGCGACGCCCCACAGGGCGACACGGCGCAACACGCCGGGAATGAAGAGCCCGAAGAGACCCACGAGTGCAACGAGCCCCACCAAGACGGGCACGCCGACCTCGATCAGCGTTGGCGGCAGACCGAGGGCTGCCGCAGCATCGCGCCATCCGGCCAGCCCCGCCTGGGGAAGTCCGAGAAGCAGATCGGTGACGCTGACATCGGGCGAGCCAAGCGGTTTGCCCGGGTCGGCGAGCAGGGCGAGCCAGCGACCGCCCACAACGCCCTGCTGCCAGATGAGCGGTCCGAACAGCGCGAGAAGCGGCACGGGAATGAACAGCACGCGGCCGAAACGAGCACGCGCGATCAGCACAGCGGCGAGCCACAGAATGAGCAGGGCGGGAATCAGAGACGGCGCGCAGGCCGCGACAAGGGCGAGCACGAGGGATGCCGCTGCAGCGGCACCCCACGAGCGCGCCGCAACGACGCCCGCCGAGAAGAGCACGGGAAGCAGAATGTGCGCAAGGACGGCCGCCGGCCGCCCCTCCGCGAGGGCAAGCAGGAACGCGGGCGACAACGTCCACGCGATGGCGCCGAGGTTGCGGTAGCCGCTGCGCTCGGTGAGTCGCGTTGCGGCGAACCAGGCGGTGAGCGTCGCGAGGGGCAGCGCGAGAATCCAGAGAATGATGAGCGAATACGATGGCTGCCAGAAGGTGAGAGTGCCGAGAATCGCAAGCACAACGGCGAACGGATCGGCCGCGCCGACGAAGCCATCGCCGACACTTCGCCAGCCGTACCCGATGTTCTGCCATAGACCCCAGACATCATCGCTGAGCGGAAGCAGGCCACCGCCAGACAGCGTGGTCGCGGGAACAAACCTGATGAACAGGATCGCCCCGACGACGACCGACGCCAGAAGAATCCACCCACCGCCGCCCGTGAAGAACCGCAGATCGCCTCTCTCGACGGACCCGAGGGGAACGCCATCTTCTCGCTCGAGACGTTTGCGTCGAGTGTGCTCTCGGGTTGAAATCTTGAGATCGGCGAGTGCTGACCAGCCGACAACCTTTGCCGAGGCGAGCCGTCTGCGCGCAGCGGGCACGTGCGTCCCCCCGAATGCGACCCAGGCAGCGGCACGAAACTCCGCTGCGATCAGTTCTGGCTGCTTTCGAATGAGCAGCCAGATCGACCGCACGATTGCGAGCGGAATCAGCAGAAGCCAGGTCCAGAAGACGGAAACGGCGGGCGCGTACACGAGACGGCGGTGGAGTTCCGCGGCTCTCGCCAACCGTGCGCGCTTGTATTTGACGCTCCATCGACGCGACCGCGGCGCACCGGCGATTCCATCACCGGAGACGGCGACTGTCGATCCCGGCGCGAGAACGACGCGCTTTCCGGTGAGACGAGCGCGAATGCAGAAGTCGAGGCCGTCGTCGATGGGCCCGAGAGCCGGGTCGAAGCCGTCAAGGTCACGCCACACCGTTCGGCGCACGAGCATGCCGGGCGAGGCAACGGCAAGAACATCGCTCATCGTGTCGTACTGACCCTGATCGAGCTGATCGTCGACGTACGTGACGGTCTTGCCGTGCGTCGTCACCGTTTCGCCGACTCCTCTGAGTCGAGAAGCGTCATTCCAGTCGACCAGCTTCGGGCCGGCGACCGCCGCGGAGGGCGCCGTCTCAAAGCGAGCCAGCAGCCGCTCAAGCGCTCTCTTCTGTGGGGCGTTGTCTTGAGCAAGGAGCCAGAGAAACTCGTCGTCGCTCTCGGGGTCGGCGAGGGTGCGTTCCCCCTCGGCGAGCGCCCTGCCGAAGGTCAGCTGCTCTTTCGAGGTGACGAGCCGATCAACGCGGCGTTCCTCAAGGAGCCCCCGCACCTCGTCAGAGGCGTCGAAGGCGATGGCGACCACCGCATCGGCGCGACGCGTCTGTTCGTCGAGCGCGTCGAGGGTGCGGCGCAGGTGCTCGACGTCGCGATGGGCGACGACGAGTGCAGTGACTCGTGTTTCCATATGCGCTCAGCTTATGTCGGCTTGCTCGGCTGAGCCGTTGCGGCGCGCCAATTAACGAAGTGGGGGCGCTGTCAATGCAGATGCATCTCCAGCGCCCCGCTTTCGCGCAGCTGAACGCGTCAGCTCGCCTGCTTCTTGAGCCTGCGGCGTTCGCGCTCTGACAGCCCTCCCCAAATGCCGAAGCGCTCGTCGTTCATAAGCGCATACTCAAGACATTCAGATCGCACTTCGCAACTGTCGCAGATGCGTTTTGCATCTCGAGTCGAGCCGCCCTTTTCTGGAAAGAACGCCTCTGGATCAGTCTGCGCGCAGAGCGCATCTGCCTGCCATGCCAACGGATTGTCATCATCGACGTCCCGTCGAACTCCAGGGACCCCCAACTGAATCGGGTCAACGAACCAGTCATCGGGAACTCCGGAACGATATTCTGGCAATGCCATACCGTCTCCCCACCTTGTGTTACCCGCAACACGCCGGTTGGCGTGTTCTTCAGTAAATTACACCCCTGTAATTCGATTCGGTCAAGTCGCAGATGGTAAACCCTCAACTCACTATCGAGGGTTTACGACTCGCCCCGAGTTCTCTCATTGTGCTGTGCGTCGTGCTTCCCACGCGCTCGACACCATGTCGGCGAGGCTGTGGCGCATCGTCCAGTCGAGGTCGCGAGCGGCGCGCGCGCCCGTCGAAACGATGCGTGCGGGGTCACCGAGGCGGCGAGGGGCAATCTGCGGAGTGAAGTCGATCTTTGTCACGTCAGCCACCGTCTGCATGATCTCGCCAACGGAGACGCCGTCACCCGAGCCGAGGTTGTACACGGGCTCGATCGGCTCACCGGCGTCGAGGCGCTTGGCCGCCGCGACGTGCGATGCCGCAAGATCGGCGACGTGAATGTAGTCGCGTACGCAGGTGCCGTCTGGCGTCGCATAGTCGTTTCCGTTGATGCGCGGCGTCTGCCCGCCGAGCAATGCGTCGAACACGAGGGGAAACAGGTTGTGCGGGCTCGTGTCATAGACATCGGAGTACCCGGAGCCGACCACGTTGAAGTAGCGAAGCGAGGTGTGGGCGAGGCCCGTGGCAATTGCTTCGTCCCGCAGCATCCATTCGCCGATCAGTTTGGACTCGCCGTACGGTGACTCGGGAGATTTCGGAGTGTCTTCCGTGACGAGATCGACGTCGGGGGTTCCGTACACGGCGGCGCTCGACGAAAAAACGACTTTGCGCACAGCGGAATTCTGCATGGCCTGAAGAAGCACGGCGGTGCCCGTGACGTTCTGCTCATAGGTGTGAAGCGGCTTCTGAACGGAGACTCCCGCATATTTGAAGCCGGCGACGTGCACAACCCCTGTGACGTTGTGCTCGGCGAATGTGCGCTCGAGCAGGTCGCGGTCAAGGATTGAGCCGCGCACGAACGGAACCGATTCGGGAACGAATGATTCGTGGCCGCTGGAGAGGTTGTCGAGAACAACGACGTCGATTCCCTCGGCGCCAAAAGCCCGAACGACGTGCGCGCCAATGTACCCGGCGCCTCCGGTGACCAACCAGGCCATGTGCCCTCCTCGAAATCATGACGGGGATGCTCGCCCCGCAACGAGCATAGCGACGACACAGCCGGGCAGCCACACGCGGCTAGAATGGAGAGCTATGTCATTTTCGATCTCGTACCCGCCTGAGCTGCCCGTCAGCCAGATGCGCGACGACATCGCCGCGGCGATCCGCGATCATCAAGTCGTGATCGTCGCGGGAGCAACGGGTTCGGGCAAGACCACCCAGCTGCCCAAGATCTGCCTCGAGCTAGGCCGCGACTCAATCGGGCACACACAGCCGCGGCGCCTCGCGGCGCGAACGATCGCCGAGCGCATCGCCGACGAGCTCGGCTCCGAGCTCGGAAGCACGGTCGGCTACCAGGTGCGCTTCACCGACCGCGTGTCGAAAGACACCCGCATCAAGCTGATGACAGACGGCATTCTGCTCAATGAGATTCACCGAGACCGGATGCTGCGCGCCTACGACACCATCATCATCGACGAGGCGCACGAGCGAAGTCTCAACATCGATTTTCTGCTCGGCTATTTCAAGCGCCTGCTGCCCCAGCGTCCCGACCTCAAACTCATCATCACGTCGGCGACGATCGATCCCGAGAGCTTCTCGCGGCACTTCGACGACGCTCCCATCGTCGAGGTCTCCGGCCGCACCTACCCCGTTGAGATTCGGTATCGCCCTCTCGTCGCCGACGACGACAGCGACGACGCTGACGACGAAGACGCCTCGCATTCGTCGACAGACGAGCGAACCGTCGTCGACGGCATCAGCGACGCGCTCGACGAGCTCGCCGCAGAGTCACTCGGCGACGTTCTCGTGTTTCTCAGCGGCGAGGCCGAAATTCGGGATGCCGCCGATGCGCTGCGCAGCAAATTCGCTCACGAGCGCGGCGGCGTCACCGAAGTGCTCCCCCTCTATGGGAGATTGAGCTCGGCCGATCAGCACAAGGTGTTTCAACCGAGCACGCTCGTCGGCGTCAAGAGACGAGTCGTGCTCGCAACGAACGTCGCCGAGACGAGCCTCACCGTTCCCGGCATCCGCTTTGTGATCGATGCCGGAACAGCACGCGTCTCGCGCTACAGCGCGCGGTCGAAGGTTCAGCGCCTTCCGATCGAGCCGATCTCGCAGGCGTCGGCGAGTCAGCGCTCGGGGCGCTCGGGTCGCACAAGTTCCGGAATCGCGATCCGTCTCTACTCCGAAGACGACTTTGCACGACGCCCGGAGTTCACCGAGCCGGAGATTCTGCGCACAAACCTCGCCGCCGTGATTCTGCAGATGGTTTCGCTCGGCCTCGGCGAAATTCAGGAGTTTCCGTTTCTGCAGCCGCCCGATTCCCGCGGCATCAAAGACGGCGTCGATCTGCTCACCGAGCTCGGCGCTCTGAAGGGGGGAGAATCGGTCGAGAAGCAGCTGCGCCTCACGTCGGTCGGTCGGGATCTGTCGCGCCTGCCGATCGATCCTCGCTTCGCGCGCATGGTCGTCGAGTCGAAGCAGTGGAACACGTCTCGCGAGGTGCTGGTGATCGTCGCTGCGCTCACCATTCAAGACCCGCGCGAGCGCCCGCTCGAAAAGCGCCAGCAGGCAGACGAGCTGCACGGCAGATTCACCGATCCGACAAGTGATTTCCTCTCGCTTCTCGGCCTCTGGAACTACCTCGAGAAGCAGCAGCGCGAGCTCTCGTCAAGCGCGTTCCGACGCCTGTGCAAACGCGAGTTTCTCAACTACCTTCGCGTGCGCGAATGGCAAGACGTCGTCAGGCAGCTGCGTCGGCTGGCAAAGCCACTCGGGCTGACAATCGGAGACCCGGCGGCGAACCCTGACGGCATCCATCGGTCCCTTCTTGCCGGTTTGCTCTCGCATATCGGTCTGAAGGATGCCGCGGCAGCATCCGCTCGCAAGGGCCAGCGTTCCGGCGGGCCGCCGAAGAAGGGCGACTACATCGGCGCCCGCAATACGCGGTTCGTGCTCTTTCCGGGTTCAGCGCTGGCGAAGAAGCAGCCAAACGCGGTGATGAGCGCCGAACTCGTCGAAACCAGCAGGCTCTTCGCCCGTACGAATGCCGCGATCGATCCCGCCTGGGCCGAGCAGATCGCCGGCGACCTCTGCAAGCGCAGCTATTCAGAGCCGCATTGGGAGAAGAAGCAGGGCTCCGTCGTCGCCTTTGAGAAGGTGACGCTCTTCGGGGTGCCGATCGTTCCGCGTCGGCGCATGCAGTATGCGCGCATCGACAAGGCGCTCTGCCGCGAGCTGTTCATCAGACACGCCCTCGTCGCCGGCGAGTGGGAGTCTCCGCAGTCGTTTGACAGGGCGAACACCCGGCTGCGGCGCGAACTCGCTCAGGTAGAGGAACGCACACGCCGGCGCGACATTCTGTTCGACGACGAGGCTGTCTTCGATTTCTACGACGCCAGGGTGCCAGCAGACGTCGTGTCGACGCGCACGTTCGAGGGCTGGTGGCGCACGACGCGCGAAGCCACTCCCGATCTGCTCACGATGAGTCCTGACGATCTGCTTCCCGCCGACGTTCCGACAATTGACGAGCAGGCATTTCCGCCATCATGGCGGCAGGGAGACCAGACCCTCACGCTCAGCTACCGGTTCGAGCCGGGCGCCGAGGGCGACGGCGTCACCGCCACCGTTCCGCTCGCCCTGCTGCCCCGCCTCTCCCCCGCTGGCTTCGACTGGCAGGTGCCCGGATTGCGCCACGACCTTGTCACGTCGCTCATCAAGTCGCTTCCCAAACCGCTGCGGCGCAACATCGTTCCTGCGGCCGATTGGGCGACGAAGCTGATGGCGGAGCTCCCCGATACCCCACCAGAGCCGGAATCGACGGATGCAGACACGCTCATGGCGTCGCTGGCCATTGCTGTGAAACGCCTGGCCTACATGCCGATCGACGCGACGGACTTCGACGTCGATCGCGTGCCCGATCATCTCAAGATCACGTTCCGCGTTGTCGATGAGAAAGGGCGCGACGTCGCGGCATCCAAAGATCTGCGCAAGCTGCAGCAGCGCCTCGGGTCCCGCATGCGCGACAGTGTGGCGCGCGTGGCAAGCGCCCGCGTGCCGAACCGCATCGAGCGGCGCGGTCTGACCACGTGGGACTTCGATGATCTGCCCCGCTTCGTCGATACGAAGCAGACGGCCGGGGTCATTCGCGGCTACCCGGCGCTCGTCGACGAGGGCGACAGCGTGGCGATTCGCATTGAGGCGTCAGAGAGCGATCAGCGCGCAGCGATGCCGGGCGGCATCCGTCGCCTTCTGCTGCTGGCGACGGCGAACCCGGCGTCTTACGTGCAGTCTCACCTGACCTCCGCAGAAAAGCTGACGCTCGGGGCGAGCCCATACCCATCGACGTCGCGCCTCTTTGACGATTGCCTCATCGCTGTCGTTGACGACGTGCTCTTTCGCATGCACCCGAGTGGCATGATCGTGACGCGCGCGCAGTTCGACGCCGTGCGCGACCGGGTGTCGGCCTCCGTCATGGATGCCATGTTCGAGACAGTGTCGCTCACGGCCCACACGCTGACGGCGGCACGCGACGCGCAGAAGGCGCTTTCGGCGGCGACGAGCCTCGCGCTTCTTCCGGCCGTGAGTGATGCAAAGGCACAGCTCGACGGTCTCATCTTCACCGACTTTGTCTCGCGCACGGGTCGCGCGCAGCTTCAGCATCTGCCTCGATATCTCGCGGCCATAGCCCACAGGGCGCAGAAGCTTCCCGACAATCCCAGCAGGGACCGCGCGTGGATGCTCGATGTGCAGAAGGCGACCGAGCGATTCGAGAGGGCAGGCGGCAGCATCCCTCTCGATCGACGTGCCCCCGACACGATCGTGCAGGCGAGATGGATGCTCGAGGAGCTGCGTGTCAGCTACTTCGCTCAACACCTCGGCACGGCATACACCGTGTCACCCCAGCGCATCGCGAAGGTTCTCGCGGGTTAGTTCTCGCCCGTCGCTGCCGGACGATCTGCATGGTTCGACCACTGGCTCCAGGAACCGGGGAACACAGCCGACTCGACGCCGATCTCGTGCAGAGCGAGCACCGTGTGCGCGGCGGTGACCCCCGAACCGCAGTACGTGCCCACAGGAGCGCCCGGCTCCGCCCCGACACGGGCGAAGACGCGCCGCAGCTCATCGGCATCCCGAAATCTGCCGTCGACGAGGTAGCCCTCGGATGGCACGTTCACGGCCCCGGGAACGTGGCCGGCCCGCGGATCCAGCGGCTCACTTTCACCGCGAAACCGCTCTGCGGCTCGCGAATCGATCAAGGTTCCGTGCTGAGCCAGCGCAGCCGCGGCATCCATGTCGAGCGTCGGCATGTGCCCGGCGCTCAACTCCACATCACCGCTGATCGGCTCGACCGCCCCGTCTCCAGCGGCAGACCGGCCGCCCTCCACGCATCGATTCCGCCGTTCAGCACCCGCACGTCGGCAAGTCCGGCCCAGCGAAGCAGCCACCATGCCCGTGCGGCGCCCATGATGTTCCAGGCGTCGTACGCCACAACGGCGTCACCGCGGCGAATGCCCAAGCGCCGAGCCGTCGACTGCAGCGCGTCGATGTCGGGAAGCGGGTGGCGCCCCTCCGTCGCGGGCAATCCTTGCGCGGCAAGGTCGGCATCGAGGTCGACGTATACGGCCCCGGGCAGATGCCCGCGAATGTAGTCGTCGCGACCGTCAGGCTTCGCGAGCGTCCAGCGCACATCGAGAAGCCGCACGGTCGACCGTTCCCGCAGCATCCGCTCTACCTGCTCTGGTGTCACGAGTGCCGATCTCATGTGGCTGGTCCCCTCATCGTGTGGCAGGTTGATCATCGCCGGCGCAGCGTGAGAATCTGCTCGACGCGCGCGAACGGGCCCGTCTCATCGTTCAGGATGCTGGAAGTCAGGCCGACACCATCTGGACCGTACTGCTGAACGCCGTCGATTCCGAGCCAGTCGCCCCGGGGCAGCCGATGCACGTGAATCTGCAGGTCGACGTTGGGGTACAGCAGCTTCGCCGGATGCTCGCGCGCCGAGAGGCCGTTCGCGGTATCGGCGAGCCGCACGAGGTGAGCGAGCGGCGACACGTCGCCCGAATCGACAAGCGGATGCTGCGATCGCAGCCACGTCTGCCGTGAGCCGGGCCGAGGCTCTCCCAGGGTGCGAAACTCGAGAGACTCGATGTATCCCCCGGGCCACGGCGACATCCCGTCCCACCGCTCAGCGTCCCGAAGCGGCTGCAGAGGCGCGTCTTCGATGCCGGCGAGGTCGCTGGTGTCTGACGTGGCCAGCAGCCAGGCCCGAGCCGAGATGGCAACGCGGTCGCCGCAGATCATCTCTGCCTGCACGAGTTCGATCGTGCGCCCTGGCCGCAGCACCTGCGTGCGCACCTCGAACTCGCCCGCGTGAATGATCCCGTAGATCTCAAAGCTGAGTCTCGCGATCCGCATCCCCTCTGTGGCGAATTCGCGGTCGATCACCTCGGTCAGCAGCCCCGACGCCGGCGCCATGTGCTGTTCGTGCTCGTTCCACGCGCCTTGCGCATGGATCGTCGATTCAAATCTCTCGTCGCCGAGATCGCGGTAATACGGCTCACTCATCGTCTTCAGTCTGCCACGGAGAGCCGGTTCCAACGGCCGTCTGCCCCGTCAGCGCATCATGGAGAGCAGGTGGGCGGCAAGCTGCCGCCGCGTCAGCATCGTGAGTATTGGCAGTTCGAGCACGTATCGCCCGAAGACCACGCCGACGATCGCCGTGGTCATATATCGCGCGCGCTCCTGGCCGAAGGCGGTGACAAGCGGTTCGAATACCGCGTGCCGCAGGTATTCCTGCAGAGCTGCCGCACCCGCATCGCCAGAACTCAGGTGGCGCGCGAAGCCGACGAGCCGCTGCCCGTGTTCCGGATGCTCCCACACGACGATGAGTCCGTGAACGAGTCGTTCGATATCGATCTGTCCACGGCCATCCGTCGCGGCGGCGACCATCTGGTGCGGTGCTGCACTGAGCGCGACGGCCGCGGCGATCAGGGCATCACGTGAGCCGAAGTGATAATTGACCAACGTGTGGCTCACGCCAACCTCGGCTGCCAGATCTCGCGCCGAGACCCGCGTCAGATCGCCCGCCTCAAAATGCCGCCGTGCGGCTTCAAGCAGCTGATCGCGCGCCGGACTCCGGCCGTGAGGGCGCCCCCGCCGGTTATTGACCATGCTCGCATCATGGCACGCATCGGTCGATGCTGAGCGTATGAACAGCACATATGAAGCAGACTGCGTGGTCGTCGGTGGCGGGCCCGCAGGGTTGATGACGGGTTTTCTCCTTGCCCGTTCGGGAGTCGAGACGATCGTCGTCGAAAAGCACGCTGACTTCCTGAGGGACTTTCGCGGAGACACGATCCATCCCTCAACGCAGGAGCTGCTCGTCGAGCTCGGCCTCCTCGACGACTTCCTCAGTCGGCCCCATGCCGATGTCACGAAGGTAACAATGAGCTGGAATGGCGTAGAACTCACACTCGCCGATTTCAGCCATCTGCCCACGCGGCGCAAGCTTCTCTCGTTCATGCCCCAATGGGACTTTCTCGACATGATCGCCGACGCCAGCGCGCAGGTGCCCGCCTTCCGGCTCATCCGCTCGACACAGGTCACCGACGTCATTCGCGAGGGTGGTCGCATCTCCGGGGTGACAGCGAGCGGTCCAGACGGAGAGGTCACGCTCAAGGCCAAGCTTGTGATCGGTGCCGATGGGCGCGATTCGTCTGTGCGTGCTGCCGCGGGCCTCTCCCCCGTCGGCGCTGCTGCGGCGATGGACGTGCTGTGGTTCCGCCTCGCCAAGTCTCCGGGAGAGACGTATCCGTTCATTCAGGCGGGAGCCGGCATGATCATCACCATCGACCGCGACGATTTCTTCCAGATCGCCCACGTGATTCCGGCCGGAAGCTGGTCGGGGACCGACTCCGACGTTCAGCTGATGAAACAGCGCATTATGCACATCTCCCCGCGCATGGCGGATGCCGCGGCAGACATCACTGCCGATGATGTGCACGTGCTTCGCGTGCGTCTCGAGAGGCTTCGCCGTTGGTACGAAGACGGCCTCCTCTGCATCGGCGATGCAGCGCACGCCATGTCTCCGGCAGGCGGCGTCGGCATCAATCTGGCGATTCAGGATGCTGTTGCCGCAGCGCGGCTCCTTGCACCGGTGCTGCAACGCGGCGTGCCGACGCCAGCGGCCCTCAAGCGCGTGCAGAGGCGCAGAAGCTTTCCCGCACGCGTCACGCAGCGTGTGCAGCGCACGCTGCAAGGCCCGTTGCTGGCGTCGCACGCCCCGGGCACGCCGCTCCCGCTCCCGCTTCGCCTGCTCCGCAACGTGCCCGTGCTCTCGCGGCTGACCGGGAGGTTTGTCGGCCTCGGCATCCGCAGAGAATCGACTCTCTCGTGACCGTCCGCCTCAGCTAATGCGCAGCTCCGCGATGCTGCCGTCGCGCACGACGAAATCGAGTGGGCCTGTTCCATTGAAGCCGTTGCCCGTGACGTTCACTGTGACGGCGTACGACCCGTCCTGCGCCCCGGGAGCGATGGCGACGACCTCGAAGTGCGTCTGCTTACCAATATTGTCAGTCCGGTCCCAGCTGCGAACGCCGTCGCGACCGGAGAACTCACGACCCCAGTCGTTTAAGTAGGCGTCCTCAGAGAATGCAGCGACGAACCGCTCGGTGTCGCCAGAATTGGTTGCGTCGATGAACTCCTGAATGGGGCCAGGGAGAGATGCTGTACTCACGAAAATTTCCTTCCGTCTCGCTTCTACGCACGAGCGTCCGGCGCGAGGGGCGCACTCTGCCGATCGGGTGGGCCGATCGGGTAGAAGACGTCGTGCCAAATACCGCCATAAACCGTCCTAACCAGTTTGCTCCTCTGACAGTCTCTCGTGTGCAACTTTTCGTGTGCGGCTGTGAGCGGGTTCAGCGCGATAATTCGTGCTGTTGCCCACCCAGCCTCGGTGTGCGAGCCGCGTCTGTAACGGCCGCGCCCCGGTCCGCGAGTGACTCGAAGCGATCAGAGCGAGGAGGCAGAAAAAAGCCAGGGCCCGCAGATCTCTGCGGGCCCTGGTTGCGCATCCGCCCGCTTGGGCGTCGCATGAATTCCGGGCTTAGAAGTCCCAGTCCTCGTCTTCAGTCGAGACAGCCTTGCCGATCACATACGACGAACCCGACCCGCTGAAGAAGTCATGGTTCTCGTCTGCGTTGGGCGAGAGCGCCGAGAGGATCGACGGGTTCACGTCGGTGGCCGTGCTGGGGAACATTGGTTCGTAGCCGAGGTTCATCAGCGCCTTGTTGGCGTTGTAGTGCAAGAACTTCTTGACGTCTTCGGTGAGACCGACGCCGTCGTAGAGGTCTTGCGTGTACTGCACCTCGTTCTCGTAGAGCTCGTACATGAGGTTGAACGTGTAGTCCTTGAGCTCGTCGCGCTCGGCCTGGCTGACCTTCTCGAGGCCCTTCTGGTACTTGTAGCCGATGTAGTACCCGTGCACGGCCTCGTCGCGGATGATCAACCTGATGAGGTCGGCTGTGTTGGTGAGCTTGGCCCGGCTCGACCAGTACATCGGCAGGTAGAAGCCCGAGTAGAACAGGAACGATTCGAGAAGCGTCGAGGCGACCTTGCGCTTGAGCGGGTCGTCACCACGGTAGTAGTCCATGATGATCGCTGCCTTGCGCTGCAGGTTCTCGTTCTCGACAGACCAACGGAATGCCTCGTCGATCTCCTTGGTTGAGCACAGCGTCGAGAAGATCGACGAGTAGCTCTTGGCATGCACCGATTCCATGAACGCAATGTTCGTGTAGACGGCCTCTTCGTGCGGTGTCACTGCGTCAGGAATGAGCGAGACAGCACCGACGGTGCCCTGAATCGTGTCCAGCAGCGTCAAACCGGTGAACACGCGCATTGTGAGCTCTTGCTCTTTCGCGTTCAGCGTGTTCCACGATTGCACGTCGTTGGAGAGCGGCACTTTCTCGGGGAGCCAGAAGTTTCCGGTGAGACGGTGCCACACCTCGACATCTTTCTCGTCTTCGATGCGGTTCCAGTTGATCGCTTGAACCTGTTCAACCAGTTTCAGCTTCTCGGGGGGAGTCACGGGTTCTCTCTGCCTTTCGGGTATTCGTCAGTCAGCTCAGAGCATGCAGCTGACGCACTCGCTCACGTCAGTGCCCTCGAGGGCGAGCTGTCGGAGGCGAATGTAGTAAATCGTCTTGATGCCCTTGCGCCATGCGTAGATCTGCGCGCGGTTGATGTCGCGGGTCGTCGCGGTGTCCTTGAAGAACAGCGTGAGCGAGAGTCCCTGATCAACGTGCTGCGTGGCTGCGGCGTAGGTGTCGATGATCTTCTCGTAGCCGATCTCGTAGGCGTCGGTGTAGTACTCGAGGTTGTCGTTCGTCATGAACGGCGCCGGGTAGTACACGCGGCCGATCTTGCCTTCCTTGCGAATCTCGATCTTCGACGCGATCGGGTGGATCGACGACGTCGAATTGTTGATGTACGAGATCGATCCTGTCGGAGGCACGGCCTGGAGATTCTGGTTGTAGATGCCGTGCTCCTGCACGTCACGCTTGAGCTCCGACCAGTCTTCCTGGGTCGGAATGTGCACGTGTGCGAACAGCTCGCGCACGCGCTCGGTCTCCGGCTCCCACACCGCATCCGTGTACTTATCGAAGAACTCCCCCGAGGCGTACGTCGAATCGGCGAATCCTTCAAAGGCTTCGCCGCGCTCTTTTGCGATCGCGTTTGACGCGCGAAGGGCGTGGAAGAGCACCGTGTAGAAGTAGATGTTCGTGAAGTCGATGCCCTCGGTGCTGCCGTAGTGCACACGCTCACGAGCAAGATAGCCGTGCAGGTTCATCTGCCCAAGTCCGATGGCGTGCGACTTGTCGTTGCCGTCTTCGATGGAACGGACAGAGCTGATGTGGCTCTGGTCAGACACCGACGTGAGACCGCGAATCGATGTCTCGATGCTCAGCCCGAAGTCGGGCGAGTCCATCGTCAATGCGATGTTCTGCGAGCCGAGGTTGCACGAGATGTCCTTGCCGATCTGGTCGTAAGACAGGTCGGTGTTGTATGTGGTCGGCGTGTTCACCTGCAGAATCTCCGAGCAGAGGTTCGACATGTTGATTCGGCCCTTGATCGGGTTTGCCTTGTTCACCGTGTCTTCGAAGACGACGTAGGGGTAACCGGACTCGAACTGAATCTCGGCGATTGTCTGGAAGAACTCGCGCGCATTGATCTTCGTCTTCTTGATGCGCGCGTCGTCCACCATCTCCTGATACTTCTCGGACACGGAGATGTCGCCGAACGGCACACCATAGACGCGCTCAACGTCGTACGGCGAGAAGAGGTACATGTCCTCGCCCTTCTTAGCGAGGTCAAAGGTGATGTCGGGAATCACGACGCCGAGCGACAGCGTCTTGATGCGGATCTTCTCGTCGGCGTTCTCGCGCTTGGTGTCGAGGAAGCGCAGAATGTCGGGGTGGTGCGCGTTGAGGTAGACGGCACCGGCACCCTGGCGGGCTCCGAGCTGGTTGGCGTAGCTGAATGAGTCTTCGAGGAGCTTCATCACGGGGATGATTCCGGACGACTGGTTTTCGATCTGCTTGATCGGCGCGCCGGACTCACGGATGTTCGACAGCAGCAGCGCAACGCCTCCGCCGCGCTTCGACAGCTGGAGCGATGAGTTGATGCCCCGAGAGATCGACTCCATGTTGTCTTCGATGCGCAGCAGGAAGCACGATACAAGCTCTCCGCGCTGGGCCTTGCCTGAGTTCAGGAATGTCGGTGTCGCCGGCTGGAAGCGCCCGGCGATGATCTCTTCGACAAGGCTGACGGCGAGCTTCTCATCACCGTTTGCGAGGCCGAGGGCCGTCATGACGACGCGATCCTCAAAGCGCTCGAGGTACCGCTTTCCGTCGAAGGTCTTCAGCGTGTACGAGGTGTAGTACTTGAACGCGCCGAGGAATGTCTGAAAACGGAACTTCTTCGAGTAGGCAAGGTCGTTGAGCCGCTGGATGAAGTCGAACGAGTACTGGTCAAGAACCTCTTTCTCGTAATACTCCTTCTCAACGAGGTAGTCCAGCCGCTCTTTCAGCGAGTGGAAGAAGACGGTGTTCTGGTTGACATGCTGCAGGAAGAACTCGCGTGCAGCCTCTTTGTCTTTGTCGAACTGAATCTCGCCGTTGGGGCCATACAGATTGAGCATGGCGTTGAGCGCGTGGTAGTCCATTCCGCTCTCCGTCGCGATCGCGTCGGTCATTGTCGCTTCCAAAATTGATCCAATCCTTCGTGAACGACGTTCACGTCGTCCGGGGTTCCAAAAAGTTCAAAACGATAGAGAGTCGGCACCGTGCATTTTGCCGAGATGATGTCGCCTGCGAGGCAGTACGCCTCGCCAAAATTTGTATTTCCTGCGGCAATGACTCCCCTGATCAGGTTCCGGTTCTCCTCATCATTGAGGAACCGGATCACCTGCTTGGGCACGGCGCCGTGGCCGTTTCCTCCGCCGTACGTCGGCGTGACGAGCACGAAAGGCTCATCTACCTTCAGCCCAGGGTCTTTCGCGTACAGCGGTATTCGCCGCGCGGGCATCCCGAGCTTCTCGACAAACCGGTGCGTATTCCCCGAAACACTTGAGAAATAGACCAGTCGTGTCATTGTGAGTCACCTCCCATGACGATGCGGACGTGACGACGGATGGTGCCGCCACGCAAAGCACGGCACCCGAGTGCCGCTAGCCGAGCCGTTCAGCGAGTTCGCTGATCTTGTCGGGACGAAACCCCGACCAGTGTTCATCATCGGCAATGACGACGGGCGCCTGGAGGTAGCCGAGAGCCTTGACCTGCTCGAGCGCCGATTCGTCTTCAGAAAGATCGTGAACTTCGTACTCGAGACCCTTGCTGTCGAGCGCGCGGTAGGTCGCCGTGCACTGAACGCATGAAGGCTTGGTGTAAACCGTGATTGCCATGTTTGAAGACCTTTCCCAACCTAAAAATCTTATTGTTCCCCGGCATTCCCCCGCCGGGCTTCCAATACTACATATAGTTCTCTGTTTTGAGGAGAACCCCTAGGGATAGTAGTTACAGGGATGTAGTTTTCCACCGGACTTTCCACCGATTTTGGCGAGTTATCCACCGGTTATCCACTGCTCGCCCCACACTGAATACAACACTGAAATGGCCGAATACCTGCCCTTTCACTGCTGGGAATCTCCTCTTCATCCACAACACAAAAAATACGCCGACCCACCGACATTCTGTCGGCGTGTCGGCGTGTCGGCGCGTGTCGAACCATCGGCGCATGTTTGCGACCGACACAACGTCGGATCATGCGCGTCGGAACGCGTGGTCAGGCAACTCCCCCTGCGACGAGCTGGGGCTCGACGGCTGCGAACGACTGTCGCACTCCGCCGATCATACGCACGCAGCTCCTGCTGATCTGCGAATTTCCGTCGAAGTCGAATCCGCGCACGCGTGCCTGCAGATCCGTGATCGCGACGACGGGTCGAGTGACGCTCATTCCCCTCGCCTGCAGCGAGTCGCCGAGTCGCCGTGAGAGCCTCTTCGCGTCGCGCCCATAGGTCACAAGGCCAACGCGCTTGCCGTGCCACTCGCGATTCAGGTAGTCGAGTGCGTTTCGAACGACGGGCGAGAACCCGTCGCCATACGCCGGGGCAACGAAGATGACGGCGTCGGCACGGGCGACGCGCTCGCTCCAGGCTCGAGAATGGGCGTTGGCATATCCCTGGCCACCGTCAAGAACGGGCTCGTCCATGAATGGCAGCTGCTCCTCCATGAGATCGACGAAATCAACGTCGATGTCGGGGACATCACCGAGATGGTCATGCACCCAGAGGGCGATCGGGAGGGCAACACGTCCGGGGCGAACGCTGCCGAGGACGAGCATGATGCGTAGGGGACGCTCGCTCGGCCGGGGGGAGTTTATAGACATGATCTCGCTCTTCTGAGGAGTTTCGCGGGTGGGGACTTCAGGGTTTCGCCGGCTAGGGACCGGCTCTTCTCCATTCTGTTCCGACCAGGCGGAGAATTCTCACCCCAGTAATGGGGATAAAACATGAGCAATCATCATTTATGGTCGGAATCCATCGCCGCCCCGCACGATTTCGACACGGTGGGAACATAGAGGAAGCACCAGCACCGACGATCCAACGCACAATGGAGGAGAGAAGCATGGCCGAATTGCTGCCAGACACGCTGCTTGAGCGCATCCGCTCGCGAGCCGCTGGACTCGACAAAAACAATGAGTTCTTCGATGACGACCTCGCTGAGCTTGTGCAGTCCGGGTACCTGACTGCATTTGTTCCGCACTCCCTTGGCGGGCCCGGATTGACCCTCGTTGACGTGTCGCGGCTGCAACGCCGCCTCGCCTCCGCTGCGCCGGCAACGGCGCTTGCCGTCAATATGCATCTCATCTGGACCGGAGTGGCGCGTCAGCTGCATGACCGTGGTGACTCCTCGCTGGATTTCGTTCTGACAGGAGCCGCTCAGGGCGAAATCTATGCGTTCGGAATCAGCGAGGCAGGAAACGACCTTGTGCTGGTCGGTTCGAACTCAGAGGCACGCCCAGACGACGACGGGGGCTACTCGTTCTACGGAACGAAGATCTTCACGTCGCTTGCTCCCGCGTGGACCGTGCTGGGCACGATGGGGCTCGATTCGACGTCAGACGACGCGCCCAAGGTCGTCTATGGGTTCGTGCGCCGCGAGGACGGAGGCTTCACGATCAAGAACGATTGGGACACCGTTGGCATGCGCGCGACGCAGAGCCGCACGACCGTGCTCGAGGGAGCACATGCGGCAGCGGATGCCGTCGTGCGCCGCCTTGTGCCTGGCCCCAACCCCGACCCGCTGATCTTCGGAATATCCTCCAACTTTCAGCTTCTCGTCGCCAGCGTGTACACGGGCCTTGCCGAGCGGGCCCTTGAACTGGCAATCGAAGCCGCAAAAAAGCGAACGTCGAAGCAGAACAACAACTCTCCATACTCCGATGACCCGGTTCTGCGCTGGAGGATCGCAGACGCCTGGATGGCTCTCGATGCGATACCTGCCCAGATCGAACGCACCGCGAGTGACATCGCAGACGGGATCGATCACGGCAGTCTGTGGTTTCCAAAGGTTTCTGCGGTGAAGGTGCGAGCCACCGACACAGCGCGCTCCGTCGTCGATCAGGCAATCGCCGTCGCCGGCGGTGGCAGCTATTTCTCGCGCAGCGAACTGGGACGTCTCTATCGGGATGTACTCGCCGGCATGTTCCATCCTTCGAATTCGGATGCCGCGCACAAAGCAGCGGCGAACGGATTGCTCGGCCCGACAACAGAGGTCTGACTCCGCCGACGTTCCCGACGTCTTGACCCGCCTTCGGCGTCGTCGCAGGATAGTGATATGAGCGACGAGGTAACGCCGAGCGGAGACCCGGCCTGCTGGCTGAGTCAGGTGTGCGACGAGTGCGGTGCTCTCATCGACGATGACTCAGACACCTGCTGGCGCTGCGGAACGGTGCGAACGAAAGGCTGAGTTCACCCGCGAGCTTCGTTGGCTATCGCTTCGACAGAATGTGTGCCGGGATGCCGAACGAAAGGCACACAAGCAGGATGCCTGCGAAGAAGATCGCTGCTTGAAATGCGGCCGCGTTGAAGGCAACTCCGAAAAGGAAGAGCCCGACGACGAAAAGCAGGAACGAGATGATGAAGCCCATACGGCTCATCCTATCCGAGCAAACTCCCGCGGGCTGCCACCGCCGGTGTTTTAAACCGACTTCCGCGTCGAAATGGGTGACAAATGACGTCAAGCGCGGCATGATTGCCCCACTGCCACCTGGCACGCACAGAACGTTGTTGCAGAGGGGATGAATCTCAATGTCATCGAATGCAGGGGAGAACAGCGAACCTGAGGCGGAGTATTCGGCGCCGAGCGTCGATTCGCCGGAAGGTCGCAAAACCATCAGGCGGGCGATCGGCGCATCCGCAATCGGAAACGCGACAGAATGGTACGACTACGGCGTCTACTCGGTAGCAGTCACGTACATCACGGCGAACTTCTTCTCGGGAGGAACCGTCTGGGCACTCGCCACGTTCGCCATCTCGTTCCTGGTGAGACCGCTCGGTGGTCTCGTCTGGGGGCCCCTCGGTGACCGGCTCGGGCGCAAAGCGGTTCTCGCCTTGACGATCGTCATGATGGCGGGTTCGACGACGGTGATCGGTCTACTGCCGAATTTCGACGTCATCGGCTATTGGGCTCCAGGGCTGTTGATCTTCCTCCGCATGGTGCAGGGCTTCTCAACCGGCGGCGAGTACGGCGGTGCGGCAACGTTCATGGCCGAGTACTCCCCCGACAAGAAGCGCGGGTTTTTCGGCAGCTTCCTCGAGTTCGGAACCCTCTTCGGTTTTGTGCTCGGAACGGCATTCGTCTTGGTGCTGAGCCTCATTATCGGTGAGGACGCCATGATGGCCTGGGGCTGGAGAATCCCGTTCCTCCTCGCAGCCCCCATGGGGCTCATCGGTGTGTATCTTCGCAGCAAGATGGAGGACACACCTGTCTTCCGCGAGATGGAGGACACCCAGCAGCTCGAGCAGTCCGCGACAGGCGGGTTGAAGGACCTCGTGATGCGGTACTGGCGTCCGCTGCTCGCGATGGGCGGACTCGTCGTCGCGTTGAATGTCACGAACTACACGTTGCTCACCTACATGCCCACGTACCTCGAAACGCAGATCAACATGAGCAAGGACGGTTCCCTGCTTCTGATCATCATCGGGGAGCTGTGCATGATGGCGATCATCCCGTTCTCGGGCAGCATCTCCGACAAAGTCGGTCGACGACCGATGTGGGCTGTGTCGCTGATCGGACTCATCGTCGCAGCCATTCCCATGTACATGCTCATGGGAACAGGGTTCGTCGGCGCGCTGATCGGCTTCGCCGTCCTCGGAATCCTCTACGTGATCCAACTGTCGACGATATCTGCCACGTTCCCCGCCATGTTCCCGACGCAGGTGCGCTACGCCGGCTTTGCCATCACCTACAACGTGGCAACAGCGATTTTCGGCGGTACGGCACCGGCGGTGAACGAGGGCTTGATCGATGCAACGGGCAACCTTCTCATTCCGGCCTTCTACATGATGGCTGCCTGCATCGTCGGTCTCATCGCCCTCAAATTCGTTCCGGAGACCGCGGGCGCTTCCATTCGCGGTTCGGAGATTCCCACGTCGGAAATCGCCGTCGTCGGCGGGTCGGACGGTTCAAAGGAGTAATGGGTAACTGACGCGCCCGCGGCTCCGCTCGTCGTTCGAGCGGAGCCGCGGGCGTCTTCGTGGCCTATGCCGCAGTAGCCACGCGATGCCGCTGGGCACGCACGACAATCTCACCGCCCGCGACAGTCACCTCGACGTCGTCACCATCTCGAAGACTGTCGTCGACAAGCAGTCCGGCAATGCGGTCGTCGACTTCACGTTGAATGAGCCGCTTCAGCGGACGTGCGCCGAACTCCGGCTCGGAGCCATGTTCCGCAATCCACGCGATGGCCGCTTCATCGATTGCGAACCCGTGGCCCTGCGCCGTCACGCGCTGCTCGGTACTCGCGATGAGATGACGGACGATCTCCTTCAGCTGCTCGGGCCCCAATCTGCTGAAGAGAACAATCTCATCGATCCTGTTGAGGAACTCGGGGCGCATGGACTCGCGGAGGCGCCCCATGACCCGTGCGCGAACGTCAATCTCATCGTGCCCGTCTGCGACGAACCCCATCGGTCCGCTCTTGCTCGACAGAAATTCCGACCCGAGGTTCGACGTCATAATGATGACGGTGTTTCTGAAGTCGACAGTTCTCCCTTGTCCGTCCGTGAGACGGCCGTCGTCGAGCACCTGCAGCAACATGTTGAAGACGTCCGGGTGCGCCTTCTCGATCTCGTCGAGAAGCACGACGGAGTATGGGCGCCTGCGCACGCGCTCCGTGAGCTCCCCCGCTTCGTCGTAGCCGACGTATCCGGGGGGCGCTCCCACCAGCCGTGAGACGGTGTGCCGCTCTCCGAATTCGCTCATGTCGAATCGGACCATGGCGTCGTCTGTGCCGAAGAGAGAGGTGGCGAGCGACTTCGCGAGCTCGGTCTTACCGACCCCTGTCGGGCCAAGGAACAAGAAGCTTCCCACCGGCCGACGCTCGTCGCCCATTCCCGTGCGGCTGCGACGGACAGCCCGTGCCACGGCCTCGACCGCATCGTTCTGCCCGACGACCCGCTTATGAAGGTCACCGTCCAGCTGTGCAAGCCGCCCACGATCTACATCAGTCACGCGATTCACAGGGATCCCAGTCGCCCTCGCAATCACGGCGGCGATGTCTGCCTGCTCGATCGTCGGGCGCACAGAGTCTGCTGCAGCCGTGACCGCTGACTCTGCCTCCACGATCTTGTCTCGAATGCGCGACGCCTGCTCGTAGTCCTCACGCTCAACGGCCTCAGCTTTCTCCGCTTCCAGAGAGCTGAGTTCGTCGCCCAGCGCATCAACGTCGACGGCGGCGCCATCGGCGAGCCGTTTGCGAGCGCCGGCCTGATCGATGAGGTCGATTGCCTTGTCCGGCAGGAAGCGATCCGTCATGTACCGTGCCGAAAGCTGCACCGCCGCGCGGAGCGCTTCGTCGGTGTACGTCACGGCGTGGAACTGTTCGTATGCGTCCTTCAGCCCGTCAAGAATCGTCACCGTGTCGTCGATGCTCGGTTCGCCCACGACCACCGGCTGGAAGCGCCGGGAGAACGCCGCGTCCTTTTCAATGACGCGGTACTCCGACAGCGTCGTCGCGCCGATCAGGTGAAGATCGCCGCGGGCGAGTCGCGGTTTGAGAATGTTTCCGGCATCCATACCGCCCTCACCGCCGCCGCCGGCCCCGACGACCGTGTGCAGTTCGTCGATGAAGACGATCAGTTCATCGGTGCGCGCGGTGATCTCATCAAGCACCGTCGTGAGGCGCTCCTCGAAATCGCCACGATAGCGAGTGCCGCTCAGCATGGCCGCAACGTCAATCTCGATCACCTGCTTGCCCCGAAGCTGCACGGGAACCTCGTCTGCAGCGATCTTCTGGGCCAGCCCCTCGACGACGGCAGTCTTTCCGACCCCCGCTTCCCCGATCAGCACCGGATTGTTCTTTGTGCGTCGCGAGAGAATCTCAACGGCTTGCTCGATCTCGTCGTGGCGCCCAATGACGGGGTCAATGCGTCCCGCGAGCGCTTCTTCGGTGAGATTTCGGCCGAACTTCTCAAGCATGGGGCTTTCGGATGCTGTCGAGCTGCCCTCGTCCGTCGAGATGCCCGCAGGCGACTCGCCGTTGGCGACGGCCTGCAGTGCCGCGGGAGTCACGCCGACCTTCTGCAGAATGCGGGCGGCGGGCGAGTCTTCGCCCAGCACGAAGGCGAGGAACAGGTGCTCAGGGTCGACGTACGTCGACCCAAAACCGCGCGCGACTTGGTACGCGTCGACGAGAAGACGACGGCCAGACGATGTCAGGGAGGGAAGCTGCTCCCTCTTCTCGTCATGCGCAGCGGGCAGACTTTCTTCTGCGGCCCTCGCGACGGCCGCAGGATCGGCGCCGGTGCCTCGAATGGCATCGGCCGCGGGCGACTCCTCGGCCATCACTCGCAGAATGTGCAGAGCGTCGACCTCGTCGTGCCCATGCTCCATGGCGAATCGCGCGGCAACGTTCAGCACGTCGTGCGTTCGCCTGCTGAGCAGACGGGTGATATCGATCGAGCGACTGGGCTGTGCCGCTTGCTGGCCCCGCAGGTAGCGAGCCAGAAACTCATCGAATGAGCGAGGATCCGAGCCGACGGGTCCGAAGTATGCAGCCAATGTGCTGACCTCCCGGTTGAAACTTGAGTGCCTTTGACTCAATGCAACGCTGGGCGCGGTCATTCATTCCCGTGTGAACGGTGTTCTCCACGAGCGAACCAGCCACGCGCTCTGGTGCAGCCGAGTTTCAGACCACGCCGGCCGAACGCGCGGGCTGCGCGTATGAGGCTGCGAGAGTCGACACCGTCTCGTGGGCGTTCAGGCCGCTCGGGTTCGCAAGCACCCAGAGCTCGGCCCCGCCCAACAGCACCTCCTGCTTTCCTGCGAGCGCTTTCGGACGATCGAACCCGTGACGGTAAGACGTGAGACCCACCATTGCCACAACGCGAGGATTCCACTGCGCAACGCGCGCCTCGAGGGCATGTGCGCCTTCGCGCAGCTCGTGCCGGGACAGCTCATCAGCGCGCGCCGTCGCGCGCCTCACAAGATTTGTCACGCCGAGACCGGCATCCGTGAAGCGTCGCCGATCCGCGTCGTTGAATCCCGACGAGAACGATCGTCCGGCATCGTAGATGCCCGCCTCCCGCAGCGCGGGGAAGAAGCGATTGCCCGGGTGCGCAAAGGGGGTCTGCGTCGCCGCAGTCCACAGCCCCGGGTTGATTCCGACAAAGAGAAGTCGAACGCCATCGGCGACGAGGTCGGGAATGACGGCATCCCTGAACTGCTCGAGTTCAATTTTCGTAAACCTCATCACGCCATTATCCAGTGCAGGTTTTCTGGCCCCGATCAGAGAACTCGCGACAACTCGTTCTATCGTGGCGTCGTGACGTTGAAAACGAAGCTGTTCTGGTCTGCTCTCGCTGGCGTCGCCAGCGCCGCCGCTGGTCTGGCAATTGCTGAGGCGATAGCGCTGGTGATCGCTCCCGCCAGCAGTCCGCTCATCGCCGTCGGATCGCTCGTGATCGACCTCGCCCCCACGTGGGCGAAGGACTTCGCCATTGCGGCCTTCGGAACGAACGACAAGATCTTCCTGCTCACGCTCATCGTCGTGCTCCTCACTGCGCTTGCAGCGGGAGCCGGGGCCCTTCAGCTCTTCACTGCGCCGTGGGGTCTTGTCACATTCGGCGTCATCGGCGGCATTGCCACGATCGCGGCGACGACCCGCGAGCAGTCCCTCGCCTCCTGGGCGATTCCCTCCGTCGTCGGCATGCTGGGCGCCGCGCTGATGCTCTACCGCATCGTTACGAAGCTTGGTGTGTGGACGGCAACTGCCCAGACCGTCGCAGCGAAGGGCGACCAGCGCGCCAGCGGAGTGTCTCGACGTGACTTCTTTGTCTACATCGCGAGCACAGCCGTCGGTGCGGCCGTCATCGGAATCGGCGCGCGAACGGTGAACGCAACGACGATCGCCGCTGCTGCGGTTCGCAAGGCCATCAAGCTGCCCACCCCTGCACTCGCGGCACCGGCCATTCCCGACGGCGCTGCTCTCGACGTTCCGGGAATCACGCCGCTCATCACCCCGAACGCGGACTTCTACCGCATTGACACTGCACTGCAGGTTCCGAGCATCGACGCCTCCGACTGGAGCCTGCGCGTGACCGGCATGGTGGAGGAGCCTTTTGAGATCACGTTCGACGAGCTGCTCGCGTTGCCTCTCACCGAGAGAAACATCACGTTGATGTGCGTCTCGAACGAGATCGGCGGTGACCTCACGGGAAACGCCACCTGGCTCGGATATCCGCTGCACAAGATCCTCGAGCGGGCGAAGCCTCAGTCGGGAGCAAACATGGTGCTTTCGCGCAGCATCGATGGGTTTACGGCGGGCACACCGCTCGATGTTCTTCAGGAAACGGATCGCGATTGCCTGCTCGCTGTCGGCATGAACGGCGAGCCGCTCCCTCTCGAGCACGGCTTCCCCGTGCGCATGGTCGTTCCGGGTCTCTATGGCTATGTTTCGGCAACAAAGTGGGTCGTTGAGCTCGAGCTCACAACGTACGAACGCTCACGCGCATACTGGACGGATCGCGGTTGGTCAGCGAAAGGACCGGTCAAGACCTGTTCGCGCATCGATGTGCCAACCGCACGTCAGACCCTCGACTCGGGAACGATTGTGATCGCGGGCATCGCCTGGGCCCAGCACACCGGAATCGAGGCCGTCGAGGTGCGCATCGATGGGGGCGAGTGGATGCCGGCTCGGCTCGCAGCGCCGATCTCTGACGACACGTGGGTGCAGTGGGCCCTCGACTGGGATGCTTCGTCAGGCGCGCACGTCATCGAGGCCCGCGCCACGGACAAAGACGGAACAGTGCAAAGTGGCCAGTTCGCTCCCGTCGCGCCCAATGGCGCAGAAGGCTGGGATTCCGTGCGCCTTGACGTCGCGTAGACGAACCTCGTGCCGCGTTCGCGTCAGAGTCCCAGGGCATCCAGTTCGGGCTGACCAGTCAAGATGCAGAATTCATTGCCCTCAGGGTCAGCAAGCACCACCCAGCCCGTCCCATCCGGGCGAATGAAGTCGGCAACGTGCGTCGCTCCGAGCGCACGCACTCGATCGACTTCCGCACGTCGCGTGACGTCTGTCGGCCGCAGGTCGAAGTGCAGCCGGTTCTTCACGCTCTTCTTCTCGGGCACCTCAATGAAGAGCACCCTCACGGCGCCGTCCGGGGAGATGATCAAACACTCCTCGTGGCCAGGCAGATTCGGGTCTTCGCTGTCTTCACTGTAACCGAGAACCTCGCTCCACCATCGCGACTGGGCGTAGGCGTCGTGGGAGTCAACTGATGTGTGCGAGATGCGAAGTGCCATAAGACGACACACTGCCATATGTGTTCCTCGAAGGCGAGGAGCACCGCATCGCGACCGGTTCAGCGACTGAAGAGCCGGGTGACGAGATCGGTGTTTTCGCGGAAGGTCGCGCGCAGCAGTTCCGCACTGGTCGGGTCCTCCGCAAAGGCCGGAAGCTGAAGCGCGAGGAGCGTGCTGACCAGCATTCCGTTGCCGAGAAAGGCGGTGGCGCGGTCAGAGGGCAGCCCCACCTCATCGCGCAGAATCGCGTAGATGCGCAGAAACCCGGAACGAGCGACTGCGCCGATCACGGGATCGTGGCCAAGCGTAAACAGGTGCAAGAGCGTCACGAGTGTGCCCCGGTCCTCAGCGAGACGCATGTACGCCTCCCCCAGCCGCGGTTCGATCTTCGCGTCCGCGACGTCATCAGCCCCCGCAACGACCGAACGGAAGGCGTCGGCGACCCGCTCGACCGCGCGCTCGGCCGTCGCGACGAACAGGGCCTCCTTCGAGCCGAAAGTTCGCACGACGTATGCCTGGCTGATTCCGGCGACCCGGGCGATGGCATCTGTTGTCGCGGCTGCATAGCCACGTTCGCCGAACACCGTCGCGGCGGCATCGAGGATTGATGCTCGCCGCTCTGCGGCGGGGAGGCGCGTGCGGATTTCACTCATGTCTCGAGGTTATCAGTGAATAACGTGTTATGTTGTAATTCACTGATAACTTATTTCGAGGAGGCGTCATGAGCGGCAAGGTCATCATTCTGGGTGGGGGCATCGGCGGACTGTGCGCGAGCATCGCACTGCGGCAAGCCGGGGTCGACGCGGTTGTCTACGAGCAAGCGAAGCAGTTCGACGAGGTCGGCGCGGGCATCCAGGTCTGGGTCAAGGGAATGGAGGCGCTGCGACAGCTCGGCGTCGCTGACGCGGTGCGCAGTGCGGGCGCGGAGGTGCGCGCTCACCGCTTCTTCAACGCGGCAGGCACGCCCCTGTACTCCGCCGACCTGGCGGGCTTCGCACGCCAGCACGAGACACCGATGCCGGTGATGATCTCACGCGCGGCGCTCGTTGGCTCCCTTGCTGCCGGTGTCGATTCCGAGACCGTGCATCTCGGGCGTCGTATCGTCAGCGTCGAGCACGCGTCCGACAGCGTGACCGTGACGTTCGAAGACGGCACAAGCGACCAGGCCGATCTGCTGATCGCGGCAGATGGGATCAACTCGATGACGCGATGTCAGCTGTTTCCCGATGTTCGCATCCGCACTGCCTCGTATCGCTACGTTCGCTCCCTCGTGGCGCATCCTGCACCGGTCGGACAGAACGTGTTCGCGATGTTTCTCGGGCGCGGAAACCGAATCGCCGTTGGCGACTGCGGCGACGGCATGCTCTATTGGCTTGTCGGAATGAAGAACCCGACTGTACCGCTCGACGGCGATCCGGGGAGGCTGAAAGCCGACCTTCTGCGCCGTTTCGCCTCGTTCCCCGAGGGAATCGCCTCTGTCATCGACGCCACCCCGGCAGACACGCTCATCCACCACACGGTACGTGACCTCGACCCGATCGCGAGGTGGGGCAAGGGACGTGTGATCCTGCTGGGCGACGCCGCGCACGCGACGACACCGAATCTCGGACGCGGGTCGGGGCAGGCAATGCTCGATGCCATCACGCTCGCCGACCTCCTGCGCACCGCAGACCTCACCGACGCCGGACAGCTGGGCCGTGTACTCGACACGTACAGTCGTGTGCGCAAACCCGAGGCTGAGCAGCTGCAGAGAACCTCGCGGAGCATCGGCAACATCACGTCGTGGAGCAGCCCTGTGATGGCAATGTCGCGTGACGTCATCATGAAGACCATCGCCGGACGACGGCAGATCGCGGGAATCGAAAGGCAATTCGCCGAGACCGCTGCCATCCGGGCATTGAGCGGCGAGTCGCAACGACCAGCCCACAATTAAGTGAACGATGTCTCGCGACATATATGAAGTATGTCGCGAGACATCACAGTGTGGACCCAGGGGGATTCGAACCCCCGACCTCCTCATTGCGAACGAGGCGCGCTACCAACTGCGCCATGGGCCCGTGGACGTCTTCGAGATTATCACGTCAACGCAGGTCAATCGTGCACGGTTCCCGTGCATGCGGGCTCGAGCATCGTGCGCGTGGAGTTTCAACGCCGCGAAAGCCGGCGTCGTCGCGACCCCGCGAGCAGTGCACCCCCGATCAGCAGAAGCACAGCCCCGATCATCGTCCACCTAATCGGGCTCACCGATGGCCCCGTGTACGGCAGCGCACCCGCAGCATCGTTCACCGACCCTCCGTTGCCTTCTCCAGATTGGTCGGATGCCGCAGGAGCCTGCGGTGTGGGAGTCTCTGAGCCTCCCGGCCCGTCGTCACTCGCCCCCGGATCGCCGGGATCATCGTCGGAGCCATCCCCCGGCCCGCCGGTGTTCGACTCGGAAACGACAAGTGTGAAGCTCTGATCCGTCGCGCCACCCTCTGCCTCCGCGGTCACGACGAATGTGTAGGTTCCCGCTGAACCCTCCGGTGGGGTTCCGACGAGCGTGGCTGCAGACGACGCAGCGGCCACACGCATCGACGTCGCGCCTGGTTGGGTGATCGACAGCCAGGATGGCGCTCCGTCGAGGCCAAATGCAATCGGGCCGTCACCGGTCGCGGTGAGGGTGAATGTGCCATCCTCACCCACAGTGAATTCTGCATGATCTGTGCTCGTGATAACTGTTGGCACTGCCTCTGGCGGCGCTTCACCGACGAAGCGAATTGTTGCGGTTGCTGTCACTGTTCCGTCGCTGACCCTGTAGGTGAACACATCGTCGACGCTGCCGTCAGCAGGCGGCGCATACACGAAGGAACCGTCTGCGTTGATTGTGAGCTGACCGAGGTTCTGCGTTACCGCAGCCGATACGGTCAACTCATCGCCATCCACGTCAGAATCGTTGCCCAACACCCCGGCATCGGCGCTTACATCGAGAGACGTACCCGCTTCTGCAGCGTATGCATCATCGGAAGGCATCGGCGCATCGTTCACTGCCGTGACGGTCAACGTTACGGTCGCGGGCTCCGAAACTCCCTCCGCAGTCAGCGCTTGGTACGTGAATGTGTCGGTACCAAACCAGTTCGCCTCAGGCATGAACACGAAGGCACCGGTTGCCTCCAGCACCAACGATCCATTTTCCGGACCATCGACAAGCACAACGGTCGCACCGGCCGAGTCGTTCATGGCGACCCCCGAGCCGGCATCGACGCTCAGAGAAGCATCCTCTGCCCCGCTGTATTCGTCGTCGCCTGCGGTTGGCGCCTCGCCTCCCGCAGCCGTGACGACAATGGTGACAGTGGCCGGTTCTGAACGCGCCCCCGACGCGTCCTCCAGAACGTATTCGAACGATACCGTCCCGACGAACCCGGCCTCTGGCGTGTACGAGAGACTGCCGTCGGTGCTCAAAGTGACCGCTCCCGATGACGGGTCGCTTATCTTCACGGCCGTCGGTGCATCAGTACCGCTCTCGTTCCATGCATCATTTGCCCGAAGTCCGGACTCAGCGTCCACCGTCAATGCCGTGTCTGCCGCTGTCGAATACGCGTCATCATGTGCCGTCAACTCGGCTGCTGCGGGATGCACCTCGATGGTCACCGTAGCGGGCCCCGTCACGCCGCTGCTGGAGGCGACCTTGTATGTAAAGGTTTCTGTGCCGGCCCATCCTGCGTCAGGCGTGTACTCGAATGAGCCGTCGGCGTTGAGCGTGACGGTGCCGTGCGAGGGAAGAGTGTCGACAACGGCGGTCAGATCAGTTCCCGCGTCGTTGTCAAGGACTCCAGGGGCGCCAACAGTCAGAACAACGTCTTGTTGCGCATCGAATGCGTCATCGACGGACTCGGCAGGCGGATTTTCCGTTCCGGTGTCGGCGAGCACAACGATCTCTGCCGTCCCGGTGCTGGACGCCGTGCCATCAGAGGCTGTGTACGAGAACGTATCAGTTCCCGAGAAGCCACCTTCTGGCGTGTACACGATCGCTCCGTCTGCGGCGATCGTGATCGTCCCGTGTGCTGCCTCGTCCACGAGGGTGGCCGTCAGCGCATCGCCGTCGATATCGGTGTCATTGCGCAGAACGCCCTGGTCGGCGTCGAGCGTCAGAGTCTTCCCCTGATACACGCCAAATCGATCGGCGTTTGCAATCGGCGCGTCATTCACCGCCGTGACAGTAATGGATGCCGTCACGTCGACGCTGCTCGTGCCGTCACTCACGGTGTAGCCGACGGTGACCGTCCCGGTTGAGTTCTTGGCTGGATCATACGTGAACGTGCCGTCGTCGTTGACATCGATCGATCCCGCGCCCGGCTCAGAAGTCAGAGCAATCTCAAGACCGCTGCCGTCGAACCCGCTCGCTGAGCTGAGAAGCCCGTCGGCCGGGTCGTCGATGACGAGTGGCACGTCTTCATCTGTCGTGTAGGTGAGATGCTCCGCTGCGGGCACCTGGGTTGAACGGACAGTCAGTGTTGCCTTGACCGGAGCGGTGTCTGCTCCGTCGATATAGGTATATCTGAACGAGTCAGTTCCGACATATCCTTCGCTAGGCGCGTAGCTAAACGACCCGTCCTGCTTCGCGATCAGCTCACCGTGCTCAGGCTGCTCGGTGACCTTCAGTTCGAAGCCCGTCGTCTCGCTGTCGTTGGATCGAAGCCCGTCGTTTGCACCAACTGTCAGAGTGGTGTCTTGATCGAGCACGTACGACTCCCCCGCAGCATCCACATCACGAACGTCAATTGTGACGGTCGCAGTGTTCGAGAATCCTCCCGCATATATTTTGTATGTGAACGTGTATGTAGCCGGGTTGATCGGGAGTTGGATCGAGAACGTTCCGTCGTCGTTCACATCGACACCGAGTTCGTTGTCTTCCACGACGACCGTCGGGTCGTCTGGCACGCCCGTGTCGTTGGCATAGATCCCCTCATCGACGGAGTTGATGGTGAGCAGGGTGCCGGTCGCCGCGATGTAGTTGTCGTCATACACGACGGCCTGTCCGACGACGTGGAAGGTCACAGTCGAGGCGGAGGAAATATTGCCCAGCCCATAAAGGAACGTATCGTCGCCCACGAAGCCTTCCGGCGGCGTATACGTGAACGTACCCAGCTCCGGATCAATATTAGTTATCGTTCCCGAAACGGCCCCCAAGGGGAGGAAGGCAAGACCGGATGTGTCGACGTCATAACCGGGCCCGACACCGGCATCATTTGCAAAGATTCCGTAGGTGGGCGCGATCGTCAGGCTTGACCCTTCAGTCAGCTTGTAGTTGTCTGCGGTCAACACCGGCTCGCCCAAGTACCGTGTCTCGATGATCACGGCGAGTTCTGCCGTTTTCCCGCCCGGGTCAGTTCCGGTGACACTGACCGTGCTCTGTGTTAGTTCGATGCCAGCGTTCAACGTCACAAACAGATTGCCAAGGTCGATCTTCGTCTCAGCGACAGCACCGGAGTCCGTCTCAATCTCGGCACTGTAGGTCAGCGTGTCTGGAGTTTCGGCGTCATCAAAGTAGTGATCGAGCTTCACAGACACTGTGTCTCCGGCTTCGCCGCGAAGGTACACGGGTGACGCAGCGATCGGAGCAGTGTTCGGCGGTGTCGTGCCGTCGCGCTCATACGCTCCGATGTCGCATCCGGATGCCGGTCGCACAACGCCACGCTGATCGGTATCGCTGGCTCCGCATGCGGCTTGCCCAACGAGTTGCGAGCTGTTCGTCGGCACGTAAACCCGCGTCGTCCCGTCTCCAGGCAGATTGTAGCTCGGGTCAGCATCTGTCGCGTCAGCCTCAAGATCGTCCTCGGCATACACGACATCGCCGTCTGCTCGGTCAACACACGCGCCGTCCGTCGCCTGAGCCGACAGTGCGTTGTGCCCATCCGACACCACGGAGCTCTCGCACTGCCAGGGAGCCACAGCTGTATCGGTATTCAGAATTACCGAGTTTCGTGCGACGACGCTGTTTGAAAGCGTGACCGCCGCCGTCTGCCCCTGTCCTTTCTGCGACCAGATGTCCGGCGAGCGCTTGTCGTCGCCGTCTCTGATGTTCGTCGTGTTCTCGACAAGGGTCGACGTTGAGATCTGCACTCCGCCAACTGTGTTGACCGTTGTCGACCAGGCATTGCCACCGTCGCCTGTTGACGCGCTGTTCTCCGCAATCGTGCTGCTGGTCATGGTCAGCGCGGCACCGAACGTTCGAATAGCCGACGTTGCCTTTCCGCCGATCCCGTGAGTTCCCTGCGGACCCGTTTCGCCATTGTCCGACGTCCAGACGCCTTCATTACCGGTTCCTGTCTGCGGGGGGAGCCATGACGCGCAATCCAAGCTCATGCCTACGCCGCCTTCGCCTCCGTCACCGCCAACGTTCCCATTGCCACCGGACGCTGAGTTTGATGAGAGCTCAGTATTGGTTATCGAGATGCTTCCACCGCGCGCGTATACCGCTGCAGCGGCTTCGCCGCCGACGCCGCCTCCGCCTCCCTGGCCGCCGTCGTCTCCGTCTGTGGGCTCCGGGTCTGGGCCCCCGAACGAGCACACGCCTTGCTCGCCCGGGGCACCAGGCCAGCCGATTCCACCCACCCCACCGTCGCCTCCGACGGTGAGATTTTCGGAGATGACGCTCCGTGTGATGACCATGGCCGACCTGTCAGAGTAGATGGCGGAGCCTGCAGCTTCGCCTCCGGTTCCACCCGTTCCACCGATGATCGATGGTCCACCCTCACCGCCAATCACTCGATTGTTCGTGATGACGACGCGGTTCAGAGTGACCCCCGCACCAGCCACCGCACGAATAGCACCACCGTGAGCAGCACCGCCTTTCTTGCCCGAATATGCGTCCGGCACCCCCGTGTTGCACGAATAGGGTCGGTCGCCGATATAGCATGCAGCGGTTCTACCTGATTTACCGGTGGCACCTGTGACGGAGCCGTGCTGCAACACCACATTGCTGATGTCGACGTCAGCTCCCGAGATGTCGAGGAGTCGGAATTCGTCTCGACCGTCGATGACGTTGCCGTTGCCGCGAATCGCGACTGGCGACGTGATCGTTGGCGTCGCCGAGAAGAGCGGAGCGTCAACCGTGAGGACGATAACGTCCTGCTCATTGTTCGGATCGCCTGAAGCACATCCGCCGACCGAGGTGTTCGTGTTGGCTGCGCGAATCGCGTCAGGCAGGTGGCAGCCGTTGGGGTTGTGATTCCAGGTCCCCTGCACTTCGTACTGCGTGCTGTCAACGATAATAATGTTTCCCGCTGGCGCGGCACTCGCTTTCTGGGGCGGGCTGGTCACCATAAGCAAGGCCCCCGCGAGAGCTGCAACGGCAACGACGGCACCGTAGCGCACAGCGAGTCGGGCACGCCGATCCGCCACAACCTTCGAACGAGAAGAAGCCCGCAGAACCATTGGCCTACCTTTCCAGTGCCCACACAGACTCTGAAAAGGCTACTGACAGCAGCGACAGCCACCCTCAGTAGTCAGTTACGGAACTCTTCCCGATCGGTGTCCCTCGTTCGGGGCACCCACATGCCGGCCCACAAGGCCGATGACGGGAAGATCGGCGCGGCGCGAGATGCCGATCTTGGAGAAGGCGCTGTACAGATGAGATTCGACAGTGCGCACTGACAACACGAGGCGTTCGGCGATCTCACTGTTATGCAGTCCGGTGGCAGCCAGAGAAATGACTTCCGTCTCACGCGAGCTGAGCTTCACAGACAGCGACGGTGTCGCGCGAAATCGCTCGTCGATGCCTTCACATCGATCCCACCACCCGCGACTGCTCTCTTCTGCGAGCAATGCTTCCACCCGGCGATCATGTCGCTCAAAAGCAGCTGCCGCTTGTCCGCCTGCCTCCGCTGCCTCCAGTAGGGCACCGTCATCTGCCCACTGCGAGGCGAGACGGAGCAGGGCATCTGCGTCGTCGCTGGCAAGGGCAGCTGCGTGCTCAGCCTGCCGCCAAACGAGCGGGGATTCGACAGACGCTGCGATGACGTCGAGTTGCTGTCGAAGAGCAATCGGTTCCGCCCCGAACCGTAGCGCGCTGTGCAGAAGTTCCGCCCGATAGAGCACGAACTCGTCCGAGCGAGCCGCGCCCTCGAGACAGAGATCGACGGCGTCGGCTCGCCGCCCATCGACCATGGCGACGAATGCCTCAGCGAGCACAAAATCACGCGTGAGGCGCGCGGTCTTTTTGTTCAGCCGGAGACGCCTACTTTCGGCAAGCGATGCACGGGCGGCGCTCCCCTCCCCCGCGAGCGCCTGGGCCTGACTCAGAATGGCGAGAGCCCACGGCAGAGCATCGCCAACGTACGCTTCGGACATCGCAGCGACAGCATCCAGAACACGCTGGCGCGCGCTCGACACGTGACCATGCCTGATCAGCGAAGCCCCAAAGATGATTCCCGCGAGACCGCGCATCACCGGGTCGCCGTCGCGGAGCATATCGACATATGATGCGCCGAACTCCTCAATGACCGTTCCAACGTGACCGTCAAGCAATTTGCACATCGCGGTTTGATAGCTCGCAGTCGCTGGCGCTCGCTCCAGCAGCGGTTCGCCACCCTCGGCGAGTGCTCTCAACCTGTCGAGCATCCCCTGCGCTCGTGTCATGTTCCCCTGGTGAGCCGCAGCCTCTGCGGTGTTCTCCAAAGAGATCATGAGCGCCAGACTGTCCGGTCGCTCGGCGTCAAGCACCGGTCGAGTCGCGTTTTGCGCTTGGGCGAGCTGACCGCGATCGATCAGAAGATTGGAACCGAGTGCCCGGGCGAGATCACCGAAATGAGGCGCGAATCTCTCGAGCAGCTGTGCCGTGCTCACGTCATCACCGAGACCCTGATAGAGAGCGAGGTACTGCCCCATCAGGTGCCGACGCTGCATTCCCTCGTCTCTCGAACGCAGAACCTCGGACTCCGTCTGGGCAAGCAGCTCAGCGGCTTCGGAGAATCGTCGGAGGCCGATGAGCGCCGTCGCCAATGCGACAGGGGACGCCGGGGCAGAACGGACCGCTGCTTCCTGCGCCAGCCGCTCCGCGAGCTCAAAATCGTACACATCCGACGCCGCCAGAGATGCAGTGACCAGATCACTGCCGCTCATCTCAGCACCCGCGTCGAGCCTCCAGGAGGCCACGCGGCTCTGCTGATGCACGTCGTCGGCACCGTGCGCATCGGCTAACCGAGTCAGAAGCTGACGGCGTTGCAGGGGGCCCGCTCGGGCACGGATCGCCTCTCGATACATGGGCTGCGCAAGCTGGATCGTTGCCTCGTTCGCTGTCGGCCGATCTCTCGAAGTGAAACCGTCGCCGTCGAGTCCCACACGCACAAGGCCTGCTGCTTCCAGTCGCGCAGGAATATCGATTCCCAAAAGCGTGGTGCATACGCGTAGGGTCAGCGGCTCACCGAGCGCGATGAGGACGAGTGCTTCGTGCTCATCGGCGCGCAGGCTGCCCAGCTGCTGGTCAATCAGATCGTTCAATGCCGGGTCGACCTCTACCCGGCCATCCCATATCCAGACATCGTGATCGCGGTGGAGCGCCCCGGTATGACGCGCTTGTTCCACAAGGTGCCGCAGATAGAGCGCGTTTCCCCCCGTGACGTCGACGAGGCGACGTGTACTGTGCGTGTCAATGGGCCCGTCGAGCACCTGCGAGACGAGATCAGCGACCTCGAGCGGACTAAACGGTGCGAGATCCACTCGAATGACGTGCTCATCTTTCCAGAGCGCCGTGATCGAGTCGGGCGGAACAGCGCCCCGACGCACACCGACAAGCACAGTGATCACGTCGGCCATCGTCAGCCGAAGGACGAGAGCCGCACTTGCCGGATCGAGCAGGTGAGCGTCATCGATAATGACAAGCGGTGGTGGCGTCTCAGGCGAAGAGTCTCCAAGCTCGTCGACACACCGGCGAAAAACTGTGCTGCGGGTCACGTCGGCGGGCGACGACAGCAGATGCGGGGCAATGCTCAGCGGCGATCGTGATGTCGAACGGCTGCACGCGATTGTGATCACTCGGGTGCGGTCCGCGGCTATCCGTTTTCCGACTCTCCGGAGGAGATGGGTCTTGCCCACCCCAGCGTCAGCAATGACGACGGCCCCTCGCTTCGAACCGATACCCGAGCGAACTGCGCTCATCACCGTCTCAAACTCGACGGCACGACCGAAGAACGGCCAGGGTGCCACTGCCGGCGTGATCACATCGCTATGCTATCCCGCGGCCATCCGGCGACGCAGCAGGTCGGCGGCGAGAATCTCGCCCTCGTCGACAATCCCCATCGACGCGTACGGAGACGCCTCGGCCGGCTGCTGCACGGAGCGCTGTTCGTCTCTGGCGGCACGGCGTTCGTCGATCGATGCCGCCTGAGGCTGACGCCCGTTCGCCTTCTGCGCCATCGCCTCGGCGATCGCTGCTTCCCGAAGTCGTGTGCGTGACGCCTCTGCGGCAAGTGTCGCCGCGGCAACAGAACCCTGGGACAGGTGAAGCGGCTTTGGCAGCGAGGTTGGAGTCCACGTGCGCTCGACTGTCGCCTTCTCTTCTGCCGTCAAATCTGCATCGAAGATCTCGCGCTCGACGGGGCGCGCCATCTGCGGCACAGTCACCGTTCGCGTCACGCGCGACCCGACGGTCGCCATGCGTCCGAGCAGCGCGATCGAGGCGACGACTCCCCCGGCGGAGATTGCCGGCAGCGCCCACGCCCCCGTTGAGACCGCTGTGATGCCGGTCACAGACGCCGTGACGCCGCTGGCCGCCGCGAACAGTGTCGTAGCGAGTCGTGCGCGCCTTCTCGACCGCATGAGTCGGGTCTTCGCACGGGCACGTGCCTGTTCGGCTGCCGCACGCTCTGTCGCCTCCGCGGCCTGAGCTCGCGCTCGCGCAGCCGCCGCTCGGGCATCTGCTCGTGCCCGCAGCGCGGTCGCCTGCGACTCGGCACGTGCGGTTTCGACAGCGGCGCGACTCTCTGCTTTGCGAGCCGCAGCCCGTTCCGCTTCAATGCGCTTGAGCCGCTTCTGCTGCGCGGCAACTTCACGCGCCGTGGCTTCGAAGCGAACCTCGTCTGGCATCTCAGAGGTTTCGGCGAGAATACGAAGTGTCTGCTGCAGCCTCACGGAGTTGCGTTCGGCTGACATGTACTCGTGTCGACGCACCCATGTGGGAATGAGGTAGACGAGCCAGAGCACGGCTGCGATCGCGAAGACAATTCCTCCGCTGAGAATTCCACCGCCAGCCATGCTCCCCAGGCTACGGGGCAGATCCGGGCAAACCCGTCATTGCCTCGGTGTGTCCCGTCAGCTTCGCGTCAGCGGTTCGGGAACGTGCGCAGCGGCATCCCCGCCGCGCGCCTGTCGGCATCGGGAATCACACAGGCATCGGGCGCAACCCTGTGAGAGAGCCAGCGCGAGAGGATCGACTCGTTCAGCTCTTCTCGCACGAGCGCGAAGCAGAAGTGATCCGCCCAGTCGCCGTTGATGTGGATGTAGCGGCGGCGCAGCCCCTCGTACCGAAATCCGAGCTTCTCGACGACGCGAAGGCTTGCGCCGTTCGACGGGCGAATGCAGATCTCCATGCGGTGAAGTCCGAGTCGCTCGAAACAGTAGTCCGTGATGAGCGCGACGCCCGTTGGCGTCACATCGCGCCCGGCAAACCGCTCAGTCACCCAATAGCCGAGCGTCGCCGACGACACAGAGCCGTAGGTGATTCCAGAAACGTTGAGCTGGCCGGCGAACTCGCCGTCGTACTCCATCACCAGCGGCAGGCCGGTGCCCTGTCTCGACTGAGCGAGAAGGGAACGGATGCTGCCGCGCACGTCGAAGCTGCCGGCACCGTTTGGGTTCGACGCCTCCCACGCGCGCAACCAGCTTCGATTGCCAAGCAGCTCGCGCTCAAGCACCTTCGCATCACGCACTTTGATCGGGCGCAGCCCAATTCTGCCGTGCTCAAGCGTCGGGAGCGGAGCCACCATCGGTCTTTCCTCCTGCCGTCTCCGGCACCAGGGCGAGCGTCAGTCGATGTCTGCCGCGAAGTCTTTGAGCCAGGGCTTCAGTGCGGGGCCGAGATCGTCGCGATCCATGGCCAGCTGCACGATCGCTTTGATGTAGTCGAGGCGGTCACCGGTGTCGTAGCGGCGACCTCGGAAGATCACCCCGTACACCCCTCCGGCGACGTCGTCATCTGCTGCCATCTCTTGAAGCGCGTCGGTGAGCTGAATTTCGCCGCCCTTGCCCGGCTCGGTGTGCTCGAGAATGTCGAACACCTCGGGTTTGAGCACGTAGCGTCCGATGATCGCGAGGTTCGACGGCGCGTCTTCTTTCGCGGGCTTCTCGACAAGACCCGTCACCTTCACGACATCGTCGGTGTCGGTCTGCTCGACCTGCGCAGCGCCGTACAGGTGAATCTGGTCTGGGTCGACCTCCATCAACGCGATGATCGTGGCGTCGCGCTTCTCCTGCTCGGCGATCATCGTCGACAGAAGCGGGTCGCGAGCGTCAATGAGATCGTCACCGAGCAGCACAGCGAACGGTTCGTTGTTCACGTGCGCGCGAGCGCGAGCGACAGCATGGCCGAGCCCCTTGGGGTCTCCCTGACGCAGATAGTAGATGTCAGCGAGCTCCTGCGACTTCACCACGCGCTCGAGCTTCTGCGTATCGCCCTTCTTCTGAAGGTTGAGCTCCAGCTCGGTGACACGGTCGAAGTGATTGCTGATCGCGTTCTTGTTGCGGCCGATGATCATCAGAACGTCCGTGAGATCCGCACTCACGGACTCTTCGACGACGTACTGGATCGCCGGCTTGTCCACCACCGGGAGCATCTCTTTCGGAAGAGCCTTCGTTGCCGGCAGAAAACGCGTGCCCAGGCCGGCTGCAGGAATAACGGCTTTTCGAACTCTTGCTGTCATGGATCTAGAGTAACCGTCAAGCGCCCGCTCCGGGCCCTGTTGCCGCGCGCGACACGCCCACCCAGCTTAGAATGACGCCATGGCCGCCACCGCAGACAAGGCGAAGCGCGCGTTGCGTGCCGAGATTCGCGCGCGTCGCCGGAGCCTCTCCTCGACGAAGGCTGCGCTGGCGGGTGAGGGTCTGCGTCGGAACCTGCAGACTCTCGTCACCGCCCGCGGAGCGCAGTCTGTGTCGTGTTATCTCTCCACACCGACGGAGCCCAGCACACGTCCGTTCGTCACCTGGGCGCTGGCGCACGGCATCCGTGTTCTCTTTCCGATCAGCCGCGACGACGGCCTGCTGGATTGGACGGCCGGAGAGCAGGGCGGCGAGGCCACGGGCCTGTGGGGAATTTCGGAACCCGCAGGCGAGCGACTCGGCCCGCGAGCGATCAACGACGTCGACCTGATTCTCGTTCCGGCCAGCGCCGTTGATACTCAGGGAACCCGGTTAGGATGGGGCCGCGGCTATTTTGACAAGACGCTCGGCTCGCTGGAGAAACGTCCACCGGTGTATGCAGTGGTCTTCGACAACGAGGTACTGCCGGACGTACCAAAGGAAGCTCACGATCAACCGGTCAACGGCGTCGTGACTCCGAGCCGCATCCTGGATTTCTCGTGTGACTGAAAGACCATGCCCACTTACTCCTATCGTTGCACGGCGTGCGACAACGCCTTCGACATTCATCAGCAGTTCTCTGACGCCTCTCTGACGGAGTGCCCGTCGTGCGGAGGGCAGCTGCGCAAGGTATTCGGCAACCTCGGCGTCACATTCAACGGCACGGGTTTTTACCGAAATGACTCCCGATCGGCCCCGAAGCCGGTATCCTCAAGCTCAGCATCGGATTCCGGGGGAAAATCCGCCGGCTCATAGCGAGGGGGAACACCGTGCTCAAGGGGTTCAAAGAATTCATCATGCGCGGCAACGTCATGGACCTTGCCGTCGCGGTCGTGGTTGGCGCTGCGTTCACGGCAGTGGTCACGGCGCTTGTCGACAACTTGATCAATCCGCTCATCGGCCTGCTTTTCAACGCCGACAGCCTCAACACGGCGCTGATCGTCGAGCTCGGTGGGGCGCAGTTCAAGTTCGGTGCCGTTATTGCGGCAGTCATCAGCTTCCTTGTCGTCGCCGCCGTCGTGTACTTCGCGTTCGTTCTGCCGGTGAACAAGCTGCGCGAGCGCGCCGAGGCGCGCCGGAACGCCGGCGTCGTCGATGAGGACGCTCCCGTGACAGAGATCGACGTTCTGACCGAAATTCGTGACCTTCTGAAGACCACGGACAAAGACACGGGGAAGCACGTCTAACCGTGGTGCGTGGTGCCGCGGCTCTCTCCGAGGGCCGCGGCATTCCCCGTTAAACCACGACGGCCACACGCTGGCCGCGTGCGTCGGCTCCCCGGGACGGCGTCATCCCCAGTGAGGCGGTTTGTCCGCACGCAGCCGTCGGTCGTTGCCCGACTGATCGTCACGCAATGCCTCGTCTGACTCGCTCTCCGAACGCGCACGACCGCTCTCCGGTTGCGGATCCGTCCCCGGCGCGGCGGGCAGCGTTGCACGTCGCCCGCCACGGGAACGCACAATGCGTCGTGGAGCAGGCTCAGGATGCTGCGCCACGCTCACGCCTCGAATGTGGGCTGCGGTGCTGTGTCGATGAGCTCGGCCGCGCGTTCGCTGCCAGGATCTGCCGGCTGCGTCTCGGGGGCGCCGACGATCGACATCACCTTGCTCGCCACAGCGACAGGGTCGCTGAACAAGTCGAAGCCGTGCACGCGAAGATAATGCCAGCCGAGGCGCCGCAGCACCTCGGGGCGCAGCCGCAGCGACTCGCGAAGCGACTCTGCCGCCACCTCGACGTCAGACTCGACGACAATCGCACGATCGCGGTAGCTGGCGACAAGCGCGAGCTTGCCGCGATAGCCGATCTCGACTGACAGTCCGTTTCGGTAGAGGCGCTCGGCAAGGTCGAGCATCATCGGCTCGGCTCCATCGACAACCGGCGGGCGAGGCGTCCAGCGGGGCGGCTCGCGCAACAGCTGGGCAAGCGCAGCGATGCCGTGCTGCATGCGCTCCGGGTCGATGTCTTCCGGGCGAATGCACGTGACGATCACCATCGAACGGCGGGCGCGCGTCATGCCGACAGCGAGCAGACGGTCTCCCCCAGGCTCACCGAGAGTGCCGAACGTCGAGAGCACCCGACCGTGCGGCGTGACGCCGTAGCCAAGCGAGAAGATCACGCGGTCGCGGCTCTCGGCCACCGATTGCTCAAGCGTCAGCACGGTGAACGGCTCTGCCCTCTCGCGCAGGATGAACTCAGACAGGTCGGCACGACGGGCGAATGCCGCGAGCACCGACTGTTGAACGCGCGTCGCATGGCGCTGGCTGGCTGTGATCACCATGAGCGATTCGCGTGGGCGGTTCGTCGCGTGCTCGAGGACGAGATTGACGACGCGCACGACTTCGGGGTCGACGGACTCGACGGTTCCCGTGTCTGGGTCGGGCATTCCATGCCCGTTCGCCACGTAGTCGAGCGTCAGGCTTCCGTGCCCGAGGAAAGATCCGGCCCAGGGAAGCGAGTCGATCTCGCCACCGTAGAAGCGCTGGTTCACAAGCTCAGCCAGGTCTTCGCCGCCGGCACGGTAGCTGCGCGTGAGCGTGAGCTGTGGCAGCAGGTCAGACAGACGCGCGAGTGCCGAGTCGGCGTGACGCGACTCCACGTCTTCGGCGAGTGCCGCGTCTGTCGCGGCATCCGACACCGCTGTGTGGAACGGCGTCGGGCTCTGGGTGACGGTGTCGCCGAACGCCACGACCTGCTTCGACCTGCGGATCGCTCCGACGTTCTCGGCGATCGTCGAGGCTCCCGCATCCACGAGGAAGACGGCGTCAAAACGGATGCTGTCGGGAATCTGATGAACCTCGTACGGCGAGGCGAGCCACACAGGCGACAGTGCGCGAGAGAGGTGAGGAGCGACCTGCTCGAGTTCGGGCGGCGTCACTCGAGGAACCGATTTGAGAAGCGAGCGAAGATCGCGTGCCTCTTCTGGCCAGTCAACGAGCCCAATGCGCCATGTCTCAGCGAGCAACCCCGCGAGCAGCTGCCCCGACGCCGACGCGTGCGCCTCATCGACGAGGCGCAAGTCGGACTCGAGCCGGTCGATGACCTGAGTGTTCGCGCCGAGCAGCGATCTGTCTGTGGCAAGCGTGTGCTCGAGCGCTGACTGCCACCACGCGAGCTCGAGCTCGTCTGTCACCCGCTCGGCGGGAACGTGGCGGTTCGAGAGATCGGTGAGCAGCGGCGTCAGGCCGGCCTCGCGAAGTTCGGTGATGAGCGTCGTGCGCTCCTGCAGGTTCTCCATCACGGTCGACTCGGCGGCGAGCCCAGACATCACGCGCACGAGCGACCGAATCGGAAGCGCGGCAAGACGATTGTTGTGATCGGTGCGCCCGAGCGGCACATCAAGCTCCGCCAGGTCGGCGAGCACCTTCTGATGGGCGACATGCACATCGGCGATGCCGAGGGGCACCTCGGGTGAGATTCCGGCGTCGACGTAGCGCTGAAGCAGAATGCGCTGCTGCTGAATGCGGCGGAGGGATGCATTCATGTCGGCGATGTGCACACCGGGCCGCACGTATTCGCGCGCGAGCTTCTTGAGACGACGGCGGTTGCCGCTGGACATGCTCGATGCATCTCGACGGCTTCCCGTTGCCGCGATGAGTTCGGCAAGCGACCTGTCGAAGACGGCGGGAAGGAACTTGTCGAGCGTCTCGCGAATGTCAAGCATGAGCCGCAGGTAGACTCCGAGCTCGTCGATGCTCTCGAACGGGCGCATGCGCGTCTGACCGATCAGCTCGTATGCCCTCTCGAGCAGACGCGGAAGGTCGATGTTGTTGATGCGCTTTGCCAGCTCGTGGGCCTGCTTCGCCTCGGGGGTCGTCTGGAAGTTCGCGCCGTACCACGGCGAGTCGTCCGGACCGTACTGAAACTCTCCGAGGGCGGCAGCCTGTGCGAGCGACTCGGCGACAGAAGCGCGCCCCGTCGACAGCTTCGCCAGCGACGCGTAGCCGAGCCGAGCCGTCGTCGACGGCGGTTTCGGCAGGTTCGACAGCGCCGTCAGAGCGCTCAGCATGTCAGAGACGGTGACACCGAGCGCCGGGTCTTTGTGGGCGAGCCCCGTGCGGTAGTCGAGAAGCACCTTCCGCAGCCGAACAAGTGCGTCATCGATGTCGGAGACTTTCGGGCTCGTAGCCTTCTCGTTGCGCGAGATCGCCTGAACCACGTCACGACGCAGCGTCCGCGGGTGCGCCGCGAGGCCAGGCAGCCCGACTCCGTTAAGCCGATGACGGATGCCGTCGAGCGTCGACTTTCTGGGACTGACGACAAGCACGCGCTTATGGCCCGATACCAGCGCTCCGAGCGCATTGACGATGGTCTGGGTGCCCCCGGTTCCGGGAAGCGTGGAGACGACGACCGACTGCCCCTCGGTGATCTGCGCGATCACGTTCTCCTGCTCGGCATCCGAATCGAGAAGCAGCGTGTCGGTCGAAGGGCTGCGCTCGTCAGAGCCGACGGCGTCGACAAGGCCGGTTCCTGATTCGAGAAGCCGACGGGCGCTTGCATTGCCGGCGAGCGCGTCGAGCATCGGATGATCGAGCTCGTCGGCATCCCGTCGCATTGCAGCGCCAACGGCGCAGAACGACGAGACGACAAGCCGCGGCTGAACGTTGAACCAGTCGAGGTGGCTCGTGAGCCCACGCAGGCTGTCGATAACGGGCTGCGGCTTGAAAACTCCCTCTGACATTGCGAGGGCTTCGAACGCCCGAGCATCCAAGTGAATGTCGAACTGATCCTCAAGCGCGCGGGCGAGTTCGGGGTTGAGCGTGATCGAACCGGTGAGCTTGAGCTCGTAGTCGTTGCCGTAGCGGCGAATCGCCACGGGGCGAAGCAGCACGGGAGCGCAGAAGTTCTTTCCGCCGTGTCGCCAATGGGCGAGCCCGACAGACAGGTGCACGGCCTCGAGCCCGCGAACGGTGCGCAGCTCGATACCCTTTGTCGTGATGAGGTCGGCGGCGACGCGAGCGGACCGCAGGGCGACGTCGTCGCGAATCAGGTTCGACAGCAGCGTTGAGTTGCCCGTGATGAACTGCGGAAGACTTCCCGGGTGCGCTGCGCCCAACTCGATGCGGTACTCGCGCTCGTCATCGAAGTGCAGCAGGGGCGATACGCCGCCGATCTCAGAGAGGTCATCGCGCCAGCGTTGCCACTCGTCGTCTGCGACGTTTCCCATTTCGACCGTGGGATCCCCCATCGACATCTGCTGCGGTTGCGTCAGGTTCGGAGCAAGCTCAAGTGACGAGTTGCCGTCTGACACTGCTCTCTCACTCATTCTGTCACGCCTCCACACACCGCCACACTAAGTGCAGCAACGCGAAATACCGGTAATGTCGGCGAGTTTCGCGCAGTTTTGTGCAGAGTGGCAGCCGCGTCGAGCGGTTTGCGGCCGACCGTGTCCCGCAGATGGGTGACACAGCTGGTGGACTCTGCCAAACCGACGGACATGTCGCCACGTCGCATCAGCGTGCTCGACGCCTCTGACGTCGCACAATGCTCTGGCTGCGGGGCCGCCGCTGCGGCATCCGACCCGCGTCTGACGACGGTCAGCGCACGCGTGCGGCCGTTCCTCCAGGACCGCCGCTGATGCCGACGTCGAGGTTGTCGCCACCGAGCGGAGCACTGTGCCACTCGACGAGCGACCAATGGCGCGGCGTGCCGTCCATGACGATCATTCCGGTGTTGTGCAGCGGGTTCTCTGAGGCAAACTGCTGTGTTGCCCGCGTGCGGGCGGCAGCCCAGACCCGAAGCACTTGCCCGTGGGCGACGATCGCAACGGTCTTCTCGCCAAGCGTGGCCGCTTCGTCGACAACCGCGTCAAAGCGGTCGAAGACGCTGTGGCCGTTCTCTCCTCCGGGAACGCATTCGTCAAGCTCGCCGTCCACCCAGGCGAATGACGCCCGGTGGTATTCCATGACGGCATCCCAGTCGTTGCGCATCTCGAGGTCGCCCGCGTCGATTTCGCGGATGCCGTCGCGCACGGCGAGCGGCGCGTCGAGGCTCTCGACGAGAGGTGTCGCCGTCAGCTGCGCGCGGAGCTGCGTCGATGCGAAGACGGCGTCGATCGACTCCCGCTCAAGCGCCCGCGGGATCGCGGCGGCCTGCGCGAGCCCAAGCTCCGTCAGACCCGGTCCCGGAACCGCGGTGTCGAGACGCCCTGCGACGTTCGAGGGGGTCTGCCCGTGACGGATCAGCAGCAATCTCATAGGGCACTCCTCGCAGGCTCACGGTCTTCATCGATCTTATCCGGGAGCGTCTGAAGAACCAGTGGATGACCACGTGCAACGGTGCCCCTGGAGGGACTCGAACCCCCAACCGTTTGCTTAGGACGCAACTGCTCTTCCATTGAGCTACAGAGGCAAACCTTCGACAGTCTAACGTGTTCCGCACCTCACGCGGCGACGGCCTGAGCGAGGTACTGCTCCCACTGGGGAGCCGCTCCCTCCGCTCCGCGCACAGCCCATCCTGGGCCATACGGCATGCGCGGGGTGATGCGCAGCTGCCAGCCCATCTCGGCCGGCGTGCGATTGCCCTTCATGCTGTTGCACCCGAGGCAGCACGCGACGAGGTTCTGCCAGCTGTCTTCTCCCCCGCGCGAGCGCGGGATCACGTGATCGATCGTCGTCGCGCTCGACCCGCAGTACCCGCAGCGGTGCAGGTCTCGCTTGAGCACTCCGCGCCTGGTGACGGGGACCCGACGCGAATACGGCACTTTGACGTAGCGCGTCAACACGATGACGCTCGGTCGGTCATACCGAACAGAGACTCCCCACACGGGGTCGTCCTCGACGATCTCGACAACAGCAGCCTTCCCGCAAATGACGAGTGCGAGTGCCCTGCGAAACGAGACGACGGCGAGCGGCTCGAATCCTGCGTTCAGTACCAATGTGCGCATTGCGCTTCCTCTCGAATGGCCGTGACGGCTTCCCGGTAATTCGACACGTGAACAGCTCCTGCGTGGTGGGGCCGGAAACAGAAAAGGCACCGCCCTGTGGGCAGTGCCTTTCGTCAGCCGCAACGCGGCTTATCTCTCCGACAGGGCGGCGAGCGGGAAAGTCTCGTATGTCCATGGAGGGGACACCGGGTATTCCGCTCATCGCTTCTCTCACCTCCAGTGAGTTGTCTGAGCCTTAGATTAACCCACGAACGATACGCCCGGGTAACCGGGCGCGCCGTTCGCATGTTCGCTGGCCGGAAATTTACCCGGCGTTCATTGCTCTCAGATGCGCACGATCGAGTAGTTGCTCGTCCAGAGCGGGCGGATGCTGACGTGTCCACCGGGCTTCGGCGCATCGAGGATCATGCCGTTGCCCGCGTAGAAGCCGTCGTGTCCGCTCATGATCACGAGGTCGCCCGGCTGCGCTTGAGAGACCGGAATGTGCGTTCCTGCCGCGGCCTGGCCCGACACACCGTGCGGGAGGGAGATGCCGTACTGCCCGAAGACGTACATGACGAACCCGGAGCAATCGAAGCCCGCGGGGGTGGCACCGCCGTAGACGTACGGTGTACCGATGTACTGTTTCGCCGTGTTGAAGACCGCGGAGAGACTGTAGGGAGTCGTGGGAGGGGCGACGGGCGACGTGCTTGTCTCGGAGCCAGCACCGTTCGATGACTGGCGGTTGGCCGCTTGCTCTTCAGCGCGCTTCGCCGCTTCAGCCGCGGCCTTCTCTGCCGCCGCCGCGGCGAGTTCGTTCTGCGACGTGGCCGAGTAGGTGTCACGGGCGACCGAGGCGATGCTCGCTTCGGTACTCACGCTGAGGGACTGCGCACCTGCCGTGCGATCCTGATGCTCAAACAGCGGAGCAGCCTGGCTGGCGGGCGCAAAAGTTCCGGGAAGCGCGAATGCCGCACACAGACCGGGAACGACGATCATCATCACGAGAGTTGAGCGCCAGCGCTTCCACCGCGACGGTCGCTCGGCTGACGCGGCCGTTGCGGGCGCGGTGCGCGCGGACGGGCGGCCTGTCGCAGACGACGCGGAACGCGCCGTCAATCTCGCCGCGACAGACGGGTCAGCGACGACATCGTTCGACCGTTTCGCCTGGGCCGCGCGGCGCTCTCGGCGCGTTGCTGGACGTTCAGAAGGGAAAGGAGCAGAGTCAGACTCGGCGGGAGTGGATAGGGCCACGGGTTCCTCCGGCGCCCTTTCAGCTCACGCTGACTCGTCCACGCACAGTCATCTCGGGTTTCGTCATCGGGGACGAGTTCTGCAGGGCGCCCGATGCCGTTCCTGAAGTTTCACGCCTCAGGACGTACCGAGGCTACGGCATCCACCCACCGTTTGTCACGTTTTGGCAACGTTTTTCGGAGAATGTGTCGCACCGCGCTATGCAGGGTTCGTCACATAGATGTGGGTGGCGAGTTCAGACGGAAGTTCGATTCCCTCGTCGAATCCGTCGATCGTGACGACGACATACGAGCCGTTCTTCGAGAACTCGCCTGCATTGCCCGGAACGACACCCGCCTGCTTGAGCTGAGCGAGGAGCTCGGGCTCGAACTGCGCAGGCTCTGCCAGACGGCGGATGCTGGCACGGCGCGGCTCATCGGTTTCGCGCACGAGCGCCACAAGATTGACAACGCCGTGGGAGAAGGCAATGCTCGGACTCTCACCGAACTCATCGAGCCCGGGTATCGGGGTTCCATACGGGGACTCGGTCGGATGATTCAGCATGTCGAGAAGCTTGCGCTCGACCTGCTCGCTCATCACGTGCTCCCACCGACATGCCTCTTCGTGCACGTACTCCCACTCGAGCCCGATCACATCGTTCAGTAGCCGCTCGGCAAGCCTGTGCTTGCGCATCACATGAACGGCCTTCAGACGACCGCTCTCTGTCAGCTCGAGGTGACGGTCATCAGAGACGACGATGAGCCCGTCGCGTTCCATGCGCCCGACAGTCTGGGACACCGTCGGCCCAGAATGCCCCAGACGCTCCGAAATGCGCGCGCGCAGAGGAACGATTCCCTCTTCTTCAAGTTCGAGAACCGTGCGGAGATACATCTCGGTCGTATCAATAAGGTCGGTCATCAATGCCTCCCCCGGCAATGCTCACTAATGCACTAAGCCTATCGGGAATCAGCCTGAGTCTTGAACTCGTCAAAAAAACCTCGCTGTGTCGCGGCGCGCATAGAATCGGTCTATGTCTGAGATCGTAATCCCCCCTGCCCTGCTGCCCGCTGATGGTCGATTCGGCTGTGGGCCGTCGAAAGTGCGCCCCGAGCAGGTTGAGGCACTCTCCGACGCGGCAGCTGGTCTTCTCGGCACCTCTCATCGCAAGCCCGGCGTGAAGAATCTCGTCGGAAGCGTGCGGGAGCAGCTCGCTCAACTGTTCTCTATTCCAGAGGGATACGAGGTGATTCTCGGAAACGGCGGCTCAACGGCGTTCTGGGACGCCGCGGCATTCGGTCTCATTGAGAAGCGCTCGCAGAACATGACCTTCGGCGAGTTCGGCGGAAAGTTCGCGAAAGCGGCGGCAGCGCCCTGGCTCACCGCACCAGACGTGCGCAGTGCCGAGCCCGGCTCGCTTGCCACACCGTCACCTGTCGAGGGTGTCGACGTGTACGCCTGGCCGCACAACGAGACGTCAACGGGCGTCATGGCTCCTGTCAGCCGTGTGCACGGCGACGATGGTGCGCTCACCGTCATCGATGCGACGAGTGGCGCTGGCGGTCTCGCCGTCGATGCCTCCAACACCGACGTGTATTACTTCGCGCCGCAGAAGAACTTTGGCTCGGACGGCGGGCTGTGGCTTGCGCTGTTTTCGCCCGCGGCGCTCGAGAGGGTCGAGCGTGTCGCGGCATCCGGCCGCTACATTCCCGAATTTCTGAGCCTGAAGAACGCCGTCGACAACTCACGGCTGAACCAGACGCTCAACACTCCGGCCGTTGCGACGTTGCACCTGCTCGAGAGCCAGGTGCGCTGGATCACCGACAACGGCGGGCTCGACTGGGCAGCGCAGCGCACGGCGGAATCAGCGTCTGTGCTCTACACCTGGGCTGAGTCGATCGACTACGCTCGGCCGTTCGTCGACAACCCGGATCACCGCTCGAACGTCGTCGTCACGATCGACTTCGATGACTCGGTCGATGCCGCGTCCGTCGCGAATGCACTGCGTGCCAACGGCATCGTCGACACCGAGCCCTACCGCAAGCTCGGCCGAAACCAGCTGCGCATCGCAACGTTCGTCTCGATCGACCCAGACGACGTTCGCCGGCTCATCCGCTCGATCGAATACGTCGTCGACGCACTCTAAGGGCTCGCCCCGACGCGGGCCACTTTCTGCGGTTACGCCCTCGTTGGAAGCACCAGAAGTGGCACACGTTGTCGGGGCGGCGTCGGGGCGGCGTTTCGCTCAGCAGTCAGCCGCGACGTCGGCCGCGGGAACGCCGGCGCCCGCGGGAGCCACCCCGGCGTGAGCCACGACGGCCTTCGCCGCCCGGGCCCTTCTCGCCGTCTGAGTCGTCGTCCGCGGAGTCATCGCCCTCGGCATCCTCATCGTCATCGGAGTCGTCTGCGTCGTCATCGGAGTTCTCGTCCTCAGAGTCCTCGTCCTCAGAGTCGTCGCCTGAATCGGCCCCGGCGACGTCGCCCGGATGATCGAACTCGTCGACGTCGACGCCATCGACGTCGCCCGCGTGCAGATGCCGCCGTGCTTCGCCGTCGTCATCGTCATCATCGGAATCGTCTTCGTCTGCGTCGTCTGACTCGGCCGCGTCATCTGCCTCGGCCGCTTCCCGAGCGGCTTCCTCCTGCTGCGCGCGGTATTCGGCAAGTCGCTCAGACCACGGCACCCAGTCGGGCGCGAGCAGCGCCGAATCGCCCGGCATGAGCTCGGACTCCAGAACGGTGGGCTCGCCGTCGTCGACGCGTGCGAGTGTCACCGTCCAGAACCAGCCGGGGTAGCCGTCAAGCCTGTTCTCGAACAGCAGTGACACTGCGTTGTCGTCTTCGACGGAATGCCCGACGAAGGCGCCGACCGAATCGTCGTCTGTCACGTCACGCAGAGCGCGGCGCGCGAAATCGACGGAGTCGAGCAACACGGGATCTGCCTCGCGCTGTAGTGCAGCCGCGGCATCCTGCTCTGTCGCCGTGGGCTCGCTCGCGGCGGCGTCTGGTGTGATCTCTTCGCTGGATTCAGGCATCAAGTTCGTCCGCTACGCGGCGCAGAACCGCCGCGACCTTTCGTGAATGTGCGTTATCGGGGTAGCGACCCTTGCGAAGGGTTCCGCTGACGCCGTCGAGAATCTTCATGAGGTCTTCGACGATCACCACCATGTCATCGGCGGGCTTGCGGTTCATGCGAACCACACTGTGAGGCTGGTCGAGCAGCCGAACCGACAGCGCCTGCGCGCCTCTCTTTCCCTGCGCGACGCCGAACTCGAGACGGGTTCCTGCCCGCAGGCTCGTGACATCGTCGGGAAGTGCCGACGCGTGCAAGAAGACCTGCTCGCCGTCTTCACTCGTGATGAAGCCGAAACCCTTGTCTTCGTCGTAGAACTTGACCTTGCCGGTGGGCATGGAAACCTCACTGTGGAACGAGACGCTGCATGCGCCTGATGTGCACCAACGGATCATCACCGTCGGCGAGCAGGAGAACCCCGCTCCTCTCTATCGTATTCGCTGAAGGGGCTTGGTGGCTTATCCTGGGGAGCGTGGCTCCAAACCCTTCCGAAACCTCGACAAGCACCATCCAACGCGTTCTCGCATATGCCCTGCTCGGCGTCGTGATCATTTCGGTCGGCAGTTTCTTCGCGATCATGATCGGCACGTGGACCGGCATGAGCCAGGCGGACTTCGGTACGGGCTTGTGGCCCGTCGTTGCCATGACGCCGTACATCGGACTTCCTTTGGCGATGCTCGTGCTCATCGCCCTGCTGATCGCGGGAGCGATCGGCCGCAGTCGAGCGGCGCGCGGGCAATGACCGAGGCTCGTACATGACAGACGCCTTGCTTCTTGCAACGCAGCTGCGCTCATTGTCTGACGATGAGCTCACATCATTGCTGCGTGCACGGGGAATCACCGATGATTCGCGGCTGAACGACTTCTTCGATCTGGCAGAACGTCTGCTCGAGCGGCAGCGCATCGAGCGTGCGCTGCGCACCTGCGACCGACGGATGCTGCTCGCGCTCTCGGCCGCAGCGGACCGCCGCACCTCCCATACGTTCGACGACGTGACATCGCACATCGAGTCGTTCGGCGCGGGCGCCGAGGCGGCGGAGTCCGCACTCGACGGCATCGCCCGGGCGGGTCGACTCGCCCTCGTCGTCGTGGACGATCATCGCGTGAACCCGCTCGAGACGGTCAGTGCCGCCATCAACGAGCTGCGGACTCGGGGGCTGCCCTCGACGAAGGCCCTTGCCGACCACCTGCCCACGACACTGGGCGCCGTCGAGGCCTCGGAGCGCGTGGATGCCGCCGCAGGCGAACGTGCATTCACGACGACGACAGCGGCCGGCGAGATCATCACCGAGCTGCTGCGCGCGCCGGCAAAGGAACTCGGCCGAGGTGGCCTCGCGCTGCCAGACGCTCGCCGTCTCGCCGCCGCAACGGGAGTGGACTTCGATGCCATCGGCACGCTCATCACCGCGCTCGCTGCGGCCGAGTTCGTCGCACTCGACGACCGGCATTGGGCTCCAACGCAGACCGGCCTCGACTGGCTCACCCTGCCGACGGTCGACCGGTGGCTGCGCCTCGCCGAAGCCTGGGTCACGGCGATTCCCGACGATGCCCGGCCTCTGCTGACTACACGACGCGATGCACGGTGGGCGCATTCGGTGCGTGCGTATGCACTGTGGCTGTATCCGCTCGGCGGCGATGCGCTCAACGCTCGCGTCGATGATCTTGTTGCGCAGGCGGAGGTGCTCGGTGTCATCGCACACGACACGCTGTCGCAGGCCGGACGAGAGCTGCTCGTCGGCGCCGCGGACGCGGCGGCAGAATTCGTTCGCGCCACCCTCCCACGCGAGGTGAGCCAGGTGTATCTGCAAGACGACCTGAGCGTCATCTCCCCGGGCCCATTGAGCCCGTCACGCGACGCGCGGCTGCGGCTCATGACCGATATCGAGTCTCGTTCGCAGGCGACGACGTACCGATTCAGCCGGTCGAGCATCGACCGTGCACTGAGCGCTGGAGAAGGAGAGACGAGCATCGTCGCCTTTCTCACGGACCTGTCGCTCACCGGCATTCCGCAGCCTCTGCGCTATCTCATCGCGGACGTCGCCGCGCATCACGGTCTGCTGAGAGTGCGCGAGAGCTCCAGCGACCGCCATGCGGTGCGCAGCAGCATCCGATCTGTCGATGACGACCTGCTCGAAACGCTCACTGTCGACCAGAATCTGGCATCCCTTGCTCTGCACCGCGTGGCACCGGGGCTGCTCGAGAGCCGCTTCTCGCGCGACCTCGTCTTCTGGGCGCTGCAAGACGCCCGGTATCCGGTGTCGGCCGAAGACGAGAACGGCCAGCTGATCCGCGTGACCCGACACCACATCGCCACAGTCACTGCCGAGCCCGACGCAGACCTGACCGAGTTCGTGTCGCGTCTGCGTGCCTCGGTGAGGGGAACGAGTGCGCACCCCGACGATGCCTGGCTCGTGCGGCAGCTCGAACTTGCCGTACGCAGCAAATCCACTGTTGTCGTCTCGGTCGCCATGCCCGGAGGCAAGACCATCGATCTGTCACTCGAGCCGACCGGAATCGGCGGCGGGCGCCTGCGCGGACGGGACAGCACGGCAGATGTCGAGCGCACGCTGCCTCTCTCCAGCATCCAGTCGGTGTCTCGCGCTGACGCCTGAGTGCTGTTCCCAGTTGACGGCGCTAAGCTGAAGGGCTATGTCTGACGGCCCTCTTATCGTTCAAAGCGACCGCACCGTGCTCTTCGAAGTCGCCCACCCCGACGCGGAAGAAGCGCGCCACGCGCTCGCGGTCTTCGCCGAGTTGGAGCGCGCCCCCGAGCACGTCCACACGTACCGCATCACGAGACTCGGCCTGTGGAACGCCCGCGCCGCAGGGCACAGGGCCGAAGAGATGCTGGCGACCCTCGACGAATACTCAAAGTTCCCCGTTCCGCAGACGGTCTCGACAGACATCTCCGACACCGTGTCGCGCTACGGACGTCTGGTGATCGAGCGAAACGACGAGGGCGAGTTAGTTCTCTCGAGTCAGGATGCCGCCGTGCTCACCGAGGTGTCACGGGCAAAGCGCATCGGGCCGCTGCTCATCGACAGGCCCACAGAGAACAGCTTTCTCATCGAACCGTGGGCGCGCGGCCAGGTGAAGCAGGAGCTCGTGAAGCTCGGCTGGCCGGCCGAGGACCTCGCCGGCTACACGCCGGGAACCCCGTACGAGATCGACCTGCACGAAGACGGTTGGGCGCTGCGCGATTACCAGCACAAGGCGATCGACAACTTCTTCGACGGCGGCTCGGGTGTCGTCGTGCTGCCGTGTGGCGCCGGAAAGACGCTCGTCGGAGCCGGCGCGATGGCAACCGCGAACACCACGACGCTCATTCTCGTGACGAACACCGTGTCGGCGCGGCAGTGGCGTGACGAGCTCATCCGTTGCACGAGCCTCACGGCAGAAGAGATCGGCGAGTACTCGGGCGAGGTGAAAGAGGTGAAGCCCGTCACAATCGCCACGTACCAGATTCTCACCTCGCGCCGAAAGGGCGAGTACGCTCACCTGTCACTGCTCGACGCCCTCGACTGGGGACTCGTCGTGTACGACGAAGTGCACCTGCTTCCCGCCCCCGTGTTCAAGCTCACAGCCGACCTGCAGGCCAGGCGCCGGCTGGGGCTCACCGCGACGCTCGTCCGCGAAGACGGACGCGCCGGGGACGTCTTCAGCCTGATCGGGCCCAAGCGCTTTGACGCGCCGTGGAAGGAGATCGAAGCGCAGGGCTATATCTCCCCCGCGGAGTGCTTCGAGGTGCGGATCGACATGCCCAAGGCCGATCGCCTAGAGTATGCCGCGTCGGCAGACAACGAGCGCTATCGGCTCGCGGCAACGACCCCGGCGAAGATCAGCATCGTCAAGCGACTGATCAACAAGCACGCGGGCGAGCGCATTCTGGTGATCGGCCAGTACCTCGATCAGCTCGACGAGCTTGCTGACGTCTTGGGCGCCCCCAAGCTCACCGGCGCAACACCGAACGATGAGCGTGAACGGCTCTACCAGCAGTTCCGCGAGGGCAATGAGCCGGTTCTCGTCGTCTCGAAGGTGGCAAACTTCTCTGTCGATCTCCCCGAGGCCACCGTTGCCATTCAGGTCTCCGGCTCATTCGGCTCGCGCCAGGAAGAGGCACAACGACTCGGTCGGCTGCTGCGCCCGAAGACATCGGGTCTCACCGCCAACTTCTACACGCTTGTGGCGCGAGACACTCTTGATCAGGACTTCGCGCAGAACAGGCAGCGGTTCCTGTCTGAGCAGGGCTACAGCTACTCGATTCTCGACGCAACGAGCATCGCCGCCTGAGCTACGCGCGTTGGTAACGCAAAAGCAGCGTGCCGTCGCTCTCGATCACGTGGGCGAGCGAAAGCCCTCTGAGCGTCTGGTCGTCGCCCGCGATGATGCGGTTGGCAGCACCGCCGACGAGCATCGGGCTGAGTGTGAGACACAGCTCGTCGACGGCATCGTCGCGCACGAGGTCTCCGAACAGCGTCGGCCCGCCCTCGCTGTGCATCTGCGCAAGGCCTCTTTCGGCGAGCGCACGGCGCAGCTCTCGGCCATCAACGCGATCGTCTCCGCACAGCAGCACGTCGGCCGCTGACTCCAGGCGCTTTCGCCGCTCCTCATCGGCGCTGCGGCACGTCACGATGAGGGGGCGAACGGGCGCGTCGGTGAAGATGCGATCGCCCGGGTCGATGCTGAGGGCGCGCGAGATGATGGCGAACACCGGCTGAGGTGCGAGGCCGCGGGCGGTGCGCTGCTCCGGCGCATCCACTCTGAGTGGCCCGTATCCCTCAGCCCGCACCGTTCCCGCGCCGACGATAATCACGTCGGCAAGCGTGCGGAGCGCCTCGAACACGAGCTGGTCGGCGTCGGTTCCGAGCCCGCCAGAGAGGCCGTCGACGGTGACGGCGCCGTCGGCACTGGAGATGAAGTTCATACGCAGCCACGGTGTCTCGCGGTCGTCACGCGCGTACCAGTCGGCGATGTCGGCCGCCTCAGACGATGCGGCTGCCGGCAGCGGCCAGATTCGCGTCAGCTCAGTCATTGCGTTCTCCCATGTTGTGGTGGAGGTGCGACGGTGTGCGCATTCCGAGAATCGCTTCTGCCATGCGCACAGCGGCCACCGATTCGCTCACATTGTGCATGCGGACGATGCGAGCCCCTTGGGCAATGCACAGTGCCGCGGCGACAAGTGACCCCTCAACGCGTGCGCCTCGTTCGGCATCAAGGCTCTCGCCGATGAAGTCCTTATTGGAGACGGCGACGAGCGTTGGATAGCCAAGGTCGACGACGGGGCCGAGTCGCCTGCTGAGCTCGAGACTGTGAAGTGTGTTCTTGTTGAGATCGTGTCCGGGGTCAATGATGATGCGCTCCGGAGGGATCCCCGCGCCGAGGGCGCGCTCGATGCGGCTCTCGAGAAAGTCGGCGACCTCCATCGACACATCGGCATACGTCGGAGACGCGTACGGGGTGCGCGGCGACGCAAGGCTGTGTGTGATCACAACGCTTGCGTCGCTATCGGCGACAACGCGGGCGAGCTCCGGATCGGCAAGCCCCGTCGTGTCGTTGATCACGTCGGCACCGGCGAGGATGCTGCGGTGTGCCACGTCCGGTCGAAACGTGTCAACCGAGATCACAATGTCGGATGCCGCGCGCACGGCCTCAACGACGGGAACAACGCGCTCTGCCTCCTCCTTCGCGGGAATCTCCGGCCCTGGGGCAAAGGGAGCTCCGCCGATATCCACCCAATCGGCCCCATCACGTTCCGCGTCGAGGCATCCTTTCACCGCACTGTCGAGCGCAAACGTGCGGCCGCGGTCATAGAACGAATCGGGTGTGCGGTTCACCACAGCCATGACCGCGACCTCACGGGAAAAATCAAACTGCCGCACGCCGATTCTCCGAATGGCATGCACGATCGTCGGCAGAGGCGGCAGATCGTGTGGGGAAGGCTCAGTCATGACTCCATCGTGCCGCATCCACACCCCAGGCGGAGTTCCCACGGTAAACCTGATAAGTTCACCCAGCCCGCTCTCAGAAAGCTCGCAGATACTGGGGGCATGACTGGACCACGCATCCTCATCGTTGATGACGAGCCAAACATCCGCGACCTGCTGACGACAAGCCTGCGCTTTGCCGGCTTCGCCGTCAGAGCCGTCGGCAACGGCGCCCAGGCCATCTCCGCTGTTCTCGAAGAAGAACCCGACCTGATAATCCTCGACGTCATGCTCCCCGATATGAACGGGTTCGGAGTCACCAAGCGACTCCGCGCATCGGGATACACCGCGCCGATTCTCTTCTTGACGGCAAAAGACGACACCGAAGACAAGATCACCGGCCTCACCGTGGGTGGCGATGACTACGTCACCAAGCCCTTCAGCCTCGACGAGATCGTCGCGCGCATCAAGGCAATTCTGCGCCGCACTATGCAGGCAGATGAAGACGCCATCATTCGCGCTGGCGAGCTCACCATGGACCAAGACACCCACGAGGTGTACGTCGGCGACACGAACATCGAGCTCAGCCCGACGGAGTTCAAGCTTCTGCGCTACCTCATGCTCAACCCGAACCGCGTGCTGAGCAAGGCGCAGATTCTCGACCACGTCTGGGAGTACGACTTCAACGGCGACGCGGGCATCGTCGAAAGCTACATTTCCTACCTGCGTCGCAAGCTCGACCAGTACTCGGCCGAGCCGCTCATCCAGACGAAGCGCGGATTCGGCTACATGCTGAAGACGAGCAAGCAATAGCCTCGTTGTATGAAGGCCATAGCCGACTGGTGGAACTCGATAACCCTGCGCAGCAAGATCACCGGTGTCACGGTGATCGTGCTGACGTTCGGATTGCTCGTCACCGGCGCAGGCACGGTCATCATTCTCAAACAGGCTCTGATCGAACAGGCAAAAGCTGAGCTCGTCGCGTTCGCAACCGGCGATATCTCTCGCTATATCGACGTCGACGACGAAGGCACGCGTCACGTTCGAGAGACAAACGAGTACTACATCGCACTTTACGATCCAGACGGCAACCTCGTCGACCACAATTGGGACGACAGGGATTCCCGCCTCCTCCCTCGCCCTGCGACAGGGTCGATCAGCGTGGCAAACGCCATTTCGACGCATCCCACGGCGGTGACGAACCTGGCGGGCTCGGAGTTTCAAGCCGTCACCGTGGTGTCTGACGCCATGGATGATCGCGGAACCAACGGCGTCGTCTTCATCGCGCGTTCGATGCGCGGACCAGACAGCGTCGTCGCGACGTATCTCACAATCTTCTTCGGGCTTGGGCTCGGTGTGATCGTGCTCGGTGCCCTCATCACGAGAGTGCTCGTCACAAACACGCTGCACCCATTGCGCGAGGCCGAGACCACGGCCGCCCATATCGCCGGCGGCGATTTCAGTCAGCGACTCACCCACATGACGCCGAACACCGAGGTGGGCAGGCTGAATCGATCGCTCAACACCATGCTCAATCGCATTGACCGGGCGTTTAAAGATCGTGCGCAGACCATCGAGCAGATGCGCCGATTCGTCGGTGACGCCAGCCACGAGCTGCGCACCCCTCTCGTCACCGTCCGCGGCTACGCCGAGCTCTACCGCATGGGCGCTCTCGAGAAGCCGGAAGACGTTGCCCAGGCAATGGAGCGCATCGAGAAGGAAGCCGTGCGCATGAGCGGTATGGTTCAAGACCTTCTCGAACTCGCACGGCTCGATGAGGCGCGCCCCCGTGAGTTGACGCGCATCGATCTCACGCCTCTGGGGAAGGATGCCGTCATGGACGCGCGCGCCTCATACCCGGGCCGTCCTGTATCGTTCATCATCGACACTCCTCCCGATGCGCCCGTGGGAGCGCCAGACACCCCGGCAGAGCCGGTGGCTCCCGAGCCATCGCCGCGAGCGGTGACGCGACCGAACGGAACCGGCGGCAACACAGGCCCCATTGCTCTCGCGGGCGCCACATTTGCTCGGCTGCGCGGCCGTCGGCCCCGCAAGGGCGGCGAGCCCGAGCCACGGCCGCTCACCGTGGAGCCTGTCACGCATATGACAGCATCCATTCCCACGGTTCCCGCCATCGTGATGGCCGAAGAGAACAAGATCCGCCAGGTGATCGCGAATCTCATGGGCAACGCCATGCGCTTCACCCCAGACGGCAGCCCCATCGAGGTGGGCGTGTCGGCAAATCCGGTCACGAGAATGGCGACCGTCGCTGTGATCGACCACGGTGAGGGAATTCCCGAGCCGATTCGCGAGAAGATCTTTCAACGATTCTGGCGCGCCGATTCATCACGGACGAGGGAAACAGGCGGCAGCGGCCTCGGCCTGGCCATCGTGTCGTCGATCGTCGCCGCTCACAGCGGCACAGTCGACGTCTCAGAGACACCGGGCGGCGGCGCGACATTCCGCATTCACCTTCCCCTCGCCCCCTCATCGCCCGACAGCGACACGGGCGACGACGACACCCTCTGACTCTCGTCCACAGCGGCATTCAGAGGAGCGACTCTCCACAGATCGCACGACTCATCGGGCAGCGCGGGTGCACTCCTGGATACCGTCGAAACACACAAGACGAGAGGAGCGACGATGAGCAAATACACAGTCGATAGCGAGGCGGTTCAGGCGGCGAGCGCCAGCATTCGCGGCGTGACCGAGCAGCTTCGCGCGGATGTGAACACGCTGATGGGCCAGATTCAGAACCTGCAGTCGCAGTGGACGGGCCAGGCCGCCAGCGCGTTCACGGCCGCCGCACACGATTGGCGAACAACGCAGGCTCGCGTCGAAGAGTCGATCAACGAGCTGAATATGGCACTCGCGCAAGCGGGAACGCAGTACGCGGACGTCGAGATGCAGAACGCCGGCATGTTCGGCCGCTGAGCACCCGGAAGCCGCCAGCTCGGGTAGAAAACGACAATGGGCGCCTCCATGCGGAGGCGCCCATTGTGCGTACGGAGTCAGACTTCTTAGAAGTCCATGCCGCCCGTCGGGTCGGCAGGAGCAGCGCCAGCCTTCTCAGGCTTGTCGGCGACAACAGCCTCAGTGGTGAGGAACAGACCAGCGATCGATCCTGCGTTCAGCAGGGCCGAGCGGGTGACCTTCACCGGGTCAGCGATGCCAGCGAGCAGCATGTCCTGGTACTCGCCTGTCGCGGCGTTGAGGCCGAACCCGACCTCGAGCCCGCGAACCTTCTCTGCGACAACACCAGGCTCGAGGCCTGCGTTTGTGGCGATCTGCTTCAGCGGAGCGTCGATGGCAACCTTGACGATGTTCGCGCCAGTTGCCTCGTCGCCGACGAGCGTCAGCTTGTCGAAAGCGGTCTTTCCCGCCTGGATGAGCGCGACGCCACCACCGGCGACGATGCCCTCTTCGACAGCTGCCTTCGCGTTGCGGACGGCGTCTTCGATGCGGTGCTTGCGCTCCTTGAGCTCAACCTCCGTCGCGGCGCCAGCCTTGATGACGGCAACGCCGCCTGCGAGCTTGGCAAGGCGCTCCTGCAGCTTCTCGCGGTCGTAGTCGCTGTCGGTGTTCTCGATCTCCTTGCGGATCTGCGAGACGCGACCGGCAATGGCCTCGGCTTCTCCGCCACCCTCGACGATGGTCGTCTCGTCCTTGGTGACGACAACCTTGCGTGCACGGCCGAGCAGATCAAGCGTGACGTTCTCGAGCTTGAGGCCGACCTCTTCGGAAACGACCTGTCCACCCGTGAGGATCGCGATGTCCTGCAGCTGGGCCTTGCGACGGTCTCCGAAGCCCGGAGCCTTGACGGCAACGGACTTGAAGATTCCGCGGATCTTGTTCAGAACGAGAGTTGCGAGCGCTTCGCCCTCGACGTCCTCGGCAATGATGAGAAGCTGCTTGCCAGCCTGGATGACCTGGTCGACAACAGGGAGCAGATCCTTGATGTTCGAGATCTTCGAGTTGACGATGAGAACATACGGGTCCTCGAAGACAGCTTCCTGGCGGTCCTGGTCGGTGACGAAGTAACCAGAGAGGTAGCCCTTGTCGAAGCGCATGCCCTCGGTCAGCTCGAGCTCGGTGCCGAACGTGTTCGACTCCTCAACCGTGACGACGCCTTCCTTGCCCACCTTGTCGATGGCCTCGGCGATGATCTCGCCGATCTGCGGGTCAGCGGCAGAGATCGACGCGGTTGCTGCGATCTCTTCCTTTGTCTCGATCTCCTTGGCTGCCGAGAGCAGCTCGTCGGAGACCGCGGCAACGGCCTTCTCGATGCCGCGCTTCAGCGCGATCGGGTCGGCGCCGGCTGCGACGTTGCGCAGACCTTCGCGCACAAGCGCCTGAGCAAGAACGACCGAGGTCGTGGTTCCGTCGCCAGCGACGTCATCCGTCTTCTTGGCAACTTCCTTGACCAGCTCTGCACCGATCTTCTCGTACGGCTCGTCGAGCTCGATCTCCTTGGCGATCGACACACCGTCGTTCGTAATGGTGGGGGCGCCCCACTTCTTCTCGAGGACAACGTTGCGACCGCGGGGCCCAAGCGTCACCTTGACTGCGTCGGCGAGCGTGTTGAGGCCACGCTCGAGGCCGCGTCGGGCCTCTTCGTCAAAAGCAATGATCTTTGCCATCGTGAGTTTCGTCCCTCCCGGACGTGAATGAACGTTCTTAGCACTCCCCTACGGTGAGTGCTAATGGCAATTCTGGCACTCTGCACCGTCGAGTGCAAGCTACGAGGCTGTGAATCGTTTCGCCGTCGGCATAACCCGTTGCGCTCAGCCCCCAGCGGTGTAATCAGACCCGAGCACGACGACGATCTGCGGAACATCACCGACGCTGAACTCCGTTGAATACTCGACGGCGCCGACTCCGAGGGTTTTCGCGACCCCGCGTGCCGCCCCCTCAAGAGCGTCGGCATCGTAGTAGATCACCGTCTTCTCAAGGCTGTCATCGCTCGCATTGCTTGCTGTGACGTTCGACGATGTCCAGCCGCCGTCGCCGAGGACGGCTTTGACGTCGCCGGCAAGTCCTGGCGTCGTCGTGCCATTGAGCACCTGAATCAGTGCCTCGGGATCGATTGTCGGCTCGACAGTCGGCTCCGGCGTCGTCTGCGACGGCGTCGGCGTCTCGCTCGGCTCGCTTGGACCGGGGATCACCTGATCGAGGTTCAGACGGTCTGTTGCAATGCTCAGCCCGAAGATTCCCACGGCGATCAACACGATCGTCGCAATAGCCGCCCAAAGGAACCCGAGCCACCCTCGCCGACCCGGGGCTCGATGCGCGCCGACTCGCGACGAGTGCGGTACGTCATCAAATCGGTCTCGGGGATGCGAACTTCCCATACGGTGCGGTCTTCCTTCGTTCGGGGCCTGTCGCCGCTAGTGGTCTGACGAGGTACGTCGACGTCGGGCCGCGGACCTCTGATCTCGCACGCGCAACAGACGCTTCACCAGCATCGGATCGTACACGAGAGCCTCGGGACGCCGGATGAGGGCGGCGAGAAGTTGATAGTAGCGAGCAGACGACACGTCGAAACGCTGCCTGATCGCCTGCTCCTTCGTGCCCGCGTGCGTCCACCATTGTCGTTCAAAATCGAGAATGGCTCTGTCGCGCTCGCCCAGCGGGGCGGGCGCGTGCTCGCCCGCCTGTGCATTTCGCTCGTCTGACGCCATCTCGACCCTTCCGTCGCCATCCTAGTTTCTCGGCAGCTTGGTGGGAGCCCGGTGTGAGCATTCGGAACATTCCAGCGCCCGCGCGGCTTAACCTTTTAAGAGAACTGATTTCCGACATCCAGGAGCGCGCATGACCGACAACACGAAAAAGACCGACGAGCAGTGGCGCGCCGAACTGTCTGCAGAGCAGTACGCCGTCTTGCGCGAGGCAGCGACGGAACGTCCGTGGACGGGTGAGCTCCTCGACGAGGACCGCGCCGGCGTGTACACGTGTGCGGCATGCGGTGCAGAGCTGTTCAAGAGCGGAACGAAGTTTGACTCCGCATGCGGCTGGCCGAGCTTCTACGAGTCAGTGCGACCCGAAGCCGTCACGCTCACCGAAGATCGCAGCCTTGGCATGGTGCGCACAGAGGTGCGCTGCGCTGCGTGCGATTCACACCTCGGCCACGTCTTCGATGATGGCTTCGGCACCCCGACCGGTGACCGCTACTGCATGAACTCGATCTCGCTCGGATTCACACCGCAGTCGTGAGCAACCTCATCGACCTGGTCACCGCGAGGCGCTCACGGTCGAAGGTGACTGACGCGTCGCCCAGCCACGACGAGCTTCTTCTGCTCGTCGCGGCCGCCGGTCACGTCGCAGATCACAGCGGCCTCGCTCCGTGGCGACTCGTCGAGCTGCGCGGGGACGCGCGCGTCGATCTCGGCCACGCGCTTGCCGCTGCCGCTGGCGACGACAAGCCATCGTCGAAGCCGCTGCGCGCGCCCCTGCTCATCGCCCTCGTCGTGGTTCCACAGCAGAGTGCAAAGGTTCCCGTCTGGGAGCAGGAGGCAACAGCATCCGGCGTGGCGCACATGCTCAGCTTGCTGCTCACCGATGCGGGGTGGGGAGTGATGTGGCGAACCGGAAGCCATGTACGCTCGCCCGAGGTTCATCACATGCATCGCCTCGAGCAGCACGAGTATCTTCTCGGCTGGCTCTACGTCGGCGGCACAGACGGCGCCCACACCACGCGGCCCGCAGCACCCGTCAACGCCGATCACTTCCTCACCTCCCTCACTGAGGAACCGGACAACACGGAAGGCAACGAACGCATATGACAGACCGTTCACACTGGATCGAGCACCGCAGGCCAGACGGCGAGCGCGTCGGCTGGATGCTGCCTGACGGCGACGATTTCACTGCCGTCGACCTGCTCGGGCGCCACGTTATCGGCCCCGTCGACTGGATGACGGCCGAAGAAGCGCTCGATGAGAGAGGAATCGGCTACCTTGCGGACCCGTATCGCCTCGAACTCGATTCTGGCGAGCGCATCCGCGTGCGTCTCGCCGAAGTGAGTGCGACGCGCATCACGGCGAAGCTCGATGACTTCGGCGCGGTCGGCGCACCGCAGCTGTATTACGACCTCGGCTTCCCCGCACCTGACAGCCTCTCGGAGTGGGGTTCGGAGCCTCTCGTCTGGCCGGCAACGGACAACGCGTAAGCCGCCAACACAAGCATCGGGCCCCGTCTTCCTCTCGGAAGCGGGGCCCTTCTGAGCCGCCTGCGAGAATCGAACTCGCGACCACATGATTACAAGTCAAGTGCTCTACCAACTGAGCTAAGGCGGCGGGACCTATCCATCATAGGGGCTGTCAGACGTCGATGTGAACGTCACTTCTCATCGGAGTCTTTTCCCTCGTCTCCCTGAGGGCTCGCGGAGGGCGATGGGGTGGTTGTCGCAACGGTTTCGCTATTCGTTGCAACGACGAATGCGTGGAATTCTTCTTCGTCGGTCAGCGAACCCGTGTATTGCTTGCCGTTCACGAGCACCGTCGGCGTGGCTTCGACCCGTTCGACGTCCGTGCCGGGAAGCGGGCCGCTCACGGCGCGTTCCGTTGCCGACTGCACCCACGAGGAGTACGTCTTGTCGTCGACGCAGTTGTCAATCGACGACGCGCCGGCCGACGTGGCCATCGAGACGAGCTGGTCGTCCGTGAGCCCCTTCGTGCCCTCTTCCGGCTGCTTCTCGAAAAGCGCCTTGTTGAACGCGAAGAAGGAGTCAGGCGATTCGTTGGCAACGCAGGCCGCAGCGTTCGCTGCACGCAGCGAATACTCGGTCCCCTGGGACTTGCTCGTGAGCACGGCAATGGGGTGAATCTCCAGAACGGCGGCGCCAGAATTCAGCCAGCCTTCGAGCTGGTCGATGTTCGTCTTCTCGAAATCACCGCACCACGGGCACAGGTAGTCAACATAGATGCGAATGTGGGCGACATCGGGATCCGCCGTCGCCTGCACGGGGGATGCTCCGGCAGCGAGTGCGGGGGTCGTGTGCGCGACAAGATCTTTGCCGATCACGATTCCGTCGCTCGCCATGTTTTTCGGCCCGGCGGTCTCAGGCTTGATCGACGAGACGACGATCATGACGACAGCGACGATGATGGCAATGATGAGCACGCCGATTCCACCTTGAAGAAGCACGCGGTTGCGCACGTCGCGCTTGTGCTGCTTCTCACGAAGCTGCCGTGCCTTTTCGCGCACCTGGTGACGCTTGCTCGGGCTCGTCGAGTCGTCAATCTCACCGTCGCCGGCCATTGAACCTCACTTGAAAGATCTCGGGAATGCGGCGCAGCTGTGCACATCTTCGGGAGGCCACGCGCGCAATTACCTTCCGATGCTAATGCGGCCCGCTGGGAAAACCCCAAACTGCTCGGTAAAACCGCATCGGTTCTGTGCGCGCCTCAGTTCGTGCCATACTGATGTGTTAACGCGGTGAAGATGCCGTGTTGCGGGGCAGGTATGCCCCGCTCCGTCACTCGGATCGTCCGGCACGTACCTGCCGGTGAAGGAGAAACAGCACTATGTCGTCGGTAACTTTCGACAAAGCCACCCGTGTTTACCCCGGTGGTACCCGCCCCGCAGTCGACCAGCTCGACCTTGACATCGCCGACGGCGAGTTCCTTGTTCTCGTGGGACCCTCTGGTTGCGGTAAGTCCACATCGCTGCGTATGCTCGCCGGCCTCGAAGAGGTAAACGAGGGTCGCATCATGATCGGTGACCGCGATGTCACCGACATTCCCCCGAAAGACCGCGACATCGCCATGGTCTTCCAGAACTACGCGCTCTACCCACACATGACGGTTGCCGAGAACATGGGCTTCGCGCTCAAGATCGCCGGCGTCAACAAGGCCGAGCGCGCTGAGCGTGTTCAGGAGGCAGCAAAGCTCCTCGACCTCGAGGACTACCTCGCCCGCAAGCCGAAGGCCCTCTCGGGCGGTCAGCGTCAGCGTGTCGCGATGGGCCGCGCCATCGTTCGCCAGCCGCAGGTCTTCCTCATGGATGAACCGCTGTCGAACCTCGACGCAAAGCTTCGCGTGCAGACTCGTACGCAGATTGCATCACTGCAGCGTCGCCTCGGTGTCACGACCGTCTACGTCACGCACGACCAGACAGAGGCGCTCACCATGGGCGATCGCATCGCTGTGCTGAAAGACGGCCTACTGCAGCAGGTTGGAACACCGCGCGACCTCTACGAGAAGCCATCGAACGTGTTCGTCGCCGGCTTCATCGGCTCGCCCGCTATGAACCTGCTCACGAGCAGCATCGCCGACGGCGGAGTTCAGTTCGGTTCCACCGTTGTTCCCGTCGAGCGCGAGGTTCTCAACGAGTCAACCAGTTCAGAAGTCACCATCGGCTTCCGCCCCGAAGACATCGTTGTGTCGAACAACCCGTCTGAGGGCCTCGAGATCGAGGTCGACCTCGTCGAAGAGCTCGGTGCCGACGGATACCTGCACGGTCACGCAGACATCGACGGCGTACGCCACGACATCGTCGCGCGTGTCGATGGACGCATCCACCCCAACGCGGGCGACAAGGCGTACATCACACCGACGCCGCACCACGTTCACGTGTTCAGCAACGAGTCGGGCGAGCGTCTCGGCAACAAAGCAGTCATCAGCGACTGACGATTTCGCGTACCGGCCGGTGGGTGCAGCAGCATCCATCGGCCGGTATGTAGATTAACGCATGAGCGCCTCACTGAATATCACATCGGCCACGGTCGACCCTGCCCTTCTCGATCTGCCGTGGGGGCTGCCGCTTGACGCCTGGCCGTCTGAGAACATCGCCTCGCTTCCCAAGGGGATCTCCCGTCACCTCGTGCGTTTCGCCAACCTCTCGGGCTATGTCATCGCCATCAAGGAGACGACGCTCGACATGGCAAAGGGCGAGTACGAGATGCTGCGATCGCTGCAGAAGCTCGACATTCCCTGCGTCGAGCCCGTCGCCGTGATCACCGGTCGACGATCTGCCGATGCCGACGATCTGCTTCCCGTTCTCGTGACGAGGCACCTGAGATTCTCGCTCCCCTACCGCGCGCTCTTCAGCCAGCAGCTGCGCCCCGACACGGCGACTCGCCTCGTCGACGCCCTTGCTCTTCTTCTCGTGCGTCTGCACATCGCCGGATTCTTCTGGGGCGACGTGTCGCTCTCGAACACGCTGTTCCGTCGTGACGCCGGCGCCTTTGCCGCGTACCTCGTCGATGCAGAGACCGGAAAGCTCTATCAGGGCGGCCTCTCGAACGGGCAGCGCGAGAACGATCTCGAGATTGCCCGCGTGAACATCGCAGGCGAGCTCATGGACCTCTCGGCAGGAGGGCGAACGGACGAAGAGCTCGATCCCGTCGCCGTCTCCAACGGCATCGTCGACGCCTATCGCTCCCTCTGGAGTGAGCTCACGGGCACCGAGCAGTTTGCCTCTCATGAGCGGTACCGCATCAACGAGCGCGTTCAGCGCCTCAATGCCCTCGGATTCGACATCGGGGAGCTCGCCATCAAGACAGACGAAGGCGGAAGCCAGGTTCGAATTCAGCCGAAGGTTGTCGACGCGGGGCACCACCAGCGTCGACTCATTCGGCTCACAGGCCTCGACACGGGTGAGAATCAAGCGCGCCGACTCCTCAACGACCTCGACTCGTTTCGTGCCACGACGGGCAAACAAGACGATGACGAAGAGGTTGTGGCGCACGAGTGGCTCATTCGCGTCTTCGAACCCGTCGTGCGTTCCATCCCTCGTGAGCTGCGCGGCAAGCTTGAGCCTGCCGAGGTGTTCCACCAGCTGCTCGAGCATCGGTGGAAGCTCTCGCAGACCGAGCAGCGCGATGTTCCGCTCGCTGAGGCGCTCACGTCGTATATCAACAACGTGCTGCGGCACCGCCGTGATGAGGCGACGATAATCGACCCGCCGACAGGCGCGCTGACCTCGGCAATCGACGTCGTCACGTCAGATAATGACGTTGACTGGCGCGATACCGTCTAGCTGGCCTCAGCCCTGCGCTTCGAGATCTCGTAGAGAGTGACGGATGCCGCGATGCCGGCGTTCAGCGACTCGGTCGCCGCCGTGATCGGGATCGACACGATTGCATCGCACGTCTCGGTGACGAGGCGCGAGAGGCCCTTTCCTTCGCTTCCCACAACGACGACGAGGGGGCGGTCGGCCAGGTCGAAGTCGTGCAGGTTCATGTCGCCTCCGCCGTCGAGGCCGATCACGAACGCGCCCTGCTTCTTCATGTCTTTCAGCGCCTGCGTGAGGTTGGCTGCCCGGGCGACGGGCAGACGCGCAGCGGCGCCGGCAGATGTCTTCCAGGCGGCAGCGGTGACTCCGGCCGAGCGCCGCTGAGGAATGATGACGCCGTGTCCGCCGAAAGCCGCGGTCGAGCGGATGATCGCACCGAGGTTGCGCGGGTCGGTGATGCCGTCGAGTGCGACGAGCAGCGGCTGCGTCGATGAGGCGACGGCGCGATCGAGGAGCTCCCCCGGGTGGGCGTAGCCATAGGCGGGCACCGTGATGGCGACACCCTGGTGAACGGAATCGAAACCGCCCATTCGGTCAAGCTCCGGACGGGTGACCTCGAGCACCGGAATTCCCGTGCCCGTGGCGAGCGACAGAATCTCCTTGACGCGGTCGTCCATCTCGATGCGCGTGGCGATGTAGAGGGTCGTCGCGGGAATCCGCGTGCGCAGCGCCTCAAGAACGGAGTTGCGACCGGTCACGGTCTCGACATCGTCTGTCGACGAGCGCTTGGTCTGCGGTCTGCGTGAGGAGGCCGCGGGCTTGCGTGCGCCCCGAGCAGTGTCGAGGCGGTCGCGCGCGGCCTTTCGCTTTCCGGCCGGATGGTATGTGCGGTCTTCCGCCTTCGGCGTCGGGCCTCGTCCCTCAAGTGCCTTGCGCCCGAGGCCTCCCGTGCCCTTTGACGGGCCTTTCTTGCCTTTGCCCGCTCCCGGGCGTCCTTTGCTAGCCATCGATGCTCCAATGTGCCCCCGAGGGGGTGTCTTCGATTGTGATTCCACTGGACGCGAGAAGATCTCTGATGCGGTCAGCTGTTGTGAAGTCCCGCTCACGGCGAGCGGTCTGCCTCTGGTCGATGAGCGCCTCAATGACGCGGCCGAGCGTCGCCGTGTTCGCGGCATCCTCTGAGCCGTTCCATGCGGTCGAGCTGGGGTTGATACCCAGCACGTCTGTCATCGCCGTGACGGCGCCGAGCGCGGACGCCGCGACCGAGAGGTCGTCGGAATCGATCGCGGCATTTCCGGCACGCACTGAATCGTGCAGCACGGCGAGCGCCTGCGGCACGCCGAGGTCGTCGTCCATCGCCTCGGCGAACTCCGACGGAATCGCAATCGCTTCGGTCGCCGCGAACCGCGTTCCCGTGAGGCGCCGCGTTGCCCGCTCGAGAAAGCCGGTGATGCGCTCGAGTGCCGCTTCTGCTTCCCGAAGCGAGCCGTCGTGGTAGTCGATCGTCGATCGGTAGTGCGCCTGGCCGAGGTAGTAGCGCACGACGAGTGGCGACGCTCTCGAGAGCAGCTCTGACGCGTAGATGGAGTTGCCGAGCGACTTCGACATCTTCTGTCCGTCGATCGATACAAGTCCGTTGTGCACCCAGTAGCAGGCGAATCCATCGCCGCCAGCGCTGGACTGCGCCAGTTCGTTCTCGTGGTGCGGAAAGCGCAGATCGAGTCCGCCACCGTGAATGTCGAAGCTCTCGCCGAGATATCGCCGTGCCATTGCCGAGCACTCGATGTGCCAGCCGGGGCGCCCAGGCCCCCACGGGCTCGTCCAGGAGGCCGATTCCGGCTCGTACGGCTTGTGCCCCTTCCAGAGCGCGAAGTCTCGCGGGTCGCGCTTGCCGCGCGGGTCCGCGTCACCGGCATCCTCTAACATGTCGACGTCTTGGCGCGTCAGTGCGCCATACGTCGGCCACGAGTGCACGTCAAAGTACACATCACCCGATTCGTCACTCGCCGCATAGGCGTGGCCCGCCTCGATCAATCGCGCGATGAGCTCCTGCATCTGCTGAATGTTCGCCGTCGCCCGCGGCTCGTACGTCGGCGGCAGAATGCCGAGGGCACGGTAGCCGTCGCTGAACTCGAGCTCCATGCGGTACGCGAGCGCCCACCAGTGTTCGTCTTCTGAGGCGTTGACGAGCACCTTGTCGTCAATGTCCGTTACGTTGCGCACCATGGTCACGCGCAGTCCCCTGTACGTGAGCCAGCGTCGCAGAATGTCGTACACGAGGGCGGATCTCAGGTGGCCGATGTGCGGTGACGACTGCACGGTCGGTCCGCACACGTACATTCCCACTTCATCCGGTCTGAGCGGGGTGAAGTCACGCAGTGTCTGCGTCTTGGTGTCGTACAGTCTCAAAGCCACGGGTAAATCCTACTGGTGCGACTGGGGTGAATGCGCTGTGAGAAGCGCCGTGGCGATGACGGCGATGCCCTCACCACGCCCCGTGAAGCCGAGATGGTCTGTCGTTGTCGCTGCGAGACTTGCCGGCGCCTGCAGCATTCGGCTCAGCTGCGCTTCTGCGTCGCGGCGGCCTGAGGCGAAGCGCGGGCGGTTGCCCACGATCTGCGCCGTCACGTTAACAACGCGAAATCCGGATGCTGCGACCTGTCGCAGCGCCTCCGAGACGAACACCTCGCCGCGCGCGCCGTCGTAGCGCGGGTCGTCCGTGCCGAACATTCCGCCGATGTCGCCGAGCCCCGCGGCAGAGAGCAGCGCATCGGTCACCGCGTGACACACGGCGTCGCCGTCGCTGTGCCCGGCGAGACCCGGCTCACCTGGCCACAGCAGGCCCGCAAGCCACAGCTCGCGGCTGTCGTCATACGCGTGCACGTCGATGCCGAGGCCGGTGCGCGCGGCGGGTGCGCCGCCGACGAGCAGTTCGGCGCGACGCAGATCCCAGGGCGTTGTGATCTTGAACGCGCGCTCGTCTCCGGCGATGATCGTGACGTCACCGCCGAAGGCCGTGACGAGCGCAGCGTCGTCGGTGAGCGGCTCGGTCGCCGCCGCGTATGCGGCGTCGAGAAGCTCGCGAGGAAACCCCTGCGGAGTCTGCACGGCGCGCAGAGCTCCGCGATCAACGGTGCTCTGCACAGACTCGTCGGCGTCGACGCGCTTGATCGTGTCGGTGACCGCGAGTGCGGGAACCACGCCGACGCCCGTCGACGCGACCGCCTGCGCGACGGCATCGAGCTGCTCAGGCGGCGTGAGCGCCCGCGCGGCGTCGTGCACGAGAACCGTCTCGACGTGCGGCGCAAGGGCGGCGAGGCCGGCTGCGACGGAGCCCTGCCTTGTCTCGGTGCCCTCAACGACCGAGAGGTACCCGGATGCCGCGCCCGCCGCCGCGCGGCCGATGGCGACAGCATCCTCTGCCTGTCCCCTCGGCGCGACGACGATCACCTGCGCCGGCTCCTTCATGCCGAAGACGCCGTCGAGCGCGTGACGCAGAATTGACCGTCCGGCGAACTCGACAAACGCCTTGGGCATGCCTGCCCCCAGGCGCGTTCCCGAGCCGGCGGAGACGACGATGACAGCGGTTCGCGGCGAATCACTCATGACCACGAGCGTAATGGGTGCGTTAACGTGCGAACGGCCCGGACGAATCCGAGCCGTTCGACGTGTCTTTCGTTATGGACTAGGACGCGAGAACCTCGTCGAGCATCCCCTCGGCCTTCGCCTCGTCTGTCTTCTCTGCGAGCGCGAGCTCGGAAACCAGAATCTGACGTGCCTTCGCAAGCATCCGCTTCTCTCCGGCGGAGAGCCCGCGGTCTTGGTCACGGCGCCACAGGTCGCGCACGACCTCACTGACCTTGATGACGTCGCCGGACGCGAGTTTCTCGAGGTTCGCCTTGTACCGGCGCGACCAGTTGGTCGGCTCCTCGGTGAATGGCGCACGGAGCACCTCAAACACCTGGTCGAGCCCCTCTTGTCCGATGACATCACGAACGCCGACGAGGTCGACATTCTCAGCCGGCACCTCGATCGTCAGATCGCCCTGTGTCACGTGCAGCTTCAGGTAGAGTTTTTCTTCGCCCTTGATTACCCGGGTCTTGACTTCCGCGATTGTCGCGGCTCCATGGTGCGGGTAAACGACGGTTTCGCCAACCTCAAAAAGCATCGATAAGCATCCCTTCAGCGACACCCAGGATACCACAGGGGGCATACTGTAAGGTTCGCGCCCCCGTCGTTGTAAGGCGAGCCTTACCCTGTGCCGAACGGCAGACAAGCTAGGCTAAAATCGTCTGAGACCGCGCAGCGCACGAATAATGTGCGTGACGTGCTGCGCCCATCATCTGGAGGCTTTCTGTGAGATCGCGTTTTGCCGCAATCATCGTTCTGGCCGCAGCCGTTGCGCTGGGCACGAGTGGGTGCGGGTTTCTCGCCCCGCAGGCAACGACGATCCACTATGACGCGAGCGACGGCGTCGGTGGTTCCGTTGGCGATATCGACGTTCGCAATGCACTGGTCATCGCAAATGAAGACGGCACCGTCGGCAACCTTGTCGTGACCGTCGTGAACAACGGGTCGAGTGCGCACAGCGTCACGATCGAGTTTGCAAACGGCACATCAACCGAGGTTGTCATCGATGCAGACGGCATCTTCACGTTCAGCGCGCCAACGGCAGACGACACCGAGCGCGAGAACATCGTGATCGACCCGCTCGACGCGAAGGTGGGGTCGACAACCGAGATCTTCTTCCAGTACGGCAGCGAAACGGGCGTCTCGCTCGACGTTCCCGTCTACAACAACGATCTTCCCGAGTACAGCACGCTCGTGCCGACGCCGGCCGAGACCGAGTAGTCAGCACACACCAGCGGTCGAGGGGCGGATGCTGTCAGCCCTCGAAGCGGTAGCCGAGCCCCCGCACAGTGACCACCATGAGCGGGTTCGACGAGTCCTTCTCGATGCGCGAGCGAATGCGCTTGATGTGCACGTCAAGCGTCTTCGTGTCGCCGAAGTAGTCGCTGCCCCACACGCGGTCGATCAGCTGGCCGCGAGTGAGCACCCGCCCCGCGTTGCGCATCAAAAACTCGAGAACGTCGAATTCGCGTAGCGGAATCGAAATCTCCTCCCCGCGCACCGACACCGTGTGCCTGTCGAGATCCATGCGCACGTCGGCCGCCTCAAGAACCGTCTCATCGATGGCAGAATCGTCTGAAACGCGGCGACGAAGGGCCGCGCGCACCCGCGCGAGCAGCTCACGCGTCTTGTACGGCTTCGTCACGTAGTCGTCGGCGCCCAACTCGAGCCCGACGACGATGTCCACCTCCGTGTCCTTGGCTGTGAGCATGATGATCGGCACGGTCGAGGTGGTGCGGATGCGGCGACACACCTCGGTGCCCGCGACCTTCGGAAGCATCAGGTCAAGCAACACGAGGTCGGCGCCGTCACGCTCCCATTCGTCGATCCCCGCCTGCCCGTCTTCGGCGATAGCGACGTCGTACCCCTCACGTTCCAGCAGAAATGCAAGCGGGTCGCTGAGCGCAGCCTCGTCTTCGACCAGCAGGATGCGTGTCATGTCTGTGTCCTCTCGGGCCAGGTGGCCGTTGTCGGTGCGGAGATGCCCTCGTCGTCCGTTGCGACGGGGAGCCGAACGGTGAACGTCGATCCGTTTCCCGGCTGCGACCACACAGAGACGTTCCCCCCGTGGTTCTGGGCCGTGTGCTTCACGATCGCAAGGCCGAGGCCCGTGCCGCCGGTGTTGCGCGACCGGGCGCCATCGACGCGGTAGAACCTCTCGAACACGCGATCATGGTCTTCTTTGGGAATGCCGACGCCCTGGTCGGTGACCCGAATCTCGACGGTATCGCCGACGAGGCGCGTGCCGACGCCGACGCGAGATCCGTCTGGCGAGTACTGCACGGCGTTCGACACGAGGTTCTGCAGCGCCATGGCCAGCAACGGCTCCTCGCCGTACACCGTGAGGTGGGTCGGCGCGCCGCGGGTGATCGTCACCTGACGGGAGGCTGCCACGACGGAGTTCTTCTGCACGGCCTGGTCGACGACCGAATCGATGCTCACGAGCTCGGGCATGTGCAGGGCCTGATCGGCTTGCAGCTTCGACAGATTGATGATGTCGGCGGTGAGCGCCGCAAGCCGATCGGCCTCCGCCGTCATCTTCTCTGCGAAGTGGCGCACCCGCTCGGGATCATCGACGGAGCTCTCGATCGCCTCGGTGAGCACGCTGATGGCGCCGATCGGCGTTTTCAGCTCGTGGCTGATGTTTGCGATGAAATCACGCCTCACCTCGTCGAGCCTGATCGACTCCGTGAGGTCGTTGGCGAGAACGACGACGTAGCGCGTTCCCAGCGGGGCTGCTCGCACAGCAAGAACGCGCGCAACGTCGCCCGTACGAACACCCTCGAGCGTGACCGTGCGGGTCTGAGCCTCGCCTGTGCGGCGCACCTCGTCTGCGATCTGCTGCACATCGCGCACGGCAATGCGTTCCGAGCGCACGATCCCCAGGGCGAATGCCCCCTGGGAGGCCCTGAGCACGTTGTCTGACGTGTCGAGAACAATGCCGATGCTCTCGAGCACACCGAGAATCTGATCGACGCCGTCAGGCACGCGTGGCGTGATCACCTGCTGCACCTGCTCTCCGCGACGCGCTGCGGCAAACACGAACACAGCGAACCCGGCTCCGAGGGAGATGCCGAGCACCAGTGCGAGCAGCACAACCCAGGTCGCGTCCATATGACTAGGTTAGAGGGCAGAGACAGTTGGTTTCCGATCGGCAACCCCCACGACCAGGCTTTTTGGCGAACTGTTCAGACAGAGGGCACCAACCGTTAACCTTTGCAATGCACTCTGAGTGTCGAGGTTGTATGCCGTCAGAGCGAAAGGACCGGCCACCAATGCGCGATGTTTTTCAGCAGGAGCTTCGAGAACTGCAGGAGCGTCTCGTCGAGATCGCCGAGCTCGTCGAGGTGTCGATCACCAATGCCGTCGAGGCATTCACGAAGACGGACGTCGCTGTCGCCGAAGACGTCATCGAGAACGACAACCGCATCGATGAAAAGGCAGTCGAGCTCGATGAACTCGCCATCAACATTCTCGCGCTGCAGCAGCCTGTTGCCCGAGACCTGCGCATTGTCGTCAGTGCTCTGCGCATCAGCTCGTCGCTCGAGCGCATGGGCGACATGGCCGAGCACATCGCCCAGCTCGCCCGCTATCGGTTTCCCGAGCGCGCCGTCCCGAAGGGGCTCAAGTCGACGTTTGCCAAGATGGGAACGATCGATGTCGAGATCGCGCACAAGCTCGTCGAGCTCCTGCGTACGCAGGACCCGCTGATCGCCAATGAGATTCGCGACGAAGATGACCTCGTCGACGAGCTTCACGCGAGCGTTTTCGACAAGCTGCTGAGCGAGCGGTGGAAGGGCGAGGCAACGGCGACCGTCGACGCAACGCTCGCGTCGCGCTACCACGAGCGCTTTGCCGACCACGCCGTCTCCATTGCGAAGAAGGTTCAGTACCTCGCAACGGGCGATTGGAGCGGTGCCGACGAGACCGAGGCACCCGCGTAGCCTCGACGTCAACGGGTGAGGGCGATGCCATTCGGCATCGCCCTCACCCGTCAAGCAGCGTCGGTCGTGCTACTTCTTGCCCTGAGACGCAACAGCGGCGGCACCGGCAGCGGCAGCCTCCGGGTCGAGGTAGCGGGCCGGCTCGACCGGCGCGAAGTTCTCATCGAGCGTGTACACGAGCGGGATGCCCGTGGGAATGTTGAGCCCAGAGATCTCGTCGTCGCTGATGCCGTCAAGGTGCTTCACGAGAGCACGCAGCGAGTTGCCGTGCGCGGTCACGAGCACTGTCTTGCCCGCGGCGAGATCGACGGTGATGTCGGACTCCCAGTACGGCAGAAAGCGGTCGATGACGTCTTTCAGGCACTCCGTCTCGGGTACCGAGCCGTCAATGCCGACATAGCGCTCATCGTGCGCCTGCGAGTACTCGCCGTCCGCGGCAAGTGGCGGAGGCGGAACATCAAACGACCGACGCCAGGTCATGAACTGCTCTTCGCCGTACTCCTCGAGCGTCTGCGCCTTGTCTTTGCCCTGTAGCGCGCCGTAATGACGCTCGTTGAGGCGCCAGCTTCGCTTCACGGGCAGCCAGGCGCGGTCGGCGCGGTCGAGGGCGATGTTGGCGGTCTGGATGGCACGGGTGAGAACCGAGGTGTAGAGAACGTCGGGGGCGAGGCCAGATTCGGCGATCAGCTCCCCTGCGCGCGTCGCTTCGCGAACGCCCTGCTCGCTGAGTCGAACGTCGACCCAGCCTGTGAACAGGTTCTTCTGGTTCCAGTCGCTGTTTCCGTGCCGAAGGAGAATAAGAGTGTAGGGCTCAGACATGCTTCAAGCATAGAGGCACCGGATGCCGCGTGCGCAGTCGCCTGACTGCTCAGCCGGTTGACGTCAGCGCCCTGGCCGCGTGCGGGCACCGAGCCGGGGCAGTCGCGGCACGCCGGCCGTCGCCCCCGCACCGGACGGCACGATGATCTCTTGCGCCGCAGCAATGCGCGTCTCGCCGTCGAGCACGACGAGGTCAAGCTCCTCGGGCACGGCGCGTTTGATGACGGCGAGCGCAACGGGGCCCAGCTCGTGATGCATGACCGCCGTTGTGATGTGCCCGACCTCGCGCTCGTCGTCGCCCTTCGGCGCAAGAACTGTTGCACCGTGCGGCGGCATGGCCGACTCGCTGCCGTCAAGATGCAGGAGCACGAGCCGACGTGGAGGATGCCCGAGATTGTGCACCTTCGCAACGGTCTCCTGGCCGCGATAGCAGCCCTTGTTCAGGTGCACCGCCGTGCGCAGCCAGTCGAGTTCATGCGGAATTGTCTTCTCGTCTGCCTCCATCGCCTGACGCGGGCGCCAGGCAGCGACCCGCAGCGCCTCGGCGGCGAGCGACCCGGCAGCGCGCAGCTCGCCCGAGCGCACGCGAGCGGCCAGCTGCGGCAGAGACTCCCGCGAAACGAGAACTTCGCGCCACCGCCAATCGGCACCGGGATGCTCGTCTGCGGCGTACTGCCACCCGCCGGGAAGAATGCTGCCCCACGGGTCGTCCCAGACGAGCGGAACGCCGGCCGGAGCCGCAGCCTCGATGTCGAGCCCTGAGCCGATCATGCCGATGCGGGCATACTCGGCTGTGCGGTCGGTCACCTCGACGCGCAACATGAATACCATGCGACTCAGCCACGCGATGAGAGCCTCTGCCGTCGTCGGCTCGGCGAGCAGCCACAGCGTCTCGCCATCGTCAACGATGCCGACGGCGTGCTCAACGCGGCCCTGGGGGCCGAGGAACAGCGCCTCGGTGCTGACACCGGGCGCGAGGTCGGCGACGCTCTGGCTGGCGAGCGAGTTCACCCAGCTGCGGCGGTCCGGCCCGGTGATCGACACGACAGCGCGAGTGGAGAGGTCGACGATCGCCTGACCGCGCTCGAGGGTGCGCTGCTCGATGTTTGGCGAACCGTAGTGTGACGGAACGCCCTGGTCGACGGCATCCGGAAGCTCAATGGCGGCGGGAAGCGAGAGAAACGGCGAGGGAGCCATCAGTCCACCTTCGCCAGGCGAGCTGATGCGTGCGAGCGCAGTTCCTGACCGAGTGCCGCGATGTCCCATGCCCACAGGAGGTGGCCGTCGACAAGACCGTACATGCGTGTTGCCGCGCTGTAGTTCTTCGCTCCGGCGCTGCGCATGACGGCATCCGTGCCGATATCGATGCGCGGGCCGTTCACCTCACCGAGGTACAGCTCCGAGACGCCGTCTGGGTGCACAATCGACACTTCGAGCGGGAACCCGCCCGAGGGACGGCGCAGCGACTCGACGGCGTCAACGTCCGCGAAGGGAGCAGCGCCCCGGCGCGGCAGAATGCCCGGGCCGACGTCTCCGTCTTCGCGCTGGCGTTCGAGGCGCCAGTAGCCGGTCTCGGCGGTGAGCGGCTCGTCGTCGCCATTCTCGCCGACGAGCCAGGTGAACGCCGAGTAATTCAGGTATGACAGTCCGTCGTGGCTGAACGAGACGCGCTGCCCGAACTCGCGCGACACCTTCTCGTCGCCGATCGGATAATCGATGACGCCCGTGCCCTCCCAGACGCCGAGCAGCCACGACAGCGGCACGATCTCCGAGGGGAGGTCGGCCGGAATCTCACGCACGAGGCTTACCTCTGACCGCGAAAGAGATTCCAGCAGACGACGCCGGCGGTCCACACGATGGCGAGGCTGGCCAGGCCGAGCAGACCGACGAAGAAGAGTTCAAGAGCTACGAGGTCCATGCGCTCAGTCTAGTCGACAAGCGGTGACGCATCGGGACCCGTGCGCGCTCAGTAGCTCAACAGCTCCGTGAGACCGGCGACTCCCGCGACGATGGACACGATGAGAAAGCAGCCGGTGCTCAGAACAGCAACGCGCACGACGAAGCCGTCTTTCGTGTGCGTTGCCAGCTCACGGACGAACCCGGCGAGCACACCGACGGCGCACGCGAGCGCGAGCCATGTGAATCGAAACCCCTCGGGGGCGAAGATGGCAGCGAGCACCGCGATCACGATCGTCAGCGACCACACAACAATCTGCCCGACGAGCGCGGGGCTGCGGGAGAGAGCAGTCTGGTCAGTCACCATTCCATTGTGCCGCACGACGTGACTCCGACCGCCCTCTACACTGGAAACACACACGGGAAGGCCCACCTTGGCACACGTGATCGTTCTCACACCCGACACCTCGGGTTCACTTCCTGCGCTCGATTTGCTCGCACACACTGTGCGACGAATTCCAGCCTCACCTGCAGAATTGGTGAACGCCCCTCCCGCAGACATTGTGATCGTCGATGGGCAGCACGACCTCGCTCAGGCGAAGGCGCTGTGCGCGATACTGCGCAGCACGGGGCAACCGGCGCCCGTGTTCGTCGCCGTGACCGAGGGCGGGCTTGCCGCGGTGTCGCACGAGTGGGGCATCGCCGACGTCGTGCTCACGACCGCGGGGCCCGCGGAACTCGACGCGCGCATTCGCCTTGCCCTTGGGCGTGCAGCGCCCGAAGAGCAGACGACAGTCATCTCGACGTCTGGCGTGGTGATCGACGAAGCCAGCTATGCCGCACGCGCGCAAGGCAGACCGCTCGATCTCACGTTCAAGGAGTTTGAGCTGCTGCGGTTTCTCGCGGCGAATCCGTCGCGCGTCTTCACGCGCGAGCAGCTGCTCAGCGAGGTGTGGGGCTACGACTATTACGGCGGCAGCCGCACCGTCGATGTGCACGTGAGGCGGCTTCGTGCCAAGCTCGGCGATATGGAGCAGCTGATCGGAACGGTGCGCAACGTCGGGTACCGCTTCGCCGCGACAGAGGGAGGGGCAACCAATGCTGCACACGAGTGATCTGCGCCGCGAACGCGAGGCCTTCGACCGTCTCGTCGCCGACGCGTTGGCCACCGACGGGCAGCCGCCGTTCAGCGACCAGTCAATCGTGGAAGCCCGCGACGAGCGACGCGACTACCTCGAGATCGCGGATGACGAGGGAACACTCGTGGGCGCGGCGATTGCGAGCGCTTCCGACCCCGCCGAATTCGAGCTCGTGATCGCTCCCGCGCACCGCGGCGCAGGGCACGGCGGCCGTGCCCTGCGATCGCTGCTTGCGCGCTACGACGGCGAGGTGCTCACGTGGGCACACGGCGACCATCCGGCAGCGGCCCGCCTCGCGGCATCCACTCATCTCACGCGAATTCGCACGCTGTACCAGCTGCGCCGTCCGCTCGATGTCGACACGTCGGGCGATGACGCGTTCGACAGATTCGACCCGCAGCGCGATGCCGACGACTGGGTGGCTCTCAACGCGCGGGTGTTCGCCGATCATCCCGAACAGGGGCGAATCACGCGATCGGATCTCGACGCCCGCATGGCCGAGCCGTGGTTTCGCCGCGACGACATGCTCGTCGCGCGCTCCGAGTCCGGTGCTCTCATCGGCTACAACTGGCTGAAGATCGAGGGTGACGTCGGCGAGATCTATGTGCTCGGCATCGACGCGAACGCGGCGGGCAGGGGGCTGGGCCGCGCGCTGACGGCCGCCGGTCTTGCGCATATGCGCAAGAGAGGATGCCGCACGGCAGCGCTCTACGTCGACGACGAGAACGAGCGCGCCGTTCACCTGTACCGCGCGATGGGATTCACGGATTACACGACCGACGTGCAGTACCGGCACGACGCACGATCATGAATTCACCGAGAACTCCTCGCACCGGCGAGCGCTGAATGCCAAGATAAGACAATGGCTTCCACCGATTTCGTCAACGACTCAGCGATCGATCGCGACGACGATGACTTCGACCCCCTTGTGGGCGACGAAGACGCCGGGCTGCCCGAAGACCGCTACCTCGACCGCGAGATCAGCTGGCTCGCCTTCAACAAGCGCGTGCTCGAGCTCGCAGAAGACGTGACGCTACCGCCGCTGGAGCGCGTGAACTTTCTCGCGATCTTCGCGAGCAATCTCGACGAATTCTTCATGGTGCGCGTCGCCGGCCTTCGGCGCCGCATCGTCACGGGCCTCGCCGTCCCCACAAACGTCGGCCGGTCGCCGAAGGACGTTCTCGACGAGATCTCAGAGCGCGCCCATGAGCTGCAGAAGCGCCACGCCGACGTGTGGCACACCTCAATCGAGCCCGAACTCGACCACACTGGCATCAGCATCGTCAGCTGGGATTCGCTCGACGCCAGCGACCACACGTATCTGAGCGACTACTTCGCCAGCCAGATCTTCCCCGTTCTGATGCCGCTCGCCGTCGACCCGGCGCATCCTTTCCCCTACATCTCAGGACTCTCCTTGAACCTTTCGGTGCGCGTGCGCAACACGCGAACCGGCAGGCAGGAGTTTGCGCGCATCAAAGTGCCGCAGATGCTGCCGCGGTTCGTTCGCGTCGATCACCGCGAGGGGGCAGATCACATTCGCTTCATCGCGCTGGAAGACCTCATCTCGCAGCACCTCGATGCGCTGTTCTCTGGCATGGAAGTGATTGACCACCATGTCTTCCGCGTGACGAGAAACGAAGACATCGAGATCGAGGAAGACGAATCGGAGAACCTCATTCAAGCGCTCGAGCGCGAGCTGCTGCGCCGACGCTTCGGGCCGCCGATTCGTCTCGAAGTGACAGATGACATGGACGAGCAGACGCTCGAGTTGCTCATTCGAGAGCTGAACATCACCGAGCAGGAGGTCTACCGGCTCCCCGGGCCGCTCGATCTCGGCGGGCTGTTCGAGGTGGCGAAGATCGACAGGCCCGATCTGAAGTACCCGCGTCGCGTCCCCAACACGGCACCCGATTTTCGCCCGGCCGAGCCCAACGGCAAAGCAGATCTCTTCGCTGCCATCTCACGCCGCGACGTGCTCGTGCATCACCCATACGAGTCGTTTGCGACAAGCGTGCAGGAGTTTCTCGAGCAGGCGGCGGCCGACCCGCAGGTGCTCGCCATCAAGCAGACGCTCTACCGAACATCGGGAGACTCCCCCATTGTCGAGGCGCTCATCGACGCCGCTGAGGCAGGCAAGCAGGTGCTGGCCCTCGTTGAGATCAAGGCGCGGTTCGACGAGCAGAACAACATCGAGTGGGCGCGCAAGCTCGAGAAGGCAGGCGTGCACGTCGTGTACGGCCTCGTCGGCCTCAAGACGCACTGCAAGCTCGCTCTCGTGATTCGCCACGAGGGTGGAAAACTGCGACACTACTCGCACATCGGCACGGGCAACTACAACCCGAAGACAAGCCGCGTCTACGAAGACCTCGGATTGTTCACCGCTGACGACGAGGTGGGCATGGATCTCACTCGGCTGTTCAACGAGCTCTCGGGCTACGCGATCGAGAAGAAGTTCAATCGCATCCTCGTCGCGCCTCTGCACCTGCGCAAGGGCCTGCTGAAGCTGATTGAGAAAGAACGTCGAGGTGCCGAGGCCGAGAAGCCCAGCGGCATCCGGATCAAGGTGAATTCCATCGTCGATGAGGAGATCATCGACGCGCTTTACCGCGCGAGCCAGGCCGGGGTTCCCATTGACGTGTGGGTGCGCGGCATCAGCGCGCTGAGACCCGGTGTGCCCGGGCTCAGCGAGAGCATCAGGGTGCGATCGATCGTCGGCCGCTACCTTGAGCACTCCCGCATCTTCTCGTTCGAGAACGCGGGAGACCACATCACCTACATCGGCAGCGCCGACATGATGCATCGCAATCTCGATCGCCGCGTTGAGGTGCTCGTCAGCCTCGCCGACACGACCCACATCGACGCGATCAACTCGATGCTCGACACGGCAATGGACGACGGCACGTCGTCGTGGTGGCTTGAGCCGGACGGCAGTTGGACGCGGCACGCATTTGACGAAGCAGGGAACCCCCTTCGCAGCTTTCAAGACGATCTGATGTCGGCCGTCTCGCGAAAGAAGCGTCCTCGGAGCCGTCGATGAGTCGGCACGAGAAGGCCGTGTACGCTGCCGGAGCCGTATGCTGGCGCGCCATCGAGGGCGAGATTCGCGTGCTCGTGATTCACCGAACGAAGCACGGCGATGTGACCCTGCCGAAGGGCAAGGTCGACCCGGGCGAGACGCTGCCGCAGACGGCCGTGCGCGAGATCAAGGAAGAGACCGGGTTCGATGTCACGCTCGGCGTTCCTGTGGGCATCGCCCACTACACGGTGGGTTCGGGCCGCGACAAGTACGTGCACTACTGGGCGGCCGAGGTCACAGACGCCGCCGTTCGCGCATCGACGTTCGTGCCGAACCGCGAGGTCGCCGCCGAGGAATGGGTGTCGATCAGTCGCGCGCGCCGTTACCTCTCGTACCCTCAAGACGTCGACGTCGTCTCGCGATTCTCCGACCTCGTCGACGAGGGGATCACCGGGACATTCGCGCTCATCGTCTTGCGCCACGCAAAGGCGACTCCCCCAGGCGAGTGGAACGGCTCCGACGCATCGCGACCTCTCACGGCGAAGGGAGTGCGGCAAGCAGCATCCGCTGTTCCCTCGATCGAGGCGTGGTCGCCGAAGAAGATCGTCACGAGCACGGCGGTTCGCTGTGTGACGACCGTCGCTCCCCTCGCGGCCGCACGCGGAATCGTGCCGAAGCAGTCAGAGTCGCTGAGCCAGGATGCGTGGGAAGACGGAACAGGCGATGTGCGCAGCGTCATCGGAAAACGCGTGCGCAAGCGCAAGACGGCGGTGCTCTGCAGCCACGGCCCGGTGATTCCGGGGGTGCTCCGCGAGATCGCGCTGGCCACGGGAACACTTGACGGTTCGTATCTCCGAGAGGCCGCGGCACTCGGAACCGGTGAGTTCTCGGTCGTTCACCTGTCGGCAACCAATCCCGGCTCAGGCATCATTACGATCGAGACCCACGCATCGCGTGACTGACCGTACGCCTCCCGTTCACCTTTCGTTTACCCCCCTGAGGGATGCTCGTCACACGACCTGCTTAGCGTGACCAGCGGAAGGGCCGAAAAGCCCGACTCCCGTCCTGTTATCAGCGAAAGGCTCAACCTGTGAACATCAAGCGTTACGGCTTCCCACTTGCCGTGGCAGCAGCCGCGTCACTCCTGCTCACCTCGTGTGCGGCAAACGAGAGCTCGGCAAGCGGCACCGACTCCGGCTCGTCCCTCACCGGCACGCTCATCGGAGGCGGCGCATCATCTCAGCAGGCGGCCCAAGAGGCATGGGTCGCAGCATTCCAGTCCGAGAACCCTGACGTCACCGTCGAGTACGCCCCAGAAGGCTCGGGCGCCGGACGCGAAAACTTCATGGTCGGAGCAAGCTCCTTCGCCGGCTCCGACGCGGCGTTCACGGCAGACGAGATCGCCAGCGGCGAGTTCGCCTCGTGCACGCCCGACACCGGCATCATCGAGATCCCGGCGTACATCTCCCCGATCGCCATCGTCTTCAACATCGACGATGTCGACAGCCTGAACCTCGACCCGGCCACCATCGCCGGAATCTTCAAGGGCGACATCGCAAACTGGAACGACGAGGCAATCGTCAGCCAGAACCCCGATGCCGACCTTCCCGATCAGGCGATCACCGCCGTGCACCGCTCAGACGAGTCGGGCACAACCGAGAACTTCACCGACTACCTCCACTCAGCGTCCGGCGATGTCTGGGACGCAGAGGCCGGCGAAACGTGGCCCTATGACGGCGGCGAAGGCGCGCAGGGAACCTCCGGCGTGATTGACGCCGTCAGCAACGGCACCGGAACCATCGGCTACGCTGACGCGTCGCGCGCCGGTGACCTCGGCACCGTCGCGGTCAAGGTTGGCGAGGAGTACGTTCCGTACTCGGCTGAGGCGGCCGCCGCCATCGTTGACGCATCACCGTTTGCCGAGGGCCGCGAAGACGGCGACCTGGCAATCGAGCTCGACCGCTCGACGACCGAGTCGGGTGCCTACCCGATCGTTCTGGTCAGCTACCTGATCGCCTGCAACGAGTACCAGGATGCCGCGGCAGCTGAACTCACCAAGGCGTACCTCAGCTACGTGATCAGCGAAGAGGGACAGGCCACCTCGCAGGAGGCGGCCGGCACCGCGCCGATCTCGAGCACGCTCTTTGACGCGGCCTCGGCCGCCGTCGAGGGCATCAAGTAGAACCCATCCGGGTGGCCCGGCGCCCCAACGGCGCGCCGGGCCACTCTGACGCCCACCTCCCACCCGAACCAACAGGACACGACATCGAATGACTTCGCCGACAGCGTCGCTTCCGACACGAAGGCGCACAGCCCAGCGCCTGGGTGACCGCATCTTCTCTGGTGCAACGCTCACCGCAGGTACGCTGATTCTCGCCACACTCGCTGCCGTTGCGGCCTTTCTGCTCGTGCAGGGTTTTCCCGCTCTCACGGCAAACCCCGACGAGATCTCCCTTTTCGACGGCGGCACCTTCTGGACCTATGTCGCCCCGCTCGCGTTCGGAACCGTCTGGGCGGCGTTCCTCGCCCTTCTGATGGCCGTTCCGGTCTCGATCGGCATTGCCCTGTTCATCTCGCACTATGCGCCGCGCCGCCTGGCCCAGGCGCTCGGCTATGTCGTCGATCTGCTGGCTGCGGTGCCGTCTGTCGTTTTCGGCCTCTGGGGCGCTAACGTTCTCGCTCCAGCCATTCAGCCCATCTACGCGTGGCTCACAGCCAACATGGGCTGGTTTCCGCTCTTTGCCCCGCCCGTCTCGGGAACGGGGCGCACAATGATGACCGCCGGAATCGTGCTCGCTGTCATGATTCTGCCGGTGATCACGGCGCTCTGCCGTGAGCTCTTCCTGCAGACGCCGGTTCTCCACGAAGAAGCTGCTCTCGCCCTCGGCGCGACGCGGTGGGAGATGATCCGCATGGCCGTCCTCCCGTTCGGACGCTCCGGAATCATCTCGGCATCAATGCTCGGTCTCGGCCGCGCGCTCGGTGAGACCATGGCCGTCGCTATGGTGCTCTCCGCCTCGGGCGGGATCAGCTTCAAGGTGCTCACGTCGGCAAACCCGGGCACGATCGCCGCGAACATCGCGCTGAGCTTCCCCGAGGCCTTCGGCCTCAATGTCGATGCACTCATCGCAACGGGTCTTCTTCTCTTCGCGATCACGCTCATCATCAACATGATCGCCCGGTGGATCGTCGCCCGCCGCAAAGAATTCTCGGGAGCGAACTGATGACCCAGACTGCGATCCCCAACGTCTATGCGAGCGGACGCCTGCCCAAGGCAGCGCCCTGGCTGATTCTCGCCGGTTCCCTCGCCATCTCAATCGTCGCGTTTGCTCTTCTGGCCGCGGCCGGCGCGACAGACGGCCTCAACATCACCGGTGCCATCATCGTCGGGGCCCTGCTGTACGCCTCACTGCTCTTCATCTCGTCGCTGCTCATCGAGGGCGGGCGACGGGCGAAGGACCGTCTCATCACAACGCTGGTCGGCGCGGCCTTCCTCATTGCGCTCGCTCCCCTGATCTCGCTCGTCGTCACCGTCATCGTCAATGGCTCGGCGAGGTTTGACGCAACGTTCTTCACCTGGTCGATGCGCAACATCGTCGGCGAGGGCGGCGGGTTTCTGCACGCCATCATCGGCACGCTGCTGATGACGCTCACCGCTGCCGTCATCTCCGTTCCCGTCGGCCTTCTCACCTCGATCTACCTTGTGGAGTACGGCCGCGGCGCCCTTGCTCGGGCGATCACCTTCCTCGTCGACGTCATGACCGGCATTCCGTCGATCGTCGCCGGACTCTTCGCGTATGCCGCGTTCGCACTGATCTTCGGGCCGGGAACGAAGATCGGCCTTGCCGGCGCAATCTCGCTTGCCGTGATCATGATCCCCGTTGTCGTCCGGTCGAGCGAGGACATGCTGAAGGTCGTTCCGAATGAGCTGCGCGAGGCAGCCCTCGCCCTCGGTGTTCCCCGCTGGCTGATGATCCTCAAGGTTGTGCTGCCAACCGCGATCGCGGGAATCACAACCGGCATCATGCTGGCCATCGCCCGTGTCATCGGCGAGACCGCACCGTTGCTCATCGCTGCGGGGTTCACGAACAACATGAACTACAACCTGCTCGAGGGCCGCATGCAGAGCCTCCCCGTTGCCGTGTACAACTCCTACGTGAGTCAGGGAGTTGACGCCCAGGCCTATCTTGATCGGGCGTGGGCCGGTGCCCTCACGCTCATCGTGATCGTGATGCTCCTCAACATCATCGCAAGAATCATCGCCCGCTACTTCGCCCCCAAATCGGGTCGCTGACGCAAAGGAAAAACGTGTCGAAACGAATCGAAGTCTCAGACCTCAACGTGTACTACAGCGCATTTCGCGCTGTCGAAGACGTCACTCTCACCATCGAACCCCGCAGCGTCACCGCTTTCATCGGCCCGTCCGGATGCGGCAAGTCGACGTTTCTGCGCACTCTCAACCGCATGCACGAGGTGATCCCCGGCGCTTATGTCGAGGGCGATGTTCTCATCGACGGCAACAACCTGTACGACCCGGGTGTCGACCCGGTCGCGGTGCGCCGTCAGGTGGGCATGGTGTTTCAGCGGCCCAATCCGTTCCCCACAATGTCGATCAAAGAGAACGTGCTCGCGGGCGTCAAGCTCAACAACCAGCGCATCTCAAAATCAGATCAGGATGCTCTCACCGAGAAGGCCCTGCGCGGAGCCAACCTGTGGAACGAAGTGAAGGATCGACTGGACAAGCCGGGTTCCGGCCTCTCGGGCGGTCAGCAGCAGCGCCTCTGCATCGCGCGGGCCATCGCCGTTGAACCGGATGTTCTGCTCATGGACGAGCCGTGCTCCGCCCTCGACCCCATCTCGACGCTGGCGATCGAAGACCTCATCGAAGAGATGAAGCAGGACTACACGATTGTCATCGTGACGCACAATATGCAGCAGGCTTCACGCGTCTCCGATCGCACGGCCTTCTTCAACATTGCGGGAACAGGCAAGCCGGGAAAGCTCATCGAGTTCGACGACACGAACACGATATTCACACAGCCCAGCGTGCAGGCGACGGAAGACTACGTCTCTGGCCGTTTCGGCTAACCGCGCTCAGAGCTCGATTCTCAGAGTTCGATTTCGGCGACGACGTCGGTGCCTGGTTCGGCAGCATCGGCGGAATCGATAGTGATCATCACGGATTGCGCAGCGGCGATGTCACCGCTCAGCGTCGCCCACACTTCGGAGCCGTCATGTGTGACGGTGAGTTCGCCAACCGGCGTGTATGAGTCGTCTGATGCGTACCACACGCGATATGTGTCGCTCTCGAGCTTGGAGAGCCCTTCGACGATGATGGCCGCGGTATCGAGATTTCGCGACCACACGATGGTAGCCGTTTCATTATCTGTGGTGTCGAGAACGACTTGCGAGCGTGTGACGTCGCTCTGAGCGTTCACCTGGGCCAGCTGCAGCGCCTGAGGGAGCTGGTTTCCGTTCTCAACGAGCCCGACGAAGCCGCTAGCGACAGCGACAGATGCACACACGGCGACGAGAGAGATGGCTGCGGCAACGGGGCGCGACACTGTCTTCTTCTCGGCCTTCTTTGCCAGCTTGCGCCGAGCCTTGTGCTCTTGCCAGTTGGTTTCGCCCGCCTCATTCGGCGCACCCTTACCCGATTTTGTCGTCGGCGCGCTCGCCCTCTCGATGTGATTCTCGTTGCTCACATTCACCAGCTTCTCATGAGGGGTCGTCTTCGGCAGTGCAGGTGCCGCGGCGCGCCCCTACCTGGCTCACGCAAATCAGACCGGGCCCGAACAGAATAAGTGACCGGGCCGCAAAACGCCTCTCGGCGGAAGGCCGCTCGAAGCGGCAAATATTGGAGCCCGGGGTTAGCGGCCCGGCCACGCAAAAGTGTAACGCATGGGTCTCGTCAGTATTCCCAGCGGATGTTGCGGTGCTCAGTCGAGCTCGTCGCGTCGCCAGAGGCGCGCCGCAGACGCGAGATCTGATGCGTACGTCGACAACCGCAGCGCCCGTTGGGTGAGGTCGCTTGCGCGTTCCGGCTCCGTCGACTCGAGGTCATCGGCGATGCTTGTGCACCCCGCAGACGACACCCGGCAGTATGCCGCTGCCCTGTCGAGGGCGATGGTGAAGTCACCCTCGAACACACCGCGAAGGATGCGGTCGGCCAGCGCGATGATCTCGGCCGGGCCGGTTGGGGCTGGTGCGCCGGCAACGACAGGATCGATGGTGCGCAGAACTTCCGATCCACGCTGGAACACCAGCCCCGTGCCGTGCGGATCTTCTCTCACCTGCAAGCGCAGAAGGTAGATTCGCCAGAGGCATCCGGGAAGGCTGCGGCTTGTCGCGTGCGACCACAGTTCAGCGATGGTGTCGATTCCGTGCTCGTCTGTGTAGGCGACGACGCGCTCGACGATGTCGGGGTCGCCCTCATCGCGCACGCGCGCGAGCAGCGCCCGGGCCGTCTCGTGTGCGATCCGACTGGATTCGGCAGGGTCGATTCCGCCCTGGATGTTGTCGAAGACCGACGCGGGGTAGCGTGCTGGCTTGTGGAAGTCTCGTGTCAAGCAGTTCTCCTCGTCTGCGCAGGTGCTTGCTCTAACGGTACTCTCGCGCGACACCGCCGCTGTGGTCACATCACCCAGCAAAGACCTGTAGATTAAGTAGGTCGGCGCCTGTAGCTCAGTTGGTAGAGCATCGGACTTTTAATCCGCGGGTCCCGGGTTCGAGCCCCGGCGGGCGCACCAGATGTGCGTGTGGCGAGCAACGTTCCCGCTCGCACAACCTCGCGCTGACGTGGCTCGCACAGAGAGATGCCAGGGCCTGTCGCTTCGGGCGGCCCGCAGAGCGACGTTTTCTGGCATCTCACCGCGCGATGGTTGCGTGCCCACCGTTGCCCGCAGAACGCAAGGGGTTCCCAGAACCAACCGAGCGAGACATACTGGGCGTTATCGAGAGATTGAGAGGACACCATGTTCGGATTCATCATCACGCTGCTCGTCATCTGGCTGATCCTTTCCGTTCTCGGGTTTGCGATCAAGGGCCTCGTCTGGCTCGCCGTGATTGGCATCGTGCTGTTCGTTGCGACACTCATCTGGGGATTCATCCGCCGAGCGGTCAACAAGTAGCGCGTCGTCGCCACGCAAAGCGACACATTCCGGTGCATCACTGACACGTCACAGGCGCGTCACGGGCACGTCATCACTGTGCGAGGGTCCGGCGACGCAGCAGCACGACGTTGTCATTGAGGGGTGCAACGGTGCCGTCTGGACCCGTCGCCTGCCGCTGCCGCACGTCTGCGACGACGATGTCCCACCCGGAGGCGTCGCCGACCGCGGCCTGTTCGCTCTGCACCGTCGGCAACTCTTCGTGATCATGGTGGTGCGACCACGGCGGCATCGATGCGTGGGAGACGATCAGCAGGTGCCCGCCCGGCCGCACGTGGTGCCCCGAGCGGCGCAGCACACCCTCGCGGTCGAAGTCGTGCGGTGCCTGGAGAAAACACGCCGAGACGAGGTCGAACTGCTCCTCAGGAGCCCACGTCTCGAGATCGGCCTGCTGCCACGTCACGGCGTGCACGCCACGAGAGCGGGCCTCGGCATCCGCTCGCGCCAACGCGACATCCGAGATGTCGACGCCCGTCACCGTCCAGCCCTGCTCGGCAAGCCACAGCGAATCACCGCCCTCGCCACATCCGAGATCGAGTGCTGTCCCCGGGGAAAGCTCTACGACCGTTTCGGCGAGCGCAGCGTTTACCCGTCCCGACCACATGCGCTCCGTTCCGCTGTAGCGCCCATTCCAGTAGCCCTGCCTGTCGGCAGGCTCGCTTTCGGCGGGTTGGGCGTCGTGCGTGTGACCGTTGCCCGCGTCATCCGGTGCCCGAATCACCTCAAGAAACTCGTCGGGAAGCACGACGTTTCTCGGCGCATCGGCGAAGAACGGTGCCACGTCAGCGGCGGCATACCCGGCAATGCCGCAGCCAACCGGCGTCAGCAGAAACGTCAGCTCCGGATGCTCTCGCGCAAACACCGTGAAGTCAGCGGCCTCCTGCGCAATGACCTCGATGCCACTCATCGTGTCGATGCCGTACGACTGGCCCTGCAGCCCCGAGCCCTGGCCCCACACGGCACTGAACTTCTCATATGCGGTGCGCGCGGCTCCGGCACCGTGTGCGCCCGATGCGTTGGATCCGAAGACGAAGATCTCCCCTGGCTTCAGCGACTCGATGTGCATGTGTCTGCCCTCCAGCATCCGATTCCCGCGCCTCACGGGCATTGCGGTGACCACTGCCCGGTGACGTCTCGGCCAGGATATGCCGCCGCTGCCCCGTCGTCACGGACACTCGCCACTCTCAAAGGCTGACTCGGTAAGGTCGAGTGCCTCTATCCACTCGTCGAGAGTACGCATGAGCTCCTCTTCTGCCACACGCCGTTCCCCCTTTGCCCGCCCCTCAGATGATGGGCCGCGCGCAAAGTTCCGCCAGCTGCTGCCCTACCTTCTCGAGCACAAGGGCCCGCTCACCGCGGCCCTCGTTCTCGGCGTGTTCGGCGCCGCCGCGTCTCTGGCGCAGCCGCTGCTCGTCAGTCAGGTGATCCAGTTTGTCGAGCGGTCGCAACCGCTGGGCTGGCTTGTCTGGGCGCTGGTGGCACTCGTGATCGTCTCTGCGCTGATCTCGGGGTACCAGCACTACCTGCTGCAGCGCATGGGCGAGGGCGTCGTTCTCTCGAGCAGGCGGCGTCTCATCGCCCGCATGCTGCACCTGCCCATCGCGCAGTTCGATGCGCGTCGCACCGGCGACCTCGTCTCGCGTGTCGGCAGTGACACAACGCTGCTGCGCGCCGTACTGACGCAGGGCCTCGTTGAAGCGATCGGCGGCAGCGTCACGTTTCTCGGTGCACTCATTGCCATGCTCATCATCGACCCGGTGCTGCTCGGGCTCACGGCTGCGGTGATCGCGGCATCCATCGTCGTCGTCGGTGCGCTGGCCGGCCGCATCCGCGTCGCGAGCGCACGCACGCAGAAGAAGGTGGGCGACCTGACCGCCGCGTTGGAGCGCGCAATCGGCTCGGTGCGCACGATCCGCGCCTCCGGTGCCACGGCGCGCGAGATCGACGCCGTGCAGACCGAAGCCGTGGGCGCATGGCGCATGGGCCTCAACGTCGCGAAGGTCTCGGCGCTCGTCGTGCCCGTTGCGGGCGTCGCCATGCAGGCGTCGTTTCTCGTTGTGCTCGGCGTCGGCGGGTTCCGCGTCGCCAATGGCTCCATCACCATCGCCAACCTCGTTGCGTTCATTTTGTTTCTCTTCATGATGATCATGCCGCTCGGCCAGGCCTTCGGGGCGATCAGCGCCACAAACCAGGCGCTTGGAGCGCTCGGGCGCATTCAGGAGATCGTGTCGCTCGATGCCGAGACCGACGGCGACGCCGACATTGCGGCGTCCGTCGCCGAGCCAGGCGTTGCATCGCCGTTCGCAGCGGCAATTGCCTTCGAAAGCGTGTCGTTCTCATATCCGGATGCTGTCGCCCGCGCCCACCGCGACGCCGAGGCCGAGCCCAACGCCGACGCCACGTCCCAGACCAACGCCGCGACAGCGAATGGCGCCGTGCTGCGCGACGTGACATTTGAGGCGGAGCGCGGCACCCGCACGGCGCTCGTCGGGCCGAGTGGTGCGGGCAAGTCGACGATCCTCGGGCTCATCGAGCGCTTCTATGACACGACGGCGGGCAGCATCCGCCTGGGCGGCGTCGACATTCGCACGCTTAGCCGCGACGACGTGCGATCTCGCATCGGCTACGTCGAGCAAGACGCCCCTGTGCTGGCCGGCAGCATCCGCGACAACCTTCTGCTCGCTTCCCCCGATGCCACCGATTCTGAGTGCATCGATGTGCTGCACGCCGTCAACCTCGGCGACGTGCTCGGTCGCAATCCGCAGGGACTCGATGCCCCGGTCGGTGAAGACGGCATCATGCTCTCGGGCGGCGAGCGGCAGCGCCTCGCGATTGCGCGCTCGATTCTCTCGGCGCCTCCGATTCTGCTGCTCGACGAGTCGACGTCGAGTCTCGACGGCGTCAACGAGCAGAAGATGCGCGAGGCCATCGATGCCGTTGCCACCGATCGCACGCTCATCGTGATTGCGCACAGGCTCTCGACGGTCGTCGACAGCGACAGCATTGTCGTGCTCGATGAGGGCCGCGTCATCGGCACGGGAACCCACTCGCAGCTGGTGCAGGAGGTGCCGCTGTACCGCGACCTGGCGAAGCACCAACTGCTCGTCTAGCCGTGCCTCGCGTCACCCGCGAGCGTTGAAAGGTCAAAGTTTGCTCTCAGAACGCCGTTTAAAAGCATTCTTTGACCTATGAAGCGATCTGGGGTGCGCAGACACGCGCGATCAAGCGCACGCGTGAGCCAAACGGCTCGTGCCCACGCTCATGGACGTGCATTCGCCTTAACCGTGTGCGATGGCGGGGTGCATTCGGGGCGCTCGGGTCACTCGGTGTGCGACGCAGCACAAGCGCCAGTCCGGCCTGACGAGAACGCATAAAACCGCCGGACAGCGCACCAATTATGCGTTCCACCACCCGCACGCCGGCGGCAGGCTGCGATCGCATGGTCGTCACCTCGCCCTGGTGTTACAGTAAAAGTGTCCGGGCCGCCAGCCCGGTGCTCGAAAAAGGGGCACGAAGCGCGCCGCGCGAGACATATACGGAATGTCATTCGTCCGTTGTCTCGAAGGAGCATTATGCCCACGGTCTCTGCGCATATCGCCACCACTCTCGCCGCCCACGTCACCGACATGTTCGGGGTGATGGGCAATGGCAACGCGTATCTGCTGGATGCCCTGGCCGGCACCACTGTCGCCTACACCGCCGTGCGGCACGAGGCCGGCACCGTCGCCGCCGCCGACGCCTATTACCGCACGAACGGGCACCTCGCAGTCGCGACCTCCACATACGGCCCCGGGTTCACGAACACCATCACGCCGCTGGCCGAGGCCGTGAAGGCGCGCACTCCCCTGCTGCTCATCACCGGATCGGCCCCCACCACGGGGCTGCGGCCGTGGGACGTCGACCAGGCGGCACTGTGCCGCGCGGTCGGCGCGCACGTCATCACGGTCACCCAGGACTCCCCCGTCGCCAGCACCCGCGCCGCCCTCGAGCACGCTCTCGCGAACCGCACGGCCGTGGTTCTCGAGATTCCCTACGATCTCGGCGGGCTCGAGGCTCAGGATGCTGTCGACCACGCGACTGCTCCGCTCGCCACACCCTCTCCCCGGCCACCCCGCGCGCAGGCTCTCGACGACGCTGCAGCCGTGCTGCGCACCGCACGGCGCCCCCTTCTGCTTGCCGGCCGCGGCGCTTTCCTGTCTGGCGCCGGCGATGCAATGCGCACGCTCGCTGCCCGCCTCGGCGCCGTTACCGCGTCGTCGGCCCTCGGTCGCGGCCAGTTCGACGTGCGGTACGACCTGGGAGTCGCCGGCGGCTTCGGCCAGGAGAAGGCGATGGATCTCGCCGGTACCGCGGACGTGGTGCTCGTGATCGGTGCAGGTCTCAACCAGTTCACCATGCGTTTCGGTGCTCTTATCGGCGAGCACGCGAAGGTGATCCAGCTCGACGTGACCGACGCTCCAACGAGTTCACGGGTAAACGCCTTCGTCTCCGGCGACGCACGCCTGAGCGTCGAAGGCCTCATCGCACGACTCGACAGCACGGCTTCCACGGGCTGGCGCGAGTCGATCACGGGGTTCTCCGATGGCACACTGAGTGTGCGAGAGCCCGGTGAGCCTGCAGCATCCGATGGCCTGCTCGACCCCCGCAGCCTCACTGCGCGCCTCAACGAGATCATTCCCGCCGACCGCGTCATGGTGAATGACGGCGGCCACTTTCTCGGCTGGGTCAACCAGTACTTCGACGTCTCCGCACCCGACCGCTTTGCGATGGTGGGCACGCCGTTCCAGTCCATCGGCCTTGGCCTGCCAAGCCTCGTAGGCGCTGCGGTCTCACGCCCTGAGTCGTTCTCTGTGCTGTGCATGGGAGATGGCGGCGGCCTGATGGCGCTTGCCGACCTCGAGTCCGCTGTGCGTGCAACGAGGCGCGGCGCCATCATCGTATACAACGATGCGGCGTACGGTGCCGAGATTCACCTTTACGGCCTCGCGGGATTCGACAAGCGCCCCATGCTGATCTCCGGCGTCGACTTCGCCGGCCTCGCGCGCTCGGTCGGGGCGGATGCTGTCACGGTGTCGACGCTCGACGACCTCGACGTCTTCGAGCGCTGGGTTGCCTCGGGCGATGACGGCGTCATGCTGCTCGACTGTCGCATCTCACAGTCGCTGCGTGCGCCGTACCAAGAGGAAGTCATCGAGCAGAACAGCGCCCTCTTCGAGCCCGCCGCGGTCTGACGGATTCAGACGCGAACGGTTCTCTCATGCCAGTCAGTCGAGGACGTGCCGCAGGTAGCGTCGAGGCTCCGCCAGGTAGCTACGCCAATTGGTGACGATGTCGAGGTGAATGACAGCGCAGCCTCGGGCTCGTGCTGATCATCGAAAAGTGCAGTACCTGACATATGCGCATTCTTTCAGTTCGACCTGACACCGCGTCGCACAGAGTACCCGCGATCGTATACGATCGTTGCAGAGCTATCGACGACGAAGTGGAGCCACACGTGCTTGAGCAGTCAGACATCGTGTCCATCGCAGATGAGCTGGCCGAGGCGGAGAGAACACGCTCGACCATCCCCCTGCTGACGGCACGCCACGAGGGCATGACCATCGAGGACGCCTACGCCGTGCAAAACGTGTGGAAGCAGCGGGGAATCGAAGCGGGAAGGCGCCTCGTCGGGCGCAAGATCGGCCTCACGTCGAAGGTGATGCAGCAGGCGACGGGCATCACCGAGCCCGACTACGGCGTGATCTTCGACGATGCGGTCTACGAGAACGGCTCGGTCATCGAGTTCGACCGGTTTTCGAACGTGCGCATCGAGGTGGAGCTCGCGTTTGTGCTGGGTGCACCGCTCGAGGGCCCGAACTGTTCGCTCGTCGATGTGCTGCGCGCGACCGAGTATGTCGTGCCCGCTCTCGAGGTGCTGAGCTCGCGCGTCGAGATGGCCGGCCGCACGATCGTCGACACGATCTCAGACAACGCGGCTCTCGGCGCCATGGTGCTCGGAGGGCGCCCCGTTGCCGTCGACGCCGTCGATCTGCGGTGGGTGTCGGCGCTGCTCTACCGCAACGAGACGATCGAGGAGTCGGGCGTTGCCGCAGCTGTGCTGAATCACCCGGCATCCGGTGTTGCCTGGCTTGCGAACAAGTTCGCCCATCACGGCGACCGCCTCGAAGCCGGCGAGATCATTCTTGCCGGATCGTTCACGCGCCCCATGTGGGTGGAGCGGGGCGATACGGTGCACGCCGACTACGGACAGCTGGGAGCCATCACATGCCGATTCGCCTAGAGCTGCCGCCCACGTTCCGCGACCGCCTCGCACACGCCGACCGCGCGCTCGTCGGCATGTGGGTGAGCAGCGGCAATGCCCTCAACGCCGAGATCTGCGCCGGAAGCGGCCTCGACTGGCTGCTCATCGACGGCGAGCACAGCCACAACACGCTCGAGTCGATTCTTGCTCAACTGCAGGTTGTCGCCGCCTACCCCGTGACAACACTCGTGCGCGTGCCGGTGTGCGACGCCGTTGTGATCAAACAGTACCTCGATATCGGCGCGCAGAACCTCCTTGTTCCCATGGTGAACAGCGCGGCTGATGCCGAGAAAGCCGTCGCTGCCGTGCGCTACCCGCCACGGGGCGTGCGCGGGGTCGGCAGCGCTCTCGCGCGAGCCGCTCGGTGGAATCGCGTGGAGGGCTATCTCGCGTCGGCCGACGATGCCGTGTCGCTGTACGTGCAGATCGAGACGGCGGAGGCTGTGGCGAATGCGCGGGAGATCGCGGCGGTGCACGGCGTTGACGGCGTATTCATCGGGCCCGCCGACCTCGCAGCATCCATGGGGCATCTCGGCGAGCAGGGGCACCCAGAGGTTGTGGATGCCGTCGAGACGACGATTCGCGATCTGACTGAGCTCGGCGTCTCCGTCGGGATCAACGCGTTCGCCCCCGCCGCCGCGAGCCGCTACCTCGAGCAGGGCGTCAGATTCATACTCGTCGCCGCCGACGTCTCTCTGCTCGCCCGCGCCAGCGAAGCTCTCGCCGACACATGGCTCCCGCCCGTCGACGACGCTGGCGAAGAGAACGACGGTGCACCACCCCGCGCCAGCTACTGACGCACGCCGATGCACCCCCGCGCACGCAGGGAGATGCCTCACCCCTTCCCGAAACCCGCCAGATCGTATATCATTTGGAATACGACCGTCCACGACGAGGAGAGACCGTCATGACTCACGAGGTGACCGCACCGAAGATCATCGCCGTGCACCTGAACTACCGTTCGCGTGCCGAGCAGCGAGGCCGCATTCCTGCCCACCCCTCGTACTTCTTCAAGCCAGCATCGTCGCTCAGCGTCTCTGGCGAGACGATCGAACGTCCCATCGGAACCGAGCTTCTCGCCTTCGAGGGCGAGATCGCCCTCATCATCGGCACCGACGTGCGCCGCGTCTCCCCCGACGAGGGATGGGCGGCCGTCACCGGTGTCACCGCGGCAAACGACTTCGGGCTCTATGACTTCCGCGCCGCAGACAAGGGGTCGAATGTGCGGTCGAAAGGCGGTGACGGCTACACGCCTCTCGGCTCCGAGGTGATCCCTGCCGACGCGATCGACCCCGCCGCCATCCGCGTGCGCACCTGGGTGAACGGCGCGCTCGCGCAAGACGACTCGACAGCAGGGCTGCTGTTCCCCTTCGGCCAGATCGTCGCCGATCTGTCGCAGATGATGACGCTGCACGTTGGCGACATCATTCTCACGGGAACCCCCGCGGGCTCGTCCGTCGTGCAGCCAGGCGACACCGTCGAGGTTGAGGTGGATGCTCCGACGGCGCCGGGTGCTCCGAGTACGGGACGCCTCACCACAACAGTCGTCGAGGGCCGCGAGCCGTTCACCGACGCCGGCGAGAAGCCGAAGGCAACGGATGCTCAGCGAGAAGCAGCCTGGGGCAGCCCCGAGGCCGCCGGATTCACCCCGGTTCTCACAGACGAGTTGCGCGAAAAACTCGCATCAGTCGGCACGGCAACCATCTCGTCTCAGCTGCGCAAGCGCGGCCTCAACAATGTGTCGATCGACGGCGTCACAACGACACGTCCCGGCCTGCGCATGGTGGGGCGGGCGCGCACGCTGCGCTACATTCCAGGCCGCGAAGATCTCTTTCAGAGCCACGGCGGCGGCTACAACGCGCAGAAGCGCATTGTCGATTCGTTGGAGAAAGGCGACGTTCTGGTCATGGAGGCGCGCGGCGAGACGGGCACGGGAACGCTCGGCGATGTGATCGCGCTGCGCGCCCAACAGCTCGGAGCGGCCGGCGTCGTCACGGACGGCGGCGTTCGCGACTTTGCCGAGGTGGCCGGCCTCGACATGCCGACGTTCCACAACGGAGCCCACCCGGCCGTGCTCGGCCGCCGCCACGTTCCGTGGGACACCGACATCACGATCGCGTGCGGCGGGGCCGCCGTGCAGCCGGGCGACATCATCGTCGGCGACGACGACGGCGTCATCGTCATTCCTCCCGCCCTCGCTGCCGAGGTCGCCGATGCTGCGCTCGAGCAGGAGAAGAGCGAAGTGTTCATCGCCGAGATGGTCGCCGCAGGTGAGCGAATTGAGGGACTCTTCCCCATGAACGACGAGTGGAAGGACCGGTACGCAGCATGGCTCTCCCGACGCTGAACCCCGAGGCCGAGCGCACGCCGAGCAAGTCGGAGCGCGCGTACCGCTGGATCCGCTCGCGCATCGAAGACGGACGCTACGTTCCCGGCTACCGTCTCGTGCTTGGGCAGATCGCCCGCGAGCTCGACGTGAGCGTCGTTCCCGTGCGCGAGGCGATCCGCCGCCTCGAAGCCGAGGGCCTCGTCACGTTCGAGCGCAACGTCGGGGCGCAGGTCGCCATGATCGAGGTGACCGAATACGTACACACGATGGAGTCGCTCGCGATCATCGAGGGCGCGGCGACACGGCTGACGGCTCACCTCATGACGCCCGAGCGTCTGGCGCGGGCGCGCACGGTCAACGACGACATGGTGGCAAGTCTCGAAGACTTCAATCCGCACCGCTTCACAGAGCTCAACAAGGAGTTTCACGAGATTCTGTACGACGGCTGCCCCAACCCGCACATTCTCGATCTCGTGCACCGCGGCTGGAACCGCATGCGCGCGCTCCGCGACTCCACATTCAGCTTCGTCCCCGGGCGCGCCCGCGAATCCGTTGCCGAGCACGAGGGCATCCTCGCGCTCATCGAATCGGGGGCGGACCCCCTCGACATCGAGCTCGCCGCCAGAAACCACCGTCTGGCGACGCTCGACGCGTTCACGTCGTACCAGCAGGCGCACAAGCCCGCGCATTCGTCTTAACGAGAAGGAGGCACAATCATGGGCCATCATGTTCCCGACAACCTGCCGTCGAGCATCACCCACTACATCGGAGGCGAATTCGTCGACAGCATCTCCGGCGACACGTTCGACGTCCTCAACCCGGTGACGAACGAGAACTACGTCGCCGCGGCATCCGGAAAGAAGGAAGACATTGACCGCGCCGTCGCCGCCGCGAAAGAGGCGTTCGACAACGGACCCTGGCCGCGCATGCTGCCGCGCGCCCGTGCGCGCATTCTGAACAAAATCGCGGATGCTGTGGAGGCGCAGGATGCTCGGCTCGCCGAGCTCGAGAGCTTCGACTCCGGGCTGCCGATCACGCAGGCCCTCGGCCAGGCGCAGCGCGCCGCAGAGAACTTTCGCTTCTTCGCCGACCTGATCGTCGCGCAGGCCGACGATGCCTACAAGGTTCCCGGCCGCCAGATCAACTACGTCAATCGCAAGCCCAAGGGCGTCGCGGGACTCATCACGCCGTGGAACACGCCGTTCATGCTCGAGAGCTGGAAGCTCGCTCCCGCGCTGGCTTCGGGCTGCACCGTCGTGCTGAAGCCGGCGGAATTCACGCCGCTTTCCGCGAGCCTGTGGGCCGGCATCTTCGAAGAGGCCGGTCTGCCGACCGGTGTGTTCAACCTCGTCAACGGAATCGGGGAGGATGCCGGAGATGCGCTGGTGAAGCATCCCGATGTTCCCCTCATCTCGTTCACGGGCGAGAGCAAGACGGGTGAGATCATCTTCGGCAACTGTGCCCCCAATCTCAAGGGCATGTCAATGGAGCTCGGCGGCAAGTCCCCCGCGATCGTCTTCGCCGACGCCGATCTTGACGCGGCGATCGATTCGACGCTCTTCGGCGTGTTCTCGCTGAACGGCGAGCGCTGCACGGCGGGAAGCCGCATTCTCGTCGAGCGCTCCATCTACGACGACTTCTGCGAGCGCTACGCCGCCCGCGCGAAGAACATCGTCGTCGGCGACCCGCACGATCCGAAAACTGAGGTGGGCGCTCTCGTGCACCCCGAGCACTTCGACAAGGTGATGAGCTACGTCGAGATCGGCAAGACCGAAGGGCGTCTGCTCGCCGGAGGGGGCCGCCCCGAGGGCCTTGAACACGGAAATTACGTTGCACCGACGGTGTTCGCCGACGTCAAGCCCTCCGCACGCATCTTCCAGGAGGAGATCTTCGGACCGGTCGTCGCCATCACGCCGTTCGACTCAGACGAGGAGGCACTCGAGCTCGCAAACGGTGTGCGCTACGGCCTCGCCGCCTACGTGTGGACGCAGAACCTCACGCGCGCCCACACCTTCTCACAGTCGGTGAACGCCGGAATGGTGTGGCTCAACTCCCACAACGTCCGCGATCTGCGCACCCCGTTCGGCGGCGTGAAGGCCTCGGGCCTCGGCCACGAGGGCGGCTACCGCTCCATCGACTTCTACACCGACCAGCAGGCTGTGCACATCACTCTCGGCGATGTGCACACGGCACGCTTCGGCGCGCAAGGCACCAGCTGACCGACTCGACACACAGTTCTCATCGAAAGACTCAGGCAAGGAAGCTGACATGCTCGAAAAAATCCCGCACCCCTCGGTGCCCGCGCCGGACATCCTGCGTTGCGCCTACATGGAGATCGTCGTCACAGACCTGAAGCGCTCACGCGACTTCTACGTCGATGTGCTCGGTCTCACCGTCACGGAAGAAGACGACAACGCGATCTACCTGCGCAGCCTCGAGGAATTCATTCACCACAACCTCGTGCTACGCAAGGGCCCTGAAGCCGCCGTCGCCGCGTTCTCGTACCGCGTGCGCACACCCGAAGACGTCGACCGGGCCGAGGCGTACTACCACGAGATGGGATGCCGCACGAAGCGCCGTCGCGACGGCTTCGTGAAGGGCATCGGCGACGCGGTTCGCGTCGAAGACCCGCTCGGCTTCCCATACGAGTTCTTCTACGAGGTGGAGCATGTCGAGCGCCTCGCCTGGCGCTACGACCTGTACACGCCGGGCTCGCTCGTGCGCCTCGACCACTTCAACCAGGTGACGCACAACGTGCCGCGCGGCGTGACGTACATGGAAGAGCTCGGGTTCCGCGTGACCGAAGACATTCAAGACGAAGACGGCGTGGTGTATGCCGCGTGGGTGCGCCGCAAGTCGACGGTGCACGACACAGCGCTCACGGGCGGAGACGGGCCGCGCATGCACCACGTCGCGTTCGCCACGCACGAGAAGCACAACATTCTCGCCATCTGCGACAAGCTCGGCGCTCTGCGCATGTCTGACCACATCGAGCGCGGCCCCGGCCGACACGGTGTCTCGAATGCGTTCTACCTCTACCTTCGTGACCCCGATGGGCACCGCGTCGAGATCTACACGCAGGATTACTACACGGGCGACCCGGACAACCCTCGCGTCACGTGGGATGTGCACGACAACCAGCGTCGTGACTGGTGGGGCAACCCGGTTGTGCCCAGCTGGTACACGGATGCCTCGACAGTGCTCGACCTCGACGGCAACCCGCAGCCGCTCATCGTTCGTGACGAGCCAAGCGAGATGGCCGTGACGGTCGGCGCCGACGGCTTCTCGTACACCCGCAAGGACGATGAGGAGAAGGGCTTCAAGCTCGGCAATACGCTCTGAGCCGCTGCGCGACAATCGCAGCCCTTGAACAGTGGGTTATCGCCGCACATCTCCCCTCATAGGCTTCGCACGTTATGCAGAATGCGCGCGAACACCACGCGTCCAACATCAATCGGCGGTCTGTTCTCACGGCGGGAGCGTGGTCGGTTCCGGTCATCGCCCTCGCATCTGCGCCGTCAAACACGGTCAACTAACTGGTGGCCGGGCAACCATACGGTGGCGCCGGGTGACACTGGGGACCAATGCATCGTCCGAGCCACGAGCACCTGGCCGTCAGCGTTTCCCCTTCCGAGCACGTCTGGTTCAGCAGGACTCAACATCTCGGTATCCGCGAGCAACGGTACAGAGAGCCACCAACTCACTGGCTCCGCGCTCATTCAGTTCGCGTAGACAATGCCGCTTTCGATCTCGGCCGCAGGCGCAGCAAAACGGGAGGAACACGCACGCCCCGCTGGTGAGCGTCACGCATCGCAACGGATGCTGCTACTCACCACCAGGATCATATCGCTTTGCGTGGTCTGGCCAGAAGCAAAGCGGCACCGCCGAGCAGCAGCAGGAGCGCGATGGCGGCGAGAGGCGCTGCGTCGGTTCCTGTCATGGGTAGTGCAGCGTCTGTCGAGTCCGCAGGCGAACCAGGTTGCACAGGCGCCGCAGTGACCTCGATCGTGGCTGATCCGATCACGGTGTCTGCCCTGACGAGTTCGATCGTGTGATCACCCACGATCGTGTCTGCCGGGATTGTCCCCGAGAACGAAAGGATGCCGTCATCGGCAACGCTTACGTCGCCCAAGGTCACTGGGTCTGAGCGCAGCACAATCGTGTAGTCGCCGGGCATGATGTTCTCACCCCTGACCTCAATCGTGTCACCCTCCATCGCGGTGTCCGGAGCGTTGATGACGTTGCTGTACACCTGCATTTCATACGTCGTCGTCGCGGTAAGCGGCGTCGGCGTACTCGAATCGGTTGCCGTGACAGCAACCTCGGCAAAACCGGATGTCGTTGGGGTTCCCTCAATAATGCCGGTTTCAGCATCAAGGGTCAGTCCGTCCGGGAGGCCCCCGCTGATGTCAAACGAATACGGCCCCGTACCGCCATCGACGATGAATTGCGTCTCATACGGTTGCCCCTGTACCGCGTGGTCAGCGCCCAAATGGGACACCGTCAAATCCGGTGCCGCAACGGTGATCGAAACCGTCGCGCTGACACTTGTACCGATCTCGTTCGTCGCCGAGTATGTGAAGCTGTCCGTGCCGTGAAAACCGGGCCCTGGCGTGTACGAGATATCGGAGCCTGACGCTGCTGCCGTTCCGTGCTGCGGCGGCGTGACCACATTAACCGTTTCTGCGCCCTCTGTGTTCAACGCAATCGGCGTCGCGTCCGCATTATACGCGACATTCGCCGATACATCGTTCACTGTCGGCACGGTCGGAAGCAAGTACGTGAACGTGATTGATCCGGCACCAACATTCGTGCCAGCAGTGCCGGCAATGTAGCTCACAATTGGGCTGTCAGCCAGGTAGCCGGACCCACCGCCACCCGAACCATAATCAAAAATGGTGTCCGGAAATAATTCACCGACGTCGCACGTTCCGCCTCCACCACCTGCATAGCCGGAACCACCAGAGCCGCCCACAAATCCCGCCGTGCCGCCTGGGCTCAACATAATATTTCCCGCAGCATCCACCTGCGGAGGACCATTCACACCGGCAGATCCTCCATAGACATCGGAGCCCGTGTAAACCGCGTCGGGGGCTGCGATACCGCCGAGGTTGGTGCCGCCGTAACCGGGTGCATGCGAATTAACATCCTGGCCTGCTATTCCTCGCTCGCCGTTTCCGACCCCCGGTATTGTTGCAACACCACCGGCACCCCCATTGACCGAGTTGCTCGATGACGCTATTTTCTCGTGTGAACCGCCCCCGCCGCCACCCACGACGGAAAGGAGAACAGATCCGCTCGCTAGCGCGGTGCCGCCACCGCCAGCTTGGGTGCTACGTCCGTCATCGCGGGGTTCGCTGCCCCCTCCAACCGCACCGACAACATAGCCAAGACTGCTGCCCGCAAGGGAATCATCGAGGCCTACGGTCACGAGACCGCCAGTGCCGCCGGCGCTTCCCGAAAAAAATCGTCTTCACCTGAAGCACCAGCAAGCGTCGCCGTAATCTCGGTCGCTCCTGCAGGAACAGTCCAGAATCCCTGCCCGGGCTCCGAAACCTCGTGAGTATGTTCCACCAAAACGGGGTCGGCGGCAAACGCCGGAGCGATGCCGATACCGACGGCCGGCCCAGCAGCCGAAAGCGCGGCAGCGACAACTCCCGCAGTCCCAACTACGAACCCTCGTTTAAACGTCGACACCATCATCGAAACTCCTCCGCGCCTGCAGTCATAATTGTGAGTGAATGTCAGTTTGTCGAGCAGTGCGCGCGGGAAGAAAGTACGCCGGTGTCGCCACCGCCCTAAATATCGCAATCATCAAGATGAATCGCCCTGGGGTGAGAGAGGCGGCCGGCTGCTTGAAACGGCCGCACACAACGCTACTCCGCGCATTGTCGCTCGTCTGCCCCCTGAACGGGGTTCACGCACAAGTGCTAGCACCTCATAAGTGGCTCACGTCGGCTGGGCAAATCGACACAGCAAAACGGGCGGCACACGCACGCCCCACTGGCATGTGCCGCCCGTCGTCACTCGCTCCAGGAGCGAGGAGGTGTTCCGGAATCGTCCGGCCACGGCGCTCTTCCGGCCCACCTCCCCATCACTGGCGGGAATGACCGCGGCGCGCGCACTGTGTCCCCCGGCGCGCGCCGCGGTAGCGTGCTACTCCTTTGTGAGCCGGTAGCGCAGAGCCTCAAGCTCGGCCCGCAGCGCCGCCGGAACCCTTGTGCCGAACTGCTCAAAGAATTCCTCGGTGAGGTCGGCTTCCTCGAGCCAGCCTTCGCGATCGACAGAGAACAGCTCCTCGAGATCGTCGCGTGCGACGTCGATACCGGTGAGGTCAATGTCATCGAGCTGCGGCAGGCGTCCGATCGGCGTCGTCTCTGCCGAGACCTGACCAGAGAGGCGAGCGCCGATCCAATCGAGAACGCGCGAGTTCTCGCCAAATCCCGGCCACAGGAAGCGGCCGTCGTCGCCCTTGCGGAACCAGTTGACCTGGTAGATGCGCGGTGCACGATCGAAGCGAAGCTTCGATCCGATGGAGAGCCAGTGCGACCAGTGGTCGGCCATGTTGTACCCCAAGAACGGGCGCATCGCGAACGGGTCGCGGCGAAGCTCGCCGACGGTGCCCTCGGCAGCGGCGGTGCGCTCACTCGAGATCGTCGCTCCCATGAACACGCCGTGGCTCCAGTCCGATGCCTCGACAACCAGAGGAACGTTCGTTGCGCGGCGACCGCCGAAGAGGATCGCGTCAAGCGGAACTCCGCCGTCAGCCTCCCAGTCGGGCGCCATCTGCGGGCACTGTGCCGCGGCGACGGTGAATCGGGAGTTGGGGTGCGCCGCGGGGCGACCCGACGCGGGTGTCCAGTCGTTGCCTTCCCAGTCGATGAGGTGATCGGGCGGTGTGTCGGTGAGCCCTTCCCACCACACGTCCCCGTCGTCTCTCAGAGCCACGTTCGTGAAGATCGTGTTGCCCCAGAGCGTCTCGACGGCTGTGACGTTCGTCGACTCACCCGTTCCCGGAGCGACACCGAAGAAGCCGGCCTCGGGGTTGATCGCCCAGAGTCGGCCGTCGTCGCCCGGACGCAGCCATGCGATGTCGTCTCCGATCGTCTCGACCGTCCAGCCGGGAATCGTCGGGCGCAGCATTGCCAGGTTTGTCTTTCCGCAGGCGGAGGGGAAGGCAGCGGCGACGTGGTACGCCCGCCCATTCGGATCGGTGACCCGAATCAGCAGCATGTGCTCGGCGAGCCAGCCCTCGTCGCGTGCCATGACGCTCGCGATGCGCAGGGCGAAGCACTTCTTGCCCAGCAGCGCGTTTCCGCCGTAGCCCGAGCCGTACGACCAGATCTCACGGCTCTCGGGAAACTGCACAATGTACTTCTCGTCGTTGCACGGCCATTCGACATCCTGCTCGCCCGGCGCCAACGGCGCGCCGACCGAGTGGTATGCCTTGACCCAGGATGCCCCGTCGGCAATGAGGTTCAGCACGTCGTCGCCCATTCGGGTCATGATGCTCATCGAGACGACGGCGTACGCCGAGTCGGTCACCTGAACGCCGATTTGCGAAAGCGGTCCCCCGACCGGGCCCATCGAGAACGGAACGACGTACATCGTGCGACCGCGCATGCTGCCGGTGAAGACGCGATTGAGGGTCTCGCGCATCTCGGTCGGCTCGGCCCAGTTGTTGGTGGGACCGGCATCCTCTTCTGTCTCGCTCGCGATGAAGGTTCGCGCCTCGACGCGCGCGACATCTGACGGCGTCGAGCGGGCAAGGTAGCTGTTGGGTCGCCATTCCGGATTGAGCTTGATGAGCTTGCCCTCAGCGACCATCTGCTTGGTGAGGCGGTCGTTCTCTCCGCGAGAGCCATCGCACCACACGACGTCGTCTGGCTGGGTCAGCTCGGCAACCTCATCGACCCATGCGCGCAACGCGTCAAGGCCGCTCAGATTCTCTGGCCGAGACGAGGTGGAATCGACAGCACCGCCGTCGTTCATCGTTTCACTCTCGTTGATTCGTTGTCCGATGAATTCTGCGAGTGACATTTTCGCCTCCGAGCGGTGTCAAGAACATGTCCTATCTCCACATTGAGGCATGGTTCGACGTTATCTACGTCATAACGCATGTCAAGAAAGTGGATTTTTGCGATACTGTTGAATCATGGCCACATCGAGCGACCTCGCAACCCTCGGGCACCGTGTCCGCCACTTTCGCACCCAGGCTGGGCTCACGCTCGATGCCCTCGGCTCCGCAGTGAGCGTGACAGGCAGCCAGCTCTCCCTCATTGAGAACGGCAAGCGGGAGCCGAAGCTGTCGCTGCTCACGGCGATCGCCGACGCCGTGAACGTGCCCCTCACAGACCTGCTGACGCGTGAACCGCCGTCACGAAGGGCTGCCCTCGAACTGGAGCTGCTCGACGCTCAGGCCGGCCCGCTCTATTCAACACTCGGGCTGCCGATGGTGAAGCCGAATCGGGGTCTGAGCGATGACATGCTCGAATCGATAGTTGGGCTGCACCGCGAGCTTCAGCGCCGCGCGTCAGAGGCAATCGCGACGCCGGAAGAAGCACGGCGGGCAAACACCGAGCTGCGCGCGATGATGCGCGCCCGCGACAACTATCTTCCCGACATCGAGAAGGTCGCCGAAGAACGGGTGACGGCGGCAGGGCACTCAACGGGCGCCCTCACCCACCGCACGGTCGGCATCATGGCGGAGCAGCTCGGCTTTGAGCTGCTCTATGTGAACGACCTGCCGAATTCCGCGCGCTCGATCACTGATCTGGAGAACGGTCGCATCTACCTGCCGCCCGCGTCCATTCCCGGCGGGCACGGACTCCGCTCAATGGCACTGCAGGCGATGGCGCACCGATTGCTTGGGCACACCGTACCCACAAGCTACGCCCAATTTCTAACGCAGCGTCTCGAGATCAACTACTTCGCCGCCTGCTGCCTCATGCCCCAGACCAAGGCCGTCGCCTTTCTCAGCGAGGCAAAGAAGAACCGCAATCTCGCCGTCGAAGACTTTCGCGACGCCTTCGGTGTGACGCACGAGGCAGCGGGCCTTCGTCTCACCAACCTCGCCACGTCGCAGCTCGACATGAAACTGCATTTTCTGCGGGTGACAGATGAGGGGATGCTGCAGAAAGGCTACGAGAACGACAGCATCCCTCTGCCCAGCGACGTCACCGGCTCCATCGAGGGGCAGCGCGTGTGTCGCAAGTGGAGTGCCCGTTCGGCATTCGCCCGCCGCAACCGAACCACGGAGCAGTATCAGTTCACGGACACCCCGGTGGGAACGTTCTGGTGCTCGACGCAGACGGGGTCGACGACCGCTGGCGAGTACTCGATCTCGGTTGGTGTTCCCTTCGATGAGGCTAAGTGGTTCCGCGGGCGCGAAACGCAGCGCCGCGCGGAGTCGCAGTGTCCGGACGAGTCGTGCTGCCAGCGCCCCTCAGACGAGCTTGCCGAGAAGTGGCGAGACAAGTCGTGGCCGAGTGCACGGCTGCACACGCAGGTGCTGGCTCCGCTTCCCTCTGGCCGCTTCCCCGGTGTCGACGACAACGAGGTGTACGACTTTCTCGACCGTCACGCGATGAGTGAGTAAGACGCGGGCACCGTCACGTTCCCACGAGCAACAGCGCCGAGCTACGCGGTCGGAACCTCGCTTGATTTCGTGAGGGTCGCACCGTGCACGGCCATCTCATCGAGGGCAGCTGCGCTTGGTCCGGCCGCGACGCCGGCGATCAGATCGGTCAGCACCGTCACGTGCATGCCTGCGTCAAGGGCATCGAGAACGGATGCTCGAACGCAATGATCCGTTGCGATGCCGACCGCGTCGATCTCGGTGACGCCAGCCTCCGTCAGCGCCCGAAGCAGGGTGCGGCCTTCGTCTGTTGTGCCCTGAAACGCCGAGTACGCGGGAACGCCCTGGCCTTTGCGTACGTGGATGCCAACGGGCGACGTATCAAAGGCCGGATGGTACTCGGCTCCGGGGGTGTCGGCGACGCAGTGCACGGGCCACGTCGAGACAAAGTCAGGTTCTGCTCCGTCTGGCGCGAAATGGCCGCCGTTGTCGTCTGTCGCGTTATGCCAGTCACGCGAGGCGACAACCGTTCCATAGCGCGCGGAGGCGAGGTTCAGCCATCGAGTGACGTTGCGGGCGACATCGGCTCCGCCGAACACGCCGAGCGCCCCGCCTTCCGTGAAGTCGTTCTGAACATCGATGATCAGCAATGCGCGCGTCACTGGTACTCCAATTCACAAATTCGACAGGGCGTTTCCGCAACGATAAAAGGCGGTGGCCAACATGTCCACAGCGTGGGCGGTCGTGTACGGCAGCGGCTCGTCTCCGAGCGCGTAGATCGAGAAGATCAGGGACGTCCCATCATCGGCGTCGATCACACCTGACAGCGTATACGCCGTCTGAATCCACCCGGTCTTCGCCTTCACGTGCCCGGTCGCCACCTCGGCGTCCCCTGAGAATCGGCTGTCGTAGCGCAATGTGCCCGTCTCGCCCGCGACCGGCAGTCCCTCGAGAATCGACGGCATGTCGATTTCGCCGAGGTCGATGCCGCGCAGCAGCTTCGTGAAGAAGCTGTTGGGAACGGCGTTCAGTGCGCTGAGCCCGGAGCCGTCTACGATCGTGAGGTCGCTCGTGTCGATTCCGAGAGGGTCAAGCGCCGCGGGAACACCCTCGGCAAGCGCGTCGAACGTACTGCCCGCGCCTTCTTCGATGGCGACGAGGCGTGCAAGCGACTCGGCCATCGGGTTGTCGCTGTACAGCAGCATGTACTCGACGAGCGCGCTCAGAGGCGGCGACTCAACGGAGGCGAGCTGGCCAGCATCTGCTGGTGCCGTGCCGACGACAGTTGTCGCGCCGGGGAAGTATGACGCGAAGGCCTCTCCGGCCCGGGCAACGGGATCGCTCCCCCTCGGCGAATACTCGTTTGCCGGGTAGAACCGGTCGGCGTCAACCTGCAGCGCGGTCACGTGCGACTGGTAGCCCTCGCGCATTCCCTTTGTGTCCCAACTGGGAAGCCAGGTTTCGCCCGTGAAGGCGCTGCTGTCGAGGATGATGCGGGTGATGGGCTCGGTGTGACCGGCATCCATCCACGCCTTCTTCGTCGCCGCGGCCAAGGCATCGAGGTGGGCGGCTCCGGGGTATACCGACTCCTGCCCGGTCGGCAGACGCGTGAGCGTCATGTCGCCCTGCCCGACGAGCACGATCGTTCCAGGTTCGCTGCCCGCCATCACGGGTGTGGCGATGCGGTAGTCGGGGCCGAAGGTTTCGAGCGCCGCTGCGGCGGTGACCAGCTTGAGGTTGCTCGCTGTGGCGGCGGCATGCGTCGAGTCTCGGTCGTAGAGCAGCTCGCCCGTCTGGGCGTTGACCACGCGCGCCTGCAGCGTGTGAAGCAGCGGGTCGGATGCCGCGTCGGCGACGGAGCACTGGCGAATGCCGTTGGCAGGCACGGGCGAGTCGGCGACCGGCCGTGGGTCGGGGGTCGGCGTTGGCGTCGGCGTTGCGGTAGGACTGGCCGCGAGGGCTGCCGGGTTCTCGAACACGGTTCCGGCCGCGAGTGAGCCACCGGCGAGAAGCACAGCGCCGATCACCCCGACGACCCAGAGGGTGCGCCGACGCCACGAGGATCGAGGAGGGCTGCTGGACACGCCTCTGATTTTAGCGGGTGGCACCTCCGAGCACGCCTGGCGTCAGTGCTCGCTTGGGTAGATCACGCCGATCTGCCGACGCACTTCGTCGAGCACTCCCATAATCTCGACGGACTCGCGTGGGGAGAGGATGCTGCCTGCGGTCTCGCCTGCAGCGACAAGGCGCTCGAGCTCGAGGGCCTGGTAGTGCATTCCCCTGCCGCTCACCTCGCTTGTGAACTCCTCGAGAACATCGCCGGCCGTCGTTGTCGTGCGGAATGACGTGGCGGTGTACCAGACGCGGTCGAGGTCAATACGCGCGTCTGTGCCGATGATGCTTGCCTGATTGGGGCCCGCCCCGCGCAGCGAGCTGAACGTCGTCGCCATCGCCCCGGTGTCGTAGCTGAGCACGGCAGAGACCTGAGCGTCGACGCCGGTGGCTGTCAGCTGCGCCGTCGCGTCGATGCGGGCGGGAAGTCCGAGAACGTCGACGACGAACGAGAGCGGGTAGATGCCGAGATCGAGAAGCGCTCCCCCGCCGAGGTTCGGGTCCATCATGCGATGTTGCGGGCCGACATCGATGTGCTGCGTGTGATCGGCCGTGACGGCGACGATCTCGCCGAGAGTGCCTTCGGCGATGACCTCGCGCACGCGCCGCATATGCGGAAGGTAGCGGGTCCACATCGCCTCAAGCACGACGAGCCTGCGCTCCTCCGCCAGCTCGACGATGCCGCGTGCCTCGTCTTCGTTCACGGTGAAGGGCTTCTCGACGAGCACGTGCTTGCCCGCCGTGAGGGCACGCGTCGCCTGCTCGGAGTGAAAGCTGTGCGGCGATGCCACGTACACCGCATCGACCTCGGGATCGGCGAGAAGCTCCGCGTACGTACCGTGCGCACGCGCGATGCCGAACTCCTCAGCAAAGGCGCGAGAACGCTCGAGAGATCGCGAGCCGACGGCGGCGACGGTGAACCCGTTCAGCAGAAGATCCGAGGTGAAGCTGCGGGCAATTCCTCCGGGGGCGAGGATGCCCCAGCGCAGTGCGTGCGGTGTCGACATGACGACAGCCTATTGGGTCGCGCGGTATGTCACTCCCCAGCACCCGGTCCATGTGTCGCCCGGCTGCACCCACGCCACACCGTCGCCGCTGTTGAAGGCGTCTGCGGGCATGGTCATGGGCTCGATGGCGAGGGAACGAGTGCCGTCGCCGCGCACGCGATCGGACGTGTAGAACTGCACCCACGCGAAGGCCGCTTCAGCCCATACCGTCACGGTCTGGCCATCGTCGGCGGCCAGTTCATGCTCCACGCGGTCGGCCGAGACGTGAAGCTGCGTATACGCGTCGTCGAGCGAGAGCTCTGCGACGCGTCGGCCTGCCCTGAGCTCTTTGTGTTCGGGCACGGGCACGGTGCGCACCGGGTTCATGCGCTCATCTACCTCGATAAGCGCGGCGCCAGAGCTCGTGAGGGTCAGCTCGTCGGTGTCGATGTCGCCGATGCGGTAGTAGCCGTGCGTGCCGACGCCGACGGGAGCGGCCGTTGCACCGTGGTTGGTGATGGTGTGCGTCACGGTGAGCCCGGCGTCACTCAGCGCGTAGCGCACCGACGTTGCCACGCTGAACGGGTAGCCGCGCTGCGGATGGATGGCGGCCGAGAGCGTGATGCTTGCGGCATCCGAGTCGCTGACGACGTAGCCCTGCGTGCGCAGCAGGCCGTGCGAGGCGTTGTGGCGTGCGGGTTCGGTGAGGTCGAGCTGCTGAACTGTGCGTTGACCGTCTGCGGTCTCGAGCGTCCACCGGCCATCGCGCACGCGATTGGGCCACGGCACGAGCACAGCGCCCTGCGATGATGTCGGCGCGGCGTCTTCGGCGAAGGTCTCGGCGACGCGGACGCCGTCGAGCACGAGATCGCGCAGCGTCGCTCCCACCTCGGTGACGATAAGCGAGCTGGGCCCGCGGGCGACGGTGAAGCTGGTGCCTGTGGGATTCCACGGTGCGCTCATGTCACACAAGCCTACGCTGATGCTGCCGCTCGACGAGCCGGTGACCCCGACGCGTCAGTGGGCGGCCGACGCGAAGCGGCGAAGGCGAAGGCTGTTGCCGACGACGAATACGCTCGACAGCGCCATTGCCGCGCCGGCGAGCATCGGGTTCAGCAGGCCGAGGGCGGCGAGCGGAATCGCGGCGACGTTGTAGGCGAAGGCCCAGAAGAGATTTCCCGTGATCGTGCCGAGCGTGCGGCGTGAAAGACGAATGGCATCGGCCGCGCTGCGCAGGTCGCCCCGTACCAGAGTGATATCTGCGGCGTTCATCGCGACGTCGGTACCCGTGCCCATGGCCAGCCCGAGATCGGCGGTCGCGAGCGCTGCGGCGTCGTTGATTCCATCGCCGACCATCGCGACAACGTGGCCGTCACTCTGCAGCGACGCGACGACGTCGACCTTGTCTGCCGGCATGACGTCGGCGTGCACCCGCGTAATTCCCACCTGGTCGGCCACCTGCCTTGCGACCGTCTCGTTGTCGCCGGTCAGCAGCACGACGTCGAGCCCGAGGCCGCGCAGCTGGGCGACGGCGGCGGCGCTCGAGGGCTTCACGGCATCGGCGATCACGAGCACACCGCGCACGTGGCCGTCCCAGCCGACCTGCACCGCTGTGCTCCCCCGCTCTTCCGCATCGACGGTCGCCGCGGTGACGGCGTCGTCTGCAGCGAAGCCAAGTTGCACCATCAGCCGCGCGCGCCCCACCGCCACGTCGCGTCCGGATACTGTTGCGCGCACCCCGAGACCCTCGACGTTGTGAAAGTCCGTCACTGGCTGAAGGGCGGCGGATGCCGCTGCACGCACGACGGCGCGGGCGATGGGGTGCTCAGAGCCGTTCTCCACGGCTGCGGCGAGACGCACGAGCTCGTGCGCATCGACGCCGGGGGCGGTGACGGCATCCGTTATTGTCATTATTCCCGTTGTGACTGTTCCTGTTTTGTCGAGAACGATCGTGTCGACCTTCTTCGTCGACTCGAGAACGTCTGGCCCCTTGATGAGGATGCCGAGCTGGGCGCCGCGGCCCGTGCCGACGAGAAGCGCTGTCGGGGTGGCGAGCCCGAGCGCGCAGGGGCAGGCGATGATGAGCACGGCGACCGTTGCGGTGAACGCGGCCACGGGATCGGCCCCGAGCAGAAGCCAGACTGCGAGGGTGACGAGGGCGATGCCGATCACGATGGGAACAAAGACCCCCGAGACGCGGTCGGCCAGCCGCTGAACCTCGGCCTTGCCCGATTGCGCATTCTCGACGAGCGTCGCCATCTGTGCCAGCTGCGTGTCGGAGCCGACGCGGGAGGCGCGCACGGTGAGCACTCCAGACTCGTTGACTGTCGCCCCCGTGACGTCGTCGCCGACCATCACTTCGACGGGAACCGACTCGCCGGTGAGCATCGATTCGTCAACGGCCGAATGCCCGCTGACGATGCGACCGTCGGTGGCGATCTTCTCGCCTGGCCGCACGACGAACTCATCACCGACGGCAAGGTGCGCTATCGGGATGCGGCCTTCGACGCCATCGCGCACGATGGCAACGGACTTCGCTCCCATGTCGAGCAGTGACCTCAGCGCAGCGCCCGCGCGACGCTTCGATCGTTTCTCGGCATAACGGCCGGCGAGGAGGAACGTGGTGACGCCGGCGGCGACCTCGAGATAGATGTTGCCGGCGCCGTCGGAGCGCTCGATCGCGAACGAGAACTCGTGCGTCATGCCGGGCACGCCCGCCGTGCCGAAGAACAGCGCGTACAGCGACCAGAGAAATGCGGCAATGGTGCCCATCGATACGAGCGTGTCCATTGTGGCTGCGCCGTGCCGCAGGTTCATCCAGGCAGCGCGGTGAAATGGCCAGCCGGCCCACACGACGACGGGGGCGGCGAGGGCGAGCGATGCCCACTGCCAGTAAACGAATTGAAACGCGGGAACCATGGCGAGAACGATCACGGGAACCGACAGCACGGCAGAGCCGATGAGCCGCTGCCTCAGGCTCGTGAGCTCGACGTCCGGGGCGTCTGCCTCGGCATCCTTCTCGTTATTCTGCCGTGGAAGCGCGGCTCCGTACCCGGTCTTCTCGACCTCGTCGATGAGCAGCTGCGGGTCGTAATCGGCGGGAACGTTCACGCGCGCCTTCTCTGTCGCGTAGTTGACGCTGGCCTCAACGCCGTCCAAGCGGTTGAGCTTCTTTTCGATGCGCATGGCACAAGACGCGCACGTCATGCCGGTGACGTCGAGTTCATAACTTCCCGTTGGCTGCATGACGCTACAGTACCGCATACCCCATGGGGGTATCAAACGCGGGTATCAAATGGTGGTGCTCATCCGTCGGCCTTCACCGCCGGCGCACACGAAAAACCCCCTCCTCTCTGCACGAGCGCAGAGAGAAGGGGGTTCTGGTTGAGCCACCTGTCGGAATCGAACCGACGACCTATTCATTACGAGTGAATCGCTCTACCAACTGAGCTAAGGCGGCCTGGCGCTGCACAATCAACGTGCGCGCACAGCGACCCATATTACACGTTCTGGAGGGCTCACGTGACCACGCGAGGGACCCGTCACCGACGAGATCTCGTTCTCGCGAGATCGCGCCGGGCCGAGTCAGCGCGTTACGAGCACATCGGGTCGTCGTCCGGAACGGTGCCGTTGATGAGATAGTCGTCGACAACGTCGTTCACGCACTGCGAGCCCTTGTTGTATGCCGTGTGCCCTTCACCCTCGTAGGTCACGAGCTGCCCCGAGGCGAGCTGCTCGGCGAGGCTTTCCGCCCACTTGTACGGAGTGGCCGGGTCGCCCGTCGTGCCGACGACCAGAATCGGGTCGGCGCCGTCCGCATGAATCTCGTTGCGCTCGGCACCATCTGTGAAGGGCCAATTCGCGCAGCTGATGTCGCCGTAGCCCATGTACGGTCCGAAGACCGGCGCAACCTCGTTGATCTCCTTCGCCTGCTTCTCCATGGTGGCGGGATCGGCGTTGTAGGTGTAGTCGCGGCAGTTGTACGCCATGAATGCCTCTGTCGAGTTGTCTTTGTACGACCCGTCGTCTTCGCGCCCGTTGTACTGGTCGGCGAAGTAGAACGCGTTGCCGGCATCCCCCGCCATGACGTCGGTGAGCATGAGGTTGAGATACTCCCAGCTGTCAGCCGAGTACAGGGGAAGGATGATGGCGGTGATCAGCGTGCTCGCACCGAGCATCCGGCCGTCTGACCCCTTCAACGGCGATTCGTCGACCGACTCGATCAGATCGACGATCGTCTCGCGTGCGTCGTCGACGCTGCCCGAGAACGCGCACTCGCTGTTGCTCTCGATGCAGTTCTTCAGAAAGGCGGTCAATGCGTCTTCGAAGCCCTTCGCCTGCGATTTCGATACCTCGAAGTTGCTCGTCGACGGGTCGATGGCGCCATCGAGAACAAGGCGTCCAACCTTGTCGGGAAACAGCTCGGCGTAGGTGGCACCGAGGAACGTTCCGTACGAGTACCCGAGGTAGTTCAATTTCTTGTCGCCCAGAACCTCGCGCAGCAGGTCGAGGTCTTTCGCCGCCTGCACAGTTGTGATGAATTCGAGCAGCGGACCCGTGTTGTCGAGGCATGCTGTGCCGAAGTCGGTGGCACTCGTCGTCATCTCGTCGATCCACGCATCGCTGCCGACGTCGGTGTTCTGGGGAAGCCCGTAGAGGTATTCGTCCATTTCAGCGGGCCCATAGCACGTCACGGCCGTCGATCTGCCGACACCGCGCGGGTCGAAGCCGACGATGTCGAAGTTCTTCTTGAGGTCGGCGTCGACGGCATAGTCGAGGCTGTCTGCGACGAAGTCGTAGCCCGATCCGCCGGGGCCGCCTGGATTGAGCAGAAGCGAGCCCTGAGCGTCGCCCGTTGCTTTGCTGCGAATGAGCGCGAGCTCGATCTCGCCCGCCTCCGGGTCGTCCCAGTTCATGGGCGCGCGCACCGTAGCGCACTCGAAGCTCGACGGACAGGAGTCCGTTGACCACTCGACGTCCTGCGCGTAGAACTCTTCGGCCGTCGTACCCGTCGTCGTGGGCTGCGGCTTGGGCGTTGACGACGAGATCTCGCCGTCTGCGGGAGGGATGAACGCGGTGAAGCATCCGCTCAGGGGCACGACGAGTGCGGCGGCAAACGCCACGACAGCCAGTCGACGAGCGCGGTTCTTTCTCATGGTCCTCCCGTTCAGCGGATTGCCGTCACCAGCGCAGCCTCGAGGGCGAGTGCGGGTGCGACGTTTCCTGCAATGCGCGTTCTGGCCTGCTGGAGCGCATCCATCGTGTGAAGCGTACGTGCCGGCTTCGTTGTGTCGGCGGCGCGACGCAGGTCATCAGCGAACTCACGGTTGATGATCGACGTGTCGCGACCAAGCTGAACCATTGTGATGTCGCGGTACAGCGAGAGCAGATCGACGAGGATGCGATCGATTCCATCACGCAGGCTGCGGGTGGCGCGACGCTTCTGCTCGTCGTCGAGGGCCTTGAGCTGGCTGCGCAGTGCGGGCGGCACCGTTCCCCCTGGCTCGACGCCGAGTGAGCGCAGGGCGCCTGCTCGCTCCAGCTCGTCGCGTTCGGCTGTGAATGCCTTGGCGTCATCACCGGCGATCTCGAGCATGCCGGCGGCAGCCATGACGGCATCGGTGACGTTGTGCATGGCCAGCGCTGTGCGCAGAGTGCGTTCGCGGCGACCGAGGGCGTCTGTGTCGGTGGCGAGCCGTTTTGCCATGCCGATGTGGCTCTGCGCGAGGCGCGCTGCACGTTCTGCTGTGACAGCATCCACCCCTAATTGCACCTGCAGAAGCGCGGCGACGTCGTCGATTGTCGGCATGCTGAGGCGCAGGGTGCGCACGCGGCTGCGAATTGTGGGGAGCATGTCGGCGTCGCTGGGTGCGCAGAGCACCCACACGGTTCGCTCGGGCGGCTCTTCAAGGGCCTTCAGCAGCACGTTGGAGGTGCGCTCGGTCATGCGATCGGCGTCTTCGATCACCATGACGCGATGGCGCCCGACCGAGGGCGAAAAGTACGATGTCGTTGCAAATGAGCGCACGTCGTCGATCTTGTACGTGACATTCTCGGTGCGCAGAATCGACAGGTCGGGGTGGGTGCGCGAGTCGACCTGGGTGAGCGTCTGCGGGTCGCTGTCTGGGTCGCCGCTGAGCAGCGCCGCGGCGAACGCGTACGCGATGTTTGAGCGGCCTGACCCGGGCGGCCCGGTGATGAGCCATGCATGGGTCATCGACGAGCTCGAACCGGATGCTGCGGAGCGCAGAATCTCGACGGCACCCGATTGCCCCGTCAGATCGTCCCATGCGTTCACGACGTATAGCCTACCTTCGCCCCCAGACACCTGAGTCGCTTCGGACTGTCAATCGATCCGAGGCACCACTCAGTGCGGCATCCCTCGCCAGCTCTCACGCGGGCGGGGTTCGCGCGGCAGCCCCGCTCGCGTCAGTATCGCGGCGAGGCGCGTGCCGTCATGAGCATCGGCCCACAGCCACCTGGCCATTCCCCCGCCGGTCGCGCGCATTCGGTCTTCGCGCACCTTCTCGCGGAACACGATCTCAGATGGCGCTGTTCCGTGTGCATATCTGTTGCGCGTGTACTTCTCGTAGCCGTCGAACTCGCCCAGCACACGGTGGTCGCGCCAGCACTGGTCTGCCACGCCGATCTCACCATCGGCATCACTCACCGAAACCTGCAGATCCGGCTCCTCAAACCCGAACAGGTACTCCTGCACGCGGCTGAGTGATTCACCGAGACTGTCGGCGCCGTCTCGCGCGAAGCCGATCGACCGTGCGGCGCGCACCGCACCGCGCTTGCCGGAACGCGTCGAGACGCGCTCAAGCAGCTGCTCTCTGCTAACGCGCGGTGCACTCACCGCAGCATCCTTCGGCCGCAGCGTGCGAATGCCGGCATCGAGCATTCCCACGGCACGAGCCAGGGGTGCCGCGCACGCGATATCCCACAGGGTCCTCTCGGGCGAGGTGATGAAGAAGCCGTCGCCCTCAACGATCTCGTCATCGTCGAGAGAGCCACGGTGCCAGCGAAGTTCCGGCGTCGACTGGCGTGGTCGTCTGCTGATTGCCTGCGGCACCGCACCGAAGTACCCGTAAGCGGGATAGTCGAGCACCGCGGCTGCCGAGTCTCGACAAAAGACGATCGGCGTCGAATGGCGAGCCTGCACCGCGCGCATCCGCGCGATGAGCCGTGCGCGATCGTCAAGGGCCGCCCACTCGGATGCTGCGAGATAAGCACCGCGGCCGAGCCTGATGAGCGCGCCGGACTCGCACTGTCGACGGATTGCGCGCGAGACGTCGTGTGTCGTTGCTCCCCGTCCTGTGAGAAGCAGCTTCGGCTGCGGAACGGCAAGTGTCGTGAGCGTGGTCGTCATGCCTCACACCGTGCCACGCCGCCGGCGCGCAGCTCTGTGGAACGGGTTGAGGTGTGCACGGTGTGGTGGCTTTCGGATGCTGTGGACGACGTATCGACTTCCGGACAACGTGCACCCGCACACCACCGCACAACGTCCGCAACCGTGCACAACGTCGCGGGCACCGCTCGAACGGCCAACACACTGTCCCGAGGTCCGGACAACGTGCATCCGCACACCCCCGCACAATGTCCGCAACCGTGCACATTGTCTGAAGCACCACGGCAATACGTGCGCACCTGAGCGCGGCTAGGAAAGCAGCGTCTCCACCCGGGCACGCACATCTGCCGCAATCGCGTCTGGCGCACGTGACGCATCGAGCACAATGAAGCGAGGGTCGGATGCTGCCAGCTTGAGGTATGCCGCACGAACGCGCGCGTGAAACTCCGCCTTCTCGGCCTCGAGCCTGTCGAACCGCTTCTGGGCGGCATCCAGACGTTCGCGCGCTGCCGCCTCGTCGAGGTCGAGCAGCACGGTGAGGTCGGGAAGCAGTCCTTCGACGGCCCACAGCGAAAGGTCGCGAATCGTGTCTCCCGAGAGCACGCGGCCTGCACCCTGGTAGGCGACGGACGAGTCGATGTAGCGGTCCTGAATCACAACGTCGCCGGCCTCGAGCGCTGGGCGCACCTTCGTTGCAACGTGGTGCGCGCGATCGGCCGCATACAGCAGCGCCTCGGCGCGCGACGCAATGTCGCCCCTGTGGTGCAGAACGATCTCGCGAATCTGCTCCCCCACGTCGGTGCCGCCGGGCTCGCGCGTGCGCACGACGGTGCGGCCGAGCCCGACGAACCACTGCTCAAGGAGCTGCGCCTGGGTCGACTTGCCCACGCCATCGCCGCCTTCGAGCGTAATGAACAGGCCGCTCATTCTGTGCTCGTTGCGCTCTTCTTCGCGGTCGACTTCTTCGCGGTCGACTTCTTGGCGGGAGCCTTCTTGGCGGGAGCCTTCTTCTTGGCCGGAGCCTTCTTCGCCGGGCCCTTCGCGCGCTTGTCCGCAAGCATCTGAACGGCGCGATCGAAGGTCATGTCCTGCGGGTCTTCGCCCTTGGGGATCGTGACGTTCGTTGTGCCGTCTGTCACGTACGGTCCGAAGCGGCCGTCCTTCACGCGAATCGGCTTGCCGCTCTCGGGGTCGGCGTCAAACTCCTTCAGAGCGCTGGACGCGCGACGACCCGCATACTTCGGCTGAGCGAAGATCGCGAGAGCGCCGTCGAGATCGATGCCGAAGATCTGCTCTTCGCCCTCGAGCGACCGCGAGTCTGTGCCCTTCTTCAGATACGGTCCGAATCGGCCGTTCTGGGCCGTGATCGGCTCGCCTGACTCCGGGTCTTCGCCGACGACGCGGGGAAGGCTCAACAACGCGAGCGCCTGCTCCAGGTCGACGGTCTCCGGAGACATCGATGCGAAAAGCGAGGCCGTGCGCGGCTTCGGGCCCTTCTTCGCCTTCTTCTTCGGCGCATCGGCCGCGGGCTCCTCGGGCTCCGGTTCGAGCTCGGTCACGTAGGGCCCAAAGCGGCCGTCCTTCACGACGATCGTCTTGCCGCTCTCGGGGTTCTGCCCGAGCTCACGATCATGAATGACGGGAGCATCCTTGAGCTCACGCGCCTTCGCGAGCGTCAGCTCATCTGGTGCGAGGCCCTCGGGAATGTTGATGCGACGCACGGGGATCTCCCCCGTCTCGGCATTCGGTGTGGCGTCATCGTCGATCACTTCGAGATACGGCCCGTACTTGCCGATCCGCAGCGTGATCTGGTCGTCGATGCGCACCGAGTTGATCTCGCGAGCGTCGATCTCGCCGAGGTTGTCGACGACGTGGCGCAGGCCAGCGTGCTGGTCGTTGCCGAAGTAGAAGTCGCCGAGCCAATCGACGCGCTTGGCCTCCCCAGCCGCGATGCGGTCAAGATCTTCTTCCATGCCCGCCGTGAAATCGTATTCGACGAGGTCGCTGAAGTGCTCTTCCAGCAGTCGCACGACGCTGAACGCGATCCAGTTCGGCACAAGTGCGGTGCCGCGCTGCGTGACGTAGCCGCGGTCGACGATCGTCGTCAGAATCTGGGCGTAGGTTGACGGTCGGCCAATGCCGAGCTCTTCGAGCCGTTTCGTGAGGCTCGCCTCCGTGTAGCGCGGCGGAGGGCTTGTCTCGTGTCCCTTTGCCTCGACGTCAGAGAGCCCGGCGGTCTGCCCCTCGGTCATGGGCGGAAGCTTCGCGTTCTTGTCGCGGTCGCCACGCACCTCGTCTTGACCTTCTTCGTAGGCGGCGAGGAATCCGCGAAAGGTGATGACAGTACCGGATGCCGTCAGCTCGGCGGTCTTCGCGACATCGCTGCCCTGCAGTTCTGCCTCGATCGTGACCGTGGCGGTCTGCCCCTTAGCGTCGGCCATCTGGCTGGCGACAGTGCGCTTCCAGATGAGCTCGTACAGCTTGAAGTCGTTGCCGTGAAGCGAGCTCTGCAGCGAGGCGGGCGTGCGGAACGTGTCGCCCGACGGACGAATCGCCTCGTGAGCCTCCTGCGCGTTCTTCGACTTGCCGGAGTACAGGCGGGGCTTCTCGGGAACAGCGTCGTCGCCGTACAGCGAGCGGGCCTGCGCTCGGGCAGCATCCGTCGCCTGCTTCGACAGCGACACCGAATCGGTGCGCATATAGGTGATGTACCCGTTCTCGTACAGCGACTGCGCGACGCTCATTGTCTGTCGCGCGGAGAAGCGCAGCTTGCGCGCGGCCTCCTGCTGCAGCGTCGACGTAATGAACGGCGCGGCAGGGCGCCGTGAGTAGGGCTTGGTCTCAAGGTTCGAGATGCGCGCGGCGGTGCCGTCAGAGCTGAGGGTCGCGGCGAGCGCTGTGGCTGCGGCCTCGTCGAGCTGACGCACCGTCGCTGTGAGGGTTCCGGCGTCGTTGAAGTCGCGGCCTGTGGCGACGCGCGTTCCGTCGAGGCGCACGAGCTTTGCCTCGAATCTGCTGTCGGCACCGGCGGGGGTCACCTCGGCAGAGAGGTCCCAGTACGACGCCGTGACGAAGGCGAGGCGCTCGCGCTCCCGGTCGACGACGAGGCGCGTCGCGGCGGACTGCACGCGACCGGCGGAGAGTCCAGGGCCCACCTTGCGCCACAGCACGGGCGAGATCTCGTAACCGTAGACCCGGTCGAGAATGCGTCGCGTCTCTTGCGCGTCGACGAGGGAGATGTTGAGGTCGCGGGTGTGGTCTTTTGCGGCGAGGATCGCGTCTTTGGTGATCTCGTGGAACACCATGCGCTTGACGGGGACTGTGGGCTTGAGCACCTGAAGCAGGTGCCACGCGATCGCCTCGCCCTCCCGGTCTTCATCAGTGGCGAGCAGGAGTTCGTCGGCGTTCTTCAGCGCACGTTTGAGTTCGGCTACCGTCTTCTTCTTTGCGTCGGAGACCACGTAGTACGGTTCGAAGCCGTTGTCGATGTCGACGGCGAACTTGCCGAGCGAGCCCTTCTTGACCTCGGCGGGGAGCTTTTTGGGCTCCGCAAGATCTCGAATGTGCCCGACAGATGACAGTACCTCGTAGCCCTCGCCCAGATACCCGGCAATGGACTTCATCTTGGTCGGTGACTCAACGATGACCAGCTTCTTCGTGCCTGACACCCGACTCCTTTCGTCGTGCACACCATACACACCTCGCCTGCGACGTAACCTCATCGTGGCCTGTGTGGACTCTGAACGTCGGCACGACGCGCGCCATGGGTGGGCCGACTGACGTACCGAGAACAGAGTTTCGCACATTTGTCAGCGCCGCAGGGCATATGAGTCCCGAAACACTTGCGGAATCCACCGTGTCACGCACAATAAAGGTATGAACAACACCTCAGGCAGCAGCTATACCGCAAAGCTCACGGACGGCCCGCTTGAGGGGAAGACGATCTCGGTCGGCTTCTTGCCCTCAGGCGACGCCAAGCCGTCGATCGAGGTTCCGGTCGACGAGGGCAAGGCGTACCTCTATACGCGTTCGGGAAACGAGGAGTTCGACTCAGAAGACTCCGACCAGCCCAGCGCCATCGGGTATCGCTACCGAACGACGACCTACAGCTGAGGCGGCCCGGCTCGCGCTGATGCCGTGATGGGAATGCCCACCGCGGTCGTCGACACGCGCACGAGGGCGACGAGGCCGGTGACGTCGCAGTCGACAAGTGATGTCCCGTTGAGCTCTGCGGCACGGTGCGCAGCCTCGCACGGTATGCCGGGAACGAGGCCGGATGCCGTATCTGCAGCGGCGAGCGCTGCGGCATCCGCTGCGCCGGCCGCTGTCTGACGCGCCGAGTAGGCGGCGCAGAGCGGCGTGAGAATACCCGTGGCGATGAGCGTCGCCGCGACAAGGGCAACCGCGAGAACGGATGCCGCTCCACGCTCGTCGTGCACGGTCACTCTCGCCATCACAAACCTCCGGCGAGGGCGCAGCCGCGGGCAGACACGGTGATCGGCAGCAAGGCGGCGCGCGTCGACACTGTCGCGCAGACGAAATCGCCCGAGTGCGACGACGACACGTGAGCGCCCTCGACGAGAGTCGCCGCTCGGGATCGTGCGAGCGACATGCTGTCGCCCCGAGCGAGCGTGCGAGCGGCGTCAGCAGCGGCATCCGTCACTCTCACCTGAAGTGCTGTTGCCTGCAGACCCCACATGCAGAGGGCGAGCACGAGCATCACGGCGGGGATCACCACAGCGAGCTCCGCCGTGACGCTGCCGTGCTCGCTGTCAGTCGACCGTGAGCGCACGGCGCACCAGGTCGGTGAGTATGCCCTTCACCTCGTCGCTCTTCATGATCACGACGAGAAGTCCGGCAAATCCGACAGCGGCCATTGTTGCGATGGCGTATTCGGCTGTGGCGGCTCCCTCGTCGTCGCGAAGGCGTTCGAGCAGTGACCTGGCGAAATCGGAACGTGGCATGGGCATCCTTTCGTCTCCCCGGTGTGGGGATTTCCCTGTCGGGAACGGATGGCACGAGTGGTTCCAGTGTGCGCCCAACAGAGAGCACGTGGATGGCGAACCGGGATGCTGTGGAGACTGCGCCGCCTCGCGGATGCTGTGGACGACGGCGCCCGCGACAGCTGCAGAATCTTTCGCGTGACGAAAAAAGCGGACAGAATCTGTCCTCATGACTGCATATCGTTGCCGTACAACTGCCAGAGCATCCTGAGAGGAACCGACAATGTCCACACCACAGAACGTCCAACCGGTCGGCTATACGAGCGTCGCCCCCTGGGTTGTCACCAGCGACACGGGGGCATTTCTCGATTTCGTCACGCGAGTGTTCGACGGCGAGGAGCTTGCGCGCATTGCGACGGAAGATGGCTCAATCGGCCACGGCGAGATTCGGGTGGGCGACACCGTCGTGCTGGCCTTCGATCGCCGCACGGAGTGGCCGGCCATGCCGAGCCTTCTGCGTGTTTTCGTGCCGAACGCTGACGAGGTGTTCGCCACGGCGGCAGCGAACGGTGCAGAGACGGTGACCACGCTGGCGGACAATGCTTTCGGGCAGCGTGGCGGCCGCATCAAAGATCCGTTTGGCAACATCTGGTGGGTAATGAGTCACGTTGAAGACGTCACAGAAGACGTCATGTGGAAGCGGCTGCAGGACCCCACCTACGCCGAGCAGATGCGGGTGGCACAGGAGACGCTCGACGCCGAGCTGAGCGGTCGAACCCAGGGTCGCAGCAGCGCCCCCACACGCTGACGAACGTCACGTGCACCGCGCGCATTCTTGTGTCGTTCCGGTCAGGCTGCCGGTGCCGGCAACGCGTCGCGCTCCGACCGGCGCGACAGCAGGTGGTTGACAACGTACTCCGCGTCTGCCCCGGCCCCGCCGATCAGCATTGACCGGAATGAGTATTGAAAAGCCACTCCGGTGAAGTAGAGACCGGGCATCGTCGGAACGACGCCGCGCTCTTCACGCGGCCAGCCATCGTCACCGATCACAGGGAGGTCGATCCAGCTGTCGTCACGCCTCGATCCCGTGCACCAGATGACATTCGCGATGCCGGGCAGCTGCTGCGTGCCGACGACAGGATTGCCGCCCTGCGCGCCGATCATCCGTTCGGTGACGCGCTCGACGCCTGCTGCCGTGAGATCCGCTGACGTGACGCGGAGCAGAGGCGCACCGTGCGCTCGCACCTGAGCTTTCATGCGCCGCCCGATCGGAGTGCGGATCGTCTGCACAAGACCCCACATCTGCCAGACGAGCGGGAAGACAAGTCGAAACCGGCGGGTGCCCGGGCGCACCGGAAGTGCACCGGTGTCTCTGCCGCAGAGCACCGTCTCGTGGGATCGGACAACCTCGATGGCGATGTCCGCTCCGGAATGCGACGCGCCGACCACCAGCACCCGTCCGGGACGCAGCTGATCTGGATTGCGGTACTCGCTGGAGTGGAGTTGCACGATCTGCGGATCAAGGTCTGCCCCGAATGCCGGAATCTTCGGGCTGCGCCCGAACGTGCCCGTCGCGACAATGACATTGTCTGCCGTATACCGCACATCGGGACATTCCACGACGAACGCATCGTTCTCCCGGCTCAGCCGACGCACCGGGCTGCTGTGGCGCACGGGGAGGTCGAACGTTGCGGCGTATGTCTCCAGGTAGTCGGCCACCTCATCGCGGGTCGGAAAGGAGTGCGGGTCGGCCGGGAAGGGCAGACCTGGCAGATCATCGTGCACCGCCGGGCTGTACAGCCGAAGCGAGTCCCAGTGGCTGCGCCAGTTATCTCCTGTGCGTGCATTGCCGTCAACGACGAGGACGTTCGCCCCCTGACGCTTCAGGTGATAGGCCGCGGCAAGTCCGGCCTGACCGGCGCCGACGACGACGGCATCCAGGTGGCGCGTCTGCTTCTTCGTCTTCTGATCGATGGTGTTCATGATTCCCTCCAGTTATGTCGTCACAGCTGCCCAGCCACTGCAGGGTGCTCCTCCGGCACGCGAACAGCGTCGCCCGGATCCGACACGGGTCGACGTGGCCCACGCGCTTTCTCGTAGCGCAGATACCACACAAGCATCAGCACCGTGGAGACGAGGTAAAAGATGTGCAGCACCCAGACGGGGCCGAACGGCAGGCTGAAAATGTACACGGAGTGCACGGCGTTGCCGATGTTGGCCAGCACGATGTTTCCGAAGCTGTAGGAGCTCATGCTTTTACTTCTGCCTGCTTTGATGAGCATCGGAAGCGTACTGACCGCAAAGATCACTGTCGACGTCGAACCCGCAATCACGGGAATGCTGATGTCCACCGCGGCCACCTCTCTTTCATCGAGACGTACCGCTCAATCTAAGTGAGCACAGCGCACCACCGCGTCGGCCGAAATCCCCATTCGGATGAACCTCGATCGTGGGTGAAACTATGCAGGGCACGGGTGACGGCCGGACGTCACCGGTTCATCAGTCTGTTCTCATATGCATACGCGGTAGCCGCCGAACGCGACGAGATCTCAAGCTTGGAGAAGATGTTGCTCAGATGCCGGGCCACGGTCTTCTCGCTGAGAACGAACTGCTCGGCGATCGCTCGATTTGTGCACCCCGTTGCGACAGCGCGCAACACTTCAACTTCTCGCGGGGTGAGGCCCCCCGGCCCAGTTTCAGCATCGATGCCTCGGAGGGACCGCAGCGCGAGCATATCCGGCCGCGCTCCCAGCAGCCGGAAGACATCTGCCGCAGCATCCAACTCCATCTCGGCCGCATCCATGTCCCCGAGATCTTGGCAGCACCTGCCTTGGAGGGCACGAACCCGCGCACGTTGATACGGGGCTCCCAGTGATCGCCACACGTCATCGGCACGGCGCAGCTCGTCCAGGGCATCCCGCGGTCTTTCTTCGGCGAGAAGAACCTCGCCCCACGCCTGAGCCGACATCGCATCAAGCAGTCGTGCCGTGGACGCGGCGGCGATGTCGGCCAGCTCAGACGCTGCCGTGCGGGCGAGCACGACGTCAGCATGAGCCAGGGCAATCTCCACACACGCGGCCAGATGTCGTGGACGATCTCCAGGCTTCCCCCGTTCGTCGAGCGCCCGGCGAATTCCCGACATTGCCGTCTCCACGCGTCCCTGAGCGAGCCGCAGCAGCGCCAGACCCGGCTGCGTCTCATGACCTGACTGGCTCGCTCGCCTGTACGAGTTCTCGGCCGCGGCGAATTCACCGCGCAGCCGATGCAGCTCGGCCGCCTCGTAGTACGCCATGCCGATGCCGACCTGATCGACCAGTGCCCCGAAGCATTCACTGGCGCGCTGAACCTGCTCGGTTGCCTCAGTCCATTTGCCGTTCAAAACGAGAATCTGGGCACGGTGCACCAAGCACTCACCCCGAAACACAACGAGATCCGGCTGGCTTGCACACCACCGGGTGAGTTCGCCTGTCCATTCTGCCGCCCGACCGACGTCATAGGTATCGTGACAGGCAATAATGACGGCGCAGTAAACGAGCCCGGAAACGATGGGCGAGACTTCACCGGCAGTGATCGCGACCATCACAGCGTCCAGCTGAGCCATCCCCTCGGCGCTCTTGCCCATCGCAATCATCGCCTGTCCGAGGCCGAGTCCGCTCAACGCGCGCAGCTCAGGGTGCCCGGAGATGCGTCCGATCCGCTGCGCCTTCTCGAAAAGCAGGCGGGCGGCGTCGCTGTCCCCCGTCAGGAGAGCGTTCAGTGCAGCGGGGATGAGCAGCAGACCTCGAAGTGGGGCGTCATCGGCGCCGTCGCCCAGCAATTCACCAGCACGACCGAGCCAACCGCCCGCGGATGCCATTTGGCCACGATTCATCTGGTTGAACGCCAGCCAGAAGGCGCACTCCGCGGCCTGCTCTCGGTCGCCATCGTCGAGCCGACTGTGGTAGGAGCGGTCAAGCACCCTCACGCATGCGTCGTCTCGGCCAACCAGCGAAAGCGCCTGCGCGTAGCACTCAAGATCGTCCGGGCCGAGGTCTTCCGTTCGGTCCGCCTCGTCGAAGTGCGCGCATGCTGCAGACCAGGACTGCGCGTGGAAAGCCGTGAGTGCCAGCTCTCGTGCAGCTGTGTCGGTCATCGTCATCACCCGCTCGCGCGACGGCGAGCACGACCCGCACCCGCAGCCTACAGACAGAATTCTACCGCGGCGCACGTCCCGCGGACCGATGCCACAGTGACGGCTCGTGGCGGGCAGAGGCAGCATGACAGCTCAAATGCCGAGATTCGTCGACGAGATGATGCCGATCATCATCGGCGCAACGCCCAGCAGCATGAACGCGGGAAGCACACAGACACCGAGCGGGATCATGAGGTGCGTCGAGAGGCGGGCGCCGGCATCGGCAGCTCGGGATGCCGCGTCGCGACGGATGCGCGCGGCCTCGCTGCGCAGCAGGTCTGCCGCCGGCACGCCGGCACGCTGAGCAAGCGCGACAACGTCGTTGACCGCGCTTTCGCTCACCCCGGAGTCATCAATCAGCCCGAGGTCGGCCGCGACGTCATCGATCACGGCACGGGCTCGGGGCACCGAGGCTCCGCCCGAGAGCGCGATGGCTGTGAGGTCGACCATGAGCCCCGGCGCGGTGTCCCGCGGCTGCGCACGGCGCGCGAGCGCCGAACTCCACCGCCAGCCGCCGAGCATGAGAAGCCCGCCGAGCACTCCGCACACGGCACCGGGCGCTGTCGCCAGCGCCGACCAGGTGTCGAAGCCCAGCAGCATGCCGAAGCCGATTCCCACGAGCGGCAGCAGCATCACCAAGCGCGATGTCGAGCGGGGGCCCGCGAGCGCCGCGGCGATGTCGCGCTGCGTCTGGCCGATCGCCCGCAGTGTGGCGGCCAGCGTATGAAGCGCGGTTGCCGCCGGCGCACCGCACCGGGCAGAGACGGCAAGCGTTGCGGCGAGCACCCGCCAGTCGTCGCCGCCAGAGGCGAGGGATGATGGGACGTCTTCTGCGGTGGCGGCGGCGTGAACGACGGACGCGGCGGGGTCGCGACGTGCGAGCGACTCGTCGAGATAATGCCACGCGAGAGACGGCGCGACGCCGCCGACCATGAGCACGGCAACGCGTTCGGCGATGGATGCGACAGTCTCCACGGCCGGCGGGCCATCACGACGCCCGCCACCGCGGCGCCGGGCAGTACCGCGCTGAGCAGTACCGCGCTGGGCCACACTGCGCCGGGCCCCGGCGCTCGCCCTCGCCCGCGTCACGGCTCCTCCACGACGACATCGAGACGATCATTGGTGAGCACGAGCCGGCCGACCTGAGCAAGACGGCGCGTTGCCGACTCGCGTTCCAGATGCAGAACGAGTCCGATTGCGCTCACTGCCTGCCGCCCAATCGCCTCCGCCGTCATTCCCGCGAGAGCGCCGAGCGCCTCGAGTCGGGCAGGTACGTCGGCCAGCGAATTCGCGTGCAGGGTTCCGGCACCGCCGTCGTGCCCCGTATTGAGGGCGGCGAGCAGCTCGCGAATCTCAGCGCCACGGCACTCCCCCAACACCAGCCGATCCGGCCGCATACGCAGTGCTTCGCGCAGCAGCTGCGCAAGGCCGATCTGCCCGGCCCCCTCGAGGTTGGCCTGACGCGACTCGAGCGAAACAACGTGCGGGTGCTCAATACGCAGCTCGGCAACGTCTTCGATCGCCACGATGCGATCGGCGGGGTTGGCTTCGCCGAGCAGGGCCGCGAGCAGCGTCGTCTTGCCGCTTCCGGCAGCGCCGGTGATCAGCAGGTTGGTGCGGCGCGCGACGGCGCGATGCAGCATACGGATTCGCGAGTCGGTGCCGAACATGCCGGCGGAGTGAAGCGCGCCGATGTCGAGGCGACCTGAGCGTGGCACTCTGATGGAGAGCAGGGTGCCCGTCGTCGAGATGGGAGGCAGAACAGCATGCACGCGGATGCCGCCGGGGAGTCGCACGTCGACACACGGCGTCGCCTCGTCGACGTGCCTGCCTCCGAGGGCGATGAGCCGAGTTGCGAGTGTGCGCAGCTGCTGTTCGGGAAGGTTCCACAGCGCGTCGTGCACGAGCCCCGAGCCTCGGTCATACCAGAGCCCCGCGTCACCGTTGACGACGATGTCTGTCACGTCGGCGGCGGCCACGTAGGCGGCGAGGGGGCCGCACTGAGAAGCAAGCTGCAGCCGAGCGGCATCGCCGACGGGTGCGAACGACGGCTCGGCGACGAAGGACTCCATGCGAGTGAGCTTAGGAAGTGCGACGGGAACCGGCATCCGGTGTCTGTCGATCTGTGTACAACCGGGGACTGTCCCGCACCTGTGGAGAAGACGTCAGACACGACGACCTGAACGGCGAAACGGGAAAACACTCGTTAACAGAGGACGGCACCCATCGGGGGGAACGGGTGCCGTCCTGCAACGTCTCGATTGGGGGGAATCTGTGCGTTGCACGCCAGAATGAAGTATTCGGCCTGTCTCATAATACGCATTCACACGATGAGCGCAAGCAAATCGTCCACACTTTAGGGGACAGTTTTCGTAACCTCGTGCGATCGACCCTCGGAATCCGCGAAAAGACGGGGATTATCGCCGTACGTCACCAACGAGTATTGTCGAGTCTGAAAGCAGACCGCGAAGGAGCGAAGAGTCGAACTATGAACACGCAGATCGATAACCTGCTGCAGGAGAACCGTCGGTTCGCCCCGACCGAGGAATTCGTGAAGAACTCGGTAGTCGCTTCCTCAATTTATGAGGATGCCGCCGCTGACCGCCTCGAGTTCTGGGCAAAACAGGCGCGTGAGCTGATCAGCTGGGAAACCCCGTTTACGAAAACCCTCGACTGGACGAACCCGCCATTCGCGAAGTGGTTCGACGACGGAACTCTCAACGTCGCCTACAACTGCCTCGACAGGCACGTCGAAGCAGGACTCGGCGATCGCGTTGCCATCTATTGGGAAGGCGAACCGGGCGACACCCGCACCATCACGTACGCTGAGCTCACCGATGAGGTGAAGAGAACAGCGAACGTGCTCGCCGGCTTCGGCATCGGCAAGGGCGACCCCGTGGCCATCTACCTGCCGATGATTCCCGAAGCCGTTGTCTCGATGCTCGCCGTGGCACGCCTCGGCGCGATTCACTCGGTGGTGTTTGGCGGCTACAGCGCCGACAGTCTGCGCTCCCGCATCGACGATGCCGAGGCGAAGGTGGTCATCACCGCAGACGGCGCGTGGCGCAAGGGCAAGGTCTCATCGCTCAAGCCCGCCGTCGACGCAGCGCTCGCTGGCAAGGACGGCAACACGCAGGAAACCGTGGAGCACGTGCTCGTCGTGAAGCGCGGCGAAAACGAGGTGGAGTGGACCGAGGGTCGCGACATCTGGTGGCATGACGCCGTTCCCGCAGCATCCGCCGATCACACGCCGAAGGCGTTCGAGGCAGAGAACCCGCTCTTCATTCTGTACACCTCGGGAACGACCGGAAAGCCGAAGGGCATTCTGCACACCTCAGGCGGATACCTGACGCAGGCGGCATTCACGCACAAGAATGTGTTTGATCTGCACGCCGACACCGACGTGTTCTGGTGCACGGCAGACATCGGCTGGGTGACGGGCCACTCGTATGTCGTCTACGGTCCGCTCGCGAACGGCGCAACCCAGGTGATGTATGAGGGAACGCCAGACACCCCGCACCCCGGCCGCTGGTGGGAGCTGATCGAGAAGTACAAGGTTTCGATCTTCTACACCGCGCCGACGGCGATTCGCTCGTTCATGAAGGTGGGCCGGCAGGTTCCTCAGGAGTTCGACCTCACGTCGCTGCGTGTGCTCGGCTCGGTGGGCGAGCCCATCAACCCCGAGGCATGGATGTGGTACCGCAAGGTCATCGGCGGCGACAAGACGCCCATCGTCGACACGTGGTGGCAGACCGAGACCGGCGCGATCATGATCTCGGCGGTTCCGGGCCTGACCGAGACAAAGCCGGGCAGCGCGCAGGTCGCCATTCCCGGCATCTCTGTGAATGTGCTTGATGACACGGGAAATGCCGTACCCAACGGCGGGGGCGGCCTGCTCGTCGTCGACGAGCCATGGCCGGCGATGCTGCGAGGCGTCTGGGGTGACCCGGAGCGCTACAAAGAGACCTACTGGGAGAAGTTCGGCGACAAATACTTTGCCGGCGACGGTGCCCGACTCGACGAAGACGGCGACGTGTGGCTGCTCGGCCGTGTCGACGACGTCATGAACGTGTCCGGTCACCGAATCTCCACAGCCGAGGTTGAATCGGCGCTCGTCGCCAACGAAATGGTCGCGGAGTCGGCTGTCGTGGGGGCGAGTGACGAGACGACGGGTCAGGCTGTTGTGGCGTTTGTGATCATCAAGCAGAGCCACCTCGATCAGGCCGAGAAGATCGCCGACATCACCAGCTCGCTGCGCAGCTGGGTTGGCGAGCAGATCGGCCCGATCGCCCGCCCGCGCGAGGTATTCATTGTGAACGAGCTGCCCAAGACCCGTTCGGGCAAGATCATGCGGCGTCTGCTGCGTGACCTTGCTGAAGGTCGCGAGGTCGGCGACACGTCGACGCTCGCCGACACCATGGTCATGAAGGTGATCACCGACCAGGTAAAGAAGTAGCACAACGAGCACAGCGGATGCCGCGGGGCGCTGCCCTGCGGCATCCGCTGTTTTTGTGCGTATCGAGCACCGCGCAGCTGCCACAGGCTGAGGTCACGATGCGCCTATGCGACCGCGGAATCGAAGTGCAGACACTGTGCGATTGCGCGCAGTATCTTTGACTCCACCTCGTGCCAGAGATCCACGACGTCCCAGTAGGTAAAGCGAAGCACCGTATAGCCCAGAAGCTGCAACTCAGCGTCGTGCCGTGCGTCGATCTGCTTCTGCTCACGAGAGAGATGCTCGCCGCCATCGAACTGCAGCACAAGACGATCCCCGATCAGTCCGTCTACGCGGTGGCCGGCGATCTTCACTTGCTGCGCCATCGCAACGCCGTGAGCCGCGAGGCGGATTCGTGGAATCGTCTCGATCCCGGAGTCGGAGAGCTCGCTGACGGCAGCGGCGACACGTTTGAAGGCGGATGACCTCGTCTGCACACGTCTCAGCTCTGCGCGTTGCACGAAGCCGGAGCGAACGGCAGAGTCTGCGAGAGCCACTGCCGATTCGAAAGCGACGCATTGGGACGCGTTGACGATCACATTGACGATCGGGTCGATCAACGTGCGTGTCGGCCGAGGCACGGGAACCGCTCCGTAGTGCACTCGGACTTTGTTGCGATCGAGAGTGATTCCCGCTGAACCGTGAACCGCGATATGACACAGCGCATCGTCATCACGCACCCACAGTCCGAGGTGTTTTGCGGCCGTGACACATGTGAGTTGGCCACCGGCGAAGGCCGCCCACTTCTCTGGCACACTGCACGCCGACGTGTACAACCAATTGCGTGCTGCACACCGCACCAGTCCGGTTCGCACAGCGGCTCGGATCACGTTCTTCGTAAAGCCGGCTTCGTACAGTGTGAGCCGATGGGAAATACCACCTTCTCGATTCACGTGGTCGGAGACATCTGCCGGTCGCATGTCGGCATCATGCCCTGTTCGGTCATCTCAAGGCAGTGCTTCCGCCGTCGTTGTGCATGACAGCCACGGTCGCACTCCTGTGGACGAAGAACAGTCCTGCCAGCCCGGCCCCGCCCGGGCCTCACGCTTCACACAGCGCACCGTGCCGGGAGGAGGGTACTGTGCCCGCACGAGGGCACTTTGGGGAAATCGCCCTCGTGCCGGCACTCTGTCCTCCTCCCGGCACGAGCAGGCAACGGGATGCCGTGACGGGCCAGCTTCCCGCAATTCGACGACGCTCAGAACGAGCCGAGCGCCGTGCGCGGAGCGCCATCGAGCGCGAGGGTGTCGAGCACGGTGAGCAGCTGCCGTTCCTCGTAGCGGAAGTGGCTCTCCATGATCGCGGCGATGCCTTCCATGTGGCGGCGCAGTTCAGCGGGGCTCGCCGCCCTCTCGACAGCATCCGTCAATCCGGCCATCAGGTGGGCGATCATCGAGTGATCCTGCTCGAGCCTGCGCAGCGTGCCACGCAGTTCCGGATGCTCCGCGGCAATCGTCGGGAACAGCTCACGATCTTCGGCCTCGTGGTGCCCGGTGAGCGCCACGCAGAACCCGTGGCAGAACAGCAGCAGATCTCGGGCTGCCGGTTCCGCCTACTCCGCGTCATCGAGCGACGCGGTCGTCACTCGCAACGCTTTGCGCAACCGCTCATGCACGGAACGCAGCTCGTGGCTCCAGGCGACGAACCTGGCTTTCTCGCCCTCAGTCACGTGAGGGCGAAGGGAACGATGAGAACATCATGCTCCTTCGGGATTCGGCGCCTCCATGCCTGACACTTCTCTGCCACCGGCACGCGACGCTGCAGCCGAGCATAGCGAATCGAACTCCGCAACAGAACCTTCGCCGCGCACCACAGAGTGCGATGATGGGCGAACGATGATCTCCGCTCGACACCTCAGCCCCGCTGCCGTGACGGCACTTGCCGTTCTCGCGCTCACCGGGTGTGCCGCTGCGGTGACGTCAGACTCCACGGGCACGCCGACCCGCACCGCTCCCACGACAACGGCATCGCCGACGCCCAGCGTGCACGACCCCCTGGCATCGATGACGCTTGAGCAGAAGGTTGCCCAGCTCTTCATGGTGGGAACGCCCGTCGATGATGTCAACGCTACGACGCTCGCCGCCGTCGCCGAAGACGGCGTTGGCGGGCTCTTTCTGCACGGCCGCTCGATGGCCGGTGTTGATGCGACAGCCACGCTTGTCAGCCAGTTCACCGACGCCTCGGCATCGTCGCTGCCCCTCTGGGTCGCGACGGATCAAGAGGGTGGCACCGTGCAGGTGCTTCGCGGGCCTGGCTTCGACGACATTCCGTCTGCTCTCGAACAGGGAGCAATGACCCCAGACGACCTGCGGGCCTCGGCCGTCACCTGGGCCACGCAGCTCGCGCAGGCGGGCATCACGATGAATCTCGCCCCGGTCGCCGATATTGTTCCCCCGCAGAATGCGGCGCAGAACCCGCCAATCGGCGCTCTCGACCGCCAGTACGGCGGCGACGAACGCGCGGTGGCGGCTGGAGCGGGAGCGTTTGCCGCGGGAATGCGGGATGCCGGAGTGATGCCGACCATCAAGCACTTCCCCGGGCTTGGCTCTGTGACAGACAACACTGATTTTTCGTCCGGGGTCGTTGACACCGTGGTGACGGCAGACGGGCCGGACGTCAGCGTCTATCGCACGCTTCTCGGAGAAGGAGCCGCTGTCGTCATGATGTCAACGGCAATCTATGCTCACATCGATCCGGATGCCCCCGCAGCATTCTCCCCGAAGGCCATCGCGCTGCTCCGCGACGATCTGGGCTTCACGGGAGTCATCACCACAGACGACCTCAGTGCGGCGGCACAGGTCTCGTCGTGGTCACCGGCTGATCGAGCAACGAAAGCGATCGACGCCGGCGTCGATCTTCTGCTCGTCTCCAGTGATCCCTCTGTCTATCCCGCGATGCGCGACGCCGTGCTGAAGCGAGCGCAGAACGACCCGGCCTTCGCGGCGAAGGTCGATGATGCCGCCCACCGCATCGCAGCAGCAAAGCAGTAGTCGCCCGGCTCTGCAACGGGCTCTGCGCGCGGGCCAGCACTACGCGTAAGCGAGAACCAGCTCCACCTCAACGGGCGAGTCGAGGGGAAGCACGGCGACGCCGACGGCGGAGCGAGCGTGAACGCCGGCATCCCCGAAGACCTCACCGAGCAGTTCGCTTGCACCGTTGATCACGCCAGGCTGCCCCGTGAATGCCGGGTCGGAGGCGACAAAGCCGACAACCTTGACAATGCGCGTCACCCGATCAAGCGACCCGATCACGCTCTCGGCAGCCGCAAGCGCGTTCAGCGCACTCTGCCGTGCGTATTCCTTGGCATCGGATGCCGGAACGAGTCCGTGCCCATCCCCGACCTTCCCCGTCGCCGGGAGGTCGCCGCCCACAAACGGCAGCTGCCCCGAGGTGTACAGCACACCATCGTTCTCGATGGCCGGCACGTACGCGGCGACGGGAGCGGCCACGGCCGGCAGCTCGAGGCCGAGTTCTGCAAGACGATCAGCGATCCGGCCCATCAGGCGTCGTCAATCTCTCGCTTCAGGTAGGCGACGAGCCCACCTTCCGGGCCGGTCACGACCTGCACGAGTTCCCAGCCTTCGCTGCCCCAGTTGTTGAGGATTGCCGACGTGTTGTGCACGATCAGCGGTGTGGTCAGGTACTCCCACTTGGTCATGTGGCTCCTTCGTCTGGGGCTGATATTCTCAGGCAACAATCCGGTTAAAAACGCATGGGCGTAGGGTGTTTTTCAGAATCGTCACTTAGCATCAATCTTATGCCTGAACAGAAACGAACGGCTAGAGGCGTGGTCGGAGGCCTTCTCGGCTTCATCGGTCTCAGCGCCGCAGCCGGAGTTCTCGTCACTGCCACTGTCACTCCCGCGCTTGCCGTCACCGGCATCACGGCAAACAGTGCAATTGGCGTCTTCGACGACCTCCCCGAGTACCTCGAGATCACTCCCCTCATGGAGAAGTCGAACATCTATGCCAAAGACGGCGACAAAAACGTGCTGCTCGCAAGCTTCTACGAGCAGAACCGTGTCGAGGTTCAGTGGGACGAGATTTCGCAATATCTGAAGGATGCCGCCGTCGCGACGGAGGACAACCGGTATTACGAGCACGGCGGCATCGATCTCACGGGTACGCTTCGCGCCATCGTCTCAAACCAGCTCGGCGAAGACACGCAGGGCGGTTCCTCGATCACTCAGCAGTATGTGAAGAACGTGCGCATTCAGAAGTGCGAGAGCGAGACCGACACCAAGGAAGAGCTCTCGAAGTGCTACGACGAGGTGGCGGGCGTGCACTACTCGCGCAAGCTCAAAGAGATGCGCTACGCGATCGGCCTCGAGAAGGAATACTCGAAGGACGAGATTCTGCGCGGCTACCTCAACATCTCTGGTTTTGGCGGCGTGATCTACGGCGTCGAGTCGGCAGCCAACTACTACTTCGGCACGAGCGCGAAGGACGTCACGCTCGCGCAGGCAGCGACCCTGATGGGCATCGTCAACAACCCGAACCTGCTGCGCATCGACAAGCCGGATAACCCGGATAACGGCGAAGAGAACGGGTACGCGCTGACGAAGAAGCGACGCGACGTCGTGCTCGTCGCGATGAAGCACTACGGCAAGATCACCGACGAGCAGTACGAAGAGGCGGTCAATACAGAGATCAAGCCGAACATCACCGCGCCGAAGGGCGGGTGTGCCGCGGCAGGTTCCAATGCGTACTTCTGCGACTATGTCACCCAGGTGATCTCAGAGAACGAAGCATTCGGCGACACGAAGCCTGAACGCGTCTCACTGCTGAAGCGCGGTGGCCTCGACATCTACACGAGCCTCGACCTGCGACTGCAGAAGACCGAGGCAGATTCCCTGCACGCCGCGGTTCCCTCGCACGAAGACGGCATGAAGCTCGGCGGCACGGCGACATCGATCGAGCCCGGCACCGGGCGCATCCTCGCGATGGTGCAGAATACCGCGTACTCCAACAACCCTGAGAAGGGCGCGGGCTACACCGTCGTGAATTACAACACCGACAAGACCTACGGCGGGTCAAGCGGTTTCCAGCCGGGATCGACGTGGAAGACGATGGTTCTCGTCGAGTGGCTTCTGCAGGGGCATTCGACGCAGGAGATCGTGAATGCAACCCGACGTGACTTCCATTATCAGACGTGCAATGGGCCGGTCGCATGGGCACCCGGTCCGAAGAACGCCGGAGATGGCGGTGGAATGCCCGGCGGCATGTACTCGGTGCAGCGCGGAACGACGCAGTCCATCAACACCGTATTCGCTGCCATGGGTGAGAAACTCGACATATGCGATGTCAACAAGACGGCCGTGGCACTCGGCGCGCACGCCGCAAATGGCGACGAGCTGCAAGCCAACGCCTCGTCTCTCATCGGTTCGGGAAGCACGATTGCCCCGCTCTCGATGGCGAACGCGTACGCCACGCTGGCCGCCGGAGGAAAGCACTGCGAGCCTCGTGCCATCGACAAGATCGTGAAGGCCGACGGTTCTGAAATGGAGGTCCCGGGCACGTCCTGCGACCAGGCAATTCCCGAGAATGTCGCGGCAACCGCCGTGCAGTCTCTGACTCAGGTCATGACACAGGGCACGGGCCGCGCGGGCAACCCGTACGCTGGTCCGGTCTTCGGCAAGACCGGAACGACGGATGCTTACAAGGACACCTGGCTCGCCACCTCGACGACCGAGGTTGCCAACGCCGTGTGGGTCGGTAACCTCAATAGCACGAACTTCACGCCGATGAATCACAAGTATCTCAACGGTGCGCCGGCGCACCGGATCAAGTTCGGCCTCACGCAAGAGATCGTCCGGAAGACGTTCGAGCTCTACGGCGGCAATGATTTCCCCGCCGCCGACAAGGACCTCACGCGGCGCATCCTCAAGGACGTTCCCGACGTCGTCGGGCAGTCCGTCGAAGAAGCGACCCAGAGTCTGAAGGATGCCGGCTTCACGGTCAGCGTTGCCGATGAGCAGGTCGACTCGACGATCGAGGCCGGCAAGGTGGCGAGCACGGATCCGGCTGGGGGCGCCCGCGTCAATAGCGGCTCGACGGTCACGATCTCGGTCAGCAACGGCGAGGGCAGGGAAGTGCCCGACGTGGTCGGCGAATCGTACGATGCCGCCAAGAACAAACTGGAGAGCGCCGGATTCACAGTGAAGAAGGCCGGATCGTGCGAGCCGGGCGGAGAGAAAGACACCGTCGCCGCCCAAGATCCGGGCGCGGGCGAGACAAGCGGCGATGGCTCGACAGTGAATGTCACCGTCTATTGCGGCGACACGGGCGATAAGGGCAAAGGAAACGGCAAGGGCAACGACGATGACTGACTATGAGTAGACGCACCGTCGGTCTGGTCAGCGGTCTGCTCGGAACGGCAGCGACAGTCGCCGCCGGAGCATTCGCGTGGGGGTCCCTCATTGAACGGCGTCTGTTCACGTTGCGCACCGAGACGGTTCCTGTGCTCCCTCCGGGTGCCGAGCCGATTCGCGTGCTGCACATCTCAGACCTGCACATGGCACCGTGGCAGCGAGACAAGCAGCGTTGGGTTGCCGAGCTCGTCGCGCTGAAGCCGGATCTCGTCGTTCTGACGGGGGACAATCTCGGCCATGAAGATGGCCTGATCGGCATCCGTCGAGCCCTTGACACCTTTCGCGGAATTCCCGGCGTGCAGGTGCACGGCTCGAACGACTATTACGGTCCGATGCGCAAGAACTGGCTTCGGTACTTCGAGCGGTCACGCGGCGGCATCCCACCGCGCTCCCCCAACCTCGATACGGCTGCGATGGATCGGTTCTTCACCGAGACGCTGCGGTGGAAAGACCTGAACAACGCGGTGACGAGCCTCGAGGTGAACGGGACAACGCTCGACTTCTTCGGTGTCGACGACCCGCACATTCACCGCGACCGTCTCGACGTGCTCACGGGGCTCATCGATGATCTGCGCGATGATCAAACCTCAGACGACGGCAGCGACGTCTCACGCCACGTAACGCTCGGCGTCGCTCACGCGCCATACCAGCGTGTGCTCAACGCATTTGTGACGCACGGCGCGCAGATGATCTTTGCCGGGCATACGCATGGCGGTCAAGTGTGCGTTCCGGGCTACGGCGCACTCGTCACCAATTGCGATATCCCACGCAAGAAAGTGAAGGGGCTCTCGGTGTGGACGCACGCTCTGCGCTCGTCGTTCCTCAACGTTTCGGCTGGCCTGGGAACGTCGATCTACGCGCCCGTGCGCTTCGCGTGTCGCCCCGAGGCGACGCTCATCACGCTCGTCGCCGCCCAAATCTGACGAGAGGCGCGCCAACACCGACAGCCACGCCGCTCTGACGAGGTTCAGTCGTTCGCGAGCGCCCGTGCGGCGATGTCCTGGTGGGCAAGGCGGCGCAGGGCAACGAGGATCGGCTCGTACAGCGCCGTGCCGAGCACGCTGTACTCGATTGTCGCGCTCGGGTCCGCGTCTGCCTGCGGCAGGTGCGAGATGTCGAATTCGGCAACCATGCGCGCCGCACGTGAGTACACCTCAAGGCGTTCGCGAGACATCGGCACACCGGTTCCCTCGATCGCGCCGAGCGAACGTTCGAGCTGACCTGTCGCGGCATAGCGTGCGTCGTAGGTCCAGCCGAGGCTCTCGATGATCTCGCGGGCCTTCGGGTAGTCATCAGCATCCGTCTCCCCGTCTGCCGCGTATGGCGGAAGGGAATCCACTGCCTTGCCCAGTGTGGCGAACATGTCGTCGCCCGGATTGTCGATGAGCTCAAAGATGCGCTTCACCTTGGCGATGGGTAGGCCGACGACGTCGACGAGTGCCCGAATCAAGCGCAGACGAGCGATGTGGGCATCGCCGTAATCCGCTTGGCGGGCTCCGAGAATCTCCCCCGCGGGCAGAAGCCCCTCGCGCAGGTAGTACTTGATGCTGGCTACCGAGACGCTCGTCTCGTGTGACAGTTCAGAGATTCTCATGATCACCCCTTGTGCTAGATAGTATCAGTATCTACTATTGGATATCGTCACTATCTAACACGGGGAGTTACAGATGTTTTCGTCATCAATGACCATCACCGCCGGTGTCGTGCTGCTCACGGTGATCGGCATCGCATACGGCGGCACGTTCATGCTGCGCGTCGTCACGGGAAGGCAGGGAGCGAACGATCTGCAGAAATCGTTCTTTCGCGCGGGGCATGCCCACGCGGGAATGCTCGTCACCCTTGGGCTCATTGTCGGGCTCGTCATGAGCGCGGCCGACGTCGGCCCGCTGGGTGACCGCATTGCGGGCGGGGTGCTCTCGACGGCACTCTTGATTCCGGGCGGCTTCTTCTTCTCGGTGATCGGCCGAGACCCCACGAAGCCGAATCGGTGGATTGCGCTGATCTGGCTCGGAGCAGCCCTGCTGACGGTATCGCTGCTTGCCGGCGGCATCCTGTTAATCGTCACAGGCACGGCCGGGTGAGCGACGACGACCGCCATCGCCTCTGCGCGTTCATGCTAACCTGCTCCCCCGCGCCTACGCTTGGCCGTGCGACGCGCGGGCCCTGCGCGAGAGCGCATCGATGATCACGGCGAGCAGCAACACGGCACCCGTGACCATGAAGCGCACCGAAGAGTCGAGGCTGAGCAACGTGAGACCGTTGAAGATCGACTGAATCACGAAGATTCCGAGAAGCGCCGACCACGCGTGTCCTCGACCGCCGAACAGGCTCGTGCCACCGATCACGGCAGCAGCGATTGCCGTCAAGTTCGTGGTGCCGCCACCGCTGGAGATGCTCGCGGCTGTCAGTCGGGCCGCCGCGAGCAGCCCGCCGAGAGTCGCAAGCGTGGTCCCCACCATCAGCGCTGAAATATAGATCGCTTTAACGTTGATTCCCGCACGGCGAGCGGCCTCGACGTTTCCGCCGACGGCGTAGATCCACCGACCCCAGCGGGTCCGGTTCAGAAGAAAGCCGACAAGTGCGCTCAGCGCGATGAACAGGAGGAACGTCACGCCGATGCCGCGGTCGGTCGCCAAGTAGGTGATGGCGACGACGGCCACGAGAAGAATGACCACTGCCTTGATGATCGTGAGAGACAGCGCGACGCTCGAAAGCCCGGCCTTCACACGGCGCTGAGCCTTGCGCACGTCCGAGATGATGATGCCGATGACCGTGAGACCGGTGATGGTGTACGCAACCCATGGCGGAAGGAACGTCGATGTTGCCATTTGGACGATCCACGACGAGAACGGAATGTTGACAGTTCCGGTCGGCCCCAAGATCCACAGCTGGAGTCCGAGGAACCCGAGCAGTCCGGCAAGCGTGATCACAAATGTCGGAACCCCGAACCGGGTGTAAAGGTACCCGTAGAAGAAGCCGATGAGCGCACCGAGAGCCAAGGCCGCGAGCAAGGAGAGCCAGATCGGCCAGTTCATCTGCACGAACGTCACGCCGAGCACTGCCGATGCCACGCCGCTGAGAGAGCCAACGGACAGGTCGATCTGTGCGACGAGAAGCACAACGACGACACCGAGTGCGATGGTCCCGAGAGCTGCGCACTGCAATGTGAGGTTTACCAGGTTGTCTGCCGAGAGAAACTTGGAGTTGAGAAGCTGAAAGACGATCCAGATCAGGATGAGCCCGGCCACGATCGGGAGGGACCCGAGATTTCCCGCGCGTATCCGCTTTCCGAATGCGCGGATCGCGCCGGCGATTCCCTCCTGTCGGATGATTCGCTCGTCCTGCATGTCCATTGCCACGGACGTGGGTTCGGAGTTGTCCGTCGCCTGGGCGGCCGATGTGTGGTCACTCATTGTTAATCGGGTCTTCCTTGCTCGCGTCGGATTCTCTCCCCGTGGTCATCGGGTTGTCTGTTGCCCCCGTAATCGCGGCGATGATCTCTTCATAGCTCACGTCGGAGGTGTAGAACATTCCGTTGTTTCGGCCGAGTCGCAACACAACGACCCGGTCGGCGACTGCCTGCACGTCGGCCATATTGTGGCTGATGAGGATGACCCCGAGTCCGCGTTCTCGCAGTCGTTCGATCAGGTTCAGCGCTTCGGCGGTCTGTGCAACGCCCAGGGCCGCTGTCGGTTCGTCGAGAATGACGACCTGCGGATCACCAATCAGGGAGCGAGCGATGGCGACCGTCTGTCGCTGGCCACCGGAGAGCGAGGCGACGGGCGTGCGCACGGAGGGAATCTTCGCCGAAAGCTGCCGAAGCAGCTCCCACGACTGCTGTTCCATGAGTTCCTCGTTGAGGGTGCCTGCGCTCAGCTCATGCCCGAGGAACAGATTCGCGACGACGTCGAGATTGTCGCAGAGCGCAAGATCTTGAAACACCGTTGCGATTCCGAGTTCGCGGGATGCTGTCGGCGAGGCGATCGCCACGGGCTCGCCGGTGAACGTGATCGACCCCCTGTCGGCTCCATGCACTCCGGCAAGAATCTTCACGAGTGTGGATTTGCCCGCGCCGTTGTCGCCGACGATGGCGACGACCTCTCCAGGAAAGACATCAAGCTCCACATCCGAGAGCGCGCGCACAGCGCCGAACCCCTTCGAGATGTCCCGCATGGATAACACGGGTGTGCGGGCGGGCGCCTGATGTTCGTCTGAATCGGATGCCATTGTCACGACGTCTCCTTGTCGTCTGTGCCGGTCCCGTGGCGGCGTCGACCGACCGGCTCAGTGGCTCGGCCGGCCGACGCCGGTGTCACTTATGTGATGCCGTTCTCTTTGCACGCGGCGGCGTACGCGTCCGTGCAGATCTCGTCCACCGTGTAGAGGCCGTCCTTGATCACTGTTGATTGGACCTCACCGGCCGTCACCGGAACGGGGTCGAGGAGGAACGAGGGAATCTCGTCACCATCCGCGGTCTTCACCGTGGAATCGGCCTTCGGGCTGTCACCGTCAGCAAGGGCGAAGGCCAGTTCAGCGGCCTTATACGCTTCGGGCTTGAACGCCTTGTAGACGGTCATGTACTGATCGCCGGCGAGAATGCGCTGAATTCCTGAGAGCGCCGCGTCTTGGCCGGTCACGGGCGGGAGCGGATCGATTCCCCCTGCTTTCAGGGCTGCGATGGCGCCACCGGCCGTATCGTCATTGGCGTCGTAGACGCCCTTGATCTCGTCGCCAAACTTGGTGACCTGGCCGGCCACCCAGTTCTGCGCCTTCGCTGGCTTCCATCCTGGGGTGTCGTATTCCGCGAGCACCGTCAGGTCGGACTTATCGATGACGTTGTGAGCGCCCTTCTTGAATTGCGCAGCGTTCGGGTCGCGCGGGGAACCGTTCACCATGAGAATTCCGGCATCATCGGGCAGTCCGAGATCCTTCATTCGCTTCACGAGCGCGGTCGCCTGCAGTTCCCCGACCTTCACGTTGTCGAAGGAGATGTAGTACGAAACATCGGGACTGTTGATCATGCGGTCATATGCGATGACCGGAACGTCCTGCTGGATCGACTGGTTGACGATGGCCGCGGCAGCTTTGCCATCGAATGGATCGAGCACAAGAACGTCTGCTCCCTGGGTGAGCATTGATTCGGCTTGCTGTTGTTGCTTTGCCGCATCCGCGTCTGCATTCGCGTACAGAACTTTGCAGTCGGCGCAGAGGTCGGCAATTTTCTCTTCGAAGTACGGTTTGTCTGCACTCGCATAGCGTTCCGTGACGTTGTCCGGGAGCAGCAGGCCGATCGTGGGAGCGGACGAGTCCTCGTCTCCTTCTTGAGACTCTGCGGCATTGGAACATGCCGTGAGGGTTCCTAGGGAGAGAAGGATCGCTGCAGCACTGACCACTGTCTTCGTTGTGGTGGTGATCTTCATCGATTTACCTCCGTCGTGATGACGCTCTTGAGTTTTGCAGGTTTGATTATTGGCGTCAAGACTTGAACTCAAGGAGGCGATTGCATTTACGTCACGACACGTTCGACTGAAGACTCACATTGTCGATCGCGTGGATGACCGCACCTCGGGCTGCAGCGTGGCTGCCTAATTGACCCTGCACGACTTCGGGGGCCGCTTCGGGTCCGACAATGACCGAGCGCTCCATCGCGTGGCGGATCGGCCCGAGGATGAGCTCACCGGATCGGGCGAGTTCACCGCCGATGACGACCCTCTCCGGGTCGAGGAGATTGCAGAGGTTGGCGACGGCCAGCCCGATATGGCGACCCGCATCCGCGAGCACTCGCAACGTGCGAGGGTCGCCCTCCACTGCACGAATCACGATGTCGCCAAGCTTCATCGAGCCGTGCTCCGGTTCAAGCTGGTCGATCAGGGCTGGCCCGCCCGCAATTGCTTCGAGGCACCCGCGGTTGCCGCACCGACACACGGGCCCGCCTTCCCTGATCACTGTGTGCCCGAGCTCGCCCGCAGCGCCGGTATGTCCGCGAAAAAGCCGCCCTCCCAGAATCAGCCCCGAGCCGATCCCGTGGTCAAGGTCAATGAAGACAAGGGTGTCTTTGCCCCGCCCCGCCCCGGTTCTCGCTTCAGCAAGAGCGGCGAGATTTGACGCATTGTCAACGAACACGGGCCGTTTCAGCAGATCCTCCATCACATGGGGAACGTCAACACCGCTCCAACCACTGAGGATGCCGTTACGGGCAACCATCCCCACTGGCTGTCGCAGCGGAGCCGGCAGTGCGATTCCGATTCCCAACAGCTTGTCAACAGAGGAGTTCATCCCCGCGAGCATGTCAGCGAGCAGCAGAGCGGCACGATCGAGCTCATTGTCAGCTCTATGCGCCCTGGCCAACGGCATATGCGTCTCGCTGAGCACTGTGCGATTTGCATCTGAGATGACGACGCGCAGGTGGCGAGCCGAAAAGTGGATGCCGGCGACGATTCCCGCAGCATGAGCAATCGTCACATAGCTGGCTCGCCGCCCACTCCGAGTGCTCGCTCGTGTATCGAGCACTCCAGAGGCAGAAAGCTCCTTGACGATGTTCGAGATCGTCGCGGGCGACAGGCCCGTCGCTCCCGCAAGTTCCACCTGGGTGAGACCGCCGTGTTGTGTGATTGCATCGATCACACGCGAACGGTTGGCTTCACGAAGTGAAGTCTGAGACCCCGGAGTCCGCCGATGCGATGTCACGGGTTATACAATACAGTCGACTCGCGCGGATGCTCTGCACCTCGCCAGAATTATGCTGTGCCGTGCGAGCGTATGGTGTGAAGATGACGTCAGTTACCGCTCCTCGCTCCCGCTCGACAGCGCTGATTCTCACAGCCGTGCTGACGGCGAGCGGCATCGTGCACGCAGTGAAACCTCAGGTGTTCGACCCGGTGGTGCCGAGGTCGCTGCCCGGGTCTGCTCGATTGTGGACGAGGGCATCAGGGTATGCCGAGTGGGGAATCGCCGCGCTGCTTGCCTCTCGTCGCACACAGAGCATTGGTGGTGTTGTCGCGGCCGCATTCTTTGTCGCTGTCTTCCCGGCAAATGTGCGCACAGTTCGCGTCGTGCGCAAGCGGGGAGCTCTCGCCGTCGTGATTGCTGTGCTGCGACTCCCGCTTCAGATTCCGCTCGTGCTCATGAGCGTCAGTGCGGCGCAGGCAAACGGTCGTCGATAGCAGCAGCGACACGCAGCTCAATGCCGACCTGCCCGAGTGGTGTCGAGCGGTAGCCCGTCACAGAGAGGCCTGCCTCCCGCGCGAGAGCCTCGAACTCGGCACGCGTGCGCTCGCGGCCGGCGCAGAGCACAAGCATCCTGAGATCCATCTCTGCATGGTCTGCACCCGAACCGTCGTTTTGCTCAATGATCACGACGACGCCGCCCGGCCCCGCCGCCTCGGCGCACCGCCGCAGAATCGCCACGGCATCCGAATCGGGCCAATCGTGCAGGATGCTGTTCAGCACATACACGTCTCCCGCGGGCGGAAGCGGGTCGAAGAAGCTCTGCCCTGCGATGCGCACGCGGCGTTCGAGGCCCCGCGCGACCAGCAGCTCACGACCTCGTTGCACGGTCTCGGGGAGGTCGACGAGTGTCGCCTGCAGCTGGGGATGCCGCTGCAGCAGCGCCGCTACCAGCGCCCCGGTGCCCCCTCCGACATCGACAACGTGTCGCGCGCGCGACCAGTCCCAGGCAGCGGCGTCGTCGTCGACGTACTCAGCGCCGGCGGCCATCACAGCATCGAACGACGCGGCCATCGTCGGTGTCGCTTCCAGGTACTCCCAGAATGGCGCACCGAACACCTCCTGCCACGCGGGCTCCCCCGTGCGAACCGTGTGCATCAGCCGCGTGAAGGCAAGATCCATCTGCCCGCCAAAACCCGTGAGGTCGAGGCTGACGCGCATGCCAGAGGGATGCTCGGAGTCGAGCAGCGCCGCCGCCGGATTGAGCGCGAAGACGCCAGGGGTCGACTCGACGAACATGCCGCGAAACGTCAGGTGGCGCAGCATCCGCTCGAGTGCGTCGGCATCAGCTCCCGAGCGGCGGGCGAGGTCTGTGGCGGACACAGGCCCGTCGCGCAAGAGGTCGGCCACGCCGAGGGTCGCGGCAACCCGCACGGCCATGGGCGTCACGAGGTCGATCAGCGGGGCGAGGGTCTGCCACGCCGTCTCGTCGGAAGGCTGCATGCTCCGATGCTACGCCTCGCCTCGCCGCAGCAGCAGACCACGCGGCGTCTCGCCGTCGACCTCGACGCCGCGAAGCACCGTGCGCCGCACCGCGCCCGTGAGCGTCTTGCCGGCATAGGGCGAGACGGGGTTCTTGTGGCGCAGCGTGTGAACGTCCACGGTGAACTGCTCATCGGGCGCGAACACCGCGAAATCGGCATCCGCCCCCACCTCGAGGCGCCCCTTGCGCTCGAGCCCGACGAGGGAGGCTGGAGCGGCAGACATCCACGACACGACGCGTTCGAGCGGGATGCCGCGAGCGCGCGCCTCATTCCAGATGAGTGAGATGCCCAACTGCAGCGACGAGACGCCGCCCCACGCCGTGCCGAAGTCGCCTGTGCCCTTGAGCTCTTCCGTGCTCGGCGAGTGGTCTGAGACGATGAGGTCGATCGTGCCGTCGAGCAGGCCCTGCCACAGCAGTTCGCGGTTACCCTCTTCGCGAATCGGCGGGCAGCATTTGAAGGCCGTGGCGCCGTCTGGAACGTCTTCGGCCGAGAGGGCAAGGTAGTGCGGGCAGGTCTCGACGGTGAGTCGCACGCCGTCGGCCTTCGCCTCGGCGATCATCGGCAGCGCATCGCTCGACGACAGATGCAGAATGTGCGCACGGGCTCCCGTGCGGCGGGCGCGCTCGATGACGGCGGCGATTCCGGCGTTCTCGGCGTCGCGGGGACGCGAGGCGAGAAAGCCGGCGTACCCTGGACCGAAGTCGTGCGGCGCCGTCTCGATAGCCTGCGGGTCTTCGGCGTGCACGATGAGCAGCGAGTCGAACGTCGCGAGCTCCCGCATGTCGCGCTCGATCTCGTCGAGAGGCAGCGGCGGAAACTCGTCGACGCCGCTGGGCAGCAGAAAGCATTTGAAGCCGAAGACGCCCTCGTCGTGCAGTGGGCGCAGATCGCCCGTGTTGCCCGGCACCGCACCGCCCCAGAAGCCCACGTCGACATGGGCCTGCGGCCCCGCGACGGCGCGTTTGACGGCAAGCGCGTCGACGTTCACTGTGGGCGGAATGCTGTTGAGCGGCATGTCGATCAGCGTTGTCACGCCGCCCGCCGCCGCGGCGCGCGTTGCCGAGGCAAAGCCCTCCCACTCGGTGCGGCCCGGTTCGTTGACGTGCACGTGCGAGTCGACGAGGCCGGGCAGCAGAATCTCGTCGGCGGCGAGGTCGACGTATCGGTCGGCGGCAAGTCCTGTTCCGGATGCCTCGATCGCGGCGATGCGTCCGTCGGAGACGGCGATCTCGCGCACAGCCTCGCCCGCGACGGTGAGCACTCGCCCGCGGATCACGAGGTCGTAGCGGCCGGATGCTGCGTCGGAGCTTCGTGCGGTGGTCGAATCGTTCGTGTGGTCGGTCACAGAGTCTTGTGTCACAGTGTCACTCCTTGTGTGAGCCGTGCGGCATCCGCGGTGATTGTCGTTCCGATGCGACGCAGCAGGTCGGCGGCGCCAGCCATGCTCTTGCCCACATCGGGTTCGAGATCGGACAGCGCGTAGACGGCGGCGAATCCGGCGTCGCGCAGTGCGGTGTCGCTCAGGGTCGTTCGCCCGCAGACGGCGATGACGGGCACGGATGCTGCCGCAGCAGCGTTCGCCACGCCGATGGGCGCCTTGCCGCCGAGGCTCTGCTCATCGAGGCTGCCTTCTCCCGTGATCACGAGGTCAGCCGCCGTGATGCGGGCAGCGAGACCCGTGAGCGTCTGCACGACAGCGGTTCCGGGTTCACGCCGGGCGCCGAGCACGAGGGCAGCGAATCCGACTCCTCCCGCAGCACCGGCGCCGGGCGCCCCTGCGAGGTCGGCGGCGGCGGGGACGACGGAAGAGAGCACGGTGACGTAGTGCGAGAGGGCGGCGTCGAGGGCGGCGACGTCTGACGCGGTCGCGCCCTTCTGCGGGCCGAACACCTCAGCGGCGCCGCGCGCGCCGACCAGCGGATTGTCGACGTCGGCGGCGAGCACGATCTCGCAGGCGCCAACGCGCGGGTCGAGCCCAGCGATGTCGACGAAGGCGAGGTCGGCGAGCGCCGCACCGCCATCGGGCAGCTCGTTTCCGGCGGCATCCAGCAATCGCACGCCGAGGCCCGCCAGAACTCCCGCTCCCCCGTCGGTGTTCGCGCTGCCTCCGACGCCGATCGTGATGCGGGTGCATCCGGCGTCGAGAGCCGCGCTGATCAGCTCACCTGTACCGCGGCTCGAGGCACGCAGCGGCGCAAGCGTGCCGTCGGGAAGCACATCGAGCCCGCTCGCTGCGGCCATCTCGATCACCGCGTCACGACCGTTCACGGCAAAGCGCGCGTCTACGCTTTCGCCCGTCGGCCCCGCCACCCGGGCGCGGTGTTCTGCGTAGCCGACAGCGATCGCGGCATCCACTGTTCCCTCTCCCC